>JAOSJZ010000001.1 GCA_027493885.1 Gaiella sp.
GAAGTCCGTGTCGTCGTTGTAGTCCGGATCGGACGAGTTGATGACGACGTCGAGGTTCGCCTGGTTTGCGATCTCCGTGTTCTGGAGCGCCGGCAACGAGCCGGTCGAATAGTAGGACTTTGTTAGCTGGTTGAAGGGTCCTCTCCGTTCGCGTCGAACGGTGTCCGCGGTTGCGGTCATCGTTGGAGGGAGGAGCGGATGGGGGCAGCGGTGGTAGTCGAGATGCCGGCGGTCGAGGTGCGTGAGCGGCTTACCGGGTTTGTGGCGGAGGTAGCGTCGCCGCTGTCGCTGCGTCGGCAGCGGGAGAACGCGCTTCTGTATGTGCGTGGGTTGGTCGAGCAGGGCGGCCGCAAGAGCTTGCAGCCGACGCTGTTCAGGTTGGAGGAGACGCCGGCCCGGTACGAGTCGATGCAGCAGTTTCTGGCCGACTCGCCCTGGGATGCGGAGCTTTTGATCCGTCGCTGTGCGGAGCGGGTGGCGCCGCAGATCGGGGTTGTGGCTTGGATCGTCGATGACACGGGGATTGTCAAGGACGGCAAGCACTCGCCGGGGGTGAAGCGGCAGTACTCGGGCACGTTGGGCAAGGTCGGCAACTGCCAGATCACCGTCAGCGTGCACGCCGTCGGCGAGCGGGGCACGTCGCCGCTTGGTTGGCGGCTGTATCTGCCGGAGGAGTGGTGCGACGATGTGGATCGTCGGCGGAAGGCGAAGATCCCCGACGAGGTCGAATTCCGAACAAAGCCGCAGCTGGCCGCTGCGGTCTGCGAGCGGGCGGCCGGCTGGGAGGTGCCGCGGGCGCCGATCCTCGGCGACGCCGCTTATGGCGACGATGCCGGCTTCCGCACCGGACTGCACGAGGCGGAGCTCGAGTACGTGCTCGCGATTCGGGCGGGTACGAGCGTGTACGGGCCGGAGACAAGCTTCGCGGTTCCCGAACGCGCCGGCGGGCGCGGCCGCCCGCCGAGCGTCGCCCGCCCCGACCGGGAGCCGGAGTCGGTGCATCTGCTCGCCGAGCGGCTGCCCGACAACGCCTGGCAGGCGCTGCCCTGCCGGACAACCCCAAGCGGCGCGGAGGTCACGAGCCGGTTCGCGTTCGTCCGCGTGGTCGCGACAAACCCGGTCAGAAACCGGCATCAACAACCGCGCTGGGAGTGGCTGATCATCGAGTGGCCCGACGGCGAGCAGACGCCGAGCGACTACTGGCTGTCGAACCTCGCCGAGGACGAGAGCCGCGAGCGGCTCGCCAGGCTCGCCCGCCTGCGCTGGACGATCGAGCTCGACTACCGGCAGCTGAAAGGGGAACTCGGGCTCGACCACTACGAAGGCCGCAGCTACCTCGGCTTCCACCATCACTGCGCCCTCGTCACCTGCGCGCACGCCTTCCTGACGGAGGAACGCCTGCGCCCGAAAGCCCGGCGGCCGGCCTGACGCTGCCACAGACGGTGCTGCTCCTACAGCCCGTCCTGCGCTGCTGGGCCGGCCGCTGCCGAACCTGCAAACAGCCCATCGACCTCAACCAGCTCGAGCTCTTCCACCCACGTGAGTAACAAAGTCCTAATAGTCAGCTGCCTCGGGATTTCCCGCGTACTGCCGCGCCACGTCCGCGATCGCGTTCGCGGTGGCTTGCCGGACGGCGAGGTCGGAGGAGACGCATCCTTTCCAGTTGCTCGCGTACCCGACCGCGGCTGCGTAGGCGGCGGCATCGGCACGGTTCTGCAGCTGGCGGTTGTGCGTGAACCAGTTGCCGACGTCGATCACGAGCGCGGTCAGCAGCAGCAGGACCGGGATGAGGAAGGCGCTCACGACGAAGACGCCGCCCTGCTCGTCGCGCCGCACGCGGTTCACGTGCACGCCCTCCCCTTGTAGTCGCCGGGCGCGTAGGCCGTCGGGCCCGCGCCGTTGACGAAGTTCTCGATCCGCATGGTCGACGTGCCGCGGATCGTGATCGTCCCGGCGTCGAGGATCGGCACGAGCGAGAACGGCTTCTGGACCTTCACGACGACCCGCTGACCGAGAACCGGGCCGTCGGGCAGCGAGATGCAGACCCTGACGTCGTTCTCGAACTCCTGGGTCGAGCTCTGCGCGGCGTGCTCCTGGAGCGTCTGCCCTCCGAACGGATTCTGGTCGACGATCGCCCAGCGGGCCGTCTCGCTGGCGACGTGGTTCGCCTCGATCCAGTAGAAGAGCACTCGGCCGAACGACAGGAGCCCGGCGATGATCAGGACGAACACGGGCAGGATGAGCGCGAACTCCGTCATCGCGACGCCCTCTTCGCCTCTCAGCCTGATTCGTCTCACCGCCATCCCCCTCCTAGAGGTGCTCCACATGATGCCGCAAGGATCGGATCGAGGTGCCGCGGCCACACCAGATCATCGGCGCGAACCTGCAGTTCCTCAAGAGGTGATCGTCTGCTGCTTCGAACATGCTCCCCTGAAAACACGGCGGGCAGCCTGCCGCGCGTCGTACGCCCGGCAGACCGCCCGCTCTTTCGGCTTCTCCGGGCTACGAGGCCGGGAAGTTGTCGACCGAGCTACCGGTCTCCTGGAACAGATCGCGGATCGACGGGCCGAGGATCAGGATGCCCGCGATCACGACGATCGCGATGCCGCCGATGATCAGCGCGTACTCGGCCATGGTCTGGCCCTCGCGCTCGCGCAGCCTCGCGATGGTGTTCTGCAGATACACGACGAGTGCCGTCATGTTGTGCTTCCTCCTTGCCGGTTAGGGGGAACGCCCCCCCGAGCGTGGTGCCTCTGAACGTTCCCCCCACGTAGGGAGGCTCACCGATGGTGCGTCGCGATGCGGGCGGCTGGTACTCCCAGACGGTCTAGTCCTGGGCTAGACCTCGGGTGGAACTCACTGCCGGGCGATTCCGGCCGATGGATAGCCTGGTCGACCTGCACCATTTCCCCCATGGACGCGCAGCTCCTGCACAGACGACTCGTCGCCGAGCTCCAAGCGCTTCGACAGGCCGACGGCGGACTGCCGGCGAGCGCCGGCGGGCCGTCCGAGGTCGAGCCCACCGCGGTCGCGGCGCTGGTTCTCCGGTCGCCTGGCCCCGAGGAGTGGCTTCGCGTCCGCCAGCGCCCCGACGGCGGCTTCGGCGAGCGCGACGGCCGGCCGGACTCTCCGACCGTCGCCGCTCTCGCGGCCCTCGTGTTGAGCCACCCGAACCGCGCCCGCTCGGCCCTGCGCTACGCGATCGAGCGGCGCGGGCTGCCGCTCCCGAACGCGAAGGATCCCGACCGGCGCGTCGCCTGGGGCTGGACGGACGACGCGCGCTCGCTCGTCGAGCCGACCGCCCGGGTGCTCCTCGCCGTGAAGCGACTCGACCCGTCCGACCGGGCGACCCGGCTCGAGGCGCTGAGGCTGTTCGGCGAGCGCCAGTGCGCGAGCGGCGGCTGGAACTACGGGAACGCCTCCGTCTACGACGTCGACCTGCGCGCGTACGCTCAGACGACGGCGGTGGCGCTCATCGCCCTGCAGGGAGAGGACGACGCGCTCACGGGGCCCGGGATCGGGTTTCTGCGTCGGGCGTGGCGCCGCGAGCCCGGTGGCCTGACGGCCGCCCAGGCGCTCGTCGCGTTCCGGCTGCACGCCGTCCACGACGAGGTGGCGCCGGCCGTCGACCATCTCGCCGGCCTCGCCGCGCGCCCCTCCTTCCGGGAGCGGCCCCTCGGCGTCGCCTGGGCCGCGCTCGCGACGGGGCCCGACGAGCTGCTCGAGCCGCTGAGGCCGTCGTCGTGAGCCTGACTCGGAGGGATCTGCTCCTGCGCTCCGGCGTCGCCGCGGCGTGGGTGGCAGGCGGCGGTCTGCTCGCGGCCAGGCAACTCGGCGCGTTCGACGACCCGCCCCACTTCGACCGGGCGGACTATCCGAGACCGGGACGATCGGCCGCCGCCGTCCTCCGGGCGGAGAGCTACGACGGGGATCTCGAGCGTCTCGTGTCGGAGGGGCTGCGCCTCGTCGAGGCGGACGTTCGCGGCCGGTCGGTGCTGCTCAAGCCGAACCTCGTCGAGTTCTTCCACGGGTCGGCGGTGAACACCGACCCCAGGCTCGTTGTCGCGACGGCGAACGCGATCCGCAGCGTCGGCGCCTCGTCCGTGGTCGTCGCCGAGGGCCCGGGCCACCGCCGCGACACCGAGGCTGTCGTGGCCGCGTCGGGGCTGCGCGAGGCGCTCGACGACGCCGGGCTGCGCTTCGTCGACCTGAACGACGCGCCGCTCGTGCGCACGCCGCTCCGAACGCGCTACACCGGGCTCGACGCGCTCTGGGTGCCGCAGGTGCTCCGGGAGACCGAGGTGATCGTGTCGATGCCGAAGCTGAAGACGCATCACTGGGTCGGCGTGACCCTTTCGCTGAAGAACTGCTTCGGCTGCATGCCGGGCCGGGTCTACGGCTGGCCCAAGGACGTCTTCCATGTCCGGGGCATTCCCGAGTCGATCCTCGACATCGCCGCGGCCGTTCGTCCTTCGCTCGCGATCGTGGACGGGATCGTCGGCATGCAGGGTGACGGCCCGATCGCCGGCGACCCGGTGCGCTCGGGGGTCGTCCTCTTCTCGCGCGATCCCGTGGCCGCCGACGTCACCGGCGCGCGGCTCATGGGCATGGACCCGGAGAAGGTCGAGTACCTGATGCAGGCGGGTCGCTTCCTCGGGCAGGCGCGCTCGGAGCTGATCGAGCAGCGCGGCGAGGACCCCGGCCCGCTGGCGCGGTCGTATCGGCCGGCGCCGCGCTTCGAGGACATCGTCGCGTAGCGAGCGGCGCTCAGCGCGAGCGACGGGCCCAGATCCAGACGATCAGCGCCGCGAGGCAGACGCCCATCAGCGCCGCGTAGACGCCCTGGACGGTCATGCGGCGTGTCGTCCCGAGACGGCGGACGGGTGCGTGTCGCCCGATGTGGCACTCGATGTGTCGATCGAGATCTGAAGGCTCGTCATGCGCTCTCGTCCGAACGTATACCCGACCTCCGTCAGCGGCGATCCTCGGCTCAGGGGTCTCGCGCCTGGACGTGGCCTGCCGACCCGTGGACACGACGGTCGTCGAGGGCCTCTACTCGGCCGACTCGGTGGAGACGGTCTGGGCCCAGTGGCGTCGCGGAGTCAGCTGCTCGCTCCGGCTCGCTCGCGCTCTGCCGGGCCGAGCGCCCCTGCGGTCTTCGTGGTGCTCTCCGGAGATCTGGTATCTTCCTTACAGTCGAATCGAAGTAAGGAGATCGGGTGATGGACGCTGCGGCTCGACTCACCTCCAAGGGCCAGTTGACCGTTCCCAAGGCGGTACGGGAGGCACTGATGCTCGAGGAAGGCGATACCGTCCTGTTCCGTGTGGATGGTGAGCGCGCGACGCTCGCCAGGACGGCCGACCTCCTCGACCTTGCGGGTACGGTCGACGTACCGGCCGAGCTCCGCGGCACGCAGTGGCCGCGGATTCGCGAGCGGACGCGCGCGATCCGGGCACGGAAGCGCCGGTGAAGGCGTACCTCCACACGAACGTCGTCGTCCGCCATCTGACCCAGGACCCGCCCGCGCAGGGCAAAGCGGCGACGGCCTTCCTCGCGGCGGCAGACGACCTCGTCCTCGTCGACCTCGTGCTCGCCGAGCTCGTGTACGTCCTCGAGTCCTTCTATCGAATGCCGCGCGCGAAGGTCGCTGCCATGGCGCGCTCGGTCATTGGCTTTCCGGCGATCAGCACGCAGGACGAGGGCGTTCTGATCCGCGCCGTCGAGGTGTACGAGCGCGACCGGCTCGATTTCGCCGAGGCCTATCTCGTCGCCCGCGCGGAGGATTCGGGCATCCGCGCCGTCGCGAGCTTCGACCGCAGCATCGACCGCGTCCAGGGAATCACGCGAATCGACCCACTCGGCCCGGGATATAGCGGCCCCGAGTCGCCGGCTCCGGAGTTGGTGTCGGACTGAAGTCCGACACTGGGTGCGCACCGGCCGGTGTCCGACTTCAGTCGGACACCTCGCGTCGACGCTCCGCACGAACTTGTACTACAAAACCTTTGTAGTACAAGGTCCTTGTAGTAATATCGCTTGCATATGTCTTTCGATCGCCTGCTCGACCGGGATACCGAGCGAGCTCTCCTGGAGGACGCGTGGGCGCTGGCGACCGGCGGCTCCCCGCAGCTCGTCGTCGTCTGGGGACGTCGACGAGTGGGCAAGACGTTTCTCCTCTCCCATTTCGTCCGCGACAAGCGAGCCGTCTTCCACGGCGCCACCGAACAGGCCGAGGCGATCGAGCTCGCGAGGCTTGCGGACGCGGTCGCGCGCGGACTCGGAAACGACGCTCTGGACATCGCCGGTGGTGGTTTTACGTCGTGGGAGGCCGCGCTCCGCTACTTCGCTGCCCTTGCGCGTGACGAGCCGCTCGCAGTCGTGCTCGACGAGGTCCCGTACCTCCTGGGCTCGACACCCGGGCTCGCGAGCGTCGTGCAGGCCGTCTGGGATCACGTCCCCCGCGGAACGAAGCTCGTTCTCGTGCTCACGGGATCGGCGGTGGGGACGATCGAAGGGATCCTGGGTGGTGGCGGCGCGCTCCGAGGGCGGCCGACCCGCGCGGTCCGTCTGGACCCACTCGACCCGGTCGCAGCCCGCGTCTTTCTCCCCCGTCTCGATGCGACGTCCTACTTCGAGGCCTATGCCGCATGCGGCGGCTACCCGCTGCACCTGCGCCACTGGGACCAGGATTCGAGCACGAAGCGGAACCTCACTCGTCTCGCGGGCGAATCGGGCGGCATCCTCGTCGAGGACGCACTCGGGATCCTGCGGGAAGAGCTTCCCGACGTCGGCGGGTATCCGCGGATCCTCGCGGCCATCGGCCGTGGTCGCACGCGTGCGGGGCAGATCGCCGCGGACGCCGATCAGCGCATCGAGCACCCGCTCGACGTGCTCGTCCGCTCGGGCTTCGTCCGGCGGAGTGTTCCGGTCGGAGCGCCTCGACGAGCTCGCCCCGTCTACGAGATCGACGACCCCTACCTCGCCTTCTGGTTCGGCGTCCTCTACGCCGACCTCCACCTCGTCGAGGGCGGTCAAGGCGCCGCCGTGCTTCGCTCACGGCGTCCGCAGTGGCAGCGCCACCTCGGGTGGTGCTTCGAGGAGCTCGCCCGCGCGCATGCACGACGGCTCGTCGCCAACGGGACGCTTCCCGACGATCTCGTCCTCGGGCGCTGGTGGTCGACGAGCGGCGAGCCGCTGGAGGCCGATGTGCTCGGGCTCCGCGGCGCGCGGGCTGTTCTGGTGGGGGAGGCACGGTGGCAGAAGCGCCCACTCGGACGGCGCGATGTCGCCGCGCTCAGGCTGAAGGCGGCCCGGATCCCGGGTGCGGCGGACGACCCGACGCTCGCATTCTGGAGCCGGGGTGGCACGGAGGCGCCTGGCGAGAACGTGCTGTCGTTCCGCCTCGAGGACGCGCTCGAGGACGAGTAGCGCCCGCCGGTGTCCGGCTTCAGTCGGACACCATGCGCCCGGGCGCATCGCACGGGCGCCCCGGAGAGGCCTCTCGTCTAGCCCGAGCTGGGCTTCGGGTCGATGCGGGCGGTGGGCCGCCGGGCCTACCCTGGCGGGACGGTGGTCTTCGCCTCCCGCCTCCGTCTGCCGCTCGCCGCGCACGATCACGGCGATCACGATGGCGAAGACGAGCAGCACGCGCGCGTTGCCCCGGCCCTTTGCCGGCGCCGATCCCCGCGCTCAGGAGGCCCCAGGGCGCGATCGGCCGGGGCCAGACCCGGCGAAGCCCCGGGCGAGCGGGCTCGCATCGGGAACCGCGAGCCGCGTCCTGCGCGTTGTCTCGCAGGCGAGGAGCGTCGCGCCGCACACCGCGAGCGCTAGCGCCGTCTGCCACGGCTCGCCGTTGTACGTCCCGGGCACGAGCCAGAAGCCGAGCGGCAGCAGCCACGCGGCGTCGAGTCGCGGGCGCGCGACGGCGAGCGGGACGAGGAGCAGCGCGAAGAAGTGGCGCCACACGATGGGAGAGAAGACCAACGCGGCCCCGAGCGCGAGCCCGAGGCTGCGGCGGCGCCAGGCGAGCGCCAGGATCGAGACACCGAGCAACAGCGTGAGCGGGCGCGCGATCTCGGAGGCCAGGCCCAGGTCGACGAGCAGGGCGTAGGGGGTGTACGAGAAGCCGTCGAAGGTGTCGCTCAGGTTCCGGATCAGCCGGGCGTAGTCGAGCGGGTCGATCCACGGCAGCAGCAGGACGAGCGACGCCGCGCCGACCGCCACGGAGATGCCCGCGGCTCCGCGCCGGCCCGTCGCGAGCAGCCACACGGCGACCGGCCACAGGAAGAACTTCAAGGCCAGCGCGACGCCCAGCGAGAGCCCTGCCGCGAGCGCCCTGTCGCGGTAGCGCCACGTCAGGGCGATGAGGAGGGCCAGTGGGAGCGTGACGTTCGCGGTCTGATACGAGTCGATGACGGGCGGCCAGACGAGTGTCACGCCGTACACACGCCAGTCACGCACGTCGAGCACCCAGAGCGTCGCGACGAGCGCGGCGAGGACTATCGCCGTGGCGACCCAGTCGGCGGCGGCGGGCGAGAGCAGCGTCAGCGGGACGACCGGGAGGACGGCCGCCATCGGCCAGATGAGGTTCGTCCCGTCCCGCAGGTCGGCATCGGGCGGCGGATACGGGTCCTTCCCGTCCACGACCAGCTCCGCCTGCGGGTAGAGCTCGTGGTGGAAGTCGAGCGCGACCCGGTCCTGGCTCGAGAACGTCGCGAGGCCGATCGCGAGCGCGATCAGCGGCAGCGCGGCGAGGGCGGAGATCTCGCCGACGCGGACGAGCGCCGATCTCATGCGTGCGACGGCCGGGGCGCCCGGAGCCGGTCGGGCTCTCCGCCGAACGCGACGGCGAAGACGATCGCGAAGACGATCAGCTGGCGGGTGATCTCGGATGGATCGCCGATTCCCAGGCCCGCGCCGCGAAGGCCCCAGGTCGCGAGCGGGAGGAACCAGATCCACGACAGACGAGGACGTGCGAGGGCCAGCGGGACGAGGGCGAGGGCGAAGTAGTCGAGCCACACGATCGGGGAGAGCGTCAGCGCGGCCGCGACAGCGAGCGTAAGGCTGCGGTAGCGCCAGGTCGCCCAGAGCAGAAGGGCGCCTGCGACAAGGACCGCGGCCCGGCCTGCGGCCTCCGACGACCCGCTCTGCACGAGGAGCGCGAACAGCGTGTAGGAGTCCTGGTCGAACCCGCGCCCGAGCTGCAGCAGCGTACGGACGTAGTCGACGAGCGGCGTGAACGGAAGGACGAGGAGAAGCGACGCTCCCGCGATGGCGGCGGCGGTCAGCACCGCGCGTGGGCGCCGGCGCGAAGCGAGCCACACGCCGAGCGGCCAGACGAAGAACTTCGCCGCGGTCGCGATCCCGAGCCAGATGCCGGCGCCGGTGCGCGCGTCGCGCGAGCGCCAGGCGAGCACGACGAGCAGGGAGAGCGGAGCGGTCAGGTGCGACACGCGCATCTCGCCCGCGACCTGCGGCCACAGCGCGACGACGCCGTAGACGCGCCAGTCGCGAACGCCCGCGAGCCGGAGCGTCAGCGCGAAGCAGGCGAGCCCGAGCCCGACCATGACCAGGTCGGCGGCACCCGCCGGGAGCACGGTGAGCGGCGAGAGGCCGAACGCGACGAGCGGCGGCCAGATGAAGTTCGGCGCGACGGTGGGATCGAAGTCGGGCGGCGGGTACGGGTTGCGGCCGGCGAGCATCTCCTCGGCCTGCGGGTAGATCTCGTGGTGGAAGTCGGCCGAGAGCGAGTCGTCGCTCCACCCGATCGCGAGCATCGTCACGAGCGTCAGCGCCGGCAGGACGCCGCAGACGGTCACCTCGAGCACCCGTCGCAGGCCGGTCCTGAGCGGCCGTTCCCTCCGGTCGCGGGCCATGGCAGTCGGTGGCGGCACGGCTTCGCTCCCCGATCGCATCGGGCAAGTGCTACCAGCCGGGGCGGCGATCGCCCGTGTCGCTGCGCCCGGGACGAGGGCATCAAGGTGGCGCGTCACGTGCCGATAGAGACCCTGGCGGCAATTCAGCACGAGGGGGAAGACGATGTCGGTCGTCGGCCACCGCGAGACACCGGAGGTCGGCTGTATCCGGGCGCTTCGGCAGCTGCGCGATCCGCTCGTGCTCTTCGTCGCGCCAGTGACGTTCGCGGTCCTGACCGTTGGGCTCGGGTATCTCCACTCGTGGCCGGTCGGCTTCGACTTCCGCGGGACGCTGTGGGAGCCGGCCCATGCGCTGCTCGAGGGGGCTGCGATGTACCCGGAGCCGACGCGTCAGGCGGTGCTGATCGGCAACCCGTCCGTGTATCCGCCGTTCTTCATCCTCGTCTCCGTCCCGCTGGCGCTCGTCCCCGTGAGCGTCGCCGCCTGGACCTGGTTCGCGCTGCTGGCCGTGTGCGTTCTTGCGGCGATGTGGGTGCTCGACGTCCGCGATTGGCGTTGCCACGTGCTCGCGCTCACGTCACCGGTCGTCGTGCACGGGCTCTTCTACGGCAACCTGACGGTGGCTCTCGTGCTGCTCGTTGCGCTCGGATGGCGGTACCGCGACCGCGCGCCCGTGGCCGGCGTCGCAATCGGTGCTGCGATCGCCGCGAAGCTGTTCCTGTGGCCACTCGTGCTCTGGCTCCTCCTGACCCGCCGCGTCCGGGCCGCTGCCTGGGCCGCCTGGGTGGCTGCGACGCTGGTGTTCGGGGCGTGGACGCTGATCGGCTTCCAGGGCCTCCTCGAGTATCCGGCCCTCCTGCGCGAGGTACAGGAGGTCTATGCCCTGCGCGGGGTCTCGCTCGCGAGCGTTGCAGGCTCGCTCGGCGCACCGAGCTCCCTCGCCGCGGCCGTCGCCTGGATCGCGGGCGTCGGGCTGATCGCGCTCGCCGCCCTTCGCTTCCGCGGCGACGAACGTCGTGCGCTCGCGTTGATCGTCGGCGCGTGCATCGTCGCCTCGCCGATCGTCTGGCCCAACTATCTCGCGCTGCTGCTCATCCCGATCGCGATCACCTGGCCCCGTCTCTCTCCCGTGTGGTTGTTCGGCTACCTCGTGTGGCTCGTGAAGATCGTCGTGCCGGAGCCGACGACGCTCGCCGGCTGCTGCGCGCCACCCGGCATCGACGACCAGGCGTGGGCAGCCATGCACGCCGGGTCGCCGGGGCTGTACGCGGCCGGCTCGATCGCGGTCGTACTGGTCGTCGCGCTTCTGGTCGCCCGCGCCCGGCCCGGAGCGGGTACGTCCCGCGCTGCCGCGGGTGCACAGCGCCTCACCTGAGCGATCCTGTCGCTTCGGCCAGTCATCCCTCGGCCCTCCGGCCGGTCCGTCCCTCCGGGACGTCCGTCATGCTTTCGCGAATGGAGGGCCGGGGCGAGCGCCTCTCGATCGCGCCTGCCGCCGAGCGGCCCGCTCTGAGCCGGTCCGGTCTTCTGTCGGCCCTTCGGCGCCTACGCGACCCGCTGCTCTTTGGCGTCCTGCCGGTTCTCTACGCCGCAAGCGTCCTGACGAGCGCGTACGACCTCGTCGGCATTGTGGGGTTCGACTTCCGCGGCACGATCTGGGCGCCAGCGCGTGCTGCGCTCGAGGGCGCCGCGATCTACCCGGAGCCCACGCGCGCGTCGATCGAGCTCGGGAACCCCGCCGTCTACCCGCCGTTCATCGTGCTGCTAGCAACCCCGTTCGCGCTGCTGCCTGCCGGCGCAGCCGCGCTCCTCTGGTCGGTCGTGCTCGGCGCCACGGTCGCGCTCGCGCTCTGGCTCGTCGGTGTCCGCGACTGGCGCTGCTACCCCGTCGCGCTCGCCTCGGCTCCAGTGCTCGAGGGGATCTTCTGGGGGAACCTCACGCTGCTCATGCTCCTTCCGCTCGCCGTTGCCTGGCGCTGGCGGGAGCGGGCAGCGGTTGCCGGGCTCGCCATCGGCGCCGCGGTCGCGGCGAAGCTCTTCGTCTGGCCGCTGGTCTTCTGGCTCCTCTTCACCAGGCGCTTCCGCGCCGCGGCGTGGGCAGCCGGCGCTGCGCTCGCGCTCGTGCTCGGTGCGTGGGCCGTGATCGGCTTCGAGGGCGTCGGCGACTACCCGGCGCTCCTGCGGGAACTGCAGGAGACGTATGCGCCGCGGAGCCTCTCGCTCGCGACGATCGTCAGCGGCTTCGAAGCCTCGGTGACCACGGCGGTCGCGATCACGTTCGCCGCCGGCGCGGCGCTGGTGCTCGCCGCCGCGTGGGCGGCGCGGCGAGCGGGCGGGGATCTCCGCGCCTTCGCGCTCGCGGTCGCCGCGTGCGTCGTCGCGGCGCCGATCGTCTGGCTCCACTACCTCGCGGTGCTGTTCGTGCCCGTTGCGATCCGGTGGCCGCGGCTCGCCGTCGCGTGGTTCTTCGGGTACGCGGTGCTCCTCGCGGAGCGGCTTCCCGGCCTCGAGTACGTCGTGCCCGAGCCATGCTGCCGCCCGGAGGACGTCCCGAAGTTCGTCTGGGACGTCAACCATGGAATCGCGGAGCCGTGGCAGGCGCTCGGCGTGGTTTCGGTCAGCTGCTGCGTGGTCGCAGCGCTCGTCTACCGTGGAGGACGCCTACGCCTAGCGTCCCTCAGGCGCTGAGAACGGTCTGCTCCGGCAGCGCGACCGCCTCTCCGGCCTCGGGTCGGACCCAGTAGACCGCGATGTACTTCAGCGCGGCCGATTCCTCCAACGGCACCCTCACGAGGTCGAAGACGTCTCCGATCCCGGCGTAGAGGCTCGTGGGTCTCGGTTTCCCTCCGGGATTGAAGTCGACGATCACATCGGGGGGTTCGGCGACGCCGTATGCGAGCCGAGGCAGCTTCGCACACGGCGTTGCCTCGAACAGGAACGGCGCCACGAAACTCACGGCCCGTGGACGATCGAGAATCGCACTGAGTCGTGAGGGCGTGTATGGAACCGGTCGTGTGATCACGGCAGTCCCACGAAGGCCTTTGGTGCCGGTGGCATCGAAGCGAATCATGTTCGCATCCCGTGGCCGGCGCGGAAGGCTGTCCTCGGCCAGGAACTGCCAGCGCGCGTAGCCCCAATTCGCCTGACCGATTTGAGCCTTGCCCGAGCGCAGATGCTTGATGCCTGACGATGTCCGACGCCCCCACGTGACGCGTAGCCGATTGACCCTGCGGAGGCCCTGCGTGAAGACGCCGACCGACTCCTTCGGCACCGGGTACCAGCCGGGGATCGGGGAGACGGCCGGCGTTACGTCGCCTCGGTGGCTGGCTATGGCTCTGACCGACCTGGAATCGAGGGCGGCGCCCGATCGTAGGGCACCTGGCACGGAGACGACGAGATCCGAGGCGACGCCGCAGCCGTCGCGACCCCCGAAGCTCGAGAGAACCTGACGCGCCGCGGTCCATTCTCCTGGTGTGGCCGCGTCGATCGCAAAGAGCAACGTGGTCATGCTCAGGAGCGCCGCGGTGAGGACGGGAAGCACGACCAACTGCGGCCGAGAGACCCAGCGCAGCCCAGACGCAACGAGCAGCCCACCGAACGCCAGTACCGTCGCTGCCACGTACGGGCGCGTCGAATACAGCACTGCCAGCCGTTCGGTGTCGATAGGGCCCCAGATTCCCGGATAGCGTACGGCCCAGAGGACAGCGATCAGCCCTCCTGCCACGACGGACCAACGTGCGACGCTCACAAGCTTGAGGGTACCGAGGCGATAGGTCTCGAACCCCAGCGCCACGACCGAGAGCCCGATGAGAGCTCCGAAATGCCAGATCCATTTGCTCGGCGCAAAGACGAGGGTGACGAGCCCGACCAGAACCGACGCCGTGGGCAGGCGTTGGGCAAGGTTCCGCCGCGAGAAAGCGGTCGCTACGGCCAGCAGCCCGGCGAGCAGGATCCAGCCGACGACCAATCTCCGGAGCGGTGAGGCTCCGATGAACGACAGGCTGGCATAGCGGTCGAGTTCCTGGAGGATTCCGGCGCCGTGCTCCTCGGTATCCCGAAGCAGCGCCAGGCTGACACGATGGGTCGTGAAGTCAGAATCGAGGAACGCGAGCAGAACCATCCAGGCGAGCCCAATCGGCACGACCGACGCGAGCTCTAGAACGTCGAACGCGATCCGGCGACGCGCATCACGGATCATCTGTGGCACGCAGATCGCAAGGGGAGCGAAAGCGACGGCGCCCGACGGGTGGATCGTCACGGCCAGGCCACAGAGAAAGGTGGAGAGAGCGATCGGCCACAGCCGAGGGCGCTCGAGGTAGTCAAGTGAGCAGCCGAGCACCGCCACGGCGAGCAGCGAGATCGCCGGCTCCGGACGAAGCGTGATTCCGAAGGCCGCCGCTCCGAGCGAGAAGGCCATTGCTGCCGTCCACCATGCAGCGTCAGCACGCGTCGGCCCCCTGCCAACCAGCTTCGTCAGGCACGCCCGGCACGCGCCCCAGGTCGCGGCGACCACGAGGATCGTCGCCAGTCGGTGGAGGGCAAGCGCATCGGAACGCCCGACGACAAAGTGTTGCAGCCATTCGAACCACGTCGCCATCGGGAGGTTTGCTCCCCAAGGCTCGTAGAAGTTCGAGAACCCTCCCGAAACGAGGGAGTTCACCTGTCGCGCCCGGACCCAGCCGTCGTCGAAGTGCAGCGGAGCCAGCAACCACCACGCTCCGAGCGTCACGCCGACGAACAGATCCTGCGTTGAGAGACCGATGCGTCGCCTTCTCGGCCACGCCCGCGGCCGCATCAGCGGCCACAACAGCACGATGACGGCGATCGCGAGGAAGATAGCGCCGACGATCCGGAGCGCGGTCTGGCCGGCGCTCGGGCGCGTGTCCTGTGCGATCGGTCGTACTCTCACCGAGAGAGGCGCCCCGGCGTGCAGGTCGAGCTCGGTGATCAACCCGAACACTGTCGGGCCGGAGGTGAGGGTGCCGCTGCGCATCGCCTTGCCCCTCTGCGTCACGGTCCACCTGCGACCGTCGACGACGACCTCGATGGTGCAGCCCCGGGCCGCCCTGCCTGGATTGATCGTCGCCAAGCGGTCGCGCCCCACGCTAACGACGGTCTTGCCCGTACCGACGGATCTGACGATCTGGAGAGCGTTCCAACCTGCGGCATCACGCGCGGTGGCGAGGAGAACGACAGACTTCCCCGCCCCGTTGAGTGCACGCTCCTTTCCGCACGGTATATGCGCGCGCAAGGTGTCGGGGGTGTGCCGTGCAAGCAACATCGGAGCGAACCAACTCCGGTTCGGAGCTGCAGCAGGGAGCTGCGCGGGCGGCCACACGAACTCCGCTTGCTGGGTGATGGCGGGCCCTCGGGCGGCGACCCCCGCCGCGACAAGCGCACCGAGACCAAGGAGAATCGCCAATCCTGCGCGCCTGTCGTCAACCCGGCGGTTCATGACGCTCGATGTTGGTACATCACATAACGATCAGGCGACAGCTACGCAGCAGTCACCTTCTGGAAGTCGAGCCGCACTTCCGAGACGACGGGCGCGCGTTTGCCCGTGACGCCCAGCGGGATCTCGTCGACGAACTCGACGTTGATCCCCATCTTCTGCCCTGTGAAGTCGCGGAGGCCTTCAAGCAGTTCGGCGAGCGCGTTCTCGGTGAACCGAGAGTTCTTCACGAGCCGAAGGGTCATCGCACCGACCTCCGACTGATGCACCTGGAAGAAGCGGATCGCGTACTCGAAGTCCTTGAAGAAATGCGCGAAGAACGTGCCCGGAAGCCACGTCCCGTCCGCGCAGTGGACGATCGCTTGTGTGCGGCCCTCAATCCGGCCGATGCGCGAGAGCGAGCGGCCGCAGGCACAGGGCTCCGACTGCTCCACGGCGACTGCGAGGTCACCGATCCGATAGCGGATCAGCGGCACCGAGAAGTTGTTGAGATCCGTGATCACGACTTCGCCCGTCTCGCCCGGCTTCGCCGGGCGGCCGTCCACTAGCAGCTCCACGAGGTAGCTCTCGTCCATCACATGGTGGTCACGAGAGCTTGCGCACTCGTATGCGATGCCGGAGAACTCGCGGCTGCCGTACTTGTCGAACACGCGGGCGCCGAACGCACTCTCGATCGCGTCGCGCGAGCTCTCGGTGAGCATCTGTGCGGACGACATGATCGCCTTCGGGGAGAAAGCGGGGTTCCCGCCCTCCGTCGCGTAGTGCGCGAGGAAGTTGAACGACTCCGCATACCCATCGACGAGCACGGGTCGGTGGTCGCGGATGCGGCGGACGAACGCCTCGACCTGGTCGGGGGACATCTCGTAGGCGGGCACGAAGAGACGCCGCATGAACCAGGCGTCGATGCGCTCGCGCATCACCTCGAGCTTGCTCATGCCGATGGTCTGATGCCAGAGCCGCGCTTGACGGTCGCCGAAGCGCCAGCCTGTCCACTCGAGCGAGCGGAGCGTCGTCGCGAACCT
Source organism: Gaiella sp. (assembly GCA_027493885.1). Taxonomy (GTDB): domain Bacteria; phylum Actinomycetota; class Thermoleophilia; order Gaiellales; family Gaiellaceae; genus Gaiella. The sequence goes on from JAOSJZ010000001.1 coordinate 16,348, forward strand.
GAACTCGAGCTGGTACTGATCTCCGTAGGTGACGAAGGGCTCGCCGGTGGACCCGCTCGTGGAGATTCGCTGCATTCGCTTCTTGTCGTGGTTGTCCGCGAACAGGTCGAAGTAGAGGCCGCGCCGCACATCGGCCTTCTCCAAGAGGGGCAGGCGGCGGATGTCGTCCAGCCGGTCGATCGAGCCGGCATCGACGCCCGCGGCACGCATCGCGTCGCGGTAGTGCGGCACATGGACGTACGCGTGCTGCACGAGTCGCTGGAGTTTGCGCAGCTGGAGTTCGTCAAGCTCCTCGCGCGACGCCCATTCCGACTGTTTCAGCTCGAGATATAGGTCGCGCGTCCGGCGCCCGATCTTCCAGGCGTGGAGGGGCATCGTCGCGAAGTACGCCTCGAACCACAGCTTCCGCCAGCCACGGTACGGGTGGGCGGGTCGCGCGGGCGGCGACGTCTTTGGCCCGATGGAGGCGCCGTGCGGGTGCCGCCGCACGCCAAACTCGGCGATCGCCCTGGGAAAGTCGGCGAGCACTCCGATCGAAACAATCAGCGTCTTGCTACTGAGGAAAGACGATCCCGCGTATCGGCTCTGGAACAGCGTCTCGACCTCAAGCACCGAATAGCCCTTCGCCTTTGCAGCGACGGTGATGAAGGTCTGGAAATAGCGATACGAGCCGCGGTAGTCCACGATGTCGGCGAGCACGGCCGTCGGAGCAAGCACGAAGCCCGACTTGGAATCCTTAGCCCATGTTCGGAAGACGAGATTGAGGAGCAGGTTGAGGCCGCGCGAGAACGTCAGCCGCGAGTCGCGCAAGCGCTCGATGCTCGACCGTGTGCCCTGAGCGATGTCGGCTCGAGACTCGAGCAGTCGGCGATAGAGCGTGACGATCTGCTCCGGAGGGTTCTGGAGATCGGCATCGATGAAGCACGAGTACCGGCCGACCGCTTCGGCGATACCCGAGCGCCAAGCGGCCGCGATCCCTTGATTTCTCTCGTGCCGAACACCGCGTACGCGGCCTTGCGCGTTGGCCGCCATACGCTGGATCACCTCCCAGGTGCGGTCGGCGCTGCCGTCGTCGACAAGGACGAGTTCGGTCGGGATCTGCGCGGCGTCGACGGCTGCGAAGATCCGCTCGTACAACGCCGCGAGGTTCGCCTCCTCGTTCAGACAGGGAGCGATGACGGAGAGCTCGACGGTCACGCTGCCTCCCAGACGCGACGCAACCCCTCGTCGAGCGGCGTCGTCGTCTTCCAAGCCAGCCGCTCGGCAGCCAGATCGGGCGATCCAACGCGACGAGAGCCGGCGGTCCAGTCAGCCGGGCCCGCGGTCGGCTCGAGCAGCGAGCCTGTCACCGCAAGCATCGCTGCGGTGAGATCGTTCACGGAGGTTGACGTGCCGCTCGCGACGTTGACCGTCAAGCCGTGGTGGTCTCCCAGTCCGAGCCGGAGGAGCGCCTCTACGCAGTCCTCGACGAACACGTAGTCGAGCGTTTGGCTGCCGTCGCCGTTCACCACTGGCGCCTCGTCGCGGGCGATGCGCTCGAAGTTCCGAACGACCACCGACGGGTAACCGCCGGCCGCCAGTTGTCGGGGCCCATAGATGAAGAACAACCTCGCCACGGACCAGCGGACGCCGTAGCTGCGCTCTGTGGCCCGCAGGAGATGCTCCCCGGCGAGCTTCGAGACGCCGTACACGGTCGACGGGTGGGGGAGATCCTGCTCGTACATGACGTCCGGTCCCATCGACCCGTATGCGTAGAGCGACGACGTGAAGACGATCTTTGGAACGCCCACCGAACCGGCTGCGCTGAAGAGGCGCGCCGTTGCAGCGACGTTGACCTCGATCGTTCGGTCTGCCGTCACACCCGGTGTGTTGTGCTTCTCGGCTGCGAGATGGAAGAGAACATCCACGTCGCCACAGAGGACCTGGAGCTCGTCGGCGGACATAACCTCGAGCGATCCATCGACGCGATCGACCTCAGCCTTGACTCGTCCCCAGTCGCCGGTTCGCTCGTCGTCGAGCCCCCGGACCGACCAACCATCCGATATGAGGCGCTCGACAAGATTGCAGCCGATGAACCCGGCGGCGCCGGTTACGAGCGCCGTCAGCCGGCCATTTCGTTCCGCGGCCGCAGGAGGCACCGCTGCAAACTAGCTTCGAAGGCAGACGGCGTCCGCGGGCTGAGGGTCAGTCCAAGACTGCACTTTGGTCTAATTCTCCGCGCTTACGACGGCGTTAGGTTCAGGAGGATGGACCGCGTCGCTGCCGTCGCCGAAACTCGCTTGCCGGTTGATCCCGAGACGCCACGCGCGGGCGCGATGCGCCTGGCAAAGCTCCTCGCAGGAGGGGCGCTGTTCGCCGCGGTGCTCGTCGTCACGGTTCGGGAGTGGCATGACGTCTCGGACACGGTGGCGGAGATCGGGCCGGCCCCAATCGGTTTCGCGCTGACAATGTCACTGCTCGGACTGGGGCTCAGCGCGCTGACCTGGCGCATCGCGCTCGCAGAACTCGGCGCGGGAGTCAGCGTGCCGGCGGGGATGAAGATCTATCTCGTCGGTCAACTCGGGAAGTACATCCCCGGCAGCGTGTGGGCCATCGTCATCCAGATGGAACTCGCACGAGCCGCGGCCGTCCGCAGGGCGCAGTCGGTCGGCGCGGTCATAGTCGCCGTTGCGATCAACATCCTGACCGGGAGCGCGCTGGGCCTGGTCGTCCAGCCTTTCATCGGTGGCGGCTCCGACGTGCGGTACGTCGCAGCCGGCATCGGCATCGTGTGTTGTGCGGTGGTGTTGGCGCCTCCGGTTCTCGGGCGACTCGCGGATCTCGGGTTGAGGTTTCTGCGGCAGCCCACGTTGGAACGTCGGCCGCGATGGCCGAACATCCTGGCGGCCTCGGGGTTCAGCATCGCGAGCTGGCTGTCATATGGGACCGCGCTCGGCATCCTCGCGATCGGTGCGGGTGCAGACCCCTCCAAGACGCTTCGCCTTGCTCTGCCGGCCGTCGCGCTGGCGATGACGATCGGCTTTCTCGTCGTCGTCGCGCCCTCGGGACTGGGCGTCCGTGAGGCGGTCCTCGTCGCGGCGTTGTCGCCCGTTCTCGAGCCAGCGAGCGCCCTTGCTGTAGCCCTTGTCCTCCGCGTCGTGTTTACGCTCGCCGACCTGCTGGCGGCCACGGCGACGCTTCCGATCCGGATCACGAGCGTGCGTCAGCCCGCACCTGCGCTGCCGGTGCATCGGGAGGAGCCGTCACCAGGCGGCAGCTAGAATTGCCCGGCGCTACTCGCCGCGGGCTCGGGCCTCCTCGAGCGTCGCCAGGAGAGCTGGGATCTGCGCCAGGTCCTTCGGCCGGCCGGCGGCCTGCTTCATGCGGATCAGGTCGCGGAGGGAGGCGACCTTCGCGACCAGCCCTTCGCCCAGGTCGAGCGCCACGGCGTCCTGCGCCAGGTCGGAGTAGCCCGCTGTTCCGGCCGGCTCGAAGAGAACGTCGAACGAGAGCCCCTCGTTCGTCTCGAACGTCCACGAGGCTGCTTCGCCGAGAAACGACGCGTCCATCGGGAACTCCACCGCGGGGCCGCGCGCGACCCGGAGGCGGACACCGAGATCGCGAAGCGCCCGGGCCAGCCGTTCCAGGTTCTCCGTGTTGCGGTCGGGTGTCACGTCGAGGTCGTGGGTCGTCAACGGGTATCCCTGGGCGATCGCCGCGATGCCGCCGATCACGACGTACCGAACGCCGTGGGTCTCGAGCGCCTCGAGCGGTCGGAGGAGCGCGGGCCTAGCCAACAGCCGCAGAGCGGATCGCCTCGTATTCCCGCTCGCGCGCCACCGCATCCGCGATCCGCTCCGCGGGCGTGTGGTCGAGGGCACGGGCGACGAAGGCGGCGTACGAATCGTCGCGATTCGCAAGGCCGATCGTGAGCTCGAGGCAGCACGCGCGAACGATGCGCTGGAGCGTCTCGAAGCTCGGCGCCGCGATCCCGCGCTCCCAGCGGCTCACCTGCGACTGCGGGATGCCGAGTCGCCTGGCGAGCTCGGCCTGCGTGAGCCGTGCCCGCCGCCTGGAGCCGTAGATCACATCTGCGCTGCGCATGAGTACACATATGATATCACTACGGTCTCGCGACGACGGCGATGCCGTCGTCGCGATGGATCATGCGAGCGCCGGCTTCGGCGGCGAGAGGTTCGAGGATCGCGTCAAACGCGAGCGCTCGTCTCGAGCGTCCAGGACGTCGACTCGGCGAGAACCGCCGCGAAGCGCCGTGCGCTGTCCGGACGGTTGGACGCTCATGGCGACGACCACAGCGAAGAGATCGGCCACGCCGCGAGCTTCTCACCGAACGGCACGACCGATCTGCCGCGATAGAGGACGATGCCGTGCCCAAAGCGCTCTCCAAGCTCCTCGGCGAGGAAGCGGAGCCCGGCGAGGTCGCGCGCGTCGACCGTCGCGCGCGCCTTCACCTCGAGGGCCACGACCTGCCCCGCGGTGTCCTCGAGGACGAAGTCGACCTCGCGCCCCGTCGACGTTCGAAAATGGTGGACGCGCAGCGATCGCTCGAACCAGGACGCCTGCTTGACGAGCTCCATGCCGACGAAGCTCTCGAGGAGCGCGCCGAGCAGCGCGGGGTCTGAGCCGAGGCGCGCGTGCGAGGCGCCGAGGAGATGGCAGGCGAGCCCGGCATCGACGAGGTGGAGCTTCGGCGAGCGGACGAGCCGCTTGCCGAGGTTCGCATGCCACGCCGGAATCCGAACGAGCAGGAACACCTGCTCGAGCAGCCTGAGGTACCGCTGGAGCGTGGTCTGGGGAATGCCTGCGCTTCGCGAGATCTCGGCCGTGTTGAGCAGCGTGGCACTCCGCGCGGCGAGGAGCGCGAGGAGTCTCGGTAGGTACGCGAGTCGTTCCACGTTCCCGAGCTCGCGTACCTCCCGCTGCAGGACGGCGTCGACGTACGAGCCGAGCCACGCGCCGCGGCGTGCGGGAGAGCGCGCGACAGCCGGAGGAAACCCACCGCGCACGATCCGCTCCACGACGTCGTCGTCTGTCTCGATGAGCCGCGGCGGGGACCCGTCGAAGGCACGCGCGAGGAACGACTCGGGGCGCCGCTCCAGCTCGCCCTGGGAGAGCGGCCACAGAACGTGCGTCTCCATCCGTCCGGCGAGAGACTCCGAGACGCGAGGCAGCAGCATGACGTTCGCCGAACCAGTCAGCAGGAATCGTCCAGGGCGCCGGTCGCGGTCGACGCTCGCCTTGACCGCCGGCAGAAGTGCCGGCGCCCGCTGCACCTCGTCGACGACAACCGAAGAGTCGAGGCCGGCGACGAACCCGTCCGGATCGGTGGTTGCTGCGGCGAGCGTGACACCGTCGTCGAGGGTGAGGTACGAGCCGAGAGATCCGTCATCGACAAACCCCTGCGCCAGCGTGCTCTTGCCGGCCTGACGCGCCCCGATGAGAAGCGTCACGGGCGAATCGGCGAGTGACTCCTCGAGCAACGGTCTCAAATGACGTTCGAGCAAGGTTGTATTTGTACCATCCTGTGAGGATAAATCAACCATTGAATGGGTGATTTACATAAGAGTGGCGGGGGATCCGGCAGGATCCTCTGGCCTGCCGGCGGATTGTTCCGATGGATGCTTACAGATTGGTTCTCTGTGTCCAGGCGTCTCAACGACGCTCTACGATCGCGATCTCTTCGTCGCGGTACGTCACTCGGGCGCCGGGCTCGGCGGCGAGCGCCTCGAGGTGAGCCCGGTCGTCGACGACGACGACGCGATAGCCGTCGAGGGCGCGCTGCCAGTCGCCCGTGCGGGTGCCGTAGTCGACGATGCGGTCGAGCGCCGCCTCGTCGTAGAGCTCGAAGCGGATGTCGTAGGCGATGCGGCCGCGGAGGTCGGGGACCCGCCAGAGGAGCCAGTCGGCCGTGCCGTCGGTCGCCCAGAGCTTCACGCTCGGGTCGCGGGTCGCCTCGCTGACGGCCTCGACCTGGGCCTCGGGCCATTCGGACACGAACCACGTCGCCGGGCGGGCGAGGAAGGCGACGAGCGCGACGGCGAGGCCGGCGAGCGCCGCGACGGAGATGACGCGGTTGACCTTCGGCGCCTCGACGTCGGCCTTCGTGAGCACGCCGTCGAGCGCGACCGGGAGGATCGCGGCCGCGACGAACGCGAACCAGATCACGCCGCGGACGGCCTGGACGGCGCCGACGAAGGTCACGGCGAAGACGGCGAGCTCGTAGACGGTCAAGCGGGAGCGGCAGCGCCGTAGCGCGAGGAGCCCGGCCGCGACGAGGGCGAGGAGCCAGAAGAGCGCCGTCGTCGCGCTCGGGCTCGACCACTGCCATTCGCGCAGGATCTCGGCAAACGGCGCGTCGACGAGCATCAGGTCGTAGTAGGCGACGAGCTTCGTCCCGTACGGTGAGGCGAGCACGGCGATGGGGGAGAGGACGATCAGCGCCAGCGGGATCGACGCGAGCCGGCGGGCGCGGACGAGCTCGACCGCGCCGAGCAGCATCGCGAGGATCGCGCCGAGCACGACCGAGCCGTGGAGGTTCGCCCACAGGACGAGCAGCGGCAGGACGAGGAGCGTGCGGCGGCGGACGCCGCGGCGGGACGCGTCGACGAGGAGCCAGAGCGTGCCGGCGAAGAGCGGGAGCGCCGTTGTCTGAGCGCGCAACGTCCAGCCCCAGGGGCCGGCGAGGATCGCGAGCACGCCGATCACGAACGTCGAGCGCGAGGAGGCGCCGCTCGTGCGCGCGGTCGCCGTGGCGAGGCCGAGGGCGAGGAGGACGAAGGCGATCCCGAGCAGGATCACGGCGCGCATCCCGGCGAGGGCGTGTGCGGCGTAGAAGACGACCTGGGCGAGCCACTGCTGGTCGGTCCACGTGCGGCCCTCGCCGAGGATCGTCAGATGCTCGGTGGACGGGAGGCCGTGGTCGTTCACCTCGCGGCCGGCCACGAGGGTCAGCCACGTGTCGCCGACGACGAGCGAGGGGGCGAAGGCGGAGAGGAGGACGATCCCGACCAGGCAGACGAGTAGGATCGGGAACGGGCTGGTGTCGAGGATGCGCGCGACGTGGCCCTGCGCGGCCGGTGGCGTGCGGTCGGCGGGAGCGTCGCCGGGGTCAGGCACCTTTGGTGCCAGACCCCTGGGCAGGTGGTGCTCGGTCTGGGTCATGGCGGGGTGGGGACTGGCGTGGGGACTGGCACCCGCAGGGTGCCTGTCCCCGGTGGCGCGTTGTCCCTGGGGGCGCGTGGGTGCACGGGGGCGTTACTGGGGTCAGGCACCTGTGGTGCCAGATCCCGCGCTGTGGGGCGGGATGGTTGTGCTGGGCGGTTGGTGTCCGACTGAAGTCGGACACCGGGGTGGTGGGGGCCGGGCGCGTTTACCGGGGTCAGGCACCTTTGGTGCCAGACCCCATGCCAGACCCCGCGGGCGCGGGAGCTCACCAGGGAATCTTCGCGCGCGGGGCGGAGCACCTGTCTGGACCATGGGCTAGGGTCGGCCGCTACCCCCGCCGATGGCCGGCAGCATGACCTCCGACGATGCTTCGAGCGTGACCGTCGTCTCCGACTCGTCGACGGCGCGCGCGGCTGCGGCTCCGCGCGTGCCGGTGGTGCCGGGCGGCGGCCGGAGTCGTTCACTGGTCGTCGCGGCAGCGATCGGCATCCCGATCTCGATCGTGTTCCTCGTTCTCGCGGTTCGCGGCACGGATCTCGGCGCCGTCTGGGGCACGCTGCAGGGAGTCCGCTTCCTGCCCCTCCTCGGCGCGGTCGCGTGCATGGGCGGGGTGTACTGGCTCCAGGCGGCGCGCTGGCGCCGGATCGCCGACACGAGGCTCGGGCAGCGGCGGTTCGTCGAGATGGTCGTGGCGGGGGTCGCGGTGAACAACGTGCTCCCGGGGCGCGTCGGCGACCTGCTCCGCGCGCGGTGGGTGTCGCGCGGCGCATACTCCGGCGGCCGCGGCCTCGCGACCGTCGTGCTCGACCGGGGCTTCGACATCCTCGCGCTGGTCGTCTTCCTGCTCGCAAGCCTGCCGCTTGTCACCGACCAGGGCTGGGTCGACCGCATCGTCGTCGGGTCGATCGTCGTCCTGCTCGCGATCTGGGTCGTGATCCTCGCGGCCCGCTCGTACACGCGCCGCCGGCCCCGCGCGCGGCGCGCCCATCGCGGCCTGCCGCGGCGGTTCGTCCGTGACACCCTCGAGGGCCTCTCCGACCCGCTCTCGGTCGAGCGCGGGCTCGTCTGGTTCGGCTTCAGCATCGCCGCGTGGGCGACCTGGGCCGCGGCCGCGATCCTCGTCGGCCGGGCGGTCGGAGTCGAGCTCTCGCTCGTGGATGCGATCTTCGTGACGGCCGCGCTCAACCTCGGGGTCGCGATCCCCTCGTCGCCGGGCTTCGTCGGCACCTACCAGTGGCTCGGTGTCTCCGCGCTCGCGCTCTTCGGCATCGGCCGCGAGGACGGGCTCGCGTTCGCGATCTGCATGCAGGCCGTCTGGTACGTGCCGACGACGATCGTGGGCGCGGTGATCCTCGTCTCGCACGCGAAGGGCGCCTGGCGCTCGGGGCGGGTGCTCGAGTTCGGCGCGCCCGAGGGCGGGGCGCTGCGCACGCCGGTTGTGTCCGACTGAAGTCGGACACCGGGTCGCTCAGTCGTCGCCGAGGGGGCGCTGGATCAGGCCCAGCTGGTAGGCCTGGCGGACGGCGTCGGCCCGGTTCTTCGCGCCGAGCTTGCGGTAGACGTTCGTCAGGTGGAACTTCACCGTCTGCTGGGTGACCCAGAGCTCCTTCGCGATCTCGTCGTTCGACTTGCCGCTCGCCAGCTCGGTGAGGATCGCGACCTCGCGGTCGGTCAGCCCGGCCGCCTTCGCGCCGCTCGGGGTCGAGGCCTCGCTCGCGCCCACCGTCGAGAACACCGTGCCGCCGATCACCTGACGCAGCGTCGAGGGCAGGTCGTTCGGGTCGACCGTCTTCAGCACGTACGCGCTCGCGCCACGCCGTAGCGCCTCTTCGATCAGGTCGGGCGTCGTCGAGGCCGACAGCATCACGACCTTCACCTTCGGATGGCGGCGGCGGATCTCCTCGAGGCACTGCAGGCCGTCCATGTTCGGCATGCGGACGTCGAGGACGACGAGGTCGGGGCTCGTCTGCCCCACGAGCGGGAGGACCTGCGCGCCGTTCTGCGTCTCGCCGACGATCTCGAAGCCGCCGTCCTGCTCCAGCGCGCGGCGAATGCCGTCGAGCATGAGGCGGTGGTCGTCGGCGAGCAAGACCTTCATGCCGTCAAGTCTCGCATGTGAGGATGACGGGCCGGGTCCCCCGTCCGCGCCACCGTCGAGTCACTCGCGCGAGGCATTGCGCCCCCCAGAAGGGTCACTACCGTCGGAGGTATCGAGAGGTGCAGCGAGTCCGAGGGGGAACGGTGATGACGGGGAAGGCGAGGGAGCATGAGGTACGGATCATGGGTCTCGGTCTCGCGGCGCTGGCGGTGCTCGCCACGCTCCTGGCGGTCTGGTTCTCGGCGTCGCTCGGCGACCGCCTGCGCGTCCCGACGCAAGGCACGCCGGTGACGCAGAGCTCGGGCGGGCCGCTCGGGCTCGGCGTCGTCGAGCAGCGGTAGCGCCCTCGAGCCGTCGCTGGGGTGCTCCCGCGCCCGCGTGGGGTGACCTGTACCCAGGTGGGGGATGGAACCCCTCGATCGAGGGGCGACCCTCCCGCGAAAGGGGCATACGGTCAGACACGTACACGAGTGCCTACAGCGTCGTCGTCAACGAGCGCGGCGAGGACGTCGGAGAGGGGGGTTCTGGAGTGAAGATCGGACGAGGCGGGCTGGTGCGACGCCTGGGGCTGGTGTCGGCCCTCGGTGCCGTTGCCGCTCTTGCCATCACAAGCACCACCGCAGCCCGGGTGGACGTCGCCGCCTCGTCGGCCACGCCCACGTTCCGGCTGCTCACGACCGGTCCAGAGGTCATCCTGATCGAGGGCGCAGCGAACAAGACGTGCGACGAGCTCGACGCATACGGCGGGGCGGGCGCGTCGTGGACGGAGCTGAAGGTCGACTCCGGCAACCTGCCGACGGTCGGCAACTCGGTGACGAACAGCGATTCCTACGTCTCGGTGACGCTCACGCGCACCGCGACGGACACGTGGTCCTGGACCTCGACGAAGGGGATCGACGCCGTGTTCGTGAAGAGCGGCGCGAGCGGCTCGTACCTGTACGTCTACGATCCGCCGCTCGAGGCGACGTCGGGAAGCGGTCTTACCGTCCCCGGCCAGAACGGGACGAGCCACGTCTCCTTCTGTTACGACCAGGAGACCACGCCACCGCCTCCGCCGTTGCAGGACCTCACCGTCGCCAAGACCGGTACCGGCACGTACGACCTGCAGCACACGTGGTCGGTCGACAAGCAGGTGAAGGAGAAGGGTGCCGCGGACGGCACGTACGGCGACAACCTCGCCTTCGCGGGTGTCCCCGACGGCGAGCCCCGGACGGCCACATGGCGCGTCGTGGTCACCCACGAGGGCGCGACGGAGACGAACTTCGCCGTCTCCGGGACGATCACCGTCTCGAACCCGAACGGGGTGGACGTCACCGGTGTGAGCGTCGTCGACGCGCTCGCCGGCGCCGTCGTGGACTGCAGCCCAGCCGACGGCGTCCAGAACACCGGGCTCACGGTTCCCGCGAACGGCTCGCTCACGTGCGCGTACACCGCCGCTCCGGGCTCGAAGGTCGCGACGAACACGGCCACGGCGACCTGGGACGGCAAGTCGGCCTCGGGCAGCGTCGCGGTGACCTGGCAGAAGGGCGCCGACGTGGGCGTCCCGGCGACGGTGACCGACGACGGCCAGATCGACGACGTCGAGATCGACCTCGATGACCTCACGGACGGGACGTGGACGACGACCTACGACGAAGTGTGGACCTGCCGGAGCGGTAGCCCGTCGCCGAACGCGGGGCGGACGAACACCGCCACGGTGACGTGGGACGAGGGCGCGGACTCGGACAGCGCGAGCGTCCAAGTAGGCTGCGGTACCACGCCGCCTCCGCCGCCTCCGCCGCCTCCGCCTCCGCCCACGGTGAAGACGGACGAGCACATGGACGTCCAGGTTTTCAAGGACGCGACGAAGCAGGTTCAGCTCGTCGACGGGCAGGCGAACGTCTCGTACACGGTGCGGGTGAAGAACAGCGACGCGGGCCCGAACCAGGCACACAACGTCAAGCTCGTCGACGCGGCGCCGAGCGGCGTGACGTTCCTCGCGATCACGCAGCAGCCCGTGAACGGGACCTGCACGATCTCGGGCGGCGCCGTCCTGCAGTGCAGCCTCGGCACGCTCGGCCCGGGTGTCCAGCGGGTGATCAGGGTCTCGGCTCGCGTCACCCAGACCGGGACGCACACCAACTGCGCGACGGCAACGGGCGACGGCAAGGACACGAACGCAGCGAACAACCGCGCCTGCGACTCGACGCTCGTGACCGCACCGGTGACGCCTCCGACGGCGAAGCCGGAGCCGAGGCCCAAGCCGAAGCCCAAGCCGAAGCCCGACCTCTGCCGCGTCCTCAAGGTGACGCCCGGCATGGTGAAGGCGAACGGCGAGCGGCACTTCGTGGTCGCGAAGGTGACCAAGTCAAGGAATCCCGTGAAGGGCGTCAAGGTGCGGTTCACCGGCGTCGGCAAGGCGAAGGTCGTCCGGACGAACGCGAAGGGTGTCGCCCGCATCGGCATCAAGACGAGCAACGCGGGGATCATGCTCGTGAAGATCACGAACGCAAAGGCGTGCAACAGCGCCCGCATCGGCGTGGTCGGTGTCTTCGAGCCGCCGGTGACGGGCTAGCGAATTCCCCGAGCCGGCACTCGGTCGGTGCCCCGGGCTCGTCCCGGGGCACCGATGCCTCGGGGATGGGTTGGCGGGGCCGCAAGGCCCCGTCGGCCTGTTCGGGACCTAGACCCAGGTGGGGGAGCAAACCCCTCGTCCGAGGGGCGGCACTCGACCGAAAGGGGCATACGGTGAGAGGGACAGAGTGCCTCAACCGCTCCGCCCGGTCTGCGGTGACGGGACGGAGTCGTCGGGAGGGAGTTGAACCCATGGGGGATGGAGTCGCGAACGCAGGCAACGCGGGGATGGGCGTGAGCGACGCGTTCGGGGCTCCTGCGCGGGGGTGAGCGTTGGCTCCCCACCCGGCAACGGGCCGGTGCTTCCGGGCTTCCGGGAGCACCGGCTCATTTCTCTCGCGTAGGCCGTCGGCAGCCGGGGACGTGAGGATCGGGGGACGATCCTCACGGTTCCGGCATTCGTGACGCCGTCTCGCTCGCGCCTCGCGACATGCCTCGTGACGCTCGCTGCCCTGGCGGCCGCGCTCGTGGCCGCGCTCGCGGCGGCCTCCGCGGCTCGGGCGGGGGACGTCTCGAGCGGAACGGGGAGCGCGCCGCTCTCGTCCCTCGCGAGGGTGGACGTAGTCGGGTCGGGGCCGATCCGGTGGGGGAAGGTCGCCGTCCACACGGCGCCGAGCCGCGCGTCCTCGGTCGTCACGACGCTCGCCCAGTTCCGGCCCGACTTCCACCCGCGCAGCGTCCTCGCCCTCGACGAGCGCCGTGACGCGAGCGGCCGGACGACGTGGTACCGGATCTCCGTCCCCGGCCGTCCCAACGGGCGCACCGGCTGGATCCCGGCCGCGGCGGCGGACGTGAAGCCCGTCGACCGGTGGCTCGTGATCTACCGCGGCACGCGGAAGTTCGAGCTCTACGTCGACGGGCGGCTACGGCGAACGGGGCCGGTCGCGGTCGGGGCACGCGGCATGGAGACGCCGATCGGGCTCTTCTACGTGCAGTCGAGGTTCGTTCCGCGGACGTATCCGATCCTCGGGGCGTTCGCGTTCGAGACGAGTGGCTACTCGAAGCTCTCCGACTGGCCCGGCGGGGGCGTGGTCGGCGTCCACGGCACGAACACCCCGTGGCTGATCGGCCAGGCCGTCTCCCACGGCTGCGTCCGCCTGCGCAACAGCGACGTGCTCGCGCTGCGCAAGCTCGTCCGCGTCGGCACGCCGGTCAAGATCGTCGCTGCGTAGCGGGGGGACTGGCGCCGAAGGTGCCTGTCCCCAGCGACGCTCGGCCTGACACGACGGCACCGAGCTGCGTGACGGTCACTTGGGTCAGGCACCTGGCGGTGCCAGACACCTCAAGCCGCGGACGCGGCGTCGAAGGCGTAGGGCTGGAGCGGGTCGGCCGAGAGCGTGCGCTGACCGGCGAGCGCCGGCCGGAGCTGACGGACGACGTAGCCGCGGTCACGGAACGTGTAGCCGGGTGCGAAGGCCCGCCACGAGCCGCCGAGCGAGCGCGCGATGCCGACACGCTCGAAGCGGAAGCCGAAGCCGTTGCAGTTGGCGACGCCGCCGTTCCACGACTCGGCGGTCGCGATCGGCTTCCAGATCCGGTGCGAGCCGGGCAGGACGATGGGGTCGGTCGCCGGCTTGCCGTCGACCCACACCCGCCAGACGCCCGGCCGCCGGTTCATCTCGAGCACGGCGAGCCGGTGACGCTCGCCGACCTGCACGTTCTCGAGCAGCGGCAAGAAGACGGGCTCCCGGCCGGCGCGGGTGATCTCCGCGTAGATCATCGAGGGCGTGTTCGGGAGCGTCGCAACGCCGGTCTGGAGCCACATCGTCTCGCCCCGCGGGCCGGCGCCCTTGCCGCCGAGGCCGATCCACGCCGCGGCGTGACCGGCCCGCACCGACGGCACGCGGGTGGCGGCGATCGTGGCGCGCACGCCGCTCGAGACACCCGTCGCCTGGAAGCCCGCATACGCGTAGCCGGCCGAGCCGTTGGCGCCCGAGCCGCACGCGGCGGGGCTCGCCGCGGCGCTCGTCGAGAACGGCGTCGTCCACGTCACCGCGAGCGTGGCGACGGCCGTCGCCAGCAAGGCGCCCCACGTCTTCACAGATCCCTCGATCGGCGTCCCCGGAACGAGGGGTCATCCCTCGATCTGGCGATCGGGGCGAGCGGCCGGCGGTACGATCGGCGGCATGGCCCGGGTCGAGGAGCGTCGCAGCACGGGTCTCGAGGCTTGGCGCGCGCGTTTCGAGTCGTTGCGGCTGCGGGAGGGGGAGGCGTTCACGTCGATCTCCGGCGCGGAGGTCGAGCCGCTTGCGACTCCGGAGACGGTCGAGATCGACTACGGCCGCGATCTTGGCTATCCGGGCGCGTTCCCGTTTACGCGTGGTGTGTACCCGTCGATGTACCGAGGGCGGTTGTGGACGATGCGGCAGTTTGCGGGGTTCGGAACGGCGGAGGAGACGAACGCGCGGTTTCGCTATCTGCTGGAGCACGGGCAGACGGGGCTGTCGTGTGCGTTCGACATGCCGGCGTTGATGGGGGTCGACTCGGACTCGCCGCGCGCGGTGGGCGAGGTCGGCCGGGAGGGTGTCGCGGTGGCGTCGTTGGAGGACATGCGGGTGCTGTTTGCGGGGATCCCGCTGGGGGAGGTGTCGACGTCGATGACGATCAACTCCTCGGCGGCGATCGCGCTCGCGATGTACCTGGTGGTGGGGGAGGAGCAGGGGGTGGCGCGCGAGCGGCTGCGCGGGACGATCCAGACGGACATCTTGAAGGAGTACATCGCGCAGAAGGAGTTCATCTTCCCGCCGGGGCCGTCGCTGCGGCTGGTGACGGACATGGTCGAGTTCTGCGCGGCCGAGATGCCGCTCTGGCATCCGATCTCGATCTCGGGCTACCACATCCGCGAGGCGGGCTCGACGGCGGCGCAGGAGCTAGCGTTCACGCTGAAGAACGGGTTCACCTACGTGGAGTGGGCGCTCGCGCGCGGGCTCGACGTCGATTCGTTCGCGCCCAGGTTGTCGTTCTTCTTCAACGCGCATCTCGACTTCTTCGAGGAGATCGCGAAGTACCGCGCGGCACGGCGGATCTGGGCGCGCGAGCTGCGCGACCGCTACGGGGCGCGGGACGAGCGCTCGCTGCTGATGCGCTTCCACACGCAGACGGCCGGGGTCTCGCTGACCTGGCAGCAGCCGTTGGTGAACGTGGCGCGGACTGCGATCGAGGCGCTGGCGGCGGTGCTCGGGGGGACGCAGTCGCTGCACACGAACTCCTACGACGAGGCCCTGGCGCTGCCGACCGAGGACGCGGTGCGGCTCGCGCTGCGCACGCAGCAGGTGATCGCGCACGAGACCGGCGTCGTCAACACGATCGACCCGCTCGGCGGCTCCTACCACGTCGAGGCGCTCACGAACCGGCTCGAGGCCGAGGCGTACGAGCTGTTCCATCGGATCGACGAGCTCGGCGGGATGGTCGCCGCGATCGAGCAGAACATGCCGCAGCGCGAGATCGCAGACGCCGCCTACCGCTACCAGCAGGAGGTCGAGGCCGAGCAGCGCGTCGTCGTCGGCGTCAACCGCTACCAGACCGAGACCGACGACGAGATCCCGATCCTCCGCATCGACCCCGAGCTCGAGCGCAAGCAGATCGAGCGGCTGCACGCGTTCAAGGCCCGCCGCGACTCGGCCGCGGTCGAGCGGCGGATCGCCGAGCTGTCCGAGGCCGCCTCGGTCGACGGCCGCAACCTGATGCCCGTCATCGTCGACGCGGTCTCGGACGGCGTCACCCTCGGCGAGATCTGCGACGCCTGGCGCACCGTCTGGGGCACCTGGCGCGAGCAGCCCGTCTTCTGAGCCCACGCGGCGAGAGCCCGGTGTCCGACTTCAGTCGGACGCCTGCGGCGAAGGGCGACGCTCGACGTCTCGGAGCGCGCGCCAGACGGTTCTGGCGTCGAGGCGCTCGGCGTGGATGCCCGCGACGGCGCGATCGACCACGTTCGCGTATTCCGCGCGCGCCTCAGCCGGCGCCCGTCCGAACATCCGCAGAAGGCGGTCCTCGCCCGGCGCAAATCCGGTCGGGTCGCCCTCGGCGGTCGCCTTGTACGAGCACCAACGCCATTCACGGGGGTGGCCGCACACGCCTGCGACCACCGGGTTGAGCACCGTGTAGAGACACGCGCGGACGAACCAGCCCTCGTCGGTGATCCGGCGCGACCAGAAGTGCGGCGCGAAGACGCTCCCCTCGTATCCATGGCGGACGTTGAACCAGCGCGAGTGGCCCCCGAGCAGCCTGCGCATGCCGACCCCGAGATTCGGACGCGGCGTCTCGAGAACGACGTGATGATGCGTGTCCAAGAGGCAACTGGCGTGCGCGAGCCAACCGAGCTCTCGCTGGATTCCCGAGAAGCGGCGCGTATAGGCGAATCGATCGTCGTCGTCTTCGACGATCCGGCGTCGGCCGTTGCCTTGTGGAACGACGTGGTGGATCGCCCCTTCGTCCTCTTCTCGCCGAGGCCTGGTCATCCCTCGAGGATGGCTGTTGGCCGGAATGGTTACAAGTGTCCCGAACAGACACTGCCGGTTGTCGGCGTAGGTGTCCGACTGAAGTCGGACACCGGAGCGGCCGGAGCAGCCGCAGCCGGTGCGGGTGTGGGTGTCCGACTGAAGTCGGACAGCGGAGCGGCCGGAGCAGCCGCAGCCGGTGCGGGTGTGGGTGTCCGACTGAAGTCGGACAGCGGAGCGGCCGGAGCAGCCGCAGCCGGTGCGGGTGTGGGTGTCCGACTGAAGTCGGACAGCGGAGCGGCCGGAGCAGCCGCAGCCGGTGCGGGTGTGGGTGTCCGACTGAAGTCGGACAGCGGAGCGGCCGGAGCAGCCGCAGCCGGTTGTCGGCGTGGGTGTCCGACTGAAGTCGGACACCGGGCGCGAGTCGGGCACCGGGCGCGCGCCTCATGCCGCGCGGCTGGCGGTCAGCCGGCGGGTGCGACGTCGACCTCCATGCCGTCGTAGGCGAGAAGGACGCCGTCGGGGGGCGCAAGCTCCGAGGGGCGGTGCGTGAGGAGCAGGTTGCGCGCACCGGAGGCGGCGTACGCGGCGAGCGCCTCGTCGGCGCTCAGGTGGCCGCGGGGCTCGCCGTCCGCGTCGCCGTGCTCGAGCGTCGCCTCGCAGACGAACAGGTCGGCGTCGCGGGCGAGCTCTGCGATCCGGTCACTCGGACCCGTGTCGCCGGTGTACGCGAGCGTCGCGGTGCCGTTCGTGACCCGGAAGCCGTAGGTCTCGAGCCGGTAGTGCGGGAGCCGGACCGGCAGCACCTCGAGGCCTGCAGCCGTGCGAAAGCGCGTCTCGGGGTCGTACTCCTCGAGCACGAACGTCCGCTCGAACATGTCGGGAAAGCCGAGCCGCGAGCCGAGCTCCTCGAGGAACGCCCTGCCGCCGCGGTAGACCCAGAGCTCCGGGCGCACGTCGTCGTGCCCGCGGCGGTAGAAGCTCCCCCAGACCCACGGGACGAGGTCGCCCCAGTGATCGAGGTGGAAATGCGTGATCGCGATCGCCTCGACGCCGGGCCAGGCCTCGGCCTCTCGCAGCCGCGCGAGCACGCCTGGCCCGCAGTCGAGCAGCAGGCGACGGCCACCGCTCTCGACGACGTAGCCGGAGTGGGCCCCTCCCGCGTTCGGCCAGGCCGGGGACGACCCGATGACGACCAGGCGCACGTTCCTATACTGACCGCGTGGAGCGGACGATTCGGGTCGTGATCGCGAAGCCCGGTCTCGACGGGCACGATCGGGGGGCGAAGATCATCGCGCGGTCGCTGCGCGACGCGGGGATGGAGGTCATCTACACGGGCCTCCACCAGACGCCGGAGCAGATCGTCGAGACCGCGATCCAGGAGGACGCCGACGCGGTGGGGATCTCGATTCTCTCGGGGGCGCACATGACGTTGGTGCCGCGGATCGTAGAGGGCCTGCGCGAGAACGAGGCCGGGGACGTGCTCGTCGTGGTCGGCGGGACGATCCCGGCCGAAGACGCCGAGGAGCTCCGGCGCCTCGGTGTCGCCGAGGTGTTCACGCCGGGCGCGTCGACGAGCGCGATCGTCGACTTCCTCCGCGGCGCCCTCGCGCCGGCGTAGCGGGCCACCTGCCTCAGACGCCGGAGCGGCGCTCGGTGTCGTCGGGCGGCCCGGTGCCCTCCTCGGCCGTGTCGTCGGTCGTCGTCTCGCCGGGCTCGGCGGCATCCACCGGCCCGAGTGCGACCGTCGTCCCTCCGGGTCGCGTGACGCGGGCGGCGACGAGCGCCCCAGCGGCGCCGCGCAGCGCCTCCGGCGTGACCTTCGCCCGCTTCGTGAAGGCGGTGAGCGTGACGGCGTCGCGGCGCGACTGGAGCGTGCGCAGCTCGGGACGCTGGAGCGCCGTGGCGAGCGTCGAGTCGACGACGGCGCTCGGCGAGAGCGCGAGCGCCACGGGGCGGGCCCCGACGACCGGCGTCCAGTGCCCGCCGGGCCACCAGCGCACGGACGTGACGGCGAGCTCGAGGGTGCCTCCGCCCGCCGCCACCGGAGTGCCGCGCAGCCCGAGGGAGAACGCGGTCCCGAGCCTCGCCGGGAACAGCAGGCGCTCACCGGCGTTCAGGTAGGGATAGGGGTTCACGGCCGCTCCGCCCTTCGGGTGCACCTCGAAATGGAGGTGGTGGTTGCCCTCCGCGTCGCCGGAGTCGCCGACGTAGCCGATCTGCTCGCCCGCCGTCACCTTCGCGCCGTCCTCGACGGCGAACGCGACGCCGAGCTTGCAGCCGCCCTTGTCCTCGGACGCCTCGGTGAGGTCGTCGTTCAGGTGGATGTAGAGGTAGGTCGTGCCGCTCGCGCCGTAGAGATAGAGCATGCAGCCCGCGCGCGCCGAGGTCGTCCACCACTTGACCTTGCCCGCCTCCGCGGCGACCGCCGGCGTGCGCCACGGGACTCGCTCGATGTCGATCCCCTGGTGGCTGCCCTGGCCGCGGGCGTCGCCGTAGTTCATCGAGTACGCGTAGCTCCCGATCAGCGGGAAGACGATCGGCTTGCCGTCGATCAGGCCCGGCTTGGGGGCGGCGCCGGCGGTTGCGACGACCGCCGCGGCGACCAGGGCGGTGAGAATGAGGAGAGAGACCCCTCGTGCTGTCGTCCGGTGGCGAGTCATGGCTCCGCGACGCTTCGCGCCAGGCCGCGCGAAGGGCGGGACACTACCAGACCCAGGGGACAGGCTGGGGTCAGGCACCTTCGGTGCCGGGCCTCCGGCCTCGCTAGAGTCACGCGCGTGAAGATCGCCGTGTGTGTGAAGCAGGTGCCGGACGCGACCGTCCACAAGCGGCTCGATCCTTCGACGCACCGGCTCGACCGCTCCGGCGAGGGGGCGCTGAACCCGACCGACCTGAACGCGGTCGAGGAGGCGCTGCGCCTCCGCGACGCGCACGGGGGCGAGGTCGCGATCCTCTCGCTCGGGCCCGAGAGGGCGATGGACTCGCTCCGCAAGGCGCTCGCGATGGGCGCCGACCGCGCGGTTCTCGTCTCGGACGCCGCGGCCGCCGGCTCCGACCTCGTCGCGACGAGCCATGCCCTCGCGACCGCGCTCGGCCGGGAGGAGCCCGACCTCGTGCTCTTCGGCCAGCAGTCGAGCGACGCCGACGGCGCCGTGCTGTGGGCGGCGGTCGCCGACCGCCTGCGCCGGCCGATGGTGTCGCAGGTCGCCGAGCTCACGATCGAGGGCGGCACGCTCACCGGCAAGCGCCAGACCGAGTTCGGCTACGACGTGATCTCCGCGCCGCTGCCGGCCGTCGTCGCCGTCTCCGACGCGATCAACGAGCCCCGGTACCCGTCGCTGAAGGGGATCATGGGGGCGAAGTCGAAGCCGCAGGAGACGGTCTCGCTGGCCGACGCGGGGATCGAGGCCGACCGCGTCGGCGAGGCCGGCTCGAAGACGACCGTCCGTGCCGTCGCGCCGCCGCCGGCGAAGAGCGACCAGGTGAAGCTCGAGGACGACGGCAGCGCCGCCGAGAAGATCGTCGAGTACCTGGCGGAGAAGCGGCTGATCTGATGAGACTTCGTCTCATCAGACTTTCGGGCGGTCGCTTCGCGACCGGCTTCTCATGCGCGCCTCGCTCCGCTTCGCGGAGGGGCCGCTGCGCGGCCCGGGGCGCGGGGGTTGGCCGATGACGATGCTCGTCTTCCTCGAGACGCACGACGGCGAGCTCACGAAGGGCGGGCTCGGCGTGCTCTCGAAGGCCGCGACGCTCGGCGGCGAGGTCGCCGGCGCCGTGCTCGGGAGCGGCGTGCGCGACGCTGGCGCGAGGGCAGGCGCCTTCGGTGCGTCGACCGTGTACGTGGTGGAGGACGACGCCCTCGCGGCACCGCTGCCGCAGCCGCGCGTCGACGCGCTCGAGGCAGTCGTGGCCGAGTCGGGCGCCGAGAACGTCTTCTTCGCCGCCTCCGTGCTCGCGGCGGACGTGGCCGCAGGCCTCGCCGCGCGGCTCGGGGCCGGTCTCAACTGGGACCTGACCGACGTCCGGGTCGAGGGCGGCGAGCTCGTCGGAGTGCGGCCCGCGCTGGGCGACACGGTGCTCGTCGACGTCGGCTGGAGCTCGACGCCGCGCCTCGGCCTCGTCCGCTCGGGCACGTTCGACCCGGTCGAGGCGGGCGGCAGCGCGGAGGTGCGCGACGTCGCGGTCACATTCCAGGACTTCTCGACGCAGGCGACGCTCGTCGACCACCTCCAGGAGGAGTCGAGCGGCCCGTCGATCGAGGACGCGGACGTCATCGTCGCCGGCGGTCGCGGGCTCGGCGGCCCGGAGGGCTTCACGCTCTGCGAGGAGCTCGCCTCGGCGCTCGGAGGGGCGGTCGCGGCGACCCGCGCCGTCGTCGACGCCGGCTGGTACCCGTACTCCGCGCAGGTCGGGCAGACGGGGAAAACCGTCTCGCCGAAGCTCTACATCGCCCTCGGCATCTCGGGCGCGATCCAGCACAAGGTCGGCATGCAGGGCTCCGGCACGATCGTCGCGATCAACAAGGACCCGAACGCGCCGATCTTCGACTTCGCCGACCTCGGCGTGGTGGGCGACCTCGCCCAGATCGCGCCGAAGCTCACCGAGCTCCTGCGGGCGCGCCAGTAGGTGCCCGGCGCGTGAGCGGCGTCCGCCCGGCCGACTACCCACCTCCGTTCTCGAACGCCGAGGTGATCGGCGCGCCGACCGACGCGCCGGACGAGCGGATCGACGTCGGGATCCTGATCGTCGGCGGCGGACCGGGTGGGCTCGCGTGCGCCGTACGGCTCGGGCAGCTGCTCGACGAGCACCCCGACGTGCGCGAGCGCCTCGGCGAGGTACCGGTCGCCGTGCTCGAGAAGGGAAAGCAGGCGGGGTCGCACCTGCTCTCGGGCGCGGTCATGAACCCGCGCGCGATCCGCAAGCTGTTCGCGGGCCGGATGCCGATCGAGGAGATGCCGACGTACGGCCCCGTGCACGAGGAGGCGGTCTACCTCCTCACGAAGGGCGCCGCCCTGCGGATTCCCCCGCCGCCCACGATGATGAACCACCACAACTGGGTCGTCTCGCTCTCCGAGCTCGGCCGCTTCCTCGGCGAGCAGGCGGAGGCGGGCGGTGCCATGATCCTGCCCGAGACGTCGGGCGAGAAGCTGCTCCTCGAGGACGGCCGCGTCGCTGGCGTCCGCACGGGGGACAAGGGCAGGGGCAAGGACGGCGAGCCGCTCGCGAACTTCGAGCCCGGCGCGGACGTGACCGCGAAGGTGACGGTGCTCGCGGAGGGGACAGCGGGCCACCTGACGACGGCCGCGATCGACCACTTCGGCCTCCACGGCCGCAACCCGCAGATCTGGGCGCTCGGCGTGAAGGAGGTGTGGAAGGTCGCGAAGCCGCTGCGGAAGGTCGTCCACACGATGGGCTGGCCGCTGCGGAAGCGGGCCAAGTACGGCGAGTTCGGCGGCTCCTGGATCTACCCGATGGGCGACGACCACGTCTCGATCGGCTTCGTCGTCGGGCTCGAGTACGCGGACGTCGAGCTCTCCGCCCACGACCTCCTGCAGGAGTTCAAGACGCACCGTCTCGTCCGGCGGATCCTCCACGGCGGCGAGCGCGTCGCGTGGGGCGCGAAGACGATCACCGAGGGTGGCCTCAACTCCGTCCCCTCGAGCCTCGCGGCGCCCGGCCTGCTGCTCGTCGGGGAGGGCGCGGGGCTCGTCAACGTGCCGCGGCTCAAGGGCGTGCACTACGCGATCGAGTCGGGCCGCCTGGCGGCGGAGACGGCGTTCGCGGCCCTCCAGCGGGGCGAAGAGCCCGGACGGGCCGGGGCGCTCGCAGGCTACGACGACGCGCTTCGCTCGAGCTACGTCTGGAAGGAGCTCCGCCAGGTCAGGAACATGCGGCAGGCGTTCGACAAGGGGTTCTTCGTCGGCGGCGCGCTCGCGAGCGCGATGACGGTGACGAAGGGAAAGCTGCCGCCGAAGGAGCGCCGCACGCACCCGAACGCCGAGACGCCGCTCCTGCGGACGCGCCGGGCGGAGCGGTACCCCGCCCCGGACGGATCGCTGACGTTCGACAAGCTCTCCTCCGTCTTCCTCTCGGGTAACCGGACGCGCGACGACCAGCCGAATCACATCCGGCTCGACACGAGCGTGCCGCGCGACGTCGCCGAGATGTGGCATTGGATGTGCCCGGCCCAGGTCTACGAGGTGGGCGAGGACAACGGCGACGGCACCGTCCAGGTGCTCGTCAACCCCTCCAACTGCGTCCAGTGCGGCGCGATCAGCGCGAAGGGCGGCCGCCTGACGCCGCCCGAGGGCGGCTCGGGGCCCGAGTACACGATCACGTAGACGGCGTGGGTGCGTCGCGCTTCGACGTCGTCGTCGTGGGCGCCGGGATCGTCGGGCTCGCGACGGCGCGCGAGCTCCTCGAGCGGCAGCCGAGGCTACGGCTCGCGGTGCTCGACAAGGAGGCCGTCGTCGGCGCGCACCAGACGACGCACTCGAGCGGCGTCGTCCATCGCGGCGTCTACTACGAGCCGGGGTCGCTCAAGGCCCGGCTCTGCGTCGAAGGCGCCGAGCGTGTCCTCGCCTACTGCGACGAGCGCGGGATCCCGGTGCGGCGCTGCGGCAAGGTCGTCGTCGCGACGGACGGCACGGAGGTCGCTCGCCTCGACGAGCTCCACCGGCGCGCCCTGGCAAACGGGGTGCCCGGGGCTCTGCTGATCGGGCCCGAGCGGCTGCGCGAGCTGGAGCCGCACGTCGCCGGCATCCGTGCGCTGCACTCTCCGGAGACCGCGGTGGTCGATTTCGCGCTCGTCGCCGCCGCGCTGGCCGACGACGTCCGCGCCGCGGGCGGAGAGATCCTCCTCGCCCACGAGGTGGTGGGCCTCACGAGCTTACAACAGACTGTTGCAAGGCCCGGTGAGCGGGCGCGGGTGGTGGTCGGTGTGGTGGTCGGGACCACGTCCGCGGAGGTCGAGGCCGATCGGGTCGTGGTCTGCGGCGGCGTGTTCGCCGACCGGCTGGCCGCACTCTCCGGCGCGCCGCCCGAGCCGGCGATCGTTCCGTTCCGCGGCGACTACGTCGTCCTGCGACCCGAGCGGCGGCACCTCGTGAACGGGCTCGTCTATCCCGTGCCCGACCCCGTCTTCCCGTTCCTCGGGATCCACACGACCGTGCGCCCCGACGGGGAGGTGTGGCTCGGTCCAAACGCCGTCCTCGCCCTGGCCCGCGAGGGGTACCGGCGGCGCGACGTGTCGCTCCGCGACGTGGGTGACACGCTGCGCTCGCGCGGCTTCCGGCGCCTGGCGCGCCGGCACTGGTGGATCGGAGCCGGCGAGATGGCGCGCGACCTCTCGCTACGGCTCTTCGTCGCGTCGGCGCGGAAGCTCCTTCCCGGGCTCGAGGCCGGAGACGTGCTGCCGGGGCCGTCCGGGATCCGCGCGCAGGCGCTCGCGCCGGACGGCACGCTCGTCGACGACTTCGTCTTCCACGAGGCGGAAGGCGTCGTCCATGTGCGCAACGCCCCCTCACCCGGGGCGACGTCGGCGCTCGCGATCGCGCGCGTGATCGCCGACCGCGTCTCCGGCGCCCACGCGGCCGGCCAGCTCCCGTGACCGGGCCGTCGCAGACGAGTCCGACACGTGCCACAGGGTGTTGTCCGATCGCGGCAAGGACCACGGTGTCGGGTGCCCGGTCTTCACCGGGCCACGTTCTCCCGTGGGTGGTCTCGGAGTAGGTGACTCACTGCGGTCGCGGCTCGGTGGTGGATGGCTCTGACCCGCCGTGGTGCTCGGCCCAGGCCTCGGCCATCGCGACGCGGTCGGCGAGCGTCGGGTGCGTGCCGAGGAGGAGCCGCGCCCAGGCGGGCGGGCTCGGGTCGGCGAGCGACGTCGCCGCGAGCTCGCGGAAGAGCCCGCGCGCCGCAGCGGGGTCGCGGGTCGTCTCGAGCGCCTTCCAGTCCGCCTCCGCCTCCATGCGGCGGCTGACCACGTTCGCCGCCGGCGTCGCGACGAGCTGGAGGACGGCGACGGCCAGGAGCGCGAGCGGCACGGCGGCCGGTTGCGCCATGCCGCCCCGGGACCGGGTGACCAGCGAGAGCACGAGCGCCCCGGGCAACGCGAAGAGGGCGAACCAGCCGACCGCCTTCGGAACGTGGTCGCGCGCCTGGTGGGCGAGCTCGTGCGCGAGGACGACGTCGACCTCGCGCTCGGTGAAGCGGCCGTCGAGCAGCGTGTCCCAGAGTACGACCCGCCGCGAGGGCCCGAGGCCGGACGCGTACGCGTTCGCCTCGGTCGTCACGTCGCTCACCTTCTCGATGCGCAGCGGGACGCCCGCGACACCCTGTGCTCGCGCGAGCCGCTCGTATGCCTGCTCGACGCGTCCCTCGCGAGCCGGCTCGAGGCCCGTCCGGAGGTACGGGTCGGCGAAGACGAGCCCGACGGCGATCGCGCCGAGCGCGAGCGCCCCGGGGATCCACCACCACGGGCCGAGGCGACGGGCGAGCGTCATCACCACGAGGAGCGCGATCGAGATCGCGAGGAACATCCCTCCGAGCGCGAGCCAGTCGCCGAGCACGGCGTGGAGGTAGCCGGCCTGCGAGAGACCGTGACGGCGATCCCACCAGAGCGCTGCGACCGAGAAGGGGAGCGTTGTCAGCCAGACGACCGCGAGCCCGAGCATCCCGAGCAGCATCCCGGTGCCGACCGGGCCGGCCGCCGACTCGCGCGCCAGGCGTACGCCTCGCCGCGCGTAGACGACGAGCGTCGCGAGCATGGCGATCTGCGCGAGCGCCCAGTTCACGTAGAGGAATCGCTCGTAGCGCTCGGCACGCTCGACGAGCGCTGCGCCGAAGACGCCCTCGACGTCGACCGCGGGGAGCGCCAGGTCGTCCGGCACCACCGTTCCGGCAAGCGCCCACGCCGCGGCGATCCAGGCGACTCCCGAGCTCACGAGGACTGCGACGTGCCAGGGGCGGACAGCCGTCACGGACGCGCCTCGGGCAGCGGCGTCTCGAGCCTCGGCGACGCGTCGGGGTAGCGCGAGGTCAGGAGGAGGGCGTACCCGACCGTCTGCGCCTGGTATCGCAGGGCCGCCGCGCCGAGATCCCGAAGCCCCGCAGGCATCCTGCCGGTCACGAGCGCGGCGCACCAGGCGAGCACGCCGACGACGAGGGCCAGGAGCGTGTAGGCGGACTCGATCAGCAACGCGGGCAGTACGAGCGCGAGTCGCGCCAGCACGCCGAGCCGGCGCTGACGGGCCGGCGGCGCGATCGTGAGGTCGACCGGGTAGCTGCCTTCCCGCCCGAGGAAGCCGGGGTAGGGGCGGCCGACGAGGTGGAGGAACGCCGAGACGTGCGCGGCCGTCCGGACGAATGCGGCGAGGAAGCGGTGCAGCCCCGTGGGGACGCGGCCCGACACGAGCGCGACGACCCACGCCGCGACTACCGCGGGCGTGACGAGCAGCGCCCACAGCGCGAGCCAGCAGAGATGCGGGACGACGAGCAGCGGACGGAAGGCGACGAGGAGCCGCGGCCGGCGGAGGTCCCCGTCGAGGAGGATCGCGAGCGGATGACCGGATCCGTGGCGCCCGGCGGTGGCCGCCCGGCGCGCGCTCAGTTCGTCGTCGAGACGCTCCACGCGTGCATTCTGCGCACCCTAGGATCGCTGCATGGTGCGTCCTGAAAGCTGGATCAGGCCAGCGGGTGTGAGTCCCGTCCGGGTAAGCGCCGGAGCGCCCGGTAGCAGGCCCCGGTTCGTCGTTGAGAGGCGGCGGGCTGAGCGGGGCGTCGAGAGCCTCTTTGGAGGGAGCAAGCGTGTGGGCCGTAGCGTCGAAGGACGCGAGTTCTGCAGCCTCGTTAGATCCACCGTGGGGGAGCCGAGCCGCTCATGTCACGGCGAAGGCCATGTCCGCCAGTCCTTGTTCCGGATTGGGTGTGGCGGGTCCCTCCGGGGTATGGGGAGCGGCGCGTACGTATGGTCTGGTTCGGAACAGGAGAGACCCGTCTGCGCAGCCTCGTCAGCAAAGACCGTTCGTATAAGCCGGTGGTGAAGGTGTGTCCTGCAACTGCGATGGGCTTGCCGGTGCAAGTCCGGCCCGGGTAGTGGCCAAGCAGCCCGGTAGCTGGTGGCCGACGGAAGGAGAGATCCGACTGTCGAAGCGCTATGACAAAGCCCCTTCGGGGGGCGAGCAAGCAACCAGTCCGTACGACAAGGAATCCTGCAGCCTCGTCACGGCAACGATGTGGATGCCGAGCCTCTCTTCACTGGGCGAAGGCCATGGACAGCGCGAAGAACTTGGAGGCAGCGCTGTCGCCACCGGGGTAAGGGGATCGGAATGGTTGCATAGTCCGCCGCGGAACAGGAGAGATCCGTCTCGGCACCGGCAGCACATGGCCGTGGTGAGCCGCATCGCGGCGCCCGGTAACCGCGAGACCTATAAGCAGCTCTGCTGTGAAGTGGTGGAGCGCCGAGCGGAAGTCGGAGCAGGTCGTAGTAGTGATGAACGGCGGAACAACAGAACCCGTCGGAGCGAAGGGCCTGTAGCCGGGTGTGCGACTGGTTCGGAAGGGCTGCGGGCTTGCCGTGCCAGGAGCACGGCCATTCACCCGTCCACCGTTGGTGGTGATGTCCTCGCCGACACCTCGTCGCTTGGAGCGTCCGCCAACGCGTTGGCAGCGTGGAATGCGAGCGCTCGACTGCCCGGGGAGAGCCGGATGAGGGAGAACTTCATGTCCGGTTCGGGGAGGGGGTGCAGGAAACGCACCGCGATCTGCGGTGGCGCGCCTGCGCCCTACTTCACTCGGGCGGAGCGCAGCGGGAGTCCGACGGGGCCGTAGTACCGGCCGGTGCTTTGGTGTCGGTGGGGAAGGGCCCCGGCTTCGGTCACGGTTGCGAAGCGGGTACGCGTGAGGGCATGGCCGGGGCCGCCCGGCCGATCTTTCCCGGTCGGCGTGAGCCGATCGACAAAGTGCGACGCCTGCAACGCAAGCTATGGGCTGCGGCCAGGCGGTCTCCGGAGCGGCGTTTCCACGCTCTTGCCGACAGGGTCTACCGGGATGACGTCCTGGTGGAGGCGTGGCGATGTGTCCGGGCAAACAGGGGTGCGGCCGGTGTTGATCGGGTGACGCTGGCGGCGGTCGAGGAGTACGGGGTCGAGCGGATGCTCGACGAGCTTTCTTGTGCTCTTCGGTCGGGCACCTATCGTCCCGCGCCGAGCAGGCGTGTGATGATCCCGAAGGCTGGTGGTGGGCGGCGTCCGCTGTCCGTCCCGACGGTGCGTGACCGGGTCTGCCAGCAGGCGGCCCGGATCGTGCTGGAACCGATCTTCGAGGCCGACTTTTTGCCGGTCTCGTATGGCTTCCGGCCGCGCCGTTCGGCGACGCAGGCGGCAGAGGTGCTGCGGGAGGGATATATCCGCGGCTACCGCTTCGTCGTCGAGTTCGACATCCGCGACTGTTTCGGCTCGATCGACCAGACCAGGTTGCTTGAGGCCGTTGGTCGGCGGGTGTCGGATCGTAGGGTGGTGAAGTGGATCCGTCTGTGGCTTGAGGTAGGGGTGATGGAGGAAGGGTCGTTGCGGCCGAGTGTGGCCGGGACACCGCAGGGCGGGGTGATCTCCCGCTTCTGGCGAACATTTACCTGCACGCCTTTGACCAGACGCTCACCGCTTCACGGGTGGGCGAGCTGGTGCGCTACGCCGACGACGGTGTCGTGCTCTGCCGCAACAGGCGGCAGGCGGAGGCGGCCCTGGTGCTGGTCGAGCAGACGCTCGCCGAGCTGGGGCTCCAGACACACCCGGTGAAAACCCGGATCGTTGACCTCAACGACGGTCGCGAGGGCTTCGACTTCCTCGGCTGGCACTTCCGCCCGCGCGTCTCGGGCCGGCTGCTGGAACGCGGCATCCGCCGCTACTACCTGCACCGGTGGCCGAGCCAACGGGCGATGAAGACGCTACGCGGGAAGATCAAGACCCTGACCGGTCGCCACCGACTCGGAATCGGGGACATCCGCGAGCTGATCGCGGCGCTGAACCCGATCCTGCGCGGCTGGGGCAACTACTTCCGCACCGGCAACTCCACGCTCAAATTCATCCAGCTCGACCGGTACGTGGCCTGGCGGCTCAAGCGTCTTCTGATCAAGAAGCGCGGCCGCAACCTACGCGCCGGCCAGGCGGAGCGATGGACACGCCAGTGGCTCCACCAGCAAGGGCTGTACTGCCTCATGGGCACAATCCGCTACCCGAAGGCAGCGTAACCATGTCCAGAAGACCGTCGGAGAGCCGTATGCGGGAAAACCGCACGTACGGATCGAAAGGGGGACGGGGAACCAGGCCCGCACCGCGGACACTGCGCCCCTGACTACCAATGAGCGACGGGCCTCCGACTCGCGACGACGTCGCCCGTGCGGCCGAGTGCGTCCGCGGGCGCGTCCGGCGCACGCCGCTGCTCGACGGCTCGGAGATCGCGCCGGGGCTGCGCCTCAAGGCGGAGCTCTTCCAGCACACCGGGTCGTTCAAGGTCCGGGGCGTGACGAACCGGCTGGCCGCGCTCGGCGACGAGGAACGTCGTGCAGGCGTCGCGGGCGCCTCGGCGGGGAACCACGCGATCGCGCTGGCCTTCGGCGCCGCGCGGGAGGGGCTCGAGTGCACCGTGTTCTCGTGGGCGGCGGCGAGCCCGTTCAAGCTCGACCGCGCCAGGGCGCTCGGCGCGCGGATCGACGCCGATGCCGGCGATCCCGCCGGCGCCTTCGCCCGCCTCGAGGAGCACACGGCCCGAACGGGCGCGACGCTCGTGCACCCCTTCGACGACCCGCTCGTGATGGCCGGGCAGGGAACGGTCGGGCTCGAGATCCTCGAGGACGGGCACGACGTCGATGTCGTCGTCGTGCCGGTCGGCGGCGGCGGTCTCGTGGCCGGGATCGCGACCGCGGTCGCACCGAGCGGCGTCCGTGTCGTCGGCGTCGAGCCGGAAGGGTCGGCGGCACTCGGCCCGGGGCTCGAGGCCGGCGAGCCCGTGCACGTGGAGCCCCGCACGATCGCGGGCGGCCTCGACGCTCCGTTCGCGGGCCGGAACGCGATCGCGGCCTGCCTCGCGGCCGGCGTCAGCGTCGTCACGGTGCCGGACGCCGCGATCGAGGACGCGATGCGGCGCCTGTACACGGACGCGAAGCTCGCATGCGAGCCGGCCGGCGCGGCGGGCGTGGCGGCCGTCCTTGCCGGTCTCGTGACGGGCCGCTCCATCGTCGCCGTCGTCTCGGGAGGCAACGTAGGGCCCGAAATCGCCTCTGGTATCCTGGCCGGGCGATGAAGGCCGACATCCATCCCGAGTACGTCGTCGCGCACGTCACCTGCTCGTGCGGTAACGAGTTCACGACCCGCTCGACGAAGCCCGAGCTTCACGTGGAGGTGTGCTCCGCGTGCCACCCGTTCTACACGGGCAAGCAGAAGCTCATGGACTCGGGCGGCCGCGTCGAGCGCTTCCAGCGCCGGCTCGAGAAGGCCGCCGCAGCGAAGTCCGCGTAGCGGGCCGCGGTCTCGGGCCGATGGTCGATACGGTGCCGTCGTGAGCGTGTCCTACGGCGGCCAGGCCGTCCTCGAGGGCGTGATGATGCGCGGGCCTTCGTGCTGGGCGGTCGCCGTCCGCACGCCGGAGGGAGCGATCGAGGAGGTCGTCCGCGACGTCACGTCGCCGATGAAGCGTCACCGGATCTGGCGCCTCCCGGTGATCCGGGGGGTGATCGCCCTCGGCGAGTCGCTCGCGATCGGGTTCCGGGCGCTCGCGATCTCCGCGAACGTCGCCGCGCGGGAGGAGGACGAGGAGGGCAACGTCGTCACCGAGATCACGCGCGGCCAGATCATCTTCTCGTTCGCGATCGCGATCGGCTTCGCGCTGATGCTGTTCAAGGTCGGCCCCGCGCTCCTCACGAGCTGGCTCCCGATCGAGGACACCGCGTGGTTCGTGATCGTGGAGGGGTTGATCCGGGTCGCCGTCTTCATCGCGTACATCGCTCTCATCGGCCTGCTGCCCGACCTCAAGCGCGTCTTCCAGTACCACGGCGCCGAGCACAAGACGATCAACGCGCTCGAGCGCGGCTCGGAGCTGACGCCCGAGAAGGTGCAGAAGTTCAGCCTGCTCCATCCCCGTTGCGGAACAGCGTTTTTGCTCTGGGTCATGGTGCTCGGCATCTTCGTCTTCGCGCTCGTCGGGCGGCCGGTCTGGTACTGGCTCATCGCGAGCCGGATCCTGCTGCTGCCGGTGATCGCCGGGCTCGCCTACGAGCTGATCCGCTACGCGGGGAAGCACTCCGACAACCGGGTGCTGATGACGCTCCTCGCGCCCGGCCTCTGGCTTCAGCGGCTGACGACGCGCGAGCCGACGCTCGACCAGGTGGAGGTCTCGATCCGCGCGATCGAAGAGGTGCGCAGGCGCGAGGCGGGCGAGACCGCGGCGGAGGCATCGGCCGACCGCAAGGTCGAGGTGATGGCGTAGCCGCGAGACGACGCGTCACCGGGGTCAGGCACCTTGCGGTGCCAGACCCCGCCCTGGCAAGCAAACCGAGGAGGAGACGCATGGCGACGGATCGCACGGCGAAGGTGACCTGGGGCGGCTCGCTCATGGACGGCAGCGGGACGATCGAGGGCGTCGGCAGCGGCGCATTCGGCCCGCTCGACGTGACCTGGGCCTCGCGCGCCGAGACGCCCGACGGGCGCACGAGCCCCGAGGAGCTGCTCGCCGCGGCGTGGGCCTCGTGCTTCTCGATGGCGCTCTCGCACGCCCTCGCCGGGGCGGGGACGCCGCCGGAGCGGCTCGAGACCTCGGTCACGGTCACCTTCCAGCCGGGCGAGGGGATCACGAAGGGCGCGATCACGGTCGTCGGCACCGTGCCGGGCGTCGACCACGCGGGCTTCGTCGAGCAGGCGGAGGGCGCGAAGGCGGGATGCCCCGTCTCGAAGGCGCTCACCGGGATCCCCGCGGTCACGCTCGAGGCCACGCTCGCGACGTAGACGGGAGTCTGGCACCGCAAGGTGCCCGACCCCGGTGAGGCTCGTTCGGTGCCGATGCCCGGCACTACCATGGCGTCATGGCGACGCTGGCCCAGCTGGTCGACGAGATCGAGCGCTCGCATGCGGACGTGCAGGAGCGCCTGTCGGACCCTGCCGTCTACGCCGACCGTCGCGAGGCCGCGGAGCTCGGGCGGCGTCTGAAGGAGCTCGAGCCCGCGGTGAAGGCGGCGCGGGAGTGGCGCCGTGCGAGCGCCGACCTCGTCGAGGCGAAGGAGGACCCGGAGCTCGCCTCGCTCGCCGGCGAGCTCGGGACGGAGGTCGAGCGGCTCGAGAACGAGCTCCGGCTCGCGCTCGTCGAGCGCGACCCGGCCGACACCAAGGACGTGATCGTCGAGGTCAGACAGGGCGTCGGTGGCGACGAGGCCGCGCTCTGGGCCGGTGAGGTGGCGCGTATGCTCCAGCGCTACGCCGAGCGCCGTGGGTTCCGCACCGAGACGCTCTCGACGAGCGAGAGCGATGGCGGCGGCGTCAAGGAGGCCGTGTTCGCGGTGAAGGGCGACGGCGCGTTCTCGGTGTTCAAGTGGGAGGGCGGGACGCACCGCGTCCAGCGAGTGCCCGCGACCGAGTCGCAGGGGCGCATCCACACCTCGACCGCGACCGTCGCGGTGATGCCCGAGGCGGAGGAGGTCGAGGTCGCGATCGAGGACAAGGACCTGAAGATCGACGTCTACCGCTCCACCGGGCCGGGCGGGCAGTCGGTCAACACGACGGACTCCGCCGTCCGCATCACCCACCTGCCGACCGGGATCGTCGTCTCGATGCAGGACGAGAAGTCGCAGCTCCAGAACAAGCAGAAGGCGATGCGAGTGCTCCGGGCGCGGCTCTACGAGGCGGAGCGGGAACGGCAGCAGGCCGAGGTGGCGGCGGCGCGGCGGTCGCAGGTCGGAACCGGCGAACGGGCCGAGAAGGTTCGCACCTACAACTTCCCCGAGAACCGGCTGACCGACCACCGCGTGAAGCACACCGTCCACCGGCTCGACCAGATCCTGGACGGCGACCTCGAGGAGTTCACCGACGCGCTCCAGGCCGAGGAGCGGCGGCGTGCCCTCGAGGCTGCGGTGTGACGGGGGGAGACGAGGACGAGCCGTGTTGACGATCGGCGATGTCCTGCGCCGGTCGACCGATCACCTCGCGGCGCGCGGCGCGGAGCAGCCGCGGCTCCACGCCGAGCGCCTGCTCGCGCACGCGCTGGCGATGGAGCGCGTCGAGCTCTACATGCACCTCGACCGGCCTCTGGCGCCGGCAGAGCTCGACGCCGCGCGAGCGCTGCTCGCGCGACGCGCGCAGGGCGAGCCGCTGCAGTACGTGCTCGGCGAGTGGGGCTTCCGGCGCCTGACGCTCCGCGTCGACCGGCGGGCGCTGATCCCTCGCCCGGAGACGGAGACGGTCGTCGAGCGCTGTCTCGCCCTTCTCGCCGGCAGCGACGCGCCGCGCGTCCTGGACGTCGGGACGGGGTCGGGCGCGATCGCGCTCGCGATCGCGGACGAGCTCTCGGCAGCGCGGGTGACGGCGATCGACGTGTCGGAGGAAGCGCTCGGGCTCGCGCGGGAGAACGCTGCGCGGACGGGCATCGCGGTGGAGCTCATCCAGCACGACCTGTTCGCGGGCCTTCCGGGGAACGGCTGGGACCTCGTCGTCGCGAACCCGCCGTACGTGCGGGACGAGGAGCTCGCGACGCTCGACGCCGGCGTGGTGGACTGGGAGCCCGGCCTCGCGCTCGTCGAGCGCGGCCACACGGAGGCGCTCGCACGCGAGGCGGTGCGCGCGCTGCGGCCGGGCGGCGCGCTCGTGCTCGAGACTCACGAGGGCGCGGCGCCCCGGGTCGCGGCGCTCCTCGAGGCGCACGGCTATGCCGGGGTCGTCGTCACCCGCGACCTGGCGGGCCGCGATCGCGTCGTCGAGGGGCGCGCCCCGGCGGCGTGACACCCGTGCGCGAGGACGTCGCCGCCGCGATCGCGGCACTCCGCGCGGGCCGGCTCGCGGTCGTGCCCACCGACACGGTCTACGGCCTCGCCGCCGACGGCGAGAACGAGGCTGCCGCGCGCGCGCTCTACGCGGCCAAGGGCCGCGACCGGGTCCAGCCGACGGCCGTCCTCTTCGCCTCCGTCGAGGTGCTGCTCGAGCGCGTGCCCGAGCTTCCCGGCGACGCGGTGGCCGCCGTGCGCGCGCTCCTCCCGGGGCCGGTGACGCTCGTCCTGCCGAACCCCGCCCGGCGCTACGGCTGGCTGAACGCGGAGCGTCCCGACGCGCTCGGCGTACGAGTGCCGGCCGCCGCCGGCCCCGGCGCCGAGGTGCTCGGCGCGCTCGGGACGCTCGTCGCCACGAGCGCGAACCTCCCGGGCGGTCGCGATCCGCGGCGCGTCGCGGACGTGGCGCCGGAGCTCGTCGCGGCCGTGGAGGCGGTCGTGGACGCCGGAGAGCTTCCGGGCACGCCCTCCACGGTGATCGACCTCACGGGCGCCGAGCCGCGCATCCTGCGGGAAGGTGCGCTCTCCGCGGGCGAGGCGCTGGCACGCCTCGCGGCGGCGCCGACGGATCGCCGGCTCCCGGCGGAGGCGGCGCCCCCGTAGGGGCAGACGTTACGATCACCGTCGTGGCAGTTGCCGCCGACCACTTCGAGCGCCTGCGGACCGGGGGGCTCGTCGAGCACGATCCCGAGATCGCCGCGCTGATCGGCCGGGAGGCCGACCGCCAGCGCGGTCAGATCGAGCTCATCGCGTCGGAGAACTTCACCTGGCCCTCCGTGCTCGAGGCGGCCGGCTCGGTGCTGACGAACAAGTACGCAGAGGGCTACCCCGGCCGGCGCTACTACGGCGGCTGCGACGTCGTCGACGAGATCGAGCAGCTCGCGATCGATCGTGCGAAGGAGCTCTTCGGCGCCGAGCACGCGAACGTCCAGCCGCACGCGGGTGCCCAGGCGAACATGGCCGTGTACATGGGGCTGCTCGAGCCCGGCGACACCGTCCTCTCGCTGCGGCTCGACCACGGCGGCCACCTGACGCACGGGCTCAAGGTCAACTTCTCGGGGCGGCTCTACACGATCGTGCACTACGGAGTCGCGCGCGAGACGGGCGTCGTCGACGAGGACGAGGTCATGGCGCTCGCCCGCGACCATCGCCCCAAGATCGTCATCTGCGGCGGGTCGGCCTATCCGCGCACGGTCGACACCGCCATGTTCAGGCGCGTCGCCGACGAGGTCGGGGCGCTGCTCTGGTGCGACATGGCGCACTTTGCGGGCCTCGTCGCGGCGGGGCTGCACCCGAACCCCGTCGAGCACTGCGACGTCGTCACGTCCACGACCCACAAGACCCTTGCCGGGCCGCGCGCCGGGCTCGTCCTCTGCCGTGAGGAGCACGCCAAGGCGATCGACCGCGCGATCTTCCCCGGGCTCCAGGGCGGGCCGCTCGAGCACGTCATCGCGGCGAAGGCGACCTGTTTCAAGATCGCGGCGACGGAGGGCTTCCGTGCGTACCAGCAGCAGGTGCGCGCGAACGCGGACGTCCTCTCGGAGACGCTCAGCGCCGGCGGGATCGACCTCCTCACCGGGGGAACGGACACGCATCTCATCCAGCTCGACCTGCGCTCGACCGAGTGGTCGGGGAAGGACGCCGAGGAACGGCTCGACGCGGTGGGGATCACGACGAATCGCAACACGGTGCCGTTCGACGAGCGGCCGCCGACGATCGCCTCCGGCGTCCGGGTCGGAAGCCAGGCGGCGACGATGCGGGGATTCGACGACGACGACTTCCGCGAAGTGGGGAGCATCATGGTCGACGCGCTCTCCGCCGATGCCGACCTCGGGGCGCTCCGCGCCCGCACCGCTGCGCTCTGCGAGCGGCGCCCGCTCTACCCGGGCTTCCGCGGCTACCCGACCTTTCTCGCCCTCGGCGAGAAAGACTAGGTCCGGGCCGTGGCGCAGCCTTCGCCCACTGGCACTTCGCCGGCGCGCAGCGTCGTCGAGGTGCCGCATCCGCTCGTGCAGCACAAGCTCGGGCTGCTGCGAGACGTGACGACGACGACGCAGATGTTCCGGCAGCTCGTCAACGAGCTGACGCTGCTCCTGACGTACGAGGCGACGAAGGATCTCGCGGACGAGGAGATCGAGATCGAGACGCCCCTCGAGGTCACGACCGCACGCCGGATCTCCGGCAAGAAGGTCGCAATCTGCCCGATCCTGCGGGCCGGCGTGGGGATGCTCGACGGGGTGCTGTCGCTCATCCCCGGCGCCCGCGTCGGGTTCATCGGCCTGTATCGCGACGAGGAGACGCTCGAGGCGGTCGAGTACTTTGTCAAGCTGCCCGGCGACATCGCCGACCGCGACGTGATCCTCCTCGACCCGATGCTCGCAACCGGGAACTCGACCGCGGCGGCGGTCGAGACCGTCAAGGCTGCGGGCGCGACGTCGGTGCGGCTGATCGCGCTGATCGCGGCTCCGGAAGGAATCGAGCGGATCCATCGCGACCACCCGGACGTCGCGATCGTCGTCGCCGCGATCGATCGCCAGCTCAACGAGCGCGGCTACATCATCCCCGGTCTCGGCGACGCAGGCGACCGGCTCTACGGCACGAAGTAGAGCGCCGTCCATGTTCAGCGACCTGCGTTCGAGCCCCGAGGTGCTCTGGGGAGCGCTGATCGCCTTCGGCATCGTCGTCTCCCTGACGCCCGCCGTCGGTGGCATGGCGCGCCTGCTCGGCGTCGTCGACCAGCCGGACGCGCGGCGTCTCAACAAGCGGCCGATCCCGCGCCTCGGCGGGCTCGCGATCTTTCTCGGCATCATCGTCCCCGCGCTCGCGTTCCTCGACCTCTCCGGCGAGATGCGCGGGATCGTGCTGGGCGCGGCGGTCGCGTGCGTGGTCGGGGCGGTCGACGACTTCCGCGGGCTCGCCCCGCTGCCCAAGCTCGCCGGGCAGGTCGCCGCGGCGGCGATCCCGTGCGCCTTCGGCGTCTGGGTCGACCATTTCACCTTCCCGTTTCTCGGGGTCGTCGACCTGCCCGCGTGGGTCGGCATGCCGCTGACCGTCGTCTGGATCGTCGCGGTGATGAACATGGTCAACTTCCTCGACGGGATGGACGGCCTTGCCTCCGGCGTCTGCGCCATCGCCGGCCTGACCTTCGCGATCCTCGCGCTCTCGCTCGGGAAGACGGACGCCGCCGTGCTGTCTGCGATCGTCGCCGGAGCCTGCATGGGCTTCCTGCGACACAACTTCTTCCCCGCGCGCATCTTCATGGGGGACTCGGGCGCGCTCGTCCTCGGGTTCACGCTCGCCACCGTGTCGATCGCCGGTCTCCTGAAGACGGCCTCGACCGTCGTTCTCTTCCTGCCGCTGCTCGTGCTCGCCGTGCCGATCATCGACACCTCGTTCGTGGTCGCGAAGCGGCTCAAGTACCGGCGCCCGATCTCGTCACCCGACCGCTCGCACCTCCACCATCGCTTCATGAGCATCGGCTTCTCCCAGCGTCGCGCGGCGGTGACGATGTGGGCGTGGACGGCGAGCCTCGGCGCGGCCGCGCTCGCGACGCGGTTCATCCCGTTCCGCGCCGGCGGCCACTGGCACGCGGGCGAGACCGTCGCAGTCGTCGCGATCGCGCTTGCCGCCGTCGCGTTCTCGGTCTACGTCGTCTACCTGCTCGAGATCGTCAAGCTGGCAAACCCGATCACGCGCCGGCGCCGCGCGCAGGCTGCCGGAGACGAGAGCGAGCGCCTGAGCGCCTGACGCGACCCGCGGCGTCGCCCGCCGCGGGTCGCGCCCCACGAAGGCCGTCGAGCCGGGGTGCGCTTTCGTCCGCTTCGCCGAGTGACGCCTGGCTTTCGCCTCTTGCCTCTTGGCGGAGCTTCGACCTACTTGCGCTCCGGCTCGACTCCGCGCACTCTCCCAGCGGCCGGCCGAAGGCGAATCAGTGGTTTCACGGATCCTCGGTCCGTCGAAAGTACCCTGTCGTGACGGTCAGTACTTCGCCGAGCCGCGCATGCGCGGATCGCCCGATGCATCATCTCTCCGCGGCAGCAATCGTGTGAGGAAACGGAGGCCCCGTGTCACACGTACCGGAACCCGACGAGCGCATGCTCGAGCTCCTCGAGCGAGGGGTCGAGCAGGGCTTCTTGCACCTCTCCGAGGTGGAGCAGGTCGTCGAGGCGCTCGAGCTCGACGAGGAGGCCTCGGCAGCGCTGTACGATGCCCTCGAGAGCCGCGAGGTCGCGCTTCGCGACGACGCGGGTCGCGAGCGGCCCGGGCCGACGTACGTCAACGGTCACCTCGCGGAGGCGACGACCGACGCGCTCCAGCTGTTCTTCCGCGACCTCGCCCGGTACCCGCTCCTCACCGCGGCCGAGGAGGTCGCGCTCGCGAAGCGCATCGAGCGGGGCGACGAGGCCGCCAAGGACGCGCTCGTCAACGCGAACCTGAGGCTCGTCGTCTCGATCGCGAAGCGCTACCAGCGCCGCGACCTCGCGCTCCTCGACCTGATCCAGGAAGGCGTGCTCGGCCTGATCCGCGCCGCCGAGAAGTTCGACTGGCGCAAGGGATTCAAGTTCTCGACGTACGCCACGTGGTGGATCCGGCAGGCGATCCAGCGGGGGATCGCGAACCAGTCGCGGACGATCCGCCTTCCGGTCGGCGTGGCCGACCTCGAACGGAGGATCGGGCGCTTCGAGGCGGACTACGCGATCGTGCACGGACGGCCTCCGACCGATGCGGAGATCGCGCGCGACCTGGGCCTGCGGCAGGCGGAGGTCGAGCGCGTGCGGCACGCGGCGCGCGCCGTGGCCAGCCTCGACCAACCGGTCGGCGAGGGCGAGGGACACTCGCGGACCTCGTCGCCAGCCCGGTCGCGGCCGACGAGACCGAGGAGATCCACGTCAGCCTGGAGCGCGCGGCGCTTCGCCGCGCGCTCCAGACCCTCCCCGAGATCGAGCGGCGCGTGATCGAGCTGCGCTACGGGATCGACGGGGACGGCCTCCCCGTCTCGCTCGCCGAAGCGGGGCGGATCCTCGGGATCGGCCCGGAGCGGGTCAAGCGGCTCGAGGCCGAGGCGCTCGAACGGCTCGCCGTCGAGCGCGAGATCGCGGCGCTCGTCGAGGAGGCAGCTTGACCGTCGTGCGCAGCCGCACTCCCTTCGCCGGAGAGCTCGAGGTCCCCGTCGGGCCCGGGCTCGTCGGCGACCTTGCGCGACCGCCGGGGGCCGTGGGCGTCGCCGTGTTCGCGCACGGCAGCGGCTCCAGCCGCCTGAGCCCGCGCAACCGGTTCGTGGCGAGCGAGCTCGTCGACCGCGGGATCGCGACGTTCCTCTTCGACCTGCTCTCGCCGCGCGAGGAGGCGGACCGGGCGAACGTGTTCGACGTGGGGCTCCTCGGCGACCGGCTCGTCGCCGCGACGAGCTGGTTGCTCCGGCGGCCGGAGGCCGCGGGGCTGCGGCCGTGCTTCTTCGGCGCCAGCACCGGCGCGGCGGCCGCGCTCGTCGCGGCGGCTCGTCTCGGCCCCGACGCGTGCGCGGTGGTCTCTCGCGGCGGGAGGCCCGATCTGGCCGGGGCGTGCCTCGGGCGCGTCCGCGCTCCCACGCTCCTGATCGTTGGTGGCGCCGACGACGTGGTGCTCGAGCTGAACCGGCAGGCGCTCCGGGCGCTTCGCTGCGAGCGGCGACTCGCGATCGTCCCGGGCGCGACTCACCTCTTCCCGGAGCCGGGGGCGCTCGAGCGCGTCGCCATGCTCGCCGGCGACTGGCTCGAGTCCCATCTCGCCGGGCGGGCGGCGCCAGGGGATACGACCGTGGCCGCCGAGGCGGACGCGCCGCCGGCAAGCCGATGAACCCGGGGCTGCCGGTTGGACGGATCGCCGGCGTACAGGTCACCGTCCACTGGAGCTGGCTGATCGTCTTCGCCCTCATCACCTGGACGCTCGCAGCCGCCGTCTTCCCGGGGCAGAACCCCGGCCTCTCCGACGGGGCCTACGTCGGGATGGCGCTCGCCGCCTCGGCGATCTACTTCGGCGCGCTGCTCCTGCACGAGATCGGCCACGCGCTGCAGGCGCGGCGCGAGCAGATGGAGATCGACGGGATCACGCTGTGGCTGTTCGGCGGCGTCGCCGCGTTCCGGGGCGACTTTCCCTCGGCGCTCGCCGAGCTGCGGATCGCCCTGGCAGGCCCGCTCGTGACGGCGGTGCTCACCGTCGCGTTCGCGCTGCTCGCGGCGCTCGGCCTGCCGGAGGCGGTCGACGGCGTCGTGACGTGGCTTGCCGTCATCAACCTCGTGCTGCTCGCGTTCAACATGCTGCCCGCCCTGCCGCTCGACGGCGGCCGCGTCCTGCACGCGCTCCTCTGGCGCTGGAAGGACGACCGCGGCTACGCGACGGCGGTGGGAGCGGGCGCCGGGCGGGCATTCGCCTTCCTGATGATCGTCGGCGGCCTCGGGCTCGCCGTCGCAGGCTCCGGCGCAGGCGGCATCTGGCTCGCCTTCCTCGGCTGGTTCCTGCTCCAGGCGGCGACGTCCGAGCAGCGGTCGTTCGCGCTGCGCGATGCGCTCGGCGACCTGCGGGTGGACGACCTCATGGTCCACCGTCCCGTGACCGTGCCCGCACACCGGACGCTCGAGGAGTTCATGGACGAGGTTGCGCACGTGCACCGCTTCACGACGTACCCGGTCGTCGACGACGGCACGGTCGTCGGCCTGCTTCCGTTCGCGCGCGTCGCCGCGGCGCCGCGGGCGGGCTGGGGTGACCACGACGTCGCGGACTGCATGATCCGGCTCGAGGACGCACCCGTCGTGCAGGCCGGCACGCCGCTCATCGACGCGCTCGCGGAGATGGAGCGTCAGGGCGGCGACCGCGCCCTCGTGCTCGATCGCGGCACGCTCGCCGGCCTGCTGTCGATCACCGACGTCGGCCGCGTGATGTCCGAGGCGACGGCGCGCAGCGGGCGGCCGAGGTAGCCCTCGCCGACCGAGCATGCGGCGCGGTCGGGCCGTGATCAGGCGGCCGCGGCGGGAGAGCGCAGCTCCTCGAGGAGCGCTACCACCTCGGCGTCGGCGACCTGGTCGAAGTTCGCATACCAGAGCCCCACCGCACCGAAGTCGCGGAGCTCGTGGGGGCAGACGACCTCGTCCGACTCGCGCCGCAGGAGCTCGAGGCTCTGCGCCGCGGCCACCGGCACCGCAACGACGACGCGCGCCGCTCGCGCACCCCGCGCCCAGCGGACCGCGGCGACCATCGTCGCGCCCGTCGCGAGGCCGTCGTCGACCAGCACGACGGTTCTCGCGGCGACGTCGAGCGGCGGAACGCGCTCGTGAAGCATGGCGTCGAGCCGGTTGGCCTCCGCCTTCGCGCGCTCGACGATGAGTGCGAGCTCGGCGTCGGCGAGGCCACCGTGCGAACGCACGTAGACGCCGTTCGGGCCGGGCGCGACCGCGCCGAGCGCGTACTCCGGCTGCCACGGATGTCCGACCTTGCGCACCGCGAGCACGTCGAGCGGCAGCGACAGGCGGCGGGCGACCTCGGCGCCCACCGGGACACCGCCGCGCGCCAGACCGACGACCGCGGCGCCCTCGAGCCGGCTGCCCTCGAGGGCGGTCCCCAGGTGTCGGCCGGCATCGACGCGGTCGTCGAACAGCCCGAGCATGCCTCGATGATCGTCTCCCCGTCCGGGGGCTCCATCGGGGGAACCACGGATTCGTCCGGCGCGAGCTACGGATCCACGACGCGCGCGGCAGACCGTCGTTCCCCACGTGCAGATCCGAGACGTCAGCCCTTCACGACGCCGAGTGGCCGGAGGCGGGCGACGCGGCGGGCGAGCGTCGCGGTCGCGACGACGTCGACGACGCGCTCGACGTCCTTGTACGCGAAGGGCGCCTCCTCTGCGAGGCCCTTGTTCGAGGGGCAGCGGACGACGATCCCGTCCGCCTCGAGCCGGCGGCGGAGCTCCGCGCCGCCGATCTCGCGCCGGGCGCCGGTGCGCGACATCCGGCGACCGGCGCCGTGGCACGTCGTCCCGAACGAGAGCTGCATCGCGCCCGGCTCGCCCGCCAGGACATAGCTCGCGGTCCCCATGCTGCCGGGGACGAAGACCGGCTGGCCGACCGCGCGGTAGGTAGCCGGGATGTCGGGCGAGCCGGCGGGGAACGCTCGGGTGGCGCCCTTGCGGTGCACACAGACCGTCCGGCCGACGTGCTCCTCGATCTTGGCGACGTTGTGGGCGACGTCGTACACCTGGCGCGTCCCGGTGGCAGTCGTCGCGCCGAGCACCCGCGCCACCGTGAGCCGGACGCGATGCGCCATCGCGTGCCGGTTTGCGAAGGCGAAGTTGGCCGCTGCCGCCATCGCGGCGAGGTACGCCTGCCCCTCGCGCGACGAGAGCGGCGCGCAGGCGAGCTGGCGGTCGGGGAGCACGATCCCGTACCTCCGGATCGCGGCGTCCATCTCGCGCACGTAGTCGGTGCAGACCTGGTGACCGAGCCCCCTCGAGCCGGAGTGGATCAGCACCGTCACCTGACCCTCTCGCAGGCCGAACACCTCGGCCGTCGGCTCGTCGAAGACCCGGTCGACGCGCTGCACCTCGACGAAGTGGTTCCCGGAGCCGATCGTGCCGACCTGTCCGGCCCCGCGGAGTCGCGCACGGTCGGAGACCGCGGCAGGGTCGGCGCCGGGCAGGCACCCGCGCGACTCGGTGCGCTCGAGATCCTCCTCGGTGCCGATGCCGTGCTCCCGCACGAGGAACCCCGGCCCCTCGACCAGGAGCCGGTCGAGGTCGTCGCCCTCGAAGCGGAGCTCGCTCCGCTTGCCGGCGCCGGCGGGGAGCGCGCGCGAGAGCTCGTGGACGAATGGCTCGAGGCGCCCACCCTCGAGCTCGGCTTCGAGCGGCAGCGCGAGCAGCCGGACGCCGCAGTTGATGTCGTAGCCGACGCCTCCGGGCGACACGACCCCGTCGGGCAGCTCGGTGGCGGCGACGCCGCCGACCGGAAAGCCGTACCCCTGGTGGATGTCGGGCATCGCGAGGGCGGCGCCGACGATTCCCGGCAGCGTGGCGACGTTCTGGAGCTGTTCGAGCGAGCGGTCGCCGCGGATCGCCTCGAGCAGCACCTCGTCGGCGAACACCCGCGCCGGGACGCGCATGTCGGGCCTCGCCGACGCCGGGATCTCCCACAGTGTCTCGCTGAGTCGCGTCAGCGACCCGGCCGCGCGAGTCGGCGCGCGTAGCCCATGTGAGCCTGTCACCTCTGTCCTCTCGACCACGCCAGCATCGTGCCCGGGCGACGGTCGCGCATCGGTACTACCCCACACGGCGCGCCGACATACGCGCGTTCCCCGATGATCCCGCGGCTGTGGGATGGGAGCCTTCGCCGGTGGCCTACCGGTTCGTCGACCACACCGCCGAGCTCCAGCTCGAGCTCGAGGCGCCGACCAGGGAGGGGGTGCTCGGGGAGGCCGTGCTCGCGCTCGGCGAGCTGCTCGGCGGCGACGAGGCGACCGGGGGCGGCGAGCTCGTGCGCCGCCGGCTTGCCGTCGCCGCGGCGGACGACGCGGCGCTGCTCGCAGCGTGGATCGACGAGGTCGTGTTCGTGGCGGAGAGCGAAGCGCTCGTCCCACGCCGTGCGGAGGCGGTCGAGGTGGACGAGGGTAAGGCACGCGGCACGGTGACCTTCGCACCGGGCGCGCCTCCGCACCTCGTCAAGGGCGTCACCTACCACGATCTCCTGCTCGCCCCGGGGGAGACCGGCTGGCGTGGTCGCGCCGTCCTGGACGTCTGAACCTCGCCGAGGCGCCGATCGGGCGGGCGCTCGACACGGTGCCGTCGCCGCGCCGCTGTATAACCTCGCCGTGCTTCCCGGAGGAACCGTCACGTTCGTCTTCACGGATCTCGAGGGCTCGACGGAGCTCCTGAAGCGGCTCGGCGAGGCCTACGCCGGAGTGCTCGCCGAGCACCGGCGCGTGCTCCGCGACGCCTTCGGGGCCCGCGACGGTCAGGAGATCGACACGCAGGGCGACGCCTTCTTCTTCGGCTTCGCGAGCGCACGGGACGCGGTCGCGGCGGCGGTCGCCGCGCAGCGGGCGCTCGCCGACCACGCCTGGCCCGAGGGTGCGGCGCTTCGCGTCAGGATGAGCCTCCACACGGGCGAGCCGGTGGTCGGGGAGGAGGGGTACGTCGGGATCGACGTCCACCGGGCCGCGCGGATCTGCGCCGCCGGGCACGGTGGGCAGGTCCTGCTGTCCGAGACGACCGCGGCGCTCGTCTCGGGGGCGTTGCCGGCCGGCGTCGCAAAGCGAGATCTCGGCGAGGTCAGGCTCAAGGACCTCGACGAGCCCGAGCACGTCACGCAGCTCGTGATCGACGGCCTGCCGGACAGCTTCCCGCCGCTCCGCGTCGATCGGGAGGAGCCGATCGACTTCGGGGATCGCCTCGAGCGCAGGATCCTGGAGGACGTGGAGCGCCGCTTCGAACAGAGCCTCTCCGGGGAAGCGGTGGACACCGCGAAGGCCGGCACCGGTTTCGTGCTCTTCGGCCTCGCAAACGTGGTGCTCCTCGTGGCGGCGATCGTCGCGATCGTGCTGCTCGTCAGGCTCGTCCTGTGACTGCCGGCGGAGCAAGCGGGACGGGGCGATTCTGGAGCCCGGCCGCTCGTGGGGGGAGATTGTCGCGGTGACCCGCCAAAGCGGGTCAGGGTCACGCGGCGACGGGTTGGGTGCGGGTGTTCGCCGGTCGTTGGCGGCGGGTCGGGAACGGGCCCGGTTGTTCCGGCGCGGGAACCCGGCGGCCTGGGCGATCGTGCTGCTGCACCGGCTCCTCCTCCTGAACGCTTCCGCCGCGCCCCCACGCGGTCTGCTGCATAATCCTCCGCGCCGACGCCAGACCCGGCGTCTCTCTGT
Source organism: Gaiella sp. (assembly GCA_027493885.1). Classification (GTDB taxonomy): domain Bacteria; phylum Actinomycetota; class Thermoleophilia; order Gaiellales; family Gaiellaceae; genus Gaiella. Next base: position 60,566 of record JAOSJZ010000001.1, read on the forward strand.
GCGCCCCGACTCGGAGGATGGATGGACTTCTTCGTTGACCACGCCGTGCTGTTCGCGCTCGTCTGTGCGGGCGTCGCGATCGCGTACGGCCTGTACCTGACCTGGTGGCTGCTGTCGCAGCCCGCGGGCAACGCGCGGATGCAGGAGATCTCCCGCGCGGTCCAGGAGGGCGCTGCGGCGTACCTCTCCAAGCAGTACAAGACGATCGCGATGGTCGCGGTCGTGCCGTTCCTCGCGATCGGCTTCTACTCGAAGCTCGGCTGGGGCACGGCGATCGGGTTCGTCGTCGGGGCCGTGCTGTCGGCCGCGGCAGGGTTCATCGGGATGAACGTCGCAGTGCGCTCGAACGTCCGCACGGCCGAGGCGGCCCGTGAGGGGATCGCCCCCGCGTTCCGCGTCGCGTTCCGCGCGGGCTCGGTGACCGGGCTCCTCGTCGTCGGGCTCGGGCTCCTCGGCGTCGCCGGCTACTACTGGATCCTCACCGGCTGGCTCGGCAACTCGCCCGAGTCGGCCGTCGACGACCTCCTCGGGCTCGCGTTCGGCGGCTCGCTGATCTCGGTCTTCGCCCGTCTCGGCGGCGGCATCTTCACCAAGGCCGCCGACGTCGGCGCCGACCTCGTCGGGAAGATCGAGGCGGGGATCCCCGAGGACGATCCGCGGAACCCGGCGGTCATCGCCGACAACGTGGGCGACAACGTCGGCGACTGCGCCGGCATGGCGGCGGACCTATTCGAGACGTACGCCGTGACGGCCGTCGCGGTGATGCTGCTCGGCACGGCCTTCCCGTCCGGGGAGCTGTGGCTCTACCCGCTCGCGCTCGGGGGCATGTCGATCCTCGCCTCCGTGGTCGGCACGTTCGTCGCGTGGGTCGGCCGTGGCCAGAACGCGATCATCAACGCGCTCTACCGGGCCGTGCTGGTCGCCACGGTGCTCTCGGCGCTCGGCTTCATTCCCGTGACGCTCGCATTCGACGGCGACCGGTTCTCGTTCTGGCAGCTGTACGTGCCCGCCCTGATCGGCCTCGTGATCACGTTCCTGCTCGTCGCGATCACCGAGTACTACACCGGCTCTCGCTGGCACCCGGTGAAGAAGATCGCCGAGGCGTCGAAGACCGGCCACGCGACGAACATCATCGCCGGGCTGGCCTATGGGATGCAGGCGACCGCGCTCCCCGTGCTCGTGATCGCCGCGGGCGTCGTGGGCTCGTACTACGCGGTCGGCCTCGGCGACGGCGACCCGCATATCTACGGGATCGGCGTCGCGGTGATGGCGCAGCTCTCGATGACCGGCCTGATCGTCGCGCTCGACGCCTACGGGCCCGTCACCGACAACGCGGGCGGGATCGCCGAGATGGCGGACATGCCCGAGTCGGTGCGCGGCGTGACCGACCCGCTCGACGCGGTCGGGAACACGACGAAGGCCGTCACCAAGGGCTACGCGATCGGATCGGCCGGCCTCGCCGCGCTGATCCTCTTCGACGAGTACGTGCGCGGTCTCGCCGACGAGGGGCTCGACGTCTCGTTCGACCTCGCCGACCCGTGGGTGATCGCCGGCCTGTTCGTCGGCGGGATGATGCCGTTCCTCTTCGCCTCGCAGGCGATGACCGCGGTCGGCCGTGTCGGCGGCGAGGTCGTCGAGGAGGTGCGCCGCCAGTTCCGCGAGGACCCGGGGATCATGGAGGGCACTTCGCGGCCCGACTACGCGACGTCGATCTCGATCGTCACGGGGTCGGCGATCAAGAGCATGCTCGTGCCGGCCCTGATCCCGGTCGTGATCCCGATCGTGGTGGGGATCATCAAGCCGGAGATGCTCGGCGGGCTCCTGATCGGGACGATCGTCACCGGCCTGTTCCTCGCGATCTCGATGACCTCGGGCGGCGGCGCCTGGGACAACGCGAAGAAGCTGATCGAGGACGGCGCGTTCGGCGGGAAGGGGTCGGAGGCCCACGCCGCCGGCGTCACGGGCGACACCGTCGGCGACCCCTACAAGGACACCGCCGGTCCGGCGATCAACCCCATGATCAAGATCGCGAACATCGTCGCGATCCTGATCATCCCGATCATCGCCTCGATCCACGGGTAGCGGGCCCTGACGGGCCCCGGCGCTTCGGGGGCCGGCTGTCGCCGGCCCCGAAGCGCCACTGTTCAGCCCGCGGCCGTCGCGACCTGCACGAGGCGCCGGTTCGACACGCCGGCGAGCAGCGGGTCGCCCGCCTTGCGCACGCGAACCCAGAGCTGCACGTTCCGGTCGCCGCCCAGCGGGAACGCCGCGTTCGGCGTCATCCGCAGCCGCGCCCAGCCGTCCCTGCCGCTTCGCTGCTCGCCGGGCCCCGAGGTGAGGAGCGGCGTCGAGCGCGCGAAGACGAGCGCCTCGCGCACGACGTACCCGCGCGTGTCGACGACCCGCACCCGGAGCTCGAACGGCCGCTCTCGCGACCGTACCGGGTTCGGCGTGAACACGATCTCCGCGGCCACGAGCCGCTCGGGCAGGGACACGCTCGTGGCGGGGATCGAGATCTTGCCGTCCGGCAGCCGGATCGCGCCAACGGGGAGGCCGGAGGTCGGCGGCGCCGGGGCCGGCGCCGTCGCCTGCACGAGCGCCGTCGGCCCCGACGCCGCGGTCGCCGCACCCACGGTGTTGCGTGCGGTTACCCGCGTTCGGAGCCGGCGGCCGACGTCGTCCGCGGTGGGGACGTACTGGGTTGCCGTCGCGCCGGCGATCGCAGGGCAGTCGGAGCCGCTCGGCTCCCCGCCGTCCGCGTCGCAGCGAAGCCACTGGTAGGTGAAGACGAGCGGCGACGTGCCGATCCACACGCCCGCGGTCGAGGTGAGGACCTGGCCGCGCGCCGGCGTCCCGAGGATGACGGGCAGCGTCCTGTTCGACGGTGCCTGCGCCGCCGGCGTCGTCGTCGCCTGGACGACCACGGTTGCATTGGAGGCCACGGTCTGGACGCCGAGGCTGTTCGACGCGGTGACGCGGATCCGCATGCGTGAGCCGACGTCGTCGCTTCCGAGCGTGTAGCTCGAGGAGGTGGCGGACGGGATGACGGCGCAGTTCGAGCCGTCCGGCAGCCCGCCGTCCGCGCCGCAGCGCACCCATTGGTACGCGTACGAGATGGGCGTCGCTCCGGACCACACGCCGACGCTCGCGAAGAGAAGCCGCCCCCGGGTCAGGGTGCCGCTGATCGACGGCTCCGTCGTGTTGTGCGGAGGACCGACGGTCGGCGACTGCGTAACCGTCTCCGTCGCGTTCGACGTCGCCGTCGCCGAGCCCGCGGAGTTCGACGCGGTGACCTGGACACGAAGGCGCTTGCCGACGTCGTCGCTTCCGAGCGTGTAGGTCGAGCTCGTGGCGCCCGGGACGGTCGGGCAGTTCGAGCCATCGGGCAGCCCGCCGTCGGCTCCGCAGCGCACCCACTGGTACCCGTAGGCCAGCGTCGTGCCCGTCCAGGTCCCGGTCGCGGCGCTGAGCGTCAACCCCTCGACGGGCGACCCGGAGATCGTGGGCTCGGCGGTGTTCGCGGGCACCGTGACCGCGGTGACGACCGCGGTCTGCCCCGACTCGGCGCTCGCCGACCCCTCGGCGTTCGAGGCCGTCACCTCCACGCGGAGCGTCGAGCCGATGTCGGCGCCCGCGACGACGTAGCTCTGGCTCGTCTCGCCCGCGATCGGTGCGCAGCCCGCGCCTGCGGCATCGCAGCGAAGCCACGCATAGGCGTAGGAGATCGGCGGTGTCCCTTCCCTCGTCGCGGTCTCCCCCCGGCGTGCACGCCCGGTGCCGGATCACGGCACCGCGCTACCCGCGTGCACATCGTTACGAGCCGCACGTTAAGGGGATCCGGTGAGATGTTCAACGGCCCGGACGCGCGGCGGTCTCGCGCCGCTGCCGGGCGTACACTCGCGCGCGTGCCAGGGAGCCGACGGCGGCGAGAGGTGCGGATGGAGCGCGTGCTCGGCACGCCCGCGCTCTTCGCCACGGCCTACGGCAACGTCGGCTCGTCGATCTACTACGCGCTCGGCCTGACGGCGGTCTTCGCGCTCGGGCTCACGCCGCTCGTCTTCGTCCTCGCGGGGATCGTCTTCGCGGCGACGGCGGCGACGTACGCCGAGGGAACCGTCCGCTTCCCCGAGGCGGGCGGCTCCTCGAGCTTCGCCCGGCACGGGTTCAACGAGCTCGTCTCGTTCGGCGCCGCGTGGGCGCAGACGCTCGTCTACGTCGTCACGATCGCGACGTCCGCATTCTTCGTCCCGCACTATCTCTCGATCTTCTGGGAGCCGCTCAAGTCGAACCCGTGGGACGTCGTCGGCGGCGCGATCGTGATCGTCGTTCTCGTCTCGCTCAACGTCGTCGGCGTCACCGAGGCGGCGAAGCTCTCGATCGGCCTCGCCGTGATCGACTTCGCGACGCAGGTGCTGCTCGTGCTGCTCGGGTTCGCGCTCGTCTTCAGCCCCGAGGTGCTCGCCGACAACGTCCACTGGGGCACGGCGCCGACGTGGGCCAACCTCGCCGTGGCGATCCCGGTCGCGATGCTCGCGTACACCGGCGTCGAGACGGTGTCGAACCTCGCAGAAGAGGCGCGCGAGCCCGAGCGGAGCGTCCCGAACGCGTACAAGCTCGTCGCGGTTGCGGTCTTCGCCATCTACTTCACGCTGCCGCTGATCGCGCTCTCGGCGCTCCCGGTGGAGACGATCGACGGCGAGCTGACGACGCTGCTTGCGCTGCCGCCGGAGCAGGGCGGCTTCGCGAACGACCCGATCCTCGGGGTCGCCGACAACCTCGGGCTCGAGGGAGGCCTGCTCCGCGCGCTGCAGCTGTACGTCGGCGTGCTCGCCGCGACGATCCTCTTCATCGCGACGAACGCGGGGATCATCGGCGCGTCGCGGATCACGTACTCGATGTCGACGTACCGGCAGCTGCCCGAGGTCTTCCGCCGGCTCCACCCACGGCTGAAGACGCCCCACATCGCGCTCGTCCTGTTCGCAGGGATCGTGCCGATCGTGATCCTGCTGCCCGGCGACGTGGAGTTCGTCGGCACGCTGTACTCGCTCGGCGCGACGCTCTCGTTCACCGTCGCGCACGCGGCCATGATCCGCCTGCGGATGCGGCCGGATCCGGCCGTCACGTACCGGGCGAGGCCGAACCTGCGGCTTCGCGGTGTCGACTGGCCCGTGTTCGCGATCCTCGGCGGGCTCGCGACGGGAATCTCGTTCTGCGTGATCCTCGTCCAGAACCCGCTCACGCGGTGGGTCGGGCTCGCGTGGATCGTCCTCGGTCTCGTCGGGTACGCGATCTACAGGCGGCGCTTCGTGCGCGCCCCGCTCAGGGCGACGCTGAAGGCGCCGCCCGCGTTCGGCGCCGCGCTCGCGCTCGAGTACCGCCGCGTCGTGGTGCCGATCGTCCCGGGTCGTCCCTCCGACGACGCGCTCGACGTCGCCTGCCGGCTTGCCGCCGAGCGCGGCGCGCGCGTCGTCGCGCTGACGGTGATCGAGGTGCCGCTCGAGCTGCCGCTCGACGCGGAGCTTCCGGACGAGGAGCGGGTCGCGAACGACGAGCTGGACGAGGCCGTCGCGATCGGCGAGACGTACGGCGTCCACATCACCACGCGTCTCGTACGCGGCCGCAGCGCCTCGGTCGAGATCGTCCGCGAGGCCGAGCGGCGCGGCGCCGAAATCATCGTCCTCGGCTCGCCGCGCAAGGACCTCACGCGTCGCCGCGGCGTGTTCGGCTCGACCGTCGACCGCGTGATGCGCAACGCGCCGTGCCGGGTGATGGTCACCGCCTCGCGCGAGAGGCCCGCGGCGTGAGGTGGTACAGCCACGCGGTCTACGCGTTCGGGGTCGCCTTCGTGGCGATCGGGGTCGCACTCCTCGTCGTCACCGCGTCGCACGGCGGCGGTGTCCTCGGCTTCCTCCTCGGCGGGCTCTTCGTGGCGCTCGGCGTCGCGCGCATCCAGCTCGAGCGCAAGCGGGGAGACCGCTGATGGCTCGCAAGGTGCGGGGCTTCGAGCGCGTCCTCGACGCTCCGGCGCTGTTCGCCGTCGCCTACGGCGAGATCGGCTCGTCGATCTACGTGGCGCTCGGGATCGTCGCCGCCTCGGCGCTCGGCCTGACCCCTGTCGTCCTCGCCGTGACCGGCGTCGTGTTCGTCCTCGTCGCGCTGTCGTACGCGGAAGGCACCGCGGCGATCCCCGAGACCGGCGGCGCCGAGACGTTCACCCGGCGCGCGTTCAACGATCTCGTCGGCTTCGTCACCGGCTGGGCGCTCTTCCTCGACTACCTGATCGTGATCGCTCTCTCCGCGCTCTTCCTGCCCCACTACGTCGGCGCGGCCCTCGAGGCGGACGCGCTCCGCGGCCGTCCCTGGGACGTCGTCGCCGCGGTCGCGGCGATCGGGGCGATCGGCACCGTCCGCCTCGTCCGCCGCACGCGGCTGCACCGGCCCGCGCTCGCGGTCGCGCTGCTCGACCTCGTCGTACAGGCGATGATCGTCGTCCTCGGTCTCGCGCTCGTGCTCTCGCCGTCGGCCCTGGTGGAAGGCCTCTCGCTCGCGCCCGGCCAGGACTGGCTCGACGACCTTCTCTTCGCGATCCCCCTCGGCTTCCTCGCGTACACCGGCCTCGAGACCGTCGCCAATCTCGCCGAGGAGGCGCGCGAGCCCGGTCGCACGCTGCCGCGGTCGCTCTTCTCGGCGATCGGGCTCGTCGTCATCTTGAGCGTGCTCGTCGCGGTCGTCGGCGTGAGCGCCTTCCCGGCGGGCGCCGACGGTACGTCCGAGCTCGGCAGCACCTGGCTCGAGGCGCCCCTCGTCGGCATCGTCACGGCGTTCTCCGAGGAGCTTCCGGCGAGTCTCGTCGAGGTGGTCCGGGTCGCGGTCGGGCTCTCGTCCGCGCTCATCCTGCTGATGGCGATCACGACCTCGATCTCGGGGTGCGCGCGGCTCGCGCACTCGATGGGGACGCACGGGATGCTCCCGCGCGGGATCGGACGGTTCGAGCGCCGGACGCTCGTCGCGCGCGAAACGATCGCCGCGATCACCCTGGTCGCGATCGGGATCGTGCTCGCGGGCGCAATGGTGGCGGACGAGGCGAAGTTCCTCGCGAGCACGTACTCCTTCGGCGTCCTCCTCGCGTTCACGCTGGCACAGGTGGCGGTGATCCGCCTGCGGCGGCGCGAGCCTGACCTGCCCCGCCCGTTCCGGGCGCGGCCCGACGTGCGGATCGGGGGCGTCCACGTCCCGCTCGCGGCCGTCGTCGGGGCGCCGCTGACCGGCGCGATCTTCGTCCTCGCCATGGTGACGCACCAGGGGGCGCGCTACGCGGGCCCCGCGTGGCTCGCGCTCGGCCTCGCCGTCTACGTCGCTACCCGCTGGCGCGCGCGCAGGGGCATGCTCGAGGATGTCGACCCGCGACGCGCGCTCCCCGGCGGTGCCTCGTTCCGCCGGATCCTCGTCCCGATGAAGCTCGGCGACATCGGCGAGGAGATGGTCGCGACCGCGGTCGCGCTCGCGAAGGAGAGCGGCGCGACGGTCGAGGCGATCACGGTCGTGCAGGTTCCGCGCGAGCGGGAGCTCGAGGCGCCGCTCGAGCCGGCGGTCGCGGAGCAGGCAGACGCGTCCGTCGCCGAGGCGCGCGCGCTCGGGGACGAGAACGACGTCGAGGTGCAGGCTGACGCGGTGCGCGCACGGTCGATCGGGCACGCGATCGTCGAGGAGGCCACCCGCCGGCGGGCGGACCTGATCGTGCTCGGCTCGTCGCCGCGGTGGCGCCGGCAGTCGCGATTCTTCTCCCCGACCGTCGACCACGTCCTCCAGCACGCGCCTTGCGAGGTGCTCGTCGTCGCGTTTCCCGAGGGTGTGTTCGACGAGTAACCTCAGCTCCGTGAAGGCGGTGATCATCGGGTGCGGACGCGTCGGCGCCTCCGTCGCGAAGCAGCTCTTCGAGGAGGGCTGGGACGTCACCTGCGTCGACGAGGACGAGACCGCGCTCACGCGGCTCGGCGACTGGCGCGGCGGCTTCGTGATCGGGCACGGGATGGACCTCGAGATCCTCGACCGCGCGGGTGTCGCGAAGGCGGACGCTGCGGTGGTCGCGACGGACGGCGACAACTCGAACATCGTGATCGGGCAGATCCTCCAGCGTCGCTACGGCGTGGGCTGCGTGGTCGTCCGGGTCTTCGACCCGCGGCGGGCGGACTTCTACGCTCAGCGAGGGCTGCGGACGGTGTGCCCGACGAAGACGGCGATCGCGACGCTCGCGGACATCGTGCGCTCGTGCGACGCGACTCCCGTCGGGACGCCCGGCTGATGTACGCGATCGTCGCCGGCGGAGGGAAGGTCGGCGCGAACATCACGCGCTCGCTCGTCCGGATGGGGCACGAGGTCACCCTCGTCGAGCAGCGCCGCGACCGCTTCGAGCAGCTAGAGGCCGAGCTCGGGCCGATCGTCCTCCAGGGCGATGCGACCGAGCTGCACGTGCTCGAGCGGGCCGGCATCGCGCGCCCGCCCGAGATCGTGCTCGCGGTGACGGGAGACGACGAGGACAACGTCGTCATCTCGCAGCTCGCCAAGGAGGGCTACGGCGTGCGAAAGGCGATCGCGCGCGTCAACGACCCGCGCAACCAGCCGTACTTCGACGTGCTCGGGATCACGCAGACGGTCTGCGCCACCTCCGGCCTGCTCGGGCTCGTCGAGCACGAGGTCCCGGAGCACGGCCTCGTCAAGCTCCTCGAGCTGCGCGGGGAAGGGCTCGAGCTCGTCGAGCTGCTCGTTCCGCCAGACGCTCCGGCCGCCGGCAAGCGCGTCGCAGGCATTGCGCTCCCCCGACGGCGCCAAGCTCGTCTCGGTGATGCGCCAGGGCGTGGGTGAGATCGTCCGGGACGAGACGGTGATCCGTCCGGGCGACCAGGTCGTCGCGATCCTGAAGCCCGGCGTCGAGGACCGCCTTCGCCGCGCCGTGATCGGCTAGCGAGCCCTGCAGAGGCGCTTCGCCGCAGGCGACGTGCCGGCGCCCTGGGAGAATGCCGGCATGCGCTGCGCGTCTTCTAGCCTCGCCGCCGAAGGCGGCGAGGAGTGACCCTCTCGGAGCTCGCAGTCACGATCGCCGTCCTCGGCGCGCTCGGCCTCGTCGCGAGCCGGTTCGGGCTCTCGGCGATCCCCGCATACCTGCTCGCGGGAATCATCCTGGGCCCGAACGACCCGCAGCTCGTCCAGCTCGTGCAGCCGTCGGAGGTGACCGACTTCGTGGCGGAGCTCGGGCTGATCTTCCTGCTCTTCTTTCTCGGGCTCGAGTTCAGCGTCGAGCGGCTGGTTCGCAGCGGCCGCCACGTCGGCCTCGGCGGTGCCGCCGACCTCCTCGTCAACGCCGGGCTCGGGCTCCTGGTGGGGATCGCGGCCTTCGGGCCGACGTTCGCCGCGGTCGTGGTCGCCGCCTGCGTCTACGTCTCGTCGAGCGCCATCGCCGTGAAGGCGCTGATCGACTTCCGCCGCCTGGCCGACGACGAGACGGATCTCGTGCTGGCGATCCTCCTCTTCGAGGACATCGCGATCGCCGCGATGCTCGGCTTCGTCGCGACCGGGGGCGGCGGCGTCGCGACCACGGCGGGCGTCACCGTCAAGGCGCTCCTCTTCGTCGGGGCGGCGCTCGCCGCGTCGCGCTGGCTCGGCGCGTGGCTCGGGCGCCAGCTCGCCCGGCTCGAGCTCGAGTTCTTCGTGCTCGCGGTGTTCGGCTTCGTGATCGCGATGAGCGCGGTGGCGAAGGAGCTCGAGCTGTCCGAGGCGATCGGCGCGCTGATGGCGGGCGTCGTTCTCTCCGAGAGCGGGGTGCGCGAGGAGATCGAGCAGCGCTTCTTCTCCGTGCGGGACGTCTTCGCCGCGTTCTTCTTCTTCGCGTTCGCGCTGACGATCGACGTCTCGCGGCTGGGCGACGTCGGGTGGATCGTCCTGCTCGCGCTCGCGGCGACGCTCGTCGGCAAGGTCGGTGTCGGCGTCGTCGCCGGTCGGCTCGGCGGCTTCACCGCGCGCCAGGGGATCAACGCCGGCGCCGCGCTCGTCGCGCACGGCGAGTTCACGATCATCCTCGCGCAGCTCGCGGCCGGGAACGCCGCGCTCGCGCTCGCCGACCGCGACACGATCGTGGCGTTCGCCGGCCTCTACGTGCTCGCGAGCGCCACGCTCGGCGTCGTGCTGATGAAGGAGTCGAAGCGCCTCGGGCGCCTGCTCCGTCCGGCAGGAGGGTTCGAATGAGCGCGCTCCTGCTTCACTGTGTGAGAGGGTTAGAGGAGGGTCGATGCCACTCGAGCTGAAAGAGACGCGCCTGCCAGGGGTCGGAGTGAAGTGGTCGATGACGCCGGCCAGCGGAACCAGGGTCACGGTCATCCAGCACAACGACGGTGAGCGCGAGGTGTACGTCCACCGCCGCGCGGGCGACGAGGAGCCCGCGGTCGTGCTCGAGCTGCACGACGACGAGGCGCGCCAGCTCGGCGCGCTCCTCGGCGGCGCCTACGAGCGGCCGAAGATCGTCGAGGAGCTCGAGATGGCGCTCGGCGAGTTTCAGATCGAGTGGATCAAGGTGCCGTCGGGCAGCTGGGTGAACGGCCGCACCCTCGCCGACTGCGGATTCCGCAAGCGGACGGGAGTGACCGTGATCGCGATCCTGCGCGAGTCGGAGTCGATCGCCGGCGCGCAGCCGGACGACGTCATCCTCGACGGCGACACGATCGTCGTCGTCGGCAAGGCCGGCCAGTTCCGGCAGGTGCGGAAGCTGCTCGCCGAAGGGCCGACCGACGGCGAGTAGTCGCTACACCCGCCAGTAGTTGCGCGTGAGCAGAACGAGGACGGGGAGCAGCTCGAGGCGCCCGATCCACATCAGGAGCGCCATCACGAGCTTCGAGGAGGCGTCGAACGGCGCGTAGCTCCCCATCGGCCCGGCGACGCCGAGCCCCGGCCCGACGTTCCCGAGCGTGCCAGCCGATGCCGCGATCGCCTCCGTGATCCCGAGCTCGACCGTCCCGAACCGCGCGTGGATCGCGAGGAGACCGGCGCCGACGACGAAGATCCCGACGTACATGACGACGAACGCGAGCACCGCCCGGAGCGTTCGCTCGTCGACAGGCTGACCGTTCAGCCGGATCGGCACCACGAGCTCCGGGTGAATGGTCTGGCGCAGCTCGCGGCGGAGCAGCCTGCCCACGAGCAGGTGGCGGACGATCTTGACCGAGCCGGACGGCGAGCCTGCCGAGGCGCCGACGAACATGAGCCCGATCATCGCCATCACGCTGAGCGCCGGCCAGTTCGCGTAGTCCGTGATGGCGAAACCGGTGCCCGTCATCAGCGACGTCGCCTGGAAGAACGCCTGGCGAACGGCCGCCTCCCCGGAGAAGAGACCGGCATCGAAGATCTCGACGAAGACGAGAATCGAGCCGAGCAGAAGCAGCGTGGCGTAGAGGCGCGCCTCCTCGTCGCGCCGCAAGGCCCGCAGGTCGCGGCGGACGAGCGCGCGGTAGAGCAGCGCGAAGTTGAGCCCGGCGAGCACCATGAACGCAGCCACGATCCACTGGGTGACGGGTGCGAACCCCTCGAGCGACCGGTTCTCCGTCGCGAAGCCGCCGAGCGGCATGGTCGACAGGGCGTTGCCGACGGCGTCGAACGGGCTGAGCGTCTCGTCGAGGCCGCTCTGCCCGACGACGATCAGCGCGCCGATCAGGACGAGCGTGAGCCCGATGTAGAGGAGCCAGAGCCTCCGCGCCACGTCGCGGATCCGCTCGGCGAGCTGGTTCACCTCCGGTCCCGGCAGCTCGGACTCGAACATCTGCCTGCCGCCGATACGCAGCCGCGGGAGCACCGCCAGCGCGAGCACGATGATCCCCATGCCGCCGAGCCACTGGCTCAGCTGTCGCCAGAGGAGGATCGACCGGTCGAGGCTCTCGACGTCCGTCACGACCGTCGCCCCGGTCGTCGTGAAGCCCGACATCCCCTCGAAGAACGCGTCCACGGGACGGGACAGCTGCGGCTCCCCCGAGAGGAGGTAGGGGAGCCCGGCGTAGGCCGCCGCGAGCAGCCATGTCAGCGAGACGACGAGGTAGCCCTCGCGAAACCCGATCGGGCCGGTCGAGCGGCGCCGGCCGAGCCGCGCGAGCCCGAGCCCGACACCGCCCGCGATCGCGCCCGCGGCGAGAAACGGCCAGAACGGCTCTCCATAGCCGACGGCCACCGCGGACGGGACGAGCGACGAGAGGCTGAGGTAGGCGAGCAGCATCCCGGTGAGGCCGAGCGCGCCCGCGAGATCGATGCCGAGCCGCGCCCGCCCCGCGATGCGGGCGCTCGCGTAGGGGCTCACAGCACCTTCTCGACGTCGGCCACGAGCGCGCGCTCCGTGAAGACGATGACGCGGTCTCCCGCCTGCAGAATCTCCTCGCTGTGCGGGAACAGCGCCTTCCCGTCACGGACGATGGCCCCGATCAGCGCGCCCCGGATCGGCATCTCCCGGAACCGCAGGCCGACGTACTCGCTCTCCGGCTTCGTCGTGATGTCGAGCACCTCGAAGCGGTTGCCCTCGAGCATCGCGACCTGCTGGGTTCGCGGGTCGTGCGCGAAGCGGACGATCTCGTCGGCGGTGACGGCGCGAGGGTTGATCGTGACGTCGACGCCCGAGAGCTCGTACACCTCGGTGGAGATCGTGTCGTGGACGACCGCGATCGTGAAGCGCACGCCGTGGACGCGCGCGAGGGTCGCCGCGTAGTGGTTCTTCGCGTCCTCGCGCATCGCGAAGACGGCCGCGTGCGCCAGGCCGATGCGCTCACGCTCGAGGAAGTCGGGGTCGATGCCGGTGGCGTTGTAGATCCGGCAGCCCGGCAGCTGCTCCGCGACCTCGCGCGCCCGCTCGAGCACCGGCTCGATCACCCGCACGCCGATCCCCTGCTCGGACAGCGTCCGCGCGATCGCCGTCCCGACCTGACCCCCGCCGAAGACGACCACGTCCTCGACGGCACGCTCGCCCGGGGCCAGCAACGAGCCCCACGCCCGCGCGGCGCGCGGCGAGCCGATGACGACGATCCGGTCGCCTTCGGAGATCACGTCGTCGCCGCCCGGCAGCGTCATCGAGCTCTCGCGGATGATCGCGAGCACGCGAGAGTCGTCGGGGATGCCCGCCTCGCGGAGGGGGCGCCCGACGACGGTGACGTCGGCCCCGGCGGGGATCTCGAGCTCGACGATCTGTACCTGGCCGTCCGCGAAGGAGTCGGTCTGGCGGGCAGCGGGCATCCCGATCGAGCGCGCGACCGCGTGCGCGGTCTCGAGCTCGGACGAGAGGGCGAAGTCGACGTCGAGACGGCCCTCGCGCCAGAGGTCGATGTACTCGACGTTCGAGGTGCGAATGACGATCGTCGCGCGCGGAGCCTCGACGCGAGCGAAGGAGCACGCGACGAGATTGACCTCGTCGCGCGACGTGCACGCGATGAAGAGGTCGGCCTCTCGGGCTCCCGCCTGCTGGATTGCGCGACGGCTTGCGCCGTTGGCCTCGATCGTCCGGATGTCGTAGCGGTACGCGAGCGGCTCGAGCCGGTCGCGGACCGTGTCGATCACCGACAGGTCGTGCTCGCCGTGGAGCGCCTCGACGATGGTCGAGCCGACCTGCCCCGCACCGACGACGACGATCTTCACGCCGCGCGGAGCCTACCCCCGGCCGGGGCCCCGCTCCGGCCCAGCCGGCCGCAGCGGATACGCTCGGGGAGATGCGCGCGATGCTGCTCGCACTCCTCGTGGTCGGGCTCGCGGTCGGTACCGGCGTGTCGTGCGCCGCCCCGACCACCCCGACCACCCCGACCACCCCGGCCGCGCCGACCGGGCCGGCCGCGTCGCTGCGGCTCGTGGCTGTCGTGCGCGGGCTCTCGAATCCGGTGGCCGTCGTGCAGGCACCGGGCGAGCGCGGCCGCTTGTACGTCGTCGAGCAAGGCGGGCTCGTGCGGGTGGTCGAGCGGGGCCGTGTCCGGCGGGCGCCGTTCCTCGACGCCCGCTCGCTCGTCGTCGCGGGCGGGGAGCAGGGCCTGCTCGGGCTTGCCTTCTCGCCCCGCTACGCGAGCGACCGGACGTTCTACGTGAACTACACGGCGCGCGAGGACGGGTCGACGAGGGTCGTCCGCTATCGGTCGGCCAACGGGCGCGCCGTGCGCGGGAGCGCCCAGGAGATCCTCCGCGTCGAGCAGCCTTACTCGAACCACAACGGCGGCAATCTCGTCTTCGGGCCGGACGGCAAGCTGTGGGTCGGGCTCGGCGACGGGGGCTCGGGCGGCGATCCCGAGAACCGCGCCCAGGATCCCGACACCCTGCTCGGCAAGCTGTTCCGCATCGACGTCCGGCAGGCGAGCCCGACGCCCGAGCTCGTCGCGTTCGGGCTCCGGAACCCCTGGCGCTACACCTTCGACTCGAAGACGGGAGACCTCTGGATCGGCGACGTCGGGCAGGGCGAGATCGAGGAGGTCGACCGGCTGCCCAGGGGAACGACGGGGCTCGTCAACTTCGGCTGGAGCCGGTTCGAGGGTCGGAGCCGTTTCTCCGATCGCTCGCTCGGGCCGGGCAGGCTCGTCCAGCCGGTCGCCCAGTACACGCACGCGTTCGGATGCTCGATCACGGGCGGCTACGTCTACCGCGGCAAGGCCGTGCCGCGGCTGGCGGGGCGGTACGTCTTCGGCGACTACTGCAGCGGGACGATCTGGAGCATTCCGGCCCGCGGCGGCGCGCTGCGGAAGGAACCGGTGCGCGTCGAGCAGCTCACCTCGTTCGGCGAGAGCCTCGACGGCTCGGCGCTGTACGCGGTCTCGGGCGCCGGCACGATCTACCGCCTCGCGCGGTGACCCCTGTCTGCGCCACGTGCGGCGCCTGGTTTCCCGACGCGGACGAACCGCCCACCGCGTGTCCGATCTGCGAGGACGAGCGCCAGTGGGTGCCGCAGGACGGGCAGCGCTGGACGACGCCGGACGGCGTCCTGGAGGGCCGCTCGGCCGACGTTCGGGAGCTCGAGCCCGGCCTGCTCGGCATCGGGCTCGCGCCGTCGTTCGCGATCGGACAGCGGATGCTGCTCGTGTCGACCGCCTCGGGGAACGTCCTCTGGGACATGATCCCGGCGCTGCCGGAGGAGGCTCTCGCGGCGGTGCGGGAGCGCGGAGGCGCGTCGGCGATCGCGATCTCGCACCCGCACTACTACGCCGCCGCAAGCGCGTGGAGCGCAGCGCTCGGCGACGTGCCGGTCGTCCTCCACGCCGCGGACGCGGAGTGGGTCACGCGGCCCCACGCGACGATCGAGCACTGGCACGGGGACGTCCGCGAGCTCCCGGGCGGCCTGACGCTCCTGCGCCTCGGCGGCCATTTCCCCGGCGCGACGGTGCTCCACTGGCGCGACGGCGCCGAGAGCCGAGGAGGCCTCCTCTCGGGCGACGTCGTGATGGCCGTCCCGGATCGCGGCGTCTCGTTCATGTGGAGCTACCCGAACCTCGTGCCGCTGCCTGCCTCCGAGGTCGAGCGCATCGGGATGGCGCTCGCGCCCTGGCCGTTCGAGCGGATCTACGGGGCGTGGTGGGACCGCGTGGTGCCCGCCGGCGCGAAGGACGCCGTCCGGCGCGGCGTCGCGCGCTACACGGCCGCGCTCCGCGGCGAGCTGCCGCTGTAGCGCGCCATGGGACGTGACCCACGGGAACCCACGGCAGCCGTCCGCGCCCACCTTTTCCCCGGTGGCCGAGCCGAGACGTCTGCCCTCCGCGCGCCGGGTCGCGGCCGTACGCCGGAAAGAGCCGCTTGTAGCAGACTGTTGCTTGCGCCGTCTTCTGTCAGCCGGCGCGGCGCCGCACGTGCGGGGACTGGCCGAGTGCCGCGTAGGCGACGGCGTTCAGCGAGTCGTTGAGCGCGCGGAGCTCCCGGCTCACCTGGACGAGCCCCTCGCTCGCCTCGAGCCGGGCGTCGATCCGCTCGAGCTGCGCGGCGATCCGGTCGAGCCTCTCGAGCAGCGCGTCGAGCTGCCGGTCGGGGACGTCGTGCCGTTCCATCGCCACGAATTCTACGGGGCCGCCCGCCGCGCCTCGACGCGTCGGGACACGATCCGCCACGCGGCGATGCCCCCGAGCACGCCGAGCGTGTCGATCGCGACGTCGAGCGGCGCGCCGTGCCGGCCCTCGACGAAGTGCTGGTGTACCTCGTCCGACGTGGCGTAGAGCGCGCCGAGCGCGAGCGCGAGCCACGGCCGGCCGCTGGCGCGGACGAGCAGCGCGCCGAGGATCGCGTACTCGGTCAGATGCGCGAGCTTGCGCAGCACGAGATCCCATCCGCCGAGCCCGCTCGACAGGCTCGGAACGGCCGAGAACGCGAAGATCACCGCCGCCCACGCGAGCACGGGCAGCCACGCCCCGAGCGCCGAGCGCGGGGTCGTCAGGGCCGGGGCGGACACCGGCGCATGGTAGGCACGGGGAGTGGCACGCACCCGACCAGCAGGCGGTTAGCGCGAAGGCACGTCTTCGGTTCTCCAAGGCTTCCGGCCGGTGATCACGCCGAGAGGCTTGGCGACCCGGAAAGCGCCGTCGCGATCGATTGCATCCTGAATCGCCTGCTGTGCCTCGGTGAGATCCTGTCCCGTGTAGCTCTCGCTCGCCGGGCCGCAGCCGACGTCGAGAATGCGTGCCCCTGGCTCGGGCGATTCCCGTTCGAACAACCAGTCGTCCCACGTCGGGTTCGTGGAGTAGGCCGCGTGCAAAGCGATCCGCGCCCGAAGGTTGTCGTCCGTCGCGTACTGCTCTCGCAGGTTTCGAGCCTTTGCCGTCGTGGTGTAGCCGGGGCGGTTGCGGCTGCCGTCTCTAGCTTGTACGGACGGGGCCGATCAGGGCTTCGGGGGTGCCACGCTCACGAAGTAGTCGTGCTTCCTCGGCGTCCCGACCCTTCTTGCGCACGCCGCTTGCCGGCATCGCACGTGCGACACGGGAAACCCAGGCCTGCGACCGCAGACGGTTGCCGAGCAGCGTACGCATACCGTCACCCTATCGTCCTGACCGAGGATCGTTACCCTCGCGTCACGCTTCGCCGGGCCCGCAAGGCCGCACGAGCGACGTGACGGTTTCCTCGATCTCCCAGGCTTCTGGGAGGCCAACCCCCTTGTCGACGTTACCAGCCTTGTCCCGGAGCCGGCGAAGGAGATCAGACAGGCCCTGTCGCTGTGCCATCTCGTCGGCCTTCTGGTCGTTCAACGTCCCTGATCCGATGAGATAGAGGCACTGCTCGAAGACGTCGCTGACTGGCACGCCAGCAAGCTCCTCCATGCGCACGAGGAGCACGCCCTCGGGCGACTGAACGATCACGACTCGCCCAGAAGGCAGCGCCAGCTCCTCAAAGCCGGCGGGATCGGGGTTCAACACGGAGACAGGTGCCTCGACGACGATGTCGCGCCCTTCGAGGATCCAGAAGCGCCCGTCCCTTCGCAACCCGAGCTCCGACATCGCGCGTTCGACTTCAGGCGTGTGCGGCATGACCATGTCGATGTCGGCCGTGAGATAGCCACTCGGTACCCACGAGGCCAGGGCAAGGCCGCCAACGACCACAGGTTGTAGCCCCAGCGGCCGAACTGCTGCCTGGATGATCGACGCGACCTCGCCTCGGCGCGCTCGAAGGCAAGCCCGGAATGGTAGGCTCGCCACCACAGAAGAGGAGCGCGGTGAGGGAACTCCGGTGCAAGTCCGGGACGGTCCCGCCGCTGTGAGGGGGAGACGCTCTCCCGCCACCATGCCACTGGCCCCCGGGCCGGGAAGGCGGCGGGGGAGGGAGCCCCGAGTCAGAAGACCTGCCGCCCTCCGGACGCCTCGACGCCCTCGCGGAAGGGAGAAGGAGATGCACCCATGTCACGTCGTTTCGCCCTTGCGGCAAGCCTGACCGTCCTCGCGGTCGCGTTCGCGTCGACCGCGCTCGCCTCGCCGAGCCGCAGCGGCGCCGCGCCGTTCCCGGCCACCATCACCGTCTCGAACGGGCAGGTGACGATCCAGAAGCGGCCGACCCGCATCGTCTCCCTCTCGGCCACCGCGACCGAGACGCTGTTCGCGATCGGCGCGGCGAAGCAGGTGGTCGCGGTCGACGACCGCTCGGACTACCCGAGGACCGCCCCGCGCACGACGCTCTCCGGCTTCACCCCCAACGTGGAGGCGATCGCGGGCTACCGGCCCGACCTCGTCGTGATCTCCTACGACCCGAAGGGCCTCTCCGCGGCGCTCGGCAAGCTCGGGATCCCCGTCGTCCACCAGGACGCCGCCGCGACGCTGCCCGGCGCGTACCAGCAGATCCGCCAGCTCGGGAAGATCACGGGCCGCTCCGTCGAGGCGAACGCGCTCGTGAGCGGCATGAAGCGGCGGATCGCCGCGATCGTCGCGAAGGCCCGCACGAAGGCGGCGGGGGTGACCGTCTACCACGAGCTCGACCCGACGCTCTACACCCTCACCTCGAACACGTTCGTCGGCCGCGTCTACGCGATGTTCGGCCTCCGGAACATCGCCGACGCGGCGAAGGGAGGCACCGAGTACCCGCAGCTCTCCCCCGAGTACGTGATCTCCGCGAACCCGAGCCTGATCGTCCTCGCCGACACGGTGTGCTGCGACCAGAACGCCAGAACCGTCGCCGCCCGGCCCGGCTGGTCGCGGATCGCCGCCGTGCGCACCGGGTCGGTCGTGCGCCTCGACGACTCGATCGCCTCGCGCTGGGGGCCGCGGCTCGTGAACCTCGTGCGGGCCGTCGGCACGGCGCTCGGACGGCTCGGGCGGCAGTAGCGGGTGGAGGCGGCCGCAGCACCGGCGCGCGCGATCCGCGTCCGCGGAGTGACGCCCGGCTGGGCGGCGGCCGCGCTCGCGTTCCTCGGCGCCGCGCTCGTGACCGGCGTCGTCGCGGGTCCTGTCGACATCGGGGTCGGCGACGTGCTGCGCTCGCTCGGGGACAAGCTCGGCGTCCCGGGCGTCACCTCCCCGCTCGACGCGACGCAGGAGTCGATCCTCTGGGACCTCCGCGTCCCGCGCGTCCTGCTCGCCGCCCTCGTCGGCGGCATGCTCGCGGTCGCGGGCGCGACCTACCAGGGCGTGTTCTCGAACCCGCTCGCGGATCCCTACCTGCTCGGCGTCGCCGCCGGCGCGGGGCTCGGCGCGACGCTCGCGATCGCGTACCTGCCGCACGCGCTCGCGGGCCGCCAGGTGCTTCCGTTCGCCGCCTTCGCGGGCGCGGCGGTCGCCGTCGCGCTCGCGTACGGGATCGGCCGGGCGGCAGGGCGCGAGCGCGACTCGGCGACGCTCGTCCTCGCGGGCGTGACGGTGGCGAGCTTCTTCACGGCGCTGCAGACGTTCGTCCAGCAGCAGAACACCGACACGCTGCAGGAGGTCACCTCGTGGATCCTCGGCAGCCTCCCGAACACGGGGTGGAGCGACGTCGCCGTGCTCGCGCCGTACGTGCTCGGTGCGACCGCGGTGATCGTGGCGCTGCGGCGCACGGTCGACGTGTTGAGCCTCGGCGACCTCGAGGCTGCGAGCCTCGGCGTCGACGTGCGGCGCACGCGGCTCGCGCTCGTCGTCGCGGCCACGGTGGGCACCGCCGCGGCGGTCGCGGTGAGCGGGCTGATCGCGTTCGTGGGGATCATCGTCCCGCACGCGATCCGGCTCGTCGTGGGCACGTCCTACCGGGGGCTGCTGCCGCTCTCCTTCGTCTGCGGCGCCGGCTTCCTGATCCTCGCCGACGTGGTCGCGCGCACCGCGCTCGCACCGGCCGAGGTTCCGATCGGCGTGATCACGGCGCTCTTCGGTGCGCCCTTCTTCGCTCTCGTCCTGCGGGCACGGGGATCGCGGGCGTGAACGCGATCGGGCTCTCCCAGGTGACCGTGAGCCTCGGCGGCGGGGCCGTCGTGCGCGACGTCGGGGTGGTCGTGGAGCAGGGGGAATGGGTGGCGCTGATCGGTCCGAACGGTGCCGGCAAGACGACGCTGCTCCGCGCGATCGCGGGACTCGTGCGGCACGACGGCGAGGTGTCGCTCCTCGGCCGCCCGGCCGCGTCGCTCGACCGGCGACAGCGGGCCCGGGCCGTGGCGGTCGTCCCTCAGACGCCCGAGACGCCGCCGTGGCTAACCGTGGCCGAGTACGTCCTCATGGGGCGTACGCCGCACCTCGGGCCGCTCGCCCGTGAGAGCGCCGGCGATCGCGACGCCGCCGCCCGCGCGCTGGAGCTGCTCGAGCTCCAGCCGCTCGCCGACCGGGCGCTCGGCACGCTCTCCGGCGGTGAGCGCCAGCGCGCCGTCGTGGCGCGCGCGATCGCGCAGGAGGCGTCGATCGTCCTCCTCGACGAGCCGACCGCCGCGCTCGACATCGGCCACCAGCAGCGCTCGCTCGAGCTCCTCGACGGGCTCCGCGACCACGAGGGGTTGACGCTCGTCGCCGCGATGCACGACCTGACCCTCGCGGCGCAGTACGCCGACCGCGTGCTGCTGATGTCCGGCGGGCGCATCGTTGCCGACGGCGCGCCCGCCGAGGTCCTCACCGAGGAAACGCTCGCCGAGCACTACGGAGCCACGGTGCGCGTGGTGACGGTGGACGAGCGCCTGGCGGTGCTTCCGACGAGACGGTAGACGCGTCGGCTCAGCGCACGTCTGCGGCCGGGGCCGGGCGTGACCGCTCCCACTCGATCCGCCGAGTGAACGGCCGGTAGCCGAGCTCCCGGTTGACCGCGAGCATCGGCGCGTTCGTCTCGTCACGCGGGTCATCGAGCTCTGCGACGCCAATCGCGTCGAGGTGGGCGTCGGCCGCGTCCGCGAGCGCCGAGCCTGCGCTGGCACGGCGACAGCTCCGCCCGGGCATGGCAGGTTCGGCCGCCTGGGGCCGCGGCTAGCATCGACGCGTGACCGTCACCCCGCACGAGGAGCTGCTCGCCGGCCTCAATCCGGCCCAGCGCGAGGCGGTGCTCCACGTCGAGGGGCCGCTCCTCGTGGTCGCTGGCGCAGGCTCGGGCAAGACCCGCGTGCTGACGCATCGAGTCGCCCACCTGATCCGCGCGCACGGCGTGAAGCCGAACGAGATCCTCGCGATCACGTTCACGAACAAGGCCGCGACGGAGATGCGCGAGCGGCTCGAGCGCATCCTCGGGCGCACCGCGCGCGCGATCTGGATCCTCACCTTTCACGCCGCCTGCGGACGCATGCTGCGCCGCGAGGCCGAGCGGCTCGGGTACCGCTCGTCGTTCACGATCTACGACCAGGCCGACCAGGTGCGGGTCGTGAAGGCGTGCCTCGAGGAGCTCGGGAAGGACCCGAAGCGCTTCACGCCGCGTGGGATCCACGCCCAGATCTCGAACGCGAAGAATCAGCTCGTCTCGCCGGAGGAGTACGCGGCGCGCGTCTCCTCCTTCTGGGACCAGACCGTCGCCGAGGTGTACGCGCTCTACCAGCGCCGGCTCTTCGCCTCGAACGCCGTCGACTTCGACGACATGCTGATGCTCACCGTCGACGTCCTCGAGCGGTTCCCCGAGGCGCTCGAGCGCTGGCAGTCGACCTTCCGCCACATCCTCGTCGACGAGTACCAGGACACGAACCACGCGCAGTACCGCCTCCTGCAGCTGCTGGCGGCGAGGCACCGAAACGTCTTCGCGGTAGGCGATCCGGACCAGTGCCTCGTCGAGGGAACGCTCGTCACGATGGCCGACGGGAGCACGAGACCGATCGAGGAGCTCCGAGCCGGGGACGCAGTGCTCTCCTGCCTCGGGGCAGGGCGCTTCGGTGCGGCACGCGTCGCGAGGACGCATCGATCGCGCTCGTCACGCGGGCTGGCGATCACCCTCGGCTCGGGGCGTCGCCTCGTCTCGACGCCGGAGCACACGCATTTCGCCGGGTTTCCGGACGGTCACGCGCCCGAGTCGAACACGCCGGGACGGGCCGTGGATCACCTTGCAGCAGTCTGTTACGAGCCCTCGACCACCGCGACGGTCACGCTGTGCGGGGGGTCGACGACAGGTGGCGCCCCGACGCACCGGATCGCGGTGACC
This sequence comes from Gaiella sp., assembly GCA_027493885.1. Classification (GTDB taxonomy): domain Bacteria; phylum Actinomycetota; class Thermoleophilia; order Gaiellales; family Gaiellaceae; genus Gaiella. The sequence goes on from JAOSJZ010000001.1 coordinate 82,586, forward strand.
AACCGGCAGTCGGATGGTGGCTTCGTGGAGCGGGCTTCCACACATCGCTCGTTCGGTGACGTCGTCGAGCGGCTCGCACGAATCGACGGTGCGCGGTCGGCGCCGCGCGTCAGCCTCGAGCTCTCACTCGCCCCGAGCACGGGATTGGCGTCATTGCCGTTCCGCGCGGCCGCGACCGTACGGGCCGGGATGGTGATGCTCGGCGGTGACGGCGGGCTCGAGGTGGTACGCGACGTCGATCGGGTCCCTCTCGACGTCCCGGTCTACGACCTCGACGTCGAGCGCACGCACAACTTCGTCGCGAACGGGATCGTCACCCACAACTCGATCTACGCCTTCCGCGGGGCGGACATCCGCAACATCCTCGACTTCGAGCAGGACTTCGGCGGCGCGGATACGGTCGCGCTCGAGCAGAACTACCGCTCGACCAACGCGATCCTCGAGGCGGCGAACGGGGTGATCGACAACAATCGCGACCGCAAGCCGAAGCGGCTGTGGTCGGAGCTCGGCGAGGGCGATCCGGTGGAGGTCGTGGAGGTGGAGGACGAGCACGCGGAGGCCCGGTTCGTGGCGGCCGAGATCGCGCGGGCCGTCGAGTCCGGGGCCTCCGCCGCGGAGATCGCGGTCTTCTACCGCACGAACGCACAGTCCCGCGTGCTCGAGGACGTGCTCGTCCGCCAGGGCATCGCCTACCAGGTGATCGGCGGGCCTCGCTTCTACGAGCGCGCCGAGATCAAGGACGCGGTCGCCTACCTGTCGCTCCTCGACAACCCGAGCGACGCGGTCGCGCTGATGCGCATCGCCAACCGGCCCCGGCGCGGGATCGGCGACACGACCATCCAGCGGCTCGTCGCGCATGCCGAGGCGCTCGGGATCCCGCTCTGGGAGGCGACCGCCGACCCGGAGGCCGCCGGCGTCGCGACGGCGAGCGCCCGCGCGGTGCGCGGCTTCCGGACGATCGTCGAGTCGCTCATGTCGGCGGCGCAGGAGCTCGAGGTCGACGAGCTCGTCGAGCGCGTGCTCGAGCGGTCGGGCACGATCGAGGCCTACGAGGCCGAGCGCACGATCGAGGCGCGGGGCCGGCTCGAGAACCTCTCCGAGCTCGTCGGCTCCGCGCAGGAGTACCGCGCCCGTGTCGAGGAGCCGACGCTCGCGGGCTTTCTCGAGGAGGTGCAGCTCCAGTCCGACCAGGACACCCTCGCGGAGGACGAGGCGCAGGTGACGCTGATGACGATCCACAACGCGAAGGGGCTCGAGTACCGCGTCGTGTTCCTGATCGGGATGGAGGAGGGCATCTTCCCCCACTCTCGCTCGATCGAGGCGGGCGAGGTCGAGGAGGAACGGCGCCTGGCGTATGTGGGCATGACGCGGGCGATGGAGCGGCTGACGCTGACCCACGCGACCGCGCGCTCGCTCTACGGCCGGCGCGAGTACAACCTCCCGTCCCGGTTCCTGGACGAGCTACCCGCCTCGGTCGAGCGGCAGCGGCTGCGGCCGGCATCGTGGTCGGGCTACGCGCAGTCCCCGCGGCAGGTCGCCCCGCGCGACGAGCGCGCCGTGCCCGCCCTGGCGACCGGCGACTCCGTCCGCCATGGCTCGCTCGGCGAGGGCGTCGTCACCCGGATCGAGCCCGACGGCGTCGTCACCGTCCGCTTCGCGGCCGACGGCAGCGAGCGCCGGCTGATGCTCGACTATGCGCCGCTCGAGAAGCTGTAGGCGCACTCCCTAGGATCCTCGTATGCCGTTCCGCATCCGCAGCGTCCGCGACGTCGCCGAGTACCGCGCGGCGATGTCCGCGATCGGCCACTACTTCGGCTGGGCGCCGAGCGAGGAGGACGCCGAGCGCTTCGGCAAGCTGCTGCCGGCGGAGCGGCTCCACGCCGTGCTGGACGACGGCGAGATCGTCGCGGCGGCGGGCGCGTTCCCGTTCGCGCTCACGGTCCCGGGTGGCGAGCTGCCGTGCGCCGGCGTCACCGTCGTCGCCGTGCTCCCGTCGCACCGGCGCCGCGGGCTCCTGCGGCGGATGATGGACGCCCAGCTCCGCGACGTGCGGGAGCGAGGAGAGCCGATCGCCGCGCTCTGGGCCTCGGAGGAGACGATCTACGGACGCTTCGGCTACGGGCTCGCGTCGCTCTCGCACAACATCGACGCCGAGCGGCACTCCGTGGGCGTCCGGCGTGAGCTGCCGCGGGAGGGCTCGGTCCGGCTCGTGACCCACGACGAGGCGCTCGCGGCGTTTCCCCGGCTGTACGAGCGCGTCGCCCGCACGCGGCCGGGGATGATCGTGCGCTCGCGCGACTGGTGGGCCGTCCGCCGGCTCGACGACCGGCCCGGAGAGCGGCGCGGCGCCGGCCCGCTCGTGCGCGCGCTGCTCGAACGCGACGGAAAGCCGGTCGGGTACGCGCTGTACCGACTGTTCCAGGAGGGGTCGACGCCCGAGAGCTGGGCGAAGACCATTCGCGTCGTCGAGGCGCTCGGTGTCGACGACGCGGCGACGAGGGACATCTGGCGCTTCGTGTTCGAGATCGACTGGACCGACCGGGTCGCCGCGTACCTCTTGCCGGTCGACCATCCGCTCCCGCTGCTCGTCGACCGCGTCAACAAGTTGCGTCTCACGGTCTGGGACGCACTCTGGCTGCGGGTCGTCGACGTCCCCGGCGCGCTTGCCGGGCGGGGATACGGCTCACCCGGGCCGGTCACGATCGAGGTCGTCTCCGACCCGCATTTCCCCGACAACGTGGGCTCGTGGACGCTCGCCGAGGGAGAGGTCAGGCGGGGCCGCCGCCGCGCCGACGTGCGGCTGCCCGTCGACGCGCTCGGCTCGGCGTTCCTCGGCGGGATCTCGTTCAGGGCGCTCGCCGGGGCAGGCCGGGCCGAGGAGGGTGCCCGCGGCGGCATCGAGAAGGCGGACGCGGCCTTCCGCGCTCCGGCGGCGCCCTGGTGCCCCGAGATCTTCTAGATCCGGGCGACGAGCGGGAGGGCGCGGAGCTCGGCGACCGTGCCGGCGCCCGCGCAGTGCATCGCGATCCGCAGCTCGCGAATCACGCGTTCGAGCACGTCGCGCACCGCAGCGGCCGACTCGAGCGCAGGACGCAGGAGCGGAAGCGCCATCGCGGCGGCGTCGGCGCCGAGCGCGAGCGCCTTCGCGACGTCGAGGCCGCTGCGGATCCCCCCGGAGGCGATGATGATCAGGCTCGGGGCGTGGCAGCGCGCGCCGACGATCGCGTCGCTCGTCGAGATGCCCCATTCCGCGAGCTCCTCGTGGACGAGCTCGCCGTGGGCGACGTACTGCTCCACCCGCGCCCACGAGGTCCCGCCAGCGCCGGCGACGTCGATGCCCGCGAGCCCGAGGTTTGCGACCGCTCGCACCGTCGTCGTGTCCAGCCCGTGACCGACCTCCTTCAAGAGGATCGGCGCCTCGACCTCGGCCACCACCGACGCGAGCCGGTCCACGAGACCGCGGAAGTCCGTGTCGCCGGCCTCCTGCACGGCCTCCTGGAGCGGGTTCGCGTGAAACGCGAGCCCGTCGGCGCCGACCTCCTCGATCGCGCGACGAACGTGCTCTGCGCCGTAGCCGCGGCGGAGCTGCGCGACGCCGAGGTTGCCGAGCAGGAGCGCGTCGGGCGCCACGTCGCGGACGCGGAAGCTCGAGGCGGTCTCCGGCTCCTCGAGCATGATGCGCTGCGAGCCGAGCATCATTCCGACCCCGAGCTCCTGCGCCGCACGCGCGAGATTCCGGTTGATCGTCGCGGAGGCCGAGCCGCCGCCGGTCATCGACGCGATCAGGAGCGGCGCGTCGAGGTGATGCCCGAGCAGCCGCGCGTCAGTCCGCACGGCCTCGAGATCGGTCTCCGGGAGCGCTCGGTACGGTAGGTCGTAGCGCTCGAAGCCGGTCGTGCGGGTGGCGAACTCGACCGGATGCTCGAGACAGGCCGCGACGTGCGCCCCCTTGCGCGAGCCGGCCCGGCTCGGCCCGCCCTCGTGGTGCGCCGGGCTGCGCGGCGCGGCGCTCAGACGATGCCCCGGTCGAGCATCGCGTCGGCAACCGTCGTCGTGCGCGCTGGCCGAACGGCGGGCTGAGCGTCGGACGGCGCGCCGAGCGCCGCGGTGAGCCGAGCGAGCCCCGAGGCGATCGCGTCCTCGGATGCGGCCAGCGAGACGCGCACCATACCCTCGCCTCCTTCCCCGAAGGCACTCCCCGGCACGACCGCCACCCGGCGCTCGCGCAACGCCCGGAGCGCGAACGCCTCGGACGGCTCCCCCGGCGGCGGCGACGTCGACCATCACGTAGAACGCGCCGCCCGGCCGCGCGTATCCGATCCCGCGCTCGTCGAGCAGCCCCAGCGCCAGGTCGCGGCGCCGCAGGTACGCCTCCCGCATCGTCTCGACCGCCTCGCGCGGCCCGGAGAGGGCCGCTTCGGCGGCCTTCTGCGAGATCGTCGACGCGCTCGAGACGACTGGCTCCTGGGCCCTGACGAGCGCGCGGACGACGTCGGGGGCCGCGACGACGTAGCCGACGCGCCATCCGGTCATCGCGTAGGTCTTCGAGAAGCTGAACACGCTCACGACGCGCTCGCGGTCGCCGAGCGAGGCGGGGCTCACGTGCTCGCCCTCGAAGACGATGTCCTCGTAGCACTCGTCCGAGACGAGCCAGAGGCCGTGCTTCCCGGCGAGCTCGAGCAGTGCCGCGAGCGCCTCCCGCGTCGCGACCGCGCCGGTCGGGTTGCCGGGGGAGTTGACGACGACGGCACGCGTGCGCGGGCCGATCGCCGCCTCGACCGCGGCCGGGTCGAGCGCGAACGCGTTCGTGCGGTCAAGCCGGTACGGCACCGGCGTGACGCCCGCGGCGAGCGCCATCGGGGTCATCGTCGTCCAGCCCGGGTCGGGGAGGAGGACCTCGTCGCCCGGATCGAGCAGCGCGAGGAACGACGAGAACAGGCCGCCGCACGCGCCCGTCGTGACCGCGACCTCGTCCGGGGTGCAGCCGAAGCCGTTGCGGGAGCGGACCTTGTCGGCGAGCAGCTCGCGCAGGCTCGCGAGCCCGACGCCCGGCGAGTAGTGCGTGAAGCCGGCATGGGCGGCTCTGGCGGCAGCGTCGACGATGTGCGCCGGGGTCGTGAAGTCGGGATCGCCGATCTCGAGCCGCACGACGTCCTCGAGTGAGAGCGCGAGCTCCATGATCCCGCGGATGCCGGAGCGGGGGATACGCGCGATCCGGTCGCTGGTCGAGGGCCCGGTCATGCGGGTTCCAGCTTGACAGCGACGCGGGCGAACGGCAAGGTATCTTGATTATAAGACATCTCGCCCGCCGGTGGAAGGTCGGCCGGCCCGGGCGCACGCGACCGAGAACAGGGGTGGACGATGGAACGAGTCGGCTTCGCAACCGGGTACGACGCCAGCCTCTCGAACAAGGACATGGCCGGGTGGATGGCCGAGGCCGAGCGCCGCGGCTACGAGATCGGCTTCTTCTCCGAGACGATCGAGCTCAACCGCGACTCGCCGACGGCGCTCGCCACGTTCGCGCTCTCGACGTCGAAGCTGACGCTCGGCACGACGCAGATCGTGCGGCTCCGGAGCCCGCTCGTGATGGCGCAGACCCTCGCCGCGCTCGACGAGATGTCGGAAGGCCGGATCATGCTCGCGCCGGGAGCGTGCACGAAGACGCATTCGCTCCGCCACGGCCTCGAGCACATCAATGCCTCCGTCGCGCTGCGCGAGTACGTCGAGTCGATCCGGCTCATCCTGACGGGCGAGCGCGTCTCGTACCACGGCCAGGCGGTCAACTTCGACGACGTGCTGCTCGGCTTCAAGCCGTACCGCTCGTACATCCCGATGTACCTGCCCGCGACGAGCCGGGCCGGGCTCCGGCTTGCGGGCAAGATCGCCGACGGCGTGCTGCTCAACGCGATCTGCTCGCCCGAGTACAGCGCGAACGCGCTGGCGATCGTGCGCGAGTCGGCCGAAGAGGCCGGGCGCGACTGGTCGGAGTTCAAGGTCGCGCAGCTGATCAACTGCTCGGTCGAGGACGACCACGACGCCGCGATCCAGGCGATCAAGTGGGAGGTCGCGAGCAAGCTCGACCCGATCCAGCTCCCGTTCATCGCCGAGCCGAAGATGAAGGTCGGCGAGCCGTACATCCGCCGCGAGGACATCCCGATCTTCGAGGAGGCGTGGAATCGGGGCGGCAAGCAGGCGCTGATCGAGGCCGTGCCGGACTCGTACGTCGAGGGCATGACCGCGAGCGGCACGCCGGACGAGGTGCTCGCGCGGGTGCAGAAGTTCCGCGACGTGGGCGTCCAGCTGCCCATCCTCCGGCCCGCCGCGGCGCACCAGACCGAGCGGCTGCTCGACCTGTTCGCGCCCGCGAAGGCAACCGCGCCGGCGCCCGCCTGAGAGTCGCGGAGTGCTTCGCGCCGGCGTCGACATCGGCGGCACGTTCACGGACCTCTGCGTCGTCGACTCGGACCACGTGGTCGCGGTCGGCAAGACGCTGACGACGCCGAACGACCCCTCGCAGGGCGTCGAGACCGTGCTCGCCGAGACGTTGGAGCGCCTCGGGCTCCGCTTTGCCGACCTCGAGCTCGTGGTCCACGGGACGACGCTCGTCACCAACGCGATCATCGAGCGCAAGGGCTCGCCGACCGCGCTCCTGACGACCCGCGGCTTCCGCGACGCGGTCGAGATCGGCCGGGAGCGGCGGTACGAGCTCTACGACCTCGAGATCGAGAACCCGCGCACGCTCGTCCCGCGGCACCTGCGGTTCGACGTCCCCGAGCGCACGCTCGCGGACGGCTCGGTCGCGGTCGCGCTCGACGAGCCCTACGTCGAGCGGCTCGGTCGAGAGCTCGAGGAGTCCGGGATCGAGGCGGTCGCCGTCTCCTTCCTCCACAGCTTCACCAACCCGGAGCACGAGCGTCGTGCCCGTGACACCCTCCTGCGGGCGGCGCCCGCGCTCCGGGTCTCCCTCTCGTCGGAGGTCGTCCCCGAGATCCGCGAGTTCGAGCGGACGACGACGACGGTCGCGAACGTCTACGTCCAGGACCTGATGGCGCGCTACCTCACCGAGCTGCACGAGCGGCTCGGGCGGCGCGGCTTCGACGGACAGCTGTACGTGATGCTCTCGAGCGGCGGCATCGCCACGATCGAGACGGCCAAGCGGTTTCCGATCCGGCTGCTCGAGTCGGGCCCCGCCGCGGGCGCGCTCGCGGCCGCGTCCTACGGGCGGGCGGGCGGCCACGCCGACCTCGTCTCGTTCGACATGGGCGGGACGACGGCGAAGCTCTGCGTCGTCGAGGACGGCCGTCCGCTCGTGGCGGACGAGTTCGAGGTCGACCGCCGCTACCGGCTCAAGCGCGGCTCGGGCACGCCGGTGCGCGTGCCCGTCATCGACATGATCGAGATCGGCGTGGGGGGCGGCTCGATCGCGCGCGTGAACAGGCTCGGCCTGCTCGAGGTGGGGCCCGACTCGGCGGGCGCCGACCCCGGGCCGGCGTGCTACGGCCTCGGCGGCACCCGGCCGACGGTGACGGACGCCGACCTCGTGCTCGGCTACCTCGACCCGGGGTACTTCCTCGGCGGGCGCATGCAGCTCGACGTCACGGCCGCGCGGCAGGCGATCGAGCGCGACGTCGGGGCCCCGCTCGGGATGAGCGTGGAGGACGCAGCCTGGGGTATCCACACGATCGTGAACGAGAACATGGCGAACGCGGCCCGGGTCCACGCGGTCGAGCGCGGCAAAGACCCGACCGCAATGCCGCTCTTCGCGTTCGGCGGCGCCGGCCCCGTGCACGCGGCCGGTGTGGCGACCGCGCTCGGGTCGCCGTCGCTCGTCGCGCCACTCGGCGCCGGCGTGATGAGCGCGCTCGGCTTTCTCACCGCGCCGCTCGCGTTCGACTTCGTCCGTACGTGGCGCTGCACGCTCGACGACGCCGACTGGGAGCGCGTCAACGCGCTGCTGCACGAGATGGAGTCGGACGGCGCCGGGCTCCTCGCCGAGGCCGGCGTCGGCGGGGACGACGTCGACCACGAGCGGTTCGCGGACATGCGCTATGTCGGCCAGGGACACGAGGTGCGCGTCCGGCTGCCGCAGGCCGAGCTGAGCGACGGTGCGGAGCTTCTCGAGCTGTTCGGGCGAGAGTATGCGCGCCTCTACGGCCGGCGTGGGCCGGACGTCCCGGTGGAGGGCCTGAACTGGCGCGTCGTGTCGTCGGGCCCGCGTCCCGACCTCGAGCTCGCCGCGGTCGCGGTCGACGCCTCGTCGCGCCCGCCCGAGGCGAGGCGGGCGGCGTTCTTCTCGGCGCTCGGCGGCTACGTCGAGACGCCGGTGTACGACCGCTACGCGCTGCGGGCTGGCGCACGGCTGGCCGGGCCCGCGATCGTCGAGGAGCGCGAGTCGACTCTCGTCGTCGGGCCGGGGCAGCTCGTCGAGGTGACGCCGGAGCTGAGCCTGCACGTGACGCTGGAGGGGCGCTGATGGACCCGATCCTCGTCGAGGTGCTCTCGAACCGGCTGATCTCGATCGTGAACGAGCAGCAGGCGGCGCTGATCCGCACGGCGTTCTCGACCGTCGTACGCGAGTCGGAGGATCTCGCGTGCGGGGTGTTCGACTCCCGGGGCCAGATGGTCGCGCAGTCGCTCACCGGCACCCCTGGCCACATCAACGCGATGGCGACGGGCGTCCGGCACTTCCTCACGACCTACCCCGCGGAGGCGCTTCGGCCGGGCGACGTCCTGCTCACGAACGACCCGTGGCAGACGAGCGGCCAGATCAACGACATCACGGTCGTGACCCCCGTCTTCGCGGGCGGGCGGCCGATCGCGTTCTTCGCCAACACGTGCCATGCGGCCGACATCGGCGGGAAGATCCTCTCCGCGGAGTCGCGCGAGGTGTTCGAGGAGGGCCTGCGCATCCCGATCATGAAGCTGTTCGAGGAGGGCGAGATCAACGAGTCGCTCGTCACGATCGTGCGCGCAAACGTTCGCACGCCCGACGAGACGGTCGGCGACCTCTACGCGCAGTCGGCGTGTAACGACGTCGGCGCGCGAAGCCTGCTCACGCTCGTGGAGGAGTTCGGGCTCGAGTCGATCGACCCGCTCGCCGACGAGATCATCCGGCGCTCCGAGGATGCGATGCGGGACGCGATCCGCCGGCTTCCCGACGGCGTGTACGAGCACGAGGGCTGGAGCGACGGCTTCGACGAGCCCATCCGGCTGGCGGTCGCGGTGACGGTCGACGGCGACGAGCTCGGAATCGACTTCGCCGGCTCGTCGCCGCAGAGCCGCTACGGGATCAACCTCGTTCTCAACTACACGCACGCCTATGCGTCGTTCGCGGCCAAGGCGGCGCTCGCGCCCGACGTCCCGCACAACGAGGGGTCGTTCAGGCCGGTGCACGTCACCGCGCCGCCCGGCTCGATCCTCAACTGCCTCGAGCCGGCGCCGGTCGGCACGCGACACCTGATCGGCCACCTGCTTCCGGGCGTCATCTTCGGCGCGCTCGCGCCCGCCCTCCCCAACCGTCTCATGGCGACCGGCGCCGACGCGACGTGGCTCACGATCTGGCGGGGCTCCGATCGGGACGGAGCGCCGTTCTCGCTCACCCTCTTCCAGTCAGGCGGCACCGGCGCGCGAGCGACGAAGGACGGGCTCTCGACGACGGGCTTCCCGAGCGGGGTGGCGGGGGTTCCCGCGGAGGTGATCGAGACGCTGACCCCGCTCGTCCAGTACCGCCGCGAGCTGCGCACGGATTCCGGCGGAGCCGGGCGGTGCCGGGGGCCTCGGCCAGGCAACCGAGACCGCCTGCCTGGGTGGAGGGCCGTGGAGCGTGTCGACGCTGATCGACCGTACCGGCTTCCCGGCCGCGGGCCTGGAGGGCGGGCTTCCCGGCGCTCCGGGCGGCCTCTCGCTCTCCTCGGGCGAGCCGGCGCAGCCGAAGACCGTGCTGCAGCTCCGCCCCGAGCTGCACGTCCTGCTCGAGCCACCCGGCGGCGGCGGCTACGGCGACCCGCGCGACCGCGACCCCGAGCTCGTCCTCGGCGACGTCGTCGACGGCTACGTGTCGATCGAGGCCGCGCGCGAGCTGTACGGCGTCGCGATCGACTACATCGGCGAGCCCGAGCGCATCGTGCGCACGCCCGCCCACTACCGGATCGACGAGGAGGCAACGGCGCGGTTGCGCGCAGTCGGCGCGACCGTTGCACGCCGGTAGTGCCGGTCGACCTCCGCATCCGCGGCGGCGTCGTCGTCGCTCCGGCAGGCCCGGTCGAGGCCGACGTGCTCGTGGCGGACGGGCGGATTGCCGGCGTGGTCGAGCCCGGGCTCGAGCTCGGTGCCGACCGCGAGCTCGACGCCGCGGGCAAGGTCGTCCTGCCGGGGATGGTCGACGTGCACGTCCACACACGGGAGCCCGGCTACACGCACAAGGAGGACATCCGGACGACGACCGAGCAGGCGGCGGTCGGTGGTGTGACGACGATCTTCGGGATGCCGAACCTCGAGCCGCCGACGACGACGCTCGAGACGCTCGAGCAGGTGCTCGACCTCTACGCAGAGAGCTCGATCGTCGACTACAACCACAACCCGGCCGCGGTGCTGGTCGAGCAGGTCGCGGCGATGGCCGAGACCGGGATCCGCGCATTCAAGATCTTCATGGTCGTCGACACCGGCCGCAGCTACCCGCACCCGAGCGGCACCGGAGAGCACGACCACGGCCGCCTGTTGCGGGCGATGGACGAGATCGCGCCGACCGGCCTCGTGCTGATCGTCCACCCTCACGACCAGTCGCTGATGGACCTGGTCGAGGGCGAGTACCTGGCACGCGGGGAGAACACGCCGCAGGCCTATGCGCGGGCCTACGCGGCGCGGGAGGGCCTGATCTGGGACACGGCGTGCGACCTGCTGATCCGCCTCTGCGAGGCCTCCGGCTGCCCCGTCCATCTCGCGCACATGCAGACGCGCCGCTCGATCGACGCCGTCCGCCGGGCGAAGGCGCGTGGCGTACAGGTCACCTGCGAGGTCAATCACTGGGCGCTCTTCCTCGCGCGCTGGGACGACGTGGAGCAGCTCGGCCCGTACGCCCTCTCCTACTGGGTCCCCGACGACGCCCGCGCGGCGATCTGGGAGGGGATCGAGGACGGCACGATCGACCTGCTCTCCTCCGACCACGCGCCGCACACGCGCGACGAGAAGGAGATCGGCTGGACGCGAATGTGGAGCGCCCACACCGGAACGCCCGGGATCCAGTACGAGTACCCGCTGCTGCTCGACGCGGCCGTGCGTGGGCAGCTGTCGCTCGAGCGCGCGGTCGAGCTCGCCGCCGGCGCGCCCGCGAGGGTCTTCGGGCTCGCCGGCCGCAAGGGCGCGATCGCCCCCGGCCACGACGCCGACCTCGTCGTCGCGGACCTCGACGCGCCCTGGACGATCGCAAACGACGGCGTCCTCTCGCGCTGTGGCTGGACGCCCTACGACGGGCGCGAGTGCCGGGTCGAGATCGAGCGGGTGCTCGTCCGCGGCGTCGAGGTCGCCTCCGACGGCGTCGTCACCGGGTCTCCGGGCCACGGCCGGATGGCGCTGGCCGGTCGTCCAGGTCGAGGCGCAGGGCCGCCCGCACAAATATCTTGACGTTGAGGTTTCTCTTGGCTACCCTCGGCCTTCATCGGCCGGCCGGCGATCACAACGAGGAGGGTCTCGTGATGAAGCGCACTATGATGGCGGCAGCGATAGCGATGGTGATGGTCGTCGCGACATCGGCGTCGGCGGCTCCGACGACGGGCGCGAAGCGCTCCGCGGACCCGCTCAAGTTCGGGTACGACGCGGTGGCGCAGCTGAACTACGGCAACACGCTGCTCGCCTGGAAGCTGATGCGCTCTCCGAGCGTCACCCCGATGTTCTTCCAGAACGGCTCGCTCAACCAGCAGGCGCTCGCGAGCGGCCAGGTCCAGCTGTCGCAGTCGGCTGCGACCGTCGCGCTGCCGGCGATCTCGAGGGGCGCGAAGCTCAAGATCATCGGCGCCACCGTGGTCGACTCCTGGGTGCTGATGGTCTCGTCCGACATCAAGACGCTTGCCGACCTCAAGGGCAAGAAGGTCGCCGCGCACAGCCAGACGTCGGTTTCCGCGCTCTTCGCGCAGCGCGCCTGCAAGATCGCGGACTGCACGGTGGTGTACATCCCCGGGTCGCCGGTGCGGGCGCAGGCTCTGCTCTCGGGCGAGGTCGCGGGCACGACGGTCTTCCTCGCCGACGCGCTCCAGACCGACGCGACGAGCCCGGGGAAGACTCGCGTGCTCGTGTACTACCGGAATGTCCCGCTGCCCGACCTCTACGTGGTCACGACCGCCGACTGGCTCCAGGATCACCAGGCCGAGGCGGCTGACGTGCTCTACGGGATGCTGAAGGCCGCGCGGCTCATGAAGACGAACCCTGCGTCCGCCGCCAAGACGCTGCGCAGCGCGTTCCCGGATATCGACCCGAAGTTGCTGCAGTCGGTGATCGCGGCGTACGTCAAGAGGGGTAACTGGAGCCCCGACCTCGGCTACGAGTCGGTGCGGACGGTGACCAAGACCGTCGACTTCCTCAAGAGCACCGGGGCAATCTCCGCGAGCGCCCCGCGCTACGCGGGTGCCTACGTCGACATCCGGCCGCTCAAGATCGCGCTCGCGCGGCTGGCGAAGGAGGACAAGCAGAAAGCTGCCAAGGCGGCGGCGAAGAAGAAGGCCAACACCTCGGGAAAGGGGTGATCCGGTCCGCCTGAGCGCGGTCGGGCGGTTGGATGGACGCGGGCGACGGGACGAGCCCGGGGGGTGCGGCCGTGGTGCAGCCGCGGCCTGCCCTCGTCAAGGTTCGCGCGCCCGGCCGCGAGTGGTGGTTTCTCCCGCTTCGCATCCTGTCGGTCGTGGTGCTGCTCGGGGCATGGCAGGCGTTCGGGGGGCAGGAGCGCTCGGGAATCGAGTTCCTGCCGCGCTTCTCGGACGTCGTCCAGGGCCTCGTCTCGCTCGTGCAGGACGACGAGTTCTGGCGCGCCACACGCGACACGGTGCAGGTGCTCGTGCTGGGGTACGCGTTGACGGTAGTCGTGGGGATCCCCATCGGGGTCGTCATGGGAGCGAAGCACATCGTGCGCCGGGCGCTCCGGCCGCTGGTGGGCATCCTGCTTGCGACGCCGATCGCGCCGCTCGTACCGATCCTCATCATCATGCTCGGCATCGGCATCTCGGCCCGGGTCGCGACGATCTTCATCCTCGCCGTGCCCATCCTCATCGAGAACACGGCCGCGAGCGTCGCGACCGTGCCTCGGCGCCTCGTCGACATGGGCCACAGCTTCGGTGCAAGCAGGCGTCAGCTGGCGATGGCCGTCATCGTCCCGGCCTCGCTTCCGGGGATCTTCGCCGGCTTGCGCCTCGCCGCCGGCCGTGCGGTCGTCGGCATGGTCGTGGGTGAGCTGATCATCGCCTCCGCCGGGCTCGGCCAGCTCATCCAGCTGTACAGCACGACCTTCGACGCGCCGAAGCTGTTCGCCACGGTGGTCGCCGTGCTCCTGATCGGGCTCGGAGCCGTTCAGCTGGTGCAGATCGCCGAGCGACGCTCAGGGAGGTGGCGTCGATGAGCGACGGTCACCGCCGGGTTCGGGTGGACAGCGTGACGAAGCTGTTCCCGAACGCCCAAGGAGGAACGTTCACGGCGCTGCAGGACGTGACGTTCGACGTCGGCGACTTCGAGTTCCTCTCGATCATCGGCCCGAGCGGCTCGGGCAAGACCACCCTGCTGCGGATTCTCGGAGGGCTGGAGTTCCCGGAGCACGGGGCGGTGGTGATCGACGAGGCGGAGGTGCGGGGGCCGGGCCGCGAGCGGGCGATCGTGTTCCAGGACTTCGCGCTGCTGCCCTGGAGATCGGTTCTGGGCAACGTCGTGTTCCCCCTCGAGCTCCGGCGCGTCGCCAAGGGCGAACGCGACCGGCGCGCGCACGAGGCGATCACCCTGGTGGGGCTCGCAGGCTTCGAGGACTACTACCCGAACATGCTCTCGGGCGGCATGCAGCAGCGCGTCGGCCTGGCGCGCGCGCTCGCCGTCGAGCCGGAGGTGCTGTTGATGGACGAGCCCTTCGGCGCGCTCGACGCGCAAACGAGGACGGTGCTGCAGGACGAGCTGCTGCAGATCTGGGAGCGCGATCGCAAGACCGTCGTCTTCGTCACGCACGACATGGCGGAGGCGGTGTTCCTCTCGGACCGCGTGCTCATCCTCTCCGCGAACCCGGGCACGGTCCACAGGGTCGTCACCGTCGAGCTCCCGCGGCCGAGGCTCGACGAGCTTCGCCGCACGGCGGAGTTCGCGGATCTTGTCGGAGACGTATGGGAAACGTTGCAGACGTTGACGCGCTGAGCCGGCCGCGCGCGCGGCAGTCTCGCGTACGGCGTTTCGTGAGCGGCGCCTGGCAGCGCTATCCCGGGGCGCTCGTGATCCTCGGGCTTCTCATCCTGTGGGAGATCGCAGGCGAGCTGCAGCTGTTCGCCTTCCTGCCCTCGATCCGCGAGATCGTCGACGCCGGTGTGACGCTGCTCGAGCGGCCCGACGTGTGGCGCTCCTGGGGCCGAACGCTCCTCGAGGTCTTCGTGGGAACCGCGATCGCCGTGGGCCTCGGCTTCGTGCTCGGCGTGTCGATGGCGCAGAGCCGGGTGGTCGAGGCGCTGTTCGGGCTCTACGTCGACCTCTTCCAGAGCGCACCGGTGTCGGCCTTCGTGCCGGTGATCGGGCTCGTGTTCGGGCTCGGCTACTCGGCGATCGTCGCGACCGTCACGATCTTCGCCTTCTTCGTCTTCACCGTGAACACCTACACGGGCGTCAAGAACGTCGACCCACGGCTGATCGAGATGGCGCGGTCGTTCGGTGCGGGCCGGGTCGCGGTGCAATTTCGGGTCGTCATCCCTGCTGCGCGCCCGATGATGCTGACGGGCCTCGGCCTCGCCGTGGGCCGGGGCGTGAACGGCGGCATCCTGGGCGAGATGCTGATCTCCATCGTCGGGATCGGTGGGCTCCTGATGTACTACGGCGGGGCGTTCCAGGAGGACTTCGTCTTCGCGCTCGTCTTCATGGTCTTGATCATCGCGGTCGTCCTGATGTCGCTCATCCAGCGGCTCGCGGACAAGTACGAGGAGCGGATGCGGTGACCGAGACCCGCGGGACCGCCGTCGATCGGTTCGGGCGCGAGCTGGCCGGTGGCGCTGCAAGAATGCCGCGCGTGAAGCACGACCACGTCGAGCACGTCCTCGAGCAGTGGCGGCGCGAGCGGCCGGACATCGACGCGTCCCCGATGGGAGTGGTCGCGCGGATCTCGCGCCTCGCCCGCATCCTCGACCGCAGGGTCGAAGAGGGGTACGCCGAGTTCGGCCTCAATACGGCCCAGTTCAACGTGCTCGCGGCGCTGCGGCGGGCCGGCCCCCCGTATTGCCTTACGCCGACTTCGCTCTACCACGCGCTCCTCGTCTCGTCCGGCGCGATGACGAACCGCCTCGATCGGCTCACCGCGGCCGGCTACGTTCGCCGCATACCCGACCCGAGCGACGGGCGCAGCGTGCTCGTCGCGCTCACGCCGAAGGGCAAGCGGCTGATCGACCGCATGATCGTCAAGCACTACGACGACGAGCGGGAGCTGCTCGCATCGGTCTCGCCCGAAGCACAGAAGCGGCTCGCCGCCATCCTCCGCAAGCTGCTGCTCGAGTTCGAGGACCACCCGCCGCCCGCCGACGGGCGCAACGGCGGCAGCACTAGAGCGCGCTCCAGCCGCCGTCGACGCGCAGGTTCTGGCCCGTTACGTACGACGAAGCAGGCGACGCGAGAAACCTGACCGCGCCGGCGACGTCCTCGGGCAGGCCCACCCGCCCGAGCGGCGTCTTGCCGAGCACATAGCCGCTGTTCTCCTCGTCGGAGAGCCACGCGACGTTGAGGTCGGTGCGCACGTAGCCCGGCGCGACGGCGTTGACGCGCACGCTCGGGGCCCAGTGGACGGCGAGTGCCCGCGTGAGCTGGATCAGCGCCGCCTTGCTCGCCTGGTAGCTGATCGCCGCCTTCGTCACGCGCTCGCCCGCGAGCGAGGTCACCGTGACGATGGAGCCTCCGTCAGCCGCGAGCATGCGACGGCCGACCGCCTGCGTGACGAGAAACGTGCCGCGGACGTTGACGTCGAACGTCGTGTCCCATTCCTCCGGCGTCACGTCGAGCGGGTCGGTGCGGATGATCACTCCAGCGACGTTGACGAGGAGGTCGAGGCCGTCCTGCCACGCCCATGCCCGCTCGACCGCCGCGGGGATCTCGCCCGGCGCGGCGATGTCCAGCTCGACGGCGAGGAACCGCCGGCCGGCGGCCTCGATCTCGGCGCCGAGCGACGCCAGCGCGTCGCCCGAGCGCGCGACCCCGACGACGTCGCAGCCCCGCCTCGGCGAGGTCGAGCGAGATCGCCTTCCCGATGCCGCGGCTCGCGCCCGTGACGAGTGCGCGCTTGCCCTCGAGACCGGTCATAGCGAGACCATAACTATCTTCACGTTAAGATGCCATCGATGAGCGAGACCCCCTGGGTGGGCAGGTCGCTGCGGCGTCGGGAAGACGAGCGGCTGCTCCGTGGTCGGGGCACGTACGTCGGCGACGTCGACCTCCCCGGTCAGCTCCACGCGGTGTTCGTTCGCAGCCCCTTCGCGCACGCGGCGATCGGCGGGATCGACGCCGACGCCGCGCTCGCCCTCCCCGGCGTCGTCGCGGTGCTGACGGCCGCCGACGTCCCCGCCGGGCCGTTACCGCCCTTCCTCTGGGACACGCCGCCCGAGAAGCTCGTCTCCGCGCTCCGGCCGCACCTGCGCCCCTGCCATCCGCCGCTCCTGGCCGACCGGCCGCTGTATGCCGGCCAGGCGGTGGCGGTCGTCGTGGCCGAGAGCAGGTACGTCGCGGAGGACGCGGCCGAGCTGGTGGTGATCGACTACGATCCGCTACCGCCGGTCGCGACGCTCGAGCGCGCGCTCGCCCCCGATGCGCTCGTCGTCCACGAGGGTTGGGACGACAACGTCGCGGTGCGGTTCGTCGTGGCGAAGGGCGATGTCGAGGGCGCGCTTGCGGACGCAGCCGTCGTCGTACGCGAGCGGTTTTCGACGCAGCGCCAGGCCGGCATCCCGATGGAGACGCGCGGCGCGGTGGCGACGTGGGATGCCACCGGCGACGGGCTCACGCTCTGGTCGGCGACCCAGAACTCGCATCCGCTGCGACGGGCGCTGAGCCGCGTCTCGGGAGTCCCGCAGGAGCGCATCCGTGTCATCGCCCCCGACGTCGGCGGCGGCTTCGGGATCAAGGGCGTGCTGTACCCGGAGGACCTGCTCGTCGGCCTGCTCGCGATGCGCCTCGGTCGTCCGGTGAAGTGGATCGAGGATCGGCTCGAGCACATGCTGAGCGCGGTCCACGCGCGCGAACAGGTGCACGAGATCGAGGTCGGGCTCGACGCCGAGGGGCGGATCGTCGCGATGCGCGACCACGTCCTCGTGGACACGGGCGCGTACAACCCGCTCGGGCTCGTGATCCCGTACAACACGATCGCGCACCTGATGGGGCCGTATCGCGTTCCGAGCTTCGAGGCGACCGCGGAGGGCGTGATCACGACGAAGACGCCGACCGCGCCGTACCGCGGCGCCGGGCGTCCGGAGGCGGTGTTCGCCGTCGAGCGATCGCTCGACCTCGCGGCCCGCCGGCTCGGGATCGACCCTGTCGAGCTTCGCCTGCGCAACCTCGTGCGGCCGGAGGAGATGGCCTACGACGTCGGCATCCTCTACCGTGACGGCGAGCCGCTCGTCCTCGACGGCGGTGACTACCCCGAGGTGCTCCGACGCGCCGCCGAGCTCGTCGGCTGGGACGACGTCGAGATCCGCGAGCGGAACGGACGTCTCGTCGGGCGCGGCATCGGCGTCTACGTCGAAGGCACGGGCATCGGGCCGTTCGAGGGCGCCGTCGTCGAGGTCGGGGACGACGGTCGGGTTGCGGTCCGCACCGGCGCCTGCACGCAGGGGCAGGGACATGAGACCGTGTTCGCGCAGGTCTGCGCCGACCACCTCGGCGTCGACGCGGGAGCGGTCGACGTCGTCACGGGCGACACCGACGGCCTCGAGAAGGGTTGGGGCACGGTCGCGAGCCGCAGCGCCGTCGTCGCCGGGAACGCGGTCGCCGAGGCCGCGGGCATCGTTCGCGAGCAGGCGCTGCACGCGGCGGGCGAGCTGCTCGAGATCGCGGCGGCCGACCTGACGCTGACCGCCGGTCGAGTCGTGCCGCGCGACGCCCCCGATCGCGGGGTCGGCCTCGGCGAGGTCGCCCGCGCGGCGCGGGAGCAGGGCTCGCCACTCGCCTCGACGCGGTACTTCGAGCCGGGGACGGTGACCTGGGCGAACGGGGCCCATGCGGCGGTCGTCGCCGTCGACCCCGAGACCGGAGAGGTCGAGCTCCTCCGCTACGTGGTCGTCCACGACTGCGGTCGCGAGATCAACCCGATGATCGTCGACGGGCAGGTGCACGGCGGCGTCGCGCAGGGGATCGGGGGCGCGCTCTACGAGGAGATCCTGTACGACGAGGAAGGGCAGCTCCTGAACGGCACGCTCGCCGACTACCTCGTGCCGACTGCGGAGGAGGTGCCCGTGATCGAGCTCGACCGACGCGAGACGCCGTCGCCGCTGAACGCGCTCGGCCTGCGGGGCGTGGGGGAGGGCGGCGCGATCCTGCCGCCCGCCGCGATCGCGAACGCCGTCGAGGACGCCCTCTCCGGCCTTGGAGCGGTCGTCCGCCGGACGCCGCTGACGCCGCCCTACGTGCGTTCTCTCGCCGTCCCCGACGCAACCCACTTGCGGTCCTCCGGCGAGGATGAGATATTACGACCTTAAGATAGTTTTGGCTCCGGCCATGACCCAGGCCACGACCCAGTCGAAAGGAGCACGATGGCGCTAGCAGCCGAGAAGAAGACCGCGACGGGGCAGGACCTCCAGTCCTTCCTCCGCTTTCTCGAGGAGAGCCACCCCGACGAGGTGATCCACGTCTCGAAGGAGATCGACCCCGTCTTCGAGGCGACCGCGGCGCTCTGGCGCCTCGAGAACGAGCGGCGGTTCCCCGCCGTCGTCTTCGACAACATCAAGGGATCGAGCATGCCCTGCGTGACGAACGTCCACGCGAGCTTCCCGCGCCTGGCGATGGCGATCGGCCTCCCGATCGACGCGACGCCCCGCGACTTCGTGCTCGAGTACATGAAGCGGGAGGAGAACCCGATCCCGCCGAAGCTCGTCTCACGCGAGGAGGCGCCCTGCAAGGAGGTCATCCTCACGGGCGACGACGTCGACCTGACGATCTTCCCCTCGCTCAAGTACCACGAGCTCGACTCCGGGCAGGTGGACCCGGGCTTCGAGCCGTGGCAGGGGCGCTACTGGACGCTCGCGTACGAGACGATGAAGGACCCGGACACGGACGTCCCCAACGTCGGGATCTACCGCCTCCAGGTGAAGAGCAAGAACAAGGTGGGCATCCAGATCTCGGAGACCGCCCACGGGCACTACATCATGCAGAAGAACCTGAAGCGCGGGCAGCCGACCCAGATGGCCGTCTTCAACGGCGTCCATCCCGCGGTCGAGCTGGGGTGCCTCAGCTTCACGGGGATCGACGTGGACGAGTTCTCGATCGCCGGCGCGATGCTCGGCGAGCCGCTCGAGCTGGTCAAGTGCGAGACGATCGACGTCGAGGTCCCGGCCTGGGCCGAGATCGTGCTCGAGTGCGAGATCCATCCGACCGAGCGCGAGCCCGAGGCGCCGTTCGGCGAGTACCCGGGCACGTACGGGCCGGAGCGAAACAACCCGGTCGTCTACGTCAAGGCGATCACGATGCGCAAGAACGCCCACTACCACAGCTCGTTCGTCGGCCACCGCGACAACCTGCTGCTCTCGGGCGTGACCCGCAACAGCCAGATCTACAAGTCGTGCCGCGTCGCGAGCGGCGCCGTCAAGGCCGTGTACGTGCCTCCGTCGGGTCGCTCGCGCTACATCTGCTACGTGCAGATGGAGAAGCTCATCGAGGGCGACCCGAAGAACGCGGCGATGGGCGCGTTCACGGCCGACCCGTTCCTCAAGTACGTGGTCGTCGTCGACGACGACGTGGACATCACGAACGACTCGGAGGTGCTCCACGCGATCGCCACGCGCGTCCGCTGGGACTACGACGCGTTCGAGGTCACGTACTCGCGCGGCTCGCCGCTCGACCCTGCGTCGTACGACCCCGCCGGGGGCTCGCACCTCGTCACGAAGGTCGGGATCGACGCGACGCGCAAGGCGAACTACCCGCTCGAGATCTCGACGCCCGGCGTCGCCGACATCGATCTCTCCGATGTCTTCGGCGACGACTGGCAGAGGTTCCGCCGGGACTAGCCGTGGCCAGCTGCTCCCCGAACCGGCGCCTCGGGCCGCGAAGCGGCCCCTCCGCGAAGCGGAGCAAGGCGCTCGGGAGGAGAGCCGGTCGCGGAGCGACCGACCATCGAGCCCTCGTGCGGCCCGGAGACCGCGCGAGGGCCTTCCCCGGCCGCTCGCGCGGGCCGCACGAGTGAAGCCGCCACCGTTCGAGTACCTGGCTCCGCGGAGCCTCGACGAGGCGGTGGCGGCGCTCGCCGAGCACGGCGACGAGGCGAAGGCGATGGCGGGCGGGCAGAGCCTCGTCCCGCTCCTCGCCTTCCGTCTCGCCCGGCCGTCGGTGATCGTCGACCTGAACGGCGTCGGAGGTCTCGACGGAGCGCGGCTCGAGGGCGACACGCTGGAGCTCGGTGCGCTGGCCCGGCAGCGCGACGTGGAGCGCCTTCCCGGGCTGCGGCAGCGCTGCCCGATGGTCGTCGAGGCGATCGAGCAGATCGGGCACGTCGCCATCCGCAACCGCGGCACGGTGGGTGGCAGCCTGGCCCACGCCGACCCTGCCGCGGAATGGACGGCGCTCGCGCTCGCGCTCGACGCCGAATGCGATCTCGTCGGGCCGTCGGGCGCGCGGACGGTGGCGGCGCGGGAGTTCCTCGTCTCGACCTTCATGACCGCGCTCGAGCCCGACGAGCTCCTGACGGGCCTCCGGCTGCGCGTCCCGAACGGGCGCACCGGGTCGTGCTTCACGGAGCTCGCACGCAGGCACGGCGACTTCGCGCTCGCAGGCGTCGGCGCGCTGCTGACGCTGGACGAGGGAGGCGCCGTCGCGGAGGCGCGGATCGCGCTGATCGGCGTGGCCGAGACCGCGGTGCGCTCGCCGTCGGCCGAGCGCTGCCTCGTCGGCCACCCCCCGACGGCGGAGGTGGTCGCGGAGGCGGCGGCCGCGGTGGCGGACGATCTCGACCCGAACTCCGACATTCACGCTTCGGCCGACTACCGCCGTCACGTCTCCGGCGTCCTCCTGCGGCGCGCGCTCGAGACGGCAGCGGCGCGGGCGAGAGGAGGCACGGATGGCGCCGCGTGAGATCGTGGTGCGCGTCAACGGCGAGGAGTACCGCGGCTCGGCCGAGCCGCGCGTCACGCTCGTGGACTTCCTTCGCGACGAGCTCGGCCTGACGGGGACGCACGTCGGCTGCGAGCACGGCGTCTGCGGCGCGTGCACGATCCTGATGGACGGCCGGACGGTGCGCTCGTGCCTCATGCTCGCCGTGCAGGCAGAGGGGCACGAGCTACGGACGGTCGAGGGGCTCGCGCCCGCCGACGGCCCGCTGCACCCGATCCAGGAGGCGTTCTCGGAGAAGCACGGCCTGCAGTGCGGCTTCTGCACGCCGGGGTTCCTGATGACGGTCGAGGAGCTGCTCCGCGACGATCCCGACCCGAGCGAGGAGACGATCCGAAGCCGCCTCTCCGGGAACATCTGCCGCTGCACCGGCTACCAGAACATCGTCGAGGCGGTGCGCTACGCGGCGGAGCTCACCCGGGAAGCGGCGCCGTGAGCGCGACCGCCGCGGACACCTGGGTCGGGCAGCGGCTGCGGCGCAAGGAGGACGCCCGGCTCGTCCGCGGCGCCGGCCGCTTCACCGCGGACATCCGCCTCCCGGGGACGCTCCACGCGGCGGTGCTGCGAAGCCCCTTCGCGCACGCCGAGATCACACGGCTCGACGTCGCGCCCGCGCTCGAGGCCGAGGGCGTCGTCGCCGTGTTCACCGGCGCCGACCTCGCCGGCCGTGTCGGCACGTTCATCGAGGCCGCGGGCAAGGAGATCACACCCGCGCTCCGGGCGCAGGTCGACGTCGAGGTCAAGTCGTGCCCGCTGCCCCCGATCGCGCACGAGCGCGTGCTCTGGGTCGGGCAGCCGGTCGCGGTCGTCGTCGCGCGCGACCGCTACGCCGCCGAGGACGGGCTCGAGGCGATCGAGGCGGAGTACGAGCCGCTGGACGTGGTTCCCGATGCCGAGTCCGCGCTCCGTGACGGCGCGCCGGTGCTCCACGAGGGGCTCGGCGGGAACGTCGCGGCGCGCCTCGCGATCTCCTCCGGGGACGTCGACGCCGCCTTCGCCGCCGCGCCGTTCACGCTCCGTGAGCGGTTCACGTTCGCCCGCTCCGCCGGGAACGCGATGGAGACGCGGTCGGTCCAGGCGGCCTGGGACGAGGGGCGCGACGAGCTTGCGGTCTGGATCACGAGCCCCCGACCGCATCTCATCCGCACGAACCTCTCGGAGATGCTCGGCCTCCCGCTCGAGCGCATCCGCGTCGTCGCGCCCGACATGGGCGGAAGCTTCGGCACCGGGCTCTTCGGCGAGGACGCGCTGATCCCGTTCGCGGCGATGGCGCTCCGCCGGCCGGTACGCTGGACGGAGGACCGGCAGGAAGCGCTGCTCGGGACGCGCCACTGCCGCGACCAGGTACACGACCTCGAGCTCGCTTACGACCACGACGGGCGGATCCTCGCGCTGCGCGACCGCTTCCTCGTCGACGCCGGCGCCTACAACCTGTACGCCGTGACGGTGTCGTACAACACGGCGGCGCACATCCGCGGCCAGTACGCGATCGACACCTTCTCGATCGAGGGGCTGAACGTCGTCACCACGAAGACGCCGGTCGCGCCGGTGCGAGGCGCGGGCCGCCCGGAAGCCGTCTTCGCGCTCGACCGGGCGCTCGACCTGGTCGCCGCCGAGCGCGGGCTCGATCCAGCGGAGGTGCGGCGGCGGAATCTCATCCCCGCGGAGGAGATGCCCCGGCCGATGGGGATGCCGTACCGCGACGGCCAGGAGATGGTCTACGACTCCGGCGACTATCCCGCGCAGCTCGAGCAGGCGCTCGAGGCGATCGACTACGACGAGCTGCGCGCAGAGCAGGCACGGTGGCGCGCCGAGGGACGGCTCGTCGGGGTCGGGATCTCCTCGTACGTCGAGGGCTCCGGCTTCGGCCCGTACGAGGGTGCGATCGTGCGCCTCGACCAGCGCGGCCACCTCCATGTCGTCACCGGCGCGAAGCCGCACGGCCAGGGGCTCGAGACGACGCTCGCGCAGGTTTGCGCGGACGAGTTCGGGCTTCCTCCGGAGCGCGTCAGCGTCACCTCGGGCGACACGTCGCAGATCCAGTTCGGCGTCGGCACCTTCGCGAGCCGGAGCGCGGTCACCGCCGGCAGCGCCGTCGGGATCGCCGCGGGGAGGTTGCGCGAGAAGGTGCTCGCCGTGGCGGGTGAGCTCCTCGAGGCGAGCGTCGACGACCTCGAGCTCGTGACGGACGGCGTCGCCTCGCGCGACGTGCACGAGCGCGCGGTCTCGTTCGGCGAGATCCACGCAGCCGCGACGCCCGGGCCGCGGAGCCGGCTTCCCGCCGGGCTCGAGCCGGGCCTCGAGGTGCAGTACTACTTCGTGCCGCCGACGGTCACGTTCGCCTCGGGCACGCACGTCGCCTCGGTGGAGGTGGACGCGGAGACCGGGTTCGTCAAGCTTCTCCGCTACGTCACCGTGGACGACTGCGGCCGCATGCTCAACCCGATGATCGTCGAGGGGCAGATCCAGGGCGGCGTCGCGCACGGCATCGGCTCGGCGCTCTTCGAGGGCGTGCTCTACGACGAGGACTGCCAGCTCCTCACCGGGAGCTACATGGACTACCTGCTGCCGACGTCGACTGAGGTCCCCTCGATCGAGGTCGGACACCAGGAGTTCCTCTCCGATCTCAACCCGTTCGGGATCAAGGGGTGCGGCGAGGGCGGCGCCGTCTCCCCGCCCGCGGCGATCGCGAATGCCGTGGTCGACGCCCTGAAGCCGCTCCGGATCAACGTCAACCGCGTGCCGCTCGGGCCGGCCGCCCTGCTCGACCTCATCCGCGAGGCGCAGGCCGGTGCCGGCGGCAACGAGCGAGAGGAGCTCGCGTCATGAAGATCAAGGGAATCGTCTGGGTGGGCACGGCCACCGATCGCTTCGACGAGACGGTGCGATTCTTCAAGGACACGCTCGGGCTGTCGGCCTTCCAGGAGCACGAGGGGCTGTCCATCCTGCGGCTCGAGAGCGGCGAGTGGGTCGAGGTCTTCGGCCCGTCCGACCCGCACTTCGCGGAGTTCGACTCGGGACCGGTCGTCGAGTTCCTCGTGGACGACCTCGACGACGCCCGCGCCGAGCTCGAGGGCAAGGGGGTCGAGTTCCTCACCGAGAACCACGGTTTCGGGGACTACCGCTGGACGCACTTCCGCGGTCCCGACGGCAACGTCTACGGGATCACCACCGGTCCCTACGGCGCCGGCAGCCCGTGACGGACGAGTCGATCGAACGGCCCGTCCTCGTCGCCATGACGGGCGCGACCGGCGCGATCTACGGCGTCCGCGTGCTCGAGACCCTCCGCGATCTCGGCGTCGAGACGCACCTCGTCGTCAGCCGCTGGGCCGAGGCGACGATCAGGACCGAGACCGACCGGCGCCCCGACGAGGTTCGCGCGCTGGCGACCGCGGTCTACGACGAGGACGACCTTGCCGCGCCGCCGGCCTCGAGCGTCTTCGAGACGGCGGGGATGATCGTCGCCCCGTGCAGCATGCGGACGCTCGCGGCTGTGGCGAACGGGCTCTCCGACAACCTCATCCAGCGCGCCGCGGACGTGCACCTGAAGGAGGGCCGCAAGCTGCTCCTGCTCGTGCGGGAGTCGCCGCTCTCGGTGATCCACCTCGAGAACATGCTTCGTGTCGCGAAGGCCGGAGCCGTGGTCGCGCCGCCCGTCCCGGCCTTCTACGCGAAGCTCCGCACGCTCGACGACATGGTCGACCACACCGTCGGCCGTGCCCTCGACCAGCTCGGCGTCGAGCACGAGCGCATCCGCCGCTGGGGCGAGCGCCGTGCCGTGCTGCGCCCGGTGGACGGCCAGTAGCGGCCCGCGACTCGCGTCGGTCAGGGTCGCTCGCTGCTCGGACGCGGCAGCCGCGAAGAGCGGCTCGTCGCGCAGTGTCCTTCGAGCTCGGGTCGCTCCTTCACCGAGACGACGTCGTGGCCACGAGCACGGAGTTGCTCGGCGATCTGCGCTACGTCGCGGCGCGGAGGCCGGCGAGCTGGCGCTCCCAGGCCTCGACCACGACCGCCGGGTCGTCGCGCTCGATCGCGAACGCGATTCCGGTCGTCACGGGCATGCCGGCGTGGTCGTCCGACTCGACGGAGTCGACCTCGAGCTCGAAGCAGTCGAGGTTCAGCTCGGGGGCGCCGTCGAGCGCGCGCACCGGGCCACGGACGTAGACGACGGTCCTCGGCGCGACGTGGCAGAAGAGGGCGCGCCCGCCCCGCTCGAGGTTCGCGCCCGTCCGGCTGCCGCGCCACAAGGCGAAGCGGAGGCGCTTCCCGTCGAGCGCGAGCGTCTCCCCGGCGCTCAGCATGCACGGGCGCGGCGTCCCGTCCTCGTCCGAGGTGACGAGCAGGTAGGCAGGGCCGACCTTGGCCGCCAGGTCGGCGCCGTCGAGCGCGTCGACCAGGTCGTCGGGGAGCGTGTCGCCGATCAGCTTCGACATATCTTCAAGATAAGATAAACTATGGCGCGGGAGAGGGTCGGCTTCGCGGCCGTAACCGGGGGCTACCTCGCGACCACGACAGCCGAGTGGGTGCTGCCGCCGCTATTCCCGCTCCTCGCGCTCGAGCTGGGTCTCGGCGTCGGAGGCGCCGGCGCGATGTTTGCGATCCTGTCGGGCTCGGTCGCGGTGGGTGGGCTGGCGGGCGGCCTCGCGATCGGCCGCCTCGGGCCGAGGAACGGCGTGACGCTCGCGTTGCTCCTCGTCGCGGCCGGTGCCTGGCTGAGCGCGGCCTCGTGGGGCCAGGCATCGCTCGTGGCCGGGCAGGCCGTGCTCGGCTTCGGATCGGGCGCGTTCTTCGTCCCCGGGATCCGGAGCGCGGCGCAGCTCGCGGGTCCGCGGCGCGGCCTCGCGATCGGGATCTTCGGCGTCGCGTACTCGGGCGGGGTCGCCCTCGCCGGACTCCTGGCCTCGCTCGCCGAAGCCTGGGGATGGCGCTCCACCTTCGTGGCGGCGGGGGCGCTCGCCGCCGGGGTCGCCGCCTGGTGTGTGCTCGCACGGCTCCCGTCCCGGCTTCCCGCGCCCGCGGGCGGCGGCGGGTCATTCCGGCCGGGCGCGGCCGTTGCGCCCGTCGTCGTCGGCGGCTCCGCGGCCGCGATGCAGTACGGGGCGGTTGCGTTCCTGCCGCTCTTCGCGGTCTACTCGTGGGATGTCTCCCCGGGAACGGCTGCCCTCGTGATCACGGCTTCCCGCGTGCTGTCCGTCCCCGCCAAGCTGCTCTCGGGCAACGCCGCCGACCGCGAGAGCTCGGTGCGCATCGCCCGGCGCCTCGGCCTCGGGCTCGCGCTGCTCGGGGCCTGCTGGACGGCTGCGCCGTGGCCTGGGCTCGCGATCGTGGCCGCGGTCGTGTTCGGCGCCTTCGTCGCCGCGCTCGGCCCGGTCGCGAACGTCCTCGCGCTCGACGCGTTCGAAGGGCGGACGCACCTCCTCGGCGCCTTCCGCTCGGTGCAGATCGGGTTCGGCGCCGCGACGAGCGCACTCATCGGCGCGGGCGCCGCCCTCTTCGGGTTGCAGGCCGCGCTCGTCGTCGCCGCGGTCGCCCTCCCCGCGTCGCTGATCGCGCTGGGACGCGGCGCGCACGCCCGCGAGGAGTCGGTCTACAGCTGACAGAGGAGCCGGGGCACGGCGTCGGCGGCCGCCCCCTCGAGGCGGACGATGACGAGCCCGGGAACCTCCCCGGCGCGCGCTAGGTGCTCCTCCTCGATGGCGTTCGGCTGCGAGGAGACGAGCCCGAGCACGAGCGGCCGCTGCTCCTTGAGGGTCACGTCGGCCGCCCGGAATACGAGGTTCGTCGCGAGCCCGAGCGTGATCGCCGCGAGCCCCGCGCCGTCGCACGGCGCCACGATCATGCCGCGCGTGAGGAAGGAGCCGCTCGAGATGCGCGCCGCCTGGTTCCCCGTCGCGTAGACCTGCGCCGCGAGCGAGCGGACGCGTCCCAGCTCGCCGCCGAGCGCCTCCTCGCTCGCGCGCGTCATCACGAGGTGGACTTCCGCGGACGTGCGGTGCAGCTCTTCTACGAGGCGCGCCCCGTACTCGAGCCCCTCGCTCGAGGCCATGCCCACCACGACTCGCTGAGCGCTGGAGATGTCTCGACCTTGACTCAAAGTCTCTAGACGTTAAGATACCGCTCCGACGGTGTCTGCTCGCCCTTGTCTGCGAAGCGGTCGTCGGAGCGAGAAGGTCTTCCCGCTCCGGAGGGAGCGCTACGCCCTCGATCGCGAGGCTAACCGAACGAGGCTAACCGACGCGGCCCGTCATCCGTCCAAGGCGGCAGTAGCCGTGCAGGCCGAATCTCGAGGAGGAGAGAGGGAATGAGACGTCATCGCTTTGCGGCGCTCTCGGTCGTCTTGCTCGCGGCACTTGCCGCAGCGGCGCTGAGCGCGGCCAGTGCGGCGAACCGCGCGCCTGCGTCGACGCAGGCCGCGGCGGGGTCGATCACGATCGCCATCGGCTCCGAGCCCACGTCGCTCGATCCACAGCTGAAGGACGACGGTGGCGAGCGCGCCGTCTCCCGCAACATCTACGAGACGCTGATGGCCCGGCTTGCCAACGGCAAGCTCGTACCGGGGCTCGCGGCCGCGGCCCCGAAGCAGATCCGCCCGAAGGTGTGGCGCGTCAGGCTGCGCACCGGGATCACGTTCACGAACGGCGAGCCGATGAACGCCGACGCCGTCGTGTACAGCATCAAGCGGATCATCAACAAGAAGTTCAACTCCGAGCAGGTGAGCTTCGTCGGGACGATCTCCGGCGCCAGGAAGGTCGACAGCCGCACCGTGGACATCACCACGTCGGCGCCCGATCCGATCCTCCCGTCGCGGATCTACTGGCTGACGATCGTGCCGCCAAAGGCCTCGAAGGCCCAGGGCTTCGCGGAGAAGCCGGTCGGGACGGGGCCGTACATGCTGACCGAGTGGCGGAAGGGCGACCGGATCACGCTGCAGGCCAACCCGAGGTACTGGGGGAAGCCCAAGCCGAGGATCCAGTCGGTCACCTACCGGTTCATCCCCGAGGGCGGCACACGGCTCGCCGGCCTGCTCGCGGGCGACTTCGACCTGATCACGAACCTCCTGCCCGAGGACGTGAAGCGCGCGCCGAAGTCGGTCAGCGCAGTCGGGCTCGAGCATCCGGTGGTCATCCTCAACGCGCGGCCCGGAAACCAGCTGACCAACGACGTCCGCGTCCGGCAGGCGCTCAACCTCGCGGTCGACAAGAACGGGATCGCGAAGGCGCTGTTCGGCGGCTTCGCCCGCGTCGACGACGGCCAGTTCCTCAGCCCGTCGTGGACAGGCTACAACCCGGCGCTGCGGCCGTACGGCTACGACCCGGCCCGCGCCAAGCAGCTCATCGAGGCCGCGGGCGCGAACGGCAAGACGATCAACTTCGTCGGCGAGTCGGGCCGCTGGCTCAAGGACAAGGAGACGATCGAAGCGATCGCATCCTTCTGGCGCGCCGCGGGCTTGAAGGTGAACGTGCAGATCTTCGACTTCGGCGAGTACCTGAACCGCCTGTTCGACAAGGAGAACCGGGCTGACGCGATCTACCTGACGAGCTCGAACGAGCTGCTCGACGCCGACCGTACGCTCTCCGCGTACTACGCGCCGAGCGGGATCGGCGCCTCGAACTCGGACCAGGATCTCGAGAAGTGGATCACGCAGGCCCGCAGCGAGTCGAACGTCGCCAAGCGGAACGCGCTCTACCGGCAGGCGACGAGGCGGGCTCGCGACCGGGCGTACTTCACGTTCCTCGTGAACATCGCCGACCTCTACGGCACGAGCAAGCGTCTCCAGTGGAGGCCGAGGCAGGACTCGCTGCTCTTCGTCAACACGATGGGGCTCAGCGGGTAGTAGGCGAGAGGACACGCGGGGATGGGCAGGTACATCGTCCGCCGGCTCGCTCAGGGCCTGCTGGTCGTCTTCCTCGTGACCGTGGTGGTGTTCGTCACCACACGGCTCGTGGGCGATCCGGTGGACGTGCTGCTTCCGTTCGAGGCGACGACGGAGCAGCGGGCCGAGTTCGAGCATCAGCTCGGCCTCGACCAGTCCATCCCCGCGCAGTTCTGGGACTACCTCGTCGGCGTCGTGCACCTCGACTTCGGCGAGTCGCTCGTCCTCCGCGAGGACGCGATGGGGATCGTGCTCGAGCGGCTCCCGGCGACGCTCCTCCTCGTGGCGGCCGGGATGGGGCTCGCGTTCGTCGTCTCGATGGTGCTCGGCGTGCTCGCCGCGCTACGGCCGGGTGGATGGTTCGACCGCCTCGCCGTCGTCGGGAGCCTCGCCGCCCTGTCGATGCCCGAGTTCTGGGTCGGGATGCTGCTGATCTACGTGTTCGCCGTGGAGCTCGATCTGCTGCCCTCGTCGGGCAAGGGCGGCATCGAGCATCTGGTCCTGCCGGCCGTGACGATGGCCTTCGCGACGATCGGACGGATGGTGATGATCGTGCGGTCGTCGATGCTCGACGAGCTCGCCCAGCCCTACGTGCAGACGGCTCGGGCCAAGGGCCTCTCGGGGAGGCGCACGGTCGGCATCCATGCGATGCGCAACGTGTCGGTACCCGTCCTGACGCTCTTCGGCTGGGAGCTGATCCTCGCGCTCGCCGGGTACACGGCGGTCGTCGAGACCGTGTTCGCGTGGCCGGGGATCGGCTATCTCGCCTACAACGCGATCGTCGACCAGGACCTGATCCTGCTCCAGGCGGTCGTGTTCCTCGTCGCGATCTTCGTCGTCGTCATCAACATCCTCATCGACATCGTCTACCGGGCGATCGACCCGCGGATCCAGCTCGCCTGATGGCGTCGAACGCACGCTCGGCCGCGCTCGAGGCCGCCCGCGAAGAGGAGCTCCTGCGGGGCCGGCCGTACGCCGTCATGCGCGCGCTGCGCAGCACGGTGACCGAGCTGTGGAGCGACAAGGCAGGCATGTTCGGCGTCTTCGTGATGCTGGTGATGCTCGTGATCGCGATCTTCGCGCCGCTGATCGCGCCCTACGGCCCCGACGAGCAATCGCTCTTCGACCGCCTCCAGAGCCCGAGCGCCGACCACCTGTTGGGCACCGACCAGCTCGGCCGCGATGTGCTCTCACGCGTGATCTACGGGTCGCGC
Source organism: Gaiella sp. (assembly GCA_027493885.1). Classification (GTDB taxonomy): domain Bacteria; phylum Actinomycetota; class Thermoleophilia; order Gaiellales; family Gaiellaceae; genus Gaiella. The sequence goes on from JAOSJZ010000001.1 coordinate 113,186, forward strand.
GTCTCCCTCCAGGTCGGGCTCGCGGTGGTCGCGCTCGCCGGCACCTTCGGCGTGCTGATGGGCCTCGTCGCCGGCTACCGGGGAGGCCGCACGAGCTCGTTCATCATGCGCTGGGTCGATACCCAGGTGGCGTTTCCCGGCCTGCTCCTCGCCCTCGTCATCCTCTCGGTCGTCCACCCGAGCCTGAAGGCGATCATCATCGTCCTCGCGCTCAACGGATGGATGGTGTACGCGCGGATCACGCGAGGCATCGTGCTCTCGACCCGAGAGCGTCCGTACGTCGAGGCCGCCGAGCTGGCGGGCTGCAAGTCGCGGCGGGTGATCTTCCGGCACATCCTCCCGAACCTCGCCTCGCCGCTCCTGACGCTTGCCGTGCTCGAGTTCGCGCGGATGGTGATCGCGGAGGCGGCGCTCTCGTTCCTCGGCCTCGGGACGCAGCCCCCTGCCGTATCGTGGGGGCTGATGATCGCCGAGGGGCGCGACTACCTCGCGAGCGCGTGGTGGGTGATCACGTTCCCGGGCGTCGCGCTCTCCCTGACCGTCCTCGGAGCGAACCTCTTCGCGAGCTGGATGCGGATCACCGCCGACCCGCTCCAGCGCGAGCGGCGCTTCGCGCGGGCGACGACCGACCCGTCGGCGGTGGCGCGGTGAGCGAGCACCTGCTCGAGGTCGAGTCGCTCGAGGTGCAGTTCGTCACGCGCGCCGGCACGGCCCATGCGGTGCGGGACGTCTCGTTCACCGTCGATCGCGGCGAGACGCTCGGGCTCGTCGGCGAATCCGGCTCCGGCAAGAGCGTGACCGCGTTCAGCATCCTCGGGCTGATCCAGCTTCCCGGGCGGATCACCGGCGGCGACGTGCGCTGGAAGGGCGAGTCGCTCCTCGGGACGGCGGGACAGCGCCGGCTGCAGAAGATCCGCGGCAAGGAGCTTGCGATCGTCTTCCAGGATCCGATGACGTCGCTGAACCCGCTCTTCACCGTCGGGAAGCAGATCGGGGAGGTGCTGCGGCTGCACCGCGGCCTCTCCCGCGGCCCGGCGCGCGAGCGGGTGGTCGAGCTGCTCGACCTGGTCGGGATCCCGTCCCCCGGGGCGAAGGCGAAGGCGTACCCGCACGAGCTCTCTGGGGGCCAGCGCCAGCGGGTGATGATCGCGATGGCGCTCGCCGGCGAGCCCGAGCTCCTGATCGCGGACGAGCCGACGACGGCGCTGGACGTGACGATCCAGGCGCAGATCCTGGAGCTGATCGCCGAGCTGCAGGCACGCCTCGGGCTGGCGGTGTTGCTGATCACCCACGACCTCGGCGTCGTCGCCGAGGTCTGCAAGCGCGTTGCCGTCATGTACGGCGGCAAGATCATGGAGGCCGGCGCCGCCTCGGATCTCTTCGAGCGCCCGGGCCACCCCCTACACGAAGGGCCTGCTCGGCTCGACGCCGAGGCTCGACGTCGTCCTGCCGCGGCTCATGGGGATCGACGGAGTGCCGCCGAACCTTCTCGTGCCGCCGCCGGGATGTCCGTTCGAGCAGCGCTGCTCGATTCGGATCGACCGCTGCGCGAACGAGATGCCGCCGCTCGAGCGGCACGAGCACGGAAGGGAGGTGGCGTGCTGGCGTGCCTTCGCTGACGAACGTATCGAGCCCACCCCGCGGCTCGAGCGACTCCCTGGCTGAGCCGCTCGTCCGCGTCGAGGAGCTCACCGTCCGCTTCCCTGCCGGCCGAGCCGGCTTCTGGGGGCAGGAGAAGCTCTACCTGCACGCGGTCGAGGGCGTCTCGTTCGAGATCGGCCGCGGGGAGACCCTCGGCCTCGTCGGCGAGTCCGGCTGCGGGAAGACGACGACCGGCCGGGCGATCCTGCGCCGGGTGCCGCTCGACGGCGGCCGCATCACGTTCGACGGCGAGGACATCACGCACGTCGAGGGCGAGTCGCTGCGCCGGCTGCGGCGGGGCATGCAGCTCGTCTTCCAGGATCCCTACGCCAGCCTCAACCCGCGGCTCCGCGTGCTCGAGATCGTCGCCGAGCCGCTGCTCGTGCACGGCGTCGTCGGGAGGGTGCGGCATGCCGAGGACCGCGTGGCCGAGCTGCTCGAGCTGGTCGGGCTTCCACCCGAGCACATGTTCCGCTACCCGCACGCCTTCAGCGGCGGTCAGCGCCAGAGGATCAACATCGCGCGGGCGCTGAGCCTCGAGCCGGACTTCATCGTCGCCGACGAGCCCGTCTCTGCGCTCGACGTCTCGATCCGCGCGCAGGTCGTCAACCTGATGCAGGACATCCAGGAGCGGCTCGGCCTGACCTACCTCTTCATCGGGCACGACCTCTCGGTCGTCCGTCACATCTCGCACCGGATTGCCGTGATGTACGCCGGCAAGATCGTCGAGATCGGCGACCGCGACGAGATCTACGAGGACCCGAAGCATCCCTACACCAAGGCGCTGCTGTCGGCGGTCCCGATCCCCGACCCGAAGCTCGAGGCGACGCGGAAGCGGATCACCATCGCCGGCGCGTTCCCCGACCTGCTGCGACCGCCGTCCGGCTGCCGCTTCCACACCCGCTGCCCGATCGCGATCGAGCGCTGCGCGCACGAGGAGCCGCCGCTCGAGGAGAAGGCCCGCGCACACCACGCCGCGTGCTGGCTGACCTGACGTGCACGTCGGGGGAACGAGGGGACGGCTGCGGGCGGGGGAGTGCCTCCACGGCTGCTTCGTCCGCTATCCGGATCCCGGACTTGCCGAGCTCGTCGCCCTGCAGGGGTTCGACTTCCTGATCCTCGACGGCGAGCACGGGACGATGGAGCCGCGCGAGGCCGAGAACATGGTGCGCGCGACCGACGTCCGCGGCGTCCCCGCGCTCGTGCGGGTCCCGGCGAACGAGCCGCCCGTGATCCTGCGCTTCATGGACACCGGCGCGATCGGCGTGCACGTCCCGCTCGTCTCGTCCGCCGAGGACGCCGACCGCGCCGTGCGCGCCGTGAAGTACCGGCCGCGCGGAGGGCGGGGGCTGACCGGTGTGCGCGCGGCCGCGTACGGGCAGCGGGGGACGCTCGCCGACTACGTGGCGGCGGCCAACGAGGAGTCGATCGTCGTCGTTCAGATCGAGACGCGCTCGGCGCTCGAGCAGGTCTCCGAGATCGCCGCCGTCGACGGCGTCGACGTGGTCTTCGTCGGACCGACCGACCTCTCGCACTCGCTCGGCGTCCCCGGGCAGCTCTCGCATCCCATCGTGGAGGAGGCCTACCGGACGGTCGCGGGCGCCGTTCGCGAATCGCCGGCCGCGCTCGGCGTCCTCGTCGCCGACGAGGCGGGGGCCGCCGACTGGCGAGAGCGGGGCGCGACGTACATCGCGGTCACCGTCGACTCGCTCGTCACGCGCACGGCGCGCACGTTGCTCTCGGCGGTGCGGGCCGCGTAGTCAGGCCGGAACGGCCGTCTCGCCGCGCGTGACGCGGGCGATCCGCTCGATTGCCTCGGCGACGACGTCGGGGGGCGAGGCGAGCGAGAGGCGTACGGTGCCGGTGCCGGAGGGGCCGAAGGTCTCGCCCGGCGCGGTCGCGATCCGCTGTTCCTCGAGCAGCCGCCCGGCGATGGCAAAGGAGTCGGCCCCGAGCGTCGAGACGTCGACCATCGCGTAGAAGGTGCCGCGCGGCTCTGCGATCAGGAGGTCGTGCTCGCGCAACGCGGCAACGGCCGTGTCGCGCCGGTGCCGGTATTCGGCGAGCATCGCGAGGACGGGCTCGCGGCCGCCCTGCAGCGCGGCGACGGCGGCGACCTGCCCGATCGAGGACGGGCAGGCGACGATCGTCTCGGCGACCTGGACCATCGCCTCGGCGACGTCCGGCGGCGCGACGGCGTACCCGACCCGCCAGCCGGTCATTGCGTAGCCCTTCGAGAAGCTGAAGACCGTCACCACGCGACCCTCGGAGCCGAGCGAGCCGATGCTGACGGGATCGACGTCGAACACGATGTCCTCGTACACCTCGTCCGCGACGACCACGAGCCCGTGCCGCTCCGCGATCTCGAGCATCCGCTCGAGCGTGTCCCGCTCGTGCACCGCCCCCGTCGGGTTGCTCGGCGTGTTGAGGAAGAGGACACGCGCGTCCCCCGCGAGCGTCTCGAGCTGGTCGAGGTCGGGCCGGTAGCCGTCCTCGGGCAGCAGCCGGTAGCGCAGCGGGCGCAGCCCGAGCAGCGTCGTCGCGAGCTCGGCGCCAGGCCAGCCCGGATCGGGGATCAGCACGCCCTCGCCGGGCGCGGCCAGCGACGCGAAGGCGGCGTACACCGCCGCGGTGCCGCCCGCTGTCACGACCAGCCGCTCCGGCGAGGCCTCGAGCCGGTTCTGCTCGCGCACCTTCTCCGCGAGCAGCTCGCGCAGCTCGAGCGTGCCCCGCGAGAGCGTGTACTTGACCTGCCCCCCGGCAAGCGCCCGCTCCACCGCCTCCACCACGTGCGGCGGCGTCGGGAAGTCCGGCTCGCCGAGCTCGAGGTGGAGCACGCCCTCGAGCGCGGCCGCGCGGTCCATCATCGCCCGGATCCCCGAGCGACGCGCACCCGCAAGCGGCCCGCGCACGAGCGCGGCATCGACTCTCCCGTCTGTCATGTCAGTGATCCTACGTCGAGCAGCCCGCGGCCGCGTGGCCAGGATGCGCTTCCCTGAGCGAGCCGGGCGCTTGAACGCGCGAGCGACCTCGCAGTCGGCGGTATGCTTGCCAAGGCTCGTCAGGCTCGCGCCAGGGGTCCTGTCCTTTCGAATCGGCCACGCATGAGGCCCGACGCCGTCGTCGCCGACGCTCAGCTAGAATCCGCGCCGATCACACCCCGCGAAAGAATTCGGAGAGCGTGATCGATTGAGAACGTGTTGATGTCCCTGCAAACAGGGACAATTGGGGCGCTTAGCTCAGTTGGGAGAGCACCAGCTCGACAAGCTGGGGGTCACTGGTTCGAGCCCAGTAGCGCCCATCCCCGAAACCCCGCATGACGAGCGGGGTCCGGGCGCGGAGGCAGTGGAGAGCCGTCCACGGTTCGTCCACATGACGCCGGGACTTCCTCCGTGGAGGTCGGGTGGGCTGGCTTAGCGGACGGCCCACCCGTCTACCTCCCCTGCCCTCCCCGTCTGCTCGTCGTGGTGTCCGAGTGAGGCGGCACGGAGTCCGTGTCCGATGGCGTCGAGCGCGGCTCTCGTCTCGCCCTGGCGGACGTGCCGGTAGGTGCGGAGGAGGAGGACGCCCTCGTCGGCGTGCCCGAGCCGTTCGGCGGCGAGCTCGGCGGGCATACCGGCCTCACGCATCAGGGTCGCAGCCGTGTGCCGCAGGTCGTGGGCGGTGAGTCCTGTGAATGGCTCAGGTGTCGTCCTCTCGCGCTCCCACGCCTCCGCGGCGTCCCGGAGCATCGGGAGCCAGACCAGTTTCCGGAACGCGCTGTAGCGCCACTGCGAGCCGTGCCGCTTCGGGAACACGAGCCGCGTGCCGGGAGCACGGGCGAGGAGCTGCGCGCGGAGAAGCTGCGTCTCCTCGTCGGTGAGCGGAATCACCTTGCGGCGGCGCTCTTTACAGAGCTCGGGGGGAATCGTCATCGTCCGGCCGGCGAGGTCGAGCCGGTCATCGGTGAGGGTGAACAGCTCGTTGATGCGATTCCCGGTGGTGCCGGCAAGGAGCACGAGCCGGAAGGCATACGATGGCGCGTGGGCGGCGAGGTGCTCGAGCTCGTCGGCAGTCAGCGCCCGGCCTTCGTGCTCGGGCGTGGCGACGGGCTCGATGGTGAGGAGAGCCGCGTCGAAACGGTGGCCTCGCGCCTGCGCGTAGCGGAGCGTGGCCTTAAGCGCTTGGAGTTCGTTCCGGGCGGATACGGGATGCTCCGCGGCGCGGGCGAGTATCGCGTCCTCGAGGAGCCGCCGGTCCAGGAGGTCGAGCGGGAGGGCGGCGTACTTGCCCTCGCGCCACGGCCGGGTTGAGTCGTCCCAATGCTTGATGCCCTTTGCGGTCAGCGGACCGCGCTTGCCGGCTACGCGCTTGCGAGCGAGGAGCGAGGCGGCAGCCTCGGCGAGCGTCGGGGTCGCGCTTCGCGGCGCGTGGCGGATACCGACGGCGCGCATCCTGCGGAGCTCGATTGCCCGCGCGTTCGCGTCGTCGGCGACCGAGAACGTCTCGGCGGGGAACGGCCTCACGCGCACCTGATAGCCGGGTCCGGCCGGGTGTCGACGGACGCCGGGAACGAGAGCCGTGTTAGCGGTCACGGCGAACCTCCCATGTAGGTTTGAGCGGTCGACGCGGAGCGTATAACGCTCGGGAGGGGCTTGGGCTCGCCGAATACCCAGGCGTACGCGTCGTCGGGCGCGATGCGGAGTTGCCCGCCCGCTCGCCCTGCGCGGAGGTCGCCGCGGGCGATGGCGCGTCGGACGGTGCGCTCGGAGACGTTCGCCCACCGAGCAACCTCCTCGCACGTTAGAAGCCGGTCGTGCATCACGGCTCTCGGCTATGCGGCCTTGCCGTCGAGCCCGTGCAGCTTGCGCCGCAGCCGTTCGTATTCGTCGTCGTCGAGCAGCATGAGCGGCTCGACGGGGGATTCCGCGCCTTCCCTCTCCGAGAACGGGGGTCTAACCGCCACATCCGCCACATCCGAGGATTCATGCGGGGTTCCTGGCTCGACGGTATCCGCCACGCTCGCGGCCGTATCCGCCACGCTCGCGGCCGTATCCGCCACGGGCTCGGAGTCGGAGCTGCTTGGATAGGCGGTTGTGGCGGATGTGGCGGATAAAGGCGCTTCTTGAGAGGGGGGAGCGAGATAGCGCGTCCACGCGTCTTCGAACTGGTCGCGGCGGTAGCCTTTCGGGGTCGTGCCGTCGTCGAGCCGGACCGTGCGGGAGCGGATGCCGTACGGCCGCAGGATGGTCGAGAGCGTCCGTGGCTTGACGTGTGCGCCGTGCCAGTCGGCCCATGGTGAGTCGTCGTCGGTGGCGAGCCGTTCGATGAGCTCCGACGTCGAGAGCCGGTCCGCGTCGTCGTGCGCGAAGGCGGCGCGAATGTCGGCGAGGAGCCGGACGCCGAGCGACTCGTCCGCGGATGCGTCGTCGCCGCGTCGGAGCTCGACGAACGCTCGCCGCGCCCGGTGCGGCCACTCTCCCCCGGCGAGGTCGGCTATCGCAAGCAACGGCTCTACAGCGTCTTGGGCGCGGTCGTCGAGCTCGGCGGGGAGTTCCGGCTCCGCGTCGGCGAGCGCGTCGTCATGCTCCTCGGCGAATCGCTGGACGCGCCCTCTGAGCGTGGCGGCGTCGGCGGGCGGTCGGTTCTCGCGCAGCGGTGCGACGGTTTCGCCCGGACCGCGCCGATTGAGCCGCACTGGGAGCGAGCGGTCCGCGAGCGTGTCGGGAAGGTCGCCGATGCCGGCGAGTGCCTTCGCACCGAACACTTCGAACGGCTCGACGCGCTGTTTCGAGCCGTCGCCGACGCAGCGGAGTACCGGGGTTCCGCGCCGGTAGCCGGCGTTCAGCATCGCGCGGAGGTCCTCGCGGTCGCGCGCCTTCGGCCCGAAGATAGCGTCTATCTCGTCGAGCAGGAGCGTTCGTGGCCGGTCGCCGAGCGAGCGGAACAGCGCCGCCTCGGAGACGTTCGCGGCCGGGAGCGGGTCGCGGCAGAGCAACCGGAGCACGTCGAGGAGCCGTGTCTTGCCGGAGCGTTTCTCCGCGCTCGTGACGGAGAGGTACGGGGTCGAGCCGGCGGCGTCGATAGCCCATGTGTGAACGATCCAAAGCGCGAGCGTGCTGGCTTGCGCGTCCGTGACGACGACGTACCGCCGAACGAACGCGGCGAGGTCGTCGAGGAGCTGCGCTCCGCCGTCGGGTGGTTTCCAGCCGCGCGCGGCGGCGACGGTTTCTGGGTCAAGTCGGTCTGTCATGGCAAGCCTTTCTCGGCGAGTAGCCGGCGCGTCGTGTGGAGGTCGGGGGAGAGAGCGAGAGCAGCGGCGAGACGTGCGTCGTCGTCGGCTCGTGTGAGGAGCGGCCAGAGCGAGCCGGCGTCCGTTTGCAGGAGCGAGCGCACGTCCGTGCCGTCAGGGAGCTCGACGGCCGACGCCCACGGGAGCGCGGCGGATACGCGGCGGTTCATGCGTCGGCCGGGCTCGTCGCCGTCGCCGAGCACATAGACGAGCGGGAACGGGTCCACGTACCAGCGCCATTCGTCCCGCCAGGAGCCCGCTCCGGGCAGCGCGAGTGCGAGCACGTCGTCGCGGAACCGGGAGAGCACGTCACGGACGGCGAGCGCGTCGGATTCCCCCTCGCAGAGCAGGAGCGCGCAGTAACGCGGGTGCCGGTCGCCGGCCGGAGGGAGCGTCTCGAGCCCGAACGGAACGACCGAGATACCCGCGGGTTCATACCACGAGCGGCCGTCGCGTCCGAACCGTTTGCAGTAGAACTCGCGGCCGTCGCGGTCGCGGTACGGAACGCGGACGGTGCCGCGGTCGAGCTCGACGCCGGCCTTCGCGAGCGTGTCGAGCGAGAGCCCCTTCCAGCCGGTCGCGCTCACTCGACGGCTCCCTCGCCGCGGAGCTCGCGCAGCCACTCGCCGAACGCGACCCGGTCACCCTCGCGCGCCAGGAGGAAAAGCGCCGTCGACGTGAACGCGCGGTACTCGTCCGACGTCATGGTCGAGCGCGCTTCACGGACGAGCTCGACGAGCACGACGGTCGCAGCCTGCCAACGTGTCGGCCGGGGCACGCTCACGAGCGCGCCTCCCGGCGAGCGACTACCTGTGGTGGACTAGACGGCGGGTCGTCGCCGGATGGTCGGCCCGGCGAGCGAGCGCGGCGGGTGGAGCCGACACGCCGAGCCGACGGTGTTCTTGCGGCCGGACGGGAGAGCCGAACGAGCGCGGGCCGCACGGGTGATGTCCTCCGGCTCGCGTGGACGACGAGCCGGGAGAGCCGTCGAACGTCCTTGCGGAGCTGCGTCCGGTAAGGCCGGTTCCAGTGCTCGAACGTGCCGCCGCGGGAGCGCTCAGCCTCGGCGTATTCGCGCTGCTTTTCGCGCAGAGCATGGCGGTCGACGTCGGCTTGCGTCAGATCCGGCGCGTCGAGCGCGTCCCACGTGGAGACGTCAGCGGACGCGGGCACGGCAGTCGAGAGTTGGAAAGAACGCACGTTCTGATCTTGCTCTCCCGCGCGATCAGCTCGCGTTAAGGTCTGGTTGCGCGAACCGGCAACCGTTCCGTAACGCGAGACGCCCCGCCGAAGCGGAGCGTCCGCGGTGCGTTCTGTTTCCCGGCTACCGAGCCGTCGCATAGCATCCTAGACGATTCGCAAGACGACGACGGGGTAGTCGCCGGACGCGAGCAAGGCTGCCGGCGAGACGTGCCTCGCCAGCCGAACCCAGGCGCGCCCGCATCCGGCGGTGCCAAGCCTAGCCTCGTCTACCTCGCGTGCCTACTGGCCGATTCGGACGTGTCTCGTTCGGTCGGGTGCGAACCGGCCCGCGCTCTACGCGGCGTCGCCGATACGGGCTCGCAGGCGGCCGACGAGAGCCTGCACGTCGTCGTGCGGAGCAGACTCGGCTCCGGCCGCGGCATTGCCCGGATTGTCCGCCGAGGAGTAACGGTCGAGAGGAGAAGGCTCTACCGAACGCTCGCGCTGACGCCGCTTCTGCTCTCGCCACCGCGCACGGCGGCGCTCGATGCTTGCGCGCGAGGGGTTCCAGCAGGAGTAGCCCACGAGCAGGAAGTCGCCGTCGGGGAGCGACTCCAGGTAGCCGTGCTCGACGAGCTCAGACGTGACGCGACGGGATGCCTTCGTCGGCGCGAGCACGTATCGCACGTCCTGGTCGGAGAGCCGGCCGTCCAGCCCTTGCTCGGAGGCGAAGCACCATGCGTCGACGAGTCCGCGAAACGCCGGGCTCGAGAGCGTCCAGGCGGCGCGGCCGAGCCGGACCGGAATGGTGACCGTTCGTTGACGGTGTCGGCCGGAGAGTCGCTCCACCGGAGCGGGAGTGTGTTTCATGTCGGAACTATTGCAAGGGCCCACGATGGACCACGGAACGCCTTAGCCCGCGGCGAGAAGCTTCCTCACAGTCTCCGCGTGCCAGCGCTTCCCTCCGTGCGCTGTCGGGACACGGTCGTCGTCGAGTCGCTCGGCGATGCCACGCAGCGTGAGCCCCTCGGCGCGGAGTTCGGCGACGCGCCCGCGTATCGCGTCGTCGAGCACGCGCGGTCGACCGAGCGGCGTTCCCCGGTCGCGTGCCTGCGCGAGCGCCTCGCGCGTGCGTTCGGCGATGCGGCGGCGCTCCATCTGAGCGAAGGAGGCGACGACGTGCGCCATCGCCTCCCCGGTCGGCGTGGATGTGTCGACGTTGACGTCCACGATGACGAGTCCCCAGCCCGCGCGTGAGAACCGCGCGAGTAGCGCGGAGAAGTCGGCGACCGAGCGCGAAAGCCGGTCGAGCTTCGCCGTGACAAGCGCTTCCGCTTCGCCGTGCTCAATGAGTGAGATTGCCTCGTCAAGCCCCGGCCGCCGTCGAAGCGACTTCCCGCTCGCGCGGTCCTCACACACGGCGACAAGCGTCCATCCCCGACGTCGTGCTTCCTGCTCGACGGCCTCCCGCTGCGCGGCAAGTCCAAGTCCCGAACTCGCCTGCTCGTCCGTACTGACGCGGATGTACCCGACGACGCGCATATTCCGGCACCCCTTCCGGTCGGACAACGCTCTAGGCAATGGCCAACGGTACGCCGTTCCCTGCGATCTGTCAACTAATCCACCGTTTCGTGGACAAGTTCAGGGCGCCGGCCGTGGCGTTGGCTACCGTGCCGGAATAGACGCGCGCTCTTCCCGATAGACGAGCGAGCTCTAGGCAGGCTGACGGGGGAGCCGTCGCGCTCCCCCCGAAGCCAGACGGGATGCCAGCACGCGCTCACGGCGAGAAGCGTGAATCGGAGGGGTTCCTCGACGGCCCACCCCGCTCAAACGAGCGCGCCGCGACGGGGCTCCGGCGAGCTGAGCCGGAGAGATGCCCCCGGGAGGTACCCCACCCCGCCGGCACGAAGGCGATGCCCGGGTCCTTCAGGACTGCCCCCCTGCCGCAGCGAGCGAGTGCGACGAGGCCGAACCCCGTTTCTCATTGACGAGAGCAGCGAACTACACGAGAATCGACTCGGACGCGATGTTGCCGCTCGGGACGGCCGCACGACTGCTCGTACTTGGATTGCTTGCGATTCTGGTCGCAGGCTGCGCGACGGGGAGCGATGGGGACGCCTCAGGCGGCGGCGAGTCATCCCTTTGCTCCGGCGAACGCCTAGCCGGTGAGGTCAGGGGTCTTGACGATGAGTACGCCCCATGCGACCCGTATCCGGAGAAGAGCGACGGCACTGAGTCCCACGAGTTCGAGCAGGAGGACATAGATGCGGCCATGAACGCTAGTGACGACGTCTGGGATTACTGCTACGGCGACGGCAACAAATCCGAGGCGCAGTTCATGGGTTGCCTCGCACATGTCGACGATGTCCCGTGAGCTAGGCGGGTCCCGAGTCCCCCGGTTCCTCGGCTGCGCTTGACAGCGGCCTCGTGGCTTACGTCAGCACGCAGCGTTCAACTCAATGCAGAGAGTCGAGAGTGTCGTACTGATGTCATCAAGCGAGCTTTGAACGTCCTGAACCTCACTGTCCACGTTGTCAACGTTGCTCGAGACGTCGTCCACGCTGCTCGAGACGTCGTCCACGCTGCTCGAGACGTCGTCCACCGACGTCTGCATATCATCGATTGAGTTCGCGAGGTCGTTGGCGTCGAATCCTGAGGCGGCGTCGCCCAGAGACGCCTGTACGTCATCGAGTTGCGCGCTCAATCCGGCAACGTCGTGGCGGAGGTCCTGGGTTTGGCGGTGCGCGTCGTAGCCGAACCAGGCTGACGCCGCGACGGCGGCGACAACAGCTGCGCAGAGAACGCCCAGAGAGACTCGCTTGGCGGTGCTCATCGCTCGCACCTTTCGTGTTGGAGGGAAGGACGTAGCTTCGCGCAATAGGGTGCGCGCAGTCGGCGGAATCGGCGACTTCCCACGGGACGAGTGGCGTATACGTGCCGAGGCGTCCGCAATCCGTCCACGTCGGCCGTCTCTCGCGGTGTCCGGGGTGTCAGATCGTGTCACCCGTTGGCCGGGCGAGATCGGCTCAACCGTGCGGGTTGGGTCCGTCCTGGCCATTGGTGTCCATCGGTATCCCGAACGGGTGCCACTGGTTCGAGCCCAGTAGCGCCCACTCGGATTCATGCGGTCGCGCGAGAGGGCGGAACCTCTTCGGAGGGCACTGCTCTTCCCGCCGAACGAGGAGCGCGCCTGTCCATGCGCTCGAGCTGTTCGCACGACCGGCACGCGACGAACGGCTCCCGGCACGTCGCTGATGTTTATTGCATCAGCACACGGGTACGCGCGTGTGTCATCATTTGTCGGCTCGATTGGCCTGGGAGGTGCTGCCGCCGTGAAACAAGCAACGAGGCCGGAGGTGCTCGTCGAATCGGTCCGGCCGTACGGGCCGATGCTGTCGGTCTGTCCGGTGGAGGGCTGCACGATGCTGACGATGGGCGGGACGTGCGTCGAGCACGATTCTCCGGTGACGATCGTCTTCGAGCGCGGCCGGCCGTTCGTCGCGACCGCCTCCGCGGCCGTCGACCGCGTTCCCGTCGCAGGCTGATCCGCCTGCGGATCCCCCGTGCGAGGGATGCGGGCGGGCCCCCACCTGCGGACGGTGAGCGCATGGGTGCTTCCTCCGGCTGGAACCTGGTGGCGCGTCGGCCTCCGCGGGTGCGCGTCGCGCCGAAGCGGCCGGCGCGCCACCTCGTGAGCGTCCCCTGCGGCGAGCCCGCCGAGGCGACGCCCGATCGCGACCGAGCGCGCGACGGCGAGCCGCCCGCCTCCCGGCCGGCGTAACCCCGTCAGGCGAGACGCCTCGAGATCCCGTTTCGAGAGATGCCGCTCTGGTGGCCAGGCTTCAGCCTGGCGCTCTTGACGCCAAAAGGCGCGGCCAGCTCGCGCTCGACCTCGCCCTCGATCGTGAACGGCATTCGCCAGGCCGGGCGGGGAGCCCTCGCCGGTACGAGGGAAACGGCGTGGGTGCCAGGCTGAAGCCCGGCACCCACGCTGTTTCCAAGCTCGGGCGCGAGCGACGGCGGGACGCGGCCGTCGTATCCCAGACGCAGCCCGAGGCGAACGAGCGCCGAGCCGGCGGTACGCCGCAGCGCTCCGGCGGGGACGGGACCGGCGGAGCGGTGCAGGGAGGCGATCCTGGCGGTGGCGAGCTCCTGCCTGATCTCGGGGGTATACGGCTCCAGCACGGCGACCTCCTCTCGATCAAGTATCTTGATAGAGAACTACTCCGGATGAAGATACACGGTCCGAAAGCTTGACGTCAAGAGTCTCGAGATGGAGAATCACCGCGTGACGACGACACCCCGGTCGGTGGTCGAGCCCGACTCCGTGGACGCGCGCCTCGCGGTCTGGGGCCGCGAGCTGCCCGAGCTCGACCTCCAGATCGAAGGCATCGTCGAGCGGGTCGAGATGATCAAGCGCTACCTCGATCGCACGATGCAGGACACGCTCGAGGCATACGACCTGAGTCACGGCGAGTGGAAGCTCCTCGCAAGCCTCCGCTGGGCCGGGCCGCCATACCGCGGCAAGCCGGGGAAGCTCGCGAAACGACTCGGGCTCTCGAGCGGCGCGATGACGAACCGGCTCGACAACATGGAGCACCGCGGCGTGATCCGGCGCGTCGACGACCCCGACGACCGGCGCGGCGTCATCGTCGAGCTCACGGACGAGGGCCGCCGGCTCTGGGACGAGACGGTCGGCGTCCAGGCCGAGAAGGAGGCCGTCGTCGGCAAGGCGCTGACCGCCGCCGAGCGCGAGCGCCTGAACGAGCTCCTTCGCCGCCTGATGCATGCCTTCGAGGCCGAGCACGGCGCGATCCACAAGCAGGGGTAGTGGAGCTGCCGGAGGGGTCGCTTCGCAGCCGGGGACGGGTGACTATCCTGGCCCGACGTGAACGTGACGCTCCCCGATGGCACCCTGCTCGAGCTCCCCGAGGGCGCGAGCGCGCTCGATGCCGCCCGGAAGATCGGTCCGAAGCTCGCCGAGCAGGCCTGTGCTCGCCCGGGTCGACGGCGAGCCGCGCGACCTCCGGCTACCGCTCCCCGACGGCGCCGCGCTGCAGATCCTGACGACGCGCGACCGGGACGACCCCGACGCCCTCTACGTCCTCCGCCACTCCGCGGCGCACCTGCTGGCCGAGGCCGTGCGGCGGCTGCACCCGGGTGTGAAGGTCGCGATCGGGCCGCCGATCGAGAACGGCTTCTACTACGACTTCGAGTTCCCCGAGCCGATCCGCGAGGAGGACCTCGCCGCGATCGAGGCCGAGATGGCACGGGGAGATCGCGGAGGGCCGCACCTGGGAGCGCGCGGAGATCGGGCGCGACGAGGCGCGCGCCCGCTTCGAGGCCGAGGACGAGTGCTACAAGGTCGAGCTCGTCGACACTGCCGACGGGTCGATCTCCCTCTACACGCAGGGCGACTTCACCGACCTCTGCCGCGGCCCGCACCTCCAGGACGCCTCGCCGATCAAGGCGCTCAAGCTGACGGGGCTCGCGGGCGCGTACTGGCGGGGTGACGAGCGCAACACGCAGCTGACGCGGATCTACGGGACGGCGTTCTTCACCGAGGACGACCTCGACGCGTACCTCGAGCGGCTCGAGCAGGCGCGTGCGCACGACCACCGCCGGATCGGGCCGCAGCTCGACCTCTTCCATCTCCAGGACGCATCCCCCGGCTCGCCGTTCTGGCATCCCAAGGGGATGACGATGTGGAACCTGCTCGAGGACCTGCGCCGGCGGGAGAACGCCCGCCGCGGCTACCTCGAGGTGAAGACGCCGCTCATCTACGACAGGTCGGTGTGGGAGACGTCCGGCCACTGGGCGAAGTTCCGCGGCGAGATGTTCCTCGTCGCGGGCGAGGGCGAGGAGCCGCATGCCGGGCTCAAGCCGATGAACTGCCCCGGGCACATGCTTCTGTTCGGCAGCGGGCTTCGGAGCTACCGCGACCTACCGCTCCGCTACGCCGAGTCGTCGACGTTGCATCGCAACGAGCCCACGGGCGCCCTGCACGGGCTCCTCCGCGTCCGGCACGTGACCCAAGACGACGCGCACATCTTCTGCACGCGCGAGCAGATCTCCGAGGAGATCTTCGGCTGCCTCGACTATGCGGCCTACCTCTACGACCTGTTCGGGATGGATGCCGCCTTCGAGCTCTCGACGCGGCCGGAGAACCGGCTCGGCACGGACGAGGAGTGGGACTTCACGGAGGAGGCGCTCCGGGAGGCGCTCGACCAGCGTGGGCTCGAGTACTTCGTCGGCGAGGGAGAAGGTGCGTTCTACGGCCCGAAGATCGACCTCCACATGAAGGACGTGCTCGGCCGCTCGTGGCAGATGGGGACGATCCAGCTCGACGCGCTGATGCCGAAGCAGTTCGGGCTCACGTACATGGGTGCCGACAACGTCGAGCACACCCCGTACGTCGTCCACCGCGCCCTGCTCGGATCGCTCGAGCGGTTCATGGGGATCCTGATCGAGCACTACGGCGGCGTGTTCCCCGTCTGGCTCGCGCCGGTGCAGGTGCGCGTGCTGCCGGTCGCCGAGGCGCATGCCGCGGCGGCCGACGCGCTCGTCACCGCGCTTGCTGCCGCGGGTGTCCGTGCCGATGCAGACGAGCGCGACGAGACGCTCGGCAAGCGGATCCGCGACGCCGAGCTCGCGAAGATCCCCTACGTCGTCGTCTGGGGCGACCGCGAGACGCGGGAGGCGATGGCCGTGCGGCGGCGCGGAGGGGAGGGCGTGACGACGGAGTCGCTGGAGTCGCTGGTCGAGGCGATCTCGAGCGAACATCCGGAGCCCGTCTAGGAAAACGCGGCGTAGCCGCGTTTCCTTGCTACGCTTGCCGCCTGCAAGCAGGAGCGGCATCGCCCCTCACCACGCCGGCCGCGCGCCGCGCGTGGTTCAACCGAGTCGGAACCGACGAGGGAATGCCGCAGCTGCATGCAGCGGCGTTTCCGCGCAGTATGTGTTTTCAACACGATGAGGAGGATCGACTCGGCTTGGTGAACCGCCTTTGAGACCGCGGCGTCGTCCCGAGGACCGGACGCGTCCCGTCGTCCAGCAGGAACGGATCAACGAGCAGATCCGCGTGTCGCGGGTCAGGCTCGTCGGCGAGGACGGGGAGCAGATCGGGATCAAGGACACGAAGGAGGCGCTCGAGTACGCGTACTCGAAGAACCTCGACCTCGTGGAGGTGGCCAAGGACGCCGACCCGCCCGTGGCGCGCGTCATGGACTTCGGCAAGTGGCGCTACGAGCAGGAGCAGCGGGCGAAGCAGGCGCGCAAGCACCAGTCGACGATCAACATCAAGGAGATCAAGTTCAGGCCGAAGATCGGCGTCCACGACTACGAGACCAAGAAGGGCCACGTCGTCCGCTTCCTGAACCAGCGGGCGAAGGTCAAGGTCACGATCATGTTCCGGGGACGGGAGAACCTCCACCCGGAGCGCGGTCGGATGCTTCTGGAGCGTCTCGCAGAGGACGTCAAGGAGCTCGGCCAGGTCGAGCAGCAGCCGACGTTGGACGGCCGGAACATGGTGATGGTGCTCGGGCCGACGAAGAACGCAGGGGTGAAACGAGATGCCGAAGGTGAAGACAGGGAGCGGGGCGAAGAAGCGGTTCAAGGTGAGCGCGGCGGGAAAGCTGCAGCGGCGCCACGCGATGAAGAGCCACAACCTCACGAAGAAGTCGTCGAAGCGTAAGCGCGACTTCGGCAAGGACCACCCCGTCGCGAAGGTCGACGTGAAGGCCGTCAAGAAGCTCCTGGGGATGAAGTAGTCATGGCACGCGTCAAGCGATCCGTTCACGCGCGGAAGAAGCGCCGCAAGGTGCTCGAGCAGGCCAAGGGCTACTACGGCCGCAAGAGCACGCACTACAAGTACGCCAAGGAGCAGGTCGAGCACTCGCTCGTCTACGCGTATCGCGACCGGCGCAATCGCAAGCGCACCTTTCGCTCGCTCTGGATCGTCCGCATCAATGCGGCGGCACGGGCCAACGGGCTCTCGTACAACCAGTTCATGAACGGCGTCCACAAGGCCGGGATCGAGCTCGACCGGAAGTCGCTGGCCGACCTCGCCGTCGTCGACCCCGCGGCGTTCGCAGCGGTCGCCGAGCGGGCGAAGGCGGCGCTCGCGTCGGGCGGCGGCGCAGAGTCCGCGGCCGCCTGAGCGGCTCGAGGCCCGCGCCCGACCGGTGTCCGACTTTAGTCGGACACCTCCGCTGGCGCGCTGCCGGCCCCGTGGTGTCGGACTGAAGTCCGACACCGTGGCGAGACTCTGTCCGGGGTGATCACCTCGCGCGACAACGAGACCCTCAGGCTCGTCCGCAAGCTGCTCGCACACCGCAAGCAGCGCGAGGCGACGGGGCTCTTCGCCGTCGAGGGCGAGGACCTGGTCGCGGCTGCACGCGAGGCCGGCATCGAGCCCGTCCACCTCCTCGTCGCCGGCGAGACGGTCGATGCTGCACTCCTCGCCCGGATCTCGACGCTGCCACACCCGGCGCGCACGATCGGCGTCTACCGCCGCGACGACCTGCCGGGCGGCGCGCGCGAGACGTGCCTCGCCCTGTGGCGGCTGTCCGATCCCGGCAACGTGGGCACCCTGCTGCGAACGGCCGATGCGTTCGGCGCGTGCGTCGCGCTGTCGGAGGGGTGCGCCGACCCGCTGGCGCCGAAGGCCCTCCGGGCCTCGGCCGGCGCGATCTTCCGCGTCCCCCTCGTCGGCTGGGACGCGCGGCCCGAACGTTGCGTCGCGCTCGCCGCCCACGGCGGCATCCCGCTCGCCGACGCCGACCTGGACCCACCGCTGACCTTCCTCCTCGGCGCGGAGCGGAGCGGGCTGCCGGACGAGCAAGTAACAGACTGTTGCAAGGTGACGATCGCGCTGCCCGGTGCTGCGGAGTCGCTGAACGTCGCCGCCGCCGGCGCGATCGCCCTCTACGAGGCGTCGCGCCTGGACGGTGCGGGGGAGGGGTAGGAACGATGCGCGGCTGGCAGACGCTCTCCCGGACGACGATCCTCGACCGGAGCCCCTGGCTGTCCGTGGAGAGCCACGCCGTCGAGCTTCCCGACGGGCGGGTGATCGAGGACTGGCCGTGGGTCGAGTCGCGCGAGTTCGCGAACGTCGTCGCCGTCACCGAGGACGGACGATTCCTCCTCTTCCGCCAGGTGAAGTACGCGGTCGCCGGGACGACGCTCGGCCCGGTCGGCGGCTATCTCGAGCCCGGCGAGGACCCGCTCACGGCGGCCCGTCGCGAGCTGTTCGAGGAGACGGGGCACCTCGCCGACGACTGGACGTCGCTCGGGCGTTACGTCGTCGACGGCAACCGCGGCTGCGGAGTGGGGCACCTGTTCCTCGCGCGGGGCGCGCGCAAGGTCGCCGAGCCGGGAGCGGACGACCTCGAGGAGCAGGAGCTGCTCCTGCTCACGCGCGCAGAGGTCGAGGCGGCTCTGCTGGCGGGCGAGCTCCAGGTGCTGTCGTGGGCGGCCGCGGTCGCGCTCGCGCTCGTCGCGCTCGACCGCGCGTAGGGCGGGTCTACCAGGCGCCGCCTCCACCGCCTCCGCCGCCGCCTCCGCCCCCGCCCGAGAAGCCGCCACCGAAGCCGCCCGAGCCGGACGAGGGCGGTGCGAGCGCCGACCCGAAACCGGACGCGAGGTCGCCGATCGACATCGCGGTCGCGCCGCTGCCGAGGTTGCCCTGGCCGGAGATCCAGTAGAGGCTGCTCGCCTGCGCCATCGCCTCGGGCATCGCGAGGTGCGCGGCCTGGAGCACGCGCTCGGCGATCCCGAACGCAATCCCGTAGACGAGCAGGCGCTCCCAGAGCTCGAGCGTCGCCGGCGGCGCTTCCTGCAGGCGGGGGAAGTCCTGCAGGTAGCGGCGGAATGCGTCCCAGCGCTCGGCCTCGAGCGCGGCGGACTTTGTGCGGCGCCGCCACAGCTTGCGGCGGGTGGACGCGCCGAGGATCACGGCGGCGTTCGTGAACGCCGCGAACGCGAGCGCGAGCAGGACGACGTCGCTCCAGCGCGGGTAGACGCTGCGCCAGCCGTCGATCGCGATGTAGCCGAGGAGCACGCCGATCGCGGCGAAGACGACGATCCCGGCGACGAGCGGCACGAGCCCCAGCGAGCGGAACCAGCCGCGGTTCGCGATCTCGCCGGAGACGGCGGCCTTGAACCCCTCGGAAGCGGGGGGCCATCGACGCCCGCTCGTCCTCGATCTGGTCCCGGAACGTCGACAGCCGCACGCTGCCGCCGTCGAGCACGTCGTCGACGACGTCCGCGACGTTCTTCTCCCAGGTCTCGAGCTCGACCGGCTCGCCGGCCGAGAGCTCGAGGTCGGCGACCGTCTCGTGGCGGAGACCGCCCCAGACGCTCCGCTCGGTGGTGACGTGAGCGGCCCTGTAGTGGCCTCGCCGGACCAGGTCGAACAGCGTCGCCGTGAACTCGAACGACCCCGCCTCGCCGCCCTGACGCAGCAGCGTGGGGACGAGCGCAGCCTGTGTCTCGGTCGGAGGCTCCTGCTCGTACTCGCGGTCGTAGCCGGTCGAGACCTCCCGCCCGAAGCGCCAGAAGACGAGCATCGTTATGGCAAACGCGGGCAGCGCGCCGAGCACGAGCAGGATGAGCGCCGTCCGCCACGGATGCGCGATCGCGTCGTCGATCCTCTCCTTGTCACGGTCGTACGCCTCCGCATCGGCGAGCTCGTCCGCCGCGATCTTCTCGAGGCCGTTGCCCGACTCGACCCGCATCCCCTCGGTCGAGGAGAAGGCGCCCCGGGGGTAGAGCGTCCGCAGCTCGACGTACTGGTGCGCCGGGACGTCGAGCGCGCGCAGGTGGGCGCTGCGGCCGTCGAGGGTGACGTCTCCGCGTACCCACACCGGGTGGCCCCACGCCCTGACCACATCACCCGGCCCCGTCGTCGTCGCGGTGAGCCGGCCGAGCGACTGCTCCCACTGGTCGCCCCACACCTGGAGGTTGACGTCGACCACGTCGTCGTAGGCGACCGCGACACCCCTCAGGCGATACCGGATCTCGAAGGTCCGCGCCTCGTTCGCCGCCGTGTAGTGCCAGACGATGCGGGCCGTGTCGCCGTCGCGCGTGACGCCGAACGTGCCCGGTGGGCTCGAGCAGCCGATCTCGACGCATCCCCCGGTCGCGAACCCCTGACCGTTCTCCGAGACGCTCACCCGGTCGATCGACTCGCCGGAGCGAAGCGGGATGTCTCGGTTCGCGCCGCTGAACTGGCCGCTGAACGCGTACGTGAGCCGTTCCGTGACGACGAGGCTCCCGTCGCGCTCCACGACGACGTCGACGTTCGCCTGCGGAAGATCGAACGACTTCGCCTGGGCGCCGCCCGCGAGCGCGAGGGCGGCGACGGCCGCTGCGAGCAGCGTCGCGCTACGACGCGGGCGGCTCACTCGGCGCGTCGGCGGGCGGGGTCGCCGGTGCCGCGGGAGGAGGTGTCGCCCGCGCGGCCGGGCCAGTGCCGGGTGTGAAGTCGACGCGCGGCGCCTCGCGCTGCGTCTCGTCGGTCTCGAAGAACTCCCGCTTCCCGAACCCGAATGGCCCGGCGAGAACGACGCCCGGGAACGTCTGGATCGCGTTGTTGTAGGTCAGCACGGTGTCGTTGTAGACCTGACGCGAGATCGCGATGCGGTTCTCGGTCTCGGACAGCTCGGTCTGGAGCTGACGGAAGTTCTCGTCGGCCTGCAGCTCGGGATACGCCTCGGCGACCGCGAACAGTCGGCCGAGCGCCTGGCCGAGGATGCCCTCGGCGGCCGCGGTCTCGGCGGGGCCCTGCGCGCGCTGGGCGTTCGTGCGCGCCTCCGTGACGGCCTCGAACGTGCCGCGCTCGTGCGCCGCATAGCCCTTCACCGTCTCGACGAGGTTCGGGATCAGGTCCCAGCGGCGCTTGAGCTGCACCTCGATCTGCGCCCACGCGTTGTCGACGCGGTTCCGCAGCCGGACGAACCGGTTGTAGAGCGTGATCAGCGCCAGGACGATCAGCGCGACGATCACGACGAGGACGATGATCCAGACCATCGGCCGCGATCCTACGCATCGCAACCGCGTCGCGTCCACCCGCCGCTGTAGCATCGCCCGCCGGAATGGCCCTCTCGGCGCGTGTCGCGCGGATCAACGTGACGCCGGTGAAGAGCCTGCGGCTGCACCACCCGGACGCGGTGGAGCTCGGGCTCGACGGCGCGCGCGAGGACAGGCGCTTCCTCCTCGTCGACGACGGCCGCCGGCTCTACAACGGCAAGCGCGACACGTCGCTCGTGCGGACGTCGGCCTCGTGGGAGCCCGAGTCGCGGGTGCTCGCGATGACGCTGCCCTCGGGCGAGCGCCTCGACGGGGCGGCAGTGCGGACCGGAGGCGCCCTCGTCAACGTCTACGGCCGCCAGGTGCGTGGGCACGTGATCGAGGGGCCGTGGGCGGACGCGCTGTCCGACCTCGCCGGCCGGTCGTTGACGCTCGTCGAGCGCGAGGACGGCACCTGGGCGACGGACGCCCGCCCGGCGACGCTCGTCTCGCGCGCGTCGCTCGGCCTGATCGACGGTGACGGACGCCGGTTCCGGATGCTCTTCGAGCTCGACGGGCTCGGCGAACACGGCGAAGACGCATGGCGAGGCAGGCGGCTGCGGGTGGGGGAGGCGACCCTGCTCGTCGGCGATCCCGTCCCGCGCTGCGCAGTCCCCTCCGCGAGCCCGGACACGGGCTGCCGCGACCGCGACGTGCTCCGTGAGCTCGTCGAGCGGCGAGGGCTGGTGGACGGCGAGGCCTGTCTCGGCGTCTACGCCGACGTGCTCGAGCCGGGCCTGGTGCGGGTCGGGGACGCGATCACGCTTCTGTAGGCGCGCCGGCGGCACGCCGGAGCTCCTCGAGCCGGCGCTGCTCGCGGTCTCGCTCGCCGAGGAGCCGCGACATCTCGCTGTGGTAGGCCATCCGCTCCTGGACGAGACGTGTCGTTCGCTGCCAGCGGGCCTCGTCCTCAGCCGTCCAGGGGGTCTTCTTCCGCTTCCTCTTCCTCGCCATCGTCGTCCTCCAGGATCCACTGGATCTGACGTGCCTCGTCGCGGATGTCCACGATCAACGCCATGATCGTGGTGACGTCCTCGTGTGTCGCGACCGGCTCGTCCACCGCCTCAGGGTGCCAGAGCGTCACGTGGGGCGCCAGATGGCCGGAGGAGGCATGCCCCGCAGGGTCGGTCAGCGCGGGCGCCGGCAGACCCAGATCTGGTCCTCGCCGCCCTCGTACGGGCGGCGGTCGAACCAGCCGTAGAGCTCCTCGGCGACGAGGCCGGCGTCCTCGACGAGCGCGTTCCACTCCGCCGCGGAGAGCCAGTGAAGCTCGAACGTGGCTCCCTGGTCGGCGCCGCGCACCGAAAGCACAAGCGTCCGCGCCCGGACGTCCCAGTCGGCGCGCTCGAAGATGCCCGGCTCGCGCTCCAGCCAGAGGCCGTCGGTCTCCTCGATGTCCTCGGGGCTCGGCGCGAAGACGTCGAACACGAGCCGCCCGCCGGGCTCGAGCAGCGACGCGGCGGCGGAGAGGGCACGGAGCTTCTCCTCCTCGTCGGGCAGGTGGAGCAGCGACCGGAACGGGACGGTGACAAGCGGGACGCGCTCGCGGACCGGGGGCTCCCGCAGGTCGCCGAGCCGGAGGTCGACGAGGTCCGCGACGCCCTCGCGCTCCGCATACCCGCGTGCGCCGGCGAGCATCTCCGGCGACTCGTCGACGCCGATCACGCGAATGCCCGCTCTCGCCACCGGAACGGCGATCCGCCCCGTCCCGACGGCCAGCTCGACGACCGGGCCTCCCGAGGCGAGGGCCTCCTCGACGTAGAACTCGACGTCCTCGACGACCGAGACCGACCAGGGGTCGTAGATCGTCGCGATGCGGTCGTAGAGGGCGGCGAGGTGGTCGCTCATCCCCACGATTCAAGCAGCGGAGGTCCCTTGTGACACAGTGTCACTTGCTAGCCTCGATCCTCCCATGGACGTCGAGGCGCTCGAGCAGGCGGCCCTCGCGGCGGTCGCCGCCGCGTCGTCGACCGATGCGATCGAGGCCGTGCGGGTCGAGTACCTCGGACGCAAGAGCGAGCTCAAGCTCGCGCTCCGCGAGGTGCGCGACCGCGAGACCGGGATAACGCTCAACGCCGCGCGCGAGCGGATCGAGGGGGCGGTCGGCGCGCGTGAGGCAGAGCTCGAGCGGGCGGAGCTCGACCGGCGTCTCGCCGAGGAGAGCGTCGACGTGACGCTGCCCGTCGGCGGGCACGAGCGTGGGCATCTGCACCTGATCACTCAGATCCGGCGCGAGGTGGAAGACGTCTTCCTCGGGCTCGGCTACCGCGTCGTCGACGGCCGCGAGGTCGAGACGACCCGGTACAACTTCGACGGGCTCAACTTCCCGCCGGGGCATCCCGCGCGCTCGCCACTCGCGACGCTGTTCCTCGACGAGGACACGCTGCTGCGGACGGAGACGTCGCCCTCGCAGGTGCGGACGATGGAGGCGCAGCAGCCGCCCGTCTACATCGTCTCGCTCGGCCGCGTGTACCGCCGCGACACCCCGGACGCAACCCACACGCCGGTCTTCCATCAGGTCGAGGGGCTCGCAGTCGACGAGGGGATCACGCTGGGCGACCTGACCGGGACGCTCGACTTCCTCCTCAAGGCGCTCTTCGGCGCCGAGCGGCGCACCGAGTTCCGCACGCACTACTTCCCGTTCACCGAGCCCTCGATCGAGGCGTACGTTTCGTGCCACGTCTGCGACGGCGCCGGTTGCGCCGTCTGCCGCCACTCCGGGTGGATCGAGGTGGGCGGCGCCGGGATGGTCGACCCGAAGCTCTACGAGTTCGTCGGCTACGACTCCGAGCGCTACTCCGGCTTCGCGTTCGGCTGGGGGCTCGAGCGCATCGCCATGCTCCGCCACGAGTTCCCCGACCTGCGGGAGCTCTGGCGCAACGACCTCCGCTTCGCGAGGCAGTTCTAGTGAAGGTTCCCGTCACGTGGCTGCGCGAGTACGTCGAGACGGCGGCATCGGCGCACGAGCTGGCACGGCGCCTGTCGATCTCGGCCACCGAGGTCGAGCGCGTGATCGACGCCGGCGTGCCCGACGTGGACGGCAACCTCGGGCACTTCGTCGTCGGCCGCGTCCTCGCGGCCGAGGCGCATCCGAACGCCGACCGCCTCCAGCTCTGCCAGGTCGACGTCGGCAACCCGGATCCGCAGCAGATCGTCTGCGGGGCGTGGAACTTCGGCGTCGGCGCGACCGTCGCCGTCGGCCTGCCCGGCGCGCGTCTGCCGGGCTTCCCGGGCCCGCTCGAGGAGCGTCTGCTGCGCGGTGAGGTCTCGCGTGGGATGATCCTCGCCGAGGACGAGGTCGGGCTCGGCCCCGACCATTCGGGGATCATGCTCCTCTCCGACGGGCTCGAGCCCGGCACCCCGCTCGGGGACGTCCTGCCGCTGGTTGACCAGGTGCTCGACGTGACGCCGACGATGAACCGGCCCGACCTGCTCTCGATGGTCGGCATTGCCCGCGAGGCGGCAGCGCTCTGCGACGGCGGCCTCCGCCTTCCCGACCCGGAGGAGCCCTCCGCGACGGGCGCGGAGCCGGTGGAGGTGGCGGTCGAGGACTTCGGCGGCTGCCCGCGCTACATCGGGCGCGGGTTCCGCAACGTGCGGGTCGGCCCGTCGCCACAGTGGCTGCGGGCGCGCCTCCACCTCGCCGGGATGCGGTCGATCTCGAACGTCGTCGACGTGACAAACTACGTGATGCACGTCTGGGGAAGCCCGTTGCACGCGTTCGACCGGTCGAAGCTCGCCGGCGGCCGGATCGTCGTCCGCCGCGCGCGCCCGGGCGAGACGCTGCGCACGCTCGACGGCACCGTGCGCGAGCTCGTCCCGGGCGACCTCTTGATCACCGACGGCGAGCGTGCCGTGGCGCTCGCGGCGATCATGGGCGGCCTCGACTCGGAGGTCTCGGAGCAGACGACCGAGGTGCTGCTCGAGGCCGCAAACTTCGAGCCGATCGGGATCCTCAGGACGTCCGAGCGCCTCTCGCTGCGCACGGAGGGATCGAACAGGTGGGAGAAGGGCGTCGACCCGTACGCCGCAGCGCCGGCCGCGGCGCTCGCGAGCCGGATGCTCGTCGACCTCGCGGGTGCCGAGCCGGCCGGCTCCGTCGACGTGAACGACGGCCTCCCGAAGCGGCCGGTCGTCACGCTTCGCCCCGAGCGGGCGAGCGCGCTCATCGGTCTCGACGTTCCCGCAGACGAGCAGCGCGCGATCCTCGAGCGGCTCGACTTCGTGGTGGACGACGGCTGGCGCGTCACCGTCCCGACGTTTCGCGCCCGCGACGTGACCCGCGAGATCGACGTCGTCGAGGAGGTCGCACGCGTCGTCCTCGACCGGGTGCCGCTGACGATGCCGCTCCGCCGCGCGGTCGCCGGGCACCTCACGCCCGAGCAGCTGTTCCGCCGCTCGCTGGAGGACGTCCTCGTCGGCGCGGGCTTCTCCGAGGCGTACACCTGGAGCCTCACCCCGTCCGACCCCGACCCCTCCGCGCTGCGGCTGCCGGATCCGATGAGCGGCGAGCACGCGGTGCTGCGCACGACGCTCCGTCACGGTCTCGTGGAGGCGGCCCGCGTCAACGTCGACGCGGGCAACGAGCCGATCCGGCTGTTCGAGCTCGCGCGGGTGTACCTCCCCTCGGGCGAGCAGCTCCCCCGGGAGCGCTGGCGTCTCGGGGGTATCACGGAGGGCGGCTTCGCGGCGGCGCGCGGTGCGGTGGAGGCGATCTACGAGGCGTCCCACCTCCCGCTCGACGTACGGCGGATCACCCTCGGGCACCTCCACCCGGGCAAGGCGGCGGAGACGGACGCCGGCTGGCTCGGGGAGCTCCACCCGACGCTGCTCGAGGGCGCGTGGGGCGTGTTCGAGCTCGACGTCGCCGACCTGATGGCCCCGCTACCCGAGCGGATCCTCTACGAAGACGTGATCACCTTCCCCGCCGTCCGCCAGGACGTCGCCGTCGCGGTCGACGAGGAGGTCGAGGCCGGCGCCATCGTCGCCGTCGTGCACGAGGCGGGCGGGGCCGAGCTCCGCGAGGCCCGGGTCTTCGACGTCTACCACGGCGAGCAGGTCGGCGAGGGAAGGAAGTCCGTCGCGCTGCATCTCGTCTTCCAGGCACCCGACCGGACCCTCACCGACGAGGAGGCGGCCGCCGTCCGCGACCGGATCGTCGCCGCCCTCGCCGAGCGGTTCGGCGCCGAGCTACGAGCCTAGCCCAGGTGCCTCGACGTGGCCGCAGGCCGCGTCAGAGTGCCTTGCCGCCGACGTACCAGACGGGGCCCTGCGTCGCGACGTTGTCCGTGTCGGAGACGACGCGCAGCACCGAGACGGTACCCTCGAGCCCTTCTTCGTCGAGCCGCTCGAAGCAGCGGCGGGCCATCTCCGGCGAGACGCCGTAGCCCGTCCTGCTCGCGCAGCGGAACGTGAAGCCGACGGTGCCGCGCTCGCGCGTCGGGTTGAGCGGCGCGCAGAGCAGCGCGGCCCTGGGGAGGAGCGCGCTCGAGCCGAGCTCGAGGAGGCAGAGCAGGTCGCTCCACCCCGACGGGAGCTCGGCGAGCGCGGCTTCCCACATCTCGGCCACGGGCGTCGCCTGCCGCTCGGGCACTCGCTCCGCGTCGGCGTCGCGCGTCCCGATCGCCTCCTGCTCGAGGACGCACCAGATGCGGCCCCGGTCGAGGCGCGCGAAGAGCCGGCGGGCGGCTTCCGGCCCGGACGCGCCACCCGCGCGCCGGACGGTGACCGCCAGCCGGTCACCGACGTGCCCGACGTTCATCGGCCCGAGGATCCGCGCGGCCTCGCCGAGCTCGCCCGGCTGCTCCATCGTGAGCCGGAGGGCGACCGTCTCCCAGTCGGGAGGGAGCCGGCGCTCCAGGGCGGCCCACTGGTCCACGAGCTTCACGGCGGTCAGCATAATGACCCTCGTGACCCGGGTCGCAGCACACGAGCGCGCCGGATCGGCTCCCGACGTCGACGCCCGGCGTGATCACTGATGGCGACCGACGTCAAGCTTCCGAATCTCGGCCAGGGGATGGAGTCAGGCGTCATCGTCCGCTGGCTCAAGTCGGAGGGTGAGACGGTCGCCAAGGGCGATCCGCTCTACGAGCTCGACACCGACAAGGTGACCCAGGAGGTCGAGTCGGAGGTCGACGGCGTCCTGGAGAAGATCGTTGTTCCCGAGGGGGAGGTCGCAGTGGGGGCAACGGTGGCGATCATCGGCGACAACGGCGCTGCGCCGGGTGGGGCGGCCGAGGCGCCGGCCGTCGAGCCTCCGGTGACGCCCGAGCCGGCCGAAGAGCGTCGAGCGGCGCCGGAGCAGGCTGCCCCGCAGCCGCCGCCTTCTCCCGCAGGGGACGGCGAGCGCGCCGAGGCGCCGGAGCCGCCGCCGGCCGCGGCCCCGAGCGACGGCGCGCGGATCAAGGCGAGCCCTCTCGCCCGCAGGATCGCCCGTGAGCGCGGCGTCGAGCTGCTCGCGCTCCGGGGAACCGGGCCCGAGGGGCGGATCCTCGCCGGGGACGTCGAGCAGGCGGCCGCCGGAGCCCCGGCCGCGCCGGCTGCCCCGTCGCCGGCCCCGCGGCGCACGGGTGAGGTCGAGGTGGTGAAGCTCACGTCGATCCGCAAGACGATCGCGAAGCGGCTCACCGAGGCGTGGTCGGCACCGGTGTTCCAGCTCGGCGTCTCCGCGGAGATGACCGAGGTGCTCGCGCTGCGCGAACAGCTCGTCGCGCGCATGGCCGAGGGCGATGCGAAGCCGACCGTGAACGACATCCTCGTGAAGCTGGCCGCCGTGGCGCTCACGCGACATCCGGCGGTCAACGCGACGTTCACGGGCGACGAGATCCATCGGCATCCGGCGGCCGACGTCGGGATCGCGGTCGCGGCGCCTCAGGGGCTCGTCGTCCCGGTGATCCGCGACGCCGGCCGGCTCACGGTGCGCGAGATCGCCTCTACGCGCGCCGACCTCGTGACGCGGGCTCGCGACTCGAAGCTCACGCTCGAGGATCTGGGAGGCGGCACGTTCACGATCTCGAACCTGGGGATGTTCGGCGTGGAACAGTTCACCGCCGTTCTCAACCCCCCGCAGGTCGCGATCCTGGCGATCGGGGCGGTGAAGGACGAGCCGGTCGTGCGGGACGGGGAGCTCGACGTGGCGCCGATCCTGCGCATGGTGCTGACGTGCGACCACCGCGCGATCGACGGCGCGGACGGCGCGCAGTATCTGCAGACGCTCGTCGCGCTCGTCGAGCAGCCCGCGCTGGGGTTGTGAGCACGGGCGAGACCGACGATCCGTCGCCGGTCGTCCTCAGGCGCGGCGGGGCGCAGGACCTGCGCTTCCTGCGCGACATGCTGCACCACGCGTACTACTGGAAGGAGCGCGCGCCCACGTCGGGGCCCGGTCCCGTCGCTCTCTACGTCAAGGCCTGGGGGCGCCGCGGGGATACCGCGGTCGTGGCGCTCGACAAGGGCTTCCCCGTCGGTGCCGCGTGGTACCGGCTCTTCTCCCGCGACCGGCCCGGCTTCGGCTTCGTCGACGAAGACACCCCGGAGCTCGCGATCGCGGTGGTGCCGAACGCTCGCGGGCGCGGCTTCGGCGCGGCGCTCCTCACCTCGCTCCTCGATCGCGCGCGTGCGGACGGCTACCCGGCGATCTCGCTCAGCGTCGACCGCGCCAACGCCGGGGCGATCGAGCTCTACGAGCGCTACGGCTTCGCGCGCGTCGGCGAGAACGACGACTCCGTCACGATGGTCGCTCCCCTGGCCGGGTCGGCGACCGTCTAGGGTTCGGGTCGTGAATGTCGACGTCGCGGTCCTGGGTGGCGGCCCGGCCGGGTACACCGCCGCGATCCGCGCCGCGCAGCTCGGCGGCAAGGTCGCCTGCATCGAGGTGGAGCCGAAGCTCGGCGGCACGTGCCTGCGGGTCGGGTGCATCCCGACGAAAGCGTGGGTGCAGAGCGCGCACGCGTACCACGATGCGCGCGAGAGGTTCGCGAAGCTCGGCGTACGGACAGCGGAGCCCGAGCTCGACTTCGCGACCGTCGTAACGTGGAAGGATGCGGTCGTCGACCAGATGACGGGCGGTGTCGCCTCGCTCTTCAAGGCAAACGGCGTCGAGTGGGTCAACGGGCGGGGGACGTTCACCGGCCCGAGCACGATCGCGATCGAGGGTGGCGAGGACGTCACCTTCACGAGCGCGATCGTCGCGACGGGCTCCTATCCGACCCGGCCGCCGATCCCGGGCCTCGACTCGCCGCGCTGTGTCGACTCCACGGGCCTGCTCTCCCAGACCGAGGTGCCGGCACGGCTCGTCGTCCTCGGCGGCGGGATCATCGGCTGCGAGTTCGCGTCGATCTTCAACCGCTTCGGCACCGAGGTGACGATCGTCGAGATGCTGCCGCACCTGATCCCGACCGAGGACGAGGATGCGTCGAAGGAGCTGGAGAAGGCATTCCGCAAGCGCGGCATCGCGCAGCACCTCTCGAAGCAGTGCACGCAGGTCGACGACCACGGCTCACACCTGACGGTCCACTTCGGCGAGGGCGAGACGGTCGACTGCGACCTGATGCTCGTCTCGGTCGGGCGCGCCGCGCTCGCCGAGGGCATCGGTCTCGAGGCCGCCGGGGTGACGTTCGACCGCAAGGGGGTCGGCACCGACGGTCATCGCCGCACCAACGTCCCGAACATCTATGCGGCGGGCGACGTGGCGGGCTACTGGCAGCTCGCCCACACCGGCTTCCGCGAGGGCGAGGTCGCGGCCGAGAACGCGATGGGGCACGAGGCGACGATCGGCGATCCCGCCGTACCGCGTCCGATCTATACGGACCCGGAGGTCGCGGGCGTCGGGCTCACCGAGGCGCAGGCGCGCGCGGTGCACGGTGACGCGGTGGTCGTCGGCCGCTGCCCCTGGGCCGCGATCGCGCGCGCCGTCATGTCCGGCGACACGACCGGCTGGGTGAAGACGATCCACGAGTCGACGTACGGCGAGCTGCTCGGCGTCGTGATCGTCGGCCCCCACGCGACCGACCTGATCGGCGAGGCGGTCGTCGCGCTCGACGCGGAGTCGACGATCGAGACCGTCGCCGACGGCGTCGCGCCGCATCCGACGCTGGCCGAGGGGATCAAGGAGGCGGCGCTCGTCGCCCTCGGCCGCGCGATCCACCTCCCGCCCCGGCGAAGATAAGCTCGCACGATGAAGAGCCGCCGCAACGCGCTGCTCTGGGCCATCGGCTGGTGGCTCGTGCGCCGCCAGCTCAGGCGGCGCGCTGCGGTCGCCGTCGCGGGTGTCGCCGCGGGCACGGCAGCGCGGCGCGGCCGGCTTCGCGCCGTCCTCGGCGCGCTCGTGCTCGTCGGCCTCCTCGCCGCTGCCTTCGTCGCCTGGCGCAGGCTCGCGGCCCGTCCGGGAGCGCCCCCGACCGTCGAGCCGCTGCCGGAGGACGCCGCGGCGTGAGGCCGCTCGCCGGCCCGCGACCGCGTGTTGTCCGGGCGACCCTCGACGGGCTCGTGCCGTACGAGCCCGGGAAGCCGGTCGAGACCGTCCAGCGGGAGCTCGGCCTCGACCACGTCGTCAAGCTCGCCTCCAACGAGGGCCCGTTCGGCCCGTTCCCCGAGGCGCTCGAGGCGATCGAGCGCGTGCTCGCCGAGTCGAACCGCTACCCGGACGGCGGCTGCTACCGGCTGCGGGAGGAGCTTGCCGGACGTCACGGGGTGGAGTTCGGCGAGGTGATCGTCGCCGCGGGGGCAGACGCCGTGATCGGCTACGCCTGTCAGGCGACCCTCGACCCCGGTGACGAGATCGTGACACCGTGGCCCTCGTTTCCGAGCTACGTGCTCGACCCGCTCAAGGCCGGCGCGGTCACGGCGCGGGTGCCCCTGCGCGAGGGCCGCGTCGACGTCGATGCGCTCCTCGAGGCGGTCACGGTGCGAACGAAGCTCGCGTTTCTGCCCACGGTGAACAACCCGACGGGGACGATGACGCCCCGCGCGGAGCTCCACCGGTTTCTCGACGCCCTTCCGGAGCACGTCCTGACCGTGGTCGACGAGGCATACCTCCAGTACGTCGACGACCCCGACTTCCCCGACGCGATCTCGGAGGCGGCCGGGCAGGGACGTCGCGTGCTCGTGCTGCGCACCTTCTCGAAGATCTACGGGCTCGCCGGGCTACGCGTCGGGTACGGCGTCGGGCCGGCCGAGGTGATCGCCGCGATGCGCAAGGTCCAGCGCGCGTTCGACGTCACGACGCCCGCCCAGGAGGCGGCGCTGGCGAGCCTCGACGGTGAGCTGGAGCTGGCGCGCCGCCGCGCGGTGAACCGGGAGGCGATGACCGCGCTCGAGGCCGTGCTCCGCGGGTACGGCTTCGACCCGATCGCGCCCGCGGTGGGGAACTTCCTCTACGTCGACGTCGGCGAGGACGCCGATACGCTCAACGACAACCTGCTGCGCCGCGGCGTGATCGTCCGTCCGATGGGCTCGTTCGGCGCGCCGACGGCGCTGCGGATCACCGCCGGGACGCCGGAGGAGATCGCCTTCCTCGCAGAGCAGCTCGCCGCGGTCTTCTCGAACGCCTAAACGACGCCCGCCGGGGCGACCGCTACCGTTCGCTGCTCGGGCGCACGGTCGCCCCGCTTTCCATGCGAACGACGCTGAAGAGAGGAGTCGGCCGGGGCGCGACCTCGAACGGGAACGGCCGGGCCACGGTCCCGCCCGCGCCGCTCGGCGCCGTCACCGTTTACCGCCAGCCGCCCCCGCCCGCCCGCGGCCGGCGCTCGCTCGTGCTCGCGATCCTCGGCTGGTCGGCACTCGTGCTCGCGATCCTCGTCGGCGGCACCGCCGGCGGCGCGTACCTGTACCTCCACGAGACCGTCGCCGCGGTGGC
This sequence comes from Gaiella sp., assembly GCA_027493885.1. Classification (GTDB taxonomy): domain Bacteria; phylum Actinomycetota; class Thermoleophilia; order Gaiellales; family Gaiellaceae; genus Gaiella. Next base: position 145,204 of record JAOSJZ010000001.1, read on the forward strand.
GCCGAAGTCGGTCGAGGTCAAGAAGGCGCTCAAGTCGCTCGAGATCGCCCTTCCGGGGGAGCCGGCGACCGCGCTCGTGATCGGCTACGACCACCGCGCGGACGAGGGCAAGGACGCTCCGTCGCGGTCGGACACGCTCATGCTCGTCCGCGCCGACCCGGGCGAGAAGACGATCTCGCTCCTCTCGTTCCCGCGCGACCTGAACGTCCCGATCGACTGCCCGGGAAGCACGCCCTTCCTCGCGAAGATCAACGCCGCCTACGCGACGTGCGGCCCGACCGGCTCGCTCCGGACGATCCGCAACCTCACGGGCCTCCCGATCAACTACATCATCACCGTCAACTTCCGGGGCTTCCGCCAACTCGTGGACAAGCTCGGCGGAGTCTGGATGGACGTCGACCGGCGCTACTTCAACGACCACGGCGGTCCCACCGGATACGCGAAGATCAACCTCCAGCCCGGGTACCAGCACCTCAACGGGACGAAGGCGCTCGACTTCGTTCGCTACCGGCACACGGACTCGGACATCTACCGCACCGCACGGCAGCAGCTCTTCGTCCGCTCCTTCAAGGACCAGATCGAGCACGCGTTCTCGCTGACGAGGCTGCCGCAGGTGATCAAGGTGATCACGCAGAACGTCGAGGTCGGGCAAGGAGGCGGGAGGGACGTGAGCGCCAAGACGGTGCTCCGCTACGCGGCGCTCGCGTATTCGCTGCCGCCCGGTCACGTCTTCCAGTCGCGCATCGACGGGCTCGAGGGGTTCGCCGACCTGACGACGGCGCCCGAGAACATCCAGCGGGCCGTCCGCGAGTTCCGCAATCCCGACGTCGAGTCCCCCGAGAAGGCGACCGCGGTTGCGCTCGGCGAGAAGCGCAAGGAGCGGGCCCCCAGCCCGCGCGAGACGAGCGTGCTCGTCCTGAACGGCAACGGCGTCGAGGGCGCGGCCGCCAGCGCGAGCTACCTCGTCGGCCAGCGCGGCTACCAGACGATCCAGCCGGCGAACGGCCTCCGGGCCGACGCGCCGAGCTTCGACTACTTCCGCACGCAGGTCTACTTCGACCCCGCCGTCAAAGGGGCGAAGCCGGCCGCGAGGAAGCTCGCCGCGCTCTTCGGGTCGGCGGACGTCGGCAAGGTCGTACCGAAGATCCGCGCGCTCTCGAACGACGCGATGCTCGTCGTCGTGCTCGGGCAGACGTTCCACGGCCGCCTCGCGTCCGCGCCGATCGACCAGACGCCGCAGCGGGCGCCCGCCAACGTCGTCTCGGGTGCGAGCGCGGCGGTCGACCTGCTCCGCCGCTACCGGCGGCAGATCGACTTCCCGCTGATGGTGCCGACCAGGATCGAGCGCTCGTCCTGGGTCGACTCGCAGACGCCGATCCGCGTCTACAAGATCGACCCCGACAAGAAGCGCTCGGCGGTGCGGCTGACGTACAGGATCGGCGACAACCAGTACTGGGGCGTGCAGATGACCGACTGGGACGACGCGCCCGTTCTCACGGGCAGGAACCTCGTCCGCAGGATCGGCGGGCGGCGCTACGAGCTGTACTACAACGGGCCGAGCCTCCACATGGTCGTGCTCCGCACCGACGGCGCGACGTACTGGGTGGTCAACACGCTGCTCGACCGTCTTTCCAACGAGACGATGATCGCGATCGCGAAGGGCCTCAAGCCCCTCGCGACGGTCGACAAGCCGTAGGCCGCGAGCGACTATCGTGCCGGCCGAGATGGCGGACACGGGGAAGCGCGTCGCGGTCTTCGGCGCGGGGTATGTCGGGCTCGTGACGGGCGCGTGCTTCGCCGACCTCGGCCACCGGGTCACGGTGCGGGACGTGATCCCCGGGCGGATCGAGGCGCTCCGCCGCGGCGAGGTGCCGATCTTCGAGCCCGGCCTCGACGAGCTGCTCGCCCGCAATCGCGAGCGGCTCTCCTTCACGCTCGACGTCGGCGAGGCCGTCGACGGCGCCGAGTTCGTCTACGTCGCGGTCGGGACGCCGCCGACGTACTCGGGGACGCGGACCTGACGGCCGTCTGGACGGTGATCGACGAGCTGCCGCAGGTCGACCACCGCGTCGTCGTCGCGATGAAGAGCACCGTCCCCGTCGGCACGGGCGAGAAGGTCCGGCACCGGCTCGACGCCCGCGGGCTCCTCCATGTCGGCTACGTCTCGAACCCGGAGTTCACCGCCGAGGGCACGGCGATCAGGGACTTCATGGCGCCCGACCGGATCGTGATCGGCGCCTTCGACGAGGCAGACGGCGACGCGGTCGAGGCGCTCCATGCGGGGATCGACGCGCCGCTGGTCCGTGCCGACGTCGCCTCCGCGGAGATGATCAAGCTGGCGGCCAACGCTGCGCTGATGACGCGGATCTCGTTCATCAACGAGATCGCGAACGTGTGCGAGGCGACCGGCGCCGACGTCGTCAAGGTCGCCGAGGGGATCGGCCACGACCGCCGCATCGGCAAGAGCTTTCTCCGCGCCGGCGTCGGCTTCGGCGGCTCCTGCCTCGCGGGAGAGGAGACGGCGCTCGTGCGCCGGGGTAGCACGACCTCGCTCGTGACGCTCGAGGCGCTCTACGAAGGGACCGAGCCGCTCGCGGACGTCGAGATCCTCACGTGGCGCGGCGACGGCGACGGTACCGAGTTCCGGCCGATCGAGGTTCTGACCCGTCGCCATTTCAACGGCGACCTGCTCCGGGTTCGGACGAAGATGGGTCGTCGTGTCCGTTGCACGCCCGATCATCCGTTCGTCGTTCGCGACGGCTCCCGCGTGCTCGCGCAGGACCTGACGACCGCCGACTGGATTCCACTTGCGCAGGGGGCGCCCTACGACGTCGTTCGTGCCGGAGCTTTGAGGCTGCCGGAGGCCGCACGACTCGATCTCGAGCTCGGAGACGCGACGGTGGGTACGGCGAAGAACGACACCCATGTGCCTGTGACGATCGAAGCAACCCGTGCGTTCTGGCGCGTCGCCGGCCTCGCGCAGGGACCGACGTGCTGCGACCAGCGGGTTCCGGATGCGCTCTGGAACGAGCCGCCCGAGCACAAGCTCGCGTTCCTCTCCGGTCTCTGGCAGGGAGACGGCTCGTGGTCACTGGTGCGTGGGGGGCCGAGCGTCGTCCTCGAGCTGGGAACCGCCAGCCGGGAGCTGGCCGACGGCGTGCAGCGGCTGCTCGGCGACCTCGGAGTCGTCGCCTCGGTCGAGGTGGGGCGCGTCTCGAAGTCGACCGTGGACACCTTCTGGGTGCGCATCTCCGGGGCCGGTCAGGTCGAGGCGATGCTCGAGCTCGTCGAGGAGAGCGATCGTCCGGCCGTCGTCGACTCGATCGGTCGCCAGGCGAAGCGGATCGCCCCCACGGGCTTTCGACGCGGCGACAACGCCGCCTGGGTCCGCGTCGTGGACGTCGAGCGCGAGCCCTTCTCGGGATTCGTGTACTCCCTCGAGGTGCCGCCCACGCACACCTTCGTCACGACCGGCGGGCTCGTCACGTCGAACTGCTTCCCGAAGGACTCCCTCGCGCTCAAGCAGCTCGCGGCGAACTCGGGCTACCACTTCCAGGTGCTGAACGCGGTGATCGAGGTGAACGAGCTCCAGAAGCGGCGCGTGATCGGCAAGCTCACGCAGCTGCTCGGGTCGCTGCGCGGCACGCGGATCGCGCTCCTCGGGCTCGCGTTCAAGCCGAACACGGACGACACGCGCGAGGCGCCGGCCTTCGTGCTGGCCGGGCGCCTGCTCGCGGAGGGCGCCGACGTGGTGACGTGGGACCCGGTCGCGCACGCCGACGGGCTGCACGGCGTGGAGCAGGTCGGCTCCGTCGAGGACGCGGTGCGCGGCGCCGACGCCGTCGTGCTCGTGACGGAGTGGCCAGAGCTCGCCGACGTCGACTGGGCCGCGCTCGCGGCGACGATGCGACGGTGCGTCTTCGTCGACGGCCGCAACATGCTCGACCCCGAAGCGATGCGCGCGGCCGGGTTCACCTACGACGCGATCGGGCGTGCCGCGGCGAACGGTCCCCGCTGATGGAGGCGATCGTCCTCGCCGGTGGCAAGGCCGAGCGGCTCGGCGACGCCGCGGGGGGCCTGCCGAAGTCGCTCGTGCCGGTCGGAGGCCGGCCGCTCCTCGCCTGGCAGATCGGCAGGCTCGCGCGGGCCGGGGTCGACCGCGTGATCGTGAGCTGCCTCGCGGGGCAAGAGGAGGCATTCCTCGACGGGCTCGGCTCCCTCGGTGTCGGGCTCGTGTGCGCGGGCGAGCCCGAGCGGCTCGGCCGCGGCGGCGGCATCCGCTTCGCCGCCGGCTTCCGCGGGGAGACGGGCGACGTGCTCGCGATGAACGGCGACGAGCTGGTCGACGTCGAGTTCGGCGCGCTGCTCGCGCGGCACCGCTCGACGGGGAGCGGCCGCGACGGTGACCGTCGCGCAGCCGCCGTCCCAGTTCGGCCAGGTCGACCTCACGGACGACGACGTCGTCACGGGCTTCCACGAGGTCTCCCGCGTGCCGTACTGGGTCAACTGCGGCATCTACGTCCTCTCCGAGGAGGCGCTCGCGCGCTTCCCGGAGAAGGGTGACCACGAGACGACGGCGTTCCCCGAGCTCGCGGCCGAGGGCAAGCTGCGCGCGTTCCGCCACACGGGCCTCTGGCTGACCGTCAACACGCCGAAGGAGCTCCGGCGGGCCGACCAGTACGTAGCCGAGCACCGGGAATGGCTGGCGTGAAGGGCCGGTACGCGGTCGAGCCGCGACGGGTCGAGAAGCCGTGGGGCTGGGAGCTCGTCTGGGCGGAGGCGGAGGCGTACGTCGGCAAGCTCCTCTTCGTGCGAGCCGGCCACTCGCTCAGCCTCCAGTACCACGAGGTGAAGGACGAGTCCTGGCTCGTGCAGCAGGGGCGCGCGTCGCTCGAGGTCGGCGAGGTCGGCGGCCCCCTCGAGACGGTCGAGATCGGCCCCGACGACTCGTTCCGGTTCCGCCCGGGCACGGTGCACCGCGTGACCGCGATCGAGGACACGCTGATCGTCGAGGTGTCAACCCCGCACCTCGACGACGTCGTCCGGCTCGAGGACCGCTACGGACGCGAAGGTACGAGCGCGCCTTGACGCGAACGCGTCTGGGAGGTCGTGTCGAACACCTCCTCTCGGCGATGGTCGACGAGCCGCGCGGTTCCGCGGCGGAGCTCCGCCCGTGATCGTTGGCCCAGCCTGGAGCGTTCTCCCTCCACCGCCTCGCCGACGCCCGTAACGCCGCGTGCGTCATGGTGGTGGCCCGTCAACGGGCTGGCCACCACCATGGACAGATGCGACGAGGTGAGACGCCAAACGCTCGACCTTGACAGAACTATGGTAAGGTTTGGCGGCGTTGCCGACCTTCACCGTCAGCCAGGCCGCCGAGCGCACCGGCTGGTCGCCGCGGATGCTCCGCTACCTCGAGTCCACGGGGCTCGTGATCCCCGCGCGGAGCGCGTCGGGCTACCGGCGCTACGGCGAGCACGACCTGGAGCTCCTGCGCGGGCTCGCCGAGCTGCGGCGGCGGTTCGACGTGGAGCTCGACGACGTCGCGTTCGTCGTCCGGCTCCGGCGCGAGCCCGAGCTGCGGGACGCGGTGGAGAGCTGGCTGGCCGGCGCGACCGTCCCCGCCGCGGGGGCCGCCGAGGCCGACTGGATCGCCTGGGAGCAGCGCAAGCACGAGCAGCTTCTCGTAGCCTGACTTGACAACAGAAGAGAGAGGAACCATGGCCACCACCATCAAGCACGACGTCAAGGACCTGGCGCTCGCGCCGGAAGGCGTGCGGCGGATCGAGTGGGCCGACCGGCAGATGCCGGTGCTCGCCGCGATCCGCGAGCGCTTCGAGCGCGAGCAGCCGCTCGCCGGCTACCGCGTCTCCGCCTGCCTCCACGTCACGACCGAGACCGCGAACCTCATGCGCACGCTCAAGGCGGGGGGCGCCGACGTCGTCCTCTGCGCCTCGAACCCGCTCTCGACGCAGGACGACGTCGCTGCGGCGCTCGTCTCCGAGTACGGGATCGGGACGTTCGCGATCAAGGGCGAAGACCACGACACGTACTACGCCCACCTCGAGGCAGCGATCGACCACCGCCCGCACGTGACGATGGACGACGGCGCCGACGTGATCGGCATCCTCCACTCGGCCCGCCGAGAGCAGCTCGGCGACGTGATCGCCGGCACGGAGGAGACGACGACCGGCGTGATCCGACTCCGCGCGCTCGAGCGGGACGGCAAGCTCGGGTTCCCCGTGATCGCCGTCAACGAGGCGAAGACGAAGCACCTGTTCGACAACCGCTACGGGACGGGCCAGTCGACGATCGACGGGATCATCCGCGCGACGAACGTCCTCCTCGCGGGGCGCACCGTGGTGATCGCCGGCTACGGCTGGTGCGGGCGCGGCGTCGCGATGCGCGCGAAGGGGCACGGCGCTCACGTGATCGTCACGGAGGTCGACGCGATGAAGGCCCTCGAAGCCGTGATGGACGGCTTCCAGGTGATGCCGATGGCGAGGGCCGCCGAGATCGGCGACGTCTTGGTCACGGCCACGGGCGACAAGCACGTCATCGCCCGCGAGCACATCGACCGGCTCAAGGACGGCGCGATCCTCGCCAACACGGGCCACTTCAACGTCGAGATCGACATCCCCGCGCTGCGGTCGCTCGCGACGGACACGCGGGAGGCGCGGGCATTCGTCGAGGAGTTCACCCTGGCCGACGGGCGCAGGGTGTACCTCCTCGCCGAGGGCCGGCTCGTCAATCTCGCCGCCGCCGAGGGGCATCCGGCGCAGGTGATGGACATGTCGTTCGCGAACCAGGCGCTCGCCGCCGAGCACGTGATCCAGAACGCGGCCACCCTCGAGCGGACGGTCTACGACGTGCCCAGGGAGATCGACGACGAGATCGCGCGGCTCAAGCTCGCGACGATGGGCGTCGCGATCGACCAGCTGACCGAGGAGCAGGCCAGCTACCTCGCGAGCTGGGACGAGGGCACGTGATGGCGGAGGACAACCCCTGGTGTCCGACTTCGGTCGGACACCAGACGTCCATGGCGACGCGCAGCTCCGGGGTGTCCGACTGACGTCGGACACCCCGGAGCTCGAGCCGCACCGGATCGTCCGCCTCGAGGACGACGCAGTCGTCGTCCTCGACCAGCGACGGCTGCCCGAGGACGAGGTCGACCTCCGCTGCCGCTCGGCGGCGGAGGTCGCGGAGGCGATCCGGACGCTCGCCGTGCGCGGGGCGCCGGCGATCGGGGTCGCGGCGGCCTACGGGATGGCGCTCGCCGCGGAGCGCGGCGACGACCTGGACGTCGCGTTCGAAGCGCTTGCCTCCTCGCGGCCGACCGCCGTCAACCTCCGCTGGGCACTCGAGACGATGCGCGACGAGCCGACCCGCGCGCGCGCCGAGCGGATCCATGCCGACCAGGTCGACCGCTGCCGAGCGATGGGGGGGCATGCGGTCGAGCTCTTCCCGGCCGACGCTCGGGTGTTGACGCACTGCAACGCCGGCGGGCTCGCGACCGGTGGCTACGGCACGGCCCTCGGTGCGATTCGGGCGGCCTGGGAGGCCGGGCGCGTCGAGCACGTCTGGGTGGACGAGACCCGGCCGCTCCTCCAGGGCGCGCGACTGACGGCCTGGGAGCTCGAGCAGCTCGGGATCCCGCATGCGGTGATCGCCGACGCTGCCGCGGCCTCGTTCATGGCGCGCGGCGAGGTCGACCTGGTCGTGACCGGCGCCGACCGGATCGCCGCGAACGGCGACACCGCGAACAAGGTCGGGACATACGGGCTCGCGGTCGCCGCGAGGCATCACGGGCTGCCGCTCGTCGTCGTCGCGCCGACGTCGACCCTGGACCCGCGAGCGGCCGCCGGCGACGACATCCCGATCGAGGAGCGTGAGCCTGCGGAGGTCACGGGCCGTTTCGGCGCGCGGAACCCCGCGTTCGACGTGACGCCCGGCGCGCTCGTCGCCGCAATCGTCACCGAGCGCGGGATCCACCGCGCGCCGTACACCGAGACGCTGCCGCGCGGTACCGCGGCCGTACGATGATCCTCGGCGACGTCGACGCCGCGACGAGGGAGGTGCTCGAGCGGTTCGGGTTCGACGCGACCGTCTTCGAGCGGCTACGCGAGCGGGTCCGATCGGGAGAGCTCTCGCTCGCGTCGAACGTCGTCCGCGGCCGGGTCGAGCCGCCCGAGGCGGATGACGTGACGCCGCTCCCGCGGCCCGGCTCGCCGGCCTGGGATGCGGCTCGCGAAGCGGGGCTCGAGGCGTTCCGCTCCGGTCGCGTCGCCCAGGTCGTGCTCGCAGGCGGCATGGCGACACGGTTCGGCGGCGTTGTGAAAGGCGCCGTCGAGGCGCTCGACGGGCGCAGCTTCCTCTCCTGGAAGCTCGGGGAGACGGCGCGGCTCGGCTCCGCGCTCGGTGTCGAGATCCCCGTCGCGCTGATGACGAGCTTCCAGACCGACGATGCGACCCGGGCCCACGTCGCGGGCCTCGGCCTGCCGACGCCGCTTCGGTTCTCGCAATTCGTCTCGCTCCGCCTGACGGAGCGGGGCGACCTCTTCCTCGAGAACGGCCGCCCATCGCTCTACGCACCCGGTCACGGCGACCTGCTCGACGCGATCCGGCACTCGGGAGCCCTCGCGGCGCTGCGGGCGCGCGGGGTCGAGCACCTGGCGGTCTCGAACGTCGACAACCTCGGCGCCCGCCTCGATCCGGTCGTGGTGGGGATGCACGTTCTCAGGGGACGGCCGATGACCGCCGAGGTCGCCGGCAAGGAGGGCGACCTGGGCGGCGCCCCTGCGCGGGTGAACGGACGGCTCGGGCTGCTCGAAGGACCGCAGTTCCCGGCGGGCTTCGACCAGGACCGCATCCGCGTGTTCAACACGAACACGACTACGCTCGCGCTCGACGCGGTCGATCGCCCCATCGACCTGCCGTGGCTCTACGTCGAGAAGTCGGTCGCCGGCGCCACGGCCGTTCAACTCGAGCGCCTCTACCACCATGTGAGCTGGGAGCTCGAGACGACCTTTCTCGAGGTGCCGCGGTCGGGCCCGCGAGGGCGGTTCTTCCCGATCAAGGAGCCACCCGACCTCGCGCACTCGCGGGCTGCCCTCCGCGAGATGCTGGCCGCGTCGGTTCTCCACTAGGCACGAAGTCGGTACGAAGCCGGCACGAAGACGTCACACATTGCGCCCTAGCGTGGCGGCATGGGGCTGCTCGGCCTCCTGCTCCCGAACCGGTGCGCCGCGTGCGGCGTCCCGGGCGCTGCGCTCTGCCCACGCTGCCAGGCCGGCCTGATCCGCATCGCTCCGCCCGTGTGCGAGCGATGCGGCGGTCCGGGCGCGTGGCCCGTGCGGCGCTGCGCCGAGTGCGCCGGACGTCGTCTCGGGTTCCGGACCGCGCGGGGGCGATCCTCTACGACGTGCGGGCGCGGCCGCTCGTCTCGGCGTGGAAGGAGCGCGGCAGGCGCGATCTCGTCGAGCCGTTCGCGGGAGTCGTGGACGAGGTCATCTCCCGCCCGCAGGCCGGCGTCGTCACGTTCGTCCCCGGTGATCGCGAGCGGGGCCGGGACCGTGGCCACGAGCCCGCCGCGCGCCTGGCATCCGCTCTCGCCCGGCACTGGGGGCTTCCCGTGGCACGGCTCCTTGCCCGGGCGGGGCCGTCGCGACGGCAGGCCGGACTCCCTCGCACGGAGCGTCGGAGCAACGTCCGTGGGCTGTTCGTGGCACGCGCCCCGGTTACGGGAGCCGTCGTCCTCGTCGACGACGTGTACACGACGGGCGCGACGGCGTCTGCCTGTGCGAACGCGCTGCGGCGGGCCGGCGCCGCCCGCGTGGATGTCGTGTGCCTCGCTCGGGCGGTGCGCTAGCGTTGGGCGTGAACCGATCAGAGGAGGCGCCATGCGACTGCAGGTCACGATGCGGCACGGGCAGGTCAGCGACCACGTCCGGGGCTACGTGGAGTCGAAGTTCGCGAAGCTCGGCAAGCGCCTTCACGAGTCGACTCTCGTCGAGGTCGTGCTCGACCGGGAGCGCAACCCCCGGATCGCCGACGACCATGTCGTCGAGGCCGAGCTCCATCTCAAGGGACCTCATCTCCGGGGTCGCGAGGCGGCGACGACGTACGAGGCGGCAACGGACCTCCTCGTCGACAAGCTCGAGCGGCTCGTCGAGCGTGAGCGCGACAAGAGGGTGCAGGAGCCTCGCCGCCGGGCCCAGGGCACCGCCCCGCCCGAGCCGGTCCCGGTCGAGGAGATCGAGCAGGCGCTCCGCACCGCCGACTGAGGTGCCGCTGCCCCACGACCCCGGCCCGCACTGGGGTGAGGTGGGGATCCACGGGCTCCACCGTCATCGCGAATGGGACGCCCTCACGACCGTCGATGCGCCCGGTCACGCGGGTGTCGCGACGTGGTTCGTCGTCCTCGACACGGGCGAGATCGTCCAAGAGGAAGGGGACGCCGATCCCTCGCCGTTCGTCCCGGCAATCACGCTCGCCGCACCGTTCCGGGTGCACGCCGTACGACGAGAGGGCGGGTTGTGGGTCGTCGCGACGAGGCGGATCGCGACGTACACGCTCCTGGAAGATCCGGGTGGCGACGCGGTCGTGGTCGCGTGGGACGGCGTCGAGCGGACGGTCCTGATCGACGGCGCGCCGACGCTCGCCGGCGTCCCGGAGCTCGAGCGGCTCGGCGCGGCACGGCACGCGACGTACGTCGTCGCCGCGACACGGCTCGTCCGGAGCGTTTGGGAAGCGTCGGTGGCGCCGCTATGAGAGCGGCCCAGACCGCCAGCTGACGGCCGGGCCCCGCGCCCAGGCCGAGCCGTTGCTGCCGGTGGAGAAGAGCAGCGGCTGCCACGGCTTCACGGGGATCGTCACGAGGGGTGTGTCAACGCCTGTGGCGATCTGGCGTGCGCGTGCCTGGGTGCCCATCCGGTAGACGATCCGCCCCTGGCGGTAGTCGAGCATCAGCGCAGCGGTCGGGAGAACCACCGTCGTCCCCGCGGCGGACGGGCCGACGTTCACCGTGGCGCCGACCTGGACGAGCGGGCCGACGAGAGCGAAGCCGATCGCACGCACGGTGGACGGGCCATAGTCGTCCGTGCGGAGCACCTCGCCGGTCCTCGAGAGGAGGACGATCCTCCCGTCGGCCAGCGCGGCGAGGACCCGCGCGGTGCCGACGCCCCTGCCCGATGTGAGCAGCCGTACGGGGCTCCCGACAGCCGTCCTGAACAGGCGGGCGCCCGAGGCGCTCACGTAGGTGATCGTGTCGCGGACCGCGTAGGGCACGCCCTCATCCGAACCCGCGCCGAGCACTATCGCCGCAGGCCCGTCCGTCTCGGACGAGGCGAACGCGAGCCGGCGAGCCGCGCGTCTCGTGGGCGTGGCCGTCCAGAGCTGGTAGTCGGTGATGTTGCCGCCGATGCTCGTCACCCAGAACGCGCGCCTGCCTGCCACGGCGACCTGGCCGATACCGAAGCGTCCGCTCGGGCCCTCGTCGCAGCCGACGATCGTCCGCGCGCCGAACGTCCACAGGCCGCGCGTCGCCGTGTCCCAGAGCCGGACGGTGCCGCAGTTCGCGCGTGTCCGGCCGACGGCGTATGCGACCGAGCGGCCCGTGACGGACAGCGCCGTCACCGGGGCTGCGTCGACGACCGTCCGGCCCGGCGTGAGCGCCGCCGCGCCGCTCGCCGCGAGGGCCAGCGCGCCGGCGACCGCGGAGACGAGCACGAGTCGCTGCACGTCCGCATCATGTGCCCCGGGAGGTGAGGGCCGCATGACGATTCCGTTCGGAATCCTCGCGGCGCGGGTGGCGGGCCGGGAACCCGGTACCCTCTCTCCATGCCCACCACGAGCTTCGGCCGCTTCGAAAAGGTCCTTCGCATCGGTGAGGGCCGGCGTCTCAAGCGCCTCGCCGAGCAGGCCGCGTACATCACCTCGCTCGAGCCAGAGTTCGAGGCGCTGTCCGATGCCGAGCTCCTCGCCAGGACGGCCGAGTTCCGTCAGCGGATCGAGAACGGGGAATCCCTCGACGACGTGCTCTACGAGGCGTTCGCCGCCGTCCGCGAAGCTCGCAGACGCGAGTCGGGCCAGCGCCTGTTCGACGTCCAGCTGATGGGCGGCATCGTCCTCCACGAGGGCGACATCGCCGAGATGAAGACGGGCGAGGGAAAGACGTTCGTCGCGAGCGCGCCGCTCTACCTGAACGCGCTTGCGGGGAACAACGTCCACCTCGTCACCGTCAACGACTACCTCGCCAAGCGGGACGCGGAGTGGAACCGGCCCGTCTACGACCGGCTGGGCGTGTCCGTTTCCTGGATAGAGAACATGATGCCGTTCGACAAGCGCCGCGAGGCCTATGGCGCCGACATCACGTACGGCACGAACTCGGAGTTCGGCTTCGACTACCTCCGCGACAACATGGCCGTCGCGCTCGAGGGCACCGTCCAGCGCGGGCATGTCTTCGCGATCGTGGACGAGGTGGACTCGATCCTGATCGACGAGGCGCGAACGCCGCTCATCATCTCGGGCGAGCCGGAGACGGCCGCGAAGACGTACTACGACTTCGCGCGGGTCGTCCGCGAGCTCGAGGGCGCGCCACTCACGCGGAAGGTGATGAAGGGCGAGGACGAAACCGAGCTCTCGGGCGCCGACTACCTCTACGACGAGAAGTTCAAGACCGTCTCGCCCGCGCAGACGGCGCTCGACAAGGTCGAGCGCGCGCTCGGGATCGACAACCTCTACGACCCGCGCCACGTCCAGCTCGTCAACCACCTGACCCAGGCGCTCAAGGCGCAGTCGCTGTACAAGCGCGACGTCGACTACGTGGTGCAGGACGGCGAGGTCAAGATCGTCGACGAGTTCACGGGCCGCATCATGGAAGGCCGGCGCTGGAGCGAGGGCCTGCACCAGGCGATCGAGGCGAAGGAGAGCGTCCCGATCCGCGAGGAGAACGTCACGCTCGCGACGATCACCTTGCAGAACTACTTCCGCCTCTACGAGAAGCTCGCCGGGATGACCGGGACGGCGAAGACGGAGGAGAAGGAGTTCGTCGAGATCTACGACCTGCACGTCGTCGAGATCCCGACGAACGTCCCCGTCGCGCGCGCCGACGAGAACGACTTCATCTTCAAGTCGAAGGACGCGAAATGGGGCGCCGTGCTCGAGGACATCGTCGCGCGGCACGAGAAAGGCCAGCCCGTGCTCGTCGGCACGATCGCGGTGGAGACCTCCGAGTACCTCTCCGAGCTCCTGACCAGGCGTGGGATTCCGCACAACGTCCTGAACGCGAAGGAGCACGAGCGCGAAGGCGAGATCATCAAGGACGCGGGCGAGCCGGGCGCCCTCACGATCGCGACGAACATGGCGGGGCGCGGGGTCGACATCAAGCTCGGCGAGGGGGTGCTCGAGGTCGGCGGCCTCTACGTGCTCGGCACCGAACGCCACGAGTCGCGCCGGATCGACAACCAGCTGCGCGGACGCTCGGGCCGGCAGGGCGATCCCGGCGAGACACGCTTCTACCTCTCGGCCCAGGACGACCTCGTGCGCCTGTTCGCCGGCGACCGGATCCACGGGATCATGGAGCGCTTCAAGATCCCCGACGACCAGCCGATGGAGGCGTCGATTCTCTCGCGCCAGATCGAGAACGCGCAGAAGAAGGTCGAAGAGCAGAACTTCGTCTCGCGCAAGAACGTCCTCAAGTACGACGACGTGATGAACACGCAGCGCATGGTCATCTACGAGCAGCGCCGCCGCGTGCTCGAAGGCGACGATCTCTCGGAGGAGATCAGCGGATGGGTCGAGGAGGTCGTCGGCGCGAACGTCGCGCAGTTCACCGACGCCGAGATGTCGGAGGACTGGGATCTCGGTGGGCTCGTCGCGCAGATGCACGCGCTCTACGGCACGGACGTCACCCTGGACGAGCTGCGCGAGGAGGTCGATGTCCACAGCCGTGAGGCGCTCGTCGAGGAGTTCGTCGGAGACGCGCTCGACGCCTACGCCGAGCGCGAGGAAGCGTTCGGCTCCGAGCTCATGCGGGAGATCGAGCGCTACGTGATCCTCCAGGTCGTCGATACGCGCTGGCGCGAGCACCTCGAGTCGATGGACTACCTCCGGGAGGGGGTCCACCTGCGTTCGATGGCGCAGAAGGACCCGCTCGTCGAGTACCGGGGCGAGGGGCACGCGATGTTCGAGGAGCTCGGTCGCGTCATCCGCGAGGAGGTTGTGCTCACGCTCTTCCACGTCGAGGTGCAGCGCGAGGAGGCCGAGCAGCAGCTGCAGCCCACCGCGGCGCCGCAGGCGCTCGCCTACGAGCACGAGCAGCTGCAGGGCGCGGACGCGATCGCCGCCGCCGGCGGCGGCGCCGCGACCGCGCTCGCCTCGCCGCCTCAGACGACGGCGATGGGAACGCCGAGGCCCGTCGTCAACGAGCACCGCGACGTCGGGCGCAACGACCCGTGCTGGTGCGGGTCCGGCAAGAAGTTCAAGCGCTGCCACGGCGCGTAGGCGCCTGCGGCGCCTACGCGCTAGAAGAGCGACGTACGCCCGTCTGTCCACGATGCTGCCGCCTGGGCTGCATCAGCCCAGCCGCTCGAGGAGCTCGACCTGGCGTGTCGCCCTCCCTCTTGCCGATGGCCTCGCGGAGCTCGGCCTTGATCGGAAGCTTGTGCGTCCCGTCGCCCGTTGCCATGAACGACTCCGGAAGGGTCGGCGGTCGACCGCTCCAGCGACCTTCACGAGACCCCGCGTCCCGAAGAACTCGACGGCGTGGGCTGCGCAGTACGTCGTCGAGCGGGGCGGGACCCCCGTCCTGTCGGCCACGACGACGGTGCTGCGCGGTACGTCGTCGAGCGGCGGCGCGCCCTCCGCCCTGTCTCGTCGTCCGTGGCGAACGAGACCGGCAAGAACTCGGCACGATGTCGGCACACATGCGTGACGATCCGGCCGATACCGTGACTCCAGGGGGCGAGCCCGCCCCCCTGGGGGCACGTGGGGCGACGGTGTCGGCGACGGCGGTGCCCGGCGCACGTCGAGCGGCCGGTAGCCCCGACGCGGACGGTCGAGGTGCGCCGACGCCGCTCGTGCGGCTAGGCGGACGGACGGCGCACCTCGCGATTGCGCTCGTCGCGGCGCTGGTGGTGTACGCGGCGCTCGCGGCGGACGTCGTCCACGGCGGTCGGATGACCGAGCTCGACTACGACGTCTCGAACTGGATTGCGGGGGCGATGCCGACGCTCGCGGAGTGGGTCGCCGTCCTGCTCACGTGGATCGGCGGCGTCGTCGGCGTGACGGTGATCGTCGTCGCGACATGCTTCTGGCTGCTCACGCGCCGTGACCGGGGTGCAGCAATCCTCCTCGTCGCGGTGGCCCTCGGTGTCCAGTTCCTCGTCTTCACCGCGAAGAACGGCTACGAGCGGCCACGACCCGACGCGGGGAGCCCCATCGAGCTTCCGTCGTCGTACTCGTTCCCGAGCGGACATGCGGCCACCGGGGTCGCCGTGTTCGGGTTGCTCGGGCTGCTCGCGGCCGCCCGTGCGCCGGTCGCCCGCGGGTGGGCTCTCATCGTTGCGGGCTTCTCGCTCGGTGCTGCGATCGGGCTCAGCCGGGTGGTCCTCAACGTGCACTACCTTTCCGACGTCCTTGCCGGGGGATGTCTCGGGCTCGCCTGGCTCGCGACCTTCCTCCTGGCCGTGAGGCTCGCGCGACGGTGAGGCTCGAGGAGCTCACGCCACAGCTCGAGACTGCCTTCGTTGCGCTGCACGGCGATACGAACGGCGCCGGCTCGTGTCGCCGCGTGGCCTGGTGAGTGCCCACCTGGGACGGGTGACGTGAGCGGCCCGCCTCCGAGAATCTCCTCCTCTCGACGCGTGGCGACCGTCGCGTGGACGTCTATCCGAGGGTCGGTGATGTCGCTGACGACGAGGCGGGACAGGACCGCAGCGACTCCATGCCGCGGTCGGATTCGGGTTCGTTCGAGCCGGGACCCCGCGGTCGGTCGTCGCACCGGAGCTCTGCCGGCGCACGGGGGCGAAGTAGCTACGATCGGTCGCATGGCAGTCACCGACGACAGGCCCGTCGCCGACCAGCTCGCGGAGCTCGGGGCCCAGCTCGCCTGGGTCCGTGACTACCTTTGACCCGGACACGCTGACCAGCCGCCGGACGGAGCTCGAGGAGGCGATGGGCGCGCCCGGGTTCTGGGACGACCAGGCCGAGGCGGCGCGCATCTCTACCGAGCACGCGCGCGTCACGCGCACGCTCGAGCGCTACGAGGCTCTTCACCGCGAGATCGACGACGCAACCGAGCTCCTCGAGCTCGATCCCGAGCTCGCAACCGAGGTCGCCGCGCAGGTTGCCCCGGTCCGCGAGGAGCTCGCGCGGCTGCAGGAAGAGGCCCTCTTCAACGGCGAGTACGACCCCGGCGACGCCGTGGTCACGATCACGGCAGGAACCGGCGGCACCGATGCGCAGGACTGGGCCGAGATGCTGCTACGGATGTACCTCCGCTGGACGGCCGACCGCGACTTTCGGACAGAGCTCGTCGAGGCGAGCCCGGGGGAGGAGGCAGGGCTCAAGTCCGCGACGCTGTTCGTACGCGGTGAGAACGCCTACGGCCTTTTCCGGGCCGAGCGGGGGGTGCACCGGCTGGTGCGGCTGTCGCCGTTCGACTCGGCGCACCGCCGCCACACCGCATTTGCCCAGGTGGTCGTCGCGCCGCTCCTGCCAGAGAGCGAGGACGTCGCGATCGACGAGGGTGACCTCCGCGTCGATACGTACCGCGCCAGCGGAGCGGGCGGCCAGCACGTCAACAAGACCGACTCGGCCGTCCGCATCACGCACCTACCGACCGGGATCGTCGTGCAGTGCCAGAACGAGCGCTCGCAGACCTCGAACAAGGCGACGGCGATGCGGATGCTCCGCTCCCGGCTCGCCGAGCTGGCAGAGGAAGAGCGCGAGGCGGAGCTCGCGCGGGAGCGGGGCAGCAAGGTGGACGTCGGCTTCGGCAGCCAGATCCGCTCGTACGTCCTGCACCCGTACCAGATGGTCAAGGACCATCGCACCGACTTCGAGGCGGGCAACGCGCAGGGCGTTCTGGACGGTGCGCTCGACGGCTTCGTGCAGGCCTACCTGCTCGCGCGGGCGGCGGGGAAAGCCGCGTAGGCGACTCAGCTCACCGTCAGCACGACGCTGCCTGTCTTCTGGTGCGTCTCGACGTAGCGGTGTGCCTCGACGACGGCCTCGAGCGGATACGTGCGGTCGATCACCGGGCGGTACGCGCCTGCCTGGAGCAGCTCCGCGAGCGTAAGGAGGTCCTGCTTCTCGTAGCGGACGATCCCGAGTCTCGCTCGCCTCGAGATCAGGGCGACCACCGCGTCGTGCCACATGAGCCCGGGATCGGTCGTGATGTACGTCCCGTCGGACGCAACCGATCGTCGGCAGCGGAGAAACGCATGCTTGCCGACGGCGTCGAAGACGACGTCGTACGTCTCGCCGTTCCTCGTGAAGTCGTCCTTCAGATAGTCGATTACCTCGTCGGCGCCGAGCGAGCGCACGAGGTCGACGTTCGGCGTGTTGCAGACGGCGGTGACATGCGCGCCGAGGTGTTTCGCCACCTGCACGCCACCGACACCGATTGAGCCCGAGGCTCCGTAGACGAGGACGCGGTCGCCGGTCTCGACGCCGGCCTGGCGCAGGAGCGACATCGCGCTCAGCGCCCCGTCGGCGACGCTTGCAGCCTCTTCGAACGTCATTCCGTCGGGGATGCGGGCAACCGGCTCGGATTCCTCCACGCACACGTACTCCGCGTTCGTGCCCGAGCCGATCCCGAAGACGGGGTCACCGACGACGAGCTCGGTGACGGCCTTCCCGACCGACTCGACCTCCCCCGCGAACTCGAGGCCGATCGTCCCCTCACGCGGCCGGAAGATCCCGAGGAGAAGGCGGCTGACGAAGTACTCGGCGCTGCGACGCCCGCAGTCGCTTCTGGTCGCCGAGGTGGCACGCACGCGGACGAGCGCCTCGTCGTCCTTTGGCGTCGGCCGCTCCACGTCCCGCAGCCGCAGGACCTCCGGCGGGCCGTACCGGCCATAGGTGACTGCCCTCATTGTGACCCCATCATGACGCCCCAGGCCCTCCGCGTCGCGAGAAAACCCAGGACTCGGCTACACTTCGGCGAACCTGAACCGGAGCGGCCTCTCGGGAGAGAGGTCGCGTCGAACGCTCTCGCACCGGTCATGGACGATCTCCTCACATCCCCCGCCGATCTTCCCGCCACGCTGCTCGAGGGGCCGGACGTCGCGACCGGGAACGGCGCGACCTCCGCTTCTGCGGGGGCCATGATCGTCCTCGAGGACGTTCGCAAGGTCTATGACCCGGACGTCGTCGCGCTCGAGCGGGCATCGTTCGTGATCGAGAAGGGCGAGTTCGTCTTCGTCGTCGGGCCGTCCGGCTCCGGCAAGTCGACGATCATCCGTCTCTTGTTGAAGGAGCTCGACCCGACCTCCGGTCGCATCATCGTCGGAGGCCGCGACCTCACGCGCCTCAAGCGCTCGAAGGTGCCGCTCCTGCGCCGCAACGTCGGCTGCGTGTTCCAGGACTTCAAGCTGCTCCGCGACCGTTCGGCGTTCGAGAACGTCGCGTACGCGCTCCGCGTCCAAGGCGAGTCATCGACGTCGGTCCGGCGCAAGGTACCGGAGGTGCTCGCGCTCGTCGGGCTCGCGCACAAGGCCGGCTCGCGCCCCGACGAGCTGTCGGGCGGCGAGCAGCAGCGGGTCTCGATCGCGCGCGCCGTCGTCAACCACCCACCGCTTCTCATCTGCGACGAGCCGACGGGGAACCTCGACCCCGACACGTCCGTCGGGATCATGCAGCTCCTCCACCGCATCAACACCGCGGGGACGACGATCCTGATGGTGACCCACGACCGCGAGATGGTCGACAAGATGCGAAAGCGCGTGATCGCGCTCGACAGCGGCAAGGTCGTCCGCGACGAGCGTCGCGGCGGCTACGAGACCGAGTGAGGGTATCGGGGTGACCAGCAGGTTGAAGCTCGTCGTCTCCGAGGCGCTGCGCTCGATCGGGTCGAACCTGTCGACGTCCTTCGCCGCGACGATGACGGTGCTGATCGGCATGTTCCTGCTGGGGCTGCTGATCGCGCTCGGCTCGTGGGTCGTCTCCTGGTCGGATCACGTGAAGGACCAGCTCGAGGTGAAGGTCTTCTTCGTCGAGACCGTGAAGCCCAAGGAGATCAACGCCGTGGGCTCGTTCCTGCGTTCGATGCAGGCGGACGACGCGATCCACGACTACCAGTTCGTCTCCCGAAGCGAGGCGCTCGACCGGATGCGGAAGAAATACCCCGAGCTGACCGCGAACCTGCCCTCGAACCCGCTTCCCGACTCGTACGAGATCACGCCGAAGCACGCGGAGGAGGTCAAGCAGCTCTCGGCCGCGATCCGCGCGGAGAAGTTCGCGGGCGTCGACCGCGTCAAGGACGGGCAACAGACGTCGAAGAGGATCCTCCAGGTCGCACGCGTGATCGAGGTCGTCTTCCTCGTCGCCGTCGTCGTGCTCCTGGCCGCCTCGGTGCTCCTGATCGCGAACACGATCCGGCTCTCGATCTTCTCGCGGCGACGCGAGATCGAGGTGATGAAGCTCGTCGGCGCGACGAACTGGTTCGTGCGCGGGCCGTTCATGGTGGAGGGGCTCGTCTGCGGCTTCGTGGGAGCACTCGCCGCGGTCGTGCTGCTCCTGATCGGCAAGGAGGCGGCGCTACCGGCGATTCTCGGCCACATCGACTCCTCGAACGACGTGAAGGCGCTCGGGTTCGGCGTCACGGCGCTGATCCTGCTCGCGGTCGGCCTGGGTGTCGGGGCCGTCGGCTCGGGGCTCACGCTGCGCCGCTACCTCAAGGTCTAGCCTCGGCGCCGGGCGCCGAGGCTACGGTTGCCCGATGGCCCGCTCGCGCCGCTCCCGCCCGCCGCGCCGTCCGTCGCGCGCCGCCCGTCACGCGCGAGCGCGCGGCGCGTACGAGCGCGCGGCGGTCAGGCGTGCCGAGGACCGGATCGAGATCCGGCTCCCGGTGCGGCGGCTGTCGCCCGAGACGGTCGTCGCGCATCTCGGGCCGACGAACTCCGGCAAGACGCACGAGGCTCTCACGTTCCTCGCGGAGCGCGGTCGCGGCGTCTATGCGGGGCCGCTCCGAATGCTGGCGCAAGAGGCCCACAGACGCCTTGCGGCGCTTCTCGGGGACGAGCAGGTCGGGCTCGTCACCGGCGAGGAGCGGATCAACGAGCACGCGCCGATCCTCTGCTGCACCGTGGAGATGGCGCCCGGGGCGGGCGACGTCCTGGTGCTCGACGAGGTCCAGTGGGCCGACGACGAGGAGCGCGGCGCCGCATGGACGGAGCTCCTCCTCGCCGGCGAGTACCGGCACATCAGGCTCCTCGGCGCGCTCGACGCGCTGCCGCTCGTGCGACGGGCGTTCCCCGACGCGGAGCTCCGTGTCCACGAGCGGAAGCTGCCGCTCGAGTTCGTCGGCGCGCGCCAGCTGCGCGGCCTCACGCCGGGGACGGTCGTCGTGGCCTTCAGCCGGAAGGCGGTTCTGGCGCTCGCAGGCGAGGTCGACCGGCTCCGACCGGGTCGTGTCGCCGTCCTGTACGGCGCGATGCCGCTCGCGTCGCGACGCGAGGAGATCGATCGCTTCCTGGCCGGCGCGGCAGCCGTCTGCGTCGCGACCGACGTCCTCGGCCACGGCGTGAATCTTCCCTGCGAGACGCTCCTGTTTGCGGAGACGACGAAGTTCGACGGAGAGCGGCGTCGCGACCTGCTCCCGTGGGAGCTGGCCCAGATTGCGGGCCGCGCGGGAAGGTTCGGCCTCGTCGAGCGCGGGCACGTGGGCGTTCTCGTCGGCATCGCGTGGGCGAGCGCCGATCCGGGGCTCGTGGAGGCGGCCCTCGAGCCGCACGTCGAGCTCCCCGAGGGTCACCGTGGCTACCGGATCGTCGACGAGGCGCGCATCGGGCCGAGGCTCGGCGACCTCGGCGTCGACGATCCCCGCGACCTCGACGCCGCGCTCGCCGCCTGGCATCGCGTCGCGACCAGGCAGTGGGCCCACGAAAGCTGGCTCGCGGTCGAGTCGCTGCAGCCGATCCGGGGCCGTCTCGCCGTCGTCCAGCGGCATCTGCGCGAGCGCGGGCGGCGCCTCGGTCTGGAGGAGACATGGCAGCTCGTGAACGCGCCCATCGACCCCGACGGCGCCGAGCTGCTCGGCGTGCTCGCGCTGGCCGTTGCGGGCGACCGGGCGCAGCGGCCACTGCTCCAGTTCCTGCTCGACACCGCGCGCCTTCGGGACGCCAGCCTCGAGGAAGCCGAGGAGGCGGGCCGTGTTGCCGCGATCCTGCGCTGGTTCGCGCTCCAGTACCCGGGCGTCGGAGGCGTCACCATCGAGCGCGCGGCGGAGCTCGAGCGCGCGGCCGCGGAGCGCGTCGTCAAACGGCTGACGGTCGAGGTGCGGGACGGGACGATCGGCCGCTGCCGGTCGTGCGGCAGGACGTGCCCGCCCTGGTTCCCGCTCTGCGAGCGCTGCGCACGTACCGCTCGACGCTAGAGCGACCGCAGACGCAGCACGGCCACGGTCGTGATCGTGTAGGACGTGATTGCGACCGCGTTCGAGACGATCAGGGCGGTGTTTCCGAGTGCGACGCCGTACGCGAGCCAGAGCACGAAGCCGACGAGGAGGACGAGCAGGAACGGGAGCGAGACGTCCGCCGACGAGCGGCGCGCGACCATGTGCCTCACCTGGAGAAGAGGCGAGAGGCCCATCGCGACCCCGAAGGCGGCGGCCGCGAACCCGAGCGTTGTGGTGACGTTCAAACGAGACCTCCGGAACGGGACGAGGACGGGGACGGTCCGTCGTCAGTCGCGGAGGTCGCCGCGCTCGGAGTCCTCGCCGTACAGCGGTAGACGGATGTCGGGCGCGCGCATGCGACAAGCGTAGACGCTCGCGGACTGGTATAGACAGGCGATGGACGTCGAAGAGCTTCGGACGCTCCCACCGCTCGCCGGCCTGAGCGAGGTAGGCCTCCAGCGCCTTGCCATGCGCGCGGCAGAGCTCCGCGCGGCTCAGGGTCAGGTGCTCGCGCTCGAGGGCGATCGCGGCGCGGGCATGTTCGTCCTTTGCGAGGGGAACGTGGAGGTCGAGCTGCGCTCGGGCAAGCTCCGGCTCGGCGCCGGAGACTTCTTCGGTGAGCTGGCGCTGCTCGTGGAGGACGGCGCTCGCGTCGCGCGCGTTCGCGCGACGACGCCGGTGCGCTGTATCTCGATCCCCAGGGACGACTTCCTCACGCTCGTCGAAACGGAGCCGAGCTTCGCGCTGCACATGTTGCGCGAGCTCGCGCGGCGGCTCGCCGAGGCTCGCGCCGCCGTCTGACCGTCGCGAAGCCGGCGGTACGATCGGCCGGATGTCCGGCACGAAGCTCATCGTCGAGAACCGCCGCGCGCGGCACGACTACCACCTCCTCGACCGCATCGAGGCCGGGCTCCAACTCACCGGAACGGAGGTCAAGTCGCTCCGAGAGGGCGGTGCGCAGCTCGGTCAGGCGTACGCCGAGATCCGCGACGGAGAGGCGTGGCTCGTCGGAGCGTCCATCTCCGAGTACGCACGCGGCAACATCGCGAACCACCGGCCGGAGCGCGACCGCAAGCTTCTCCTGCACCGGCGCGAGATCGACTCGCTCTACGGGAAAGTGCGCGAGAAGGGGCTCACGATCGTCCCGACGCGGCTCTACTTCAAGGACGGTCGCGTCAAGGTGGAGCTCGCGCTCGCGCGCGGGAAGGAGAAGATCGACAAGCGGCGCGACCTCGCCGAGCGCGACGCGAAGCGCCAGATGGAGCGCGCCCTCAAGGCGCGGCGCTGAGGGATGTTTCGAGGCGGTGTCTGACACCGCGGTGACGACCGCTCGTGACGATTCGGCCGCCAGCAGCCCAATCGTCTTTTGACAGCGCTCGACGACGGAAGAAGGTGTCAGACACCGTTTTCGTCAAGGGCATACCGTGCCGACTTCGTGCCGATCGCTCCACAGGGGCGGCGACGGCCTACACCGGCCCGCGCACCGTCACCGATCCAGGCGTCACGACGTAGCCGAAGCGCTCGTTGAGACGGCGGATCGGCTCGTTGCGCTCCTCGTTCTGCGTCTCGAGCCGCTCATAGCCCGCCCCCTTCGCCCAGGTGATCTCGGCCGCCTTCAGCGCCCGCGCGATCCCGCGGCCGCGCCATGCCCGCCTGACGCCGGTGATGTCGTGCATCGCGACGGTCGAACGCGCGCGGGAGAGCGACAGCTTCGCGTACGCGACGACCTCGTCCCCGGCGAGCGCGACGAACGTCGCGTCGGGCCGGTCGCCTGCACCCTGCATGTCCATCGAGAGCCACTCCTCGAACGGCGCCAGCGCGGCATCCTCCTCGCCGGGGACGTCCGGATACGCCTCGCGGGCGACCTCGTACATACCCGACGCGAGCTCCGGCCGCTCTGCCCAGGGGACGATCTCGATCCCCTTCGGCAGCTCGACCACAGGAGCCTCGATCGCGGCGAGATCGAGCACGAGCATCGAGTTGCGCCCCATCTCGAGGAACCCACGGCGCTCGGCCCACGCGAGAGACTCGCCGTCGACCTCCTTCACGGGCCCCATGAGCTCTCGATACCCGAGCCCGCGAGCCCACGTGGAGAGCTCCGCGAGGAGCGCCGTGCCGACGCCGCCGCCGCGCGCGTCGGCGACGACTCGAACCTCGCCGCGGGCGACGCCCTCGGGAGCGTGCCAGCCGCCGATCCCGATCGCGGCGCCGACCTCGCGCCCGTCCACCGACGCGAGCAGCCAGATCGTCTCCCTCGCCTGGCGCTTCCAGTCGACATAGTCCTCGACCGTGCCCGCCTCGTCGAGCGCAGCGCGCATCGCAGCGACCCAGCGCTCGAGCGCGCCCTCCTCGACCTCCTGGATCTCGGCCATCGCGGCAGCGTAGGCGCTGACTCGACCGCGGAGGTGGAGTAGTAGGCTGGGCGGGCGAGGCTCCGTCGACCCAAGGGAGGCCGTCACGATGCGACAGGTTGCGTTGACCGTGAACGGAATGCGGCACGAGCTCGAGCTCGAGCCGCGCGAGCTGCTCGTCTACGTCCTCCGTGACCGGCTCAAGCTGACCGGCACGAACGTCGGCTGCGACACGTCCTCGTGCGGGGCGTGCACCGTGCTCGTCGACGGCGAGTCGGTCAAGTCCTGCACCGTGCTCGGCGTCCAGGCCGACGGGGCCGAGATCACGACGATCGAGGGCCTGGCGGCGAACGGGAGCCTGCACCCTGTCCAGCAGGCATTCCACGACCACCACGCGCTCCAGTGCGGCTACTGCACGCCGGGGATGGTGATGGCGGCCGTGTCGCTGATCGAGCACGGCGAAGCGACGAGCGAGGCCGCGATCCGGGAGGGGCTCGAGGGCAATCTCTGCCGCTGCACGGGCTACCACAACATCGTCGCCGCGGTGCAGGACGCGGCGGGCGCGATGGGGAGGGCGCGATGAGCACGACGGAAGCGAAGGCCGCCTACATCGGCTCCCCGGTCAAGCGCCGTGAGGACGAGACGCTCCTCACCGGCCGGGGGACTTACGTCGACAACATGGCCCCGACCGGGACCGCCCACATGGTCGTCGTGCGGAGCCCCTACGCACACGCGCGCGTGACGCGGATCGACCTCGACGCGGCGCGCAAGGCGGAGGGCGTGGTCGCAGCGTTCTCGGCGACCGACCTGCAGGAGGACTGGAAGGCTGCGATGCCGTGCGCCTGGCCGGTGACGGAGGAGATGCGGAACCCGGCGCACTACCCGCTCACCGACGTCGCCCGCTACCAGGGCGACGGCGTCGCCGTCGTGCTCGCAGAGTCGCGAGCGCAGGCCAAGGACGCGGCGGAGCTCGTCGAGATCGACTGGGAGCCCCTCGTGGCCGTCGTCGACGTCGGTGCGGCGCTCGACGAGGGCGCGCCGCTCGCGCATCCGGATCTCGGCACGAACGAGTGCTACGTGTGGCGGCTCGACACGGACGCGACCGGTCAGCCGATCGAGGACGCGGAGGTCGTCGTCACGCGGACGTACTACCAGCCCCGCCTGATCCCGAACGCGATCGAGCCGCGCGCGGTGCTCGCCGTGCCCGGGCCGAGCGACGACGTCACGCTGTACGCCGCCACCCAGGTGCCGCACCTCCTGCGCCTGCTCGCGGCGGCGACGCTGGGGCTGAGCGAGACGAAGGTGCGGGTCGTCGCGCCGGACGTCGGCGGAGGATTCGGGTCGAAGCTCGACGTCTACGCGGAGGACCTGCTCGCGATCGCGCTGGCGCGGCGCCTCGACCGGCCCGTGAAGTGGACCGAGGAGCGCTCGGAGAACTACCTCGCGACCATCCACGGCCGCGACTTCGTCACCGAGTACACCTTCGGCGCGACGAAGGACGGGACGATCACGCACCTCCGCGCACGCGTGAAAGCCGCGATGGGTGCCTACCTGCAGCTCGTCACGCCGGGGATCCCCCTGCTCGGGGCCTGGATCTACGCCGGCCCCTACGCGATCCCGAACTACAGCGTCGAGTTCACCGGTGTCTTCACCAACACGACCCCGACCGACGCGTATCGCGGCGCGGGGCGTCCCGAGGCGACGTACGTGATCGAGCGGACGATGGACGCGCTCGCGGACGAGCTCGAAATCGACCGGCTCGAGCTTCGGCGCAAGAACTTCATCAAGGAGTTCCCGCACACGCTCTCCTCGGGCCTGACGGTCGACTCCGGCGACTACGAGGCGTCGCTCGACAAGCTGCTCGAGCTGCTCGACCTCGACGCGGTCCGCAGCGAGCAGGCGAAACGGCGCGAGAGCGGCGCCGCGAAGCAGCTCGGCGTCGGCTTCTCCACGTACCACGAGATGTGCGGCCTCGCGCCCTCGCGGATCCTCGGCGCGATCCGCTACGCCGCCGGCGGCTGGGAGCAGGCCACGATCCGCTACCTGCCGACGGGCTCCGTCCAGGTGATCAGCGGCACTTCACCACACGGGCAGGGGCACGAGACGTCCTGGGCGCAGATCGTCGCCGACCGGCTCGGCTGCGACATCGACGTGGTCGAGGTGCTCCACGGCGACACCTCGATCTCGCACGCCGGCCTCGACACGTACGGCAGCCGCAGCCTCCCGGTCGGCGGCGTCGCGCTCACGTTCGCGGCGGACAAGGTGATCGAGAAGGCGCGCCAGATCGTCGCGCATCAGCTCGAGGTCGCGGCCGACGACCTCGAGTTCGCGGACGGGACGTTCCGCGTCAAGGGCTCGCCGGACAAGGAGATGACCCTCGCGGCGACCGCCTGGGCGGCGTTTGCGGCGCACGACCTTCCCGACGGGATGGAGCCCGGTCTCGAGGGAACGGCGGTCTACGACCCACCGAACTTCTCCTGGCCAGGCGGCGCGCACGCCGCGGTCGTCGAGGTCGATATCGAGACCGGGGACGCGCGGCTCCTCCGCTACGTCGCCGTCGACGACGTCGGCACTGTGGTCAACCCGCTGATCGTGGAGGGCCAGGTGCACGGCGGTGTCACGCAGGGGATCTCGACAGCGCTGTACGAGGAGGGAACGTACGACGACGAGGGCAACATGCAGACGGCGAACCTCGTCACGTACCTCGTCCCCTCGGCGGCCGAGCTACCGTCGTTCGAGCTCGCCCGGACCGAGAGCCCGAGCCCGACCAACCCGCTCGGCGTGAAGGGCGTGGGGGAGACCGGGACGATCGCGGCGGCGCCGGCGGTGATCAACGCGGTGCTCGACGCGCTCTCGCATCTCGGCGTGAAGGACATTCAGATGCCGGCCACGCCCGAGCGTGTCTGGCGCGCGATCCAGGAGGCGAAGGCGTGATCCCTGCACGGTTCGACTACGACGTCGCCGAGAGCGCCGCCCACGCGATCGAGCTGCTCGGCGCGGGCGGCGGAGACACGAAGCTGCTCGCGGGCGGGCACTCGCTCATCCCCGCGCTCAAGCTCCGGATCGCACGCCCGGCAAAGCTCGTCGACATCGGGCGGCTCTCAGACCTCGCCTACGTGCGGGACGGTGGCACGCACGTCGCGATCGGGGCGCTCTCGCGGCACGCAGCCGTCGCATCCAACCCGCTGCTCGCCGAGCACTGCCCGATCGTGTCGTACACGGCGGGCCAGATCGGCGACCCACAGGTGCGTCACCGCGGCACGCTCGGCGGGACGCTCTCCCACGGCGACCCCGCCTCGGACCTGCCCGCGGTGATGCTCGCACTCGGCGCCGAGCTCGTGGTGCAGGGGAAGGGCGGCGAGCGCGTGATCCCGGCGACGGAGCTCTTCACCGGCGTCTTCGAGACGGCGCTCGCGCCGGACGAGATGCTCGTCGAGGCACGTGTGCCGAAGCTCGCCGCCTCGACAGGCTGGGCCTACGTGAAGGCGAACCGCCGCGCGCAGGACTGGGCGACGGTCGGCGTGGCGGCGCTCGTCCACCGCGACGACGGAGCGGTCGCCGGCGCGTCGATCGGGCTCGTGAACATGGGAGGGACGCCGCTTCGCGCGAGGGCGACCGAGGACGCGCTGGCGGGCGGCTCGTCGGCCGCGGAGGCGGCTGCTCTCGTCACCGACGGCACGCAGCCGCCGAGTGACCAGGCGGGCTCGTCCGAGTACCGCGCGCACCTCGCGCAGGTGATCACCCGGCGCGCGCTCGAGCAGGCGCTCGGGAACTGAGGCAGGGGGCCGAGGGCCGGCGGCGCGCGGCCCTACGGCTCCGACAGGATCGGGTGATCGAGCGCGAGCTGCAGCGCGTCCGCGGGCGAAACGTCCTCGTCCTCGACGATCAGACGGTGCGGTAGGACGTAGTGGGCCATCGTGCGAACGTCCTCGATCAACACGGTGTCGCGGCCCTCAAGGCGCGCGTTCGCCTTCGAGGCGCTCATCAGGTGGATCGCGGCGCGCGAGCTCGCGCCGAGCATGACGCCGTCGAGCACGCGCGTCTTGCGTACCACGCCGACGACGTACCGCGCGGTCTCCTCCGGCACGATCGTCGCGTCGAGCTCGAGCCGGGCCTTGTCGAGGCCGACGATCCCGAGCAGCGGCATGATCTCGCCGAGCATGTCCGGCGTGACGCCCGTGTGCGGTAGCCGGAGCATGTCGACCTCGTGCTCGAGGTCCGTGTAGTCGATGTAGACCTTGAACAGGAACCGGTCGAGGTTCGACTCCGGGAGCGGGAACACGCCCTCCTGCTCGAACGGGTTCTGGGTTGCGATCACGAGGAACGGGTCGGGCAGCCGGTGCACGCGGCCCTCGACGGTGACGCTCCTCTCGGCCATCGCCTCGAGCAGCGCGGCCTGGGTGCGCGGCGGGGTGCGGTTGATCTCGTCGGCGAGCAGGACGTTCGTGAAGATCGTCCCCTCGACGAACTTCGTCTCTCCGGCACGCGTGATGTTCTCGCCGACGAGCTCGGTCGGCGTCGTGTCGGGCGTGAACTGGACGCGGTTGAAGTCCGCGCCGAGCACGTAGGCCGTCGCGCGGCCGAGAAGCGTCTTTGCGGTGCCGGGAGGGCCTTCCAGGAGCACATGGCCGCGCGCCATCGCGGCGATGAGCAGCAGCTCGACCGCGCGGCCCTGGCCGACGACGACCTTGCCGACCTCTTCCTTGGCCCGCTCCCTGAGCGTCGCCAGGGTCTCGTACTGATACGTGATGGGCACGCCGGGCGTCCTCCTCGAGTCGTTCGCGTTCCCCCAGACGATAGTCGGCAGATCGGCGGGAGTCCTCAACCGCCAATGCGGGACGGCTGCGCTCCGTGCGCGACCGTAGACTCCTGTCCGTGCGACGCTTCTGGCACCGTCCGCTCGGCTCCAAGCTCGTCGTCCTGGGCGCTCTTGCCTTCCTTCTCTCGATGCTCGGGCCGTGGACGCGCGTGTGCGTCGCGACGGCGGACGTGGGGTCGCGGAAGTGCGGCTGGACGACCGGCTTCGAGGGGTCCGACTTCGGGCTCTATGCCGCCGCCTTCGCGCTCGCGATTCTCGTCTGGGAGCTCCTGCCCGTGCTCTGGCCGCGGCTCTCGATGCGCGGCTGGCCGACCGCGACGATCACCGCGATCCTCGGCGTCGGCCTTGCCGTCTGCACGCTCGTGAAGCTGATCGAGGACAACGAGTTCCAGACCCGCTGGGCCTGGGTCGGCTTCGCGATCGCGCTCTTCGTGATGCTCGTCGCGCTGCTTCGCGTGCGCCACCGCTGGGGCACGCGAGGCCATGACGCCGAGCCGCCTCCAGCCGGCGATGCCCCTGCCGCCTGAGCGAGTACCTGCTCGCCTTCCACCTCCCGCTATACTGTGAGGACAACATACGGGGGCGACCAGGTCTCGACGTGGTCGGTTCTCCGGTCGAGCAGCGAGCCGAGGTCGCCGGTCGGCCTCGTAAAACAACCGGCACCAAACGCAAGTGCGAAGAACGATCTCGCACTCGCCGCCTAGTCGAAACTAGGTCTGGCGACGTCCCATCCCGGTTCGGCCCGAGGCCGGGGGTCGGGGCGCCAACGATCGGGCTCGGAGCCGAAGGAGCGCCAATCGCCGGAGGCTCGACACCCAAAGGATAGGCTGGCCCGCCGGTAGGGTGTTCGCCCCCGGCCGTCGGGCGAGACGAAAGCGCGGACTACGCTCGTAGACGTTCGGTCGGTACGACTGCGGACGCGGGTTCGATTCCCGCCGCCTCCATTCTCCCTGCTAATCGCGATTTGGCGAGGGGAACGATTGCGATTCAGCGGGGGCGGGCGGAATCGTTGTCCGCATCGCCCGCCTCGTAGATCTCGGCGAGCTTGCGCTCGAGGCTCGCCTCGTTCGGCTGGACGTAGATGTTGGCCGTCGTTCCGATGTCCTCGTGGCCGAGCAGCTGCTGTGTGGCTCGGATGTCTCCCGTCGCGAGGTAGAACTCCGTGCCGGCCGTGTAGCGGGCGGCGTGCATCTTCATCCCCTTGGTCTGCCCGGGCTCGACGACGCCGGCGCGCTGGAGGCAGCGGTACCACCAGCGATGGAGGGCGGTCGAGCTCAGGGGCTTGAGGCGGTTCGCGTGCACGACGGCGATCTCCGCCTTGTCCTCGCCGGAGACTTGCCCCTTCTGCCAGCGCGGCGCTTTGACCTCCGGAAAGAGCAGGTACTCATTCGGATCCCGTCCGAGGATGAGCAGCTCGAGCTCCTGCCGCAGCTCTTCCGTCGGCAGCGGCAGGTTCCTGATCTTGCCTCCCTTGGAGTGGACGCGCACGCGGCGCCGGCCGAGATCGAAGTCCTTGAGGCGGAGCTGGGCGAGTGACCCCTTGCGGATACCGATCAGGAAGAGAAGCTTGAGCGCGACGCGATCGCGGAGCTCGAGCTGCGCCGCCATGAGCCGGTCGACGACGTCGCGATCGAAGAGCGGACGCTCGATGTCGCGGAGCCGCGGGCTCCGGATCGGGACGACGGGGTTGCCCTGGAGCTTGAACTCGCCCTGCGCCCAGCGGAAGAAGGACATGAGAACCGCGCGCACCTTCTTACGCGTCCGCGGTGCGGCTTCGCCCCAGCGCTCGTCGATGAACTCGCGGAGGCGAGTGGTGCCTGCCGGCGGCTCGAAGTCCGTGAGCTCGAGATCGGCGTGGTCGAGCGCCAGCTTGGACAGGATCGCCTCGTAGTCGCGCAGCGTCTCCGCGGTCGCCCCGTACTCGTTCCGGAACCAGCGGATGAAGTGGGCGACCTCGAGACCGACCGGCGTCGACCGGTAGGACTTGTCCTTCACGGCCTCACGCATGATCCGGGCAGCCTCGCCGAGCGTCAAGCAGAGCGGTCTCGGCGCCAGCGGGGTCGCGCGATGAAGCGGCGGGCGCGGCGGTGCCTCGACCGGCTCCGTCGCCGGCAGCTCGAGGCTGAGCTGGGCGAGGCCTGGCTGAGGCATGGATGCCGAGAGTAACAAAAATGTTCCTAAAGAGGAAATCGGCCCGAGAGGTAGAATCGACCCGTCATGACGAGTGGACTGATGATCAGGGAGGCGCGGCTCCTCGCCGGGCTCTCGCAGGGCGAACTCGGCGCTCGAGTCGGGAAGGACCGCGCTCAGATCGCGCGGTGGGAACGCGGGGCTGTCGACCCGAGCTTCGAGACATTGCGCCAGCTCGTGCGCGCGTGCGGCTTCGAACTCAATGTCTCCATCGGCCCCGCTGATGTGGACGAGGCGGGGGAGAAGGTTCTCCGTCGCAAGCTCCGCCTGTCGCCGCAGGAGCGCTTCCAGGAGTTCCTGAAGGCCTCTCGGAAGTGAGCCCGGACCGCTTGTCGAAGCCGTTCGACCCGCGGGCCCTCCTCGGCGTCCTCGACCGACACCACGTGGCGTTCATCGTGATCGGCGGCCTTGCCCGAGTGATCGAGGGTGCCGACGAGGTCACGAGAGGCGTCGACATCACGCCGTCGACAAAGCCCGAGAACCTCCGGCGTCTCGCCGACGCGCTCGACGAGTTGGGCGTGGGGGAGACGGATCTCGACGCGGAACAGCCAACCACCGTGATGACTCCGCACGGCGAGCTCCAGGTGATCCCTGTACCGGCCGGCACACGCGGCTACGACGATCTGCGACGAGCGGCGGTCCGTGAGCCCATCGGCAAAGGGCTACGACCGGCGGTCGCGTCGAAGGGCGACCTCGCACGGATGCTCTCCGCACTTGGCCGCGAGGAGCACGCTGAGAAGCTCCGCCAGCTCCGCCACCTCATCGAGCTCGAACACGAGCTCGGGATGGGTATCGAGCTCTGACGTTCAGCCGCCTCCCTAGACAACATGGACGGCGAGACACAGATGCACTTCTGCGAGAGTGCTGAAAAGCGAGACGTACGGTGGTTCCGAGGACCTGCGAGCGGAACGATTCGAGGCTTCACCTCGAACTGTTCCGATCGCTCTGAAAGCGTCGGTGTGCGAGCCCGAGCATCCGAGGGATGCATCTGCGTCCCGCCTGGTTCGCCCTGGGCCTGCCGGAGCCCTTGGGGAGCAAGGTCGCCGCCGATTTGAGCCATCCGGCGGGCGCCTTACGCTCTGCTCACGTCAGCGGCCGTTACGCAGTTTCCGCTGACGCGAGCAGCTCGTCTTCAGGGTTGACGGGCGGGCTGCCGACAGCTATTCTGCTTACGTGTTTACATGTAAACGCTCCGTGGAATGGAGATAGCCATGGCTCGGACTACGAAGAGCATCCGTTTCGCCGAGGAGCACCAGGAGCTCCTGAAGCTCCTTGCCGCGTTCGAAGGCCTGTCCGAGGGTGAGCTCGTGGAGCACGCTCTCGAGTCATTCGTCCACGGGCGTGTCCTCGCGTACCGGAAGACTCTCGGCCTCTCGCGGGACGACGTCGACGTCCGGATCGAGGACGCCGGAGAGCTCGTCGCCCGGCTCCGTGACGCCATGGTGCGCGCGATCGCGGAGGGAGCTCATGCTCCCAGCGAGGACGAGATCAAGGCCGGCCTGCGCGAGCGTGCTGCCGCGCGCCGAGAGCAGGCCGTGGCGGAGGCAGCCGTTCCTGCTTGATCGCGCGCTGGCTAACCCAGCGCTGCCGCGACGAGGACGTCCCGCGGGCGGTCCGGGTGAGGCCGGGCCTGGCTCGGTTGCTCGAGGAGCAATACTCGAGTTCGCCGCTAACGGACGCCTGGGCTGGTCGGACGCGTGCGGATACATGGACGTGGCACCACGGCGACGGCCGCGGCGTCGTTTGGCGCGATCGCGACCGCGACGTTCTCTGGCTTCTGTGCTTCGCCGACGAGCACGACGGCGGATACGAGCTCGGTCACGCTCTCGTCGACGCCGATTCCGCTCGGGACAGGCTCTACCCGAAGCTCGATCCGACATACGCCACATCGGGCGGTCCTACTGCCGCCTGGGAGGAGTTCGTCGACGAAGACGCGCTCGAGTGGCTCCGATTCATCCACGGCGCCGCCGAGTTCTTCGACGACCGCCAAAGCGACCTGAACGTCGGCGAGCCTCTCGAGTGGCGCGCGGCCGGCGTGATAAGGCTCGCGCTGGAGGACGATCTCATGAAGCTCACTGTCGGGACACGCCTCGTCTATGCGGACGAAGCAACCGACCGCGACCGGTATCTCAGACCCGGTGAGATCGAGGAAGTCTTCCTCCAACTGGTCGGCGACCTCGACGATGACTTCTGGGAGGCTCATGTTCCGCCGTACGCGCACGGTTACGTGAACTACCTATTCGTGCCACCACGTCCCGATGCCGGCGCGTGGCTGGACGCCCGGATTGCCGAGATCATTGCCGCGAAGCCGCGCCGAGGAAGCGACCCAAGCCGGGTGTGAGGTCATCCCCGAACCGGGCGGGATCCGACGCCCACCAGAGCGACAACCAGCAGCTGTCAGGAGTGTCGCGTCGGCGCCGACGCGGCCACGTGCGGCGGCGACGACGACGCCGCGGGGCGAGCATTCGGCAGAACGGGGTATCCGGTTAGCTCCCCCGGATCGCTAGACGAGAAGGGTGGTTGCGCACTGAAGTTGCGCTATGTTCCGACTATGTTCGAGCGCACACATCAGGCTCTGATGATGGCCCTGGTGCCAGGGCCTGTCGGCGTGCGCTAGTTCCACCGTCGCTCAACGGGCCCCAGAAGTAGCGGGGCCAGAATCTCATCGGTTGGCTGGCCCTGCGGGGCCAGAAAGGAGAACCCGATGAGCACCAAGCGACGCTTCTACATCACGACTGCCATTCCCTACGTGAATGGCGACCCACATCTCGGCCACGCGCTGGAGTTCGTTCAGGCGGACGTGCTCGCGCGGCATCGGAGGCGGCGCGGTGACGACGTGCGCTTTCTCACCGGCACCGACGACAACGCACTCAAGAACGTCGATGCTGCGCTCGCCGCAGGGCTTTCGGTCGCGGAGTTCGTCGCAGACAAGGCGCAGCGGTTCTCCGATCTCGCTGAGCCGCTGCAGTTGTCAAACGACGACTTCATCCGCACGAGCATCGACCCGCGACACCGGCCCGGTGTGGAACGGCTCTGGGCTGCGTGTGCCGAGGCAGGCGATCTCTATCAGCGTGACTATGAGGGTCTCTACTGCTCGGGCTGTGAGGCGTTCGTCTTTCCTGGCGACCTGAACGACGGCCTCTGCCCTGAGCACAACGAAGCCCCGGAGCGGATCGTCGAGCGCAACTGGTTCTTTCGCCTCTCGCGCTACCAGGACGCGCTTCTCGATCTGATCGAGAGCGGACGCTTGCAGATCGCGCCCGAACACCGACGCAACGAGGTGCTCGCCTTTATCCGCGGCGGGCTGAGCGACTTCAGCGTCTCACGCGCGCAGGAGCGCACACGTGGCTGGGGCATCCCTGTGCCCGGTGACCCGTCGCAGGTGATCTACGTCTGGTTCGACGCGCTCGCCAACTACATCACGGCGCTCGACTTCGCCGAGGACGCAGCCGCTTACAACGACTGGTGGAGAGAGAGCGATGACCGTCTGCACGTGATCGGCAAGGGCATCATCCGCTTCCACGCGATCTACTGGCCCGCGATCCTCATCTCCGCCGGTCAGCCGCTGCCGACGACCATCTTCGTTCACGACTACCTCACGGTTGACGGACAGAAGCTCTCGAAGTCGCTCGGCACTGCGATCGACCCATCGGAGGCGATCGAGCGCTACGGGCCGGACGCGCTCCGCTGGTGGTTCCTCCGCGACGTGCCCCGAGCCGGCGACGCCGACTTCCGCCCCGACCTGATCGCCGCGCGCGCGAACGAACTCGCCGACGGTCTCGGCAACCTGATCAACCGCACGATCGCACTCGTCAGTCGCAACTGCACAGTCGAAGCGTCGAGGCGCGGCGAAACAGTTGCCGAAGCTGTTGGTCTCGCAACCTCGTGCGCCGAACTACCGTCGGCAATCGATGCGGCTCTCGCCGCCTTCGACCTTCGCAGTGCGGCGAACGCACTATGGGAGGTTGTCGTAGAAGCAAACCGATTCGCCTCAGCGACGCGACCGTGGGAACTTGCGAGGGCTGCACGATCGGGCGATGGCACGGCGGCTGCCCGGCTCGACTCGGTGCTCGGGGTGTTGATCGACGCCTGCTCGCACATCGCCTCCGAACTCGATCCGTTCCTGCCCCTTGCGGCGCAAAGGATCAGCGCCGCGCTTGCCGACCTCGACGTGCAGAAGGGCCGCGCTCTCTTCCCGAAGGTGGAGGCAGAGGCATGAACGTCGAGACCGGCGAGGGAACCTTGCGCGGGTTCGATTCCCGCCGCCTCCATCTCCGTCCTGCTCGGCGAAGCCGGTACGTGATCGCCGTGAGGCTCGTCGACGTGATCGCGGTGCGGTGATCCGCGGCTTCGCCGCACCGGGAGTCGGGGGAACCCCGGATGCCGCGCCGCCCGGCCGTCGAGACGATGGGGACGCTCGATGGTGCCCGGAGAAGGGAGCGGTCGGGTGCAGGAGATGCTGATCGTCGGACGGGGCGGCGAAGGAGTTGTGGTCGCGTCGCAACTCCTGGCGGACGCGTTCGTGCGCGCGGGGCTGTGGGCGCAGAGCTTCCCGGAGTTCAAGGCCGAGCGGCGCGGCGCGCCGATCTCGGCATTCCTGCGCTGGGACGACGCCCCGATCCACCGCCGCTACAAGGTGCGCGAGTGCGACGTCCTCGTCTCCGTCTCGCCGTCGCCCCCCTCCGAGGACGTGCTCCGAGCCGTCCGACCGGGCGGCCTGGTCGTCCTGAACCGGGAGAGCCGGTACCCGCATACGGGGCCGTTCGAGATCGCGCGCGTCCCGGCTTCGCGGATCGCCCGCGACCTCGGCGTTCTCTCGGCGGAGGGGAGGCCGATGGGGAACGTCGCCCTCCTCGGCGCGTGCGTCAGGCTGCTCCTGTCGGACGGGCTCCGTTTCCTCGAGGCTGCGATCGCCGCGCGGATGGGCTCCGCCGCGGGAGCGAACGTCGCCGCTGCGCGGGAGGGGTACGAGCGGTGCACGAGGCAGCGCACGCGCGGAGGCGACGTGCCGCTCGAGCTCGCGGCGACGGTCGCAGCCGCGACGGCGGCGCCGCGACCGCTGCCGGTGTTCCCGGTGAGCACGACCGACTCGTTCGGCATCCACACGGGCTCCTGGTCGCTCGACCGCCCCGTTCTCACCGACGCGTGCACCTCGTGCGCGCTGTGCGCGCTGTTCTGCCCGGACGGCGCGATCACCCGAACCGACGGCGCCATGGCGATCGACTATCTCTACTGCAAGGGCTGCGGCATCTGCGAGGCCGTCTGCCCCGTCCGCGGGCGATCAGGATGGAGGAGGCGGCAGCGTGAGCGGGACGATGCTGCGCGGTCGCACCGTGCTGACGGGCGACGAGGCTGCCGCGCACGCGGTGGCGCTCGCGCGGACGCAGGCGGTCGGCTGCTACCCGATCACGCCGCAGACGATCGTCGTCGAGCGGCTCGCCGACCTCACGGCGGGACGCGACGACGTCGTGTTCGCGAACGTCGAGAGCGAGCACGCGATGCTCGGCTACGTGATCGCGGCGTCGCGCGTCGGCGTGCGGACGTTCACCGCCACATCCTCGCAGGGCCTGCTGTACGCGCACGAGCAGCTCCACCGCGCCTCGCGCGAGCGCGTGCCCGTCGTCATGGTCAACGTCAACCGGTCGATCCTCGCGCCCTGGAGCCTCGAGCCGGACCTCTCGGACAGCCTGAGCCAGCGCGACACGGGGTGGATCCAGCTCTACTGCGCGTCCGTGCAGGAGGTGCTCGACAGCGTCCTCTGCGCCTACCGGATCGCCGAGACGGTGATGCTGCCGGTGATGGTGTCCGCCGAGGGCTTCCTCCTCTCGCACACCGCGGAGGTCGTCTACGTGCCGGAGCAGAAGGACGTCGACGAGTTCCTGCCGTCCTTCCGCCCGCCGGACGACTGGGTGCTCGACCCCGATCGGCCGCGCACGTACTCGGCGCTACCGCAACCCGTCGAATACTCGCAGTTCCAGCGGAGGGTCGCCGAGGCGATGGACGAGGCGCGCGGCGTCGTCGAGAGCGTCGCCGCGGAGTTCGGCGTGCGCTTCGGCCGCCGCAAGGTCGGCGCGCTCGACATCGCAGGCGCCCCGGACGCCAGGTCGGCCCTGGTCACGATGGGGACGATCGGCGACTCGGCGCTCGAGCTCCTGCCCGGGGACGACGACCTGCTGCTCGTGCGCGTGCACGCCTACCGCCCGTTCCCCGCCGGCGAGCTCGCCGCAGCCCTCGCCGGCCGCTCGTACGTGTCCGTCGTCGACCGTGCCGCGGCGTTCGGCTCCCTCGGCCCGCTCGGCGCCGACGTGCGGTCGCTCGACCTCGGCCCGGGAACCGTCACGACCGACTACGTCTGCGGGGTCGGCGGCACGGAGGTCACCCCTGTGACCCTGCGCTGGGCGCTCGAGCACACGCGCGCGAACGCCGGGCGGATCCCGGGCCACGACCCGGTGATCGTGCCGGAGGAGGTGCGCTGATGGCCCGGTGGGTCGACGAGATCGTCACGGAGGAACGGCTCCTGCACCCGGGCCACGCGGCCTGCGCCGGCTGCGGCCCGGCGATCAACGTCCGGCACGTGCTCGACGGGCTCGCGGCGGCGCGGCCCGACTCGCGGATCGTGCTCGTGATCCCCGCCTCGTGCTGGACGATCATCGCGGGCGTGTGGCCCGTGAACGCGTTCGGCGTCACGGTGCACCTCACGCCCTTCGCCTCCGCCGCGGTCGAGGCTGCGGCGATCAAGTCCGCCCTGCGACTCGTGGGTCGCACCGACACGCAGGTCGTGGTCTGGGGAGGCGACGGATCGACCTGCGACATCGGCTTCACCGGGGTCTCCGCGGCCGCAGAGCGGAACGACGACGTCGTCTACGTGCTGAACGACAACGAGGCGTACATGAACACGGGCGTCCAGAAGTCCGGCGGGACGCCGGAGGGGGCTTGGACGACAACGACGCCCGCCGCTGCACCGCGGTCGGGACAGAAGAAGGAGATCGCGCGGATCATGGCGGCGCACGGGATCCCCTACGTGGCGACGCTCGCCGCGGGCTCGGTGCCGATGCTCAAGGACTTCAGGGCGAAGGTCACGCGGGCGGCCGGGATCCCGGGCTTCCGCTTCCTCCACGCGCTGGGTGCGTGCCCGCCGGGGTGGAAGTACCCGACGGGCGAGTCCGCGGAGATCGTCCGGCTCGCCGTCGAGTCGCACGTGTTCCCGCTCTGGGAGTGCGATCACGGCGCCTGGCGGATCACCTACCGGCCCAAGCGTCCCGTTCCCGTGCGCGACTACCTGGGCGTGCAGGGGCGGTTCTCCCACCTCTCTCGCGAGGAGATCGACGCGATCCAGGCGCACGTGGACGAGCGCTGGGACGCGCTGACAGCGGTCGGCGAGCCAGACCGGGAGCTCCCCCGGGCGAGCTCGCGCTGAGCCCGGGGTGTGCGTCGACCGCGGCCCGCCGACTAGCGTGTCGCCCATGAGAGGCCGAGCCGCGTGGTAACCGCCGCGGAGATCGCGGGGATCACCATCTTCGCGGAGCTCGACGCCGCCGACCGTGAGCGCCTCTCGCGCGCCGCGGCCGACATCACGCTCGCGCCGGGCGAGTACGCGGCCAACCCGGGCGACGAGCGCGCGCTCTTCGCGCTGCTCGGGGGCGAATCGAGGCGGTGAAGAGCGAAGACGGGATCGAGACCGTCGTCGGAGAACGGGCCCCGGGGGACGTCTTCGGCGAGGTGCCCATCACGCTCGGCACCGTCTTCCCGGTCGGCTTCCGGGCGGCCGAGGAGTCGCGTGTGCTGCGGCTCGAGCCGCGCGACTACCACGCAGTCGCGTCCGTGGCCCCCGACGTCGCGCTCGAGGTGGGGCGGCTCGCCGCCCACCGGATGAGTGGCCCGGGCGGGCTCCAGGGGCTCGCCGCGAAGCCCCCGCGCCCGCGCGCGATCGTGCTCGGCCACCGTTGGGACGCGGCGTGCACCGAGCTGCGCCGCTTCCTCGACCGAAACCAGATCGTCTACAGATGGCTCCAGCCGGACGTCCCGGAAGACGCGGAGCAGTGGTGGGGCGCGCTTCCGGCCGAGGGTGACTACCCGGCACTGCGCGTCGTCGACGGGAAGACCGTCGTCCGGCCGCAGGCGCGGCGGATCGCCGAGCTTCTCGACCTCTCGACCGAGGCGGACTTCGCCGAGTACGACGTCGTCATCGTCGGCGCGGGCCCCGCCGGGCTCGCCGCCGCCGTCTACGGCGCCTCCGAGGGCCTTCGCGTCGTCGCCGTGGAGCGGGAGGCGCCCGGCGGCCAGGCCGGCACGTCCTCACGGATCGAGAACTACCTCGGCTTTCCCTCCGGTGTCTCCGGCGACGAGCTCTCGAGCCGGGCGCTGAACCAGGCGCGGCGGCTCGGGGCGGAGATCCTGGTCACCCGCACGATCACGCGGATCGACGCCGCCGCTCGGCACGTGCACTTGGACGGCGGCGACGTCCTCCGCGCCCGGACGATCGTCCTCGCCTGCGGCGTCGCTTGGCGTCGGCTCGAGATCCCCGGGTTCGACCGGCTGGCCGGCAAGGGGATCTTCTACGGCGCCGCGCGCAGCGAGGCGGCGAACACGCACGGCCTCGACGTCCACATCGTCGGCGCCGGCAACTCCGCCGGGCAGGCGGCGATGTTCTTCTCGACCCATGCGGGGAGCGTGACCATTCTCTGCCGCGGCGGCGGGCTCGAGAAGAGCATGTCCCGCTACCTGATCGACCAGCTCGGCTCCCGCGCGAACATCGCGGTGCGGGCCCGGACGGAGCTGGCCGCGGCGCACGGGAATGCGTCGCTCGAGGCGATCGACGTTCGCGACGTCGACACCGGAGAGACGAGCCGGCTCGTGTCCGGGGGCTCTACGTCTTCATCGGCGCCGACGCGGAGACCGCCTGGCTGCCGCCCGAGATCGCGCTCGACGAGCGGGGCTTCGTGCTCACCGGGGCGGACGTGCGCAACGCGGGCCGGTGGCCGCTCGGGCGGGACCCGTACCTGCTCGAGACGAGCGTCCCGGGGGTCTTCGCCTGCGGCGACGTCCGCTACGCCCCGGTGAAGCGCGTCGCGGCCGCGGTCGGCGAAGGGAGCATGGCCATCGCCTTCGTCCACCAGTACCTCAGGGATGCGGAAGCCGACGCGCAGTGAGACGCACGGCGGTCGCCGGATCGCCGTCGTCTTGACTTCTGTTCGATCACTCGGACGGGGGACGACCCGTCGAGGCGCTCGCACGACGATCAGGACGACCTTGGGGGAGAGGCGACGTTTCCGTGGCGCGGCGGGGCCGAACCGGTCCTCGACGACGTCTGCGCACCTGCGTGCGCTGCCGACCTCACTCGGGCTCACCGAGCTCGAGGCCCGGCTCCGGGCTCAGCCAAGCGCCTGCGGCGTCGTGCTCGTCGACGTCGACGGCATGAAGGACGTCAACCAGCGGCACGGCCACGAGGCGGGCGACCGCCTGCTCCGCGGTGTGGCGAGCCGGTTGTCACAGGTCGTGCCGTCCGGGTTTGCGGCGGCCATCGGGGGCGACGAGTTCGTGATGCTGATACCCGGGCTCGACGACCCGGTCGCGCTCGAATGGATCGTGACGAGGGTCGGCGAGGCGCTCGCCACGCCCTTCGACGTGGCGCTCGGGCAGTCCGTCGAGGTGAGCGCCACGGCCGCGGGCGCTCTCTGGCGGCCGGAAGACGACCCGCGCTCGGTCTTCGGCACGGTCGACGAGCGCGTGATGCTCGGCAAGCTCTACCGGCGGGAAGCCGGCTTCGGCAAGCTAGCCGACCTCGTCGCCGGCGTTCTCGACCGTGCGCCCGAGGTCGAGCTGCTCGACGCCGTCGCCGGCGCGATGCGCCAGCTCGCGGCGGCCGACCTCGGCCTCGTCCTCGTCGCCGGCGAGGTGGCGTTCGCGCCGGATCTCGCTGCGGCCGGTGCCGTCGAGGTAGCCTCGCGCGCCGCCGCCGAGGCGGCCGCGGTGGGTCGCTTCGTCGAGAGCCACGACGAGCAGTGGGAGGCGGTCGCGGCGCCGCTCGGTGCGCCCGACGCGCTCGCCGGTGCGGTCTGCGCGCTCCGGCGCGGGTGGCGGTTCGGACGACACGAGCGCGTGCTCGTCGCCCAGGCGGGGCGGTTGCTCGGTCCGAGCATCAGTGCGCGCCGGACGCTCGAGGACGCGCTCGACCAGATCGCCGAGCTGTCGGAGCAGGCCCTGCGTGACGAGACGACGGGGCTCCCGAACCGGAGGGCGCTGCTGCGGTGGCTCGAAGAGCTCGGCAAGGAGACGCCGCTGGCCGTGCTCCTCGTCGACTTCGACGGTCTGCGCGCGGTGAACAACATCCTCGGCCACCAGGCGGGGGACGAGCTGATCAGGAACGTCGCGGCGGGCATCCGCGGGGCGACGAGAGAGGACGATCTCGTGGCGCGGCTGCACGGCTCCGGCGGCGACGAGTTCATCGTGTGCTGCCCGGGGCTCGGGGAGGACGAGGCCGGCGTCCGCGCCGTCGAGCTCGAGCGCCACCTCGTGGAGCTCCGCATGCCGCGGGCGCTCCGGCACCTCTACCGTGGAGCGTCGGTCGGCAGCACGGCGCGCGCTCCGGGCGAGGAGCCGACAGCGTTCATCGAGCGTGCGGTCGGCGCGCTGCGGCGGCGAAAGGCTATCCGCCGGGACGAGCACGGCTGACGCGCGGTTTCCGGCCGGCCGCGCGCACCGGTGCTACCGTCGTGGGCAGCGGTCCGTACCTGTCGATCGAGGAGGCCACGTCATGGCTGTCGAGGAGAGGACGCGCACGCGGCAGGGTGCCGAGACGGTGTTCGTCGACCGGTTCTGCGACGGCATCATCGGCCCGAGCACCGAGCAGCTAGGTCCGGTGCGGGACGGCGGGCACATCGTCGCCAACACGGCTCCCGGGTGCTGGGGGCCGATGATCACACCGGCGATCAAGGGCGGGCACGAGGTGACCCTCCCCGTCGCCGTCGCGGGAGCCGAGATCGGAGATGCGGTCGCGATTCACATTCGCGACATCTCGGTCACGTCCGCCGCCACGGCGTCGGGCAACGACCGCTTCGTCGAAGGACGCTTCAACGGCGATCCCTACTGCGCCAAGGTCTGCGCCTCGTGCGGCGCCGAGGACGAGCCGACGGTGGTGGAGGGATCGGCCCGGACTCGGTGCGCTGCGCCGCCTGTGGCGAGCCCGCTGCGCCGTTCGCCTTCACGAACGGCTACACGATCGCGTTCGACGACGACTGGGGAGTCGGGGTCACGGTGGGCCGGGAGCAGGCCGAGGCGTTCGCACAGGACGCGTACGCCACCGCCGCTCTGCCGGAGCACTCGATCCAGAACCCGATCCTGCTCTTCGCCCCGCACGACCTCGTCGGGGTCGCGACACGGCTGCGGCCGTTCATGGGGCAGCTCGGCACGACCCCGGGCGTCGACCTGCCCGACTCCCACAACGCGGGTGACTTCGGGGCGTTCCTGCTCGGCGCGCCCCATGCGCGGGCCGTCACCGCGGAGGAGCTCTCCGAGCGCACCGACGGGCACATGGACATCGATGCCGTCCGGGCCGGGGCGGTCGTGATCGCGCCGGTGAAGGTCTCCGGAGGCGGGATCTACATGGGCGACATGCACGCGATGCAGGGCGACGGCGAGATCGCCGGACACACGTGCGACGTGTCGGGCACCGTCACGCTGCAGGTCGAGGTGATCAAGGGCCTCGAGCTCGACGGCCCGATCGTCCTACCGGTGGCGGACGACCTGCCGCTGCTCGCGCGGCCGCTCTCCGCCTCGGAGCGTCAGCGTGCCGCCGAGGTTGCGGCAAGCTGCGGCGTCGAGCTCGAGGATGCGCTCCCGATCTCGGTCGTGGGGAGCGGGCCGGACCCGACGAGTGCCGTCGAGAACGGCCTCACTCGCGCCGCGGCGCTGCTCGAGATCTCGGTGCCCGAGGTCAAGAACCGGGCGACGATCACGGGCGCGATCGAGATCGGCCGCGCGCCCGGCGTGGTGCAGGTGACGTTCCTCGCTCCCGCGTCACGGCTCGCGAGGCGCGGGCTCGAGCAGCTCGTCCGCTCGCACTACGGCATCCCCGCCTGAGGGCATGTGTGCCGGTCGTGGGCGTCACCCGCCCGCGACCGGCACGAGCACGTCGATCTCGTCGCCGGCGGCGAGCGCGTGCTCCCGCGACACGATCGTCCCGCCGGCGACGACCGCGACGACGTCGGCGGCCCGCCCATCCGCTTCGCCGTCGAGCGTGAGCACGGCGAGCAGGTCGGCGACGCAAGCGCCGGGCTCGAGCTCCACCGCGATCCGGTTTCCGAGTCGCGCCGCAAGCGGGCCGGAGAGCCGTACGGTGACGTGCATCCCGGGCACACGACGAGGGTACCGCGCCGGCTACGCCTCCCAGAGCTTCGCGACCGCCCGCTCCAGGCGGGCCCGGATCTCCGCCGCGACGGGGTCGAGCTCCTTGTTGCCGACGATGCCGAGCATCGCGACGGGATCGACGGCGGACACGTGGGTCTCGCCACCGTGCTCGTAGACGACGACGTTGCAGGGCAGGAGCGTGCCGAGCTCCGGCTCGAGCTGGAGGGCGCGGTGCGCGTAGGGCGGGTTGCACGCGCCGAGAATGAGGTACGGCTCCAGCTCCTCCCCGAGCTTCTCGCGCAGCGTCGCCTGGACGTCGATCTCGCTGAGGACGCCGAACCCCTCGTCCTTCAGGGTCTCGCGCACCCTCGCGACCGCGTCGGCGAAGGGCAACGTCGTCGTGCCGTGGAGCGTGTAGGTGCGATCGGATGCCGTGACCACGGCAGATCCTCCTTCTTGAATATTTGACCAATGAGTAAAATAGATGCTAGCATGCCGGCATGCCAGGTGTGCCGACGGCGATGCTCGACGAGGCGGCGGAGCGCTTCCGCCTTCTGTCCGACCCCACTCGACTTCGCCTCCTGAACGAGCTCGACATCTCGGACGAGATCTCGGTCGGCGAGATCGCCGAACGGGCCGGCGTCGGCCTGTCGAACACGTCGAAGCACCTCCACCAGCTCGAGCGCGCCGGCCTGGTTGCCAGGCGGCGCGTCGGGACGACCATCTTCTACCACGTCTCGGACCCGGTGATTCCGGA
Organism: Gaiella sp.; assembly: GCA_027493885.1. Lineage (GTDB taxonomy): Bacteria > Actinomycetota > Thermoleophilia > Gaiellales > Gaiellaceae > Gaiella. The sequence goes on from JAOSJZ010000001.1 coordinate 189,285, forward strand.
GCTCTGCGAGATCGTCTGCGCCTCTCTGCGTCGCCGGTACGCGACGCTTGCCGAGCAGGCGTGAGCGTCGGCCGGGGACGACAGAACGGAGAGAGCAATGCCGCGTGAGTTCCATTTCCCTGCGTCGGTCACCTGGGAGGGCGGACGGCGCACGTCCGCCCGCGTCGAGGGCAAGCAGGCGATCGCGATCGCCCCGCCGCCCGAGTTCCGCGGTACCGACCCGGGCCTCTGGAGCCCGGAGGACTTCTTCACCGCCGCCGCCGCGTCGTGCCTAACGGTGACGATCACCGGGCTCGCCGAGCGGGCAGGGGTTCCGCTCCGCTCGCTCGAGGTGTCCGGCAACGGCGTCGTGGGCAAGCGGGAGGACGGCCATTTCGGCTTCGTCCGCGTCGAGCAGCGCGTCCGGCTCGCGACCGACTCGGGCTTCGAGGAGCGGGCGCGCGAGCTCGTCGAGGAAGCGGAGCGAGGGTGCCTCGTCGCCGTCTCGCTCGACCTGCCGCTCCACACGGAGATCGACATCGCGGTCGCGGCGCCCGCCTGAGACCACGTCCACAACGAGACACACGAAGGAGTAGAGATAGCCATGGACACCACCATCGAGACGTTCGAGCAGGACGTCATCCAGCGCTCGCACGAGCGCCCGGTCGTCGTCGACTTCTGGGCGGCCTGGTGCGGGCCGTGCCGGACCCTCGGGCCTGCGATCGAGGAGGAGGCCGGCAAGCGAGAGGGCAAGCTCGATCTCGTCAAGGTCGACGTCGACGCCGAGCAGGAGCTCGCGGCGCGGTACGGCATCCAGAGCATCCCCACGGTCGCGGTGTTCCGCGACGGCGAGGTCGTCAACGGCTTCGTCGGTGCCTACCCGGCGGCGACGATCGGGAGGTTCTTCGACGAGCTCCTCGCGAAGGAGACCGCGGCGGCCGCTTGACCGATCCTAGGCAGCCCGGAGCGCGGGCGAGCTCCAACCGTACTTCCGGTCGAGCTCGAGCTCGCGCACGACGCGCAGGCCATTTCGGAGCGCCTCTCCCTCGAGCGGGCGGAGCGGCCTGCGCAGCTCGCCGGCGGGCAGGCCTACCGCCCGCATCAGCGACTTGAGCGCCACCGGGTTGATCGCCGAGTAGGTGAAGTGCAGGAGCGGGAGGAGCTCGAGGTAGCCCTCCCGGAAGCTCACGGACACGTCGGGCTCCGTCCACGGGCGCGAGATCGCTGCGAGCTCGGCGGGCGCGATGTTGCCGGTCATGTTGGCCGTGCCGTCTCCGCCGAGGCTCATCGTGGGGACGACGAGGCCGAGGTTCGGGGAGTCGCAGCACATGACAGCCACGTCGGGCCGGGCGCGCAGGACCTGCGCGACCTGGCCGACGCGGGCCGTCGACTCCTTGTGGACGACCACGTTCGGGTGGCGAAAGAGCCGCAGCAGCGCGTCGGCGCCGAGGTCGGTCTTCACGCGCGGCGGGTTGTTGTAGATCCCGAGCGGCAGCTCGACCGCCTCCGCTACCTCGAGGAAGTACGCCTCTATGTCCGCCTCCGAGCCGCAGACGTACGACGGCGCGGCGAGGATCGCGCCGTCGGCGCCGTTCGCCTGCACGAAGCGCACGTTCTCGATCGTGGAGCGCGTGTTGTTGCCGGTGGAGCCGTAGAAGAGCGGCATGTCGTTCGTCTTCATCGCGGCCGTGCGAACGACGATCTCCTCGCGCTCGGCCTGCGAGAGCATCGACACCTCGCCGGTCGAGCCCATGATCAGGACGGCGCTCGTCCCGTGCTCGCGCTGGAGCTCGAGCAGGGCACGGAACGCGCCGAAGTCCGGCCGGCCGCCGGCGTCGAACGGCGTGATCAGCGCGACGAACGAGCCTTCGAGACGCAGCGTCGGCATGGTACGGGCGAGCGTAGCGCGCCGGGCCGGCCGCTGCGGCCCGGCACGGCACGCCCGGTCTCACGTGAAGACGATCTCGCCGCCCGCCGCGAGCTCGTAGAACTCGCCGACCGTCAGCACGCCGGTCACCTGGGGGACGAAGTCCTCACCTCGCAGGCCGAACATGTCCACCGTCGCCTGGCAGCCGTAGATGCCCGCGCCCGAGTCGGCGATCAGCTCGACGAACTCCGGCACCGGCGGGATGTCGAGCTTCTCCATCTTTCGCGCCATCATCTTCGTCGCGAGCCACGACATGCCCGGGATCGCCCCGAGGATCGTGGGCAGGTGCATGCCGGGGTTCCCGACCGTCGCCACCTTGATGTGCGCCTGGCGCTTGCGCGTGATCGCGTCCAGCCCGAAGAAGGTGAAGAAGACGTTCGTCTCGATCCCTTCCATGCGGGCGCCGTTGGCCATGATCAGGCCGGGGTAGACGCCCTCGAGCGAGCCCTTCGAGATCACGATCGAGACCTTCTCGATCGTCCTCGGCTGCTTCGCAGCCGAACGGTTCAGCTCGGAGAGGTCGTGCTCGGTGATGGTCATCGTCTCCTCCTCAGATGCAGCCTCGGGGCTTCGGGATGCCGCCGATCTTGGCCGCGAGCTTTGCGGGGCCCTTCGGAAAGAGCGCGTAGAATCCTTGATCGGCACGCCCGACTGCTTGCCGAGCGTGCGGATCGACGGCGCCTGCCCCGTGTCGAGATAGGTGGTGCGCATGTAGTTCACGACCTGCCAGTGGCGCGGCGTCAGCTCGGGGATGCCGCTCTCGCGAGCGATCGCCGCTGCGAGCTCCTCGCTCCACTGCGCCGGGTCGGTGAGGAACCCCTCGGCATCGACGTCGACGGTCGTGCCGGCCAGGGTGGCTTCGGTCATCTTCGACTCCTCTCGTCAGGCGCCCGCCGCGGCCGGGGAGCGCTTGCCGTGCATCTGCATCTGTGCCGAGATCCCGGGGATCTCGCGGCCGGGCAGGAGCAGGTGCCAGTAGAGCGACTGGAAGGCGAGCTTCGCCATGTGGTTGAGGCGCGATTCCCGGAGCAGGGGCAGGGGCCCGAGCGACGACGGATACCGGCCCGGCAGCGGCTCGACCTCGTAGTTGAAGTCGATCAGCAGCGCCTTGTGGAAGCCGGTCTCCACGAAGCAGTTGGCATGCCCGTCGAAGCCCGCCTCGAGCGGCTGGCCGGCGAGGAACCGCCGGACGTTCCCGGTCAGCACGTCCGCCTCGAAATGCGTCACGGAGCCCGCCTTCGAGGTCGGGACGTTGGTCGCGTCGCCGATCGCGAACACGTTCGGCGCCGCCTTCGACCGCAGGGTGTGCAGGTCGGTGGGGACGAAGCCCAGGTCGTCGCCGAGCCCGGGAGAGCGGTCGACGAACTCGGCGCCGCCGTGCAGCGGGACCGTGACCAGCAGGTCGAAGGAGACCTCGCGGTCGTCGTAGCTGACGAGCCTGCCGCCGCTGCCGTCCACCTCGCCCGTTGCGAAGTCGCTCACGAGCTCGATGTTCTTTCGCTGCAACAGCCCCGCGAGGTGCTCGGCCGCGATCGGCTTGGTGAACGCGGCGTCGAGCGGGGTCACGAAGGTCAGCTGCACGTCGTCCCGCACGCCGCAGTCGTGGAAGTACCAGTCGGCGAGGAATGCGAACTCGAGCGGCGCGACCGGGCACTTGATGGGCAGGTCGATGCAGTTGACGACGACGCGTCCCGCGTCGAAGCCGCGGAGCGCCTCGGCCAGCCCGGCGGCCCCGTCGAGCGTGTAGAAGGTGAACACCTTCTCGCGCCAGCCGGGCCCCGTGAGGCCCTCGGTCTCCTCCGGCTGGAGCCGGCTTCCGGTGGCGACGACCAGGACGTCGTAGGGAAGGGTCGCGCCGTTCGCGAGCTGCACGGTCGAGGCGCCGAGGTCGACGCGATCGACCTCCGTGCGATGAAAGTCGACTCCGTCCCGCAGTTGCCGGCGTCGCGACCGGACGATGTCCTCGGCGGCGGTGAGCCCGAACGGGACGAAGAGCAGGCCCGGCTGGTAGACGTGGCGGTCGTCGCGGTCGACGACGGCGATCTCCGCCTCCTCGGCCGTAAACGTGCGCCGGAGCCGGTTCGCCGTCATCGTGCCGCCGGTCCCGCCGCCGAGAATCACGATCCGCTTGCCCATCGCTCGTCACCTCCCGGGTGGACGTCGTCCACCCGAGCGTGCCGACCGCCCCCCGGCGCCGCATCCGGGAAGGGCGCAGTCCGTCTCCGTAGCATCTACGCAGGCCCGCTCCCGGCCCTCGCGTGCGCCCGACGGCGCCGCCGTCCCGATCCCGCTACACGGCGGCGACGGTGAACGTCGTGTCGACGGCGTCCTGCCGGCCCGGGACCCAGAGGCTGACGCGGAACGTGCCGGGGCCGACGTAGCCGATCGTCGTCTCTGCCGCCGCCGAGCTCGCCGTCGCGATCTGCGCCGCGTTCCCGGGGAAACGGACCTCGTAGACACCCACCTCGACACGGCGTGCCTGCGGCGCGGCGCCGGCGCAGTTGAACCGCGCCCCGAACAGCGCCTTCGCGTTCGTGAACTGGTCGGGGAAGTTCGCGATGCCCTTGGTGGGGTCGCCGTTGACGGCGACGAACGCACGCACCGCGCCGGGCTGGCAGCGCGCCTGCGGCTTGACGGCCTCGTTGACCGCGATTGCGGAGCCGCCGAGCGCGAAGAAGAGCGCCGCGCCGGCGAGGACGGTGGACGGGGTGACGCGCATGCCGGGAACCTCCGTTGCGGGGTGACGACGCGCGTATCCTCCCGCCCGGATCGGACGGCAGGTCAGCCGCCCCCGTCGACGACGACGTGCGCGCACGCGAGGGGGTCGTCGCGCTCGACGTAGCGGTCCTCCATCGGCATCCAGCGCTCGACCCAGGTGGCCCGCGCCGCCTCGCCGTCGCGCGCGACGCCACGGGCGAGCCGCGTCTCGTACGGCGCCTCGACCCAGACCCGGACGTCGTACGCGTCGCGGAACAGGCGATGGAGCGCGCAGACGCCCTCCACGACGACGATCCCGGCCGGCTCGACCGTCCGCTCGCCGCGGGCGTGGCCCGCCGCCCAGTCCCAGGATGCGAAGCGCGCCGCCCGGCCGTCGAGGAGCGGTTGGAAAACCTCGGCCCGCAGGCGTGCGAGGTCGAACCCCTCGCCGTCCCAGAACTCGTCCGTACCGACGACGTGCGCGTCCGGGATCAGCGCCGCGAGCGTCGACTTGCCCGATCCGCCGCGCCCCCCGATCCCCACGAAGGTGAAGGGGCGCGCCGGGCGGGCGGCGTCGATCAGCTCGAGAACGCGATGCGCGTCCACCGGTGTTACATCCGGAACACGCCGAAGGTCGTCTCCGGGACGGGCGCGTTCGCCGCCGCGGCGAGACCGAGTGCCAGGACGCGCCGCGTGTCGCGCGGGTCGATGATCCCGTCGTCCCAGAGGCGCGCGGTCGAGTAGTACGGCGAGCCCTCGTGCTCGTACTTCGCTCGGATCTCGTCGGGGTCGGCGTCCCCCACCATCGTCAGCACCATCGCCGCCTGCTCGCCGCCCATCACCGAGATCCGGGCGTTCGGCCACATCCAGAGCTGGCGCGGCCCGTAGGCGCGTCCGCACATCGCGTAGTTGCCGGCGCCGAAGGAACCTCCGGTGACGACCGTGAACTTCGGGACGTCCGCGCACGCGACCGCCAGCACGAGCTTGGCGCCGTCACGGGCGATGCCGCCCTCCTCGTACTCGCGGCCGACCATGAAGCCTGTGATGTTCTGGAGGAAGACGAGCGGGACACGCCGCTTGCAGGCGAGCTCGACGAAGTGGGCGCCCTTCTGCGAGGACTCCGCGAAGAGGATTCCCCGGTTCGCGAGGATGGCGACGGGAAAGCCCTCGATGCGGGCGAAGCCGCAGACGAGCGTGTCGCCGTACAGGGCCTTGAACTCGTGGAAGCGGCTGCCGTCGACGATCCGCGCGATCAGCTCGAGCGGGTCGAGCTCGTGGCGGAAGTCCTCCGGGACGAGCCCGTACAGGTCGCCCGGGTCGACGACGGGCTGCTCGGGCGCGGCCAGCTGCCACGGGCAGGGAGGCGCGTCGCCGAGGTGTCGCACGATCTGCCGCGCGAGCGCGAGCGCGTGCTCGTCCGAGGTGGCGTAGTGGTCGGCGACGCCGGACCGGCGGGCGTGGACATCGGCGCCGCCGAGCTCCTCGGCCGTCACCTCCTCGCCCGTCGCAGCCTTCACGAGCGGCGGCCCCCCGATGAAGATCGTCCCCGTGCCACGGACGATGATCGTCTCGTCCGACATCGCCGGGACGTACGCGCCGCCGGCGGTGCACGAGCCCATCACGACGGCGATCTGGGCAATGCCCTTCGCGGACATGCGCGCCTGGTTGTAGAAGATCCGGCCGAAGTGCTCGCGGTCGGGGAAGACCTCGTCCTGGAGCGGCAGGAATGCCCCGCCCGAGTCGACCAGGTAGAGGCAGGGCAGGTGGTTCTGCTCTGCCACCTCCTGCGCCCGGAGGTGCTTCTTCACCGTCAGCGGGAAGTACGTTCCGCCCTTGACCGTCGCGTCGTTCGCGACGATCACGCAGGCGCGGCCCTCGACGATCCCGATCCCGGTCACGATCCCTGCGGACGGCGCCTGCCCCTCGTAGACCTCCCAGGCCGCCAGCGCATTCAGCTCGAGGAAGGCGGAGCCGGGGTCGACGAGGCGGTCGATCCGGTCGCGGGCCGGGAGCTTGCCGCGCGAGCGGTGGCGCTCGACCGACCGCTCGCCGCCGCCCCGGGCGACGGCGGCCGTGCGCTCGCGAAGCTCTGCGACGAGCTCTGCCATGCGCGCCTCGCGGCTCGCGAAGGTCGCGTCGCGGACGACGTGGCTCGCGAGCACCGTCACGGGGTCTCCAGCGTGACGAGCACGGTCCCGGTCGTCACCTGCTCGCCGACGGCCACCTCGACCGCCCCCACGGTGGCGTCGTAGGGCGCGCTCACGACCTGCTCCATCTTCATCGCCTCGAGCACGACGAGCGGCTCGTGCGACTCGACCTGCGCCCCCGTCTCGACCAGCACCTCGATGACCTTCCCGGGCATCGGCGCCGTCACCTGTCCGTCGAGGCCGGCGGCGCCGCCCGTTCGGGCGGCGGCCTCGACCTGCAGGGCCGCGAGCGAGGGGGCGCCCGGCAGGTTCAGGCGCCAGCCGCCGTCCCACGGGCCGGCGGGCAGCGCGGGCGGCGCTGCCGAGAGGGGCGGGAATCTGCTCAGGAAGTCGGTCGAGAGGGCGGCCGCCCGGAAGGCCGGGTGGGCGACGAGCCAGCGCAGGAACGGCAGGTTCGTCGTCATGCCCTCGACGACCGTCTCGCCGAGCGCGGCCGCGAGACGGTCGAGCGCCTCGGCGCGGTCGGCGCCGTGCGCGATCAGCTTCGCGATCATCGGGTCGTAGCCGCCGCCGACCTCGTCGCCTTCCTCGACGCCTGCATCGACCCGGACCCCCGCCGGCAGCCGGAGACGGCGCACGAGCCCCGGCTGGGGTAGGAACGTCCGGGGATCCTCGGCGTACAACCGGGCCTCGACCGCATGGCCGGCCGGTGCGGGCCGCAGCCCGGCGAGCGACTCGCCCTCCGCCACGCGGAGTTGCAGCTCGACGACGTCGAGCCCCGTCACCGCCTCCGTCACCGGGTGCTCCACCTGGATCCGGCCGTTGAGCTCGAGGAAGAAGACGTCGTCACCGTCGACGAGGAACTCGGCGGTACCGGCGCTCTCGTAGCCCACCGCCCTGCCGAACGCGACGGCATGGCCCGCGAGACGTGCGCGCAGACCGGGCGAGAGGCCTGGCGGGGGAGCCTCCTCGACCACCTTCTGGTGGCGGCGCTGCACCGAGCAGTCGCGCTCCCCCAGCGCGACGACGGTGCCGTGCCGGTCGCCCACCAGCTGCACCTCGACGTGACGGGGCTGGGCGAGATAGCGCTCGCAGTACACCGTGCCGTCGCCGAACGCGGCCTCGGCCTCACGCGCGGCTGCCTCGAGCGCGCCCTCGAGGTCCTCCTCGCGCTCGACGACGCGCATCCCGCGTCCGCCTCCGCCGCCCGCGGCCTTGACGAGCAGGGGAAAGCCGAGCTCGGCCGGCGCCCCCGTCTCGAGCGTCGGCACGTCGGCCGTAGCGGCGATTCGTTTTGCCTCGAGCTTGTCGCCGCCGCGGCGCAGAGCCTCGGGCGGCGGTCCGATCCACGTGAGGCCGGCCCCGACAACCGCTTCGGCGAACGCCGCGCTCTCCGCGAGGAAGCCGTACCCGGGGTGGACGAGCTCGGCGCCGCTCCCGTGCGCGGCGCCGACGAGCGCGCCGGCGTCGAGGTACGAGGCGACGGGCACGGTTTCGTCGGCAACCCGCGTGTGGAGCGCCCGCTCGTCGCCGGGACCGGCAACCGCGACGGTGCGGATGCCAAGCCTCCGGCACGTCGAGAAGATGCGCACCGCGATCTCGCCGCGGTTCGCGACGAGCAGCGCTCTGCCCCGACCTCCCATCGCCGGCCGAGCCTACCGTCGCGGGCGCACGTGACACGGTGTCACTTGCGCGTCGAGCCGCCGTCCCGAGGGGCAGCTCCCGCCGGGCCTCACGCGCCGCGAGGCGCTCCCGCCGGGCCTCACGCGTCGGACCTCACGCGTCGGGGACGTCGCCCGACGCGGGCTGCTTCGGCTTCTTCGCGTCCCCCTCGCGGTCGCCGGCCTCGAGCATGCGGCGCGGATCGACGTCGGCGACCGCATCCTTCACCTCGCGCACGCCGATGCCGAGCCGCCTCGCGACGTCGGGCACGCCCTTCACGCCGAAGAGCAGCGCGAGCACGCCCAGCAGGATCACGAGCTCCCAGACGCCGAGGCCGAAGGGCACGGTCTCAGTCTAGAGCCCAGTCCACCGGGTCGCCGCCGCCGGCCGCGAGCAGGGTGTTCGCCCGGGAGAAGTGGCAGCACCCGAAGAACCCGCTCGCGGCGCTGTAGGGCGACGGGTGCGCGGCGGTGAGGACGTGGTGGCGCGTCGTGTCCACGATCGCGCCCTTCTGCTGGGCGTAGCGGCCCCAGAGCAGGAAGACGATGCCCTCGCGTCGCTCGGAGAGCTCGCGAATCGCGCGGTCGGTGAAGCGCTCCCAACCCATCCCCGCGTGGGAGGCGGGCTTGCCCGGTGAGACGGTGAGCACGGCGTTGAGCAGGAGGACGCCCCGCTCCGCCCACGGCGTGAGGTCGCCGGTCGCAGGCCGGCGCAGCCCGAGGTCGGTCTCGAGCTCGGCATGGATGTTCTGGAGCGAGGGTGGTGGCCGCACGCCCGCCGGGACGGAGAAGCAGAGCCCCATCGCCTGCCCGGCGCCGTGGTAGGGGTCCTGGCCGATGACCACGACGCGGACCTGCTCGAAGGGCGTCAGCGCCAGTGCGTTGAAGACCCGGTCGGCGGGCGGATAGAACCTGCGGCCGGCCGCGACCTCGGCGACGAGGAACGACCGCAGCTCCGTCATGTAAGGCTGCTCGAGCTCGTCGCCGAGCACGGCGAGCCAGCTCTCGTGCATGCGAGGCTGCATCACTGCGAGCCTACGCCGCGCAAACGACGGCGAGGAGACGATGGTCGTGGCGGTACTGTGGTTCCCGGTCGTGCTCGTCGTGCATCCCGCGAACCTTCGCCCGGCAGCCGCGCACGCGGCCCGGCACTGCGGCGTCCGGGCGCTCGACGAGCGGCTGGAGCACGAGCGGCGTCCCGAGGGTGAGCCGCAGCGGTGAGCGAGGCGGCCTGGCACGAGATCGGGCGCGCCGAGGGCTCTCCCGGCGTCCTCCGGCGGGTCGAGGTCGAGGGGCGGGCCGTGTGCGTCGGGCGGACGCCCGGTGGCTGGGTGGCGTTCGACGACACGTGCACGCACGAGGAGTGCTCGCTCGCCGAGGGCGAGCTCGACGGCGGCGTGATCGTCTGCCCGTGCCACGGCTCCGAGTTCGACGTCCGCACCGGTGACGTCCTCTCGCCGCCGGCGCTCGACCCGCTCCCGATCTACGAGGCGAGGGAGGCGGACGGCGCGCTGCAGGTCCGCCTGGCGCCGCCGCCGGTCGCGGCCGAGGCGGTACACGCCCGCGAGGACCACGTCCCCGAGTCGGTCACCCGCGAGGCGACCGTGCCCGGCCCGTCGCTCGACGGCCTCGTGCTCGACGACGTCGACCTCACCGATCTCGACGTCTGGGAGGAGCGCGTGCCCTACGACTGGCTCGCGCTCCTGCGCCGCGACGCGCCGCTCCACTGGAACCCCGAGCGCGACGGGCGCGGATTCTGGGCGCTCACGCGTTACGACGACGTCCTCCAGGTCTCGAAGGACTGGCAGACGTTCTCCTCGGAGCTCGGCGGCACCTCGTTGCAGGACCTGACGCCCGAGGAGCTCGAGGCGCGGAAGTCGATGATCGACACCGACCCGCCGCCGCACACGCGCCTCCGCGCCCTCGTCAACAAGGGCTTCACGCCCCGTGTCGTCAACACGTACGAGGAGCGGATCCGCGGGCTTGCGCGCGACATCCTCGGACGCGCCTTCGCAGAGGACGAGTTCGACTGGGTCCACTCCGTCGCCGAGGAGATCCCGATGTGGGTCTTCTCCGAGATCATGGGGCTCCCCGTCCGTGACCGGAAGCTGATCATCGAGCTCGGCGACAAGATCCTCGGCAACACCGACCCCGAGGTGGTGGGGCCGGAGAACGTGGCCGAGGTGGCGCTCAAGGACCCCGAGCTTCGCAAGCTCCCGTTCTCGAGCCCGTTCTCGCTCGACCTGATCGAGTACGGGCGGCAACTCGGCGAGCGCCGCCGCACCGACCCGCTCGACGACATCACGACCAGGCTCGTCGAGGCGGAGATCGACGGCTCGAGGCTCACCGAGCAGGAGTTCGGCGTGATGTTCATCCTGCTCACGACGGCAGGGAACGAGACGACGCGGCACACCATCTCGCTCGGCCTCCACGACCTGCTGACGCACCCGGAGGAGATGCAGCGGCTCGTCGACGACCCCTCGCTCGCCGGGACGGCCGCGGACGAGCTCCTGCGGCGCGCGCATCCGGTGCACCATTTCCGCCGCACCGCGACGCGAGACGTCGTGATGCACGGACGGCGCATCAGGGAGGGCGACAAGGTGACGATCTGGTATGCGGCGGCGAACTACGACGACAGGAAGTTCGCGGATCCGTACCGGCTCGACGTGGGGCGCACTCCCAACCGGCACCTCACGTTCGGCCTCGGCGGGCCGCACTTCTGCCTCGGCATGCACCTCGCCAGGCTGGAGATCACGGTCTGGCTCGAGGAGATGATCCCGTACCTGCCCCGGCTCGTGCTCGCGGGCGAGCCGGTACGGCTCCGCTCGTGCTTCTTCAACGGCGTCAAGCGCATGCCCGTGAGAGTGCGCCCCTAGCTCGGGTCCCGGATCAGGAGGTCGAACACCGCATGTCCTACGGTCACGACCCGGAAGCGGCGGTCGCCTCGCTGCGGGGCCAGGGCGTCAAGGCGATCCGCCTGCTCTACACCGACCTGCACGGCGTCGCGCGCGGCAAGGACATCCCGATCGGCCACTTCGTCGACCTGCTCGAGGAGGGCATCACCTTCTGCGCCGCGGTGATGGGCACCGACCTCAGCCATACGCCCGTCGTCGGCGGCGAGCAGGGCTACGTCGACTTCGCGATCCGCCCCGACCCCGAGACGCTGCGCGTCGTGCCATGGCAGCCGGACGTCGCCTGGTGTCTCGGCGAGGCGTGGACGCTCGATGGCACCGACCACTGGCCGTCCTGCCCGCGCGCGCTCCTCGCACGGGTCGTCGCCCGCTACGCAACGCACGGGCTGCTCCCGATCGTGGGGCCCGAGCTCGAGTGGTTCCTCTGCACTCGCGACCCCGAAGCTCCGAACGGGCTCGGCCGCTACGTGGACGAGCTCTCGCGCGTCTACACGGTCGGCGCGGTCTCCGACCCGCGGCAGATCAACCTGAGGACGCTGCTGTGGGCCGACGATCTCGGCCTCAAGGCCTACGCGGGAAACCACGAGTTCATGAGCTCGCAGTACGAGATCAACCTCAAGCACTCCGCCGCGCTCGACGCCGCCGACCGGGCGTTCATGCTCAAGGCGGCGGTGAAGGAGGTGGCGGCGCGCGAGGGCCTGCTGGCGACGTTCATGGGCCGTCCGTTCACCGACCAGGGCGGCTCGGGCTTTCACATCCACCTCTCGCTCGCGGACTCGGACGGCCGGAACGCCTTCGCAGCAGGCGACGCGCTGCTGAGCCCCCTCGGCCTGCGCTTCGTGGCGGGGGTGCTCGAGCACGCACAGGGGCTGCAGGCGCTCCTCGGCCCGACGATCAACGCGTACAAGCGCATCCTCCCCGACAGCCTCGCGCCGACGCATGCGAACTGGGGCCACGACAACCGCACCGCGTTCTGCCGCATCCCCAACGAGCGCGGCGCGCGAACGCGCGTCGAGGTGCGTACCGGCGACGGCTCCGCCTGCGCCCATCTCCTGACGGCGGCGCTGCTGCTCGCGGGAGTGGACGGGATCGAGCGGGAGCTCGAGCCGCCCGAGCCGGTCGTCGGCGACTCTTACCGCATGGACGATGCGCATGCAGGGACGAAGCTGCCCGCGGATCTCGGCGCGGCGCTCGACGCGCTCGAGGCCGACACGTGGCTCGTCGGCGAGCTCGGCGAGGAGCTCGTCTCCACGTTCGTCGCGATGAAGCGGTTCGAGGTCGAGCGGTTCGAGGAGGCCGTCGCGACATTCGACCCGAAGGTGATCACGGAGTGGGAGGTGCGCGAGTATGCCGCCCATCTCTGAGCTTCCGGTCACCGAGCGGCGCGTCCGCGTGGAGGTCGACGGCGAGCCTCGCTGGGGCCGACGCTCGGGCGACACGATCGTCCTCGACGACGGCGCCGAGCTCGCAGAAGCCGAGGCGCTCTACCTTGCGCCGGTCGAGCCGACGAAGATCTTCGCGGTGCACCTCACGTACCGCTCGCGCGTCGAGGAATATGCGGCCCGGGTGCCGCCCGAGCCGTCCTACTTCGTCAAGCCGCCAACGACGCTGAACGGCCACCGCCGCCCGGTCCGCGTGGCGAAGGACGCGCGGTTCCTCAACTACGAGGGGGAGCTTGCCGTCGTCGTCGGGCGCCGGATGAAGGGCGTCCCGGCCGGCGACGTCCTCTCGTACCTGGCCGGCTACGCGTGCGCGAACGACATCGGGATGCACGACTTCCGGCACGCCGACCGCGGCGCGATGCTGCGCGTCAAGGGCCAGGACGGGTTTCTTCCGCTCGGCCCCGAGCTCGTCCCGGCGGCGGCGTTCGATCCGACCGACTACACGCTGCGGACCTACCTGAACGGGGACGTCGTCCAGGAGGCGACCGCGGGTGACCTGCTGTTCGGGGTCGCGTACCAGCTCGCCGATCTCTGCCGCGTGATCACGCTCGAGCCCGGCGACGTGCTCCTCACCGGCACGCCCGCCAACTCGCGTCCGATGAGGCCGGGCGACGTGGTCGAGGTGGAGATCACCGGGCTCGGCCGGCTCTCCAGCACGATCGAGGAGTGGGACGTCGACCTCGCGGGACCGGGCGAGCAGCTCCATGTCTCCGCGCAGACGCTTCACGTCGCGCTCGCGATCCCGGAGGACGAGGCCGAGCGGATGGTCGAGGAAGGCCGCGTCCCATGATCCGCCTCGGCCGGATCGACCACGTCGGGCTCCGGGTCGCCGACCTCGACGAGGCGGCGGCGCGCTGGTCGCTCCAGCTCGGCCTCGTCGAGCGGAAGGAGGCCCGAGTGCCAGGCCGGGCCTTCCTCGCCTGCAACGACGAGGCGTACTGCCTCGAGCTCGCCGCCGGCCCCGAGCCGGGGCACGACCACACCGCCTTCGAGCTCCACTCGACCTGCCCGCCGGAAGCCGCGCGGTCGCACCTGGAGTCGCTCGGCGTCGCCTGCGAGGAGCGCGAGCGGTCGCTCTGGCTCGCCGACCCGGACGGGCGCCGGCTCCAGCTCGTGCCGCATCGCGAGGCCCCGACGGAGGTCGAGCGCTGGCCGCAGCACGCGCGCCCGTCCTCGACGGTGCACCTCGGCGGCCCCCGCAGGCTCGGCCACGTCAACTGCCTCACCGGCGACATCGACGCGAACGCGGCGTTCTACACGAGCGTGCTCGGGATGCGGCTCTCGGACAGGCTCGGCACGGCGGGCGTCTGGTTCCACATCGACTCCGAGCACCACGTGATGGCGCTCGTCGACATGGGCTACGCCCACTTCCACCACCTCGCCTTCGACGTCGTCGACGTCGGGAAGATGCGCGACCTGCTCGACCACCTGGCCCGCCACGGGCGGTGGGTCTCGTGGGGGCCGGCGCGCCACGGGATCGCAGGGAACATCGCGGCGTACGTCCGGATCACGGAGGAGCCGTGCCACGTCGAGCTCTACTGCGACATGGAGCGGCTCGCGGACGACCATGTGCCGCGCACCTACCCCGACGACCGCTACTCCTCGAACACGTGGGGGCCGCTGCCGCCGCGCTCGTACTTCCGGTTCGACCCGGTCGCGGTCGAGTGGGAGCGCGAGAGCTGGGAGACGCGCGGGCGACCCCTGCCACCGGCGGGCGTCGAGGCATGAAGCTTCGTGGCTACACCGTCCCGCGCACGCCCGAGGGCCGCTCGTCGCTCGTCCCCTACCCGCCGTGGCACTACATCGGCGCGTTTCTCGTGATCGATTACTGGGCCGACCCGGGCAGGACCGTCGCCTTCCTGCCGGACGGCATCGACCCGCACCCGGACCCCGGCCGGTGCGCGTTCGTGGCAGCCGACTGGCAGTCGTGCTCGGAGGGTGGCGACGAGCTCGTCGACCCCTCGCGCTCACAGTACAAGGAGGTTTTCGTCGTCTGTAGCGGGCTGCTCGACGGCGAGGAGGTCACGGTCTGCTCCTACATCTGGGTCGATCGCGACTTCGCGCTCACGCGGGGCTGGATCCAGGGGTTCCCGAAGAAGCTCGGCTCGATCTGGATCACGCGCAGCTTCGGCCTCGGCGGGCCTGCCGACCCGGGGATGGCGCCGGGGGCGCGTTTCGGCGCGACGTGTGCCGCGTACGAGCGGCGCGTGGCGCAGGCAACGGTGACGCTCGAGCACCCCTCGCGCGGGGGGCCGTTCCACAACGCGCCGCCGATCGTCAACGTCCGGCACTTTCCGCGGCTCGAGGCCGGCCGGCATGACGCCCCGGCGGTGCACGAGCTCGTCCGCGCCGTCTCGCGCGACCGGGCTGTGTCCGAGGTGTGGGAGGGGTCGGCGACGCTCGAGCTCTTCGGCGCGCCGCACGAGGAGATCGACGCGCTCGCTCCGGTGCGGATCGGCCGCGGCTATCGCTTTTCCTTCGCCTACACGGTCGACGACCTCGAGACCGTCCGGGAGCTGGGCGCGTGAGCGAGCGACCGAAGACGAGCGTGTGTTGAGTCGACACGCCGTCGCGCACGTCGCCGGGGTCGACGTCTCGACCGAGCACTTCATCGGGGGCGAGCGCGTCGGGAGCGACGCGACCTTCGTCGATCTGAGCCCGATCGACGCGCAGCCACTCGCCGAGGTCGCACGCGGGGGCGATCGCGAGGCCGCGCTCGCGGTCGCGGCGGCGCGGGAGGCGTTCCCCGCCTGGGCCGCGCTCGGCGCGGCAGGACGGGCGCAGCACCTGCGTCGGCTTGCCGACCTGATCGACGCGAACGTCGAGCGTCTCGCGGCCGTCGAGTGCGCGGACATGGCGATGCTCCTCCGCTCGCTCGAGGCGCGCGTGATCCCGCGCGGGGCGCGCAACTTCCGCGCCTACGCCGACCTCGCAGCCGCCTACGAGGAACGTGTCTGGGAGTCGAACGGGACGCGAAACCGCGTGATCCGGATGCCGAGCGGCCCCGCCGTCGTGATCACCCCGTGGAATGCCCCGTTCATGCTCTCGACCTGGAAGACCGCCCCGGCGCTGGCCGCGGGCTGCACGGTGATCCTCAAGCCGGCCGAGTGGTCGCCGCTCTCGTGCTCGCTCCTCTGCGACCTGGTCGCCGAGGCAGGCTTTCCGCCGGGCGTCTTCAACGTCGTCCAGGGGATCGGCGAGGAGGTCGGCGCAGCGCTCACGCGCGATCCCGGCGTGCGGCGCATCTCGTTCACCGGCTCGCCGGAGACCGCCGTCCACATCGGCACGGCCGCGGCACGGAACATCGTCCCCTTCACGGGCGAGCTGGGCGGGAAGGGGCCGCTGCTCGTCTTCGCCGACGCCGACCTCGAGGCGGCGGCCCGCAGGGCGGCGGGGCAGTACGACGACGCCGGCCAGGTGTGCCTCGCCGGAACGCGTCTCCTCGTCGAGGGCGCGATCGAGGACGAGTTCCTGGAGCTGTTCGACCGCTTCACCGACGGGCACGTGCTCGGCGACCCGCGCGACGACGCGACGACCGTCTCGCCGCTGATCCATCCCGACCATCTCGCGCGGGTCGAGGGGTTCGTCGAGCGGGCCCGCGCGAACGGCGACGAGATCGTGCGCGGCGGTCGCCGGCGAGAGGACGTCGGCCCCCTCTTCTACGACCCGACGCTCGTCCTGCCGCGCTCGAACGACTCCGAGATCGTTCAGCACGAGGTATTCGGTCCCGTGCTGACGTTCCAGACCTTCGCCGACGAGGACGAGGCGGTCGCGCTCGCGAACTCGACCAGCTACGGGCTCTCGGGCGTCGTCTACACGGGCTCCGAGCGGCGGGCGGAGCGCGTGGGGCGCGGGGGTTCGGGCGGGCACGCTGTGGGTCAACACGTTCCTCGTGCGCGACCTGACGGCGCCGTTCGGCGGGGTGGGGATCTCCGGCATCGGCCGCGAGGGCGGCGACTACGCACTCGACTTCTACTCCGACCTGAAGACGCTCCAGATCCTGGACGGCACGACGGTGTGAGCGCGGTCGACCCGTCGCGGTGAGGGTCGAGGCCGCGATCGTCGGGAACGGCGTCGCGGGCTTCGCCTGCGCGATGCGACTCGCGCGGCACGCGATCCGGCCGCTGCTGATCGGGCCGGGCCTCCCGATCGACCGTCCGCCGCTCACGAAGAAGGACCTCTCGACCGGGCTTCCCACGCTGCTCTCGGACGAGCAGCGCCTGGCCGAGCGGGGGATCGACCGGCTCGACGGCATCGTCGTCGACGCGGACCTCCGGGCAGGGCGGCTGCAGGTCGAGGGCGACGTCGAGGTGGAGGCCGACGTGATGCAACAGTCTGTTACGAGGAGGGCTCGCTCGTGGCCGACCTGGTGCTCGCCGCGACCGGCGGGCGGCCGCGCGTCCCGCCGGGGCTCGACGTCCGGGAAGAGGAGCTGCCGCTCGCGGTCGACGGGGCGCTGCGGGTGCCGGGCTACGAGCGGGTGCATGCCGTCGGCGACCTGGTCGTCGTCCCGCATGCGCGCTTCGGCCCCCTCGTCTTCCCGCACTGGGACATGGCGATCGGGACGGGCGAGCACGCCGCCGACGCGATTGCGGGCGTCGCCGGCGAGCTCGACCGGCTGCCGTATTGGTGGACGGAGATCGGGCCGCGCACCTTTGCCGAGGTCGGCTGGCCCGACGCCGCGGTGGAGTGGGCGGAGGAGGACGGGACCCACGTCGGGCGCGACGCCGCGGGCGAGCCCGTCGCCGCGCTGGTCGACGAGCCGCGGCGCCTCCGCGAGGCCCGTACTCTGCTCGGGTACTAATTCGCGCCGGTGAGCACCGCCTCCGAGCTGCCCTCGCTCCGCCTCGACGCCACGCGCGAGGAGGTGCTGGAGCGCGCCGCGACGATCGTGGCCCGCGCCTGGCAGAGCTTCGACCGTGCGCGTCCGGGCCAGCCCGAGGTCGACGAGCGCCTCCACCGGCTACTCCGCGACGCGCTCCCCGAGCGCGGATCGAGCGCGCTCGCCGCGCTCGACGACGCCGCGCAGCTGCTCGACGAGTCGATCGCACAGCCGCGCCCGCGCTTCTTCGCCTTCGTCGGCTCGTCAGGCCTCGAGATCGGCGTGCTCGGCGACCTGCTCGCATCGTGCTTCGACGTCAACCTCGCCGTCTGGGCGGGCGCCGCGTCGGAGGTCGAGGACCAGGCGGTGCGCTGGGTGAGCGAGTTCGTCGGCTACCCGGCCGCCGCGGGGGCGTTCACGAGCGGGGGAACGATCTCGAACGTGACCGCGCTCGCGACCGCGCGCGAGCGCGCGCTCCCCGGCTCGCGCCGCGCGGGCCTGCACGGCACGCGCGCGGCGCTGTACTGCTCGCGCGAGGCGCACTACTCCGTCGTCCGCTCGGCGGAGCTGCTCGGAATCGGCTCCGAGCAGGTGCGCTCGCTGGAGCTCGACGAGTCGCGCCGGCTCCGGCCCGAGGCGGTCGCCGAGGCGATCGACGCCGACCACGCGGCGGGCGTCACGCCCGTCGCGGTCGTCGCGACCGCCGGCACGACGCTCACCGGCGCCGTCGACCCGGTCGGCGCGCTGGCCGACGTCTGCGCCTCGCGCGGGGTCTGGCTCCACGTCGACGGTGCCTACGGCGTCGCGGCCGCGTCGACCGCGCCCGCTGGGCACCTCTTCGCAGGCCTCGACCGGGCCGACTCGGTGACCCTCGACGCGCACAAGTGGCTCTTCCTGCCGAAGGCGTGCGGTGTCGTGCTCGTGCGGCGCCACGAGGACCTCCACGGCGCGCTCGCCCACGAGGAGGACTACATCCCGCACGAGCGTCCCGACCACCACATGGTCGACATCACCCTCGAGTACTCGCGGCCGTTCCGCGCGCTCAAGCTCTGGCTCGCGTTCCGGGCGCACGGGGCCGACGCGATCCGGGCCGCGATCGAGCGGAACCTCGGCCAGGCGCGGCTTCTCTACGACGAGGTCGCGCGACACGAGGAGCTCGAGCATCTCTGCGGCGAGCCGCAGCTCTCGATCGTCCCCTTCCGCCACGTCCCCGTAGGCATGCCTGCGGCCGCGCTCGACGAGCACAACGCCCGCCTCGTCGGGGCGCTCCAGCGGCAGGGTGATGTCTGGGTTGCCCCGGCGCGCGTCGACGGCACCGTCTGCCTGCGTCCCTGCGTGGTCAACTACCGCACGACCGACGACGACGTCAGGGCGTTGGTCGAGGCCGTGCTCGACGTGGGCCGGACGGTCTCCTAGGCGCGGCCGAAGGCCGCGCGCTCAGCGCTTCTTCTTGGCGCTCTTGCCGGTCTTGCGGCCCGCCGCACCGGGGCGATCGGAGACCTGCTTCGTGCGGACGGGCATCCCGGCGCCGCCGTACTCCATCCGCCGGCGGAGCTGGCGGTTCGACGCCTCGGGGGTGTCGGCCTCCTGGCCGACCGCCGCCATGTAGGCGCGCCGCTCGGAGGGAGTGAGCAGGTTGAGCATCCGCTGTGCCTGCTCGGGGCTCTTCGGCTCGCCGAAGGCGGTGATCTTCTTCATCGCCGCGGCGAGCTCGGGGTTCTCTCGCTCGAGTGCCGCGATCGACGCCTTCTGGAACCACTTCTTGAAGAGCGGCACCTTCGAGAGGAACGTGACCACCGGGCGCAGGTACTTGCCGCCCTTGATCCGCCCGAGCAGCACGAAGACGCCTAGCAGCAGCGCGATGCCGAGCAGCACGAACAGCGGGATCCAGGCCCAGAACGGCATCGCGCGATCATAGCCTGGGCCGGGGCACGAGCCCGGGCGCCAGGCTTAGAGTGGCCGCGTGAGCACGCGGACGCGCTCGACTCTCGTCGGTCTCGGGATCGGGCTCGCGCTCGCGGACTCCTCGGTCGTGACGCTCGCGCTGCCGGACATCCTGCGGCAGTTCGACGTCGAGATCCCGACCGTCGCCTGGGTGCTCACCTCGTACAACCTCTGGCTTGCGCTCGCCGCGGTTCCGGCCGCCTACGTCGCGCGCCGGCGTCCGGCTCCGGCCTTCGGCGCCGGGACGCTCGTGTTCGCCGCGGCGTCGCTCGGATGCGCGCTCGCGCCCTCGTTCGGCGTCCTCGTCGGCGCGCGCTGCGTGCAGGCGGTGGGCGGGGCGCTCCTCGTCTGCGCCGCGCTCGACCTCCTGAGCGAGATCGAGGGCTCCGACACGCGCGCCGTGCGCACGTGGGCGGCGGCGGGGATCCTCGGTGCCGCGCTCGGGCCGGCGATCGGCGGGATCCTCACCGAGACGCTCGGGTGGGAGTCGATCTTCTTCCTGCAGGCGCCGCTCGCGCTCGTCACGCTCGCCGCCGCGGCCCGGCTCCGTGTCCGGCCGCTGGTGGAGCCGGCCGGGCGGCCGAGCGTTCCCGCGAACCTCGCGCTGCTTCTCCTCTCCGGCGCGCTCACCGCCGCCCTCTTCCTGCTCGTCCTGCTTCTCGTCGACGGGTGGCGCATGGACCCGGCGCTCGCCGGGATCGTGGTGACCGTGATGCCAGTCGCCGCGATCGCCACGGCGGCCGTCGCCGAGCGGCTCGGAGGCACGGCCACACGGGCGGCGACGGGCGTCGTCCTCGTCGCGGGCGGGCTCACCGCGCTCGGAGTGCTCCCCGGCTCGGCCTGGTGGTGGACGGTGCTGCCGCAGATCCTGGTCGGAGCCGGCCTGGGGCTCGCGCTCTCCGCGTTGACCGAGCGCGCGCTCCACGGCCGCTCACCGCAGGCCGTCCACGGGGGCTGGACGATCGCGGCGCGACACGCCGGGGTCGTCGTCGGCCTGCTGCTCCTGACCCCCGTGTTCACGGCGGCGCTCGACCGCAACGAGGAGCGCGCTCTCCGGGCCGGTGCGGCCGCGGTGCTCGACAGCCGTATTCCGCCGCTCGAGAAGCTCGCGGTCGCGCAGGACGTGCTCGCGATCGTGCGGGCATCCGACCGCGAGGTGCCGGACGTCCGCGACGCGTTCGCCGACCGGCCCGCGACGGCAGAGTACCGCGGGCTCGAGGAGGAGCTCGTCTCCCAGCTCGACCGCGCGGTGACTGCGGCGTTCTCGCGGCCGTTCCTCCTCGCGGCGCTACTCGCGCTCGGTGCGCTCGTGCCGATCGCCGTCTCCCGCAGGGCGGTGAGCGTGTGAGGTCCGGGCCGGTGGTCCTGGCGGTCGCCGCCGCCGCGACCCTCGTCGCGGCCTACGCCGCGCTCGGCGGCACGTCGTACGAGCCCAGCCCCGTCGCGAACCCCTGCGCGCCCCGGCCCCCGCGCGCCGCGGAGGGCACGGGGGAGAGGATCGAGCTGGTGCTTCTCGCGGCGGCCGACCGGACGGCCTGCCGACTCGGCGTCTCACGCGAGGAGCTCGTCCTCGCACTGCGCAGCGTGGACGAGCTGGACGCGCTCGCGCGCAAGGAAGAGAGGTCGCGGGACGAGCTCGAGGAGGCGCTCCGGGCAGGGCTCCTCGGCGCGGTCGAAGAGGGCGAGCGGCAGGACTTGATCGGCGGCACCACCGCGCGGGGCCTGCGGTTTGCGGCCGATCGCCTCCCGCTCGGCCTCCTGCTCTCGCTGTTGCGCGGGGCGTCGTCGCTCGTCGGATGAGCGCCGGACGGCGGCAGTAGGGTGGCGCGGTGACCGCGCGCCGCAGGCAACTCCTCCTCGGGGGCTCGGCCTCGTCGTCGTCGTCGTCACGTTCGCGGTCGTCCTGCCGCGGATCGCGAGCTACCGCGACGTGTGGGACCAGGTGAAGAACCTCGACACCGCGTGGCTCGTCGCGCTCGGGGTTGCCGTCCTCTTCAACGTCGTCACGTACGCGCCGCCGTGGATGATCGCTCTGCCGGGCCTCCGCCTCCGGCAGGCGCTGCCCTTCACCCAGGCGTCGAGCGCGCTCACCTACGTCGCGCCGGGAGGCGGGCTCGTCGGGATGGCGGGCTCGTACGGGCTCCTGCGCACCTGGGGCTTTGGCTCGAGCGACGTCGCCCGTGCCGTCACGCTGACCGGTATCTGGAACCAGCTCGCGAACCTGCTGCTGCCCGTGATCGCCGTCCTGCTGCTCTCGATCGAGAATCAGCGGGATGCCCTCCTGACGACCGTCGCCGTGGTCGGCGGGATCCTGTTCGGCGTCGCGGTGGCGCTTCTCGCGCTCGTGTTCTGGAGCGACGGGCTCGCCCGCGGGATCGGCGATGTCGTGCAGAGCACCACCAACCGGTTGCTGCGCAGCATCCGCCGCGGCACGCTCGAAGGCTGGCCGGAACGGCTCGTGCGCTTCCGGCGCGCGACGGTCGGCCTCATCCGCCGTCGGTGGGCGGCACTGACCGTCGCGGCCGTCGTGGGGAACCTCGCCGTGTTCGTGGTACTGCTCGTCTCGCTCCGCGCGGTCGGGGTCGGAGCGAGCCAGATCACGTGGATCGAGGCCTTCGCGGGGTGGTCGCTGGCCCGGGCGCTCCAGCTGATCCCGCTCACGCCGGGCGGCGTCGGGCCGGTCGAGCTCGGGATGACCGGCATCCTCGTCGGCTTCGGCGGCCCGAACGCCGGCGTCGTCGCGGCCGTGCTCCTCTACCGCGCCTTCACCGTGCTCCCGACACTGCTCCTCGGGCTCGCGACGATGGGCGCCTGGAGGTGGCTCGGGCCAGGGCGCGTGGAGGGAGGAGTCGACGCCGCCGCGGGGAATCCGCCGGGCGGGTGAAGGAGCAGAGCCACAAGGAGGAGATGTCCGCCGCGATACGCGGCGACTTCAGCCGGCTCCGCGAGCGCGGCGTCGCGGCGACGCTCGCCCCCGCGAGCCGGTTCGCCCGGAACCCGTTCCCGTCGAGGCCCTGCCCGAGCCGGTTGCGCGCGAGCTCGAGCCCGCACTCGAGCCCGCACTCGAGCCGCCGCTGGAGCCGGGGCAAGCGGTCGACGTGCCCCCCGGCCGGCCCGGCCTCCTCGCGCGCTTGCTCGGCCGCCAGACCGCCCAGCGGTAGGGAAATCCGCACCGAGCGACCGGGCGTGCACGGCTACGCTGCCGCGTCGTGCGCGCCGTCCGGCAGCTGATGCGCCTCGTCTGGGGGACGACCTCGACGACGCGTTGCGGCCGGTGCTCGGGGTGACCCTCGTCGGCTCGGCGGCCGGGTCGGCGACGTGGAGCTTCATGGCGATCTGGGCGGTCGACGAGCTCGGGGCAAAGGCCGCCCTGCCGTTCGCCTTCCTCGTCGGCGCGGTCCTCTCCGGGCTCTCCGGCTTCGCCGGCGGATACCTCTCCGACCGCATCGGCCGACGCCGGGTGATCCTGATCGGCAACGGCATCATGGTCGGATATCCGCTGCTGCTCCTCGCGCTGTCGGACGCGAAGTGGGCGGGCCTCACCGCGCTCGCCTTCGCCGGCGTGTTCGGCTCGCTGGGCGGCTCCGTCTCGCAGGCGATGGTCGCGGATCTCGTCTCGCCGGAGCGCCGCCAGCCGGCGTACGCCTCGGTGCGCGTGGCGGCGAACGTGGGCGTCGTGATCGGGCCGCCGGTCGGCGGGCTCCTGCTCGTGCTCGGCTCGTGGTCGGCCCTGTTCCCGTGTGTCGCCGTGCTCTCCGGAATCGCGTGGTTCGTCGCGTATCGGTACTTGCCGCACCGTGGCGACTACGCGCCGGAAGGACCGCCCGAGCGCGGGTCGCTGTCGGTGATCCTCGCCGACCGGCGGTTCCTGATCTTCCTCGGCTCGGCGGTGTTCGCCTGGCTGACGTACGTCGCCTACGAGGTGGTGCTCCCGGTCTCGCTCGTCGACGGCTACGGCTACCAGCCGTCCGCGTGGGGCTTCCTCGTCTGGATCAACCCGCTGCTCGTCGCACTGTTCCAGGTGCGGCTCACGCGCCTCGCGACGCCGCTTCCGGCTGCGCCGAAGCTCGTGCTCGCGCTGCTCGTGATGGGGCTCCCCTTCCTGCTCCTCGTCTGGACGCACAGCCTCGCTGCGATCCTGTTCGTGCTCGTCGTGTTCGTCGTCGGCGAGATGCTCTGGGTGCCGACCTCCCAGGCGGTCGTCGCGGAGCTCGCCCCGCCCGACATCCGCGGCGCCTACATGGGCGCGTTCGGAAGCGCACCCGCGATCGGCTTCGCGCTCGCCCCGCTGATCGGGCTGCAGGTGCGCAACAGCTTCGGCGACGAGACGACGTGGGCGATGTTCGCGGCGATCGGGGTCGTCGCGGCGGTGCTCGGCGGCCTCGCGCTGGCCGGTCTCGACCGGCGGGCGCGCCGCGGCACGTCTGCTGTACTGGAGACGTGAGGCCGGACGAGCGGGAGGCGATCCTTCGCGAGGACGCGCCGCGGGCGCAGACCGCGCGCGAGCGCCGCCAGCTCCAGGGGATCGAGGAGGACCTCCGCTCGAGCCCGCTTCGCTCGAAGCCGCTCCCGCTGCGCCTGCGCAACTTCCGGCCCGCGGCGGAGGGCTACCTCGCCTCGCTCGGCGGGCCGCTGCCGTACATGACGCGCCTGCGCGAGATCGAGGCGATGACGGCCACGCACGCGCAGGCCCTGGAGGCGGAGCGGCGTCGCCTCGCCGCCGAGGTGCCGCCGGAGCGATTCGCCGCGGCCTGGCGCGAGCTCGTCTCGCGCTGGTCGTTCGACGAGGTGAACGACCTCATCGCGCGACACAATCGCTGGTATCCCGTCGAGGCGCGGCTGCCGATGGATCCCCGGCGGCGGGACTTCGTCCTCGTCAGCGGCCGCGACTACCGGTTGCGGCCGCTCGACGCCGACTGGGCACTCGAACGGTACCCGGCCGCAGTCCGAGGCTCAGGCGACCCGCATCCGCGCCGACCCGCGCACGGCCGCCACGAGCGTGAGGCCGCACAGCGCGGCACACAGGAGGTAGGGAACGGGGTCGCCGAACGCTTCCGCGAGCGCGCCGCCCAGCGCGGGCCCAGCGAGCGCGCCGACGGCCCACGCCGTGTTCGTCACGCCGAACCCGATCCCCTGGGCGAGCCCAGCGCGCTCCGCGCGATCGGCGACGAGTGACATCCCCGGGGTGTAGAAGCCGCCGAACGTGACCGACGCGCCGACGACGAGGACGGCGACGACGAGCGGCTCGGTCGCGACCGCGAACGCCACCGCGACCGCAATCGAGGCGGCGAGGGCGACCCGCACCGGGACGAGCCGTCCCTGGCGGTCGGAGATCCGGCCGACGACGGGGTTCACCACGACCTCGACCGCGCCCGCGACGACGAAGACGGTCGCGATCGCCAGGGCGCCGTAGCCCGCGTCGTCGAACAGGAGCGGGACGAGGACGTCCAGCGTCCCGAAGAAGAGCGCGGGGAGCGTGTTGAGCCAGAGCCCGCCCACGAAGACCCGATCCCGGAAGGCTCGCCCTACCGCACCGGCCCGCGCCTCCTCACGGGGCGGCGCCTCGGCCGCGGCGATTCCCGCCGCCAGCGCGACGGCGACGAGCGCGACGGACGCAAACGAGCCGCGGATGCCGACGAGGTCCGCCACGCCGCCGAACATCGGGCCGACGATGAAGCCGAATACGGCGAGCCCGAACACGGTGCCGAGCGCCTGGCCGCGTCGCTCCCGCTCGACGCTGACGGCGACCCAGGCGAGCGCACCGGCCCACGTCGTCGCGCTGGACAGGCCCTGGACGAACCGGGCGACGCCGAGCGCCACCGGGTCTCCGGCGAGCGCGAAGCCGAGGCTCGCGAGCGCGAGGACGGCGAGACCGGCGAGGACGCCGCGCTTCGGCCCGATCCGCCCCACGAGCAGGCCGCCCGGCAGGCCGCCGACGAGGGCGCCCCCGCCGTAGGCCCCGAGCAGCAGGCCCGCCTCGAGCTTCGTGAGGTCGTAGCGCTCGACGAAGTGGGGGACGAGCGGGATGATCGCCCCGAACAGCATCGCGTCGAGGAAGACGATCGCTCCCGTGATCGCGACGATGCGGCGCACCACGCGAGGATATGCGTCTCGTGCCCGACTTCTCGGGAAGCGGGCGCCTTCTCAGGGATGTGCCCCCGCCGTAGGCGGGGCATCCGAGCGCAGGATTCCGCTCGGCGGTTTCCTGCTCGCGGACAAAGAAGCGCACCGAGTCGGTCTCGCCGTCGTCCAGCTCACCCGATCGACCGTCGCCGAGGCGATTGCCGGGCGGGGAGGGCCTTCAACCTTCGGCGCTCCGTGCTCGGTGCACCCGGAAAGCTACTGGCGCATTCGGTGGAAGTCAAGCATTCCGCGGATGGAATTTTCCGCAAATACCGACAAACCGGTATCAAGAGGTCAATTTAGCCACGGCGCGCGAGCGCTCATGGGCAAGCACGCAGAAATGCACCGAGGCCGATGCTCCTTTGTCCGGCCTTCCGACTGACCTCCGCCGAAGCGTCTGCCTGTCGGAGAGCCATCAACCTCGGGCGCTCCGTCCTCGGTGCAAGCAGGACACTACGGGCTCGAGGCGCACGCGTCAAGTCGTGTAGAAAGACGATCTCCGCTCTTTGCGATCTTTTCTTTACAAGCTAGACATACTTGCGACGAGCGGCACATGCTCTACTCGTACGGGACCAAGGTTTCGCCGAGCCGGGTGCGCTTTCGTCCACTTCCCCGGCTGACCTTCCGCTTCCGCGTACGGCCTCCCGGGAGAGCTTCGTCCTACTCGCGTCCCGTGCTCGGCGCAGCGGCAATCTACGCTCCGGCGAGCACCCCCGCAAGGGGAACCGTCGACAGAAAGGCCGCAAATTGCGTACGTCCGAGGAGTGGCTGAGCGGCAAGCACATCGTCGTCACGGGCGCCGGCACCGGTTACTGCATCCGCGCGATGCCTCGCCACCTCGCTCCCGGCCCGGAGACGCGGCAACGCCCGGAACAGCTCCTGCGCGTAGCCGAGCCGGTGGAGGAGTTGCTCGTCCTCCGAGGTGCGGTACCCGCCGCCTGCGGGCCCTGTGCTCCTGCGCCTGCCTCCTTGTGGATTGCGAAGGGGGGTATTCAGCTACGGCGGAGGCTCCATGTCAAGACATGTCTGCGATCGACGAGTGCCGACCTCGCACCGGGACGCAGCGCAACCGAATAGGATCGCCGCCATGCTGGCGTTCGCGGAGCTCGAGGAGCTGGTCGCCACCGGCGAGATCGACACGGTCGTGGTGGCGTTCACGGACATGCAGGGCCGTCTGCTCGGCAAGCAGGGCCTCGAGGCACCGCCGCAGCTCGAGGGGAACGCCTACGAGTCGAACGCCGAGCGGTTCCCGTCCACGATCGGCGAGGCGATCGCGGGGCTCGAGGGCGGCTCGATGGCCCGAGCGGCCTTCGGCGACCAGGTGGTCGACCACTACCTCAACTACGCGCACACCGAGCAGAGGCTCTTTGACCGCTTCGTCACCGACTGGGAACGCAAGCGCTACTTCGAGCGGATCTGATCGCTACCCGGCCGCCCGCGCGAAGCGTGCGCTCGACGTGGCGGTGTCCGGCACGCTGCTCGTCGCGCTCACGCCCGTCTGGGCCGCCGTCTTCGGCGCGGTCGCGATCGACATGCTGTGTTGCCCCCGCGACCGCGGCCGCTTGTTCTACCGCGAGCGGCGGATCTCGGCCGGACGCGCGTTCGGGCTCGTCAAGTTCCGCACGCTCCGCGAGGACGTGCTCGTCGAGGCGGCGGGGCACGTGCGGCCGTACGAGGCCGAGGTGGCCAACCTCACGTGGGCCGGCCGACGGGTGCTGAAGCCGATCTACCTCGACGAGCTGCCGCAGCTCTGGAACGTGCTCCGGGGGGAGATGAGCCTCGTCGGCCCGCGTCCCTGGCCGGACGAGCTCATCGAGCGGCAGCTCGCGCGGGGCCTCGACTACCGGCTTCGCGTACCCGCGGGCTGGACCGGCCCGGCACAGGTCTCGAAGGGGCTCGAGCTGGACTTCGAGGAGCTCGACCTCCCGTATGTCGCCCTGCTCGAGCGCGGCTCGCCGGGCGACGTCGTCCGGCACGACGTGAAGGTGCTGTGGCAGACCCTGAGGACGATGCTCCGCCGCGAGGGCCTCGCCAACTAGAGGACCATGCGGTGACGGGCGAGAAACGAATCGAGATCCGCTGGCGCGACGTCGACGCGCTCGGCCACGTGAACAACGCTGTCTACGCGACGTACCTCGAGGACGCGCGCGACGAGTGGATGACGCAGGCGCTCGGCTCGGAGGAGAGCCTCTGGGACTACGTGCTCGCCCGCGTCGCCATCGACTTCCGGCGCGAGCTGCGCTACGAGGAGGGGGAGGTCCTGGTCCGGACGAGCCTCGCCCGGATCGGCACCTCGAGCCTGACCCTCCGCGCGGAGATCGTCTCGCGCGCGGGCTGGGTCGCCGCCGAGACGGAGTCGGTGATCGTCGCGCGCGATCGTGACACCGGCCGGCCACGACCGCTGACAGGCGCCGAGCGGGCCTCTTTCGAGTCGGTGCTAACCCTGGCCGAGAACGCCTGCCCGAGCTCGGCGGTGCGCTCCACGACGTCGCGGGACACCGGGCGCTCCTCGTAGGCGAGCAGGATCGTCTTCATGGACAACCTCCTTTCCACCCGACTATCGCGCGGCGTGGCGACGACCGCATCCGTCGAACCGCGGGATGCCGCATGCGGGGAGCTACGGATCCCGAATCGGGTCGCGTAGGCTTGTCTCTCAGTGGGCGAACGGCCGATCGTCGGGATCACCTCCTATGCACAGCCGGCGCGCTGGGGCGCCTGGCAGCTCCCCGCGGCGCTCGTGCCCTACCACTACGTCGAGTCGGTCGAGCGCGCCGGCGGGCGGGCGCTCGTCGTCCCGCCGAGCGTCGAGGCGGTGGACGAGACCCTCGACGTCCTCGACGGCGTCGTGTTCTCGGGCGGGATCGACATCGACCCGGGGGCGTACGGTGCCGAGCGACACGAGCAGACCGACCCCGCGCAGGCACACCGCGACGTGGGGGAGATGGCCCTCCTGCGACGCGCGCTCGAGCGGGACGTGCCGATGCTCGCGATCTGCAGGGGCTTCCAGCTCCTGAACGTCGTCCGCGGCGGAGAGCTGCTCCAGCACCTCCCAGAGAGCGTCGGGCACGAGGGTCACCGCGAGAAGCTCGGGGCGTTTTCCGAGCACCCGGTCGAGGTGAAGGAGGGGACGAGGCTCGCGCGGATCATCGGCGCGCGGCACGAGGGGGTGCAGTCGAGCCACCATCAGGGCGTCGCGCGCGTCGGGGAGGGGCTCGTCGAGACCGCGTGGGCCGACGACGGCTCGCTCGAGGGCCTCGAGGACCCGGAGCGGCGGTTCGTCGTCGGCGTGCTCTGGCACCCGGAGATGGAAGAGGACAAGCGCCTCTTCGAGGCGCTCGTCGACGAGGCTCGGCGCTACCGCGCCGAGCGATCCCCCATGTCCCCGGTGTCTGCCTCGAGTCGGACATCTACGGACACGTAGGTGCGGTCTGCCGGGCCCGGTTGGTCAAGGGCCCCGGCGAGCCGATGTTCGCGCTCGCGGACGAGCTCGCGGGGTGGGTGCGCAAGGGCGGTCTCGAGGCGGTCGCCGGGT
Organism: Gaiella sp.; assembly: GCA_027493885.1. Classification (GTDB taxonomy): domain Bacteria; phylum Actinomycetota; class Thermoleophilia; order Gaiellales; family Gaiellaceae; genus Gaiella. Next base: position 218,471 of record JAOSJZ010000001.1, read on the forward strand.
CGTCCGGTCGCCCGAGAGCCCGGGCCCCTGAGCGGCTCTCAGACGCCGACGACGTGCACGAGCCAGCGGCGGTCCCGCTCGCGGTCGAGCTCGAGGAAGAGGACGCGCTGCCAGCGACCGAGACAGAGGACGCCGTCCCGGACGGGGATCGACTCGCCCGCCGGCCCCATCAGCATCGACATGCAGTGCGAGTGACCGTTCGACGCTTCCATGTCCTCCTCCGACACGTTCTCGGTGCGCCGGTCCCAGTCGTCGTGCGCGTAGTAGTGCTCTGTCGGGACGAGGCGCCGCAGCAGCACCGAGAAGTCTTCGAGGAACCCGCGCTCGTACTCGTTGACGCGCACGGAACACGTCGTATGCGGCGAGTACACGCAACAGACGCCTTCGCGCACGCCGCTTTCGCGCACCGCCTCCTGTACGCGCTCGGTGATGTCGGTGACCGACAGCCCGCCCGCGGTACGGAAGTGCGTCTCGCGATGGAAGGTCTTCAGCGAGCCGCCGTTCGCGGCCGAGCGCTCGGCGGTCTCGGTCGTCTCGGGTGCGCTCGCCATCCGGCGTCATTGTGTCAGCAGGACGGAGGTCGGGTGCGAGGGAGCCGTGTCACATCGCGCGGAGGACGGCGTACCAGGTGCGGTCGGCGACGCGCAGCAGCGCGTGCTCGATGTCGGAGTACCCCCGGTAGACCTCGAGCGTCGCGGTGCGGTCCCACGGCGCGCCGTCGGGCGTGAGCGCGGCGAGCCCCGCGAGAAGACCGTGCTCGACCGCCCGCGCGGCCTTGATCGCCCGCTCGGCGTGCTCGCCCGGGTGCTCACCCTTGTCCGAGAGGCAGTGGACGGCATCGTTCAGGTGGCGCGTAGCCTCCTCGACGCTGGCACCCATGGCCGCGGTGTGCTCGTCCGGGCGCCAGCGGAGAGCCTCGGCGAGGCGGACGGTGTCTTTCGCTCGGTCGAGCACCTCGTCGATACGCTCCGAGAGCGCGTAGGCGTGCTCCTGCTCGATCGGCGTCGTGAGCGCCGTCGACAGCGCCTCGAGCAGCTCGTGACGCAGGTCGTCGCCGTCGTGCTCCGCGTCTCGCACTGCCTGCGCGTCTGCGTGGCCGCCGGTCGTCGACCAGCGGGCGAACGCGGCCACCCCCGTCATGGTGACGTCCGCCTGCCGGCCCAGCAGCCCGAGCACGTCGGGCTGGTGGGGCAGGAACCAGCGCAGACGCGTTCTCATGCGAAGAGACTCGCACACGCCGACAGCGCCGCGCCGAGCGCCGCGCAGACGGGCACGGTGAGAAACCACGCCGAGATCGTGTCCGCGACGCCCGCCCACCGCACGTGCCGCGGGTGACGGTCTGCGCCGACGCCGACCACCGCCGCGGTCACGACGCTCGAGGTGCTGACGGGCGCGCCGAGAGCCGTCGAGCCGAAGATCACCGCGGCGGCCGACGTCTGCGACGCCAGCGAGTCGAGCGGCGACGGGCGGTAGTAGCCACGGCTGACCCGGCGGATGACACGCCCGCCGCCGATCACGGTGCCGAGCCCGAGCACGACTGCGACCGAGACCCGCACCCAGAGCGGCACTCGGAACCCGTCGATCGCTCCGGTCGCGACCAGCGTCGTTGCGGCCACGCCCATCGCCTTCTGCCCGTCGTTCGTCCCGTCGGTGAGCGCGACCGCGCCGGCCGCGACCCAGATCCCGCCCTTGACCGGCGCGAGCAGGCGCCGGGTCCCGCGCGCGAACGCGCGGAGGGCGAGGCGCCTCGCCGCCCAGCCGGCCGCGACGCCGACGATCGGCGAGACGACCAGGGCCAGGAGCGCGCCGAGCGTCCCGAGCGGCCGGATCCCGTCGAGACCGCCCCAGTTCACTGCGTCGATGCCTCCCGACCAGAGTGCCGCTCCGGTCAGACCGCCAATCAGCCCGTGCGTGGCGCTCGTCGGCAACCCGAGCCGTGCGGCGGCGGCGACGAACCCGATCGTCGCGACGCATCCGGCGGCGTAGACCGTTGCGACGTCGGCCGCAGGGACGGAGACGAGCCCCGCGATCGTCAATGCGACGGCGGTTCCGCCGAGCAGAGCGCCAAGCGCGTGGAGCAGGAACGAGAAGCCGAGAGCCGCATGCCATGGAGCGGCGCGCGACGCGACGAGCGCGGATGTCGCGTTCGGCGCGCTCGAGATCCCGAGCACGAAGGCGAGCCCGAGCGCCCCGGCGATCGCGACGACGTGCACCGGACGACACTACTGCCACACCGTCCGCCAGCACCGCGCCTGTCAACGCGAGCCTCTACGCTGACCCCCGGCGGGCCTAGCTCAGCTGGTCAGAGCAGCCGACCCATGATCCGGGGACGGTACCTCAGCCGGGTTCGGGACAATGGCTGCTTCCCGCATGGGGAGACGGATCGGCGGGGTAATGCCGCCGTCCGTGTTTCGGCCCGCTTCGGCCTGTTGTGTTACCCCACGGTTGCCCCACGTGTTGCCCGGTCGAGCGACGCGAGTATGTCCGGCTCGGGGAGGTCGTCATCGAGCAGGTGGACGCGACGGGGCGTCAATGCCAATCGGTGAGAACGCGGCCGGCGAGGCCTTCTCGATCGAGACGCTCGCGCAAAGCCGCGTACTCGGGGACAAGCTCCGGGATGTGGCGGTCATGGAACTCGACCAACACTATGCTCACCCTTTCGATCGCTCCTGTGTCGAGGAGGCGATGCACGATGGGGCATTCCGCGCCCTCGACGTCGATCTTCAACACTTCTACGGGCCGACCGAGCTGCATCAAAAAACTGGAAAGGTCGACTGCCTCCACGTCGACGTACGTCTCCCGATCGACGTTGCCCTTGAACGGAAGGATGCTCGAACCACTAGAAGCCCCGACCGGATCCGATCGGGCGTCGACATGCAGATACAGGCGAGCGATGCCCTCGCGGTCGAGCACCGCCTGTTGATGGAGCTCGACATTCCCCGCTGCCCCGAACCGCTTGCGGAGAACGGCAAATGCGTCGGGGTTGGGCTCGAACGCATACACGAACGCGCCGCTCCGAGCGAACGCCGCCGTCACGTCGCCCACGTTCGCCCCACAGTCGATCGCAATGTCCCCCGGACTCAGGCCGATAGCCGCTACACGGCGCTCGACTCGTGTCGGCCGGATCCTGCGCCGGATGGCCCGCGCGACATTTCGCAGCACAGACAGATCTTCTCACGCGACCTGCCTCCGCGACCCCGAGCGCGACCGCCATCCCCGCCGAGATGATCGGGCCGCCTCGCCTCTCCGAGCCTCGCAGCCTCTCGATGATTCGTTTAGGGACTGCGCGTGCTGCGAACGAGACGACCCCCTTCGCGGCAGGCTCGGCTCCCACCGCTCTCGCCTGCCCCAGAGCCACATCCCGGGCGACCATGTTGCCCTGACGCGGCACCGGCCCCCGGGAAGAGCCGAGGACGGCAGTAGAGCGTTGCGTCACGGGCGCCCAGATGGCTGGGCGGGCCGTGTCCGGAAGCGACGCGCCCGCATCTTGTTGATCCATCTGTTGATCCAATGCCTATTCGCGGCTCCCGAAGGAGCCGCGAACGGTTTGAATACAGGGCGCGGGCCCGTAGCTCAGCTGGTCAGAGCAGCCGACTCATAATCGGTAGGTCCCTGGTTCGAGTCCAGGCGGGCCCATTGAGAGAAGGCGTGGCTCCACTCACTCCGCCGGCGGCCAGGGCGGCCCGCAGGCATCGGGGCATTCCCCGATGGCGCACGGCGGGGGCCGTAGGACGCTGCGGGTAGCACTGATGCAGGAGCCCGCACGGCAGCTCACGGCCGTCCTCTTCGTCGACGTCGTCGATGCGACGCGCCTTGCCATCTCCCTCGGGGACTGCGCCTGGGCCGAGCTGCTCGAGCGCTACCACGAGCTCGCGCAGGGCTCGCTCGGCCGGCACCGAGGTCAGTTGATGGATACCGCAGGGGACGGCTTCTTCGCGATCTTCGACGATGCCGTCGATGCCGCCCGCTGCGCGCTCGACCTCCGCGCGCGAGTGACGCCGCTCGCGCTCGAGCTGCGCTCCGGGGTCCATCTCGGGCACTGCCGGACGGCCAGCGGAAAATGTGCCGGCGCGGACGTGCACGTCGGCGCGCGCCTCGCGAGCGTTGCGGGACCGGGCGAGATCCTGGTCTCGGAGGAGGCGGCGGACCCGGTCCGCCGGTCGGGGCTACGGGTCGCCGACCGTGGCGTGCGCACGCTCAAGGGCCTGCCGGGCTCGCGGCGCGTCTACGCCGTCGACGCGATGCCGGAGGCAATCGGCCTCGTGGCCTCTGTGCCGGCCTCTTGACAGATCGACGTTCTTCGATATATTGAAGAGCGTCGATACGAAAAGAGGTGCGCGATGTGGAAGCTGTTCGAGAAGGAGCGGGAGTCGACGGTGTCGTTCTGCGACCGCTGCGGTCAGGTCTGCGACGAGCGGTGCCGGTCGGAGGCACTGCGGGAGCAGGCGCTGCTGCAACAGCTGCGGCTGGGGTTCCGGGTCTGATGGCGGCCGTCGAGACGGCAACGGAGTGCTGCGCGCCGCTCGGCGCGCTGACGCTCGACGAGGACGAGGCGCTCGCGACCGCCGAGCTGTTCAGGGCGCTCGGCGACCCGGCACGGGTGCGGATCGTCAACCTCGTCGCGACCCGGGGCGAGCCCGTGTGCGCGTGCGAGCTGTACGAGCCGCTCGCCCTCTCCCAGCCGACCGTCTCGCACCACCTGAAGAAGCTCACCGACGTCGGCCTGCTCGACCGCGAGCAGCGCGGCAAGTGGGCGTACTTCTCGCTGAATCGCGACGCCGTCTGGAAGCTCGCGGCCGTCGCCGACCTGAACGGAGTGTGTTGCTGATGTCGACCACCACCGAGGAGCTGCGTGAGGAGGTTCGCCGCCGCTACGCCGAGGCGGCACGGGCGGTCACCGAGACGGCGGACGGCTGTGGCTGCGGTAGCGGATCGTGCTGCGCCGAAGCGGGGAGCGAGGGCGCGAGCTTCGTCGAGGCCTTCTACGACGCCGAGCAGCGCGGCGCCCTGCCCGAGGCGGCAACGCTCGCCTCGCTCGGCTGCGGCAACCCCACCGCGGTCGCCGAGCTGCGGGACGGCGAGACCGTGCTCGACCTCGGGTCGGGCGGCGGCATCGACGTCATCCTCTCGGCGAAACGGGTGGGGCCGACCGGCACCGCGTACGGCCTGGACATGACCGACGAGATGCTCGCACTCGCACGACGGAACGCCCGGGAAGCGGGCGTCTCGAACGTGCGCTTCCTCAAGGGCGTCATCGAGGAGATCCCGCTCCCGGCGGGCTCGGTCGACGTCGTGATCTCGAACTGCGTCGTCAACCTGTCGGTCGACAAGCCCGCGGTGCTGACCGAGATCGCGCGCGTGCTCAGGCCGGGCGGGCGGGTCGGCATCAGCGACATCGTCTCCGAGGATCGGCTGTTGCCGCCGGAGCGCGCCGAGCGAGGGAGCTACGTCGGCTGCATCGCCGGGGCGCTCTCGAAGGCCGAGTACGAGGCGGGCCTCGAGGCAGCCGGCTTCGACGAGATCAGCGTCGAGTTCACGCACGAGGTGGCCGACGGGATGCACGGCGCGATCGTGAAGGCGGTCAAGACGAGCGATCCCGTCGCGCGGGGGCTACGGCTGGTCCGCGAGGCCGCGTCGGACGGTTGCTGCTGAGCGAGAAGCGAGTGGGTGCCGATCGCATCGAGAAGCTCGCCGTCGCACCGGGCGACGATCGCGGTGACGCCGTCGTGGCCCGGCTCTCGACGCTCGACCGCCTTCTCCCGCTCTGGATCGCGCTCGCGATGACGGCCGGGCTCCTGCTGGGCACGCTCGTGCCCGAGCTGAACGGTTGGCTGGACGAGCTCCAGGTCGGAACGGTGTCCCTCCCGATCGCGATCGGCCTGCTCGTGATGATGTACCCGGTCCTCGCGAAGGTGCGCTACGAGGACCTCGGCCGGAAGAGCGACGACGGCGTGGGCAACCGGCGGTTCTTCGGCACCTCGCTCTTCCTCTCGTGGATCGTCGGGCCAGCGCTGATGTTCGCGTTGGCGTGGATCTTCCTCGCCGACGAGCCGGCCTATCGGACGGGCGTGATCGTCGTCGGCCTCGCGCGCTGCATCGCGATGGTCCTCGTCTGGAACGACATCGCGCTCGGCGACCGTGAGCGCGCGGCCGTCCTCGTCGTCTTCAACGCGCTCTTCCAGGTCGCGGCGTACGCGCTCCTCGGCTACTTCTACCTCACGACCCTCCCCGGCTGGTTCGGGCTCGACACGCAGGGCTTCGAGGTCGGGATCTGGGAGGTCGCGCGGACGGTGCTCGTCTTCCTCGGCATCCCGCTCGCCGCCGGCTTCCTCACGCGCAGGATCGGGATCCGGCGGTGCGGGCGGGAATGGTACGAGCAGCGGTTCGTCCCGCGGATCGCGCCATGGACGCTGTACGGGCTTCTCTTCACGATCGTCTTGCTCTTCGCGATCCAGGGCGACGAGATCACGGCCGCGCCGCTCGAGGTCGCGCGGATCGCGCTGCCGCTGCTGGCGTACTTCGCGATCATGTGGCTGCTCGGGTTCGGGACCGGCCGGGCCCTCGGCTTCCCGTACCCGCAGACGGCCGCGCTCTCGTTCACCGTCGCCTCGAACGACTTCGAGCTCGCGATCGCAGTCGCCGTCGGCGTGTTCGGAGCGGCGTCCGGACAGGCGCTCGCCGGGGTCGTCGGCCCGCTGATCGAGGTCCCCGTCCTGGTCGGCCTCGTCTATGTCGCCCTCTGGCTCCGGAGGCGACTCGTCTGGCCGCCGCCCGGCTCCTCGTCGCCCCGCGACCCGGAGCCGGCATGACGCGCGTCCTCTTCGTCTGCGTCCACAACGCCGGCCGCTCCCAGATGGCCGCGGCGCTGCTCGAGCACCTGGCAGGCGGTCGCCACGAGGCTCGCTCGGCCGGGAGCGATCCGGCAGAGCGGGTCCACCCCGAGGTCGTGGAGGTCATGCGCGAGCTCGGCATCGAGCTCGGCGGCAGGGTGCCGCGCCGGCTCGACCGCGCGGACGCCGAGTGGGCGGAGCTCGTCGTCACCATGGGGTGCGGCGACGCCTGCCCCGTGCTCCCCCTCACGCGCTACGTCGACTGGGAGCTGACCGACCCGAAGGGACTCCCGCTCGACGAGGTGCGCATGGTCCGCGAGTGCATCCGCGATCGGGTCGCGGGACTGATCGCCGAGCTCGACGGCGAACGGCACGCCGCGCCCGCGTGACGGCGCGAAGAGGCGTAGCCCGGAGCCTGCTCGTCGCGTCTGTCACGACCCCCCGAAAGGGGGGTCGGACCGTCGCCTCACCGTCGATTCCTCCGTCATCAGCACCATCGAAGAACACCCGGCCGGGGCGCTTCACGACTGGAGCATCGCTCCGCCGCACCGACACGAGGGGATGCCCCGCGCACGCTACGGCGCGCCGGTCGCCCGGCACGAGAGCGACCCCTCTCTCATGCTCGGGCTGGTGTTGCTGGTCGTGGTCGGCGCCTTCGTGGCCGCCGCCGCCGCCGGCGTGATCGCCTGGATCGTCACCCAGAGCTAGCCCGTCCCCCCGTCGTGTGGAGGGGCTGCCCGGCGCTCCCCACGCGCACCGGGCAGCCCCTCCCTCGCTCAGCGCGCCGTCCGCACCTGGACGAGGCGCCGCGTCGAGATCCCGGCGAGGACGTTGTCGCCCTGCTTCCGCGCCCGGACGAAGAACTGGACGTTGTAGCCGTTGCGCAGCGGGAAGCTCGCCCGCGGCACCATGTTGAGCGTCGCCCAGCCGTCGGTGGCCGTCCGCTGCTCACCCGCCGCGGAGGTCAGGATCGGCGTCGAGCGACCGAAGACGAGCGCGTCGCGCACGACGTAGCCGCGCGTGTCGACGACATGGACGCGGAGCTGGAGCGTCGTTCGCCGCGACCGAACCGGGTTCGGGTTGAACGAGACGCCGTCGATGATCAGTCGCGCAGGGAGCGACACGCTCGTGACCGGGATCGAGTACTTCCCGTTCGGGAGCCTGACCGCGCCCGGCGGCAGAGCCGGGCCGGTCGAGGCGATCTGCGCAGTCGGGTTCGAGGCCGACGTGGCCGTGCCGCGCGCGTTCCGCGCGGTCACGCGGATTCGGAGCCGGTGGCCCACGTCGCTTGCGGTCAGGACGTACCTCGACGTCGTCGCCCCGGAGATCGCCGGGCAGTTCGAGCCGTCGCCCTTGCCGCCGTCTGCGCCGCAGCGCACCCACTGGTACGCGTAGGTGATCGGCGCCGCACCGACCCATTCACCGTTTGTCGCACTCAGCGTCTGGCCCTGGGTCGCCGTGCCGCTCGTCGAGGGCTCACGGGTGTTGCGGGGCGGCCCGGACGCGCCGGAGGCCTGGACGGTCGACGTCGGGTTGGAGGCGGCCGTCTGGGCTCCGGCGCTGTTGGTGGCGGTCACGCGGACGCGCATCCGGCGGCCGACGTCCGCGCTCGTGAGGCGGTAGGACGTGCCGTTGGCACCGGAGATGAAGGCGCAGTTGGAGCCGTCGGCCGCGCCACCGTCGCTTCCGCAGCGGACCCACTGGTACGCGAACGTGATCGGCGCCGTCCCGATCCAGCCGCCGCTCGTCGTGGTCAGCGTCTGGCCGTCGACGGGCGAGCCGGAGATCGCGGGATCGGACGTGCTGACGGGCGCCGCAGTCGCCGTGACGACGGCGGTCGGGCCCGACGTCGCCTGTCCGGTGCCGTCAGCGTTGTTGGCCGTGACCACGACGCGGAGGGTCTTGCCGACGTCCGCGTCGGCGACCGTGTATCCCGACCCGGTGGCGCCGCCGATCGTGCTGCAGCTTCCGCCGCCGGCGTCGCAGCGCTGCCACTGGTAGGAGAACGACGTCGGCGACCCCGACCACGAGCCGGACGTCGCGGTCAGCGACTGGCCGCGGACGGCGCTCCCCGAGATCGTCGGGAGGGATTGGTTCACGGGCGCGTCCTGAGCGCGTGCCTGCGCCGAGGCGCTCAGCATCGCGGCGACTGCAACCGCCCCGGCGGCCAGGATCGCACTCGACAACAGTGTCCACCGGCGGGCGGCATGGGCGCGCGCCGATCGGTTGGGCTCTGACATGCGAAGGGCTCCCTTCGATTCGGGTTGTCACGACGGCTTACCCCCGCCGAGGCGCGACTCATACGTCCCCGTACGAAACGCAAACGCCTCCATACGAATCGTTTACAGCTCGGGAAGGAGTCCGGAGATCGATGCGGTATCCGGGATGGGCGGCCTGTCCGGTGACAGCCGCTAGAGGGCCGGGACCCCCGACCCTCGAGAGGACGGCTGCGGAGCCGCCGCCACCCCCTCCCCTGAGGTGCGGCGGCCCGCGCCGCCCCACGCGACAGGGCCCGGCGGGCGGCGAAGGCCGGGAGGATTCCGGGGCCCGCGGTGGTATCCGTCCCCCGCGGCCATCACAATGCGAGGGTCCGTCGCCCTTCTCGGAAAGGAAGCGTCTCCAGCATGGACATCTCGAAGCTTTCGCACGGAGCGAAGGTCGTCCTCGGAGCGGCCATCGTGCTCTTCGTCGTCTCGTTCTTCGACTGGTTCCAGTACGCAGATATCGGGTTCGCGAACATGTGGAACGGAATCGGCGTCCTCGCCGGACTCCTCCTCATCGCGCTGATCGTGTGGCAGGCGCTCCGGCTCGCGAACATCAACGTCGAGATCGGGGTCACTCCCTCGATGATCACCGCGGCGCTGTCGGTCCTCGTGCTCATCTTCGTCGCGATCCGGTGGCTGGACAAGCCCGGCCCGTCGGTCGCCAACGAGGGCGTGGGCCGCACCTTCTGGGCGTGGCTCGGGCTGATTCTCGCGATCGCGATCGTCGTCGGCGCCTGGCTCAACATGCGGGCGGCGGGCGAAGGGCTCGCGGACATCAGGACACAGGTGGGCTCCGCCGCCGCCGCGGCCAAGTCGGCGGTCGACCGCGAAGACACGCCCGCCGAGGCGAGCCCTGCGCCGCCCGCCGAGCCCGTCGAGCCGACGGCGCCCGCCCCGCCCGACGCGGACGCGCCGACCGAGCCGGAGCCGCCCCGCACCAACCCGTAGCCTCGCTTGCAGGTGCTCCTCTCCCGCGAATCGGGAGAGGAGCGCGGCTACACTCTGCGCAGATGGCGGAGATCGGCACGCTGCGCGTCAAGACGGGCCTCGCGGAGATGCTCAAGGGCGGGGTCATCATGGACGTCGTCGACGCCGAGCAGGCGCGGATCGCCGAGGAGGCGGGAGCGTGCGCGGTGATGGCGCTCGAGCGCGTGCCGGCAGACATCCGCCGCGACGGCGGCGTCGCGCGGATGTCCGACCCGCAGAAGGTCAAGGAGATCCAGGAGGCCGTCTCGATCCCGGTGATGGCCAAGTGCCGCATCGGCCACTTCGTCGAGGCGCAGATCCTCGAGGCGCTCGAGGTCGACTACATCGACGAGTCCGAGGTGCTGACGCCCGCCGACCTCGAGCACCACGTCGACAAGCACGCGTTCACCGTCCCGTTCGTCTGCGGGTGCACGAACCTCGGCGAGGCATTGCGGCGTATCGCCGAGGGCGCCGCGATGATCCGCACCAAGGGCGAGGCGGGCACCGGCGACATCGTCAACGCGGTCACCCACATGCGGGCGGTGTTCGGCGCCATCCGGCAGCTCCAGGGGCTCCGTGAGGAGGAGCTCTACGCGGCCGCGAAGGAGCACCGCGCCCCCTACGAGCTCGTCCGCTGGGTCGCCGAGAACGAACGGCTGCCCGTGGTGACGTTCACGGCGGGCGGGATCGCCACACCGGCGGACGCGGCCCTCTGCATGCAGCTCGGCGCGGACGGCGTGTTCGTGGGCTCGGGGATCTTCAAGTCCGGCGACCCCGACCGCCGCGCGAAGGCGATCGTCGAGGCGACCACGCACTTCGACGACGCGAAGATCCTCGCCGAGGTCTCCGCGGGGCTCGGCGAGCCGATGGTCGGCATCTCCGCGAGCACGCTCCCCGAGGCGGAGCGGCTCGAAGTCCGCGGCTGGTGAGCCCGGCTTCGCCGGGCCCAGGTCCAGCCCCGATCTACACTTGATCCGACGTGGCTCGGTCTCCGCGCATCGGCGTTCTTGCCCTGCAAGGGGCGTTTCGCGAGCATGCGCGCGCGCTCCGGCGTGCGGGCGCCGACGTCGTCGAGGTGCGCCGGCCGGAGCAGCTCGACGGGCTCGACGGGCTCGTCATCCCGGGTGGCGAGTCGACGACGATCGCGAAGCTCGCGGCCGGGTACGGCCTCGACGAGGCGATCCGGGCGTTCGAGCGGCCGGTCTTCGGTACCTGTGCGGGAATGATCCTCGTCGACCGCGCCCACCTCGGGCTCGCGGACCTCGAGGTCGACCGGAACGCCTACGGCAGGCAGGTCGCGAGCTTCGAGGCCGATCTCGAGCTCGGCGACGGCGAGGCTCCGTTCCGCGGCGTCTTCATCCGCGCGCCGCGCGTTCGCGACGTCGGGGCGGGTGTGGAGGTGCTAGCCGAGCTGGGCGGCGAGCCGGTGCTGCTCCGCGACGGCCGCGTGCTCGTTGCCGCGTTCCATCCCGAGCTGACGGACGACCTGCGGGTCCACGAACGATTCCTCGAGCTTGTGACGGAGGCGACGAGTGTCAGGGCATAGCAAGTGGTCGACGATCAAGCACAAGAAGGGCGCCGCCGACGCGAGGCGCGGCAAGCTCTTCTCGAAGCTCTCGCGCGCGATCATGGTCGCGGCGAAGGAAGGCGGGTCGGATCCCGGCTCGAACCTCGCGCTGCAGAACGCGATCGAGAAGGCGCGCTCGTACTCGATGCCGAAGGACAACATCCAGCGCGCGATCGCGAAGGGGACGGGCGAGGGGACCGACGGCGCCGCCTTCGAGACCGTCGTCTACGAGGGCTACGGGCCGGAGGGCGTCGCCGTCATCGTCGAGGCGCTCACCGACAACCGCAACCGCACGGCCTCGGAGGTGCGGCACCTGTTCACCAAGCACGGCGGGAACCTCGGCGCGACGGGCGCCGTCGCGTGGCAGTTCGAGCGGCGCGGCGTCGTCCTCGTCGGGGCCGAAGGCGTCGACGAGGACGAGCTCGTGCTCGCGGCCGCGGACGCCGGCGCGGACGACGTCGAGCTCGACGACACCACCTTCGTCGTCTCGTCGCCGCCGGAGCAGCTCTCTGCCGTCCGCTCGGCGCTCGAGTCGGTGGGGTACGTGCTCCAGTCGGTCGAGCTCTCGCTGGTCCCGAAGACGACCGTCGCGATCGCCGACGAGTCGACCGCGAAGCAGGTCGTGCGCCTCGTCGAGGGCCTCGAGGAGAACGACGACGTCCAGGACGTCTACGCGAACTTCGACATCCCCGACGCCGTGCTGGAGGCCGTGGCGGGCTGAGCCGTGCAGCGCCTCCGACTTCGGTCGGACACCTACGGCGTGGGCTGCGTGTCGGCGTCAGGTGTCGGACTGAAGTCCGACACCTGTGCGGAAGTCGGTCATCCCGAGCCCGCCCCGCCTGCGGTGGACGGTCAGGCAGCGCAGCCCGTCGGGCCCGGCGCCGACGCTTCGTCGCGCCCCGCGGGGAACGATCGCGAGGGTACCCGGCGCGAGCGCGTGCTCCGCCCCGTCGACCGCGAGCGTCCCCGAGCCGGCGAGCACGACGAGCGCCACGTCGCGCCCCTCGTTGACGTGCTCGGGCTGGCCCTCCCCGGCGCGCCAGACGAGCAACGTCGCGTTCAGCTCCTCGCTCGCGGTGCCCCAGGCGGGGCCGCGCCCCTCGAGCGCCGTCAGGTCGACGATCTCCACGACCGGCACCGTAGTCGTCCGAGGTGCCGCGTACCCTCTGCACGTGAAGGTCCTCGGCATCGACCCAGGGACGGCTGCGTGCGGGTACGGGATCGTCCACGAAAGCGACGGGCGCCTCGGGGCTGTTGCCCACGGGTGCTGGACGTCGGGCGCCAGAGAGCGCCCCGAGCACCGGCTGCGGACGATCTTCGAGGGGGTCACCACGCTCATCGGGGAGCACGCCCCGGACGCCGTGGCCCTGGAGGAGTCGTTCGTCGGTGCCGACGCCCGCATCGCGCTCTTCGTCGGGCAGGCACGCGGCGCCGCGCTCGTCGCGGCCGCAGCGGCAGGGGTCGCGTGCACCGAGTACGCGCCCGCGCGGGTCAAGCAGGCGGTGTGCGGCTACGGGCGCGCGGACAAGGGGCAGGTCGCGCGGATGGTGCGGATGCTGCTCTCCCTGGATGCGGAGCCCGAGACCTCCCACGAGGCCGACGCCCTTGCGGTCGCGATCTGCCACGCCTCGATGCCTCCGCTCGCGCGGCTCGCGTCGTGAGGCGGCTGGCGTGATCGCGCGGCTCAGAGGACGGCCCGCGGGGCGCTCCGCGGACGGGCTCGTGCTCGACGTCAACGGCGTCGGCTACCTCGTGGCAGCGACCCCGGCGGTGCTGCGCCGGGCGACCCCGGGCGGGGAGCTGACCGTCGAGACATACCTGCACGTGCGCGAGGACGCGCTGCAGCTCTACGGCTTCGCCGACGCCGAGGAGCGCGAGTTGTTCGTCCACCTGCTGACCGTCTCCGGCGTCGGGCCGAAGGTCGCCCTCGCCGTCGTCTCCGGCTCTCCCGCCGCCGAGCTGCGCCGGGCGATCGCGCTCGGCGACCACGCGCGCTTCCAGGCGATCCCCGGGATCGGCAAGAAGACCGCCGAGCGGATCGTGCTCGAGCTCAGGGAGAAGCTCGGCGCGGCCGCCGAGCCCGCGCTCGCCGCGGTCGCCGACACGCCGGGCCACCTCGTCGCGCGCGACGCGCTCGTCGAGCTCGGCTACTCCGTCGTCGACGCCGAGCGGGCGCTCGCCGACGTCGATCCCGAGCTGCCGGCGGAGGAGCGCGTCCGGCTGGCGTTGCGGGGAGCTGCGGCATGAGCCAGTTCCTGGCGCCGGCGCTGCGGCCGGAGGAGGAAGAGGCCGAACGAACGCTGCGACCGCGGCGGCTCGACCACTTCGTCGGCCAGGAGCGGATCAAGGAGCAGCTCCGGATCGCGCTCGACGCGGCGAAGGGCCGCGCCGAGGCCCTCGACCACGTCCTTCTCGCAGGCCCGCCGGGGCTCGGCAAGACGACGCTCGCGCAGATCGTCCGCGAGGAGCTCGGGGTCGGCTTGCGCACCGTGGCGGGCCCCGCGCTCGAGAAGAAGGACATCGCGGCGATCCTCACCGCGCTCGAGCCGCGGGACGTTCTCTTCGTCGACGAGATCCACCGGCTCAACCGCTCGGCGGAGGAGATCCTCTACCCGGCGCTCGAGGACTTCCGCCTCGACATCGTCTTCGGGCAGGGGGCGGCGGCACGCACGCTGACGCTCGACCTGCCGCCGTTCACGCTCGTCGGGGCGACGACGCGCACCGGCCTGCTCACGACACCGCTCCGCGACCGCTTCGGCATGACCTTCCGGCTCGGCTTCTACGACCCTGGCCAGCTCGGGACGATCGTACGCCGCTCGGCCGGGATCCTCGGCGTCGAGATCGCCGACGACGCGGCAGAGGAGATCGCCTCGCGCTCGCGCGGAACGCCGCGCATCGCGAACCGGATCCTGCGCCGCGTCCGCGACGTCGCCGAGGTTCGGCACGCCGGCGCGATCACGACGGCGGTCGCGCGGGAGGCGCTCGAGCTTCTCGAGGTAGACGCCCGGGGGCTCGAGCGGATCGACCGCGAGCTGCTCGAAGCGGTGGCCTTGAAGTTCGGCGGCGGGCCGGTGGGCCTCTCGACGCTCGCGGTCGCGCTCGGCGAGGAGACCGACACGATCGAGGACGTCTACGAGCCGTACCTCTTGCAGCTCGGGTTCCTGCAGCGGACGCCGCGCGGGCGGGTGATCACCGAGCTCGGCCGCACGCATATCGGGTCGGCGCGGGACGAGGCCAGCCTCTTCTGAGCGGCTGGGGGCTGAGGCGCCTGAGGTCTGGTCGGGCCTGGCGCCCGCAGGGTGCCTGACCCCGGTGGCGCTTCCGCGTGGTCGCTCGCGCTGTGCTCGTCAGCGTGTCGCTGGGGACAGGCACCTGGCGGTGCCAGTCCCCTACCCGCGGAACTGGACGGCGCGCCACGACGGGATCGGGGCGAGCTCGAGCAGCGCGCGCCGGCCGGCCGGCTCCGCGTACGCGAACTCGCCGCTCGCGTCCTCCCACACGACGTCGAGGAGCCCCTCCTTGACGCGGTGGTCGAGGTAGGCGCCGCGAAAGACGAGCTTGCGGAGCCAGTAGACGAGGGACTCGCCCTCGATGAGCGAGACGCGCTCCCAATGGCGGACGAGGTACGCCCCGAGCGGGCTCCGGGGCTCGGCGATACGGCCGTCCGCCGCGAGCTCGACGAGGTCGGCGATCTCGTCCTCCTCGAGGTCGTTCGACCGCACGAGCCCGAGCTTGACGGCTGCCGCCGCGACGCGCTCCTCGAAGTCCCGGGAGCGGAACGAGAACGCGTACCCGAGGAACTCGAGCAGGTAGTCGTCGCCGGACGTGTAGTTCGACGCGCCGTCCGCCATGCATCGCAGGCTAGCCTCATACCGTGAAGAATCGAGGGGTCCTGATCGGGGCCGTCGTCGCCGTCCTCGCCATCTGGCTCGTCGGCGCGGCGGTGACGAAGTACTCGCTCGAGCAGATGGCGTTGTTCGCGCCGCTCGCGGTCTGTGTCCTCGGCGCGACGGCCGCCGTCGTGATGCTCTGGGTGAAGGTGATCCTCCAGCTTCGTCGCGAGCGCCACGAGCGGCGCGCATAGGCAGCCGGCAACCGCGCAGGCGGCCGGCGAAGAGGTAGTTGCGACCGCGAAGGCGGGCACCACGGAGGCCCCGACGTAGGGGCGGGGGATCGAGCGGCGGGAATCCTGCCGATTCCCGCTTGCGGGGCACGTACCGTCCGACGGTGCCCGTACCGTCGGGTGGGCGATGCAGGACGGCCGCTGGATCACCCGACCGTGCGACTGGAGCGGCGTCCAGGCGCTGGCCGAGGCGCTCGACGTCAGCGACACGCTCGCCACGGTGCTCGTTCGTCGCGGGCTGCGCGACCCGGCCGACGCGAGCGCGTTCCTCGCCGCCGAGCCTCCCGGCCACGATCCCTCGACGCTCGGCGACATCACGGTCGCGGTCGAGCGCATTCGGGCCGCGGTGGCAGCCCGCGAGCGCATCTGCGTCCACGGCGACTACGACGTCGACGGCATCTCCGCCACGGCGGTCGCCGTGCTCGTGCTGCGCGAGCTCGGCGCGAACGTCGAATTCCGGCTGCCGAGCCGCTTCGAGGAGGGCTACGGCCTGGCGGCCGGGACGATCGAGCAGCTCGCTGCCGACGGCGTCGACCTCGTCCTCACCGTCGACTGCGGGATCACCGCCGTGGACGAAGTCGCGCGCGCGCGCGAGCTCGGGGTCGACGTGATCGTCACCGACCATCACCGGCCGGGCGAGACGCTGCCGGACTGCCCGATCGTCGCGACCCGACCGTCGGCGTACCCGTTCCCCGAGCTCTGTGGCGCGGGGGTCGTCCACACGCTCGCCCGCGCCCTCCTCGGTGACGACCACCCCGCGGTCGCGCGCGTCCTCGACCTCGTCGCTCTGGCGACGATCGCCGACGTCGTGCCGCTCGTCGACGAGAACCGCGCGCTCGCGGCCGCCGGCCTGCGTGTGCTCGCGCGCACGGGACGGCCAGGGCTCCAGGAGCTGATGCGCGTGGCGCGCGTCGATCCGGCAGCGGTCGACGCGACCGCGGTCGCGTTCCGTCTCGCACCGCGCATCAACGCGGCCGGCCGGCTCGGGCGACCCGACGTCGCGCTCGAGCTCCTGCTCACCGAGGATCGCGCGCGGGCGCGGGAGCTCGCGGCCACGCTCGAGGAGCTGAACCGCGAGCGCCAAGGGGTCGAGGAGCGGATCCTCCGGGAGGCGGTAGCCGCCGTCGAGTCCTGGCCCGCCGAGACACGTGCCCGGCGCGGGTACGTGCTGTGGAACGAGGGTTGGCACGAGGGCGTCATCGGGATCGTCGCCTCGCGGCTCGTCGAGCGCTTTCACCGGCCCGTCGTGCTCGTCGCGCGGAGCGGCGAGGGCTGGAAGGGCTCGGGCCGGTCGATCTCCGACTTCGATCTCCACGGGGGGCTCGCCGCGTGCGCGGAACACCTCGCGCGGTTCGGCGGTCACCGCGCCGCAGCCGGCCTCACCGTCGCGACCGAGCAGCTGCAGCCGTTCGCGGACGCCTTCGGGCGCTACGCAGACACGGCGCTCGCCGACGCCGACCTGCGTCCCCTCACGACGGTCGACGCGATCGTTTCCCGCCGGTGCGCTGACTCTCGGCCTCGCGCAGGAGCTCGACCGGCTCGCGCCGTTCGGGCTGGGAAACCCCGAGCCGACCCTTCTCGTCGCGAGCGTGGAGGCAATGGGGGCGAGCACCGTGGGGGAGGGGAAGCACCTACGCTTCCGCGTCCGGCAGCGGGGGCGCGACGGCGGCTCCGCGATCGCCTTCGGTCTCGGGCCGCAGCTCGACCGGCTCCAGCGCTCCGCCCGCATCGACGTCGCGTTCCGCCTCAAGGAGAACCGCTGGAACGGCACCGTGGCGCCGCAGCTCGTCGTCCGGCGCGTGTTCGACGCTCCGGTCGCGTACGACGAGCTTCGCGAGTGGCTCGCCGGCGAGTGGCGCGCCGGTGAGGATGCCTGGTCGCCCGACGCGCGCCGCATCTTCACGGAGCTCGGCCTCGTCGACGGCGCAACGCGTCAGCTGCTCGAGTCCGAGAGCTTCCGCGCGCTGCTCGAGCGCACGGGCGTCGAGCTTCCAGAAGCGGCGTAGCCCCGGGGGCACGGCTTCCGCGCCGCGCGCCCCGGGGACGATCTCCTAGGCGTCCGCCTGGTGGTGCGCCTCGACGAACCAGAGATGCTTGTCGATGGTGCGCGAGATCTCGGTGAACATGTCCGAGGTGTCCATGTCGCCGAGCTCCGAGTCGGCTGTGTCGATCGCCTCGCGGACCGCGGCGCCGTAGACCGCCAGCCGGTCGGCGACGACGTTGACGGTGTCCGGGCCGGTGGTCGCGTCGAGCGGGTACTCCTCGAGCGCCGATGCCTTGGCGGCCATCCGCACCGTTCCGGTCGCGAGCCCCCCGAGCGAGGTCGCCCGCTCGGCGATCTCGTCGGCGAACTCGAGCACGCTCTCCGCGACGGTGTCGTACAGCTCGTGCAGCTGGATGAAGTCCGGGCCCTTGACGTTCCAGTGAGCCTGCTTGAGCTGGCTGTAGAGATCGAACGTGTCCGCGAGGCGCGCGTTCAGGAGCTCGACGAGCTGCTCGCGGCTCTCGGCCGGGAGGTCGTTGCGGGTCTCGAACATAGTGCGGGTCTTCGTCGCCATGGTGCTCCTCCTCCTCGTGGGTGCCACGACAGCCTCGCTCCCGGCGCGCGTCTGCGCGCCGGGGAATCACCGTAGTCGTACCCGGATGCGAGCCGGCTCAATCCCGCGAGGTCAGCGGCGTGCGGAGGCGGCGAGCGCGACGAGCATGCGGCGCAGGCGCCGCCGCTCGAGGTAGCTCCGCAGAAGCCCCATGATCTTGATCGTTCGTCCGCGTCTCCGTCCTTCCTTCCCCCCTTGGGGGAACTCGAGCCGCCGGGCCGTACACTGGGTCCATGGCGGTCGTCGGCACCGAGCAGCACCACGAGGGCCTCGTCGAGGAGCTGCTGGCCAGCATCGAGCCGTACAACCCCGGTGTCGACCGCGACCTCATCCGGCGTGCGTTCGAGACGGCCGAGGAGCGCCACCGCGGCCAGCTCCGCCGCTCGGGCGAGGACTTCATCCACCACCCGTACGGTGTCGCGCGCGTCTGCGCCGAGCTCCATCTCGACGAGCAGACGATCGCGGCGGCGCTGCTCCACGACGTCGTCGAGGACACCGACGCCGAGCTGGACGACCTCCGCGTGGAGTTCGGCGCCGAGATCGCCCAGCTCGTCGAGGGCGTCACGAAGCTGACCCGGATCCAGTTCTCGAGCCGTGAGCAGGCCGAGGCGGAGAACTACCGGAAGATGATCGTCGCGATGGCCCAGGACGTGCGGGTCATCCTGATCAAGCTCGCCGACCGGCTGCACAACATGCGGACGATCGAGTACCTCGGCAAGCAGAAGCAGGTGCAGAAGGCGAAGGAGACGCTCGAGGTCTACGCGCCGCTCGCGCACCGTCTCGGGATCCACGCGCTGAAGTGGGAGCTCGAGGATCTGAGCTTCCAGGCGCTGCACCCGCGCAAATACGCGGAGATCAAGGCGATGGTCGCCGACCGGCGCGCCGACCGCGAAGCCCAGGTCGACCAGGCGGCGACGATCCTCTCACTCGAGCTCGAGAAGGCGGACATCCCGGCGACGATCTCCGGGCGCGCGAAGCACTTCTACTCGATCTACGACAAGATGGCCAAGAAGGGTCGCGAGTTCAACGAGATCTACGACCTCACCGCGATGCGGGTCATCGTCGACCGCTCGGGGGAGGAGGGGACGCGTGACTGCTACGGCGCGCTCGGGCTGATCCACTCGCTCTGGAAGCCGATGCCGGGACGGTTCAAGGACTTCATCGCGATGCCGAAGCTGAACCGCTACCGCTCGCTCCACACCACCGTGATCGGGCCGTCCGGGACGCCGCTCGAGATCCAGGTGCGGACGCGCGAGATGCACGAGGAGGCGGAGCTCGGCGTCGCCGCGCACTGGCTCTACAAGCGCGGCAAGGCGACGAAGGGCGACGACGAGTGGCTGACGTGGGTGCGTACGCTGATGGACTGGCAGGGCGACGAACAGGACGCGGCCGAGTTCATGCGCGCGCTCCGCACAGACCTCTTCGACGACGAGGTGTACGTCTTCACGCCGAAGGGCGAGGTGAAGACCCTGCCCGCAGGTGCGAGCCCGATCGACTTCGCGTACGCGGTCCACACCGATGTCGGCCACCGCACGGTCGGGGCGAAGGTGAACGGTCGCATCGTCCCGCTCCACTATCACCTGAAGAACGGCGACTTCGTCGAGATCCTCACCTCGAAGTCGGGGCGCGGGCCCTCACGCGACTGGCTCTCCGTCGCCCGCTCGTCGCGCGCGCGCAACAAGATCCGCCAGTGGTTCCAGCGCGAGACGCGCGGCGAGACCGAGCAGAAGGGCCGCGACGCGCTCGACCAGGCGCTCAAGGCGCAGAACCTGCCGTACCGCAAGCTCCAGGGCTCGAGCGTCCTCGCGTCGGTGATCCGCGACCTCGGGTTCAAGAAGGCCGAGGACTTCTATCTCGCGCTCGGCTCGGGGAAGATCGGCACGGGTCACGTCGTCAACAAGGTGCTCCAGCGCCTGAAGGTCGACGATGTCACCGACGAGCCGATCGTCACCGTCAAGCCTGCAGCGCGGAAGCGGATTGTCACCGGGACCTCGCTCGGGGTCGTCGTGCCGGGCGTCGAGGACGTGCTCGTCCGGCTCGCGAAGTGCTGTACGCCGGTTCCCGGAGACGACATCAAGGGGTATATCTCGCTGGGTCGGGGGATCACGATCCACCGCGCCGACTGCCCGAACGTCAAGGCGCTGATGCGAAACCCAGAGCGCTTCACGCCGGTCGAGTGGGAGGGCGGCACCGCGTCGTCGAGCTTCCGCGTCCAGATCGCCGTCGACGGCTGGGACCGCGCGAGATTCCTCGAGGACGTCGCCCGGACCTTCGCCGAGCACGGCGCGAACATCGTCTCCTACGGCGGCACCGTCGAGGACGGGATGGCGCGCAACTGGTACACGGTCGAGCTCGGCGACGTCAAGGCGCTCCGGTCGCTGCTCACCGCGCTCCGGAACCTGGACGCCGTCTTCGACGCCTACCGGATGACGCCCGGCGGTTGAACGTGGAGGAACCCATGGTTCCCCCACGAGCCCCTCCTTCTGCGCAGCTACCCGAATGAGGTGAGATAGGCCTCCCGGCCGGCGGAGCCGGCCTTCTGCCGCACAGCGTCGTGCCGCCGCGCGACGCCCAGACCGGCGCGCGCGGCGCGCAGCCTTGGCCTTGCCTGCTACGAACCTCGCCGGCCGCTGCGGTGTAGACGTGTCACACTTCCAAAGGAGGCTGTGATGAAGCGCACCATCGCCGCCGTGCTGGTCGTCGCTGCCGCGTTTGTCACTGCGGGCGCGTCCGCCTCTGGCACAGCCACGGTGCATGCCCTCGTCTGGGAGAAGAACACCCTGTCGCTCGCCACGCTGGACGCGACCACGCTCGCACCCCGCGCTCGACCGCTCGCGCTCGGTCGGGCGCAGGGCGAGGTGTTCACGGACAGTCTCGGAGAGCGGCTTGCCGTTGCGTCTGCGGGAGCGGGCATCGTGATCGTCGACACGCGCCGCATGGGGGTTCTGTGGCGTCTCCCGCGCGGCAGGCTCGTCCGCGCAGTTTCGTGGCTGTCGCCGACCCGCCTGCTCGTCGTGGAGCACGGCGGCGTGCTGCTGCTCGATCCGCTTCGCAAGCGCATCGTTGCCAGAAGCGACTTCGACGGCGTCGTCCTGGCGTCGGCAAAGTGGTCGAACGGCCTGGTTCTGCTCGCGTTCCGCAACGAGGGGTCGATCGAGCCAGCGCGTCTGTTCGTCGTCGGACCCGGTGTCGGTGTCCGAACGACCGAACTGTCGCGGATCGCCGCGGGTTGGGCATCCGCTTCGACGTCCGAGGGTGATGTCAACTCCGCGCAGCCCGCGCTGGCGGTCGATGCCGTCGGAGGACGAGCGTTCGTCGCCGGTGGGCCGCACCTCGCGACGATCGACCTTGCATCGCTCTCCGTCTCGTACGTGGGCAGCGAGCGGACGCTCCAGAAGTGGGCGAGCGGTCCGCGTCGGAGCGCCGCATGGTTGGGCGACGGCGTTCTCGCAGTCGCGGGCGCGGACGAGAAGTGGACGGGCGCCGGAACCACGAGCACGCCGTTCGGTCTCCGCTACGTCTCTTCGAGCGGCGTGCGCGTGATCGACGAGAATGCGACGCTGGTCAACGCCGCCGGTGGGCTCGCCCTGGCGTATGGCAATCGGTACACGAACGGCGGGACCGAGGGCATCGGCCTGATCGCCTATGACCGGGCGGGCGCATTCCGCTGGCGCCTGTTCGACGACACGCCGATCAGCAGCCTGACAGTCGCGGGCAACCGTGCATACGTGTGGGCCGGACGTCGCTTGCAGGTGGTCGACCTGGTGGCAGGCGCGGTCATCGGCGGGACGGACGTGCCGAGGACACGCTGGCTCCAGATCATCGGCTGAGCCGGACTACAGCCGCTCGCGGAGCGACGCGAGGTCGTCGTCGCGGAGTGCCCACTCGCGCGAGCGCGGGTCGAGCTCGATCGCGCGCTGCAGCGTCACCCACGCGTCGTCGGGACGGCCGGCGAGCGCCTCCCAGCAGGCCGTCGAGTAGACGACGCCGGCGTGGTCGGGGAACCGCTCGTTCGCCTCGGCCATCAGCCGGAGCGCCGCCTCGGGGTCGAGCGGGTCGCGGAAGCGCTCCGCCTCGAAGTACCACTCCCACGCGGACGGCGTGTACGCCTCGCCCGGCTTCCCCCCGATCGCGAGGACGGTGGTGCCGGGCTCGGCCGCGGTCGCGTGGCGGCGCACCGTCGGGTCGCGCAGGAAGACGATCGTGCCCGCCGGCGCGTCGAGCGTCTCGCCGTCGAGCTCGAAGGTCGCGCGCCCGGAGAGGACGACGTAGACCTCCTCGTGGCGGAGCGTCTCCTCGCTGTGCCGCTCGACCACGTCGTCGCCGGCCTTCTCGGCCGTGTACGCGTTGATCCCGAACGCCTCGATCCCGAGCGTCCGCCGGATCGGCTTCCAGCGGAGCTCCCCCGCGACCCTGATCGCGGGGACGTCGTCGAGGCGGAGGCTCGTCCAGCGGTCGCTCATCCGCCCGACGCTACAGGAACCCCCACGGTTCGCCAGGTGTAGAAGAGGCGAGTGGGGAGCCGACCGCCCGACGAGGAGACGCTCGTCTCGCGCGCCAGGCGCGGAGACACGAACGCCTACGAGGAGCTCGTGCGCATGCACCAGGGGATCGCGTTCCGGGTGGCGCTCGTCGCCGCCGGCGACCGCGCCGACGCGGAAGAGGCCGTCCAGGACGGCTTCGTCAAGGCCTACCGCGCGCTCGGCCGGTTCCGCGAGGGCGCCCCGTTCCGTCCGTGGCTCCTGCGGATCGTGGCCAACGAGGCGCGCAACCGGCGCCGGTCGACGAATAGGAGAGCCGGGCTGCCCCTCAGGGCGGCGGCGGCGGTCTCAGGGGACGCGGCTCCGTCCCCCGAGACGGCCGCCCTCGCGCAGGAGCGTCGCGACCGCCTCCTCGACGCGCTGGGTCGGCTCGACGAGCGCGACCGCGACGTGCTCGTCCATCGCTTCCTGCTCGATCTCGGTGAGGACGAGGCGGCGGCGGCGCTGGGAGTGCGCCGGGGGACGGTCAAGTCGCGGACGTCGCGGGCACTCGAGCGGCTTCGCGCGCTCGTCGGGGAGGAGGTCGCGTGAACGGGCTCGAGCGTGAGCTGTCGGCGCTGGCCGCCTCGGTCGAGTGGCCCGAGACGCCCGACCTCGCACCAGCGATTGCGAGCCGCCTGGCGGGGCGTCCGCGTCCTTCGCGCAGGCGGAGGCGGCTCGCGATCGCCGTCGTCGCCGTGCTCGCGGCGCTCCTTGCGGTGCTTGCCGTGCCGCCCGCCCGCACCGCGATCCTCGACTGGCTCGGCATCGGCGGTGCGCACATCGTCCGGGTCGACGAGCTTCCACCGCTGCCGCCGGTGAGTGACCTCGATCTGCTCGGCCGGAGCGTGACGCCGGACGAGGCCCGTGCACGGGCCGGATTCCCCTTTGCCGAGCCGCCGCGCGGCGAGCCGCGACCGGACGAAATTCGCCTCGCGCCCGGGCTGCGCATCAGCTACGTCTGGCGCGAAGGCCCCAAGGTGCTCCTCCTGGTCACACAGTTCCCGGGGCGCGTCGGCGATCCGGCGCTTCTGAAGAAGCTCGCGGGCAGCGTGACACGCGTCGAGCGGTTCCAGCTCGACGGCCACGCAGCCGTCTGGCTCGAGGGCGGTCCGCACGCAGTGCTCTTCGTCGCGCCCGACGGCCTCGTCCGCGACGACCAGGGCTGGCTCGCCGGCAGCACGCTCCTCGTCGACCGGGGAGGAACGACCGTAAGAGTGGAGGGGGAGCTCGCGCGCGACGACGCCGTCGCGCTCGTGCGGACGATGAGCCGCTGAGCCGTCCCTCGTCCGAGGGACAGAGCGACCCGAGCACGGGGGTACCCCGTTCGGGGGAGTCGATCCCTGAGACGAGGGATGACGTTCCCCCGGGACGCCACTACAAGGCGTATGGGGAGGGGAAGCCGTGCCGCGCCCGTCCGGGCCAGCCCCGGACGGGCGCGCCGGCGCTGCTACTTTCGCGCCGCAAGTCGATCGTGACTAAGTGCTCCCGGTCGTAAGTTCCGCCACGGTCAGGCTGCCAGTTGGAGCTGAGGTTCGTGAGCGGCGACCCGTTCGAGCAGCTTGGCGAGGTCGTGGCGGGTGAAGTCCCAGGCGAACGGCTCAGCGATCTCGTTCCAGTGGTGCTCGAACTCGTTGAGCGTGCGCGCGAGCACGGACAGACCGACGAAGTCATTGGGCTCGAGCACCTTGCGCTGAAGAATGGAGAAGTAGATCTCCACCTGGTTGAGCCAGCTCGCGTGCACGGGCAGGTGGACGAGAACGAGGTTCCGCCAGCGCCGTTGGAGACGCTCGACGGACTTCTGGCCGCGGTGAGAGGAGCCGTTGTCGACGATCCAGAAGACGCGCCGGGCAGAGGCGTACGGCTCCTTCGTCATCACCTGCCCGACGAGCCGGTCGAGGCGGCGATCCCTCCCCGTGGCTCCGAGCGGCCGAAGACCCGTGGCCGCCTGCCTCCTCGCCGTCCGATGTCGAGCGCGGCCAGGTAGGTGAGCGCCCCTCTGCGCTGGTAGGTGTGCTCGACCCTGAGCCCGCGCGCACCCGACGCGGGCGGGAGCGTCTTATGGATCCGCGCCCTGGCCTGGATCGAGGGCTTCTCGTCTGCGCAGATCACGAACTCGCCGGGGTGCAAGAGCTTCCCCTGGAAGCGACCCTGGTAGAGGTCGAGCACCGGCCCTGCCTTCTCGAGGAAGGCCGGGTCGGTGGGGAAGATCCAGGAGCGGTGCTGCCAGGGCTTGAGCGCGTCCTCTCGGAGCCAGCGCGCGATCGTCGCCGGCGAGGCCTCGGTAATCGCGCGCTCGACGACGAGGCGGTGCAGCTCAGCGCGCGAGAAGCGCGACAACGGGAGGGCGTGCTCGCGGGGAAGCTCGCAGGCAATCGCCTTCACCTGCGCCACCTCTTCCGGGGGGAAAACGGCGCGGACGGCCCGCGCGCCTCAAGTCGGCGAGACCCTGCATCCGTCCTTCGCAGAAGCGTCGTCGCCAACGTCCCACCGCCTCCCTCGACATCCCCAGCCGCTCGCCGATCTCGACGTTGCTGCGACCTTCGGCCGCCAGCAGCACCAGCTTCGCCCGCTGCACCTCCCGGTGCGGACGCGTGTAGCAGGCCGCGCAGTGCTCGAGCGCGGCTCGCTCCGCCTCGCTCAGCACCACCTCGTAGGGGCTGCGTCCCGGCATCGCCGCAACGATTCGGCCTCACCATCGTCACTCCTTCAAGCGCGATGGGATATCTGACCGGGAGCACTAATAGGACTTTGTTACTCACGTGGGTGGAAGAGCTCGAGCTGGTTGAGGTCGATGGGCTGTTTGCAGGTTCGGCAGCGGCCGGCCCAGCAGCGCAGGACGGGCTGTAGGAGCAGCACCGTCTGTGGCAGCGTCAGGCCGGCCGCCGGGCTTTCGGGCGCAGGCGTTCCTCCGTCAGGAAGGCGTGCGCGCAGGTGACGAGGGCGCAGTGATGGTGGAAGCCGAGGTAGCTGCGGCCTTCGTAGTGGTCGAGCCCGAGTTCCCCTTTCAGCTGCCGGTAGTCGAGCTCGATCGTCCAGCGCAGGCGGGCGAGCCTGGCGAGCCGCTCGCGGCTCTCGTCCTCGGCGAGGTTCGACAGCCAGTAGTCGCTCGGCGTCTGCTCGCCGTCGGGCCACTCGATGATCAGCCACTCCCAGCGCGGTTGTTGATGCCGGTTTCTGACCGGGTTTGTCGCGACCACGCGGACGAACGCGAACCGGCTCGTGACCTCCGCGCCGCTTGGGGTTGTCCGGCAGGGCAGCGCCTGCCAGGCGTTGTCGGGCAGCCGCTCGGCGAGCAGATGCACCGACTCCGGCTCCCGGTCGGGGCGGGCGACGCTCGGCGGGCGGCCGCGCCCGCCGGCGCGTTCGGGAACCGCGAAGCTTGTCTCCGGCCCGTACACGCTCGTACCCGCCCGAATCGCGAGCACGTACTCGAGCTCCGCCTCGTGCAGTCCGGTGCGGAAGCCGGCATCGTCGCCATAAGCGGCGTCGCCGAGGATCGGCGCCCGCGGCACCTCCCAGCCGGCCGCCCGCTCGCAGACCGCAGCGGCCAGCTGCGGCTTTGTTCGGAATTCGACCTCGTCGGGGATCTTCGCCTTCCGCCGACGATCCACATCGTCGCACCACTCCTCCGGCAGATACAGCCGCCAACCAAGCGGCGACGTGCCCCGCTCGCCGACGGCGTGCACGCTGACGGTGATCTGGCAGTTGCCGACCTTGCCCAACGTGCCCGAGTACTGCCGCTTCACCCCCGGCGAGTGCTTGCCGTCCTTGACAATCCCCGTGTCATCGACGATCCAAGCCACAACCCCGATCTGCGGCGCCACCCGCTCCGCACAGCGACGGATCAAAAGCTCCGCATCCCAGGGCGAGTCGGCCAGAAACTGCTGCATCGACTCGTACCGGGCCGGCGTCTCCTCCAACCTGAACAGCGTCGGCTGCAAGCTCTTGCGGCCGCCCTGCTCGACCAACCCACGCACATACAGAAGCGCGTTCTCCCGCTGCCGACGCAGCGACAGCGGCGACGCTACCTCCGCCACAAACCCGGTAAGCCGCTCACGCACCTCGACCGCCGGCATCTCGACTACCACCGCTGCCCCCATCCGCTCCTCCCTCCAACGATGACCGCAACCGCGGACACCGTTCGACGCGAACGGAGAGGACCCTTCAACCAGCTAACAAAGTCCTACTAAGAGACTTCTCAGCGACCAGGGGGCGAACCCGCAGCAATCTCCAACCGCACGAGCGTTGCTTCCGCCTCGGTGACGATTCGCCGCACGAGATCGTCGCAGGTGGGCAAGTCCTTGATCCGGCCGACCACCTGGCCAGCCGGCATGACCCCATGGACCACGTCGCCGTCCACGAGAGCCGCACGCGGTAGCATTGCTGCGTTCGCGGCGAAGATCGTGGCGACAGCCTCTCCGTCACGCCGATTTGCTTGGCGGAGGAGGATTCGAACAAGATCGGTGACGGTGGCATCGGTCTGCGAGCGGTATGCGCGAGCGTTCTGCAGCGTGCGGAGCAATCTCGTGAGGCGTCCTGCGCCCTCCAACTCTCGGGCCGCTTCATTGCGAAGGACTCGCTGCGGTAACGAGTCGATTCGCGCCGAGACGACCGTGTCGTCAAGGCTGGCTCGGAGATACGTCTCTTTGACGTGCTCGGGAACGGGGCTCTCGGCGGTGAGCAGGAAACGGGTGCCCATCGCAATGCCCGCGGCCCCAAGCGCGAGCGCCGAAATCAGCCCGCCACCGTCCATGAAGCCGCCGGCGGCAACCACAGGCACGTCGACACTCGTAGCGATCTGCGGCACGAGCTGACCAGTGACGAGCGTTCCAGTATGGCCACCTCCTTCCGCACCCTGCGCGATCAAGGCGTCTGCTCCCAGAGCGACGGCTTTGAGGGCGTGGCGCGGGTGACCCACGGTCGGAATGCAGACGACGCCGTGTTCCCTGAGTCGCTCGATCAGGCGCGGCTCGGGAGACCGGCTGTAGCCGGCGGCGTGGACGCCGTGGCGGATGATCGCCTCGACGATCGCGTCGGCGCCGGGCTGCTGCATCAGGAAATTGACGCCGAAGGGTGAGTCCACCGTCTCCCTGACATGGACGATCGACCGCTCCGCCTCCGCGGCGGTCTGCGTGGCAGCCGCGAGGAAGGGAAAGCAGCCGGCGCGTGCGCTCGCCACCGCGAGTGACTCGGTTGCGACCCAGCCCATGGCCGATTGGACGATCGGATAGGGAACGCCGAGCACGTCGCAAAGCCGTGTCTGCAACGCAGGATGGCCGATCACGGCGACGCCTCGGGCTCGATTACGCCCACGAAAGCAGGCCGGCCGCTGTGTGATGTACGTGGGTCCGGGCTCATGATCGCAGAGTTGTAAGCAAACACCATACAATGTTGACTCGCATACATCATATTTGGTAGATTCGCCACATTCTCGACATTCCGTCGCGATCTCAGATCTGTCAGCGTCACCCATGTCGGCAACACCAACGGAGAGGATGGAGTTGCAGAAATGCTAGGGAACGGACGTAGTAAGCGGCTCGCCAGCGCGAGATTGTGGCTTTTCGTGGCGCTGGCGGCTCTGTTCACCGCGCTCGCTGCTGGCGCCGCCATGGCCGCCCGGACGGCGAAGAATCCGCCGCTGATCATCGGCGCGATCGAGGACCGATCGGGCGCATCCGCGGTCGTGTCGAAGCCGGTCATCGAGACCCTCAGGGTCCAGATCCCGGCGATCAACAAACGCGGCGGAATCCTGAAACGAAAGGTCGTTCTCATCACCGAAGACGACCAGGGCAACCCGACGCTGACACCCGCACTCGTCCGCCGGCTCATCGACCGGGGCGCACGCGCCGTGATCATGGCCTCCGGATCCGCCTCGGCCGTCGCGGCGAAGCCCGTCTTGAAGCAGACGCAGCGGGTCGGCATTGCGCCAACGAATATCAGTCCCGCGATCGTGACTCCGCCCGACAACGAGTGGTCGTTCTCCGTCGCGCCCTCGAGCGGGGGTATCGGCATGCTCTACGGCCTCGCCTGGAAGTCGCTCGACATCAAGAAGGTGGCGTTCCTGGCGGATCAGACGCCCACGATCACGGGGTCAATGCCCGCCGCCGAGGCAGCCCTGACGAAGCTCGGCATCGAGGTCGTGGCCAAGGAGCTCGTGCCGATGACCGCGACCGACGCCTCGCCGCAGGTGCTCCGGCTCCAGCAGGCGCGGCCGGACGCCGTCTTCGTCTTGTCGCTCGGGAACCAGCTCGAGATCGTCGAGCAGCGGACGTTGAAGCGTCTCATGCCGAACACCCCTCGCTTCGGCATGCCGTCACTCGGTGCCCAGACCTCGACCTGGGCGCTGGCACAGCCGTCGGACTTGGACGGTCTCGTCTACACGTCCACGTTGACCGCCAAGAACCCACGCACCGTCGCGTTGACGGCGCTTCTGAGGAGTCGGCTCGGGAAAAACTACGTCATCACGGACTACAACGCGCAGGCGTACGCGGCGCTCCAGCTCCTGCAGCAGGCGTTCGAGCGCGCCGGTGGCGAAGACCCGGTCAAGGTCCGCAACGCTCTCGAGACCACGAAGGGGTTCAAGGCGCCATTCGGCCAGCCGGCGTTCAAGCTCTCCTACGGTCCTGATCGGCACTTTGCGAGCGCCGGAGTCTGCGGGTTCGTGTTGAGCGTCTTCAAGGGCAACAAGCCAGGCGGCGCTTGGTCGAAGTATCAGCCGCGCTGCACCTGAGCTCAGGTCCGTCGACGAACAGTGGGGCGAAGTCCGGAAGCGGACCTTGCCCCACTGCGCGTTGCCGATATTGTCGAGCGGAGCCGGAAACCCGGGCTCTGCTTATGCACAAGGAGGGTGGATGCCGCTGCAACTCTGGGTATCGGTGATTGCCAGCGGATGCTTCTTTGCGCTCATCGCTCTCGGCTTTCTCATCGTGCTCGAGGGTTCAGGCGTGTTCAACTTCGCGATCGGTCCGTACGCCGCCTTCTCGGCGCTTGCGTCTTCCTGGCTCGTTGTTGAGCAGGGTCTTCCTCTCGCACTCGCGATTGCGGTAGGGGTCTCCTGCGCCGTCCTCCTCTCTCTCCTCACGGAGGTCGTAGTCGTCCGGCCGATCGAGCGGAGGACGCTTGGGGACGAGTTACCCGCCATCATCGCCATCGTCGCGGCGCTGTTCGCCGTTCAGCAGTTTGCGGGGTGGATCTTTGGCCGCAGCCCGCTGCCCGGACAGTACTGGACATCGATCCAGCCGTTTTTCGTCGGCTCGGCGGTCGTCGACCCACAGGTAGTCATCCTCGCGGGGGCGACAGTCCTCATCTTCGGGCTCGTTGCGTTATGGCTGCGCATCAGTCGCACCGGGCGGATGTTTCGGGCGGTGGGTGACAATCAGCCTGCTGCGCGGATGCTCGGACTGCCTGTCAACCGTATCCGCCTCGCGGCCTGTGCGCTTGCCGGCGCCGTCGTCGGGATCGCTGGGCCGCTCTTCTCGCCGCAGGCCGGTGTGAGCTTCCAGAGCGGGCTCACGTATTCACTATTTGGTCTCCTCGCGCTCGTGATCGGCGGCCGCGGGTCCATTTGGGCCCCGTTGGTGGGCGGGCTCTTGCTCGCCAGCCTTCAGGTGTGGTCTTCCTACTGGTTCGGAGCGGAGTGGCTCCAGTACTCGACTTTCTTCGCCGCGCTCGCTTTCTTCGCGCTACGTCCGGAGGGTATCTTCACCCAGCGGGTTCGCGTCTGATGGCCGGGTCGCCCACCGCGAGGCACCAATCGAGTTCCGTCGGGGGTCTCGCAGGCAGGACAGCGACCGCCGGCCTCACGCTTGCGTTTGCGGTAATCGCAATGGTTTGGGCGACCACGTCCGGATATCGTGGCGAGTTCGCCCTCCTCTGCGCCCTGTATGCGCTAGTAGCTCTGGGCATGTACGTGCCCTTCGTAATGGGTGGGGCGCTATCGCTCGCCTATGCGGCGTACGTCCTCATCGGCGGTTACTCGATCGCGCTCATCGCGACGAAGACCGGGTGGTGGCTCGGCTTTGCTTTCCCGGCGGCGATGGCGATCTCGGCGGCCGTTGCGATCGTGCTCGGAGTCGCTACGTTGCGGTTGTCCGGCTTCCACCTCGTCGCGGTAACGCTGCTCTTCTCGGTTGCCTTCCAAGAGTTCCTACTCACGATGGGCTTCACCGGAGGCGCAACCGGCATCAGCGGCATTCGAGAGCTCCACCTCTTTGGAATGGGACTCGATCGAAATACGGTGATCGCCGTTGCGATCCTGACCGTCTGGTTGGTGGCGATCCTTCTCTCGAACCTGCGTCGATCACCGTTCGGCACAGCGATCCGAAGTCAGCGCGAGCGACGGGTTGCGGTCGAGGCGGCAGGGGTCACGGTGATCACCCTTCAACTCGTCGCGCTCGGAGTCGGCGCCGCGATTTCCTCGCTCGGCGGGGCATTCTTCGTGCTTGCAGCGGGGAGCGTGCACCCAGACCTGTTCACGCTGGAGCTGGTGTTCCTCGTCCTCTTCATGCCGCTCCTCGGGGGCCAGTTCTCGCCGTGGGGTTCCGTGCTCGGCGCCGTGCTCGTCGCGCTCTTCACCTTCTATCTGACGTTCTTCAAGAGCTCTGGATCGATGTTCTTCGCGCTCGCCGTCCTGGCTGTCATCCTTATCGCTCCCGGCGGCGTGCTCGGCTCGGTGAAACAACTCGGTCACCGGCTCCTCCCACGGAGGCGCCGGGAGTGAGCCGTCCTGTCGCGCTCGAATGCGAATCGCTGAGCAAGCACTACGGCGGACTTCTCGCTGTACAGGATGTCTCGTTTCGTGTCTACGTCGGCGAGACGCTCGGGCTCGTGGGACCAAACGGTGCCGGCAAGTCCACCGTCATCGACCTGATCACGGGCGTACAGCGCGCCGACCGCGGCCGTGTGGTCGTTGACGGCCGCGTCCTGAAGGGCTCTCCGTCGCATCGGGCGAATGCCGGCGGCCTCGGCCGAACCTTTCAGCACCCTCAACTGTCCCCTGACCTCACCGTGTACGAAAACATGCTCGTGAATGTCACCGCACGTCAGCTCCACAGTCCGGCTGGACAGATTCGCTCGTTGTTGCGGGGACTCCTCCGGCCGACATACGGCCAAGCCGAGCCGGAGGTCAGGAGGGTTGCGGCAGACGTCGGGGTCAACGATGTCGGTCGACTGTGCTCCGACCTCGACCTCGGGTCGATGCGCGTGGTCGAGTTCGCGCGTGCGCTGGCTCAGCGGCCCAAGGTGCTGCTGCTCGATGAGCCGTTCGTCGGTAGCGACGCCGCGACGCTCGAGCATGTGACGGCGGCGCTCACGCGCGTGCGAGAAGCCGGCTGCGGTGTGATCCTCGTCGATCACAACGTCGATCTCGTAGCTTCGATTGTCGACAGGATTGTCCTCATGAGTGGCGGTAGGGTCGTGTTCGACGGAGACCCCGCTGAGTGTCTCGCGAGTGACGAGATGCGCAGGGTGTATTTCGGCTCCCGGAGGGCACACACGTGACGCACTCGGTCGTCCTCGACGACATCGTCGTCCGATATGGCAAGGCAACGGCTGTGGAGGGCGCTTCGCTCGACGCAGTGGGCGGTCGAATCACGGCGCTCGTCGGTCCCAACGGCGCCGGCAAGAGCAGCCTCCTGTTGGCGGCATACGGCGCTGTCGAGGCATCCGGGCGCGTCATCGTCGATGGCGAGGACATCGCCGAGCTCTCCTCGACACGGCGTGCGCGGAGCGGTATCGCGATCGTGCCACAGGGCAGGCAGACGTTCCCCCGCCTGTCGGTAAGCGAGAACCTCCAGGTGATGGCCGAGACACTGCACCTGAGCAGGGCGGACACCCGTCAAGAAGTCGAGCGTGCCCTCGACCACTTTCCCGTCCTACGCGAGCGTTCGAAGCAGCTGGCCGGCCTGCTGAGCGGCGGTGAGCAGCAGATGCTCGCGATTGCGAGAGCGCTGATGGCGTCCCCTCGCGTCGTGTTGTTCGACGAGATGCTGACAGGACTCGCGCCGATCATCGTCGATGAGCTTCTCGTTGCTGCCCGTGAGCTCGCCGAGCGGGGGATAGTGGTCCTCGTCGCGGAGCCGTCGATCGGCGCGATCGCAGATCAGGTCGACCGCGGTTTCATCCTTATCCGTGGCCAGATCGGCTCGGTCGTGGAAGGGGGCGAGCGACTCGCGTCAGCCTACGAGGAACGGATCAGCGCCATCGTCTAGCCAGTGGATAGACATCGTGCTGTGCCGGGGCAGCCGGAAGGCGCTGTGCTCGATGTTTCAGCTGCCGACCGCGAGGTGCGGGAGGCGTGGGCCGTGAGTGCCGGGCACGCCACGGAGGTCTGCCCTGGCATTTGGTCCGTTCGGTTGCCGATCCCGAACGCTTCTCCCGATCACGTGCTCGTCTACGCTGTCGAAGCCCGCGAAGGCCTGATCCTCATCGACACTGGCTTCAAGACCGAGGAATGTCGGAGGACGCTCGAGGCTGGACTAGCGTCGTTCGGCGCAAGGGTTCGCGATGTGTACGGGATCGTGGCAACGCATCTTCATCCCGACCATTACGGCCTCGCGGGCACCCTTCAGGAGCAGTCGGGAGCCTGGCTCGGGATGCACGTCGTCGACGCTGCACTGGTACCCGCCTGGTATCACGACCAGGAGGCCCTCAACAGCGCAACCAGCGAGTGGCTCCGAGCCCTTGGCGCGCCCGGAGTCGCCCGGCAAGGGCTTGCGGAGGCGATGCGTCCATGGGATCCCGACGTGCCGCTCCCCAATCGTCTTCTGGCAGACGGCGAACGCCTCGAGTACGCCTACGGGATGCTGAAGGTGTGTCACACGCCCGGCCACACGCCGGGGCACATCGTGCTCGTTGCGCGTGATGCCGTGCTCGTGGGAGACCACGTCCTGAGGGGGATCAGCCCGTTTCTGTCCACGCTGCTCGACCCCAGCGACGATCCACTCGGGGGCTTCCTCGCGGCGCTCGCCGACGAGCGACTTCCTGTCGGAGCACTCGTCCTACCCGGTCACGGCCGCCCGTTCAGAACTCTCGGCGAGCGCATGACGGAGCTTCGGTCGCACCACGACCGTCGTCTTGCCGAGATCGCGATAGCCGTTAGCACCGGCGACGAGCCGAAGACGGCGTGGGAGGTTGCGCAGGATGTGCACTGGTTCCGTCCGTGGGACGAGCTCGACCTCTTCTCGCAGCGGATCGCGCTCGGCGAAACGCACGCTCATCTGTTGCACCTTGAACGCTCGGGTCTCGTCGACGCCGTCAACGACGACCCGTATCGCTGGACGAGAAGGTAGTCCGCGCCGGATTCGGGTCTCGTCACCCGTCGGTGGGCTGGGACACGACTGCAGCGTGCGTCGTCGTCTCGAGCGCATCACGCACGGGGCCGCACACGAGCTCCAGATGGCGTTCTGTGAGATCGTCTGGCATGCCGGCGATGCTCGCCCAGACGTACACATGTTGGACGGGGAGCCCGGCGCAGCGTCGCTGGATCAGCGCGATCGCATCCTCCGGCGTCACGACGTGGAGCCATGTTTTCGTGACGCGCGGCTCGCCGGTCGGAGTGGACTCGCTGGCACCCGGCGCCTTGTCACCCTGGTAGGTCGAGCGTTGGTATGCGGCATACGGCAGCAAGCGCTCCCGGGCGAGCTCCGGATCGTCCGCGACGATTATGTTGAGCAGGCCGCCCATGCGTGCCACGCCGCGGCCGTGCCCGCCCTCCTCGAGTCCCTCTAGGTATGGATCGAGGAGGGAGGCCTTCAGGCTCAGCAAGCCGACGCCAAGGCGCCCGGCGCGGCGGGCACCCGCAGCCGTTTGGTAACCGAGCCAGATCGGGACGGGACATTGCACTGGTGGGGGCGTGACGATGCCCTCGTAGAGCAACCGCCGCACCTCTACCACGGCCGCCTCCGTTAGCGCAACCCGATCGGCGATGTCGATCCCAAACGCCTCGAACTCGCGCAAGGACCAGCCTGCCCCGAAACCAAGCTCGAGTCGGCCACCGGAGATCAGGTCGACCACCGCGGCCTCCTCAGCCATGTGGAGCGCGTGCCTGAAGGGGGCGATCAGGATGCCGATCCCGACTCGCAGTCGCGTTGTCCGAGCCGCGACCGCCGCCGCGAAGGTGAGCGGCTGCGGGAGATAGCCGTCGTCGAAGAGGTGGTGCTCGGTGAGCCAGGCGGAGCCGGCGCCGAGACGATCCGCCGCGACGATCCGGTCGAGAGTCGAGCTGTAGTGGGCCGCCCAAGGCCGCCTCCAGGCTGGAGGATTTCGGAGGTCGACGTACAGGCCGAGCTTCACCCGGGGATCGGCGGCCGGCGGACGAGCGCTCGGCGTGCCTTCTCGAGTACCGTCTCCAGGGTGCTCGTGCCGGTCGTGTGGAGGTCGACAGACGGCAGCGCGCCGAGATCGTTGCGGAGCAGCTCGACGTCCTTCGTGAGCAGGTCGGCGGGAAAGTCGAGGAAGCTCCCGAGGATCCAACTCGAGCCAGACGACGTCACGATGACCCGGTGCAGAAGCGCCGGGCTGAGTCCTTCTTGCTCGCCCAGGAGGATGACGTGCGAGAACGCCGCCGCGTTGTACGCCGCGAGGATGTTGTTGAGGAGCTTCGCTAGCGTCGGCTTGCCGTACGCGTCGAAGCGTACGAAGGTCTTTGCGACCGTGTCGAGCAGGAACTGCTCGTCGTCGGCGCCGAGCGGGCCGGAGGCCATCACTGTCAGGGTGCCTGCCGCAGCGCCGGCCTCGCCTCCCGAGACGGGGGAGCTCGATGACCCGCAGCGAGGCCGTGTTGAGTGAGCCGAGCGTGCGGGCGACGCTCCGGTTGAGGGTCGTGACGACGTATGCCACGAGCGGCCCGCCGCTGCGAAACGACGCGAGTTGCTCCAGCACGTCGCGTGCCTGGTCCGCAAGTCGCACAACCACAAACACGGCGTTCACTTGCTCCCAGTCGATCTCGTCCAGGCTCTCCGCCGGGTCGAGTTGTGTCATCGCCAGCCACGTCTCGCGGCGCTTCGGATCGAAGTCGATGCCGATTACACGATGGCCTTGCCTGACGAGCCTCCGGGCAATCGCGAACCCCAGGTTGCCCAGGCCGACGACCGCGATCACGCTGCTGACTCTTCATCCCGCGATCCGTCGTGGCCCGTCGGGATCTCGCGTAACTCCGCCAGGATCGGCTCCCAGAGCGTGTGATCGTTGAAACCGACCGGATAGAAGCTGATCCGGTCGGCGACGCCACCAAGTCGATCTCGTATCAACCCGGCCAATTCGTCGACTTTGCCAACGACCGCGAACGTGCCCAGCATCTCGTCGTCGATCAAACGGCCCATCTCCCCCCAAGCTCCCTGCTTGACGAGCTGATGGAGCTCTGTCTGCAGCTCCCCCATCCGTGGAGCTCGAGTATCGGGCGATACGCGTAGGTCGAGGCGTGGAAGGCGATGTCGTTGCGGACCTGTTCTCGCATGGCCAGCATCTCGTTCTCGTCCCGTCCGGTGACCACCATGAGAGGACAGCTCACCTCGAAGTCGCGGCGACTCCTGCCTGTCCGAGCGAGACCCTTCTCGATCGCGGGAACCGAGACGTTCCTGAGGTAGCGCTCCGTGCTGAATGGGTGGGCGATCCAGCCGTCGGCGACCTCTCCCGCCACGGCCGTCATCACAGGTCCGACCCCGGCGAGAAGAATCCTGGCGTCACCGAACGGGTTCGGGCCAGGATCGAACATGGGCGTCATCAGCGTGTGCGTGTAGTGGTCACCCTGGAAGTCGAGTGGCGAGCCGGTCGACCAGCAATCCCAGATCGCGCGCAGCGCATGGACGAACTCGCGAATACGAGGGGCAGGGGCGCTCCAGGGCATCCCGAAACGTCTCTCGATGTGCGCCTTGACCTGGGTGCCGAGTCCGAGGATGAAGCGTCCATGTGAGAGCTCCTGCATGTCCCACGTCTGAACCGCCACCGTCATCGGGCTACGGGCAAACGCGACCGCGATCGCCGTCGTCAACTCCACGCGCGCAGTGTGCTCGGCCGCGAGCGCCATGCACAGGAAGATGTCGTGCGCGCTCTCGAATGTCCACAGTCCGTCGAAGCCTGCGGCCTCCGATGCACGCGCAAGCTCCGGGATCTCCTCGAGCCGATCGCTGAGCAGACAGCCGTCGATCTTCATAGGCGTCGTGCCGGAACCCCGAGACGATCCGGCGGAGCGATCGACGCACGGTGGGGCGGACGCCAAGCAGGCGGCTGACGCCTCTGATGTTCCAATGCGCTATCGAGCAGCATGCCTCTGACTACTCGCACCGCTCGATGAGCATCGCCTGCCCCATGCCACCGCCGACGCACATCGACGCGATGCCCAAGCGTCCGCCAGTCGCCTCGAGTCCGTTCAGCAGAGTCGTGAGCAGGCGCGCGCCCGACATGCCGAACGGATGACCCAAAGCGATTGCGCCTCCGAACGGGTTCAGCTGGTCGCGGGAGATGCCGAGCTCGTCGCGGCACGCCACGACCTGTGACGCAAAGGCCTCGTTGATCTCGACGATGTCGATCTCGTCGATCCCGAGCGACGCCCTCTTGAGAATGCTGCTGATGGCCGGGATCGGACCGAGCCCCATGGTCTCCGGGCGGACGCCGGCGACCGTGCTCGCCACGACGCGTGCACGGGCTCGTAGCCCGAGCCTCTTCGCTCGCTCGTCGGACATGAGAAGGACAGCTGCAGCGCCGTCGTTCAGGGGGCAGGCGTTGCCGGCAGTCACCGTTCCGCCCTCCAAGAACGCGGGCTCAAGCTCGGCCAGCTTTTCCATCGTTGTACCCGGCCGAGGGCCGTCGTCCCGGTCCACGGTGCGGTCGCCGACGACGACGGGCACGATCTCCTTCGCATAGTGCCCGCTCTCCTGTGCAGCCACGGCCCTTCCCTGCGAGATCACGGCCCACTCGTCCTGCTGCTCGCGCGTGACACCGCATTGGCTTGCGACGTTTTCCGCGGTCAGGCCCATCGCGATATACACGTCGTACGGATCACCGTCCGAGCCGTCGAGCCGGGGATTCGGATCGAACAGGGGCTGCTCGGGATACCGCGACACTGCCTCCGACCCGGCGGCTATGTACTGTTCGCCCTCGCCCGCCCGGATTGCGTGGAATGCCATACGGGCGGTCTGCAGCGATGAGGCGCAGAACCGGTTCACGGTCGTCGCCGGGACGCTGTGATCGATCTCCGCCAGCAGCGCCGCGTTGCGGGCCAGGTTGTAGCCCTGCTCGCCGACCTGAGTCGCGCAGCCGACCATGACGTCTGCCGTCTCGTTCAGGTCGACCTCGGGGTTGCGTGTCCGGAGCGCCGCGATGGGAGTGGCGGCGAGATCGTCGGCGCGGACATCCACAAGGCTTCCCTTGAAAGCCCTGCCGATCGGCGTACGCACCGCATCGACTATCACTGCCTCAGGCAATTGCGACCCTCCTGCTCGTCGTCTACCGGGCTGCCCGCGTGATGGCGAGCGAAGCCAGGTATTCCTCATGCTCGTCCGCCGTGCCCCAGATCGAGGCGAGCGACAGCCCGTGCTTGTAGTAGAGGTGGAGCGAGTGCTCGTCCGTGAAGCCGATCCCGCCGTGGATCTGAAGCGCGTGCTCGGCCACCGACCGCACCGCGCGTGACACGTAGGCCTTGGCGACCCGCACACGACTGCCGGAGTCGCCGCCGCTCGCCGCGACCGCCGCCTCTGCGGCGCGACACACGCTTCGGGAGGCGACCACGACTGCTGCCATGTCAGCGAGCCGGTGCTGAACTGCCTGGAAGGATCCGATCGGTCGCCCGAACTGGTGCCGCTGCTGGGCATACGTGACGGAGAGCTCGAGCAGCATCTCCATGACGCCGAGCGCCCGGCGGCTGACCAGGGCGGTCGCGGTATCGGTCAGCTCGCGTACCGCACCCTCGGCCTCGGGGCCCGCCGCGAGGACACCTAGTGGGAGGACGCCGTTCAGATCGAGATCGGCCACCCGCATCACGCGGTCTGCTGAGCGCAAGGTATGGGTCGTGACACCGCCCGTCCTCGGGTCGACGGCGAGGAGGAGGGTCGCGTCGCCCTCACGGACGGACACGATCACGATCTCCGCGATGTCGGCGAACGGCACCGCCTTCTTGTCACCACTGATTGCGCCGTCCCGCCGCAGCGTCAGATCCGGGACTGATGGATTGCCTGTGTCCGCGTCGTCGAGCGCGAGCGTCACGATGGCCGCCGCCGTCGGCTCGGTTCCGGCCAGGGCGAGAAGCCTCCGTCCCAGCATCGTCTCGAGGAGTGGGCCCACGTGCAAGTGGTACCCGGCCGCTTCGAGGATGGGGGAGGCTTCTGCGATTCCGAGGCCCGCCCCGCCGTGCGACTCCGGCGTCAGTAGATCGTGCCAGCCCAGCTCCGCGGTCCCCTCCCAAACGTCGGCGGGGAAGGGCATGGCGTTCTCGAGTGCGTGCACTCTGTCCGTGGTCCACGCGGCCGCGAAGAAGCTGTGTGCGGCATCGGCGATGTCGCCGGCGAGCGCTGAGTTGTCGAACATCGACGTCATGACCGCGGCAGCCCGAGGATAGAAGTGGCAATGATGTTCCGCTGTATCTCTCCAGTGCCACCGTAGATTGACGCGGTCCGGCAGAAGAAGTAGTCGTTCAGCCAGCGCTCGCGATCGAGGCAGTTCGGTCGCGCGACTGTCGCGAACGGTCCGAGCAGGTCGAGCGCGAACCCGAGAACCTCGTGCTCCACGTTCGCGAGCAGGACCTTGTCGACCGAGCTTTCCGCGGGCGCATCGCCGCTCGCCGCTCGCTCGGCGGTGCGGTATCCCTGGGCGGCCATCATCTCGACCATCACCTCGCAGCGTCCGAGGCGTCGGCGCCAGACCGGATCATCCAGCAACGGCCGACCGCCACGCTGTGTCGCCGCTGCCTGGGCCGTCAGCTCGTCGAGCGCGACGCGCATCTCCGTTTGCCGCCGCAGCGTGTAGATGCCTCGCTCATGGACGAGGGTGGCGAGCGCCATGCGCCAGCCGTCGTTGAGTCCGCCGATTATCGAGTCCCGGGGATTCGAACATTGTCGAAGAACACCTCTCCGAACTCCGAGGCACCGTTGATCTGGAGCACGGGACGCACGGTGATTCCGGGCGCGTCCATGGGCGTCAGGAGGTAGCTGATCCCCTTGTGTCTCGGCGCGTCCGCGTCCGTACGGGCAAGTACCGCGCACCAGTGAGCATGCTTGGCCATGCTCGTCCAGACCTTCTGTCCATTGACGACGAGCGCGTCGCCGTCGAGTACCGCGGTCGTGCGCAGCGAGGCGAGGTCGGAGCCGGCATCCGGCTCCGAGAAAGCCTGACACCAGATCTCGTCTCCTGCGAGGAGTGGCCTGACGAAGCGCTGCTTCTGTTCGTCCGACCCGTGTTCGACGATCGTCGGGCCGATCACGTCGAGCCCTACGAGGCCCGCTGGGAGCGGTGCCTTCGCGAGCGCCAACTCCTGATACACGGCTATCTGATCGGCTGGGTCGCCTCCGTGGCCGCCGTACTCGACCGGCCAGCCGAGGCCGAGCCACCCTGCTTGCCAGAGTTGACGCTGCCAGGCCCGGAGAGCCTCGTGTCTCTCCTGTGGGTCACTGGGCTGCTTGCCCGGGCTGTTGGCCGTGAGCCACTTCCGCAAAGCGATGCGGATCGAGGCCGATCTCGACGTGGCGGCCATCAGCGCTTGTCCCTGGGGCGGCGATCCTCGAAGCGTCGCAGCTTCGCCTCGACACCGAGGCCCGTCAAACGGGCCAGCTCGTCTGCTGGGAGCGGCTCGACCTTAACGGCGACCATCAACCGGCTCCGTAGCGCATGCTCGATGCGCTCCGTGGCCGCGGCCGGATCGGCGTCGTCGTGGAGATCGACGAAGCACGTCATCGAGTCACGATTCTCGTGGCGCTCCGCGATGACGAAGTACTCCCCCGTCGTCGCCGCGTCCTCTGTCGCGACGGCGCCGATCGCCTCGGGCCAGACGTTGACTCCGCGCAGCTTGACCATCGTGTCGCTCCGTCCGAGCATGTGGTCCATGGTGCGGGGGAGTCCCTCGACGGGCGGGTAGAGGCGCGACAGATCCTTGATGTTGTAACGGATCTGCGGCGATCCGGTCTTGTAGAGGCAGGTCACGACCAGATCACCCATCTCGCCGTCCGGCAGTGGCGCACCCGTTTCCGTGTCCACCACCTCCACGATGAAGGCGTCCTCGAAGACATAGAGGCCGCCGCCCGGCTTCACCTCGGCCGAGACGTACTGGACCTCGTGGAACCCGTATGCGTCGAGCGCCGGAACGCCCCAGGCCTCCATCACGGCCTCGGCGCTGCCGGTGCTGGCGAGCGCCTTCACGTGGAAGTCCTCGCGGGGGTCGTAGCCGAGCTCGCGCGCCTTGGCGGCCAGGTGCACGAGATAGTCGCCAAACGCGATCACGGCGTCGACCTTGTAGTCGCGCATGATCTCCAGTTGCTTCTCTGTGCTCGTGACGTTGCCGGTGGACGCGGTGACCGGTAGGCAGCCGAGCCAGCGCGCGCACGCCTCGTCCTGGATCCAGGCTGCGTTGTGGAGCGAGAACGCGAAGTTGTTGATCACGGTGTACCCAGGCCGCAGTCCCTGGAGCCACAGAGCTCGAGCGCTGATGATCCCACCGACTTCGCGGTCCCACGGCGTGTACAGCGTTGGCCGCGAGCGACCGGTCGTGCCGCCGCTGAAGAAGATGCGTGCCGGGACGCTCCCGGCGACCTCGTCCCAGTCGAATCCCTGGTAGTCCCCGAAGGGCGGGCGCCGCTCGATGCTGTCCCGGATGTCGTAGACCGTGTACTGGGGGATACGAGTCATGTCCTCCAGCGACTTCAGGTCGTCCGGGTGGAAGCCGTGCTCCTCCCAGTGGCGGCGGTAGAAGGGAACGGTGTCCCAGGCCCGAGCGACCTGCGCCTGCAGCCGGGTGAGTTGGACCGCGGCGATCTGCTCGCGTGACCAGCGGAACGTTGAGGCGAAGTAGGCCGGCGGCGGGGGGTACTCCTCGACCAGCCGCTTCCAGTCGACGCTGTCGTACCAGTGGGGAGCAGAGATCCCGCTCCTGGCCGCAGCCTCGGCGATCTCCGTCGCGATCTGTTGATCCGTCTGCGTCTCTGTGTTCACTCTTGTCTACCTCCGGCCCCGTGTCGGCCGGTGAGGCCGGCGATAGCTGCAGTCTTGGCCAATGGACTCTGAGATGGTGCCGGGCACCGGCGTTCTCGGTTCGCGGTTGCCTCCCGGCCGGGTCACGTCACTCGGAGATGCGGTTGCCGTCGGCGTCGTAGCGGAACCAGCCTTCACTGGTCTTTCGGCCGAGACGGCCGGCGGCGATCATGTTCACGAGCGCTACCGTCGGGCGGAAGCGATCGCCGAAGGCTGCGTCCAGGGAGCGCAGCACGTGGTAGCCGGTATCCAGCCCGTTGAAGTCGTTGAGCTCCAGCGGGCCCATCGGGAGGTTGTAGGCGAGCTTCATCGCCTTGTCGATGTCCTCGGCGGTGGCGACGCCTTCCTCGAGGATGCGAAGGCACTCCACCCGCATTGCGGCGTACGCCCGAGTCGTGATGAACCCTGGGCTATCCTTCTGGCACACGACAACGTCCTTGCCGAGGCTTGACGCGAACGAGCGGGCGCGTTCGACTGTGTTGTCGCTCGTCGTCAGGCCGCGCACGAGCTCTACCAGCCGCATGATCACGGGAGGGTTGAAGAAGTGCGTCCCGATCAGGCGTTTCGCCTCATCCCCGAGATGCTGACCAATCGTCGTGATGCTCAGCTGTGACGTGTTCGTACCGAGCAAGGCGGTGCGTGGGGCAGCGTCGACCACCTCTGCCAGGACCTGCTGCTTGACCTCGAGAATCTCTGGCACTGCCTCGACCACGATCGTCGCTTCACCGACTGCTGAGACAAGATCCGTCGTCAGCTCCAATCGGTCATGCGTCGAGCGCACATCCGCCTCGGTCAGGCGTCCGGACTTCACGAAACGGGTCAGGCTGACGTCGATCGCATGTCGCGCGCGTGTGAGCTCGGCTTCGCCGACATCGACGAGGGTGACGCGGTAGCCGTTCATCGCGGCGAGCTGCGCGATGCCGCTACCCATGATCCCGCTTCCGATCACTGCGACGTTCATCGACGTCCCTCCGTACCCTCGTCCCGCGACTGCTCTGTTGCGCAGCTCCTGTCCATCAGCCTATCAATCGTTGTGTGTTCGTACCATAGTTGATCAGAATGTGCAATGATCCGTCCCATGACTTCTACCACTGCAGATTTCTGGAGGGTGACCCAGGCCACGGCGGACGGTTTCTGCGTCGTCGAGTTCAAGCGACCGCCAGTGAACGCCCTCTCGCCGGAGGCCCTCATGGAGCTCTCGGGCCTCGTCCGGGAGCTCGACGACGACGAGAACGTGCGCGCGATCGTCTTCACGAGCGCCCACCCGTCGATCTTCATGGCCGGCGCCGACCTCAAGCACATGCAGAGCGTCGGCTTCACGGACGCCCGTGTCTCCGAGCGCGTCGACCGTGTCCACGGTGTCTACGCGCGCCTGCAGAAGCTGTCGAAGCCGACCATCGGCGCCCTTGAGGGACATGCCCTGGGCGGTGGCTGCGAGTTCGCGCTTTCGCTCGACTTTCGCTTCATGACACGCGGCTTTGCCGGGATCGGCCTCCCCGAGGTAACACTGGGGTTGATACCGGCTGCTGGAGGGACGCAACGCCTGGCGCGGCTCGTTGGCCGCACATGTGCTGCGGACATGTTGATGCTCGGGCGGCGGCTCGATGCGGACGAGGCGGAGGGAATCGGTCTCGTCACGGCGAGCGACGACGCGCGCGCCAGCGCGCTCGCGTACGCCGAGCAGCTTGCGGCCATGCCGGCGAGCTCGCTGCGCGCGATCAAGCTTTGCCTCAACGAGGGCTACGATGGCGACCTGCATCGAGGCTTGGCCGTCGAGCGGACCGCCGCGATGCAGGCGTTCACGTCACCTGAGGCCGCAGAGGGAGTCTCCGCTTTCCTGGACAAGCGCACGCCGCGTTTCCACACCCTACGCCAGGAAGAGATCAACGTATGAGCGCTACCCGGACGACCCCCGAGCACTACCTGTTCACGGAGGAGCACGAGCTGCTTCGCGCGTCCGTCGCCGCCTGGGCGCGTGAGCGCGTGCAGCCGCACATCGCCGAGTGGGAGGCGGCGCGAGAGTTCCCACGAGAGATCTTCGAGGAGCTGGGCGGCCTCGGCTACCTCGGCGCGCAGTACCCTGAGGAGTACGGCGG
Organism: Gaiella sp.; assembly: GCA_027493885.1. Lineage (GTDB taxonomy): Bacteria > Actinomycetota > Thermoleophilia > Gaiellales > Gaiellaceae > Gaiella. Next base: position 262,607 of record JAOSJZ010000001.1, read on the forward strand.
GCAGGGCTCCGATCTTGCCGCCAACATCGTGTTGATCGAGGAGCTCTCTCGCATCGGCGCGGAGTCGGTGAGCATGGCAATCGGCGTGCACACGGCGATGGCGACGCCACCCATCCTCAAGTTCGGCACTCCGCAGCAGCGCCAGCACTACCTCCCCGATCTGCTTGCCGGGCGGAAGATCGCGGCACTCGGGATCTCCGAGCCCGACGCCGGTTCGGACGTTTCGGCAATCCGGACCCGTGCAACTCGGGCAGATGGAGGCTGGGTGCTGAACGGCAGCAAGACGTTCATCACGAACGGCTCCCGCGCCGACGTCGTGCTCGTCGTGGCGCGAACGTCGCCGGAGAACGCCGGCAAGCCGTCATTCAGCCTCTTCCTCGTCGACACGGCGCAACCGGGGTTCGTCCGCGGCAGGACGCTCGAGAAGCTCGGTCGGCACGCGGTCGACACGGCCGAGCTCACCTTCGAGAACATCGAGCTGCCCGAGGACGCGTTGCTCGGCGAGGAAGGCAAGGGGTTCGGTCAGATCATGTGGGAGCTCGACGCGGAGCGTATCGTCGCGGCCGCGGCCGCGGTCGCGTTGGGCTTCTATGCCTTCGATCTGGCCGTCGAGTACATCAGAAACAGGCATCAGTTCGGGAGATCGATCGCCGACTTCCAAGCGATCCGCCACGAGCTTGCGACTCGGGTCGCGATGCTGACCGCTGCGCGTGAGCTCGTTCATTCGACCGCGCGTCGATTCCAGCTGGGCGAGGAGCGGATGCCCGAGATCGCGATGGCAAAGCTCGTGGCAGCGAACGCCCTGACCGAAATGGCCGACTACGCCCTCCAGGTGCACGGCGGCTACGGCTACATGGCCGAGTATCCGATCGGGCGTGTGTGGATCGACGCGCGGTTGAGACGGATCTCGGCCGGTACCGACGAGATTCAGCGCGAGATCATTGCACGCCACCTGATCGGAAAGACCGCGCGGTAACGGGGGAACTCGGCGATGGGCGCCTCCGACGGGATCGCGTACTCGAAGGCGCAGGGCGTCGCGACGATCGTCTTCGATCGGCCCGAGCGGCGCAACGCCGTGACCCTGGAGATGCAGCAGGCGTACTTCTCGCGCCTGCTCGAAGCAGACTCCGATCCCGAGGTTCGGATCATCGTCGTCACCGGAGCAGGCGATGCATTCTGTGCCGGGGCCGACTTCAACCGCCTCGATACGCTCGTATCCGACCCACGAGCGCGGGCTGCGAGCACCCAGGAGGCGCTCCCGCGCTACCTGCCCCTGACATTGTCGCGGCCGGTCATCGCCGCCGTCAATGGTCCCGCTGTCGGGCTCGGCTTCGTGTACGCCGTCTTCACCGACGTCCGCTTCGCAGCGACCAGTGCCGTGTTTTCGGCCCCCTTCGCCAGACTCGGCCTCGTCGCCGAGTTCGGACTCAGCTGGTTCCTGCCGAGGCTGATCGGGTTGGGCAATGCATCCGATCTGCTGCTCTCGGGGCGGACGATCGACGCAGCGGAGGCCGCGAGGATGGGGCTCGTACAGCGTGTGGTCGGGAATGACGAGTTGCTCGAGACGGCCACGAGCTATGCGCGCGAGATTGCAGGCCGTTGCTCGCCGCGATCGCTCGCGATCATCCGCGAGCAGATCTTCCACGACTTCGAGGACGGCTTTCGCCCGGCGTTCGAGCGCTCGCTCTCGTACATGGGGCATGCGCTGGAGGAACCTGACGTCGTCGAAGGCATACGGGCGCTCCGTGAGCGGCGTCCTCCTGCCTTCTCTCCGTACGTCCCCGAGCGCGTGGCGCGCGACTAGGCTCCTGCGTCAACCTCAGCCCGGGTTCGGCCCTGCGTCGATGGCCACGTTGGCGCGCGCTTCTCGCGCGTTGCCGCCACGCCCTCCACGATGTCGTCGTGCACCCAGCTGAGGCCTTCGAGTGAGATCGCGAGCGGCATCCCCTCGCCGACGGCGCCCAGCAGTTGCGCATTTACCGCCAGCTTCGTGCCCGCGATCGCCTCCCGCGGGCCGAGCGCCAGCTCATTGGCGATCTCCTGCGCCCGCACCTGAACCTCGTCGTCAGCGACGACGTGGTTGACGAGGCCGAGGTCGTAGGCTCGATTCGCGTCGATTCGGGTCCCGAGCATGAGGAACTCCTTCGCCCGGGAGGGGGCCGACGAGGAGCGGCCACATGATCGTGCCGCCGTCGCCGGCGACCAGGCCGACCTGGGTGTGAGGGTCGGCAAGGAAGGCCGACTCCGCCATCACGACGATGTCGGCCAGCAGCGCGATCGTCGCGCCGAGCCCCACGGCCGGCCCGTTCACGGCCGCGATCACCGGACAGCGGACCGAGAGAGCCTCGCGGACGAGCCTCACGCTCTCGGCGAGCTGTGCGCGGCGCACGTTCGCATCGGTGCGGCCGCGTGAGATGTGTTCGAGATCTCCGCCGGCGCAGAACGCGCGGCCGGCCCCCGTGATCACCACCGCACCAAGCTCGTGCGAACCGCAGAGGGCCGTGTAGAGCGAAACGATCTCACCGTGCAGCGCCCAGTCGACGGCGTTGCGCCGCTCGGGCCGGTTGAGCGTCACGTGGAGGACGTCGTTGTCGACCTCCTCGACGAGGATCTGCTCGAACTGTAGTGACCGAATGTCGTCCATCTCAGATCCTTTGAATGAGCGATGCGGTTCCGATTCCCCCTCCGCAACACATCGTGACCAGACCGATCTCCTTGTCCTCGTCCTCCAGCGCGTGGAGCAGTGTGGTCATCAGACGCGCACCGGTCGCACCGAGCGGATGTCCGAGCGCTATCGCGCCTCCCCGGGTGTTCACGCGATCCATGTCCGGCTGGTGCTCTCGCGCCCATGCGAGGACGACTGGGGCGAACGCCTCGTTCACCTCGACGAGGTCGACGTCGTCGAGCGTCATCTTGTTGCGGGCAAGGATTCTCGCGGTCGCGGGAATCGGCCCGGTAAGCATCGTCTCCGGGTCGACGCCGAGCGAGACCTGGTCCAGAACCTTGGCGCGCGGCCGGAGGCCGAACGCGTCGGCCTTCTCCGAGCTCATCAGAAGCAGTGCCGCGGCACCATCGGAGATCTGCGACGAGTTCCCCGCCGTGATGTTTCCCCCGCGGCGGAAGGAGGGCTTCAGCTGAGCAAGGGCCTCGAGGGAGGTGTCCGGGCGGATTCCCTGATCCGTCGTGTGCGTCTCACCATCGGCCGTGATCGGGAGAATCTCTCGTTCGAACTTCCCGTCCACGGTCGCCTGCTGCGCAAGACGGTGCGAGCGCAGCGCGAGCTCGTCCATCTCCTCGCGTGAGATGGACCACCGCTCGGCGATCAGTTCGGCGGCCTCGCCCTGGGAGACCAGCGCATACCGATCGAGCAGCTCTTGCGAGTAGGCACGTCCGAACTGCTCCTGGGCTGCGTCGTTCACCTTGAACCCCACATGCCCCATGTGCTCGACGCCTCCAGCGACCACCACCGTGTCCACGCCGGTCTGGATACGTGTTGCCGCGATGTGGATCGCCTGCTGGGAGGATCCGCAGCGAGTGTCGATCGTGGTCGCGCCCGTCGTGTACGGAAGGCCCGTCCCCAGCCACGCGTTGCGCGTGATTCCGCTCGACTGCTCGCCGATCTGGTGGACGCAACCGCCGAAGACGTTCTCGACCTCGCGAGCGTCGAGGTCGACGCGACCCAGAACCTCGACGAAGCACCGTCCGAGCAGCTCAGCCGGATGCACCGTCCGGTAGTACCCCTTCTCAGCGCTGCCACGGCCGACAGGCGTCCGTACGGCTTCGACGATCACAGCCTCATGCAAGGTGGAGCCCCCGGAAGATAGACGATAATCAATGACAAACATAATAAACGTTATCATCGATGCATGATTTCTGCACGTCCCTGTCGTGCGTGGGGGTATTGCGAGCTCAGGTCTCGCCTGCCTCCGGCGGCGGGTCGACGCTCGACGGTGTCAGGGCTTGCCGGGGACGCTCGAGTGGCCGGGCGCTATGAGTACGCGCGGGCGAGGGGGTAGAACAGCTCATCGGGGACGTCCGCTAGCTCTTCCGATTGCACATCTGCGTCCGTCTTTGGGCGGGGTTGTGCCTCGAGGGCGGCTCGGCGCGAGTCGTCGATGCGGACGATCTCGAGAATGCTCGTCTCCTGGAGCGATCGCAGGAACTGCCGCTCGGCGTTGACGAAGAGCTCGTGGAACGCGCAGTAGTCGCCGTTCAGCGACTGGCACGAACGCTCGTGGAGTATGCACCCTTGCGGAGTGTAGTTCCCGTCGATCGCAGTGAGGATGTCGAGCACGGAGATCTTCCCGCCCGGCTTCGCGAGCCGATAACCGCCGCGTGGGCCCGGCTGCGCCACAAGGAGTTGTGTACGCACGAGCGCCGCGAGCACCTGCGCCATCACGGACGTGGGCACGTTCGTCTTCTCGGCGATGGCTCCGCGGGTGACGCGCGTCCCGGCCGGAGCGCGTGTGATCTCCAGCATTGCGCGCAATGCGTAGTCGGCAGTTTGGGAAAAGCGTGAGCGCATGTCGACGGGAAATGCTACACGTCGGTGTCGACGGGCCGGGACGCCGGCTCTCGGCGCTTCAGCATCACGCGTGCCCGCATGGAGAGGACTGTCTCCTCGCGCTGGTTGATCAGCGTGTAGACAATGGTGATGGTGCCCCGGGCTGGACGGCGGCTCGACTCGCGCGTCTCGCTGACCTCGAGCCGGCCCCGCAGGACGTCCCGGGGACGCACGGGCGCGAGGAAGCGCATCTCGTCGATGCCCGGCGATCCCTGAGACGCGGCACGTCCGAGCAGTCCGTCGACCAGGAGGCGTTGCCCGACCGCGAACGTCAGGCAGCCGCTCGCGATGATGCCGCCGAACGGATGCCCTCTCGCGCCCTCCTCGTCGACGTGGAAGACTTGCGGGTCGTAGCGCTCGGCAAACTCGAGCATCTCGTCGAGCGTGAACTCGTGCGAGCCGAGCTCGCATGTCTGACCGGGCTCGAAGTCCTCCCAGTGCAGGAGATCGATGTCGTCTTCCACGTGTGTGACACCTCGCTTCGGGTCGGCGGTCGCAGCCACGGCCGGTTCGCCGACCAGTCGCTGCCGACGGCGGGATCGGCATCGAGCGCGGTCGCTCAATTGATTATGCACTGAGTATATGATCGTGTCGACTGGTGTATGATCGCCGGAATAAGAGCGATAGGACGCCCATGCACAGCACACGCTAGGAGCATGCCGATGGATCGCACGAGCGCTGAACCCCGTCAGATCACCATGAGCATTGAGGCGGTCGTTGACCACCTCGAGGACGGGATGACCGTCGTCGTCGGGGGAGCCGGACTGAATCGCAAGCCGATGGCGCTCCTCGAGGCGGTCGCCGAGTCCCCGGTCGAGGGTTTACGGGTCGTGTCCTGGGTCGCCGGGCCCGACGTGGATGTCCTGCTCAGGGCCAACAAGATCCGAGAGCTCGTCTACGGCTTCGTCGGCTTCGACGCGTTTGGTCTCGCGCCACGGTTCCGCCTCGCCCGTCAGAGCGGCTCGGTGCGGTTCCGCGAATGGTCGGAGTACCTCGTGATCTCCGCGCTGGAGGCGGGAGCCAGGCGGCTGCCGTTCATGCCGGTGCGCTCCGGCCTGGGGACCGACGTTCTCGTCAACGATCCCGACCTCCAGGTCTTCGAGGCACCGTACACGGGCGAGCGACTCGTGGCGGTGCCTGCGATTCGCCCCGACATCGCCCTGATCCACGCCAACCAGTCGGACGAGCGTGGCCACTGTCACATCATGGGTGAGCCATTCGTCGATCGCCTCGCTGCGCGTGCGGCGGAGAGGACGTTCGTCTCCGTCGAGCGGATCGAGCCCTTAGATGGCAGGCCCGGCTCGGTCATCGCGGCACCGTGGGTGGATGGAGTCGTCGCCATCGACGGCGGCGCAGGCTTCACGTCGTGCTTCCCGGACTACCCGGTCGACGTCGGGGCCGTCCAGGCCTATCTGCGCGACGCCAACGAGGTCAAGGAGAGAGCATGAGTCAGGCAGAGCACGCGATCGATGACGTCATGGTGGCCGCGATGGCGCGTCTTCTGGCCGGGAGCCCGGTCGTCGCGGGCGCGACCTACTGCTCGCAGGCCGCCGCGATCGTCGCTCAAACCGTCTACGACCCGTCGATCATGCTCCTCACCAACTACGGATTGGTCGATGCGCGGGAGGTCTTCGTCACACCCACCCGACCCGACTTCTTCGCCCGTTCCAGCCCGGGCGCCGTGCTCGACCAGCCGGAGATGTTCGAGTTCGTGCTCGGTGGCCGGATGGCGATCTGGATCGCCCCCGCGCAGGTCGACCAGTTCGGCAGCGCGAACATCGCATACATCGGCTCGTACCAGCGCCCCAAGGTTGCGCTCGTCGGCCCGCGCGGGCTTCCCGACGACGGAACGAACCTGCAGGCAATGACCTACTACGTCGCCAACCACTCGCCGCGGACGCTCGTCACGCAGGTCGACCACATCTCTTCACCGGGACATGTGGACGCAAGGGTGAGCGGCGACATCCCCTTCGGGCGACCGACGTGGCTCGTCACGAACCTCGGCGTCTTCGAGTTCGGCGACGGAGACAGCGCTCCGAGGCTGAGGTGTCAGAGCCTGCATCCCGGAGTGACTGCCGACATGGTCTTCGAGGCAACACCCTTCGACGTGGCCATTCCAGGAGATGTGCCGACGACGTCTCCTCCCTCCCCCGAAGACCTCGCCGCGATCAAGGCGGCGGATCCGTTCGACTGTCGCAAGCTCGAGTTCCTCGGTGGTGCCGAAGCAGCTGCTCACATGCAGTCGGTGCTCGCTCAGGAGCAGGAATTCTGGAACCAGGTCGACCGGTAGTCGCCGTCGCTCCCCGTGCCGGGCCAGGCGGGAGTCTCGCCAGAGCTCGTCACTCGACCAGGTCGGTGCCCTCGAAGGCGCGGACCGGCTCGCGCGCCTCCGCCGGGACCGGCACCGGGCGGCGCGTCTCGAGGTCGACGAGCACGATGGTCTGGGTCGCCGTGACCATGAGCGCGTCGTCGGGGAGGCGGACCGCGACGCTCTCGTAGGTGACGCTCGTCCGGCCGAGGCCGCTGATCCGGACGAAGCACTCGAGCAGGTCGTCGAACCGCGCCGGCGCGTGGTACTCGACGCTCGACGCCCGCATCACGAACTCGGCGCCGGGGACGTCGTGCATCCCGAGCGCCCCGAGATGGCGGTGGTACTCGGTACGCGCGTGGTCGAAGTAGGGCATGTAGCGGCCGTAGTAGACGACGCCCTGGGCGTCGGTGTCGGAGAACCAGACCCGCGTCAGGGTCGAGTACTTGAACGGCGGCCGGCGGTCGGTCTGACGTCCCAGCTCCGGGCCGCGCGGGGCGCTCACACAGGCCCGCCGTTGATCGCCGTCAGCTGCTCGTTGACGTGGAAGAGCCTGGCGCGGATGTAGGTGATGCCGAACCCGGCGAGCCGCGCGGTGTGCTCCTCGATGTACGCCTCCGCGGAGGCGTCGTCCTCGAACAGGTAGATGCCGCCGCCGCTCCCCGCGGCCTCGTTCTCGGTCCAGATCTTCCAGCGGAGGCCTGGTGCACGGCCGATGACCTCGGCGAGGTCGCCGAAGGCGGCGGCCATCTCGTCGCCCCACGGGCCGGACATCGGGAAGTCGAACTGTACGAGTGTCGGCACGGCTGCCTCCTTCGGCTCAGGAGCGGATCAGGTCGAGCACCTCGTCGCGGCGCCGCTCCATCGTCGCCTCGTCGAGCGCTTCCAGGTTGAGCCGCAGAAGCGGCTCGGTGTTGGACGGACGAACGTTGAAGTGCCAGTCGTCGAACTCGACCGAGACCCCGTCGAGGTGACCGATGCGGGCCCCCAGCGCGGCGTAGCGCTGTTCCAGCTCACGGAGCTTCGCCTCGACGTCGGCAACCGGCGTGTTGATCTCACCCGTGAGGAAGTACCGCTCGCGAAACGGCGCCAGCAGCTCGGACAGCTTTCGCCCGCTGCGCGAGAGGACTTCGAGCATCACGAGGAACGGGACGACGCCCGTGTCCGCCTGCGTGAAGTCGCGGAAGTAGTAGTGGGCGGAGACCTCGCCGGCGAAGAGCGCGCCCTCCTCGCGCATCCGTTGCTTGATGAAGGCGTGACCCACGCGGTTGACGAGCGGGATCCCACCGGTCTCCTCGATCGCGCGCGGCACGGCCCAGCTCGCGCGGACGTCGTAGATCACCTTCGCGCCGGGCTCCTTCTCGAGCATCGCGCGCGCGAGCAGCGCGGTGACGAAATCCCCGGGCACGAACTCGCCGTTGTCGTCGACGAAGAAGCAGCGGTCGGCGTCGCCGTCGTAGGCGACCCCGAGGTCGGCGCCTTCAGAGCGCGTCCGTTCGACGATGAAGGCGCGGTTCTCGGGCAGCAGGGGATTGGGCTCGTGGTTCGGAAACGAGCCGTCCGGCTCGAAGTAGCAGCGGACGACGTCGAGCTGCGGGAGCCGCTCGAGCACCGGCGGCAGCATCGTCCCCGCCATGCCGTTCGCGGCATCGACGACGACCCGCAACGGGCTCACGGCACCGGGGTCGACGAACGAGAGGACCTTGGCGACGAAGCCGTCCCAGACGTCCTCGCTTCGTACGTCGCCCCGGCGGCCGACCTCGCCGAACCCCGCCTCCGCGGCACGCCGCACGTCGTCGAGGCCGGTGTCACCGCCGACGGGTAGCGCCCCCGCGCGGACGATCTTCATCCCCGTGTAGTGCTTCGGGTTGTGCGAGGCGGTGACGACGACGCCGCCGTCGAGGGCGAGCTCGCCGACGGCGAAGTAGAGCATCTCGGTCCCGATCAGCCCGAGATCGAGAACGTCCGCACCGCCGTCGGCGGCGCCGTCGATCGTCGCGGCGGACATCGAGGGCGAGCTGACCCGCATGTCGCGACCGACCGCGACCCTGCCGAGGCCGAACCGCTCGACGTACCCGCGCGCAATCCGGTACGCGCCCTCCTCGTCGAGCTCCGTCGGGTGGATCCCCCGCACGTCGTAGGCCTTGAACACCGTCGGATCGAGCACGGCCGCATCGTAGTGGCGGCTGCTCCCGCCAACGGGCCGAAGCGCCGGAGCCCATCGAGGCACGCAGGAAGCGCGCTCTGTATGCCATAATCTATGGCATATGCGCACGACACTCGATCTCGACGACCGGCTCTTCGAAGCGCTCATGTCCCGCTATCCAGGGGCGACGAAGACCGAGGCGGTGGAGCGTGCGATCCGCGAGCATCTCGCCGTAGACGCGCTGCGGCGGCTCCGGGAGCTTCGGGGTCGGGTCGAGATCGAGAACCTCTCGTCCGAGTTGCGGCGCGACCGGCGCGCGTGAGCGTCCTTCCGGACACGTCCGTCTGGATCGACTTCTTCCGCGGAACCGACCCCGCTGCCCGCGAGTTGGGCAGGCTGCTCGCCGGCGAGCCGCCGCCGATCTGCGGTCCCATCCTCGCGGAGCTCGTCGCCGGGACTCCCGCCGACCGCCGTGAGGACGTCTGGCTCGCGCTAGCGGGGCTTCCGTTCGTCGACCTCGATCGGGAAGCGTGGACGCTCGCCGGTGAGCTTGCATACGACCTTCGACGGGCGGGGGAGACGGTGCCGCTCGTCGATCTCTTGATCGCTGTCGCCGCGGTGCGTGCGAACGCGGCGCTCTGGACGAGGGATCGCGACTTCCTTCGGGTCGCCCGCGTGTTGCCGGAGCTTCGTCTCCACCGCCGAGTGCGGTAAACCGCCGGGTCGACCGGAGGCCTCGCAACCTAGACTTCAGCTCATGGAGCGCAAGCTCGCGACGGCGCTGTTCGTCGATCTCGTGGACTCCACCGCGCTCGTCTCCGCACACGATCCGGAGGTCGCGCGACGGCGCGTGACGAGGTTCTTCGAACGGGTCAAGGCGCACGTCGACGCCTACGGCGGGACGGTCGAGAAGTTCGCCGGCGACGCGGTGCTCGCCGTCTTCGGCGTTCCGACGGCCCACGAGGACGACGCCGAGCGCGCGGTACGGGCTGCGGTGGCGATCGTGGAGTCGGGCGACGGGGAGCTCCCGGTGCGGATCGGGATCGAGGCGGGGGAGGTGGTCGTCGAGGACGGTGACTCGACCTTCGCCACGGGCGAGGCGATCAACGTGGCGGCACGGCTGCAGCAGGCCGCCGCGCCGGGCGAAGTGCTGATCGGGCCGACCGCGCGTGGGCTCGCGGCCGGAGTCGTCACCGAGCCGGTCGAGGGGCGGGAGCTCAAGGGCTTCCCGAACGGACTCGACATCGGGCGTGTCGTCTGCGCCGAGCGGCCCACCGGCCGGCCGCTGAACGTCGTCGCGCCGTACGTGGGGCGCGATGAGGAGCTCGAGTTGCTCGAGAACGCGTTTGCGCGCGCCGTTCGCGACCGGCGCGCGCAGCTCGTCACGATCTTCGGCGACCCGGGCATCGGCAAGAGCCGCCTCGTGCGCGAGTTCCTCGCGGGTCTCGAGCGCACGACGGTGCTCACGGGCAGGTCGCTTCCGTTCGGGGAAGGCCTCGCCTACCGGCCGCTCGCCGAGATGGTGCAGGCAGCGGCCGGGATCTCGCCGGACGACTCGCCGGAAGAGGCGTTCGAGAAGCTTCGCGAGGCGTGTTCCAGCGACGCTGTCGCCGACCTGCTCGGGCTTGCCTCCGGGGTGCTCGACACCGTCTCGGGCAGCGGCAGCCGCCCCGGTCAGGAGATCGCGTGGGCGGCCCAGGAATGGGCCGTGAGCTTCGCCGAGGCGCAGCCGCTCGTGCTCGGCTTCGAGGACCTCCACTGGGCCGAGGAGCCGCTGCTCGACCTCGTCGAGCACCTCGCCGACCGGATCGACGACGCGCCGGTACTGATCCTGTGTCTCGCCCGGCCCGAGTTGCTCGAGTCCCGACCCGGCTGGGGCGGCGGTCGGCGCCGATCGATCGCGATCGATCTCGGGCCGCTTCCCGAGGTAGAGACAGAGGTGCTCGTCGACGCGCTCGCCGGTGACGCGATGCTGCCGCCCGACGTCAGGCGGGCGCTGCTCGAGAAGACCGAGGGCAACCCCCTCTTCGTCGAGGAGACGGTCAGGATGCTCGTCGAGCGCCGCGAGGGGGCAACGGTACGGATCCCGGACACGGTGCAGGCGCTGATCGCCTCGCGGATCGACCGGCTGCCGCCGGGCTCGCGCTCGGTCGTCCGCCACGGGGCGCTCGTCGGGCGCGTGTTCTGGCGCGGGGCGGTGGCCGAGCTCGATCCCGCGCTCGACGTCGACGCGGCGCTCGCCGACCTCGTCGACCGCCAGCTCCTCACGCGCGAGCCGATCTCGACCATCCCGGGCGAGGCGGCGTTCCGTTTCCGCCATGTGCTCATCCGCGACGTCGCCTACGGAGGCCTCGCAAAGAGCGAGCGCGGGCGGCTTCACCGCGCCTTTGCAGGCTGGCTGCGCGCGCGCGCGGAGGACGAGCTCGTCGAGGCGCAGGCATACCACCTCGAGCGGGCGGCCTCGCTCGCCGCGGAGCTCGAGGGTCAGATCCCGGTCGATCTTCGCGTCGAGGCGGCCGACGTGCTCGAGCGGGCGGGGCGTCGTGCCCTCGCGCGCGAGGCGAACCGCACCGCGCGACGGCTCCTCCTGCGCGCCATCGAGCTCGAGCCCAGCCTCGAGCGACAGCTCTGTGCCGCGCGCGCCGCCTGGCGGCTGTGGGAGCTTCCCGCGGCGTCGGTCGAGATGGAAGACGTGCGCGTACAGGCCAGGGCCGCAGGCGAGCGCACGGTCGAAGGCCTGGCGCTGACGCAGCTCGCCGAGATCGTGCTCAACCGGAACGCCGACGTCGAGGAGGCACGTCGGCTCGGGCTCGAGGCGCTCGAGCTGCTCGCCGGGACACGGGGCGACGCCCGCTCCGAGACGCTGACGCTGCTCTCGAGCGTGGGGCTGGTGGGTGGGCGACCTCGAGAGCGTCGAGCGATACACGAAGGAGGCGCTCGAGATCGCCCGCGAGGCCGGCCGCGCCGACCTCGAGAGCCTGTCGCTGAGCGAGCTCGCGGCCGTCCATCTCGCTCGCCTCCAGCTGGCCAGGGCGGAGTCGGTGCTGGATGGCGCGGCTGCGCTGGCGGACGCGAGCGGAAGCCTCTCGGCCGCCGCCTGGGTCGCTCGTGTCCGCGGCTCGCTCCATCTCCGTCGTGGGCGTTTCGACGACGCGGAGCGCGAGTTCCGTGGCGCGCGCGGGCTCTTCGAGGAGATCGGCGCCGCGTCGGATGCGGGAAGGACACAGCAGCTCGAAGGGCTTGCGGCGTGGCTGGGCGGCGAGCCTGACCGTGCCGAGCAGATCGTGCGTGAGGCGGTCCGCTCGCTGCTCTCGCTCCAGGAGCGGGCGAAGGTGATCGAGGCGCAGCGCACGCTTGCCGAGCTCCTCCTCGCCAAGGGCCATGTCGAGGAGGCGGAGCGGTGGGCCCTCTCGGCGGTGGAGACGGTCGGGATGCAGGACGCCATGTCGCGTGCGAACGTCCGCTTGGTGCTCGGGCTCGTGCGCGCCGCGCAGGGGCGCGACGAGGAGGCCGAGCTCCTGTTCCGCGACGCGATCGACTCGCTCGCCTCGACGGACTACCGCAACTCGGAGCCCGAGGCCCTGGCCGCGTATTCCCGATTCCTCCGCGACCGCGGTCGTGACGAGGAGGCGGAAGCCGCCGAGGCTCGCCTCGCCGAGCTGCTCGAGCCCGAGGGCGCAGCGCCGATCATCTGAGCACCGCGCGGATCGCCTGCGACGACTCCTCGTCCGGTGACTCCGAGATCACCGTCGCGGCCCGCTCGAACTCCGCGAGCGCCTCGCGCAGCGGATCTGCGCGCAACGTGCCCTCCCCGTACGGCAGGTGCTTCGTCTCGTTGCGGTTGGCGAAAGCGATGTCCGAGAAATGGATATGGAACGGAGCGCCGTCCGGAAGCGCGCCGTCGGCGAGCTCGAGCGCCTCGCGGAACGGCTCCGGCTCGACGAAGGCGCCGTCCGATGTCGCGTGCATGTGCGCGAAGTCGATCACGGGCCTGACCCAGCCTGTCCGCCGGCTGATCTCGACGCAGTCGGCGAGCGAGCCGAGGTCGCGCACGCGGCCCATCACCTCTACGCCGAACGGGACCGCTCTGCCCTTGCCCTCGAGGCGCTCCCGGACGAGCCCGAGCTGCTCGACGACCGCGGCGACCGCGTCCGCGCGGCTGCGGCCGAGCAGGAAGCCCGGGTGGAAGACGACGACCTCGGCGCCACAGGCCGCGGCGATCCCGGCGCTTCGGTCGAGCGCCCCGAGCGCGGACGACCACTTGCGCCCGCTCGCCTCGAGGTGACCGACCCAGCCGAAGAGCGGCGCGTGCACCGACAGCGCGACGTCGTGCTCCCGGGCCAGCTCGCCGAGCCGCTCCGCCAAGGGATAGTCCATCCAGAAGCCGGACTCGAAGTCGATCTCGCACGCGTCGTAGCCCCGCTCGAGAAGCAGCTCGATGGCCCGCTCGGGTGCCTCGCGATCGGGAATCCACCCTGGGCCCACTCGGATCCTGCCCATCCGACGACTCTAACCCCCTGCAAACGGGGCATGTCGTCCGACCGGTCCCGTACGCTCGTCCCATGGCCCAGCCGACCCGGATCGACCTCCTCGAGCTCGACATCGACCTCCGCCTCACCGACCTCTGGCGCGAGGCGGCCGACATCTCCGAGTGGAATCTCGAGGTCGTGTCGGCATTCATGCGCGCCGCCTACGGCAAGGGCTACTGCGACGCGCTCACGGAAGACGCGCCCGGCTCGCTCTGCCTCGACCACGGGTACGAGGTGCCGCGCCGCCGCGAGCGCGACGCTGCGGAGGCATAGGCGTGTGTCTGGCGGGGGCTGGCACCGCAGGTGCCTGACCCCAGTGGGGCAGGCACCCTCCGGGTGCCAGACCCCAAGTCTCTAGACTGTCTGCGTGGCTCGGTCGTCGTCACCGGCACGGCTCGTGATCGCGCTCTCCGTGGCGGCGGTGCTGGCGGTGTTCCTCCTCTACACGTCGCTCGCGGGAGGAAGCACGCCGTCGGTCTCGCCGAGCGAGCTCGCGTCGAAAACCGGTGAGGTCTCCCTTGCCGGACGCGTGGTCGGCACGCCTACCGGAGACCCGCACGGGGCGGGCCTGCGGTTCGTGCTCGAGGACATCGCCGGCGAGTCGAAGCAGCGCGTGACGGTGCTCTACACCGGCTCCGTGCCCGACCTCTTCCGGACGGGGCGCGACCTCGTCGTCACGGGCACGCAGCGCGCCGACGGCGCGTTCGTGTCGAAGCCGGGCACGATGATCACGAAATGCCCGTCGAAGTACGAGGCCGCCGAGCAACCGACCTAGCCGCAAATGGCTGAGCTCGGACGCGCAGCGCTCATCGTCACGCTCGGGCTCTCGCTGTACGCCCTCGTCGCCGGCGGTGCGGCCGCGTGGCTCGGCCGCCGCCGGCTCGCGCACTCCGCCCGCAACGCCCTTCTCGCGTCGTTCGTCTCGACCCTCGTCGCCACGGTCGTGCTCGTCGCCGGCTTCGTGCGGAACGACTTCTCGCTCGCGTACGTCGCCGGTCACTCGAGCCGCGCGCTCCCGCTGCCGTACAAGATCTCGGCGTTCTGGGGCGGGCAGGAGGGGTCGCTCCTGCTCTGGCTGCTCGTGCTCACGGCGTACTCCGCGCTCGCGGTCTGGTTCGCGCGCAAGCGCGCGCGCGACCTCGTCGTGTGGGTGACGCCCGTGCTGGGTGGCATCACCGTGGGCTTCTCGTGGCTCCTCGTCGCCGTCTCGAGCCCGTTCGACACGATCCCGGCGGCGGCGGACGGGAACGGGCTCAACCCGAGCCTCCAGAACCCGTACATGGTCGCGCACCCCGTCTTCCTCTATCTCGGCTACGTCGGACTGGCCGTTCCGTTCGCGTTCGCGATGGGCGCGCTCCTCTCGGGCAGGACGGACGAGCGCTGGATCGTCGCCACGCGCCGCTGGACGATCGTCGCCTGGACAGCGCTCGGGATCGGTCAGCTCCTCGGCGCCCACTGGGCCTACCAGGAGGTCGGCTGGGGCGGCTACTACGCCTGGGACCCGGTCGAGAACGCCGCCCTGATGCCCTGGCTCGCGGCGACCGCCTATCTCCACTCGGTGATGATCCAGGAGAAGCGCGGAATGCTTCGCGTCTGGAACGTGATCCTCGTCAGCCTCGCGTTCTGCCTGTCGCTGTTCGGCACGTTCCTGACGCGCTCCGGCGTGGTCAGCTCGATCCACTCGTTCACGCAGAGCTCGATCGGGCCGTGGTTCCTCGGCTTCATCGTGGTCGCGGTCGTGTTCTCGGTGACGATGATCTGGCTCCGCCTCCCGCAACTCCGCACGAGCGCCCGGCTCGAGTCGCTCGTCTCGCGCGAGGCGACCTTCCTCTACAACAACCTGCTCCTCGTCGCGCTCTGCCTGACGATCCTCTGGGGGACGGCCTGGCCGATCCTCTCCGAGGCCGTTCGCGGGGAGTCGGTCGTGGTCGGGAGGCCCTTCTACGACTTCTTCCTGCGGATCTTCGGGCTGCCGCTGCTGTTGCTCATGGGAATCGGGCCTCTCGTGGCCTGGCGGCGCGCGTCGCTGCGAGGCCTCGTCCGCGTGTTCACGTGGCCTGCAGCCATCGCCCTCGCGACCGGGGCGGTGCTCATCCTGCTGGGCGCCGGGTCGTCGATCCCAGGGCTGATCGCCTACACGTTCTCGGCGTTCGTGCTCGCGACGATCGGCCTCGAGTTCGTCCGAGGCACGTCGGCGCGGCGTGCGCTGACGGGAGAGCGCATCCTCACGGCCTTCGGACGCTTGATCGGGCGCAACCGGCGCCGCTACGGCGGCTACGTCGTTCACGCCTCCGTCGTCATGCTCGCGATCGGCGTCGCGGGCTCGAGCGCATACGACTCGGTCGTCGAGGGCAAGCTCGCGCGTGGCGACTCGCTGTCGGTCGGCGGCTACACGCTGACGTACCGCAACCTCACCGAGCGCGACGGCGCGAACGCCACCGAGATCCGCGCCGTCCTGGACGTGCGGCGCGGTGGAAGCTCGCTGGGCACGGTCGAGGCCGGCAAGAACGCCTATAGCGTCGAGCAGCAGGTTTCCAACGAGGTCGGGATCCGGTCCGATCCGCTCACCGGCGAGGACCTGTTCGTCATCGCCGAGCAGGTGAACGACGACGGCACGGTCTTCTTCCGCGTCTTCGTAAAGCCACTCGTCAACCTCATCTGGCTCTCGGGGCTGGTGTTCGTCCTCGGCTCCATGATCGCCCTCTGGCCGGACGCGCGGGAGGAGCGACGTCTCGCGACGCGCTACGTGCGAGAGCGGGCCGACCGCGCTGCCACGACATGAGTGTCTGGCTGTTGCTCGGTGCGGCGCTCGCAGTGGTGGTGGTCGTCGTCGTCGCGCTCCCATTCCTGCGCGATCCCGCGCCCGCCTCGGATGCCCTCGACGAGCCCGACGCCGCCGAGCTGGCGCGCCTCGAAGCGGAAGAGGAGCGCGACCGGGCGCTGGCGGCGCTCAAGGAGCTCGAGGCCGACCACCGTGCGGGTCGCATCAGCGACGAGGACTATCGTGCCGTTGTCGGCATCGTGCGGCGCGACGCCGCGGAAGCTCTCCGCGCACTCGACCGGTTGCGCGACGAGTCGGTGGCAGGGATCGGAACGGAAACCGCGAAGAGCGCCTGATGGGTCGTCGCGTGGGCCTCGAGGCAGCCGCCGCGGGGCTCGTGGCTCTCGCCCTGCTGCTTCCGGCAGGCCCCGCGGCGGGCGACCCGGGCAGCGCGAAGGCGCGCGTCGACGGGCGGATCGAGACCCTGCGGGGCAAGGCGGCCGAGGCCGGCCGGAAGGCGGGCGTGCTCACCGAGGAGCTGAGCGCCGTCGCGGGACGCGTACGCGAGCTCCAGGCGGGCGTCGACGCCCAGCGGGCGCGCCTCCACGTGCTCGAGGGCCAGCTGACGGGCGCTCGCGAGAGGCTCGGAACGCTCGATCGCACGATCGCCGACCAGACGTCGCGGCTCGAGCGTCTCCGCGGCCAGTACCGGATCGCGCTCGCCCGGCTCGAGCAGCGGGTCCGCGAGCTCTACATGACCGACGGTCCCGACATGCTGGCCTTCGTGCTCGGAACTGCGAGCTTTACCGACCTGCTCGACAACCTGGAGCTTCTCGGTCGGATCGGTCGGCAGGACGAGCGGATCGCCGCGGAGGTGAAGTCGGCGCGCGACGGCGTGGCCGAAGCGCGACGCAGGACCCGGGTCGCGCGGGTCGAGGCGGCACAGGTCGAGGCGGCGGTCGCGTCCGCGACGACCGAGCAGCGCGGAATCGTCACGCGCCTCGTGGTAAACCGGGATGCGCTCGTCGCGGCGCGGCGCGAGAAGTCGGCCACGCTCGCCTCGATCCGTTCCGACCGCCGGTCGAGCCTCGCCGAGATCGACGCGCTGGAGCAGCAATCGGCGGCGCTCGCCGCGCGGATCCGCGAGGCGCAGCAACGGTCCTCGACGCCGGCCATCGTGGTGCCCTCGGGGAGCGGACTGCTCGGTTGGCCTGTCGCAGGCCCGGTCACGAGCGGGTACGGCATGCGCTGGGGCCGGATGCACGAGGGGATCGACATCGCCGTCGGAGAGGGGACGCCGGTTCGCGCAGCCGCGGCCGGCACCGTCATCTTCGCGAGCTGGCTGGGCGGCTACGGCAATCTCGTCGTCGTCGACCACGGGAACGGCCTCTCGACGGCCTATGCCCACAACTCGTCGCTCGCAGGGTCCGTCGGCCAGCCGGTCGCCGCCGGAGAGGTCATTGCCTATTCGGGAAACAGTGGCAACTCGACCGGTCCGCACGTTCATTTCGAGGCGCGCGTGAACGGGAGTGCCGTCGACCCGCTCGGCTACCTCTGAGGCGAGCGGCGAACATGGGCGGGCCGTCGCCGCGGCGTACCATCGCCCTTTCAGTCGCCGACCTCGGCGCGACGGCGGAAGCCGCGGCGGTGTCAGCGGCGGTGTCAGACCTACATCAGTGAGTAACAGACCAGCAGCGCGTTGCCTGTCCAGTTGACGCTGTATTCGCGGTAGGGCGTGTTGATGGGAAAGCCCCGCGTGTGCGGCGCGGCGGTGTCAGACACCGGTTTCTGCCGAGCTCGCCTCTCCGGCCTCGACTCCGCCGGACACGCCGTCCGCCACGCCTTCCGCCAGACCAGACGCGAAGCTGGGAGCCGATCCGGATGTGTGGAGCGATCGGCACGAAGTTGGCACCGTTTCGCCTTGACAAGATCGGTGTCTGACACCGCCCGTCCGTGTGGAGCGATCGGCACGAAGTTGGCACCGTTTCGCCTTGACAAAATCGGTGTCTGACACCGCCCTTCGGCTCGCGGCGACGAACCGCCCGAACGAGTCGCGGGCTGGCGGGAGCTCAGGCGGCGCCGATCGCGGCGGGAAGCTCGTCCGCGACGACGAGATGGAGATCGGGCAGCGCGCGCCAGCGCTCATCGAGCCCGAGGCCGTACCCGGCGAAGAGCTCGTCGGGCACCGTGAAGCCGACGTGGCGGAGCGGGATCTCGTCGACGAGCCGGCGGTAGGGCCGGTCGAGGAGCGTCACGGCCGAGAGGCTCGCCGGACGACGCTCGGCGAAGCTCCGTGTCAGGAAGCCGAGGGTGAGACCCGTGTCGACGACGTCCTCGACCAGCAGAACGTCGCGGCGCTCGAGCGAGTGGTCGAGGTCCGTGAGGAGTCGCACGCCCCCACCGGCGCGACCACTGCCGTACGGCGCGAGCTCGATCACGTCGAGCTCGTGGTCGATCGGCAGCGCACGCGACAGGTCGGCGAGAAACACCGCGCTCGACTTGAGAGGCGCCACGAGCAGGGGAAAGCGGCCCTCGTACGCCGCCGCGAGCTCGGCACCCAGCTCCGCGACCCGATTCGCGATCTCGCGGCGATCGAGGTAGATCTCGCCGATCGGCTGGCCGTCTGCCCGCAGGCGCTCGGCCGCGCTCACCGGCCCGGCCGTCACGACGCGATCCGCAGCCGGTAGCGCTGCGCGAGTCGTTCGATGTCGCGCCGGTAGAAGAGCTTCACCCTGACCTCCGGGTACAGGCGCCGTACCTCCCGCAGCTTGCGGTTCTTTCGGGTCACGAGCGACTGCTTCATCACGGTGACCTCGATGTACAGGTTCTGGTCCGGGAGGTAGAAGTCCGGCGTGAACGCGCGCGTGACGCGCCCCTCGGCATCGCGCTCGAGGACGAACGAGCGCGGCTCGTACTCCCAGGGGATGCCGTACCAGTCGAGGATCCGGGCGCACTCGCGCTCGGCGCCGTTGACGAAGCGCGGCGGCTTCGAGCCACGATATGCCTGGAACGACACGGTTTCCGGGGGCGTCTCCGGCACCGTCCCGAGGGTAGCGATCCGCCCGGACGGCGCCCTTTCGGCCACGGCGCCCCCGCCGTAGACTGCGGCCGATGGACCCTGCCGAACGCCCGTTCCGGATCGCGCACCTCTCCGACCTCCATTGCGGGGGGCCGTACTTCGAGGCGGCGCTGCTCGAACGGGCGATCCTCGAGATCAACGAGCTCGGGCCGGACATCGTCATCTGCACCGGCGACCTGACGACGTTCGGCTTCAAGCACGAATACCTGCTCGCGCGCCAGTACCTCGATCGCCTCACCTGCGATGCGTTCGTCGTCGTCCCGGGAAACCACGACGCGCGCAACGTGGGGTACGTCCATTTCGAGGAGCTCTTCGGGAACCGTGCCTCCGTGCTGCGCAAGGACGGTGTCACCGTGGTCGCGGTGGACTCGACCGAGCCCGACCTCGATCACGGCCAGATCGGGCGCGGCCGCTACTCGTGGATCGAGGAGCAGTTCGCGGCCGAGCCGTCGCGATTCCGCATCTTCGTGCTCCACCACCATCTCCTTCCCGTGCCCGGTACGGGCCGCGAGCGGAACGTCGTCTACGACGCGGGCGACGCGATCGAGTGCCTTCTCCGCGCCCGCGTCCATCTCGTCCTCTCGGGGCACAAGCACGTTCCCTACGCATGGCGTCTCGAGAACCTCTTCGTCGTCAACACGGGAACGGTTTCGTCCCTGCGCCTGCGTGGGAATACCAGGCCCTGTTACAACGTCGTCGAGGTCAACGGGCATCACGTCGCCGTCTCCCGCCGTCACCCCTTCCACGGAGAAGAGCGAATCATCCAGTTCTCCACCGAGACGTTCCAGTACGAGAAGTACACCGGCCGCATCGAGAGGGAGGTGACGACGCGAGGATGAGGCGCGTGGTCGCCATCATCGACGGCGAGCACTACCCGCCCGTGGTGCGTGCCGCGCTCGAGGAGATCGACGACCTCGTCGTCGCGGCGGTCCTCGTCGGCGGCACCGAGAAGCTCCGCGGCGACGTGGACGGCTACGGCGTCCCGCTCGAGCCCTCGGTCGAGGCGGCGGTGGAGCGACACCGTCCCGACCTCGTGCTCGATCTCTCCGACGAGCCGGTGCTCGGCCCGCCCGAGCGGCTCGCGCTCGCGGGCCGCGTGCTCGCGCTCGGGATTCCCTACGAGGGGCCGGACTTCCGCTTCGACCCGCCCCCGGCCGCGACGGTCGACGTGCCGACACTGGCGGTGATCGGCACCGGGAAGCGCGTCGGCAAGACCGCAGTCACCGGTCACGTCGCCCGGCGTCTTGCCGCGGCGCGGCGCACGGTCGTCGTCGCGATGGGGCGAGGCGGTCCGCCGGAGCCGGAGATCGTCGCCGTCCGGCCCACGGTCGAGACGCTGTCGGAGCTCTCCCGAAGCGGCCGGCACGCCGCGTCCGACCATCTCGAGACCGCCCTCGCCGCGGGCGTCACGACCGTGGGCTGTCGTCGCTGCGGTGGAGGCCTCGCCGGAGCCGTCACCGTCTCGAACGTCCTCGAGGGCGTCTCGGTCGCCGCCGCGCTCGGGGCGAAGCTCGTCGTCCTCGACGGGAGCGGCGCGGCGCTGCCGCCCGTGGACGCCGACCGGCGGCTCCTCGTCGTCTCGGCGGCTCAGCCGGTTGCGATCGCCGCCGGATACCTCAACACCTATCGTGGACGCATCGCCGACCTCGTCGTCATGACCATGGCGGAGGACGATGTTCCGCACCGCGAGCTTCGGGAAGCGCTCCGGCCGCATCTGCGGCCGTGGACGCCTGTCGTGCGCGCCGTGCTGCGACCAAGGCCGCTCGAGCAGGTCGCCGGCGAGCGGGTCGCGTTCTTCTGTACGGCGCCGCCGAGCCGCCATGCGCGGCTCGCCGCGCATCTCGATTCCGCACACGGAGCGCGGGTCACGTCCGTCTCGGGGAACCTCTCGGACCGGCGGGCGCTCCGCGACGATCTCGACTCCGTCGAGGCCGAGACGTTCGTCGTCGAGCTCAAGGCGGCCGCCGTCGACGTCGTCGTCGAGGAGGCGAGCCGGCGCGGCGCACGCGTCGTGGTCGCGACGAACGACGTCCTGCCGCTCCCCGGGGAGCCCCCGCTCGGCGAGGCACTCGACCGGCTCGCGGCCGAGGCGGTCGAGCTTCGCCCCGAGGCGGTCCGGTGAGCGAGCGGCGGTATCTCGCGCCGCTGCCGCTCGGCGGCGAGGAAGGGCCGCCGTGGTCGAAGGGCCTCATGTCGCGGGCGCTCGCCGCGACTGGGTTGACCGTGACGAGAGCGTACGAGCTTGCGCGCCGGGCCGACGCGGACATGGCCGCGCGCGGGACCGATCGCCTCGAGCTCGACCGGCTGGCGGAGCTGGCGGCCGAGGCGCTCGGGGAGGTCGAGGGCGGACGGACGATGCGGCGGCTGCGCCACCTGCACGCGCTTCGGCAGCTCGACGTGCCGATCATCCTCCTCGTCGGCGGCGCGACCGGCACCGGGAAGTCGACGATCGCGACCGAGGCGGCGCACCGGCTCGGCATCACGCGCGTCACCTCCACGGACTTCATCCGACAGACGATGCGCGCGTTCTTCTCCCCGGCGTTCATGCCGTCGGTGCACTACTCGAGCTTCGACGCGGGCCTCGCGCTCACGAAGGCGGAGGAGGACGAGACGGGCGATGCCCGCCTGCTCGGGTTCCTCGACCAGACGCGAAACGTGCTCGTCGGGGTCGAGGCCGCGATCGACCGCTCGCTCGCGGAGGGCTGGTCGATGGTGCTCGAGGGCGTGCACCTCGTCCCGGGGATGGTCGACGTCGCCCGGGGCGACGCGATCGTCGTCCAGTGCCTCGTCGCGATCGAGGACGAAGACGTGCACCGCAGCCACTTCTGGGTGCGTGACTACGCGACCGAGGGGCTCCGCCCGCTCGAGCGCTACATCGACGCGATGCCCGAGATACGGATGATCCAGAGCGCGCTCGTCGAGCGCGCAAGCCGCTGCGACGTGCCCGTGATCATGAACGTCACGCTCGATCAGGCGATGGGCGAGGTGCTCGACCTCGTGCTTTCGACGGCCGACCGGCTCGCGCGCGTCTAGTGGCCGACTGCCTCTGCACGCGATACGCCAAGGCGACCGAGTGGGCCGCGCTCGCCGGCGCGAGGTGGCTCGGGCGGGCCGACGAGGACGCGGCGGAGGATGCCGCGGCCAGCGCGATGAAGGCGGCGCTCGAGGATCTCCCGATCGACGGCCAGATCGTGTTCGGCGCCCGCTCGGGCGAGGCGCTCTTGCCCGGCGGGACGGTCGGCGCGGGCGGCGAGCGCGTCGATCTCGCGCTCGACCCTATCGAGGGTCTGGGCGTGGTCGCGCGCGGCGGCGTGGGAGCGATGGCGATGCTCGCGGTCGCGCCCGTAGGCGCGCTCCGGCGGCTGCCCGAGATGTACATCCGCTCGATCGCGGTCGGCCCGCGCGCGCGCGGCGTGATCGACCTCCACCGGCCGGTCGCCGAGAACGTGCAGAACGTCGCCGAGAGCTTCGGCCGTCAGCCGCTCGACATCACCGCCCTCGTCCTCGACCGCCCGCGCCACCACGACCTGATCGAGGAGCTGCGGAGCTCTGGGACGCGCATCAAGCTGATCGGCGACGGCACGGTGACGGCGTCGATCTCGGCCGCGATCCGCGGGACGAACGACCACCTCGCGATCGGGATCGGCGGCACGCGCCAGGCGGTCCTCACCGCGGCCGCGCTCCGCTGTCTCGGCGGCGGGATGCAGGCGCAGCTCTGGCCGACGACCCGCTCGCAGATCGACGCCGCCCGCGAGGTCGGGGTGGAGGACATCTCCCAGGTCTTCACGGAGGAGGACCTCGCGCCTGGAGACGTGATCGTCGTCGCGACGGGAATGACGAACGGCGACCTGCTCCGCGGCGTCCGGTTCCTCGCGGACTCGGCGCGCACGCACTCGCTCGTGATGTGCATGCGCTGCAACTGGGTGCGCTTCACCGACGGGCTCCACTTCTTCGCCCGCGAGCGCAAGGAAGAGGTGCGCTTGCTCGGGTAGGCGGGGCTCGATGCCCCGCCTACCCGAGGGGGTCTGGCGCGGGAGGTGCCTGACCCCGGTGGCGCTCGGTGGTGGGGTCTGGCGCGGGAGGTGCCTGACCCCGGTGGCGCTCGGTGGTGGGGACAGGCACCTCCGGTGCCAGTCCCCCTTCGGTTAGAGACCCGTCGAGGGTCTCTAACCGAAGCCCAAGATGAACTTCGCGTCCTCCGACA
The DNA here is from genome assembly GCA_027493885.1 of Gaiella sp. Taxonomy (GTDB): domain Bacteria; phylum Actinomycetota; class Thermoleophilia; order Gaiellales; family Gaiellaceae; genus Gaiella. The sequence goes on from JAOSJZ010000001.1 coordinate 286,198, forward strand.
TGAGATCGGGCGTCCAGGGCGGGTCGAACGTCAGCTCGACCTCGACGTGCTCCACGCCCGGCAGCGCGGCGACGGCGTCGTGGATCGACTCCTGGATCATCGGCCCGGCCGGGCAGCCCATCGACGTGAGCGAGTGGACGATCTTCACGCGCTCGCCCTCGATCTCCGCGTCGTAGTAGAGCCCGAGCTCGACGATGTCCATGCCGAGCTCCGGGTCCTCGACCCCGTGCAGCGCCTCGACGACGTCGTCCTTCGTGACCATGGCCGTACCGTAGCTCAGGGGTCTGGCACCGTGAGGTACCTGACCGCCGGGATCAGGATCCCTCGCCGGGCATGACCAGCACGATCTTCCCCAGCTGCCGCCCGGACTCGAGGCGCTCGTGCGCGGCCGCGATCTCCGAGAGCGGATACACGCGGTCGACGTGAACCGCGGCGCGGCCGGTGCGGACGAGCTCGTACGCGCCGAGAAAGTCGTCGCGCGTCCCCATCGTCGAGCCCATCACGGTCAGCTGCTTCCACCAGAAGCGATGGAGCTGCGCCGGCGGGTTCGGGCCGCTCGTCGCCCCGCAGACGACGACCCGGCCGGACGGGCGCACCGCGGCGAGCGACCGCGCCCAGGTCGCCTCGCCCACCGTCTCGACGACAACGTCGACGCCCTTGCCGGTCGCCTCGCGCACCGCCTGGACGACGTCCGCCTTTGCGTGGTTGACTGCGACGTCGGCACCCCACTCGACCGCGCGCGCGAGCTTGTCGTCGTGGCCCGACGTGACGATCGTGCGCACTCCGAGCGCGCGGCAGATCTCGAACGCAGCGGTGCCGACCCCGCCGCCGATGCCCCAGATGAGCGCCCACTCGCCCTCCTGCACCGCGGCGCGGGTGACGAGCATCCGATACGCCGTCTCGTACACGAGCGGGAACGCGGCGGCGACCTCGAACGAGAGCGTGTCGTCGAGCGGGAAGACTTGCGCGTCCTCGATCGCGATCAGCTCGGCGTGCGTGCCGTCGCGATGCTCGCCGACCACCGTGATCGTGTCGCCATGCTCGAGGCCCGGGTTGAGCACCACGCGCTGGCCGACGAACAGGCCCTCGACGCCGTCGCCGAGCGCCTCGACCACGCCGGCGCCGTCCGCCCCGAGGATCCGCGGCTTCGGCACCGAGGGCAGGCCCTTCCGGACCCAGATGTCGAGATGGTTGAGCGACGCGGCCCGGATGCGGACGAGCACCTCGCCCGGCCCGGCAACCGGGTCGGGCACCTCCTCGACCCGCAGGACCTCGGGGCCGCCGTCCTCGTGGATGCGGGCGGCGAGCATGGCACGATCCTCTCATGACGGCCGACGACCTGCGGCAGCTGGGCGAGGAGCTCGGGCTCGACGTCGTCGGCGCGGCGCCCGCGGCGCCGTACGAGGAGACCGAGCGGTTCATCCGTGAGCGGCGGGAGCGCGGGCTGTTCGGCTCGATGCGCTTCACGATGGCGCAACCGGAGGTCTCCTGCCATCCGGAGTCGCTGCTCGAAGGGGCGCGCACGGTCGTCTCGGCCGCGCTCTGTTACTACGCGCCGGGCCCCGTGCCGGCCCCGGGCGAGGGACGCCTGCCCCGCTACGCGTGGCGCGACCACTATGCGCTCCTGCGTGAGCGGCTCGACACGCTCGGCCGGAGGCTCGGGGGCGCGTACCGCGTACTCGTCGACGCGAACCAGCACGTCGACCGGGCGGGCGCCGAGCGCGCGGGCGTCGGGTTCATCGGCAAGAACACGATGCTGATCACGCGGACGCACGGCTCGTGGGTCGTGCTCGGCACGCTCGTCACCGGGGCCGAGCTCGAGCCCACGCCTGCCCTCGACGCCGGCTGCGGCAGCTGCACGCTCTGCATTGACGCCTGCCCGACTGGCGCGCTCCGCGACGCCGAGCCGGGTGTCCTCGACGCGACGCGCTGCCTGTCCTACTGGACGCAGACCGCCGGAGAGATCCCCGACGACGTGATGGACGCGCTCGAGGACCGCGTCTACGGTTGCGACATCTGCCAGGATGTCTGCCCGTGGAACCGCGGCGTGGAGAGACGCCGCGCGAGCGACCCGACCCCCGAGGACGCCGAGCCTGTCGCCTCGCTCGCTCACTGGCTCGAGGCCGACGGCGCGCGGCTCGTCGCCGACCTCGAGCGCCTGTTCGTCCCGCGGAACGATCCCCGGTGGCTCCGTCGGAACGCGCTGGTGGCCGTCGGGAACGGAGGCGATGTCTCCCGGGAGCTGGTCGTAGCCTACGCCGACGACCCGGAGCCCGTGCTTCGCAGAGCGGCGCGGCGGGCGCTCGGATCGATCGCCGCGCGATCGCCGACGCGAGAGGGGCGAGCCTGACGCCGCGCCACCTCACCGCCTCCGACCGCCTGCGGATCGTCGCGCACGAGCTCCGGAGCCCGGTGGCGGCGCTGACCGCGCTCGCGGCCGCCTCCGGCGAGCTGCCGGCCGCAGAGCGTCCGCGGGCGCTCCGGCTGGCGATTGCCGCCGCACGCGACGTCGCCCGGATCCTCGCCGACCCGGAGCTCGTGTCGCTGCGACGCGCGCCGGTCGACCTCGGCGGACTCGTGAACGCCTTTCGGGCGGAGACGGTCGAGGTGTCCGTGGCGGGTCACCCGTGCGTCGAGGCCGATCCGACGCGACTCCGCCAGGCGCTCGCGAACCTCGTCGCGAACGGGCTTCGTCACGGGACGCAGGTTCGTATCGAGGTGGGGGAGAGCGGCGCATGCGTCGTCGTCGAGGTGGTGGACGACGGGCCGGGCGTCGACCCGGACGTGGACGTCTTCGCGCGCGGTGTGAGCGGCGCGGGCTCGACGGGGCTCGGCCTCTGGCTCGCGCACAGCATCGCCGAGGCGCATGGAGGCTCGCTCGAGCTCGTCCCCGGCAGCGGGCCGGGGGCGCGGTTCAGGCTTTCCCTGCCGTCCGCTTCCGCCGCGGGCTGAGCCCGAGCTCGGAGGAAAGCGCCTGCGCACGCGCGGCGACGGCGCGGCGCACCGACGCCGGCTCGAGCACGACCGTCTCACCTCGGTCGGCGAGCACCTCCGAGAGCAGCCACTCTTCGGTCTTGAACGTGACGTCGGCGATCGCCGAGCGGTCGGTGAGCGGGCGCGCTCCCCGCTCGAGCTTCCAGCGCGCGATCGCGGGTGCGTGCCAGAGCACCGCCAGGGCGGGCTCGGCCAGGTAGTTGGGGTCGAAGCCCTTCCGCGGCTCGAAACGGTCGCGCGTCAACCGCGCGGAGCGCATCCGATCGAGCCGGTACGTGCGCGGGCCGTCGACGGTGCGGTCCCACGTGTGAACGCGCCAGTACGGCAGCTCGCGCTCGATCGTGTACGGCTCGACGAGCCGCGTCGTCGGCTCCTCCTCGCCCTCCTTGAGGTACTCGAGCTCGACGAGCCGGCGCTTCTCGGCTCCCTCCGACAGCGTGCGAATGAGTGCTTCCTCGTCGTCGCCGGCGCGCGAGGCTGCGGGCGAGGTGAGCTCGAACTGGCCGAACGTCTCCTCCAGCTTGCGCCGCACGCGCTCGAGCGGCGTGTCCGCCTCGGCCGCGATCGTCGGCCCCACGTACTCGATCGCGAGACGGATCGCTCGCGCCTCGAGCGGCGTCAGCTTGGGCGCCTTGCGGAAGACGTCGCCGTACAGCTCCTTGTCGACATGGACCGTGCCCGCGTCCTCGTCGACCATCGCGTAGACCGTGTAGCACCCCCCGCCGAAGTTGACGAGATTGAGCAGCGAGAGTGTCTCCTGCAACTCCTCGCGGGGAAGCGCGAAGCGCTCGGCGAGCTCGTCCGCATCGAGCTCGGCGCTCCTCTCGTCGCCACACGCGGCGAGAAGGTGCGCGAGCAGCGCCTGGAGCACGCCGAAGCGCTCGGGCGCGACCGGCCCGGCCGGCTGCCGATCCGCAGGAGGACGCGCCTCGGTCCGCCGCTCGCGTGCCGGCTCCGGCGCCGCGCCCTTGTGCCGCTCGCGCAGGAGGCGCAACGCGACCCCTACCTCGTCCCGAAGCGCGCCGGGCTCGAGCGGGACTGCGCGCCCGTTCTGCCTGAGGATCCAGGAGACGAGCGGCGCGAGGGTCGAGTACTCGGTCACGAAGACGCCGTCGACGACCGCACCCGCATCGGCGAGCGTGCGGTGCACCCACCACGCCGTGTCACCCTGGACGCCGATCCTCGCGACGCCCGCGGTCGTCCCGATCTGCCACGGCCGCGCGATCCGGTGTGCCTCGACGTCGAAGTCGGCGGGCACGCGGAAGTCGCGCTCACGACGCGTCGCGAAGCGGATGTCGCCACGGACCCGGGCGACACGGAAGGTGCGCGTGGCATCGCGGTCGAGGTCGTGGCCGACGACGTACCAGACACCCTCGTCGAGGCGAAGGGCGTACGGGTTCAGCTGTCGCTCGGTCTCCCGGTCGCGCGCGGGCGCCCAGTAGCGGAACTGGATCGTGCGCTGCTTGGAGATCGCGGCCTCGAGCTTCGAGAGCCGTGCCGCGAGCTCCGGCGAGTAGTCGGGCGCCGTCACGCGGACGCGCTCGGCGGTCGCGGTCGGTGCGTGACGGAAGCCCGGCCGCCCGAGGGCGAGGTTCTGGAGCGCGAGGCGCAGGGGCTCTGCGTAGGCGAACTTGCCCTCGAGGGCGTACAGCGCGGTCTGCAGCGCCGCAAGCTCCTCCTCGTCGAGCTCGAGCTGGTCGAGGAAGTAGTTCTCGGAGCGGAGCGTGTACAGCTCCTCGCCCGTGAACTCGTCCCGCTGGGACGTGAGCGGCAAGCCGAGGCCGGTCAGCTCCGCCCGGTCAGAGTAGAACCGGCGTGCGAACGCCTCGTCCGACATCTCGGAGTAGCCTTCGACGTTCCCCTTGACGTCCCGCGCGGTCAGCGGGCGCCGCTCGGCCATCAGAAACGCAACGAGCGAGAGCTGACGGATGAGCTTGTCGGCGTCGTGGGACATGCACGGTCAGCCTAACGCGGGCACGTTCCGCGGGCGAAACGTGCCACGGAAGACGGGTCTGGCACTTCGCGGCGCAGCCGGGAAGTGCCTAGGCGGCCGCCGCGGCGCGCGCCGGAATGGTCGTCCGCTCGAGATGCTGGTGCGAGGGACAGTAGTCCCGGCCGGGAAGCGGCGTGCGCTGACACGCCTTGCCCTTGCGGGTCGTGGCCTTGCAGCGGCTGATGCCGCCGTCGAGCAGGCCCGCCTCGAGTTGCGCCTCGATGAACGCGACCGCTGCGGCGACGCCCTGCTTGACCGCCCAGGCGACGTGCGCCTGCGCGGTGATCGGGAAGTAGCGGCGAATGTCCTGGAAGAGGGTGCGATCGGGACGCGCGAAGTACTGCGGGTCGTGTGCGAGACGCGACATCGTCTCCTCGCACTCGCAGAGCACGGCACGACGGTATTCGAGACGGGTCGGCCTGTCGGCATACGGGTCGATCTGGTCCCTGATCGAGCGATAGATCGCCCGCGAGTACTGGTACATGCACGACTCCAACTGCGCGAGGTTGGCCTCCATCCGGATCCGTCTCCCGTCCGTCGTTCGCCATGGCCGTTGCCTCCGAGGGCTGGCCGGCGCCTGTCGAAGCCGAGTCTACCCGGTTCCGGCCGATGTTACAAACTCCGTCACGATCGTTGTCGGTATAGGCTACAAGCGTCCCTCGACGCAGGGAGGTGTCAGGGCTCGATCCGCTGGACGCGCGCGCCCTTGATTGCAGCGCGGGCGCGTCGCAGCGAGCCTGTCGCATCGGCCTCGCTCTGATAGCGGCCGGCGAAGGTCATCCAGTAGCCGGGCTGGAGGCTCGCGAACCGCGACGAGTCGAGGACGCCGACACGTGTCAGCCCGTGCGTTCGCGCCTGCTGCGCGACGGCAACCGCCTGGTCCCGGCCCCGGGCCTTCGGCGTCGAGACGAGGACGATCGTCCAGCCGCTGCGACTCCGCGGCCAGACGGCGAGGCGGCTGCGCGGCTCCACCACCGGCGACGGCGCCGTGATGCTCCCACCCGTGGCCGTGAGCACGCGATCGGCACCGGAGCCGTCCGACGCGACGGCGATCGCGGCCGCTGCGCCCGCGACCGCGACGGCCCCGAGGGCCCCGACACGGAGACGGAAGGCGCGGACCTCGGTCGGCAACGGGCCCAGGCGGGCCCGACCGGCCTGGCGGAGCCCACATTCGAGGCAGTACTCCTGGCCGATCGCGAGCGTCGCCCCGCAGCGGAGGCACCCGGACGCCTCGGCGCTCACGCCGAGGTCGTCTCGCCGTCCGACGCCTCCAGGTCGAGCGCGCGGCCGCAGCTCGGGCAGAACCGGGCGCCGATGAGGAGCGGCGCCCCGCACGCGCAGACCGCGCGCTGCCGCCGTCTCAGGCCGGCGCCCTTCAGGTGCGCCTCGATCTCCGAGACGCGCGCCTCGATCGCGACGAGCTCGGCGCAGCGCTCGACCACCAGCGCCTCGTTGAAGTGGTCGCGACGGTACATCTCCAGCGTCAGGCCGCCGAGGTCGCGCAGCCGATCCTCGCGCAGCAGCAGGAGCGCACGCCGCTCACGGCGGAGCTCGCCCGCCGCCGGCGCGGACGGCTGGCGGTTGAAGATGACCATGGGCGGAGGATAGTCGGGCACCCTCACGCGTGGCGTGAAAGTGCCCCGCTGCGAGAGGGCTAGAGCTGGATGACGACGAGCCGCTCCTCCGTCATCTCGCGGACCGCCCAGGCGGGGCCTTCGCGCGTGTTGCCGGAGTCCTTGACCCCACCGTAGGGCATCTGGTCGGCGCGGAAGGTCGGAGCCTCGTTCACGGTCACACCGCCGAACTCGAGCAGTCGGGTCGCGTGGAGCGCTCGCTTGACGTCCGCCGTGAAGATCCCGGCCTGGAGCCCGAAGCGGGTCGCGTTCGCGAGCGCGATCGCCTCGTCGAGCGTCGTATACGGCTGCAGCGTGCAGACCGGGCCGAACGCCTCGTCGCAGGCGAGGTGCGTGTCGGCTGCGGGTCGCTCGACCACCGTGGGGCGGATGAGCTCGCCGTCGAGGGTGCCCCCCGTGAGCACCGTCGCCCCGCGCTCTCTCGCCTCCTCGATCCACGCGAGGACACGGTCGCGCTCGCTCACGCTGACGAGCGGCCCGACGTCCGTCCCCTCGTCGGCCGGGTCGCCGGTGACGAGCGCCTCGACGCGTGGCAGGAAGGAGTCGCGGAACGCGTCGTAGGCGTCCTCGTGGACGAAGATCCGCTGGACGGAGATGCAGCTCTGTCCGGCGAAGGAGAACGCGTTCGCGGCGCAGCGCGCGGCCGCATCCTCGACGTCGGCGTCGGGCTCGACGATCACCGGCGTCGCGTTGCCGAGCTCGAGGTTGACCCGCTTGCGGGGCGCGCGCTCCCGGATGCCCCATCCGACCGGGCCCGAGCCGGTGAAGGTGATGAGCGCGACCCGCTCGTCCTCGACGAGCACGTCGCCGATCTCGCTGGAAGGGCCGACGAGGACGTTCAGCCAGCCGGGGGGAGCCCGGCGTCGTGCTCGAGCTCGGCGAGGAAGAGCGCCGAGAGCGGGGTCTGCGATGCGGGCTTGAGGACGACCGCGCATCCGGCCGCGAGCGCCGGCGCGATCTTGTGAGCCACGAGGTTGAGCGGGAAGTTGAACGGGCTGATCGCGCCGACGACGCCGATCGGCATGCGCATCGTGAACGCGAGCTTGCCCTCCCCTGCCTGGGAGCCGTCCATCGGCACGACCTGCCCGGCGAGCTTTCGCGCCTCGACGGCCGCCATCGTGTAGGTCGACATCGCCCGGGCGACCTCGACGCGCGCGGCCTTGAGCGGCTTCCCGGCTTCCGCGGCGATCTGGCGTGCCGCCTCGTCGGCCCGCTTCCCGAGCGCGCCTGCGACCCGGACGAGGATCTCGGCCCGCTTGTGCGCCGGAAGCGGATCGCGCATCGCGCGCTCCGCCGCGTCGACCGCCGTGCGGGTTTCCGCGGCGCCCGCCCTTGCCACGCGTGCGACCAGCAACCCGTCGTAGGGCGACGCCACGTCGATCCAGTCGCCGGTCTCGATCCACTCTCCGTCGAGAAGGAGCCTGCGTTCCGTCGCGGTCGTGGCCATATCTCGCACTCTACGCCCGCCGCGCGGTGCTACGTTCACGCTATGACCGACGCGTTGATCGTCGACGCCGTCCGGACGCCGATCGGACGCCGGAACGGCGCGCTCGCCGGTGTCCGGGCCGAGGAGCTCGCGGCGCAGGCCCTGAACGGCCTGGTCGGCCGTCTCGACCTCGACCCCGCCGAGATCGAGGACGTGCAGATGGGTTGCGTGAGCCAGGTCGGAGAGCAGGCGCTCAACGTCGCGCGCATGTCGTCGCTCGTCGCGGGCTGGCCGGAGACCGTGTGCGGAACCTCGGTCGATCGCCAGTGCGGCTCGTCGATGCAGGCGGCCTTCAACGCGGCGGCGGCGATCCAGGCAGGGCATCTCGACGTCGTGGTCGCGTCGGGGGTCGAGTCGATGTCACGCGTGCCGATGGGCTCGAACCTCACCGCGAACGGCTTCGAGGGATTCTCGCCGAAGCTCTACGAGCGCTGGGAGGTCGTGCCGCAGGGGATCTCGGCCGAGGTGATCGCGGACGAGTGGGGCCTTTCGCGCGAGGCGCTCGACGAGTACTCGTACGAGTCGCACCGGCGCGCGATCGCGGCGATCGACGAGGGGCGCTTCGAGCGCGAGATCGTGCCGGTCGAGGTCGGCGCGGGCGGCGCCGCGGTTCTCGTCGGGACGGACGAGAACCCGCGTCGCGACACGTCGCTCGAGAAGCTCGCGTCGCTCCAGCCCGCCTTCAAGGAGGGGGGGAAGATCACCGCCGGCAACTCGAGCGCGATCGTCGACGGCGCTGCCGCGATGCTCGTCTCGAGCGAGACTGCTGCCACCTATCTCGGGCTCGAGCCGCGCGCGCGGTTCGTCTCGTTCGGGCTGGCGGGCGTCGACCCCTACCGCATGCTCCACGGGAACCCGCCGGCCTGCGAGCGCGCGCTCAAGAAGGCCGGGCTCGGGTGGGACGACATCGCCGTGATCGAGGTGAACGAGGCCTTCGCGTCCGTCGTGCTCCAGTTCCTGAAGGACACGGGCCTGCACGAGCGCTGGGAGGCCGGCGACGTGAACCCGAACGGAAGCGGGATCTCGCTCGGGCACCCGCTCGGAGCGACCGGCGTGCGGATCACGGCGACGCTGCTCGCCGAGCTCGAACGGCGAGGTGGGCGGTACGGCGTCGCCTCGATGTGCATCGGGCAGGGCCAGGCGATCGCGGCGGTCGTCGAGCGTCTGTAAAGCCGGCGCCCCTGCGGGCGGCGCCCGCGTCTTCCTTCTCACCCGACGACGCCGACCGCGCAGGCGCACCGACGCGTGCGCGAGTCGCGCGGGGGCCCTCCTCCTCGTGGGCGGCGTCGTCGCCGCCCGCACCGGCTACGGCTCGACCAGCTCGCGCTCGACGTCGGCGGCGACCTCGGCGGCGATCTCCATGAACGCGCGCGCGGCCGGCGAGCGGTGGCGGTCGCGATGCCAGACGACCGCGATCACCCGTCGCGGCACCTTCGGCACGAGGCGGATCGTCCTGACGCGCTCGTCACCCGGCGCGACCGCGAGCAGGGGCGTCAGCGCGACGCCGAAGCCGGCGGCGACCAGGCCCTGGATGGTGGTGTTGTCGTCGGAGCGGAACCGGTAGTCGACCTCGTAGCCGCGCTCCTCGAGCTCGCTCTCGACGACGAGCCCGCTCGCGCACGTGTTCGACCCGATCAGGACGTGGTCGCCGAGGTCGTCGAGCGAGGCCGACTTCCGCTCCGCGAGCGCGCTGTCGGCGGGGACCAGCAGGACGTAGGGGTCGCTCATCAGCTCGAGCGCCTCGAACGGCCCCGCCGGAAGGGGAGGGCTGCCGAAGGCGAGGTCGACGCTGCCGGACTCGATCGCCGCGTAGAGCTCCGGGTCGGTCGTGTGCTCGGAGAGGTCGAGCTCGATCCCCGGCCAGTCGGCGAGGAACCGCCGCATGACCCCGGGAAGCACCCGGGCGCCGACCGACTGGTAGGTCGCGACGCGGAGCATTCCGGTCTCGCCGGCGCGCAGCGCAGCGATGTCTGCGCGTGCGGCGTCGAGCCGGGCCACGATCGCCTCTGCATGGCGGAGGAGCAGCTCGCCCGCCTCGGTGAGCGAGACCGCCCGCGGGCCGCCGGGCCGCTCGACGAGCGTCTCGCCGACGATCTTCTCGAGCGTGGCGATCTGCTGGCTCACCGCCGACTGGGTGTAGCCCAGCCGCTCGGCCGCGCGGCCGAACGACCCTTCGCGCGCGACGGCGTCGAGCGCCGCGAAATGGCGAACCTCGACGCCGAGCCATTGATCAGGTTCTGTGATCGTAGTCATGAAAACCTCGACTTGATCTAATAGTACCTGCAGGGCAGCATAGTGACATGGAACTTGCACTCCTCGTCTTCCTCCTCGTTGTCGGGCCGCTTGCGCTCCTCGGTGGGCGCGACTCGCGGATCGACGACGTCGAGCGCAGGCGCCACTACCAGGGTTGAGGCTTCGTCCCGTGTAGGCTCCGCGGCCGTGAACGCGGCCGTGCAGCGAATCGGGGTCGTCGGGCTCGGCGCGATGGGAGCCGGCATCGCACAGGTTGCGATCGAGGCTGGCTTCGACGTCGTCGGACGAGAGGTGAGCGCGGAGCTCGGCGAGGCAGCCCGGGACCGGATCGAGCACTTCCTCGCGCGCAAGGCGGAGAAGGGCGAGCGCACGCGGGACGAGGCAGACGCGGCGCTCGCCCGGCTGCGCACGACCGTCGAGCTCACCGATCTCGCCGACTGCGATCTCGTGATCGAGGCGATCGTCGAGGAGCTCGCTGCCAAGCGCGCGCTGTTCGCCGAGCTCGACCGGCTCTGCCGCGCCGACGCGGTCCTGGCCACGAACACCTCCGCGCTCTCCGTCACCGAGCTCGCCGCGGCCACCCGCACGCCCGAGCGCGTCGTCGGCATGCACTTCTTCAACCCCGCGCCGCTGATGCCCCTCGTAGAGGTCGTGCGCGCGGAGCTCTCCTCCGACGTGGCCGTCGCCACCGCGCTCGAGGTCGTCGAGCGGCTCGGCAAGGTCGCCGTTCCCTGTCACGACACCCCCGGGTTCGTCGTCAACCGGGTCCTCATCCCGCTCCTCAACGACTGCGTTCGCGTGCTCGACGAGGCACGCGTCACGCCAGAGGCGCTCGATACCGCGATGACCAACGGCGCGGGCTGGCCGATGGGGCCGTGCACCCTGCTCGACCTCGTCGGGATCGACGTTCACGTCCATGCCTCGGAGGCGCTCTACGAGAAGCTGCGTGAGCCGCGGCTGGCGCCGCCGCCGCGACTGGTCGCGATGCGGAACGCCGGCCTGCTCGGTCGGAAGAGCGGCCGCGGCTTCTACTCCCACGGCGCCTGAGCCGGCCGCCCGGCGAGCCTCGGGCGCTAGAGTCCCGGCGGGAGCCGTCGAGCCTCGGGGGCGCACTCTCCGGTACGCGGCCGATGCTCGACGATCTCCCGATCCTGCTCCTCGGGCTTGCCTGCGCCGGCGGCGGAGGCGAGCTGTTCGTCCGGGGTGCGGTCGGGATCGCCGAGTCCGCCCGCGTGCCGCCCGGCATCGTCGGCGCCACCGTCGCGGCGTTCGCGACCTCGAGCCCGGAGCTGGCGGTCGCCATCAGCTCGGGTCTCTCCGGCCGGTCGGAGCTCGCGCTCGGCGACGCGCTCGGCAGCAACGTCGTCAACGTCGGGCTGGTGCTCGGCCTGGCGCTGCTCGTCGGCCCGATGCGGGTCGCCGGCGGCGTCGTCCGTCGCGACATCGCCGCGGCGCTCGCGATCCCGATCGCCACGGTGGCGCTCGTGGCCGACGGGCGGTTGAGCCGCCTCGATGCGGTCGTGCTCCTCGTGCTGTTCGCCGTCTGGCTGGCGGCATCCCTCGACGAGGCCCGGCGCGAGCGCAGCGCGGCCGGCGAGGTGCTCGGCGAGCATTCACCGGTGCGCGCCGCGCTCGCCGGAGCCGCCGGTCTCGTGCTGCTGGTCGCCGCCGGGCGCCTGATCGTCTCCGGCGCCTCGAGCATCGGCGCCGACCTCGGGCTCGACACGTTCGTGATCGGCGTCGTCCTCGTCGCGGTCGGCACCTCGGTGCCCGAGCTTGCGACCACCGTCGTCGCCCGGCTGCGCGGTCACGACGAGGTCGGTCTGGGGACGATCCTCGGGAGCAACGTCTTCAACGGAGCACTGATCGTCCCGGTCGCCGCCCTCCTCTCACCCGTGCCGATCGACCGGGACGAGGTGGCGACGAGTCTCGGCTTCGGCATCGCGCTGGTCGTCTGTGTCCTGCCGCTCGGCGGGATGCTCGGACGTGGACGCGGGGCGCTACTGGTCTGCGGGTACGCCGCGTCGGTCGCCGCCCTCCTGTTGATGCATGCCTGAGGCGTCTTTGCCCGCGGACTCGTCGGCGTGCCCGAGCCAGTGGGCGAGCACGTTGGCGCCCAGCGTGTCCGTGAGTCCGTGCGCGACGATCGACGCGACGATCGTGAACGAGGCGACGTCGAAGACGAGCGAGCGATGCCGCTCGCTCGATCCGAGGACGAGCAGCGCGAAGAGCATCGAGGCGACCCCCTTCGGGCCGAACCACGCCATGAAGAGCTTGTTCGGGAGCGGCTCGCGGATCGGGAGGAACGCGAGCAGCACCGCGACCGGCCGCGCCACGAACAGCGCGAACGCGACGAACACGACCAGCCGGCCGGTCGATCCGTCCCAGCCGGTCGTGACGATGAGGGCGCCGAACAGCGTGAAGGTGACCACCTGGAAGAGCGCGCTCAGCGTCTCGTTGAACTCGAGCACCTCCCCGGGAAGCGAATGCCGTGCGACGGCGAACGCGATTCCTCCGACGAAGACCGCGATCAGGCCGTTCGCCCACCCCGTCTGCTCTGCGATCCCGAACGCGACGAGGGCGATCGCGACCGCGTAGATCCCGAGGTACTTGTGCTCGACGCCCCGGGGGAGCCGCTGGAGGAGGAGCGCCGCTCCGACCGCGAGCGCGATCCCGATCGCCGCACCCGCGATCGCCTCCCCGGCGAGCCGCGCAGCCTCGGTGCCCGCGCTCTCGGCGCCGGTCGCGAGCGCCAGGAAGAAGAGGACGAGTGGTAGTGCCAGCCCGTCGTTGAGACCGGACTCGAGGTTCAGCGTGTGGCGTACCTTTGCGGGCAGCCGCTGGTCGGTGACGACCGCCGACGTGACCACCGGGTCGGTGGGGGAGAGCACGGCGCCGAGCAAGAACGCCTCCTCCCACGAGAGGGTGGGGAAGAGCGCCCGCGCGGCGAGCGCGAGAAGCGTCATCGTGAGGGGCATCGCGACGACGAGCGCGAGCGCCGTGGGCGCCCAGTGCGTGACCAGGAGCTCGTCCTCGACGACGAGCCCGTCCGCGAAGAGCGTCAGGACGAGCGCGAGCTCGACGACGTAGAGGATGGACTTCGCGCCCGGGTCGACCGAGACGACCTCGAGCTCCGCGAGGACGATGCCGGCCCCGACGGAAAGCACCGAGATCGAGAGGACGGTTCCCCTGAGCCACCCCGAGAGGGCAGCTGCCACGAAGAGGAGCGCCCCGACGACGAGGAGCGCGAGCTCGAAGGTGATCTCCACGCTCGCCCGACTCTACGGTGGCGGCCCGGGCGGCGAAGGCTCGCCGTCCGGGAGGCGGCTTACACTTTCCTTACGCCTGTCTCACCACGAACCCACGCCCGGTCCCGATACTGCGAGCACGTATGCGTCTCGCGCTTCTTTCCGTTGTGCTGCTCGCACTCGCCGTCCCGGCGGCGTTCGGCGCGGCGAGCCCGGCCGGCTCGCTGTCGATCGAGGACGGCCGCGGCAGCATCGTGTTGAAGGGCAAGGGCATCGTCATCGGGCGCCTCCAGCAGGGTGAGGTGCGCATCGTCGACCTCTCGCCGCTCGACCAGTGGAGCCCGCGCGTGAACGGCGTCCCGCGCGGCCGCACCGTCTGGCTGCGCGGCAAGGACGTCAACTTCTACATTCCCGGCGGGCGCTATCGCATCACCGTGCGCGGTGACGGCTTCTCCGTCTCCGCGCGTGGCCAGGGGAGCGTGACGCTGCTCGGGAACCCGGATGCAAGCGGTGCGACCGGCACGTTCGCGGTCGGGGACGAGCTCCTGGCGCCGCTCCCGCTCACGTCTCAGGTCGTCGGATTCGGGGCGCCGCTGCTCAGCGAGACGGTGTCGGCGAAGGCCCTCCCCTCGTGAGCCAGCCACAGACCGTGCTCGTCGTGGAGGACGAGCAGTCGATCGCCTCGTTCGTCTCCCTCTACCTGAAGAACGCCGGCTACGGCGTTCGCGCCGTGGGGACCGGTACCGGGGCGCTCAACGCCGTCGCCGCCGAGATGCCGTCGCTGATCGTGCTCGACCTCAACCTGCCGGACATGGACGGGATCGAGATCTGCCGGCGGATCCGCAAGAACTCGGACGTGCCGATCATCATGCTCACCGCCCGTGACGAGGACGTCGACAAGATCATCGGGCTCGAGGTCGGGGCCGACGACTACCTGACGAAGCCGTTCAACCCGCGCGAGCTGGTGGCACGGGTCAAGAGCGTGCTCCGGCGCGCCACCTCCGACCGCCGCATCGACGAGGGCGACGAGATCCGGCACGGCGACCTCCTGATCAACTCCGGCCGGCGCGAGGTGCTCGTCGGCGACACGGAGATCCAGCTGGCGCCCAAGGAGTTCGACCTCCTCTGGGAGCTTCTCGACCACCGCGGCATCGTGCTGACGCGCGACCAGCTCCTCGAGCGCGTGTGGGGGTACACCTTCGCGGGCGACACGCGTACGGTCGACGTCCACGTGCGCCAGATCCGGCGCAAGCTCGGCGACGCCTCCCCGATCGTCACCGTGTGGGGAGTCGGCTACAAGGTCGCGTCCGAACGCACGACCGCGCCCGCGGCGTAGCCCGCGCCATGGCGGCGCCACACCGGTTCCGCGCGCCGCGCCGGGGCGTACGCTTCAAGGTGATGCCCGGCTCGCTCCGTTTCCGGCTGCCGGCGGTGTTCCTCCTCGGGATCGTGATCGCCGGCCTCGTCTCGGCTCTCATCGCCGTGCAGCTCGTCTCGGCGTACACGCGCAACCAGTCGTACGACGAGCTCAGCCGCGAGGCGCGAGGCATCGCGCGCCTCTACAGCGACGCGGCGCTCCGTGCGGCGGAGGAAGGCACGCCCGCGCCCGACTTCGCGCCCGGCGCGCTCGAGCTCGCGACGGGCGACCAGCTCTTCTACGTCGGTGCCCCGGCCTTTCCCGGCCAGGACTCCGGCCTCGACCGGATTCCCGAGTCCGCCGTGCCCGCGCCGGTGCTGTCGTCCAACGCACCGCTCCGCTTCCGCTTCCGGCCGCCCGGGACCACCCAGACGTACCTCGCGGTCTCGCAGCCGCTGCGACTCGAGAAGGACGGCCCGGTCCTCGGCGCGATCCTCGTCGCCAAGCGGCAGGACGTGGTCCGCGACCAGTGGGCTCCTCTCGTGGGGCGCCTCGCCGCGGCGTTCGCGATCGGCGGCCTCCTGGCCTGGGTGCTCGGCGTCTGGCTGTCCCGCCGGATCAGCGCGCCCGTGGAGGCCCTCGCGAAGGCATCGGACGAGATCGCGCGGGGGAACTACGCGGTGCACGTCCCCGTCGGGCGCGGCGGCGACGAGATCTCGCACCTGTCCGAGCGGTTCAACGAGATGGCGGCGCGCCTGGCCGCGACGGAGGAGCGGGAGCGGCAGTTCCTGATGTCCGTCTCGCACGAGCTCCGGACGCCCCTGACGGCGATTCGTGGCCACGTCGACGCGCTTCGGGACGGGCTGATCGACGACCCACAGCTCGTCGGCGCCTCGCTCGAGGTCGTGGCGAACGAGGCGACCCGGCTCGAGCGGCTCGTCGGCGACGTGCTCGACCTCGCAAAGCTCCGCGCCCACCGCTTCACCGTGCAGACGGAGGAGGTCGACATGGGGCGCCTCGTCGAGCATGCGTACGGCTCGTTCGGGGACGAGGCGCGCCGGCGCGAGATCGACTACGAGCTCGTCGAGCCGGTCGCCGCGCCGACGATCATCACCGACGGCGATCGCGTGCTCCAGGTGATCACGAACCTTCTCAAGAATGCGTTCCGCTGGACGCCGGACGGGGGCAGCATCGACGTGGTGCTCGCAGCCGCGAACGGCACCGTCCGGGTGGACGTGGTCGACACGGGCCCGGGGATCCCGCCCGAGGACGTGCAGCGGATCTTCAGCCCGTTCGTCTCGCGCGACACGCAGGGGACGGGGCTCGGCCTGCCGATCGCGCAGGAGCTCGCCGCGGCGCTCGGCGGACGGGTCGAGGTCGACACCGAGCCGGGGCGCGGCAGTCGGTTCCGGCTGGTGCTGCCCGCACGCGGCGCGTAAGAGCGACCGAGGGCCCGGCGAGGAGCCCGGTGCGCTCCTCGCCGGGCCCTGCCGCATCTCGCCAGGGTCGCCGCGTGGCCGCGACGTGGGCCGCGAACCTCGGGTCCTAGGCGACCGCCGCCTGCTCTGCCGGATGGGCTTCCGGCTCGGCCGCGTCCGCGGCCCTCGGAAGCGGGACCACGGCTCCCTCGATGTCCTCCTCCAGCCGCTCGAGCCGCCGGTCGACACCGGCCCAGCCGGCCGAGACGAGGTCGACGAGGATCGCGAGATCGTCGATCCGCGCGTTCCGCTCCGCAAGAAGCTCCTCCTCGAGCCGCTCCAAGCGGCGCAGCGCCTGGTTCACGCCGCCCCGGATCTCCGCGAGGCTCCGGCTGACCGGCACGACCTCCCGCGCGATGCCGTCGCGAACCGCGATCTCGACCTGCTTCGGCAGCGAGCTCTCCAGCTCGCCGGCGGCCTGCGCCAGCCGCATCACCTCGGCGCGCGCCCGCTCGAGCGCCGCGTCGAGACGTGCCTCGGCGATGCCGTCCGTGCGCGCCTCCGCCACCCGCTGCCGCGCCCTCTTCAGCACCTGTTCGTCCATGGGCCAAGGATACCCTCGCCGCAGGATGAGAGCCTCTGAGCTCGACTACGACCTGCCGCCCGAGCTCGTGGCGCAGCATCCGCCGGCACGGAGAGACGCGTCACGGCTGCTGGTCGCCGACCGCGCGAGCGGAGGCGTGCGCCACCGGACCTTCTCCGACCTGCCCGACGAGGTCGCCGGGTACCTCACGGTCGTCAACGACACCCGCGTCGTCCCGGCGCGCCTGGAGCTGCGCCGCGAGAGCGGGGGCGGTGCGGAGGTACTCCTCCTCGAGCCGCTCGGCGGCGGGGAGTGGGAGGCTCTCGCCCGCCCCTCCCGCCGCCTGCGGGCGGGCGAGCGGCTTCGGGCGCGCGACCGCGCAGGCGACACGGTGTCACTCGCGCCCGTCGTGGAGCTCCTGGAGGCGCTCGGCGAGGGACGCTGGCGCGTCCGGGTCGAGGGGGAGCCGCGCGGGGAGCTCCCGCTCCCGCCCTACATCCGCGAGCGGCCGGAGGACCCGGACCGCTACCAGACCGTCTACGCGCGCGAGGCCGGCTCGGCGGCGGCGCCGACCGCCGGCCTGCATTTCACGCCGGAGCTTCTCGCGCGCCTCGACCACGAGCGGATCACGCTCCACGTGGGGCTCGACACGTTCCGCCCGTTGACGAGCGACGTCGTCGAGGAGCACGAGCTGCACGGCGAGCGCTACCGCGTCGAGCCGGCGGCGTGGGCGCGGATCGAGGCGGCCGGCAGGGTGCTCGCGGTCGGCACGACGACGACCCGCGTGCTCGAGAGCCTTGCGCGCGGCGCGCCGCTCGAGGGCCGCTCGGAGCTCTTCATCACCCCGGGGTGCGCCTTCCGGCGGGTCGACGCGCTCTTGACGAACTTCCACCTGCCGCGGACGACGCTGCTCGCGCTCGTGATGGCGTTCGCCGGAGTGGAGCGGACACGGGAGCTCTACGAGCTCGCAATCCGCGAGCGGTACCGCTTCTACTCGTTCGGCGACGCGATGCTCGTGCTCTGACGGGCCGTGTCCGGAACGGACATGCGCGGCGCATGCTACCATGCGCAACGCATGGGCAACATCCAGATCCGGAACGTGCCGCCCGCGCTTCATCGCAAGCTCAAGGCCCGAGCCGCAGAGAAGGGAGTGACGCTCTCCGAGTACCTGCTCGGGGTCGTCGAGCGCGAGGCATCCCATCCGACGCCCGCCGAGATCGTCGCGCGGCTCGCCCAGCTTCCGCCGGTCGAGCTGGAAGAGCCGCCGTCCGCGATCATCAGGCGAATGCGCGACGCAGGGTGATCGTCGTCGACAGCTCGGCGCTCGTCGACCTCGGGCTCGGCGTCCGGGGGTGCGCCGCTCGTGTCGTCGCCGCGCTCGAGGACGCCGCATGGGATCTTGCGGCCCCGCACATCGTCGACATCGAGAT
The DNA here is from genome assembly GCA_027493885.1 of Gaiella sp. Classification (GTDB taxonomy): domain Bacteria; phylum Actinomycetota; class Thermoleophilia; order Gaiellales; family Gaiellaceae; genus Gaiella. The sequence continues at coordinate 304,594 of JAOSJZ010000001.1, forward strand.
CGTCTCTGCAGTCCGGCGGCTGACGCTCGCGCGCGTCCTGGACGCCGAGGCTGCTGCCGTGCGGCTCTCGAGCGTCCAGAGCATCCCTGTGCGGCGGTACCCCCACGTCCAGCTCCTGCCGCGAATCTGGGAGCTGCGGACGTGCGTCACGGCTGCCGACGCCGCGTACGTCGCGCTTGCCGAGGCGCTCGACGCGCCTCTCCTCACGACCGATCGCCGCCTGGTGCGCTCGCAGGGCCACAGCGCAACGATCCTCGCCCCGTGAGCTTCACGATCGAGGCGATCCACGGCGCGGCCCGCGCCGGAGTCCTGCGCACGGCGCACGGCGACGTCCGCACGCCGGCGTTCATGCCGGTCGGGACGAAGGGGACGGTGAAGACGCTCCTCCCGTCGGAGGTCCGCGCCCTGGGCGCCGACGTGATCCTCGGCAACACCTACCACCTCCACCTCCGGCCAGGGGAGGACGTGATCGAGGAGCTCGGCGGGCTCCACGCGTTCACCGGCTGGGACGGGCCGATCCTCACCGACTCCGGCGGCTTCCAGGTGTTCTCGCTGCGCGACACGCTCGCGCGGGTCGACGACGAGGGCGTCACATTCCGGTCCGTCTACGACGGTGCCACCGAGCGCCTCACGCCGGAACGGGTTGCCGAGATCCAGCGCCGGCTCGGCTCCGACGTCGCGATGTGCCTCGACATCTGCCCGCCGGCCGGCGTCCCGCGCGCCGAGCACGCCGAGGCGGTGCGCAGGACGCAACTCTGGGCGGAGCGCCAGGTCGGCGCGCCACGCGCGCCGGGCCAGCTCCGCTTCGGAATCGCGCAGGGAGGCACCGACCCCGAGCTCCGGAGCAGCTCGATCGAGGGAGTCGTCGCCCTCCCGTTCGACGGCTTCGCCCTGGGCGGGCTGGCGGTGGGGGAGAGCCGCGAGGCGATGCTGGAGACGGTGGGCTGGGCGGCGCCGATGCTGCCGGAGGCGCGGCCACGCTACTTCATGGGCCTGGGCGACGCCGAGGGAATCCTCGAGGTGATCGCGCGCGGGATCGACATGTTCGACTGCGTCCTGCCGACGCGGACGGCGCGCACCGGCTCGGCGCTGACCGCGCGCGGCCGCCTCAACCTGCGCAACGCGCGGTTCGCCCGCGATTCGCGTCCGCTCGAGGACGGGTGCGGCTGCCCCGCGTGCGCCGGGTTCTCGCGTGCGTTCGTCCGGCATCTCGTCAACCAGCGGGAGCTTCTCGGGCTCCGCCTGCTGACCCTGCATAATCTATGGTTCACCCTGCGACTGACCGCCGGCGCGCGGGACGCGATCACCCGCGGAGCGTTCGACGCCTATCGCGCGGACACGCTCGCGGCGCTCGCCGCCGGCCCCGAGGAGGAAACGTGGCAACCCTGATTCTGCTCGCTGCGATGTTCGTTCTGCTGTGGGCGCTCCTGATCCGGCCCCAGCGGCGGAAGCAGATGGAGCAACAGCGGCTTCTCGCCTCGATCGAGCCCGGCGACGAGGTGCTGACCGCCGGGGGCATGTACGGCATCGTCACGGAGATCGACGAGGAGGACGACCTCGTCGTCGAGATTGCCGAGGGCATCCGCGTGCGGATCGCCCGCCGCGCCGTCGCCGGCGTGGTCAAGCCGGAGGACGAGGCGGAGGAGGCCGACGAGGACGCCGACGAGGAGCTCGCCGGGCAGAACCGTGAAGACGGTGTTGCGGACTCCGAGGAAATCGTGAAGGAAGACGTCGCCGAGGGCACCGAGGCGCTCGACCGCCGCTAACCTGAGCGGCCGCACATGACCCGTCGCGCAGCAGTCTTCGTCGTCGGCCTCGTCGTCGCGGTTCTCGTCGGGGTCGCGTTGCTCGCGATTCCCGGATCACCGCTCGAGCAGCGCCCGACACTCGGTCTCGACCTGCAGGGTGGGCTCGAGGTCACCCTCCAGGCGGTACCGCCCAAGGACCGCAAGCTGACGACGGAGGACCTCGAGCGGTCGGTCTCGATCATGCGCTCCCGGGTCGACAAGCTCGGCGTCGCCGAGCCCGAGATCCGCACGCAGGGCTCCGACCAGATCTCGATCCAGCTACCGGGCGTCAAGGACCCGGCCGCCGCCGCGCAGATCATCGGCAAGACGGCGCAGCTCGAGCTGTTCGACCTCGAGCGAGACCTCGTCTCGCCGTCGATCGACGCGCGCACGCGGCAGCCGAGGGCGACCGCGAAGCTCTACGACCTGCTCGCCGGCCAGCAGGCGCTCGCGGCGAAGGGGACGCCGGATACGTACTACGTGTTCCGCACGCAGGGCAAGAAGCTCGTCCGCGGCCCGGTGCAGACGAAGCAGGCGGCGCTCGCGAAGTGGGACGGCAAGGTGCCGCCCGGGCACAAGCTCTTCGCGGTGCCGCCGGAGACCGTCGTCGTCAGCTGCGGCAGGGGAGAGGTCGTCTGCCCGGGGGTCGCGCAGCCGAACCCGACCACGACCTCGTGGTACCTGATGCGCTACACGCCGCCCGAGGTGCCCGAGATGACCGGGGAGGACCTGAAGCTCTCCGGCACGCGGCAGGACTTCGACACGCGCACCGGCGAGCCGATCGTGCTGATGGAGTTCACCGATCGCGGCGCGGAGAAGTTCGAGGAGATCACGCGCGACATCGCCCAGCGCGGCAAGCTCCTCTTCAACACGGTCGGCGGCGGCCAGGGCGACCCGAGCCCGTTCCTGCAGCACTTCGCGATCGTGCTCGACCGCGAGATCAAGTCGTGGCCGACGATCGACTTCACGGAGTATCCCGGCGGCATCTCCGGCTCGAACGGCGCGCAGATCTCCGGTCTTGCGAGCATCAAGGAAGCGAAGGATCTCGCGCTCGTGCTCCAGACGGGCGCGCTGCCCGTCGAGTTCCGCACGCTCGACCAGACCGCGATCTCCGCGACGCTGGGCAAGGACTCGCTCCAGGAGGCGTTGCGCGCCGCAATCGGCGGTCTGATCCTCGTGGCGGCCTTCCTCCTGATCGCCTACCGCTCGCTCGGCCTCGTGGCCGTCCTCGGCCTCGCGATCAACGCCGTCTTTCTCTACGGCACCATCCTGCTCTTCGACGTCACGCTCACGCTGCCGGGCTTCGCGGGCCTGATCCTGGCGATCGGCGTCGCTGCCGACGCGAACATCGTCATCTTCGAACGGATCAAGGAAGAGGCGGCGAGCGGGCGATCGGTGCGCTCGGCGGTGTTCACCGGCTATACGAAAGGGTTCGCGACGATCGTCGACGCGAACGTCGTCACGGCGATCACGGCGCTCGTGCTGTTCGCGGTCGCGACGGCCGGTGTCCGAGGCTTCGCGTTCATGCTGCTGCTCGGTACCGGTGTCTCGCTGCTGACGGCGGTCTTCGCCACGCGCGCGCTGCTCGTGATCCTCGCCCGCTTCAACTGGTTCGAGAACGCCCGCTTCATGGGCACGACCCCGCAGCGGATCCCGAACTGGCTGAAGATCGACTTCGTCGGCAAGCGCCGCATCTGGTTCACGATCGCCGGCGTCGCGATCGCGCTCTCGATCGGCTCGATCGCGGTCAAGGGCCTGAACCTCGGGATCGACTTCGAGGGAGGCACACAGCTCGGCTTCACCACGCAGCAGGCCCAGCCGATCTCGGTCGTGCGGGACGAGCTCGGTCGTCTCGGCCTCGCCGATGCCACCATCTACGGCCGCGGCGAAGCGACTCCCGACGGCCGTTACTCCGAGTTCTCGGCCCGTACCGAGGAGCTGACGTCGCCCGAGCAGCGGCGGATCGAGTCCGCGCTCACCGGCCGGCTCGACGCGAGCTTCACCGGTACTCGCAACGTCTCGGCCAGCTTCAGCGAGCAGATCCTCCGCAGCACGATCGTCGCCATCGTCGTCTCGTTCCTCCTGATCACGATCTACATCTCGATTCGCTTCCAGTGGCGCTTCTCGGTGCCGATCCTCCGGACGATCGTCAACGACGGCGTGATCGCGCTCGGGATCTACTCGTTCTCGGGGCGAGAGGTGTCGGCCGCGACCGTCGCCGCGTTCCTGACCATCATCGGATACTCGATCTACGACACGATCATCGTCTTCGACCGCGTGCGGGAGAACCTCCCGCTCATGCGCAATGCGACGATCGCGCAGATCGTCAACGTGTCGGTCTGGGAGACCGTGAGACGATCGCTCGCGACGACGTTCATCACGCTGCTCCCCGTGGGTGCGCTGTTCTTCTTCGGCGGAGAGACGCTGAAGGACTTCGCCTTCGCGATCCTCGTCGGGATCGGGATCTCGGCCTTCTCGACCCTGTTCATCGCAGCCCCCTTCCTCGGCGTCCTGCTCGAGCGCGCGCCCGAGTATCGGCGCCAGGCCGCGATGCAGCGCGCACGAGAGACGACGCCCGTCAAGGCCCCCGAGCCGGCCGAGCCCGCGCTCGGGAGCGCGGCTGTGGCCGCGGCCGGCGTCGCTGCTCCTCCCGACGCGACGCGCACGGCGCCGGAGTCGGCTGCCCGCCAGCGGCGCCGCCAGCGCCGCAGCGGTCGGCCCCACGGACGCCCGCGCTGAGCTTGCTCGCGAGCGGGAATCCGCCGAGCGGATTCCCGCCGCTCGAATCCCAGTGCGGCGGGGCAGATCCCTGAAGGCGGCGGCTTCGCCGCCGCAACTGCAGACGGCGGGCACCTAGAATGGGCACGATGAGCGCCGAGCCTGCCCCCGAGCCGCGCCCCGTCTCCGAGCTCCTGCTCGCGGGCATCGGCTGGGCGAGCATGAGCGTCGAGGCGATGGAAGAGACGGCTGACGACCTCGCGCGCCGGGTCGGCGTCGAGCCCGGGGCGATGCGCGAAGCGGTGCGCGACACGGTCGCATCGTGGCGTGCCGAGCTCGAGCGCCTTGGCGCGCGCCGCGACGAGGCGCTGGAGCGCACGCTCGCCAGGGCCGGGCTCGCGCGGCGTGAGGAGGTCGAGGACCTCGCGCTCCGCGTCGCGCAGCTCGAGCACCGCCTGCGGCTCCTCGAGCGCGACCGCGTCGCCTGACCGTGCGACACTGACGCGATGGCGGAGGACGCCCCGCAGCGGACGCTCGGTCGCGTCGCCGAGATCGGGCGCGTGGCCACGCGTCACGGCTTCGGGTACCTGCTGGAACGCCGCCGTACGGCGGACGGCGAGCCCGACCCCGAGCGCGGCCGTCGCCTGCGCGAGATGCTCGACGAGCTCGGCCCGACGTTCGTGAAGTTCGGCCAGCTCCTCTCGACCCGCCCGGACGTGGTGCCGCCCGACATCATCGCGGAGCTGCGCAAGCTCCAGGACGACGTCTCGCCCTTCGCGATGGAGGACGTCGAGCGGGTCGTGCAGGAAGAGCTCGGCCTCACGGTCGAGCAGGCGTTCCTCGATTTCGACGAGGTGCCGGTCGCGGCGGCGTCGATCGGCCAGGTGCACCGGGCGACGCTGCCGAACGACGCCGAGGTCGTCGTCAAGGTGCAGCGCCCGAACGCCGCGCGGCAGATCGAGTCGGACCTCAAGCTGATGGCGTCGGCGGCCCGCGTCGCGCGGGAGCGTGTCCGCCAGCTCGACTTCATCGACACGGGCGAGCTCGTCGAGGAGTTCGGACGCTCGATCCGGCTCGAGCTCGACTACCAGCAGGAGGCACGGAACGCCGAGACGTTCAGGCGGAACTTCGCGGACGACGAGCGGATCGCCGTGCCGCGGGTCTGGTGGCGCTACACGACCGGCCGGCTGCTCACGCTCGACCGGCTGGACGGCACGCACGTTCGCGACCTCGACCTCGCGTCCTGGGAGGACGATGCCCGGCGCGAGCTGGCCTACACGATGACGGACGCGTGGATGGCGATGATCTTCCGGCACGCGTTCTTCCACGGCGACCCGCATCCCTCGAACATCCTCCACCTCGAGGACGGACGGCTCGGGCTGATCGACTTCGGGCTCGCCGGCCGGCTCACGGAGATGGACATGGCGCGGCTGACCCGCCTGTTCGTCGACGCAGCGACGGAGAATGTCGAGGCGCTGCCTCGCCGCCTGTCCGACCTCGGCGTCCGTTACCCGCGCGAGCGCGAGGAAGAGCTCCGCTCGCGACTGGAGGAGCTCTACTACCGGTACTACGGCTCCCGACTCTCCGAGATCGACCCGATCGAGGCGATCCGCGAGGGGCTCACGCTGATCTACGCGATGAACCTGCGGCTGCCGACGCGGTTCGTGATCCTCGACAAGGCGATCGCGACGCTCGGCTCGGTCGCTGCCGAGGTCTACCCGGACTTCAACGTGTTCGAGGTCGCGCGGCCCTACGCGAGGCAGCTGATCTCGGAGCGGTTCTCGCCGCGCCGGCTCGCGCTACGCACGAGGAGCGAGATCCAGGACCTGGGCGAGATCGCGCTCGAGGTGCCGCGGCAGGTGCACGACGTCCTGAACGAGCTGCGCGACGGGGAGCTCCAGGTGAGGATCTCGAACCCCGGGATCGACGATCTCGCGCACCACATGGACGTGTCCGTCAACCGGATCGCGGTCGCGCTCGTGATCCTGGGCGGCCTCGTCGGCTCCTCCCTGATCGGCGTGCTCGCGGAGAGCGGCCCGCACCTCCTCGGGCTGCACATCCTCTCCGTCGTCGGCTTCGTCCTCGCCGGCGCCTTCGGCCTCTGGCTGCTCTGGGGCGTCTTCCGCTCCGGAAGGCTGTGAGCCAGGGGTCTGGCACCACAGGTGCCTGACCCCGGTGACGCCCCCGCCCGGTGCATTCCCCCGGCTGATCGCTTCGAGCAGAGACCGCGATCACCCGATCCGTCCGCGGCCGGTAGCGTGGGCGGATCGTGCTCGACGACCTCGGAGCCACGTCGTGAGCAGGCGGGGCTGGCTGCTCTTCGCCTCGATGTGCGTGATCTGGGGCGTCCCGTACCTGCTGATCCGCGTGGCCGTGCGCGATCTCAGCCCGGCGTCGCTCGTCCTCTCCCGGACCGCGATCGCGGCATTGCTGCTGGTCCCACTCGCCGCCCGCCGGGACGAGCTGCGCCCGCTGCTGCGCCACTGGCGGCCGCTGGCCCTCTTCGCCGGGATCGAGATCGCGATCCCGTGGTTCCTGCTCGGAACGGCCGAGCAGCGCCTCTCGAGCTCGCTGACCGGCCTCCTGATCGCGGCGGTGCCGCTCGTCGCCCTGGTCGTGGCCACGACAACGGGGGAGCGGGAGCGGGTGGGAGGCGCCCGCCTCGCGGGGCTGCTCCTGGGCGTTGCGGGCGTCGCCGCGATCGTCGGTGTCAATGTCGACGGGGCGAGCGCGGCGCCGCTCGCTGAGGTCGGGCTCGTTGCCGTCTGCTACGCGATCGGGCCGCTGATCCTGCAGCGGTACCTTGCGCACCTGCCGGCGCTCGGGGTGATCGCCGCGTCGCTCGCGCTGACCGCGCTCCTCTACGTCCCCATCGCCGCGTTCAGCGCGCCGAGCGAGGTGCCGTCGGCTGCAGCCGTCGGGTCGGTGGTGGGCCTCGCCGTCGTCTGCACCGCGCTCGCGTTCGTCGTCTTCTTCGCGCTCATCGGCGAGATCGGCCCGGTGCGGGCGACCGTGATCACCTACGTGAATCCGGCGGTCGCCGCGATCCTCGGCGTCGTCGTGCTCGGCGAGCACCTGACGGTCGGCGTGATGCTCGGGTTCGGGCTCGTGCTCGCGGGCTCGGTGCTCGCGACCCGGGCGCCTGGGTCGCAACCGGGCGCGCTCGAGCCGGCGCCGGACACGGGCTAGGTGTAGGGCTCGGTCAGCCGAGCCAGGCGAGGAGAAGGATCACGACCGCCGCGAGCGAGGCGAGCGCCACCGTCGCCACGTTGGCGATGAGGAGACGGCGCAGCGTGACGGAGGAGAGGCCCTGCGGCGCGCTGCCGGAGCCGTTCGCGGCCGGGTGGCCGACGGCCTCGCCCAGCCGGGCGATGATGTAGCCGTTGAGGCTCGTTCCCTCGCGCTCGGCCGCCTGCGCGAGCTCGCCGTGGAGCTCGGGAGGCATGCGAAGCAGCAGGCGGCCGCTCGGCGACGGCGCCCTCGCGCGGCTCGTCTCGGGAGCATCCGGGGGAAGGTTGAGCGCTCACCCACTCGCGAGTGTACGGGCTCGTGCGGGTACGCACAATTCCGCGCCGCGTCACGCGACCTCGAGCCGCGCGCGCATCTTCGCGAGCGACGCCGTCAGCACGCGCGAGACCTGGACCTGAGAGAGGCCGACCTCGGCGGCGATCGTCTGCTGGCTCCAGTCGCCGAAGAAGCGAAGGGCGACGACGCGCCGCTCGCGCGGGCTCAGCGCCCCGAACGCGACCCGCACGAGCTCCCGCGTCTCGCTCACGTCGACCTGCCCCCGCGCGTCGTCCTCGAGCGCGTCGTCGTCGAGCGCCTCCACGGGCGGCCGTCCCCCCCGCGATGCCTGCGCGTTGCGAACATGGCGGCGCAGCTCGCCCACGATCGTCGGGACCGCGTACGCGCCGAGGTCGCGGCCGCGCTCCTCACGGAAGCCGTCGACAGCCTTGATCAGCCCGATCGCGCCGACCTGCACGAGGTCGTCGATCGGCTCGGACGGCCGCGAGAAGCGACGGGCGAGCGCATGGACGAGCGGGAGGTTCTCCTCGATCACGCGCGTGCGGGCGCCTCGATCGCCTCGGCGGTGATACGCGCAGAGCAGCGCCGCGCTGGCACTGCACCGTGCCTCGTTCCGTCGTCCCCGATCGCCCGACCGATCCACCATCTCTTGTCTCGATCAACATAGCGCACCGTCTGAGAAGCGTCCAACGATCTTGTGGAGAATCATGAATAGAAATCGTCGCGCAAATGCATAGATGAATACACATGACTCCTCTCTCACGCGCGCGAGTCGCGACGTGCTTCGCAGCGGTTGCCGTGGTTGGCGGCTCGGAGGCCCTCTTCGCGTCGTCCGCACGCGCCGACGACGGCATCTCGGCGACGTCGCCGAGCAGCTCACTCGCCCCTGTCGTGCCCGGCGACGACGTCGGCGCGATCCTCGAGGCCGTCCCCGCGCTCGACGACACGGCGGACGCCGGGCTCGCCGCGACGCCGGCCGGCGACACGGGCACGACCGCGGTCGAAGGCCCGACCGAGGCCGCAAGGACGGCGTCGCCCACGGCCGCCGGCACCTCAGAGGAGGGGCTCTCCACGCCGCCTCCTCCCCCGGCCGAGCCGACCGCCGTCGAGACGCCCGAGGGCGGCTTGCTCGCGTCCCCGCAGCCCGCTGTTGACGGCGATCAGCGCTCCGGTACGACCGGTGCGGGGGACACCATGGCGAGCGCAGCGGAGACGACGGATACCGCAGCTCCCAGCGGCGATACCAGCGCCGATACCGGGTCGACCGGCGACGACGACGAGACCGGGGCGACCGCGCCTCCCCCGGCGCTGCAGTCGTCCCCGAGCAACGTCAACGTCAGCGTCCGGATCGGCAGCCCGGGCGATACGGGCCCGGTGACGCAGGTGAACCTGGCCGCGCTCGCCCCGGCCGGCGCGACCGATGCAGTATCACCGACCGGCGATCCGCCCGCCCCCGGCGGTGCCCGCGGCGCCGGGTCGGTCACTCCTTCCGCAGCTGGGATCGGGCCGCAGCCCTCCGCGGACGCCGGCTCGGGAACATGGGCCTGGCAGTGGGACTGCCTTTCGGTACCCGATTTCACCGCGATATCGGACAGTGGATCAGGAACGGGATACATCCCGGTGAATTGGACGTGGATCTGGAACTGCGGAGACAATCCCGGACAGTATCAGGGAGCAACTCATTCGCAGTATCGTCCTTCGAACGTCAACGTCTCGATTCGGATCTCGAGCCCCGGGGCCGACGGGCCCGTGACGCAGTCGAACGTCGCTGTCGCGGTCGTCGCCGGCGTCGGCGCGTCCAGCGGCTCGGTGGAGGCGATCGCGCCGCAGACCGCGCCGCCGAGGACTCCCGGTCTCCCGTCGCCTCCGCCCCCGAACCTTGCCGCGATCACGGCGGCCGTCGCAGCTCCCCTCGCAGGCGTCCTCTCGCCCGCGGTCGCGGCTGCCGCACCCGTCACCGAGCAGAGGGCGGCAGTCGCCGTCCTCCCGGCCCTCCCGTCCTCGATCGACGAGCAGCTCGAGATCCGTTTCGTCCCCGCACCTGCCGGAAGCTCGATCCTCGCGGCTCTCTCGGCCCCCGCGCTCCGTCGGCCCATGCCGGGCCGCGCGAGGCCCGCGACGGCGATCGGCCCGATCGCGGAGGTCGGAGCGGCCATGCCGCGGCCCGCGCCCGTCGCCCTGACGTCGGGGGAGGCGTCGGCGCGTGGGGACGCGGGCGCGGCCCGGCCCGGCGGCGGCCGCGTGCGCGACGGACAACGTCCGCGGTGGCACGCACCGGCTCCGCAGCCTGCCCCGGAGCCGGCGCCGTCGGCCGCGAGCGCGGCGCCGGCGGCGGGGGGCGGCTCCTCGAGCGGCGGGATCCCGATCTTCCTCGCACTTCCCTTCCTGGCCGCGATGCTCGACCTGGCCAGGCGCGTCGTGCTGGACGGCACGGCGCTGCCCTCCGGGCACCGCAGCCGCATGCCCGACGACCCCGGCTAGCGCTCCTTCCGCGTCGATGCGATTCGCGGGGCGCCGGCCCCGCTCGACCCAAGGGAAGGAGCAACATCCGCATGAAACGCATGACGACACTCCTCGGGGCGCTCGTCGTCGCGCTGGTGTTCGGCGCGGGGCAGGCGATCGCCTCCGAGGGAGGAGGAGACGCGGCGCAGACCGCGGGCCAGGCTGCCGCGAGCGGCCAGACGGCCGGCGGCGAGAGCGGCGCCTACCAGCTGGGGCCGTCGAACCACGCGAGCTCGATTCGCGTCCTGAGCCCCGGCGACGACGGCAGCGTCTCGCAGTCGAACACGACGACCGCGGGCGCCCTCGCCGCGAACGGCAATGCGACGAGCCAGGACACCACGCAGTCGCAGCTGGGTGGGACGGGCTCCGACCAGACGCAGGTCGCCGGTCAGGCGGCGAAGAGCGAGCAGGATGCAGACGCCGACGCGACGGCGGTGCAGCTCGCACCGAGCAACCAGGTCGGATCCATCCGCGTTCTGAGCCCAGGTGACAACGGCAACGTGATGCAGTCGAACGAGGCGACCGCCGGCGCGGCCGCCCTGAACGGCAACGAGACGCAGCAGACGACCGACCAGTTGCAGGGCGGTGGCGGCTACGGGTCCGACCAGACCCAGATCGCCGGACAGGCCGCCGGGAGCGACCAGACGGCCGATGCCGACGCGACGGCGGTACAGCTGAAGCCGTCCAACTCGGCGTCGTCGATCCGGGTGCTGAGCCCGGGCGACGACGGTAACGTCTCGCAGACGAACGCGGCGACCGCCATCGGCATCGCCGGGAACGGCAACTCGACGGATCAGTCCCTCGGCCAGTCGCAGACGGGCGGTGGGTACGGATCCGACCAGACGCAGGTCGCCGGCCAGGAGGCCTCGAACCACCAGGACGCCGACGCGGATGCGACGGCGGTACAGCTCGCGCCGTCGAACACGGCATCGTCGATCCGGGTGCTGAGCCCGGGCGACGACGGCGACGTCTCGCAGCGGAACAGTGCCACCGCTGTGGCGGCGGCGCTGAACCTGAACACGACCGGTCAGTCGCTCGTCCAGTCACAGGCGGGTCGCGGAACGGGTGGCACCGTGCTTCAGGTGGCGGGACAGGGCGCCTGGAACCGGCAGAGTGCCTCTGCGGGGGCGGCGTCGCTCCAGCTCGGCGCGTCGAGCGAGACCGCCCCCATCCGGGTCGGCAGCCCGGGCGGCGGCGGCTCGGTACGGCAGTCGAACGACGTCGCGGCGCTCGCCGTGGCGCTCAACCTCAACGAGACCTGCCAAGCCCTGATGCAGAGGCAGGCGGGCAGCGGCTCCGACCAGCTGCAGGTCGCGGGCCAGGGCTCGTGGGACGACCAGCGTGGAGGCGCATGGGCCCACGCGATCCAGGGAGGGATGCCGAAGAAGAAGCGCTAGACGGCCCGAGTGGAGCGGCCGCCGGATCGCCGGCGGCCGCTCCCACCTGTGCGTATTGACACGTGTGCGTCCGCGGACGTACCGTGAGTCTCCGAAAGGGAGGGACGTGGTGCCTACGTGGACGTCGTCTCTGCGGCCCGGGCGCGAATCGGTCGTCGCCGGCGCCTGCTTGGCGCTGCTCGCCTGGCCGTCGGCGGCAGCGGCGGCCGGCGGGACGCCGATGCCGGAACCGGACGACCCGCCCGTCTCCGCGACCGCGCCGACCGCGACGGCGTCCGCCGTCTCCGGCTCGACCTCCGTCACGTCACCCAGCCGGCGCCGCGCGGTGTCGGCGCAGCCGGTCCCGACGCCGGACGCGCCACTCGCCACGGGCTCGACGTCGACCGTGGCGGCGAGGCAGGCGGTGTCGACGCCGCAGCCCGACGCGTCGCCGGCGCGGGCCACACAGACCGTGCCGTCGCGACCACCGGCCGGTAAAGCAGCGGCGCGTGAGCCCGCGCCGGTGCCTGCCAGCGCGAAGCCGGCTCGCGCCCGGCCCGGGAGGGCGGCAGGCGCGCCCACCCCCGCGCCGGCGAAGAAGCATCCCGCCCCGCCCCTCGGCGGACGAGCGCCCCCGGGACGCGGTCCGGCTCGGGCTTCCGGTAGGGGCGCTCGCGGCGGGGCGCCCGGACGGGGATGCGAGCCGCGCTCTGCTCCTCGTCGCAGCCTGCCTCTTCGCCGTCGCCGCGGGAGGGAGCACGCTCCTCGGGGCCGCTGCCCGAAGCGCCGCGAGGCGGGCGTGAGGACCGTTCGGGCGGTGTGCGTCGTGGCCGCCCTGGCGGCTGGATGCGCCGCCCTCCCAGGCGCGGCGGCAGCGCTCGACCCGCCCGTCGCAAGCTGTAACGGCGGCGGCTGCGGCGGTTGGTTCAGGTCGGCAGTCGCCGTCGCGTGGTCATACAACTCGAGTGGAGTCACGGGCACAACCGGTTGCGGGGCGGCGAGCGTCTCGGACGACACCGGCGGCGCGACCTTCACGTGCACCGTCAACTACGGCGGCTCGTTCGTCGGCAGCAGCGTCACGGTTCGCAAGGACTCCACGCCGCCCGGAGTCACCGGCTCGGCGGCACGGGGACCCGACTCGAACGGCTGGTACACGAGCCCCGTCTCGTTCGGCTTCAAGGGGGAGGACGGCGCCTCCGGGGTCGCGTCGTGCACGTCCGGCACCTACGGCGGGCCCGACAGCGGCTCCGCGGCCGCCACCGGGTCGTGCACGGACAACGCCGGCAACACGGGGTCGGCCACGCTCACGTTCAAGTACGACGCGACACCGCCGACCGTCGTCGGCGTTCCCTCGCGTCAGCCGGACGCAAACGGATGGTACAACCACCCGGTCGACGTCACCTTCCGGGGCAACGACGGGGGCTCCGGGGTCATCGAGTGCTCGCCGGCGGTGCGCTACGCGGGCCCGGATGCGAGCCCGGCCAAGCTCGTCGGGCAGTGCCGGGACGCCGCCGGGCACCTGAGCGCGCCGACGACGGTCGATCTCCGCTACGACGCGTCCCCGCCCGCACGCCCGAACGTCACCTGGGTGCACCGAGGACGCTCGATCGCGCTCTCGTGGACGCGGGGCAAGGACGTCGTGCGGGCGAAGGTCGTCCGGGCACCGGGACCGAAGCGTGCGAAGCCGGGCATTGTCTACCAGGGCAAGGCCCGGAGGCTCGTCGATAGGAGGATCCGGCCGGGCACGCGGTACTGGTACCAGGTCGTGCTGATCGACCGGGCCGGAAACGAGGCAGCGAAGACGATCGGCCTGCGGCCCGCGACCGGCATCTACGTACCGGCCGAGGGCTCGATCGTCGGCAAGCCCCCGCTCGTCCAGTGGTCGCCCGTCGCGAAGGCACGGTTCTACAACCTCCAGCTCTGGCGCGGGAACCTGAAGCTCCTGACCACATGGGTGACACACCCGAGGGTGGCGCTGCGGGGACAGTGGTCGTTCAGGGGGCAGCGGCACTCGCTGGCGAACGGCTCGTACCGGCTCTACGTCTGGCCCGCGTTCGGGACACGGCGCAACCCGCGCTACGGGAAGCTCCTCGACCAGGTCTCGTTCGTCGTCAGGCTGCAGTGAGCGCCGCCCGCACGGCCGTGGCCGGGCGGGACGCGTGTGGGCGAATCGTCACAGAGTCGCCACAAAGGACATCTGGCGTGGTGGTCGCAGGCGCTCTAGCCTCGTTCGGACGATGACTCCGAACGCCGTTCTCCTCGCCGAGCACGAGCCCGGGTCGAGGGAGTACCTCGAGCGGCAGCTTCGCGACGACGGGTTCACCGTGTTCGGGGCGGCCTGGACCGCGCGGGCGCTCGACCTCGCCGAGAGCGTCTCGCCCGACCTCGTCATCGCCGGCGAGCCCGATCTGTGTCGCAGGCTCCGGGCGGGAGAGCCTGGGCGACGCTGGAATCGGAACGTGCCGGTGATCGTCCTCACCGAGCCCGGCGCCGACCCTGCCGTGCGCGTCCGCGCGCTCGAGAGCGGGGCGGACGACGTCGTTCCGCGCGACGTGTACCTCGAGCTGCTCGCGCGCGTCAGGGCGCTGCTGCGGCGCGCCCTGCTCGGGCAGGCCGACGTCGTCGAGGCCGGGCCGCTCGTCGTCGACCACCGCGCGCGTCAGGTGCGCGTCGGGGGAGGCGGCCGTGCGCCTCGCGGGGCGCGAGTTCGAGCTCGCGGCGAAGCTCGCGAGCGACCCGCGGCGCGTCTTCACGAAGGCGGAGCTCCTCCGCGACGTCTGGGGATCCGCGCCGCCGGGATCCGTACCCGTACCGTCGACTCGCACGCTTCACGTCTGCGCCGGAAGCTCGAGGCGGCAGGCGCCCGCGACGTCGTCGTGAACGAGTGGGGCGTCGGCTATCGGCTGTTGCTGTGACGTGGTGTCCGGCTCGAGTCGGGCACCGGGCTAGAGGATCGCGCCTTCGAGCCGCAGGAGGCGCTCCTTGCGCGGGAGGCCGCCGCCGTAGCCGACGAGCTCGCCCGACGTACCGACGATGCGGTGGCAGGGGAGGACGATCGGGATGCGGTTGCGGTTCATGACCGTGCCGACCGCGCGCGAGGCACGCGGGTTCCCGGCGCGCTCGGCAAGCTCGCCGTACGTGGCCGTCTGCCCGTAGGGGACCTTCGCGAGCTCGCCCAGGACGCGGAGCGTGAACGCGGGCAGCCCGCGGAGGTCGAGCTCGAGGTCGAACGCGGTCCTGCGCCCGGCGAAGTAGGCGTCGAGCTCGCGCCGAGTCTCGTCGAGTGCGCGGGGCGACCGGAGCACGCGCGGTCCCGCGAGGCGCGCGAGGAGCTCGAGCTCGCGCTCCGGCTCGGGATCGAAGGAGATGCGGGCAAGGCCGTGGTCGGTGACGGCGGCGAGCAGCGGGCCGAGCTCGCTCTCGATCACGTCGTAGGCGGTGTCGAGGAGCCCCGCGCGCGCCGCCGCGTCGCGGAACTGCCGGTCGAGACGAGTCGGGACGGTCACGCGATCCTCCTTCGCAGGCGACGGACGCCGGAGGAGGCCGCCTGGCGGGCAGCGTCCTCGCTCGAGCCCAGCGCGGCCGCGATCTGGTCGTAGTCGAGGTCGTAGCCGTAGCGGAGCACCACGGCCGCGCGCTCCTTCGGCGGCAGGGTGTCCGTGAGAAACGCGAGCTCCTCGTACGCCGGGCGGCCGTCCGTATGAGGCACGTCGGGAAGCTGGCCGGTCGGCTCGCCCGCGCGCCGGCGTGCGTCGATCGCGACACGCGAGGCGATGGTGAGGACCCACGCGCGGAGGTGCGCGCCGTGCTCGAGCCGGCCGTACGCGCGCAGCGCCCGAAGGAACGTCTCCTGGAAGGCGTCGTCGGCCCGCTCGCGGCCGAGGCGCCGGCGGAGCATGCCGAGGACCTCGCCCGCGTGCTCGGCGTAGAACGTCTCGAAAGGAGGGATCGCTGCCACCGCGGTCATCATCGTCTGAAACCCTGGCGCCCGTGTCGCTGTGAGACGGAGTGGTGCACACTTCGACGATGCGGGTCGCCGTCGTCGGGCACGTGGAGTGGATCCGGTTCGCGCGTGTCGACCGGATTCCGGGTGCCGGGCAGATCGCGCATTCGTTCGAGGACTGGGAGCAGGCGGGCGGGGGCGGCGGGGTCGCCGCGGTGCAGCTCGCCCTGCTCGCGGACGAGGCACACCTGTTCACGATGCTGGGCAACGACGAGCTCGGCCTCCGTGCGCGGAGCGAGCTCGCGGATCGCGGGGTCGTCGTGCACGCCGTGAGCGCCGAGCGGCCGCAGCGCTGGGCGTTCACGCAGGTCGACGACAACGGCGAGCGGACGATCACGACCGTCGGGCCGAAGCTGCGCCCGCGGGGCCACGACGAGTCGCTGCCGTGGCACGAGCTCGCCGCGATGGACGCCGTGTTCTTCGTCGCCGGTGACGTCGACGCGCTCGTCCACGCCCGCCGCGCGCGGGTGCTGACGGCGACGTCGCGCGAGCTCGAGGTGCTCGTCCGCGGCGGCGTCGAGCTGGACGCGCTGATCGGCAGCGGGGAGGACGACGCCGAGCGATACCGCCCGGGGGAGCTCGATCCGCCGCCGAGGCTCGTCGTCTCGACGTCGGGCGCGCTCGGCGGGTGGGCGCGGCCGGGCGGGCCCTACTCGGCGGTCGAGCCGCCCGGGGAGGTGATCGACGCCTACGGCGCGGGGGACAGCTTCGCCGCAGGGCTCACGTTCGCGCTCGCCGCCGGCCTCGACGGCTCGGACGCCCTCGGGTTCGCAGCACGCTGCGGCGCCGGCGCCCTCACGGGGCGCGGCGTCGCGCCCCGGCACGTCGCCGTCCACGGCTGAGACCGCGACGCGAGCGGACCGCCGGCGGGCCGGGCCGGCCACGCCCGGCGATCTGCGAGGCAGAGGGCACGCACGGTCGTCCGTGAGCCCCCGCGCCGGGACGGTCGTCAGGGCCGGAAAGCCTTGACAGTGGGAAAATGTGGCGTAAAGTGGGGGATCGTGGAGATCACGAAGGGGATCGGCCACGCGCGCAGGCGATGTTCATCGGGACCTACGAGCACACGATCGACGAGAAGAGCCGGCTCACGCTGCCCCGGCGCTTCCGCGACGCGTTCGCCGCGGGCGTCGTGCTCACGCGTGGGCTCGACCGCAACGTCGCCGTCTATCCGCGGGAGACGTGGAAGGTGAGCGTCGAGGACCGCATCTCGGCGCTCGACCCGCTCTCACGGGAGGCGCGGGAGCTCCGCACCTTCTTCTTCTCGGGGGCGGCCGAGGCGGACCTCGACTCGCAGGGGCGGATCCTCGTCCCGGCCGTCCTCACGCGCCATGCCGGGCTCGACCATGACGTCGTCGTCGCCGGGAACTACGACCACCTCCAGCTCTGGAGCCCAGCCGCCTGGGAGCAGCACCTGCACGCCGTCGAAGGGAGCGCCGAACATGCTGCCGAACGTCTTGCCGCACGCGGAATCTGACCACGTCCCCGTCCTCGCCGACGAGGTGCGCGAGCTCCTCGCCGTACGGCCGGGGGAGACCGTCGTCGACGCGACGTTCGGTGCCGGAGGGCACGCGCGGATCCTCGCCCAGGACCTCGCCGGCCGGGGGAAGCTCGTCGCGATCGACCGCGATCCCGGTGCGAAGCGCTACTTCGACCGGTTCAAGGCGGCGGCCGGAGTCGACGTCCGCTTTCTGCGCGGCGACTTCGCCGTCGTCCTCGCGCAGCTCGCCGCGAACGGCGTCGAGGCGGACGCGATCCTGCTCGACCTCGGCATCTCGTCGATGCAGGTCGACCGGCCCGAGCGCGGCTTCTCGTACGCGACCAACGCGCCGCTCGACATGCGGATGGACCCCTCCTCGGAGACGACGGCCGCCGCGATCGTGAACACGTGGGACGAGCGCGATCTCGTGACGATCTTCAGACGCTACGGCGAGGAGCGTTACGCGAGACCCATCGCCCGGGCGATCGTACGGCGTCGCGGCGAGCGTCCCTTCGCCGGCACGGGCGAGCTCGTCGACGTCGTCAAGCTCGCGATTCCGACGCCGGCCCGGTTCGGCGAGGGCCATCCCGCCAAGCGCGTCTTCCAGGCGCTCCGGATCGCCGTCAACGACGAGCTCGGACAGCTCGAGGCGGCGCTGCCGGCGGCGCTCGAGATGCTCCGCCCCGGCGGCCGCCTGGCCGTCATCTCGTTCCACTCGCTCGAGGACCGGATCGTGAAGCGCTTCCTTGCCGAGCAGGCGAAGGGCTGCACGTGCCCGCCCGACTTCCCGGTCTGCGTCTGCGGCAAGGAGCCGACGCTACGGCCTCTGACGCGGAAGCCCGTGCGGCCGGCGGGCCACGAGCTCGACCTCAACCCGCGCGCCGCGTCGGCCCGGCTGCGGGCGGCGGTGAAGGCCTGATGTCGACGCTCGCCCAGCCGCTCGCACGGCGCGCGCGCGCACGCGTCGGCAATGGGCCCTTCACCGGCGGAGTGCTCTGGATCGTCCTGGTTGCCGTGCTCCTCGCCGGCGTCGTCGCGATCAACGTCCTCGTGCTGCGGCTGAACGTCCAGCTCGACGACCTACGGCACGACCGTGCCGAGTTGAAGGCCGAGATCGCCTCGACCCGTGCCCAGCTGTCGAGCGCGTCGGCGAACGCGCGCATCGAGACCGAGGCGGCGACGAAGCTCGGGCTCGTCGAGGCCGACCCCAACGCCACCACCTATCTCAGGCTCGACCGGTGAGAGCGGACCGTCGGGCGAACACCCGGATCCGCGTCCTCGTGCTCGCCTTCGGCGTCCTCTTCGCCGGCACGCTCGTCCGGGCCGCCTGGATCCAGGTCGTCGACGGCTCCGCCTACGCGGCGATGGCGTCGAAGCAGCAGCGCGAGACGATCGAGATTCCGGCCGGCCGGGGACGATCTACGACCGTACGGGGGAGCCGCTCGCGATCGGCGAGCAGGCGACGACGGTGTACGCCGACCCGCGTCACATCGTCTCGCCGAAGAAGGCGGCGGTCGCCGCCGGCCGTACCCTCGGCATCGACCCGAACGCGGTCTTCCCGGGGCTGGCCAACCCGAACAAGCGGTTCGTGTACGTCGAGCGCAAGGCAGACCCCGCCAAGGCGAAGGCACTGCAGCGGCTCGGGATCGCCGGCTTCGGGTTCTATCCCGAGGAGCGGCGGACGTATCCGCAGGGGCGGGTCGCCGCGCAGCTCCTCGGCTTCGCGGGAATGGACAACCGGGGGCTCGACGGCCTCGAGCGCTCGCTCGACACGAAGCTCGCCGGCCGCTCGGGGTACGAGATCGTCGTCCGCGATCCGGCCGGACAGGCGATCGACGTCGTCACGTCGCGCAAGGAGCGCCCGGGGAAGAGCGTCGTGCTGACCCTCGACCACCAGCTGCAGGCGACGGCCGAGCGGCTCCTGGTCACGGCGGTACGGCGGTGGAGCGCGAACGGCGCGACGGCGATCGTCATGGACCCGCGCACGGGAGGCATCCTCGCGATGGCGAACGCGCCCACGTTCGACGCGAACGGCTTCACGAAGGCACCGCCCGCAGAGCGGCGGAACCGGGCCGTGACCGACCTCTACGAGCCGGGCTCGACGTTCAAGATCGTCACGATCGCAGGTGCGCTCGAGGACAACCTCGTCACTCCCGAGACGTCGTTCACGCTCGCGCCCACGATCAGGGTCGCGGACCGGGTCATCCACGAGTCGCACACCCGCCCGACCGAGCGCATGTCGGTGCGGCAGATCCTCGCCGAGTCGTCCAACGTCGGAACGATCACGATCGCCAAGGACAGGCTCGGTGGGCCGGAGCTCGCGCGCTGGATCTCCCGCTTCGGCTTCGGCAAGACGACGGGGTCCGACCTGCCGGGCGAGAGCCCCGGGATTGTGCTCCCGTACGACCGCTGGTCGGGCTCGACGATCGGCACCGTGCCGATCGGCCAGGGGATCGCGGTGACGCCGCTCCAGATGGTGAGCGCGTACGCCGCGATCGGGAACGGCGGCGTGATGCCGCCTGCGCACGTGACCTCGAAGATCGGCGGCAAGAAGGTACGCCACGGCAAGGGCCGGCGGATCGTCTCGAAGTACACGGCCGACCGCATGACCGCGATGTTCCGCGACGTGGTGCTGGAGGGAACGGGCACCGAAGCCGCGATCCCCGGTTACACCGTCGCCGGGAAGACCGGCACCGCGAACAAGGCTGAGAACGGCCGCTACGTCTCCAAGTACGTGGCCTCGTTCGTGGGGCTCGTCCCGGCTCGCAAGCCACGTCTCGCGATCCTCGTCATGGTCGACGAGCCCCATGGCCAGATCTGGGGCGGTGTCGTCGCGGCGCCGATCTTCCGTGACCTCGCTCGGTTCGCGCTCCAGTACCTCGAGGTGCCGCCCGACGCGCCCGGAGGCGAAGAGCTCGTCGTCGCTGGTGGCGGCGGCCCTTCCGTAGGCGTCCGTTCCGGCATCCCTAGAATCGCCCCGATGGAGCTCGACGCGCTCATCCGCGCGATCGCGCCGGGTGACGTGATCGGGCGGCGTCCCGTCGAGATCACCGACCTCGCGTACGCCACGGGTCGCGTCCGCGAGGGCACGCTGTTCTTCTGCGTCGTCGGGGCGCGCGTGGACGGCCACGAGCTCGCCGCCGACGCCGTCTCGGCGGGCGCTGCGGCGCTCGTCGTGGAGCGTCCCGTCGACGCGGCGGTGCCGCAGCTCGTGGTCGAGTCGTCGCGGGCGGCGATGGCGGTCGCCGCCGACGCCTTCTTCGGAGCCCCGACGGAGGCGCTTGCCGTCGCCGGCGTCACGGGGACGAACGGCAAGACGACGACGGCGTACCTCCTGCGCTCGATCCTCGAGGCGGACGGTCGCCGCACGGGCATGGTCGGGACCGTCGAGTGGGTGGTGGGCGGTGCCTCTCGCGCTGCACCGCACACGACGCCCGAGGCGATCGACCTGCAACGACTGTTCCGCGAGATGGTGGACGCCGGTGACGACGCGGTCGCGCTCGAGGCCTCGTCGCACGGCTCGCACTACCGCCGGCTCGACCGCGTGCGGTTCGACGCGCTCGCGTTCACGAACCTGAGCCAGGACCACCTGGACCTCCACGGTGACCTGGAGAAGTACTTCCAGGCGAAGCGCCGGCTCTTCACCGGGATCACGCCGCCGCCCGCCGCCGTAAACATCGGCGACCCCCACGGTCGTCGCCTCGCCGACGAGCTCGCGGGGGCGCACCGCGCGCCGCTCGTCACCTTCGGCCTCCGTCCCGAGGCGGAGGTGCGCGCGGACGACCTGGAGCTCGGACCTCGCGGCTCGAGGTTCGACGCCGCAGGCATCCGCGTCGAGACGCCGCTCCTCGGCATCTTCAACGTCGAGAACGTCCTCGCCGCCGTCGCCGCCGCGCTGCTCCTCGACGTCGACGAGAGCGCCATCGTGGAGGGCATCCGCCGGGTGACCGGCGTCCCGGGACGGTTCGAGGCGATCGACGAGGGGCAGGACTTCGCGGTGGTCGTCGACTATGCGCACACGCCGGATGCGCTCGCGACCGTCCTTCGCGCGGCGCGTCCCCTCGGCGACGGGCGGCTCGTGGTCGTGTTCGGCGCGGGCGGCGACCGCGATCGCGAGAAGCGCCCGCTGATGGGGCAGGTGGCACGGGAGCTCGCCGACCGCGTCGTCGTGACGAGCGACAACCCTCGCTCCGAGGAGCCGCTCGCGATCGTCGAGGCGATCCTGCAGGGGACGGGAACGGACGTGGAGGTCGACCTCGACCGCCGCTCGGCGATCGAGTCGGCGATCGTGGGAGCCGCTGCGGGAGACGTCGTCGTGATCGCGGGCAAGGGCCACGAGCAGGGCCAGGAGATCGCGGGCGTCGTCCACCCCTTCGACGACCGCGAGGTCGCGCGCGAGGCGCTCCGTCGCGAAAGGGACGCCCGGTGATCCCGCTCGAGTGGGACGAGGTGGAGGCGCTCGGGCTCGGGGTGCTCTCCGGCCGGCCGGCCGACGGCCTCGTGCGGCGCGTGCACGACGACTCGCGGGAGGCGCGGCCGGGGGACCTCTTCGTCGCGCTGAACACCGGCGTTCGCTTCGTCGACGATGCGCTCGCGGCCGGGGCGGCCGCCCTCGTGCCGGACGACCAGGAGGTGGCCCTCGCGGCGCTCGCACGGCTCGTCCGCGGCCGCTCGGATGCCGCCGTGGTCGCGGTCGTGGGCGCCACGGGCAAGACGACGACGAAGGACGCCCTCGGGGCGCTCTGCGCGGCCGTCACGCCGACGGTCGCGGCGGCGGCGAGCAAGAACAACGAGCTCGGTCTCCCGCTCACCGTCCTCCGCCTCGAGCCGGAGACGCGCGTGCTCGTCACGGAGATGGGGATGCGCGGGCCGGGGCAGATCGCCGAGCTCTGCGAGATCGCGCGGCCGACGCTCGCGCTCGTCACCTCGATCGGCCCGGAGCACCTCGAGCTCGTCGGCACCGTGGCGGACGCCGCCCGCGCCAACGCGGAGGCGATCGAGGCCCTGCCGGCCGGGGGATCGCGGTCGTCCCCGCGGACGAGCCGCTGCTCGAGCCGTTCCTCCGCGCAGACCTCGACGTCCGCCGCTTCGACCGGGACGCGGTCGCGCGCGACGGTGACGCCTGGGTCTTCACGCTTGCGGGGCGAAAGGTGAAGCTGGAGCTGCCCTTCACCCAGCGGCACCTCGCGGGGAACCTCGTGGCTGCGCTCACGGCCTACGACGCGCTCGGCCTGCCGCTCGAGCGCGCCCGGGAGGGGGCGCGCGGAATCAGCCTCAGCCCGTGGCGCGGCGAGGTGCAGGAGCTCCCCGGCGGCGGCCTCGTCGTCAACGACGCCTACAACGCGAACCCCGTCTCGATGCGCGCCGCCCTCCTCGACCTCGCCGAGCGCGCGGGCGGACGCCGGCGCGTGGCGATCCTCGGCCAGATGGCAGAGCTCGGCGCCGAGAGCGACCGCTACCACGCCGAGATCGCCGCCCTCCTCGCGGAGCTCGGGGTCGAGGTCGTCGTCGCGGTCGGGGACGGGGCCGGCCGCTACCTCGCCGGCGTCGAGGGCGGCGTCGCGATCCCGGACGCGACCGCGTTCGGGCGCATCGCCGACGTCCTCTTGCCCGGTGACGCGGTCCTCGTCAAGGGGTCGCGCGCCGTCGGTCTCGAAGGCATCCCCGCGCTGATCCAGAAACACTCCCGCACATGGTGAGGGTCCTGATCGGGGGCCTCGTCGCGATGGTGATCGCCGTCGCGGTGGGACCGCAGTTCATCGAGTGGCTGCGGCGGCGCTCGATCGGGCAGCAGATCCGCGAGGAGGGACCGGCCAGCCACCGCGTCAAGCAGGGAACGCCGACGATGGGCGGGCTGCTGATCATCGTCGCGGCGTTCGTGCCGGCGCTCGTCGTCTCGCTCTACACCATCCCCGGCGTCACGCTGCTCCTCGCCACGCTCGGGTGCGCGCTGATCGGCTTCACGGACGACTTCCTCAAGGTGCGCAGGAGGCGCTCACTCGGCCTTTCCGGCCGCTGGAAGATGCTCGGGCTGCTTGCGATCACCGCCGGCGTCGGCTGGGCGACGACGCGGATCGGCTACATGGACACGGAGATCTACTTCCCGCTGATCGACGTCAACATCGACCTGCACTGGCTCTACTTCCCGTTCCTCTTCGTCGTGATCGCCGGGACGTCGAACGGCGTCAACCTGACGGACGGCGTCGACGGACTCGCGGCCGGTACCTGTGCCATCTCGCTGATCACGCTGCTCGCGATCGCGTCGATCGACTGGATCCGCAGCGCCGACGAGGTTGCGAACCGGAGCGACGAGTACCTCGACCTCGCGATCGTCGCGGCGGCGCTGATCGGCGGTGTGATCGGGTTCCTCTGGTTCAACGCCTTCCCGGCGGAGCTGTTCATGGGCGACACCGGCTCGATGGCGCTCGGCGGCGCGATCGCGACCCTTGCGATCCTCACCGAGACGGAGGTGCTGCTCGTGTTCGTCGGTGGCATCTACCTGATCGAGGCGCTGTCGCTGATGATCCAGGTGGCGAGCTTCAAGCGCACCGGCAAGCGCGTGTTCCTGATGGCGCCGATCCACCACCACTTCGAGCTGAAGGCGTGGTCGTCGACGAAGATCATGGTGCGCTTCTGGATCGTCGGCGCGATCCTCTGCGCGATCGGCTTCGTCCTCTACTACCGCTACTACCTTCGCTTCCAGCTCTGACAGGGCGCGGGAAACCGCACGAAGGGGGCGCACGTGACTGCCGGGAGGAAGGCTCGAGGCTGGATCTCTGCGCCCGTCCTCGTCTCCCTCTTCGTGATGGTCTTCTGGGGCGCGACGCCGGTCGTGACCCGGATCGCGACCGACGACCTCGAGCCGCTCTGGGTCGCGGTTCTGCGGACGGTGATCGCCGGGGTCGTCGCCGTGCCGCTCGTCGCGACGACCGAGCGGAAGCCACCCTCGAGCGCCCGCTCGCGGCTCCTGCTCGTCGTCTCGGCCGCGGCCGGATTCGTGATCTTCCCGGTCGTGTTCACGCTCGGGCAGGAGCGGACGTCCGCGATGCACGGCGTCGGCATCCTTGCCGCGCTGCCGGTGCTCACGGGCCTCTACGGCGCTCTCGTTGCCCGCCGCAGGCCGGGGGCGTGGTGGCTCGCCGGCTGCGCGCTCGCGCTCCTCGGCGAGGCGGTGATCGTCGCGGTGCGCGCGGGAGGAGGAGGGACGGCGACGCTCCTCGGCGACCTTCTCGTGCTCGCGTCGGCCCTCGTCGTCTCCGCTGGCTACGTCGCCGGCGCGCTGCTCGTCCCGCGCGGGTTCTCGAGCGCCTCGACGACGTACTGGGGGGTGATGCTCGGCGCCGTCGCCCTCGCGCCGCTGGGTCTCACCCTGCTCGTCGTCGAAGGGCCGCCGCGGGGGGGAGCGGCATCGTGGGCCGCGGTCGGATTCCTCGCCGTCGTAACCTCGATCGCCGGCTACGTCGGCTGGTACTGGGCGCTCGCACGCGGCGGGATCGCGAGGATCGCGCCGCTGCAGTTCCTGCAGCCGCTCTCCGGCCTCGTGCTCGCCGGGCTCCTCCTCGGCGAGAGGCTGACCTGGCCGCTCGCCGTCGGCGCCGCCGCGGTGATCACCGGCGTCGCGATCGCACGGAGCACGTGACGCCGCCGGCCGACGTCGTCACCTCGGCGGGCGCCGGGTCGTGACGTCGCGGAACGCCTCGGCGACGGCCTCGTGACCGGCCTTGAGGCGCTCCGTCGCGCGCACGACGTTCCATTCCTCCCACCGGAGCGTGGCGGTCGCGCTCGCACCGCGCGAGGGCACGACGCGGAGGCCGACCGATCGCACAGGGACGGTGGTGGCGGTCGTCACGCCGTCCTTCGCGACCGGCACCAGGGCGCTGTGGGACGACGGGTCGACAATCCCGATCTGCATCCACGGGACGCGGATCCAGACGTCCCTACCGCTCACGCGCCACGTGGCGAGGCTGTCGTACGCAGGCGACGCGGGGCTCCAGTCGCCGCGCCGCAGCGCGCCGACGTCCATCGTCTCGTAGGGAAAGCGCTGTCGGGTGGTGGGGATCGTGACCGGCCGGTTCGTGGAGAGGAGCATCTCGTTCCAGCCGTCCTCCGTCCGGACGACGCCCGCCGGCAGCGGCGAGTAGTCGAGACGGAGCGGCTCGAGGGCGGGGCGGACGTACGCCTGCCCGGTGCCGTGGTCGACATCCAGCACGACGGCGTAGTCGCTCGTCCCGTCTGTGCGCGTCGAGCCCGGAAGGCGCGCCGCGCCGCCGGGGACGACGTCGAACCCGAGCCGCAGGGTGCCCGTGGCCGGCTGGTCGAGATGGATCCGCAGGTGGAGCCATGCCGGATCGGTGGCCAGGCGGATCTCGCGCACCTCGGCCCTGCTCTCGGAGACCACGCGTCCCGCCGGGTATGCCGGGCCCGGGTCCGTGGCCACCAGGCCGAACCACTGCTCGTTCGTCCACGGGTCGTGCCAGAGCTGCCGCCTGTCGGCGACGGGCTCGTGCCGCAGCAGGGTGTTCCAGGTGAACTTGAACCACTCGTCGGCCCAGGCGAAGAGGAAGGCGCCGGCGAGCCGCTGGCGACCGATCAGGCGCAGCAGCTCCGCGTCGATCCGCATCGCCTCCTGCTCCGTGTGTGCTCCCTGGCTGCGACCGAGCGGGCCGTCGTGTGCCGAGCCGACCGACGCGGGGACGCCGAACTCGGTGATCATCACCGGCAGCGCGCCGTGGTGGTCGCGCAGTGCGGCCAGGTAGCCGGCATAGGGATCGACCCGGCCGTCCACGCGGTAGCGCTGCAGCGCCGGCTCGTGGCGCTGGAAGTCCGGGTAGTACGGATACGCGTGGTAGCTCGCGAACGTCCCGCCCGGCCAGGCCCGCGTCGGGAGGACGTGGTTCGCGTCCACGCCGGCCAGGTCCTCGCGCTCGAGCGGCTCGCTCGGATGGTCCAGCGGGTCGGTCGTCGGCCAGTTCGCGAACGCGACCGGCATCGACACGCCGTGGCGGTGCTCGAGCGTCGCGAGCCGATCGAGGTGGCGCGCGAGCCAGCGTTCGGTCGGCGTCGCGTCGCCCGTGCTGTGGAAGTAGCGGCCCCTGACCGCCGGCGCGCCGCGGTTGGTCCGGTCGGTCCGCTGCACGCCGAACGGATCCCACTCCACGCCGACGATCCACGCGACGAGCCAGCGGCCGGCGTCGGCCCGCCAGCGGCCGGATGCCCGGCCCCGCCGGGGCGCGCGGCTCAGGGTGCCGTGCACAGCCGCGACGGCGTCGGCCAGCTCGGCCCCGAAGGCGGTGTCGACCGCCGGGTCGTACAACCCACGGGGACGCGAGGGATAGGTCTCGTCGGGGAGGTAGACGCCCTGGACGAGGTAGAGCGGCGCATCGGCGTGCGCGCGGTTGTAGCGCACGAGCTCGCCGTAGAAGGCGGGCGGATGGATCGTGTAGATCCGCACGGCGCGGATCCCGAGCTCACCCATCTCGGCGAACCAGCGCCGGTAGTGCCCGGCGCTGACCGCCAGCTCGCCGGGCTGGTGCCCCGGGATGGTGGCGCCGAGGTTGACGCCGGGGAGGAAGTCGACCCCGCCGTGCGCCGTGTGCAGGACGAAGCGGCCCTGCCCGGCAGAGGCGAGCACCGAGACGTTCGCCGCGCGAACCGGCGCCGGACGCCAGGAGGCAGCGGACGCACCCTCCGCTCCGCCGCTGCCGCTCACGAACAGCGCCGCGACCGCGGCGCCGACGGTGGCGAGGGCGGTCAGAGCGAGCGCCGCCCGCCGGTCGATCGAGGTCAGCTGCATCGTGAGCGCTTCCGTTGCGGCCATCGACCGCCGTGCGGCGCGACTTGAGCACGCACGCCGCTCGGCGGCCTGGGAATGCGCTGGATGCGTCACAGAGTTGGCACGGTTTCGTGACGCTCTCGTCGCTACTTCCGCGATAGCGTGACATCAGGGACACGGGAGTGCCCCTGGGGGAGTTTGGGGATGCGTACGCTTGCTCCGTGAGCAGGGTGCTCGTGGTCGGGCTGGCCCGTTCGGGGCGGGCCGCGGCGTCCGTCCTTCGGGCGCGCGGGCGCTCCGTCGTCGCGTTCGACGCGGACCGAGGGCTGGACAGCACCGGCATCGACGCCGAGGTTCGGCTCGGGGACTGGGACGACGCGTTGCTCGACGGCGTCTCACTCGTCGTCAAGAGTCCCGGCGTGCCGGCCACGGCGGAGCCGGTGGCGGCCGCGCGCGCACGCGGCATTCCCGTGATCTCGGAGATCGAGCTCGGCGCACGCCTCTTGCCGAACCCGCTGATCGGCGTCACCGGGACGAACGGGAAGACGACGACGACGGCGCTGCTGGGCGCGATCCTCGAAGCGGCGGGATGGGACGTGGAGGTGGCGGGGAACATCGGCCGACCGCTCACCTCGCTGGCCGGCGAAGTCGCCGACGAGACGTGGATCGTCTGCGAGCTGTCGTCGTTCCAGCTCGAGGACGTCGACACGCTGCGACCGCGGGTCGCCGTCCTCACGAACGTCGAGCCCGACCACCTCGACCGTCACGGGACGCTCGACGCGTACGCCGCTGCGAAGCTCCGCGCCTTCGAGCGTCAGGGGCCGAACGACATCGCGGTCGTGCCGCGCGGGTTCCCCGCCGTTCCGGGCGCCGCCCGTCGCGTGGAGTTCGCCGGCGACGACGAGCTTCCGGCCGAGCCGCGCATCCGGGGGCACACAACCGCGAGAACGCAGCCGCGGCGGCGGCGGCGGCGAGAGCGATCGGCGTACCCGACGACGCGATCGGCCGCGCGCTGGCGACGTTCCCCGGGGTCGAGCACCGCATCGAGGAGGTCGCCACGATCGACGGCGTCCTCTACGTCAACGACTCGAAGGCGACGAACGCCGCCGCAGCGCTGTGCGCGCTCGCATCCTTCCCCGGCAGGCGGAAGCACGTCATCCTCGGGGGGCGCGGCAAGGCCGAGCCCTACGACGCGCTTGCGAGCGCGCTCGCCTCCGGCGACCGCGCCTATCTCATCGGCGAAGCCACGCCCGAGCTCGCCGCGGCCTTCGATGCCGCAGGTGCTGCCTACATCCAGGCCGGGACCCTCGACCTGGCACTTTCGGAGGCCTCGGCGACAGCCTCCGAAGGTGATGTCGTCCTCCTCTCACCCGCATGCGCGTCTTTCGACCAGTTCGCGAGCTTCGAGCACCGGGGGGAGGAGTTCCGCCGCCTCGTGAAGAACCTCCGGGGGTGGGGACGAGACGACGCGCGGACCGGGGCCAGCTCGAACAGCGCCTGCTGATCCTCGTCACGCTCGGGCTCGTCGCGTTCGGGCTCGTGATGGTCTTCAGCGCGACGTCGGCGTCGGCTGCCCTGGGGAGGGCGACCCGATGCGGTTCCTCGTCAAGCAGTCGCTCTACGCCGGTGCCGGGCTCGTGCTGCTCGCCGTCCTGACGCGGGTCGACTATCACGCGCTCCGGCCTCTGGCGCCGCTCCTGCTCGCGGCCGCATTCGCCGGCTGCGTCGCCGTGCTCGCTGTCGCCCCGTCGATCAACGGCGCGCAACGCTGGTTCGTGCTGGGCCCGATCAGCGTCCAGCCGGCCGAGCTCGCAAAGCTCGCCGTGCTCGTCTGGGCGTGCGCCGTCCTCTCGCGGAGGCCCGCTCCCACGACGCTCGGCGAGCTCATGAAACCGGTGGGGATCGTCGTCCTCCTCTTCGGCGGGGTGATCGTGATCGAGCCCGACCTCGGAACGACCATCTCGCTGTTCGCGATGGTGGCGGCGATCCTCCTCGTCTCGGGGATCCCCCTGCGGGTCTTCGGGCTCGCGACGACGCTCGCGGTCGGGGCCGGGCTGCTCGCGATCTGGATGGAGCCGTATCGCCGCGAGCGCGTCTTCAGCTTCCTCGACCCGTGGAAGGACGCCGAGGGCTCCGGCTTTCAGAACGTCCAGGCGATGATCGGCATGGGCTCCGGCGGGATCACCGGCGAGGGGCTCGGGCAGGGCATCCAGAAGGTGAACTTCCTGCCGGAGGCGCATACGGACATGATCTTCGCGGTCATCGGCGAGGAGCTCGGCTTCGTCGGGTCGGCGCTCGTCGTCGCGGCGTTCGCCGTGTTCGCCTGGGCGGGCTTCCGCGTCGCGCTGCAGTGTCGCGATCCCTTCGGCAAGCGGCTCGCCGCCGGCATCACGACGCTGATCTGCGGGCAGGCGGCCGTGAACCTCTCCGCCGTGCTCGGCATCGCGCCGTTGACCGGGATCCCGCTTCCCTTCGTCTCCTACGGCGGCTCGTCGCTGCTCGTGCTGCTCTGCTGCGTCGGGGTGCTCCTTAACATCGCGGTGAATGACCGCGTCGTCGAAGCTCGCGTGCGTGATCGCGGCCGGGGGAACCGCCGGCCACGTCAGGCCCGCGCTCGCAGTCGGGGGAAGCTCTCCGCGCACGCGGACTGACGGTGACGTTCGCCGGCACTCCCGACCGCGTCGAGTCGCGGCTGGTGCCTGAGGCGGGCTTTCCGCTCGACACGTTCCCCGTCTCCGGCCTGCCACGGAGGCCGAGCGCCGCGCAGCTCCGGGCGGCCTGGCGCGCCTCCGCCGCGCCCGCGCACTGCCTGCGGATCCTCCGGCGCCGCCGGCCCGATGTCGTCCTCGGCGCGGGCGGGTACGTCGCCGGGCCGATGGTGCTGGCGGCGCGGCTGCGGGGGATCCCGGCGGCGCTCACCGAGGCGGACGCCCATCTCGGGCTCGCGAACCGGCTGGCGGCTCCCTTCGCGCGACGGCTGTTTCTCGCCTACGAGATCCCCGACCGGCGAGGCGCGAAGGTGCGCGTCGTCGGCCGCCCGATCCCGCGCGCCCATCTCGTCGGCTCTCGCGAGTCCGGCCGTGCGCTGTTCGGCCTTCCGCCCGCGGGGCCGGTGGTCGGCGTGTTCGGCGCGTACGCCGGGGCGCTCTCGATCAACATGATGGCCATCGACGCCTGGGCAGCTTCGGGGCCTGCGGTCATTCACCAGGCCGGCGCACGCGACTTCGAGCTCGTGCGGTCGCGCGTCGCGCGCGACGACTACGTCGTCATCGAGGCAACGGACGACTTCGGCGAGCTCCTCCGTTGCGTCGATCTCGCCGTCTCGCGGGCGGGCGGCACGGTGTGGGAGCTCGCCGCGGCGGGGACGCCCGCGATCCTCGTCCCGTACCCGCACGCGACCGCCGACCACCAGACGCTGAACGCGCGGCATTTCGAGCGGGGCGGAGGCGCGGTCGTCGTCCCCGACACGGACGTGGAGCGTGTGCCGGCGCTCGTCGACGAGCTGCTCGCCGCGCCGGAGCGCCTCGCCGCGATGCGCGAGGCGATGCTCTCGCTCGCGCGCCCCGACGCCGCCGACGTCGTCGCCGACGAGCTCGTCGCTCTCGCGCGGGGCGGGAGCTGAGCTCGTGGTGGATCGACACAAGCCCCTCGCCGGCCGCCGGCTGTACTTCGTCGGGATCGGCGGGTCGGGGCTGTCCGCCTACGCGAACATCGCGCGGGCCTTCGGGGCGGAGGTGCGCGGCTGGGACGAGCAGAAGACGATCTTCAGCGAGACGCTCGACGGGATCGAGGTCGATCTCGGTGGGGAGCCGCGGCCGCCGGACGGGTTCGAGGTGATCGTCTCGACCGCGCACCTCGGCCGGGCGGAGGGCATGCCCCGCGCCGCGTTCCTCGCCGAGCTCGTCGCGGCCCGGCCGTCGATCGTCGTCACCGGGGCCCACGGCAAGACGACGACGACCGCGATGATCGCGTATGCCCTGCGGGAGACGGGCGACGACCCCGCCTGGATCGTGGGCGGCGTCGTGCCGCAGCTCGGCGGCAACGCGGGCACCGGATCGGGGTGGCTCGTGGTCGAGGGCGACGAGTCCGACCGCTCCGCGTTCGCGTTGCAGCCGCGGATCGCGGTGGTGACGAACGTCGAGCTCGACCACCACGCTGCGTACGGGTCGACCGCCGAGCTCCAGGACGCGATCGACGCCTGGCTCGAGGGCGTCCCGGACGTGGTACGCGGCTGGGAGCTCGAGCCGGTCGCGTTTCCACTCGCGATTCCCGGCGAGCACAACCGCCGCAACGCGGCCGCGGCACGTGAAGCGCTCGTGCGGGCCGGGGCCGACGCGACGGCGGCCGAGGTCGCGCTCGCCCGCTTCGCGGGCGCCGACCGCCGTTTCCAGCTCGTCGGCGAGCGCGGGGGCGTGACGGTGGTCGACGACTACGGTCACAACCCGACGGAGATCCGCGCGGCGCTCGAGACGGCGCGGGTGCGGACGACCGGCAGGCTCGTCGCCCTCTACGTCCCTCATGTGGTCGAGCGGACGCGCCACCTCCATCGTGAGCTGGGCGAGGCGCTCGGGCTGGCCGATATCGCGATCGTCACGGACTTCGTGGGTCGACGGGACGCTCCCCGCGAGGGAGTCACGGGCCGCCTCGTGCTCGACGCGGTGCCGCACGGAGCCCGTCGCATCTGGGCGCCGACTCTCGAGGACGCGAGCTTCCTCGCATTGCGCGTCGTCCGCCCCGGCGACGTCGTCGTGACGCTCGGCGTGGGGGAGCCCTGGCGCGCGGCGCGGGCGATCCTCGAGGCCCTCCCCGACGTGGTCGGCGAGGGCTGAGGGGGACAGCATGAAGGTCGAGCCCGAATATCTGTTGTCCAGACTGACGACGATCGGGACCGGAGGGCCTGCTCGGGCGTTCGCTCGACCGGAGTCGCTCTCCGACCTCGAAACCGCTCTCGCGTGGGCCGCGGAGCGGAAGCTCGCGGTGCGCACGGTCGGGCTCGGATCGAACCTCCTCGCTGCGGACGACGGGGTCGACGCGCTCGTGCTCCGTCTCGCCGGCGACCTTGCGGACGTCGAGATCGACGGCCGGCTGCTTCGCGCGGGCGGGGGGGCGACCAACGCCGTCTGCCTCCACCGCTCGCGGGATGCCGGGCTCGGCGGCCTCGAGTTCGCATGCGCGATCCCGGGCACCGCGGGGGTGGTGTGCGGATGAACGCCGGCGCGTATGGCTCGGACTGGTCGGACATCCTCGAGCGGGCGCTGGTCGTGTCCGAAGCGGGCAGCGGGTGGCTCACGCCCGCGGAGCTCGGCCTCTCGTACCGTCACTCGGAGCTCGCGCCGGGCCAGGTCGTCGCGCGCGTCGAGTTTCGCCTCGAGCCGCGACCGGTCGAGCAGATCAAGGCCGATGTCGCCGAACTGGTCGCGCGGCGCAAGGCGACGCAGCCGACGAACAAGCGGACGTTCGGCTCGGTGTTCAAGAACCCGCCGGGCGAGCTGGGCGCCGGGCAGGTGCTCGAGCGCTGCGGCTTGAAGGGCCATCGGATCGGCGGCGCGGTCGTCTCGCCTCGGCACGCGAACTTCATCGAGAACGCCGACGGCGCCACCAGCGCGGACTGTCTCGCGCTGATGGCCGAGGCGCGGCGACGTGCGCGCGAGCAGTTCGGCGTCGAGCTCGAGCACGAGGTGGTGCTCTGGGGTCTGGCACCGTAGGTGCCCGACCCCGGAGGCGCGCCAGGAAACCAGCGCCTCGCGCAGAACAGGAGGCGGTGGCCGGAAGGGGACGACCTCGGGACACGACGCGGCCGCGGATGCGCTCGGCGAGCGTCGTCGTCCCGCTTCCGCGCGCGGCTCCCGGCGAGAGCCCCGGGCTCGGTCCGTTCGTCCCTTCCGGTCGCTCGCTGCTCGTCGCGTTCGCCGTGCTCGGCGGGGTGCTCCTCGCGCTCGTTCTCGCGCGCGAGACGTCGCTCTTCGCCGTCCGCTCGATCGAGGTCACGGGCGCATCTCCCGCCGTCGAGCGGCAGGTCGAGCGAGCGCTGCGGGATCGCTCCGGCGAGAGCCTCTTCGCGATCGATCTCGGCGCGGCCCGCGTCGACGTCGCGTCACTGCCGACCGTCGCCGGCGTCTCGTTCGACCGCGCGTATCCGCACACGCTCCGGGTGACCGTCGTCCCCGAGAGGCCGGTTGCCGTCGTCCGCCAGGGCGCCGCCTCGTACCTCGTCTCAGAGCACGGCCGCGTGATGGCCCGCGTCTACCGGACGGCACAGCGTCCGCTCGCGCGTATCTGGGTCACGAGAGACGTGTCCCTGACTCCCGGCGCGTTCGTCGACGGCGCGCTCGACACGGCGGTTCGCGCGGTCGCCCCGCTCGCCGGCATCCACTTCCCGAGCAGGGTCGTCTCGGTCCGGACGACCGACGGGCTCACCCTGCGGCTCCGCTCCGGGCTGGAGCTGCGCCTGGGAGACACGCGGGACGTCGAGCTGAAGCTTGCGGTCGCAGACCGCGTCCTCCGGAGACTGCCGGCGGGCTCGGGCTACCTCGACGTCAGCGTCCCCGATCGCCCGGTCGCGGGCCCCAGATCCCTCGACCCTCAGGTAGAGGTCGAGCCCGTTGCCTCCAGTGGGGCTTGAGGGTTCCGTTGACAATGTCGACAAGGAGTCCGTACCCTGGCTTCGAATCGGGGATCCACGCCCTTTCCGCAGCTCGATGAGAGCTTGACCCTCAGGCAGGTCGAGATGAGCACCCAGAACGGCAACTACCTCGCGGTCATCAAGGTCGTCGGCGTCGGCGGCGGCGGGACGAACGCGGTCAACCGGATGGTCGAGTCCGGCCTCACCGGCGTCGAGTTCATCGCGGTCAACACGGATGCGCAGGCGCTACTCGACACCGACGCCGACGTGAAGATCCACATCGGCTCCAAGGCGACGCGCGGCCTCGGCGCCGGCGCGAACCCCGAGGTGGGTCTCGCGGCGGCCCAGGAGAGCCGCGACGAGCTGAAGGAGGCGCTGAAGGGCGCGGACATGATCTTCGTTACCGCGGGAGAGGGCGGCGGCACCGGCACCGGGGCCGCACCCGTCGTCGCGGAGCTCGGCCGCGAGCTCGAGGCGCTCACCGTCGGCGTCGTGACGAAGCCGTTCGCCTTCGAGGGACGCCGCCGCGCCGAGCAGGCCGAGGGCGGAATCCAGAATCTCCGCGATCGGGTCGACACGCTCATCGTGATCGAGAACGACCGACTGCTTCAGGTCGTCGAGAAGACGACGCCGATCCTGGAGTCCTTCCGCATGGCCGACGACATCCTCCGTCAGGGCGTGCAGGGGATCACCGATCTGATCACCGTGCCCGGCCTCGTGAACCTCGACTTCGCGGACGTCCGGACGATCATGCGTGACGCCGGCTCCGCGCTCATGGGCATCGGCATGGCGCGCGGGGAGGGACGCGCCACCGCGGCCGCGAACGCGGCCGTATCCTCGCCGCTGCTCGAGACGACGCTCGACGGGGCGACCGGTGTGCTTCTGAACATCACGGGGCCGTCGGACATCGGTCTCTTCGAGGTCAACGAGGCGGCCGAGGTGGTGACCGGCCATGCCGACCCGAACGCGAACGTGATCTTCGGCGCCGTCATCGACGAGGGCCTCGGCGAGGACGTGCGGGTGACCGTGATCGCCACGGGCTTCGGGGGTGGGCGTCCACGGCGCAGACGTGTCGAGACGCCGGCCGCGACCGGGTCGTCGGAGTCGGTGGTGCCGAGCTACGCCCCCCGCACGCGCTCGGACGAGCCGGAGATCGACGTTCCGAGCTTCCTGCGGGATTGATCGACGCTTCGCGTCGATCAATCCCGAGTCCAGGCCGTCGCGATGTCGGCCGGACGCCCGTGCAGGTGTCGCACGCGCCTACGGCTCCAGCCAAGGCACGGGCGCAGCCCGCGCTATTGTCGCGCCCGTGAGCGCGACCCTCCGTAGGACGCCCCTCTACGACCGCCACGTCGCCGCCGGCGCGCGGCTGGTGCCGTTCGCCGGCTGGGAGATGCCGGTGCAGTACGAGGGCGTCATCCCCGAGCATCTCGCAGTTCGCTCGGACGCCGGCGCGTTCGACGTCTCGCACATGGGGCAGCTGCACGTCGAGGGCCCTGCAACGGCCGAGTTCCTGCAGTCGATGCTCTCCAACGACATCGGCCGGATCGGCGACGGCGGGGCCCAGTACACGCTCCTGACGAACGAGGGCGGGGGGATCGTCGACGACCTGATCGTCTACCGGATGGCACACGGGCACTACCTGCTCGTCGTCAACGCAGGCAACAGAGAGGCGGCGTACAGATGGCTCAAGGATCGCGAGCCCCGCGGCACCGAGGTGCGCGACGCCTCCGACGAGTACGCCCTGATCGCCGTCCAGGGCCCGCGCTCGCTCGGGCGTCTCGGGCTCGGCGAGGCGCCCGCATTCACGCACGCGATGGGCGACGTCGACGGGATCGAGGTCATGGTCTGCCGCACCGGGTACACGGGAGAGACGGGCGTCGAGCTCCTCTGCCCGGCGGACGACGGCGCCGCACTGTGGGACGCGGTTCTCGAGCGCGGTGCCGTGCCCTGCGGGCTCGGCGCACGGGACACCCTGCGGCTCGAGGTCTGCTACCCACTCCACGGCAACGACATCACTCAGGACACCGACCCGATCTCGGCCGGCCTCGGCTGGACGTGCGCGCTCGATACCGACTTCACCGGCGCAGACGTGCTCCGGCACGTGAAGGAGGACGGGCCGGCCCGCCGGCTCGTCGCGTTCGTGATGGAGGAGAAGGCGATCCCGCGGCAGGGCATGCCGATCGAAGGGGGCGGCGAGGTGACGTCCGGCACGCAGTCGCCGTCGCTCGACGTCGGCATCGGGATGGGGTACGTCCCCGCCGGGCAGGCGGCGCCCGAGACGGAGCTCGTGATCGACGTGCGCGGCAGGCCGCGGCGCGCGCGGGTCGTCCAGAAGCCGATCTACCGGAAGGAGAGCTGAGAACGGTCATGGCAGGCAGCGAGAGCTACCCCGACGACCTCCGGTACCACCCGGAGCACGACTGGGCACGGGTGGACGGCGACGAGGCGGTGATGGGCATCACCTGGTACGCGCAGGACTCGCTCGGAGAGCTCGTCCTCTTCGACGGCCCCGAGGTCGGCGCGACGCTGACGAAGGACGAGGCGTACGCCGAGGTCGAGTCCGTGAAGGCGGTGTCCGACGTCATCGCGCCGCTCTCCGGCGAGGTGCTCGAGGTGAACCAGAAGGCGGTGGACGAGCCCGAGACCGTGAACGAGGACCCGTACGGCGAGGGCTGGCTCGTCCGGATCAGGATCTCCGCTCCGGGTGAGGTCGAGGCGCTGCTGGACGCCGGGGCATACAGAGCGCACATCGCCGAGCTCTGAGACATGAGCACCGCCGGCTACCTCTCCCTTACCGCCGCGGACCGCGACGCGATGCTGGAGGCGATCGGCGTCGACTCGATCGACGACCTCTTCGAGCAGATTCCGGTTGGCGTTCGCTTCGCTCGCGAGCTCGACGTCCCGGAGGCGTTGCCCGAGGCGTCGCTCGTCCGTCGCCTCGAGGAGCTCGCCGCCCGGAACGCCGACACGTCGCGCGAGCTGAGCTTCCTCGGGATGGGGATCTACGACCACTACGTCCCGGCGATCGTCGACACGTTCCTCTCGCGCGGCGAGTTCCTCACGGCCTACACGCCCTACCAGCCCGAGATGAGCCAGGGCGTCCTGCAATCGATCTTCGAGTACCAGACCGCGATCTGCGAGCTCACCGCGATGGACGTGTCGAACGCGTCGGGCTACGACGGCACGACCGTTGCCGCCGACGCGTGCCTGATCGCCCGTCACGCGACCGGCCGCTCGAAGGTCGTCCTCGCGGAGGCGCTCAGCCCGCAGGTGCGACAGGTCGTGAAGACGTACGCCCCCGGGTTCGGGATGGAGGTCGTCGAGGTCCCGCACGACGAGGGCGCGACCGATCCCGCGGCGCTCGGGGCCGCGGCGCAGGACGCGGCGGCAGTCGTCTTCCAGCAGCCGAACGTGTTCGGCTGCCTCGAGCGGGCCCCAGCGCTCGCCGCGGCCGCCGCCGACGCGGGCGCGCTCCCGGTCGCGCACGTCGACCTCGCGTCACTCGGCCTCCTCGAGGCGCCGGGGAGCTACGGCTGCGCGATGGCGATCGGCGAGGGCCAGTCGATCGGGAACCACCAGTCCTACGGCGGCCCGCACTACGGCTTCCTCGCCGCGCGCAACGAGTTCATCCGCCGCATGCCGGGGCGGATCGTGGGGGAGACGACGGACCTCGAGGGCAGGCGCGGGTTCGTGCTGACGCTGCAGACACGCGAACAGCACATCCGCCGCGAGAAGGCGACGTCGAACATGACGACGAACCAGACGCTGCTCGCCCTGGCGGGGCTCATCACGCTGTGCTGGCTCGGGCCCGAGGGGCTACGCGAGCTCGGCGAGACGTGCACGGCGCTCGCCGCGTACGCGAAGGAGCGCGTGGGCCTGCCCGTCGCGTTCGACAGGCCGCACTTCAAGGAGGTCGCCTTCCGGACGCCGATCCCCGCGCGCGAGGTGGTCGCGCGCGCCCGCGAGCACGGTGTCCACCCCGGCTACCCGCTGGGACGCGACTACCCTGGCCTCGACGACGTCCTGCTCGTCGCCTTCACTGAGAAGCGGACGCCCGCTGACGTCGACCGGCTCGCCGAGGTGCTGGCCGAGGTGTGCGGCTGATGGAGCTGATCTTCGAGAAGTCGCAACCGGGCCGGCGAGCCGGTCGCGTCCCGTCGTACGACCTGCCCGTCCCTGAGATCCCGGCCGAGTTGCGGCGCGAGACGCCGCCGCGACTGCCCGAGGTGCCGGAGAACGAGATCGTGCGCCACTTCACCGAGCTCGCCGACCGGAACTTCGGGATCGACACGGGCTTCTACCCGCTCGGCTCCTGCACGATGAAGTACAACCCGCGCGTCAACGAGCGCGTCGTCGGGCTTCCCGGCTTTCGCGACCTGCACCCGCTGCAGGAGGACGAGGGCGCCCAGGGCGCGCTCGAGCTCATGTGGGAGCTCCAGGAGATCCTCGCCGAGGTGGCGGGGCTGCCGGCGGTGACGCTGCAACCGGCCGCCGGCTCGCAGGGCGAGCTCACCGGGCTGATGCTGATGCGCGCCGCGTTCGCCGACCGCGGCGAGCACGGGCGCAACGTGATCATCACGGCGGACACCGCCCACGGGACGAACCCGGCGAGCGTGACGATGGCGGGCTTCGAGCTCGCGAAGGTAGCGACGACCGATCGCGGCAACCTCGACCTCGACGACCTGCGCGGGAAGGTCGACGACCGCACGGCGGGGCTGATGCTGACGAACCCGTCCACGCTGGGCCTGTTCGACGAGGGCATCGAGGAGGTCGCCGAGGTCTTCCACTCCCGAGGCGCGCTTCTCTACTACGACGGCGCCAACCTGAACGCCGTCGTCGGCCGCTCCCGCCCGGGCGACATGGGGTTCGACATCGTCCACTACAACCTCCACAAGACGTTCTCGCAGCCCCACGGCGGCGGCGGGCCGGGCGGCGGGCCGGTCGCAGTGCGCGCGGAGCTCGAGCCGTTCCTGCCGGCGCCGGTCGTCGTGCGCGACGGGGACGCGTTCCGGCTCGACCACGACCGGCCGAGATCGATCGGGCGCGTGCGCGGCTTCGCGGGCCCGTTCGGCGTGTTCGTCCGCTCGTACGCCTTCATGCGCGCCTACGGGGCGGCGCTTCGCGAGATGTCCGACGCGGCCGTGCTCAACGCGAACTACCTGCTCGCGCGGCTCAAGGACGTCTACGACCTGCCGTACGACCGGCTCTGCATGCACGAGTTCGTGCTCTCGGCGCGGAGCCTCAAGCGCGAGCACGGCGTCACGGCGCTCGACGTTGCCAAGCGGCTGATGGACCACGGCATCCACCCGCCGACGATCTACTTCCCGCTCGTCGTCTCCGAGGCGCTCATGATCGAGCCGACCGAGACGGAGACGAAGGAGCGGCTGGACGAGTTCGTCGACGCGATGCGGTCGATCGCCGCCGAGGCCGCCACCGACCCCGAGACGCTGAAGGGCGCGCCGCATACCCGGCCCGTGCGGCGGCTCGACGAGGTCAAGGCGGCGAAGGAGCCGGTCGTGCGCTACGCGTTCGAGCAGCCGGGCGCCGCGGCTACGATCGAATCGCGATGACCACCACGGCCGTCTCGCACGAGCTCGTCGAGCTCGCCCACGACCTCGCCCGCGCCGTCGCCGAGCACGACGTCGCGCGGCTCGAGGAGCTGCTCGCGGACGAGTTCACGCTCCAGGGGGCGGCCGGCCGGCTCGACCGGGCGGAGTTCCTCGAGGCGGCTGCCGGGCCGTACGAGATCGACGAGTTCGCGTACGAGCAGATCGATCCGGAGATCTACGGGAACACCGCGGTGCTCGTCTCGCGCTACAGCCAGTCCGCGCGGCTCGACGGCCGCGACCTGAGCCACCGGATGCACGTGACGGACATCTGGACGCGCCGCGACGCGCGCTGGCAGATCGTCCGCCGCCACGCGACGATCGCCGACTGAGCCTGCCACCGCAGCGTGGAGGGCTTCGGGACCGAGACCCTCGAGACGTTCGACTCGCCCGACGGCCGCGCGCCCGACCTGTGGCATCGACACTCGGGTCGCCCGGTCGGGCACCGTGAGAGCGGGTCGTGCGGCGCCGGTTGACGCCGCACGACCCGTGACGCTCATCCTGCCGTTCGCACCTGGACGAGACGGCGCGTCGAGACACCCGCGAGCAGGTTCCCGCCGGGCTTGCGGGCCCGGAGGAAGAACTGGACGTTGTAGCCCGTCCGGAGCGGGAACGACGCCTTGGGCACCATCCGCAGCACGGCCCAGCCGTTCATCGCGGTGCGCTGCTCGCCGGCAGGCGAGGTGAGCAGCGGGGTCGAGCGGGCGAAGATCATCGCGTCGCGTACGACGAACCCGCGAGTGTCGACTACGTGCACGCGCAGCTCGAGGGTCGTCCGCCGCGTGCGCACCGGGTTCGGCCGGAAGGACACGCCGTTGATGACGAGGCGCACCGGGAGCGACACGCTCGTCACCGGGATCGAGTAGCGCCCGTTCGGGAGCTTCACGGCCCCCGCCGGGAGAGCTGGCTCGCCGCCGGCGATCCGCACGGTGGCGTTCGACGCCACCGTCCGGACGCCCTTCGCGTTTCGCCCGGTCACGCGTACCCGCAGCCGGCGGCCGACGTCCGCAGCGACGAGCGCGTACCTCGTCTTCGTCGCCCCGGGGATCGCCGCGCAGTTCGAGCCGTCGGGGCGCCCGCCGTCTGCCCCGCACCGGACCCACTGGTACGAGAACGTGATCGGCGTGGCACCGACCCACGCGCCGCTCGTCGCGGTCAGCGTCTGGCCCTGGACGGTGCTGCCCGCGATCGCGGGCTCACGCGTG
The DNA here is from genome assembly GCA_027493885.1 of Gaiella sp. Taxonomy (GTDB): domain Bacteria; phylum Actinomycetota; class Thermoleophilia; order Gaiellales; family Gaiellaceae; genus Gaiella. The sequence continues at coordinate 345,190 of JAOSJZ010000001.1, forward strand.
TCCCGCGGCGGCCCGGAGGCGAGAGGCGCGACCTGGGCGGTCGCGTTCGACGCCGCCGTCTGCTGGCCGCCGGCGTTCCGCGCGATGATGCGTGAGCGGATCCGCTTGCCGACGTCGCCCGCGGCGAGCACGTACTTGAGCGTCGTCGCACCGGGGATCACCGCGCAGTTCGAGCCGTCCGCTCGACCGCCGTCGGCCCCACATCGCACCCACTGGTACGCGTAGGTGATCGGCTGGGCGCCGGCCCAGTCGCCGAGCGACGTCGTCAGGGTCTGGCCTTCCGTCGGCGTCCCCGTGAGCAGCGGCTCGCGCACGTTCCGGGGCGCTGCCGGCGCGGCCTGTGCCTGGGTCGTCGCCGTCGGCGCCGAGACGGCGGCCGCCGTGCCCGCGCGGTTCGACGCGGTGACCCGCACGCGCAGTCGCGTGCCGACGTCCGCGCGCGTCAACCGGTACGCGGCCCCGGTTGCGCCCGGGATCGCCGTGCAGCCCGACCCGTCGGGGGATCCGCCGCTCGCGCCGCAGCGCAGCCAGCGGTAGGCGAACGCGATCGGGGCTGTGCCGCTCCAGCTTCCGCTCGTCGCGGTCAGCACCTGGCCCATGCGGGCCGTGCCTCTGAGCGTCGGCGCGCCGGCGGCGCGGGGCGGCTCGGGCTGAGCAGGCGCCGCGACCACAGCGGCGGTCGGGTTGGACGTCGCGGTGGCCGACCCGGCAGCGTTCGTCGCGGTCACCCGCACGCGGAGCCGTGCTCCGAGGTCGGCGCGGTGGGCGACGTAGGTCGCCGAGGTGGCTCCGCCGATCACGCGGCAGTCCGACGCGTCAGGAGCACCCGCCCCCTGGCAGCGCCGCCACTGGTAGGCGAACCGCAGCGGCTGGGTCCCCCGCCAGTCCCCGCGGGTCGCCTGGAGCACGCTTCCGACCTGCGCCGTGCCGCCGATCACCGGCTCACCGGTGGACGTCGGAGGAACGACTCCGGGGAGCGTCACGGCGGTCGTCGGGTCCGACAGCGCGCTCCCGGTGGAGACGGCGTTCTTCGCCGTCACCAGCACGCGCAGCGTCTGGCCGACGTCCCGGCGGCGCACGACGTACGTCTCGGCCACGCGGGTCAGGTCACGGCAGGCACCGCCGTTTGCGGGGCAGCGCCGCCAGCGCACACGCAGGCGGACGGGCTCGGTACCCGCCCAGGTGCCGGTCTGCGCCGTGAGCACCTTGCCCACGGCGGGTGTGCCGACGATCGTCGGACGGACGGTGACCGCCGGCGCCCCGGCCTTCGCGGGCTCGACGACAGCCGTCGCGGCCGACGCCGCAGGCGTCGTGCCGCCGTCGGACGTTGTCGCGGTGACGACGGCGACGAGCGTGCCGCCGATGTCCCCGTGGCGAACGGCATAGACGGCGTCGGTCGCCTGGGCGATGTCGGTACATGCCGCGCCGGCCGCGTTGCAGCGCTGCCACTGGAAGGTGTAGACGGCACGTTTCACGGTGTCGGCTCGCCACCGTCCGACGTCGGCCCGTAGGAGCTGTCCCTCGCGCGCGGGTCCGTGGATCACCGGTGCGCGCACGTTCTGCGGCGGTGCGGCGGCACTCGTCCCCGCGTACCCGGTCGCCGCGCCCGACACCGCGAGAAGCGCCAGCGCGAGGATGGTTCCCGCACCCAGCGACCGGAGTCGCGGGCGGCGTCCGTGGGGAGCGTCCGAGTGCCAACTCGTCGACCGTTTCATCGTCGACCTCCAATCCTTCTGCTTCGCCCTCGAGCGCTTCGCTCTCGAAGCCAGAAGATGTGTACCCAGGCTAGGAGCTCGCATATCGCAGTCCGGCGGGACTCACCGAACGTTTACGAAGGTCCGGACGAACGCTCACGCAGCTCACGAAATCCCGACATCCGGTGCCAGTCCGTGCGCCGCGTGCCGAGCAGCCGACCTCGAGGTCACTGATCCCTGCCCGTGCGAGCTCTCCCGGGCTGCCCGGGGCTCGATCGCCGCGCGGACGCTCGCGTGACGCAGCCGGGTGAGGACGCTCCTGTCGACCAGATGCTTCGCCATCACCGCGGCATATGCGAGGGTGCGCGCATCTATCTTGCTGCCTGGCTGTGAGGCAGCGCGCAGGAGCCTACGGCGCTCGCGCGGCTGGGCTACGCGCGACGGTCGTGCTCGCTGCGACCGGCCCGGAGGAGAAGCAGGCCGGCGACGACCGGCGGGAGCGCGATCTCGACCGCCCAGAAGAGCGACAGGTCCTGCGCGACGAGCACGACGACGTACGCCTCCTTTCTCGTGTGCACCCCGAGTGTCGGGCCGAGCCTCACGGCGCGCATCGGGGAAGACGCTGACTCCCGGGAGAGAAAACACCCGCTCAGGCGCGGACGCGGGTGCGCGCCCGCGGAGCGGCCGCGAGCTGCCCGCACGCGGCGGCGATGTCGCGGCCACGGGTGAGGCGAACCGTGGCCGGGACACGGGCGCGATCGAGCTCGACCTTGAACGCGGCGATCGCGTCCCGAGACGAGCCGTCGTACATCCCGGTCGGGTTGTACGGGATGAGGTTCACCTTGAATGCGCCTCCACCGAGGAGCCCCGCGAGGAGCCGCGCCTGCGCCGGCGAGTCGTTGACGCCGGCGAGCATCACGTATTCGACGAAGACGCGCCGGTTCGTGCGCTCGAAGTGGGTCCGGCAGAGCGCCAGCACCTCGTTCAGCGGATAGCGGTCGTTCACGGGCATCAGCTCGCTGCGGAGCGCCGGGTCGGCCGCGTGGAGCGAGAGTGCGAGGCGGATCGGCTCCGAGATCTCGTCGACGAACCGCCGGAGCCCCGGCATCCAGCCCACCGTGGAGATCGTCGTGCGGCGGTGCGTGACGCCGGCATCCGGGAGGCGCCTCGCCGCGGCGAGCACGTTGTCCACGTTCATGAACGGCTCTCCCATTCCCATGAAGACGACGTGGTCGACCGCCTGCGTGCGCCGGAAGTGGAGCACCTGGTCGAGGATCTCCCACGCGGTCAGGTTTCGCCCGAACGCCATCCGGCCGGTCGCGCAGAACGTGCAGGTGAGCGGGCAGCCGGACTGCGAGGAGATGCACACCGAGCGCCTGCCGTCCCGGTAACGCATCAGCACGGCCTCGACCGGATGCCCGTCGTGCGTCCGGAAGAGCGTCTTCACCGTGCCGTCGCGGGCGCGCTGCTCCGTCTCGGGCTCGAGGGTCGAGAACGGGACCTCGCCGGCGAGCGCGTCGCGAAGCGGGCGGGGGACGTTCGTCATCGCGTCGTAGCCGGAGGCGCCGCGCGCCGTCCATTCCCAGACCTGCCGGACGCGGTACGAGGGCTCTCCGAGCTCCGCGATCCGGCGCTCGAGGAGCGTGAGATCCATGCCGCAACGGTAGCGTTCCGTCCGTGATCGACCTGCGCTCGGACACCGCGACGCGACCTACCGACGGCATGCGCGCGGCGATCGCCGCGGCAGAGGTCGGCGACGAGCAACGGCGCGAGGATCCGTCGGTCAACCTGCTGCAGGAGCGCGCCGCGGCGCTGCTCGGGCAGGAGGCGGCGCTCTTCTTCCCGACCGCGACGATGGCGAACCAGATCGCGCTCAAGCTCCACTCGCGGCCCGGCGACGTCCTCGTCGCGGAGCGGCACGCGCACGTCGTGATCTACGAGTACGGCGGCGCGGCGGCGCACGCGGGCCTGATGATCGAGGCGATCGACGGACGCCACGGCCGCTTCGGCGTCACGGAGCTCGACGCCGTGACGATGCCGGGCACGAAGTCGGCCGACCAGCGCCCCGCCGTGCTCGCGCTGGAGAACACGCACAACTCGTCGGGCGGGCGCTGCTGGCCCCTCGCCGAGCTCGAGCCGCTGACGGCGGCGGCGCGCGAGCGCCGCCTGCGCATCCACCTCGACGGGGCGCGGCTCCTGAACGCGGCGGTCGCGACGGGCGTCGTCCCCGCGCAGATCGGGCGGCTGTTCGACACGGTCACGCTCTGCCTCTCGAAGGGCCTCGGCTGCCCGCTCGGGGCGCTCCTCGCGGGCTCCACCGAGACGATCGAGCGCGCGTGGCGGGAGAAGCACCTGTTCGGCGGCGCGATGCGCCAGGCCGGGATCGTCGCGGCGGCGGGCGTCTACGCGCTCGAGCACCACGTCGACCGGCTGGCGGACGACCACGGCCGCGCGAGGCGGCTCGCAGAGGGCTGGCACGCGGCCGGCCTCCCGGTCGATCTCGAGCAGGTGGAGACGAACTTCGTCCAGCTCGACGTCGGTGCGCTCGGGCTCGGACGCGACGAGGCGCTCGCACGGCTCCGGGAGGCGGGAGTCGGGCTCTCGTCGACGATCCACCCGACGGTCGTCCGCGCCGTGACGCACCTCGATCTCGACGACGGAGCGATCGATCGCGCGATCGAGCTCGCGCCGCAGGCGCTCGGGGCCCGTGTCGCCGCCTGAGCGGCTCGCCGAGCGGCTCGGCGGCCTCGTCGCGACCGCGCAGGCCGAGCAGCGCATCCCGTCGGTCAGCGCAGCCGCCTTCCGCGACGGCGAGGTGCTCTGGCAGGAGGCCCTCGGCTCCGCCGACGTCGGGCGCGGCGAGGAGGCGACTCCGGGCCACGCCTACCGGATCGGCTCGATCACGAAGACGTTCACGGCCGTCTGCATCCTCCAGCTGCGCGATGCAGGGGTGCTCGACCTCGACGACCCGCTCCGCGCGCACGTGCCCGAGGTGCCGCCCGGGCCGACCGTGCGCGACGCCCTCTCGCACCTGAGCGGCCTCCAGCGCGAGCCCCCGGGCGACATCTGGGAGACGCTCGAGCCGCCGACACGGGAAGGGCTGCTCGCCGGGCTCGAGGATGCCGAGCGGGTGCTGCGCCCGGGCGAGTCGTGGCACTACTCGAACCTCGCGTTCGGGCTGCTCGGCGAGATCGTCGCCCGCCGGAACGAGGGCGAGTACGAGGATGCGCTCCGCGCCCGCGTGCTGGCGCCCCTCGGGCTCGCCCGTACGGGCTTCGATCCGCCGCCGCCGCGAGCGACCGGGTACTACGTCGACCCGTACTCGGACCGCGTCACGGTCGAGGCCGACCCGCGTGCGGAGGGGCCGATCGCGGCGATGGGCTGGCTCTGGTCGACCGTCGACGATCTCGCCCGCTGGGCGGACTTTCTCGCGACCGGGCGAGACGGCGTCCTGGCCGCGGCGACGCTCGACGAGATGGCGCGCGCGAGGACGATGGTCGATCAGGCGAAGTGGTCGCTGGGATGGGGCCACGGGCTCGAGCTGTACCGGCGCGGCGAGCGCGTCTTCGTCGGCCACGGCGGCGCAATGCCCGGCTTCCTCGCCGCGGTCTGTGTCCACCGGCCCGAGCGAACCGGCGCGGTCGTCCTCTGCAACACCGGTGCAGGCGCCCGCCCCGAGGCGCTCGCGCTCGACCTCGCGGAGGCCGTGCTGGAAGAGCTGCCCCGCGCGCCCGCGCTCTGGCGTCCCGACGGCGGAGCCCCGGAAGAGGTCGCTCCGCTGCTCGGCCACTGGTGGTCGGAGGGCTCGGAGCTCGTCCTCTCCTGGAGCGGCGGGCGCCTGCGCCTCGAGCTCGTGGACGGGCCGCCGGGGCGGAGCGTGTCGTGGCTCGAGCCCGAGGGCGATGACCGCTGGCGGATCGTGGAGGGCCGCGAGCTCGGCGAGCTGCTCCGGGTGGCCCGCGACGGCGGCGGCGCGCCGGAGAAGCTCTACGTCGCGACGTACCCGCTCACGAGGGCGCCGGTCGCATTCGCACGCGACGCCTCCGGATGATCGCCCCGGTCGCCGGCCGCATAGAAGGCGACCGCGATGGCGGCGTACGCGACGAGCAGCACGACTCCGCGGGCCTTCGACGCATGTCCGCCCGCGAGCGTGAGGGAGGTCACGGTGAGGCCGCCGGCCAGGGCCGCGATCTCGACCTGCCGGAAGCCCAGCGAGAGCGGCTCGATCAGCCATGAGAGGAGGGCGACAGCCGGGATCAGGAAGACCGCCACCTGCGCTGCCGAGGCAAGCGCGATCTCGGCGGCCAGTCTCACCTTGCCCCGCCGGGCGACGACGACCGCACCGCCGTGCTCGGCCGCGTTCCCGACGATCGCAACGATCACCGCGGCCACGAAGAAGTCGGAGAGCCCGACCTTGTCCGCGAAGTCCTCGAGCGAGCCGACGAGGATCTCGGCGACGAGAGCCGTCACGATGGTCGCAGCACCGAGCACCGTGAGCGCCTGGGTGAGCGTCCATCCCTCGATCGTCTCGTCGCTCGACACGTGCAGCCCTCGATGACGGCGGAGGGAGTAGGCCGTCACCACGCTGTAGACGGCGAGCAGCGCGATCGCGACGGGCACCGAGAGCTGCGCGACCGCGTGGCGATCGGGGTCGCCCTCCCACGAGGGGATCGACGGCACGAGGAAGAGGAGGACTGCGAGGCCGATCGTCCCGAACGAGAGGAAGCTCGACGTCCGGTCGAGGGTGTCCCGCGGCCCGGCGATCAGCGAGAAGCCGAGAACGAGCAGCAGGTTCCCGACGACCGATCCGGTGAGCGAGCCGCGGACGACCTCCGTCAGGCCCTCCCGCACGGCGATCAGGGCGATGATCAACTCCGGTGCGTTCCCGAACGTCGCGTTGAGGAAGCCGCCGATCCCGGGGCCGGTGTGTTCCGCGGCATGCTCGGTCGCCTCTCCGATCAGCCAGGCGAGCGGGACGAGCGACGCGGCCGCGAGCACGAACTCGGCGGTCGCGCCGATGCCCGTCGCGTAGTGCAGGAGGATCGTGAGCGGCCCGAGCACGAGGCCGAGGAAGAGGACGCGACGGACCACGAGAGCGGGAACCCTAGTTCGCACGGCGTCGTGTCAGCTGGCGACACACCGGCCGGCGCCTACCCGTTTCGGCGGCCCGCGTCAAGTCTTGCGCGAGCCCGCCGGACCTTGCCACCATCCGACCATGAGCGACGTCGCTCCCGTCACCGAGGCGCCTCCGGAGATCCCGCTCCGCCCTCAGGACGAGCTCGAGTGCCGTCGCTGTGAGGTGCACTGCGACCGCGTCGTGTACCCGGGAGCGTGCATCGCGCGGAACTGCCCGTTCGTCTACGCCTACGAGGCCTGGGGGCACACGTTCATGGGGTGCCTGCAGAAGGTGTTCGAGGTGGAGATCGACGTCGACGCGCTGAGCGAGCTCGAGGGCCGCCGCGGCGGCTTCGGCGCGGTGAAGGCGCGGCGGACACCGCTCCCGATGTGCCACTCGGACATCTCGCCGTGCTACGAGCACCGGCTCGACGAGCTCGGCTGCCGGAACCCGGAGTTCTACGAGCTCCCGCTCGAGCGCCCGAGCTTCCGGGTGTTCGCCCAGATCGCGGACTGAGCCTCTGGCTCAACCCGGGCCGCGGCCGCGCGCGCGCAGGTCGCGGAGGATCCGCAGCTCGCCGGCATACGTCCCGTCCGGGCCGGCCGTCTCGAGGATGGCCGGGAGCCCCTGGAACGCCGGGTGCGCGAGAAACGTCGCGAGACCCTCTCCGATCGTCCCCGCCCGCAGCGACGCGTGCCGGTCGCGGTTGGTGCCGAGCCCGACCTCGGCGTCGTTGACGTGCAGGCAGCGCAGCCGGTCGAGGCCGATGCGCCGGTCGAGGTCCTCGACGGCCGTGTCGAGCGTGGCGCGGTCGGTGACGTCGATGCCGGACACCCACCAGTGGCACGAGTCGATACAGATCCCGAGCCGCGGGTGCCCGTCGAGGCGGTCGACGATCGTCGCGAGCTCGTCGAGCGAGCGCCCGATGGTACCGCCTGCTCCCGCAGAGTTCTCGAGCAGGAGCCAGAGGCGGTCGCCGGTCAGCTCGAGGAGCTCGGCGAGTGCGGGCACGACGAGCGCGAGCCCCGGCTCGAGTCCGCGACCGAGGTGCGACCCGACGTGGAAGACGACGCCTTCGGCCTCGATCGCCGCCGCTGTCTCGAGCGACGCGCGCATCGCCGCGACGGACTTGGCGTGGATCTCGGGGTCGGGGCTCGCGAGGTTGACGAGATAGAGGGCATGGCACGCGACGTACTCGATGCCCGCCTCGTGCCGGCGCTCGCGGAACCGAGTCAGCTGCTCCTCCGTGTGGGCGGTCGGCTTCCACATCCTCGGGCTCTGGGTGAAGACCTGGACGGCGTCGCAGCCGAGCTCCTCGGCCCGATCGATCGCGGTCGAGATGCCGCCCGAGGCGGAGACGTGGGCGCCGTACAGCACGCGGCAACGCTACCCCGGGGCCGACGCGCCGGCCGGCGCGGAACGCCTCGTAGCATGTGGAGCGATCGGCGCACATTCGGCACGATTTCCTCTTGACAGGAAACGGTGTCTGACACCGACCTCGGTCGAGTGGCCGCTCTGGAGAGTGGTCGGGGAAACGGTGTCTGACACCGTCCTCGGTCGAGTGGCCGCTCTGGGAGAGTGGTCGGGGAAACGGTGTCTGACACCGTCCTCGGTCGAGTGGCTGCTCTGGACGGTGCTCGGGGGTGGTGTGACTACGCTCGGCCCACATGGCGATGCCCCTCCGAGAGCGGCTGGGTGCCCTGCAAGAGCGCGACTTCCGCCTGCTCTTTACCGGGACGATGGTCACGACGGTCGGCGACCGGCTCGCCGGCATCGCGCTCGCGTTCGCCGTCCTCGACATCGCGTCCGCGACCGCGCTCGGCATCGTGTTCGCGGTCAGGCAGGGCGTGCAGGCGCTGGTCGTCGTCGCGGGCGGCGTCCTCTCCGACCGCCTGCCGCGCAACCTGGTGCTCGTCGGCGCGTCGCTGATCCAGGCCGCGGCCCAGGCGGCGACGGCGGCGTGCGTCCTGGCAGGTGTCGGCGGCGTCGTTGCGATCGTCGCGCTGCAGGCCGTCTACGGGCTCGGGCTCGGGCTCGTGATTCCGGCCGAGGTCGGGCTCGTTCCCCAGACCGTGAGCCCCGACCGCCTGCAGCAGGCGAACGCGCTCCAGGGCCTGACGCGAAACATCGTCGGCGTGCTCGGGCCTGCGGTGGGCGGGGCGATCGTCGTCGCCGGCAGTCCCGGCATCGCGCTCGCGATCGACGCGGCGAGCTTCCTCGTCTGCGCCGAGCTCCTCCGCCGCATCCGCGCGACACCGCGCGAGACGGCGGATGCGCCGGGATTCGTGGCCGAGCTGCGGGAGGGCTGGCAGGAGTTCACGTCGCGGACGTGGCTGTGGGCATCGGTCGTCCTCTTCGGGATCGGGAATCTCGCGTTCGCCGGGTGGATCGTCCTCGGGCCAGCCGTCGCCGACGAGCGGCTCGGAGGCGCCGGACCGTGGGCGGTGATCCTCACCGCGGGCGGCGCCGGTGCCGTCGTCGGAGGCGTGGTCGCGATGCGCCTTCGCCCCCGGCGCCCGCTCGTCGCCTGCACCGTTGCCGCCATGCTGCTCTCGCTGCAGACGCTGTCGCTTGCGCTGGGCGCGCCGACGGCGGTCATCGCGGCCGCGGCCCTCGTCGGCGGGGCGGGCGTCGCGGTCCACCTGACCCTCTGGTTCACGGTCTTCCAGCAACAGGTACCGGAGCGCGCACAGTCGCGAGTCGCGTCGTACGACACGCTCGGCTCGTTCGTCCTGATGCCGCTCGGAATGGCGCTCGTCGGGCCGCTGGCGGATGCCGTGGGGATCGTCGAGACGCTCTGGATCGCGCTTGCCGTGATGTGGTCGTCATGGGCGGCGATCCTCGCGCTGCCGTCGGTATGGGCGATCCGGCGACCTGCTTTCGCTCCGACGGCTGTGCCCACGTAGCATCCTCGCGCGATGAGCGTCCGCGTCCGCATGGCTCCGTCCCCGACCGGTCTGCTCCACATCGGCGGCGTGCATACCTTCCTGTTCAACTGGCTCTATGCACGCGGGCGCGAAGGTGCGTGCCTGTTGCGGATCGAGAACACCGACACGAGTCGAGAGGTGCGGGAGGCGACCCAGCAGATCCAGCGCTCGCTCGCGTGGCTCGGCATCGACTGGGACGGGCCGGTGACGTTCCAGCTCGACGCGATGGACCGCTGCCGCGAGCTTGCCGCGCGCCTCGTCGAACGAGGCGAGGCCTACGAGGACGAGGGTGCGATCCGGTTCCACATGCCGGACGAGGGCGTCACCGGCTGGGACGACGTGGTGCGCGGACGCATCGAGTTCCCGAACGAGCAGCTCGAGGACGTGGTCATCGTCCGCTCCGACGGGCGCCCGACGTACAACTTCGCCTCGCCCGTCGAGGACATGGACGACGCGATCACCCACGTGATCCGCGGGGACGACCACATCTCGAACACCCCGAAGCAGCTCCAGATCCTCCGCGCGCTCGGGCACGAGCCGCCGGTGTACGCGCACATCGCGAACATCCTCGGCACCGATGGGAAGAAGCTCTCCAAGCGGCACGGCGCGGTCTCGGTCGACGAGTTCCGCGTCGCCGGATACCTCCCCGATGCCCTCGTCAACTTCCTCGCCCTGATCGGGTGGGCTCCCGACGGCGAGACGACGATCATGCCGCGGGCCGAGATCGTCGAGCGGTTCACGCTCGAGGCCGTGAGCGCGAGCCCGGGGACGTTCGACTATGCGAAGCTCGACTGGATGAACGGCGTCTATCTCCGCGAGCTCTCTCCCGAGGCGTATGCCGACGAGGTCGTGACGTACCTCCGCGAGCGCGGGAGCGACTGGCCGGAGGCCCGCGTTCGCGCGATGGCGCCGCTCGTCCAGGAGAAGGTGGGGAAGCTCGGCGAGATTCCGGCGTTCACCGGCTTCCTCTTCGGAGACGTCGCCCCCGACCCGGCCGAGCTCGACGCACCGCTCCTCGAGGCCGCGGAGCGCTCGCTCGCCGGCGTCGAGCCGTGGTCGGCGCAGGCGATCGAGACCGCGCTCAGACAGCTCTGCGAGGAGCTCGGCCAGAAGCCGCGGAAGGTCTTCGCCCCGATCCGGGTAGCGGTCACAGGCTCGCGCGTGTCGCCGGGCCTCTACGAGTCGCTCGAGCTGCTCGGCCGGGAGACGTCGCTCGCGCGGATCCGCCACGGCGTGGAGCTCGCAGCGTGAGCGCCCTCGATGTCGCAGGGTACGCCGAGCGGCTCGATGCCTACCTCCAGGAGCGCTCGGAGGAGGCCCGCGCCGTACGGGTGGGCGAGAAGGAGGCCTCCGAGCAGGCAGCGATCGTCGCGCGGTACGCGGACCTCTTCACGCGCGAGCAGCTCGCCGTGCTCCATGAGCGCGAGGACGCCGTCACCGGAGACGCCGTGGAGGAGATCGCGCGCCTGCGGCTCACCTGCCAGGAGGGGCTCGTCGACCGTGAGCTCGCCGAGCGGGAGGACGCCCTCGAGAACGCGCTTCTCGCCGCGCGCGTCCCCTGGGACGGCGAAGAGCTGCCGCTCCGCTCGGCGCAGGCCCGGCTCGCGGTCGAGCCGGCATACGCCGACCGCGACACGCTCGGACGGGCGGTGCTCGAGGCCTCGGCGTCCTTCAACGACGAGCGCCGCGCGCTCCTGGCCGCGCGAAACGAGCTCGAGACCGAGATCACCGGCATCGCCGACCCGGTCGCACGCAACGAGTCCGAGAAGGCCGTGGCGCTGCGCCCGATCCTCGACGCGGTCGCCACGGCGCGGGTCGAGAGCACGCCCGCGTTCACCCTCCAGCGAGAACGCTGGCTCGAGCAGCTGCTCGGTCCCGAGCGCGAGGAGACCCCGCTGAGCGTGCACGTGCCGTGGATCAGGAGGCTTTCCCCGCTCGAGGCGACCTACACGAAGGAGCGTTGCGTCCCGATCTGCCTCGCGACACTCCATGCCCTCGGCTTCGACCTCGAGTCCGAGCAGGGCATCCGGCCCGATCTCGAGGACCGGCCGCAGAAGTCGCCGCGTGCGTGCGTGATCGCCGCCGACCCGCCGCGCGTCGTCCACCTGATCACGCGCGCGCAGGGCGGCCTGCACGACTACGAGGCGTTCCTCCACGAGGCCGGCCACGCGCTCCACTACGCCGGTTGCGACCCGGGCCTGCCGCTCGCCTTCCGGCGGCTCGCGCGCGACCACGCGCTCACCGAGATCTACTCGTTCCTGCTCGACTCGATCTCGAGCGAGCCCGGCTGGCACGCCGAGCACTTCGGCCTCTCCGACGAAGGGGCGCGCGAGAACGCCGACGCGGCCCGGTTCTCGAACACGCTGCTCTTCCGCCGCTACTCCGCCAAGCTCGGCTACGAGATCGACTTCTGGACGCGCTTCCCGTCGGACGGCGGCACGCCCGAGGGCTACGAGGAGCGGCTCACGGCGGCGACCGGGATCCGCTACCCGGCGTCGAGCCACCTCTCCGACATGGACGCCGGCTTCTACTCGGCCGACTACCTCCGGGCCTGGGTCCGGGCCGCCCAGCTGCGCGCCCACCTGCGGCGCGCGGTCGGCGAGGACTGGTGGCGGCGGCCGGAGACCGGGGCGACCCTGCGCGAGCTCTTCCGCGAGGGCACCCGCCCGACGAGCGAGGAGATCGCCGCGCGGATCGGCTTCGACCCGCTCGACACCGCGCCGCTCGTCGCCGAGCTCGTCGCGCGCTGAGGCCGGCGCGCAGGCCAACCGCGCCGACCGCGCGGCGTCTCAGTCTCTGGCCGCCACGCCGGCAGTAGGCCCGAGGAGGGCGGAGGGCAGCATGCAGCGGTGGTACAAGCTCGCAGCGGGGGCTCACGGAGGCCGCGCCGAACGTCCTCTGCCTGCCGCCCGAGGAGGCGAAGCGAAAGCTCGGCTTCGCCGGCAAGCCCTATCCACACGTCGACGTCGCACTCCGCGACGCCGACAGCGGCGAGCTGCTCGACGGCGCGGCAACCGGCGAGCTCGTCGTGCGCGGACCGAACGTCTTCGCAGGCTACTGGCACAACGAGGAGGCGACCGCCGCCGCGTTCGCGGGCGGCTGGCTCTCGACCGGCGACGTCGCCGAGCGCGCCGAGGAGGGCTTCTACCGGATCGCCGGGAGGATCAAGGAGCTGGTCATCTCGGGCGGCGAGAACGTCTACCCGGCCGAGATCGAGGACGTCCTCCACGCGCACCCGGACGTGGTCGAGGCCGCCGTGGTCGGCGTCCCGGACGAGCGCTTCGGCGAGGCGTGCGCCGCCTTCGTCGTGCTCCGCGACGGCGCGACCGCGACCGGCGACGACCTGCGCGCGCACTGCCGCGGCCGGCTGGCGCGGTTCAAGGTGCCGAAGGCCTTCACGGTCGTCGCCGCGCTGCCGCGCTCCTCGATGGGGAAGGTGCTGAAGGACGATCTGCGTGCGGCGGCCGCGGGGGCATCACGGTGAGCTCCGAGGCGGTCAGGAGCGCCGACGGGCGGCCGCTCTCGAAGCGGGGCGAGCGGACGCGCCGGAAGCTGCTCGAGGCGGCCGAGGCGGTGTTCGCGGAGCTCGGCTACCACGACGCCTCGATCGTGAAGATCATCGAGGCGGCCGGCGTGGGGCAGGGGACCTTCTACCTCTACTTCGCGAGCAAGAAGGACGTCTTCGACGAGCTCGTGGTCGACCTGAACCACCGCGTCCGCCAGGCGATGACCGAGGCCGCCTCGCAGGGAGAGACGCGCGCGGAGAAGGAGCGGCTCGGGCTTGCGGCGTTCTTCCGCTTCACCGCGGAGCACCCGGCGCTCTACCGGATCATCCGGCAGGCCGAGTTCGTCTCGCCGGAGACGCTCCAGCTCCACTACGACCGCTTGACGAGCGGGTACGTCTCCGGCCTGCGCCAGGCGATGGAGTCCGGCGAGATCGCCGAGGGCGACCCGGAGTTGCTCGCGTGGGCGCTGATGGGGATCGGCGAGCTCGTCGGGATGCGCTGGATCCTGTGGGCCGGCCGCGACGAGCTCTCAGCCGAGATGCTCGACGAGCTCGGACGGATCATCGCCCGAACGCTCGGGTCTCCGGACGGCGGGCGATGAGCCGCGTCGGGCTCGTTGCCACCGCCCACTACCTTCCCGAGCGCGTCATGACCGCCGCGGAGGTCGCAGCGGCGAGCGGGATCCCGGCGAGCGTCCTCGTCGAGAAGTTCGGCCCGTGCGGCAAGCACGTCGCCGCCCCGGACGAGCACGTCTCCGACCTCGCCGTGGCGGCGGCCGCGCGGCTGCTCGACGAGCAGGACCTCGACCCGTCCACCATCGGCGCGCTCGTCTACTACGGCTCGATCTGGAACTCGGGCTCGGCAAGGCCTTCCTCACCGCCGAGCCAGAGCTACGAAATGTCCTGCTGGTGGCGGCGGCCCAGGAGTCCTACCTCCTGGACTACGCGAACGAGCGCTCGCGCTTCATGTTCAACTTCGGCGACGGTGCCGTGGCGGGCCTGCTGGAGGCGGGCGCAGGTCGGAACCTCCTGCTCGGGTCACATGCGATCACCAACGGATCGTTCTCGCTCCAGGTGAAGGTGCCGGCGGGCGGCAGCGAGCCCGCCTCGCACGCGACCGTCGACGGTCGCCGGCACTTCCTCGACGTCGCCGACTTCGCGCAGATGAAGGGCGGGCTCGGCGAGGTCTCGCTGCCGAACTTGTCGCCGCGGCGGAAGGGGCGCTCGCCCGGAGCAGCGCCAGGCTCGCGGACGTCTCGTACCTGTGCGGGATCCACATGAAGCGCTCGATGCACGAGGCGATCGCGGACACGCTCGGGGTCCCGCTCGAGCGCGCGGCCTACCTCGACGACACCGGCCACATGAGCGGCGTCGACCCGCTGCTCGCGCTCGACCGCGCAGTGCGGGACGGCGACGTGCGTGACGGAGATCTCGTCCTCCTGCTCGCCGCGGGTACCGGCTACACGTGGGCGGCGAGCGTCATACGCTGGGGGACCGCGCCCGGCGGCGCGGACTAACCGAGTCGAAACGAAGAGGAGCAGTGGATCGATGAGCGCATTTCCGGAGCTGCTCGGCAAGGAGCTCGGCCCGACCGAGTGGTTCGAGGTGACCCAGGAGCGGATCGACGAGTTCGCGCGGGCGACGGACGACCCCCAGTGGATCCACACCGACCCCGTTCGCGCCGCCGAGGGCCCGTTCGGGACGACGATCGCGCACGGCTTCCTGACGCTCTCGCTGTGCATCCCGCTGATGACGAAGACGCTCGGTCTCACGGGGTACCGGATGGGCGTCAACTACGGCGTCAACAGGGTGCGCTTCCCGGCGCCGGTCCCGTCCGGCTCTCGCATCCGCGCCCGCTTCACGGTGCAGTCGGTCGAGGAGGTCCCGGGCGGCGAGCAGGGCGTCGTCCTCGCGACCGTCGAGCGCGACGGTGGCGAGAAGCCGGTCTGCGTTGCCGAGCTCGTCCTGAGGATGATCCGGTGAGGCGTTTCGAGGGGCAGACCGCACTCGTCACGGGCGGTGCGAAGGGAATCGGCGCGGCGACGGCGGAGCGGCTCGCCTCCGAGGGCGCGCACGTCGTCGTCGCGGACTTCGACGAGGCCGCCGCGACCGAGACGGCCGAGCGGATCGGCGGGCGCGCCGTCCGCTGCGACGTCACCTCGCGCGCCGACGTCGAGGGGGCGGTGGCGGCGGCGACGGAGACGGGACGGCTCGACGTGCTCGTCACCTGCGCGGGGATCATCCGCGACAACCTCGTCCACAAGCTGACGGACGACGACTGGGACGCGGTCATCGCCACCCACCTGCGCGGCTCGTTTCTCGCCGCCCAGGCCGCACAGGCGCAGATGACGGGGCAGGGGGCGGCGCGATGGTGCTCATCTCGTCGACCTCGGCGCTCGGCAACCGGGGCCAGGCGAACTACTCGGCGGCGAAGGCCGGGATCCAGGGGCTGACGAAGACGCTCGCGATCGAGCTCGGACGCTTCGGGGTGCGGGTCAACTGTGTCGCGCCGGGATTCATCCAGACCGCGATGACGCAGCAGACCGCCGACCGGCTCGGGGTCTCGTTCGAGGACTTCGAGGCCGCGGTCGCTGCGCAGGTCCCCCTCCAGCGGATCGGCCAGCCCGACGACGTGGCGGGCGTGATCGCGTTTCTCTGCTCGGACGACGCGGCGTACGTCTCGGGCCAGGTCGTGTACGTCCGCGGCGGCCCCTGACGTGGCGGAGGCCGCCCTCGTCACCGGCGCCGCGAGCGGGATCGGGCGTGCGATCGCGGAGCGGCTCGTCGCAGACGGCTGGGACGTGCTCGCGGTCGACATCGCGCCGGCAGAGGACGGGCCCGGCGACCCGCTCGTCGCCGATCTGACGACCCGCGAGGGCAACCGGGGGGCGGTCGACGCCGCGCTCGCGCGCTTTGGCCGTCTCGACGCGGTGATCCCGAACGCCGGCTTCCAGCACGTCTCGCCCGTGGAGTCGTTCGACGAGGATCGCTGGGACGCGCTTCTCGCGCTCCTGCTCACGAGCCCGTTCCTGCTCTCCCGCTACGCCTGGCCGGCGCTGCGCGACTCGGGCAACGGCCGGATCGTGGTGGTGGCGTCCGTGCACGGCCTCGTCGCGTCGCCGTTCAAGGCGGGCTACGTCTCGGCGAAGCACGGCGTGATGGGGCTCGTGAAGACGCTCGCGCTCGAGGGCGCAGCCGTCGGGATCCGCGCGAGCGCCGTCTGTCCCGGCTACGTCCGGACGCCGCTGGTCGAGGAGCAGATCGCCGACCAGGCGCGCGCCCACGGGATGCCCGAGGAGCGCGTGCTCGAGGACGTCCTCCTCGCCCCGCAGGCGCTCAAGCGGATGCTCGAGCCGGCCGAGGTCGCGGACGCGGTCGCGTACCTCCTCGGCCCCGGTGGTGTGCTCCACACCGGCGCCCCGCTCGTGCTGGACGGCGGCTGGACCGCCCGTTGAGGTCACCGGTTCCTCACAGGATCGCGCCGACGACGTGGACGAAGCGGAAAAGCTAGTAGCGCATCGACGGTCTCGTCTCCGGCCCGGCGGGCCGTGCCTGACTCAGCGCCCGTCGTCGACGGTGTAGACGCCGGGCCGGTCGTAGCCGGGCTCGTTGGGCCTGTGCATGGCGACGCCGAATGCGAACGCGCGGTGGCCGCGGTCGAGCAGGCTGCGATAGGCCTCGTGGCGCCCCGTGTTGACGCCGGCGAGGAGGCGCGTCAGCCCGCGCGCGGCCGCGTAGCCTTCGCAGGCGTCGAGCAGGCGCTCGAAGCGCTGCGGAGTCCCCTCTCCGTGCCGGACGGTCGCGAACTTGAGGTAGCAGGCGCCCGGCCCGGCCTCGGAGCCGGCGCCCGCGTGGCAGACGGCGAAGCCGCAGATGCCACCCTCGTCGTCGAGGAGGATCGTGTCGCCGAGCGCCTGCAGGTCCACGGAACGGATCTCCTGCTCGAGATCGAGGCCCGGGTAGAGCGCATCGGTGAGCAGTCGGCAGTCGGCGAGGGCGCCTTCTCGTGCACCCGCGGGCAGCTCCGAGAAGGGGTGCGAGACGACCGGGCTCGGGACGACGTCGAGCTGCTTGCCGGTGAGGGCGGTAAGCGACCCGGGCCAGAAACCGAGCTTCTGGTAGAGGTGCACGTTCTTCGGCTCCGCTCGCGTGAACAGGGCTGTGTGGGCGGCGCGCCAGCGTTCGAGCGGTGGTAGGCAGGCCTCCCAGAGAAGCCGCCCGACGCCGCGGTCCCAGTAGTCGGGGCGGACGGCGAGTGGCCCGAAGAGGGAATAGCTCCCCCAGCGGCTGACGAAGACGCAGCCGACGAGCTCGCTGCCTGCCTCGGCCTTGAAGGCGCGGGCCGGGTCGGCCCGGAAGCGCGTTCGCACGAGCTCCGTGCCCTCCGCGAAGCGCTGGGGCTCGGGGAGCCCGAGCGCCGTGCCGAACGCGAGGCGAAGGACGGCGTCGGCCGCCGCGAGATCGCTCTCCTCGAGGCTCGCGACGGTGATGTCGCCGTCCGTGACGGAAGGGGCGGCTGTCTCGTCGAGTGTGGTCCTCATCGTCGTCTCCTCTCCTGGCATGGACGCGCTCGAGATAAGATACCAACCGGTCGGTTTTTTATCAAGCGAACGGCGCGAGAACCCGGACGCAGGTCGTGACGGCGGGGTGAGCGTGCCGGCGACGACGCGCGGATCGCGCGCTGCGCCCGCTTTCGCAGGCGCAGCGCCTGGGTGCGTCAGTCCTGGCAGAGGTCAGCGGTTTGCGCGCTCGTGAGCCGGATGAGGTCTTCGGTGCGGACGCGCACCGAGTCGGCGTGCGAGCCCGCCTCGAAGACGAGCCACTCGCGGCCCGCGAGCTTCTGGTCGAGGATCACCGGGTCGGGGTGGGCGCCACCGATGGGCGGCACCGCGCCGAGCGCGAACTCCGGGTAGTCCCGCGCCATCTCATCCTCGGTCGCCAGCTGCACCTCGTCCTTCGACCCGCCGACGGCGTCTCGGAGCTTCCGCATGTCGATCCGCTCCGATGCCGGGACGAGCGCCCTCAGGTGCCCATCAGGGGTACGCGCGATCAGCGTCTTCGCGACGTCGGCCGGGGCGAGCCCGAGCGCCTGCGCCTCTGCGGCGGCGTCCTCGGTGTGCCCGTGGTGCAGGAGCTCGTACCGGACGCCGGCGTCGTCGAGTGCCTTCGTGAGGTCCGAAACGGCCATCTCTCCGCCTCCTTCGTCTCCGCCTGATGATTCCAGATCCGACCGCGGGCGAGCCTCGCGGCACGCACGGTCGGCGCCCGGGCCGTCGTTCGCCGACCCGTGCTCGGGCGAAGGATCGACGTGGCGGTGCCCGCCCGGCATCGGGGCGCCCGCTGAGCAGTGCTGCAGCAATCTACGGAGCGGCGCGCCGGCCCCGCCCTCCGTGCCGTCGGTCGAGGCGGGACCGGCGGGGCGAGCCTGACGGACGCGGCGCCCGCGCGCAACCGGGGGCGGTCGGGGCTCGGTAGAACCGTGCAAGTGCCCTCAGTGGCCTCGCGGATGCGCCGTCGCGGCACGCGAGGCAGCGTTTTGGTGAGGAGCTACCGAGCATGGTCATGAGCGTGCAACGAGGTCCCGCGGCCGTCCCGGCGCCGTCGTGGCTCGACGGCGCCCGCCGGTACAAGTCCGTGCACGACCGGATCGCGCACCACGACCGGACGTGCGACGCGATGTACCCGGGCACGTGGCTCGACCTCGACGGCCGCTGTGTCCTGCCCAAGGGACACGCAGGCCCGCATCTGTACCGCCGCGAGCTCGAGCACGAGCCCACCAGGGAGCAGGCCTACCAGGCCGAGCGGGAGCGGAAGATTCGCGAGCGACTCGGGCGCGAGCGCGCCACGAGGGTCAAGCGCGCCGTCGGCTACCCCGGCTGAGCACCGGCGCTGAGGAGCCGCTCCCTCGAACGAGCGACTCAAGCGCGCAAGCCTCGCGTCCGACCCACCGAGGATCCAGCAACACCACGACAGAGGGGGCCGCCAATGGTGTTGGAAGGTGTATCGCTCGACGAGCGGGTCATCCGTGACCTCGCCGCGCTCGTGGACAAGCCGCTCAGGGAGAAGCTCGAGCGGGCGCTGTTCTTCAGCTCCGAGATCGTCGCCCTCACGTTCCACGAGCGCGTTGCGGTGCTGAGGACGCTGGACGGGGCGCCGTGGCGCTTCGACGAGGTGCGAGCGCGTCTCATGGACTGCGAGACGTGGTGCAGGACCCAGGCAGGTGTCGCCTAGACGCCGGAGCAAGAGACGCACGCGGCGGCGCGAGCCCGCGCGCCGACGCGCAAGCGCCGAGACGGCGAAGGAGCCCGGCAACTACGCCAAACCCCGCATGAGAGCGGGGTTTGCGGTTGTGCCAAGCTGTAGAGCCCCAAGGCCCATACGGGATTCGAACCCGTGCCGCCGCCGTGAGAGGGCGGTGTCCTAGGCCACTAGACGAATGGGCCGTGGCGAACGGGCAGTGTAGCGAACCGCTCCCGCGCCTCCGCCGACGCGCTTCGCCGACTGCGCGAGCTCAGCTGCTGACCGACGGCGTCAGCGTGGCCGGGTTGAGCGGAGGGTCCGGGTCGCGGCCGTCGATCCGCTCCTCGAACCGCCGCCTGATCTCCTCGCCGGTGGCAAGCAGGTCATAGCGGGCACGGCGCGGGGGAAGCTTGACGACGCGGACGGAGTCGTCGCGGTCGCCGTGGCAGCGCGCGTAGGCGGCTGCCTCGTCGAGAGGCCTCAGGCGGTCGGGCTTCCGCCAGAAGGGCACGCCCGTTCTCTACCAGCGATCGCGCGCCGTGGGAACCCGGCCCGGCGGCCGGGTCCCGCACTTTGCGCACGAATCGTCTTCGCGGATCAGTACCAGGGCTTGCACGACCACGGGCTCCAGTCGCGGCCCGAGCGGACGAAGTAGCGGTAGGCCGCCTGTGCCTGCTCGAGGGCACCAGCGCCGTGGCCGAAGATCTGGCGCTCGCTCGAGCCCATCTGGAAGAGACCGCGGTACTGGCCGTTCCGGGCGTTGACGCTGTAGCCGGATTCGCAGCGTGCGACCCGGAGCGCCTGGCCGCAGTAGGAGCCGAAGACGTGGCAGATGGCCTTCCTGGGCGATCGCGCGAGCGAGGCGAGCTGTCGTCGCTGCTCTGCTGCCTCGCGACGGCGTGCGAGCTCGGCGCGAGCGCGCGCGGCCGTGGCGCGGCTGGCGGCGAGTGTCCGGCGGGCGATCCCGAGCCGGAGCGCCGCCTCCTTCTCGAAGCGTGGGTCGGAGAGGAGCCAGCGGTGTGTGTCGAAGAAGCGGATGACGGAGGTCGACTTCTTCATGGCTGCGACATGGCGGGCCAGCTGAGCGCCGAGCTCGGCGGACGAGCGTGCCTGGGCAGCGGCCGGCGTGACCAGCAGAACGAGGGCGCACAGGCCCGTGAGGAGGGCTTTCAGGAGGAACCTCCGCGTCGGGGACATGGTCGATGGCGCGCGCCGCAGTGGGGCCCCACGCGGGGGGAGGCCCGGCGCCGCCGTTCGTAGCAATCGAGCGAGGCTAGCGAGGGCGCACAAGCATGCTCGGATCGCTTACGAAACCTTCACAGGGGTTGTCACAAGCGTTTTCGGTTCCCAGAACGCGAAACGCCCCGGTACCGGGGCGTTTCGGAGGCTGCGGGACAGGGACTCGAACCCCAACTTCCGGAGCCAGAATCCGGCGTCCTACCATTAGACGATCCCGCAGGGCGTGGCCGGATTGTACCCGCGCGACGACGGCGCTCAGATCTCGAGCCGGTACTCCGGAACGAGCCGCTTCTCCGCCTCGGTGTCGATGTGGGCGATCACCTCGACGTGCGGCTCGAGCCCCGAGCCGCGGAGCTTCGCCTTCAGGAGGCCGTCGACCTGGAACAGACCGGAGGAGTTGTTCATCACGATCTCGATACGGACGGGCTTTGTCTCGCCGTCGCCGATCACGACCTCCTCCACGGCCGCCGCGGAGAGCGAGTGCATCGTCACCTGTCCCTTCTCGAACGGGATGCGCGAGCGGCCCTTCGCCATGTCGAGCGCGTCGGCGACACGGAGGATCCCCGCCTCCAGCGAGAGCGGCTCGCCGTCCGCGCGGTGACTCGTGATCGCCTGGAGCACCTCGGAGACGACGACGGTGCGCTCGGGCTCCTCGTAGATCCCCTCGAGCAACTCCCGGAGCTTAGGCTCGGCGAGGAAGAGGCTCCAGTCCTCGTGGCTTCTGCGATGCACGGACATCCCGACGTCATGGGTGAACGCCGCGAGCACGACGACGACCTCGGCGTCCTCGTTCGTCATCGCGTAGTCGCGAACGAGCGAGGGCTCGACGTGGTGCTTGGTGAGCTGACGCAGGAGCTTGAGGGCGATGTTGGAGACGATCTGCACGTGCACCCAGGAGTGGTCGTTGATCTCCAACCGGACGATCGCGTTCACGTTCGACACGTGCCACCAGCCCTTGAGCTCCCGGTCCGCGTTCGCGCGCTCGAGCACGCGCCGGAGCCTGCGGTTGCCCCGGTCGGGCAGGCGGATGCGCATTTGCGCGACCGCCTCGGCCGGCGTGAGACGGGTTTCGCGGAGCGCCTGTGGAGAGATGGGACCGGCGGCGTCCGGCGAGGGAACCATGGGCTCGTGCTCGCCCTCCACGCCCTGAGTCTACGTCCGGCCGTGCGTGCGGCCGCTCCCGGACGATCAGGGACGCTCCGTGTGCGGCGGGTGAGCGATGCGCTCGAGCTCGCGCCGAACGTGCGTGAGCGCCTTGCCGAGCCGCTTGCGGTTCGTTTCGTCGTTGAGCCATCCGCTCGCTCCCGACGGGTGGGGAAGCGGTACCGCCACGGCGTCGTCGAGCAGATAGCTCTTGCCGACGGCGTCGGCGAGACGCCGGACGCCGAGCAGTTGCGCCGCGGCGGGGAGCCCGACCGTCACGACGAGCGCGGGGCGGAGGAGGCGGAGCTCGTCTTCTCGCCAGGAGGCACAGAGCTCCTCCTCGGCGGGCGTGGCCCGGCGGTCGCCGCGTCCGCCGGGACTCGGGCCGGGGAAGCAGCGCGTCACCGACGCGCAGTAGAAGCGCTCGAAGAAGTCCTTTTCCTCGAGCCGGAGCCAGCGCCGTAGCGTCGCCCCCGCGCGCCCTTGCCAGGGGAGACCCGTCTCCGCCTCGACCCGGCCGGGCGCGAGGCCGTAGAGGTACGCTCGCTGACCCACGTGGCCGGCGAACACGGGCGGCGGGACGATCGGGTAGCCCGCCTCGAGGCAGCGCCGGCACGCTGCGTTGCGCCGCTGCAGCGCGACGACCGAGCGCGCCCGGCTCACCCGGCCGACCGGGGCGAGCGCACGACGACGAACCACCGTCCCGCGTGGAGCACCTCGCCGCCGCCGAGCTCGCCGAGCAGCGGGTCGGGCGCGAAGTAGCGTTTGTAGACCTCCCAGCGCGAGCCGTCGAGCAGCCGGCGCTCGGACCACTCGTCGTCGACCGGCGAGTGCTCGCGCGAGGCGTCGACGAGCACGAGCTCCGGCGCGACGCGGCGGGCCTCACGGAGGAACGCTGCGCGCTCACGCGCGTCGACGTGGCCGTAGAAGTGGCCGCTGACGACGCGATCGAACGCGTCGTCGGGGAACGGGAGCGCGAAAGCGTCTCCCTGCACCAGCGTCGCGTGGGGCAGGCGGCCCGCCGCCACCTCGAGCATCCGCGAGCTCTGGTCGAGCCCGGTGACCTCGCCGCGGAGGTGCCGCGTGAGGAAGCCGGTGCCGCAGGCGACGTCCAGGGAGCGTGTGGGCGGCAGCGCGAAGAGGGTCTCGCAAACGCGTGCGAGCTCCTCGTCGAAGCCCTCGCGGTCTCTCTCCACCCAGGCCCCGTGCCCGAGATACCAGTCGTCGTACTCGCGCGCGCGGCGGTCGTAGTACGCGGGTGCGGTCGGCTCGCGCATCGGTCGTAGGGTATGCGCCGTGACGCTCCTCGAGGCCGTGCCGAACGTGTCCGAAGGTCGCAACCCGTCGGTCGTGACCGCGATCGCGGACGCGTTCGCAAGTGCCGGGGCACGCGTGCTCGACACGCACCTCGACGGTGACCACCACCGGGCCGTGGTGACCATCGTCGGCGACGAACGCGCCCTCGGGGACGGGCTCGTCGCGGGCATCGACGCGGCTCGGCGCTCGATCGACCTTCGACGCCATGACGGTGTCCACCCGCGGGTCGGCGCAGCCGACGTCGTGCCCCTCGTCCCGCTCGCGGCCGGTGACCAAGGCCGGGCGGCGGAGCTGGCCCACGCGGTCGGAGCACGGGTCGGCAGCGAGCTCGGGCTGCCCGTCTTCCTCTACGGCGAGATCCGCGACGGACGGCGTCCGGCCTTCTTCCGGCATGGAGGCGTTCGGGAGCTCGAGGCGCGCATGGCCGCCGGCGAGCTCGAGCCGGACTACGGGCCGAGGAGGCTCGACCCGGGCGCGGGAGCAGTGCTCGTCGGCGTGCGCAAGCTGCTCGTCGCGTTCAACCTCGAGCTGCAGGGTACGTTCGACACGGCTCGCGCCGTCGCCGCCGCCGTACGCGAGTCCTCGGGCGGGCTTCCGGGCGTGCAGGCGCTCGCGCTCGCTCTCCGGAGCGGCGGGGTGCAGGTCTCCACGAACGTCGTCGACCTCGATGCGACCGCGCCGCATGTGATGGTGGAGCGGATCGTCGAGGAGGCGGCCGCCCGCGGCGCCGAGGTGGGGCGCGGCGAGCTCGTCGGGCTGATCCCTGCACGCTGCGTGGCGGACGCCGCGCTCGCGGCGGAAGTCGCAAGCCCGCTCGATGCCCGTGGCGTCCCGACGACCGCCGCGCGGGCGGCGGCGGCACGTGCGCTGCGGCTGGAGCGGCTCGAGCCCGATCGCGTGCTCGAGTGGCACCTCGCAGGCTGAGCGACCCGCCTTCGTACCGGAGTGCCGCGCCGTTCCGCGTGCCGCCCCGTTCCGCGGCGGCTATGCATGAGGTATCGAGCGCCGCCTCGCGGGGTCGGAACGTTGCGAAGACGGCACGGTCCCGTCACACCCCCGTGACGGCTTCCGCGATAGCGTGACTCCAGGGAGCCTCGCTCCCCCAAGGGGGGAGGCATCGAGACGGCGCCCCGGTCGTGCTGGCCGCGACCGGTCTACACTCGCGCCGTGGTGCGCCTTGAAAGCTGGATCGGGCCAGCGGGTGTGAGTCCCGTCCGGGTAAGCGCCGGAGCGCCCGGTAGCAGGCCCCAGTTGCGGGGAGGGATCCCCGTGGCCGAGCGGGGTGTCAAGAGCCTCTTGGAGGGAGCAGGCGCGTGGGCTGCGACTGCAGCCTCGTCAGAGTCACAATCGGGGAGCCGAGCCGCTCAGGTCACGGCGAAGGCCACGTCCTGCAGTCCTTTATTCCGGATTGGGCTGGGTGGGTCCGCGCGGGGTAGGGGAAGTGGCACGCGCGCACGGTCTGGTCACGGAACAAGGGAGGCCCGTCTGTCCAGCCTCGTCAGCAAAGACCGCTCGTATAAGCCGATGGTGAAGTCGAGCGGAGGGCAGCGGGAGTCCGAGGGGGCCGTAGTAGTGAGGATCGGCGTGCAGAAGAACGCGCCGGGAGCGAAGGGCCCTCACTTCGGTCGTGGTCGTGCAGCGGTGACGCGCTGCGGGTGGCATCCGAGGTTCGTGTCGTCGACGGGTACGTTGCGGCGTCAGGAAGACCGTCGGTGAGCCGTGTGCGGGAAAACCGCATGCACGGATCGAAAGGGGGATCTGGAAACGGGCTCGCCTAGAGCGAGCACCGCGCCAGTGACTACCAGTGCCGACCGCAATCGAGCTGACGGGAGAAGCCCTTTCGATCGACGACGTCTGGGATGTCGCGGTCGACAGGCGCTCCGCCGTTCTCGGGGCAAGCGGTCGCGAGCGTGCGGCCGCGGCGCGGGCATTCCTCGAGACGCACGCTGCCGATCACACCTACGGCGTCAACACGGGGTTCGGGCGGTTCGTGTCCGAGTCGATTCCTCCAGAGCGGGCTGCGGAGCTCCAGCTACGGCTGCTTCGGAGCCACGCCTGCGGCGTCGGCGATCCCTACCCCGACGACGTCGTCCGTGCCGCGATGCTGCTTCGCGCCAACACCCTCGCGAAGGGATTTTCAGGCGCCCGCGTCGAGACGATCGAGCTGCTCCTCGACGTGCTGCGAGCGGGGATCGTGCCGTTCGTTCCCTCGCGCGGGTCGGTCGGCGCGAGCGGTGACCTCGCTCCGCTCGCGCATCTCGCTCTACCTCTCGTCGGCGAGGGCGAGGCGACGGTTGACGGACGTCGCGTGACCGGCGACGAGGCGCTCACCGCCGCGGGCCTCGCGCCGATCACGCTCGCCGCGAAGGAGGGCCTGTCGCTCATCAACGGCACGCAGTTCATGACCGCGATGGCCGCGCTGGCGCTCGTGCGCGCCGGGCGGCTGGCCCGCGTGGCGGACGCCGCGTGCGCGATGTCCGTCGAGGCGCTCCAGGGTACGCCGATGAGCTTTCATCCGGCCATCCACGCTGCGAGGCCGCTTCCGGGCCAGCGTGCGAGCGCCGCCGCGCTGCGCGGACTGCTCGCGGGCTCCGCGATCGTCGAGTCCCACCGCTGGTGCGACAAGGTGCAGGACGCCTACTCGCTGCGGTGCGCGCCGCAGGTCCACGGGGCGAGCAGGGACCTCCTCGACCACGTCAGACGCACGGTCGCCGTCGAGCTAAATGCCGCAACGGACAACCCGCTCGTCCTCCTCGACCAGGAGCTCATCGTCTCGAACGGCAACTTCCACGGCCAGCCGGTCGCCATGGGGCTCGACTGCATCGCGATCGCGTGCGCGGAGCTTGCGAGCATCAGCGAGCGGCGAACCGAGCGGCTCGTCAACCCGAGCCTCTCCGACGGCCTACCACCGTTCCTCGTCGCGCGAGAAGAGGGGCTCAACTCGGGCTTCATGATCCCGCAGTACGTCGCCGCTGCGCTCGTGTCCGAGAACAAGGCTCTCTGCCACCCGGGCTCGGTGGACTCGATCCCGACGAGCGCAGGGCAGGAGGACCACGTCTCGATGGGCAACGGCGCAGGGCTCAAGGCGCTGCAGGTCGTCGCGAACGCGGAGCGCGTGCTCGCGATCGAGCTTCTCGCCGGCGCCCAAGCGGTCGAGTTTCTCGCACCGCTCGAGCCCGGCATCGGCGTACGGGCGGCACGCGCCTTCGTCCGGACGCTGTCCTCCCGCGTGCGAGAGGATCGGCCGCTGTCGGCAGACATCGAACGTGTGGCGTCCGCGATCCGCGACGGCACGCTTCTCGCGGCGATCGCGTCCGCTGTCCCCGAGGTGATCGAATGAGCGACCTGCCGACGCCACAGCGCGCGTACCGTGGAGCGGCGATCCTGCACGGGATCCTCGCCGTGGTGATCCTGGCCGTTGCCGCAATCTCAGGGGGTGGCCTCGTACGGGCGCTGCTGGTCGCGGTCGCCTACTTCGTCGTCGCGACCGGCTGGAGCTGGTTCAGGTTCCGGCAGCGCGAGATACGCGCAGACCCTCGGCGGCAGGCGGCGAGCAACGGGGGTAAGCGGTCGTGAGCGAGGCGCTGGTCGAGAAGCTCGTCGGCGATCTCTCCGCGATCCGAGCGCCCCGAGGGACGACGTTGAACGCGCGGTCGTGGCAGACGGAGGCACCACTCCGCATGCTCCTCAACAACCTCGACCCCGAGGTTGCCGAGCACCCCGAAGCGCTTGTCGTCTACGGCGGCTCCGGGCGCGCGGCGCGCTCGCACCGCGCGCTCCGCGACATCGTCAGGACACTGCTGCGCCTGGAAGACGACGAGACGCTGCTTGTCCAGTCGGGCAAGCCGGCGGGCGTGTTTCGTACGCATCCGGACGCGCCGCGGGTGCTGATCGCGAACTCGCTGCTCGTCCCGGCGTGGGCCTCGTGGGACGAGTTCCGCCGACTCGAGGCCGAGGGTTTGACGATGTTCGGCCAGATGACGGCCGGGTCGTGGATCTACATCGGAACACAGGGAATCTTGCAGGGGACGTACCAGACGTTCTGCGCCGCGGGCGAGGCGCACTTCGGCTCGCCCGACCTCTCCGGCAGGACGGTCCTGACCGCCGGCCTCGGCGGGATGGGCGGGGCACAGCCGCTCGCCGCCACGATGGCGGGTGCCGCGATCCTCTGCGTCGAGGTCGACCAGCGGTCGATCGACCGGCGCCTGGCGACGCGGTACCTCGACGAGCAGGCGTCTTCGCTGGACGATGCGATCGCGCGCGTGCGGGCCGCAGCCGCCGAGCAGCGGCCGCTCTCGGTCGCCGTCCGGGCCAATGCGGCGGATGTCCTTCCCGAGCTCGCGGCGCGCGGTGAAGCCTTCGACCTCGTAACCGACCAGACCGCGGCGCACGATCCTCTCACGGGCTACATCCCGGCGGAGGTGCCGTTCGAGGAGGCTGCTGCACTGCGCGAGCGCGATCCGGAGGAATACCTTCGGCTGGCATCGCAGTCGATCGTGGCGCACGTGGAGGCGATGATCGACCTCGTCCGGATGGGGTGCTACGTTTTCGACTATGGAAACAATCTGCGAGGTGAGGCCTATCGGGCTGGCCTGAGCGATGCCTTCACATACCCGGGCTTCGTCCCGGCCTATCTCCGGCCGCTGTTCTGTCGCGGGATCGGGCCGTTCAGGTGGGCAGCGCTGTCGGGCGATCCGTCGGACATCGCGACGATCGATCGCGAGTTGCAGGCGCTCTTCCCCGACGATGGGCTCCTCCAGCGCTGGCTCGAGCTGGCGCCCGAGCGGGTGGCGTTTCAGGGGTTGCCGGCTCGCATCTGCTGGCTCGGTTACGGCGACCGCGCCAAGGCGGGCCTCGCCATCAACGCGCTCGTCCGCTCCGGTTCGGTCTCGGCGCCCGTGGTGATCGGGAGGGATCACCTGGACTCGGGTTCCGTCGCGTCGCCGTACAGGGAGACCGAGGCCATGCGCGACGGCTCCGATGCCATCGCCGATTGGCCCATCCTGAACGCGCTCCTCAACACCGCCGCGGGCGCGACCTGGGTGAGCGTCCACCACGGCGGCGGCGTCGGGATCGGCAACTCGATCCACGCGGGCATGGTCGTCGTCGCCGACGGAAGCGTGGACGCCGAGCGCCGTCTCGAGCGCGTGCTCGCCGCCGACCCGGGCACGGGCGTGATGCGGCACGCCGACGCCGGCTACGAGGAGGCGATCGACGCGGCACGCGAGGGTGGTCTCGACCTTCCGGGCGTTACGTCGTGAGTGCGGCGACCGTGGCCGCATGACGCGGCTCCTCGTCCGCGATCTCGAGCAGCTCGCGACTCCCAGCGACGCCCCGGCGCCTGTTCGCGGCAGAGCGCTGCGCGACGTCGAGCTGATCGAAGGAGCGTTCGTCCTCGCCCGCGAGGGCGTTATCGAAGCAGTCGGGTCGATGCACGACCTGCCGTCCCTCCCCGGAGACGTCGAGGAGATCGACGGGCGTGGCCTCAGTGCCATCCCGGGCCTCGTCGACTGCCACACACACCCTGCGTTCGCCGGCGACCGCGTGCACGAGTTCGCGCTCCGCGCCGCGGGAGCGACGTACGAGGAGCTCCTCGCCGCGGGTGGCGGGATCCTCTCGACGATGCGGGCGACCCGCGCCGTCGGGGCGGACGGGCTTACGGAAATCGTCGCCCGCCACCGCGACGCGATGCTCGCACATGGGACGACGACGTTCGAGGGAAAGAGCGGCTACGGGCTCGATCGGGAAACGGAGCTCACGCAGCTCCAAGCCGTCCGGGCGGCCGGCGGCGTTCCGACCTGGCTCGGTGCCCACGCCGTGCCACCCGAGCATCGTGACGCCGACGCGTATCTGGACTGGGCGATCGAGCACGTCCTGCCCGACGCGGCGCGGATCGCCGTCGCGGCCGACGTGTTCGTCGAGCGTGGCACCTTCGACGTCGAGCAGGCCCGCCGTTATCTCGGCGCGTGCCGGAAGGCGGGGCTCGCGCTTCGCATCCACGGCGACCAGCTCAGCGAGATAGGCGCCGTGCCGCTCGCCGTCGAGCTCCAGGCGCGGTCGATCGACCATCTCGAGGCGACCGGGCGCGGCGGGGTGGCGCAACTCGCGGCGAGCGACGTCGCCGCCGTCCTCTTGCCCGTGGCGGCTCTGTATCTCGGACGGCCGATGCCACCTGCCCGCGCGCTCGTGGACGCGGGTGGCGCGATCGCGCTCGCGACCGACTTCAACCCGGGCAGCGCCTTCTGTAGCAGCCTGCCCGTCGTGTGCACGCTCGCGTGCACACAACTTCGCTTGACGCCCGAGGAGGCGCTCGCAGCGTGCACGGTCAACGCGGCGTACGTCCTGGGGCTCGGCGATCGCGGACGCCTCGCGGCCGGCAAGCGGGCCGACGTCGTGTTGCTCGACACTCCGGACTGGCGCCACCTCGCCTATCACCTGGCCGGCGACGTGGTCCACACGGTCGTTCGCGACGGCCGGATCGCGTACTCGCGGGCATAATCGAGACGATGGCAACCCAGAAGCAGCGGCGGAAGCGCGCGAAGGAAAAGCGACATGCGTACGATCTCGTCGAGATCGACGCCGAGGGCAACGAGACCGTCCTCAGCGCCAGTGACCTCAAGACCGAGAGCGCGTCGAAGCCGAAGACGAAGACCACCGACGCGCGCGGTGCGGCGAATCCCCGGACCCGGCGCGGAACGCCGCAGCCGCCGACCTGGGGTCGCGTCCTCAAGCGGGGAGCGATCTTCGCACCGATCTTCCTCGCGACGGTGATGCTGCTCGGCCGCGGTCGGATCACGACCGAGGGCGCGGTCGTCCAGACGATCTTCCTGCTCGCGATCTTCGTTCCCTTCAGCTACTTCATGGACCGCCTCGTGTGGCGGTCACACGAGAAGCGGATCGCGAAGGCGAAGTCTGCCGGTCGTTGACGGCGCCGTCGGGCGCGCGCCGCGGTCGTGCTACGAGGGTGTCTCGCCGTCGAGATAGTGCCCGGGACCGGGCCATGGGGCGAGGATCAGGAGGATACGGGCGCCCTCGGCGCTCGAGAGGGCATGGCGCTCGGCCGGGGCGAACGTCACGAGCGTCCCGGCACCGCCGTCGACGACGCGGTCGCCGCAGCGGATCTCGGCGCGTCCCTCGACGACGACGACCCAGGCGCGCTCCCGCACCTGGTGGTCGTTCATCGACTGGCCCGGCTCGAGCCGGATCGCGATCGCCCGGGCGCCGTCGTCTGTCGTCAGCACTGTCGGGTCGACCATCCCACCGGGCGCCTCGATCGTCGTGAGGTCCCACGCCTGCACGAAGGCACCGTATCGCTCTTCGCTCCGCAGCGAAACCTGCGACCGCCCGTAGACTCGCGATCGTGCCCGCCACCGTCGATCAGCTGACGCTCGGCCCGCTCGGGACGAACTGCTACCTCGTCCGTGCCGAGCGCGGCGCGGTGGAAGCGGTGGTCGTCGACCCGAGCGGCACCGCGGCCGAGATCCGGCTCGCCCTTGCCTCGCACGGCGCCCGCTGCGCGGGGATCCTCGTCACGCACGGGCACTTCGACCACATCCTCGGCCTCGCCGACCTGGCGGAGGGTACTGGCGCTTCGGTGTACGCCCCGGCCGGGGAGCGCGCGCTGCTCGAGCAGCCGTCCTCGTTCACTCCGCCCGGGGTCGCGGTGCGGCCGTGGACGGCGGACACATTTCTCGTCGGCGGCGAGTCGCTCGAGCTTGCCGGGCTTCGGATCCAGGTGCGCGCCGTCCCCGGGCATTCTCCGGGCCACCTCGCGTACGCCGTCGGGGAGGCGCTGTTTTCCGGCGACGTGCTCTTTGCCGGTTCGGTCGGCAGGACAGACTTCCCCGGCGGCGACTGGCAGACGCTCGTCGGCTCGATCCGGATGCTCGTCGACAGCTTTCCGCCGGACACGGTCGTCTACCCGGGTCACGGGCCCGCGACGACGCTCGGCGAGGAGCTCGCGCGAAACCCGTTCCTGGCGGAGCTGCGGGACGAACGGCGCGGCGAGGCGGCGGGGTGAGCGACCGGCCGAAGATCGACCGGCCGCGGGGAACCCACGACATCGTTCCGGCGGAGATGCCGCGGTGGCAGCACGTCACCGGCGAGCTCGAGCGGCTCTGCCGCCTCTATGGCTATCGCCGGATCGTGACCCCCGTCTTCGAGGATACGGCGCTGTTCCGGCGCACGTCCGGGGTGGGCTCGGACGTCGTCCAGAAGGAGATGTACACCTTCACCGACCGCTCCGATCGTTCCCTCACGCTGCGTCCCGAGGGCACCGCGCCGATCTGCCGCGCCTATGTCGAGCACGGGATGCACCGCGACCCGCAGCCGGTCAAGCTGTTCACGATCGCGTCGATGTACCGCTACGGCGCCCCCGGCCGCGGTCGCTACCGCGAGCACTGGCAGGCCTCCGTCGAAGCGCTCGGTAGCGACGACCCCCGGATCGACGCGGAGCTGATCCAGCTCTACGACACGCTGCTCGCGCGTCTCGGCGTCACGCGCTACCACCTCGAGCTCAACTCGATCGGTTGCCGCGAGTGCCGTCCCGCGTATCTCGAAACGCTTCGTGGGTGGCTCGCGGAGAACGGTCAGCGGCTCGACGCCGATACGCTGGCGAAGGCCGAGGCCAGCCCGCTGCGGGTGTTCGACAACTACCTGGCCAAGCCGCCCGACGTCCGCGCCGCGCTCGCCGAGGCACCGACGATCGGCGAGTCCCTCTGCGCGGCATGCGTTGCGCATTTCGCCGGGGTGCGCGCGGCACTCGATGCGACCGGAGTCCGTTACACGCTTGTGCCGACGCTCGTCCGCGGGCTCGACTACTACTCCCGCACGACGTTCGAGTTCGTCGGACCGATGGCGAACGAGAACTCGACGATCACGGGCGGCGGCCGCTACGACTACCTGATCGAGGAGATCGGCGGCCCACAGACGCCCGGGATCGGCTTCGGCGCCGGCGTCGAGCGGCTCCTGATCGCGATGGACGAGGAGGGTGTCGAGCCGCCGGGTGACGAGGGGATCGACGTGTTCGTCGCGCTCGAGGACGGCGCCCCGCGCGAGCGCGTCGCCCGGTGGCTCGCCGAGCTGCGGCGCGCCGGCGTCGCCGCGGAGACCGAGTACGCCGGCCGCTCGCTCAAGGGGCAGCTGACGCAGGCGCGGCGCCTCGGTGCGGCGCGCGTCGTCGTCGTCGGGCCGGACAGCGCGACGCTGCGCGAGCCCAGTCGTCCGGACGAACCGGTCGAGTTCGACGCGATCGTCTCTAGGCTCTCGCCGTGACCTGGCGGGATCTCATGTGCGGCGAGCCGCGGCCCGAGCACGTCGGACGGGAGCTGACCCTCGCCGGCTGGGCGGCACGGCGCCGCGACCACGGCGGTCTCGCGTTCGTCGATCTCCGCGACCGAACCGGGATGACGCAGCTCGTGATCAATCCCGAGCGCGCACCGGTGGCGGCAGAGCTCGCCGGCGAGATCCGGAACGAGTTCGTGCTCCGAGCGCGCGGCGAGCTCGTCGCGCGCTCCCCCGGGACGGTGAACCCCAAGATGGCGACCGGCGAGGTCGAGCTCGCGGTGGACGAGCTCGAGATCGTCTCGAGGTCCACGCCGCTGCCGTTTCAGCTCGATGAGGAGAACGTGGACGAGACGCTCCGGCTGCGCTACCGCTGGCTCGACCTGCGACGCGAGAAGCTCCAGCGGAACCTGGAGCTTCGCGCCAAGATGGTCGGGATCATCCGTCGGCAGATGGAGGCGGCGGGGTTCCTCGACATCCAGACGCCGATCCTCTACAAGTCGACGCCCGAGGGTGCCCGCGACTTCGTCGTCCCGAGCCGGCTCCACAAGGGGAAGTTCTTCGCGCTTCCCCAGAGCCCGCAGATCCTCAAGCAGCTGACGATGATCGCCGGCTTCGACCGCTACTACCAGATCGCGATCTGCTTCCGCGACGAGGATCTCCGCGCCGACCGCGTCCAGGAGATCACGCAGCTCGACGTCGAGCTGAGCTTCCCCGACCGCGAGATGCTGT
Source organism: Gaiella sp. (assembly GCA_027493885.1). Lineage (GTDB taxonomy): Bacteria > Actinomycetota > Thermoleophilia > Gaiellales > Gaiellaceae > Gaiella. Next base: position 378,385 of record JAOSJZ010000001.1, read on the forward strand.
TCCAGCTGATGGAGGAGATGTTCGCGGCGATCTGGCGCGAGTGCCTCGGTATCGAGATCGAGACGCCGTGGCCGCGGATGACGCACGCCGAAGCCGATCGGCGGTTCGGCTCGGACAAGCCGGACACGCGGCTCGGGCTCGAGCTCGAGGACGCGACGGCGGTCACGCGCCAGTCGCAGTTCGGAGTCTTCGCCGGTGCGGACGCCGTGCGCTTCCTGCGCGTCCCGCGAACGTACACGCGCGCCGAGCTCGCCGCCCTCGAGGCGGTCGCGAACGAGCGAGGCGCGAAGGGTCTCGCGTATCTCGTCCGCGACGACAACGGGGAGCTGCGGTCACCGATCGCGAAGTTCCTCTCCCAGGAGGAGCTTCGGGCGTTCGCCCCCGCGCCGGGCGAGACACTCCTCTTCGCGGCGGACACCTGGGAGGCGACTTCGCGTGTCCTCGGCCACCTGCGGCTCCATATCGGGCGCGAGCTCGGCCTGATCGACGACGACGCGTTCACATTCCTCTGGGTGACCGACTTTCCGATGTTCGAGTGGGACGAGGACGAGCGGCGCTGGACCGCGGTGCACCACCCCTTCACTCGGCCGACCGACGAGTGGCGCGACCGCTTCGACGAGGACCCGCGACATGCGCTCGCGTACGCGTACGACATCATCGTGAACGGCAACGAGCTCGGCGGCGGCTCGTTCCGGATCCATGAGCCCGACATCCAGGCTCGCGTCTTCGACCTGCTCGCGCTCACGGAGGCCGAACAGCGCTCGCAGTTCGGCTTCCTGCTCGACGCGCTCGCGATGGGCGCGCCTCCCCACGGAGGGATCGCGCTCGGCATCGACCGGATGACGATGGTGCTCGCGGGTGAGCCGAACCTGCGCGACGTCATCGCCTTCCCGAAGAACCAGGCGGGTCTCGATCCGATGTCGGGAGCCCCTAGCGAGATCACGCCGGCGCAGCTCGCAGAGCTCGGCCTGATCGTCGTGTCCGAGGAGTCGCCCACCTGAGCGCCCGCCTCGTCCAGCGGCTCCTGTCGCTCGCGGCGGTGGCGCTGCTCGCGGGCCTCGTCTCGGTCGCGGTCGTCGAGCGGCGGAACACGCCGTCGGCGGTGACGCTCACGGGCGCCGTTGCCGCGGGGGGCGGCTGGTACGAGGCGCTCGCGGCTCCGCGTCCGCCCGGAGAGGACGCCGAGCGCACGAGTTGCGGGCTCATCCTCACGGTTCGCTCGCTCGGCGTCACGCATCCCGTGCTTCCGTGCGGAGCGAAGATCCTGATCCGCTACGGCGGCGACACCCTCCTCACCGAGGTGATCGACAACGAGCTCACGGCCTCGGGTCGTCAGTTCGAGCTGACGCCGGCCCTCGCGTCGCTCGTCGGGCTGGACGGGACGCAGGAGGTCGACTGGCGGTACGCGACACGTCCGTGACACACCGACGGAGACCCCGGCTAGAATGAGCGTTGCTCGGCGCTGCGCGTGGCCTCGGGCTCTCAACGTGAACCAACGTCGACACGAAGGGACCCCGGGTCCGGAGGACGGTTCTACCGGAGTCCGGCAGGGCACCCACCTGGAGAAGCGGGTTCGCTTTTCCGGCCCGGGGTCACGCGGAGCGCCGAGCCGCCGCGGGAAGCGGGCTGTTCGGCGCTCTCGACGACGTGCTGGTCGCCGCACTCCCGGGCTGCGATCAGGCCGGCCGTCGCCGCTCGGCAGCCGGCGTTTCACGTGTCCTCGATGCGGGCGCCCGGGACGCTTCGCGGCACCCGCTCGAGGACAGCCGGAGTCTGCGGTCCGGGTGGGTCGGCGTCTGCTGCGACTCGGGCCGCACCAGCTCCCCGCGCTGACCCTCGGGGAGACCGCCTCGAGCCCGCGGCGCGGCGCGTGGCGCAGCTCCCGGAATGCACCTCACACCGTCCGCCTATTGTTCCGGAGCTGTCGAACGTCCGTATCGAACCAAGGAGACAAGAACATGCCGAGCTCACCCGCAAGGCGGCGCCGCACAACGCGCCGGATCGTGGCGGTCGTCCTCGCCGGTGCCGCTGTTCTCGCCATGCTCGTGCCGACCGGGTTGGCGAGGCAACAGGCCGCGCCGACAAACAGCGCGCAACCGACGATCACGGGGACGCCCTCGCTCGGTCAGACGCTGACCGCGGCAGCCGGTACCTGGACGGGTAGCCCGACGTTCGCCTACCAGTGGGTTCGCTGCCCGACCTCGGGCGGAGCGCCGGACGGTTCGGACTGCGCCGTGATCGGCGGCGCCTCGACCACGGCCTACATCATCGCCTCGGCTGACGTCGGCTCCCGCCTCCGGGTTCGCGTAACGGCCTCGAACGCAGAGGGCTCTACTGTCGCGGCGTCCAACGCCACGTCGACGATCAGCGGCCAGGCAGGCCCGCCGAACACGGCACGGCCGACGATCGCCGGCTCGGCGGTCGTCGGGCAGACACTGGTCGCGGCCCCGGGCACGTGGACGGGATCCGGGATCACGTACGCGTACGCCTGGTCGCAGTGCGACGCGTCCGGCGGTGCCTGCGCCGTGATCCGCGGGGCGACGCAGACCACGTACAAGCTGGTCTCCGGAGACGCCGGCAAGACGATCCGGGTTGCGGTCACCGGAACGGACACCACCGGCTCGAACACGGCCACGTCCCCGCAGACCGCCGTCGTCACCCAGCCAGCCCCGATCACGGGGTGCCCCGCCGGCAGTGGCCCGATCGATGTCGACCGCCTCACCCAGCCCGCCCGGCTCCAGGTCAGCAAGCAGCGGATCTCGCCCACCCCGGTCACGCGTGACACGAAGACGATCCGGGTCAGCTTCCAGGTCACCGCCTGCGGCGGCCGGCCGGTCGAGGGCGCGCTCGTCTACGCGACCCCGACGCCGTACCAGCAGTTCTCGGCGACCGAGCAGCCGACCAGCGCGGACGGGTGGGCGATCCTCACGATGAGCCGGCTGCGGTTCTTCCCCGCGAGCAATCAGCAACAGTTGCTCGTCGTGTTCGTCCGCGCGCGGAAGCAGGGCGAGGACCTGCTCGGCGGGATCTCGAGCCGCCGGCTCGTCTCGTTCCCCGTCAGGCTGAGCGGCTAGCGCCGGTGAGGGCCGAGCGGGGTCGGCGGGCCGGCCGACCCCGCTCGGCGCCGTGCGACCGCCCGACCGGTTGTCGCACCCGATGCGACTACGCCCGCCGCTGACACGACGTTCGACGGCGCGGCTCGGCGGCCCCCGGCTCGGCACGAAGTCGGCGCGAAGTCGTCACACCCCTGTAACCAACCGACCGCTAGGCTCGCTTCAGGGACACGGGAGTGCCCCTGGGGGTGGTTACGGATAGCCAGGCGCTCGGGCCGGACGTCCGGCTCGCCGCCGCTAGCCTGAGCCGGTGTCTGTCGAGCTGATCGGAGACTCTGCCCGCGGTGACCGGTACGCGGTCGCCCGTCTTGTCGTCGACGGTGACCGAGTCGTCGATTCGACGGCGCCCGGGATGGACCGTCCGCTCACGGGGTTGACCCTGCTGGAGGCGGCTGCCGTTCCCGGCGAGACGCTCGCCGCGGATGCCGTCGCCAACGCGCTCGGCCCCGTGGTCGCGGCGCCACGCCGGCGCGGCCGCGTCGCGGTGGCAATGAGCGGCGGGGTCGACAGCGCGGTCGCGCTTCACCGGGCCGGCTCTGACGCGGTCGGCGTCACCCTCCGTCTCTGGCTCGACCCGCATGGACCGAGCGCCGAGCGCGCGTGTTGCTCCCCGGACGCCGTGCTCCGAGCGCGCGAGACGTGCCATTCCCTCGGGCTTCCGCACGTCACCCTCGACGTCCGCGAGGCGTTCCGGGCGACCGTCGTGAAGGCGTTCGTCGACGGTTATGCCGCCGGTCTGACACCGAACCCGTGCATGCGCTGCAACGGAGCGTTCCGGTTCGCCGCGCTCGTCTCCTTCGCCGACCGCGTGGGCGCCGATGCCCTCTGGACGGGCCACTACGCGAGGATCGCCGAGCGGAACGGGATGCGCCTCGTCTCGCGCGGGGCCGACCCCGCCAAGGACCAGTCTTACATGCTCGCGACGGTCGAGCCTGCGCTGCTCGATCACGTCGGGTTCCCGCTCGGCGACGCGACGAAGCTCGAGGTGCGGGCGGAGGCGGAGGCCGCCGGGCTCGCGGCCGCATGGCGGCCCGAGAGCCAGGAGGCGTGCTTCCTGGCAGGCGCGGACTACCGCGACTTCCTCGCGCGCAACGGGCTCGATCCATCACCGGGAGAGATCGTCGACGAGACGGGAACGGTGCTAGGCCGGCACGATGGGCTCTGGCGGTTCACCCCCGGTCAGCGCCGTGGTCTCGGCGTCGAGGTTGCCGAGCCGCTCCACGTGCTCCGCTCCGAGCGTGCGTCGAACACGTTGATCGTCGGGCCGCGCAGCGCGCTCGCCACCCGGCACGTGACGGCTTTTGGGCGGCTCTACGACTCGGTCTCCGAGGCGGACGTCAAGCTCCGCTACCGCTCCCCGGCAGTCGGTGCCGAGGTCACGCGCACCGCGAGCGGGTTCACGCTCGACCTCCGCGAGCCGGTCGAGGCGGTCGCTCCGGGCCAGGTCGCCGTCCTCTATGATCGGGACGTCGTCGTAGGAGCCGGCGTGATCGACACGGCGACGGGGTAGGATCCCGCGCGATGACGGTCGCATTTTCCGCCGGCGACGCCGCCTACTGGGGCCTCGCGGTCTTCCTCGTCCTCCTCGGCGTCGGCTCGCTCTTCGCTCTCGTCAAGCTCGGCCGGATGTTCGACAAGGTGTCGTCGCTCGTGAGCGGTGCCGAGCGCGACGCGCTCCCGGTCGTCGTCAAGACCGGCGCAACGGTCGATCGCGTCAACTACCAGCTCGACAAGCTGGACACCGTGACGGACAGCGCCGTCTCGATGGCCGATAGCGCGGACACCGCGGTACGGGCGGTCTCGACGGCGATCGCCAAGCCGGTCGAAAAGGTCTCGGGCCTCACCGCGGGCGTCGCTCACGGCTTCGCCTCTTTCCGCAAGACGCGGAACATGTCCGATGCCATGGACGCCGCCAGGGATGCCGCAAATCGCCGCGAGCAGGACCTGGCCGAGGATCTCCGGGGCGCAGGACCGACGCCGCAGTCGAGCGAGCGCCCGACCCCGACGCCGACCCCGACGCCAACCCCGAAGCCCGACCCGTGGCCGCAGCCGGAGCCGACCCCGAAGCCGGATCCTGCTCCAGTCCCGCCCGACGAGCTGCCCTAGCGATCCGCACACCGCCGGGGTCGTCAGGGGCCGTCTCCCTGCGACGGCACGCAGTGCACGAGCAGCGAGTAGCGACCCGGGCTCGGCGGAGCGGTCATCGCGCGTACCGCCCGTTCGGGAGCAGCGCCGTCCCTCCCGCTCCGGGGAGGCCCCCCATGGGGGAGCGAGCCCCCCTGGAGTCAGGGTAGCCGCCGAGCCGTGACGAGAGCGTGCCGGCTTCGTGCCGGCTTCGTGCCGGTTCGTGCGGCGGGCTGTCGCGGCACCGACGGCGGTGTGCCGCCGGGAGGGGCTCGCTCCGGCGCCCCGCTACGATCGACGCGATGCGGACCACTGCCGAGCTGCGCGAGGGGTTCCTCTCGTTCTTCGAGTCGAAGGACCACCTGCGCTTCCCGTCCTTTCCGCTGATCCCCCCGCCGGAGGATCCCTCGACCCTGTTTATCTCGGCCGGGATGCAGCCGCTGAAGCCGTACTTCTCCGGCGCGAAGCAACCGCCTGCGCCACGGTTCACGACCGTGCAGAAGTGCCTGCGCGCCGGCGGCAAGGACACCGACCTCGACGAGGTCGGGCTGACGGCTCGGCATGCGTCGATGTTCGAGATGCTCGGGAACTTCTCGTTCGGGGATTACTTCAAGGACGGCGCCGTCGACTACGCCTGGGAGTACGTCACGGAGCACCTCGGCTTCGAGCCGGACCGGCTGTGGGCGACGGTGTTCGCGGGCGACCCCGGTCTCGGCCTCGGCGAGGACGAGGTTGCCGTCGCGGCGTGGCAGCGGAAGGGCATCCCGCGCGAGCGGATCGTTCCCTTCCCGCGCTCCGACAACTTCTGGGGGCCCGCGGGCGACACGGGCCCTTGCGGGCCGTGCTCCGAGCTCCATTACGACCGCGGCCCGGAGCTCGGGTGCGGCCAGCCCGACTGCGGGCCCAACTGCGAGCGCTGCGACCGCTACATCGAGTTCTGGAACCTCGTCTTCATGGAGTTCGATCTCGGCGCCGACGGCTCGCTGACGCCCTTGCCGAAGCAGAACATCGACACCGGGATGGGGCTCGAACGCTGCGCGATGCTCGTGCAGGGCGTCGACTCGATCTTCGACACCGACGGCTTCCGGCTGATCATGGACTGGATCGCCGAGGAGTCGGGCATCGCGTACGGCGTCTCCCAGGAAGCGACGAAGGCGCATCGCGTGCTGTGCGATCACGGCCGCGGCGTGACGTTCCTCGTCGCCGAGGGCGTGACGCCGTCCAACGAGGGACGCGGTTACGTCCTGCGCCGCTTGATTCGCCGCTCGGTCGTCCAGGCGCGACGGATCGGCCTCCCGGCGGTCTACCCGCTGCCGCGGATCGTCGTCGAGCAGGTCGGGCCCTGGTATCCCGAGGTGGTCGAGAACGCGGCCGAGATCGAGCGCGTCGTCCGGGCGGAGGAGGAGCGCTTCCGGGAGACGCTCGACCGTGGGATGAAGGAGTTCGAGGAGCTCGCCGGCGCGGACATCGGCGCCGCCGACTCCTTCCGGCTAGCGGCGACGTACGGCTTCCCGATCGAGCTGACCGTCGAGCTGGCGCGCGAGCGCGGACACTCGGTCGACGTGGACGGCTACCGCCGCGAGATGGAGCGCCACCGCGAGATCTCGCGCGGTACTGGCGAAAAGGGGCTGGGCCAGCGGGCCGCCGACTTCGCGCGGGTGGCGGGCTTCGCGACGGAGTTCGTCGGCTACGACAAGGTCGAAGTCCTCACCCAGCTCGGGGCGCTCGAGGAGCTCGGCGACGGCACGTTCCTCGCGAAGCTGCGCGAGTCGCCGTTCTACCCGGCGGGCGGCGGCCAGGTGACCGACCACGGTTGGATCGAGCGGGACGACGACGCCGCCGTGCGCGCGGAGCTGGTCGACGCCTTTCGCTTCGACACTGACCAAGTGCTCGTCTTCCGGGGCTGGGGCTTCACCGCCGGCGACCGCGTCCGCGCGGTCGTGCCGTGGGGCGTGCGCTTCCCGACGATGGCGAACCACACCGCGACGCACCTTCTCCAGGCGGCGCTCCGCGAGGTGCTCGGCACGCACGTCACGCAGGCCGGCTCCGCGGTTCGTCCGGACAAGCTGCGGTTCGACTTCACGCACGGCTCGCAGCTGACGCCTGAAGAACGCGAGGCGATCGAGCAGCGCGTCAATCGCGTGATCTTCGCGAACCTGCCGGTGAGGACGTTCGAGACCACGCTCGACGAGGCCCGGCGCCTGGGGGCGATGGCGCTCTTCGGCGAGAAGTACGGCGACGTCGTCCGCGTCGTCGACGTGCACGGGACGTCGACCGAGCTCTGCGGCGGCACGCATGTCCGCTCGACCGCGGAGATCGGCGCGTTCGCGATCCTCGGCGAGGGGTCGGTCGGCGGCGGCACCCGGCGGATCGAGGCGGTCACGTCGGGAGAGGCGTGGGCCTCGTTGCGCGCCCGCGCCGGCGAGGTCGACGAGCTCCGCGTGGAGCTCGAGGAGATTCGCCGTGAGCTCAAGCACAAGCCACAAGCGGCGGGCTCGTCGCTCGACCCCGAGGCGGTGGTCACCGCGGTCGACGGGGTCAATGTCGTCGTGCAGGCGGTCGAGGGCTTCGACGGCGATGCACTCCTCGATCTCTCCGACCGCTTCAAGCAGCGCCATGCTCCCGCGGCCGTCGTGCTCGGCTCGAGCTGGGACGGCAAGGTCTCGCTCGTCGCGAACTTCGACGAGGCGGTCGCGAGCCGGGTCAGCGCGGCCGACGTGATCCGCGGCGCGGCCCCGCTCGTCGGCGGCGGCGGCGGCGGGCGTCCGACGATGGCACGTGCGGGCGGGAGGAATGCCGAGAGGCTCCCGGACGCCCTCGCCGAGGCCGAGCGGCTCATCCGCGCCGCTCTGTGAAGGCACTCGCCCTGGACTACGGCGCCGCGCGCACCGGCGTGGCCGTCTCCGACGCAACCGGAACGCTCGCGAGGCCGGTCGGCGTCGTCGAGCGCGCAGCGAGCAGAGACGGGCTCGACCGGCTCGCCATGCTCGTCGCCGAGCACGAGGCCGACGTCGTCGTGGTCGGGCTGCCGCTCACGCTGCGCGGCGAGCACGGCGCGCAGGCCCGCGAGACCGAGGCCTTCGTCGAAGTCCTCCGAGCACGTCTGGACGTCCCGGTTGTCACGGAGGACGAGCGCTTCACGACCACCCTCGCCCAGCGGAGTGGCGGCCGGGCGCCCGAGGACGCGCTCGCCGCCGCGCACCTCCTCCAGGGCTGGCTGGAGAGGGCGCGATGAGGCGCGCGCTCACGCTCGTCGCGCTGGTCGCGCTCGTCGGCGTCGGCGCGTTCGCGGCGGCCGCCTGGATCGGCAGAGGCGACGGCGAGCAGACCCCGGCCACGACGGCGCCGCCGCCGCTCGCGCGTCTCACGATCATCTTTCCCGAGGGGTTCACGATCCGCGAGATGGCGGATCGCGTCGGCGCCGTGCGCGGTATCGCAATCGCGAAGCGGGGCGTCACGCCGCGGCTGACCCGGGAGGGCTACCTGCGTGCGGTCGACCGAGCCGTGGCCCCGTCGCGGTTCCGCACGGACGTGACGCGAGACTCGCTGGAGGGCTTCCTCTTCCCGGCCTCGTACGAGTTCACGCAGGAGACGACCGCCCGCGAGCTCGTCGCCGACCAGCTCGCCGCCTTCCGCCAGCGCTTCCGCACGGTCGACCTCGCGTACGCGCGCTCGAAGAACCTGACGCCGTACGACGTGCTCGTCATCGCCTCGATGATCGAGAAGGAGACCGCGGTGCCGCGCGAGCGCCGCCTGGTCGCCGCGGTGATCTACAACCGCCTCCGCAACCGGATGCCGCTCGGCATCGACGCGACGATCCGCTACGGGCTCGGCATCCCCGGCACGGAGTCGCTGACCAAGGTGGCGCTCCGCTCGCCGTCGCCGTACAACACCCGGATCCACAAGGGCCTGCCGCCGACCCCCATCGCCAATCCCGGCCTCGCCGCGATTCGCGCCGCGGCGAACCCGGCGCGGGTCGACTACCTCTACTACGTCCGCAAGCCCAAGTCGCTCGCGCACTACTTCACCGCGAACGAGCGCGACTTCCTCCGCAAGGTCTGCGAGTACGGCTACGCCTGCGACTGACCTCAGCGGCGTCCGCGCTCGACCCGTCTTCCCAACTGCCCCCAGGGGCACTCCCGTGTCCCTGGTGTCACGTTATCGGCAGATCTCGTACGGAACTGTCACGAAACAGAGCCGAGTTCGTCACGCCGGCTTCCGGACTCTCGCGGCCCCCGCTCCTCGCGCTGCGCGCGCACGCGCTCGCGCGCACGCTCGAGCACCTCGTCGAAGAGGTCGCCGAGACCCTCCGCCGGCCCGCGCTCGGCGTTCAGCCACACCGGCGGGAGCAGCTCCCGTCGCGCGCGCTCGTGCTCGACGCTCGCCTCGAAGCGGGGGAGAAGCCGTCGATCGACGTTGTCGGGGCTCATCATCCTGGATGTCGGCATCCGGGGGCGACGAGATGAGTGCTCTCGCCGACCTGACGCACGGCAATACTCCCCGCGTGCCGAGCTACTACCGTGACCCGAGCGCGCCGGCGCCGAACCGGCCGCGACGCGTCGGCGTCGTCGCCTTCGTCGTCCGCGCGGGATCGCTGCTGCTCGAGCGCAGGGCGGACTTCGGCACCTGGGGAATACCCGGCGGGGCGCTGGACGAGGACGAGACCCTCGAGCAGGGGATTGCGCGTGAGGTCAGCGAGGAGACGGGACTCGAGGTGGTTTCGTCAGAGCTCTTCGGGATCTTCTCCGATCCGTCGCGCATCATCGAGTACGACGACGGCAACGTCTATCGCCTGCTCACGGTCGCGTTCGTCGTCGGCGTCGCAGGGGGTGAGCCTCGCATCAGCGAGGAGTCCCTGGAGCTTCGCTTCATCCCGCTGGCCCGGGTCCGCGAGCTCGACATCGGCGCAGCGCTCGTTCCGCTCGTCGACGCGTTCCTCGACGGGCACAGACGTCCGGTCGTCGCGTGATCGAGATCCGCGGCACGACGACGCTCGTCGGCCTCCTCGGCTGGCCGACGTCACACTCGCTCTCGCCGCGCATGCAGAACGCGGGGTTCGCGGCGCTCGGGCTCGACTGGGCCTACGTGCCGCTGCCGACCCCGCCCGAGGCGCTCGGCGAGGCGGTACGTGGTCTCGTCGCGACGGGCTTCGCCGGCGCGAACGTGACGATCCCGCACAAGCAGGCGGTGCTCGAGCTCTGCGACGAGCTCGACGACGTCGCGGCGCGGGCCGGGTCGGTCAACACGCTCGTGATGCGCGACGGCCGCGTGCTCGGCTCGTCCACCGACGGGCTCGCTGTCACGTCGCAGATCGAGGCGCGGGGGCTACGGGCCCTCGTGCTCGGCACCGGCGGCGCGTCGAGGGCGGTCGCGGCGGCGCTCGAGGAGGACGGGGCGGAGGTCGTCGTCAGCGGCCGCCGCGACCCGGCCTGGCCGCCGTCGGCGGACGGCTTCGACGTTGTCGTCAACGCGACTCCCGTCAAGGAGGAGCTCCTCGTCGAGCCCCACCCGGGCATGCAGGTGGTCGATCTCGCCTACCTGCCCGATCGCCGGCCGACGGCGCTGATCGAGGCCGCCCGAGCGCTCGACTGCCACCCGTGCGTCGATGGGCTCGACGTCCTGCTCGCGCAGGGCGCCGCCTCGTTCGAGCGCTGGACCGGCGAGCCGGCACCGCTCGTCGCGATGCGCGCCGCGTTGCGCGAGTAGGAGGGGCGGGACGCGCGCTGGTGCGGCGCCCCGCCCGCGGTGTATCCCAGTCGCAGCACCTGCCCGCCGCCGGCGCAGACCGAGCAGACCGTGACGTACGGCGCGCCGTCAGGCCCGAGCGCGATTCCGCCAGGGGAAAACAGGCCGGCGGCGACGGTCGTCCGCGAGCCGTCCGGTGCGACCCGGATCAGCGATCCGACCATCTCCGGCGGGAACAGCAGGCTCGACGAGTCGATCTCGACCACGTAGAGGCTGCCGTCGGGCCCGAAGGCGATGTCGACGACGTTCGTGAAGCCGGTCCGGAACGGCTCGGGGCCCGACGCACCGATCCGCCACACGGTGGAGCCGCCGACCGGGAACGGGAACCCGGTCAGCTGCCCGACGTACAGCGCCCCGTCCGGCCCGGTCGCCACCGCCGTCGGCACCGCGTCCATCGGCACGGAGAAGAACGGCGGGAACGGCACGGCGACGAGCGTCGGCGGGAACGCCGCGACGGTCGAGACCCTCCCCGACGCGGAGACCTCGAGCACCGAGTTGCCGCCCGCGTCCGCGACGTACGTGCGCCCCGGCGCGGCGAGGACGCCGTACGGGTTCGTGTCGAGGTCGGTGCCGTCGGGGTTCGCCGAGGCCTCGTACGCCGCCAGGTTGCCGACCGGCGTCCAACTGCCCGAGCGCCCGTCGAGGCGATTGACGGTCCCCATTCCCGATCCGGCGATCTCGCCGCCCGGTGCCACCGCGGAGGGCGGAGCGCCGAGCCCGATCGAGAACATGACACCGCCGTTGCCGACGACCGAGACGTCGTGCGGCCCGGTCGCTCCTCCTCCGCCCGACGCGGCGAGCGAGGGCAGCCCGGTCGCGATCCGCGTCTGCACGCCGTGCCTGACCTGCGTGATCGCCCCGGTGGCACCGAGACAGACGAGGCTCGGCTCGCTGTTGGTGAAGCAGGGGCCGTTGCCGCCCCTCCCGGCCTCGGCGACGTAGAGCGTCCCGTCGGCGCCGAACGTCAGGCCACGCGGGTTGTCCAACCCCGTCGCGACCACCGTCGGCGCGGCCGCCGCCGCCGCTGCGGACACCGCCACGAGCCCGGCCGCCGCGAGCGCCGCCGTCGCGAACCGTCGCATGCTTGGCATCTATCCCTCCCCGTCGAAATGCGCGGGCCGCGGTCCCCTTGCCGCATTCGAGCCCGCTCGCTATTCCTTCGGGAGAAACCCTAATGAATTCGAGCGACTCTGACAACCTCCGTCGCCGCTACCACGCACCGGAACGCGAGGCGGCTGCCTCGCGCCGGCGCGAGGCAGTCGTCCGGACCGCTCTCCGGCGGTTCGAGGAAGGGGGGTGGAGCGGAACCACGATCCGCGACGTCGCCGCCGAGGCGGGAGTCTCCCGAAGACCGTGGAGGCCGTCTTCCGCACGAAGGCCGCGTTGCTCGGCGCCGCGGTCGACTACGCGATCCGCGGCGACGCCGAGCCGACGCCGATCCTGCAGCGCGAGGAGGTACGTCGCATGGAGGAGGCCGAGACGGCGCAGGAGCTGCTCGACCTTCACGCAGCCCACCTCCGCCGCATCGTGCCGCGATCGGCGCGGATCGTCTCGGTCGTCGAGCACTCCGCCGCCGCGGATCCCGCGGTCGCGGAGCTCTGGCGGACGCTCGACCAGAACCGCCGCACCGGCGTCGGCTGGGCCGCGGACACGCTGCTGCGGAAGCGCGACCGGCCGAGCGGCCTCGAGAGGCCCGAGGTGGAGGCGATCTTCTGGGTCGCGGTCAACTGGGGCACCTACCGAACCCTGGCGGAGCTCGCCGGCCTCGACCTCGACGGTTACGAAGCGTGGCTCGTGCGCTTCTACGCCGCGACGCTCCTCGGGCCCCGGTGAGGGTCGCGGCGCGGGCGCGACGACGTTCTCCCTGGCCGGTCTAGGATCGCGACATGGCGCTCGGGCTGACGACGGCGGGGGAGTCGCACGGGCCTGCTCTCGTCGCGATCGTGACCGGGCTCCCGTCGGGTCTCCGGCTCGACAAGGCGGCGATCGACGCCGACCTCCGCCGCCGACAGCAGGGCTACGGCCGCAGCCCGCGACAGCAGCTCGAGACGGACGAGGTCGAGGTCCTCGCCGGGCTCCGGCACGGCCTCACGCTCGGAACGCCGCTCGCGCTCGTCGTCGCGAACCGCGACCATGCGAACTGGACGTGGGGGATGAGCCCCTGGCTCCCCGAGGGGGAGCCCCGGGGCAAGGGCACGAAGCCTGTGACGCTCCCGCGCCCCGGCCACGCCGACCTTCCGGGCACCCTCAAGCACGACCACGGCGACGTCCGCAACGCCCTCGAACGCGCCTCGGCGCGCCACACCGCAGTCCACGTGGCCGCTGGCGCGGTCGCGAAGGCGCTGCTCGGCGAGCTCGGGATCGAGGTCGTCGGCCGACCGGTAGAGGTGGGCGGCGAGACGACCGGCGACGGGATGCGCGAGGCCACGGACGCCGCACGGAAGGACCGCGACACGCTCGGCGGGATCGCGGAGGTCGTCGCAACGGGCGTCCCGCCGGGGCTGGGCACGTACGCCGAGAAGGCGGACCGGCTCGACGCCAGGATCGCACTCGCACTGATGGGGATCCAGGCCGTGAAGGGGGTCGAGGTCGGGGAGGGGTTCGCGCTCGCCCGACGACGGGGCACGGAGGCGCACGACGAGATCTACCCCGGGCTCGAGCGTCGGACGAATCACGCGGGGGGATCGAAGGAGGCGTCTCGAACGGCGAGCCGATCGTCGCCCGTGCCGCGATGAAGCCGCTACCGACCCTGATGCGGCCGCTCGACTCGGTCGACCTCGCGAGCGGAGCACCGGCGAAGGCGCTCGTCGAGCGCTCCGACGTGCAGGCCGTGGAGGCGCTCGCCGTCGTCGCCGAGGCGGCCGTCGCGTTCGAGCTCGCTCGCGCGGCCCTCGAGAAGCTCGGCGGCGACGCGATGGTCGACGTCCTCGCCGCACGGGACGCGTACCTGGCCCGGATCGCGACGCGATGGCGCTCCGGCAGCTGAACGCGCTCGGGCGCCACCTGGCGCTCGCCGGGTTCATGGGCTCGGGGAAGACGACGGCGGGCGAGGCGGTCGCCGCCCGGCTCGGCCGCCGCTTCGTCGACCTCGACCGCGAGGTCGAGGCCCGCGCCGGAGCCGCGATCGCCGAGCTGTTTTCGACCCGCGGCGAGGCGGCCTTCCGGCAGGTGGAGGAGGCGGTCGCGCTCGACGTGCTCTCGGGTGGCGAGCCCGTCGTCGTCGCGCTCGGCGGCGGCGCGGTGTTGTCGGAGCAGACGAGGCAACACCTCGCCTCGCGGGCGTTCACCGTTCTCCTCGACGTCGAGCCCGAGGTCGCGTGGCAGCGGGTCGGTGGCACCGAACGGCCGCTCGCGCAGGCCGAGGACGCCTTTCACGCCCTCCATCGCGACCGGCAGCCGCTCTACGAGGCCGTCGCGGACGCGCACGCGCCCGATGTCGACGGGATCGTCCTCGCCTCCGCGGGGGTGCACGTCGAGGTCGGCGCGATCGACGAGCTCGGCGAGCTCGTCCCCGGCGACGGGTCGGTCGCGCTCGTGGCAGACAGGCACGTCTCGGGCATCCACGGGATCCGCGCGCAGGTCGCGCTCGGCGCGCGCGACGTCGAGCAGCACGAGGTCCCTACCGGCGAAGCGGCGAAGACCCCTGCCGTGCTCGAGCGGCTCTGGACGGCCCTGCGCATCGGCCGCGACGGCACGCTCGTCGCGCTCGGCGGCGGCTCGACGACCGACGTCGTCGGCTTCGCAGCGGCGACGCACATGCGCGGCGTCCCCTGGACGGCCGTGCCGACGTCGCTCGTCGGCCAGGTCGACGCCGGCATCGGAGGGAAGACGGCGATCGACCTGCCGGGTGCGAAGAACGCGGTGGGTGCGTTCCACTGGCCGGTTCGCGTCGTGTGCGACCCGTCGCTTCTGACGACGCTTCCCGAGGAGGAGCGGCTGAACGGGCTCGCCGAGGTCGTCAAGACCGGTCTCCTCGCGGGGCGGCCGCTGTGGGAGCTCCCCGAGCCGGAGCAGGTGCGCGCGTGCGCGACCTTCAAGGCCGGCGTCTGCCTGCAGGACCCCCGCGACCGCGGCCCGCGGAATCAGCTGAACCTCGGCCACACATTCGCCCACGCGCTCGAGGCGGCGGCGGGCTACGCGCTCCCGCACGGGCGCGCGGTCGCGCTCGGCCTGCTCGCCGCGCTCCGCCTCTCGGGTCTTCCGGACGAGACAAGAGCCGTCGAAGAGGTGCTCTCGCCCGAGCGGGTACGAGTCGACCGCGACGCCGCGTGGGCGGCGGTCGCGCGGGACAAGAAGGCGGAGCGCGGCGCCCCGCGCCTCGTCCTCCTCGACCGACCCGGTCGGCCCCGCTGGGGCGTCGAGCTGCCCGAGGCCGACGTGCGACGAGCGCTGGAAGAGCTCATCGCCTGACGGCGGGGCGTCACGCACAGGCAGCAACCTGTCCTGATGGCAAACCGCCCCGAGCCGGCTTCCTGTCGCCCAGCACGAGGGCGGCACGGCCGCGCCAGTAGCATCCGCCCGTGCGCATCGACGTGCTGAACGGCGTGAACCTCGACCTCCTGGGACGGCGCGACCCGGCGCGGTACGGGGAAGGGTCGCTCCAGGACCTGGAGACGCAGGTGTACGCCTGGGCGCGTAAGCTCGGCGTCCAGGCGCGCTGCCGGCAGACGAACCACGAGGGCGAGTACGTCGAGTTCCTCCATGCCGCGCTCGACAACGCCGACGCGCTGATCGTGAACCCCGGTGCCTGGACGCACTACAGCTGGGCGATCCGCGACGCGCTCGAGCCCTTTTCCGGCCCGGTCGTCGAGGTGCACCTATCGGACATCGACGCACGAGAGGAGTGGCGCCGCCACAGCGTGCTCGAAGGACTGACGGCCGGCCGGGTCGTCGGCGAAGGGGTCGACGGCTACCGCCGGGCGCTGGAGCTGCTCGCGGAGCTGGGGGACGCATGACCCGGATCGAGCGGCTTGCAGCGAAGCTGGAGGATCCACTGCTCGTCACCGGGCTCGTAAACGTCCGCTACCTGACGGGTCTCCACAGCTCGAACGCGGCGGTGCTCGTCGAACCGGCGGGTGAGGCGACGCTCTACACCGATTTCCGCTACGCCGAGGCCGCGCGCGAGATCGAGGGCGTCGAGTTCCACCGGACGCCTCGCTACGTCGTGCCGGCGCTCGCCGAGCTGCTCTCCGGCCGCCGGGTCGGCGTCGAGGCCGCACACCTGTCGCTCGCGTCGGCCGACACGCTGCGCGCGGGAGGGGTCGAGCTCGTCTCGACCGCCGGCCTCGTCGAGGCGCTGCGCGCGGTCAAGGAGCCCGGTGAGCTCGATGCGATCCGCCGTGCGGGCGCGATCTCCGACCGGGTCTACGAGGAGCTCGCCGAGCAGCCGTTCGTCGGCCGTACGGAGGCGGAGCTCGCCTGGTGGCTGCAGCAGGCGTGGCACGAGGCGGGCGCCGACGGCCCCTCGTTCGACGCGATCGTCGCGTTCGGCGAGAACGGTGCCAGGCCGCACGCGAAGCTCCGTGACGTCGCCATCCCAGAGGGGACGCTCGTCGTCGTCGACGCGGGGCTGCTCTGTCGACGGCTACGCGTCCGACTGCACGCGGACGTTCTTCACCGGCCAGCCCGAGGGCCGCCTGCGCGAGATCTACGACCTCTGCCTGCAGGCTCAACTCGACGCGCTCGCGGCCGTGCGGCCCGGCGCCGCCGGCCGCGACGTCGACGCCGCCTCGCGCGTCGCGATCGAGGCGGCCGGGCTGGGGGAGAGCTACGGGCACGGCCTGGGCCATGGTGTCGGCCTCGACGTGCACGAGGAGCCGAGCCTGCGCCCCGAGTCGGAGTCCGTCCTCGAGCCCGGCAACGTCGTCACGGTGGAGCCGGGGATCTACCTGCCGGGCGACGTCGGGGTGCGGATCGAGGACCTGGTCGTCGTCACCGAGGACGGCTGCGAGCGTCTTACGACGGTGACCAAGGATCCCGTCGTCGTGGGCTAGCGTGGCTGGCCGACGAGCTCGACGTCGAGAAAGCCGTCCGCAGCTCGAGAGCTTCGTCGGCTTGCGACGTTTCACCCCACGCACCGATCACGCGCATCGTCCCGGCCTTCCGATCGACGACCGGCTCGACACGACCGACCGCTCTTGCGGCGGGCACGTTGTCGAGATGCCGCGCGCCGTGCCGTCGAGGCGTTTGGCCCGCACGGCGACGCGGCGAGCCTCCACGACGGGACCTTGCGCATCACCGGCGCTGCGCACCCATCGACGAGCCGGCTCCGAACGGACATGCGGGTACTCTGCCTCCGCGATGGCGGACATCGTCAACACGAACCAGTTCCGGAACGGGATGCACATCGAGCATCGTGGCTCGGTGTGGCGGATCGTCGAGTTCCAGCACGTGAAGCCCGGCAAGGGCGGCGCCTTCGTGCGCACGAAGCTGAAGAACCTCGAGACGGGCGCGGTCGTCGACGACACCTTCCGCGCCGGCGAGAAGTTCCCGCGCGTCCACACCGAGGTGAAGAACGTCCAGTTCCTCTACGACGACGGCAGCGAGGCGCACTTCATGGACGCGGAGACCTACGAGCAGTTCGCGCTCCCGCGGGTGGACCTGGCTGCGGAGCTTGCGTACATGCTTCCGTCCTCGACGGTGCAGATCCTCCAGGTGAACGGGAAGCCCTCGGGGCTCCAGCTCCCCGCGTCGGTCGAGCTCACCGTCGCGGAGACCGAGCCCGGCGTCCGCGGCGACACCGTCTCGAACGTGACGAAGCCTGCGACGCTCGAGACCGGCGCCGTCGTCCAGGTGCCGCTGTTCGTCGACGTCGGCGAGCGGATCAAGGTGGATCCTCGCGAGGCTCGCTACATCTCGCGCGCCTGACCGGGGCTCGGGCGGCGCGGTCGCGCGGCTCCGGTGCGCCTTTCTGGTCCCATCCCAAACCCCCACCCACCCCCGGGGTACGGACGGTAGCTGCGAAGGTGTGCCGGGTCGGTGCCGTCTTCGTGGCAGGTTTGTGCCGATTTCCCCACCGGCCGGGGTGAGGCTGCGCGGCAGGATCCGCGGACGAGGCTCGGGGCCACGTCCGCGCGACCGACCGCGCTAAGGTGCGGCGTCGTGCCTCAGCTCTACGACACCACGATTCGCCTGCTGTCGCAGGAGCCGCTCGCCGGGCGCGTCCCGACCGGCGAGGTGCTGCGGGTTGCCGAGATCCTCGACGGTGCGGGGTTCGCATGTCTCGAGGTGTCGGGCGGCGGTGTCTTCGACGCCGCGGTCAGGCGCGGCGTCGAGAGCCCCTGGGAGCGCATCCGCGCGATCGACGCGCGTACGACGACGCCGCTCGGGCTCGCCCTGCGCGGCCGCTTCCTCGTGGGCTCGAAGCCGGTCTCGCCGGACATCGTTCGCCGCTTCGTCGCGTGCGCGGCCGAGAACGGGATCGACGTCTTCCGGCTCCACGACCCGCTGAACGACGTCTCGAACCTGCGCGAGGCCGGCGAGGCGATCGTCGGCGCGGGCCGCCAGCTCCACGTTGGGCTCGTCTACAGCTCCGGGGCCGGCGAGGTCGAGGCGCTCGTCGAGCAGGCGCGCAGGGTCGGCGACCTCGGTGCGACGCGCATTCTCCTGAACGATCCGACGGGGAGCCTGCTGCCGCACGTGACGCAGGAGCTCGTGGAACGGCTGCGCGAGGCGAGCGGGCTCCCGCTCGGCCTCTACATCCAGGCTGCAGGCGGTACCGCGCTGTCGAATGCGCTCGTCGCGACCCGGGTCGGTGCCGACGTCGTCGCGACGGCGGTCTACCCGCTCGCGCTCACGCTGCATCGCATCGCCGGCGAGTCGCTCGTCGAGGCGCTCGAGGGGCTCGACCGGCCGACCGGTGTCGACGTCGCGCGTCTCTGGCAGGCAGCCGACGTCGTCGACGAGCACATCGGCGACGAGCCGCTCGCTCCGCTCGCCCCGCGGATCGCGGTGCGTGCCGCCGAGTACGACCTGCCCGCCGGTCTCGTCGCGGCGCTCGACGTCCATCTCCGCGCGCACGCCGCCGGCGATCGCCTGCTCGACACGCTCGTCGAGGTGGCCCGGATCCGCGAGGAGGCGGGCCGGCCGCCGCTCGCCGCCCCGATCGGCCTGATCCTCGGCTCCCAGGCGTTCCTCAACGTGCTGTCGGCGCGCCGCTACGGGACCGTCCTCGACGAGTTCCGCCAGCTCGTGACGGGCGGATACGGGACGCCCCCGGGCGAGATCGACCCGTCCGTGCGGCGCGCCGTCGGGCTGCTCGGCGCCGACAGGCCGTCGCTGGAGGAGGACCCGCCGAGCGCGGAGGATGTTCGCGAGGCGGCCGAGGGGCTCGCCGCGTCGGAGGAAGACCTCGTGCTCCTCGCGATGTTCGGCGAGGAGGCGGAATCGCTCCTCCAGACGATCCGCCAGCGCCACTCGCGCGAGGCGTCGCTCCTCGGCGGGGACGTCGATGCGCGACGTGGCGAGCGGATTCGCGAGCTTGTGAGGATCGTGCAGGAATCGGGCGTCGGCGAGATCGAGATCGAAGACGAGGGCATGCGCGTCTCGGTTCGGCGCGCCGACGAGCCGGGTGCGCTCTCTCTCGGCGCGGCCGGGGGTGTGGCCCTGGTCGACCCGGAACGTCACGACGCGATAGCGGTCGCGGCCGAGACGATCCGCGTCGAGTCGCCCTCGCCCGGCGTCTTCTACCGTGCGCCGCAGCCGGGAGCGCCGCCGTTCGTCGAGGTGGGCGACGTCGTCGCCGCCGGCCAGACGCTGTGCGTGCTCGAGGCGATGAAGCTCTTCAGCGAGCTCAAGGCCGAGGCCGACGGCCGCGTGCGGGCGATCCATGCCGACAACGGCCAGGCGGTCGAGTTCGGGACGCTGCTCTTCGAGCTCGAGCCGATCGTCGCTCCTCCCGTGGTCTGAGCGTGTTCTCGCGGGTCCTCGTCGCGAACCGGGGAGAGATCGCGGTACGCGTGATCCGCGCGCTCCACGAGCTTGGCATCGAGGCGATCGCCGTCTACTCGACCGCCGATCGGGACGCGCTGCACACGCGCCTCGCCGACCAGGCGGTGTGCATCGGGCCGCCGTCCGCCGTGGAGAGCTACCTCCGGATCCCGAGCGTGATCGCTGCTGCCGAGACCACCGGCTGCGAAGCCGTGCATCCCGGCTACGGGTTCCTCGCCGAGAGCCCCGCCTTCGCGCGTGCGTGCGCGGAGACGGACCTCGTCTTCGTCGGGCCGTCGCCCGGGGTGATGGAGCGGCTCGGCGACAAGGCGTCGGCGAAGGTGGAGATGCGCGCGGCCGGCATCCCGCTCGTGCCCGGGACGGCGGGGGCCGCACCGCTCGAAGAGATCCGCCGGGCGGCGTCCGAGATCGGCTTCCCCGTGATGCTGAAGGCCACCGCGGGCGGCGGCGGGAAGGGAATGCGGCTCGTGGACTACGCGGACGGCCTCGACGACGCGTTCGGCGCCGCGTCCGCCGAGGCCGAGGCCGCCTTCGGTGACGGCTCCCTCTATTTGGAGAAGGTCGTCGCGCCGGCGCGCCACGTCGAGATCCAGGTGCTGTGCGACCGGCACGGGAACGTCGCGACGCTCGGCGAGCGCGAATGCTCCATCCAACGGCGCCACCAGAAGCTCGTCGAGGAGTCGCCCTCGCCCGCACTCTCGGCGGAGACCCGCGAGGAGATGGAGGCGGCCGTGGAGGGCGCGTGCCGGGCGATCGGCTACGAGGGCGCGGGGACGTTCGAGTTCCTCCTCGGGCTGGAAGGCGAGCCGTACTTCATCGAGGTCAACTGCCGGCTCCAGGTCGAGCATCCGGTCACCGAGCTCCTTACCGGAATCGACATCGTCCGCGAGCAGGTGCGCATCGCCGCGGGTGAGCCGCTGGCCGTGACCGGCCGGGCGCCCCGGCGCGGCCACGCGATCGAGATCCGGATCAACGCGGAGGACCCCGCCCACGGCTTCGTGCCCTCGCCCGGCGTCGTCGGGCGGTTCCGGCCGCCGCTCGGGCCCGGCGTGCGGGTCGACACGGCCATCGAGGAAGGCGCGTCGATTCCACCGTACTACGACTCGCTGGTGGCGAAGGTGATCGTCGCCGACGACGACCGGCCGGCGGCGATTGCGCGCGCGACCCGCGCCCTCCAGGAGCTCGTCGTCGAGGGCATCCCCACGACCCGCGCGCTCGCGCTCGACGTGCTGCGCTCCGACGGCTTCCGGTCGGGGGCGTACTCGACCGGCTACCTTGAGGAGATGGAAGCGCACCTGCCCTCGCTGCGCCCCGCATGAGCGGCGAGACAACCCGGCCGAAACCTGCGCCGAAGCCGCTGGGCCGGCGGCAGGCTCGCAGGCAGGCGCTCTTCCTCCTCTACCAGTGGGATCTCACCGGGCAGCCGCTCGCGTCGCTCTACGAGGGCGAGCCGGACGCGTACGCCCGGGAGCTTGCCACGGCGGTCGCGGCGGAGGCGCACGCCCTCGACGAGCGGGTCACGGCCGCGTCCGAGGGCTGGCCCGCCGACCGGCTGGGTACGCTCGAGCGGAACATCCTGCGGATCGGGGTGCACGAGCTCGAGGAGGAGACGGTGCCGGTGGACGTCGCGATCAACGAGGCGGTCGTGCTCGCGAAGCGCTACGCGAGCGAAGACGCTGCGCGCCTCGTCAACGGAATCCTCGGCCGGGTTGCGAGGGAGCGGCCGTGACCGCGAGCGGGCAGGGCGGCTCCGACGATTCGCTGCAGCGCGCGGAGGAGCTCCTCGAGCGGATGCGAACGCGGGTCGACGCGCTGGAGGCGAGCGCCGACGCGGGGGGCGACGTCGACGAGGCGGTCGACGGGCTCGCCGAGATCGCCGAGCTCGCGAAGCAGATCGAGGCCGAGGTGCAGCGCGCCCGCCAGGCCGCCGATGCGGGCGCCTGACGAGCTACTGGCGCTCGTCGAGGACGCGCTCGCGGAGGTGGCGTTCTCGCCGGTGCTGGCGGGCCTGACGGAGGCGATGGGCTACGCCGTCACAGGAGGCGGCAAGCGGATCCGGCCGGTGGTCTGCCTCGCCACCGCCGAGGCGGCGGGTGGACGGGCTGAGGACGCGCTTCCCGCGGCGGTTGCGCTCGAGCTCGTCCACACGTTCTCGCTCGTCCACGACGACCTGCCGTCGATGGACGACGACGACGAGCGGCGCGGCCGGCCGAGCGTGCACGTCGCCCACGGCGAAGGTGTCGCGCTGCTCGCGGGCGACGCCCTGCTCGTGGAAGGGATGCGATTCGGGCTCTCGTACGACCGGCCGGAGCCGGCGCGCGAGCTCTTCGAGGCGACGCTCGGGATGATCGGCGGCCAATTTCTGGACGTGACGGGCGCGGACGTCTCGCTCGCCGATCTCCATCGCCTGAAGACGGGCAGGCTCTTCGCCGCGGCGGTCGGGCTCGGCCTCTGGACGGCGGACGTGCCGGCGGTCGAGCAGGCACCATGGCGCGCGTTCGGCGAGGAGCTCGGTGTGCTCTTCCAGGCGATCGACGACGTGATCGACGGCGACGGCTACGCGGCCGAGCTCGGCGAGGACGGCGCGCGCGAGGTCGCGGCGGCCGCGGCGCACCGCGCTCACGAGCGCCTCGACGCGATCGCGGCCGACACGTCGGTGCTCGGCGCGCTCGTCGACGGGCTTGCGGTTCGAACCGCGTAGAAGTGCCGAGGAAGCGCCTCGACGTGCTGCTCGTGGAGCGCGGGCTCGCGGAGAGCCGGGAGCAGGCGAAGGCGCTCGTCATGGCAGGTCTCGTCTCGGGCTACGACAAACCGGGGCAGCAGGTCGCCGACGACGTCGTGCTCGACGTCGCGCGGCCTCCGCGGTTCGTCTCGCGGGGCGGCGAGAAACTCGCTCATGCGCTCGACGCCCTCGGCGTCGATCCGGCGGGCAAGGACTGTCTCGACCTCGGCGCGTCCACGGGCGGGTTCACGGACTGCCTCCTGCAACGTGGCGCCGCGCGCGTGATCGCGCTCGACGTCGGCTACGGGCAGCTGCACCCGCGCCTGCGCGACGACGACCGCGTGACCGTCCTCGAGCGGGTCAACGCACGTCACCTCGACGCGCTGCCGTTCCCGCCGGAGCTGATCACCTGCGACGTCTCGTTCATCTCGGCGACCCGTGTCCTGCCCCCGGCGATCGCGCTCGCGGCGCCCGGCTGGGAGGCGCTCGTCCTCGTGAAGCCGCAGTTCGAGGCTGGACGGGCCGACGCGCCGAAGGGCGTCGTCCGCGACCCGGCGGTGCATCGACGCGTCCTTCGTGAGTTCTGCGCCGCCGTCGCTTCCTGGGGTGCCGGCGTCGCAGGCGTCGTAGACTCGGGGCACCCGGGGCCGAAGGGCAACCGGGAGTTTGTCGTCCACCTGATCGCGAGCGAGAAGCCCCCCGACCCCGATGAGCTCGAGCGCCGGATCGACGCCGCCGTCGGCTAGCCGCGCGACGCGGATCACGCGGGCCGCGGTGGTCACGCACGGCCGGGCGGAGCAGATCGGGGACGGCGTCGACCGGCTCGCGGCCGTTGCGCGCGACGCGGGCGTCGACCTCATCGTCGCGCCGGACGAGGCTGCGAGGCATGGGCTGCCGACGCACGGCGAGCCGCTCTCGGCCGATCTGGTCGTCGTGCTGGGCGGCGACGGCACGATGCTGCGGGCGCTCTCCACGTACCTGGGCTCCGGGATCCCGGTGATCGGGGTCAACTTCGGCCGTGTCGGCTTCCTGAGCTCGATGCAGCCCGACGAGCTCGAGGTGGGTCTCGCGCGCGCATTCAGGGGCGAGCTCGAGGTCGTCGAGCTGCCGACGCTCGAGGTCGAGAACGGCGAGAGCGCTCATGTCGCCGTGAACGACGTCGTCGTCACCTCCGCTGTCCTCGGCCGCATGGTCGAGCTCGAGTGGGCGGTCGGGGGAGGATCTCGGAAGCGTCCCGTGCGACGGGATCATCTGCTCGACCCCGTCGGGCCTCGACGGCCTACAACCTCTCGAACGGGGGGCCGGTGCTGATGTGGGGAATCGACGCCATGGCGACGACGTTCGTCGCGCCGCACTCGCTCCACGCGCGCCCGCTCGTCGTGCCGCGCGGCAAGGACGTAGTGGTGTGGAACCGAACGGCGGACGTCGCGGTTGCCGTTCTCGTCGACGGCCACCGCGTCGGCGAGGCAGCCCCGGGCGGCCGCGTCGCCGTCCGTCTCGGCGGTGCGCGCACCCTGCTCGCCACCCTGCCGGACGCGACCTTTGTCAGCCGTTACAGGGAGAGCTTCTCGACGTAGCCGCGACCGGAGCTCGTGGCGAGTCGACACGAGCTCGCTCTGCCGCCGGGCGTGACCGGCGTGGACAGGTGCCGCGACCGGGGAGCCGGTCTACGATCTTCACGTGCTGCGCAGGCTGCGGATCGAGAATCTCGTCCTCATCCGCGAGGCCGATCTCGAGCTCGCGCCGGGCCTCGTCGCGCTGACGGGCGAGACGGGTGCCGGGAAGACGATCGTCACGCAGGCGATCGGGCTTCTGCTCGGGGGGAAGGGCGACGCCGCGTCGGTGGGCGCGGCCGGCGCAGAGGCGTACGTCGAAGCGGAGCTCGACGTTCCGGAGGGCTTCTTCGACGAGGAGGGCCTCGACGCGCTCCGCGAGCTCCGGCCGGAGGACGAGCCCGGGCTCGTCGTCGCCCGCCGCGTGACGGCGGACGGCCGCTCGCGCGCCTATGCGTGGGGCCGGAGCGTCGCCCGGGACGACCTCGTCGCCGCGACCGAGCGGCTGCTTGCGCTCTCGGGCCAGTTCGCGCAGCGGCGGCTCGCGCGGCCGGCGCACCAGCTCGACCTGCTCGACGCCTTCACCGGCCCCGAGCAGCGTCTTCGCCGCAACGAGGCGCGCGAGGCATGGCACGCGCTCGCCGCGGCCGCGCGGCGAGTCGAGGAGCTCGAGCGTGGAGCCGACGACGAGCGGGCGCGCCTGGACGAGCTCGCCCTCCTCGTCGAGGACACCGGGGGTCTGGTGCGCGGCGAGGAGGACGCGCTCCGCGCGGAGCGAGAGCGGTACCGGCACGTCGCCGAGCTCGGTGAGGGGGCGCACGCTGCCGCGGCCGCGATCGAGCCGGAGGACGGAGACGGCGCCCAGGCTCTCGCCGCAGCGGCAGAGCGGGCTCTCGCGCCGCTCGAGCGGCTCGCGCCGGAGCTTCGGGGGCAGCCGCCGAGCTCCGCGAGCTTGCCGTCCGCCTCGCCGAGGTGGGAAGCGACATCCGGCGCTTCGCGGAGACGCTCGATGCCGACCCTGCCCGGGCGGCCGAGGTGGAGGAGCGGCTCGACCACATCGCGGACGCTCGCAGGCGCCATCGCGCGGCAAGCCTGGACGAGCTGCTCGACCGGCGCGACGCGGCGGTGGCCGAGCTCGAGCGGTGGGGCACCTCGGGCGACCCGCTCGACCGCGCGCGGGCCGAGCACCAGGCTGTCTCGGCCCGGTACGAGGCCGCTTCCCGTGCCCTCGCCGAGGCGCGCCGCGCCGCCGCGACCCCGTTCGCGGACGCGGTCGCGCGCGAGCTCGCGGACCTGGGCATGGGCGAGGGCGAGTTCCACGTCGAGCTGCGTGAGCGAGAGGCAGGTCCGACGGGGACCGACGAGGCCGTCTTTCTCGTCCGCCCGAACGCCGGCCTGCCGCTCGCACCGGTTTCGGAGACCGCGTCCGGCGGCGAGCTCTCACGTGTCGCGCTCGCGATCGCGGCTGTCTCGGGCGGCGAGACGATCGTCCTCGACGAGATCGACGCCGGGGTCGGCGGCGTGACCGCGCACCGGGTCGGCGACGTCCTACGCCGGCTGGCCGAGCGAGCTCAGGTGCTCACGATCACCCACCTCCCGCAGATCGCGAGCGTCGCGGATCAGCATCTCCGCGTCGAGAAGGTCCCGGGCGATCCGACGCACACGAGGATCGCGGTCCTCGACGGCGGCGAGCGCCGTGACGAGCTCGAGCGCATGCTCGGCGGCGAGGAGTTTCTCAGCGCGGTCACGACGGACGTCGGCGAATGACCCGCGAGATCACCGGCCGGGCGCGTCTCGGGCGCAGGACGAAGGACCTCGTCAAGCGTCTCGGCCCCGAGGACGTGGCCATCGTCGACCACGCCGACCTCGACCGCGTCTCCGCCGAGGAGCTGGCCGAGTCGGGCGTGCGGGCGGTGGTGAACGTCTCTCGCTCGAGCACGGGGCGGTTCCCGAACCCGGGGCCGCTCGAGCTCGTGCGCGCGGGAGTCCGCCTCGTCGACGCGCCCGGTGCGCCGCTCTTCGACGAGCTCGCCGACGGGGAGCTCGTGCGGCTCGAGGGCGGCGGCATCTGGTGCAACGGCACGCTCGTCGCCGAGGGCACCGTGCTCGATGCGGTCTCGCTCGAAAAGGCGCTTCTCGAGCAGCAGGGTCGTGTCTCGGATGCGCTCGAGACGTTCGCGGAGAACACGCTGCGGCATCTCCAGGAGGAGGCTGGATCACTCGCGGCCGGTATCGAGCTGCCGGCGCTGCGCACGCGCTTCCGCGACCGTCACGTCCTCGTCGTCGCCCGCGGGCCGGGCTACAAGTCCGACCTTCGCATGGTGCGACCGTACGTTCGCGACTTTCGTCCGGTGCTCGTCGCCGTCGACGGCGGCGCCGACGCGCTCCGCGACGCGGGTCTCGCGGCGGACGTCATCGTCGGCGACTTCGACTCCGTCTCGGATGCGGCGCTTCGCGCCGGCGCGGAGCTCGTCGTCCACGCCTATCCGGCGGGCGGGGCGCCGGGAGCGGAGCGCCTGCGTCACCTGGGCCTCGCGCACCACGTCGTCTCCGCGCCCGGGATCAGCGAGGACCTGGCGTTGCAGCTCGCCTACGAGAAGGGGGCCGCCCTGATCGTCGCGGTCGGCACGCACTTCAACCTCGTCGAGTTCCTGGAGCGCGATCGCGAAGGCATGGCCTCGACGTTCGTCACGCGACTCAAGGTGGGCGAGTCGCTCGTCGACGCGAAAGGCGTCTCGCGGCTCGTCTCGGGGCGCGTCGGCGTCTGGCCGCTCGCCGTGTTCGCCGCAACCGGAGTGACCGCGATCGTCGGCGCCGTCCTCGCCTCGCCCGCCCTGCGGAACGTGATCCAGTCGACGACCCGCGCGATCGCCAACGGCCTCGGCCTCTGACGCCTCCGGCGTCGGGCGCCAGATCTCGCCTCGGTGTCGCCCTGCGAGCGACCGAGGCCTGCGAGACTTACGGCAATGTTCGACCTGCGCTACCACGTCGCGTCGCTCGCGGCGGTGTTCGTCGCGCTCGTGCTCGGGATCTTTGTCGGGGTCGGGCTCTCGGGGAAGGGGTTCGTCTCCGACGCGGAGCGGGAGAACCTGCAGGCGCAGATCGACGCCCTGCGCGCCGAGCGTGACAGCGCGGTCGCCCGAGCGGCGGGCGCCGACAGCCGCGGGCTCGAGCTGGACGAGTTCGCGGAGACGACCTACCCGCAGCTCGTCGCCGGGATGCTCGAGGGGAGGACGGTCGGGATCGTGTTCGTGGGGTCCGTCGACCAGGGGCTCGCAAACAGCGTGCGACGGTCGGTGGACGACGCCGGCGGGAGGGTCGTGCTCGTACGGGCGCTGCGGGTGCCCGTCGACGCGGAGGCCACGGACGCCGCGCTCCGTGCGGAGCCGGATACGCGTGAGCTCGTAGGCCTCGACAACCGCGAGCGGCTCGGGCGCGAGCTCGCTCGCGAGCTCGTCACGGCGGGTCCGAACCCGGTGTTCGACCGCCTCGCGCGCGTGATCGTCGAGGAGCAGTCCGGCGCCGCGGCCCGCGCGCTCGACGCGGTCGTCGTCGCACGGTCGGCTGTGCCTCAGCGCGGTGAGACGGCGAGGCTGCTCGCGGGCCTGTACAGCGGCCTGGCGGCCGCGCCGGTGCCGGCGGTCGGCGTGGAGACCAACGACGCGAGGCAGAGCACGGTGGGGGTGTTCCACCGGCGCGGGCTCGGGACGGTCGATGGCGCCGACACCCCGGCGGGGCGGGTGGCGCTCGTCTTCCTCCTCGCCGGCGCGCGTCCCGGAAGCTACGGGACGGGCGAGGACGCGCTCGACGGGATCCTCCCCGACCCGCCACCGCTGCCCGTCGCGAGCAAGGGGTGACGGAGCAGGGTCTCACCGTGCTCGTCGCCGCACGCGACGAGGAGGAACGGATCGGGCGTACGGTGGAGGCCCTCCGTGCGGCGTTCCCAGGGTCGGAGGTGGTCGTCGCCGACGACGGCTCCCGCGACCGAACGGCGGCCGCCGCGACGCGTGCCGGCGCGCGGGTCGTGCGGCTCCCGCGCCGCGGCAAGGGGCAAGCGCTCACGCTCGCAGAGCGCGAATGTCGCCCGGGCCCGCTTCTACTCTGCGACGCAGACCTGGTGGGCAACCTGCGGTCGCTCCGGGACGCGGAGGCCGACGTCGCGATCGCGTGCTTCGCGCGCCGCGTGGGCGGTGGGCTCGGGCTCGCGAAGGGCGCCGCGCGAGCGCTGATCCGGCTCCGTGGCGGGCGTCGCCAGAACGAGCCGCTCTCCGGCCAGCGCGCGCTGTCCGAGCGTGCGCGAGCGACGCTGTTCCCGGTCGCGGCGGGGTTCGGAGTCGAGACGCGGATGACGATCGACGCGTTGCGTGCCGGGCTGGACGTGGTGGAGGTCGAGCTCGAACTCTGGCACCGAGCGACCGGGCGCGATCTCACGGGCTTCGTCCACCGCGGGCGCCAGCTGCGCGACCTGCTCCTCGCGACGCTCGCCCCGCAGGGAACGACCTTCCGGGGCCTGCGGCTACCGCTCGTCGGTTCCGTCGTCGGCCTTGTCGTGCCCTCCGTCGCGCCGATCGCGGCGATCGGTCTCGTCGACGACATCTGGAGCGGCCCCGAGCGCGGCTTGCGCGGCCACCTCCGCGCAGGCGCCACAACCGGCACCCTCAAGCTCGCCGCGATCCCGCTGTGGGCGCTCTGGCGCACCCGCTCGCTCTCCGGGGCGGTGCTCGTCGCGCTGTCGGCCAACGTCCTCAACCAGCTCGACACCCGCCCCGGCAGGGCGCTCAAGGCGTTCCTACTCGGCTCCGCCGCTCTCGGCGGTAGGCCGCGGAACGCGCTTGCGGTGGCCGTCCTGCTCGCCCCCTACGATCTCCGCGAGATGACGATGCTGGGGGACGCCGGGTCGAACGCTCTCGGAGCCGTGGTAGGTTTGGAGTCCGTGGGGCGGCTGACAGGCCTTCGGAGGACGGGCGCGATCGGGGCGCTCGCCGCCGTCACCCTCCTCGGCGAGCGCCGCTCGCTCGGCTCGCTGATCGAGGCGACGCCGGGTCTTCGCATGCTCGACGCGCTGGGGCGGTACCCGTGACGGGCGGGCCGGCGACCCGCTACGTCTTCGTCACGGGCGGGGTCGTGTCGGCCCTCGGGAAGGGCATCGTCGCCGCCTCGCTCGGCCGCCTCTTGAAGGCCCGCGGCCTGCGCGTGCAGGCGCAGAAGTTCGACCCGTACTTGAACGTCGACCCGGGGACGATGAGCCCATTTCAGCACGGCGAGGTCTTCGTCACCGAGGACGGCGCGGAGACCGACCTCGACCTCGGGCACTACGAGCGGTTCATCGACGAGAACCTGTCCCGCAACGCGAGCCACTCCGCGGGCGCGATCTGGGACACCGTCCTGCGCAAGGAACGAAAGGGCGAGTTCCTCGGCGCGACGGTTCAAGTGATCCCGCACATCACGAACGAGATCAAGGCGCGCATCCGCCGCGCCGCCAAGGCCGACCCGGCCGACGTCGTGATCTCCGAGATCGGCGGCACCGTCGGCGACATCGAATCGCTCCCCTTCCTCGAGGCGATCCGCCAGTTCCGCCGCGAGGTCGGCCCGGAGAACGTCCTCTACCTCCACGTCACCCTCGTCCCGTACATCGAGGCGGCCGGCGAGCTCAAGACCAAGCCAACCCAGCACTCGGTCAACGAGCTGCGTCGCATCGGTATCCATCCCGACGCGATCGTCTGCCGCTCGCACGACCATCTCTCCGAGGAGATCCGGGACAAGATCGCCCTGTTCGCCGACGTCGACCCCCGAGCCGTCTTCTCCTCACCCGACGTTCCCGACGTCTACCTCGTCCCGGAGCACCTGATGGCCGAGGGCCTCGATGCCTACGTCTGCGAGCGGCTCGGGCTCGAGACGCCGCCCGCCGACCTCGCCGAGTGGCGCGAGCTGACCGACCGGATCGCGGAGCAGCACGACGAGGTCGAGATCGCCCTCGTCGGCAAGTACGTCAAGCTGCGCGATGCCTACCTCTCCGTGCACGAGGCGCTGAAACACGCGGGCGTCGCCGCCGGGACGCGCGTGCGCGTTCGCTGGGTCGACGCCGAGGACATGTCCTACGAGGAGGCGGCCCGTGAGCTCGAGCAGGCCGACGGCGTGCTCGTCCCCGGCGGCTTCGGCTCGCGCGGCTGGGAGGGGAAGATCCTCGCCTGCCGCGTCGCGCGCGAGCGTGGGATCCCGTACCTCGGGATCTGTCTCGGGATGCACGTCGCGGTATCGGAGTTCGCGCGCCACGTCGTCGGCCTGGAGGGCGCGAACTCGACCGAGATGGATCCCGAGGCGCCGTATCCGGTGATCGACCTCCTGCCCGAGCAGAAGGAGATCGAGGAGCTCGGGGGACGATGCGGCTCGGCGCGCAGGCGGTGGAGCTGGCCGAGGGGACGCGCGTGCGAGAGTTCTACGAGGAGGCGGTGATCCACGAGCGCCACCGGCACCGCTACGAGGTGAACAACCTCTACCGTGATCAGCTCGTCGATCACGGGCTCGTCGTCTCGGGGACGTTCCAGCAGGGCAGGCTCGTCGAGATCGTCGAGCTGCCCGACCACCCGTGGTTCGTCGCGAGCCAGTTCCACCCTGAGTTCAAGTCGCGCCCGACGCGCCCCGCGCCGCTTTTCCGCGAGTTCGTCGCCGCTGCGCTCGAGCGGAACCGCGCCCGCACCGGCGTGAGCGCCACCGCTGCCTAGCGCACGGTCTCGTTCCGCGCGGCACGTGTGAGCGAGCGTGCGCCGGGGCAGCGCGGTCGTCCGTCGAGGACGCGGTCGCGACTCCGTCGACCTCGCGCGATAAGAACCCCTCATGTCCGCTGTCCGTTGTATGAGCCAACGTGCCGATCCGGTCGACCCGGTACGAGTAGCCGCCGGTGCTATCGGCGCGCGGGCGCTGGGGATCCTGCCTGTGGACGAATTGGCACGAACTCGGCACGGCGCGGGGTTGACGGAAACGGTGTCTGACACCGCAGTGCGTCCCTCGCCGCTCCTCCGCGCTCGGCTCGTAGGATGACCGCCGTGGAGCAGACTCAGCTCACGACACGCATCGCCGATCTCTTCCTCGAGCTCTGCGCCATCCCGAGCCCGCCGGGCGAGGAGCGGGCAGTCGCCGACCGGGTCATCCGCGAGCTCGAAGCGATCGGGCTCGAGTGGGACGAGGACGGCTGCGGCCCGAGGATCGGCTCCACCGCCGGCAACGTCCTCTGCCGCCTGCCAGGGAGACGCGACGGGGGTGTGCCGATCTTCCTGTGCGCGCACTTCGACACCGTCCCGCTCGACGGGGCACTCGAGCCCGTCGTCGAGGACGGCGTCGTCCGCAACGCCGGGGGCACCATCCTCGGGGCGGACGACAAGGCCGCGCTCGCGGTGATGCTGGAGGCCGCGCGCAGGATAGTCGCAGAGGGGAGGCCGCACGCCGGCGTCGAGCTTCTCTTCACGCCGATGGAGGAGATCGGGCTCGTCGGGGCCGACGCGTTCGACGTCTCGCGGCTCGAGGCACGCGTGGGGTTCGTCTACGACCAGGCGGCACCGATCGGCGATGTCGTGGTCGGCTCACCCACGGCACAGGAGCTCCAGCTCAGCTTCGTGGGCCGTGCTGCGCACGCGGGCATGTACCCGGAGGAGGGCCGCTCGGCGATCGTCGCTGCCGCGCGAGCGATCGCCGACATGCCGCTCGGGCGCATCGACGAGCTGACGAGCGCGAACGTCGGGCTCGTCCGCGGCGGCACGGCCCGGAACGTCGTCGCCGAGCGCTGCACGCTCGAGGCCGAGGTGCGCTCGCACGACAACGGGAGGGTCACCGAGGTCGTACAGCAGATCGTGGACGCAGCGGCCTTCGCGGCGAGCACGTCCGAGTGCTCGCTCGAGACCCGCGTCGAGCCGAAGTATCGCGGGTACCGCTTCCGCAGCGCCGACCTCGCCGTGCGCCTCGCGGTCGACGCGCTCGCTCGTGCGGGCTTCGAGGCGAGGCTCGGGCTCTCCGGGGGCGCAGCCGACGCGAACGTCTTCAACAGTCGGGGACTGCAATGCGTGAACCTCGCAAACGGGATGACCGACATCCACACGCCCGACGAGCGGATCGCGCTTGGCGACCTCGAGCGCATGGTCGACGTCACGCTCGCGCTCGTCGACGTCGCACGCGAGAGCCGCTGATGCCGATCGGCCTCCGCTGGGGCACCGTGAGCGAGGTGTCGGAGCGCCACGACGACCTCGTCCGGCTCGAGGTCGACGGGGCACCGTGCATCGCCTATCCGCATCTCACCGGGGAGGTCGAGGTTGGCGACGTCATCCTCGTGAACGGTCGAGCGGTCGAGCTCGGGCTCGGCTCGGGGGGCTTCGACGTGCTCTATGCAAACCTCACACGCGGCCTCGGGCTCCCGCCCGAAGAAGGCGCGCACGTGATGACCCTTCCCTATGCGCCGGGCCAGTCCGCAACCCGCTTCGCGGAGGAGGACGACGGTGGGCCGGAACGAGTCGACGGCCTACCGGTCGTGTGCCTCGGGCTCCACAGCCAGCTTGCGCCGGCCTGTGCTGCGCTCGCGGGACGGCGCGTGGCGTACGTCCAGCTCGGCGGCGGCGCACTGCCGCTCTCGCTCTCGGACACGTTGCGAGCGCTCAGGGCGCGGCAGCTGCTCGACACGTCGATCGCCGTCGCACCGTGCTTCGACGGAGATCTCCAGTGCGTCACCGCCGCCGCCGCGCTCGTGCAGGCGGTCCGACGCGGGGCGGAGGTCGTCGTGTTCGGGATCGGGCCGGGGATCGTCGGAACCGGCTCGCGCTTCGGTCACGGCGGGCTCGCCGTCGCCGAGGCGGCGAACGTGGCTTCGGCGCTCGGCGCGCTGCCCGTTGTCGCGCCGCGCGTGTCGCTTCGCGATGAGCGGCCGCGGCACCGGGGCGTCTCGCACCACACGCGGTCAGCACTGGCTCTGTGCCTCGGGGAGGTGCGCGTCGCCTGGCCCACCGGGCTCGAGCCACCTGTCGGCATCCAGGTCGTCGAGGTGAACGCGGCCGGGTGGGAGGCGGCGTGCGCGCCGCTTCCGCTCTCGCACATGGGCCGCGGCCCGGGAGAGGATCCGTGGTTCTTCGCCGCCGCGTTCGCGGCCGGCCGCCTCGCCGCTCTCTAGCGCTCTGCGGCGGCGTTGGTGCGGTATCGTCCCGCGCGCCGTGCGGATCGGGGTCGCAAAGGAGATCAAGCAGCGCGAGTACCGCGTCGCGCTGACGCCCGCGGGTGCGCTCGAGCTTGTCCAGCGTGGCCACGAGGTCGTTGTCGAGCACGGAGCCGGCGTGGGCTCAGGGCTCGCCGACGAGGCCTACGTTGCCGTCGGAGCGCGCCTCGCGGACGTGGAGGAGGTCTGGTCGTCGGCCGAGCTCCTGCTCAAGGTGAAAGAGCCGATCCAGCCCGAGTACCCGCGCCTGCGCGAGGGGTTGACGCTCTTCACGTACCTGCACATCGCGGCCGACGAGCCGCTCACGAAGGCGATGCTCGAGTCGGGGGTCACGGGCGTCGCGTACGAGACGGTGGAGACCGCAGATCGGCGTCTTCCGCTGCTCGCCCCGATGAGCGAGGTGGCGGGCCGCCTCGCCCCGCAGATGGGCGCGTGGGCGCTCGAAAAAGGCGCACGGCGGCCGCGGCATCCTGCTGGGCGGCGTTCCGGGCGTGCCTCCCGGGAAGGTTGTCGTGCTCGGTGGCGGCGTCGTCGGCCTCAACGCCGCGATCATCGCGCTCGGCATGCAGGCCGACGTGTGGGTGCTCGAGAAGTCGGTCGACCGCATGCGCGAGCTCGAGATTGCGCTCGACGGCCGCGTCACGCTCGCCATGTCGAACCGTCTGCAGGTCGAGGAGGTGCTGCCCGACGCGGACATGGTGATCGGGGCGGTCCTCATCCCCGGCGCGGTCGCCCCGAGGCTCGTGACGCGGGAGATGCTCTCGCTGATGCGGCCGGGCTCCGTCCTCGTCGACGTCGCGATCGACCAGGGCGGCTGCTTCGAGACATCGCACGCGACGACGCACGACGATCCGGTCTTCGAGGTAGACGGAATCGTCCACTACTGCGTCGCGAACATGCCGGGAGCCGTGCCCGTCACCTCTACGAAGGCGCTGACGAACGTCACGCTGCCGTACGTCGAGGAGATCGCGGAGAAGGGCCTGTCCCGCGCGATCGACGAAGACCCGGCGCTCGCCAAGGGCGTCAACACGCTCGCCGGAAAGCTCACGTACCGCGCCGTCGCCGAGGCGCACGGGCTTCCGTACACACCGCTCGAGGACGCCGGGCGCGCCCTCGTCGGTCAGAGCTAGGACTTGGTCTTCGCGTCGGTCTGCGCGCGCTGCTGTTTGGCGCTCTCGGAGGGAGAGACCTTCACGACCGCCCATGTCACCGACATCGAGAGCGCGAGGATCGCGACGATGTACAGGAAGAGCTCCAGCAGGCTGATGACGGTGTCCACCGGCGGACTAGGATAGCTCGCTATGCCGCGGGCCTGCGTGATCGTGCTGGACGCCGTCGGGGCCGGGGAGCTGCCCGACGCCGCGGACTTCGGAGACGAGGGGTCGGACACCCTCGGCAACGTCGCTCGCGCGGTCGGCGGCCTCGACCTGCCGAATCTCGAGGCACTCGGCCTCGGCAACGTCGAGCCGCTCGAAGGCTGCCCGCCACAGCCGTACGCGCCCGCCATCGCCGGGCGCCTGCTCGAGCGCTCGAAGGGAAAGGACACGACCGCGGGACACTGGGAGCTGATGGGCGTCGTCACGCCGACACCGTTCCCGACCTATCCCTATGGCTTCCCCGACGAGGTGATCGACCCGTTCATGAACCGCACGGGTCGCGGCGTCCTCGGCAACAAGCCCGCGTCGGGAACGGAGATCATCCAGGAGCTCGGCGAGGAGCACCTGCGAACGGGGAAGTGGATCGTCTACACCTCCGCGGACTCGGTCTTCCAGATCGCCGCGCACGAGGAGACGATCCCGCTCGAGGAGCTCTACGCGGGTTGCCGCACCGCGAGGGAGATCCTCACGGGAAAGCACGCGGTCGGGCGCGTGATCGCGCGGCCGTTCGTCGGCGAGCCGGGACACTACGAGCGGACGGCCAACCGGCACGACTTCTCGCTCGAGCCGCGACGGCCGAACTACCTGACGGCGATCCGCGAGGCGGGGCACACCGTGTACGGGGTCGGGAAGATCTCCGACATCTTCGCCGGCTGCGATATCGACGAGTCGTTCCCGACGAAGTCGAACGTGGAGGGGATCAACCGGACGATCGAGCTGCTCGAGAACATCGACTCGGGCCTCGTCTTCGTGAACCTCGTCGAGACCGACCAGCTCTGGGGCCATCGCAACGACCCCGAGAACTTCCACCGCTGCCTTCAGGACTTCGATCGGCGCCTGCCGGACATCCTCGACGCACTGCGCGACGGCGACCTGCTGATCCTCACCTCGGACCACGGCTGCGACCCGACGACGCCGTCGACCGACCACTCGCGCGAGCACGCGCTCCTGCTTGCGTACGCGGCCGGGAAGAACGCCGCCGGCCGCATCCACGAGAACGGCGAGTTCGGCGACGTCGGCGCGACCGTGTCCGCCTGGCTCGGCGCGAAGCACCCGGGCAAAGGGGCGTCCGGCCGGCCGATCCTCGAGCGGTGAGAGCCGACGACCCCGCCCTCGTGCGGGAGCAGGACGCGACGGAAGAGGGCCTCAGGGCGCGGGCGGCTATCTACGGCGGCGTCGGGGTCGACGCACGTGACACCGTTCTGGTCGAGCTTCGCCGTCTCGCCCCGCGCCGCGTGCTCGAGGTGGGGTGCGGCTGGGGGGAGCTCGCCGAGCGCATCGCTCGCGAGGTCGCGACGAAGAGCGGCTTGCAACAGTCTGCTGCAAGGGGGTCGTGATCCGCGCCGCCGAGCTCATCGAGCAGAAGCGCAACGGGGGGGAGCACGACCCCGAGGAGCTGGCCGAGCTGATCCTCGCCTACGCGCGCGACGAGGTGCCCGACTACCAGATGGCCGCGTGGTGCATGGCCGTCTACTTCAACGGACTCACGGCGGCCGAGACACACGCGCTGACCGATGCGATGGTCCGCTCGGGCGAGACGCTCGACCTCGCCGCCGCCCTCGGACGGAAGGTCGTCGACAAGCACTCGACGGGCGGGGTAGGAGACAAGACGTCGATCGCGGTCGGGCCGATCGTCGCCGCGTGCGGCGTCCCGTTCGGGAAGATGTCCGGGCGCGGCCTCGGCCACACAGGGGGCACGCTCGACAAGCTCGAGTCGATCCCGGGCTACCGCGTCGAGCTCACCACCGACGAGCTCGTCGCCCAGGTGCGCGCGGTCGGGATGGCGATCGTCGGCCAGACAGCCGCCCTCGTCCCTGCCGACAAGAAGCTCTACGCGCTGCGGGACGTCACGGCGACGGTCGACATCACCTCGCTGATCGCGAGCTCGATCATGTCGAAGAAGCTCGCGGCGGGGGCGCAGGCGATCGTGCTGGACGTGAAGGTCGGCGACGGCGCGTTCATGAAGACGCTCGAGGATGCCCGGGCGCTCGCGGAGCTGATGCGAGAGGCCGGCACGAGGGCGGGCCGCGAGGTCACCTGCCTGCTGACCGACATGGACCAGCCGCTCGGCCGCGCGGTCGGGAACGCGCTCGAGATTCACGAGGCTCGCGACACCGTCCGCGGCGACGGCCCGGCCGACTTCACGGAACTCGTGCTGGACGCCAGCGCGCGCCTGCTCGCGTACTCCGACCTCGGAGTCGACCTGCACGAGGGCAGAGATCGTGCGGAGGCGGCCGTGGCCGACGGCAGCGCGCTGGAGGTCTACGAGCGGTGGATCCGCGCGCAGGGCGGCGAGCCCGACCCCGCGGTCCTCGAGCGCGCGCCGGTCAGGCGACCGGTGCAAGCTCCTCGGGACGGGGTCGTCACCCGTCTCGGCGCGCGGGCGGTGGGAACGGTGGCGCTCGAGCTCGGTGCCGGGCGCCGGATGAAGGGCGACCCCGTCGACCACGCCGTCGGCGTCCTCTGTTTCGCCAAACGAGGGGACACGGTGCTCGCCGGCGACGATCTCGCCGAGGTGCATGCGCGCGACGAGACGGCCGCCGACCGGGCGGTCACGGCCGTGCTCGCCGCCTACGAGTTCGGCGACTCGTCGCTCCCCGAGCACGGCATCGTGCTCGACGTCGTCGGCTGAGCGACGCTACACCCGTTGCAAGTGGGTGTCACGGACCCCGGTCGGATACTTGAGGCCGTAGCCGAGCGCTCCGACGGACGGGCCGGCGATGTAGGCGAGCATCGAGAGGTCGGGCGCGAGCGCCAGGACGAGGAGCAGCCACCAGGGGTAGCCCAGGTGCAAGTAGACGACGATCGCGGTGGCGGCGACCGTGAGACTCTCTGCGTGAAGGAGCCCGCGTGACAGGCGGTGGTCATCGCGCGATCGTAGGGGTTCGGAACTCCGCACCTCCGGAGTACGGGTGGGCGCATCCACCACCCCGCTCTCCCGGAGTATTGATAGGACGACAGCGGCGAGGGAGGAGGTCGTGGGCTCACATCGAGAGAGCGCTGGCGAGCGGATCTCGCTCCCCGCCGGCATGGAGCTCGTCATCCCACCGCCGCCGCGCGAGGGGTGGGCAAACGGACGCTCTGGCGAGGCAACACGGCTCGGGCCCTTCCCGCCGCTCGTCGGCGGCCGATCGACCCGCCCGGAAGGTGAGCCGCCCGACTGACCCCGACGGGCGGCCCGGGCCTACGATGGCGACGTGCCGGAGCTGCCCGAGGTCGAGACCGTCCGGAGACGTCTCGCGCCCCTCCTCGAGGGCGCGACGATTGCGCGCGCCGAGATCCTCGACCCGCGCCTGACGCGTCCGGTGCCGCCGGCGCTCGTCGCAGACGCGCTCGTCGGGGAGCGGGTTGCCTCGGTCGAGCGGCGCGGGAAGTACCTGCTCTGCCGTCTCGAGAGCGGGCGCACGCTCGTCGTCCATCTCCGCATGACGGGCTCGCTGCGGCACGCCCCGGCCGGCGAGCTGCCGGACGACGCGTACCGGCGGGCGCTGCTCCGCCTCGATACCGGCGCGGATCTCGGCTACCGGGACGTCCGACGGTTTGGTACGTGGGAGCTGCTCGACGAGGGCCACCTGCGGCCGTACCTCGCCGCGAGGGTCGGGCCCGAGCCTCTCGGCGCGAGCTTCACGGCAGCGCGGATGGGACGGATCCTCGCCGGACGTCGCGCGCCGATCAAGGCGGTTCTCCTCGACCAGCGCCGCGTCGCGGGCATCGGGAACATCTACGCGGACGAGGCGCTCTGGCGCGCACGGATCCACCCCCGCCGGCCCGCCGGCGGACTCGTTCCCGACGAGGTCGTCCGGCTCCATCGAGCCGTCCGCGCTGCGCTGCGGCGCGGCATCGAGCTGCAAGGATCGACGCTCCGCGACTACGTCACGCCG
This sequence comes from Gaiella sp., assembly GCA_027493885.1. Classification (GTDB taxonomy): domain Bacteria; phylum Actinomycetota; class Thermoleophilia; order Gaiellales; family Gaiellaceae; genus Gaiella. Next base: position 417,038 of record JAOSJZ010000001.1, read on the forward strand.
GACGGAGGCGACGGGTCGATGCAGCACGAGTTCCACGTCTACGGCAGGCGCGGCGAGCCGTGCGACCGGTGCGGCAGCTCTGTCGAACGAACGGTCGTCGCGGGTCGTGGGACGTGGTTCTGCCCGCAGTGCCAGATGGCGTGAGCCCACGGCAGATCCACTCGATTCTCGAGGGTCTGTGGGAAGATCGGCACGGTATCGACACACTCTCGTGACCCATACGCGACGGTTGTCAAGTTAGGCTATGAGCCGTGGGGAGGAGGTCGGTGGCCCGGGAACGAGCGGGGTGACATGTCCGTTTCGGCCACGATGTGCCCCGCTGCGGGCAGGAGCGCGAGTCGGGGCACGCCGAGACGACGAAGGAGGACGAACGGGCCGGGGTCGCGTCCAGGCTGCGACCTAGACTCGACTCATGGCCGCGCCGGCGATCACGGAGGCTGTCGTCCTCCGCTCGTTCGCTTTCGGGGAGGCCGACCGGGTACTCCACGTCTACACGCAGGCGAGCGGTCGCCTGGGCATGGTGGCGAAGGGGGTGCGGCGGACGAAGAGCCGGTTCGGCGGGCGGCTCGAGCCGTTCTCGCACGTCGAGCTCTCGATCCACCGCGGTCGCGGGGAACTGGGAACCGTCACCGGCGCCTCGCTCGTTCGCTCGCACGATCCCATCCGCACGCACCCTTACCGGCTCCAGGTCGGTCTCGTAGGGCTCGAGGCGATGCTTCGCCTCTACACCGAGGAGGAACGGAACGACCGTGCCTTCCTCGCGCTCACGCGGTTCCTCGACGCTCTCGACCGTGCCGAGCCTCATCCAGGGCGGCGTCCCGCGCTCGATCCACTCGTGCTCTCCTTCCAGATGAAGCTCCTGTGGCTCGAGGGGGTTCCTCCCGCATCTCGGCAGCTGCGTCGAATGCGGCGCGGAGGAGGGGCTCGTGGCCTTCGCCCCTCGGCCGGCGGCGCCGTCTGCGCGGCGTGCGATCACGGTGGCATCGCGCTCTCGCCGAGCGGCCGCGCCGGGCTCTCGGCCTTGCTCGGCGCACCGATCGCCGACGCGCCAGCGCTCGGGCTCGACGACCGAGCCGTGCGCGACGCCCTTGCGGTCGTGACGGCGTCGTACGAGCACCACGGCGGCTTCCGGCTCAAGACCGTCTCGTAGCGCAGCCCCCGCGCGCGAGAATGCGGCCGTGACCGTGCCGGAGCGTGCCGCTGTCGTCGTGATCGGCGGCGGCGTCATGGGCACGAGCACGGCCTTCCATCTCGCCGAGGCGGGCGTCGACGTCCTCCTCGTCGAGCAGGCGACGCTCGCCTCCGGGTCGACGAGCAGGGCCGCCGGCGGCGTACGGGCCCAGTTCTCGGACCCGCTCAACGTCGCGATCGCGTATCGCAGCCTCGCCGCGTTCGGGCAATTCGCCGAGCGTCCGGGCGGTGAGATCGACCTCCGCCGGGTCGGCTACCTCTTCCTTCTCGATCGTAGGGAGGACGTCGCTGCGTTCGAGCGCTCGGTTGCGCTGCAGAACGAGCTCGGCGTGCCGAGCCGGCTCGTATCGCCGGTCGAAGCGGCGGTGCTCTCGCCGCTGGCCGGGCTCGAGGGTGTGCTCGCAGCGGCGTTCTGCCCGCTCGACGGGCACGCCAGCCCGGAGTCGGTCGTCCACGGCTACGCGGCCGGGGCACGCCGCCACGGCGCGAGGATCGCGACCGGGTGTGCGGTGACCGGCATCGAGATCGAGTCGTCCGGCACCGTCCGCGCCATTGCCACGAGCGAGGGCCGTGTCGCCACGTCGACGGTCATCTGCTGCGCGGGCGCTTGGTCGCGCGGCGTCGGCGCGCTGGCCGGGGTCGAGCTGCCGGTCGAGCCGATCGCGCGGCAGATCACGTACACCGCTCCGCTCGCGGGCCTGCCGGACAGGGTGCCGCTCACCATCGACTTCTCGACCGGCTTCTACTTCCATCGCGAGGGGCAGGGCCTTCTGTTCGGAATGGCCGACCGTGACCAGCCCGCGGGTTTCGACGCGCCAGCCGACCCCGACTGGCTCACGCGCGTGCTCCAGGTCGCCGAGCGGCGTGCCCCGGTGCTCGTGGACGCCGGTATCGCAGGGGGCTGGACCGGCTACTACGAGACCTCGCCCGACCACAACGCTCTCGTCGGCGAGTCCACGTCCGCGAGACGCTTCCTCTACGCCACGGGCTTCTCGGGCCACGGCTTCCTGCAGGGGCCCGCGATCGGGGAGATCGTCCGAGACCTCGTTCTCGGACGGGAGCCGTTCGTCGATGTCTCGGCGCTGTCGGCCGACCGGTTCGCGTCGGGGAAGGAGCGGCCCGAGCGAAACGTGGTCTGAGGGTGCCGAGACCTAGAACCGCTCGAGAACGCGGTGCAGCGCTCCCTCGGCGAGGAGCTGGTCGGTCAGCTCGGTCCGTCCGGGACGCACCTCGCGCCGGACGATCCCGTTCTCGCCGAGGCGATACTGGCCCACCCAGTCAAGGCGCGGGGAGTAGACGTGGACCGTGACGGCCGGCTCGCCGAGCTCGTGCCGCACCCGGTGGATGTAGCCCGGACCACCCTGCCGGCTGTCACCGGGTCGGAGGTGGAGCTCCACGTCGGGCCCGCCGTACACGAGCAGGTCCTCCCGCACGCCTCCCTGTGCGCAACAGAGGCCGACGCCGGAGATGTAGTGGTCGTGGAATCCCGTTCCCTGGCCCGGTAACCAGGACAGCACCCAGGCATCGACGTTCTCGTCCTCGTAGATCAGCTCGTAGCGCCGCCGCTCGCGGTCGACACGGACGAGCGGCTCCCAGATGTCCGGCTGCTCGACGATGTCCACCGCGAGCCGTTCGAGCTCGTCGAGCGCGAGGACGCCCTCGTGGGGGAGCAAGGCGTCCAGGGACGCGACAGCGGGCGTGAAGAGCGGCGCAGCCGGCATCGCGGGTGATTGTATCCGCAAGTACCTCGTGCCTCACGCTCGAGGCGGAGGGCTCCACGGAACGGCCAGGCGATCGAGCACGTGCTCGCGTGCGCGGGCCGTTGAGATCCGTTCCTGGGTGAGCGTGTCGCGGTCGCGGATCGTGACGGTTTCGTCGGCGAGCGTCTGCTCGTCCACGGTGAGCGCCCAGGGAGTCCCGATCTCGTCCTGGCGGCGGTAGCGGCGGCCGATCTGACCGCCGTCGTCGTGCTCGGCGACCATCACGCGCCGGAGCTCGTGGTGGAGCGCCCGCGCCCGCTCCGCCATCGCCGGGTTGCGCGGTACGAGCGGCAGGACGGCCACCTTGACCGGGGCGAGCTCGGGGTGCAGCCGCAGGACCGTCCGCTGCCGCCCGGCGACGACCTCCTCGTGGTAGGCGTCACAGAGGAAGGCGAGCATCGCTCGGTTGACGCCGCCGGCGGGCTCGATCACGGCGGGGACGTAGCGCTCTCCGCTCCCGCCCTCGACCCACTCGAGCGTCGTGCCGGATGCCCCGGAGTGCGCGTTCAGGTCGAAGGTTCCGCGGTTCGCGATGCCCTCCAGCTCCGACCAGCCGATCGGGTAGAGGTACTCGATGTCGCTCGTCGCGCTCGAGTAGTGGGAGAGCTCGTCGGCGTCGTGGGCTCGCACGCGCAGGCTCTCGGGCCGGATCCCGTAGCGGACGTACCACGCGACCCGCTCGTCGATCCAGTAGCGGTACCACTCGTCGGCCTGGGCGGGGGGCACGAAGTACTCCATCTCCATCTGCTCGAACTCGAGCGTGCGGAAGATGAAGTTCCCCGGCGTGATCTCGTTGCGGAACGACTTCCCCACCTGCGCGATGCCGAACGGCGGCTTGCGCCGCGCGAGCTGGGCCACGTTCTTGAAGTTGACGAAGATCCCCTGTGCGGTCTCCGGGCGGAGGAAGACGCGCTGCCCGGTCTCCTCGACGGGGCCGATGCGTGTCTCGAACATGAGGTTGAAGTGGCGTGCCTCCGTGAGATCGCAGTCCGGCGTCTCGCCCGGGCGCTTGCTCGGCTTCCGGCCGCACTGCTCGTCGGCGAGGTGGTCGGCGCGGAAGCGCTTCTTGCAGGTGCGGCAGTCCACGAGTGGGTCGGTGAAGCCAGAGACGTGCCCTGACGCCTCCCAGATCCTCGGATGCAGGATGATCGCTGAGTCGAGCGCGACGATGTCGTCGCGCTCCTGAACCATTGCCTCGAGCCAGCGCGCCTTGACGTTCTCCTTGAGGAGGACGCCGTAGTGGCCGTAGTCGTACGACGAGCCCAGCCCACCGTAGATCTCCGAGGACGGGAAGACGAACCCGCGCCGGCGCGCGAGCGAGACGATCTTGTCCATCGTGACGTCGGTGGCCATCGGGCGCCAACGCTACCCTCGCCGGCGTGGCGGGGAAGGGGACACGCGCGATCGCCGCCGCGACGCGCGCGGGCGTCGAGTTCGCCGTGCACGAGTACGAGCACGACCCGCGGACGAAGTCGTACGGGCTCGAGGCCGTCGAAAGGCTCGGGCTCGATCCCGCCCGGGTGTTCAAGACGCTCGTCGCGGACGTCGACGGCGCGCTGACCGTTGCCGTCGTCCCGATCGACGCGCAGCTCGACCTGCGCGCCCTCGGCAAGCGGGCGCGGATGGCCGATCCGAAGGCGGCCGAGCGCGCGACGGGGTACGTCGCAGGCGGGATCAGCCCGCTCGGCCAGCGCCGTCCGCTCGCGACGGTCGTCGACGAGTCGGCTCTCGTGTTTGCGACGATCCACGTGAGCGCGGGCCGGCGGGGTCTCGAGCTCGAGCTCGCGCCCACCGACCTCGTCAAGCTCACGGGCGCGCGCGTGGCAAGGATCGCCCGGGGTTAGGCTCCCCGCTTGATGAACCAGGTTCCCGTCGAGCTGCACATCGTCTCCGACTCGACCGGCGAGACGGCGGCGCGGCTCGTGCTCGCGCTCGAGGCGCAGTTTCCCGATCTCGCGTTCGAGGAGGTGAGGCATCCGCGCGTCGAGTCGATCGAGGATCTCGGGCTTGCCGTCGCACGTGCCCGCGGTCGGCCGGCGGTGATGGTCTACACGCTCGTCGAGCCGGGGCTTCGCGACGAGATGCGCCGGCTGTGTCGTCGCTCGCGGGTGCATTACTGCGATCTGCTCGGGCACCCGATCGACTCGATCTCCCGGGTTGCGGGTGTTGCCGCGCGCATGGAGCCCGGCGCGCGCGCGCCGCTCGACCAGACGTACTTCAAGCGGATCGAGGCCATCGAGTTCGCGGTGCGGTACGACGATGGGATCGGCGGAGGTCTCGACGAGGCGGACATCGTCCTCGTCGGCGTCTCGCGGACGTCCAAGACACCACTCTCGATCTTTCTCGGGTATCTCGGCCACAAGGCGGCGAACGTTCCGGTCGTACGGGGCGTCGAGCCTCCGCCGCACCTGTTCGAGATCGACCGCGCGAAGATCGTCGGGCTCACGATCGATGCGGAGCGGCTGGCCGAGATCCGCGAGGAGCGCGTCCGCTCGATGGGCGGGCCGCGGCGCCGTTACGCCGATCTCGAGGTCGTCTTCGAGGAGCTCGAGGCGGCGGCGCGGATCCACCGCCGGCTGCGCTGCCCCGTGATCGACGTCTCCGAGCTGTCGGTGGAGGAGACGGCAATGCGGATCATCCGGCTCGTCGCCGAGGGCCATCGGCGCCGGGAGCCAGCGTCCGCGTGACCTCGCCGAACGCGAAGTACGGGCCTCTCGCACGGGGAGTTCGCCGCGACCTTGCCGAGAAGGGGTGGGCGCCGGTTCGCTACTGGGCGATGTGGTGGGCGGCGCTCGGTGTCGCGATGGTGGTCTTCTACGTCGTCCTGACGCCGATCTGGCTCGGCCTGCGGGCCGCCGCCTGGATCGCGGAGCTCCGCTCGCGGCTCGGGTGACCCGCCCGGAACGCGGCGGTGGCTCGTCCAGGGCTGGTGGCGGGCAGTGTCAGACACCGATCTCTGTCAACACGGAAGCGTGTCGGATGTGAGCCAACCCAGGCACCGGGAAATGTCCTGTCCTGCCCAGTGGCCGGGAGGGGTGCGACGTCGGCGTCGTGGCCGCCTCGGGAGGCTCGAATGCGGGGGAAACCGCATGGCACGCGGCCTCAAGGCATGTGGAGCGATTGGCGCGCATTCGGCACGGTCTACCCTTGACGAGAAACGGTGTCTGACACCGGTTGCCCGTCCCGGGGCGTCGCCGAACGGAGAAACGCGGACACCTCGCTCCGCGAGCGCAGGCGCGCGACGCGGAAGCGCGCGAGCTCGCGGGGGTATCGCTGCCGCCGCTGCGGCGCCGCGCGGATCGCGTAACCGAACAGCGAATCGGGACCCACGAGAGCCCCGCGGAGCGACTCGCGGTTCCCGTTCCAGAGCTCCTCGCGCAGGACCACGCGGCGAAGCGTGCGCCGGGCGAGCCGGGTGAGCCACACGCGCCGCGGAAGGTCGAGCCACACGACCATGTCCGCCGCTTCGAGCACGAGGTCGCCGAGCTTGCCTCGGTACGAGCCGTCGATCACCCAGGTCTCGCCCGTGACGAGCGGCTCGACTATTCGGCGCAGCTCCGCCGGCTCGGTCTCCTGCCAGCCGGCGCGCCAGTGGAGCGCGTCGAGCTCGTGGAAGGGAACGCCGAGCCGCGCGGCGAGCGCACGCCCCAAGGTCGTCTTCCCGCAGCCGCTCGCGGTAGCGATGATCGCGACCCGTCGCACGTCCGTAGTCTCCCGGTCCGCGACGCAGGCGGGCGTCTGTACGTAGGATCGCGGCCATGCGCCTCGTCTTCGCCTTCGACGAGCAGGCCCCTGGAGGCCGGGAGCTGCTCGGCGGCAAGGGTGTCGGCCTGGCAGAGATGACCGCGCTCGGTATCCCCGTCCCCGCCGGCTTCACGGTGACGACGGACGCGTGCCGGGAGACGATGCGCTCCGGGCGAGTGCCGACCGCGCTCTGGCCGGAGGTCGACCAGCATGTCGCGCAACTCCAGGAGCGGGCAGGAAAGCGGTTCGGCGACCCGCGCGACCCGCTGCTCGTCTCGGTGCGTTCGGGTGCCGCGATCTCGATGCCCGGGATGATGGACACGATCTTGAACCTCGGCCTCAACGACGTCGCGGTCGAGGGGCTCGCCGCAGCGACAGGGAACCCGCGCTTCGCCTTCGACTCGTACCGCCGCCTGATCCAGATGTACGGGGAGGTCGTCGACGGCGTCGAGGGGCACTTCTTCGAGGGCGAGCTGCAGGCGCTCAAGGAGCGCCGCGGCGTGCGCCAGGACGTCGACCTCACCGCGGACGACCTGCGCGAGCTGATCGCAACGTTCCAGGGGATCTACGAGCGCGACGTCGGCTCGCCGTTTCCCCAGGACGCGCGCGAGCAGCTGCAACGTGCGATTCGCGCCGTGTTCGACTCGTGGGAGTCGCCTCGTGCCCGCGTCTACCGTCGCACCTACGACATCCCCGACGACCTCGGCACGGCGGTCAACGTCGTCCAGATGGTCTTCGGCAACAAGGGCGACACGTCGGGGACGGGCGTCTGCTTCACGCGCAACCCGTCGACGGGCGAGCGGCACCTATTCGGCGAGTTCCTCGTCAACGCACAGGGCGAGGACGTCGTCGCCGGCATCCGTACCCCCGAGCCCATCGACCGGATGGAAGAGATCCTCCCGGAGGCGTACGCGCAGCTCGTCGGCACCCTCGACCGGCTCGAGGAGCACTACCGCGAGATGCAGGACATCGAGTTCACGGTCGAGGACGGAACGCTCTACCTGCTCCAGACGCGGACGGGGAAGCGAACCGCGCAGGCGGCGCTCCGAATCGCGGTCGAGATGACCGGCGAGGGCTTCATCACGCGCGAGCAGGCGGTCGCCCGCATCGACGCGGGCCAGCTCGACCAGCTGCTGCACCCCATGATCGACCCGGACGCCAGGGTGGAGGTCGTCGCGACCGGCCTCAACGCATCCCCGGGGGCGGCGTCGGGCGCGATCGTCCTCGACGCCGACCTCGCCGAGGAGCGCGGCCGTGCAGGCGAGGACGTCCTGCTCGTCCGCTGGGAGACGACGCCGGACGACATCCACGGCCTCATCCACGCGTGCGGGGTGCTCACCGCACACGGTGGGATGACCTCGCACGCGGCGGTCGTCGCCCGGGGGATGGGAAAGCCGTGCGTCGCGGGCTGCGAGTCGCTCTCGATCGACATGTCCGCCCGCACGCTCACGATCGGCAACCTCGACCTCCGCGAGGGCGACCTGCTGACGATCGACGGCGGCACGGGCCGCGTCATCGTCGGCGCGGTGCCGCTCGTCCCGCCGGCGATCGACGAGAACTTCGGGACGATCCTCGACTGGGCCGACGATTTCCGGCGGCTCCGCGTGCGCGCGAACGCCGACACGCCGGCGGACGCCGCGAAGGCTCGCGAGTTCGGTGCGGAGGGCATCGGGCTCTGCCGCACCGAGCACATGTTCATGGCACCGGATCGGCTGCCCGTGGTGCAAGAGATGATCCTCGCCGAGGACGAGCGCGCCCGCCGCGCCGCTCTCGACCGCCTCCTACCCGTGCAACAGGGCGACTTCGAGGCGATCTTCGAGGCGATGGCCGGCCATCCCGTCACGATCCGGCTGCTCGACCCGCCGCTCCACGAGTTCCTGCCCTCGATCGAGGACGCGACGTCCGACGCGATGCGGCGTCGCATCGAGCAGCTTCGAGAGGCAAACCCGATGCTGGGCACTCGCGGCTGCCGGCTCGGGCTCCAGTGGCCGGAGGTCTACGAGATGCAGGTGCGCGCGATCGTCCGCGCCGCGCACGCGGTCGCAGCCCGGAGCGGCGACGCGCCGCGCGTCGAGATCATGCACCCGCTCGTGGGCTTCGAGGAGGAGTTCCGGCGGCTTCGCGAGCTGACCGATCGGGTCGCGGCCGAGGAGGCCGAGGTCGAGTACCTCTGCGGCACGATGATCGAGCTTCCGCGCGCGTGCCTCCGCGCGGACGAGATCGCCGAGCAGGCCGACTTCTACTCGTTCGGCACGAACGACCTCACGCAGACGACGCTCGGCTTCTCCCGCGACGATGCCGAGGGCAAGTTCCTCACGTACTACCTCGAGCACGGCATCCTCGAGCGGAACCCGTTCGAGGTCCTCGACCGGGAGGGTGTCGGCGACCTGATGCGGATCGCAGTCGAGCGTGGCCGGGGGGTCAAGCCCGAGCTCAAGCTCGGCATCTGCGGCGAGCACGGCGGCGAGCCGCGCTCGGTCGCCTTCTGCCACGAGCTCGGCCTCGACTACGTCTCGTGCTCGCCGTACCGCGTGCCGCTCGCGCGCCTCGCAGCCGCGCAGGCAGCGCTGGCGGACGCGGGCGTCACGGCCGTCGCGGTCGGCGGCTGAAGCCGGCTACACGTAGCTCTCGACGCGCACGTACGCGACGACGAGACTCGCGACCATGATCAGCCCGACGAGCACAGGGCCGAGCGACCGCGACCGCGCGTATTGGAAGTGGACGAGGGCGAAGGTCGCAAGGACGCCGCCGACGAGACCGCCCAGGTGGCCACCCCAGGAGATGTTCGGGATGGCGAACGACAGCGCGAGGTTGATCGCGATCAGCCCGAGCGCCGGACCGGTGAACGACCCTGTCGCGCGATACTCGAGCACGAGGAGCGCACCCATCACGCCGAAGATGGCGCCGGACGCGCCGACCGTCACCGCGAACGGGCTGCTGAACAGAAGCGCTCCGGCCGCACCCGCGATTCCCGAGACGAAGTAGAGGAGCAGGTACCGCCACGTACCGAGCGCCTGCTCGACGATCGATCCGAGCCAGTAGAGCGCAAGCATGTTGAAGGCCAGATGGAGCAGGCTCGCATGGAGGAACATGGAGGTGAGGAGCCGGTACCAGTCGCCGTCCGCGTAGATGCTGGCGCCCACGAGAGCGCCGTCGTCGAAGACCCTCCCACCCGGCGCGCTCACGCCCGCGCCCTGGTACACGGTGATCAGGTACACGAGCACGTTGAGGACGACGAGAGCGATCGTTGCCGGCGCGTCGAGCCCCGCGACCGTGCGGTGCGCCTGTCGGGCGGGGCGGGCCGCACGCTGCACGGGGCGAGCCGCGCGGACGCCCGCGTGCTCCGGACACTTGATGCCCACGGGGGCGAACGTCATGCACTCCTCGCAGATCGGTCGCCCGCACTCAGAGCACGAGACGAGCGTCTCGCGACCCGGATGCCGGTAGCAATGGGGCGTGTCGCTCACCTCGCGGCTAGCGTACCGGCGTGCGCGTTCACGTCGCGTTCACTCCCGACGAGGCGGCGGCGGCCCCGACGGGGGTCGTCATCGACGTCATCCGCGCGACCTCGACGATCTGCCAGGCGCTCGACGCGGGCTACGAGCGCGTGTGGTGCGCCGCGGAGGTCGAAGACGCCCGGGCACTCCGAAATGGCGAGTCGCGCGGCCGTGTCACGCTCGGCGGCGAGCGGTTTGGCGTCCGCATCGAGGGGTTCGACCTCGGCAACTCCCCGCGCGAGTACCTCGAGCCGCAAAGCCCGATCCTGGGGATGTCGACGACGAACGGAACCCGCGCGATCGTGACCGCCGCCGAGCGCTGTGAGCGCGTCCTCGTCGCCTCGCTCCTCAACCTCGGCGCGGTCACCGAGGCTGCGCGCGCACACGGCGACGACGTCGCGATCTTCTGCGCCGGTGTGGAGGGCGCCTTCGCCCTCGACGACGCGTACGTCGCGGGCCGCGTCGCGGAGGGGCTCGCCGCCGAGCGAAGCGACGCGGCCGAGGCCGCCGTTCGCCTCGCCCGCTCGTACGTCACGGCGGAAGAGGCATTTCGCGCATCTCTCTCCGGCCGCAAGCTGATCGGCGATGCCCCCGAGCTCGGGGCGGACATCCCGTGGTGTGCACGCGAGAGCGTCCTCGGCGTCGTGCCGCGCCTCGCCGGCAGGCACGGCACCGCGGTCGAGATCATGCTCTGAGCGCGCGCCGGCGGAAGCCCGCTAGGTCGCGGCGGTCCCGAGCTCGTCGGACAGCCAGTCGAGCCGCCCGGCCTCTGCGCCCGCGTCGAGCGCGTGGTCGGCGGGGTACCACTCGACCTTTGTCCCCTTCGGCGCGGCCGCGATGACGGCCTCGAGCGCGGCTCGGGGGACGATCGAGTCCTCGCGTCCCGCCTGGATCAGCACCGCTCCCTTCGCGTCGTCGATCCGGGTGAGCGGATCGATCGGCGCCAGTACCTCGCGGACGACGCCCTGGAGCTCTGTGGGCGCACCGTGGGCGTAGGCGTCCACGGGTGCGGCCCCGGCCGAGATCAGCACCGTCGCCCGGGCACGGTCGTCGACGCCGACGACGACCGCCGCCAGGCGCCCACCCATGCTCCAGCCGACGAGCCCGAGCCGGCCGGCGTCCACGCGCTCGTCGTCGGCGAGGACGTCGAACGCACGCCGGGCGGCGATCACGTCGTCCGCGATCGTGCCTCCCTGCCAGCGGACGAGCTCCTCGCCGGCTGCCCCTGACGGCGGTGTCTTGGCGCGCGAGGGGACGGTCAACGTGAGCGCGATCGCGCCGCGCTTCGCCAGCTTCACTGCGGTGCCGAGCTGCTCCTCGCGGTCTGCGCCGGCCCCGTGGAGGAGCACGACTCCGGGCAGCGTCCCGCTCGCCGATCGCGGCGAGACGAGGTAGCCCTCGACCCGGTCGCTGCCGCTCGCGTACGAGATGTCCTGCATCACGACGCCGTCGCGCTCCGAGCGCTCGCCGTGCTCGATCGCGAGCGCGACGTCTGTGTCGTAGGAGAGCGGATCGTCGCTCGCGGGGCCGCTGCCGCCGCAACCTGCGAGGAGGAGGGCTGCGACGAGCGGGACGAGGAGGGCGCCGCGCACCGGCCGAGGATACGCACGCCGCATCGTGCCCGACAGGGGACGTCGTCACCTGTGCGGCGGGAGAAGAGTCGCCATCTCGGCCTGTCCGAAAGTGCGCTTGACGGGAATTATCCCTTGACAGGGGGTAAGGATTGTGGGAGACTTTGGGTCATGGCCCCTGTCGATCGCAACCGCCCGAAGCGCGGCGCTGGCTCCGAGTCGACCTATTCGCTTATGGAGTTCATGCGCGAATTTCCGGACGATGAGTCGTGTCTTGACTGGCTCTGGCGGTCGTCGTTCGCTCCCGACGGGCACACGACGTTCTGTCCGAAGTGCGGTCAGGATCGTCGCTTCTCGCGAGTGGCTGATCGACCGGCTTACGACTGCAACCACTGCGGCCACCACATTCATCCGACGGCCGGGACGATCTTTCACAAGTCGTCCACGTCGCTCCATTTGTGGTTCTACGCGATGTACGTCATGGCGAGCACTCGATGCGGGATATCCGCGAAGCAGCTTGAGCGCGAGCTTGGGGTGACGTACAAGACCGCATGGCGCATGTTCAACCTGATCCGCAACGAGTTGATGGCGCAGGACGGCGAGAAGCCGTTGTCGGGCGAGGTCGAGATGGATGAGACGTTCGTCGGCGGGAAGCCGCGCGAGTCGCTTCGCCGCAAGGCGAGGACGAAGGGCTGGAACATGCAGACCGCCTATTGGGATCGCAAGGCGGTCGTGTTCGGTGCCGTCGAGCGGCAGGGTCGCATCCGCGCGTCGGTCGTGCCCAATAGTCGAGCCGTCACGATCCTGCCGCTTGCTCGCGAGTACGTGCTGCCTCCGTCGCTGATCTACACGGACGAGTACCACGCCTACAAGCGGCTTGGCAGGGAGGGCTACACCCATCGCCGCATCCGCCACATGGCCAAGGTGTACGTCGAGGGCGACACACACACGCAGACCATCGACGGCTTCTTTGGGCTGTTCAAGAATGCCGTGCGTGGCGTTCACCACGGCGTCTCGCACAAGTGGCTTCAGGGCTACCTGAACGAGTACGTGTGGCGCTACAACCGGCGTGGCGAGGGGAACACGATGTTCCGCGACCTGCTCGCCGCAGCCGCGCTCAGTCGGCGCTAGCCCTTCGCGGGCTTCGGCTTCGCGATCTTGCGGAAGGCGTCCATGATCTCGCGCCGCTTCGGCAGTGGGATCTCCGTGCCCTTGAGCGTCTTCTGCTTCGGCGCGTCGCCGTAGTCCGGCTTGGGCTTCCTGCTCATACGTGATGAGGTTAGCGCGTGGCATCACTGAATGGCGTCAACCTGAAACTCGGTCGGGCTGAGGAACACTTGGACGCCATCGATGCGGAGATCGGCCGCTACATCAAGAGCCACCCCTACATCCCGGTCCGTGAGTACCACCCGGAGCCGAGTAGGCCGGACGTCGTCGGGCTTCGAATAATCGAGGCGCCACGACCCGAGCTGGCCCTGACCGTGGGTGACTACCTCTACAACGTTCGCTCGGCGCTCGATCACCTTGCATGGCAGCTCGTCATCGCAAACAACGGGGAACCGACGAACCGGACCGAATTCCCGATCTTCAAAGACTCCCGTACCTACGAGAATCGGGTAGGCGAGAAAGTCTCCGGAATGCACCCGATGGCCGCTGCATTCATCGAGGGCCTTCAGCCGTACAACCGTAGGGATGGATCGCTCGATCATCCCCTCTGGCTGCTTCACGACCTCTGCAACATCGACAAGCACCAAACAACACTTCTCGCCGGAACCTGGGTCAGCGAAGCGATCGAGTTCCGTCTCAACCTCCCCAGTCACGCAGATGCACAGGTCTTCTTCTTTCCCCTCGATAGACACCTTCCGCCCGACCAGGTGGAGATGTACGCGGAGCGCGCGTTGCAGGTAACGCTCGCGGAACCGGAGCGGCTTCGCGACCGGCCGATTGTTGGCCTCTTGCAGCAATCGCTGGATTTCGTCCGGAAGACCGTCCTCCCCGGATTGACGCCATTCGTCAACGAGCGCCCGTAGACGCTCCGGCCTGTCACGCCGCGTCATCGTACCCCCCTTGACGGGATAATTCCCCGCTTGACACACGAACACGTGTTCGATAGAACATCTGTTCCCGATGATCGCGTGCCTCCTCATCCCGGGATTCGAGCTCCGCGCGGCGCTCCGGTCCCGGCCGAGGCTCGCGGTCGTCCCCGCCGCGCTCGCGCCCGAGCCGGGCCGGGAGCAGCTCGTCGGGCCGGTCACCGCGGCCGCCGAGGCGGCGGGAGTCACGGCCGGGATGCGCCTGGGAGAGGCGCTCGCGACGTGCCCGCAGCTCGTGCTCGTCGATCCCGACCCGGCGGGCGCCGAGCGTGAATGGGAAGGGGTGCTGCGGCGTCTCGAGGACGCGGGGTTCGCCGTCGAGCCGGTCGAGCCCGGCGTGGTCGTGTTCGAGACCCGCGGCGTGGAACGGCTCTACGGAGGGGTGGAGGCGGCGCTCACGAGGGCGCTCGCCTCCGTCGGGCCTGCCTGGGACCCGCGCGCGGGCGCGGGGCAGCGCCGCTTCGTCGCCCTCGCGGCGGCGAGCGTCGCGCGCCCGGGGCAGGCGGTGATCGTCGAGGGGGAGGAGGAGCGGGCGTTTCTCGAGCCGCTCCCGCTCTCGCTCCTGCCGCTCGAGGAGGGACGGTACGCCGAGCTCGAGGGTCTCGGCGTGCGCACCCTCGGCTCGCTCGCCGCCCTGCCGGGAGGCGCCGTGGCCGAGCGGCTGGGTCAGGAGGGGAAGCGGGCGTGGAGCCTCGCGCGGGGCGGGGAGCGCCGCCGCGTGCGCGGGCGATCGCCCGCGGCAGAGCTGGTCGAGGCGCTCTCCTTCCCCGAGGCGGTCGCGAACGAGCTCACTCTGCGGCGTGCGTTCGGGGCGTTGCTCGACCGCCTGCTCGCGCGTCCCGAGCGGTCGGGACGGCCGTTCCGCAAGCTGGCGCTCTCCGCCCGGCTGGTGGGCGGCGGCTCGTGGCGGCGAACGGTGACGCTGCGGGAAGCGTCCGGAGAGCGCGGACGAATCCGCTCGGCGCTCGGTCCGAAGCTCACCGAGATCCCCGCCCCGGTGGTCGAGTTGCGGCTCGAGGCCGTCGAGCTCGCCGGGCACGCGGGGCAGCAACTCGCGCTCGTGGCGCCCGAGGGGGAGGAGGCCGACGCGCGTCTCCGCGAAGGGCTCCGCCAGGTGCGGGCGAGCGCAGGCGGTGGGGCCGTGGGAGGCGTCGTGGAGGTCGCGCCCTGGTCGCGGATCCCCGAGGCGAGGGCGCTGGTGGTCCCGCGCGATGTCTAGGCCTGGGATAGAGGAAGGGGACGGCTCGTGTTGCGGTCGCGCCCGCGAGCCGCCCTCCGGTGGCGATGAGCGCGGCGGATGAAGCGCGCGTCGCGCGTGTCGACGCGGTACGCCGCGGCATCGCGGGACGGCTGAACGCGCCGCGCCCGGCGCTCGTCGAGACTGCTGTCGGCGGCGAGCCGCGGCTCGTCGACCGCGAGCTCGTGATGGTCGTACGCGAGGAGTGGCGTGTCGTCGACCGTTGGTGGACAGCCGAGCCCGTCGACCGTCGCTACTACGAGGTCGTGCTCGAGTCGGGCCGCAACGTATGCGTCTACCGCGACGGGGAGCGGCGGTGCTGGTTCACGCAGCGCGCCTAGCGCTTCGCGCTATGCACGCTAGGTGGGACTCCACGCCGTGGTGCCCGACTTCAGTCGGACACCTACGCCTCGCGCTGTCCCGGCGGGATCGAATGATCCTGCACGATCGCCTCGGCCGCGAGCGGCTCCCACTCGCTCGCCTGCTCCCTCGGAACGACCACCCACTGGCGGAACGGCTCACCCCGCCCCGAAGGGTCGAACAGGTGCGCTCCCGGGACGGCCAGCGCCCGCGCATGCGTCTTCGGGTCGGTGAGCTTGAAGACCATCCCCGTGCGCGCGAGGCCGAACACCACGCGGCCGGAGCGCTTGACGCACGGCATGCTGAACACTTTCCCTGCCCGGCACTCGGGGTGCCACGCTGTGATGGCATCCACGATGTCGTCGTATCGGTCGCGAGGGAGCACGGGTCAGCCTTCCCCGGCCAGACGCCCGACCGCCTCCTCCGTCTCACGGACGAGCGTCTGGACGAGCTCCGCCGCCGGCAGCTCGCGCAGCCCCGCCGCTCCCTGCCCGGCGAGGACGAGGAGCAGGTCGGCGCGACCCGCCTCGAGCGCGGCCGCGCGGATATCGGCCGTGATCACCGCCTGGAGGGGGTATGGCAGCGGATCGACCCCCGAGCGTTCGACCGCCTCGACGAGGCGCGTCCGGACGAGGCGCGCATGCCTCCCCGAGTAGGCACGCGAGACGACGGATGCGTCGGCGGAGCCCGCGAGCGCCGAACGCTGGAGCATGGCCGTCCCGCCCTCGGGACAGCCGAGAAATGCCGTCCCGAGCTGCACGCCTTCAGCACCCAGCGCCAGTGCCGCGGCGACGCCGCGTCCGTCCATGATCCCGCCGGCGAGCAGCACCGGGACGGAGACGCGGTCGACGATCCGGGGCACGAGCACGACACCGCCGACGACGGCTTCCTCGAATGGGCCGAGAAAGGTGCCGCGATGGCCGCCCGCCTCGCCCGCCTGGGCGACGATCGCGTCCACGCCGAGCCGCTCCAGCTCGACGGCCTCCGTAGCGGTCGTCGCCGTGCCGAGGATGACGCTGCCCGCCTCCCTGAGTTGCTCGAGGGGCGGGGCACCGAACGTGAAGCTGAATACCGGCACGCGCTCCGCCGCGACCACCGCGAGCTGCGCCTCGGCCAGTCCCGGCGGCGCGGGAGAGGGAACGTCCTGCGGCTCTGGCAGGCCGAGCTCGGCGCGGAAGGGTGCGAGCACCGCCTGCATCGCGGCGACCGCTTCCGTGTCGACCTCGGGCGGCGGGAGCGGCGCGAAGAGGTTGACGGCGAACGGCCGGTCGGTCAGGCGGCGGACCGCAATGATCCCGTCTCGCAGCTCGTCCGGGCGGAGCAGGGCCCCCGCGAGCGACCCGAGCGCGCCGGCGTTCGAGACGGCGGCCACGAGCTCGGGTGGCGTGAAGCCGCCCGCCATAGGCGCCTGCACGATCGGGTAGCGCGTCCCGAGAAGCCCGGAGATCCGCGTGTCGAGGCCGCCCATCGCTCAGTGGGCAGGCGCGCGGAGCAGCCCCGTCTTCGAGGAGGATCTCCAGCTCGCCTTCGACGACGAGGAACACGTCCGAGTGGTCGTGGTGGACGTGCGGAGCGGCCCCCCGCTGGCCCGGGCCGTAGTCGAACTCGGTCACCGCCAGGTGGTCGGTGTCCGCGAGCAGCGTCACCCGGCGGTCAGGGCGTGCCGTGATGGTCTCGCCGTCGATGCCGCCGGTGCGGACGACCACGACCGCCGCAGGGTCGGCGCCTCCCGAGGGAGGGGGTGCCTGCTGGTCGAACGCGGCGCGCGCCCGCGCGAGCTCCTCCTCGGCGGCGACGAGCGTCTCTGCCGGCTGGACGGTCGGTGGCATCGGAGTAGAGCGTAGTGGCGAGGTACGTCGAGCTCCACTGCCACTCGGCGTTCTCGTTCCTCGACGGCGCCTCGCACCCCGAGGAGCTCGTCGCCCGGGCCGCCGAGCTCGGCTATCCGGCGCTCGCGCTCACCGACCACGACGGCGTCTACGGCTCGCTCGAGTTCGCGCACGCCGCCAAGCACGCCGGCATCCGGCCGATCACCGGCGCGGAGGTGACCCTGGCCGGAGGCTTCCACGTCACCCTGCTCTGCGAGAGCGGGACGGGCTACGCAAATCTCTGCCGGATCCTCACCGCCGCGCATGCGGGCACGCGCCGCCCCGGCAAGGAGGACCGGGAGCCGCTTTCCCCGGCCGTCCCGCTGGAGACCGTCGCCGCGCTGAACGAGGGGCTCGTCTGCCTCTCCGGCTGCTCCCGCGACGGGCTTGCGCTCCGCGACCCCCGCGGCGCGTCCCGGCTCGCGGCGGCATTCGGCCGCGAGCGGTTCTTCGTCGAGCTCCAGCGGCCCTACGAGCGGGGGGACGCGAGACGCCATGCGATGCTTCGCGACCTCGCCGAGCACCTGGGCGTCGAGACGGTCGCAACGGGGAACATCCATGCCCACTCACCTCGGCGGGCGCTGCTCCAGGACGCGCTCGTCGCGATCCGCTGCCGTACCTCGCTCGACGGCTGCGAGCGGGAGCGGCGCGGCAACCGCGAGGCGGTGCTCCGCCCGCCGGGCGAGATGGTCGAGCGCTTCGCTGGCATCGACCGCGGCGCGGCCGAGCGCACCGTCGTCCTCGCCGAGCGGCTGACGTTCGACCTGACCGAGGAGCTCGGCTACCGCTACCCGGACTTCTCCGACCGCACCGACCCGGCGATCCGGCAGCTGTCGGCAACCTGCGAGGACGCGTTCACCGAGCGGTACGGCGCTTGCAACAGACTGTTGCAAGCGAAGGCCCGCGCCCGGTTGGAGCGAGAGCTGGCGCTGATCGGGAGGCTAGGGCTCGCGGGGTTCTTCCTCCTCCACCACGAGGTGCTCGAGCTCGCGCGCGAGTGCGCGCTCGAGGTGCGCGGCCGCGACTCACCGCGCATGTTCCTGCCGCCGGGGCGGGGGAGAGGGAGCTCGGTCGGCTCGATCGTCTGCTATCTGACCGGGCTCTCGCACGTCGACCCCGTCGAGAACGACCTCTCGCTCGGCCGCTTCCTGAACGAAGAGCTCGTGTCCGTCCCCGACATCGACCTCGACTTCCCGCGCGACATCCGCGAGAGGCTGATCGTGCGCGTCACCGAGCGCTACGGGCACGAGCACGCGGCGCTCGTCGCGAGCTTCGCGACGTATCGCTCGCGCGGCGCGATTCGCGACGTCGGCAAGGCCCTCGGGCTGCCGCACGCGGAGCTCGAGCGGCTCGCCCGCGTCACCGACGGCTGGCACGCCGAACGCGTCGCCGACGAGGTCGCGGCGCTTCCCGACGCCGGGCAGAAGCTCCTCTCGAAGCGCTGGCGCGCGTTCCAGTTCCTCACCGGCGAGATCGCGGGCCTGCCGCGGCACGTCTCCCAGCATCCGGGCGGGATGGTGATCTCGTCGCGGCCGCTCGTCGAGCTCGTTCCCGTCCAGCCGGCGGCGATGGCCGGCCGCCAGCTCTGCCAGTGGGACAAGGACTCGTGCGCCGACGCGGGCTTCCTCAAGATCGACCTGCTCGGGCTCGGGATGCTCTCCTGCGTCGAGGAGTGCGTCGAGAAGATCGCGCTGCTCCACGGTGCGCCGATCGACCTCTCGCGCATCCCACTCGACGACCCCGCCGTCTATGCCGAGATCCAGGCCGCCGACACCGTGGGCGTGTTCCAGATCGAGAGCCGCGCGCAGATGCAGAGCCTCCTCCGCACGTGCCCCGAGACGATCGACGACCTCACGATCCAGGTCGCGCTCGTCCGGCCCGGGCCGATCCAGGGGAAGGCCGTGCACCCGTACATCGAGCACCGCCGCCGGCTCCGCGAGGACCCGTCGTTCGTGTTCGGAGTCCCGGACGAGCGGCTGCGCGAGCCACTCGCCGCGACGCTCGGCGTCGTCGTCTTCCAGGACCAGGTGCTCGACGTCGCGATCGCCCTCGCCGGCTACACGATCGGCGAGGCGGAGGGGCTCCGCCGTGCGATGAGCCGCAAGCGGAGCCACGAGGCGCTCGAGGCCCACCGGGCGCGCTTCGTCTCCGGAGCGATAGCGAACGGCGTCGCCGAGGACGTGGCAGAGAGCGTCTTCGAGACGCTCGTCGGCTTCTCGGGCTTCGGGTTCCCGAAGGCACACGCGGCTGCGTTCGGCCTGCTCGCCTACCAGTCGGCCTGGCTGCGCCACCGCTACCCGGCCGAGTTCCTCTGTGGCCTCTTGAACGAGCAGCCGATGGGCTTCTACCCGCCCGCGAGCCTCGTCCGCGACGCGCAGCGGCGCGGGGTCGAGGTGCGCCCGCCCGACATCAACCTGAGCGGCGCCAGATGCGGGCTAGAGGCACTTTGTGGTGAATCACCACAAAGTGCCAGTCACGCCGTCCGCGTGGGGCTCGTGTACGTCTCCTCGATCGGGAGGGACGACGCCGAGGCACTCGAGGCCGAGCGTCGGGCGAACGGGCCCTACCGCGACGTCGGCGACCTCGCCCGCCGCGCGCCGGTCTCACGCGAGGCCCTCGACGCGCTCGTTCGCGGCGGCGCCTGCGACTGCTTCGGCCCACGGCGGCGCGACCTTCTCTGGGAGCTCGGCCTGACGACCCGGCCGCGCTCGGTCGAGGGCACCCGCGGCGAGGCGAAGCAACTCACGCTGCCGCTCGACCCGACCGCGGAGACGCCCGACCTGCCCGACCTGACCCGCTGGGAGCGCATGCTGGCCGACTACCGCGAGACGGGTCTCTCGGTGGGAACGCACCCGCTCGCGCTCCTCCGTGCGCACCTCCCACCGGGGACGCTCTCGAGCCCGGACCTCCACGCGGCGCGGCACGGGTCGACCGTTGCCTTCGCAGGCATGGCCATTGCGCGGCAGCGGCCGGCGACCGCGAAGGGCATCGTCTTCATGCTGCTCGAGGACGAGTTCGGCCAGGTGAACCTGATCCTCCCGAAGGACGTCTACGAGCGCCATCGCGCGATCGTCCGCAGCGAGCCGATCGTTCTCGCCCGAGGCCGCTACGAGCGGATCGAGCGGAACCGGAACATCCTCGTCCGCGAGCTGGAGTCGCTCTCGGCGCTCGCCCGCCGCGTCGCCGCGACTCCTGACATCGTGGCCGCCCTTCCGCGCGCCCACCACTTCGGTCACCGCTGAGGCTGCTCGCTGCGGCGACCACGGTTTCAGCGCTCGCCGCCAGCGCCGTCATGCAGGAGCAGCACCTCGACGTAGTCGGCGGCGTGGGCGAAGCCGAGCTTCTCGTAGGTGCGGATCGCAGCGCGGTTGTCGGCGCGGACGTTGAGGGAGACGACGTCGATCCCGTCGTCGAGCAGCATGCGGCAAAGGGTCGCGCACGCAGCCGTCGCCAGGCCCTCGCCTCGCCGCGACGGCCGCGTCGCGACGTTGCCCAGGCACGCGACACGCCAGGTGGGCGACCAGACATGCACTCCGGCGATGCACGCGAGCTCGCCGTCGCGCCGGATGCCGACGTAACGGCCTGTCTCGAGCATCCGTGGCTGAAACCAGGTACCCGGATACGCGCGCTCGTACAGCCGCTCGACCGCGCCGAGATCTGCGGGCGAGGGCGGGACGGCTTCGGCCGTCTCGTGGGCGGCGACAGCGCCCGGGTCGACGAGACCGAGCTTCAGGTGCGGCACCGGCTCGCTCGCCGGGACGAGCCCCGGCGCGAGCGCTTCCACGAGGCCGGGCGAAAGATGCGCGTAGACGCGCTCGGGGAGCTCGCCGACGATCCATGCAGGAGGTCGGCCATCCCGCGCTCGGGCTCGTCTGCGAGGGCGAGCAGCACCGGCGGCTCGGGCTCCTCGTAGAGCAGCGCGACCTGCTCGACACGTCCGTCCGGTTGCCAGCCGTACCAGCGGGTTCGCGGCCAGAAGAAGTCGTCGAGGTCGCCGAGCTCGTACGCGTGTACCGCCGCCCGCCGGCGGAGGAAGCCCGCGAGGAGGCCCCGGTCGCAAAGCTCGACGACTGCCACCTAGCCTCCCAGCTGGGCGCCTCCGGGCCGGGTCTCGTCGACCGTCCCCTTGCCTGCGCGCCGGCACCAGCCCTCGTCGAGCGTGAGCGCGGTGTCGACGAGCGCGAGGTGCGTGAAGGCCTGCGGGAAGTTCCCGACGAGCCGCTCGGCGACGACGTCGTACTCCTCCGAGAGGAGACCGAGGTCGTTGCGCAGCCCGAGCAGGCGCTCGAAGAGGGCCTCCGCCTCGTCGAGGCGTCCCTGGAGCGCGTACACCTCCGCAAGCCAGAACGAGCACGGGAGGAACGTCCCCTCGCCCGGCGGCAGGCCATCGATCGCGGTGTTGCCCTCGTCGGCGCGGTAACGCTCGACGAATCCGTCCCTGACGAGCTCGCGCTCGATCGCCGCCACCGTCCCGGCCACGCGCTCGTCGTCGGCGGGGAGGAAGCCGACGAGTGGGATCATGAGCAGGCTGGCATCGAGCCGGTCCGAGCCGTACGACTGCGTGAACGTCCCGATCTCCGCGGAGAACCCTTCGCGGCAGACCTCCTCGTGGATCTCGTCGCGGAACCGGCGCCAGCGGTCGACGGGCCCCTCGAGGCCGTCATCTTCGAGCGTCCGCACCGCACGGTCGAAGGCAACCCAGGCCATCACCTTCGAATGCGTGAAGTGACGTCGCGGCCCGCGCACCTCCCAGATCCCCTCGTCGGGCTCACGCCAGCCGTCCTCGAGCCACTCGAGCAGCTTGCCCGTCAGCGCCCATGCCTCCTTCGACGGCTCGAGCCCCGCGAGGCGCGCGTGGTAGAGCGCGTCCAGGACCTCGCCGTAGACGTCCAGCTGCCGCTGGCGCGAGGCGGCGTTGCCGATCCGTACCGGCGCGGAGCCCTCGTAGCCGGGGAGCCAGCCGAGCTCGAGCTCCGTGAGCCGCCGTTCCCCCGCGATGCCGTACATGATCTGCACTTCGTCCGGGCGTCCCGCGATCGCACGGAGCAGCCAGTCGCGCCACGCGCGCGCCTCGCCGTCGTAGCCGGCGCGAACGAGCGCGAGCAGCGTCAGGGTCGCGTCGCGGAGCCAGCAGTAGCGGTAGTCCCAGTTGCGGGCGCCGCCGAGCGCCTCCGGGAGCGAGGTGGTCGCGGCGGCGACGATGCCGCCGGTCGGGGCGTACGTGAGCGCTTTGAGCGTGACGAGCGACCGGACGAGCGGCTCTCGGAAGCGCCCGACGTGGACACAGTCCGTGACCCATTCCCGCCAGTAGCTCTCGGTGTCGGCGAGCGCCTGCTCTGCGTCCGTGCGTTCGGGTGGCTCCCGGTTGGACGGAAACCAGGTGAGCACGAACGGGACGCGGTCGCCGGGGGCGACGTCGAACTCGGCAACGGTATGGAAGTTGCGGCCGACGAGCTCGACCGGGGTCGCGAGGAAGAGCGCGTCAGGCCCGGCAACCGCGAGCAGCCCCTCCGGCCGTCGGCGGACCCACGGAACGATCGAGCCGTAGTCGAACCTGATGGTGAGGTCCATCCGCATCCGAACGGTGCCCTCGACGCCCTCGACGATGCGGACGACGTCTGGCGCCTGGCCTCGCGGCGGCATGAAGTCGATCAGCCGGACGGTCCCGTCGTCGCACGAGAGCTCGGTCTCGAGGATCAGGGTGTCCCCGCGGTAGCGCCGGGTCGCCCGCGAGACCTCGCCTGCCGGAGCGAGCGACCAGAGGCCGTTCTCGGCGTCTCCGAGCAGTGCGGCGAAGCACGCGCCCGAGTCGAAGCGCGGGAAACAGAGCCAGTCGATGCAGCCGTGCCGGGAGACGAGCGCGGCCGTCTGCAGGTCGCCGATGAGGCCGTAGTCCTCGATCCGCGCCGCCATGACCGTCACGCTAGCGCGTGCCGGCTAAGACTTCCCGCATGCGCGCCCTGGTGCAGCGGGTTTCCCGGGCGGCCGTCCGCGTCGGCGGCGAGACGGTCGGCTCGTGCGGCCCGGGGCTCCTCGTCCTCGTCGGTGCCAGGCACGAGGACACGTCCGAAACGGCCACCCGGCTCGCGGCGAAGATCGCACGGCTGCGGATCTTCCCCGACGAGGCCGGCCGCTTCGACCGCTCGCTCCTCGACACGGGCGGCGAGGCGCTCGTCGTCAGCCAGTTCACGCTGCTCGCGAACACGTCGAAGGGCCATCGCCCGAGCTTCACGGACGCCGCCCCGCCCGAAGAGGCCGAGCTGCTCGTCGACGCGTTCTGCACCGCGCTCCGCGAGCTCGGCGTTCGGGTGGAGACCGGGGTCTTCGGGGCGAGGATGGCGGTCGAGCTCGTCAACGACGGGCCGGTCACGATCGTGCTGGATTCCCGATGAGCATCCCGCGCGAGATCAGCGCTACCAGGGGCGCGGCGGTCGGCCTGGCCAGCATCGTGGGAGCCGCGTTCCTCGCATACGCGTGTCACGTGTCGGCCGCCGTCACGCTGGTTGCGCTCGGCTTGCATCTGTCCCAGCACAGCGACCGCGTTGTCCTCCTGTTCGCTGCTCCCATCGAGCTCTGCGCTCTCGCATCGGCGCTGATCGCGTCGACGGAGAGGTGAGCGGGCAGCGCCCGCCGCTCGCCCGCGCGCCGGCAACGTGCTGGTGTCCGACTTCAAGTCGGACACCAGACGCCCCGCGTCACCGCGCGCCCGCAGGCCCGAAAGCCGCGCCGGCGGTGCTATCCTCCGGTCACCACATTTCACCGGCTTGGCGAAATGGGCGCGGGGATGCGCCCATTCGTTTTGTGAGGACACGATTGCGATGGCAACGGGCACGTACGACAGGGAGCGCGAGCTGACGGAGGCGATCACGCCGGCCGTCGAGTCGCGGCTGCCCGGAGTCGAGGTGCTCGCGGTCGAGCTCCTCTCGCCGGCGCGCTTCTGCGTGTACGTCGACCACCCCGACGGCGTCGACTTCACGCTCTGCGAGCGCGTCACGCGCCTGCTCGACGACTACCGCTCCGACTGGACGATCGACGTGTCGTCCCCGGGGCCCGACCGCCCCGTTCGCCGGCCGGAGCACTTCCGGCGCGCGATCGGCGGCACCGTGAAGCTGAAGACGGCCGACGCCAAGCGCCTGCGAGGGATGCTCGTCGCTGCCGACGACCGCGCTGTGACCGTCTCGGTCGACGGCACTCCGCACGAGATCCCGGTCGACGAGATCGTCCGGGGCAACCTGATCGACGAGGACGGTGCGCAATGAGCCAGGAGATCATCGAGGGGATCCGGACGATCGAGAAGGAGAAGGGCATCGAGACCGGCACGCTCGTGGCCGCGCTCGAGGACGCTCTCCTCGCCGCCTACAAGAAGACTCCGGGCGCTGCCCGCCACGCGACGGTCGAGCTGGACGACGACGGTGAGTTCCGCGTCTACGCGCTGGACATCCCGGACGACCTCGAGGAGCGACTGCTCGACGAGGCGCGCGAGCGCGCGATCGACGAGCTCGAGCGGATCGAGGAGGAGACAGGCGAGAAGCAGCACACGCTGATCGTCGACGACGAGCTCGACCTCGACTGGGAGAAGGTCCCCGACGCGCTGATCGACCGCACGGACGCAACCCCGGACGACTTCGGTCGCATCGCCGCGATGACCGCCAAGCAGGTCATTCAACAGCGGATCCGCGAGGCGGAGCGCGCGATCATGTACGAGGAGTACGTCGACCGCCAGGGCGAGGTCGTCACGGGCATCGTCCAGCAGGCGGGCGACCGCAACAACGTGCTCGTCGACCTCGGGAAGGTCGAGGCGCTGCTCCCGAGGTCCGAGCAGGTCGACGGCGAGCGCTACGAGCAGGGCTCGCGCATCAAGGCCGTGATCATCGAGGTGCGGTCGGGGACGAAGGGGCCCCAGGTGATCCTCTCCCGCCGGGCGCCGCAGCTGATCGAGGCCCTGTTCGAGCTCGAGGTGCCCGAGATCGCCGACGGCCTCGTCGAGATCCGCGGCGTCGCCCGCGAGCCGGGCTACCGGTCGAAGATCGCCGTCGAGTCGCACGCCCAGGGCGTCGACCCGGTCGGCGCGTGCGTCGGGCCGCGCGGCTCGCGCGTGCGCATGGTCGTCTCGGAGCTCCGCGGCGAGAAGATCGACATCATCCCGTGGAACACGGAGCCCGCGCGGTTCGTCGCGAAAGCGCTCTCGCCCGCGCGCGTGCGCGAGGTCTACATCGACGACGAGAGCCGCGACGCGACCGTCGTCGTGCCCGACGACCAGCTCGCGCTCGCGATCGGCAAGGAAGGGCTCAACGCCCGGCTCGCCGCCCGCCTCACCGGATGGAAGGTCGACATCAAGTCCGACACCGAGTTCGCGCAGGCGGAGGCCGAGGCGGCCTTCGCAGGCGAGGACGAGGCCGGCGGCGACTTCTCCGGTCGCTGCGCCGCGCTTCTCTCGAACGGCAAGCGCTGCCCGAACGCCGCGCTTCCCGGCTCGAAGTACTGCGGTGTCCCGGCGCACCAGGCACTCGCGAACGACCCGACCGCCGGGGCGACGGTCGTCGCTGCCGTCGCGGCGGTCGCCGAGGTCGAGGAGGCGCTCGGGGCCGGAGAGCTCACGGCCGAGGAGGCGGAGGCGGCCGAGGCCGCGGTCGCCGACACGATCGAGGTCGCGGTCGCGGCGGAGCCGGACGCGGAGGAGATCCGCGACGAGGCGTGAACGTCGCGCTCCTCTCAGGACGTGCATCGGCTGCGGTCGTCGCGCGCCGCGCGTTCCGGCGAGCCCTTCGCACCGGGGTGACCGCAGGCCCGGATTACGCCCGCATCTACACTGAGCACCCGAATGGCTGACGGGCCGAACAGACCGAACCGACCGATCCGTCCGCGCGGCGGCGGCCCAGGTGGCCGGCGTCGTCGTGTCGTGATCGAGGGCGGCGCCGCCCGCGGGCGCGACGCGCGCGCCGCGCGCGACCGCTCGGCCCAGGCGCCGCCGCGCCAGCAGGCACCCGCTCAGCCGACCGGCCCCGTGACCGTCGAGTCCGGCGTCACGGTCAAGGACCTGTCCTCGGCGCTCGGCGTCCCGATGGCGCAGCTCATCAAGATCCTGATGGGGATCGGGCAGATGCGGACGGCGACGCAGTCGCTCTCCGACGACGAGGTCGAGCTGATCGCCGCCGAGGTGGAGCGCGAGGTGACGATCAAGCGCGCCGCCGACGAGGAGGAGCCCGAGATCGTCGAGGACGCGGAGGCCGACCTCACGGCGCGGCCACCCGTCGTCACGATCATGGGCCACGTCGACCACGGCAAGACGACGCTGCTCGACGCGATCCGCTCGACGGCGGTCGTCGAGACGGAAGCCGGCGGCATCACGCAGCACATCGGCGCCTACCAGACCGACGTCGACGGCCGGAAGCTGACGTTCCTCGACACACCGGGCCATGAGGCCTTCACGGCGATGCGCGCCCGCGGCGCAAAGGTGACGGACATCGCCGTGCTCGTCGTCGCGGCCGACGACGGCGTGATGCCGCAGACGAGGGAGTCGATCAGCCACGCCCGCGCCGCCGACGTGCCGATCGTGGTCGCGATCAACAAGATCGACGTACCGGACGCGAACGTCGACCGCGTCAAGACCGAGCTCGCCTCGGAGGGCCTCCAGCCGGAGGACTGGGGCGGCACGACGCAGTTCGCGCAGGTCTCCGCGAAGCAGCAGACAGGCCTCGATGACCTCCTCGAGCGCATCCTGCTCGTCGCGGACGCGGAGCTCGACCTGCGAGCGAACGCGAAGGCAGAGGCGTCGGGGCCGATCATCGAGTCGCGTCTCGACGTGGGCCGCGGTGCCGTCGCGACGATGCTCGTCCAGCGCGGCACGCTCCATGTCGGTGACGCGATCGTCGCGGGCGACGCCGCCGGCAAGGTCCGCGCGCTCTACGACTACCGCGGCGAGAAAGTGCGCGAAGCCCATCCCGGCGAGCCCGTCGGGATCCTCGGCTTCGACCGCCCGCCGCCGGCCGGCGAGCTCGCCCGCGTCGTCGAGCACGAGCGCCAGGCGAAGGACATCGCCGAGAAGCGTGCGGAGCGGCTCCGGCGTGAGCAGCTCGCCCAGCGCTCGAAGACCGTAGGCGTCTCGCTCGAGACGCTGTTCGAGCGCATGCAGGAAGGCGCCGTGCAGGACCTGAACGTCGTCCTCAAGGGCGACGTCCAGGGGTCGGTCGAGGCGCTGATGAGCGAGCTCGGCAAGATCCAGCACCCAGAGGTGCGCGTCAACGTCATCCACACCGGCGTCGGCGGGATCACCGAGAACGACATCTACCTCGCGTCCGCCTCGAACGCCCTCGTCGTCGGCTTCAACGTCCGCCCGAGCGCCGAGGCGAAGCAGCTCGCCGAGCGCGAGGGGGTAGACATCCGCACCTACCGCGTGATCTACAAGCTCACCGAGGACATCGAGCAGGCGCTCGTGGGGATGCTCTCGCCGGTCACGACCGAGGAGGTCCTCGGCGAAGCCGAGGTGCGCGCGCTCTTCAAGGTCTCGCGCCTCGGCACGATCGCCGGCTGCATGGTCACGAACGGCGTCGTCCGGCGCGGCGCCCACGTCCGCGTCGTCCGCGACGGGACGGTGATCCACGAGACGACGATCGCGCAGCTCAAGCGGTTCAAGGAGGACGCGCGCGAGGTCGCGGAGGGCTTCGAGTGCGGCATCCTCCTCGACGGCTTCAACGACGTGAAGGACGGCGACGTCCTCGAGGTCTTCGAGACCCGCGAGGTGGAGCGCACCGATCTCGCCACGCCCGCCGGCGAGTAGCGAAGCGCTCTCAGCAGCGTTCCACGAGCCGGGCGACAGCAGCTGCCCGTGCGCGGTAGCCGGCCATCGACGGGTGGACGCCGTCGGGGCCGAACCACGAGGGGTGCGCACGGGCCATTGCCGCCCAGTCGAGCACGTGCAGGTTCGCGTGCCGCCGCGCGATCGTCTCCAGCGCCCGGTTGTACCCGGCGTACGAGACCCCTTCGTAGGGCGGGCGCACGATCGTCGACCAGACGACGCAGCGGGACGGGCCCGCGATCGCGAGCGTTCGGCGCACGACCCGCGCGAACCCGGAGACCCGGCCCGGGTCGTCGTTCGTCCCGGCGCTGACGACGACGACGCGAGGGAGAGAGCGGCCGTAGCCCGAGAGCGCAGCGGGGACGTCCTCGGCATGCCGGCTCACCTCGGTGACGAAGCGCACGTGCCAGCCGCGCAGGTACCCGGCCAGGAAGAGATCGGTGCCGACGGCGAGCGAATCGCCGTAGCTGAGGACGGCGCGATTGCCTGCGGCGGACGGCGACGAGGCGGAGACGAGCGCGCAGGCCAGCACTGCGACCATCGCGGCGAGACGGGCGGGACGGGCCACGGCTTCGTCTACGGTAGGCCCGGTGCCGCTCCTTCCCGCGGCTCCCAACGAGATCCGAACATGTCCACGGGATTCGTCGGCATCCTCTCCTTCGAGCTCCACTTCCCGGAGAGCCGCTCGCTCAAGGAGAAGCGCATGCACCTGCGCTCGGTGAAGCAGCAGCTCGCGAACCGGACTGGCTGCTCGATCGCCGAGGTCGACCACCACGACACGTGGCAGCGGGCGCACCTGACGCTCGCGTGCGTGACGCGGAAGGCGAGCGATGCCGAGCGGTTGCTCGACGAGGCCGAGCGCTGGCTCCACGGCCAGCCGTTCGAGCTGTGCGGGCGGCACCGGGAGCTGATCGCCCCGGCGTCCTGAGGTGTGTATACGCGTGTAGCATGGTGTATGATTCGGAGCATGGGACGGACCAACGTCGTCGTGGAGGACGCTCTCATCGAGCGGGTGATGCGCGTCTACGGGCTCAGGACGAAGCGCGAGGCGATCGACTTCGCCCTTCGTCGCACGCTCGCGGTCGCCGACGACCCCCACGCGCGCGCGCTCGCGCTCGAGGGAACCGGATGGGAGGGCGATCTCGTCGCGATGCGCGACGAGCCCGTCGCCGGGCTGTGATCGTCGTCGACACGTCCGCCTGGGTCGAGCTGCTGCGGGCGACGGGGAGCCCGGCCCACCGCCGGCTCCATCGCGCCCTACGCGACAACGAGGAGGTCTGCGTCACCGAGGTCGTCCTCGCGGAGATCCTCGCCGGCGCACGGGACGAGCGACGGGCCGAGGAGCTCAGAGGCACGCTCCTCGGCTTCACGCTGCTCCGACTCGACGGCCTCGACACCTTCGAGCGCGCCGCGGCGCTCTATCGCGCGTGCCGCGCGGCGGGGGAGACCCTGCGGGGCATCGCGGACTGCCTCGTTGCCGTCCCCGCGATCGCCGCGGGCGCGCCCGTGCTCCACGCCGACCGGGACTTCGGCAAGCTGGCGCGGCACAGCCCGCTCGAGGTGGTGCCGTTCGAGTGAGCCGGCCGGAGCGCATGCGGCGGGTCGACGAGGCGATGAAGAAGGTCATCTCCGAGGCGATCCCGACCCTCAAGGACCCGCGGATCGGGTTCGTCACCGTGACGTCGGTGGAGACGTCGCGCGATCTCGACCACGCGAAGGTCTGGCTGAGCGTCTTCGGCTCGGAGAAGCAGCGCGAGCGGACGCTCGCGGCGCTCGACGGGGCGGCCGGTGTCCTCCAGGCACGGATCAACCGCGAGCTCAAGCTCCGTCGCACGCCGCACCTCGAGTTCGTGCACGATCGCGCGGTGGAGCACGGCGTCCGCATGACGCACCTGATCGACGAGCTCGCCCCGCCCGAGGAGGAAAGCGACGATGGGGTCGACTGACTCGAGCGCGGTCGTCGAGGCCGTACGCGCCAACGAGCGCTTTGTCGTCACCTCGCACGACAACCCGGACGGCGACGCGCTCGGGTCGCTCCTTGCGACGCACCTTGCCCTCGAGGCGCTCGGGAAGAGCTCGGTGATGGTGCTCGGCGGGCCGGCTCCGCTCCCCCGGCGAATACGGGTTCCTCGCACTCGAGGCGCACGGCCTGCTGCGCGAGGCTCCTCCCGACGCCGGCGAGCGGGTGCTCGTCGCGGTCGACTGCGCCCAGGGGAACCGGATCGTGGAGCCGACACTCGTCGAGCGGGCGCCTTTCGTCGTGAACGTCGACCACCACCACGACAACACCCGCTTCGGCGACGTGAACCTCGTCGTCGCCGACGCGTCCTCGACGGCCGAGGTGCTCGCGGACGTCTTCGCCTCACTCGGCGTCGAGCCGACGGCCGCGATCGCCGAGGCGCTGTACACGGGGGTTGTCACGGACACCGGGCGCTTCCAGTACTCGAACACGACCCCGAAGGCGCTCCGTCTCGCGGCGAAGCTGGTCGAGGCGGGCGCGGACGTGAGCAGGGTGTTCGTCGAGGTCTACGAGTCGACGCCGTTTCCCAAGCTCAAGCTCCTCGCGCGCGCGCTCGAGCGCGCGACGGAGCTCGCGGACGGCCGGATCGTGGTGTCCGAGCTTCTCCGCGAGGACTTCGACGCGGCCGGAGCCGACGAGCCGTACTCCGAGGGGATCATCGACCACCTGCGGGCGGTCGACGGCGCGGAGCTCGTCGCGCTCGTCCGCGAGCTCCCGGCCGGCGCCGCCGCGGCACGCAAGGGGTCGCTCCGCTCGCACCCGGACGGCGTCGACGTCTCGGCGATCGCCCGCACCTTCGGCGGCGGCGGCCACACGCGGGCCGCCGGCTTCTCGACCGACCTCGAGATGGACGAGATCACGCGACGCATCGTGGACGCATTCCTCGCCGCGAACGGCGACCACCCGACCTGATGGCGATCCCGAAGGCGCTCGAGCCGACAGGGATCGTCCTAGTCGACAAGCCCGCAGGCCGGTCGTCGTTCGCGATCGTCGCGCGCGTGCGCGGCCGAACGGGCGCGAAGACCGGGCACGCGGGGACTCTCGATCCGTTCGCGACCGGCCTCCTCGTTCTGCTCTCCGGCAGGGCCACGAGCCTGCAGGACCGGTTCATGAAGCTCGACAAGCGCTACCTCACCGAGATCGACCTCCGCGCGCGGACGACGACCGGCGACCCCGAGGGCGAGTTGCTCGACGAGCACGAGCCTCCCTCGCACGAGATGCTCGAGACCGCGCTCGACGGGTTGCGCGGCGAGGTCGAGCTCCCGATCCCGGCAGCGTCCGCGGTGAAGATCTCCGGAGAGCGCGCCTATCGGCTGCACCGGCGGGGCGCCGTGGTCGAGATGCCCGTGCGGCGCATGCGCGTGCACGAGCTCGAGCTCGTCTCGTACGAGGACGGGATCGCCCGCCTCGAGCTGCTCGTCGGGTCGGGGACGTACGTGCGCTCGATCGCCGACGCGCTGGGTGGCCACTGCGTGACCCTCCGGCGCACCGAGGTCGGGCCTTTCAGGGTCGAGGACGCCGACGAGCTGCGGGTGCTGCCGCTCGAGGAAGCTCTACCGAGGCTGGCGGCCGCCCGGTGAGGATCGCGCACGCCCCGTCCCAGCTCGAGCGGCAGCCGCGCGCGGTCGCGATCGGCACCTTCGACGGCGTCCACCGCGGCCACCGCTCGGTGATCCAGGCGGCGATCGACTCCGGCCTCGAGCCGACCGTGATCACGCTCGACCCGCATCCGCGCATCG
Source organism: Gaiella sp. (assembly GCA_027493885.1). Classification (GTDB taxonomy): domain Bacteria; phylum Actinomycetota; class Thermoleophilia; order Gaiellales; family Gaiellaceae; genus Gaiella. The sequence goes on from JAOSJZ010000001.1 coordinate 448,913, forward strand.
TGCTCGGCAACAGGGTCGAGCTGATCTCGACGCTCGAGCGCCGGCTCGAGCTGCTCGCCGACGCGGGCGTCGCCGACACGATCGTCGCCGCGTTCACGCCGGAGTTCATGCGCCTCTCGCCCGACGAGTTCATCGCGACCTACCTGACGTCGATCGGCGCCGAGGCGGTCGCCGTGGGGGAGGACTTCCGCTTCGGCCACCGGCGCTCCGGCTCGCTCGAGACGCTCGCGGCGGCGGGGCTCGAGCTCCTCGCCGTGCGAGAGATCGAGGGCGTCTCGTCGACTGCGATCCGCGACGCGGTGCGCGACGGCGACCTCCAGGGAGCGGCGACGATGCTCGGGCGCCCCTTCGAGCTCGATGGGATCGTCGTGGCCGGCGACCAGCGCGGTGGGACGCTCGGGTACCCGACCGCGAACATCGCGATGGACGCGCAGCTTTTGTGTCCGCGCTACGGGATCTACGCGGGCGAGGCGCTCGGACATCGCGCAGCGGTCTCGATCGGTACGAACCCGCACTACGGCGGTACCGAGCGGCGGATCGAGCCGTACCTGCTCGACTTCGAGGGCGACCTCTACGGCAAGCGGCTCGTCATCGAGCTGTGGGAGCGGCTGCGCGACGAGCAGGTGTTCGAGAGCGAGGAGGCGCTCGTCGCCCAGATCGCGCGCGACGTCGAAGCCGTTCGCGCTGTCGAGCGACCGGCCTAGGCCGCGGGCCGCCAGCCTCCCTCCGACCCTGTGGACGAATCGGCACTGAGTCGGCACAGCGCCGGGGTTGACGAACAACGGTGTCTGACACCGCCCTTCGCGAATCGAGCGCCTCTCTCGCTCGAGGCCGTTGGATGCTGCGGCGAGGACGCTTCTCACGCCACCGCGGCTCCGCCGCCGCATAAGCTTCGCTGATGCTTGTCGACGACGACATGAGGCCCGCTCATGTGAGTACGCTCGGAATCACACCGGGCGCCGGCCCAGGAAGATCGGCTGGGGCGCCCCTTCGTCGTCGGGTCGTGCCGGGATCGCGGCCGGTTCGAACCCTGCGGATCCGAGCAGGTGAAGCCAGGTGTGCTCTCCGAACGCGCCGACGACGTGGTGGTCGTGGACGACACGCGGCTCCCGGCCGGGCTCGTGCAGGATGATCGCGTAGTCGACCTCCCGGGTCGTGTCGGTCGGGTCGGGGTCGGTCGTCCACTCGAGGGAACGCAGCGCACGGCCGTCGGTCCCGTCGTGGCCGCCGTGCTCGGTGCCGAGTGCAAGCGTCTCGCGCGTGTAGTCCGGGACGAACAGGCCGACGCCCCCGGGCGGGAGATGGGCGAAGGCCGTAGCCAGGCACGCGGCGAGGTCGTCCTCGGTCAAGGTAGCCGACCGCGTCGTGGACGAAGACGACGTCGAACGCCCGCCCGAGCCGAAGCGTCCGCATGTCGCCGAGCATGTGCTCGCACTCGGGATTCAGCTGCCGGCTGAGCGTGAGCATCTGCGGCGACAGGTCGCACAGCGTGCACGCGAAGTGTCGCTTCAGGTGCGAGGCGTTGTTGCCGCCGCCCGAGCCGAGCTCGAGGAGCGTCCTCGCACCGGGAGCCGCGGCGACGATCGTCGCGCGGTAGCGCTCCGCCTCGGTCGCGTAGTCCTCCGGCGCCGTCAAGCAGGTGGAACCAGGGCGCGAGGTCGCCGTAGAGGCGCACGGTTCGATTATCCGCCTCGCTCGAACACGACGACGGCGGCGTCCTCGAGCAGCCTGGCCGAGCGCGGAAAGCGGGTCGCGTAGGCCGCCGACGCCTCGTCGCGCGCCCCGCCCTCGGCCAGCCGCCCGACGATTCGGACAGCGTGACCCCGGAGCTCCAGCCTCGCGTCTCGAGGCTCCTCGAACGACCGCCACCAGAGCTTGCGGTCGGGCGGCACCGCGATCGCGACGAGCCGCCCGTCGTGCGTCTCGGCGTAGCGGAGCGGGATCGCGAACCGCCGCCCGGTCGTGCGCCCCTCGTACTCGAGCACGGCCAGCGAGCCGCTCAGCAGCCGGTGCGCCGGTGACCGCAGGATGCTCCGGACGACCGGGTTCCCGAGCCGCAGCAGCCGCAACGGGGGACGGACGGCCACAAGTGACACAGTGTCACAAGCGGCGTCCGTTCTGGGCGCGCCGAGCCCAGTGGCATTTCAGGACATGAGCACGACTCATGCGTCCGCGCGTTCCGCGAGGGCCTCCCGAACGGCAGCGATCACGGCCGGGGGCGCGATCTGTGCCGGAGTAGGTGCCTGCTGGTACACCGTCGGATAGTCGTCGTCGGAGAAGACGACACCAGCAAGCTCGCGCGTTCCGAGATAGCGAGGAATCACGTGCAGGTGAGCATGGTGATCCATGTTCATGAGGAAGGAGAAGTTGAAGTGGTCCGGGTCGAACGCAGCGCGAACGCGGTCGACGACCCAGCGCACCTCGTCGCGTAGCTCGCGCCATTCGTCCTCCGTGACGAGTGCGACGTCCTCTTCGTGGCGTTTGAGGGCGATCACGGCTTTCCCGAGCAAGTTCTGGTTGCGGTTGATGAACGTGCGCCAGTGGACTGCTTCGCGGATCACCGGAGTCTGAAACTCACCGCGGCACATGAAGCACTCTGATTCGGTCATCCCCTCACACTAGGGGCCGAGCGCGCACCTATCGCCGCGCCTCCTAGTGGCCCTTGTCCCAACGTTGGACGCGAAACCCCATCGGGGCGCGCCGCCCCCTCCCGTGATCAAGACCCGACAGCGCCGGGACGGTCGGCGGAGGCGTTTCAAGCTCAACGTTTCCTCGAGGCCCACTAGCCGCAAGCTCGTGCAGACGAGAGGGCGGCCCGCAGGTACCATCCCGGCAGACCGCGGTCGCGGCCGCCCGTGTTCTTCCTTCACGGCGCGCGGGGATCGCGGAGACGATTGGACGAGAGGAGACCGATGGCCCTCACCAAGGAAGCCAAGCAGGAGCTGATCTCGAAGCACGGGCAGAACGACACGGACACCGGCTCGACCGAGGTCCAGGTCGCGATGCTCACGCGGAGGATCAACGAGCTGACCGAGCACCTTCGGACGCACCCCAAGGACCACTACTCGAGGCGTGGCCTCCTGAAGCTGGTCGGCCGGCGGCGGCGGTTCCTCGACTACCTGCAGCGCAAGGACCTCGAGGGCTATCGGGCCCTCATCAAGGAGCTCGGCCTCCGCCGGTAGGCGGCGGAGCGGAGCCGAAGACGGAGACGGAAGGTGGGCGTTTGATCGAGCGTCGCGCGGCAGGCGCCGCGGCGCTGGCTCAAACCTCCACCTTCCGCCGAAGCGGAAGAGTGGAAGGAAAGAACACGGTATGAGCACCATCAGCACCGGGCAACTGGCCACGGTGTCCGTCGACGTGGGGGCGAACGAGCTTCGCTTCGAGACGGGCAAGCTCGCGAAGCAGGCGGACGGCGCCGTCGCCGTCAGAAGCGGGGACACGATGATCCTCGCGACGGCGGTCGGGCGGCAGGACACGCGCCCCGACGCCGACTTCTTCCCCTTGACGGTCGACGTCGAGGAGCGGATGTACGCCGCCGGGAAGATCCCCGGCGGCTTCTTCAAGCGCGAGGGTCGCGCCACCGAGCGGGCGACGCTCACCGCGCGCATGATCGACCGCCCGATCAGGCCGCTCTGGCCGAAGGGCTTCAAGAACGAGGTGCAGGTGATCTGCACCGTGCTCTCGGCCGACATGGTCGTGCCGCACGACATCCTCGCGATCAACGGCGCCTCGGCCGCGCTCGCGATCTCGCCGCTGCCGTTCCTCGGCCCGGTCGGGGCCGTGCGCATCGGCCGCATCGAGGGCGAGCTGATCGTCAACCCGACGTACCAGCAGCTGGACGAGTCCTCGCTCGACCTGATCGTCGTCGGTACCCGCGAGGCGCTGACGATGATCGAGGCCGGCGGCGACCAGGTGCCCGAGGAGACGATGCTCGAGGCGTTCGCCCTCGCGCATACGGAGATCATCCGCATCTGCGACGCGATCGACGAGCTCGCCCGCGAGGTCGGCAAGGAGAAGTGGATCGATGCCGAGCTGAACGCCGAGCTCGGCGCGCGGCATGGTGAGGCCGTCTCGCGGCGGATCGCAGAGGTCGGGCTCCGTGAGGCCGGCGGGGTCGTCGACGAGCTGCTCGCCTCCGATGCCCCCGCGATCTCGATGGAGTCCGGCGAGGGCGACGTCGTCCGCGAGCTGCAGGTCCGGAACGGCCTGCAGATGCTGCTCGAGAGCCGGCGCCTCGCAGCCGTGGAGAGCGCGGTGCGCGCCCAGTTCGAGGACGAGCTGCGCGCGCTGACCGACGCGGAGCAGGACTCGAAGGAGCTCAGGTCGCGCAAGCGCGAGATCCTGCTCGCCCGCATCCAGGACGACGTGCAGCTGCCGTTCCCGGTCGGCGACGGCGACGAGGCCGCGAAGGATTCGGTCACGAAGAGCTACGTCAAGAAGGCCGCCGACGCGATCTACAAGGACCTCGTCCGCAAGAAGATCGCCGTGGAGAAGCGCCGGCCGGACGGGCGCGGCACGGAGGAGATCCGCCCGATCACGACCGAGGTCGGCGTCTCGCCGCGCACGCACGGCTCCGCGCTCTTCACCCGGGGCCAGACGCAGATTCTCACCCTTTGCACGCTCGGCACCGCGAAGGAGCAGCAGCGGATCGACGATCTGTCCACCGAGCAGGAGCGCCGCTACCTCCACCACTACAACTTCCCGCCGTACTCGGTCGGGGAGACGGGCTTCATGCGCGGCCCGAAGCGGCGGGACATCGGCCACGGCGCGCTCGCGCAGCGCGCGCTCGAGGCGGTCATCCCGGCGGTCGACGAGTTCCCGTACACGATCCGCCTCGTCTCGGAGACGCTCGAGTCGAACGGCTCCTCGTCGATGGGCTCGGTGTGCGGCTCGACGATGTCGCTGATGCACGCCGGCGTGCCGATCGAGGCGCCTGTCTCCGGGATCGCGATGGGCCTCGTCAAGGAGGGCGACGACTACGTCATCCTCACCGACATCCAGGGCGCGGAGGACCACCTGGGCGACATGGACTTCAAGGTTGCCGGGACGGTCGAGGGCATTACCGCGCTGCAGATGGACATCAAGATCACGGGCGTCACGCAGGAGATCATGCGCTCCGCGCTCGAGCAGGCGAAGCGCGCGCGGGCGTTCATCCTCGACAGGATGCTCGAGACGATCTCCGAGCCGCGGGCCGAGCTCGCCGGCCACGCACCGCGGATCTCGTCGATTCAGATCAACCCCGACTTCATCGGGATGGTGATCGGCAAGGGCGGCGAGACGATCCGCTCGCTCGAGGCGGACTACGACGTCCAGATCGACATCGAGGAGGACGGCACGATCCTCGTCTACTCCACCGAGGGGACGAACGCCGATGCGGCGATCTCGGCCATCCAGGCGATGACGAAGGAGCCGGAGGTGGGGGACACCTACACCGGCCGCGTCGTCAAGACGACCGACTTCGGCGCCTTCGTCGAGCTGAAGAAGGGCACCGACGGTCTGCTCCACGTCTCGAACGTCGGCCCGGGTCGGGTCGCGCACATCGAGGACGTGATCTCGCGCGGCGACACGCTCGACGTGCTCGTCCAGGAGGTCGACAAGGAGCGGGGCCGGATCGGCCTCAAGCTCGTCGCCAAGCACGAGGACGGCGAGCTCGTCTCTCCCGAGACCCTCGTCGAGCGGGCGAAGGACGCCCCGCCCCGCGAGCCGCGCCCTCCGCGCGAGGATCGTGGCCGCGGCGGCCGCGGGCGCGACCGGCGCCGGGACTGAAGGCTGCATCGGGTAGGGGCCGCTCGGGGCCCCTACCCCGTGCACCGGGCGCGGCTCGGCGCCTACCGACGCTCGAACCGCTCTACGATCCGGGGGTGGTTGCCGACGCACGTGCCGAGCTTGTCGACGAGCCGGTGCAGCGGGGGTCGGCGGCCGCTGCGCTGGCCGCGCTCCGCCCGTATCAATGGACGAAGAACCTGCTCGTCTTCGCGGGGATCGTCTTCGCCGCCAAGCTCGGTGACCCGTGGCGGTGGGCGGAGGCGATCGCATGCTTCGCCGCGTACTGCGCCGCCTCGAGCGCCGCGTACCTCGTCAACGACGTCCGCGACCGCGAGGCCGACCGCGCGCATCCCGTGAAGCGCTTCCGCCCGGTCGCGAGCGGAGACCTGTCGCCGTACGCCGCGTACAGGCTCTCGTTCGTGCTCTTCGCCGGCGCCTTCGCGATCGCCGCAGTGCTCGGGCCATCGTCGCTCGGCCTGCTGGCCGTCTTCGTGGCTGCGCAACTCGCGTACACGCTCGGGCTGAAGCATCTCGTGCTCGTCGACGTGCTCCTCATCGCCGGCCTGTTCGTGGTGCGGGCGACCGCGGGCGCCGTGGCCGTGGACGTGACGATCTCGCCGTGGCTCCTTCTCTGCACCGGGCTCCTCGCGCTGTTTCTCGCGCTCGGCAAGCGAAAGGCGGAGCTCGTGCTCGTCGAGCTCCAGCAGACGGCGGGAAGGAAGGTGCTCGAGGGGTACTCGCTGGCGTCCGTCGACCAGCTCATCACTGTCGTCGCCGGAGCCACGATCGTCGCATACGCGCTTTACACCTTCACCGCACGGGACTCGACCACGCTGATGATCACGATCCCCTACGTCGTGTTCGGCGTCTTTCGCTACATCCTGCTGCTCGACCGCCGGAGCGGGGTGGAGGAGCCCGACCACGTGCTCGTCACGGACCTGCCGATCCTCGGCGCCGTGAGCGCGTGGGTGATCACCTGCGCGGCGGTACTCGTCCTCGGCTGACCGGGCACGTAGTCTCGACGACTGCATGGACGCCATGACCTCGTGTCGCCATTCGCCGTATGCCGGGGCGGCACGCTCGCGGGCCTATCGAGGGTGAGCGGCGCGATGCTCCTGAGCGGCTGGGGCCGGACCGCTGCCACCCGTCCCGCGCAGCTGCGACGAGCGAGCTCGGCGCAAGACGTGCAGCGCCTTCTCACGGCGGCCCCGGAACGCGGTGCGATCGCCCGCGGGTGCGGGCGATCGTACGGAGACGCGGCGCAGCGCGCGGGAGGGCTCGTCGTCGACGCGCTCGGGCTCGACCGCGTGGAGTCGGTCGACGTCGAGGCCCGCACCGCCACCGTCGGCGCCGGCGTGTCGCTGCACACGCTCGTGCGGCGGACGCTCCCGCTCGGGCTCTTCCCGGCCGTCACGCCGGGGACGGAGATGGTGAGCGTCGGCGGGGCGCTCGCGTGCGACGTCCACGGGAAGAACCATCACGTCGATGGCGCCTTCTCGGCCCACGTGGAGTCCTTCGAGCTGGTCACCCCAACCGGAGACGTCCTGCGTGTCGATCCGGAGTCGACGCCCGACGTCTTCCAGGCGACCGCTGGCGGTCTCGGCCTGACCGGCGTCGCCACCCGTGCCACCGTCCGGCTCGTCGCCGTCGACACCGCCTGGGTGGCCGTCGACACCGAACGAGCCGTCGATCTCGACGACGCCTTCGCACGATTCGCGGGCGACGACGGCTACCGGTACTCGGTCGCCTGGATCGACTGCCTCGCCCGCGGCAGGCACCTCGGTCGCTCGGTCCTGATGCGCGGGAACCACGCCGAGCCGGCAATGCTTCCCCCGGTGCGCCGGAGACGACCCCTCGAGCTCGTGACGCGGCCGAGCGTGCCCGCGCCGGCGTGGGTGCCGTCGGGGCTCGTCAACCGCGCCACGGTCGCGTTGTTCAACGAGCTCTACTTCCGTCGCGCGGCGCTTGCCAGCGGAAGACGGCTGGTGTCGGTCCGGCCTTCTTCCACCCGCTCGACGCGGTGCGCCACTGGAACCGGCTCTACGGCGCCCGCGGCTTCGTGCAGTACCAGTTCGTCGTGCCCTACGGGGCGGAGGAGACGATCCGCCGTGCGATCGAGTTGCTCGGCGCGGCCGGTTGCCCCTCGTTCCTCGGGGTGCTCAAGCGCATGGGGGCCGAGCACGGCCTGCTCTCCTTCCCGATGCCCGGCTGGACGCTCGCACTGGACGTTCCTGCCGCCGTCGAGGGGCTCGGTTCGCTGCTGGACGGGCTGGACGAGCTCGTGGCGGCGAGCGGCGGTCGCGTGTACCTGGCGAAGGACGCGCGGCTCCAGCCGGAATTGCTCGAGACGATGTATCCGCGCCTCACGGAGTGGCGCGAGATCCAGGCCCGGCTCGACCCCCACGGCGTCATGCAGTCGGATCTGTGTCGCAGGCTCGGCCTCGTCGCATGAGAGACGCGCTCGGCGCCGTGCAGCGCGTGCTCGTCGTGGGCGGGCGCTCTGAGATCGCGAAGGCGCTCGTCGAGCGGCTTCACCGAGATCGTCCGGTCGACGTCGTGCTCGGTGTTCGAGACCCGCGCGGGCCCGGGGAGCTCTCCTTCGACGCGCTGGATCGCTCGTCGCACGGGGCGTTCGTCGAGGCGGCGTTCGCCAAGGGCGACATCGACGTCGTCCTCGTCGCGGCGGGGATCCTCGGCGACCAGCCCGTTGCCGAGAGGGATGCGGCTGCGGCTCTCGCTGTGATCGAGACGAACTTCGTCGGTGCGGTCTCCGTGCTGATACCCATCGCCGAGCGGCTCAGGGCACAGGGGCACGGCACGATCGTCGTGCTGTCGTCCGTCGCCGCGGAGCGTGCACGACGCGCGAACTTCGTCTACGGCTCGTCCAAGGCCGGGCTCGACGCGTTTGCCCAGGGGCTCGGCGACTCCCTCGCCGGGACGGGGATCGACGTGCTCGTCGTCCGTCCCGGCTTCGTGCGCACCAAGATGACGGCGGCGCTTCCCGACGGGCCGCTCGCGACCACGCCCGAGGCCGTCGCCGAGGAGATCGTGCGCGGGTTGCAGCGGCGCGCGCACACGGTGTGGGCTCCGGCCCGCCTCCGATTCGTGATGGCTGTAGTCCGTCTCCTGCCGCGACCGCTCTTCCGGCGCTTGCGGATGTGATCGGCCGCTCCAGGGCGCCGCGGGCCCACGCCGACCATCCGGAGGCCCGTGGATACGATCCGCGCCATGCGCGAGCCGGAGATCACGACCCTTCCCGGTGGCGAGCGGGTCGCGACGGAGCCGCTCCGGGGAGTCCGCTCGGTCGCGCTCGGGCTCTGGATCGCGACGGGGTCGCGCGACGAGCCGCCGTCGCGGGCGGGAGTCTCGCACTTCATCGAGCACCTGCTCTTCAAGGGCTCCTCGCGCTACAGCGCGCAGGACATCGCCGAGCTGTTCGACGCGATGGGGGGCGAGTTGAACGCCGCGACCTCGCGCGAGACGACGGTCGTCTACACGCGCGTCCCCGACGACCGGGTCGAGCAGGCGCTCGACGCGATGAGCGACATGGTCTTCGCGCCGTCGTTCGACGACGTCGACTCCGAGCGGGAGGTCGTGCTCGAGGAGATCGCGATGGTCGACGACAACCCGCAGGACCTCGTCCACGACCTCGCCGCCGAGGCGGTGTTCGGGCAACACCCGCTCGGGAGGCCGGTGATCGGGAGCGCCGACGTGATCGCGGGCGTCTCGCCACGCGCGCTCCGGAGCTACCACGGTGGCGGGTACGTCGGCTCGAACGTGGTGCTCGCCGCCTCCGGGCACGTGGCGCACGACCGGCTGGTCGAGCTCTTCGCCGCGCAGCGCACGGGCGCGAACGGGGCCTCGCGCGTCCGCCGCTCGCTCCTGCGGCGGGCGCCGTCGCCCGGCTACCGGTTCCTTCGCCGCAAGACCGAGCAGTACCACGTCGTCCTCGCCGGCCCGGGAGTCGCGCGCGACGACGAGCGGCGCTACGCAGCCTCGCTACTCGACGCGATCCTCGGCGGCTCGGCCTCCTCGCGGCTCTTCCAGGAGATCCGCGAGAAGCGCGGGATGGCCTACAGCGTCTACACGTACGGCTCGCAGTATGCGGAGACGGGCCAGGTCGGGATCTACGTCGGCACCCGCGAGGACAACCTCGACGAGTGCCTCTCCGTCACGGCGGCGGAGTTGCGCGATGTCGCCGCCGGCAACCTGCGCCCGGGCGAGCTCGCCCGCGCGAAGGAGAACCTCGAGGGACGGCTCCTGCTCTCGCTCGAGAGCACGTCCAACCGGATGACGCGCCTCGGCAAGGCGCTCGTCACCGACGCGGAGCTCGTCTCGGTCGAGGAGACGATCCGACGCTTGAAGGCCGTGAGCGAGGAGGACGTCGCCGAGGCTGCCTCGGCGTTCTTCGCTCCCGAGCGGCTGTCGGCCGCCGGCATCGGACCGCGCGAGGGCCGTTTCCGCGCGGCGATCGCGCGCGCGAACCCGGCGCTGGCGGAGCGGGCGTGAGAGTCTGCCTCTTCGGCGCGACCGGGAAAGTGGGTAGCGTGCTCGGCCCTGCGCTCGAGCGCGCCGGCCACACGGTGGTCGACGGGCGGGCCGCCGGGCCGGACGGCTGCGAGGTGGCGATCGACTTCACGCGCCCGGACGCGGTTCTCGAAAACGCGGCGAAGTGTCTCGCGGCGGGCGTTCCCCTCGTCGTCGGCACGACGGGCTGCGACCTGGGCGAGCTCGACCGGAGGGCACGGGAGGCCGGCCTCCCGTGCTTCTACGCGCCCAACTTCGCGATCGGCGCCGTGCTCATGATGCGCTTCGCGGCCGAGGCGTCTGCGAGCTTCCGCGGCGAGATCGTCGAGCTGCACGCCGAGACGAAGCTCGATGCGCCGTCCGGCACCGCGAAAGCGACCGCGGAGCGGATGGGGGAAGGCGTCCCGATCCATTCGGTGCGGCTACCCGGGCTCGTCGCGCACCAGGAGGTGATCTTCGGCGGGCCGGGCGAGACGCTCACGATCCGCCACGACACGACCTCGCGCGAGGCGTTCGTCCCGGGCGTGCTGCGGGCGGTCGAGGCCGTGTCGGGGCTGCCGGCCGGGCTGACGGTCGGCCTCGAGAGCCTCCTCTGGCCTCCGCGCCGCCCGGCGCGGAGGCCAGAAGTCGAGGGCGTCTAACGCGCCCTCAAGGCGGCGAGCAGCTCCTGGTGGCGCCGCTCCTCGTCGGAGACCTCTTCCTCCGTCGGCTTGGTGACCCGCGCCATGACCGCGTTGATGGGCTTCACGACGAAGAAGAACACCGCCGCCGCGATCGCGATGAAGCTGATCACGTCCGTGATGAACGCGCCGTAGCGGAAGACCGCGTCGTTGATCGTGAACGTGAGGTCGTCGAAGCTCGGCTTGCCGATGATCATCGCGACGATCGGCATCACGAGGTTGTTCACGAGAGAGTTCACGACGGCCGCGAAGGCGACGCCCATCACGAACGCGACGGCGAGCTCGACGATGTTCCCTCTCAGCAGGAAGTCCTTGAACTCCTTCAACATCACGTCTCCCTTCTCCCTTTGGCCGACCGACGGCGCAATCCTTACCGAAATCCGGCGCAAGTAGAATCCGGATCGTGCTCGGCGAGGTCCTCACCGCGATCGTGACGCCGTTCCGGGCGGACGGGTCGGTCGACCTCGGCGCGTTCCGCTCGCTCGCCGGCTTCCTGCTCGACAACGGGTCGGACGGCATCGTCGTCGCCGGGACGACCGGCGAGGCGCCGACGCTCACGGACGAGGAGCGGCTCGCGCTGTTCGCCGCCGCGCTCGACGCCGCCGGCGGGCGCGGCACGGTCGTGGCGGGGACGGGCACGTACTCGACGGCTCACTCGATCCACCTCACCGAACGGGCGCACGAGCTCGGCGTCGACGGGTTCCTCGTCGTGACGCCGTACTACTCGAAGCCGCCGCAGCGCGGGATCGTCGCGCACGTGGAGGCGATCGCCGCGGCCACCGACCGTCCGATGGTGTTCTACGACATTCCCTCGCGCGTGGTCGTGGACGCCGAGCCTCAGACGATCTCGCGGCTCGCGGAGATCGAGAACGTCCGCGCGGTGAAGCAGGCGAAGCCGAGCATCGAGGCGGCGCGGCACGTCGTCTCCTGCGGGCTCGACCTGTACGCCGGCGACGACGACCTCTTCCTGCCGTTCCTCGAGGTCGGCGGCGTCGGCGGCATCTGCGTCCACACGCATGTCGTCGGGCCGCAGGTGAAGGAGCTGATTGCGAGCTACCGCGCCGGGGACATCGAGCGGGCGCACGCGCTCGACGAGGAGCTCCGGCCCGCGATCGAGCTGCTCCGAGTCCAGACGAACCCGATTGCGATCAAGAAGGCGCTCCAGCTCCTCGGCCACGAGGTCGGCGGGCTGCGCCTGCCGCTCGTCGAGGCTGACGAGGACGAGACCGCCGCGATCCGCGACTGCCTCGAGCGGCTCGGGCTCCTCGCCGCGGTCGCCTAGCCCGTGCGCGACTCCGCACGACGCCTGCTCCTCGCGCTCGCGGGCACCGTGACCGGTCATCCCTCCTCGCCCGCCGTCGACGGGGCGCCGGGCTTCGGACTCCCCGGGCTGACCGGCGCCGAGCGGCCGCGAGGGCCGTGGGAGGCGATCGCGACCACGCGGGCGCCCGACCTGCCCGTCGAGCGGGTGACGTTCGTCGCGCTCGAAGACGGGACGCTCGTCGTGGACGACGACGTCCCGGACGGCAGCCTCGTGCCGCTCGCGGAGGCGATCGAGGCCGAGCTCGCGCCTCCCTACGAGGCTGCGGCCGTCCGCGACACCGAGGGCGTCTGGGCCGTCGCGGCGCACGAGGTGCTGATCGCCGCGGCCGAGCCCGGAGAGGCGGAGACGGTCGAGCTCGCCCGCGTCGGCGGCGAGCGGACGGCGAAGGTCGACGGCGCAGACGTCCCGGCGCTGTCGGCCCCGGCGGGCCTCCTCGCGCTTCTCGACGGGGCCGAAGGCGACGCGGCGCTGACCGCCGAGCGCCTCGACGAGGCGACGTGGGTGGCGGAGCGCTGGGCGCTGTAGCGGCTTTCGCCGTCGAGCGCCGTCCGTAGACTCCGGACCGTGGCAGAAGCACTCCGCATCATCCCTCTCGGCGGGCTCGGCGAGGTCGGCAAGAACATGACGGTGTTCGAGCTCGGCGACGAACGGATCGTCGTCGACGCAGGGCTCGCGTTCCCGCGCGACGAGCACTTCGGCGTCGATCTCGTCTTGCCGGACTTCGCGCATCTCGTCGGCCGGAGGGTGCGCGCCGTCGTGCTCACGCACGCCCACGAGGACCACGTGGGCGGCCTTCCGTACGTCCTCCGCGAGCTCGAGGTGGAGGAGGTGATCGGGACGCGCCTGACGCTCGCGCTCGTGAAGTCGAAGCTCGACGAGCACGGCCTCGCCTCGGTCACCGTGCTGACCGAGGCCGAGCCGGGCTCCGCTCCGCTCGAGCTCGGCCCCTTCGGCGTGTCGTTCGTGCGCATGGCCCACTCGGTTCCCGACTCGACCGCGGTCGTGATCGAGACGGAGGCGGGTCGCGTGCTGCACACGGGCGACTGGAAGCTCGACCACACGCCGGTGGACGGCCTCAAGACGGACGTCGGCGCACTCGCCGCCCTCGGCAACCGCGGCGTCGACCTGCTCCTCGGCGACTCGACGAACGCCGAGCGGCCCGGGATGACCGGCTCGGAGCGCCTCGTCGGCGAGGCGTTCCGCCAGCTGATCCCGCTGCGGACGGGCCGCATCGTGATCGCGTCGTTCGCCTCGAACATCCATCGTGTCCAGCAGGCCGCCGAGGTGGCGATCGCGCACGGTCGCAAGGTGGCGGTCGTCGGCCGCTCGATGCGCAAGAACATGAACATCGCGCGGAGCCTGGGCTACGTCGATCTTCCCGACGAGATGATCGTCTCGCCGAAAGAGGCGATGGACCTGCCGCGCGACGAGGTGCTCGTGCTCTGCACAGGCAGCCAGGGCGAGCCCATGTCGGCGCTCACGCGCATCGCCTACGGCGATCACCAGAACGTCGAGGTGGAGCGTGGCGACACGGTGATCATCTCGGCGAAGCCCGTTCCGGGGAACGAGCTCCGCGTCCACGACTCGATCAACCGGCTCTCGCGGCTCGGCGCCGAGGTGCTCCACCAGGAGATCGCGCCCGTCCACGTCTCGGGTCACGCCTGCTCGGAGGAGCTCCGGACGCTGCTCTCGCTCGTGCGGCCCAAGGCGGTGATGCCGATCCACGGCGAGTACCGCATGCTCGCGGCCCACGCGCGGCTCGCGCGGGACGCGGGTGTCCCCGAGAGCGCGATCCTGCTCGCCGAGAACGGCTCGGTCGTCGAGCTGACGCCCGACGGCGCCCGCCTCGTCGGCCATGTCGAGGCGGGCGTCACGTTCGTCGACGGGCTCGGCGTCGGCGACGTCGAGGATGTCGCGCTCCGCGACCGCCGCCGCCTCTCGGAGGACGGCGTGCTCATCGTCGTGACGACCGTAGCCCTGACCGACGGCGACGGCGGCGAGGTCGCGCCGCCCGAGCTGATCGCGCGCGGGGTGGGGGAGGACGAGGAGCTGATCGGCGAGCTTCGCGTCGAGGCAGAGCGCATCGTGCGCGAGCTCGCCGGCAACGGGATCACCGAGATCAAGCTCCTGCAGGAGCACATCCACGACGGGATCGGCCAGGCCGTCTACCAGCGGACGCGGCGCCGCCCGATGATCCTGCCCGTCGTGATCGAGGTCTGATGCACGGCGTGCGGGACTGGGCGGACGTCCTCGAGGCGAACGGCACGACGCCCGCCACCGTGCGGCGCCTCGTCCGCCAGCTCCGCGCATGCGAGACGGCGGCAATCGCGTTCTGCCGCCTGCTCGAGCGCTGGGGAAGGGGGGACGCCGTCCCGGCGACGTCCGGCGCGCGGCGTGCGGCGTTCCGACATGCGGCCGACCGGGTCGAGACCGCGCTGGCTGGCCTCGAGGGGCCACTCGCCGTGTACCTGGTCGAGCTCGAGCCAGACCGGGCTGAGGGACGGTCGTGGTACGGCGGCCCGGGCGCCGGCGAGCTCGTCGAATGGCGTCCGGTGCTCGAGCGCGCCGGCGTGACCGCGTGCCCGAACCGCACCGCGGCGGTGTACCTCGAGCTTGCGGTGCTCGTCCGAGCGCTGCAGGGGCTCGACGATGCCGCCCGGCTCGACGCCGTCCCCGATCGCTCGTCGCTCTGGGCGGGGCTGTTCGACCTGCGCGACACGCTCCTCGGCGCGACGGTGGACGACCTGCGGGCTCTCGCCGCGTGAGGCGCTGCACTCGCCGGTGTCCGACTTCAGTCGGACACGTTCGCCCTCGAGACCGCGTACGTGAGACGTGGGTGTCCGACTGAAGTCGGACACCGGGCCCAGGATCGCCGTCGTCGGCTCGGTCAACCTCGACCTCGTCGTCCGGGTCGAGCGGCTGCCTGAGCCGGGCGAGACGGTTAGCGGCGGCGCGTTCAGCCGCGTGCCGGGAGGCAAGGGCGCGAACCAGGCGGTCGCGTGCGCCAGGCTCGGGGCAGACGTGACGATGATCGCCGCCGTCGGCCGCGACGCCGACGCGGACGAGGCGCTCTCCGCTCTCCGTGCCGCGGGTGTCGAGCTCGTGCTGCACGAGAGCGACGAGCCGACCGGCGTCGCGCTCATCCAGGTCGACGCGCAGGGCGAGACGACGATCGCGGTCGCGCCCGGAGCGAACGCGACGCTCGGAGCCGTGGAGCTGCCGCCGCACGACGCCGTCCTCTGCCAGCTCGAGATCCCGGATGCCACGGTGCTGTCGGTCTGGGAGGAGTGCGCCGGGCTCTTCTGCCTCAACGCCGCGCCGGCGCGGCCGATCGCCGTCGACCCCGACCTCACAGTGGTCAACCGCCATGAGCACGAGGCGCTCGTCCGCCGCGACGGGCTCGTGGCGCTGACGCTCGGCGCCGAGGGCGCCGTCCTGCTCGAGGACGGCGAGGAGGTCGCGCGCGCCGCGCCGCCGCCCGTCGACGCGGTGGACGGTACGGCGGCCGGAGACGCATTCACCGCATGCCTGCTGGTCTCGCTGCTCGAGGAGCGGTCGGACGAGGAGGCGCTCCGCCGCGCCTGCGCCGCCGGCGCGCTCGCCGCGTCGCGCTTCGGCGCGCAGCCGTCGCTGCCGACGGCGGCCGAGGTCGACGCGATCCTCGCCACCTGACCGGCGTCCGGCGCACGCCCAGCGATACTCCCGCAATGCCGACCCCGATCATTCTCGACTGCGACCCGGGCCACGACGACGCGATCGCGCTCCTGCTCGCGCTCGGAAGCCCGGAGCTCGAGCTTCTCGGCGTCACGACGACCTACGGCAACCAGACGCTGGAGAAGACGACCGCGAACGCGCTGCGCGTGCTCGAGCTCGCGGGCCGGGTCGACGTGCCGGTGGCCTCGGGCGCCGCGGCCCCGCTCGAGCGCGACCTCGTCGTCGCTGCGCACGTGCACGGGGAGAGCGGCCTCGACGGGCCCGCGCTGCCGCCGCCGAGCATCGGGCCCGCCTCGATGGACGCGGTCGAATGGATCGCGGGCGCGGTCACGGACGCCGCCCGCCCGGTCACGCTCGTGCCCACGGGCCCGCTGACGAACGTCGCGCGGTACCTCGAGGAGCACGGCACCGACGGCCTCGAGCGGATCGTGCTGATGGGCGGCGCGATCGCCGAGGGCAACATGACCCCGGCGGCCGAGTTCAACGTCTGGGCCGACCCGGAAGCAGCGCAGATCGTCCTCCATGCCGACGTCGACGTGACGATGATCGGGCTCGACGTGACGCACCGGGCCGTGACCGGGCCGGACGTCCAGCGCCGGCTGCGCGCGGCGGGGCCGATCGGCATCTTCGTCGCGGAGCTCGTCGACTTCTTCACGGTCTACCACCGGCAGACGTACGGCTGGGACGGCGCTCCGATCCACGACGCGGTCGCCGTCGCGCACGTCCTCCGTCCCGGCCTCGTGGAGACGAACCGGCGCAACGTCGAGGTGGAGCTCGACTCGGAGCTCTGCCGCGGCCGGACCGTCGTCGACCTCTGGCGGCGCACCGAGCGCGCGGCGAACGCGCACGTCGGGGTCGACCTCGACCCCGACGCGTTCTTCGACCTGCTCGTGGAGCGGGTCGCGAGGCTGGGGTAGGTTCCGGTCGTGACAGACGTGATGGTCTTCGAGCACCTCTTCCAGGTCTACAAGGACCTCGAAGTGGAGGTCGAGACGCGCGGGTTCGGCAACCGTGCCGAGGCCGAGACGATCGTCCAAGAGGCGCGCGTGCGGGTCGGCCGCTAGGGCGCGCGCTCACCGGGCGCACGGTAGGCGATTACTTCGACATGCTCGACGGTGACCATCCCTTCGGTGACCATCTCGTCCAGGATCGGCAGCACGCGGTCGACGTTCTCGGCGGTGTCGACGAGCTCGATCACGATCGGAAGGTCCTCGCTCAGCCGCAGGATCCGGGAGGAGTGGATCCGCGAGTGCGCGCCGAAGCCCTCGATCCCGCGCACCACGGTCGCGCCGGCAAGCCCCTCCTCACGGACCCGGGCGACGATCGCCTCGTAGAGGGGCCGGCGGTGCCACGTGTCGGACTCGCCGATAAAGATCCGCAGGAGCTTCCCCGCGCCCTGCATCCGCGTCATACCGACCTCCCCGCGACGACTCCGAGGTAGACCGCGATGAGCCCTGCGGCGAGGCTTCCCACGGTGTTCGCGAGGGCGAGACCGACCGCGCCGTCCTCGAACAGGCGGTAGCTCTCGAAGGAGAGCGTCGAGAACGTCGTGTACGCACCGAGGAAGCCGATCGTGACGGCCGAGCGGAGCCAGGGGTCGACGCTGAACCGCTCGGTCAGCAGCACGAAGACGAAACCGAGGGCGAACGCCCCGGAGACGTTCACGACGAAGGTTCCCCACGGGAACGCCCCGGGCCAGCGCCGGCTGACGACACCCTCGAGCCCGTAGCGAGCGAGGGCACCGAACGCCCCGGCGACGGCAATCGCGACGGCGGTCACGGCGTGGACAATACGGCGTCGCACCGACGGGACGCCGCAGGAGACACCCCGGCCGCGCAGAAGCAGCAAGCCCATGGCGACGAGGAAGAAGCGCGCCGCGCCGGCGCGCACGCGCAAGTCGCGGAGCCCCGCGCGCGTGCGGAAGAAGCAGCGCAGGGCACGGGGGCATCACCATCCCGAGCTCTGGGGCCTCGGTCTCGTCGCGGTCGGCCTCGTCCTCGCGACCGTGCTCTGGCTCGACTGGGACGGAGGGCCCGTCGGAACCCACGTCGCAGGCTGGCTCCGCGACGGCCTGGGTGCCGCCGCGCCGCTCGCCCCGCTCGCGCTCGTCGGCGTGGGCGGGCTAATGCTCGTCCGCAGCGAGATCGTCGACCTGCGCCCGTTCCGCACCGGTCTCGCGATCGGCCTGGTCGGGCTGATGATCGCGCTGGGTGAGGGCCACGGAGGTGAGGTCGGCGGGGCACTCGGCGGTGGGCTTGCGCGGGTCGTGGGAGAAGCGGGATCGCTCATCCTCGGTGTCGCGCTCGTGCTCGCCGGGGCGCTCCTCGTCACCGGAGCCTCCGCTGGAGCGGTCCTGCGCCGCTCGGGGCACGCCGTGCGTCAGGCCGGCACGGCGGCGCGCCGCTCGCTCGAGAGCATCGACTGGACGGACTGGAGCGACACGGGGCCCTCCGCGGAGGCCGCCCCGGTCGCGGGGAGCGCTCGCCGGCGGACGCCCGTGCCCGTGGACGGCGTGGAGGCGTACCCGGATGTCGTCGTACCGGAGGCGCTCGCTGCCGAGCCGCCGCCGCTACTCCCTCCGGAGCCCGACGAGGAGCCGACCGCCGATGACGGCGTGCTCGTCTTCGACGGGCCCGCGGGCGGGCCGGAGTACCGGCTTCCCGACCGGTCGCTCCTGAAGCCGAGCCCGCCGACACGGGCCGACTCGGCCGAGGTGAGCGCCCGGACGGCGCAGGTGCTCGTGGAGACGCTCGCGCACTTCGGCGTCGAGGCGACGGTGGTGGGGACGATCGCCGGACCGCGGGTCGTGCGCTACGAGCTCAGGCTCGCCCCGGGGACGAAAGTATCGAAGGTCGCGGGCCTGAAGGACGACCTCTCGTACGCGCTCGCGACCACCGAGATCCGCATCCTCGCACCGATCCCGGGCAAGCAGGCGGTGGGCGTCGAGGTCCCGAACCTCGCCCCCCGCATGGTCACCCTCGGCGACATCTTCGACGACCTGCCCGGGACGGCGAGCCCGCTCTCGGTGTGGCTCGGCAAGGACATCTCGGGGAACGCGGTGTGGACCGACCTCGCGCGCATGCCGCATCTCCTCATCGCCGGCACGACCGGGTCGGGGAAGTCGGGGGTGCATCAACACGCTGCTGACCTCGGTACTGCTCAGGGCGACGCCCGACGACGTGCGGATGATCCTGATCGACCCGAAGCGAATCGAGCTCAACTTCTACGAGTCGATCCCGCACCTGCTGACACCCGTCGTCTCGAGCCCGAAGGAGGCGTCGGCGGTGCTCCAGAACGTCGTCGCCGAGATGGAGCGCCGCTACGAGCGGCTCTCGCTGATCCGGGCCCGGAACCTGCACGAGGCCAACCGCTCGTTCCGCGCCCGCGGCGAGGACCCGCTCCCGTACCTCCTCGTCGTGATCGACGAGCTCGCCGACCTGATGATGGTCTCGCCGCAGGCGGTCGAGGATGCGGTCATCCGGCTCGCGCAGAAGTCACGCGCCGTCGGGATCCATCTCGTGCTCGCGACACAGCGCCCGTCGGTCGACGTGATCACCGGGATGATCAAGGCGAACGTCCCGAGCCGGATCGCATTCGCGGTCTCGAGCCAGACCGACTCGCGCGTGATCCTCGACGGAGCGGGGGCGGAGAGCCTCCTCGGCCAGGGCGACATGCTGTTCAAGCCGCTCGGGACGTCGCGCCTGCAGCGGGTGCAGGGCGCGTTCGTCACCGAGGACGAGATCGCGTTGATCGTCGAGCAGTGCCGCGCGCAGCGCGGCCAGGAGCTGGACGAGACGCTTCTCGAGGCCCCGGAGGCAGCCACCTCCGCCGACGGGGAAGACGACCTCGACTTCGATCCCGACGAGGACCCGCTCCTCGACCGCGCGATCGAGGTCGTCGTGCAGACGCAGACTGCGTCCGTGTCGCTTCTACAGCGTCGTCTTCGTGTCGGCTACACCCGTGCGGGTCGCCTGATCGACATGCTCGAGCGGCGGGGGATCATCTCCGGCTACGAGGGCTCGAAGCCGCGCCGGGTGCTCCTCGAGGAGCACCAGCTCACCTCGGTGATCGGCCCGCAGTAGCGGGACCGGGCCACCCGGGGTGGGGCAGGAGACTACGGATCGTGCTCCGTGCCGTCCCCGATTCCCCGATTCTCCCCGGACACGAGGATCAATACGGCCGCGCCGGGAACGACTAGGCTTCCGCGGTTGCGGCAGGGGTCCAACTTCGTGTTGAATCCCCCGTCAACAGAAGAGAAACCCTTTTCCGTCTACACGCCTCAAGGAGGGTACGTGGCAATTCGCAAATGGATGATCCCCGCCTCGCTCGCGCTCGCCGCGGTCGTGGCGCTGACCATCGCCTCGATCGGGTCGGCCAAGCCGGCGGCGCCCGCGAAGTTCCGGGTGGCGCTCGTGACCGACATCGGCGGCCTCAACGACCGGGGCTTCAACGCCCTTGCGTACAAGGGGCTCAAGGACGCCCAGAAGCGGCTCGGGATCGAGGGACGGGTCTTCATCTCGAAGGGTGCAGCCGACTACATCCCGAACCTCTCGACGGGCGCGCGCGGCTACGACCTCGTCGTCGGGGTCGGGTTCCTGATGGCCGACCAGGTGGCCGCCGTCGCCAAGCGGTTCCCGGACTCGAAGTTCGCGATCGTCGACTACCCGGCCGCTGCTCTGAAGGGCAAGCCGAAGAACACGCGCGGCATCGTCTTCGCGGAGCAGGAGGCCGGCTGCCTCGCCGGCGTTGCCGCGGCGAGGGTCTCGAAGACCGGCGTGATCGGCTCGGTCGGCGGAATGAAGATCCCGACGGTCGACAGCTGGATCGCCGGATACCAGTTCTGTGCGAAGAAGGTCAAGCCCGTCATCAAGACCCTGAACGACTACTCGCAGGACTTCGTGGCACAGGACAAGTGCAAGGAGATCGCGCTCAACCAGATCCAGCAGGACGCCGACGTCGTCTTCCAGGTTGCCGGCGGCTGCGGCCTCGGTGCACTGCAGGCGGCGAGGGAGAACAAGGTCTGGGGCATCGGCGTCGACGCCGACCAGGGGTACCTCGGCAACTTCGTCCTCACGAGCGCCCTGAAGCGGGTCGACGTGGGCGTCTTCGACACGATCAGGCTCGCCCGCACCAAGGCCTGGAAGGGCGGTGTTGACGGCGTCTACAACACGAAGAACAACGGGGTCGGATTCGGCCGGGTCTCGACGGCCGCTCCGAGCCGCGTCGGGCTGATCAACGTGCTCGGCAAGTGGCAGAAGGATCTCGCCTCGGGGAAGGTCAAGCCGCCGCGCACGGTCAAGTAAACAGGACCAGCGGAGGATCGGATCGGTGGGCGGGCCCGCGGGCCCGCCCACCGTGTTTGAGGCGCGGGAACGGCGGGTAGACAGCGGGCATGACGCGTCTCCGGCCGCTCGCCGCGCTGCTCCTCGTCGCGCTCGTCGCGATGCTTGCGGCGTCCTGCGGCGGGGGCGATGGAGGCAGCGAAGGAGCCGACGTTCGCGTCGCCCTCGTCACCGACATCGGCGGTCTCAACGACCGGGGGTTCAACTCGCTCGCGAACCAGGGCCTCGAGCGCGCCGAGAGCGAACTCGGAGTCCAGGGGCGAGTGTTCATCTCCAAGGCCGCGAGCGACTACGTCCCGAACCTGACCAGCGCTGCACGGGAGTACGACCTCGTCGTCGCGGTGGGCTTCCTGATGGGCGACGCCCTCGCGACCGTGGCGCAGCAGTTTCCGGACACGGACTTCGCGATCGTCGACTACCCGTGGTCGGCGCTCGAGGGGGCGCCGCCGAACGTCCGTGGGCTCGTCTTCGCCGAGCAGGAAGCGGGCTACCTGGCGGGCGTCGCCGCCGCGACAGTCGCGACGGGCGGGACGATCAGCGCCGTCGGCGGCCAGGCTGTCCCGGCCGTGGTCGCGTTCCTCGCCGGGTACCGGGCCGGCGCGAAGGCGACCGATCAGTCGGTGAGGGTTATCCAGGGCTACTCGCAGGACTTCGTCGACCAGGCGAAATGCACCGAGCTCGCGCTCACACAGATCGCGCGTGGCTCGAAGGTCGTCTTCGCCGCCGCCGGCGGTTGCGGCCTCGGCGCCCTCCAGGCGGCGAAGGAACGGAACGCCTGGGGCATCGGGGTCGACGCCGACCAGGGATACCTCGGCGACTTCATCCTCACGAGCGCGGTCAAGAAGGTCGACGTCGCCGTCTACGACACGATCCAGGCCGTGGTCGACGACTCGTTCGCGGGGGGCGAGGACTCCCTCTACGACGTCTCTAACGACGGCGTCGGCTACGGCGAGGTGAGCGAGAGGGCGCCCGACCGCGACGCCCTGATCGAGACGCTCGACGACGTCTCGCAGCAGATCGCCGACGGCGAGATCGACGTCCCGCGCAGCTGACCGGAACCGTCCACGCCCTCACGGTTCCCACCGCGCGCCTCGCGACATAGAATCGCGCGACCATGACCGAGCACGTCCAGGTCCTCGAGATGCGGCACATCACGAAGCGCTTTCCGGGCGTCGTCGCCAACGACGACGTCAGCTTCGACCTCCGCGAGGGCGAGGTACACGCTCTGCTCGGTGAGAACGGCGCCGGCAAGTCGACGCTGATGAACATCCTCTACGGGCTCTACCACGCCGACGAGGGCGAGATCCTGATCAAGGGCAGGCCGGTCCGGCTCGGCTCCCCGAGCGCGTCCATCGACGCCGGTGTCGGCATGGTGCACCAGCACTTCATGCTCATCCCGGTGATGACCGTGGCCGAGAACATCGTGCTCGCCGTGGAGCCGACGAGAGGCGGGATCGTGCTCGACATCCACGAGGCGGAGCGACGTGTGCGCGAGATCTCGGACCGCTACGGCCTCGCGGTCGACCCGGGCGCGACGATCGCGGACATCACGGTCGGCCAGCAGCAGCGTGTCGAGATCCTGAAGGCGCTCTACCGCGAGGCCGACATCCTCGTCCTCGACGAGCCGACGGCGGTGCTCACCCCGCAGGAGGCGCAGGAGCTCTTCGAGGTGGTGCGGAGCCTCACCGCGCGGGGCAAGTCCGTGATCTTCATCTCGCACAAGCTCAACGAGTCGCTCGAGATCGCCGACCGGATCACGGTCCTGCGGCGAGGCAAGCTGATCGAGACGCTGCCCGCCGAGGGCGCGACCGAGGCGAGCCTCGCCCGCCTGATGGTCGGCAGAGAGGTGCTCCTGCACGTCGAGAAGACCGCGGCGAAACCGGGTGCGCCACGGCTCGAGGTCGAGGCGCTGCGGGTTCGTGACGACCGCGGGATCGAGAAGGTGCGCGGCGTGACCTACGACGTACGGGGGGGTGAGATCGTCGCGATCGCCGGAATCGACGGCAATGGCCAGACGGAGATGATCGACGCGCTCGCCGGGCTGCGATCCGTCGACTCCGGCACGGTGCGGATCGACGGCGACGACGTCACTCGCGACTCGGTGCACCAGCACCTCCAGAGCGGCCAGGGGCACATCCCCGAGGACAGGCAGCGGCGCGGGCTCGTGCTCGAGTACTCGATCGCGGAGAACATCGCGCTCCACGACTACCGGTCGCCCCCGGCCTCGAGGTACGGCTGGCTCTTCCCGCGGCGCCTGATCGAGCGCGCGCGCAAGCTCATCACGAGCTTCGACATCCGCGGCGGCGGCCCGACGACGAAGGCGGGAAGCCTCTCGGGCGGGAACCAGCAGAAGGTCGTCCTCGCTCGCGAGATCGAGCGCGATCCCAAGGTCCTGATCGCGGCGCAGCCGACGCGCGGCCTCGACGTCGGCGCGATCGAGTTCGTCCACCGGCGGCTGATCGAGGAGCGCGACGAGGGACGGGCGATCCTGCTCGTCTCCCTCGAGCTCGAGGAGGTGCTCTCCCTCGCCGACAGGATCCTCGTCATGTACGAGGGCGAGATCGTGGCCGAGTTCCCGCCGACGGCGAGTGAGGAGGAGCTCGGCATCGCGATGACGGGCGGCGGCCGGAGCGAGGTCGCGGCGTGAGCGAGGCGGGCGGCGGCACTACCGGACAGCCGTACGGCCAGCCGGTGCCTCCGCCGGACGAGGAGCGCGAGACGTTCGCGCAACGGCTTGCCCTCGCCCAGCGTGCCGGCGGGGCTGCTCGCGCCGCTCCTGACGGTGCTGATCGCGTTCGTGATGGGCGGCCTCGTCGTGCTCGTCACGACGGGGGAAGAACCCGCTCGAGACGTATCGAGCGATCTTCGACGGCTCCGGGCTCAACTGGTTCTTCCAGATCCCGTGGGACCCGGACTCGACAGCCGCGTTCAACCTCCAGCAGACGCTCATCCAGACGACCACGCTGATCCTCGTCGGGCTCGCGGTCGCGTTCGCGTTCCGTTGCGGGCTGTTCAACATCGGCGGCCAGGGGCAGTACCTCGCCGGTGCGATCCTGGCGGTCTGGGTCGGCTCGTCCTTCGACGGCATGAACCCGTACCTGCACGTGATTCTCGTGCTGGTGATCGGGACGCTGATGGGCGGGCTGCTCGGCGGGATCGCCGGCTTTCTCAAGGCCACCGTCGGCGCGCACGAGGTGATCTCGACCATCATGCTCAACTGGACGGTGCTCTGGATCGGGATGTTCCTCTTCGGGCTCGGGGGCCGCTCCAGAACGACACGCAGAAGGCCGTTCCGATCTCGAACGACGTCGTCGAAGGTGCGAAGCTCCATGTCTTCTGGGGCGACCCCCTCCTCCAGGGCCTCCACATCGGCTTCTTCATCGCCCTGGGCGCGCTCGTCGTCTACTGGGCGATCCTCAACCGGACGACACTCGGGTACGGCGTCAAGGCGGTCGGCTTCAACCCGGACGCGGCGCACTACGGCGGCATCAGCGTGGCACGCAACTACTTTCTCGCGATGGCCATCGCGGGCGCGTTCGCGGGAATCGCGGGGGCGATCGACATCCTCGGCTGGCAGTTCCGGCTCGCGACGGGCGACGTGCAGACCTCCACCATCGGGTTCACGGGCATCGCCGTCGCGCTGCTCGGCCGGAACACGGCGATCGGCACGGGGCTGGCCGCCCTGCTCTTCGGCGCGCTCCTCACCGGCACCTCGACGCGCAACCTCGACCCGACCATCTTCCAGCCGGAGCTGGCGTCCAACCTGACGCTCCTCATCCAGGGCCTCGTCATCCTCTTCGTCGGCCTCGACTTCGTCGTCCTGTGGCTCCTCGCCCGGATGCGCGGTCAGCGGGTGGTGACCACGGCGTGACGAGCATCGCCCTGCCGGCCGACGTGGTTCGTCGCAATCCGCTCCGAACGCTCGCGTGGGTGGGCATCACGCTCGGGCTCGTGTCGGCGTTCGTCGCACTCCCACCGATCTCGTCGCGCTCCTGGGTGCCGAGCCTGATCCTCGCGCTTCTGGCGGCGCTGGCGGGCGTGTTCGTGATCACCCGTGACGAGCGCCGTTTCGGCTGGTATGCAATCGCGAGCGCGGCGCTCGGCTTCGCGCTCGCCTACCTGGCGACCCGCTCGTCGATCGGCAAGCTCGAGACGGTGGTCGTCTGGTCGGCGCTCTTCGCGGCCATGCTCCGCTACGCGACGCCGCTCATCTTCGCCTCGCTCGGCGGGATGTTCTCCGAGCGCTCCGGCGTCGTGAACATCGGCCTCGAGGGGATGATGCTGATGGGCGCCTTCTTCGGGATCATGGCCGCCGACAAGCTCGACTCGTGGGTGCTCGGCCTCCTGATCGGGATCCTCTCCGGCGCCGTGACGGCGCTCGTGCACGCGGTCTGGGCCGTCCACTTCCGCGCGGACCAGATCATCTCCGGGTTCGCCGTCAACTTCCTGGCGCTCGGGGTGACGGGCTACCTGTTCATCGACATCTACGGGCAGGAGGGGACTCCGAGCGACATTCCCAGCATCCCCAACGTCCGGCTCGCGTTCCTCGACGGCGTCCCGTTCGTCGGCGACATCTTCGGCAACCTCAACCTGATGATCTGGATCGCGTTGATCCTGATCCCGGTCTCGTGGTTCGTCCTCTTCAAGACACCGCTCGGCCTGCGGATCCGCGCCGTCGGCGAGCATCCGCGCGCCGCCGACACGGTCGGGATCGACGTCTACAAGATCCGCTACGGCGCGGTGATCGCCTCGGGCATGCTCGCCGCCGCCGGTGGAGCCTTCCTCTCGATCGGCTTCGTCAACTCGTTCAACGAGAACATGACCGCAGGGCGCGGCTACATCGCCCTCGCGGCGATGATCTTCGGCAACTGGCGCCCCTTCGGCGCCGCCGCGGCGTGCCTCCTGTTCGGCTTCTCGAGCGCGCTCGCGCAACGGCTGCCCGAGTACTCCGACTCGGCGGCGGTGCTCTTCCAGGCGCTGCCCTACGTCCTCACGCTGATCGCCGTCGCCGGCGTCATCGGGCGCTCGACGCCGCCGGCCGCCGACGGCAAGCCGTACCAGAAACAGTGACGGTGGCAGGCGCCGCGACGGGCTCGAACCTACGCGCAGCCGGCAACGGCCGGGCCGTGGCGGCACTCCTCCTCGGCCTGCTGGCGACGGCGACGATGCCTCTCGCGATCCTCGCGACGCGATACTCCGGCGCGTACGAGCTGCTGCACGCGGGCTTCGCGATCCCCGCCGCCGTCGCCCTCGGCGTCGTCGCGATCGGGCTCGCCAGCAGCGCTCTTCGGCACGACGACATGCGCCTCGGGCGCGCGGGCGGGCGACGCGTCGCCCGGCTCGGCCGTGCGCTCGGCGTGCTCGGGATCTCGCTCGGCGCAACCTCCGCGGTCGCGCTCGCCGTCTACGGGATCCTCACGTATCTCGGCGAGCGTTGAGCTGGTCGCGCCGGCGGCTGACGACTAGACTCCCCTGCTCGTGTTCGAGATCGGCTCGAGCCTGCGCGAGGCGCGCGTCCGTCAGCACCTCGGCTTCGAGGAGCTCGAGACGCGGACCAAGGTGCGCGCGAAGTACCTCCGGCACCTCGAGGAGGAGCGGTTCGACCAGCTTCCCGGGCACGCGTACACGAAGGGCTTTCTCCAGGTCTACGCCGATGCGCTCGGCCTCGACGGCCGTCTCTACGTCGAGGAGTACAACCTGCGCTTCGTCGGGGGCGAGGACGCGGGCACGCCGCGCGCCCCGCGCGTTCCGACTGGCCGGCAACGACGCCGCCGCGACCGGCGCGAAACCGGCACCGTCGGGATCGCGCTGGCGGCGATCCTGCTCGTCACGGCGCTCGTGATCGCCGCCTGGCGCTTCGGTGGCCACGAGGATCCTCAGGTGGACGGTGTCAACGCGTCGCGGGCGACCGCGGCCACCTCGTCGAAGGCGACGCAGCAGCAGGTGACGGTGACGATCCGCGCGGTTCGCGGCCCGTCCTTCATGGAGGTGCGCTCCGGCTCCGGCAGGCCGCTCTACACCGGGACGCTCGAGCGGGGGCAGCTCCAGCGCTTCGCGAAGAAGTCGCTCTCGCTCTCGGTGGACCGGCCGGGGAACGTCGTCGTCAAGGTGAACGGCACCCGATACGTGTTCCCGCCGGGCGGCCGCTCGCTGACGGTCTCCGGGGCGACCGCCGTCAGCGGGTGAGCGACCGCCCGCGCGCGGTCGTCGTCGTCACGGGCAGCGAGCTCGTCCGCGGCGAGCGCACCGACCGCAACGGGCCGTTCTACGCGCGCGAGGCGCTCTCGCTGGGCCTCGACCCGGAGCGAATCGTGATCGTCGGGGACGACCCGGGCGATCTCGAGTCGGCGCTTCGCTCCGCCGACGGAGCGGACGTCTGCCTGGTCTCTGGGGGGCTCGGGCCGACGCACGACGATCGCACGGTCGAGCTCGTCGCCCGGGTCGCACGCGCGCCGCTCCGGGTCGACCCGGAGCTCGAGTCCCGGATCGAGGCCGTCTCGCGGGCGGCGGCCGAACGGCTCGGCCGCCCGTATGCCGACTTCGCGCCGGGGGTGACGAAGCAGGCGACGGTGCCGGAGGGCGCGGTCGTGGTCGGGATCGCGGGCACGGCCCCGGGTCTCGTCGTCGCCGGTGAGCGCACCGTCTACGTGGTCATGCCCGGCCCGCCGGGCGAGCTTCGGCGTCTCTGGCCCGCCGCCGTGGCGAGCGACCCGCTCCGGCAGGTGCTCGCGCGCGCCACGCCGCCCGAGCGGCGCGTCCTCCGCTTCTACGGGGTGAGCGAGTCGGCCGTCGCTCGCGCGCTCGCAGACGCGGGCGGGGACGGCGCGGGGGTGGAGGTGACCATCTGCGCGCGCGACTTCGAGATCCACGTCGACTTCGTCGTCGAGCCGGGCGCCGGCGAGCGTGCCGACGTGCTCGCGGCGTCGTTTGTCGAGCCCCTCCGACGCTACCTCTTCACCGAGGACCAGCGGACGGTCGCAGAGATCGTGCTCGGCGAGTGCCGCGCTCGGGGGCTGCGGCTGGCGACGGCGGAGTCGTGTACCGGCGGGCTCGTCGCAGCGCGGTTGACAGACGTCCCCGGCTCGAGCGACGTCTTCGTCGGTGCCGTGGTCGCCTACGCGAACGAGGTCAAGGTCACCCAGCTGGGCGTCCCCGAGTCGCTGCTCGCGGCTCACGGCGCGGTCTCGGCCGAGGTGGCGGCGGCGATGGCCGACGGCGTCCGGCGCCTGCTCGGCGTCGAGGTCGGGATCGCGGTGACGGGCGTCGCCGGGCCGGCCGGCGGCATGGAGGCGAAGCCGGTCGGGCTCGTTCACTTCCACGTCTCGACGCAGGAAGGCGGGCGCGGCGGCGAGCTCTCCCTCCCGGGCGACCGGGAGGCCATCCGTGCGCGGGCGACGGTCGCCGCGCTGCACCTCGCCCGCCGCGTCCTGGCACAGAGTCGGCACGAAGTCGTATGACTCCGGCGGGTAGCGTCGGAGGCGATGCGCGCCTGCGGCTCTTCCTCGCCCTCGAGCTTCCCCCGGCGACGCTCGACGTCCTCGTGCGCTGGGGCGCCGAGCACCTCGCCGGAGGACGGATCGTCCCGCGCGAGCACCTCCACGTCACGCTCGCGTTCCTCGGCAGCCGCCCGGCGGACGAGCTCGACGCGATCGTCGGCGCGCTGCGCACCGCCGTCGAGGCCGTGTCCGAGACGATCCGGCTCGAGCCCGTCGCCTGGCGCGAGACCTCGAGCGTGGGCATGGTCGTGCTCGACGACCGGACCGGCGAAGCAACGCGGCTCGCGGGCCACCTGCACGGCTCCCTCGCGGAGCTCGGCGTCTACCTCCCGGAGTCGCGCCCGTGGCTTCCGCACGTCACCGTGCTCCGCTTCCGCGAGCGTCCGCGGCTCGACCCGCCGCTGCCCGGGACGGGAACATTCGTTCCGTCCGACGCTGCTGCTTACCTATCTCGACTGCACCCGACCGGAGCGCGGTACGCGGTGCTGGAACGCGTCTCGCTGAACGCAGGAGGATGATTCGATGAACCGGGAGGAAGCGCTCGACGTCGCGCTCGGCCAGATCGAGCGGCAGTTCGGCAAGGGCTCGGTGATGCGCATGAGCGACGCCGCCCAGGTCTCCATCGGGGCGGTGTCGACCGGCTCCCTCTCGCTCGACCTCGCGCTCGGGATCGGCGGGCTGCCGCGGGGGAGAATAGTCGAGGTCTACGGGCCGGAGTCCTCCGGGAAGACGACGCTTGTCTACCACGTCATCGCGGAGGCGCAGCGCCGCGGCGGCATCTGTGCGTTCATCGACGCGGAGCACGCGATGGACCCGACGTACGCGCGGCGGATCGGCGTCGACATCGACCAGCTGCTCGTCTCCCAGCCCGACACCGGCGAGCAGGCGCTCGAGATCGCCGAGCTCCTGATCCGCTCGGGCGCGGTGGACGTCGTCGCGGTCGACTCGGTGGCCGCGCTGACCCCCAAGGCGGAGATCGAGGGCGAGATGGGGGACAGCCACGTCGGCCTGCAGGCACGTCTCATGAGCCAGGCGCTGCGGAAGCTCGCGGGCACGCTCAACCGCACCGACACGATCTGCCTGTTCACGAACCAGCTCCGCGAGAAGATCGGGGTCATGTTCGGCTCGCCCGAAACCACCCCCGGCGGCCGCGCACTGAAGTTCTACGCCTCCGTCCGGCTCGACATCCGGCGGATCGAGACGCTGAAGGAGGGCACCGAGGCGATCGGCAACCGGGTCCGCGTCAAGGTCGTGAAGAACAAGGTCGCGCCGCCGTTCAAGCAGGCCGAGTTCGACGTCATCTACGGCCAGGGGATCTCCTGGGAGGGCACGGTGCTCGACGTCGGGCTCGAGCGGAAGATCGTGACGAAGTCCGGCTCGTACTTCTCGTTCGGCGACGAACGGCTCGGTCAGGGACGCCAGAACGCAACCGCGTTCCTGACCGAGAATCCCGATCTCGTGCAGGCGATCCTGGCCCGCATCCAGGCCGAGGCGGGGCCGGAGCAGGTCGTCTCCGCACGCCTGCTCCCCACGACGGACATGCCGGTGACCGAGGTCACGCCCGTCGTCGACGAGGTGACGGCCGAGGCATAGATTGATCGTCACCGCGCTCCGGGAGACGCGCGCCGGCATTGCCGTCGAGCTCGACGGCAAGCGGTGGCGAACGCTTCCGGTGGCTGCGGTGGGGGAGGCAGGCCTCCGCGTCGGCCTCGAGCTCGACCGTGAGCGGATTCGCGCGCTGGCGCGGGCACGGCGTCGCTTGCGGGCGGAGGAGGTGGTGGTGCGCGCGCTCGCGCGGCGCGAGCACTCCCGGGCGTCGCTCGACGCCCGTCTCGCCCGCGCCGGCGTCTCGGCACAGGCGCGTCGCGACGTGCTCGAGCGCGGGGAGCGGTCGGGCCTCGTCGACGACGCACGGTACGCCGAGCGCCGCGCACGCCATCTGGCCGATCGCGGCGCGGGCGACCGGCTCGTCGTCGACGACCTTGCGCGACACGGCATTACCGGGGACGTCGCGCGAGACGCCGTCGCACGGCTCGAGCCCGAGGCCGAGCGAGCCGCTCGCATCATGGCCGTCCGCGGAGCGAACTCGAGGACGATCCGCTACCTGGCGTCGCGCGGGTTCGCCGAGGAGTCGGTCGAGGCCCTCATTGCGGAGGTCGAGGGGGCGCGGTACCATGAGCAGCGCTTCATCCGGACTTTCCCTGCATACGTGTAGTTCCGAACTCGTTGAACCCGTGACCCGCATGTCGACCATCTCCCTCGCGAACACCCGGGCGCGCGCCGCGTGCCCGCCGGGGGGCGCGCCGGCCTAGAGCCACGCAACAGCGGAGCCGGATCCCGCGGACGCGGGGATGCCGGATGTGAGCACCCGCGGCGTCGCCGCGGACAACAGAGGCTCCTGGAGGAGTAGAGATGCTCACGGTGGTCGCGTTGGTGGTCGGGCTCGCGGTGGGGGCGGTGGTCGCCGCCGCCTGGCTGCGGGCGTCGAGTAGCTCCTCCGTCCGCCGGAGCGAGGAGGAGCGCCGGAGGCTCGTCACTGACGCGGAGCGGGAGGCCGAAACGATCCGGCGGGAAGCCGTCGTCGAGGCACGGGAAGGCGCCGTCAAGCTGCGTTCCGAGGTCGAGAGCGAGGTCCGCGACCGGCGCGTCGAGATCGCAAAGGTCGAGGAGCGAATCGCGCAGCGCGAGGCCGAACTCGACCAGAAGCTCGTCGATGTGACGCGGCGCGAACAGGGCGTCGGCGACCGCGAGGTTCATCTCAAGCAGCTCCAGGAGGAGCAAAAGGCGAGTCGCGACGGCGCCCTCGTGGAGCTCGAGCGCATCTCCGGCATGACGCAGGGCGAGGCGAAGGCGGCAATGCTCGAGCGCTCTCAGGATCTCGTGCGCCACGAGCTCGCCCGGTCGGTCCGCCAGATGGAGGAAGAAGCCCGCGGCGAGGCGCGGCGTCGCGCCCGCGCGCTCGTGGCAGACGCCCTCCAGCGCGTCGCAGCGAGCCACACCGCCGAGACGACCGTGACCGTGGTGGAGCTGGCGAGCGACGACATGAAGGGGCGGATCATCGGCCGTGAGGGCCGCAACATCCGTGCGCTCGAACACCTGACCGGCGTCGACGTGATCGTGGACGACACGCCGCACGCGGTCGTGCTCTCCTCGTTCGACGGGATCAGGCGCGAGGTCGCGAAGCTGACCCTCGAGAAGCTGATCGAGGACGGGAGGATCCATCCCGCCCGGATCGAGGAGATGTACTACCAGTCGAAGGCGGAGCTCGACGAGCAGATCCACCAGGCCGGGACGCAGGCCGTCTTCGAGGCGAACTGCGGCGAGCTCAACGAGGAGCTCGTCACGGTCCTCGGCCGCCTCCGCTACCGGACGAGCTACGGGCAGAACGTCCTCAAGCACACCCTCGAGGTCGTCCACCTCGCCGGGATCATGGCCGCCGAGCTCGGCGCCGGCGTCAAGACGGCAAAGCGCGCGGCGCTGCTCCACGACATCGGCAAGGCGATGACGCACGAGGTCGACGGCTCGCACGCACTCGTGTCCGCCCAGCTCGCACGGCGGTACGGCGAGTCGGACGGCGTGGTGCATGCGATCGAGGCCCATCACTACGAGGTCCAGCCGCAGACCGTCGAGGCTGTCCTCCTGATCGCCGCCGACGCGATCTCGGCCTCCCGGCCGGGTGCGCGCGGGGAAAGCCTCGAGCACTACATCAAGCGCCTTTCGGCGCTGGAGGAGATCGCGACTTCGAAGGCGGGCGTCGCGAAGGCGTACGCGCTCCAGGCCGGACGCGAGATCCGCGTGATCGTGGAGCCGTCCGAGGTCGACGACGACGGCACCGCGCTCCTCTCGTACGAGATCGCGCGCCAGATCGAAGACCAGCTCGAGTATCCCGGCCAGGTCAAGGTGATCGTGATCCGCGAGTCGCGTGCGGTGGAGGTCGCCAGGTGAGCCCGGCCCCGCGGATCGACCATTAGTTAGTTGGCTGATCGGCGTGTCGGACCGGCAGCGCTCGAATGCGTCGGTAGACACCACAGTCGGTCAGGGGCGGCACCTGCGTGTCCGCGATCCGGCCGGGAGCCGGGTAGGGCTCGTCACGTACGCGCCCGATCCGCGCTGACTCCCTCCACCGGGGCGCTCTCGGCGGGGGTCGGCGCACTCGCCGCGAAGGACAGAGCACGACCTGCCCGTCGCGGCTTCTCGGGACGGCCCGTGGCTACCATCGGCCGCGTGCGCAGGTACTTCGTCACGACGTTCGGCTGCCAGATGAACGCTCACGACTCGGAGCGGATCAAGGGCATGCTCGAATCGCTCGGGATCGGCGAGGCCGTCGCGCCCGAGGACGCCGACCTGCTCGTCTTCAACACGTGCACGGTCCGCGAGAAGCCGGACACGAAGCTCGCGGCATACCTGGGCGACGCCGCCGCCAGGAAGCGCCGCGACCCCGATCTCGTCGTCGCGGTCGGCGGCTGCTACGCGGAGGCGCAGCGCGAGCGGATCTTCGCGCGGTACCCGTTCGTCGACGTCGCGTTCGGGCCGGGCTCGATCCCGCACCTCGGCGAGTGGATCGAGGCCGGCGGCCGAGCAGTGCCGCGCAGCCGCTTCGGCTCGCACGAGACGTTCGCGGCCACGCTGCCGATGCACCGCGAACGCCGCTTCAGCGCGTGGGTCCAGGTGTCGATGGGCTGCAACTCGAAATGTGCGTACTGCATCGTGCCGGCCGTTCGCGGGCGCGAGCAGAGCCGCCGGCCCGGCGATATCGTCGCCGAGCTGACGGCCCTCGCCGGCGACGGTGTCAGGGAGATCACGCTGCTCGGTCAGAACGTCAACTCCTGGGGGCGCGACCTCGCCCCTGAGATCCGCACGGAGTTCGGCGAGCTGCTCCGAGCGTGCGACGCCGTCGAGGGGATCGATCGCATTCGCTTCACGAGCCCGCATCCGAAGGACTTCCGCGAGCCGGTGATCGCCGCGATCGCCGAGTGCCCGGCGGTCTGCGAGCACGTCCACCTGCCGCTGCAGTCTGGCTCGACGCGGATCCTCAAGACAATGCGCCGGACGTACACGCGGGAGCGGTACCTGGCCCTCGTCGAGCGCCTCCGCGATGCGATCCCCGATCTCGCACTCGGCACCGACGTCATCGTCGGGTTCCCGGGCGAGACGGAGGACGACTTCCGGGCGACGCTCGAGGTGGTCGAAGCGGTCGGCTACGACAGCGCCTTCACGTTCGTCTACTCGCCGCGCGCCGGCACGGAGGCGGCGACCATGCCCGACCAGGTTGCCGACGCGGTCAAGCGCGAGCGCATGGAGCGTCTGGTCGACCTCGTCCAGCGCGAGGCGA
Organism: Gaiella sp.; assembly: GCA_027493885.1. Classification (GTDB taxonomy): domain Bacteria; phylum Actinomycetota; class Thermoleophilia; order Gaiellales; family Gaiellaceae; genus Gaiella. The sequence goes on from JAOSJZ010000001.1 coordinate 483,094, forward strand.
CCCGGCGTAATGCCGAGCGCGTGGGGCGGGTGGAGGAAGTGCTCGTGGAAGGCCGGAGCCGCACCGATGCAACGCTGCTCCGCGGCCGGACACGACGGAGCACGACGGTCAACTTCGCCGGCTCGGCGGCCCCTGGAGAGCTCGTGCGCGTCGCGATCGAGGGCGCGACCTCCACGACCCTCCGCGGCCGCGAGAGCTCGCTCGTCGCCGCCTGAGACCGCCAGGAGGCTGTGGATCGTTTGGCACGCTTCCGGCGCGAGCAGGTCACCGACACGTGCGCACTTCCACGTTACGCTCGATGCGTGGGGAGGAGGCCGGTGGCCCGGTCGTTGGCCGCAAGGGACATGTCCGGAAGGGACGGTGGGGCCGGGAGCAGCGGGCCGGCATGCCGGGCAGACCGTCGCGGCCCGGCCGGTGAGAGCCGGGACGGCGCGCGCGGCGGTGAGGCGCACCGCGCGAGCGTGCCTCGGGCTGCGGCTCGGAGCAGGGTCACGTGACGCGCCCCGAGGTCGCCGCGATCTTCGGCCCGACGGCGTCCGGGAAGACTGCCGTCGCCGAGATGGCCGCCGACCGGCTCGGGACGGAGGTCGTGTCCGCCGACGCGATGCAGGTCTACCGTGGCCTGCCGATCCTGACCAACCAGCCGACGCGGCCGACGCATCTCGTCGGGATCCGCTCGCTCGGAGAGGAGATGACCGTGGGCGCCTTTGCCGCGCTCGCGCACCGCGAGATCGACGACCTGGTCGCCGAGCGCGGGGTCGTTGTCGTCGCGGGGGGGACGGGCCTCTACCTGCGTGCCGCGCTCGCCGAGCTGGACGTCCCGCCTGCGGTCGCGCCCGAGATCCGCGCCCGCATCGCGCACGAGGTCGACCGCAACCGTGAGGCAGCCCACCGTCGCCTCGCCGCGCACGATCCCGCCGCGGCGGAGGCCGTCCATCCACACGACCGCAAGCGGCTCGTCCGCGCGCTCGAGCTCACCGCGGTCGGCACGTCGCTCGTCGTGGGCCGGGACCGCCTCTGGCGCGGGCCGACCCGGCGACCGACGCTGGTCGTCGGGCTCGAGGTTCCGGCGCAGATGCTCGAGCGGCGGATCCGGCGGCGTACAGAGGAGATGTTCGCGCGCGGCGTGGTGGACGAGGTCCGTGGCGCCCTCGAGCACCCCGTGTCGCGCACGGCGGCGAAGACTCTCGGGCTCGACGAGATCGCGTTGCTCGGGCCCGCCGCACTCGAGCCGATCGTCCGCCGCACGCGCCGCTACGCCGCCTACCAGCGGAAATGGATGCGACGGATCCCGGGCATCGTCCTCCTCGACGGCGAGCGGCCGCCGGAGGCGATCGCCGCCGACATCGTCGCGCTCGTACGCGGCTAGCCTGCTTCCCACGATGCGCTTCGAGAAGTGGCACGCCGTCGGGAACGCGTACCTCCTCGTCGAGCAGCCCGACGCCGGGCGCCTCACGCCGGAGCGCGTGCGCCGGCTCTGCGACGTGGACACGGGAATCGGCAGCGACGGCATCCTCGAGGTGACGGCGCGCGATGCCGGCCGCGCGACGATCCGAATCTGGAACCCGGACGGGTCGACCGCGGAGCTCTCCGGCAACGGCACCCGCATCGCCGCGGCGTGGCTCCTCCGCGAGAGCGGATCTTCCGCGGTCGAGATCGAGACCGATGCCAGGATCGTTCGCGCCGTCCCCGGAGAGGCGGAGCGGACGGTGCGGCAGGACCTCGGCCCCGTCCACGTGGGCGAGGACGAGGTGCTCGACGTCGCCGGCGAGCGGGTCGCGGTCGTGCCGGTCGACGTCGGCAACCCGCATGCGGTCGTGCGCAGAGACGCGCTGTCGCGCGACGAGCTCCTGCATCTCGGCCCCGCGCTCGAGACACATCCACGGTTTCCCCAGCGAACGAACGTGCAGCTCGCCGTGGCCGGGCCCGGGAACGACGTCTCCGTGCTCGTCTGGGAGCGGGGCGCGGGCGAGACGGCATCGTCGGGCTCGTCTGCCGTGGCGGTGGCGGCGGCGGCGACGGAACGCGGCTGGTGCGCCGGGCGCGTACGCGTGACGATGCCGGGTGGGGCGCTCCTCGTCACGATCGAGGACGGTCGCGCCACGCTCGAGGGCCCGGCCGAGCAGATCTGCGCCGGCACGACGGGGCTGTGACGCCCCCTCGAGATCATCCGACACACGTCCTCGCCGTCAGCGGCTTCGTCACGAACAACAGCGGTGAGGTCCTGCTGGTTCGCGTCGTGGGACGTGGCTGGGAGCTTCCAGGAGGTCAGGTCGAGAGAGGCGAGGGATTGCTCGACGCCCTGCGGCGGGAGGTAGAGGAGGAGTCCGGCTGCATCGTGGAGCCGGTGCGGCTCCTCTCGATCGACTCCCGGGTGACTTCCCCGGAGATGCTCGTGCACGTCTTCGCGTGCCGTCACGTCGGCGGCGTACCGCACGCGCGCGAGCCGGCGGTGCCCGAGGCCGGGTGGTTCGCGCCCGCCGACGCCCGCCGGCTCGTCACGCGCTCGCCGGCTGCCGAGCGGCTCAGCGACGCGCTGGGGCCCATGCACGGAATCCGCCACCGGACCTATCGGATGCGGCCCTACCAGAGCCTTGAAGTAGGCGTGCTCGCCTCGGGCTTCGAGGCGGCGTCGTCCGCAGAGGTGTCGGACTGAAGTCGACAGCGGGGGGCGAGCTCCCGAGGCCATGCAGCGCCCGTCGTACCCGCCGTCCGGCGCCGAGGGACCGGCCGGCGGCTGATGCGCAAAGCCGCCCCGCCGCTCGCGGTGCAGGGGCGAGGCTGACACCCTCAGCGCGTGCGGTCGGAACGGGCGGGCACAGGGCCCGCTCCGCGCGAAACTACACGGCGAGCTCGAACTCGCGGAGCACGTCGTTGAGGCTGAGCCGCAGGTCGTGCGACGCCTCACGCCAGCCGACGATCAGGGCACACGAGAGCTGGTACGTCCCCGCAGGGAAGTCCCTCGGGCGTGTGCCGGGCACCACCACGGCGCGGGACGGAACCTCGCCGCGGTACTCGACCGGGTCGGGCCCGGTGACGTCGATCACCGGAACCGACGCGGTCAGCGAGACGTTGGCCGACAGCACCGCCCCCGCGCCGATGCGAACACCCTCCGTGACGATGCAACGCGAGCCGAGGAACGCGCCGTCCTCGACGATCACCGGGGCAGCCTGGGGGGTTCCAGCACGCCGCCGATTCCGACGCCCCCGGCGAGGTGCACGTCCGCTCCGATCTGCGCGCACGAGCCGACGGTCGCCCACGTGTCGACCATCGTCCGCGGCCCCACCCACGCGCCGATGTTGACGTAGCCGGGCATCAGCACGACACCCTCCGAGAGAAACGAGCCGTAGCGCGCGACGCCGGGCGGCACGACCCGGACGCCCGCCGAGGGATCGACCTGCTTCAGGGGGATCTTGTCGAGGTACCGCATTCCGCCGACGTCGAGCGGCTCGACCTTGCGCAGGCGAAAGTAGAGGAGGATCGCCTTCTTCGCCCACTCGTTGACGACCCAGCCGTCCGGTCCGGGCTCGGCGATCCTGATCTCGCCGCGGTCGAGCAAGGCGATGGCCTCCTCGATCGCGGCCGCGTCGAGCTCGCCGCTCTCCCAGAGCGCGTCGATCGTCGACCGCAGGTCGTTCACAGCACCTCCTCGAGAATCGTCGCCGCGCGGACGCATTCCTGCTCCGTCGGCACCAGGGCGTAGCGGACGTAGCCCTCGCCCGACGGGCCCAGAAACCGGCCTGGGGTGACGAGGACGCCCGCGTCGAGCAGCCGCGCGGCGTGACCCTCCGAGGTCTCGCCGTCGGGCACCGCGATCCAGAGATACATCGTCGCGGGCCCGCCGGCGTTCCGGAGCCCCTTGCGCCCGAGGACGTCGAGAAGGAGGTCACGCTTGCCGCGATACGTCTCGCGCAGGTGGACGACGTGCTCCTCGTCGCCCCAGGCGACGACCGACGCGCGCTGGACGAACTCCTGCGGCGCGGTGCCGAGGTTCGGCCGGAACTGCTTGAGCGCTGCGACGAGCCCTGCGTCCCCGGCGACGAACCCGCTGCGAAACCCGGTCATCGACGAGCGCTTCGAGAGCGTGTTGAACGCGACCACGTTCGTGAGGTCGTCGAGCTGGAGGGCCGAGGGCGGCGGCTCGTCGAACCAGAGCTCGCTGTAGGCCTCGTCGGAGGCGAGCACGAAGTCGTGCTCCCGCGCGAGCGACGCGAGCCGCTCGAGAGACGCGAGGGGCGCGACGGTGCCGGTTGGGTTGTTCGGCGAGTTGACCCACACGAGCGCGGCCCGCTCCCACAGCCCGTCCGGGACGTCGTCGAGGGCGGGCAGGAAGCCGTGCTCCTCGTGCAGCGGGAGCTCGACGACTCGGGCGCCCGCGAAGGCGGCGCCGCGCCCCGGGACAGGGTAGCCGGGCTCGGTCACGACAACCGTGTCCCGCCCGCCGGTCACGTCCAGGACGACCTGCGCGAACGAGAAGATCGCCTCTTTCGAGCCCAGGGTCGGGACGATCTGCGCTCCCGGGTCGAGAAGGACCCCGAAACGGCGCTCCACCCACCTCGCGACGGCCTTGCGGAGCTCCGGCAGGCCGACCGCCGCCGGATACCCCATCCGGTCGCGGAGCCCGTCGCGGAGCGCCTGCAGGATCGCCGCATCGGTCGGCTCGCGCGGATCTCCCATCCCGAGGTCGATCACCTCGAGCCCCCGCGCCCGGCGCGCGGCCGCCGCCTCGTTGAGCCGCACGAACGGGTAGGTCGCGGTCGCGCGCAGGACAGGGGAGAGCGGCACGACCGGACGGTAGACGATGGCGTCACTCGTCCGGGCCGAGCACGACCCGCCGCAGCGCCTCATAGGCCCGGACGAGCGCGGCGATCTCCACCTGCTCGTCGCTCGTGTGCGCGTACCGCGTCGCGCCGGGTCCGAAGTTGACGGCGGCGATCCCGCGCGACGTGAAATCGGCGACGTTCGTCCACGCCTGCTTCGGCTCGATCGGAAAGTCGCCGGCCGCGCGCAGGGCACCGACGAGCGGCGCGCCGACGGAGACCGCCCCGGGGGGTGAGTTACCGATCACCTCCACCGTCGCATCGGTCGGGACGAGCCTCCGCACGAGCTCCTCCGCGTCCGCGGGGAGCGGTCGGGCGGATACCGTAGGTTGAGCGTTGCGACGGCCGTCGCCGGCACGACGTTGTCGGCGACACCGCTCTCGAGCCGCGTCACCGAGACGACCTCGAAGAAGGGAAGGCCCGCGACGATCGCCTCGCGCCGCTCGTGGGCGGCAATCCGGACGAGGCCCTCGATCGCCCGGTGGAGCGCGTTGTCGGCGAGCCACGGTCGCGCGGAATGGCCGCTGCGCCCGTGGAACGTGACACGGGCCGTGAGCGTGCCGACGCACCCCGCCTGGATCTCGAGGTCCGTGGGCTCGAGCAGCACCGCGAGGCCTGCCTCGTGGACGAGAGGGCAGCCGTCGAACAGCGCCGGGAGGGGATCGAAGCGCGGGGGCAGCTCCTCGCGGCCGAACAGCAGGAGCGCGACGTCGACGGGCCCGGGAGCGCGTGCCGCAAGCTCTCGCACGAGCTCGATCGCGACGGCGACACCGCCCTTCATGTCACTCGCCCCGCAGCCGTGCACGACGCCGGCGGCGATGTGCCCGGGCACGTTTCCCTGTGCCGGAACGGTGTCGTAGTGGCCCGCGAGCACGAGAAGCGGCGCATCGCGACGCCGCTCGCGCGCCCACAGGAACGCCTCGTCACCCGCGAACACCTCCCTGTACGGCGGCGGCACGAGCCCCCGCAGCCGCTCCCGGATCGCCGCCTCGTGCCGGCTCTCCGACGGGATGTCGACGAGCTCGAGCGTCCGCTCGGCAAGGCGGTCGGCGAGGACGCTCATGCGGCGAGCCTACCGCCGCCACGGCGCTCCGCTTCTGCGACGGCGTGGTCTTGGCGCCGCAGCGGCATACTTCTGCCGATGACGACAGGCGAGCCCGAGCTCCGGGACGGCCCGGAGCCCGAACGCGGGATGCTGCTCGCCGTGCTGCCGAAGGGCGTCGACGCCGAGGACGAGCTCGCGGAACTACGAGAGCTCGCGCGCACGGCAGGAGTCACGCCGGTGGGCGAGGTCCTCCAGCGGCGCGCGCACGCCGATCCGCGCCGCTACGTGGGCAAGGGCAAGCTCGAGGAGCTGAAAGCCTCGTACGCCGACCACGACGCAGAGGTGCTTCTCGTCGACGACGAGCTCGACCCCGTCCAGCAACGGTCGCTCGAGGACGCGCTCTCCGCCCGGGTGGTCGACCGCACGCAGCTGATCCTCGACATCTTCGCGCAGCACGCCGTCTCGGCCGAGGGCAAGCTCCAGGTCGAGCTCGCCCAGCTCGAGTACAACCTCCCGCGCATGCGCGGCATGTGGAAGCACCTCGAACGACTCGGCGGCGGCGTCGGCACGCGCGGCCCCGGCGAATCGCAGCTCGAGAGCGACCGGCGGACGGCCAACCGGCGGATCACGCTGCTCAAGCGCCGGCTCCGCGACCTCGGCGCGCACCGCGCGACGAGACGGAAGGCCCGGACGCGCTCGGAGATCCCGATCGTCGCGCTCGCCGGCTACACGAACGTCGGGAAGTCGACACTCCTCAACGCGCTGACGGGCGCCGAGGTGTCGGTGGAGAACCGCCTCTTCGAGACGCTCGATCCCACCACGCGCACGTTCGAGCATGCAGGGAAGCGCTACCTCGTGACGGATACGGTCGGCTTCATCCGGCGTCTGCCGACGCAGCTCGTCGAGGGATTCGCGTCGACGCTCGAGGAAACGCTCGTCGCCGACCTCGTCCTCCACGTCGGCGACGGCTCGCTCGCCGACGACGCGCTCGCCGAGCAGATCGAGGCCGTGGAGACGGTGCTGGCCGGGATCGGCGCCGGGGAGATTCCGGTGGAGCTCGTCCTGAACAAGATCGACCGGCTCGACCTCCGCGGGCGACACCGGCTCGAGCACCGCTACCCCGGCGCGATCCGGATCTCGGCCGCGACCGGCGAGGGGATCGAGGAGCTGAAGGCGCGCATCGCCGAGCGGTTCTCGGACCGGTTCGAGGACGTGCGTCTGCTCGTCCCCTACGACGAGGGGCGCGTTCTCTCGGACCTCTACGCGCTCGGGGCGCCGATCGTCGAGCGGACGGACACCGACGCGGGCGTCGTCGTCCGCGCGCGCCTGCCCCACCGGGAGGTGCGGCGGTTCGCGCGGTACCTCGTCTCCGGGCTCGAAGCGGAGCAGGCGCCGTGACGGCGTCGGCGACCGTCGCGGCGCTCGCCGTCAAGCGGCTCCGGCCCGACGCGATCCTTCCCGCGCAGGCGTACCCGGGCGACGCCGGGCTCGACCTCGCGGCGTGCGAGCGCGTGGAGCTCCCGCCCGGCGCCCGCGCCGTCGTCGGCACGGGAATCGCGGTTGCGCTGCCGACGGGTCACGCCGGTCTCGTCGTGCCGCGCTCCGGTCTCGCCGCCCGGCACGGGCTCGGCAAGGTGAATGCGCCAGGGTTGATCGACGAAGGCTACCGGGGGGAGATCAAGGTGATCCTGCTCAACACCGACCGTGAGCGCACGTTTGTCGTCGAGCCGGGAATGCGGATCGCGCAGCTCGTCGTGGTCGAGCTGCCGCGGGTCGAGCTGGTCGAGGTCGACGAGCTGCCGGCGAGCGAACGGGGCGCCGGCGGCCTCGGCTCGTCGGGGAGCTAGACGGTGCGTCCCGAGCCTCGGATTCGCGTCTCCGCCCTCCTGCACTGGCACGGGTCGATCCTGCTGATCCGCCACGAGAAGCGCGGCCACGAGCACTGGCTCCTGCCGGGTGGCGGCGTGCGGAGCGGCGAGACGCTCGTCGACGCCCTCCAACGCGAGCTCGCGGAGGAGACCGGGCTCGTGGGCTACCGCGACGAGCTTCCCGTCGAGGGACCGATCGCGATCGTCGAGTCGATCTCGCCCGAGCGCAGTCTCTGGTCGAAGCACGTCGTCCACGTCGTCTTCGCCGGGGAGCTCGACGGCTCGCTCGAGGGCGCGGCATCGAGCGACGAGGCCGTGCGGGGCCACCGGCTCTTCGATCCCGGCGACCTGGACAGCATCGCGTTGCACCCACCGATCGCGCGGTTCCTCGCACGCTGGCAACCGGGCGACCCGTGCGTGTACCTCGGCGCCCGCTGGACCGAGTAGCGTCAGGCGGGCCGCCCTCCGCGCGACCGCGCGCGGCCGGCGGCAACGGCGTGCGCCTCCGCCTCGAGCTCGTCGGCGAGCGGCGCGAGCGCCTCCGGCGCGCCGCGCGTCGCGTGCGCGACCGCCCAGGAGAGGAGAAGGTCCGCGAGCCACGGGTTGCGGGGGAGAAGGGGGCCGTGGAGGTACGTCCCGAACGCACGACCGACACGACACCCCTCGAGCCTCGAGGAGCCGTCGTTCCCGTAGCCGGCGACGACGCGGCCGAGCGCCTCGGCGCCGGGGTCGAGCACCGTCCGGCCGGCGTGGTTCTCGAAGCCGGCGATCGTCCTGCCGGGAGCCTCGGGTAGCGCGCTCTCGAGCAGCACGTCGCCGATCATCCGCGTCTCGCCGGCGACCGTCTCGTGCGGGAACAGGCCGGCGCCCTCGAGCCAGGATCCGTCCCGGCCGCGGTAGCCGCGTCCGAGCAGCTGGTAGCCGCCGCAGACGGCGAGCAGCGCGGCCCCGCCGTCGACTGCGGCGCGGATCGCCTCACGCCGTGCGGCGAGGTCCGGAGCGATCATGGCCTGCTCGCGGTCCTGGCCGCCGCCGACGTAGAGGAGATCGTGCGCGCCGGGCCGGAGCGGCGTTCCGAGGGTCACCTCCTCGACGCGGAGCTCGTGACCGCGTGCGGCAGCCCGCCGCACGAAGACCGCGATGTTGCCGCGGTCGGCGTAGATGTTGAGGTACTCGGGGTAGAGGTGGCCGACGCGGAGGATCACGGCGCTGCCACTCCTTCCCAGTACGGCCGCGTCAGGCCGCGAGCGGTCGCGATCGCCCGCAGCTCGAGCATCGCCGTGTACGTCGGCAGCACGGCCAGCTCGCCTCCGGCGGGCGTCAGCTCGAGGCCACGGTCGAGCGCGTGCTCGAGGTCGTGGACGAGCTCGAGCCGGTCGCGCGGAAACCCGGCGTAGGTGAACCGCAGCGCGAGCTCGGCCGCGCGCTCGCCGCTGACGACGATCCGCCCGGCACGCTCCAGGACGGGCTCGAAGTCGACGTCCCAGATCCACGAGACGTCGCGCCCGTCGGCGATCCGATCGTTGAGGGCGACGACGAGGGTGGGGGGGACGCCACCCTCCTCCAGCGTTCGCAGCGCCTCGTTCGCCCCGGCCGGGTTCTTGATCAACAGCAGCAGGACACCCCGCTCCCCCGCGGTGAAGCGCTCGAACCGCCCGAACGCGGCCCGGAACCGCTCGAGCCCCGCAGCGACCTCGTCGAGCGTGGCTCCGAGCGCCAGCGACAGCGATGCCGCTGCGAGCGCGTTGTAGACGTTGTACAGGCCCGGGACGGCGAGGCGGACGCGGGCCGACCCATGTGGCGCGTGAAGCGTGAAGGAGACGCCGTCGAGCCCCTGCGGCTCGATCTCGGCGGCTGCGAGGTCGAGTGCCGGCCGCGCGTGGCCGCATGCCTCGCAGCGGTAGTCCCCGAGATGGCCGACGTACGCCGCGTCGTAGACGTAGGGGTGGCCGCAGCCGACGCAGTACTTCGAATCCGCGGCGTGCTGGAGACCCCCGCGGGCGCGACGGGGGTCGTCCACCCCGAACAGGAGCGTGCGCTCGCGCCCCTCGGCGAGCGCGGCGACGGGTGGATCGTCGGCGTTCGCGACGAGGGTCGCGCCCGACGCGAGCGCCGCGACCGCTTCCCGCCACCGCTCCGCGACGTGCTCCAGCTCCCCGTAGCGGTCGAGCTGATCGCGAAACAGGTTCCCCAGGCACACGACGCGCGGAGAGGTCCGACGCATCACCTCGGGGAGGACGAACTCGTCCACCTCGAGCAACCCGAGCTCGGCGCCGTCCGCGGCGAGAAGCGTCGAGGTGATCCCCGAGGCGAGGTTCGCCCCGGAGTGGTTCCAGGCGAGCCGTCGCGAGCCGGAGAGGATCGAGCTCGCCATGGCCGTCGTCGTGGTCTTCCCGTTCGTCGCGGAGACGAGCGCGACACCCTGCGGGAGCCGCGCGGCAAGGGCGTCGAGAGCCCCCGGGTCGAGCTTCCAGACGAGCTTGCCCGGAAGCGTGGTGCCGCCGCCGCGGCCTGCCGCGCGCGAGAGCCGCCCGACCAGTCGCGCGGCCGACGCTTCGAGCGCGAGACGTGCATTCACGCGGCCGAGGGTAGTCGAAGCGTCTCGCTCTGCTCGTCTTGCAGAATGTCGCTATTGCTCTAGCATGATTGCATGGGCCGCGCACGGCGACGTCATCCCGCGCTCGAGGGCATCGACGCAGACGCGCTGGCGGCCTTTCGCGCGGGGCTCAGGCGCCGGTACACGGATGACGAGATCCTCGCGGAGCTCCGCGCGTCGGCGGCGCGGCTCGAGCGCTCGCCGACGATGCGCGAGTTCGCGGCCGATGCCGAGGCGGGCGTGCACCCACAGACGGTGATCGAGCACTTCGGCACGTGGAATGCGGCGAAGCGTGCCGCCGGCCTGCAGCCGCGACGGTTCATCAGCCGGGAGGAGCTCCTCGCGCAGCTGCGTGAGCTCGGCGACGAGCTCGGTCGGACGCCGACCGTCCGCGACATCGCCGAGCGGCGCGGCCGGATGGCATCGAAGTCGCTCATCTGGCATACGTTCGGCTCGCTCGCGTCGGCGCTCAAGGAGGCCGGCTTCGACGTCCCCGTCGGCGAAGAACGTCTCGAGCGCGCGATCGCCGACGGCGCGCTGCTCGCGCGAGAGCTCGGGCACCTGCCGAAGATGGCCGAGTGGAAGCAGGCACGGGAGCGCGGCGCGAGCCTGCTCTCGGAGTGGCAGGTCTATCGCCTGGTCGACGTCAACCCGGGCGCATGGTCGGCGTTCCAGTTCCTCGTCAGCCGGCGGCTCGGAGAGGAGGGTGTCGAGGTGCAGGAGGACGGCACGCTCCAGCTGCCGTGACGGCGCGTCGCCCGGCTCAGGCGGGCGCGGTGAGCGCGGCAAGTCGCTCGAGGCAGAACCTGCCCTCGTGGGGCGCGCGTACGGCGGGGAGCTCCCGCTCCTCGCGGTAGCTTCGGTCGGGGCTCCAGCGGCGCTCTTCCACGAGAGCGCCGTCCGCGAGCGAGAGCAGGCGCCCCTCCTCGACCTCGGTCTTGCGGAAGGTGGTGGCGAGCACACGCTCGACGACCTCGAGCGCGGCCCGCGTCGATGCGAAGAGCACCTCGTGGCGGCCACGGGCGAGCCAGAGCGGACGGCCGACACCCCGTGCGACGTGGACGACGTCGGGCTCGCGCTCGTCGATCCACGCGGCCGCCATGACGCCGACCAGCTGCTCGAGGAGGCCCGGCGAGGTCCCGTGCGCGTCGACGAGCGCGAAGATGACCTCGGAGTCGACCGTCATCTCCGGGTCGTCCCGCTCGATCCCGTGGCGCGCGAAGAGCTCCTCGTCGTTCGCGATGATCCCGTTGTGGATCCCTGTGACGCGGCCGTGGCGGACCGGATGATTGTTCGCCGCGATCGTGGGGTGGCCCTTCGTGTAGTCACGAACGTGGATCAACGCCTGGCGCGCGGCATGCGGGAGGACAACGTCCTCGAGCAGGGCGCTCGCTCCGGTCTGCTGCTTGTGGACGACGAGCGGGCCGCTCGCGCGGTGGGCGTAGCCGACGGCGTCGGCGCCACGCTCGGCGATACCGGCGAGGAGTGCCTGCGCGGCGAGCGTGCGGTTCATCCGCGACGCGTTGCCGAAGGTGTAGCCAGCGATGCCGCACATGCAGTTGCCCACCACGAGCGCCCGGGCGGCGCACGGCCTCACCGTAGTCGGAAAGCCGTGAGCAAGATGTTCGGATTTCGACGCGCGATCCCTCCCGCTGGCGTTGCGGCGGAGAAATGCCTCAAGCGGGGGACGCGGACCGCCGATACGTCTCTCGTGGAGCATGCGGCAGAACCACTGTTCGACGCTGCGCACGAAGCGCACGACGAGATCGAGACAGGCGAGCCCGTCCAGGACCCGCTCAAGCTGTACGTCCGGGCGATCGGTGACGGACGGCTGCTCACACCCGCCGAGGAGCGCGAGCTCGCGCGCCGCAAGGACGAGGGGGACGAGGTCGCGCGCCGCCGGCTGGTCGAGTCGAACCTCCGTCTCGTGATGTCGATCACGCGCAACTACACGCGCGCGGACGTGCCGCTGCTCGACCTCATCCAGGAGGGCAACCTGGGGCTCATGCGAGCCGCCGACAAGTTCGACTGGACGATGGGATTCAAGCTTTCCACGTACGCGACGTGGTGGATCCGGCAGGCCGTCCAACGCGCGCTCGCCGAGCAGAGCCGCACGATCCGCCTCCCCGTCCACATCGCCGATCAGGTGCGCCGCGTGCAGCGTGCGCGGCGAGCGCTCGGACAGCAGCTGAGCCGCGACCCGACGTTCGACGAGATCGCGGCCGAGGTCGACCTCACGCCGCTGCGGGTATCGGAGCTTCTCGACCTCGTCCAGGATCACGTCAGCCTGGAGACGCCCGTCGGCGACGGCGAAAGCGTCATGAGCGACCTCATCGAAGACCCGAACGCCGCCGGCCCCGAGGCCGAGACCGCGCTCCGGCTCCGCTCGACGGAGCTGGCTCGGGCGCTCGCGCAGCTCAAGCCGCGGCTGCAGAAGGTCCTCGTGCTGCGCTACGGCCTCGACGGGTCGGGTGGCAGGACGCTCGAGCAGGTCGGCGCAGAGCTCGGCATCACGCGGGAGCGGGTGCGGCAGCTCGAGACGCGGGCTCTCCGCGAGTTGCGCCACGCCGCCCCGGGCCTCGAGCTCTATCTGCGCGCCTAGTCTTCTCGGGGGAGCCGCGCTCAGCCCTGAACGGCCTGCATCTCCCGCAGGAGCGACAGGCGCTGCAGCGAGTCGAGCTCGATCTGCCGGACGCGCTCCCGCGTGAGCCCCAGGCTGCGGCCTATCTCCTCGAGGGTGCGTGGCTCCTCGCCGTCGATCCCGTAGCGCATCATCACGACCTCCCGCTCGCGCGGGGGCAGCGAGCGGAGCGCCTCGCGCAGGGCCTGCCGGCGGAGCTCGACGTCGACGGCGTCCTCGGGGAGGGGGCCGTCGCCGGCGACGAAGTCGCCGAGCACGGCATCCTCGTCGTCGCCGACCGGCGCGTCGAGGCTGGTCGACGCCCGTGCCGCGGCGCGCACCTCGAGTACCTGTTGCGCGCTGAGGGACGCCTCGTCGGCCACCTCCTCCACGGTCGGCTCGCGCCCCAGCTGCGTCCAGAGCGTCCGCTCTGCACGGCCGATCTTCTGCAGCCGCTCGACGATGTGGACGGGCATGCGGATCGTGCGCGCCTTGTCGGCGAGGGCGCGCGCAACCGCCTGGCGGATCCACCACGTCGCGTACGTCGAGAACTTGAATCCACGCCGCCAGTCGAACTTCTCGACCGCCCTGATCAGACCCAGCGTGCCCTCCTGGATGAGGTCGAGGAACGGCAACCCCTGGTTGCGGTAGTTCTTCGCGATCGAGACGACGAGCCGGAGATTGGCCTGGATCATCTCCGCCTTCGCGCGCTCGTCGCCGCGTTCGATCCGTTTCGCGAGCGCGACCTCCTGGGCTGCGCTCAGGAGCGGGTGACGACTCGCTTCGCGGAGGAAGAGCTGCAGCGCGTCGGTCGTCGACTCGAGCGGTGCGGGCGGAGGAGGAGCCCGCTCCATGGGCGGCGCGTCGACGATCTCGATCCCGCGCTTGTCGAGCTCGCGGACGAGCGCCTCCTGCTCGAGCACCGAGAGCTCGTGGGTCTCGGCAAGCTCGTGGACGACGGGTGCACGGATCGACCCCGCCTGCTCCCAGGCGTCGAGCAGCGTCCGCAGCTCAGCCTGCGCGAGCAGGCTCTCGATGTCAACAGTTGTCACGAAAAGACGGGGGATCCGCCGTGCGTGCGCTCGTCCCCGAGGTTTCCACAGTTTTCCGGCGCCCGCAAGCCCAGTTTGTGCCTCTGGCGCCCGGAGCGGCCGTCCGTAGGGTGTTGGGAGGAAGGGGAGGATGAGCGAGGGGAGCCACGTGGAACGAAGGCGCGCGCCCGCGCGCTGTGACGGGTGCGGTCGCAGCGCGGCGGAGGCCGGCATGACCGACCACGGCTGGACCGTGAGCCCGCCTTCGGCCGCGGTCCCCGGCACGTACTGCCTGAGTTGCGCGTCGGCGCTGCGGATGCTCGACTGGTTCATCCGGTGCGTCGACTGCGGCGCGATCGTCGAGAACGAGACCGAGGCGGAGCGGCAGCGCTGGCGTTACTTCGCGGACGAGCTCGGCCAGCTGCAGGCGCACTGCGGCATCTGCAGTGCCCAGCGCTGAACCGTCTCCCGCTCGACGCACGATAATCGGGGTTATGTCAAGTCGATGCTCGGCACCCTGCTCCCGCGCGATACGTCGCTCGAGTCGAGCGCGGCTTCAGAAGGTCGCCGAGCGGAGACCCCCGGCGATCATCAGCACGATGATCGCGGCGATCACGAGCCGGTAGACGACGAACAGCCCGTAGGTGTGTCGGCGGACGTACCCGAGCAGCCACTGGATCGCGAGCAGCCCGGTTCCCCAGGCCGAGAGCACGCCGACCGCGAACGGCCCTTGCCAGCCCGGGGGAAGGTCGCCGAGGACGACGTCCTGCAGCCCCTTGAGGACGACCGCACCGAGGACGGTCGGCACGAGCAGGAGGAACGAGAGACGTGCGGCAGCGTCGCGATCGAGGCGGAACAGGCGCCCCACGCTGATCGTGATCCCCGAACGGGAGACGCCCGGAGCGAGCGCGAGGGCCTGGGCGACGCCGACGGCGAACCCCTCGCGTAGCGAGAGCTCGTGCGCCTCGCGCACCGCCGGGCGGCGATCGACGAGCCAGAGGACGACGGCGAACACCGCGAGCAGGATCGCGATCTGCCATGGCTCGCCCAGATGGCCGGTGATCGCGTCCTCGAACGCGAGCCCGACGACCCCGGCGGGGATCGTCGCGACGACGACGATCCATGCCAGCCGCTCGTCCGGGGTCTCGAGGCTGCGGGTGCGGAGCGTGCGGAAGAACGCGCGCACCATCGCCGTCAGGTCCGGCAGGAAGTAGCCCCCACCGCGAGCATCGTGCCGAGGTGCAGCGCGACGTCGAACGTGTGGTTGAAGTCGTCGTGCTGCTCGAGGTACGTCCAGTCACCCACCCACGGCACGAGCACGAGATGCCCGGACGACGAGATCGGTAGCAGCTCGGTCGCGCCCTGCACCACCCCGAGCACGAGCGCCTGCCAGTCGGGGAGCCCGCCCGTGTCCCCCACTCCGGCGACCGTAAGAAGGCCCGCGGCGCCGAGCAGCACGGCGGCGAGCGCATACGTCCCTCTGCCGCGCATCGCCGGATCGTAGTCACGCGGGCGGCGGCGCACGCCGTCAGGCCGCCGCCAACGGAAACGTCGCAATTTGCGGTTTTCGGTGCTCCGGGCCGCTTGACCTCGCGGCTGCGTCACCGTAGGTTTCGCCGTGCACCGAGCACGGAGCGCGACTAGGTCGAAGCCCGTCACGCAGGCACTACGCGCAAGCGGAAGGTCGATGTGGCGGGGGACGAAAGCGCCACCGGCTCGGTGAATTCTTGCGGTCTTGTACCGAAGGTGCCTGACCCCGGGTGCAGTAGGATCGCGGGCAATGCACCTGCGCATGCCGAGCATCGACCGGGGCGTCCAGAGCTTCGTCTGGGCGGTCGTGTTCTTCCTCGTCCTCTACTTCGGGATGGTCGCGATCGCCGTCGCCAAGAGCACGGCGCTCGTCCTCTCGCTCGTCGCCGCGTTCGCGATCTTTCTGCTCGTGCGGACGCGCGGCGGCGACGACCCGCGCGACCGGGTCTGACGCGTTTCCCGGGGCCTAGCGCCGTTCGGCGGCGCTCAGGCTCCGCAAGAGCCTCCGCGTGAGCTCCGGCCCGAGCGTCTCTTCGAGGCGGAGCTTCGCGGGTGGGCGCCGGCGACTGGGCCGGCCCAGCGCGAGGCAGTCGCGCAGGAGGTGGAGGTCGCGGGCATTCGCGTCCGTGGGGGTGAGCTCGACGGCTGATTCCATGTTCTCGGAGATCGGCCGTGCAGCCGCCGCGGGCTGATCCCTCCCGGGAGTGAACGACTGCTCACCCATCAGAGACGCAGCCTCTTCTCGTCGAACGACGACGACTGGAGCTCTGCCCGAAATGCCTCGCGCGTCCGCAGCGCATCACCCTCGAACACGTGCGCGACGACGCCGATGCGGGCATCGGTGTGGAACGGCACGTCGAGATGCGGTCGGGTCACGAGGTTGACGGAGGTCGACCCGCACGCAGGGCAGCGAACGGCGACCGCGACGGCGTGCGACGCCGGCGCGAGCAGGCGGAACGCCGACGGAGTGACGGGCCGCAGCGCGTTCTCGAGGTAGCAGAAGAAGCACCAAGGCCATTCGCCCCGCCCGATGTGCGCCGATGCGAGACCGGCGAGCTCCGAGGCGAGGCCGTCGCGCCGCGACGTCATCAGGTTCAGGTAGGTCGCGTCGTCATCGAGCCCGAGCGGCGACCAGTCGAGCGCGTCGTGACCGACGAGCGCGACGTGGTCCTCCCCGCAGTCGCAGCGGAAGACGACGCGGTACACGGCGGGGTGCGCTGACCCGGCGAGCCGCTCGATCTCCCGGAACGACGACAGCAGCACCCGGCTCGAGCCGGCCGACGGGCACGGGAGCCGGTACGTGCCGGTGAGCGCGTCCACGCCGCTCATGGACAAGGTGTAGTCGGCGGCTCGGACGGCGTCGAGGCCTGCCAGGCTAGTACGCGATCAGCGCGTGGACGTCCGTCCCGTCGAGCCGATTGCGGCCCGCGAGAAACGTCAGCTCGACGACGAAGAGCGCACCGACCACGATGCCCCCCAGGCGCTCGACGAGCTCGACCTTCGCATGGGCCGTGCCACCGGTGGCGAGCACGTCGTCGAGGACGATCACCCTGGCGCCCGCGCGCAGCGCGTCGGCATGGATCTCGAGCGAGTCGCTGCCGTACTCGAGCTCGTAGGTCGCGCGCACTTTCTCCCACGGCAGCTTTCCGGGCTTGCGCGCCGGGACGAAGCCGCACTCGAGCTCGTACGCCAGCGCGCCCCCGAAGATGAACCCTCGCGCCTCCGCCCCCAGGATGACGTCCGGCCGGCGCGGTCGTGCCCAGGCCGCGAGATGGTCGATGGTCGCGTGAAACGCCTCGGCGTCGCCGATCAGCGGCATCAGGTCCCTGAAGACGATCCCCTCGGTCGGAAAGTCCGGGACGTCCCTGACGAGGGCCCTGAGCTCGTCGGTCGTCATCGCTCGGCCGCCTCGCGAAGGTCTCGGACGAGAAGGTGCTGCGCGAGCTCGGTGGCGACGCCTGCGAGCGCCTCGAGGTCGTCGAGCGCGGCACGGCGGCGGTCGAGGTCGCGCGAGCGCAGCCCCGTCGCGACCAGCTGCTCGAGCAGGGCTGACTGGCGCCCGGCGGCCGTGCGAAATGCCCGCAGGTGACGCGCGTCGAGACCGTGGCGCGCCAGCCGGCCGCAGTGGGACGCGATGTCGACGTCGCTCTCGCGGTACATCCGCTCCCCCGCCTCGATCCGCGACGTCACGAGGTCGTACTCCTCGAGCCGTCGAGCGAAGTCCGGCGTGATGCCGGCACGGTCGCAGAGCTCCGGGAGGTCGATCTCGCCGCCGGGATCGCGGAGCGCCGGCGCGCGCCTCTTCGCCGTCGGCGTGCCGTGGGCGTCGAGCTCGTCCCGGATCACGCGCAGTGGAAGGAACTCGTCCCGCTGCAGCCGCAGGATCGTCTCGAGCCGTTCGATGTCGCCCTCCGAGAAGAGGCGGTACCCCCCGCGGGTCCGGCGCGGCCGCAGGAGCCCCTGATCCTCGAGGTAGCGGATCTTGGAGATCGAGATGTCCGCGAACTCTCCCCGCAGCCGCTCGCAGACCGCGCCGATCGTGTGCAGCCGCCCTCCGGCCGCCGGTTCCGTCGCCGTGCTCATGAGCGGAGGAACGTCATCCGGTACTTCCCGATCTGAACCTCGTCGTCGTCGGCGAGCTCGGCGCTCTCGATGCGGTGTCGGTTGACGAACGTGCCGTTCAGGCTGCCGAGGTCCCGGATCACGTACGCGTCGTCCTCGCGCACGATCTCGGCGTGCCTGCGCGAGACAGTGACGTCGTCGAGGAAGACGTCGCAGTCGGGCGAGCGGCCGATCAGCGTGCGCGAACCGGCCGTCTCGAAGCTCTCGCCGGCGCGGCCGCCACCCGCCCGGACGACGAGCGCCGGCCCCCGCAGCTCCGCGGCCGTCCGCCCTTCGCCGAGCTCCGCCGGCGTCAGGCTGAGCGTCGTCTCGCCGTGCTCGTCCCGCCGGAGGTAGGCGCCGCAGCGCGCGCAGTAGTTGGCCGCCTCCGGGTTCTGGAAACCGCACTCCGGGCAGTAGACATGGCTCACCGGGAGCCGCCGAGGATCGGGCCGAGCTCGTCCGGGCCCACGTGGCGCCCGCGGCGCCGCCGCTCCCGCTCGGCGCGCATGATGTCGATCCGCCCGTGCAGGACGCGTCGGTGGAGGGAGATGTCGTCCTCCTCGTGCTCGAGCTCGAGCACGAGCGTCCGCAGGGCGTCGTCCGAGAGCGCCGGCAGGTCCGGCGGCGGAGCGTCCTCGTGCTCGTGCGGCAGGTCGCCCGTGCCCTCGAAGATCTGGCGTTCGAGCGCGGCGGGCGCCGGCAGGGCGAGCGTCCCGGCCTCCACCTGGCCGCGGATCCGGGCCACGCGCTCGGCGCGGAGCTCGTCGATCCGCTCGTGCAGGCGCCGCCGCCGCCGCGAGATCGTGTCCTCCTCGTCCTCGGTCGCGCGGAGGAGAAGCTCGAGCTCGTCGTCGGTCAGGCTGGCGAAGTCGGGAAGCGGGTCCACTGTTCGGGGCACCTTTCTACGGAGAGCAACCGATTGAAGCAGGTCGAGCGGCGAGGGGTCAACCTCAGCTTGAGGCTTGCTCCAGGGTTCGCGGCTCGGCCGCGTCTCCCTGCACGACGCCGTCGATGAACGTCGCGAGCTCCGTCGCGAGCTCGTCCGTCAGCTCGCCGGTCTCGCCTTCCGCGTAGAGGTGGACGACAGGCTCGTCGGGGTCGGGGAGCACCTGCACCCAGCCGCGCTCGTCGTATGCCTTGACCCCGTCCGACAGGTCGAGCCGTCGACCCGCGAGGTGCTCGTTGACGAGTCGCATGACGAGACCCTTGCGCGCCCAGGGGCACGCGAGCGCCTGGTGGGCGAGCGTCGGGCGCGGCAGCTCGGCGACGAGCTCGGAGAGGGGACGCTCCTGACCCGCGAGCAGCTCGAGGATCTTGCACAGGCTCGTCACCGCGTCGTAGCCGGGCACGACGTCGGGAAAGACGAAGCCGCCGGTGGGGGCGGCCGCAAGCAGGACGCCTTCCCCCGTCGCCGCCTGGGTGAGGTCGCTGAGGGAGTGCTGGGTGCGCACGACGGTCAGCTCGGTGCCTTCGACAAGCCCGCCGACGTGATCGGTCGCCGTGATTGGCACGGCGATGCGGCCGGCTCTGCCCGAGAGCGCGAGCAGCCGCACGACGAGCAGCAGCCCGAGCTCCGCGGGAATCGGGTCGCCCTGCTCGTCCACGAGCAGCAGCCGTTCCGCCGCACGGTCGAGCACGACGCCGAGATCCGCGTGAACGCCGGTGACGATGCGTCGCGCGTCGATCGACTGCAGCTCCTCCGCGCCGTCGTCGACGTAGAAGCCACGCGCGCCGATCGCCTCCACGCCGAGCGGCCCGAGCACGAGCGGGAGCGTGAACGCCGCGGGTGAGTAGCCGTAGTCGATCGCCACCCGGAACCGGCGGCGGCGGACGGCTTCCACGTCGAGCGAGTCGAGGATGTCCTGCGCGTAGCTCTCGCGGACGCGAGCGGGATAGGTCGTCTCCCCCACCTCGGCAAACGTCGCGCGGCGCAACTCTTGGCGGCTGAAGTGCTTCTCGACCTCCTTCTGGAGCGTCGGCGTCATCTGGCTGCCCGGCCACTCGAACACCCGGATCTGGATCATCTCCGGGTCGGCGCTCGAGCGGCCGACATGGACTCCCGCCTGGAGGCCCTGCGTCTTGAGGACGTGCCGCGTGACGGCCGCGGGCGAGATGCGCAGGTCGGCGACGTGGACGCCCGTCGATGCGAGACCGGCGATGATCGCCCGCTGGATCATCCGGCATGCGTCCGCCGAGGCGCGGCTCGCGACGACGCGGTCGCCGCGGCGCAGCGCCGTCCCGAGCGCAGCCGCCAGCCTGACGGCCGTCTCGGGGGTGAGGTCGACGTTGACGAGCCCCGTCGCGCCGTCCCTTCCGAACGGCGTGTTCGACGCCCGTGTCTCCCAGACCACGCTCTCGTGGATCTGCGCGCCCGTCTCGATCTCCTTGAACGGGTAGACGCGGACGCCCGGGAAGAGGCTCGCCTCGGGCCCGATCGTCACCTGGTCGCCGATCGCGACCCCCTCGTGCACGCGGACGTGGTCGCGCAGGTCGCAGCTCCGGCCGAGGATCGCGCCCTCGACGACGCAGCTCCGGCCGATGTACGTGCCGGCGTCGACCACGCTTCGGCCGACCCGGGATCCCTCGCGTACCGTCACGCCGCGCGACAACACCGTGTACGCGCCGATGGATGCGCCGTCGGCGATCCTGCAGTTCGCGCCGATGTATGCGGGGCCGGTCACGCCCTCGATCTCCTCGATGTCGACCTCTTCGTTCACCCAGACGTTGCCGCGCAGCTGCAGGCCGGGGATGTCGAGCCGTACCCTGCCGTCGAGCGCGTCGAAGTTCGCCTGCCGGAACTGCTCGAGATTGCCGATGTCCTGCCAGTAGCCGTCGAGCACGTGCCCGTAGATCGGCCTGCCCATCTCGAGCAGCAGCGGGAACAGCTCCTTCGAGAAGTCGTACGGGCGATCCTCGGGGACGTGTCGCAGGACCTCCGGCTGGAGGACGTAGATCCCGGTATTGATCGTGTCCGAGAACACCTGGCCCCAGGAGGGCTTCTCGAGGAACCGCTCGACGCGCCCTTCCTCGTCCGTGACCACGATCCCGAACTCGAGCGGGTTGTCGACCGACACGAGGCCGATCGTCACCGCGGCGCCCTTCGCACGGTGCGCCTCGACGAGCGCGGTCAGGTCGACGTCGCAGAGCGCATCGCCCGAGATGACGAGGAACGTGTCGTCGAGGCGCGCCTGCGCGAGCTTCACCGAGCCGGCGGTGCCGAGCGGCTGCTCCTCGACGGAGTAGTCGAGGTCGATCTCGAGCGACTCGCCGCCTCCGAAGTACGTCCGGATCGCCTGCGGCATGAACGCGAGCGTGACCACGACCTCGTCCATGCCGTGGCCGCGCAGGAGGTCCAGGATGTGCTCCATGCACGGCTTGCCGCAGATCGGCACCATCGGCTTCGGCTGGTTGGACGTCAACGGCCGCAGCCGCGTCCCCTCGCCACCCGCCATGACGACCGCCTTCATCGGCGAACCTCGCGCATCGCCCTCGCAACGTACTGCGCGGCGGCGACCACGGCCAGCGCCAGGCTCACCCAGAAGAGGGCGAGCGGCCACCAGGTGTCCCGTTCGGTCACGAGCACGAGCGCGAGCGACGCGTACAGGCCCCACGTCGCGATCTTTCCGAGCTGCGACACTTCGAACTCGTACCCGCGCGGGACGACGAGCTTGTAGCCGCCGAGGAGCAGGACGTCACGAAGCAGGATCAGCAGCGCCACCCAGGGCAGCCGGTCGTACACGACGAGCAGCACGACGCAAACGTCGATCATCAGCCGGTCGGCGAGCGGGTCGGCCACCTTCCCGAATCCCGACTCGACGTGCCAGCGGCGGGCGAGCCAGCCGTCGAGCTGGTCGGTGATCGCGGCGAGCGCGAACACGACCCCGGCCGCCCAGCTCGGCCCGTCCTGATCCCGGGCGAGGAGGGCTACGAACAGCGGGATCGCCGCAAACCGCAGCACCGTCAGCATGTTCGGCAACTGACGGAGCGGCGTGGAGACCGACCTCGATGCCTGCATCCCCCCGTAGGTTAGTGTCGTCGCCCGTGACAGACGCCGTCACGCTACCGGGGTTCGTCGACGCCCACAGCCACGCGTTCCAGCGCGCGCTCCGGGGCCGTGCCGCAGGCAACGATTTCTGGGCCTGGCGCGAGGGGATGCTGGCGGAGGCGGAGCGACACACGCCGGATATCGTGCGCCGTCTGTACGAGGCGACCTACCGCGAGCTTCGCGCGGCCGGTTTCACCGCGGTCGGCGAGTTCCACTACCTCGGCCTCGACACCGCGTTCGCCGCAGCCGAGGCGGCGGATGCCGCCGGGCTCGCGTTCGTGTGCCTCTACGTGGCCTATGCGCGGGGCGGCCTCGAGCGCATGCGGCAGCCGTCGGTCGCCGTGTACCTCACCGAGGTGGAGCGCCTGCGGGAGAGCGGCATCGCCGTCGGGGTCGCCCCGCACTCCGTCCGCGCGTGCCCGCGCGAGTGGCTCGTCGAGCTGGGACGCTACGCCGCCGCGGAGGGCCTCGTGCTGCACGTGCACGCGGACGAGCAGCCGCGGGAGATCGAGGAGTGCCTCGCCGAGCACGGCAGGCGGCCGGTCGAGCTCCTCGCGGAGACGGGCTGCCTCGGCGAGCGCACCACGGTCGTCCACGCGACGCACGCGAACGGCGCCGAGCTCGACCTCCTGCGCGACAGCGGCTCCACGATCTGCGTGTGCCCCACGACGGAGGCCGACCTCGGTGACGGCTTCGTCCCCGCGATCAGGATCCTCCACCGCGGGATCCCCCTCTGCATCGGCAGCGACTCGAACGTCCGCATCGACCCGCTCGAGGAGCTTCGCCAGCTCGAGGGGATCGCGCGGCGGCAAGACGGACGCCGCGGCGTGTTCGACACCGACGCGCTGTGGACGATCGGCGGCGCGAACGGCGCGCGGTCTCTCGGACTGGACGCCTGGGGCGAGATCCAGGTCGATCCCGGCCATCACTCCCTCGACGGAGTCGCGGCCGAGCACCTCCGCGCGGCGCTCGTGGCGGGCTGCGGCGCCGATGTCGTCCTGTCGCCCGGCTGAGCGCACCGCTCGGCCGGTACGCTGGCCGCTCCATGGACGTCACCGAGCAGACCTTCGACGAGGCAGTGCTCGCGCGCTCGCACGAGCTTCCCGTCGTCGTCGACTTCTGGGCCGAATGGTGCGGACCGTGCCACGCGCTCGCGCCCGTCCTCGAGGACGCGATCGCGGAGCGAGCGGGCCAGGTCGAGCTCGTAAAGGTCGATGTCGACTCGAACCAGGGCCTGGCCGGGCAGTTCGGGGTGAGCGGTATCCCGGCCGTGAAGGCCTTTCGTGACGGCAGGGTCGTGAGGGAGTTCGTCGGCGCGCAGTCACGCGTGTCCGTCTCGGCGTTCCTCGACGACCTGCTCGCCCCGGCGCGAGCGGACACGCTGCTCGAGGAGCTTCGCGCAAGCGGTGAGCTGCCCGACGTGGTTGCGGCCCTCGAAGCGAACGACGTCGAGGGCGCCCTGGCGCTGATCGTCGACGCGGTACCCCGGGCAACGGCGTCCGAGCGAGAGCGGCTACGTGAGGTCGCAGTGGCGCTCTTCGAGCAGCTGGGGCAGGACGATCCGGTCGTCTCGGGCTTCCGGCGCCGGCTCGCCTCGGCGCTCTACTGAGCGCGTTCGCGGACTCCGAGAGTCGCGTCCACGATGCCGCGCAAGCGGTCGATCCAGTAGGCGGTCCGGCCCAGGTAGGCCCGCTCGGCCCGAGGCCCGCGGAGCCCCCAGGCGCCGTCGTACGAGAGATATCCTCCGTCCGTCGCTCGGGCCGGCTCGATCTGCGTGCCCTCGTGCCATTCGTTGTAGCTCGTGATGGTGACGAGATCCGGTGACGCCTTCACGGCCGCCTGCCACATGTGGTCGTACCAGCGCCCGTCCCTGCGCTCGCGGACACGCGGGTCGCCGGTCGCTCGTCTCGAGTCGAACCCCGGGCCGACCGACGGCGCGCACAGGAGGCCGAGCTGACGTGCGCTCTGGCACATTCGCGCGAACGAGGTACCGTCGTAGACGAGGACGTCGTAGGTGTAGAGACCCTGGAAGCCGCCGCGAAGCGCCTTGCCCGGCAGCGACGTGTGCGCGAACACCCTGTGCCCGGTCAGACCGGTCAGCGCCACCCGCCAGTCGTCGTCGGTGGAGCTCGTCGAGTCGTAGACGTAGACGTCGCGGATGTCCAGGCCGGCAAGCCCGCGGAGCGCCTCGACGACGGTCTCCGGCGTCCGCCCTGCCCACGGCTCGACGTGGAGCGCAACGTGGAGCCCCACAGCGTGGGCGGCCGCGGCCACCGGTCGTAGACGCGCGTCCTCCGGCGACCCCGGTCCCCACCACGAGACGATCACGGTGTCGACGCCGACCGCGGCGATCTCGCGCATCTGCGCGCGCAAGATCCC
Organism: Gaiella sp.; assembly: GCA_027493885.1. Taxonomy (GTDB): domain Bacteria; phylum Actinomycetota; class Thermoleophilia; order Gaiellales; family Gaiellaceae; genus Gaiella. The sequence continues at coordinate 507,632 of JAOSJZ010000001.1, forward strand.
GGCCGCGCCCGACGAGTACGGTCCCCGGGCCGGGTAGAAGTTCGACCCGACGGCGCGTGGGGGCTCGTTCTCCCCCTGCCCCCAGTGGAGCCAGGCACCGTCGGCGTGCGGCGTCCCGTACCAGGCGTAGTAGAAGATCGCGACCTGCGGAGCCGGCCGCTCGGCGGGGGTCGGCGCGCCGCCCGCCGCGCCCGCAGAGACGAGGGCTGCCACCGCCGCGATGAACGCCGCTCGCCGCATCGAAATCGCGCGGATCTTACTCGGACGGGCGGCGCGAAAGAGCTGGTCCCGCGCTGGCCGGAGGTCCTGATGGGTCCGACGTTCCGCCCGGGTCGAACCACCCGACGAAGGCGCCCGCGGGACTGCCACGACGTTTGCCTCTGACGTGGTAGACAGGACCGATGGCGGTCGCGGCGAGTCTCGACGAGAAGATCGAGCCGATCTACCGGGAGGTCATCCGGCGCAACCCCGGCGAGGTCGAGTTCCACCAGGCGGTGCGGGAGGTTCTCGAGTCGATCGGGCCGGTCCTGGTCAAGCACCCCGAGTTCGCCGAGCACCGGATCATCGAGCGCATCTGCGAGCCGGAGCGCCAGATCATCTTCAGGGTGCCCTGGGAGGACGACGAGGGCAACGTCCAGATCAACCGCGGCTTCCGCGTCGAGTTCAACAGCGCTCTCGGCCCGTACAAGGGCGGCCTCAGGTTCCACCCGTCGGTCTACCTCGGGATCGTCAAGTTCCTCGGGTTCGAGCAGATCTTCAAGAACGCGCTCACCGGCATGCCGATCGGCGGTGCCAAGGGCGGGGCCGACTTCGACCCCAAGGGCCGCTCGGACGGGGAGACGATGCGCTTCTGCCAGAGCTTCATGACCGAGCTCTACCGCCACCTCGGCGAGTACACGGACGTCCCCGCCGGGGATATCGGTGTCGGCACCCGAGAGATCGGGTTCCTGTTCGGGCAGTACAAGCGCATCACGAACCGTTACGAGTCGGCCGTGCTCACCGGCAAGGGCCTCGACTGGGGCGGCGCCCGGGTACGCAACGAGGCGACCGGCTACGGCCTCGTGTACTTCGTAGGGGAGATGCTCGCCGCGAGCGGCACCTCGTTCGACGGGCGCACGGGAGTCGTCTCCGGCTCGGGCAACGTCGCACTCCATGCGATCGAGAAGATGCACGCGCTCGGCGGCAGGGTCGTCGCCTGCTCCGACTCGGACGGGTACGTCCTCGACGAGGCAGGTCTCGACGTGGAGCTCCTGAAGGAGATCAAGACCGTCGAGCGCGGCCGGGTGAGTGACTACGCCGACCTCCGGCCCCGCGCGCGCTTCGCCCCGGCGGGCAACATCTGGCATGTCCCCTGCGAGGTCGCGCTCCCCTGTGCGACCCAGAACGAGCTGACCGGGAACGACGCCGCGCGGCTCGTCGCCAACGGTTGCATCGCCGTCGGGGAGGGAGCGAACATGCCGACCACGCCCGAGGGCGTGCGTGTCTTCCTCGACGCGGGTGTCGCCTTCGGCCCGGGCAAGGCCGCGAACGCCGGCGGGGTGGCGACCTCGGCGCTCGAGATGCAGCAGAACGCGAGCCGCGACTCGTGGACGTTCGAGCATACGGAGCTACGCCTGGCGGAGATCATGCGCGACATCCACCACCGCTGCTACGAGACGGCCGCGGAGTACGGCAAGCCGGGCAACTACGTGGCCGGCGCGAACATCTCGGGCTTCATCAAGGTGGCTGCCGCCATGGTCGCGCTCGGGCTGATCTGAGGCGCCGGTGACGCCGGGCCCACTTCACAGTCGGGGCGCCGAGATTCGAACTCGGGACCTCTAGTCCCCCAGACTAGCGCGCTAACCAGGCTGCGCCACGCCCCGCGACCCGGGCATCGTAGCGCGCCCGCCCGGTCCGTCCGGAGGATCTACGAGAGCCGCCTGTACAGCCGGTCGACGAGCGCGGGGGTCTCCTCGAGCTTGTCGATGATGATGCGGACGCGGACTTCGCGGAAGTAGTCCGGCTTCACGCCGAGCGCCTTGCCGATGCGTGCGATCACCTCGGTCGAGGGGACACGCCGGTTGCCGTGGACGATGTGGTTCAGATACCCCGCCGAGAGACCCGACTTCTCGGCGAGAGCCCGGTAGGTGAGCCCCGTCTCGGCCATCAGTCGCTCGATCGCCTCCCCGAGAGGCTCGCTCGCATAGGTGCGCTTCTTCGCCGCCATCAGTCCTCCGATGTCCAGTCAATCACAGACGCACGCGGAACGCGCGTGTCTTCGCTTTCCCCCCTGCGACGCACGTCGACCGCGCCGTCGTCGAGCGACCTCTTCCCGACCGTCACGCGCAGAGGGCAGCCGAGCAGATCCGCGTCCGCGAACTTCTCCCCCGGTCGCTCGTCGCGGTCGTCGAGCAACACGTCGTACCCGGCCGCTGAGAGCTCTTCGGCCACGGACGTCGCGATTGCCTCGACCTCCCGAGACCCGCCCGAGAGCGAGAGCACGTGGACGTCGTACGGAGCGATCGACCGCGGCCAGACGATGCCCGTTTCGTCGTGTCGCTGTTCCACGACCGCCGCGATCGTGCGCGCAGGCCCGATGCCGTAGCTTCCCATGACGATCGGCCGCTCCCGACCGTCCTCGTCGAGGAACGTGGCGTCGAGCGCCTCCGAGTGAAACGTCCCGAGCTTGAAGATGTGGCCGACCTCGATCGCCGGCTGAACGGTCAGCCGGCCGGCGCACACGGGGCATCCGTCACCTTCCTTCGCCTGCCGGATGTCGACGAACGTCGGTTGGTAGTCGCGCCCTGCCTCGACGCCCCGCAGGTGCCAGCCGTCGCGGTTCGCGCCGGCGACGAACTGCCCCTCGCGCAACGCTTCGTCGGCGATCACCTCCATGGCGACCCCGATCGGCCCCAGCGAGCCGCCGCCGGCGCCGAACGCCGCGCGGATCTCGTCCTCCGTGGCCGGGCGGAACGGCGCCTGGAAGAACGTCATGAGCTTCTCCTCACTCAGGCGATCGTCCCCCCTGACCAACGCGAGGACGAGGCGGTCGCCCGTGACCACGGGCATCGCCTTCGACGTCGCCGCGTCGTCGATCCCGAGGAGCTCCGCGAGGCCTTCGATGGTCGTCACGCCGGGGGTCGCGACCTCCTCCGGCGCCTCCATGACCGAAGGGAACTGGGGCGCGCGGGGCACCCCGCGCGCGGCCTCGATGTCGGCGTAGTAGTCCCCGTTCTCGCACCGCATCAGCTCGTTCTCGCCCGAGCCGGTGGGTGCGAGGAAGCCCCGCGACTCCTTCCCCCCCATCGTCCCGGACTCCGCCTCGACGAGGAACGCCTCGACGCCGCAACGCTCGAAGATCCGCACGTACGCCCCTTCGTGCCGCTCGAAGCTGACGTCGAGCCCGGCCTCGTCGCGGTCGAAGGAGTACGAGTCCTTCATGATGAACTCGCGCAGGCGCAGGAGGCCGCCGCGGGGCCTCGCCTCGTCGCGCTCCTTGATCGAGAAGTGGTACCAGAGCTGCGGGAGCTCCTTGTACGACCGGAGCTCGCGGGCGTGGAACGTCATCGTCTCCTCGTGCGTCAGCGGGAGCACGAACCGCCGGCCGCTCCGATCGGACAGCTTGAAGACCTCCGGGATCGCGATTCGCCCGGTGCGCTCCCAGAGCTCCGCCGGGGTGAGCACGGGGCACAGCATCTCCTGGCCGCCGATCGCGTCGATCTCCTCTCGGATGATCTGGACGACCTTCTGGTGGACACGCCAGCCCGCGGGCAGCCACGTGAAGAGGCCCGCTCCCACCTGCCGGATGAAGCCGCCGCGGAGTAGCAGCGTGTGCGAGACCGCCTCCGCATCGGCCGGGTCCTCGCGCAGGGTCGGGAGGAAGAGCGTCGATTGCCGCTGAACCATCGCGACAATCTAGACGACAGGTCGCGCGATCCCCGGAGCTCAGTCGTTCAGGCGGAGGAAGCCGGCGAGCTGCGTCGTGTCGCCCTCGCCCGTACCCTCGAGGATGAACGAGTCGACCGCTCCGAGCGCGTCGTCCACCTCCGGCGGTATCTCGCCGCCCGCGGCCTCGGCGAGTGGCAGCAGGCCGTCGACGTCGACGTAGAGGAACCCGCGCGTCCTCTCCCCCATCGAGACCGCCTCGGCCGCGCGGGTGTACGCGTCGGCGTCGACGAGCTTCGGCCCGCTGGCGAGGAACGTCCGGATCCCGTCGGCGCCCGTCGTCAGGATGATCGTGTCGTCGGAGGGGCGCGCGTACGAGACGGTCACGTCGTCGAGCGTGACGCGGCGCACTTCGATCCCGTTCTCCGTGCGCACGGTGACGGTGGCGCCGCCCTGCTCGGCGAGCTTGCGCGCGAGCCCCTCGACCGTGTCCCAGGTCTTCGACGGATCGGGTGGACGGAGCGCAAGCGTCACTTCGGGAACCGTCGTCCCGCTCTGCCGGACATAGAGCGCGCCCTCGCCGGAGAGCGCGTCGACGATGCCTTGGAGGGAGACGCCGGTGAGCCTCTCGATCTCGCCGGAGACCTCGTCGAGCGGCGCCTTCCCCTGGAGGCGGTCGAGGAGGCCCTGCGTGCCGCCGAACGAGAGCGCTGCGACGGCGTCGGCGGGGACGCGCTGGAAGAGCTCCGGCTCGTAGCGTGTGTCGCCACCGCCGGGCGTCCGCATGGCGACGGTGAGGAGCGCGCCGTCGTCGCGGGCCGAGACGGCGGCCGAGAGCCAGTCGAGGCCGAGGTCGAGCTCCGGGGAGCCGGAGCCCTGCGGCACGAGCTGGCCGAGGTCCTTCGCGAGCCGCGCGGTGTCGACCCACGCACGCGCGATCGCATCGGAGGGAAGCGCCCCGAAGCCCTGGGAGAACGTGTCGACCCCCTCGAGCGTGCCCTTGTCGAGGGCCGCACGGTAGGCGTCGAGGGCGGCCTGGTCCTGGGCGAGCACCTGCCAGTCCTCGACGGTGCCGCGCACGAGCGGCGTGTCGCTCTGCGCGACGAGCGCGTCGAGCTTCTGCTCGTCCTCCGGCCGTACGAGGACGATCGGCTGCTTCGCCGCGGTCGCGACGACGACGAGCTCCGACCCGAGCGCCGGCGCAACGTCCTTCGTCCAGTCGAGCCCCTGCTCGCCGAGCGCGGAGCCGATCGAGCCCGAGATGCCCTCGCCGGCCCCGGGGATCCTCTCGAGCAGGCTCTCGGCCTTCTTCCACTGATCGGAGCCCTCGTCGGTCGTCACGGTGACGTACGCGAGCGCGTCGGCCGGTGCGAGCGACGCGGAGTCCGGGATCGCAGCCGGCGTCGACGAGGCGCCCGCGCAGCCGGTCACGAGCGCGACGACGGCGAGCAGGCAGGCGATCGGGAGCGCGCGGCGCGTCATGCCTACACGGTATCGGCCGGTTCGGCCGCGACGTGAGCGTGCTCCGAGCGGCGCGCGCTGCGTCGCGTCGCTCACCGGGGTCAGTCCCCTGCGGGGACAGACCCCGCGAGCGGGATCAGGCTCGCCTCGGCCATCGCGAGCGCGGCGGGCTTGGCCATCCGGAGGCGCTTCGGCCGGGGCATGCCAGCCTCGATCCAACGGTCGATCTCGTGGAAGAGCTCGTCGATCAGGACGTTCGAGGCGACCTTCTTGAGGACCCTCCCGTGCGCGTAGACGAAGCCGGCGTCGCGGCCTCCCGCGATGCCGAAGTCCGCATCGCCGGCCTCACCCGGGCCGTTGACCGCGCAGCCCATGACCGCGACCTCGAACGCCTGCGTGTAGGCGCGCAGTCGCTCCTCGACGACGACGGCGAGACTCTCGACGCCGACGTTGTCGCGGCCGCACGAGGGGCAGGCGATCATCACCGGCCCGCGCTCGCGCAAGCCGAGCGCCTTCAGGATCTCCCAGGCGACCTCGACCTCCTTCACCGGGTCGGCGGTGAGCGAGACGCGAAGCGTGTCACCGATCCCGTCCATCAGGAGCGAGCCCATCCCGACGGCGCTCTTGATCGAGCCGGCGAACGGCGTCCCCGCCTCGGTGACGCCGAGGTGGAGCGGGTAGGGAACCCGGTCGGCGAGCATCCGGTAGGCGCGGATCATCGTCGGCACGTGCGATGCCTTGACGGAGATCTTGAAGTCGCGGAAGTCGAGCCGCTCGAGGATCTCGACCTGCTCGAGCGCCTCGACTACAAGCGCCTCGGCCGTGTCCTCGCGCGCGAGCTCCTCGAGGTGCCTTGGCAGCGAGCCGGCGTTGGCGCCGATCCGCATCGGGATCCCCGCCCGCTTCGCGGAGCGCACGACCTGCTCGGTCTTGTCGGGACCGCCGATGTTGCCGGGATTGATGCGGACGGCGTGAACACCGGCGTCGATCGCGTCGAGCGCCAGCGAGGCGTTGAAGTGGATGTCGGCGATCACCGGGATCGGGGAGAGGCGGACGATCAGCGGGAGCGCGCGCGCGTCCTCTTTCTTCGGCACCGCGACGCGGACGATCTCGCAGCCGGCGGAGGCGAGCGCCGCGATCTGGGCGGTCGTGGACTCGACGTCGTGCGTCTTCGTGAGCGTCATCGACTGCACCACGACCGGGGCGCCGGCGCCGATCGCGACGCCGCCGACGCTGATCTGGTGCGTGCTCGCCATCGCAGCCCAGCGTAGCGGCGCACGCGTGGACGGACGGCGTGCCAGGCACCCAAGCGACGCCGCCGGGCACGTGGCTTCGGGACGGCAGGATGGCGCCATGCGCCCAGTCGAGCCCTCCCCCTCACGCTGGCAGCTCGAGGAGCCTCCGGACGACCACCCCGACGACCTCTGGGCAATCGGCGCCGACCTCGAGCCGGGCACCCTCCTCGCGGCCTACCGCCTCGGGTGCTTTCCGATGCCAGTCGGGGCCCGGATCGGCTGGTTCTCGCCCGTCCGGCGGGCGATCGTCCCGCTGGAGCCGTTCACGCCGTCAAGATCGCTCCGCCGGGCGCGGCGCCGCTACGAGATCCGCGTCGATACGTCGTTCGCAGCCGTCGTCACGGGCTGCGCTCGGCCCGGTGACCCGGCGAGCTGGATCGACCCGGCGATCGAGGCGGCCTACGCGCGCCTCCACGAGCTCGGCTGGGCGCACTCGGTCGAGGCCTGGGACGTGGACGGGCTCGCCGGGGGCCTCTACGGCGTCGCGAGCGGCGGCCTCTTCGCCGCCGAATCGATGTTCCACACGCGGACGGACGCGTCGAAGGCGGCGTTCGTCGCGCTCGCCGAGTGCCTCCGCGCCGCCGGTGACCCGGGGACGCGCGTGCTCGACGTTCAGTGGCGGACGCCGCATCTCGTCTCCCTCGGCGCCGTGGAGATCACGCGCGCGGCGTACCGGCGGCGACTCCAACGAGCGCTCACGTTGCCTGACGCGTTCCGGTAGCCCGCTGTCCCTCAGGACAGGCGGCCGATGTCGTTCGAGAGCCCGATCACGAAGAGCAGGATGACGAGCCCGATCCCGACCACCGACACGCGCTCGTAAACCTCGCGGCGAACGGCGCGGCCGCGTACTCCCTCGACCACCGCGAAGACGATGTGCCCCCCGTCGAGCGGGAGCAGCGGGAGCAGGTTGAGCAGCGCGATCGAGAGCGAGATGAGACCGAGCACGAACAGGAAGCTCTCGGTGCCCTGCTTCGCCGCATCGGACGACCCCTGGACGATCCCGACGGGGCTCGAGATCTGGTCACGTCCCTCTCCGGTCACGAGCCGGCCGAGCGAGGCGCCGATGTCGTGCGTCACCCGCCACGTCAGCCCGAGCGACTCATTCGCCGCCTGCAGCGGCGGCAGACCCTCGCCGGCGAGCACGAAGCCGAGCCGGTAGACGCCATCCGTCAGCCGCGCAGCCGTCGCGGGAAGGGTCACCTGCCGTCCGTCGCGGACGACGACGAGCGTGAGCTTGTTGCCGTCCGAGCCCGAGATGAGCCGGGAGACGTCCCCGGGCTCGACCACGGCACCGTCGATCGAGACGATCCGATCGCCCGGCTCGAGGCCTGCGGCGGCGGCGGGAGCGCCTGCGGAGACCGACTCGACGGTCGTCGTCGCCTTCCCCACCGAGGTCATGAAGAGCCCGGTGAAGAGGACGAGGGCGAGCATGATGTTCGCCGCGGGACCTGCCGCGATCGCCGCGACCCGCTTCCAGGTCGGGGCGCGCCAGTAGGCGGTGGGGCCGAGCGCGTCGGCGAGATCGTCGAGGCCCCGCTCGAGCGACGACGTCACCTGTGCGGAAAGGTCCTGTTCGCGGAGGAGCTCGCGAATGACCCGGATCGAATCCCGTGCCGCGTCGTGGTCGCCCGCGGCGAGGGCGGTGCGGAGCCGGCCGGCCGCCGCCTCCAACCCCGGCGCGTCGCCGAGCGCGCGACCGAGCCCGATGTCCACGTCCGCCGGCGAGGGCCGGTGCATCCCCGGGATCTTCACGAACCCGCCGAGCGGGATCGCTCCGATGCCGTACTCGATGCCGTTCCGCGTCGTCTTCCAGACCGCCGGGGGAAACCCGACGTAGAAGCGTCGCGGCCGCATCCCGAGTGCGAGCGAGACGAGGAAGTGCCCCAGCTCGTGGACGAGGATGAGGACGCCGAGCCCGACGATCGCGACGAGGATCGTCATACCGGCTGGAGCCCCTGCGCCGCGAGCCGGCGCGCCTCGGCGTCGGCCGCGACCAGATCCTCGAGATCGCGTGCCGGCGCCCCGTCGGCGCGGAAGAGCGCCTCCTCGACGACGGCGGCGATGTCGGGGGAACCCGATGCGTCCCTCGAGGAACGCGGCGACCGCAACCTCGTTGGCGGCGTTGTAGGCGCAGGGCGCAGTCCCGCCCCGCAGGCCGGCCGTCCGCGCCAGGCGAAGCAGGGGGAACGCGTCGTGGTCGACCGCCTCGAACCGAAGCGTGAGCCCTTCGAGCTCGAGCTGCGGCACCACGGTGGCGGCTCGCTCGGGATAGGTGAGCGCGTACGAGATCGGGACGCGCATATCCGGCAGGCCCACGTGCGCGAGCAGGGCGCCGTCGCGGAACCGGACGAGGGAGTGGACGACGGAGGTCGGGTGCACGACGACCTCGATCGCGTCGTACGGGATGGCGAACAGCCAGTGCGCCTCGATCAGCTCGAGGCCCTTGTTCGCAAGCGTGGCCGAGTCGATCGTGATCTTCGGGCCCATCTGCCAGGTCGGGTGGGCGAGCGCCTGCTCCGCCGTCACGTCGGCGAGGTCGGCGCGCGCCCGGCCGCGGAACGGCCCGCCCGACGCGGTCAGGACGAGGCCCGCGACGCTCGCCCGGTCGCGCCCTTCGAGGCACTGGTGCAGGGCGGAGTGCTCGCTGTCCACGGGGAGCAGCAGCCCGCCGCCGTGCGCCTGGGCGCGGAGGGCGAGCTCGCCGGCCGCGACGAGGCTCTCCTTGTTCGCGAGCGCGAGGGTGACGCCGTGCTCGAGCGCCCAGAGCGTGGCGCCGACCCCCGCGAAGCCGACGATCGCGTTGAGGACGACGTCGGGCTCGCTCCGCTCGAGCAGCTCGGTGGCGTTCCCGCCGACCTGGACGTGCGGCACGTCGTGCTCGGCCGCGAGCCGGTCGAGCGAGGTCGATCCGGACTGGAGCGCACACAACGCGAGCTCGGGGCACGCGGCGACCACGTCGATCGCCTGGCGGCCGATCGACCCCGTCGCTCCGAGGATCGCGACGCGCTTCACGGGGCCAAGGATGCCTGACCGTCCGTGAAGAGTCCGTTCAGGCTCAGGTCAGGGCGAGAAGGGCGACGTATGCCGCCGGCCCCGCCCAGAGCAGCGAGTCGACGCGGTCGAGGACGCCGCCGTGGCCGGCGAGCAGCCGTCCGGAGTCCTTGACCTCGAGATCCCGCTTGACGGCCGACTCGAACAGGTCGCCGAGCGTCGCCGCGAGCGCGATCACGAGCCCGAGGAGGAGCGACTCGCCGGTCGTGACGACGTCCTGTTCGTAGAGCGAGAAGAACGCCACCGCGACGGCCGCGATCGTCCCGCCGACGAACCCCTCCCACGACTTGCCGGGCGAGATCGCGGGCGCGAGACGATGACGTCCGATCGCGCGCCCGACGAAGAACGCGGCGGTGTCGTCGGCGAAGACCGTCAGCAACGTCGTGAACACGAGCAGGCGTCCGTCACCCGGGATGCCGCGCAGCAGCATCAGGTAGGCGAGCCCGCCTCCGACCCACGCGACGCCGAGCAGCGTGACGGCGAACCCGGCGACCGCGTGTTGCCGCGCGCTCGAGACGAAGAAGACGAGCAGGGCGGCGGCGAACGTCGAGAGGATCCCCGGCAGGACCCAGGCCGGTCCTCCCAGCTGGGCGCCGAGGAGGGTGAGGGCCAGGCCCACGTAGCCGCCGAGGAGGACCGGTCGCAGGGCGCGCGACATCGAGTAGAGCTCGTGCAGCGCCAGTAGGCCTCCCGCGAGCGCGAGCGCGAAGAGCCACCAGCCGCCGAGCCAGACGATGCCGAGCACGAGCGGCAGCAGGATCGCCGCGACGACGATCCGGGACAGGAGCGGGCTCACGTCGCCGCGCGCGCCCCGAAGCGGCGCTGACGAGCGGCGTACACCTCGACTGCCGCGCGCAGGTCGCCGGCGTCGAAGTCGGGCCAGAGCTTGTCCGTGAAGACGAGCTCGGCGTACGCAGCCTCCCACAGGAGGAAGTTCGAGATCCGCAGCTCGCCCGAGGCGCGGATCAGCAGATCGATCTCGCGAAGCTCGGGCGCGTAGAGGCGCGCGGCGAGCGCGTCCTCGTCGACGTCCTCGGGGTCGAGCCCGTCCTCGATCAGCCGCCGGGCAGCCTCGACGATCTCGGCGCGGCCGCCGTAGTCGAACGCGATCCAGAGCCGGAGCGTGTCGAGGCCCGCCGTCTCCGTCTCGAGCGCGCTCATCTTCTCCTGCAACCACGGCTCGATCCGGTCGCGGCGACCGAGGAAGAGCGTGCGCACGCCCTGCTTGGCGAGGTCAGGGAGCTCGTCGTCGATCGTCTCGGAGAGAAGCACCATCAGGTCCGCGACCTCGTCCGACGGCCGCTGCCAGTTCTCGGTCGAGAAGGCGTAGACGACGAGCGTCTCGATGCCGAGGTCGATCGCGGCCTCGACGGTCCGCCGAAGCGCCCGGGCGCCGGCACGGTGCCCCTCCGCCACGGTGACCCCGTGCGCGGCGGCCCAGCGACCGTTGCCATCCATGATGATCGCGACGATCCGCGCCCTGCGCGGCCCGTCGCGCTCGTCATCGCCTGGCGAAGAGGAAATCGCTCTATCCCGTTCTCGGATCGTGGAGGTCCGATCGCGTCGCGATCAGACCTCCATGATCTCGGCTTCCTTGTGCTTCAGAAGCTCGTCGATCCGCTTGACGTGGTCGTCGGTGAGCTTCTGCACCTGCGCTTCGGCGCGCCGCTCTTCGTCGTCGCCCACGTCGCCGTTGCGGACGAGCTCCTCCAGATGACGCATGACGTCGCGGCGCACGTTGCGGATCGCGACCCTGCCATCCTCGGCGTAGCGCTTAACGAGCTTGACGAGCTCCTTGCGCCGCTCCTCCGTCAGCGAGGGGATGGGCAGGCGGATCAGCTTGCCGTCGTTCGAGGGCATGAGGCCGAGGTCGGACTCCATGATCGCCTTCTCGACCGCCTTGATCTGCGTCGGGTCGTACGGTTGCACGGCGAGGAGTCGCGCCTCGGGGGCGCTGATCGTCGCCATGTTCGAGAGGGGGTCGGCACGCCGTAGTAGTCGATCGTGATGCGGTCGAGGAGCGCGGTCGAGGCGCGCCCGGTCCGCACGGAGTTGAACTCGGTGCGCGTGTGGTCGATCGAGCCGTCCATGCGGCGCTCGCAGTCGGCCAGGAAGTCGTCGATCGCTGTCACGTGGTCCCTCCGGGTGTCGTCATTCGGCGTCCTCCGTCGGCGTCTGAACGATCGTTCCGATCCGCTCGCCGAACGCGACGCGAACGATATTCCCCTCGGCGAGCTCGAACACGTAGATCGGCAAGTTGTTGTCCATGCACAGTGAGAGCGCCGTCGTGTCCATCACCCGAAGACCGCGCTCGATCGCCTCGAGGTGGGTCAGCTCCGGCAGGAAACGGGCGTCGGGATCGAGGCGCGGGTCGCCGTCGTAGACGCCCGCGACGCCGTTCTTTCCCATCAGGATCGCCTCTGCGCCGATCTCGAGCGCGCGGAGCGCCGCCGCGGTGTCCGTCGTGAAGAACGGGTTGCCCGTTCCGGCCGCGAAGATCACGACCCGGCCCTTCTCGAGGTGCCTGATCGCGCGCCGGCGGATGTACGGCTCCGCCACCTCCGAGACCGTCACGGCGGACTGGACGCGCGTCTGCGCCCCGAGCCGCTCGAGCGCGTCCTGGAGCGCAAGGGCGTTCAGGAGCGTGGCGAGCATCCCGGCGTAGTCGGCCGTTGCCCGGTCCATTCCCTCGGCGGCGGCGCTCATGCCCCGGTAGAAGTTCCCGCCGCCGACGACGACGGCGATCTCGGTCCCCGCGGCCTGCACGGCGAGCACCTCTCGCGCGATCGTGCCGAGGGTGCGGGGATCGACCCCGTACTCGCGATCGCCCATCAGGCTCTCGCCCGAAAGCTTGAGGAGCGCCCTGGAGAACGCCGGAGTGACCCCGCGAGCCTGCTCTTCGAGCTCTTCGGGGTGTGCGCTCACGAGCCCGCGACCGAGACCCGCGCGAAGGCGGTGACGCTCGCCCCCGACTCCTCGAGCGCCTGCTGCACCGTCTTCGAGGCGTCGTGGATCCACGCCTGCTCGAGGAGCACGCCGCCGGGCGCGGCGGCGAAGAACCGCTTGCCGAGCATGCCGTCGACGATCTTCTCGCGCGCCCGCTCGGGCTTCGAGGCGACCTCGTCCGAGTTCGCGTAGATCTGCCGCTCGGCCTCGATCACCTCGTCCGGCACGTCCTCGCGGGCCGTGTAGCCGGGCGCGGCGAACGAGATGTGCATCGCCACCTGGCGCGCGAGCTCCTCCGAGCCTCCCTCGAGCTGGACGAGGACGCCGATCTTGTTCGCCGGCGGATGGACGTACGCCGCGAGCGTGCCGCCCTCGAACCGGTCGGCACCCGCGACGACGATGTTCTCGCCGAGCTGTGCGATGAGCTCCGTCCGCTCCTTCTCGAAGGCCGTGGCCGCAGACGGGCCGCCGGCGTGGACCGCGCGGAGCACCTGCTCGCCGAACGCCTGGAAGGCGTCGTTCTTCGAGACGGGCTCCGTCTCGCAGCCGATCCCGACGATCGACGCCTTCGCTGCCTCGACGATCACGCCGACGAGGCCCTCCGTCGTCGCACGGTCGGCGCGCTTTCCCGCCGCCGCCATCCCCTTCTCGCGCAGGAGGGTCCGCGCCGCCTCGACGTCACCGCCCGTCTCGACGAGCGCGCGCTTGCAGTCCATCATCCCCGCGCCGGTCTGCTCGCGGAGCTCCTTCACGAGCGCCGCGCTCACCTCCGTGAGCCCGCTCACGCGCGGGCCTCGCTCTCGGCGGCGGCCGGCTCGCCGGACGCCGCCTCGCCCTCCGACGCCTCCGCGGGTGCGGCCTCCTCCTCCGTTGCGGCGGGCGCGGGGTCGACGGCCGCGACGGGCGCGGTGGCGAGCTCGGCCTCGGTGACCTTCGCTCGTCCCGCCTCGATCCCGTCAGCGATCGCGCGGGTCACTAGCGAGCACGACCGGATCGCGTCGTCGTTCCCCGGCACGACATACGTGACCTCGTCGGGATCGCAGTTCGTGTCGACGAGCGCGATCACCGGCAGGCCGAGCCGCTGCGCCTCGCGGAGAGCGAGCTGCTCCTTGCGCAGGTCGACGATGAAGACCGCGTCGGGCTGGCGCTTCAGCGTCGAGACACCGCCGAGGTTCGCCTCGAGCTTCTCGAGCTCGCCGCCCATCGAGATCCGCTCCTTCGCCGGAAGCAGCTCGAGCTGGCCCTCCTCCTTCAGGCGGCGCAGCTCCTGCAGGTACGCGATGCGGTCGGCGATCGTCCGCCAGTTCGTGAGCAGGCCGCCGAGCCAGCGGTACGCGACGTACGGCTGACCCACGCGCGTCGCCTCGCGCACGATTGCCTCCTGCGCCTGCTTCTTCGTGCCGACGAAGAGGATCGTGCCGCCGCGCTCGGAGACGTTGCGCGCGAAGTCGTGCGCCTCCTGCAGCAGCGCCTGCGTCTGCTGGAGGTCGATGATGTAGATGCCGCCGCGCTCGTCGAAGATGAACCGCTTCATCTTCGGGTTCCAGCGGCGCGTCTGGTGGCCGAAGTGCACCCCGGCCTCCAGCAACTCCTTCATGGAGACGACTGCCACGTTCTCGTCCTTTCGGTTGGGTGCGGTGCGCCGGCGAGCGCGGACGGAACCGGCGCTCGAGGGCGCCGGCACCCCCGTCCGGAGGGTTCGCCGGGTCGGTGGGTCTGGGCCCGGAATCGTAGCTGCCCCCACTGCGCCGCAACGTGGGCCAAGCCCTCTACGAGGATTCTCGAGCCCGACGCAGCGCGGCGTCGAGAGCGGGCGGGAGAGGCGCCTGGAGGTCGACGCTCTCACCTGTGAACGGATGTGCGAACCGGAGCCGGTGTGCGTGGAGGAACTGTCGCTCGAGCCCGAGGTCGTGCGCGATGCCGTACACGGGGTCGCCGCACACGGGAAGCTCGATCGCCTCGAGGTGAACCCGGATCTGGTGCGTTCGCCCGGTTTCGAGGCGCACCCCGAGAAGCGCGCGATCGCCGATCAACTCGACGACCTCGAACCAGGTGACAGCGTCACGCGGCGTGTCGGTGTCGAGCGAGTAGCGCGTCCGGTCTTGGCGGTCGCGCCCGATCGGCGCGGTGATCCGGCCCGTGAGCGACCGCGGCCTCCCACGGACGAGCGCGAGATACCACCGCTCGATCGTCCGCTCGCGGATCATCCGGGAGAGCCGTGCGTGCGCCTCCTCGGAACGGGCAACGACGAGGAGGCCCGACGTGTCCCGGTCGAGGCGATGGACGAGGCCGGGCCGGCCGGGGTCGCCGCCCGCCGCGCCGAGGGCGAGCAGGCCGTGCGCCAGCGTCGTTCGCTCGTCCGGGCCGGCCGGGTGGGCGACGAGCCCGGCCGGCTTGTCGATCACGAGCAGGTGCTCGTCCTCGAACACCACGGGTAGCTCCAGCTCGACGGGCTCGAGCACCCGCTCCGCGGGCAGATCGACGGTGACCTCCTCCCCGCCGGCGAGGCGGTAGCTCTTCGCGCGCCGCGTGCCGTCGACGAGGACCGCCCCGCCCGCGACGAGCCGCTCGGCCAGCGCCCGTGTCCCGAGGGGCGCCTGCTCGGCGAGGACGGCGTCGAGCCGGCGTCCCGCGTCCGTGTCAGGAACGCGAAAGCGGTGACGTGCCAACGGCGGCGCTCGAGCGGTCGGCCGCCACGAACGAGAGAAACAGGAGACCGACGCCGACGACGATGAACGTGTCGGCGAGGTTGAACGCGGGCCAGTAGTCGAGGTCGAGGAAGTCCGTCACGTAACCGAGTCGCAGCCGGTCGACGAGGTTCGAGACGCTTCCCCCGAGGACGAGCCCGACCGCGACCGGGAGCAGCGGGTGTCGGCGCCCGGAGCGGGCGAAGAAGACGACGAGCGCGCCGATCGCGCCCGCCGTGAGCCCGATCACGACGGAGGTCGAGTCCGCGAACAGGCCGAACGCGATCCCGGTGTTCCGGACGTGGTGGATCGTGAACGGGCCGGCGACGTCAACGGCGTCGCCCAGCTCGAGCTTGCCGGTGACGAGCGCCTTCGTCAGCTGGTCGGCGCCCGCTGCCGCGGCGGCGACGAGCACGAGCCCGAGCCACTGGGCGACGCCGGCCGCCAGCGACCGGGCGGCGCCCGGGATCGGCTGCAGCGCGTTGGTCGCCGAGCCCACGCGCACCTCGACCCGTGCCCGGGGCTGCTCGGCCCGTGCAGGC
This sequence comes from Gaiella sp., assembly GCA_027493885.1. Taxonomy (GTDB): domain Bacteria; phylum Actinomycetota; class Thermoleophilia; order Gaiellales; family Gaiellaceae; genus Gaiella. The sequence goes on from JAOSJZ010000001.1 coordinate 523,478, forward strand.
TCGCTCACCCGCGCTCCTCGTCGCGCTTGCACGGTACGCAGAGGACGGCGTAGGGGACAGCGGCCAGGCGCTCCTCCGGGATCGGCCGCCCACAGCCGAGGCACGTGCCATAGGTCCCGGCGTCGATGCGCTCCAGCGCCAGGTCGATCTCGCGGACGATCGCGCCGGCGTTCTCCTCGAGCGAGTCGTCCACCTCGCGGTCGAAGATCTCGCTCGCGTGGTCGGCCAGGTGCTGGTCACCGGCCGCGCTCGAGAGCTCGCCGTCCTCATTGTCGTCCTCGGCGATGTCGTGTGCCGCCCGGAGGACTCGCTCGCGCATCGCGACGAGCTGACTCCGGCGATCCTCAAGCTCGCTCTTCACGCTGCATCCTTTCCCGACGAGAGCCTGCGCTCCGCCTCTTCGAGTGAGAGCCCCTCCAGCGCGACGACCTTGTCGCGGCCGGTGTGACCGGACACGACTCGGACGTCGCCGGGAGGAACTCGAAGCGCTCCGGCGAGCACGTCGACGACCTCCGCGTTGGCGCGTCCGCGCTCGGGGGCCGCCCGGACACGCAGCTTCCAGGCGTCTCCGACACGACCGACGACCTCGGCGCTGCGAGACCGCGGCGCCACGCGCACGCGGAGCCGGAGGCTCGGGCGGGCAACGGGCTCGGCGGCGGGCTCGATCGAGGGCACATCCGAAGGATAGTGCCGGGCGCAGCCTGGCTAGGCCGTCGCGGGGCGACTCAGCCGGCGAGCCGCTCCACGCCGGCGGTGTCGGTCGCCTCCGCTTCGGGATCGGAACCCGCGTGGGTCTCCTCGGCGCCGTCCGTGACGACGTCGAGGGCGGCGCGGAGCATCACCCGGATCCGGTGCGTCTCGGCGAGCAGCCGCTCCTTCTCGGCGATCGCCTCGCGTACCAGCCGCCGGCCCTCCGCGCCCGCCTCCTGGACGATGACGTCGGCCTCACGACGTGCCTGCTCCTTCATGTCCTGCGCCGCCCGCTCGGCCGAGACGAGCGTCGACCGGAGAAGCGTCTCGAGCTCGACGTGCCGCGCGATCTCGCTCTCGAGGACGTGCACGCGCTCGCCGAGCTCCGCCCGCTCGCGCCAGACCGCCTCGAAGCTGTCGGCCACCTCCTCGATCGCTCTCTCGACGCTCGAGCGCCGGTAGCCGAGCAGGCCGCGCCGGAGCTCGAGGTGGCGGACTTCCACCGGTGTCAGGGGCATCGTGTTCCCTCCTTGCTCACAGGACTCGGCCGATCAGCGCGTTGACGAGCATCCCCAGCAGGTACAGCGCGAACACCGCGGCGATCGGAGACAGATCGAGCGGCCCGAGCGGCGGGATCACGCGCCGGAAGATGCGCAGGTACGGCTCGCACACGTCGTAGAGGAACTGCCGCACCCGCTCGAGCGTCGGCGAGCCTCCCCCGGGGATCCACGACGTGATGATGTACGCGAAGATCAGGAGGACGTAGACCCCGACGAAGACGGACACGAACCGCTGCGCCGACGTGCCCACGTCGGCAAGCAGCAAGGAGCTGGCGCCCGCATCGCCCATGGCGACGGATTCTGACTGAGGCGGGTACTTCCTCCGCGAGAGGCTCCGCCGGTCGCCCGGCTACGCCTGGTTGAAGAACCCGCCGGCGGGGTCGAGCGCACGAGCGCGCTCCTCCGCCGAGACCTCGACGTTTCGCGGTGTCAGCAGGAACACCTTGTCGGCGACCCGCTGCATGCTGCCGTCGAGGGCGTACGTGAGCCCGCTCGCGAAGTCGATCAGGCGCTTCGACAGCTCGGTGTCCGCCGACTGGAGGTTGAGGATCACCGGGACCGAGTCCTTGAACCGGTCGGCGATCTGCTGCGCGTCGTTGAAGCTTCGCGGCAGGACGAGGTGGACGCGGACCTGCGACGGGGCGTTGTCGACGCCGCGCAGCCGCGCGCGCCGCGAGGACGAGCCCGAGGCCTTCGCGGGAACGACGTCCGACTCCGGCTCGGAGACGCTGTCGGGCTCGCTCCACGCGTCGGGCTCACGCCTGCGTGGCAGCCGGCGGACGTTCGCCCGCTCGCGGCGGCGGTAGTCGCGCTCGAGCTCGTCGTTGGTGGTCGTCAGCTCGTCGTCCCACTCCTCGTCCTCGGCGATGCCGAAGTACACGAGTGTCCTGTTCCAGACGTCGCCGAGGCCCATGTCAGGCGGGATCGTAGCCCCTCGTGACGACGGCGTCCCGGGCGCCGAGTAGACCGATGCCCCTGTCGAGTCGACACGAGCTCACATCGCCGCGGTGCGTGTAACAGGGCAACAGAAGGCTCGGATACCCGCGCTCAGCGGAAGAGCGTCGAGCCGACGCGGATCAACGTCGCGCCTTCCTGCACGGCGACCTGCCAGTCCTGCGATGTGCCCATCGACAGCTCGTGGAGGCCGTGCTCGGCCGCGAGCCCGGCGAGCCTGCGGAAGAAGGGCCGCGACTGCTCGGGATCGTCCGCGAGCGGCGGCATCGTCATCAGTCCACGGATCCCGGGAAACGCCGCGAGCCAGCGGCCGATCTCGTCCGGTGGAACTCCCGCCTTCGACGCCTCGCCCGAGAGGTTGACCTCCAGCAGGGCCGGGATGGCCAACCGCCGCGCCACCGACTCCGAGGCCAGGGAGTGGACCAGCTCGCAGATCGGGTTCACGAAGCGGACCTTGTTCGACTGGAGATGACCGATGAAGTGCCACCGGAACACGTCTCCATAGGCCGCGTGCTTCGCGACCAGGTCCTGCGCGCGGTTCTCCCCCACGACCTCGACGCCGGCGTCCGCAAGCGCACGGAGCTCTTCGAGCGGGACGTACTTCGTCGCTGCGACCACGGTCACGTCCGGTCCTGCCTCGTCGCGGACGCGCCGGTAGCGCTCGCGGATCTTCGCCGAGCTCAACGACGCCACCGCTCTGCCTCCGCGAGCAGCAGGTCGGGATGGTTGGCGGCGGGATCGTCGATCACGCGGTCGAGCAGCCGGGCGAGGGCGGCACCGAGCGAAGGCCCCTCCTGAAATCCGACCGCGAGCAGGTCGTTCCCGTCGACCGCGAGGTCGGCGAGGCGGTACGGGCTGTCGCGCTCCTGCTCGAGAAGGCGCTCGAGCAGCGCGAGGTTCTCGTGCTCCCACTCCTCGACGTGCTTGACGGCGAGGTCGGCGCGCTTGTGCAGCACGAGTCGCCGGGCCCGGTCGATGCCGTGCGAGGCGAGGAACCGTCGCGCGAAGAGCTCGTCGATCGGGCCGTCGAGACGGAACGCGTGGCCCGCGACGAGACGGCACACCTCTTCCCGGACGACGTTCGGGTAGCGCAGGCGTCGGAGCACGGCGCGCGCGACGTTCGCGGCGACCTGCGCGTGGTCGGCGCCGGAGCGGTCCCCCTCGGGCTTGCCGAGGTCGTGGAGCAGCGCGCAGAGCCGGACCACGAGCGGGGAGCCGAGCTCGGCCGTCTGCTGGACGACGGCGAACAGGTGCTCCTCGAGCGGGCCCGGCTGCCGCGGCGAGCCGACGTCGTAGCCGACGACGGGCGTGTACTCGGGCAGGAACTCGACGAGAACACCGGTGTCGCGGGCGAGGCGGAGCGCATCGGCCGGCCGTGAGCCGAGCAGAAGCTTCGACAGCTCACCCATGCCGTCGGCCTCGAGCCCGCCGCCGATCCGCTCACCCGACACATGGCGCAGCCCTGCCGCCTCGGCCCGCATCTGCGCCACGGTGTCCTCGGTCACAGCAAACGAGAGCTGGGAGAGGAGCCGGAGCCCGCGCAGAATGCGCAGCGGGTCCTCACGGAAGCTGTCCTCGCTGACCGTGTGCAGCTCCCGCCGCTCGAGGTGGGCGCGCCCGCCGAAGGGGTCGACCAGCTCGCCCGTCGCGAGCCTGCGGGCCATCGCGTTCACGGTGAAGTCGCGCCGCGCCATGTCGTCGACGATCGACACCGAGGGGTCGGCGACGATCTCGAAGTCGCGGTGGCCCGGCCCGACGCTCCGCTCCTTCCGCGGTGGCGTGAGCTCGATCCCCGCCGGCACGAGCGATCGAATTGCCGGGTCGCGCGGAAAGAGTCGCACGCCGACGAGCTGGCCGTGCACCTCCATGTCCTCCACGCGCCCGTGCGGCTCGAGCGCGGCTCGGAGACCCGCGTGGTCGACGCCCGGGACGAGGAAGTCCTCGTCGGCGTGCTCGATCCCGAGGAGCTCGTCGCGTACCGCGCCGCCGACGACGTACGCGTCGAGGCCGAGGGAGCGGACGTAGCGGCGGATCTCGGTCGGCACGGTTGGATGGCGTTGCGCCGGGGGTGGCTCAGAGGTGCGCGACAGCCTCGATCTCGACGCGGGCCCCGGACGGGAGCCCCGCGACCTGGAACGTCGACCGCGCCGGCGGGCGATCGCCGACGCGTGCGGCGTACACCTCGTTCATCGCCTGGAAGTCGGCGAGGTCGAGCAGGAACACGCTCGTCTTGACGAGCCTGTCCATCGAGCTCCCGGCGGCGGCGAGGATCGCCTCGAGGTTCGACAGCGCCTGCCCGGTCTGCGCGGCGACGTCTCCCTCGATGGCCGTGTCGCCGGGCTTCAGCCCGAGCTGGCCCGCGACGAAGACGAGGTCTCCCGCGACGATCGCCTGGTTGTACGGCGCGCCCTGGAACGGCGCCGGGGCGGCCTCGGTGCGGATCACGCGCTTGTCCATGCTCTCTCCTCCCTGTCAGTGGTCGGCGCGACTTGCGCGCGCGAGCGCAACGCCGAGCGCCTTGAAGATCGCCGCGAGCGCGTGGTCCGTGTCCTCGCCCTCCATCAGGCGAACGTGAATCGTCAACCCCGCCTCGTCGGCGAGCCTGCCGAGAAACCGCGCGGCAAGGTCGGTCCCGAGCCCCCCGGCGCCGGTGAGATCGGCGTTCGAGGCGACGAGCGGACGCTCCGAGCGCTCGACGACGACCATCGCGAGCGCCTCGTCGGCGGGGATCGTCGCCTCGCCGTGCGCGCCCTGTGACAGGCGTGGGGCGATCGCGCGACCGAGCGCGGTGCCGGCCGCGTCGACCTCCGCCTCGGGGTCGTCCGGGTCGATCTCGAGCGCGAGGTCGAACCGCGCGGCCCGTGCGAGCTCGGCGAGCAGGTGGTCGAGGACGGGGACGCCCGTCGCGACGTTCACCGTGCCGCCTCCCTCGCTGATCCGGGCGCCGCTCACAGCTCCGTCCGCGCGATCGACGCCCCGAGCTCGCGCAGGCGCTCGTCGATCCGCTCGTAGCCGCGGTCGATCTGGCCGATGTTGCCGATGCTCGACTCGCCCTCCGCACAGAGCGCAGCGATCACCATCGCCATGCCGGCGCGGATGTCCGGGCTCTCGAGCCGCTGCCCGTACAGCTGCGCCGGCCCGGTGACGACGACGCGGTGCGGGTCGCAGAGGATGATGCGCGCCCCCATCGAGACGAGCTTGTCGACGAAGAAGAGGCGGCTCTCGAACATCTTCTCGAAGACGAGCACCGTGCCGCGCGCCTGGGTCGCCGCCACGACGGCGATCGAGGTCAGGTCGGCCGGGAAGGCGGGCCAGATGCCGCTCTCGATCTTCGGGATCTGGTCGCCGAGGTCGTCGACGATGTGGAGCTCCTGCCCCGGCGGGACGCGGACCGACGTCTCCCCCACCTCGAGCGCAATCCCGAGCTTGCGGAAGGCCGGCACGATCGAGATCAGGTCGTCGGGCTCGACGTCGTCGATCGTCACGTCCCCACCCGTCAGCGCGGCGAGCGCCGCGAAGCTCGCGACCTCGACGTGCTCCGAGCGGATCCTGTGCGATCCTCCTCCGAGCTCGTCGACGCCGGTGATCCGGAGGATGTTCGAGCCGATCCCCTCGATCCGGGCGCCGAGGGAGACGAGGAAGTGGCAGAGATCCTGGATGTGAGGCTCGCACGCGGCGTGGCCGACGATCGTCTCGCCCTGCGCCAGCACGGCGGCCATCACGGCGTTCTCGGTCGCCATCACCGATGCCTCGTCGAGGAACATTCGCTTGCCACGAAGACCGCTCGTACGGAGGTCGTAGGCGCCGTTCAGCTCGACTTCGACGCCGAGCTCCATGAACGCGTGGAGGTGCGTGTCGAGGCGACGCCGGCCGATCACGTCGCCGCCGGGAGGTGGAACGGTCGCGCGCCCGAAGCGGGCGAGAAGTGGCCCCGCGAGGAGGAACGAGGCGCGGATCTCGCGACCGAGGGCCGGGTCGAGCGCGGTCTTCGAGACCGTCGCCGGGTCGACGCCGACCTCGTTCGGGCCGGTCCACTCGGCGGTCGCCCCGAGGTCGGCGAGGATCTCGACCATCGTCTCGACGTCCCGGATCCGCGGGACGTTCGAGAGCGTGACGGGCCGGGTTGCAAGGACGGTCGCGGCGAGGATCGGCAGCGCGCCGTTCTTGTTGCCTGCTGCGCGAACGGTCCCCGACAGCGGACGTCCGCCTTCGATCACGAACGACTGCATGGCGGGGCGGTATCGTACCCTGCCTCGTGGAGGTCACCCGCGACAGGGCCTGGGCGACGCTGACTCGCTACACGGAGAGCGAGTCCCTGCTGCGGCACGCGCTCGCGGTCGAGGCCTCGGTGCGGGGCTACGCGCGCCGCTTCGGCGAGGACGAGGAGCTCTGGAGCTGCGTCGCCCTGCTGCACGACTTCGACTACGAGATCCACCCGACGCTCGACAAGCACCCCCAGGACGGCGCCCCGATCCTTCGCGGGGAGGGCTACCCCGAGCTCGTCATCCGTGCGGTGCTCTCTCACGCCGAGCACCTCGCGCTTCCCCGTGCGACGCTGCTCGAGAAGACGCTCTTCGCCTGCGACGAGCTCTCCGGCTTCGTCCACGCGTGCGGGCTCGTGCGCCCAACCGGGCTCGAGGGGCTCGAGCCCAAGTCGGTTCGCAAGAAGCTGAAGCAGCCGTCCTTCGCCGCCGGCGTCCATCGCGACGAGGTCTACGCCGGCGCCGAGCTCCTCGGCCTCGAGCTCGACGAGCACATCGCGAACGTGATCGAGGCGCTGCAGCCCATCGCCGCCGAGCTCGGCCTGCGCACCGCCGCCGACGCCGCCTGAGCGGCGGACGTCAGTCGCCGGCGGCGACCACCGGGATGTCGTACGCAGCGGCGATCGCCCGCCGGGCGCCACGGGACAGGTCGCGTGAGCCTTCCAGCTGCTAGAGCACGACGTGCATATCGAGCAGGAGCCTCACCCGTCGAGCGTCTCGTCGAGCTCGTCGTCGCTCAGCTCGAAGTCGGCGCCGATCGAGATCCGTCCAGCGAGGGCTCCCGGAGCGGCGAGAAACCTCGCTCCCAATCAGCTGTCCAGAGCGGCCACGAGCCGGTCGAGGTCGCCGTCGCTCGTCCACCAGCCGCACGAGACGCGGACGAGCCCGCGCCCGGGCAGCTCGCGCACGTAGACACCCGCCTCGTGAAGACGTGCGACGACGTCGGCGGGCGCGTCGCCCGCAGGACGAAAGCTGACGAGCGTCGAGCGGACGGCGGGCGTGACGACGTCGACGCGCCGGCTGAGCAGCTCGCGACAGCGCTCCGCGGCGTCCCACGCCCTCCCGAACCACCAGTCGGGCCGCAGCGCGAGCGCCGCGAGCATGCCGCGGAGCGTTCCCTGTGACCACCAGCCGGGCTCGAGCCGCCGCGCCCCCGGCTGGGGCTCGAACGCGCCGTCCGGGTCGTGGCTCAGCTGCGCGAAGTAGCTCGGAGACGTCACGGCCAGCCGCTCGGGGTCGCGCACGACGAGGGCGCCCGTCGCGTCGGGGCCGCAGAGCCACTTCTGGCCGGAGATCGTGAGGAAGTCGACGCCCTCGGCCGCAGTCGGGATCGCCCCGACGGACTGTGCGCCGTCGGCGAGCACCGGCACGCCGCTCTGCGCCCGCAACTCGGCCAGCGGAAGGACCGCGCCCGTCGTCCAGAGCACGGGTGAGGACGCGATCAGCCGTGTCCGGGGAGTGACCGCGGCAAGCATCGCGTCGGGATCGGGCGGCACGACGACGACGGCCGCCCGGGTCGCCGCGAGCGGGCCGAGCAGGCCGAAGTGCTCGTCGGTCGTCGTCACGACCTCGTCACCCGGCTCGAGGCCGAGGCCGCGGAGCACGATCGCGCACCCGTCGGTGGTCGACCCGGTCAGCGCAACCTGCTCGGGCTCGGCCCCGACGAGCGACGCGAACCCGCTGCGCGCCTCGTCGCGGAGCGACAGGGTCTCCTCGAAGTAGGGAAGCCCGCCGCGACCGAGTGCGACGTCCCGTTCGGTCGCCGCCACGAGGGCGTCGCCCACCGGCCGCGGAAGCGGGCCGAATGTCCCCGCGTTCAGGTACGCCACCTTCCCGAGCACCGGGAAGAGGGCGCGTGCCTCCTCGAACGTCACGACGGCGTTGTCTCGACGCGTGCCTCGACGACGGGATGGTCCGAAAGCACGACGCCATTCTGCCGACGTCGCTCGCGGGGCCACGACGTGATCGACGCGACCCGCGCGCCGCGGGCGAGGACGTGGTCGATGCCGTCGCGCGGCGCGGAGTAGCCGGCGAGCCGCGGCTCGGCGACGTTGAAGTCTCCGGCCAGCACCACCGCGTCGCCGGGAGCCGCCACGCGCTCCACGAAGGCGGCCGCCCGCGCCGCCTCCGCACGAGGTACGTCCGGGTGCACGCGGTCGTTCGAGGCGTGGAGGTTCCCGATCGTGACGCCCGCAGCGCCGGCGATCCGGACGGCGTGGACGAGCCGACGCTCACGGCCGTGCCTCGAGATCCGCTCGTGGCCGAGATCCGTCGTTGCGTGGCGCGGCGCCACGAGGATCGCGTTCGCCTGGCCGGCGAGGCCAGAGCGGAAGAATCCCTGATGCGCCAGCGTCAGCCACTTCGAGAGAGGTCCCGGCCAGAGCGGAGGGCGCGTGACGGCCTCGAACCGGCGCATGCCCGACCAGTCGTCGAGGCGGTGCAGCGCCCAGACGGGCACCTCCTGGAGGCAGATGACGTCGGGGCCGTCGGAGGAGACGAGCTCGACCATCGCCCGCAGGTAGCCCGCACGCCGCGGCGGGTCGGCGTTGCCGTGGAAGAGATTCCAGGTGCGGAGGAGCAGCTCCATCGGATCCGCCCGCCGAGGCTACGGGTACCGTCGGCGGCCTGCGCCGATGCACGTCGTTCTCGCCGATCCTCCCGCCTTCACGCCGCCGTACGACCACGAGCTCGCGGCAGCCCTCGTCCGCGCCGGTGCGCGCGTCGACCTGGTCACGGCGCCGTTCAGGTTCGGTCGGCGCCCGGCGCCCGGCGGCTACCAGCTCGTCGAGGACTGCTACCGGCGCTCGAGCGCAATCCGGCGGGATCACGTCCGGCGGCTCGCAAAGATCCTCGAGCATCCGTTCGACCTGCGGCGGCTCCTCGGAAGACCGGCGGACGTGCTCCATCTCCAGTGGCTCGCCGCGCCGGAGCTCGACGACCTGCTGCTGCGCACGCGGACCCCACTCGTCTTCACCGCACACGACCTCCTCCCGCGGCGTACCGCTTCGAGGGCGGGGCTCTGGCGCCGCCTCTTCGCCCGCTTCGACCGCGTCGTCGTCCACTCGCAGCGCGGCCGCGAGGTGCTCGCGGACGTCGGCGTCGACCCGGCTCGCCTGCGCGTCATCCCCCATCCCGTGTTTCGTAGCGACCCGGTGCGTGCGGACGACGGCCGGACGGTGCTCGCGCTCGGGGTGATCCGGCCGTACAAGGGCCTGTCCGACGCCGTCCGGGCGACGCTCGCGGTCGACGGCGCGCGCCTGCTGGTCGCGGGTGACCCGCGCGTCCCGCTCGACGAGCTCCGTGCGCAAGCGGGCGAGCGCGCCGAGTGGCGGCTCGGCTACCTCGGGCGGCCGGAGCTCGAACGAGCGCTGGCCGAGGCGACCGTCGCCGTCTTTCCCTACCGGGAGGAGCTCGACCAGTCGGGCGCCCTCCTCCAGTCGCTCGGCGCCGGGGTGCCCGCGGTCGTCTACGACGTCGGCGGTCTCGGCGAGGTCGTCGGCCGCTACGCCGCGGGACGCGTCGTGGCCGCGGACGACCGCGACGGCCTCGCCGCCGCGCTCCGGGCGCTCCTCGACGACGAGGACGCGCTCTCAGAGGCCCGCGCCGGGGCCGCCCGGGCGCGAGCAGAGCTGACGTGGGACGCGGCCGCCGCGGCCCATCTCGCGCTCTATCAGGAGATCGCGTGAGACTCCGCCGGCGCGACCCGTTCGACGGGCTCGTCGAGCGGCAGCTCGCGCTCTTCGCCGAGGACGAGGCCGACCTGCTCCTCGAGGCGGACGAGGCCGAGGCCGCCTGGGACGCGGCCGGGCGCGACACCGCGGAGGAGGCCTACGGCGACTACCAGCTCGTCGTCGACGCGATCGCCGATCGCCTGCTCGACGTCCGCGAGGCGTACGCCGCGACCCTCGACGGCGAGACGGCGGGCGTCTACCGCCGCGCGTTCGCTGCCGGCGCGGCCCGCCGGTTCCGGCGGTACGCCTCGCTCGTCGCCGACCTCGAGGCGTGACGGCCTAGCCCGGCCTTTCGTCGAGCTCCGTCCACCGCGCGGGGCGTAACGAGCGAGCGAGCTTCAGGTGCGTCTCCGCCTCTACGTGACGTCCCTGGTTGCGGAGCGCCCGCCCGAGCGCGTAGTGGGCATAGTCGTCGGCCGGAGAGAGCTCGAGAACCTTGCGGAACTCGGCCTCCGCCTCCTCCCAGCGCTTGATCCGGAAGTAGGCGATCCCGAGCGCCTCCCGGATCGAGGCCTTCTCCGGCTCGAGCCGCTTTGCCTTCTCGAGCGCGACGGTCGCCTGGGCGGGCATGCCGCCACGCAGATGCGCCCGCCCCTGCTGGAAGTGATCGTAGGCGTCGCTCACGGAGTGTTTGCGGAACGGAGAGAGCGCAGCGAGAGCGCGGCGCGCAGGCGATCGCCCGGACGCTCGCGCGCCGTCGCGGCGGCGAGGATCCGCAGGAGCTCGGCCCGCGCCCGCACCGACGCGGCCCGCGCTCGCACCGCGGGGCCGTAGCGGGCCTCGGCGAGCGCCGCGGCGAGCGGCCCCGCCGGGACGCGCAGCACGCGCTCGGTCTCGCGCCGAAGCTCGGTGGGCGTCGCGTCGCGCTCGACGTCCGCCCCGCGGTCGACGAGCGCGGAGACGAGCTCGGCCCGCACACCGGCCGCGAGCAGGCGGGGATCGCCCCGGCCCAGCCGTCGCGCACGGCGAGCCCGCTTCGAGGCCACGACAGCAGCCGCCGCGGCCGGCGGGGTGCAGATCGCCGCGACGAGCCACCACGGGATCGCGGTGCCACGCGCGGGAGCTTCGACGACCGGTGCCGTGCGAGCGTCGGGCGTCACCGGGGACGGTGTGAAGTCGAGGAACCGCCCCGTGCCGAGGGCACGGACGGCGTCTGCGGAATCCGACGCGAGCGTGTAGACCGCCGAGAGCGTGCCGCGACCCGGTGTCGGGTCGAACGCGAGCCACCCGTACCCCGCGAACCACGCCTCCACCCAGGCATGGGCCTGATGGTCGGTCACGGTCCAGACCCCGGCATCCCAGCGCCCCGCGGTGAAGCCGACGGCGACGCGCGCGGGCACGCCGATCATCCGCAGCATCAGCGCCATCGCCCCGGCGTAGTGCTGGCAGTAACCGGCGCGCGTCACCTCGACGAAGTCGACGAGCGGCGGGTTCCCGGACGCGGTCGGCGGCGGATGCTCCTCGTAGCGAAAGCCGCCGCGGTCGCGGAACCAGCGCTCGAGCAGGAGCGTCGCCTCGTACGGCGACCGCGCGCTAGCCGTGAGCTTCCGTGCTTCCTCCCAGAGCGGCCGGTACGGACGCAGCGGGGCGTAGCGGTCATCCTGGAACACGCGCTCGACCCGCGCCTCGCGGTCACGGGCCCCGAACGGAGGGAGCTGCGTCGTCCAGAGCCCGAGGTAGCGGTCCGCGGCGGGTGGGTACCGGGCGGGTGAGGCCGCGAGCTGCCGCGGGGTCGGCCGCGGCGCATGGCTCCAGACGGTGTACTCCTCTCCGCGCCGCAACGACCGTCTCGCGCGCACCACGCCACCCTGCAGGAACGAGACGCGACCGAGCGTCGGCGCGTCGATCAGCGCCGGCTCGGTGGCCGCGGGAACGCGCTCGTCGTTCAGGCCGACGACCGTCACCTTCTGCTCGAGCCAGCTTCCTGGGCGCCGGTCCCTGTCGGGGACCAGGGGATCGGCCGGAAGGCGCCCGCGCGCGATCCCGTCTCCCGCCGGGTAGAGGTTCTCGATCCAGCGGTCGCCGACGAAGGTCTCGAGGGTCGAGACCCGCCAGTACTCGGCGCGGGCGGGCGCCCGGATCCGCAGCATCACGGTCGGCCGCAGCGGGAAGTCGATGCCGGAGTAGCTCGCGTCCCAGAGAAATCGGATGTTGCCCGACCCGGCACCGGCGAAGGGGTCCCAGCCCCGCCAGTCGACCCTGCCGGCGCCGGGCGACAGCCCCGCGAGCGCGACTCCCGCCGTGACGGCGACGAGCCCCGCGCCGAGAACGGCTCCGGCGATGCCTCGGCGCACGTCCGTCGCCCCGAGCGCGAGCGACGCCCAGAGGACGGAGCCGAGCGCGAGCAGCCCCAGGGGGAGGGCGTGTGCGTCCTCGAGCAGCACTGCCGGGAAGCCGACGCCGGCCGCGACCGCCCCGGCGAGAGCCCATGGCCGCCCCCAGGCCGCACCGAGCGCGGCGACGAGCGCGAGCGCGAACGCGGCGACGACCACGAGGCCGTGAAGGGCGGGGAACGCGACCGGATCGAACGGCGCCTGCACGGCGGGCGCGTTGCGCAGCCCCTCCCAGGCATCCCCGAGCGCGTCGTCCGGCCATGTCCCGAACGCCACCGCTAGCGCGGCGGCCGCCGCGACGGGAACCGCCGCGAGGCGATGCCGCGCGCGGCTCGCGGCGGCCGGGGCGAGGGCGAGTGCGGCGCACGCGACGAACGCGGGCGCGGCCGGCGGCACCTCGAGGAGCGTCCAGGCATACATCACGAGCGCGACCGCCGGAAGCGCTGCGAGCATGCGCCGGAAGATCCGCGCCTCAGCCAACGCCGGCCCTCGCCCGGATCCCTCCGAGCGCCTCGGGGAGGGAGCAGCTGTGGCGGACGACGGCGACGCCGATGCGGGCGCCGGAGAGACGCAGGAGCGTGGGAGAGGCCGCCGCGAGCGGCCGCCCCGCGTAAGTGGGCGCGTCGACCGCGACGATCGCGCTCGACCGCCCTACCGCCGCGCGCGCGACGAGCGCGTCGACGACGACCTCGGGCCGCGCCGTCACGACCACGACCTCGGGGATCGACGCGAGCGGGCCGCGCGGGGCGACGAGCTCCCGTAGCGGCGCTCCCGGCACGGGCTCGGCTGCCGCGAGCGTGTCGAGCGCGAGCTCCCAGTCCTCGCCGAGGCTCCGCAGGCGGTGCACGACGGGCTCGGGCGCCGCGATCGCGAGGACGACGTTCCGCGAGCGCAGCGCGTGCGCGCGAAGCAGCCCCGCCGCGGCACGGACGGCGTCGTCGAGGCTCGAGTCGCCGTGCGGTCCGGCGACCGACGACGCCTCGACGTCGAGGACGACGGCGACGCTCTCTCGCGGTGTGTCGTCGAGCTCGCGCACCATCAGCTCACCCCGGCGTGCCGACGTCGGCCAGTGGACGGCGCGGAGCGGCTCGCCCTCCGCGTACTCGCGCACGCCGTGCGGCTCGAGACCGCTCGGTCTCCGCGCGACCGCGCGCCGGCCCCCCTCTCCCCACGTCCCACCGTCGGTGAAGAGTGTGTCGAACTCGGGAACCCGCGGGCGCACGGTGACGGCCGCCGACCCCTCGACGGCAACCTCGACCCGACCGAGCCCGAGTGGATCGGCGGCCGTCAGCCGGCCCGGCCCGAGCACGTACCGCCCGCGCGGGACGTCGTGGAGGGCGAGCGTCGCCCGGCCGCGCCGTCCCACCACGGCGGCCTGCTCACCGAGAACGCCGACCCGCTCGTGCCAGACCAGACGCGACGCGAGCCATCGGCGGCCACGTGCCTCGACCTCCAGCCGGAGCGTCTCGCCCTCCACGGGAGCACCGCCCACCGGGATCCGCTCGACACCGAGCCCCGCGGCGGCGACGCGTCTCCAGGCCCGCGCCGCGAGCGCCGCGAGGGCGAGGCCGACACCGAGCACGACGAGTGCTGTCGAGCCCACGAGCCACGCTCCGACGAGGACACCGGCGGCCAGTGCGCCCGTGCCGCCGAGACGACTCATACCGGCGTCGGGGTCGCCGCGAGCGCCTCGGCGACGACGTCCTCGGCCGTGGCGCCCGTCGCGCGCGCCTCGGGCGCGAGGATCAGACGGTGGGCGAGCACGGGGACGGCGAGCGCGAGCACGTCCTCTGGCACGACGAAGTCACGGCGCTCGACGAGCGCGCGCGCCTTCGCGAGGCGCAGGAGCGCGATCCCCGACCGCGGACTTCCGCCGAGCGCGAGCCGGTCGTTCGCGCGCGTCTGCCGGAGAACGGCCACGACGAACCGCGTGACGGACTCCTCGACGTGCACCGCGCGCGCGGCGTCGATCGCGCGCACGACCTCCGCGTGACCGGTGACCGGGAGGAGCGTGTCGAGTGGAGGCTCGGTCGTCTGCTCGGCGAGCATCCGCGCCTCCTCGGCGTGCGGCGGGTAGCCGATCGTCATCCGCACGGCGAAGCGGTCGAGCTGCGCCTCGGGGAGCGGATACGTGCCCTCGTATTCGAGCGGGTTCTGCGTCGCGATCACGAGGAAAGGGCGCTCGAGCGCATGGGTGACGCCGTCCACGGTGACCTGCGTCTCCTGCATCGCCTCGAGCAGCGCCGACTGTGTCTTCGGCGACGCGCGATTGACCTCGTCGACGAGGACGACGTTCGCGAACACGGGTCCCGGTCTGAACCGGAAGGTCCCGCTCTGGCGGTCGAAGACGTTGATCCCGGTGACGTCGGCGGGGAGGAGGTCCGGCGTGAACTGCACGCGCCGGAAGGCGAGATCGAGCGAGCGGGCGAGCGCCTTCGCGAGCATGGTCTTGCCGACCCCGGGGACGTCCTCGACGAGCACGTGGCCTTCGGCGAGGAGACAGAGCAGCGGCAGCCGAAGCGTCTCTGCCGGCGCATGGACCGCGGCGGCGAGGTTGTCGACGACGCGCGCGGCCAGGTCGGCCGCGGCCTCGACGTCGCTCCCGACCGGCCGCAGCTCCGCGCGCTCGCTCACGAGCCCGGGCCGAGGAGCCGCTCGACCTCGTCGAGGATCGCCTCCGCGATCGCCGGCTTCGCAGCCTTCGGCACCGTGCGCTCGCCGTCGCGCGTGACGAGGACGACCTCGTTCTCCGCGCTCTCGAAGCCGATGTCGTTCCGCCCCACGTCGTTGTAGACGACGAGATCGACGTTCTTGTCGGTCAGCATCGCCCGCTTCCGGGCGAGGCCCTCCTCCCCGCTCTCGGCGCCGAAGGCCACGAGCACCTGCCCCTCGCGGCGTTGCGCGCCGAGTGCCCGCGCGACGTCCGTGGTCGGCACGAGGTCGACCGTCCACGGCTCCGAGCTCTTCGCGCGCTTGTCCGTCCGGGGCTCGGCGGGCCGGTAGTCGGAGACCGCGGCGGCCATCAGGATCACGTCTGCGTCCGCGCGGGCGAGCGCCTCGCGCCGCAGATCGGCGGCCGTGGGAGTCGGTACCAGCTCGACCCCGGGGGGAACCGCCACCTGCAGGTTCGCGCCGAGGAGGGTCACCCGCGCCCCACGCCCCCGTGCCGCGGCGGCGAGGGCGGTGCCCATGCGGCCCGACGAGCGGTTGCCGACGAACCGTACTGCGTCGAGCGGCTCCCGGGTGCCGCCGGCGGTGACGAGGACGTCCCTGCCGGCCAGCGGCCCGCTCGGGACCGTCGCCGCGAGTGCCACCGCGACACGCCGGGCGATCTCCGCGGGCTCGGCCATCCGCCCCGGCCCGACGAGCCCCTCCGCGAGCTCGCCGTCGTCCGGGCCGACGACGTCGGCCCCGCGTTCGACGAGCAAGGCGAGGTTCGCCTGCGTCGCAGGGTGCTCCCAC
The DNA here is from genome assembly GCA_027493885.1 of Gaiella sp. Lineage (GTDB taxonomy): Bacteria > Actinomycetota > Thermoleophilia > Gaiellales > Gaiellaceae > Gaiella. The sequence continues at coordinate 539,470 of JAOSJZ010000001.1, forward strand.
ATCGCCGTGTTCATCGCCGGCGCGACGAGGAGCGGGCCGCGGTGCGCGAGCGCCGTCTCGCCGAGGAGGTCGTCGGCGAGCCCGTGGGCGAGCCGGGCGAGCGTGTGGGCCGTGAGCGGGGCGACGACGAGCAGGTCGGCGTGCTGGAGATGTGGGTAGGGGTCGGCCGGCGGCTGCTTGCGCGCGAGCGCCCAGAAGGTGTCCGCGGTGACGAACCGCTCGGCGCCGCGGGTGGTGATCGGCGTCACGTCGTGGCCGGCGCTCACGAGCAGCCGTACGAGCTCGCAGGCCTTGTAAGCCGCGATGCCGCCGGTGACCCCCACGAGGATCCGTGCCACGAGCACATTGTGCCGGTGGCGTAGCCACCTGTCCGCCAAGCGGACCAGGTCTGGGGAAGCCGGGAGGTTTCCCCAGCTCCCACCCGCACCTGTCCGCGAAGCGGACCAGGGGATCGCGCTCCGACGCCCTACTGCGCGTCGTACGCGAAGGTGAGCTTGCCGCGGGAGATCTCCTCCATCGCCATCGTCAGGTAGTTCTTCGAGCGAGACTCGACGAGCGGCGGCGGCGCGTCCTCCAGCCCGAGGCCTTCGCCGAGCTGGTGGTGGTAGTTGTTGATCTGACGGGCCCTCTTCGCGGCCATGATCACGAGCGCATACCGCGACGGAGGATCCGTCTCGGTGGCAGTGTGCGAAAGGAGCTCGTCGATACGGGGCTCGATCATCGACGGCGCATGGTACCTGCGACCGGCTACGAGCGGTCGGCCTGGAGCTCGCCCGGGACGGGCGACCCCACGCACGAGAGGGTGAGCTCCCGTTCGACGATCGCGGCGAGCACCTCGCCCGCGCGGGTCACGTCGTCGTTTCGCACCATGTAGCGGAAGCGGTGCGCCTGCTCGAGCTGGAGACGGGCGAGCGTGATCCGATCCTCGATCTCGCCGGTCGACTCGGTCGCGCGCTCGCGCAGACGCCGTTCGAGCTCGTCCACGTCGGCCGAGATGAAGATCGTGCAGGCGCCTGCGACCTCCTCCTGGACGTGGAGCGCGCCCTCGAGCTCGAGCTCGAGCACGCACGCACGGCCGGTCGCCGCGATCCGGTCGATCTCCGAGCGGAGGGTGCCGTAGCGCCTGCGCGACACGTACTCGACCCACTCGAGGAACTCACCGCGTGCGACCCGCAAACTGAACTCCGCGTCGCTCAGGAACCAGTACTCGCGCCCGTTCTCCTCCCCGGTGCGGAGCGGGCGGGTGGTCGCCGAGATCGCCACTTCGAGCTGCGGCAGCCGCTCGAGGAGCCTCCGGATCAGCGTTCCCTTCCCGGCTCCGGAGGGCCGGTGACGACGAAAACCGGCCTCACGACTCCCACCGGGGCGACCGCTGCTCGCCGGCGGAGCCGGAGGTCACCGATGGTTGAACAGATTGACGAGCTCGGCGCGCTGGCGCTCGGAGAGCCCGCCGACGGTCTTCGACTGGCTGATGCGGCACTGGTTGAGAAGCCGCGCAGCCTTCACGCGCCCGAACTTCGGCACCGCCATCAGCATGTCGAAGACCTTCGCCGTCGAGACGTACTCCGGCGGGTCGAGGAGGATCGCCTCGATCTGGACGCGCCCCTCTTTCAGGTCCTTCTTCAGCTGTGCACGCCGGACACGGATGTCGTTCGCACGCTGCAAGGCTTCCATCCGCTGGTCGAGCGACCGGGCGGGTGCCTGGGCATGCGTCTTCGACGTGACCATTGAGGCGCCGAGTCTAGCAAGCTCTCGCGGCGAATCAAGCCGTATCGTTTTCGTCCGTTTGCAGGTTTTTTCCAGTTCGGACAACAAGCGGTGAGCTAGGGTTGGCGATGTCGGCGAAGCCGCGCGCCGCCGCTTCGGCTCCCAGCTCTGCCCGAATGCGCCCCGGCGCGAGCGGATCGGCGAACAGCACCGTCCCGAGCGCGACCGCGCTCGCCCCGGCTGCGACGAGCTCGAGCGCGTCCCGACCGGAGACGACGCCGCCCATTCCGACGATCGGCACGTCCACCGCAGCCGCGCACGCATACACGCACGCGAGCGCGACCGGCCGGAGGCCGGGCCCCGTGTAGCCGCCCACCGCGAGCGCGAGGCGGGGTTGCAGCGTCCGCTCGTCGAGCGCGAGGCCCCGGAGCGCGTTGACGAGCGAGAGGCCGTCGGCGCCCGCGGCGACCGCTGCCGTGGCCGAGGCTGCGATGTCCCACTGCGCCGGCGAGAGCTTCGCATAGAGCGTCTTCGTCGTCGCCGCCCGCGCGGCCGCGACGAGCTCGGCGGCGGTCTCCGGAGCCTCCTCGACGTTCGGGCACGAGAGATTCAGCTCGATCGCCGACACGCGCTCGTCGCCGTCGAGGCGCTCGCAGCAACGCGCGAAGTCCTCCGCCGAGAAGCCGCCGACCGAGACCCACAGGTCGACGCCGAGCGCGGCGAGCCGGGGAAGATGGTCGTCGACGAAGACGTCGATGCCTGGCCCTTGCAGGCCGATCGAGTTGAGCATCCCGTGCTCCACCTCGGCGATGCGGACCGGCGGGTTTCCGCGCCGCGGCAGCGGCGTGATCGTCTTCGTGACGACGACGTCGAGGGAGCGAGCGACCTCGGGCGCGGTGAGCGGGTCGAGACAGCCCGAGGCATTGAGGAGCGGGACGCCCAAGCGCTACACCGCCCCGTCGCCTGCGCGCACCACCGGTCCCTCGACACAGAGGCGGACGTACCATCCGTCCCGCTCGACGACGCAGCCGTAGCATGCCCCGTAGCCGCAGGCCATCGGTGCCTCGCGGGCGAGTTGCGCGCCGGGCACAAGTCCTTCGAGCGCGTCGAGCATCGGCGCCGGCCCGCAGGCGAGCACGTCGCCCGGGTCGTCGGGCAAGGCGTCCGTCACGAGCGTCGGGTCGAGCACCACCTCGGCGTTCGGAACGAGCGCCGCGGCCTCCGCGTGGTGCGCCGTGCGGAACCCGAGCAGCGCCGGCGGGCCGTTGAGCCGCTCGGAGAGATAGGGGAACGGAGCGACGCCGATCCCGCCGCCGACGAGGAGCGGACGCCGCACGGAGAGGTCGAATCCGTTCCCGAGCGGTCCCGTGACACGTATCTCCTCGCCCGCCTCGAGCCGCGCGATCGCGCGGGTCCCGGGACCGATCGCCTCGACCAGGAACCCGAGCTCGCGCGTCGGGGCGAGAGACAGCGAGAAGGGACGCGGCAGCACCCGCCCCGGCGCCTCGAGCATGAAGAACTGCCCAGGCGTTCCCGGCTGAAGCCGGGAACGCCTCAGCCTGAGCAACCGGTACGGTCCGACCCCCTCGTTTGCGACGACCTCGACTCGTTCCGTCTGCATCAGGCCTAGCCGGATCCGCCGGAGGCGGAGACGGCCGCGGCGGAGACGGTCGCGATCCGCTCCTGCAACGACAGCGTCGCCTCGGCGCGGGCGTTCGCGATGGCGTGGACGGCGGCCGCGGCGCCCGAGACGGTCGTGATGCACGGTACGCGGGCGACGAGCGAGGCCTCGCGGATCAGGTAGCCGTCCGCGCGCGCGCCGGAGCCCTGCGGCGTGTTGACGACCAGGTTGCAGCGGCGCTCGCGGATCAGGTCGACCACCGTCGGCTCACCCGGCTCGGCAGCGGCGACCTTGCCGACCTCGTCGACCTCCAGCCCCGCCGCACGGAGCGTCCGCGCCGTGCCCGTCGTCGCGACGAGCTCGAACCCGAGGCCCGCCAACGCAGCCGCGATTGGCGCGACGCTCGCCTTGTCGCCGTCGCGGACGGAGAGGAACGCGACCCCGGACGTCGGCAGCGGCCGCCCGGCGGCGCGCTCGGCCTTCGCGAACGCCGTCGGGAGATCGGACGCGGTCGCCATGACCTCACCCGTCGAGCGCATCTCCGGGCCGAGCACCGGGTCGGCCCCGGGAAAGCGCGCGAACGGCAGGACGGCGGCCTTCACGCTCACCTCCGTGGGCCGCGGCTGAGCCAGGCCGAGGTCGGCGAGCCTGTCGCCGTGGGCGAGGCGACACGCGGCCTCGACGAGGTTGACGCCGGTCGCCTTGCTCGCGAACGGGACCGTGCGCGACGCACGGGGATTCGCCTCGAGGACGTACACCGTCTGGTCGGCGATCGCGAGCTGCACGTTCAGCAGGCCGACGACGCCGAGCGCCGGCCCGAGGCGCCTGACGACGTGCTCCACCTCGAGCGCGTTCGCGAGGGTCAGCGACTGCGCGGGCAGGACGCACGACGAGTCGCCGGAATGGACGCCCGCCTCCTCGACGTGCTGCATGACGGCGCCGACGAACACGTCGGTGCCGTCGCAGAGCGCGTCGACGTCGATCTCGATCGCGTTCTCGACGAAGCGGTCGATCAGAACCGGGCCGCTGACAGCCGCCATCGCGCTCTCGAGGTCGTCCTCGCCGTCGCAGATCCGCATCGCGCGCCCGCCGAGGACGTACGAGGGCCGCACGAGCACGGGGTAGCCGATCTCGCGCGCCGCGGCGAGCGCCTCGCCGGCGCCCTCCACGGTGGCCCACGGGGGCACCGCACGCCGAGCTCGCGCGCGAGCGCGCCGAACTGCTCCCGGTCCTCCGCGAGGTCGATCGCCGCATGCGGTGTGCCGAGGATGCGGTAGCCGGCGGCCTCGATGTGCCGCGCGAGGCGTAGCGGCGTTTGACCGCCAAACTGGGTGACGACGCCGACCGGCCGCTCGCGATCGAGGACCGCGAGCACCTCCTCGGGCGAGAGGGGCTCGAAATAGAGGCGGTCCGAGATGTCGTAGTCGGTCGAGACGGTCTCCGGGTTGCAGTTCACCATCACCGCCTCGTAGCCGAGCGAGCGGAACGTCTGCACGGCGTGGACGCAGCAGTAGTCGAACTCGATCCCCTGGCCGATCCGGTTCGGCCCCGAGCCCAGGATGACGACACGCGGCTTCGTCGAGACGGGCGGCCCCTCGTCCTCCTCGCCCCAGGTGGAGTACAGGTAGTTCGAGCCGGCCTCCACCTCGCCGCCGCACGAGTCGACGCGCCGGTAGGCGGGCTTGATGCCGCGCGCGTACCGGGTGCGACGTACGTCGTCACCCGACGTACCCCACGCCGCCCCGATCGAGTCGTCGCCCCACCCCGCCCGCTTCGCGCGCCGGATGTCACCCGTGCGCAGCTCTCGCTTCGCGGCCTCGAGCTCTCCGACGAACCACGGGTGCAGCCCCTCCGGGAGATCGTCGATCGTCGCCCACGGCGTCGGCGAGCCGGGATCGAGCTCGCGCGAGCCGAACGCCTTGAGGAACGCCTCGCTGAAGGTGCGCCCGATGCCCATCGCCTCGCCGACCGACTTCATCTGCGTGCCGAGCGTCGTGTCGGCGCCCGGGAACTTCTCGAACGCGAACCGCGGGAACTTGACGACCACGTAGTCGAGCGTCGGCTCGAAGCTCGCCGGCGTCGTCTTCGTGAGGTCGTTCGGGATCTCGTCGAGCGTGTAGCCGACCGCGAGCTTCGCCGCCACCTTCGCGATCGGGTAGCCGGTCGCCTTCGACGCGAGCGCCGACGAGCGCGAGACGCGGGGGTTCATCTCGATCACGCGCAACTCACCCGTGTCCCGGTGCCGCGCGAACTGGATGTTCGAGCCACCCGTTTCGACGCCGACCGCGCGGATCACCGCGGCGGCCGCGTCTCGGAGCTCCTGGTATGACTCGTCGGAGAGCGTCATCTGCGGCGCCACCGTGACGGAGTCACCCGTGTGGACGCCCATCGGGTCGAGGTTCTCGATCGAGCAGACGACCACGACGTTGTCGGCGCGGTCGCGGATCACCTCGAGCTCGAACTCGTCCCAGCCCCGGATCGACTCCTCGACCAGGACCTGCCCGATCGGCGACTCGCTCAGGCCTCGCTCCACCTGGCGCTCGAGCGAGGCGAGATCGTCCGCGAAGCCTCCCCCGTGACCCCCAAGGGTGAACGCGGGGCGAACGACGGCGGGAACCGGGACACCGTCGAGATCGGCGAGCGACTCGACGATGCGCGACTCCGGCACCGCCAGCCCGCAGCTCTGCACCGCCTCGCGGAAGAGCTGCCGGTCCTCGGCGCGGCGGATGACGTCGACGCGGGCGCCGAGCAGCTCGACCCCCAGCTCCCCGAGCACCCCGGCGGCGTCGAGCTCGATCGCGAGGTTGAGCGCCGTCTGGCCGCCGAGCGTCGGTAGCAGCGCGTCCGGCCGCTCGCGCCGCAGGACGTCGGCGACGCCCTCGAGGTCGAGCGGCTCGATGTACGTCCGGTCGGCGAAGCCCGGGTCGGTCATGATCGTCGCCGGGTTCGAGTTCACGACGATCGTCCGGTACCCGTCCTCGCGCAGCACCTTGAGCGCCTGGCAGCCGGCGTAGTCGAACTCGCACGCCTGGCCGATCACGATCGGCCCCGAGCCGATCACGCAGATCGAGCGGAGGTCGCGGCGGGCGGGCATCAGGAGGACCTCAGCTCGTCGACCCAGTGCTCCAGGATCGGCCACGCGTCGTGCGGGCCGGGCCCTGCCTCGGGATGGAACTGCACGGACCTCGCGCGGAGATCGGGGAAGTCGAAGCCCTCGATGGTGCCGTCGTAGAGCGACACGTGGGTCGCCTCTGCCCGCTCGGAGGGGACGACGGCGAAGCCGTGGTTCTGGCTCGTGACGAGCACGCGTCCCGTCCGCCGGTCGAGCACGGGGTGGTTCGCGCCGCGATGCCCGAAGGGCAGCTTCGTCGTCTCGTGGCCGGTCGCAAGCCCCATCAGCTGGTGTCCGAGGCAGATCCCGAGCATCGGTACGCGGCCGAGCGTCTCGCGCACGACGCGGGTCTCCTCGACGAGCGGCGCCGGGTCGCCGGGGCCGTTCGAGAGGACGACGCCGTCGTGGGAGGCGAGGTCGTCCGGATCGCAGACGTGCGGATAGACGGTGACCGCAGCGCCCGCGGCCGCGAGCCGCCGCAGGATCGAGCGCTTGAGGCCGTAGTCGACGACGGCGACTCGGGTTTCGCCAGCGTCGCTGTAGACGTACGGAGCCGGGGTCGAGACGTCCGCCACCAGCGCGGCCCCCTCCATGGTCGGCTGCGCGAGCACCCGGTCGAGCGCGTCGGCTGCGGCGAGCGCCTTCTCGTCGGAGACGACGACCCCGCGCATCGCTCCGCCGCTCCGTAGCCGCAGCGTGAGCGCTCGCGTGTCGATCTCGTCCAGCGCGACGATACCGCGCTCCGCGAGCCAGAGCGCCCAGTCCTCGCCGCCCAGACGGCGCATGAGGACGGAGCGGGCGTGCGGGGACTCCGACTCGAGCCGCGTGTCGGCGACGCCGTAGTTGCCGATCATCGGGGCGGTGAAGCAGACGAGCTGCCCTGCGTAGCTCGGGTCGGTGACGGTCTCCTGGTAGCCGGTCATCCCCGTCGTGAAGACGACCTCGCCGAACGCCGTCCCCTCGGCCGCGACGGAACGACCCGGAAGGAGGGCGCCGTCCTCGAGCAACAGGTAGCCCGTCGCGCGGGCCGTCACGCGTCGGCTCCGGACGAGTCGGCGGCGAAGGTGGCTGCGTGCCCGGCACGACGCCGGCGCCGCTCCGGAGCCTGGCGGCCGGTGCCCTCGCTCGACCGCCTGCTCCTCACGCGGCGAACACCACCCGGCCCGCGGCGACGGTCTTCACGACCGCACCGACGAGCGTCCGCCCGAGGAGCCAGGAGTTCGCCGAGCGCGAGCGGAAGCCGTCTTCGCGCACCGTCCATTCGGCCCCGAGGTCGAGCAGGACGAGGTTTGCGGGCTCGCCGACCGCGATCGCGGGGACGGGCAGGCCGAGCGCGCGCGCGGGGCCTGCGGAAAGCCGCTCGAGCACCGTCGCGAGCGGCACCTCGCGCGTCCGGACGAGGAACGTGTTGAGCGCAGCGAACGCCGTCTCGAGCCCCGTCACACCGAATGGCGCCTCTTCGAACGGGACGTCCTTCTCGTGCCGGGCGTGCGGCGCGTGGTCGGTCGCGATGCAGTCGATCGTGCCGTCGAGGAGTCCGTCGACGAGCGCGCGCCGGTCGTCCTCGGTGCGAAGTGGCGGGTTCATCTTCACGTTCGCGTCGAGCGTACGCACGAGCTCGTCGGTCGCGCAGAGGTGGTGCGGGCTCGCCTCCGCGCTGACGCGCACTCCGGCGTGACGGGCACGCCGCACGGCAGCGACCGATTCGCGCGCCGAGAGGTGCTGCAGGTGGACCGGGCGGCCCTCGTAGGCGGCGAGCGCAAGGTCCCGCTCGACCATCAGGCTCTCGGCGACGGACGGCCAGCCCGCCAGACCCAGCGCGGCGGCCACCTCGCCCTCGTGCATCTGCCCGCCCTGGGAGAGCGTCGGCTCCTCGCAATGGAGCGCCAGCGGCCGGTCGGCGACGGCGCTGTACGCGAGCGCGCGGCGCATCAAGCCGGCCGACGCGACCGGCCGTCCGTCGTCCGTGAAGGCGATCGCGCCCGCGCGCGCGAGCTCCGCCATCTCGGTCAGCTCCTGCCCGCGTTGGCCCTTCGAGATGGCCGCGGTGAAGCCGGTCGGGATCACCGCCTCCTCGCGTGCGCTCTCGACGAGCGCCTGCAGCACGGGCGCGGTGTCGACGACGGGGTCGGTGTTCGGCATCGCGACGATCGCGCAGTAGCCGCCTGCCGCCGCCGCCGCGGTGCCCGACGCAATCGTCTCCTCGTCCTCCCGCCCCGGAACCCGCAGGTGGACGTGCGGGTCGACGAAGGCGGGCGCGAGGAGCAGTCCCTCCGGTGCGGCGGCGACGCTCTCGACCGCCGTCACGACGCCCTCCTCGACGGTCACCGCCGCCGGGCCGTCGAGCCCCGAGACGGGGTCGAGAACGTGCGCGCGGAGCGTCAGCGAGTCGGCCCGGCCGTTCCTCGAGGACAGCATCAAGCCACCTCCAGCTCGGGTACCGCGGCCACGTGCAGGCCCGGCGCGGTGAGCAGGTCGTAGAGGACCGCCATCCGGACGACGAGGCCCGAGCGCACCTGCTCCGTGACGAGCGACGCGCCCGAGTCGGCGACACGCGCGTCGATCTCGACGCCGCGGTTCATCGGTCCGGGATGCATCACCACCTGCCCCGGCCGGACGCGGTCGGGCGTAATCCCGTACAGGGCGGTGTACTCTCGCAGCGACGGGACGTACGCGGCCTCCATCCGCTCGGCCTGCATGCGCAGGACGTAGACGACGTCGACGTCGGCGACGACGTCGACCGTGTGGCTCACGGCCGCCCCGATCGCCTCGATCCCACGAGGCAGGAGGGTCGGCGGAGCGACGAGGACGGGCTCTGCGCCGACGAGGACGAGCGCCTCGACGAGCGACCGGGCGACCCGCGAGTGGAGCACGTCGCCGACGATCGCGACGCTGACGCCCTCGAGGCGCCCGAGCGCGTCACGGATCGTGTGGAGGTCGAGCAGCGCCTGCGTCGGGTGCTGGTGCTTCCCGTCACCCGCGTTGACCACGCGGGCGTCGGTCGCGGCGGCGACGAGCCTGGGCGCGCCGATGTGCGGATGGCGGATCACGATCACGTCCGGGTCGTAGGCGGCGAGGGTCAGCGCCGTGTCGCGGAGCGACTCGCCCTTGTCCACCGACGAGCCCACGGCGCGGAGCACCATCGTGTCGGCGGAGAGCCGCTTCGCCGCGAGCTCGAAGCTCGAGAGTGTCCGCGTCGACGACTCGTAGAAGAGGTTCACGACGAGCCGGCCGCGGAGCGTCGGAAGCTTCTTGACCTCCCGGTCGAGCGAGCGCTCGAGGGCCCGCGCGGTGTCGAGGATCCGCTCGGCGTCCTCGCGCGCCAGGTCTCCGACCGCGAGCAGATGGCGGCGGGAGTCACCCATCGCTTCTCCCCTCGTCCCCGAGCTCGAGCAGCACACGGTCCTGCCCGTCGATCTCGTCGAGCTCGACGCGGACGCGCTCGGCGAGAGCCGTCGGGAGGTTCTTGCCGACGTAGTCCGGCCGGATCGGGAGCTCCCGATGGCCACGGTCGATCAGGACGGCGAGCTGGACGCGGTCGGGGCGACCGTAGTCGAGGAGCGCGTCGATCGCGGCACGGATCGTCCTGCCGGTGAAGAGGACGTCGTCGACGAGCACGCACGTCCGGCCCTCGAGTGGGAAGCCGAGCTCGGTGCCCCGGACGACCGGCTGCACGCGCAGCGGCGCCGCGCCGCCCCGGACGAGGACGTCGTCGCGGTGGAACGAGATGTCGACGGTGCCGAGCGCCGGCTCGACGCCGCTGCGCTCGGCGACGAGCGCCGCGAGGCGCCGCGCGAGCGGGGCGCCGCGTGTATGGATGCCGACGAGCGCGAGCTCCTCGAGCTCGTCGTTCCGTTCGATCAGCTCGTGCGCGAGTCGCGCGAGCGTGCGTGCCAGCGCGTCTGCGTCGAGGATCTCGCGCGCGTCGTCGCGCGCGGGTGCGTCGGTGTGCATGGCCTGCTCCTTCCCGGCCTCCCTGGACCGGCTTAAAGGGACGAGGCGAGTCTAGCGGCCGCGTCTGCCGGACTTCCGTCCGGCAGACGCGCCTAGGAGAGATTCGGACGTGCCGAGGCCCCGTTCACACGTTGCACACCAGAAATCGCCAGGATCCCTCCCGTGACCGGCTCGGAGACGGCCAGCCCGGGTGCCCCACGCTCGCACCGCGTTTCGCGCGCCGCGCTCGTCGTGGCCGGGCTCGTGATCCTCTCGACCGCGATCCGCTTCGCCGCGGCGCAGGCGTTCACGACGCCGTGGATCGTCCCCGACGAGGTGGTCTACGGGATGCTCGGCGAGGGGCTGTGGTCGCACGGGACGCTGACGCTGCGGACGCTCCCCTCGCCCTACTACAGCCTTCTCACCCCGGTTGTGATCGGCGCACCGCTCGCCGCAGCCTCCGACCTCGCCGACGGCATCCGCTGGGCCCAGCTCCTGCAGGCGCTCGCGATGTCACTCGTCGCCGTGCCGACGTACGCATGGGCGCGCCGGATCGCCTCGACCGGATGGGCGCTCGCCGCCGCGGCGCTCGTGCTCGCGGCACCCGCCCTCCACTACGCCGGCTTCCTGATGACCGAGCCGCTGACGCTGACGGTGGTCACCGCCGCTCTGCTGATGCTGGCGCGCGCGCTCGAGGAGCCGTCGATGTGGCGCTACGGCGTCTTCGTCGCGTGGGCGACGGCCGCTGCCGCCGTCCGCCTCCAGGCGCTCGTCCTGCTCCCCGCGTTCCTCCTCGCCGCCGTGCTCGACTCGCTCGCGGCACGCGACCGCGGTCGGCTCCGGCCGCTGCTCTGGTTTGCGGCATTCGCGGTCGCGGCGACCGCGATCGTGGCCGCGGTCATCCTCGCGGCGGGCGGCGACCTCTCGTCGCGGCGCCTGCTCGGCGCCTACACGCCCGTCGGGGAAGCCGGGGCGGCGAAGGGCGACCGGCTCGACGAGGTCGCCTGGCACGCGTTCGACCTCGCCGTGCTCGGCCTCGGGGTTACGGTCCTCGCAACCGCCGCGCTCGCGTGGACGGTGTTCTCGAGGCGGGATCGCGACCCGGCGCTCCGAGCCTTCGTGGCGACGAGTCTCGCCTACGTCGCGCTGCTCGTTCTGCAGGTCGGGCTCTTCTCCGCCGCGTTCGTCGGCACGGTCGCCGAGCGTTACCTCGTCACGGCGCTGCCGCCGCTCGCGATCGGCCTGGGCGCGTGGATCACGCGTGGCGCGCCGCGCGCGCCGTTCGTCGTCCTGCCGGTGCTGGGGCTCGTCGTCGCAGGAGCCGTGCTCGTGCCCGTGACGCAGCTCGCGTCTGCCGAGACGCTGCCCAACACGTTCACGCCGGCGGCGCTGTCGGCGCTCGGCGCGAGCGATGCGCGCACCGCGTTGGTCGCGGGCGCGCTCGTCGCCGGCGCGCTCGTGCTGCTCGTGCCGCGCCGATTCGCCTGGATGGCGGCTCTCGTCGTGGGTGTCGGGCTCGGCCTGCTCTCGGTCGACTCCGGGCGACGCATCGTCGATGCCTCCGCGCACGAGCAGCGCGTGGCGATCGGCACGCAGGCTCCCTCCTGGCTCGACGAGGCGGGGATGCGCGACGCCGCGCTGCTCGTCACGGGCGACCGGCTCTGGACGGCGACGGCACGAACGATCTTCTGGAACCGCGCGGTCGGCGAGGTGCTCCGGCTCGTCCCCGCGACGACGCCCTTCCCACCGGTGACGACGCCGGTGGCGGTCGGCCCGGACGGCGTGCTCCGAACGCCGGACGGAACCGCCCTCGAGCGGCCGCTCGTGATCGCGCCCTCGACCGTCCACCTTGCCGGCGAGAGGGTCGCCGAGCGGCAGGCCGGCGACAGCGAGGCGCACGGGCTTGCGGCGTGGCGTCCCGACCAGCCGGTGACGGCCGTGCTCCGTACAGAGGGCTTCCTGCCGAACGGCGACTTCACCGGCACGGCCACCGTCACCGTCTACGCGTGCGAGCACGGCTCGCTCGACGTCACCGTCCTCGGGAAGTCCGGGGATCCGGTGCTCGCGCGAGTCGACGGGTTCGACGTGGGTCGGCTCGAGACGCCGAGCGGCGCGGCCCTCACCCACCACGTCCCCGCGCCGCCGTACGCCGACGGATCACGGCCGTGCGTCTTCCAGCTCGAGAACCCGGGCTACGCGGGCACGACCACGATCGTCTTCACGCCACGATCGTGAGCCCGGCTAGCCGGGAAGCTCGTCGTCCGGCTCGGTGAGCGCCTCGATCGCATCGCGCGCGGCGTCGAGCTCGTCCGCGACGACGAGCACGCGCACCGGGACGTCGCCGTGAGCCTCCGGATCCTCCTCCACCGCGCCCTCGAGCGTCGCTTCGATACCCGCGCGCGTGAGCAGCGCCTGGAGCTCCTCGGCCTCGTCGACGCTGCCGGCAACCGCCAGCTGGACCAGCTCGCTCACGTTCCGGACCCTACCGTTTCCGTCGCCCGCCCGCGCCTCGCGCCTCGCGCCACGAGCTCGGGCGCGCCACGCTCCGGCAGGGGGATCTGGACCACGTCGAAGTCGCGCGGGACCACGGTGCGCGGAAACAGCTGGCGCGCCTCCTCGAGGATCTCCGACGGCGGGTACCGGGCCGAGATGTGGGTGAGCACGAGCAGGCCGACATCCCCCTCGCGGGCGACGAGGGCCGCTTCTCCCGCCGTCGAGTGGCCGGTCTCTCTCGCGCGCGCGCGCTCGTCGGCGAGGAACGTCGCCTCGTGCACGAGGACGTCGGCACCCGTGGCGGCCTCGACGACCGATGCGGCGGGCGCCGTGTCTCCCGTGAGGACGAGGCGCCGCCCGCGGCGTGCGGGCCCGACGACGTCCGCCGGATCGACGGTCCGCCCGTCTGGGAGCGAGACCGGCTCGCCGCGTTGCAGGGCGCCGCGCGCGGGGCCGTTCGGGACGCCGAGCGCATCGGCGGCCTCGGCGTCGAAGCGCCCCGGCCGCTCGCCCTCGTGCAACGCGTACCCGAGCGCGGAGACGCCGTGGGAGACCGCGAAGGCCTCGATCGCGTATCCGTCGCGCGCGAGCGTCTCGCCCACGTCGAGCTCGCGGACGTCGAGCGGGTACCCGACTCGCCCGACGATCACGCCGAGCGCGCCGAGGAGCGCCCGCGTGCCGCGGGGGCCGTACACCGTGAGCGGAAGCTCGCGGCCCCGGAGGCCGAACGACTTCAGCATTCCCGGGAGGCCGAGCACGTGGTCGGCGTGGAGGTGGGTCAGGAAGACCTGCTCGAGGTCGACGAGGCCGACGTCGGAGCGGAGCAGCTGTCGCTGCGTCCCCTCGCCGCAGTCGAAGAGGAGCCTGTCCCCGCTGCGGCGGACGAGGATCGCGGGCATCCCTCGGGCTGCCGTGGGCGCGGACGCGGCCGTGCCGAGGAAGACGAGGTCGAGGTCCACGCGCGCGGATCGTAGCCCGGGCGCCCGGTGACGGCAGGGAGCCGAGCCCCTACGAGGGAAGGACGAGCACCTGTCCGGGCACGATGGTCGCGGAATCGAGCTCGTTGCGCGTTCGCAGCTCCCAGACGCCCTCACGCGGGTCGCCGGGGAACGTCCGCTCCGCGATCGACCACAGCGTATCGCCGGGCTTCACGCGGTAGCTGCGCTCGGGACCGCCGGCGCCCGACTCGCCCGCGAACGACGCCCAGAGCAGGAGCACGGCGAGCGCAACGAGGAGGATGCGGACGATGAGCGCCGGGACGAACATGTGTTCGCCAGTCTGGCAGAACATGTGTTCGGTGTCAAGGCCGGCTCCCGCGCGTGCGCGTCCCTCTCAGCGAACCGGCCGGATGGCCGTCGTGGCGCGTGCTGGGTTCGTCTCCGCGGCGAGCCTCACCGCGACGGTGTGTCGCCCGGCCGTGCGCGAAAGCTGTACCCGCGTCCAGCGGTTCTGCGCGACCGTGGCAGACGTGCACGCGACGGTGCGCGCGCCGTGCGCCGCCAGCACGCGCCGCGCGCCCGAGGCGGTGTGCGTACCGGGCAGGAGGCACACCCGTGCCGAGGCCGCCTCGGCGGCGGTGAGATCGACCCGGACGCCGGTCGGGCTCACACGGACGACGGGCCTGGCACCGGCGACGCTACGCGCCGGCCGCCACGACGCGACCGCCCCCGCGAGACACGGCGCGCCGGCGATGGCCTCCCGCACAGCGTCGGCGGAGGGCCGTGCACTCCCGTCGATGCGGACGAGGCCTGCCTGGAAGCCCGTCCGCAGGGCGTCGTCGCGGAATCCGAAGACGTTCACCTGGGCGATGTCCGGGTCGCAGGCCGCGCGGCGCACGAGCTCGCCGTAGGCACGCGCCTGAGCCTCCTCGGTCGTGACAGGGACGTTCTCCGTGCCGACGTAACCGTCCCGCCCGGTCGTGTCGACCTGCCAGCCGACCTCGTCGAGATACAGCTTCAGGCCGTCCACCGTCGTCGGCTGCGGCGTCCCCGCGAACGCGTCCCAGACCGCCTGCTTGATCCGGTCGAGGTTGACGAAGCCGGCGTTCGGCCAGGGATAGCCACGGTCCAGCGGGTCGGTGGCGGCATTCGGGTACGGATGGAAGCTGAGCCCGTCCATCAGCGGCTCGGTGCGGCCGCTCGAGCGGTACCAGGCACCGAGCGCCGCGAGGAACCGTACGGGTGACGTCGAGACATTGCTCTTCGCGCTCGGGCGGTCGTTGCCCCGCGGGGAGAGGCCGACGCCGACGACGGTCAGGGTCGGGTCGACGGACTTCAGGGCGTCGTACCCCGCGGCGAGGAGCGGCCCGAACGCCCGGGCCGAGAGCTGCGCCCCGGACGAGAGCTGCGGCCGCCAGAAGGCCGGCTGGTTCGGCTCGTTGCCGACGACGAACTGCCGCACCTCGACGTAGCGGCGCGCAAGCTCGCCCAGCCAGGCGCCGAACGCCTCGGGTCGCGCGAGCCCGGCTTGCACCTCACGGGGCGGGTACGGGTACGTTGCGAGGACGACCTCGAGACCGGCTGCTCTGGCGGCGGAGACGGTCAGGTCGAGGAGTGGCCGCTCCGCGAGCGCGAGCGGGTCGCTCGGCTGCCAGCGCACCGTGACCACGGCTTGCCGGAGACCGAGAGCGGCCATCTGCGCGTAGAACGCCACGCCGCCGTCGGCGGCGAACTTGCCGGTGTCGTCGTTCGCGCCGACGTCCGCGGCGCCGGCGCGGCCGGTGCCGCAGAGCGCGACCACGAGCACGGCCGCCAGCGCACGCGCGCGTCCGGTCCCCCACGTCCTCCTCACCCGCCGCAGACCCCCTCGTGTTGTCGTCGCCGCAAACGCTTCCGATGGAGCGGGCCGGGATGCTACACGATCACGAAAGCCTCTCGAGCACCTCGTCGAGCAGCGCCTCGGCGCCGTCGCGCACGGGGTCTCCGGCGGGGAGCCCCGTCTCGGAGGCGGCCGCGTCGATCGCCGCCCGCGCGGCGGCGGCGTCGATCCCTGCGGTGTTGAGCGCGAGCGCGACGACGCGGGCCGGCCTGCGCGGCAGCGAGCTCCGCTCGTGCAGCGCGACGAGCTCGGCGAGCGGCGGGATCGGGTGACCGGGCGAGCCTTCGATCTCGGTGGAGCCCGCTCGGTGACAGAGGACGAGCGCGTGCGGCACGGAGCCGTGGAAGAGCCCGAGCGTGACGCCCGAGTACGCCGGATGCACGAGGGATCCCTGGCCCTCCACCCAGAGAAGCTCGCCGCCCCGCCTCCGCCCCTCGACCACGAGCCGCTCGGCGGCGCCCGAGACGAAATCCGCCACGACGGCGTCCACCGCGATCCCCCAGCCCGCGATCGCGATGCCGGTCTGCCCGGTGGGCACGAAGAGCGACGCGATCCCGCGCTTGCGCGCCGCGCGGTCGAGCTCGAGCGAGACGGTCATCTTCCCGATCGCGCAGTCGGAGCCGACCGTGAGCACGATGCGGGCGTCGACCTCGAGGTTCGCCCCCGTCGCGCAGTCGAGACCCGCAGGCGGCCGGCGCAGGTCGCGGAGCTCGACGGCCGCCTCGTCGGCCAGGGGGCGCAGCTCCGGGTCGTCGCCGAGCATCTCGTGGAGGCCGTTCTCGATCGAGAGGCCGCCCGCGATGCACCGCCGCAGGAGGTCACGCCAGGCCGGAGGGAAGCGCCCGCCTTGAGTCGCAACGCCGACGATCGCAACCTCCGGCCCGAACGCGAGGGCGGATTCGACGTCCGCGACGATCGGGACTCCCGCTTCGCTCTCCCCCGCACGAACCGAGTCGAGGATCGCGACGACGTCCTCGCGCCGGTAGCGCAGGACGCCGTGCATCGTCTTGCCGTAGTGCCGGTCGGCCGAGAATCCCTCGGCGAGGATCAGCGTCCGCTCACCCGCAGCCAAGCCCCGGCTCCCCGGAAGCGACCTGGACGCCGTCGACGAACGACGGCCCCGGCGCGGGGTCGCGCGCGAGCAGCAGGTTCCCGTCGAGGTCGACGTGGTCACAGAGTGGGGCTACGGCGCATCCGGCGGCAATACCGAGCCCGGACTCGACCATGCAGCCGAGCATCACGCCGAGCCCGAGCGCGCGTGCCGCGTGCACCATACGGAGCGCCTCGCGGATCCCGCCCGACTTCGCGAGCTTGATGTTGATGCCGTGCGCGACCTCGTGGCACCTGGCGACGTCGGCGAGCGTGTGGCAGTCCTCGTCGACGTAGATCGGCAGCGGTGCCCGCCGGCGGAGCTCGGCGCCGCCCGCGTCGCCCTCGCGGAGGGGGCTGCTCGACGTACTCGACGCCGAGCGCGGCGAGCTCTCCGCAGGCGTCGAGCGCCTCGTCGAGCGTCCACCACTCGTTGACGTCCACCATCAGGGGAAGGTCCGTCACGGCACGCACCGCGCGGACGCGCTCGACGTCCAGGCCGTCGCCCCCGCCGAGCTTGAGCTTGAGACGCCGGAACCGCGGGGCGGCCTCGGCGGCGCGACGGGCCATGTCGTCCGGGTCGCCGAGCCACACGGTCCACGAGGTCGGCGGGCCCGCGCGCGGGAGGCCGAGCAGCCGGTTGACGGGGATGCCGAGGAGCTTCCCTGGAGGTCGTGGAGCGCCGCGTCGAGCGCCGCCTTCGCAGCCTGCTCACCGTCGATCTCACCGAGCCGGTTACCGATCCCCTCGAGCGCGAACGGGTCGTCACCGACGAGGCCGCCGTGGCGCTCGAGGAACGCGAGCGCCGACTCGGCCGTCTCGCCGTACCGCTCGATCGGCGCGGCTTCGCCGCGACCCTCGACCTCGCCGTGGCGGAGGGTGACGTGGACGACGTCTGCCCAGTCCTGCGATTCGCGGCTGATGACGAACGTCTCCGCGAGGCCCAGGCGGACGATCTCGGCGCGCACCTCCATCGTGGAGCGAGCCTAGCGGGGCGGAGGCCGGGACCGCCCTCGTCTACACTGGGGCCTCCCCGCGCCCGTAGCTCAGGGGATAGAGCGCGCGCCTCCGGAGCGCGAGGTCGCAGGTTCGATTCCTGCCGGGCGCACTGATGCCGGCGACTCGATGTCCGTCGTGGCTGTTACGAGAAGGCGGCAATCACAGCTTCTGGGGCTTTGACGCAGAGCGCTCGACCGCGGTTCCTCGATCGGGAGCGACCGAGATCATCGTCGCATCGAAACGAGCGCTGCGATTGCACGTAACACGACAGCGAAGAGCGTCGGTGCGACCGGTACTACGAAACGTAGTACCCTGCCGGCCTCTCGTCACAGCTCGAGGCGGAACGTACGCGTCACCGCGGGCCGACTCGGCTCCGGCCCGATCCGCACGCGCGCCGTCACCCACCCCTTGAGCCGGCCCGCGTACCGGACCTGGACGATGCCGCGCGTGCGCGGCCGGAGCACGCGAGGCTCTGCCCGCAGGCTCGTCTGCCTGCCCCTCCGGCGCACGACGATCCGCAGGCTCCCTCGCCCGAGCGTCTCCGTCACGTTGCCGCGGTTCGCGATCCCGATCTCGAGGACCCGGGCTCGCCGCGCGCGACGAACCCGTAACGTCTGTACCGCCAGCCGGCGCACCACCGCACCGGGGGCCCGCACCACGACGACGACGCCGACCCGCATCCGCACCGCGACGCCCGCCGCGCCGCGCAGCGGGCGGGTCGTGAGCAGCACGAGCGCGTCATGGTCGCCGGGCTCGGCCCGTCGCGGTACGCGCGACGATACGGTGAGCGAGCGACTGGCGCCGGCCGGGAGCACGAAGCGCGCAGGCCGCACGGACAGCCACGACGTCGCGGCCCGCGGCCCGCGGCGCGGAACGACCCGCGGCCGGCCGCGAAGGTCGAGCGCGAAGCCGGCCCGGCCGACGTCCACCACGACCGCCGCGCGTTCCGGGTTCGCGACGCGCACCGCCGCTTCGCCCGACCCGAGCAGGGCCACGCGGGCCGGCATCGCCGAGAGCCCGAGCGAGGGCCGGGTCGTGCTCGCGCCCGCGTGAGCGGGCACGAGCACGAGCGCGAGCGCGAGGAGAGCGAGGCCCGCCGCGCGCCTCATCGACCGATCACCGTAAACGTGACGGCCGCCGTGTAGCGCCCCGCGGGGACGGCCGGCAGCGGCCCCGTGAAGCCGAGGCTCGTGGCCCACACGTCGCCGGCGTCGGCGCTGCGAGCGCTCGTCGTGCCGACGAGCAGGTCGGCGGCAGGGGCGACCGGGATGCCGGCAATCGCGCCTCCCACGAGCGCGGGGCCGATCTGGCCGCCGGCCGGAGCCGTGCCTGCGACGCCGAGCGGCAGGTCGGCCGGGAGGAACGCGCTGCGGTGGACGGTCACCGCGTAGCCGGTCGCGTTGTTCGAGACGACCGTGACGCGCTCGGACACCGGCGTCGGCGTCGAGCCGGTGGTCGCGTTGCCGAAGCTCACGGCCGAGCGCTCGAGGGCGATCGAGAGGACCGACTGGATGTCGACGTCGACGGTCGCGCTCTGCGAGACGCCGCCCGGCGGGGGAGGCGTAGCCCCGCAGGTGACGACCGGGCTCGCGCTGTTCCGCGGCGCGGGCGTCGCGGCGGTGAGGTCGCTCGCGTTGGCGTCGGTATCCACGCAGCCGTCGCCGGCGCGGGTCGCCGCGGTCGTGTTGTCGATGGCGGGCGCGGCACCGCTGCCCTCGTAGTCCGCCGCCGTGCCGTAGCCGACGAGGTCGGCGATGGCGGCAACGGAAGCGCAGCTCCCCGCGGTGGCACCGCAGGCGAGCGGCGTCGCGTCGCGGGCCACCGCGACCTTGCCGCCCGAGACGGCGAGGTTCGAGGCCCCCGTCGCGTCCGGCGTCGGCAGCGCCGCGCCGACCGAGCCGCCCGCGAGCTGGACGAGGTAGTGCCGCCCCGGGGCAATCGAGCCCGAAAGCGTGGTCACCTGCCACGTGGCACTCCCGGAGGATGCGTACTGGACCGTCCAGCCGCCGACGTCGACCGCGGTCGAGCCGCGGTTGAACAGCTCGACGAAGTCGTTCGCGAACGGCGCGCCGGTGTTGCCGCCCCCGGCGAAGACCTGGCTGACGACCAGGTCCGGCGAGGCGCTGCGGGCGGACGGTACGGCGAGAGCGCCGACCGCGGCGAGGAGGGCGAAGACGAGAGGGGCAGTGGCTCTGCGCATGAGGCTCCGATCGGATGGAGGAACGGGACTCCATCCCTGATACCGTGTTGTCAGCCCGGGCGAAAGTGCGCGAGGCCGATTGGCACAGAGTTGGCACACTTTCCGGGCGCGGTCCCGGGCGGTGCGGGAAGACCGCCGCAGCCCCGTCAGCGCCGCGGCTGCATGACGCGACCGCCGAGGCGGAGCCACTCGATCCGGCCGTCCGGGCCGCTGGAATCGGGCGTAGCGCCCGCTCCCACGTCGTGGCGCTCAGGACCTCGAGCACCCGGCCGGCGAGGTAGCGCATCCTCGACCGCCCGATGCAGCTCGTCGAACAACGCCACGGCAGCAGCCCAACCGGCGACTCGGGGGGCGCGGCGGTACCTTCCGCCGGTGAGCCGCCTCCTCCGCAACCTCGACCCACAGCTGCCACGGTCTGTCCACACGCTCCAGCTCGGCGGGCTCGTGAGCGCGTTCGGGAACGGGATGCTGATCCCCTTCCTCTTCATCTACCTCCACAACGTGCGGGATGTCGGGCTGGGCGTCGCGGGTCTCGTCGTGGCCACGAACGCTCTCGTCGCGATCGTGCTCGGGCCGCTCGCCGGGACGCTCGTCGACCGGTTCGGGGGCCGCACCGTGCTCGCGTGGTCGCTCGTCGTCCTCACCGCCGGATACGGGTCCTTCGCTCTCGTCCACGAGCCGTGGCAGGGATTCCTCGCCGCCGGGGCCACCGGGCTCGGGAACGCGTTCTTCTGGCCGGCGCAGTCGACATTGCTCGCCGAGCTCTCACCCCCCGACCGGCGGCACGCGACGTTCGCGATGCAGCGCGTCATGATGAATCTCGGGATCGGCCTCGGTGCGCTCGCCGGCGGGCTGATCGCCGACGCCGCCCGTCCGGGGACGTTCTTCGCGCTCTTCGTGCTGGACGCCGCGACGTTCCTCGTCTACCTCGGCGTGCTCCTCGTGGCGGTTCCCGAGCCGGAGACCCCGGCCGGCGGGCGCGGAAGCGGCGCCGGCAGCTACCGCGACGTCCTCCGGCACCGTGCGTTCGTCGCGTTCGTAGGGTTGAACACGCTGTTCATCTTCGCCGGCATGTCGGGCTTCGAGCTGCTGCCGGTCTTCGCGAAGAACGAGGTCGGCGTCACCGAGAACGCGATCGGCGTCATCTTCTTCGTCAACACCGTCGTGATCGTGCTCACCCAACTGCCCATCGCGAAGCTCTCGGAAGGCCATCGGCGAATGCGGATGCTCGCGCTGCTCGGCCTGCTGTGGGCAGCGTGCTGGGTCGCCGTGTCGCTCGTCGGCCGGAGCCTCGAAGGCACGACCGCGGCGATCCTGCTCGCGGCGGTGCTCGGAGCGTTCGCAATCGGGGAATGCATCCACGGCACCGTCCAGGCGCCCCTCGTGAGCGACCTCGCGGAGCCGCGTCTCCTCGGCCGCTACATGGCCCTCTCGGCCCTCTCCTGGCAGGTCGGGTTCGCTGCCGGCCCGGCCGTCGGCGGGTTCCTGCTCTCGGTCAGCCCGTTCGGGACGTGGCTCGTGTGGGCTGCGCTCTGTCTGCTGGGCTCCGTCCTCTCGATCGCGCTCGAGCGCGCGATTCCGGCGGCAATCCGACGGACGCCGGCTGCCCAGGCCGCCTGACCGGCGGGCGCAGGCGCCGGGAGTAGACTGGCGAACATGACGCCAGCGACCGACGATCCGCTCAGTCCCCGTGCCGAGCCTGCCCCGCATCCGCAGGAGCATCCGGCCGCGCCCAGCGGACGTCGTCGCGCGCGCGCCGCAGGTCGCTGAGCTCACCGCCGCCGGCCTCACCTGGGTCAACGCGGTCACGCCGGACCTCGACACCGCCCAGGCGCTCGCCGAGCGCTTCGGCTGGCATCCGCTGGACGTCGAGGACATCGTCTCGAAGCGCCAGCGGCCGAAGGTGGACGACTACGAGGACGAGCGGTACCTGTTCGCCGTCCTGCACTTCCCCGTCTTCGACAAGGCCGTCCAGCGGCTCAACGCGGCCGAGCTCGACATCTTCATCGGCGAGGATTACCTCGTCACGCTCCCCACGCGGGAGCTCCTGCCGGTCACGCGCCTCTTCGGGCGCTGCGAGACGGACGAGGCCTTCCGCGAGCAGCTGTTCGCGAAGGGCTCCGGGCGCCTGCTCTACGAGGTGCTCGACGACCTGTTCGACTACTGCTTCCCGATCCTCGACAAGATCGGCCACAAGCTCGACCGGATCGAGGACGACATGTTCGAGGGCGCCGCCGAGGACGTCGTTCGCGACATCTCGAACGCGAAGCAGGAGATCATCTCCTACCGCAAGGTGATCAAGCCGGAGCGCTCGACGCTCAGGGTGCTCGAGCGACGCGTGGCGCGGTTCCTGCCGGAGGAGCTCGAGCTCTACTTCGACGACATCAACGATGCCGTCGAGCGCATCTGGGACCAGCTCGACAACTACAAGGAGGTCGTCGAGGCGCTCGAGTCGACGAACGAGTCGGTGATCTCGCACCGGCAGAACAGCGTGCTCCTGCTCCTCACCGTGATCAGCGCGACCATGCTGCCCCTGACGCTGATCACGGGCATCTTCGGGATGAACGTCCTCTACCCCGGCGAGAACACGCACGACGCGTTCTGGGTGATCATCGCCGCGCTCGTCCTGACGCTGGGCGGGATGCTCGGCTTCTTCCGCTGGAAGCGCTGGCTCTAGGCGAACCGAGTCGTCCGACACGCCCGGAGCGCTCGATCTCCGGCCCGGCCAGGCGCGACCACTGCTCGGCCGGCCGGCCGGATCCGCACCCACCCGAACGGCTAGGCAGGTCTCGTCTCGCGGGGGAAGAGCGACGCGGCGCCGACCGCCGATGCTCAGGCCATGTCGGACGAGGGTCGGATGGTGAGGGCGGCCCTCGGGAGAGGGGGAATCTGATGACAGCCGCCCAGTTCGAGGGCCTTCGCACCGACGAGGCGGCAGAGGTGCTCGCCTGGCGCTTCGATGCCCTCTGCAGATCCGGCTTCGACCTCGATGCGGCCGCCGTGCTGGCCGCGAACGTCGAGGTCGACCTGCACGAGGCGGTGAAGCTCGTGCGCCGCGGCTGCCCACCCGAGCTCGCGGCCAGGATCCTGCTCTAGCTCTCTCCCCGAGACCGCGACGTCGGAATCCATGGCGGCGATTCCGACGTCGCGGCACCCTCCCCGAGAGGGGCGGCGTGAGCCGCCCTTATTCGATCCTGAGGCCCTCGATGCCCTCCTCGGGCTCGGGCAGCCTCGGGTCGAGCTGCTCGAGCGTGCCGGCGACGAGCTCCGCGACGGCGAGCGCCTTGACCCAGTTGCGGTCGGCCGGGACGACGTACCAGGGCGCCCATGTGGTCGAGGTCTCGCTCACCGCCTCCTCCCACGCGGCGACCCAGTCGTCGAAGCGCTCGCGTACCCGGAGGTCGTCGCGGCGGAACTTCCAGCGCTTCCGCGGATCGTCGATCCGCTCCTGGAACCGCTTGCGTTGCTCCTCGCGCGAGACGTTGAGGAAGACCTTGACGATCGTCGTGCCCTCGTCGACGAGCATCCGCTCGAAGGCCCGGATGTGCTCGTAACGCGGCCGCCAGACCTGCTCCGGCGCGATCCCGACCATCCGCACCGCGACGACGTCCTCGTAGTGGGAGCGGTTGAAGACGCCGATCGTGCCGCGATGCGGGAGCGCCGCGTGGATCCGCCAGAGGTAGTCGTGCTGGAGCTCGGCCCCCACCGGCGCCTTGAACGACGCGACCGTGACGCCGGTTGGGTTGACGCCGTCGAACACGCGGCGGACGACGCCGTCCTTCCCCGACGCGTCGAGCCCCTGCAGGACGAGCAGGAGGCTCCGGCGGTCCTCCGCGTAGAGACGGTACTGGAGCTCGTCGATGCGCTCGACGAGCCGGTCGAGCCGTTCCTCGCCGTCGTCCTTGTCGTGGCCGAGCCGGTCGTCGGTCGAGCGCTCGGCGATCCGCGCCTCCTCGCCTGGGTCGACCTTGAGCGCGTCGAGCACGGGGCTGACTCTAGACTGCGGGCCGATGCCGGACCGCGGCTCCTTCCACATCGGGTACGCGATCGACCCCGAGACGGGCAAGGCGGGAGCCGACGAGGTCGTCATCGGCTCGAGCGACCTGACGACCCACGGCGTCGTCACGGGCATGACCGGCTCCGGCAAGACGGGTCTCGCGGTCGTCCTGCTCGAGGAGGCGCGCCTCGCCGGGATCCCGACGCTCGTGCTCGACCCGAAGGGCGACATGACGAACCTCGCCCTCGTCTTCCCCGACCTCCAGCCCGCCAGCTTCCGTCCTTGGGTGAGCGAGGCGGACGCGCAGGCGGCCGGAGTGCCCGTCGACGAGCACGCGGCGAAGCAGGCGACGATCTGGCGCGAGGGGCTGGCCGCGACCGGGATCGGGCCCGAGCGGCTCCAGGCCCTGAAGGACGCCGGCGACGTGACGATCTACACGCCCGGCTCGACCGCGGGCGTGCCGCTCAACGTCGTCGGCTCGCTGAAGGCGCCGGCGCTCTCGTGGGACACGGACGCCGAGGCGCTCCGGGACGAGATCGAGGGGACGGTGACGAGCTTGCTCGGGCTCGTCGCGATCGCCGCGGACCCGCTCTCCAGCCGGGAGCACGTCCTGCTCTCGAACCTGATCGAGAACGCCTGGCGCTCGGGACGCGATCTCGACCTGGGCACGCTGATCGGCGAGATCCAGAAGCCGCCGATGCGCAAGCTGGGCGTCCTCGAGATCGACCAGTTCTTCCCGCCCGACGACCGGACGAAGCTCGCGTTCACGCTGAACGCGCTCGTCGCCTCTCCCACCTTCGCGGCCTGGGGAAGGGGACAGCCGCTCGACCCGCAGGCGCTCCTCTTCACGCCGGACGGGAAGCCGCGCTGCGCCGTGATCTACCTGGCGCACCTCTCCGAGCAGGAGCGGCAGTTCGTCGTCACCCTCGTCTTCTCGAAGCTCGTCACCTGGATGCGCAGCCAGGAGGGCACGCCCGACCTGCGCGCGCTCGCGTACATGGACGAGGTGTTCGGCTACCTCCCGCCGAGCGCCTCGCCGCCCCCGAAGAAGCCGATCCTCACGATCTTCAAACAGGGCCGCGCCTTCGGGCTCGGGCTCGTGCTCTCGACCCAGAACCCGGTCGACCTCGACTACAAGGCGATGTCGAACGCCGGTACGTGGCTCGTCGGGCGGCTGCAGACGGAGAACGACAAGGCACGCGTGCTCGAAGGCCTCCGCTCCGCGGCGGGGACGACGGACGTCGCCGAGCTCGACCGGGCTATCGGCCGCCTCGGCAAGCGGCAGTTCCTGCTCGTCTCCGCGAAGTCGTCGGCGCCGCGCCTGCTCGGAACGCGGTGGGCGATGTCCTATCTCCGAGGGCCGCTCACCAGGGAGCAGATCGACCGGTTGCAGCCGGCGCCTGAAGCGGCGCCTGCGGCGCCGCCCATGCCGGGGGCGACGACTCCACCGGCACCGGAGGCCCCCGTCTCACCCGCGGCTCTCCAGCTCGGTGCAGACGAGACGCCCATCCCCCCGCCGGTCGCGGCGGGCGTCGCGGTGTCGTACCTCGACCCGGCCGCTGCCTGGGCTTCGGTCGTCGGCGCGACGGCAGGCTCGACGCGGCTGCGGGCGTTCCTCGCCGCCCGCGTCTCGCTCCGCTACGACGAGCGAGCCGCCGACGTGGACGAGCAGGAGGAGTTCGAGGCCGTCTACGGCCCGCTCGACACCGGTCTCGACCTCGAGAGCGAGACGCAGGTGGACTACGACGAGCGTGACTTCGGGACGGCGCCCCCTGCTGGGGCCGCATTCGTCCTCCCCCGGGCGCCCGTAGCCGAGGACGGGTTCTTCGCCGCGGCCGCCAGGGACATCCGGCGGCACCTCGTCGACCGCCGGCCGCTCGAGCTGCAGCGCAACCGCTCACTGAAGCTCGTCTCCCGCCCCGGCGAGTCGGCCGACGACTTCGCGAAGCGCTGCGACGCGGCCGCGCAGGAACGCGCCGATGCGGAAGCGGCAAAGCTCAGGGATCGTCTCGAGTCGAAGCGCGACCGCCTGAACGCGGCGCTGGCGCAAGCGCAGCGGCGCGTCGAGGAGCTCGACACCGATACGCGGACCCGGCAGGCAACCGAGCTGATCGCGGGCGCGGGCGCCGTGCTCGGGGCGCTCTTCGGCGGCCGTCGCAGCGCACGCTCGATGGCGAGCGCGATCGGCGGAGCCGCGTCCCGTCGCGGAATGACGGCCCGCACGACCGAGCGCCGTGAGAGCGCCGAGGAGAAGGTCGAGGCGACGACCGACGACCTCGCCCAGCTCGAGCAGGAGATCCTCGACGCGGTCTCCGAGATCGACGAGCGCTGGAGGGCGACCGCCGCCGAGGTCGACACGCTCGCGATCCGGCTCGAGGCGACCGACGTGCGCGTCCTCGAGACACGGCTCGTGTGGGTGCCGAGCGACTGATCCTGCTCATGCTCGTCGCCGTGCTCGCGGCGGGCTGCCAGGGCTCCGAGAGCTCGAGCACGACCACCGGCGACACCACGGCAGTCGTCGAGTGGGTCAACGACGGCGACACGCTGACCCTGACGAGCGGCGCGAAGGTGCGCCTCGTCCAGATCGACGCGCCCGAGCTCGAGACCGACTGCTACGGCCGACCTGCACTGGACGCGCTGATCGTGCTGGTGCCAAAGGGGACAGCCGTGACCCTTGCGGCCGATCCGGCGCTCGACGACCGCGACAGGTACGGCCGTCTGCTCCGGTACGTGTTCGTCCGGGGCGAGAACGTCAACGTCGAGCTCGTCCGCGAGGGTGCGGCGTCCCCGTACTTCTTCCGCAACGAGCGGGGCCGCTACGCCGGCGACCTGCTGGACGCCGCCGACGAGGCACGCGCCGCGCGCCGCGGCTACTGGGGCGCCTGTCCGGCGGCGAAGCTGAGCCCCGGGCTCGGCGCCCTCACAGGCCCCCGCTGACCAGCGCCGGCAGACCACGACGGCGAGCGTCACGCGGCATCCGGCAGGGCCAACGTGAGGCACCTCGGGATCACGCCGGTCAGCCTGTGGGTGAGGTGGCACCGCCCGAATACGACGGGCCACGCCGGCGTGATGCCGTTAATCTCGGCGTCCGGCTTGAACCATCCGCAGCAAGGAGGTTCGCGAACCTCATGGTCGACCTCGTCGGCACGAACGGCATGCTCCGCGCCAGGGTCCGTGGTGTCGTCGGCCTCGCGACCGGCGCCGCGGACGGGAGGCGGCAATCGTGATGCTGCCCGCCGGGATCGATGCGGCCGCCGCCGGCAGGCGCCTGGAGGCGTCTGGCGCCGTCCGGAAGGGCCCTACGCCATGAGGCTCGGTGTCGAGGCCGCGCTCGTCGACGGACGCCTCGTCCCGGGCGACGTGGCGATCGACGGCGGTCACATCCGGGCAGTCGGCCTCGGCGGCGTCGGCCGCGGTATCGCGGTACACGGCTTCGTCGACCTGCAGGTGAACGGCTTCGCGGGGGTCGACTTCCTCGGCACCGACGCCGACGGGTTCAAGCGCGCCGGCGAGGCCCTCCTCGAGACCGGGGTCACCGCGTACCTCCCCACGCTGATCTCCTCCGACGAGCCCGACCTCGTCGCCGCGATCGCGTCCGTTCCCGAGCGCGCCCCGGGGCCGCGGCTCCTCGGTGTGCACCTCGAAGGGCCGTTCCTCTCACCTGCGCGGCTCGGCACGCACCGTCTCGCCGCCCGCCGCGACCCCGATTCGGCGCTGCTCGAGCGACTGCTCGCCGCCGGGCGCGTCCGCCTCGTGACGCTCGCGCCGGAGCTTCCCGGTGCGCTCGAGCTGGTTGACCTCCTCCACGCGCGCGGCGTTGTCGTCTCGCTCGGGCACACGAACGCGACGGCGGCCGAGGCGCACGCGGCCTTCGACCGCGGCGTCCGCGCCGTGACGCACGTCTTCAACGCCATGCGTCCGCTCGCCCACCGCGATCCCGGCATCGTCGGCGCCGCCCTCGTGCGGTCCGACGTCGTCCTCCAGGCGATCGTCGACGGCGTCCACCTCGACCCCGACATCGTGCGTCTGCTGTGGCGTGTCGCCCCCGGCCGGCTGTCGCTCGTCACCGACGCCATCGCCGGCGCCGGTCTCGGCGACGGGACGTACGCGCTCGGGGAGATCGGGATCGTGGTGGCGGACGACGTCGTGCGCAGCGAGGACGGCACCCTCGCGGGGAGCACGCTGACGATGATCGAGGCGGTGCGGAACCTCGTCGCGGTGGACGTCCCGCTCGAGCGCGCGCTCGAGGCGGCGACGAGCGTGCCCACAGGCATCCTCGGCGACCCCCGTCTGGGACGGCTTGCGCCGGGCGCTCGGGCGGACGTCGTCGTGCTCGACGACGCGCTCGCCGTCGTGCGCACGCTCGTGGGTGGAGAGACGCGTGTCGCCGGCTGAGGCCGGCGCCGAGCCGGGCGCACGGGCCGGATGTTCGTGATCGGGCGCGGCGTCGAGTTCGCGACGGCGCGCGAGATCGCGTTGAAGCTGCTCGAGACGTGCCGCGTCGCGGCCGAGCCGCTGACCGCCACCGACCTCGCGCACGGGCCGGTGGCCGCCCTCGACCCGCTCTTCCCGGTGTGGGCGATCGCCTCGACCGACGCTACGCTCGCGCCGGTGCAGGAGGCCGCCGCGCGCGCGAGGGAGATGGGCGCGACACTCGTTGCGAGCGGCACCGCGGCCTCCGCGATCACGGGCGCCTCGTACTGCGTCCCGGTTCCGTCGCCGAGCGTGGCGCTCCTCTCCCCCTCCTCTCCGTGATGCCCGGCCAGCTCTTCGCCTGGGCGCTCGCGCGCGCGCGCGGCCTCGACCCGGACTCGCCGCACGGGCTCGCGAAGGTCACGCTCGCGCGCTGAGACGGGACAGCTCGGCCTGCTGGGCCAGGCGCACGCGGTCGAGCAACGTCTCGACCGGGAAGCCGGGACCAGGGTACCAGTGGTCGCTCTTGCCGTACGCCCGGCTGACTTCGGAGTGCCCCGTGATGCCGCGCCGTCCCGCGAGGAGGTCGCCGGCCACGAGCCACCGAGGCGGGATCCGCCAGCGCAGGCAGAGGTCTGCGACGAGGCGCGACGCGCGTGCCAGGACGGCCGTCGAGTAGTCGTCGGCCCACTCGCGCGCCGTCTGCCGCGCGAAGCCGGCGAGCTCGACGCCGAGGGAATGCGCGTTGCCGCCCCTGGCATGCCAGGCGATGTCCTTCTCGCGCACGCAGTGCACGATCCCGAGCGCGTCGACGCAGTAATGGGCGGAGACCTTCGAGACCGGGCTCGCGAACCACCGCGCGCAGATCGTCGCCGCGCCGGCACGCTCAGCGATCTCCATCGTGTGGATCACGACGAGGTCGATCGCGCGGCCCGTCGTCTCGGTCGCGTTCGGGCTCTCGACGAACGGGTGGGCCACGGCATCCCTCCTCCGGGGGGTCGCCGCAGCCGGCCGAGCATACTGCGGCCGCAAGCGCATGTGCGAGGATCGACGCGTGGAAGAGCGGTGATGCGAGGATGGGCGGGTGACGAGACCGATCTGGGCGCCGTGGCGCCTCGAGTACATCGGCGAGGCCGGCAGCCAGGAAGGGTGCGTCTTCTGCGCGGAGGCGGCGGGCGATCTCGGCGCCGACAGCCTGCTCGTCACCCGCGGCGAGCGCGCGTTCGTGCTGCTGAACAAGTTCCCGTACTCGTCGGGGCACCTGATGGTCGCGACGCTGCGCCACGTCGGGGAGCTCCGAGAGCTCGCGCCGGAGGAGGCGGCGGAGATCCACGTCCTCACGACGCGGGCGATCGCGGCGCTGCGCCGGGTCTATTCGCCGGATGCCTTCAACGTCGGCTGGAACCTCGGCCGGGTCGCGGGCGGCTCGATCTCGGGCCACCTCCACGAGCACGTCGTCCCGCGCTGGGACGGTGACACGAACTTCATGCCCGTCCTCGCGGACATCAAGGTCGTCCCCGAGCACCTGCACGCCACGCGCGACCGCTTGCGCGAGGCGTGGCCGAACGACGATCGCTAGCCGAGCGCCGCGCCGAGCCGCGCCATCGCCGCCCAGCCGGCGGGCGTCATCGTCTGGAGGTCGTAGAGGCTCCAGCCCGTGACCGTCCCGTCGTCGAGCACGGCGTCGCCGAACGCCCGCAGCTCGTCGGGCGTCATCCGGTTGGCGACGCCGCCTGCGGCATGCACGGCGATCTCGGTCCCGACGGCGGCGCGAAGAAGGCGGAGCGAGCGGGCGACGTACCCGTACGTGGCGTCGTAGCCCTTGAACCCGCCGCCGGTGTAGAGCATCGGCACGAGAGCATCGACCCGGGCTGCGATCTGCGTCCACGGGAACGCGGGCCACCAGCTCAGGTGGCGCTCGAACGCCCGCGGCGGGTACGTGATCGCGGCCACCGGCACCTCGCCGGCCTCGGCGCGCAGCCGCGTGAGGAGGTCGAGCGCCCGTGCCGTCCGCTGCTTCACGTTCTTGTTCCGCAGCGACTCGACGTCGAACGCGATGCCGTCGAAGGTGCCGCCGGCCGGCGTCCGGAAGGATAGGAGCGCCCGCGCGCGGCGGAGATCCCGCGCATGGTTGTCGTGGCCGGGGAGGTACCAGCCGACCACCCGGATTCCCCGTGCGTGGAGCGCGTCCACGAGCCGCCCGAGCCCGCCCGGGTCGACGACGTCGCTCTTCGACCGATCGTTCGCCGTCTCGATCCACGCCGTCCGGACGCCCCGGGCGGCGAGCCGCGACGCGACGAGGCTCGGCGTCCGGTAGAGCCCCGTGTCGTAGACGTCGATCCACGTCCCGAGCCCCCCGAACACCTCTGCCGCGCCCGTGGCCGCACCCCGCTCGAGGGCCGCGGTCCCTCGCGGTGCATCACCACAAGCGATGCCGACGGTCAGCGCGACGGCGAGGGTGGCGAGGCGCATCGCGCGAGCCTACGCGCGTCGTGTGATGGTTCCGTGAGCCGACGGTCAGGCAGCCAGGAAGTCTTCGCGCTCCGGCGCGGAACCTCGGAATTGCGTGACCGAGATGGGGGTGTCGGCAGCCGGCCGCACACGTGTGACGTAGGCCTCGATCACCTCCGGCTCCTCCCCGTCCGCGACGAACGCTCGCGTGACCGTGATCGTATCGCCGACCTCGGGCAGCCACTCGCCGGTGTACCGGTACGCGCCCACCTCGAAGTACGGCAGCGCGGGGCCCGGCCTGACCAGCGTCACGGCGAACGTCCTCTCGTCCATCCACGCCGAACGGTACGCCGGACACAGGACGACGCCCGGTCCTTTCGGCCAGCATCCCGCTTCGAATCGGCGAGGAGACGTCCAGGGTGCGAGCCGACGAACGGCTAGGATGCGGGCACGCGGGCGTAGCTCAGTTGGTAGAGCATCAGCTTCCCAAGCTGAGGGTCGTGGGTTCGAGCCCCATCGCCCGCTTCTTCCCTTTCGCGCTTTCGCCCCCGGTTCGGGGAGGCGGCTCGGCCCCCCTCCTTCGGCCAGTGTTTCGCGCGCCGAACGGGATAGCGTCGAGGATCGTGACCGCTGGGCTTTCGCGGACCTGCCACGCAGGGGTGGTGGTCGTGCTGCTCGACGGCAACGTCGTCGGCACGCTCTTCAACGCGAGCGCCTGCACCTCCGACTTCGACGGTGCCGGACCAGGACCGTGGGGCGGCAGCTGCCCTGCGGCACTCGAGGGAAGAGAGGCTGCGGGCGGGCGACGAGCCGCCCGCAGCCTCAACCCCGTGAGCGGGCTTCGCCCGGCCCGGCACCGCGTGCGCGAGGGCCGCCGGACCGGGCAATCGGGTCGGCTCCGCGGTACCGCTTCCTCCGTGCCCGTCATCGCAGGCGTTCGCGTCCCCCGGGAGCAGGCGCTCGCGCTCGCCGCGCTGCTCACCCGCGAAGGGTCCGACCATGCCGCACGCATCCTCCTGGCGGCGGTCACGAGCGGCCAGGAGTTCGTTGCGCTCACCCTCGACGAACGGGAGGCGGTCCTGGCCGTGCTCGACCACCCGCCCGCGGAGCTCGTCGAGCTGCGCAGCGCGCTGTTCGCCGAGCTGACCTGGCGACGGAATGGACTGACCCCACCGCGCCGCGGTACGAGGTTCCCGCTGCACGTCGACTAGCGACCACCCGCGCGCCGGCTACGAGGCGAGGCCATCCCTCCGAGTCGAGCGAGCCGCCCCCGGAGAGCCGCTCGCGCGGCCCTCCAGGCGCCAGGGCGTCAGGCGTGGACTGCCTGCTCCATCTCCGCGCTCCAGTCGCCGGCGACCGCGAGCGCGTTCATCCGCGCGCGGTGCAGGAAGGCGTCCTGCCCCGCCTCGACGTTGGCCGTATCGCCGCTCCAGGCCTTGAGCGCAGATGCCTGCAGCGCGCGGCCGTAGGAGAACGACAGCGGCCAGGGGCCGCCGACGCGGTTGATCGCGTTCAGGTTCTCGGTCGCCTCGACCTCGGACTGGCCGCCGGAGAGGAACACGATGCCCGGCACTGCCGCGGGCACATGCCGGAGGAAGCAGTCGACCGTCAGCTCGGCGATCCGCGACGACGGAGCCTGCGTCGGGCAGCCCTTCCCGGAGACGACCATGTTCGGCTTGAGCAGCATCCCCTCGAGGGCGACACCTTGCCGGTAGAGCTCGTAGAACACGACGTGCAGCGTGCGCGCGGTCACCTCGTAGCAGCGCTCGATCGTGTTGTCGGCGTCCATCAGGACCTCCGGCTCGACGATCGGCACGACCCCCGCCTCCTGGGACAGCGCGGCATAGCGGGCGAGAGCGTGCGCATTGGTATGGATGCAGGCGTCCGTCGGGATGCCGTCGCCGATCGTGATCACGGCGCGCCACTTCGAGAACCGGGCGCCGAGGCCGTGATACTCCTCGAAGCGCGCCCGGAGACCGTCGAGACCCTCGGTCACCTTCTCACCGGGTTGGCCGGCGAGCTCGTGGGCGCCCGTATCGACCTTGATCCCCGGCACGACCCCCTTCGCGGCGAGCAGCTCCGCGAACGGCGTGCCGTCGTCGGATGCCTGGCGGATCGTCTCGTCGTAGAGGATCACGCCGCCGACGTACTCCTCGAATCCAGCGGTCGTGAAGAGGAGGTTCCGGTACGCCCGCCGGTTCTCCTCGTTCGACTCGACCCCGATCGTGTCGAAGCGCTTCTTGATCGTGCCCGTCGACTCGTCCGCCGCGAGCACGCCCTTGTGGTCGGCGACGATCGAGCGGGCGATCGCGTTCAGTTCCTGCGCGGCCATCAGCGGCCTCCTTCCCTTCGCATTCTCGTCAGCTTGCCCGACGGGTGGTGCGCGGCTATCCGCCGCACCGTGCCCGAGCGCGAGCGCATCACGATCGACTCCGTCTCGACGCCCTCCGCTCCCACGCGCACGCCGCGCAGGAGAGGGCCGCCGGTGACACCGGTCGCCGCGACGAACACATCCTGCCCGCGAACGAGGTCGTCGTGCGTGAGCACCCGCTCGACGTCGTATCCCGCGTCGACGAGCTTCGCCCGCTCGGCGTCGTCACGCGGCCAGAGCCGCCCCTGGAGCGCGCCGCCGTGGCACTTGATCGCGGCGGCGGAGATGACGCCCTCCGGCGTGCCGCCGACGCCCATCAGCATGTCCACGCCCGTCCCGGGCTGGGCCGCGGCGATCGCCGGGGCGACGTCGCCGTCGCGGATGAGGTTCACGCGGGCCCCCGCCTCGCGGAGCTCGGCGATCAGGTCGTCGTGGCGGTCACGTTCGAGCACGACCACCGTGACCTCGTTCGGCTCGACACCCTTCGCCTCCGCGACCCTGCGGACGTTCTCCGTCGGGGAGGCGTCGATGTCGATCGCCTCCGCCGCGTCCGGTCCGACGGCGATCTTGTCCATGTAGACCGCGGCGCCGGGGAAGAACATCGAGCCACGCTCTGCGACCGCGATCACGGAGATCGCGCCGGCGATCCCGAGTGCGGTGAGACGCGTCCCCTCGAGCGGGTCGACCGCTACGTCGACCTCCGGGCCGGTGCCGTCGCCGACCTCCTCGCCGTTGAAGAGCATCGGCGCCTCGTCCTTCTCCCCTTCTCCGATCACGACGACACCGCGCATCGACACGGAGTTGACCATGAACCGCATCAGGTCGACGGCGGCCTGGTCGGCGGCGTTCTTGTCGCCGCGGCCGATCCAGCGCGAGGCTCCCATCGCGGCGGCCTCCGTGACGCGGACGAGCTCGAGGGCGAGGTTCCGGTCGGGAGGCGTCCGTGACGCATCGTCGCTCATCGTGTGCCCGATCCTACCCCGGCCGGCACCTCCGCAACGCCTGCTTCGGCGGGCTCGAGCAATACCACGGTGATCCCCGCCGCGAGCACGAGCGCGCCGCCCGCGAGCGTCTCCGTACCGGGTCGCTCGTCGAGCAGTACCCAGGCGAGAAGGACGCCCGCTACCGGCTCGAGGAAGGTGAGGACTCCTGCCGCCTGCGCGGTCACGCGGCGGAGCAGCGTCGCGTAGAGGAGCGTCGAAAGCCCCGTGAAGACGATCCCGAGGGTGAGCGCGACGGCCCACTCCCTGCCCCCGACGGGACGACCCGCCCGGCGAGCAGGAGCACGGGCGCGACCGCGAGGGTGCCGACGAGACAGTCCCAGAACGCCACCGTGAGCGGCGGCGCCGCAGCCGCGAGGAGCCGCTTCGAGAGGATCACGAGGGCGGCGTAGGAGACGGCGGAGCCCAGACCGGCCGCGACCGCCCACCACGACCCGTCCCCGCCGCTGCCGCCCGTGTCGAGCACGATCGCGACGATGCCCGCGGCGCCGACGATGCAGGCGAGCAGGACGACCGGGCTCGGCCGCTCGGGCAGGACGAGCGGCGCGACGAGCGCGATCACGAGCGGCGCCGCGTAGAACGTGAGCACCGCGAGCGCTACCGAGCCCCGGTCGACGGCCTCGAAGAAGAGGACCCAGTGCGCTCCCTGAACGATCCCGAGGAGCGCAAGAGCGCCCAACCGCCCGCCGGGGGCGAGGAGATCGGCACGTCCGACGACGACCGCCGCGAAGCCGAGCGTGACCGCGGCCAGCGCGAGCCGCCAGAAGGCGAGCGCCGCGGCGCCGAGCTCGACGGACGCCGCGAGCACGGCGATGAAGCCCCACGACGCCGCGAGGCCGCCGAGCGCGGCGTTCCAGCGCATCGCGCGATGGTATGTCGGCGGTCGACCGGGTGCCGTGCCGGGTGCGGTGTCAGACACCCTTCCGGTCGGCGCCGACCGGGTGCCGTGCGCGGAGCGCGGTGTGGTGTCAGACACCGTTCCCGCCGAACGCGGTGTCAGACACCGTTCCCGAACGTCGCGGACGTTCCGGCTCGTCGGGCCGGCTACATCCGCTCGGGAGCCTCGACGCCCATCAGGTCGAGGCAGACGGCCACGACCGTCCGGGTGCCGGCGCAGAGCGCGAGCCGGAATGCCTCCGCCTCGGACCCGAGCACGCGGTGGTGGTGATAGAAGCGGTGAAAGTCGTCCGCCACCCGGATCGAATACGCCGGTAGCGCGTGTGGGCCCCGACGGGCGGTCGCCTCCCGAACGATCGCGGGGAGCTCGAGCAGCCGCTTGACGAGCTCGCGCTCCTCGGTCGCGAGCGCCGCGCCCGGCGCCGGGTCGGGCCGGGAACCTGCCGCGTTCCGCAGGACACCCGCGATCCGCGCATGGGCGTACTGCACGTAGTAGACGGGGTTCTTCTGGCTTCGCTCGGCGGCGAGGTCGACGTCGATCTCGATCGTCTGGTCGTGCCCGCGCGAGAGGAGATACCAGCGGGCGGCATCGACGCCGATCTCGTCCAGGAAGTCGTCGAGGAAGACGACGTCGCCGCGCCGTTTCGACATCTTTGCAGCCTCGCCCCCGCGCGTGAGGTGCACGAGCTGGTAGATCAGCACCTCGACGGCCTCGCGCGGCTTGCCGAGCATCTCCGCGAGCGCGGCCAGCCGCGCGACGTAGCCGTGATGGTCGGCCCCGAGCACGTAGACCAGGCGGTCGAAGCCGCGGGCGAACTTGCGGCGGATGTACGCGGCGTCGGCGGCGAAGTAGGTCGGCGTGCCGTCGGAGCGCACGACGACGCGGTCACGATCGTCGCCGTGGGCGCTCGTCGCTGCCCAGACGGCCCCGTCCGCCTCGTACGTCTCGATCGCGGCGAGCGCATCCGGGATCTCGGCCTCCACCGCGCTCTGCCGCTCGAAGGTGTCGACGTGGATGCGAAACCGCTCGAGCGCCGCCTCGATCCGCGCGAGCATCCGCGGCACCGGGTCGCCCGGCTCGTCTGCGAGCTCCGCCAGGTACGCCCCGTGGTACCCGTCCTCCGGTGGCTCCTCGCCGCGCCGCACCGCCTCGACGGAGGCCCGGAAGAGATCCATCTGGGCGCCCGCGTCGTTGTAGTAGTACTCCCGCTCGACCTCGTGCCCCGCGAACTCGAGCAGGCGCGCGACCGCGTCGCCGTAGGCGCCGTTTCGCGCCGAGGCGACCGTGAGAGGGCCGGTCGGGTTCGCCGAGACGAGCTCGACCTGGATTCGCTCGGGGGCCCCGGCCGACCGGGCCCCGAAGCCGCCGCCGGCCCGGAGAACGGCCGCGAGCGCGCCTCCCAGCCACGCGTCGTCGACCGTCAGGTTGAGGAAGCCGGGACCTGCGACGTCGACCGCGGCGATCCCGTCGAGCGAGGCGATCCGGGCCGCGAGCTCCGCCGCGACCTCGCGCGGCGGTTGCCTGCGTTCGCCCGCGAGGCGGAGCGCGACGTTCGTCGCGTAGTCGCCGTGCCGCGCCTCGGATGGACGCTCGAGCTCGACCGGCACGCCGGCGACGGCGGTGACGGCGGCCTCGAGCGCGGCGATCGGGTCGGAGCCCTCCATCACGGCATCCTACGGCGGCCGCCGCGCGCCGGGCGACGGCCCCCTCTCCACACCCGCTCCGGCGAGGACGAGGCCTGGTTGGTCCTCGAGGGCCGGCTCTCGGACCCGCAGTGAGACGGCCTATTCGGCCGCGGCGGCGGTCACCGCGGCGGGGGGACGCGTCGTCGTCGCGGTGCGCGCCGTGATCCCGTCACGTGCGAGCACGAGCGCGACTTCCTCACGCGCCTTGTAGATCCGCCACTTGACCGTCGCGAGGGTGATCTCGAGCGCGTCGGCGATCTCGGTGTACGAGAGGCCGACGACGTCGCGCAGGAGGAGCGCCATCTTCAGGTCGACCGTCAGCCCCTCGACCGCCCGC
Organism: Gaiella sp.; assembly: GCA_027493885.1. Lineage (GTDB taxonomy): Bacteria > Actinomycetota > Thermoleophilia > Gaiellales > Gaiellaceae > Gaiella. The sequence goes on from JAOSJZ010000001.1 coordinate 576,594, forward strand.
CAGACCGCGTCGATCGTCTCCGTGCGCTCGAACGGCTGGTCGACCACCTCGAGCGGCGGGATGTCGTCGAGCGCGACGACCGCGCGCGGCCGGCGCTCGAGCGCCCGGAGCTCGTCGAGCACCCGGTTCTTCGTCACCTGGAACAGCCAGGTCGTGAAGCGCGACCGATCGGAGAACCCGGGAAGCCCTTGGTAGACCCGCAGGAAGACCTCCTGCGTCAGGTCCTCGGCGAGAGCGCGGTCGCCGACGAGCCGCAGCACGTAGTTGTAAACCGGCTGCTCGTAGGTCCTCACGATGATGTTGAACGCCCGCTCGTCGCCCCGCTGGGCCTTTCGGAGCACACCATGATCGGGCTGCGTCAGGGCCAATGCGCCGCGAGCATACAGCGCACTGCCGGCGATTCACACACAATTTACGAGTCGGTGATGTGTCAGGTGCGGTCGCGGTCGACCAGGGTCTTCCCGCTCATCGCGCGGGGCGCGTCGAGGCCGAGCAGGTCGAGCACCGTCGGCGCGAGATCCGACAGCTCGCCGCCGTCGACGAGCCGCGTGCCATCCTTCGTCAGGACAAGGGGAACCGGGTTCGTCGTGTGCGCGGTGTGAGGGCTGACGCCGTCCGCCTCGAGCAGCTGTTCGGCGTTGCCGTGGTCGGCGGTGACGAGACATGCGCCGCCGGCGCGGTGGGTCGCCGCGACGACCTGGCCGAGGCACGCGTCGACCGTCTCGACCGCGCGAACGACGGCCGGGATGACGCCCGTGTGCCCGACCATGTCGGGGTTCGCGAAGTTCACGACGCAGAACCGCTGGCCGTCGTCGAGCGCCGCCGCAACCCGGGAGGCAACCTCGGGCGCCGACATCTCGGGCTTCAGGTCGTAGCTGGGAACGTCGCGTGGCGACGCCACGAGGATCCGCTCTTCGCCCGGCCACGGCTCCTCGACGCCACCGTCGAAGAAGTACGTGACGTGCGCGTACTTCTCGGTCTCGGCGGCATGAAGCTGACGCTGACCGGCACGGCTCAGCGTCTCTGCGAGCGTGTCGGCGACGATCTGCTCGGCGAAGGCGACGGGGCAGGCGAAGTCGTCCCGGTAGCGCGTCATCGTGACGATGTCGGCGTCCGCGCCGAGCAGGCGCTCGGTGAGCTGCCGCACCCTGTCCGGGCGGAAGTTGAACACGATCGCGGCGTCCTGCGCCGGGTCGAGCCGCGGCCGACCGCCCAGCACGACCGGCTCGACGAACTCGTCGGTGACCCCCCGCTCGTAGCTCATGCGAACGGCGGCGACGGGATCGTCGGCCTGCTCGCCCTCGCCTGCGACGATCGCGGCGAGCGCGCGGTCGGTCCGCTCCCAGCGCCCGTCGCGGTCCATGGCGTAGTACCGCCCGACGACGGTCGCGATCCGCTCTGCGGGCAGCGTCCCGAGGTCGGCCACGGCGGCGTTGGGGGAGACGTCCCTGCCGTCGGTGAAGGCATGGATCCACGTGCGCTCCTCCATGCCCGTGCGGCGCGCGAGCTCGAGCAGCGCCAGCAGGTGGTCGAGATGCGAGTGCACGCCGCCGGTCGAGACGAGCCCGAGCAGGTGCACGTCCGAGCCGCGCTGCTTGGCCCGCCGGAAGGCGCCGACGAGCGCCTCGTTCTCGAAGAAGGAGCCGTCCTCCACGGCGCGGCTCACCCGCACGAGGTCCTGAAACAGGATCCGTCCCGAGCCGATCGTCAGATGGCCGACCTCGGAGTTCCCCATCTGGCCCTCGGGCAGGCCCACGGCAGGGCCGGACGCGCGGAGCTCGGTGCTCCGGTACCGCGCCACGAGCTCGTCGAACACGGGCGTGCGCGCGAGCTCGACCGCGTTGCCCGGGCCGGGCGGGGCAAGACCCCAGCCGTCGAGGATCACGAGCGTGACGAGCTCGAGCTCGCTCATGCGAGCGCGGCCCGGCAGATCGCCCCGAACGAGCCCGGCTCGAGCGAGGCACCGCCGACGAGCGCGCCGTCGATCGCCGGCTGCGCCAGCAGCTCCACGGCGTTCTCCGGCTTGACCGAGCCCCCGTAGAGAACCCGCGTCGGGTGGAGCTCCTTGATCGACTCGTGCGCCTGCTGCGCGAGCTCGGGGGTCGCGGTCTTACCGGTCCCGATCGCCCAGACCGGCTCGTAGGCGATCACGAGCGCCTCGTGCGGCGGGATCGCGGCGACCTGCCGTCGCAGGACGGCCCCGGTCTCCCCTGCCTCGCGCTCGCTTTCGGTCTCGCCGACGCACGCGATCACGCGCAGCCCCGCCTCGAGCGCCGCCTCGCAACGCTTCCGAACGGTCTCGTCGGTCTCGCCGAAGTACTGGCGGCGCTCCGAGTGGCCGACGACCGCTCCCTCGACGCCGAGCTCGAGCAGCATCTGCGCCGAGATCTCCCCGGTGAACGCGCCCTCGACCGCCCAGTGGACGTTCTGGGCGTAGACGGGGACCCCCCGCCCCGCGGCGAGGGAGAGCGACGTGAACGGCGGGCAGACGACGACCTCGACGCCGGCCGGAGCCTCGAATGCGTCGAAGAAGGCGAGCGTCTCGCTCGTTCCCTTGAACATCTTCCAGTTGCCCGCCACCAGCTTCATGTCCCCTCCTCCGGGATCGCCGCCACGCCGGGTAGCTCTTTGCCCTCGAGGAGCTCGAGCGAGGCGCCGCCGCCGGTCGAGACCCACGAGACGTCATCCGAGAGCCCGAGCTCGGAGATCGCACGCACGGAGTCACCGCCGCCGACGACCGTGTAGCCGTCGACCGCCGCGACCGCTTCGGCGACCGCCCTCGTCCCTCCCGCGAACCGCTCCCACTCGAAGACGCCCATCGGGCCGTTCCAGAACACGGTCCGCGCCCCGCGGATCAGCCCCGCCGAAGCGGGTGCGGGCCTCGGGCCCGATGTCGAGCCCGAGCCAGCCGTCCGGCAGGTCGTCGTAGGGAGTGACCCGGCTCTCCGCGTCGGCGTCGAACGACGCCGCCGCGAGGACGTCGCTCGGCAGCTCGACCGGGAAGGGCAACGAGGCGCCGTCGCGCAGCTCCTCGGCCATCTTGCCGCCGACGATCACCGTGTCCGCGCGACCGCCGAGGTTGCGCAGGACGCCAAGCTTGTCCTCGACCTTGGCACCGCCCACGACGAGGACGAACGGCCGCTCGACGGCGCCGAGCAGCCGGCCGAGGTGCTCGAGCTCGGCGAGGAGCAGCAGCCCGGCGTACGCCGGCAGCAGGTGCGCGACCGCCTCGGTCGACGCGTGCGCACGGTGCGCCGAGCCGAACGCGTCGTTCACGTACAGGTCCATCCCTTCTGCGAGCCGACGTGCCGTGCCGGGGTCGTTCTCCGTCTCGCCGCGGTCGAAGCGCGTGTTCTCGAGCACGCGGACGCGCTCCTCGGGGACGAGCTCGGCGAGCCGCGCCGCGACCGGCGCGATCGCGAACGCCGGGTCGGGTCCCTTCGGGCGGCCGAGGTGTGAGCAGACGACCACCTCCGCCGCACCGCGGTCGAGCAGGCTCCGGATCGTCGGCACCGCGGCCCTGATCCGCGTGTCGTCCGCGACCGTGCCATGCTCGAGCGGAACGTTCAGGTCGGCGCGCACGAGAACGTGCTTGCCGGCGACTTCGGCGGTCTCGACGGAACGGGGGAGCATCATTCGCCCGCGGTCGGGGTCGACTCGTTCATCTCGCTCGCGCTCTCCGCGAGGCCGCTAGGGCAGCAGGCGCCCGACGAGGTCGACCAGCCGGCACGAGTACCCCCACTCGTTGTCGTACCACCCGAACACCTTGACCGTCGACCCGTGGGCCATCGTCAGGAGGCTGTCGAAGATGCACGAGCTCGGGTTGCCGCCGATGTCGGTGGAGACCAGCGGATCCTCGGAATACTCGAGGAAGCGCGCGAGCGGCCCGTCGGCGGCCGCGGCCGCGTAGGCCTCGTTGACCTCTTCCTTGGTCACCTCGCGCCCGAGCGTGACGACGAGGTCGGTTAGCGAGCAGGTGGGGACCGGGGCCCGCACCGAGATGCCGTCGACCCTCCCCTGCAGGTGCGGCAGGACGAGCCCGATCGCCTTCGCGGCGCCGGTCGACGTCGGGATGAGGTTGATCGCGGCCGCGCGCGCGCGCCGCAGGTCCTTGTGCGGCAGGTCGAGGATGTTCTGGTCGTTCGTGTAGGCGTGGATCGTCGTCATGAAGCCGGACTCGATCCCCGCGAGGTCGTCGACGACCTTCGCGAGCGGTGCGACGCAGTTCGTCGTGCACGACGCGTTCGACACGATGTGATGGCGTTCGGGGTCGTAGTCGCCGTCGTTGACGCCGAGGACGACGGTGAGGTCCGGATCGGTCGCCGGGGCGGAGATGATCACCTTCTTCGCGCCGGCGTCGATGTGCTTCTGCGCGCCCTCGCGATCGGTGAAGAAGCCCGTCGACTCGAGCACGACGTCGACGCCGAGATCGCCCCACGGCAGCCCCGCGGGGTCGCGCTCGGAGAGCATCCTCATCGTCTCGCCACCCGCGTCGATAACGCCGTCACCGAGCGTCACCTCGCCGGCGAACGGGCCCAGCGTCGAGTCGTACTTCAGGAGGTGCGCCATCGTCTTCGCGTCGCCGAGGTCGTTGAGCGCGACGATCTCGATGTCGGCCCCGAGCTCTTGCTGCGCGCGGAAGAAGTTCCGGCCGATCCGGCCGAAGCCGTTGATGCCGACGCGGATTGCCATGCGTGTTCTCGCCTCCGTCGTGTCGTGTGCTTTCGACGCGAGTCTAGTTCTCGTGATCGGGGCGCGGACGGTTGTCGTACCGGCCCTCTACCCTCGACCGCAGGCGAGAGGTGGGCTGAGGGAGGAGCTCCGAGGATGTCCCCTCCCTCACGTGCGCGCTCCGGCACCGGACGGCGGATGGGGTCTGGATCCCCGCCCGGGAGCGCGAGCCCACCGCAGGAGAGTATGCGGCTCTCGCGCCGTATCCTCAACCTGGCAGGGCAGATGTGTCGGAGCTGGCACGCGCGAGCTCGACGAGCCGCGTGAGCCGCCCGGCCATCGCCGCCTTGCTCAGGGGCGGTTCCGCCCGCGCCGCCAGCTCGTGGAGCGATAGCGAGGGGTGGCGAAGCCGGAGCTCGGCGGCCGCCTGGAGCGTCGGCGCGAGACGGTCGAGCGCACCGCTGGCTTCGAGAGCCCGGGCGGCATCGAGCTGTGCGCGGGCAGAGCGGCTCTGTCGTACGAGGTTCGCGTGGTCGGCGTTGGCGAGCCGGTTCGCGTCCGCCCGCAGGCCTGCGACGAGCGCGCGCTCCTCGAGGGCGAGCACGGTCTCGGTTGCCCCCGCGACGGAGAGGAAGCCCTCGATCGCGTCCCAGCTCTTGGCGTACGCGGCGGAATGCGAGGCGCGGTCGACGACGCGCATCCGCACCTCGGCGGCCGACGCGACGCTTCGCACGAAGGCAGCGCCGGCGTGGAGCGGCGTCCGCACCTCGAGGTGCGGCGAGCGCGGGCCGCTCAGCGAGCCTGCGCCGAGGAATGCCCCGCGAAGGTACGCCGCCCGGCAACAGGGGCGTGCGACGACGCGGCCGGGTGGCCGGTCGACCGGGAGGCGGTCGGCGGAGAGCACGCCCGCCTCTGTGAGCACGTCGGTCGCGTGGGCGGTTCCCTCGAGCAGGAGCTGCGTCCGGGGGCTCCGGCCGAAAGCGTGACGGCGGTACGTGCGAATCTCGGAATCGACGCGCAGCTTCCTCAAGATCGTGAAGGCTCGTCGCGCGACGGACGACTCGGCGAGGTCGAGGTGGAACGCGAGCTCGCCGCGACCGAGCAGGTGGACGGTGCCCGCCGTGTGGAACAGCGCGGAGATCTCGGCGAGCCGGTCGCAGCGGCGCTCCGGCGCGACCGCGGCGAGCTCGGCCCGGACGTCCGCGACGAGCGATCCCGCCGTCACAGGAGCGTTCCCTCGAGGGCGAGCAGCCGCTGCTTGAGCGCGGCGCCCGACGGCCCGTAGCCGCCGAGCGCGAATGGCTCGTCCCGCGCCGCGGCGACGACGCGATGGCAGGGGACGACGAGTGACCATCGGTTGCCGGCGCAGAAGCTTCCTGCGGCGCGCGCGGCACGCGGACGGCCCGCGAGCGCGGCGAGCCCGCCGTAGGTGACGACCTCTCCCCATCGGAGCGAGCGGGCGGCCGCGAGGAGCTCGCGCTGGAAGGGCGTGAGGCCCGAGTCGTCGAGCTCGAGGTCGTCGTAGGAGACGGCGACGCCGGCCAGGTGCGCAGCGAACCGCCGGCACACTTCCGACACGAAGCCGTCACCCTCTCGTGGCGGGTCGGCCGCTAGCGTGACCTCAGGGGTGCTCGCTCCCCCTGGGGGCCCCCGACGCCGGGGGAGAGTCGCCGCTGCCGCGACGGGAGCGCGTGTGCGACGAGGATACGCTCGCGCACGCGGAGCTCGCCGACGCCCCAGCCGTCGACCGGATAGCGATACGCCGTCGCCGCCGGGCCTCCGTCGCCTCTCACGACCCGGGCCGCCTGCCTACGCAGCGGCCCTGCCGCCGGGCCGCGGTCACGCGTCACGCCCATCGCTCCGACTCTACAATCGCCTTGATGGGCGCCCCCGGGAGCTTCCGACCGCCGACGGCGGTGAACGAGCCGATCCGCTCGTACGAGCCGGGCTCGCCGGAGCGCGCCGAGCTCCAGCGGCGGCTCGCCGAGATGTCGGGCGAGCGGCTCCACATCCCGCTCGTCATCGGCGGCGAGCGCGTCGAGGCCGAGACGACGTACGAGGCGGTCATGCCGCACGACCGCGACCACGTGCTCGCAGACGTCGCCAAGGGCGACGCGTCGCACGTCGAGCGCGCGATCGCGGCCGCGCGCGCGGCGCACGCCGGCTGGGCGTCGACCCCTGGCACGAACGCGTCGCGGTCTTCCTCCGCGCGGCGGAGCTGCTCTCCGGCCCGTGGCGCTCGACACTCAACGCGGCAACGATGCTGAACCAGTCGAAGACGGCGCACCAAGCGGAGATCGACGCGGCCTGCGAGACGATCGACTTCCTCCGCTTCAACTCCGAGTATCTCGTTCGGATCTACGAGGAGCAGCCGATCTCCTCGCCCGGCGTCTGGAACCGAATGGAGTACCGGCCGCTCGAAGGCTTCGTCTTCGCGATCAGCCCGTTCAACTTCACGGCGATCGGCGCGAACCTCACCACGTCGCCGGCGCTGATGGGCAACACGGTCGTGTGGAAGCCGGCGTCGACGCAGGCGCTCTCGGCGTGGTACACGCTGCGGCTCCTCGAGGAGGCGGGGCTGCCGCCGGGGGTGGTCAACCTCGTGTTCGGCCCCGGCGCCGAGCTCGGCGACGCCGCCCTCACGAGCCCCGAGCTCGCAGGTGTCCACTTCACCGGCTCGACCGCCGTGTTCCAGTCGATCTGGCGCACGATCGGCGGCGGCATCGACCGCTATCGCAACTACCCACGCATCGTCGGGGAGACCGGCGGCAAGGACTTCATCCTCGCCCACCCGTCCGCCGATCCTGCAGCCGTCGCGACGGCCATCGTCCGCGGCTCGTTCGAGTACCAGGGCCAGAAGTGCTCCGCCTCGTCCCGCCTCTACCTCCCGTCGAACCTGTGGGGCGAGATCCGGGAGACGCTCGAGCGCGAGATCCCGACGATCGCGATGGGCGACGTCCGCGACTTCACGAACTTCATGGGCGCCGTGATCGACCGCTCCTCGTTCGAGACGCAGTCGGCGGCGATCGCCGAGGCCCGCGAGACGGGCGCCGAGATCGTCACTGGCGGGAACGTCGACGACTCGGAGGGCTGGTTCGTCGAGCCTACCGTGATCAAGACCGAGGACCCGGGGTTCCGCCTGATGCAGGACGAGCTGTTCGGGCCCGTCGTCACGGCCTACGTCTACGACGAGGAGAGGTGGAGCGACACGCTCGGCCTCGTCGACGAGACGGGGACCTACGCGCTCACCGGTGCGGTCTTCGCGAACGATCGCGCGGCGATCGGCCAAGCGCACGATGTGCTCCGTTACGCGGCCGGGAACTTCTACGTGAACGACAAGCCGACCGGCGCCGTCGTCGGGCAGCAGCCGTTCGGCGGCGCCCGCGCGTCCGGCACGAACGACAAGGCCGGCTCGATGTGGAACCTCATCCGCTGGGTCAGCCCTCGGACGGTGAAGGAGACGCTCGTGCCGCCGACCGACTACCGCTACCCCTTCCTCCAGCCCGACGCGTAGCCGCTTCCGTCCGAGGCGGCCCCCCGCGCGCGAGGCGGTTACCGTGGGATCGTGATCGACGAGATCCGCGCGGCGAGCGAGAGCTTCTGGCACTTCCTCTCCGACATCGCGCTCCTGCCGCTCCTCGCGGCGATCTGTTGCCATCTCCTGAAGCTCTGCTGTACGAGCCGCGCCTGGCGGAACGTGCTCGCCGCCGCGTACCCCGACCGACCGGTCCGCTGGCCGCCGATCCTCGCGGCCTACACGGCGGGCGTCGGCGTCAACGCGATCGTGCCGGCACGCGGCGGCGACGTCGTCCGCATCTTTCTCGCGCACCGTGCGATCCCCGGGAGCTCGTACACGACCGTGGTCTCCTCGACGGTCGTGCTCACGTTCGTCGACATGACCCTCGCCGTTGTCGTCTTCGTCTTCGCGCTGACCCAGGGCGTGCTGCCGTCGCTCGACGTCCTCTCCTCCCTCCCCTCGTTCGAGTACGGCTGGGCGGTCGAGGACGGCGTCGTCCGCCCGCCCGCCGTCATCCTCTTCGTCGCCGTCGTCGTCGTCGGCGCCTGGCTCCTTCACCACTTCTGGAACCGCCTCCGCGAGAAGGTCGCGCAGGCGTTCGCCGTGCTCGACCCGCCCACCCGCTACCTTCGCACGGTCGCGCTCTGGCAGCTCGGCGACTGGGCGCTCCGGTTCGCGACGATCTGGTTCTTCCTCGCCGCGTTCGGGATACCGCAGAGCCTCGAGCATGCCGCGCTCGTGCAGGCGTCGATGAGCCTCGCGACGCTCGTCCCGGCGACGCCCGGCGGGATCGGGACGGAGCAGGCGCTCCTCGTCTACGCGTTCCGAGATGTGGGTGTCGCCCGCACGACGCTGCTCGCCTTCAGCGTCGGAATGAAGCTGACGATCACCGTCGTCAACGTCGTCGTCGGCTTTCTCGCGATCTTCCTCACCCTGGGCACGGTGCGCTTCAGGCGTGTGGTCGCCGAGGCGCCGGACGCTCCGCCTCAGTCCTAGTGCGACCTCTCATCACGCGCGGCTGGCGAAGCTCCTCGAGCCGGGCGAGCTCCGCCTGCGCGAAGGGCGCGTACATGACGTCGGCGAGCGCAGGACCACGGTCGCGCGAGACGACGTCGTTCCGATGCAGGAGGAGGCAGTGCGCGAGCAGTGTCTGGCGCCCCGACCCGAGCGTGACGACTCGGTCGTCGTCGACGACCTCGAGCGGACCGAGAACGTTGAACTCCATCGACACTCCTCGCGCACGGGGCTTCGGGCCGCACGCAAGCGCATCGTAAGCGCCTCCCCGCACGCTCCTCAACGCCCATGCCGAACCACGAAAGGAAGAACGGACATGAAGGCACTCATCCATCACCATCTTCGGGCGCAGGCGCCTCACGGGGATCACCGCTGCCGTCGCAGCCCTGTTCGTCGTCAGCGGCGCCGCTCTCGCCACCATCCCGGGGAGCGGCGGCATCATCAGCGGCTGCTACGGGAAGAGGGACGGCGCCCTCCGCGTGATCGACGCTGCAGCGGCGTCCTGCAAGAGCACGGAGACGCGGCTCGACTGGAATATCGCCCTCCTGCGCGGCTCGGGCACCTGAGCGGCCGCGCGCGCAGAAGCCTGCCGTGCGCTCTGGTGGATCGCCGTCAGGCGCGTCCTGCCTTGTGGAGCTGCGCGTAGACCGCCCGGGCGGTCCTGGCCGGGAGGCCGGGCACACCCTCGAGCTCCTCCTGCGAGGCGGCGAGGAACGATTCGGCCGAGCCGAAATGCCGCAGGATCGCCCGCCGCCGCGCGGGGCCGATGCCTTCGAGGTCGTCGAAGATCGACTCGAACGCCCGCGCGTCGCGGCGGCGCCGGTGATAGCCGAGCGCGAAGCGGTGCGCCTCGTCCCGAGCACGTTGGAGAAGCTGCAAGCCAGGATCGTGGCGCTCGAGCCGGATCGGCTCCGAGGAGCCCGGGACGAAGACCTCCTCCTCGCGCTTGGCGAGCGCGACGACCGCAACGCGCGGAAGATCGTACGTCGCGTGGATCGCCTCGAGCGCGGCGGCGAGCTGGCCCTTGCCGCCGTCGATCACGACGAGGTTCGGAAGCGACGCGAAGCTCTCGTCGAAGCGCTCCGGCAGCGCCGCGTCGCGCAGGCGCGCGAAGCGCCGCGCCACGACCTGGCCCATCGCGGCGAAGTCGTCCTGGCCCTCGAGGCCGCGCACGGCGAAGGTGCGGTAGTGCGCCCGCTTCGGCTCGGCGTCGACGAAGACGGACATCGAGGCGACGATCTCGCGCCCCTGGATGTTCGAGACGTCGAAGCACTCGATGCGCGCCGGCAGGCTCTCGAGGTTGAGCGACTCCCGCAGCTGCTCGAGCGCCTCGACCCGTCGCTGCCGGCGCTGCTCGCTCGCCGAGAGCTCGTGCTCGAGCGCGAGCCGGGCGTTCTCCTCGGCGAGCTCGGCCAGCCGGCGCTTCTCGCCGCGCCGCGGCGCGCGCACCTCGACGCGGGCCCCGCGCAGGTCGCCGAGGAACGCCGCGAGCGCATCCGTATCGTCGATGTCGGGCGGCACGATCACCTGCGGCGGCACGGCCGGTGCGCTTCCGTAGTGCTCCACGCAGAACGACTCCAGGATCGTGGCGCGGTCCTGACCGGCGACGTTCTCGAGGTGGAACGCGAACCGGTCGACGAGCTTGCCATCACGGAGCGGGAAGAGCTGCACCGCGGCGCGATCGCCCTCGACGGCGAGCCCGATCACGTCGATCGTCCCGATCGCCTGCTTGTCCGCCGCCTGCCGCTGCGCGAGGCTCTCGATCGCGCGCAGCCGGTTGCGGTAGCGGGCAGCTTCCTCGAAGCGCTCCTCTGCTGCCGCCACGCGCATGCGGCGCTCGAGGCTCCTCCGGATCGGGCGGGTCTCGCCCGAGAGGAACTCGATCACCCCGTCGACGATCGCGCCGTAGTCCTCCTCGGAGATCGCCCCGATGCACGGTGCCGTGCAGCGCTCGATGTGGAAGTCGAGGCAGGGGATGCCCGAATGGCGGCCCGGCTTGGGGCCCTCGCAGGGACGGAACTGGAACACCCGGTTCAGCACGTCGAGCGTCTCGCGCACCTTCTTCGCGTTCGCGTAGGGGCCGAAGTAGACCGTGTCGCGGCGGTGCCGCTCGCGCGTGAACATGACGCGCGGGTAGGCGTCGGAGACGGTGACGGCGATGTACGGGAACGACTTGTCGTCGCGGAGGCGGACGTTGAACGGCGGCCGGTGTCGCTTGACGAGGTTCTGCTCGAGGTGGAGCGCTTCCGCCTCGCTCTGCGTGACGATCACCTCGATCCGCCGGATCCGCCCGACGAGCTGGCCGATGCCCGCGCGCGCGTCGCCACCGCGGTTCCAGTAGCTGCGGACGCGGGCCCGGAGCGACTTCGCCTTGCCGACGTAGAGGATCTCGTCGCGCTCGTCGCGAAAGAGGTAGACACCGGGCCCGGTCGGCAGCCGTTTTAGCTGCTCCCGAACGGAATCTTCACCCACACGAGCTAGCGTACCCCCACCTTGCGGCCGATCCTGACCACGCTTCTCGGCTCGGCCGCCGCGTTTCTCGCGCTGGTGGCGCCCGCGCTCGCCGGCGGCCCGACGATGGCCCTCGGTGCCGCCGAGGACGTCGTCCGCGCGCCGGACCTCGTCACTGCGAAGGTCAAGATGACGGAGCTGCGCCTCGCGGGCATGACGGCGGTGCGCGTCACGTCGAACTGGCGGCCTGGTCTGACGGCGCCCACGACCGACGAGCTCGCGGTCCTCCGCAACGTCGAGGCGGCCGCGCGCCTCTCCGGCGTCCAGGTCTACGTCTCCGTCTATTCGCCCGGCTCGGCCACGACTCCGCTCGATGCCACCGCACAGTCGCAGTTCGCGCAGTATGCGGCCGCGCTCGCGGCGGCGTTCCCGGGATTCGACGACATCATCGTCGGGAACGAGCCGAACCTGAACCGCTTCTGGCTGCCGCAGTTCGGGCCCGACGGGTCGAATGCGTCGGCCCCGGCGTACCTCTCCCTCCTCGCGCTGACCTACGACGCGCTCAAGGCGGTCGACCCGGGGATCCGCGTCTGGGGCGGCGCGCTCGCGCCCCGCGGCTCGGACCGGCCCGGAGGCATCCGGCCGACCTCGTCTCCCACCGCGTTCATCCAGGCGATGGGCGCCGCGTACCGCGCGAGCGGGCGCACGACGGCGGTGATGGACGGGCTCGCCTTCCATCCCTATCCGGAGAGCTCCTCGATCAGCCCCGACTTCCCCCACCCCCGCTCGACCTCGATCGGGCTCGCCGACTACGGCAAGCTCGTCGCCCTGCTCGGCGCCGCCTTCGACGGGACCGCGCAGCAGGGCTCCTCCCTCCCCATCCTCTACGACGAGTTCGGGATCGAGTCGATCGTGCCGGAAGGGAAGCGGAGCCTCTACACCGGCACCGAGCCCGCGACGACGAAGCCCGTGGACGAGTACCGCCAGGCGGCGGCGTACGACCTGGGCCTGCGGCTCGCCTTCTGCCAGCCGACCGTCGCGGGCGTGCTGCTCTTTCATTCGCAGGACGAGCAGGCGCTGCTCAGCTGGCAATCGGGCGTCTACTACGCCGACGGGGCGCCGAAGGCGAGCCTCCCGGCGGTGCGGGACTCGCTCGACCGCACGCGCGGCGGCTCGATCGCGCGCTGCGAGGGGCTCGCGCTCGACGTCGCCCTCACGAACGTCCGCTTCCCGGGGCCGCGCGAGTTCACCCGGGGCAAGCGCGACACGCGCTTCCGCTGCACGCTCGACTGCGCCTGGAGGCTCGAGGCGACCCGCACGACGACCGGCGCCGTCGCCGCGACCGTCCGGGGGCACGCGCGTTACGGGCGCACGACCGTCGCCTCGCTCAACGGCCGCAAGCTCGGCAAGGCGCCGCTCCGTCTCTCGCTCACGGTCACGCAGGCCGTCAACCCGGGTGCGTCCGCGACACGGGAGAGCGGCGAGCTGCGCCCGCAGTGACTCAGGACGCGGCGACGGAGTAGACGAGCTGCACCTGCTGCCCGTCCCGCGTGGCCGACTCGAGCCGCACGCGCTTCGATGTCAGGCGGCGAGGCAGGAGCGGCGCGCCGGTGCCGAGGAAGACCGGCTGCACGCCTGTAGCTCGCGAGGGGTGAACACCCAGCAGACGCCCGCGCGTACCATTCGGGCTGCATGGATGAGCGCCGGTACGAACGGGTCGAGGGCGGCGGAGCCGGCCAGTACGTCGGGTACCGGTTCTTCCACGTCGATCCCGCGTGGCGCCGGTTGCCGATCGAGGAACGCGCGGCCGGAAAGGACGCGTTCGCCGACGTGGTGGACGACTTCGCGGGCCGGATGGAGGGGCTCCGCACCTACTCGACGACAGGCATTCGCCCGGAGGCCGACTTCTTCCTCTGGACGATCACCGAGCGCTACGACGACCTGCTCGAGCTCGGCGCGGCGCTCAACGGGACGCCCCTCGCCGGCTGGCTCGAGACGCCGTACTCGTACCTGGGCACGACGAAGCCGTCCGTCTACACCGACAAGAAACGCGTCCGCCAGGGCCGCGTCGCGCCCCGCAACGCGCCGTACCTCGTCGTCTACCCGTTCGTGAAGCGGCGGCCGTGGTACTTCCTCAGCTTCGAGGAACGCGCCGCGGCGATGCGCGAGCACGCCGAGGTCGGCGGCAGGTTCGTCACAGTCACCAACCACACGACCTACTCGTTCGGGATCGACGACCAGGAGTTCATCCCGGCCTTCGAGACCGAGGAGCCGGCCGACTTCATGCACCTGATGATGACCCTTCGCGAGACGGAGGCCTCGCGCTGGACGGAGCGCGACACGCCGATCTTCGTCGGCAAGCTCGTCGACGTGCGCACGGCGCTCGGCGCCCTCGACGGCGCCGTCGCCGAGCTCCCGAGCGCCGACGCGCTCTACACGGCGCCGGACGGCACGCGGTACCCGTCGCCTGCGCGGTAGACGCTCAGCTGTATCTGTGCTCGCGGCGCCAGACGCGCCACACGGCCCAGGCGCAGCAGGCGATCACGGCGAAGAACGCGATCGCGTCGGCACCCGCCGGCCGGAGCCCGATCAACGCCCCGATCGCGACCACGGCGAGCACGATTGCCCCGTAGAACGTCCGTCGCGAGACGTCGCTCCAGGCCTCGATGTCCGACCGGCGCTCACGCCAGAGCAGGAAGACGAAGAACGCGATCGCGAGGAAGAACGCGATCCGCATCAGCGCCCCCGCGGTGAGCAGCGCGTTCTCGAGCGAGAGGGCGACGATCGCGGCGGAGACGATCGCGACGAGCGCGAGACCGCGGACGAAGCCGTTCTCCCAGAGCCTTCTCATGCCGCTCCCGTCGTGTAGGCGCGGATCGCGAGGGCGGCTGCGACCGCGGTCGTCGCTGCGAACCAGAGCAACCGGCGCGGCCCCGCCTGGGGGGCGTAGAACCACGGGACGAGCACGGCGCCGAGCGCCATCGCGCCGTACGCGTAGTGGAGCTGCTCGACGGCGCGCCGGTCGTCGGCGAGGAGCAGCAGGCCGATCGCGACCTGCGCGACGAGCAGCGTCTGGGCGAGTGGAGAGAAGGTGCGTGGTGATGTGCCCCGCTCCCCGTCCGCGCCAGTAGAGGTAGCCGCCCGTGAAGGCCGCGAGCGCGCACACCGCGACCACCGCTGCCCCGAGCCAGGGGTGGATCTCCGCCACGCGGCGAGGGTAGCGGAGGCGCGCCGACGCCGCCCTTGCTCAGGTGACCGGAGGCGGAACGGGATCGGGCTCGTCGAGCGGCTCGGGATCCGGTGCCGGGAGCGGATCGGGAACCCGTTGCTGACCCAGGCTCCTCGACGAGCGACCGGCCAGGCAACGGGCCTTGCGCCGATACGTCAGCGCCGGGAAGCGCCGTCTTCACGGAGCGCTCACTCGAGGCCGCAGCCGGGCACGGGAGCGAGGTCACCGGTCCGGACGAGCTTCTCGAGCGTCGCGATCGGGATCGCAAGCGTGAGGCCGGTGGCGATCTCCTTCGCGAAGACGACGCCGACGACCCTGGACGAGCGGTCGAGCAGCGGCCCGCCCGAGTTGCCGGGGCGCACCGGCGCGGTGAGGCGGATCACGCGGCCGGGGATACCGAACCTCGATCCCTCGACGAGATCGACGACGACTCCGGCCGTGAGCCGAAGCTCGCCCCCGAGCGGGTAGCCGACCGCGGTCACGCGCTCACCGGACGTCACCGCGTCGCCGAGCAGCCCGACCTCCGGGAGCCGTCCCGAGACGCGCACGATTCCGAGATCACCGAGCCTCCCGACGTTGGCGCTCCTGACACGAAGGTCGTGCCCGTCCCAGGTGTTGAGCTCGAGGCTGTCCGCCCCGGCGAGCACGTGCCGGTTCGTGACCAGGAGCGTCCGTGAGAGCGCCCACCCGGAGCCCGTCGCCAACCCCTCGCAGCCGATGTTCCTCACCCGCACCGTGAGACGACGTGCACGCCGCTCCGCCGAGTCGCGCGCGAGTGTGGGCAGCGTCACCCCGGCAAGCTCCTGGAGGTCGTCGGCCGGCTCGGCCAGCGCGGGCAACGGCGGACGGGGCGTCTCCTCGGGGGATCGTCGACGACGCCGCAGCCGGCCGTCGTAATCGCAAGGGCGATCGCAACGAGGGTGACCGTGGCAACACGCCCGAACCCGCTCACGAGTAGGCCGCCAGGTACGCGGACAAAGCATCCGCCGCCGAGTTGCACCGTCCTCGGGCGATGTCGATCTGGTAGCTCGCCGAGGTGTAGTCGTCGTAGACGAGCGAGCTGATCACGTCGATCAGCGAGTCCTTGCAGTCGATGTAGCGACTGGCGATGTCCTCCAGGGCAGCGGCCTGCTGCTGCAGCGCACGCCGCTGGTCCTCCAGCTGCGCCTTCTCGTTCGCCAGCTCGCGCTGCCGGCGAGCGAGCGACGTGACGTCGCCTTCGGAGCGCCGGAGCGCGCGACGGGTCGAGCGCAGATTCGAAGCGAGCCGATTCGCCTGCCGGGTGCGTAGGTTGAGCTGGGCAGACCGCTCCCCGATCAGCGTCCGCAGCCCGTTCACCTGCTCCTCGAGCTCAACCGCACGCTGCCGCCACGTACCCGCAGCCTGCTCGTTCGTATGCGAAGCGAACGCGAACCATCCGGCTACGAGCAGCAGCAGCCCGGCCACCGACAGAGCGCCGAGAAGCCTCCAGTCGCGGCGAGCTCGATGCCCGGCAGCAGGCAGGGTCGACGCCGCGACGGGGGGCGACGGGTCCTCGACGCCGAATCTCTCGTCGACGAGGGTGGGCTGCTGGCGCGCACGCAGCGCGGGAGGCACCTCGGAGAACGGAGCGGCCGGCCCGGGACGTTCCGGATCCGGATGCGCGTCGCGCTCGCCGGTCCTGCGGTCGTCACTCATCGGAACCCACTCTCAGCCCCACTCGCTCTCGAGCCCGCAGATCGCCGGCAGCGCCAGCACGAGCGCCAGCCCGACGACGACCGCGAGCACCTCGACCTGGCTCACCCGAGCCTCCGCAGGGCGCGCGGGCCGCAGCCCTTGTACCAGTACGAGCTGAGATAGGAGTCGGACAGGTACTGACCGGTCGAGTGCGCGATCGTGAAGCAGACACGGCCCGTCACGTTCGAGTACACGACGCAGCGGAAGTGATCCCAGACGCGGTAGCGCGGCTGTGTAAGCGGCCTTGATCAGAGTCATGGCTCCCCCTCGTCTGACGGATCTTTCACCAGAGAGTCGCGGCCGCGGTCCCGGTCTCTTACGCAGGCCCTGCGTGGACGCTATGCGCCGCCGATCGGCGGATCAGCGGCGCCGGGGAGCAACCCCGATCGCGTCACGGCAGTCGACGAGGCGCTCCGCTTCGGTTCGTGATTGCGTGTCGAGGAGTAGCCGAGTCGTCGGCCTTCCCGATGATGCGCAACGAGCTCGGTACCCGCGCAGATACGCTCGCATGGAGACACATACCGATTGCAGCCGGGTCGCGCCGCCCGTAGGCGCACGACCTCGGCGCGCGACGAAACGGAGGCGCCGTTGCCGGTAGAAGAGGGAAAGCCCGCTCCGGACTTCACGCTCGCGACCGACGCGGGCGAGACGCTCACGCTCTCGTCACTGAGAGGGACGCCCGTCGTCCTCTACTTCTATCCGCGCGACGACACGCCCGGCTGCGCGGCGCAGGCGTGCGGGATCCGCGACGCATGGGACGAGTTCGAGCAGGCCGGCGCGGTCGTGCTCGGGGTCAGCCCCGACAGCGAGGCGTCACACGCGAGGTTCAGGGAGAAGTACGGCCTCCCGTTCACGCTCCTCGCGGACGGCGAGCACGCCGTCGCGGAGGCGTACGGCACGTGGGTGGAGAAGACACGCGACGGCAAGACGTCGATGGGCATGGAGCGCTCCACCTTCGTCATCGACGCCGGCGGCAACGTCGCGAGCGTCTTCCGCCGGGTGAAGCCGGACGAGCACGCCGACCAGGTGCTCGCGGCCCTGCGCGGCGGCTAGTCAGGCGGCACCGGCGGCCGACTCGCCGGCTGCCCGCTCGCGCTCCGCGATCCGGGCCTCGTGGTACGCGATCCGCTCGGCGAGCATGCGCTGCGTTCGCTCGTGCTGAGCGCGCCGGCTCTCCAGATACTCAGGCGTCCTCGTCCCCGGTGTCTTCCTCTTCTTCATCCCCGTTCTCGAGCATACGGATCGCCAGCAGATCGACACCGATGTCGGCGAGCTTGGCGTTCACCGCGAAGAGCCCGGCGAGGACGGCAGCCGCATCCCGCTCATCGAATGCCTCGCTCACGCCTTCATGCTGCCGATCTGACGGGCGCGTGTCGAGATGGCCGTTCGCGGCATGGCAAACCGGGCGGGCGAGCGGGCGCGGCTACACTGAGCGTCCGCGCGGATGTGGCGGAATTGGTAGACGCGCACGGTTCAGGTCCGTGTGCCCGTAAGGGCGTGGAGGTTCAAGTCCTCTCATCCGCATAGCGCAGGCCGCCCGCCGACAACGAGGCGCCGGCCGGCGTCTCAATCACAGGTGACGCGTGCGCTCTCTCCCCTCGTCGTCCTCGCAGCCGCGGTGCTCGGGGCAACAGCGGGCACTGGCGCGCCGGTTTCGCGGGGCGACGTCTCGCCGCCGACCGAGGTCGTGGTGCAGCTCAGCGCGCCTCCGCTCGCGTACGCGAGCGGGTCGGCCGCCGAGCGCCGGCTCGATGCCGAGCAGCAGCGCTTCACGGCGGCGCTCCGCCGCTCCGTGCCCGACGCGGCCGTTCGCTGGCGCTACCGCCTGGTCGCGAACGGGCTCGCCGTCGTCGTCCCGCCGGGCAAGATCGCACGGCTTCGGCGCCTGCCGGGGGTGAGGCAGGTGTACGGGCCTACGACCTACCACGTGCTCGCCGGCCCGGACGCGGACACGATCCGGGCGCGGCAGCTCCCCGGTGCGACGCTCGCAAACGCCGGCGCCGGGATCAAGATCGGGATCATCGACGACGGCGTCGACCAGCGCCACCCGTTCTTCGACCCGTCTGGGTACACCATGCCTGCGGGGTTCCCGAGAGGTCGGGCCGCCTACACGACCGCCAAGGTGATCGTCGCGCGGGCGTTCCCTCCACCCGGGGCGGCGTGGAAGCACGCGGGCGCGCCGTACGATCCCGAGGAGTCCGGTCACGCCACACACGTCGCGGGTATCGCCGCCGGCAACGCCAACACGCTCGCGAACGGTGCGCGGATCAGCGGTGTTGCCCCACGAGCATACATCGGGAACTACAAGGCGCTGACCGTCCCCACCGAGTCGGGGCTCGGTCTCAACGGCAACGCGCCCGAGATCGTGGCCGCGATCGAGGCGGCGGTCGCGGACGGGATGGACGTCATCAACCTCTCGCTGGGGGAGCCAGAGATCGAGCCGTCGCGCGATCTCGTCGCGCTCGCGCTCGACGCCGCGGCGGCAGCCGGCGTCGTTCCGGTCGTCGCAGCCGGGAACGACTTCGAGGATTTCGGCCGGGGCTCGCTCGGCTCTCCCGGCAGCGCCGCGGACGCGATCACGGTCGGCGCGACGACGTCGGGGCCGTCGCCGGCGATCGCCGGCTTCTCCTCGTCCGGCCCGACGCCGCTGTCGCTGCGCCTGAAGCCGGATGTCGTCGCTCCGGGCACGTCGATCCTCTCCTCGCGCCCCGACGGCTGGGGCCTGTCGTCGGGGACCAGCATGGCCGCCCCGCACGTGGCGGGCGCCGCGGCGCTCCTGCTCCAACGGCATCCGGACTGGGCGCCGGCGCAGGTGAAGGCGGCGCTCACGGTCACGGCACGCCCCCTCGCCTCGGCCGACGGCGGAGCCGGCCCGACCCGCTCGGGCGCCGGTCTCGTCGACGTGTCCGCGGCCGACACGCCTCTCGTCCGGCCGGTGCCGACGGGCGTCTCGTTCGGTCTCGTTCGGGCCGACACGCTCTCGACCCGGAGCGTCACCGTGGAGGACGCGGGCGGTGGCGCCGGTGCCTGGAACGTCGCCGTCGAGCTCTCCGGCGCTCCTCTCGGCACGCGCATCTCCGTGCCGCCGACGGTGAGCGTCCCGGGCTTGCTCGTCCTCGACCTCCTGGCGGGCGCGGCGGAGGGAGAGGTCGCGGGTGCCATCGTGCTCCGCCGCGACGCCCTCAGCCGGCGGATCCCGCTCTGGGGCCGGGTCGAGGTCCCCAAGCTCGACGTGTCGGGCGCCCGCACCCTCGTCCGTCCCGGCGTGTACGCCGGCGACACCCGCGGCCGCCCCGCGCTCGTGACCACCTACCGCTACCCCGAGGTTCCCCCGGGCGGCCCGGTCACGGCGCGGCTGGCCGGGCCGGAACAGGTCTTCAGGGTCCGGATGAGGCGGCCGGTCGCGAACTTCGGGGTAGTGATCACCCAGCGTGGTCCCGGCTCCCGTGTGGAGCCGCGGATCGTCCGCGCCGGGGACGAGAACCGGCTCACGGGCTACGCGGCGCTGCCGCTCGGCCAGAATCCGTACGTCGACGAGTTCGGAAGCCCCGTTCCGGCGGCCGGCGCGCTCCGCCCGGCGCCGGGGGTCTACGAGATCGTGTTCGACAGCCCCACGGCGGCGGGGGCGGGCGCGTTTCGCTTTCGCTTCTGGATGGACGACGTGACCCCTCCGCGGGCGACGGTCGTCCGCCGCACGGTGCGGCGGGGAGATCCGGTGCGCGTGCGCGTGACCGATGCCGGCTCGGGCGTCGACGTCCGCTCGATCGAGGCGACCGTCGACGGCAAGCCGGTCCGCGCGCAGCTCGTCGGCGACGAGATCCGGGTCTCCACGACCGGCCTCGAGCGCGGACGGCACAGCCTGCGGCTCTCGCTGGCGGACTACCAGGAGACCCGGAACAACGAGAACGTGACCCGGATCCTGCCCAACACCCGCACCATGACGTCCTGGATCACCGTGCTCAGGCCGTAGCCCTCCGGCCCCCGGGGCTAGCGCTTCGTCCGCGGCTCCTCGATCGTCGGCAACGCGTCGAGGTCGCGCTGGACGCTCTCGACGAAGTCCTCGTCGTCCGAGCGCACGACGCGGAGCCTCGCCTTGCGGCGCTCGCGATCACGCCGGCGCCGCGCATCGGCGCCCACGACGCCCGAAACCCTCGGCCACTCCGCAGCGACGACGACGAGGACGCCGAGGGCGAGCAGGACGATCCACGGCCAGCTCACGATTCGATTCTACGCCACGGGACGGGTCATGGCAGCACGCGCTGCCTCGACGCGCGGGCGGGCGGCGCATCCCTCGAGGTGGTCGTTGACGAGCCCCATCGCCTGCATGAACGCGTAGACGGTCGTGGGGCCGACGAACGTCCAGCCGCGCCGCTTGAGCTCCCTCGCGAGCGCGCGCGACGCGTCGGTCTGCGAAAGCTCGTGCAGCGCGTCGCGCGTCATGCGCTGCGGGCGGTCGGCGGCCGGTGGCTCGAAGCGCCACACGAAAGCGGCGAGCGAGCCCTCGGACTCGACGAGCTCGAGCGTGCGGCGCGCGTTGTTGATCGTCGACTCGATCTTGCCGCGGTGACGGACGATCGAGGCGTCGCCCAGCAGGCGCTCGACGTCGCGCTCGTCGAACCGGGCGATCCGCCGGAAGTCGAACCCGGCGAACGCCCTCCTGAACGCGTCGCGCTTGCGGAGGATCGTGAGCCACGAGAGCCCCGCCTGAAACCCCTCGAGCGCGAGCTTCTCGAACAGCCGGACGTCGTCGGTGACAGGCATCCCCCACTCGTCGTCGTGGTAGGCGCGGTAGGCGGCGTCCTCGCCCGCTCCCCACCAGCAGCGCGTGACGCCGTCGGCGTCACGCGCTAGCCCCTGCATGGCCGTTCCGGACCGGACCTGAGCGGATCCGGCGCAGCCGGAGACGCTCCGGCCGGCGACGCTCTCACCGGTAGACAACCCCCATGGTCAGGTCGGCCAGCGGAACGCCGCCCTCGGCCGTGACGAGCCACGTGTCCTGCATGTAGAGGCAGTCCTCGCCGTTCGTCGCGATCGCGTGCGGGTGCATCGAGACCACCATGTTCTCGCGCAGCTCGGTCTCGACACCCTCGCCCACCTTCGGGAACTCGATCATCGTCATCCCGATCGAATGGCCGGTGACGTGCCCCAGGTGGTAGCCGCGGTCGGTGAAGCCCTTCGAGACGGCCATGTGGACGTCGTGGCAGGTCGCGCCGGCGCGCATCGCCGTCTTCGCGGCCTCGTAGTACTCGTCGTACGCCTCGACCATCGCCTTCGTGTCGTCGGAGAGCTCCGTCCCCTCCGCGGCGACGGCGCGCGACACCTCGGCCCAGTGCATCCCCGGCCCGGCGATCTCGAGCGACGGCAGCACGAAGTCGCCGAGCACCTCCTCCTTGCGGGCGATCTTGAACTCCGGAAGCGCGACGCCGGAGCGCCCCGGCGCGGTGAGGACCATGTTCATCGTCAGCCGACCGCAACCCTCGGCCACGAACCACTCCTCGGCCGCGGCCATCACCTCGGCGGCGCTGCGGCCCGGCGCGTACGCCTCTGCCCAGAGCTCGAAGCCGCGGCGATTGATACGCACGGAATCGCGGACGCTCTCGAGCTCTGCCTCGCTCTTGACCGCGCGGGCGATGTCGAACTCGACGTCGAACGGGACGACGTCGAAGCCTTCGAGCGCGCGGTAGTCGCGCACCGTCATCACGTAGTCGAGGCCGTACACGCCGATCCGCTTCCAGCCTGCGTCCTTCGCATGCGCGGCGATCGCGGAGCCGGGAAGCGGGTCGAAGCGCTGCTCGATGAGCGATGTCGCGTGCTCGCCGACGTAGCGCGCCTCGGAGGGAAAGACCGCAAAGGGATCGCCGTCCGCCGGGAGGACGACGTACGCGTAGCGATGGACGATCTGGAAGCCGGACATGTACGTCACGGAGCCTTCGAAGCCCGTGTACTCGCTGCCGGCGACGACGAGCGCGTCGAGGGCGTGCTCAGCCATCGCGCCGCGGACGTTCGCGTGGCGCCGGTCGAGCTCGTCCTCGAGCGATGCGCGCGAACTCGTATCGGAAGCAGGCTGAAGCCTGCCTTCTACTGCCATGAGGATTCGACCCCCTTTGTGGGTGTGGTGGTGGTGTCGTGCATCACACGGGCTCTCGTGCTGCTTCTTTCGAGGCGCCGTCCGCGGCAGCGACTCGCCTGCGGGGCGGCCGCGGGAGCCGAAACTCGCGCCCGCCGGTGAGCCCGGAGGGACGCAGCACGAGGACGAGCGCCATCAGCGTGCCCAGCGTCACGAGGCGCGCTCCCTGCGGCAGGTCGATCGTGGCGGCGCCGACCCCGACTCCCTGCTCGGCCTCGCTCAGGAACGAGTCGAGGCCGCTCACGGCAAGCGCCCCGACAACCGCCCCCCACAGGCTCGTGATGCCGCCGATAACGAGCATTGCGAGCGTGACGAAGGTGAGCTCGAGGTAGACCTGGTCGGCGGTGATCGAGCCGAGCATGTGGACGTAGAGCCCGCCGGCGAGCCCCGCGAGCGCGCCGGAGAGCGTGAAGGCCCACAGGCGCTGCCGGTGGACGTCGATCCCGACGGCCTGCGCGGCAGCCGCGTCCTCGCGCGTCGCGCGCAGCGAGCGGCCGAAACGGCTGCGCTGGTACGCGAAAGCGGCCGCGATCACGACCACCGTGCCGATCGCGGCCCGGGTCAGGTCGGTCGTCTCCGGCACGAGCGCGAGCGTCGTCGCTCCCGGGCCGATCTTGGTCCACTCCCGCAGTAGGTTGTGGGTGATCTCGAGCACCGCGAACGTGGCGATGCCCGCCGCGAGCCCCGAGAGTCGCATCAGCGGGATGCCGACGAGAAACGCGAAGACGGCGCCGACGACGGCCGCCAGCGCGAGCGAGGAGACGTCGCCGATCGTGTGGTCGCGTAGCAGCGGGAACAGGTCCGGCAGCACGCCCTGCTTCGAGTCGAGCGGCACGGTCATCACACCGGCCGCGAACGCGCCGACGGCGACGAAGCTGATCTGGCCGAACGAGAGCACGCCGGAGTTGCCGACGAAGACGTAGATCGCGACGACGATCGCGACCGACGTGATCGCGGTGAGGAAGTAGATCTCGGTGGCGCGAGCGGTGAACGAGCCGACGATCGCCGTCGCGACGACGAGCAGCACGGGCGCGGCGAGCTGGAGCCACGGGTCGAGCCGCCTCATACTCGCTCCACGAGGCTCGTCCCGCCGCGCGCGAACAGCCCCGACGGGCGGATGAGCAGGACGAGGATCACGAGCGCGAAGACGACGGACGGGAGGAACACCGTCTTGTCCGTCGGCAGCGCGCCGTTGATGACCCCTGTCGCGAAGCCGATCGCGAAGCCCCCGAGCGTCGCCGTCCACAGACGGTCGATCCCGCCCACGACGACGCCGACGAGCACGATGATCGTCTCCTTCAGCGCGAAGTCCGGGGCGACGAGGGGGTTCTGGACGGTGAGCAGGACCGACACCGCCGCCGCGATCACCGCCGAGAGCAGCACGGCCGTGGCGATCACCGTGTTCGCCCGCACGCCGAGCAGCCGTGCGGTCGCGAAGTCGGTCGCCGCGGCCCGCATCTGCAGGCCGATGCGCGTCCTCGTGAGCAGCAGCGCGAGCAGCGAGAGCGCGACCGCGGCGACGACGACGGCGACGATGGTCACCTTGCGCACCTCGAGGCCCCATACCGTGATCGCCTGGTTGAGCGAGGCGACGGAGGCGGCCGGCTCCCCGATCGTGTCGTCACGCACGTCGACCAGGAGGGCGACGCTCTGGAGCAGGAAGGCGATCGCGAAGGTCGTCACGAGCATCACCGCCGGCGACTGAGTCCGCAACGGGCGGAAGACCAGCCGGTCCATCACGCCGGACAGGACGATCACGACGACGAAGCACATTGCGATCCCCGCCCATGTCGGCCACCCGGCCTGCGACGTGAACGCGAGCGTGTAGGCGCCGGCCATGATCAGCTGGCCGTACGCGAAGTTGACGAGCCGGAGCACGCCGAAGACCAGGCCGATCCCGACCGCCATCAGCGCGTACACGGCGCCGAGCCCGACGGCGTCGACGAGCGTCTGCGCGTCGAGCGCGCCGAGGAGCGGGTTGCCGCTCATGACAGGTACGCGTGCACCATCGCGTCGGTGTCGCCCGCATCGGCCGGCGTCAGGGTGAGCCGGACCTCGCCGTTGGCGAGGAGGTACGTCCGGTCGGCGAAGGCGACCGTGCGCTGCGCACGCTGCTCGACGAGGAGGACGCTGATCCCGCGCCGCCGGATCTCGCCGAGCGCGTCGAAGACGACGTCGACGATCTTCGGCGCGAGCCCGAGCGACGGCTCGTCGAGCAGGAGCACGTCGGGGGCTGCGACGAGCGCGCGACCGATGGCGAGCTGCTGCTGCTGGCCGCCCGAGAGCGTCCCGGCGTGCCGGCGGCGGAAGTCGCGCAGGATGGGGAACATCTCGTGCACCCGCTCGACGGCCTCTTCCCCGCCGTCGCGCGTGCGGCGCCCGCTGAGACCCAGGCGCAGGTTCTCGTCGACCGTCAGCTCCGCGAAGATCCGCCGGCCCTCGGGGACGAGGGCGATCCCGGAGCGGGCGATCGCCTCGGGGGCGCGGCCGCGGAGGCTCTTGCCCGCGAGCCGGATCTCGCCCGCGTGGGCGGGCACGGCGCCCATGATCGCGTGCAGGGTGGTCGACTTGCCGGCGCCGTTCGGGCCGATCAGGCCCACGATCTCGCCCGCGCCCAGCTCGAGGTCGAGCCCGCGGAGGGCGGTCACGCCGCCGTAGCGGACGACGAGCCCATCGACGGCGAGCGCCGGCGCCGACGTCTGCGCAGGAGCCTCGCTCATCACGCTTCCGTCTCCTCCTCCACGGCGCTCTCGCCGAGGTACGCGGCCGCCACGTCGAGGTTGTCGCGGATCTCCGCGGGCGTGCCCGCGGCGAGCATCCTGCCCTGGTCGAGCACCTGGATGCGGTCGCAGACGTCCATGATCAGCGCCATGTTGTGGTCGATCAGGAGGACGCCGGCCTCGTGGTCGTCGCGCACCGCGCGAACGACGGCGGCGAAGTCGGGCACCTCCGCCTCGGGCAGACCGGCCGCGGGCTCGTCCATCAAGACGTAGTGGGGCTCGGTCGCGAGAGCGCGGGCGACCCCGAGCCGCCGCTCGTCGCCGTGCGGCAGCGACGCGGCGGGCGCGTCGGCGCGGGCGGCGAGGCCGAGGAGCTCGAGCAGCTCGGTCGCGCGGCGCCGCGCGTCGCGTGGTCGCGCGCCGACACCGATTGCCGCGACCTCGACGTTCTCGCGAACGCTCAGCCCGCGGAACGAGCGGCTGTGCTGGAAGGTGCGCGCGAGCCCCTTCCGCCCGCGACGGTGCGCCGGCCAGCGCGTGACGTCGTGACCGTCGAGCTCGATCGCTCCCGACGTCGGCCGGTCGAAGCCGCTCATGAGGTTGACGAGGGTCGACTTTCCGGCCCCGTTCGGCCCGATCAGGCCGACGACCTCGTGCCGGTGCACCTCGACGGTGACCTCGCGGAGCGCCTGGACGCCCTCGTAGGACCGCGATACGGCGGTGGCCCGGAGAGACTCTCCGGGCCACCGCCCTTGGTCAGACGAGGCGTCTGGCACCGGCACTAGATCTTCGGCACGACCTTCGCCGTGACCGTGCCGACCATCCGCGCCTTGCTGTCCTTGATCTCGATCACGCGGTACGCCCGCCCGAACACGGTATGGAGCTGCGGCGAGAAGCTGACGAAGCCAGAGATCGTCGGCACCTTCTTGAACCGCTCGAGCTGGGCCGCGAGCCTCGCGCCGTTCGTCGACCCCTTCGCCCGCTTGATCGCGACCACGAGCCCGTCGATGGTGGCCGCGCCGGTGACGAACCCGCCCGTGCCGGCCTTGACGGCCCTGGCGAGCCTGTTCACCGCCCTGCTCGGGTCGTCGCCGAAGGCCGACGCGAACGTGACGGCGTAGTAGTTCGAGATCTGCGGCGACTTCGGCAGCCAGTACGTGCCGTCACCGGCCCACGAGTTCAGGATCGGCGTCTCGTTGCCGAGCGAGCGCAGCCCGGAGACGAGCGCCGGCAGCTCCCCGAACGCGGTCGAGGTCACGATCACGTCCGCGTTGGCGCTGTTCAGCCGGGTGACGGCGGTGTTGACGTTGTTGGCGCCGGTGGCGTACGTCTCGTTGGCGACGATCTTGCCGCCGAGCTGCTTGAAGCGCGCCTCGAACGCCTTGGTGACGCTCTTGAAGTACACGAGGGCGGTGTTCGTTCCGACAGCGGCCGTCCGCCACCCCTTCCTCCACGCGAACTCCGCCATTGCCGAGCCCTCGTCGGCCGAGTAGTTCCCGAACGAGAAGGCGAGCTTCCCCCTTCGCGCCGAAGCGCTTCGGGCCCATCTGGCCGGTCCCCTCGCAGGGCGCGATCGCGAGCATGCCGCGGTTGATCGCCTCCTGGACGACGGGCGTCGCGTAGTCGACGTCGCAGGTGACGAACATCACGTCCGCGCCCTTGTCGATCAAGCTCGCGGCGCACGCCTTCGCCTTGGCCGGGTTGTTGTTCTGGGTGTCACAGGTGAGGATGCGGAGCTTGCGCCCGTTGACCCCTCCGCGGGCGTTGACCGCCTTCACCTGGATCTTCGCCGTCGCGAGCGCGGGACCGTCGAAGGGCGCCATGTTGCCCTTGCCGTCGTAGGCCCACCCGATGGTGATCGGGGGCTTCGTTGCCGCAGACGCGGTCGCGGCGGCGATCGCCGCGATCACGGTGAGCGTCGCGAGCAGCCCCGCGAGCACTCCTGTCTTGCTCTTTGTCATCACGCCTCCTGGTGCGCTTGACGGTGAGAGTCGGGTTCTCGCCACAACGCTTCCTTCGCGGTGACGAGGCGGTACAGCGCCGTGTGCAACGGCACCGGCACTCCTTGCGTGCCGGCCTCGCGGACGAGCGAGCCGGTGAGGTGGCCGATCTCGGTCGGCCTACGGCCTTCGACGTCCGCCGGCCGCGCAGGATAGTTGGGAGCCTCGCGGATCGCGAGCTCGAAAGGCCCGAGCCGTCCGCCTCGGCGCTGGACGACCGCAGCGTCGGTGACATGTCAATCATCCAGGCGGAGTATCGCGAAGCGCTGACATGACAGTCAAACCGTCCCGGTGACCGCCGTGCACTCGATCTCGATCAGGCAGCCCGGGACGGCGAGGCTCGTGATCCCGACGAGCGTCTGCGCCGGGTGCGCCGCGCCGCCCGTGACCTCGTCGATCGCGGCGGTGATCACGTCGTACGCGGTCGGGTCGATCGTGTAGATCGTCCGGCGCACGATGTCGTCCCAGCCGACACCCGCCGCCGCCATCGCGATCTCCAGGTTCCGCATCGCCCCGACCGTCTGCCCGTGCAGATCCTCCGACACCAGCGAGAAGTCCGGGTTCAGCCCGAGCTGCCCCGCGAAATGGACGACGCGCGTCCCCTCTGCGATCGCGACATGGCTGAACCCGGGCGCCGGATGCAGCCCCGTCGGGGTTGAGGAGCTCTCGTCTCGACATCGCTTCTTCCCTTTCGCTCGGTGACGCTGGTGGCTTGGAGGCGTTGCCGGTCCTGGGGCACCCAGGGCCTGCGGCTATGGCTCGAACGAGATGAGCACCTTCCCGGCAACGGTGCCTTCCTCGAGGGCGTGGTGCGCCTCGGCGACCTCCTCGAGTGGGTAGACCGCGCCGATGAGAGGAGTGAGATTACCCTTCTCGAGCTCGCGTGCGGCGTCGCGTGCGCTCGCATCCGTACCGACGCACGAGCCCTGGATCCGGAGCTGCTTGACGATCACGTCGACGACGTTCATCGACAGCGTCGCTCCGCCGGTCAGCCCGGCGGTGGCGATGGTCCCCAGGGGGACGTCATCTGCATCGACCGCTCCCAGGTCGCGCCCCCGACGTGCTCGAACACGAGATCGACGCCGCGGCCCTCGGTGTACTCCATCACCCGCGCGACCACGTCGTCGGTGTGGTGGTTCAGGACGAGGTCGGGCTCGAGGCCGCGAAGGATCTCCAGCTTCTTCTCGCTCCCGGCGCTCGCGATCACGTTCGCGCCCGCGAGCTTCGCGATGCGAACGCCCGCGCTCCCGAGCCCGCCCGTACCCGCCCAGACGAACACCGTCTGGCCCGGAGTCACGCGCGCCTTCCCGACGAGCATCTCCCATGCGGTGATCGTCGAGTTCGGGAAGCACGCAAGGTGCTCGGGCGGGACGTCCCTCGACACCGGAATCACGATCCGGTCGGGGACGGCCACGAGCTCGGCGTACGCGCCGTTGAAGATGTCGAAACCGGGACAGCGTGCGGGCTCCCCGCGATGACAGGCCCAGCAGTTGCCGCACGCGATGAACGGGTTGATCGTGACGTGCATCCCCGGCTGGATGGCGGCGACCTCGGCTCCCGTCGCAACCACCTCGCCCGCGACGTCGATCCCGAGGGTCTTCGGGAGCTCGTACTGGAAGGTCGCGTCGGCGAGCCCCTGTCTGATCCAGATGTCTCGGTGGTTGACCGACGTCGCGAACTGCCGTACCAGGACGTCGTGGGCCCCGACCTCGGGCTCTGGGACCTCCTCGACGACGATGACCTCCGGCCCGCCGTGCTCGTGAATTCGTGCGGCGCGCATCAGCTTGGGGAGACCTCCCCGGCGGTCGTGGCGGACTGTGTCATCACGCCTCCTGGTGGGCTTGACGGTTGGACTCGGCTTCTCGCCACGACGCTTCCTTCGCCTTGACGAGGCGGTACATCGCCGTGTGGAGCGGCACCGGCACGCCGTGCTTGCCGGCCTCGCGGACGAGCGAGCCGGTGATCAGGTCGATCTCCGTCGGCCTTCGTGCTTCGACGTCCTCCAGCATCGACGGATAGTGCGCCGACCCGCGCTTCGTCGCGTGCACGTTCATCTCCCACGGGTCCTCGTAGAGCTCGATCCCCGCCGCGCGAGCGACGCCTTTGCCCTCCTCGATGAGGTCGTGGACGAGGTGGCCGAGGTCGGTCGGCTCGTCCTCGTCGCCGAAGTGGTGGTCGTGCCGGAGCCCGGTGAGCGCTGCGACCGCGTTGATCGTGGAGTTGAAGATGAGCTTCGACCAGAGCGCGGGCTTGAGGTCGGCGAACACCTCGGCCTTCAATCCCGATCGTCGCATGAGCTCGCCTACCTCCTCGACGCGCTCGAGCGGGGTGTCCTGGTACGGGCCCATCCACGTCGCGGTGTCGAGCACGTACTCGACCTCGGTGTCGGAGTGCTTCGTGCCCGTCATGAAGGTCACGGCCGAGATGATCGGCCAGTCGCCGTGGTCGCGGACGACGTCCTCGGCGCCGAGCCCGTTGAGCGTCGTCATCAGCATCGCCCCGGGAAACCGCCCCTCGAGCGAGGACGCCGCCTTCTCGAGGCCGTTCGCCTTGGTCGCGATGATCCCGAGGTCGAACGGCTCCAGCTCATCGGGGTCGGCAGCGGCCGTGACGGCGGCATGGAGGTCGCTCCGCCCGGTGACGTGGAGGCCCTCCCGGTTCAGCGCCTCCGCGTGCTCGGCGCGCCGCGTGAGCACGGACACCTTCGCGACCTGTGCGAGGTGCCCCGCGAACAGGCTCCCGATCGACCCGGCGCCGATCACGCAGACCCGCTCGATCACGTCCCCGCCCTCCTGCAGGCGCGCGGCGCGGGTAACGGGTCGATCATCCGGCCGGGGCATCGCGAAGCGTCTGACATGACGGTCAAACCCCGCCCGTGACGGCCGTGCACTCGATCTCGATCAGGCAGCCCGGCACGGCGAGCCCCGTGATCCCCACCAGCGTCGCCGCCGGATGCGCCGCGCCCCCCGTCACCTCGTCGATCGCGGCGGTGATCACCTCGTGCGCGGTCGGGTCGATCGTGTAGATCGTCCGGCGCACGATGTCGTCCCAGCCGACACCCGCGGCCTTCATGGCGAGCTCGAGGTTCCGCATCGCTCCGACCGTCTGCCCGTGGAGATCCTGCGCGACCAGCGAGAAGTCGGGGTTCAGCCCCAGCTGCCCCGCAAAATGCACCACCCGCCGCCCCTCCGCGATCGCGACGTGGCTGAACTCGGGCGCGGGATGCAGCTCCGGCGGGTTGACGAGCTCACGGGCCATCCGTACCTCCATCGCTCTCCGTGACCAGCGTGCGCAGCTCGTCGTCCGTGACGAGACGCTGCTTCTCCGTGCCGAGGCGCTTGACGCCGGCGAGGAGCGCGGCGTGGCGGTCGGCCGGGACGTCGAGCCCGAGGCGGTCGAGCGCGATCCGGATCGAGTCGATCCCGCTCTTCTTGCCGAGGACGATGCCGCGCTCGGCGCCGACGAGCTCGGAGGCGTACGGCTCGATCGCGGGCGGGTCGTGGAACTGGGCGGCGACGGCACCGGACTCGCGCGTGAAGAGCGCCTCGCCCGTGACCGCCTTCCAGGGCGGGAGCGGCGTTCCGGCCTTCTCGGCCACGAGCCGCGAGAGCGCCCGCGCCTGGGTCAGGTCGAGCCGCGTGGGGATTCCGTAGAGCGCCTCGAGCGCGAGGGCGACCTCGACGAGGTCGGCATTCCCGGCCCGTTCGCCCATCCCGTTGACCGTTCCCTGCACCCAGCTCGCGCCCGCCTGCACCGCGGCGATCGCCGCTGCCGTGCCCAGCCCGAAGTCGTCGTGACCGTGCCAGTGGACGGGAACGTCGACGCGGTCGAGCGTGCGCGAGACGAGGAACGCCGCCGCCTCGGGGGTCGCGATCCCGATCGTGTCGACGACGACCACCTCGGCGGCGCCTGCCTCCACCGCCGCCGCGTAGGCGCGGTCGAAGAAGTCGAGGTCGGCCCGGGAAGAGTCGACGCCGAAGAAGGCGACGCGGATCCCGTGCTCCGTCGCGAACGCGACCGCGCTCCGGATCCGCTCGAGCATCTTCTCGCGCGAGACGCCGAGCGCGTCGAGCTTGCCGTCCGAGATCGGGCTCTCGATCACCGAGGCGCGGACGCCGAGCTCGACGAGCGCGTCGACGTCGGCCTGCACCGCGCGCGAGAAGCCCCACACCTCGGCGCGGAGGCCCGCCTCGGCAATTATCCGCACCGCCTCGAAGTCCTCGTCCGAGACGCGCGGGAAGCCGGCCTCGATCCGGTCGATCCCCGCCGCGTCGAGCGCCCGGGCGATCTCGAGCTTCTCGTCCGGCGTGAGCACGACGCCGATCGTCTGCTCGCCGTCACGGAGCGTCGTGTCGTAGAGCCCGACCGTCGCTCGCGGCTGCGGCTCGAGCGCCTGCTCGTTGATCGACCCGGTCCAGACCTTCGTGCGGTCGAGCGTCACGGTCCGTCTCCTCTCACGCCTGCACGATCCCGTCGGGGAAGGGGCTGAGCTTCTCCGCCCCGTCCTCGGTGATCAGGAAGTTGTCCTCGATGCGCAGCCCGCCGCCTCCCTGCCAGTAGCATCCTGGCTCGATTGCAAGCACCATCCCGGCCAGGACCTCACCGCCCCCGGCCTTGTGGGCGTAGGGAGGCTCGTGGGCGCGCGTCCCCACGCCGTGACAGATGGGGTGCGTCGGCTGGCCCGGGTAGCCGATCCGCTCGATGCCCTCGCGGACGCGGCGGTCGAGCTCGGCGAGGCTCGCACCCGGTACGCAAAAGGCGACGGCGTCGTCGTACACCGCGCGTAGGCCGTCCTCGAGCTCGCGGTACGGATCGGTGAGCTCGCCGACGACGACGTTCTTCGTGTGGTCCGCCCAGTAGCCGTCGGCGCAGACCCAGATCTCGAACAGCGTCGGCTCGCCCTCGACGACCGGGCGGTTCGACGTCGAGGTGAAGGTCCTGATCCCGGGCCCCGCCCAGACGAGCGCGTAGCCGAGCGCGAGCTCGACCTTCCCGGCCCAGCCGGTTCCCTCGCCGTGGACGAAGCCGAGCCACTCGGCCGCGATCTGCGCCTCGCTCGTTCCCGGCCGGATCACGCCCCGCACGTGGTCCATCGCGGCCGCGGCGATCTCGTTCGCGAGCCGGACCCGCTCGATCTCCTGCTCGGTCTTCACCGCCCGCGCTTCGGCGAGCACCGGCGTCGCGTCGAGCGCATCCGGGAAGGCGTCGAACCACGCCTTCGTGTACGTGGTCGGCTCGCCCACCATGCGGTCGGAGGCCTGCGTTCCGAGCGAGAGCTCGAGCCCGACGGTGCCGTACTCGGGGGCGAGCGCGGCGGCGAGGTCAAGCGCCCGCGCCTGCGGCGGGCGCGGGTCGTCCGGGTGGTACAGATCGAAGAGGCGCACGTCGTCCGTCCAGGCCGTCCGCGCGGCGTCGTCGGCCGAGGCCGCGAGACAGAGGAGCGTCGGCTCGCCCTCGCGCGGGAAGACGACCGCGTCGTAGCCCTTCATCCCCCAGAAGCTCGTCAGGTAGAGGACGTTGTCGGGCGCGCGCGCGACGATCGCGTCGAGGCCCGCGACGTCCATCAGCGCGCGAACGCGCTCGAGCTTGGCGTCGTCACGCGGCCAGGCCACGCCGGGATCCTACTGACATGTCAGCGTGGAGGCGCCGGCTACGGCGTCATGCGCCCACCATGCTCGCCCCGCCGTCGCAGAGGACGAAGTTCCCCGTCATGAACGCCGACTCGTCCGAGGCGAGGAAGACGGCCATTCCCGCCATCTCCTCGGGATTGGTGAGACGTGCGAGCGGGGTGCCTTCGACGACGCGCTGCCGTCTCTCGTCCCAGCCCGGCCGCGCCCTCAGCGTCTCCGTCTCCATGAAGCCCGGGCCGTAGGCGTTCACCCGGACGCTTGGCGCAAACGCGTGGGCGTAGGACTTCGTGATGCCGAGGACGCCGTACTTTGCGGCGGCGTACTGTGGAGCACGTGGGCTTCCCGTGACGACGACGTTCGAGCAGACGTTCACGATCACGCCTCCGCCCTGTTCGACCATGCGCTGCCCGATCTCGTGCGTCATGTAGAGCGTTCCCTTGATGTCGACGGCGATCACGCGATCGACGATGTCCTCCCGCAGCTCGGTCCACGATGCCTGGTCGCCCGCGACGTCGCCGACGTTGTTGACGAGGATGTCGAGCCGACCGAGCCGCTCGAAGAGCTCCTCGGCGATCCGCCTGTCGTCGGCCCACGAGGTCGTGTCGCCCTGGACGACGAGCGCCTCGCGGCCGAGCTCGCGGATCTCCTCCGCCACGGTCTCGGCGCCATCGCGCGACGCCCTGTAGTGGACGACCACATTCGCGCCCTCGGCGGCAAAGCGGCGGGCGATGTCCATCCCGGCGCCCCGTCCCGCCCCGGTCACGAGCGCCCAGCGTCCTGCCAGCCTGCCCTCGGTCATCATGGCCTCCCTCGATTCGTCGTGTCGGCGGGCGTGAAGTGCGCTCCGCGCTTTCGCCCAGGCAATACCGCAGCACGCGGATTCCCTCGCATAGACGTACCAGCACCCTGGGCTCGCCGCCGCGCGTACCCGGTGTCAGGGGCGTTCGAAAAGTGCCGCCTGGCCCTGCCCCACGCCGATGCACAGTGTCGCGAGGCCGTAGCGGCCGCCGCGCCGCCGCAGCTCGTGGAGGAGGCTCACGACGAGCCGTGCGCCGCTCATGCCGAGCGGGTGGCCGACCGCGATCGCGCCGCCGTTCACGTTGACCCGCTCCTCGTCGAGGCCCAGCTCACGAACGACCGCGAGCGACTGGGAGGCGAACGCCTCGTTCAGCTCGACGAGGTCGATCTCGGCGAGCGCGACGCCGGTCCGCTCGAGCAGCCTCCGGACGGCCGGGACGGGCCCGATCCCCATCACCGCCGGGTCGACGCCCGCCACGGCGGAGCCGACGAAGGCGCCGAGCGGCTCGACGCCGAGCGCGCGGGCCCGCTCCTCGCTCGCGATCACGAGCGCCGCGGCGCCGTCGTTGATCCCGCTCGCATTTCCGGCGGTGACGCTGCCGCCTGACCGGAACGCGGGGCGCAGCGAGGCGAGCTTCTCGGCCGACGTGTCCGGCCGCGGGTGCTCGTCGTGCAGAAGCTCGCCTGCGGGGACGAGCTCGTCCGCGAAGCGTCCCGCCGCGTGGGCGTTCGCCCAGCGCTCCTGCGAGCGGAGCGCGAACGCGTCCTGGTCCTCGCGCGTCACGCCGAAGCGCTCGGCCACGTTCTCACCCGTCTCCCCCATCGACTCGGCCGAGAATCGCTCCTCGTAGCGCGGGTTCGTGAAGCGCCAGCCGAGCGTCGTGTCGTAGAGCGTCCGGTTCCCCCGCGCGTAGGGCGCGTCGGGCTTCGCCATGACGAGCGGCGCCCGCGTCATCGACTCGACGCCCCCGGCGACGAAGAGGTCGCCGTCGCCGGCGATCACGGCGTGGCACGCGCCGACCACGGCCGAGAGCCCGGAGGCGCAGAGCCGGTTGACCGTGACGCCCGCCACCGTCTCGGGCAGGCCCGCAAGGAGGGCGGCGAAGCGAGCGACGTTGCGGTTGTCCTCGCCGGCCTGGTTCGCGCACCCGAGCCAGACGTCCTCGACCTCGCCGGAAGGGACGCCCGCCCGCTCGACCGCGGCCGAGACCGCGATCGCCGCGAGGTCGTCGGGACGCACCGCCGCGAGCGCGCCGCCGTGGCGGCCGACCGGCGTGCGCACGGCGGAGAGGACGACGGCGCGTCTCACGCGTCAGCGCTGGGATTTTCTCGGAGCACCGGGCCGAGGGCTACGCGTCGCCCCACGGCCGCACCCGTGGCGGCGGCGGCGTGCCGTGCCCCTCCTGCCACGACCTCACGGGATTCCTGAGCACGCCGATGCCCTCGATCTCCGCCTCGATCACGTCGCCCGGCTTGAGGTAGAGGCGCGCCCGCTCCTCGGGCGACTTGAACCCGGCGACACCGGAGACCGTGCCCGTCGAGAGGACGTCGCCGGCGGAGTAGGTGAGCCCCGAGAAGTTCGAGAGGATCTCGGGAATCGTCACGGACATGCGGCTCGAGTGCGATTCCTGGCGCACCTCGCCGTTGACCCGGAGCTGCATCGCGAGGTCGTGCGGGTCGGCGATCTCGTCCGGCGTCACGATCCAGGGCCCGAGCGGGCAGAACGTGTCGATCGCCTTGCAGAAGCTGAACACGCCGGACTTCATCTCGCCGCGCTGGATATCGCGCGCGGTGATGTCGTTGAAGATCACGTAGCCGCCGACGTAGTCCGCGGCCTCCTCGGGCGAGAACCAGCTCCCCGAGCGCTTGAGCACCACGGCGAGCTCGAGCTCGTAGTCGAGCTCCTCCGTCAGGTGCTCGGGGTAGATCACCGGCTCGTCGGGCCCCACGATCGCGTCGACGTTCTGGAAGAAGTTGATCCACGGCGCGATCGCGTGCGACCAGCCGACGTTCTTCGACTCCTCCTCGTGCTCGCGGAAGTTGCCCGCCGTGTGGAAGAACTTCTTCGGCACGATCGGCGCCCGCAGGCGCGTGTCGGCGAGCGCGACGCGCTCGCCCGTCTCGTCCGCCCCGCCGCGCTCGAACCACTCCCGCATCGTGGGGACGTCGAGGACGGCGATCTCCTCGCCCTCGAGCACCCCGACGCGCCCCGCACCCTCGCCGAACGTCACCAGCTTCAACGAATCTCCTCTCCTACGTTCTCCTGGCACGTTCTCGCGACGCGAGAACGTGCCACTACACGGTTCCGCAGACGCGCATCGCCACCTTCGCGTACACCTCCGCCGTCTGCACGAGGCCGTCGATCGCGAGGTTCTCGCCGAGCTCGACGTCCATCAGCCCCCGTCGAGGTGCCGTAGTTGACCGTCGGCACGCCGTAGCGCGTGAGCGCCGACGCGTCCGAGAACCAGCGGACCACGTCGCGGCCGGGCGGTTCGCCGTAGACCTCCTCGTGGGCTGCGTCGATCGCCTGGACGAGCTCGTGGCCCTCCTCGATCTCCGCTCCCGGCGCGGTGACGTACACCTCGCCCTCGACGCCGAAGTCGGGGAACCGCTCTCCTAGCCGGCGCACCATCTCGAGCACCTCCCGTCGCGCCACGGGCATCGGCTTCGTCGGCGGCACGCGGACGTCGAGGAAGAGATCGGCATGATGGGGCGTCCGCGAGACGCGCCAGCCGAAGCCGCCGGAGATCGCGCCGACGTTGACGATCGCCCTGGCGCCGCGGTAGCCGTTCGAGGGGTCGTCCTCCCAGGTCGGGATCCACTCCATCACCGCTGCGACCACCTGCTGCTGGCGGAGGATCGAGTTCCGGTCGCGCCGGCCCTCGCTGAAGGCCGTGTGGATGAAGTCGCCGTGCACCCTGATGCGCAGCCAGAGCGCGCCGTAGTGGCCGAGGACGACCTTGCCCTCGGTCGGCTCGCCGAGCAGGCACATGTCCGCGACGCCGCCGTGGGAGACCAGGTACCGCGTGCCGGCCGCATAGCCGCGGTAGGAGGCGCCGACCGCGTCACCCTGCTGCGTCTTCTCGATCTCGCCCGAGACTGCGGCGACGAGGACGTCGCCGCGGAGGCGAACGCCCGCGTCCTGGAGTGCCCGCACGGCCTCGACGTAGCAGGCGAGCGCCCCCTTCATGTTCGAGATCCCGAGGCCGTAGAGCCGCCCGTCCTGGACGAACGCCTTCGGCTGGAAGCCCGGCACGTGGCGCAGCCACGGCTCCCGCCCCGAGTACGACGTGTCCATGTGGCCGTTGAACATGAGGCTCTTGCCACCGCCGGCGCCGTCCCAGATCCCGAGCGCGTTGGCGCGGCCGTCCTCGACCTGCTGCCACTGGCAGCGCAGCCCCATCTCCTCGTACAGCTCGCGCATGAGCTCGGCCATGCGCTGCTCGTCGCCGGTGAAGCTCCACACGTCCACCATCCGGCTCGCCGTCTCGACGAGCCGGTCGCGGTCGACCGTGACCGTCGCCATCGCCCTCAGCCCCGGACGTGCGGCAGCACGTGCTCGCCGAACAGGCGGATCTGCTCGTGGCGATCGGCGCCCCAGAGCTCGAGCATGACGTGCGTGCACCCCGCGTCGCGGTACTCCTCGATCGCGGCGATGCAGTCGGCCGGGGTGCCCGCGATCGGCTTGCACTTGTCGAGCAACGCGTCCGTCACCTTCGCCTTCGCCGCGAGCCGTCCGCCCTGCTCCATCGCCTCGGCGACGGGGCGGATCTCGTCCATCTCGATCCCTGCGAGGTCGAGCAGCGTGTCGGCGGCACCGGCGATGTTCTGCACCTTGTTCGCGAGGTACATGCCGGCGATCTCGCGCGCGCCGTCGCGACCCTCGTCTCGGTCGGTGGCGTGGATCGACGCGACGACCGTGCAGCCGAGATCCACGTCGTCCGGGTCGCGGCCGGTCTTCGCCGCGCCCTGCTCGATGTTCCCGCGTGTGTAGCGGACGAACGCCGGCGTCGTGATCGAGGGCGTGAGGAGGCCGTCGCCGAGCTCGCCGCCGAGCTGCTGCATCAGCGGCGCGGTGCCCGCGACGTACACCGGCACGTCCCAGCCCGGCGCGTGCGCCTCGTCCGAGAGAGCCGGGATGTCGGCCGAGTAGACCTTCCCGTCGTACTCGAAGCGCTTGCCGCCGAGGATCCCCCGTACGATCTCGACCGAGTCGCGCATGTGGGCGAGCGGCTTCGTCACCTTCGCCGGGCCGCCCTGCTTCGTGTTGTTCAAGAAGATCTTCGACGTCCCGAAGCCGACGATGAAGCGGCCCGGGCCCGCCGCCTCCTGCACGACGCGCGCGTCCATCGCGACCTGTACGGGATGGCGCGTGTACGGGGAGATGATCCCCCAGCCGATCGTCAGCTGCTTCGTCTCGCGGGCCATCAGCGCAGAGACGACCGTCGAGCTGCGCGCCTCCATCTGGTGCTTGCGCCACCAGGGATAGGCCTCGGCGAGCCAGACGGTGTCCATTCCGGCCTCGTCCATCGCGCGCGCCGACGCGAGCATCTCGTCGAGCGGCTCCATCGTGAGCTGCATGACCCCGATCCGGAAGGGAACCGTCACGCCTCGCCTCCTCGCGTCTGTGACATGTCACGGGCGACCCTATCACCTCGCGGCCCCGCCGTCCCCGCGTGGCGGCCTGCCGAGACGGCAGGCTGCAGACTTGTATCGATCGTTGCTCGTGCGCGATACTCGTGGCCCTGCGGGCGATAGGAGGTCACGATGGCCGGTCTCGAGATCAAGAGCCTCGACGCTCCCGACGAGCGGCGCACGATGGCGGACAAGGGCGACGTCCTGGTCTACAACGTGGGCGGGCACGCCGTCCTCGGCGGCACGTGGAACCCCGGCTGGCGATGGTCGGAGCACGTGAAGCCGATCGCGGGCACCTCGAGCTGCGAGGCGACCCACCTCATCCACCTCCAGAGCGGACGGATGCACGTCGTGATGGACGACGGAACCGAGGGCGAGATCGGGCCCGGCGACGTCGCCTACATCGGCCCGGGCCATGACGCCTGGGTCGTCGGCGACGAGCCGTGCGTCGGTCTCGACTTCGGCGGCTCCGCCCAGTACGGCACGCGGCCCGGCTAGTCCGGCCGCTCCTCACGTTCGACCGGGAGCACCGCTGCGGCGCGCGGCAACGTCCGGACACGCCGCGCTGGACGCGCCCGGCCGCGGCCTCAGGCCGCGGCCTTCGCCTCCTGCACCTCCCGCTCGAGCGACGCGAGCACGTTCCCGACCTGCTGGTTGATGATCGGCTGGAGGACGCGCTGGCCCATCGAGCCGACGGGGCCGGCGATCTTGACGTCCGCCTCCCACGCCATCGACGTCTTCTCGCCTTCGCCCGAGAGCGTGAACGACGTCGTCATGTTCATCAGC
The DNA here is from genome assembly GCA_027493885.1 of Gaiella sp. GTDB lineage: Bacteria > Actinomycetota > Thermoleophilia > Gaiellales > Gaiellaceae > Gaiella. The sequence goes on from JAOSJZ010000001.1 coordinate 615,888, forward strand.
GCGCCGACGCCCTGGCCCTTCGCGTTCAGCGAGGCGAACTCGAGCGGCCGCTCCTCGAGCTTCGTGAAGGCGATCGACATCTTGAGCCCGCCGAGGCCGAGCGGCACCTTGACCTTCGCGCTCCAGTGCGTGTCGTCGGCGATCTCGAACGACGAGACGCCCGGCATCGTGTTCGCCATCTTCGCGGGGTCGTTGATCACGCTCCAGACGACCTCGCGCGACGCGTCGAACTCTTTCGTCCCCTCCAGCTTCACTTCGACATCACCTCCACCTTCTCGCGTGACCGCTCGGGATCGTGGAGCATCTCCCAGACGCGGTGGTACGGGTTGTGGCTCGACGTCACGATCGCCCGCCCGGACGTCATCAGCGCGTCCTGGAGCGCGGCGTTGACGCAGTGGATTCCGCCGCCGCCGCCCTCGCCCATCCCCTTCGTGCCGAGTGACGTGAACGGCGACGGCGTCTCGATCGCGCCCGTCTTGAGCGGCGGCATGTCGAGCGTGTGCGGAACGTGGTAGTCGTAGAAGTTCGGCGTCAGCAGGTTGCCCTCGTCGTCGTAGGCGAACACCTCGAACATCGCCGCGCCGATCGCCTGGGCGGTCGCACCCATCACCTGGCCTTCCACGATCTGCGGGTTGACCCGCACGCCGCAGTCGTCCACGGCGGCGTAGTCGACGATCTCGTAGACACCCGTCTCCGGATCCACCTCGACGACGCAGGCATGGATCTGCATCGAGTACGTCAGCGTCAGGTTGCCGAACTTCTTCTCCTTGTCCGGCACCTCGAACTGCGGGCGAAACACGAACCGAGCGTTCATCGGGGGCGGGTCGATCGGGAAGCCGGCGTTGTTCATGTTGGGGATCGCCCCGAGCGCCATGAACGGCAGCGCCGCCTCCGGGTTGCCCTTGATGCGGGCGAACCCCTCGGCGAGCTCGATGTCGTCGACCGAGCACTGGAAGACCATCGAGGCGAGCGTCTTCATCTGGTGGGCGAGCTCTTCCGCGGCGCCCTTCACGGCGCCGAGCCCGGTGACCGCGAACTGGCTCGCGTACGTCCCGGAGAAGCCGGCATGCGAGTTCCAGTAGTCGTCGTGCCCCGCCCGGACCTCGACGATGTCCACGTCGCAGCCGAGGATGCCGGCGGCGATCTGCGCTGCGGTCGTCTCGTGGCCCTGACCCTGGGGAACGGTGCCGAGCGTGATGACGATCTCGCCGAAGAAGTCGAGCTTCGCCGTCGCCACCTCGTTGTTCCCCGAGAACTGGAGCTCGGGGTTGACGAGCTGGGACTGGCCGAAGTTGTTCGTCCCCGAGTCGAGCGTCGAGCCGATCCCGAAGCCGAGGAGCTTGCCGCGCGACGCGGCCTCCTGACGGCGCTCCTCGATCGTGTCGTAGCGGATCAGGTCGAGCACGACGTCGAGCGCCTTGGGGTAGTCGCCGGAGTCGTAGACGCAGCCGTTCGGCGTCTCGTACGGCATCTGCTCCGGCTGGACGTAGTTGCGCTTGCGCAGCTCGACCCGGTCGAACCCGAGCTCGTGGGCGACGATGTCGACGATCCGCTCGGTGAGCCAGAGCTGCTGCATCCGCGAGTAGCCGCGGTTCGGCGAGCAGGGCGCCTTGTTCGTCATCACCTGCGTGAAGTCGAGGCGGATGTTGCGCCAGCCGTACATCCCGGGCGCCACCTGCGACCAGATCACGCCGCCGAGCGGCTCGTAGCGCAGGTAGGCGCCGGCGTCGTCGAGCGCCGTCGTCCGGAACGCCGTCATCGTGCCGTCGGCCATCACCGCGACCTCGGTGTCGAAGAACCACCGCTCGTTGCCGTGGGACATCGACTGGTGGAAGTCGGTGCGCCACTCGGTCCACTGCACCGCGCGCCCGAGCTTGCGGGCGAGCAGGCAGAGCGCCACGAGCTGCGGGTGCGTCGTGATCTTGTTCCCGAAGGCGCCGCCGATGTCCTGGGTGATCAGGCGCAGCTTGTTCGTTCGCACCCGCAGCGCCGGCGCCATCATGATCGCCGCGAAGCCGGGGAACTGGTTGTTGCACGTGATCGTCCACTGGCCGATCCCGCGGTTGTACTCGACGAGCGCGCCGTTCGTCTCGAGCGGCGTCGAGTTGAAGCGGTCGAAGTGGAGCTCGGAGATCTTGACCACATGGTCAGCCTCCGCGAAGGCCTTGTCGACGTCGCCCCACTCCCACACGCCGGAGTAGGAGACGTTCCCCCGCATTCCTCGTGGAGCACAGGGCTGCCTTTCTCGAGGGCCTTGCGGGCGTCGACGAGGACCTCGAGCGGCTCGTAGTCCACCAGCACGAGCTCCGAGGCGTCGCGGGCGAGCTCGCGCGTCTCGGCCACGACCGCGACGACAGGCTCGCCGAGGTAGCGCACCTTGCCGACCGCGAGCGCGTAGTCCTGGACGTTCGCGCCGGGCTCGGCCGCAATCTGGAAGAAGGGGTCGGTGAGGATCGCCACCTCGTCCCCCGTGAGCGTCCCGTAGACGCCGGGAAGCTCGAGCGCGGCGGTGACGTCGATCGAGTTGATGCGCGCGTGCGCGTAGGGCGAGCGGAGGAAGTGCACATAGCCCATCCCGTGCCGCTTGACGTCGTCGAAGAAGGTGCCCTGGCCCTGGACGAGCCGGCGATCCTCCTTGCGTGGGACGCTCTGACCGACGAACCCCTTCTGGAGCGTGGTCTCCTGGGTCTCGACAGTGGTCACTTGGGCACGTCCCTTCGGGACGTGCCGATCGATGCTGGCGAAGAACACATGATCGTCACGGAATCCTTTCCTGCATGCGGCACGGTCGCTCTCCTAACGGCTCTGGCCGGCGGCCACAACCGCTTCGACGATGTTCCAGTACCCGGTGCAGCGGCAGATGTTCCCCTGGAGGGCGACCTTGACCTCCTCCTCGGTCGGGCTCGGGTTCTCCGCGAGGAGCGCCGTCGCGCTCATCAGCATCCCGGGCGTGCAGTAGCCGCACTGGAGCGCGTGGTGGTCGGAGAACGACTGCTGGAGCGGCGTCAGCGTGTCGTCCTCGGCGAGCCCCTCGATCGTCGTGACGGCGGCCCCGTCTGCCTGGATCGCGAGCACCGCGCAGCTCTTCACGGGCACGCCGTTCAGGTGGACGGTGCACGCGCCGCAGCTGCCCGTGTCGCAACCGACGTGTGTACCCGTCAGGGCAAGGTCGTCGCGCAGGAAGTGGACGAGCAGGCGCCTTGCGGGCACCTCGCGCTCGTAGGTCGTGCCGTTGACGGACACGTGCACGACCTTCTCGGACACCGGCGTCGTGGACACCTCAACCCCTCGCTTTCTCGGCGGCCTGCAGAACGGCGCGGACGGTCGACGTCTCCGCCAGGCTGCGCCGGTACTCGGCCGACGCGTGCACGTCGGAGGGCGGGTCCAGGGTGGCGCCGAGACCCTCGACGGCGGCACGCACCGACGCCTCGTCGACGTCGGCGCCGGTGAGCTTCCCTCGACGGCCGTCGCGCGGTGCGGCACCGCGCCGACGCACCCGAGGGCGATCCGCCAGGTTCCGTCGACGACGGACGCCGCGGCGTTCGAGACGTACGTCCCGTGTGCGCCGAGCGTCACGCCGGCCATGCCGTCGCCCGTCCCCTTGCCGGCGGCCGGAACGCTGATCCGCAGCAGCAGATCTCCTTCGCCGACGGCGGTCTCGAACACGCCGAGGAAGAACTCGTCGGCCGAAACGGTGCGCTCACCTCCCGCGTTCCGGATCGTCATCGACGCGCCGAGCGCTACGAGGAGCGGCGGGAAGTGGTTCGTCGGGTCGTTGACGCAGATGTTCCCGCCGAGCGTCCCGCGGTTTCGCACCTGGACGTCGGCGACCGTGGCCGCGGTGGCGGCCAGGATCGGCCGGCTGACCTCCACCTCGGACGAGCGCATGATCGACGCGAGCGTTGCCATCGCGCCGATCTCGAGCGTCGCCCCCGAGACGGTGATCGAGCGGAGCTCGTCGAGGCCGGCCAGGTCGACGAGCACGTCGGGCGAGGCAGCCCGTTGCTTCATGACGTTGACGAGCGTCTGGCCCCCTGCGAGGGCACGTGCCCCGTCGTGCTCGGAGAGAAGGCCGATCGCCTCCTCGACGGTGGCCGGACGCGCGTACGAGACCTCTCGCAGCAGCATGCGACCGATTCTGTCACAACCGCGACGGTGACATGTCATGGAACCGCCGCATCGCGGTCCCCCCGGACGAGATCGGCGCGCCCGGGCCGGCGCGCGCTCCGGCGCCACGTAGAGTCCCGGCATGGCGACCTTCGACGCGGTGCTCGTCGGCTCCGGGATCAACACGCTCACCGCCGCCGCCCTGCTCGCCCGCGAGGGCTGGGGCGTCTGCGTGCTCGAGCGCTCCGACCGCCTGGGTGGCGCGATCCGGACGGAGGCCGACTACACGCTTCCCGGCTTCACGCACGAGGTGCTGAGCTCCTGGCACCCGCTCTTCACCGGCTCGGCCGCCTACGCGGAGCTCGGCGACGAGCTCCACCGCCGGGGGCTCGAGTACGCGAACACGGAGCTGCCGACGGCGACGGCGTTCCCGGACGGCGGCGCGATCTTCCTGCGGACGTCGCTGGAGGCGAACGTGGCCGAGCTCGACCGCTTCGCAGCGGGCGACGGCGCGGCGTGGCAGCGTCAGTTCGAGCAGTTCATGGCGAATGCCGACCTCGCGTTCGGCGTGCTCGGCACGGAGCTCTGGTCGGCGGCGGGCCTCGGGCTCGGCCAGCGGCTGCTGCGACGGCTCGGGCGCCACGGCCTGCTGGACTTCGCCGGTCACGCACTCTCGACGTGCCGTGACTGGACGACCTCCACGTTCCGCGCGCGGGAGGCACACGGGCTGCTCGCGCCGTGGGTGCTGCACACGGGCCTCGGGCCCGAGACCGCCGTCTCCGGCTTCATGACGCAGGTGATCGCCTGCGCCGTCCAGCTCGGCGGGATGCCGGTGCCGGTCGGGGGCGTCCGGCTCGTCGAGGCGCTCGCGGGCATCGTCCGCGACGCGGGCGGCGAGCTCCGGGTGGACGCCGAGGTCGAGCGCGTCGTCGTCTCCGGCGGCCGCGCCGTCGGCGTCGTGCTCGCCGGCGGCGAGACCGTTGCCGCTTCCCGGGCCGTGGTCGCCGGAGTGACGCCGACGCAGCTCTACGGCGCCCTCCTGCGGGAGAGCGACGTCCGGGCGGACATCCACGCGGCGGCCGCACGCTTCCGCTACGGACGCGCGGCGATGCAGATCCACCTCGCGCTCGACGAGCCGCCGCGGTGGAAGGGGCCCGAGGGCGAGCGCCTCGCCCGTACGGCGATCGTCCACGTCACCCCCGGGCTCGACGGTGTCTCGCGAGCGGTCAACGAGGCCGAGCGGGGGCTGCTTCCGGCGGAGGCGACGATCGTGGCGGGACAACCCTGCGCCGTCGATCCCTCGCGGGCCCCCGACGGCAAGTGGATCGTCTGGATCCAGCTGCAGGAGCTTCCGGCCGGGCCGGTACGCGGCGATGCCGCGGGCGAGCTCGACGTCGGCGACGGCACGTGGACCGAGGAGCTCCGCGAGTCGTATGCCGACCGCATCGTCGCGCGCCTCGGCGAGTCGCTCGAGAACCTCGCGTCCGCCACCCTCGCGCGCAAGGTGCTCTCGCCGGTGGACCTCGAGACGCTCGACTGCAACCTCGTGGCCGGCGACATCTACGCCGGCAGCTGCGCGCTCGACCAGAACCTGCTCTGGCGCCCCTTCGCGGCGGCGCCGGGGCACCGCACGACGGTCGAGGGCCTCTGGCACGTCGGTGCGAGCACGCATCCGGGGCCGGGGCTCGGCGCCGGCTCCGGGTACCTGGTCGCGAAGGAGCTGACGAGACCGCCGCTTCCCCGGCGTCTGTTTGCAAAGCTTCCAGGACGCTCGTGAACGAACCGTCGCGCCGGTGTCCGGCTCGGGTGTCCGACATGCGTGTCCGACTTCAGTCGGACACCTCGTGCGAGGCTGACGCATGAAGCTCTCCCTCTCGACGATCTCCACGCTGAACGCGTCCTTCGCCGACGAGATCAGGGCGTACGCGGCGGCGGGGTTCGACGCGATCGGGCTCTGGGAGATGAAGCTCCCCGGCGACGACGCGGTGAACCTGGCGCTGCTGCGGTCGGCCGGGCTCTCCGTGTCGAACTGCGTGCCCACCGTCCCTTCGTTCCTGCAGCTGGCGATCCCGGGGATCGAGGGACCTGCGGATCCCGGGGAGCGGATCGAGGCGATCTGCACGTCGATCCGGCGCCTCGCGGCGTACGAGCCCGAGTGCGTGGTGTGCCTCTCGGGCCCGCTCGGCGGCCGCACGGAGGCCGAGGGCCGGGCGATCGTCGTCGACGGCGTGCGCCGAGCAGCTGCCGCGGCCGACGACGCGGGCGTCCGCCTCGGCTTCGAGCCCATCCACCCCGCCCAACGCGACACTGCGGGCTTCGTGACGTCCCTCGCGGACGCGCTCGCGGTTCTGGACGAGGCAGGCGCCCCGGACGTCGGGATCATGGCCGACACGTTCAACCTCGGGCACGAAGACACCGCCGCGCTCGTTGCGGCCGCGTCCCGCTTCGCGGGCCTGCACGTGGCGGACGAGCTCGCCGAGCCGCTCCCCGGCGTCCGCGCGCTTCCCTCGGCGAACGGTCGCTCGGCCGAGCTCGTCGCCGCGCTCCGCGCGGCCGGCTGGGACGGCACGCTCGACGTCGAGATCTTCTCCACCCCCGACGCGTTCTGGGCGCTCCCGGTCGAGGAGGCCGCGCGCCGCGCCTTCGCGGCGGCCTCGTCGCTCTGCTGAACGACCCTCCGGTCGCGCTGGAACGAGCGCGCGATGGAGCTCGCACGCGGCTCGGAGGCCCCGGACGCGCGCCGCTGGATCGGCGCGCTCGCGACAACGTGGGCTGGGCGAGGCTGGCCGGAGGCGACCACGACGGTGCGATCGCGCTGTTCGAGCAGTCCCGAGAGGGGCCGCCGTCGGACAGGGCCTCGGCGCGCGCTCGGCGCCCGAGGAGCCAGACGAGAGCTGCAGTTCGAGCCGGGATACGACGCGTCGTGGTGGTGAGCGCGCTGCTGGCATCGCTCGGGCCCGGCGTGCCCGCCACCGCGACAGCGCCAGCACGGCAGAGGGGCGGGGGTCAGACCGAGCCGTAGAGCTGGAGGATCACCGCGACGTACTGCTTCGTGTCGTCGAACAGCCCGCGCTCGCGCACGGCGCGCGCGCCCTGGTAGTAGCCGGCGAGGGCGAGCTTGACGTCGCCGGCGAACTGGTCGAGCTGCCAGCGGAGGTAGCGGACGCCCGCGCGGACGTTCCCGTCGTAGGTGCGCGGGGTCGTCTCGCCCAGCAGCATCGTGTCGACCCACCTCCACGTCTCCGGGAGGAGCTGCATCACGCCGACGGCGCCCGCGCTCGAGACGACCTCCTCCTGGAAGCCGGACTCCATCCATGCGAGCGCGCGGGCGAGCCTCGGATCGACGCCGTACGTTGTCGACCAGCGGTCGAGCGAGGCCCGCACCGCGTCCCGGCTGACCGGCGCTCCGGACGAGCCGAGGTGCGCACCGGTCGGCAGGACGAGACGCTGCCCCGGAACGATCGTCGCCATCAGCGAGAGGCCGTTGACGCGCGCGAGCCGCCACGGGCTGACGTGATAGCGCTGCGAGATCGAGAAGAAGCTTTCCCCCGCCTCGACCGTGTGGCGCACGCGCGGCTCGGCCGACTGCTTGGCACGCGTCGTTGCCACGCGGCCCGGGACGCGCAGGCGCTGCCCCGGCGAGATCACGCTGGCCAGAGTGAGGCCGTTCGCGCCGGCGAGCGCGACGGGCCGCACGTGGTAGAGCCGCGCGATCCCGATGAACCCCTCGCCCGGCTGGACGACGTGGACGAGCCCCGGCGCGGGAGCCCGCCGGCGGGCGGCGGCCTTCAGGGCCGGCGCGCGCACGCCGGGAACGCGAAGCCGCTGTCCGGGCACGATCACGCTCGCGAGCGTCAGCCCGTTGGCGCGCGCGAGCGCGTCCGGCGTCACGCGGTAGCGCCGCGCGATGACCTCGAAGCCCTCGCCCGCCCGTACCTCGTGGACGACACTCGTCGTCTTGCGCGCGGCCGGCGCCTTGCGGGCACCGGTGCCGCGTGCGAGCGCCGCGAACGTCCTGGCGCCCACGATGCCGTCAGGCGTGAGCCCGCGGGCGCGCTGAAACCGCCGGAGCGCGGCCGCGGTCGCCGCGTCGAAGCGGCCGTCGACCCGCTTCGCCAGGAGACCGAAGCCCCGCAGGCGGAACTCCAGCGAGGCGACGTCCCACCCGACCCGTCCGCTTGCGAGCTGGCGCTGCCCGAGAAGCGGGCGGCCGAGCTTGCCGAGCTTGCACCGGGTCGCGCGCCCGACCTTTCCGGTGGCGCGGATGCCGTGCGCGCGCTGGAAGCGAAGCAGCGCGTCACGCGTCAGCGGGCCTGAGATCCCGTCCACGTCGCCCCGGTAGACGCCGTGCGCGCGTAGGGCGACCTGGAGCGCGGCCACGCTCGCGCTCCGGGCGGCCACGGCAGGCGCGGCCGACGCCAGGGCGACTGCCACGGCGACGACGATCACGACGATCCGGCGCACGGAATCGAGGTCCTTCGCCACGCGACGCCCGGGTCCTTCCCGTCCGATCCATGACGTACGCTTGTTCTGTGGATAGACAACAACTCGAGACTCTCATCCAACGCGGCCTGACCACTCGTGCGATCGGCGTCCAGGTCGGGCTCAGCCCGACGGCCGTTCGTCACTGGCTCAAGAGGTACGGGCTCGTCACGAAGCAGGCAGAAGCACGCAGGGCACGGTCGCGAAGAGGCGCGGAAGTGCCTGCTACTCTGCGCCAACTGCCACGCCTAGGTGGAGGCGCGAGTCACCACTCTGCCTCCGTCTCTCGTGAACGACGATCCGGGGTAGCTCAATTGGTAGACGCGCTCGGCTGTTAACCGAGAGGTTGTGGGTTCGAGTCCCACCCCCGGAGCTCGCTCCTCTTCCACCGAGGCAGGCGGTGAGCTCGGTAGGGGATTTTCGCGAGCTCGGCGTCGAAGGCCCGCGTTCCGAGCGTCTCGTCGGCGGCGGCGTCGGCGCGCACCCCGGCGTCGCGTGACCTGGTTCGCGCCTTCGGCTCCCGCAGCAGGCGGTCGGTAGGCGGTCGGTCATCTCGTCCCCTGTTCGAGGTGCTTTCTTCGGACCGAGGGAAGTATTGTGCACCTCATGCCTCGACCGTCAGCACCTTCGGGAAGTACTGGAGCAGGGCGACGAACCGCGATGCACGCGACAAGTAGGCTGTTTGACCGGAGGGTTGTTGGTTCGAGCCTCAGCCCCGGGGAGCTTCGATCCGCCTGCATGCGGCCCGGCCCCGACGGTCGTGGGAGAATCGACCGGAACGGCGAGATGTCGCGACCCGGCGCCGCGATCGCCTCTTCGGTCTCGTTTCCCTGCTCCCTTCGGCCGGTTGTCAGGCCGGCGCCGGGACTGGGATCGCTCCCAGCTGCTGCATCATCGCGAGCGCGTCGACCACGCCCCAGTGCTCGTGCGCGAGGCCGTCCTCACCGAACCGGATGATGTCGATCAGCTGGACGTCGACACCCCTGCCGGTCGCCGGCATGCCCATGAACTCGCCCTGGTGGGTTCCCGTCGCCCGTACGCGAGCGACGACCGTGTCGCCGCTCACGAGGACATCCTCCGGCTCCATCCGCAGGTCGGGAAAGGCCGCGCGGTACATCCGGAAGAACTGCACGACGCCCTGCTTGCTCGGTTCGAGCCCGGGCGACTCCTCGTGCTCGACGAAGTCCTCCCCGAGGTGCTCGCCGAACCCGTCGATGTCGCCCGCGCTGATCAGCTCGTACAGGCGCCTCATCGTGACCGCGTGATCCATCGTGCCCTCCTTGTCGGGTGTACGCCGCCATTCCCGGCCCGCACCTTCTCGGGCCGTCAGGCCGCGGCGCGAGCCGGGATGGCTCCGAGCTCTTGCAGCGGGCCGGCCATGTCGACCTCCGCTCGGCGCTCGACGAGCCGGCCGCCGGCGAAGCGATCGATGTTCTTGAACGTAACCGTGAACCTCCTGGTCAGGTGAGCGCCGGCGCGACCAGCGGGCCGAGCGCCTGTGTCAAGTCGGGCGTCGTGATCGGATCGTCCTCCACGATCTTGCCGTCGGCGATGCGGTAGTAGGTCAGACCGCGGACCGAGATCGTCTTCCCACCCTGATCGCGCATCTCGCAGGTGAACCGGGCGACCACCGCGTTTCCCTCCGCGATCAGCTCCTCGACGTCGAAGCGGCGTTCGGGCAGCGTGGCCGCCAGCCCGGCGAGCATCTCCTTGAACGCCTGCAGGTCGGCGCCGAACGCCCGGTTCACGTAGCCCGGCGCGCACAGCTCGTCGACCCGGTCGAGCTGTCCGCCGCCCAACACCTCGCTGATGAACCGCCGAACGACGTCCTTGCTCTGATCGGTTGCCATCGTGCCCGCTCCCTTCGATCGCCCACGTGGACGCCCGGCCGTCGCCGGCGTCGGTGTCTGCGCTTGTGTCGAGGCGAGATTGTGCTCGTCGCCTGTCGCGAAGACATCACACGATCACGCGATGCAGGATCCGGTCGTGTGACGACACGAGTGTCATCCGAGCCTCACACGTCCTCGGACGCCTGCTCGAAGATCACGAGCGTCTCGGGACGGACACCGTCGAACCTCATCGCGTCGGCACCGGCCTCGGATTGCAGCAGCTCCTGGAAGGCTTCCAGGTCGGGTACTTCCAGGACCAGCGCCACGCGGTTCGACTTCGCGGTATCGGTGAACAGCCGGCCCGTGACGCCCAGAGGCGCGAACAGCTCCTTTCGCTTTGGGCGAGCGAAGCCAGTGATCGACGTCGTCGACCTCGTGGAATCCGATGTACGTCGGCATGTGAAGAACCTCCTGGTCTCGGGATCGGCCAGGGGCGAGTCCGCCCGTGGCCGCATGGACCGCGTGCGATCGAGTGTGATCGTTGCCGGTGGCGGAGACATCGCACGATCGCGCGATGTACGCGGATGCGCCGCTGCGGCGACGTCATCCTGCCGCGCGATGTACCTCGGCGGCGAGCGCGACCCGGTTCGAGACGCCCAGCTTCGAAAACACGTGCCGGAGATGGGTGTTCACGGTGTGCGGGGACATGTACAGCCGTCTGGCGACGGCGCTGTTCGTCAGTCCCTCGGCGACCAGCTGCGACACGGCACGTTCGGTCGCGGTGAGGCTTTCCCAGCCGTGCGCCGGTCGCTTTCTCGAGCCGCGCGCGCCGGGGCGGGCGCCGAGGGGCCGCAGCTGCGCCCGGACGCGACGTGCCCAGGCGTCGGCGCCGGCGTGCTCGTACCGTTCCAGCGCCTCGGCCAGCAGCGCCGCCGCCTCCTTCCGCCGCCCGCCCTCGGCCAGTACCGTCGCCGCGTCCTCGCAGGCGCCGGCATGCTCGATCAGGAGCCGGGTCCGGCGCGCGAGCGCAACCGCCTCGAGCAGCGGCTCGGCGTCACCGTCGACAAGGCCCTGGCAGCGCAGGGCGAGGCTGCGCACCGTCGGCACCTCCGGCGCCAGGCGAGCCCCCTCCGCAACGGTGCCGGCTGCCTCGGCGGCGACGTCGCGATGCCCGAGCGCCAGGGCCAGGCGCACGAGGTCGGGAGCGAGACAGCGGTGGTAGTAGCGATTCTCCCGTGCCGCGTCGAGGCGCCAGCACCGCAGCAGCAGGTCGTAGGCGCGTCGCCGGTCGCCTTCGGCCGCCTCGAGCCCTGCGACCGCGAACGCGAGGATCCCCGCGTTGTAGCTGAGCCGCTCGTCCTGCAAGAGGTCTCTGAACCCCGAGGCCAGCTCCCCCGCAGCCCGATGGTCGCCCTTCGCCGTCGCGATGATCGTCCGGTAGGCGAGCGACTGTGAGATCAGAAGCGGGTTGCCCTTTTCCTGCGCCGCCTCCCCGCCCGCGATCAGACGGGGAACGGCGTCCTCCCACTCCCCGATGACGAACGAGACCTGCGCATCGGCCATCAGGGTCTCGGAGAGCCACAACCTCGAGCCGAACTCGTCGTCGAGCGCCTCCCGATAGGCGGCTCGCGCCTCGTCGACGAGATCGCAGTCGTGGAGCGCCAGGCCGAGGAAGAGCCTCGGCTGGAGCGGCAGCGTTCTCGTGTCGGGCGAGCCGGCAGCCAACGCGGCGGCGCGCCGGGCGTGAGCCAGCGCCTCGCCGTAGCGGCCTTCGCGCCCCACCGCCACCAGCAATGCCGTCAGGGCCCACACCGTGATCGCCGCATCGCCTGCCTCCTCGGCGATCGCGAGCGCTCGCACGGCGGCCGTCTCCCCCGCGCGGCGGTCGTCCGCGTACGTCAGGGCCCAGCTTTGCTGGGCCAGCATCAGCACCTGCTCCGCGGGCCCGAGCGGGGCCGAGTCGAGGCTTGTCTGCACCAGGGCGATGAGCTCGGCGGCGCGGTTCTGGAGCGCGAGCGCCCCGAGCAGCGCAAGGCGCAAGGGGATGTCCAGCTCGACGGCGTGCTGCCGGCCGAGCACCGCTTCCGCACGGGCCGACGCCTCGGCCACCTGCCCGGCGCGCAGCAAGGCCTGGACCATCTCCGCCGCCAACGGGTCCACGTCGGAGTGACCGTCCGGCAGCAGCGCCTCGGCGCGGGCGAGGAGCTCGACAGTGACGGGCGGCGCCGTTGCCGACGCCTCACGGGCGGCGTCGCGCAACCACGCGATCGCCTCCTCGTCACCCGGCTCCGCTCCGAGCATCAGATGATCCGCCACGTCCAGCGGGTTTGCGCCCGCTGCCATCAACGCGACCGCAGCCTCGCGATGCAGAAGCCGGCGGGACGGCAGCGGGACATGCTGGTAGATCGCGTCGTGCACGAGCTGGTGCCTGAACACGACCCGGTCGTCGTTCTCGTCGAGAAGCTGATCGTCGAACGCCTCGCGGAGCTGCGCGACGACTTCGGCCGGCGGCCTGTTGGCGACCGCGGCGACGTCGCGAAGCGACACGGCGTCGCCGAGCACCGCCGTGACCTGCAACAGCTCCAGGGTCGCCCTCGGTAGGTGCCGCAGGCGGCGAATCACGAGGTCGCTGAGCGAGGACGGCAACTCGAACGTCGTCGGCTCGACGACGTCCTCGGCGCGGCGCAGCATTCCTCCAGCGGCCAGCGCACGCAGCGTCGCCACAGCCCACAGCGGGTTCCCGCCAGCCTTGGCCAGCATCGCGGACAGGGTGGGGCCAGGAGAGGCCCCGAGAATCTGACCGGCCAGCACGACCACGTCGTCGGACGTCAGCGGCTCGAGTCGCACGCCGCGCGCGCCTCCCGCCGCCAGATCGTCGAGCAGGCGGGCAACATCGGCCGGGAGCGGCGACGGCCGGGCGGTCACCACGACGAGCAGCGCGGCAAGCGGCAGCTGCCGTGCCACCGAGAGGATCGCGAGCAGGCTTGCGCTGTCCGCCCAGTGGAGATCCTCGGCCACGAGCAGCACGGGGCGCTCGGCGCAGGACGTCTCGACGAGATCCACGATCTCGTCCACGACCCGGTACTGGACGTCCCCGACCGCGTGCGGCGGCGTCCCGCCGCCGACACCCGACAGCAGCGAGCCGATCGCAGCCCTGCGCGGATCCGACGAGCGCCGGCTCACGCCCAGCGCTGCGGCGACCAGACCGAACGGACGCGTCCGCTCGAAGGGATGACCCTGGCCCCAGAACACGTCCGCGCCGCGCGAACGCGCGTCGCCGACGATGCTCTGCACCAGTCGGGTCTTGCCGATGCCGGCTTCCCCTTCGATCGCCAGCGCCGACGCCCGGCCCGCGCCGAGCTCGCGGACGGCAGCCGCGGCCAGGGCGAGCTCGGCCTCCCGCCCCACGAGCCTCTCCACCGAGGACACGCCGACATCGTTCGCCACGCTGGGAGCTTCGCACGTCACGACGATCGCGTCGCGTGGCCGGCCGGAGGACGTTGTGACGCAGCCGCAGCGCCCACAGGGCGCGCCGCGAGCGAACAGGTCGCGGTCGCCGGACCGCTCGCCGCGACCGCGCTCAGATCGCGCTCGTTACAACCCCGCCGAGGAGAGCAGCCTCGTCAGCGGCTCAGCTCACGGTGTGAACCGGCACCTCGAAGAACTCGACCGACACGCGCCGCTCCGTGCCGCCAGGGTTCATTCCGTTCAGCGCCTCGTCGCCCCGGCGCATCGCCTCCTCCGAGTCGAAGAGCGTCACCCCGACGCCCTTGCCGGTCTCGCGGTTCACGAGCATCAGCATCTTGGCTCCCTCGAGACCGGGCGCTGTCTCGTCGGACTCGACCTGCGCACGGATCATCCCGATCGCCTCGTCGACCTTCGCGGGATCGCTCTCGAACGTCGCCACGCGCGCGTACATGTGACCGCCTCCCCGTCGTGTTTGGTGGAAACGAACAGCGTACGCCCACCCGGGCTGCATACGAAGGGCGGCACCGTCCGCGGCTCGCGCACGCGCCCGGGCTCACACGAGCTCGGCGAGCGCCACGTGCACTTTCGCCAGGCGCGCCTGCAGCTCGGTCGCGCGTACCAGGTCGGCGCCCTGGAGCTCGCGCCGGAGCCGTCGCTCGTGTAACCGTAGAAGGAGCTCCTTGCCGGTGCGCTCGTCGATCGCGTCACGATCGGCGCGCGCACCGAGCTCGGCCCGGAGCGCGACGAGCTCCTCGTCCTCGGCGGCGCCGTCGACGAGGACCTCGCGGAAGCGCCGGTGGAGCGGATCGTCGAAGTGCTCCGGTGTGAGCGCGGCCAGCTCGGGGATCAGCGAGGAATGCCGCACGGTGGCGGCGAGGAGGTCGCGCTCGCGCTGCAGCCCCGCCTCGAGGAGGCGCGGCGTCGAGCGCCCGGCCGACGGCTCCGCGCGGCGCGCCCGCGCGGGCGCGAGGCCGGCCAGCGTCTCGCGTGGCAGGTCGAGCCGGTCGGCGAGGAGCCGCAGCGCCTCCTGCCGCTCGGGCGAGTCCTCGATCGGCGCGAGGATCTCGCGGGCCCGGACGAACGCCTCCTGCCGGTCCGCGGTTCGCTCGAGGGTGATCCGCACCCGGTAGTGGAGGTAGCTCTCGGCGGAGCCGAGCCGGCCGGCGAACGAGTCGGGCGCGTCCGCGGGGTCCTCGTCGTTCGGCAACGACACGACGCGGACGTCGAAGCCCTGCTTGACCGCGAGCTCCATCCCGCGCAGCGTCGCCTCCTGACCGGCGGCGTCGGCGTCGAAGCAGAGAAGGAGGCGCTTCGTCAGCCTCCCGAGCTCGCGGAGCTGCGCCTCGGTGAGCGCGGTGCCCATCGACGCGACGACAGGCTCCACGCCCGCCTGGCGCAGCGCGATCACGTCGGTGTTCCCCTCGACCACGATCGCGCGGTCCTGCTTCGCGATCGCCGGCCGCGCCAGATGGAGGCCGTAGAGCACGTTGCCCTTCTTGAAGAGCTCGCTCTCGGGTGTGTTCACGTACTTCCCCTTGAGCGGGTCGTCGTCGCGCAGCCGCCGCGCCTGGAAGCCGACCACGCGCCCGCGCGCGTCGGCGAGGGGGAACATCAGCCGGAAGGGGAAGTAGTCGTTCCCGCGCTGGTTCGCGAGGCCCGCGGCGCGGATCTCCTCGAGCGTGAACCCACGCTCGCGTGCCTTCGCCACGAGACCGTTTCCGGGCGAGAGCCCGAGGCGGAACTCCTTCGCGATCTCGGTCCCTAGACCACGCCCGGCGAGGTACGTACGCACCGGCTCGCCGGACTCCGTCTCCCACAGCACCCGCTCGAAGTACGCCGTCGCCTGGTCGAGCAGCGTCGTCAGGCGCTCCCGCCGGCGACGGGCCGCGTCGGCCTGTGGCGACGTCTGCTCGTACTCGAGCGTGACCTTGAACCGCTCGGCGAGCCATTCGATCGCCCCCGCGAAGTCGAGGTTCTCGCTTTCCTGTACGAAGCGGACGACGTCGCCGCCCTTTCCGCAGCCGAAGCAGTAGTAGAGCTTGTCGAGAGGATCGACGGAGAAGCTCGGCGTCCGCTCCTCGTGGAACGGGCAGCGTCCCGTGAAGCGCGCGCTCGACGCCCGGCGCAGCGACGTGCGGGTCGAGACGACGTCGACGATGTCCGCCGCGGCCTTGACCTCGGCGACGCTCGTGTCCTTGATCCGCCCCACCGCGCGACCCTACCCCGCACCCAGCGCCGCGGCGTACGCGAGGGCGAAGCGGTCGGTCATCCCGGCGAGGTAGTCGGTGGCCCTGTTGGAGAGCTCGCCCTCGCCGGGCGGCAGCCGCTCCGGCTCGTCCACGAGCGTGTCGAAGATCGCGCGGACGACCCGCTGCGCGCGCTCGTGCTCCGGTAGCACCTGCGGGCCGAGGTAGACCCGCTCGAACATGAACGACCGCAGAGAGAGCATCGCCTCCCCCACCTCCCCGCCCTGGACGATGTCCCCCGCCGCCTCGGAGGACTCGACGAGGTCGTGGACGAGCGTGTCGATCCGCTTCGAGCCGGTTTCCCCGAGCAGCTCGATCTCGTGCGAGGGCAGGTCGTCGTGCGCGAGGAGCCCGTAGCGAAGCGCGTCGTCGATGTCGTGGTTGACATACGCGATGCGGTCGACGATTCGCACGATCTTCCCCTCGTGGGTCTCCGGCTCGCGGTCGCCGGTGTGCGTGAGGATGCCGTCGCAGACCTCGTGCGTGAGGTTGAGCTGCCGGGCGATGCGAAACGACTGCTCGTTGTGCCGGAACCCCCCTCCGAAGCGGTCGCGGAGCGCCGCGTCGAGGGCGTCCTCGCCCGCATGCCCGAACGGCGTGTGCCCGGTGTCGTGCCCGAGCCCGATCGCCTCGACGAGATCCTCGTTCAGCCGCAGGGCGCGGGCGACGACACGCGAGATCGCGGTCGTCTCCAGCGTATGGGTCATGCGTGTGCGGAAGTGGTCTCCCTGCGGATCGATGAACACCTGCGTCTTGCCCTTGAGCCGGCGAAACGGCTTCGAGTGGACGAGGCGGTCCCGGTCCCGCTGGAACGGGGTCCTCACCGAGCAGTGCTCCTCGGCTCGCTCGCGGCCGCGCGTCTCGTACGAGCGCACCGCGAGCGGCGACAGCGTCAGCTCCTCCTGGGCGCGCTGCCGCTCCGAGAAGGTCTCGACGCTGCGACCGGCGACCTCCATCTGTCCAGCGTAGTCACGGCCCCGGCCCGAACCTCGTACGCCGAGATCGGTGTCCGGAGTCGGGCACCGCCGTCCCTCGGTCACGTCGCCCGAGGGTGTCGGGCTGAAGTCCGACACCGCCGGAGATCAGAACGAGCGCGACTGGCCGCCGTCGACGACCACGCAGGTCCCCACCACCCAGGAGGCGCGCGGCGAGACGAGGAATGCGACGACGTCCGCGATCTCGTCGACCGTGCCGAAACGGCCCCAGGGGAGCTCGCGCTCGACGAACGCGGCCATGCCGTCGGGATCGTCCCGTACGCGCCGCTCCCAGCTGCCGCCCGGGAAGAGCGTCGATCCCGGGGCGACGCTGAAGACGCGGATCCGCTCCTTCGCCAGATCGCCGGCCATGGCTTTCGCCAGGCTGATCTCGGCCGCCTTGGCGACGTTGTAGCCCGGGCTTCCCCCTCCCTCGCGGCCCCAGATCGACGCGATCATCGCGATCACCCCGCCGCCGCGCTCCCGCAGCAGGGGGAGCGCTGCCCGCGACACGGCGAGTGCGGGCACGAGGTTGCGCCCCAGGACGCCCGTGAGGTCGGCCTCGTCCATCTCGTCGATCGTGCGCGCACCGGAGCCACCGACGTTGTTGACGACGATGTCGAGCCGGCCGAACGCCCCGGCGGCCGCCGCGACGGCGTCGTGCACGCCCTCGGGCGTCGCGACGTCGGCGACGACGCCGTGCGCCCGGCCCGGTCCTCGTACCGCGCCCACGGCCTCTTCGAGCCCCACGGCACCGCGCGCACAGAGGACGACGTCGGCGCCTTCCTCGACGAGCCGAGTCGCGATCCCGCGACCGATTCCTCGGCTCGACCCGGTGACGAGCGCGACCTTCCCGGTGAGCCCGAGATCCACGCGGCTAGCCTAGCCCCGTGACGAGAATCCTCCTCGCCCGACACGGCGAGACCGAGTGGAACCGCCTCGGCCGCTGGCAGGGCCACGCCGACCCGCCGCTCAACGAGGCCGGGCGCCTCCAGGCTCTCGAGCTCGCCGAGACGCTCGCGGGCGACGGAGTCGTCGCGGTCTACTCGAGCGACCTCTCACGTGCCAGCGAGACCGCGCACACGATCGGCGCGCGGCTCGGCGTCGAGGTCGTCGAGGATGCCGCGCTGCGCGAGATCGACGTCGGCTCGTGGTCGGGTCTGACGCGCACCGAGGTACAGGAGAGGTTCCCGGTGGGCTTCGCCCGCTGGCTCGAGGGCGAGATCGGACACGACGGGGAGACGCGCGAGGCGCTCACCGCCCGCGTCGTCGCCGCGATCGAGCGAATCGTGGGTACGCACCCCGGCGCGACCGTCGTGGTCGTGACGCACGGCGGCGCGATCCGGGCGCTTCGCAGGCACCTCCACGGCGACCCCGGCGAGCCGGTCCCGAACTGCGCCACGATCGCGGTCGAGCTCGCCTGAGCGCGGCGCGAGCGGGATCGACCGGTCCGACACGCGGTCGAGCCCGGTGAATCGGTCGTCGCGCGTGGGGTCGTACGCCACCTTGGCAACAGACTGTCCATCGCCCTTCGGCTACCCTGACGCGCCGTGGAGGACTACACGAACAAGTACAAGGGAGAGCAGGTCGAGCTCGCCCTGTTCGGCGGGGAGTACCAGGAGGGCACGCTGACGGCGTACTGCTCGATCGAGGACGTGCCCCACGTCGAGCTGAACGGGCATATCCTCGTCCCGCTCCAGAACGTTGCGAGCCTCCATTGCTCGAGCCGCTGCGACGCGCCGCAGCCGGACTGGCCGCCGCGCGGGCTCGAGGAGCTCGAACGCGACGACGGTCCGGACGACGAGGACGACGAAGGCTGACCACGGCAGCGTGCGCGGAGCGGCCGCACGCAACATCCTCATGGCCTGGCTCCTGGTCGGGATCCTCACCGCGGGCTTCGCTGGCGTCGGCTGGCTGCTCGCGGACACCCGCGGTGCGCTGCTCTTCGCCTTCTGCTCGCTGCTCGCCGCGAGCGCAGCCTACGCCGTGGGCGACCGGGCGCTCCTCGGGATGCTCGGCGCCCGGCCGTTCGCGCTCGCCGAAGACCCGCTGCTCCGCTCGACGGCCGATCGTCTCGCGGCACAGCTCCAGGTCGCCGCGCCCAAGCTCCAGCTCATCGACGACACGTTCCCGCGCGCGCTCGTCGTCGGGCGCGGGCCGCGAAGCGCGACGCTCGCGGTCAGCTCGGGCCTGCTCGCGGCACTCCCTCCGCCCGAGGTCGAGGCGGTGATCGCGCACGAGCTCGCCCACGTCCGCGCGCGCGACGTGCTGACGCAGACCTACGCTGTGCTTCTCTCGACGACGCTCCTCGAGCTGACCCGGATCGGCGGCTTCCTGTCTCGGTTCCTGCTCGCCGTGCTGGCGCCGGTCGGCGCCGCCTTCACGCACCTGCTGCTGTCGCCGAAGCGCGAGCTGCGCGCCGATGGGATCGCCGCGGGAATCGTCGACCCGCACGACCTCGCCGACGCGCTGACCCGGCTGGATCGCGCCGCCGAGCTCGTGGAGTTCCACGCCTCGCCGGCGACCGAGCCGCTCTACACGGTGAGCCCGTTCGACCACACGGAACGGATCACGCGCATGTTCGCGACGCATCCCCCTATCGCCGAGCGCGTCGCCCGGCTACGGGCGGCCGGAGCGACGTAACAGGATCGAGGCTACCTGCGTCCGCGCGCGATCCTCGTCCTCCATGGGGGGCAAAGAGCAAGAGCTTCCCCGTGAGCAATTTCCATCTGGTGAGGTCGCAGCCGATCTGGTGAATTCCTACCCGTGTCGTTGGCGTGTCTGGCCGGAACGCGCTACAACCAGGGGTTCCGGCTGTCCGAAAGCTCGGGCGAGAGTCCCGCCCTGACGAGCAGCTTGCGTATTCGGACGAACAGCCGCCTGGCGTTCGGGCTCCTCGACCTGAACGGAGAGATCGGCCGCATCGAAGGCGGGCTCGGGCTCGCGCTGGAGTCACCGTCCGTCGAGTTGTGCGCACGCCGCGCCGACGGGCTTGCCGTGAGCGGTGTCGAGCCGGTGCCCGAATCGGTGCGCAGGAAATTCGAGACGATGCACACGGTCTTCGCGGAGCGCCACCACACGGGCGGCATCGCCGTTCGTATCGAGAAGACGATTCCGACCCATTGCGGTCTCGGCTCCGGCACGCAGCTCGCGCTCGCGTTCGGCCAGGCGCGGAACCTGCTCTACGACCTCGCGCTCAGCCCGTACGAGGTGAGCCTCGTCGCGGAGCGCGGCGGCACGAGCGGCATCGGCTGCGCGGCCTTCGAGATGGGCGGCTTCCTCGCGGACGGCGGGCACCGCTTCCGCTGCGCCGGCGGTAAGAGCGCCTTTGCGCCGTCGTCGGCGTCGACCGCGTTCGCGCCAGCGCCGATCCTCTTTCAGGCGCCGCTGCCGCGCGCCTGGAGCGTGGTGCTCGCGACCCCACGGCTGGCCGGCAGACGCACGGCGACGAGGAGCGGGAGCTGTTCAGCACGCTCTGCCCGATTCCCGCCGTGGAGGCGGCGCAGGCCGCGCGGATCGCGTTCCTGAAGATCCTGCCGGCGGTCGTCGAGACCGATCTGGACGACTTCGGCGAGGGTCTCGAGGCGATGCAGCGCTACGGCTGGAAGCGCGTCCAGATCGATCGCCAGAGCGAAGCCGTGCGCCTGACGATGGGCGAGACGCGCCGGCTCGGCCTGCGGGGCGTCGGCATGACCAGCTGGGGGCCGACGCTGTTCGGCTTCACCGCCGCAGGTCCGGAGGCCGAACAGAGCATCATGAGGGCCGTCCGTGAGTTCGGGGTCGAGCACGGGGGATCGAGGTGATGGTCACGAAGGCTGCCGCGCACGGCAGCGTCTGGAGCTGGGAGTAGGCCGTGAAGGTTCAGATCTACGCGCTGACGAACGTGCCGGACGCGGTCGATACCCTCGACGCAGGTGCCGATCTGATCGGCGTCGCCGTCGACAACGACGGGCGCGTCGTCGAGGACTGCACTCCGGAGCATGCCCGGGAGATCTTCGCGGCGGTCGAGCACAAGGCGGCCTGCGTGGCCCTTTCGCTCGGCCTCGATGCCGAGCGTCTCGCGCGGATGCTCCAGATCACGCGCGCCCCGGTCCTGCACCTGGCCGCGCGCGATCTGCCGGCCGACGCCATCGAGCGCATCCGCAAGCGGATCGGCGGCGTGAAGCTGATGCTCGCCGTGCTCGTCGACGGGCCGGGCGCGATCGAGGTGGCGCGCGAGCGCGCGAGATTGGCCGACTACCTCATCCTCGATTCGGGGTCGACCACGAATCCGATCACCGGAGCGACCGGGCAGACGCACGACTGGAACGTCAGCGCACGCATCGTGGCCGAGTCACCGGTGCCCGTCGTCCTCGCCGGCGGCCTCTCGCCCGAGAACGTCGCCGAGGCGATCGGCGTCGTGCGTCCGTGGGCGGTCGATTCCTTCACGCGCACCGACAGGCCGGGCCAACGTGGCATCAAGGACCCGGAGCGCGTACGCGCCTTTGTCCGCAACGCCCGAGCCGCCTGGTCGGCGCTGTAGACCGAGGGTCGAGGCGAGACCTAGTAGGACTTTGTTACTCACGTGGGTGGAAGAGCTCGAGCTGGTTGAGGTCGATGGGCTGTTTGCAGGTTCGGCAGCGGCCGGCCCAGCAGCGCAGGACGGGCTGTAGGAGCAGCACCGTCTGTGGCAGCGTCAGGCCGGCCGCCGGGCTTTCGGGCGCAGGCGTTCCTCCGTCAGGAAGGCGTGCGCGCAGGTGACGAGGGCGCAGTGATGGTGGAAGCCGAGGTAGCTGCGGCCTTCGTAGTGGTCGAGCCCGAGTTCCCCTTTCAGCTGCCGGTAGTCGAGCTCGATCGTCCAGCGCAGGCGGGCGAGCCTGGCGAGCCGCTCGCGGCTCTCGTCCTCGGCGAGGTTCGACAGCCAGTAGTCGCTCGGCGTCTGCTCGCCGTCGGGCCACTCGATGATCAGCCACTCCCAGCGCGGTTGTTGATGCCGGTTTCTGACCGGGTTTGTCGCGACCACGCGGACGAACGCGAACCGGCTCGTGACCTCCGCGCCGCTTGGGGTTGTCCGGCAGGGCAGCGCCTGCCAGGCGTTGTCGGGCAGCCGCTCGGCGAGCAGATGCACCGACTCCGGCTCCCGGTCGGGGCGGGCGACGCTCGGCGGGCGGCCGCGCCCGCCGGCGCGTTCGGGAACCGCGAAGCTTGTCTCCGGCCCGTACACGCTCGTACCCGCCCGAATCGCGAGCACGTACTCGAGCTCCGCCTCGTGCAGTCCGGTGCGGAAGCCGGCATCGTCGCCATAAGCGGCGTCGCCGAGGATCGGCGCCCGCGGCACCTCCCAGCCGGCCGCCCGCTCGCAGACCGCAGCGGCCAGCTGCGGCTTTGTTCGGAATTCGACCTCGTCGGGGATCTTCGCCTTCCGCCGACGATCCACATCGTCGCACCACTCCTCCGGCAGATACAGCCGCCAACCAAGCGGCGACGTGCCCCGCTCGCCGACGGCGTGCACGCTGACGGTGATCTGGCAGTTGCCGACCTTGCCCAACGTGCCCGAGTACTGCCGCTTCACCCCCGGCGAGTGCTTGCCGTCCTTGACAATCCCCGTGTCATCGACGATCCAAGCCACAACCCCGATCTGCGGCGCCACCCGCTCCGCACAGCGACGGATCAAAAGCTCCGCATCCCAGGGCGAGTCGGCCAGAAACTGCTGCATCGACTCGTACCGGGCCGGCGTCTCCTCCAACCTGAACAGCGTCGGCTGCAAGCTCTTGCGGCCGCCCTGCTCGACCAACCCACGCACATACAGAAGCGCGTTCTCCCGCTGCCGACGCAGCGACAGCGGCGACGCTACCTCCGCCACAAACCCGGTAAGCCGCTCACGCACCTCGACCGCCGGCATCTCGACTACCACCGCTGCCCCCATCCGCTCCTCCCTCCAACGATGACCGCAACCGCGGACACCGTTCGACGCGAACGGAGAGGACCCTTCAACCAGCTAACAAAGTCCTACTAGTCACACCGGTCGGTGACCGTCGCTGCGAGCGGGATCTCGCTCGCACCTCTGGCGCACCGCGAGGGGGCGGCGTCACCGCAGCCCCCTCGTGATGCGAAGAAAACCGGCGGCATCCTACTCTCCCGGGGGCTTGCGCCCCAAGTACCATCGGCGCGAGCGGGCTTGACTTCTCTGTTCGGAATGGGAAGAGGTATTTCCCCGTCGCTATGACCGCCGAAGTGTCAAGGGGCGCGCCGATGCTGGCTCCGCTCACCCTCAAAACTCCATAGCAACCCAACGTGTTCAAAATCAAGACCTCGGGCAATTAGTACGGGTCAGCTGAACGCATTGCTGCGCTTGCACCGCCCGCCTATCGACGTGGTGGTCTTCCACGGCCCTTACTCACTCGAAGTGATGGGGAACCTCATCTCGAGGTGGGCTTCCCGCTTAGATGCTTTCAGCGGTTATCCCATCCAGACGTGGCTAATCAGCAGTGCCCTTGGCAGGACAACTGATACACCAGAGGTCTGTTCATCTCGGTCCTCTCGTACTAGAGACGACTCCTCTCAAGTTCCCAACGCCCATGGCGGATAGGGACCGAACTGTCTCACGACGTTCTGAACCCAGCTCGCGTGCCGCTTTAATGGGCGAACAGCCCAACCCTTGGGACCTGCTTCAGCCCCAGGATGCGACGAGCCGACATCGCACGTAATCCGTCGTTACCGACGGCGCAGACTATAACTTCACCCTGCCTGACCAAAGGCGAGGGGTCGGCGTCTTGTGGTCGCCACAGAGTGTCCCATAGGGACTAGCGAACCACCTCGACCCGCAGGTCTCAGTCGTTACGGGGTCATTCGCGGAAGCTTGTAACTCAACTCCGGAAGCACCAATGGCCCGATCAGCCTAGTCAGACGTCTCGTCCCATCCACGCTGAGGCGGATGCGTCGGTACGACCTGTCTCGATTGAGCGCTCCATCGATGCCCCACTGCCGCTTCAGCATCGCGAGCAGGCGTCGCTGCTCACCGATACCGAACTGTTGCGTGTTGAGGTACACCGCGTTCCGAGATCGACAACCGTCATCCATGAACCACACCGCGAGCGACAGAGGCGAAAGTTCGAGCTCCCCCGGCACGACCTTTCCTCGGTCTGCGTAGAACAGACGGAAGTACGATGTCAGGACCGGAAGACTGCGTGTGACGAATCGACAGGCGATTCGTCCACCATTCCCCTTCCGACGCTGTGGCGGGGTCGCCACGAGGTCGGAGAGATGCTCATACTTCCACCAGACGTAGCTCTCTTGGTGGTGTGAATGGTTGATCTCGAGAAGCGCGTTGGTCTTGCAACGCATCGTCCCGTCGCCGAGAAGTGTCCCGACAACGATCGAATGTTGCACTTCCGACAGACTTCCCACGGTATTACCCATCTTACGGTGCCGCCATGACGGCACCCAGGCGCGGGCTCCACCGTTATTAGCCGATACGTAACCGGTGTTTCCACCGGATCACCCCAGATGTTTGAGGTGCCAAACCCTCCCGTCGATGTGGACTCTTGGGGAGGATAAGCCTGTTATCCCCGGAGTACCTTTTATCCGTTGAGCGACGGCAATTCCACTCTTAACCGCCGGATCACTAAGGCCGACTTTCGTCCCTGCTCGACTTGTCAGTCTCGCAGTCAGGCTCCCTTATGCCTTTGCGCTCTACGCACGATTTCCAACCGTGCTGAGGGAACCATTGCGCGCCTCCGTTACATTTTAGGAGGCGACCGCCCCAGTCAAACTGCCCACCTCACGCTGTTCCCGACCCGGATCACGGCATCGGGTTAGAAGCCCAGAATCCGAAGGGTGGTATCCCAAGGTTGGCTCCACGAGAGCTGACGCCCCCGCTTCAAAGCCTCCCACCTATCCTGGACAGCGAACACCAGACTTCAACGCAAAGCTGCAGTAAAGGTTCACGGGGTCTTTCCGTCCAGCCACGGGTACTCGGCATCTTCACCGAGACTACAATTTCACCGGATCCCTCGTTGAGACAGCGCCCAAGTCGTTACGCCATTCGTGCAGGTCGGAACTTCGCGTTCCTCCTCCGTCTCCGGAGGCGCAGACTATCTCTCCACCCTGCAGCTGTCGGAGTATCGCCGACGCGTCGTACCGCCTCGTCCCGCTCGGGCTCATCTCCCGGGCGAGCTCGACGATCCGAGCCAGTCCCTCGCGGTTTCGGTGCGCGCCTACCGCCATGAGACGGCAAACGACCGCGAAACGCACGAAGTCACGCTGCTTCCCTGACTGAGTGGCCATGACTCGAAGTGCGGAATCACCCGCTCGAGGATGTCCTCGAGCCGGCGGGTCTCCCACTTCAGCGTCCTGTCGCTCCGATCAGGCCGAATGCTTCCGCACTCGAACAGCTCCTGGATCGCGTACAGCACCTCGGCGCGGTCTCCGTTCTGGCTGACGGAGAAGCTTGGCCGCACCTCCCACCCCACCCTGAGCTTCGCTCGCGGTGAGATGGAGACGGTGAAGCATCCTTCTCCGTCGACGTAGCCGGAGACGTACGCCGAGAGGAACTCGCGACTGCTGTAGGGGCCGGCGTATGATCGCACTCGTAGATTGTCGCCGATCGCTCGGACGACGGAGACGCGATCTCACGTCCGCGTAGACAACGCGGACGATCAGTCGTTACGGGGTCAAGCCCGATCGCTCGAGCCGACTTCCCACGGGATTACCCTTTCGCTGTCACGGCGTCCTTGAAGCGCCGCATACGAGGAGGGCTTCCCCGTTATTAGCCGGTCATCCGTCCGGAATTACTTCCGAACCGGGCAATTCATTCCGATTACCCGACAAGGAATTTCGCTTCAGTCTTACTCGGTGGCTATTCCGAGCGGATATCGACTTCCTTGGATCGATATCACCTGCATGTCGCCATGCAGAGGGGACCATCTCATCATCCGCTGTCGCGGACGTCTGGCGTATGGTCTCTGAGGATTCTGACGAGCTCCGGTCTGGGTTTGCGACGGTTCATCGTCTCGACGATCCGCACGATCTCCAGCAGACCCAAGCGGGTCCGGTGGTGACCGCCGGCGACGAGTTCGACGCATTCCGCGAACTTGGCGAAGTCGTGTCGCTTCGCCGTTCGCAGCGGATGCTGCTCGAAGAACGGAATGATCGTCTCGAGCAGATCCTCGCGCCGCCGCACCACGTATCGGTACAGGTGCTCGCGATGGTCGTCGTATCGACGATTCACAACCACTTGCCCGACACCGAAGTATCCCCGTAGGTCGTGGAGGGCGTCGATGCTGCGCTCGCCCTGAGTCACCACGAACTCGTGGAACACCTGGAATCCGGTTCCGTCGCCGCTCTCACTCCCACGACGCTGTCGCAAGAACGAGATCGAGAAGCATCCTTCTCCGTCGACGAACCCGATCACCCAACCTCGAAGCTCGGCCAGCCTTTCCTGCTGATTGTCCGCACCCGTCACGTTGTCACTATCGTAAACCGCCCGTCGGACGGCACGAGAGTAGTGCGGGATACTCGGAGTTTCCAGCATATGGCCAGATGCGCACCGATCTGTTACCAGACCGGGGGGCAGCGATTTACCTTAGGACGGTTATAGTTACCGCCGCCGTTTACCGGGGCTTGGATTCAAAGCTTCGCCCGAAGGCTAACCTCTCCTCGTGACCTTCCGGCACCGGGCAGGCGTCAGCCCCTATACGTCGTCTTGCGACTTAGCAGAGGCCTGTGTTTTTGGTAAACAGTCGCTTGGGCCGTTTCTCTGCGGCCTCCTCGAGCTCCGATCCGCAAGGGATCTTCACCCTACCGAGGCGTCCCTTCTCCCGAAGTTACGGGACCATTTTGCCGAGTTCCTTAACGAGGGTTCTTCCGATCGCCTTGGTATTCTCTACCTGCCCACCTGTGTCGGTTTTGGTACGGGCACGCCCGTTCTCCCTAGACGCTTTTCTTGGAGGCATGGCGTCAGGAACTTCGCCCATTCGGGCTCGGCATCCCGTCTCAGCCTTGATGGGTGACGGATTTTCCTATCACCCGGCCTACGCGGTTACCCCAGGTCGACCATCGCCTGGGTTTCCCTAGCCTACCCCGTCCCGCCTTCGGTCAAGCGAACGGTACGTGGTACAGGAATATCAACCTGTTGTCCATCGCCTACGCCTTTCGGCCTCGGCTTAGGTCCCGACTAACCCTGAGCAGATTAGCTTTACTCAGGAACCCTTGGGCATTCGGCGGAGGAGTTTCTCACTCCTCTTTCGTTACTCATGCCAGCATTCTCACTTCCCATCGCTCCACGACAGGCTTCCGCCGCCGCTTAACCGCAATGGGAACGCTCCCCTACCACTCCAGCTCGAGGCTGAAGTCCGTGGCTTCGGCTCCATGCTTGAGCCCCGTTACATTATCCGCGCCCGATCACTTGACCAGTGAGCTGTTACGCACTCTTTGAATGGTGGCTGCTTCTAAGCCAACATCCTGGTTGTCTGTGCAATCAGACATCGTTTGCCACTTAGCATGGAATTAGGGGCCTTAGCCGACGGTCTGGGCTGTTTCCCTTTCGACCACGGAGCTTATCCCCCGCAGTCTGACTGCCGCGCTCTGGATTCCCGGCCTTCGGAGTTTGCCTGATTTCAGTAAGCTGGTAGGCCCCCTAGACCAAACAGTGCTCTACAACCGGGAATGAACACGCGACGCTATACCTAAATATATTTCGGGGAGAACCAGATATCTCTGAGTTTGATTAGCCTTTCACTCCGACCCACAGGTCATCACCGCCGTTTTCAACCGACGTGTGTTCGGTCCTTCACGGGGTCTTACCCCCGCTTCAACCTGCCCATGGGTAGATCACTCAGTTTCGGGTCTGCCTCCAACGACTGAACGCCCTGTTCAGACTCGCTTTCGCTACGGCTCCGTTTCCTTAACCTTGCCGTTGAAGAGCAACTCGCTGGCTCATTATGCAAAAGGCACGCCGTCACGGCACAGTGCTGTATAAACAGCAGAGCCGCTCCGACCGCTTGTAGGCACACGGTTTCAGGTGCTATTTCACTCCCCTCGCGGGGTACTTTTCACCTTTCCCTCACGGTACTAGTTCACTATCGGTCGCCAAGGAGTACTTAGCCTTACGGGGTGGTCCCCGCGGGTTCCGACCGGGTTTCCCGTGCCCGGCCGTACTCAGGTACCTGTCCAGCGAGGCCCCGCCGTTTCGCGTACGGGACTCTTACCCGCTGTGGTGCGGCTTTCCATCCGCTTCCGCTACGACGCGACTTTGTAACTCGCCGACCCGCCGGCAGACGGATCGAGACAGGCCCTACAACCCCCGGACGACAACGACTGCCGTCTATCACGTCGGCCGGGTTTGGGCTCTTCCCTTTTCGCTCGCCACTACTCAGGGAGTCGAGGTTTCTTTCCTTTCCTCTGGGTACTTAGATGTTTCAGTTCCCCAGCTTGCCTCTACCTGCCCTATGGATTCAGGCAGGAGTACGCGCGCATTACCACGCGTGAGTTTCCTCATTCGGAGATCCCGGGATCAAAGGTCGGTCAGCACCTCCTCCGGGCTTATCGCAGCCGCCCACGTCCTTCATCGGCTCTTGGCGCCTAGGCATCCACCGTGTGCCCTTGTTCTCTTGATTCGGAAAGAACACGTTGATGTCGCTATGGAGTTTTCAAGGTGCGCGCGAGCTCGCGTCGAGCACGCCCTACAAGAAGGCCGCACCCCATCTGGGGCCTCGGTCCCTCAAAGCTCAACAGCGTGGCCTCGCTCGCCTTGCGGCGACCGAGGCTAAGTGAACGACGAGGTCGACGTTGTTCTAGGCGAACTGGATCATCGGACGGGGCCGAGCAGAAGCACGACACCATCAACGAGTCCAGCAGCCTCCGGAGTAAGAGCTCCGGATTCCCTAGAAAGGAGGTGATCCAGCCGCACCTTCCGGTACGGCTACCTTGTTACGACTTCACCCCAATCATCGACCCCACCTTCGACGGCTGCCTCCCCAGAGGGGTTAGCCCACCGGCTTCGGGTGTTGCCGACTTTCGTGGTGTGACGGGCGGTGTGTACAAGGCCCGGGAACGTATTCACCGCGGCGTTGCTGATCCGCGATTACTAGCAACTCCGCCTTCATGGAGGCGAGTTGCAGCCTCCAATCCGAACCGGGACCGGCTTTTTGGGATTCGCTCAACCTCGCGGTTTTGCAGCCCTTTGTACCGGCCAATGTAGCACGTGTGTAGCCCAAGACATAAGGGGCATGATGACTTGACGTCATCCCCACCTTCCTCCGATTTGTCACCGGCAGTCTCCCATGAGTCCCCGACATAACTCGCTGGCAACATGGGACAGGGGTTGCGCTCGTTGCGGGACTTAACCCAACATCTCACGACACGAGCTGACGACAGCCATGCACCACCTGTGATCGAGTCCCGAAAGAGGGCCGAATTTCTCCGGCTTTCCCGACCATGTCAAGCCTTGGTAAGGTTCTTGGCGTTGCATCCAATTAAACCACATGCTCCGCTGCTTGTGCGGGCCCCCGTCAATTCCTTTGAGTTTTAGCCTTGCGGCCGTACTCCCCAGGCGGGGCGCTTAATGCGTTAGCTGCGGCACGGAAGGAGTCGACACCTCCCACACCTAGCGCCCATCGTTTACGGCGTGGACTACCAGGGTATCTAATCCTGTTCGCTCCCCACGCTTTCGCGTCTCAGCGTCAGTACCGTTCCAGAGAGCCGCTTTCGCCACGGGTGTTCTTCCTGATATCTGCGCATTTCACCGCTACACCAGGAATTCCACTCTCCTCTCCCGGACTCTAGCCAGATGGTTTCGGTCGACGTCTGAAGGTTGAGCCTCCAGTTTTCACAACCGACCTACCTGGCCGCCTACACGCTCTTTACGCCCAATGAATCCGGACAACGCTTGCCCCCTACGTATTACCGCGGCTGCTGGCACGTAGTTAGCCGGGGCTTCTTCTGGAGGTACCGTCACCCTCTGGGCTGTTCACCCGAGTGGCTTCGTCCCTCCTGAAAGCGGTTTACAACCCGAAGGCCTTCTTCCCGCACGCGGCGTCGCTGCGTCAGGCTTTCGCCCATTGCGCAAGATTCCCCACTGCTGCCTCCCGTAGGAGTCTGGGCCGTGTCTCAGTCCCAGTGTGGCTGATCGTCCTCTCAGACCAGCTATGGATCGTCGCCTTGGTGGGCCATTACCCCGCCAACAAGCTAATCCACCGCGGACCCATCCTCGGCCAGAGGCCGAAGCTACCTTTTCCCACGTTCCCCGCGGGGATGTGGGGCCATCCGGCATTAATCCGGGTTTCCCCGGGCTATTCCGGTGCCGAGGGCAGGTTATCCACGTGTTACTCACCCGTTCGCCGCTGTCCCCAGGGCCGAAGCCCTGGTTCTCGCTCGACTTGCATGTGTTAGGCGCGCCGCCAGCGTTCGTCCTGAGCCAGGATCAAACTCTCCGTGAAGAAACAGGCTGTCTCGTCGAAACGAGACAAACTGGTGTCTTCCTTCGAGCTCGTACTAGGCGATCCGCAAAGCGGAGCGCCTAGCTCAAAGGCGTCAGTTCTCGTCCCGCCGGGAAGGCAGGACGATTCATGACGGGATAGACGACGTCGCTCGACCGGCCCGGCGAACCGGACGCGATCGGACGACGACGCTTCTCGTCGCACACGCACGCTGTTGAGTTTTCAAGGACCGGTGCCGGGGAGGACGGACAAGGAAAAGGCCTCCGCACCGCGCGAGAGGCCTCCGATTCGACGGGCTACGAAAAGGTCGTATCCGAATCGAGCGAGGGCGCTCCCTGTGGGTCGCAGGACTTACCTTGCCTCCCTCTCGGGCGGCCGAAGAAGTGTACCAGAGCCTGGAGGGCCGTCAAGAAGAGGCGACGAGCCGTACGAAGCGCCGCTTGCCGGCCTGTAGCAGCCGCCCCGCAAGGCCCTCGCGCGACGCGTCCAGCTCCGTCACCGTCGCACCGTCGAGCTTCACCCCGCCCTGCGCGATCAGCCGCCGCGCCTCGCTCGTCGAAAGCCCGAACGCTCCCGCGAGGACCGCCGGCAGGTGTACCGGGTCGCCGTCCGGCAGGCGGTGCTCGGCGACGTCCTCGGGTGCCCCTCCCTCCCGCACGACGCGCGTGAAGTGCGCCTCGGCCGCCCGAGCGGACTCGTCGCCGTGCGAGCGCCGCACGATGAAGCGTGCCAGCTCGAGCTTTGCCTCCATCGGCTCCCCTCGCGGCACCGGGCGCTCGGCGACGAGCGCCCACCACTGCTCGAGCATCTCGTCCGGGATGCGCATCGTCCGGCCGAACTGCTCCTCCGCGGGGCCAGTCAGGGGAATGTTGTTCCCGACCGAGGAGCTCATCTTCGCACGGTCCCAGGACAGAAGTAGGGGCGTCGTCAGGACGACCTGCGGCTCGAGGCCGTACGCCTCCATCACCGTGCGCCCCGCGAGGAGGTTGTAGAGCTGGTCGGTCCCGCCGAGCTCGACGTCGGCCTCGACGGCGACCGAGTCGTAGGCCTGCATCAGCGGGTAGAGGAGCTCCGACACCGAGATGGGCTCGCCGGCCGCGATCCGCTTCTCGAAGTCGTCTCGCTCGAGGATCTGGGAGACGGTCGTCGTCCGGGTGAGGCGAAGGACGTCGGCGAAGTCGAGCCCGGCCAGCCACTCGCCGTTGTATCTGACCTCCGTCCGATCGGGATCGACGATGATCAACGCCTGGTCGAGGTACGTCCGGGCGTTGCGGTCGATCTCCGCGGGATCGAGGATCGGGCGCTCGCTCGATCGCCCCGACGGGTCGCCGATCCGCGTGGTGTAGTCGCCGATGATCAGCACGCCGACGTGGCCGGCATCCTGGAAGGCACGCATCCGTTGCAGCGGGATCGCGCGGCCGATGTGGATATCCGGGGACGTGACGTCGATCCCGAGCTTGACGCGCAGGGGGCGGCCGAGCTTCAGCTTCTGGACGAGCCCGCCCTCCGGAAGCACGTGGACGGCGTTGCGCGCGAGTGTCGAGACGTCGGAGACAGTGCTCACGGGGAGCCGATCGTACCGGCCTCCGGCGTGAGCTCCGGTGTCCGTTCCCCTCGACGGCGCGGGCTTCCGTGGCCAGGCGGCACAATCGAAGCGACGACCCGACGAGGCGCCATCGCCCTCGAGGACACGCTCGACCACCTCCACGCCGCCGGCATCGCCACCGTGGGCGCGGGACACGATCTCGAAGAGGCCCGCGATCCTCGAGGCGAAGGGCGTCGGGCTCGGCGTCGCCGGCCTCTCCGACCACCCGGCCGAGTGGGAGGCGCGCACGCATCGACCCGGCGTCGCCTTCGACCCGCTCGGTCGGTCCAGCTGTCCCGGACGCCCCGGGCTGCCCGCCTGGCTGACCGAGACGATCGCCACGCTGGGCGCGGACGCGCTGCTCGTGACCCCGCACTGGGGGCCAAACATGACGACCGGCCCCGAGCTCCGAACTCGCGAGGCCGCCACGGAGCTGCTCGAGACGGGGGCGACGCTGGTCGCAGGCCACTCGGCGCACGTCTTCCATGGCGTCGAGAGAGCCGTGCTCGACGACCTCGGCGACGTCGTGGACGACTGCGCGCGCGATCCGCGGCTCAGGAACGACCTCGGGCTGCTCTTCCTCGTGACCGTCGACGGACAGGGGCCGGTGCGGCTGGAGGCGCTCCCGTTGAAGCTCGAGTTCTGCCACACGCAGCTCGCACGCGGCGAGGATCGGGCCTGGGTGCGGAGCCGCTTCAGCCGCGCCGCGCCGAGCTCGGGACGACCATCACGGACGAGGACGGCCGGCTCGTCGTCGAGTGGCGCCGTGACCGCGCGCAGGATGCTGCGGTTTCGCCACACCGGCGATCAGCGCGCGTACGGATGCGTCCCGGGGGGCCGGATGCGCGAGGATGACGCCATGGGAGCGCCCGCTGCACCAGGCAGCCCTCGCCCGCTCGCCGCGCGGCTCGAGCTGCCGCCCGAGCAGCTGCGGCGCCGCCTCGATCCCGACCGGCTCCGCTTCGCGTCGACCGAGGAGGTCGAGCCGCTCGTCGGCACCGTCGGGCAGCCCCGCGCGATCGACGCGCTCGAGTACGGGCTCGCGGTCGAGACGGCGGGATTCAACGTCTTCGTGTCGGGGCTCCCCGGCTCCGGGCGCCTCACCACCGTGCTCGACTACGTGCGCGGTCTCGCCGCGACGAAGCCCAGCCCCTCGGACTGGGTCTACGTCCACGAGTTCGACGACGCAGACCGCCCGAACGCGATCAGGCTCCCCGCAGGGCGCGGCGCCGAGCTCTCCCGGGCGATGGACGAGTTTGTCGACGCCGCCCGGCACGAGATCCGGCGCGCGTTCGAGAGCGACGAGTACGATCGGCGCCAGCGCGAGATCGTCGCGGAGGTCTCGGGCCGCCGCGAGCAGGAGGAGGAGGCGCTCACCCGCTTCGCAGCAGAGCGGATGATCGCGCTCAAGACGACGCCGCTCGGCGTCGCTTCCATGCCCCTGATCGACGGAAAGCCCGTCACGCGGGAACAGTTCGAGAGCCTTCCGGAGGAGCAGCGGACGGCGATCGCGAAGGCCACCGCCGAGGTCGAGGAGCGCGCGTCGGGCTTCGTCCGGCAGCTGCACCGGCTCGAGCAGGAAGCCACGCAGCGTGTACGGGAGCTCGACCGCGAGGTTGCGCTGTTCGCCACCGAGCCGCTCTTCCACGACCTCGCGGATCGCTTTGCGGCGGAGCCGGAGGTGCTCGAGCACCTCGGTGCCGTCGAGAAGGACCTGATCGCGAACCTGGCGGACTTCCGGGACGGGGAGGACGCTCCACTACCGTTCGGGCTCGGCGCACGGCAGCGGGACTTCGCCCGCTATCGCGTCAACGTCTTCGTCGGCAACGGCGCGGCCGCGCCGGCGCCCGTCGTGGTCGAGCAGAACCCGACGTACTACAACCTCGCCGGCCGGATCGAGTACCGCGCCTCGTTCGGGACGATGGTCACGGACTTCCGCGAGATCAAGCCGGGCGCGCTCCATCGCGCAAACGGCGGCTACCTCGTGCTGGACGCGCTCGACGTGCTCCGTCACCCGTTTGCGTGGGACGCGCTGAAACGTGCGTTGCGTAGCGCCGAGACGAGGATCGAGAACCTCGGCGAGGAGTTCAGCGCCGTCCCGATCGCGACCCTGCGGCCGGAGCCGATCCCGCTCGACCTCAAGGTCGTCCTCCTCGGCCCGCCCTACCTCTTCCGGCTCCTCTACCTGCTCGACGAGGACTTCCGCGAGCTCTTCAAGGTGCGGGCCGACTTCTCGCCGGAGCTCGACTGGACGAGCGAGCACCACCGCAACTACGCCGCCTTCATCAGCCGCTGGGTACGCGAGAACGGGCTGCTCCACCTCGATCGAGACGCGGTGGCGCGCCTGATCGAGCACGGGGCGCGGCTGCGTGAGCACAAGCGCAAGCTCTCCGCCCGCCTGATCGAGATCTCCGACGTCGTCTCCGAGGCGAGCTTCTGGGCGGAGAAGCACGGTCACGAGCTCGTCGACGTGAGCGACGTCGAGCTCGCCCTGCGCAAGAAGGAGTTCCGCTCGAACCTGATCGAGGAGCGCGTGCGCGAGCTGATCCGCGACGGCACGGTCGTGATCGCCACCAAGGGGGAGCGCGTCGGGCAGGTGAACGGGCTGGCGATCCTCGATCTCGGCGACCACTCCTTCGGCCGTCCGAACCGCGTCTCGGCGCGGGTGTCGCTAGGCCGCGGCGGGATCGCAAGCATCGAACGGGAGATCGAGCTGTCCGGACCGATCCACTCGAAGGGCTTCATGATCCTCTCCGCCTACATCGCGGCGACGTACGCGCAGGAGTGGCCGCTCGCAGCCTCGGCGACGATCACCTTCGAGCAGGCGTACGACGAGATCGAAGGCGACTCCGCGTCCTCGACCGAGCTCTACGCGCTTCTCTCCGCCCTCTCCGGGCTCCCGCTCGCGCAGGAGATCGCGGTCACGGGCTCGGTCGACCAGCACGGGAACATCCAGGCGGTCGGCGGCGTCACGCGGAAGATCGAAGGCTTCTACGCCACCTGCAAGGCTCACGGGCTGACGGGCACGCAGGGCGTGCTCGTTCCCGCGGCGAACGTCCAGCACCTGATGCTCGACGGCGAGCTCGTCGAGGCGGCGCGCGCGGGCACGTTCCACGTCTGGGCGATCCGCACGATCGACGAGGGAATCGAGCTGCTCACGGGCCGCCCGGCGGGAAAGCGCCGCGCCGACGGCTCCTATCCGCCGGAGAGCGTGCACGGGCTCGTCGCGGCCCGCCTCGCCGACTACGCGGAGAAGCTGCGCGCGTTTGCCGACGGAGGCAGAGACGGGGACGACGAGGGGCCGTAAGGGCCGGGCAGCCACGTCGGTCGCGTCACGCTCTCGTGACGATCGCGGCACGATCCCGTCACCGACGCGCTCCGACGGTGCCCGTACACTCGTTCGGGTGACCGATCTGCGCCCCGCGCTCAGGGAGCTCTTCGGGTTCGACGACTTCCGGCCGGGGCAGGAGGCGGTCGTCAGGGCCGCGCTCGGCGGCGCGGACACGCTCGCGGTGATGCCGACCGGGGCAGGGAAGTCGCTCACGTACCAGCTCGCCGCGATGCTGCGGCCCTCCCCCACGCTCGTGCTCTCGCCGCTCATCGCGCTGATGAAGGACCAGGTCGACAAGCTGCCGCCGGCGGTCGGCGCAACCGCGACCTTCGTGAACTCGTCGCTCGGCGCCGAGGAGGCCGCGTCGCGTCTCTCGTCCGTCGCCGCCGGCGAGACGCGCCTTCTCTACGCCGCCCCCGAGCGGCTGCGGCAGGAGTCGTTCGTCCAGACGCTCCGCTCGATCGGAGTCGGTCTCGTCGTGATCGACGAGGTGCATTGCGTCTCGATGTGGGGACACGACTTCCGCCCCGACTACCTCTTCATCCGCCGCGCGCTCGAGGAGCTCGAGCGGCCGGCCGTGCTCGGCATGACCGCGACGGCAACCCCTGCGAACGCCGACGCTATCGCGGAGGCGCTCGGGCGGCGGCTGGAAGTCGTCCGGACGAGCGTCCGCCGGCCGAACCTGCGCTACGACGTCGAGCGCGCCGAGAACGCCGAGGAGCGCCTCCGCGCGCTCCTCACGAGGCTGCGCGGGCTCGACGAGGGCGTCGCGATCGTCTACGCACGCTCGCGCCGCTCATGCGAGGAGATCGCCCGCACGCTCCGTGGCCACGGGATCGTCGCGGAGCACTACCACGCCGGGCTCGAGACGGACGAGCGGACACGCGTCCAGGAAGCGTTCGTCGCGGGCACGATCTCCGTCGTCGTCGCAACGACCGCGTTCGGGATGGGGATCGACAAGGCGAACGTCCGTCTCGTGGCGCTCGTCAACTTCCCCGACTCGCTCGAGAGCTACGTGCAGATGGTCGGGCGTGCCGGGCGCGACGGCCTGCCGAGCGACACGGTGCTGTTCGCGGGCAGCTCCGACGCAAGCGCGCTCCGGCGCTTCGCCCTCGGCGACGTGCCGACGTCCGAGCTCCTGCGCCGCGTCTACCGGGCGCTCCGCGAGGTCGGCGGCATGATCGCGCCCGAGCTCGCAGAGACCGTCGGCAGCGCGCATGACCCGCGCGTGCTCGTCGGAATGCTCGAGCAGGCCGGGGTCGTGCGACGCGGCTACGACGCCGGCCGCACGATGCGGGTCGAGCTCCTTCCCGCTGGCGCGGGTGCCGGGGCCACGGTCGACGACCTCCTGCGACGCTACGAGACGGCGGCGTCGGCGCGGGTCGAGCGGATGCTCTCGTTCGCCGAGCAGGAGCGCTGTCGCCACCTGCAGGTGGCCGAGCACTTCGGCGAGACGCTCGACCGTCCTTGCGGAGCCTGCGACGTCTGCGCACCGCGCAGGCGCGACTCGGCGCAGCCCGCCGCGGTCGCGCAGCCGCTTCCGGACGACCCGGCGCGTACGATCGTCGACGCGGTCGCGGGGCTCACCTGGCCTCTCGGCCGCCGAAGCCTCGTGGCGATGCTGCGCGGCTCGGTCAAGGCACCGCCCACGGCTCGACGCTCGCCCGCCTTCGGCGCGCTCGGCGCCGCCTCCGACGCCGAGGTGACTCGCTGGGTACGGGCGCTCGAGACGGCTGGGGCGCTCGTGGAGGTCGAGAGCGACGGGTTCCGCGTGCTCCACGCACGCCCCGTCGTCGAGCTGCCGTCGTTTCGCCCGGCACGCAGGAGCGCGGACGATGCCCCGCTCGTCACCGAGCTCAGGGCCTGGCGCTCCCGGCGGGCGCGCGAGGACGGCGTGCCTGCCTACGTCGTCCTCCACGACGCCACGCTCCACGAGCTCGCGGCCCGCCGGCCCGCGTCCTCCGCAGAGCTCGCGACCGTCAAGGGTCTCGGGCCCGCGAAGCTCGATCGCTACGGGGGAGAGCTGCTGTCGATTCTGGCACGAGACGGCGGGGACCGATCACCCGCCGTCGCCTTTGCCTAACGCGGTACGCAGCACCGCTCCGGGGCTACAATCGGGGCGCAGTGCGGCTCGGAAGACGTACGGAGGCGGCGCGCAGGCGCGGCCGGATCCGGAAGCCGCGGCTCCTGGCGCTCGTGCTCGCACTCTTCGCGCTCTCGGCCGTGGCGTTCAGCTACGGGCTCGTGACCGCCATCCGCAGCGAGCTCGGCGCGCTCGACCCCGCGAGCTGGCGCGGCGATCTCGACACCGTCATCTACGCGGCGTCGAAGGGCAAGGCCGACCAGCGCCGGGTGCTCGGGATCCTCCGCGGCGACGAGAGCCGGGTGCTCGTCCGCTCGGACCAGATCGCGCCGATCATGAAGCAGGCGATCGTCGCCGTCGAGGACAAGCGCTTCTACGAGCACAACGGCGTCGACGTCCGCGGGATCCTCCGCGCCGCATGGGAGGACATCCGCAGCAAGGCGGTGGTCGAGGGTGGCTCGACGATCACGCAGCAGTACGTGAAGAACGCGTACAGCCGCAACGACGAGACGATCGCACGCAAGGTGCGCGAGGCCGCGCTCGCCTGGCAGCTGACACAGCGCTGGTCGAAGGACCGGATCCTCACCGCATACCTCAACACGATCTACTTCGGCAACGGCGCGTACGGGGTGCTCCAGGCGGCTCGTACGTACTTCCGCGGCAAGAGCGCGGCCGAGCTCACGCTTCCCGAGGCCGCGCTCCTCGCAGGCATTCCACAGAGCCCGTCGCTGTACGACCCCGTGCAGCATCCGAGGGCGGCGCTGCAACGGAGGGCATACGTGCTCCAGCAGCTCCACGACCAGGGACGCATCACGGCCGGCGAGCTGCGCCGCGCGAACGCGACCCCACTGCCGAAGCCGGAGGACGTCCGCCTCCCGGGCACGCGCGGCCCCGCACCGTACTTCGTCAGCTACGTCACCGACCAGCTCGTGGCGCGCTACGGGGCCGAGCGGGTCTTCGGCGGGGGGCTCGAGGTGACGACGACGATCGACCTCGACCTCCAGGAGAAGGCGCGCGAGGCGATCCAGAAGATCCTCCCGGACCCGGACGGTCCGGCGGCCGCCCTCGTCGCGATCGAGCCGCGGACGGGTGCGGTGAAGGCGATGTTCGGGGGCACGAACTTCCGGCGCAGCCAGTTCAACCTCGCGACGCAGGCGGAGCGGCAGCCCGGCTCGTCGTTCAAGCCGATCGTGCTCGCCACCGCGCTGCGCAAGGGCATCGCGCCGGAGACGAAGATCGTCTCGAAGCCGATCGAGATCGACGCCGGCGACCGCATCTGGCCGGTCTCCAACTACGAGGGGAGCTACCTCGGGAGCGTCGACCTGACGACCGCGATGGTCCACTCGGACAACTCTGTCTACGCCCAGCTGACGAACATCGTCGGCCCGAAGGCGATCGTCGAGACGGCGCACCGGCTCGGGATCCGCTCCAAGCTGCCCGCGTACTTCTCGATCGGGCTCGGGTTCGTCGCCGTCAACCCGCTCGACATGGCGCGCGCCTACGCGACGATCGCGAACGACGGCAAGCGGGTCGACGGAACGATCACGAAGGACAGGCCGCGCGTGGTCGGCAGCGTCCGCTTCCGTCGCAGCGGCAAGACGGTCGAGAACGACCCCGTCGAGCGAACCGTCCTCTCGCCCGTCGAGGCGGAGACGCTCACCGCGATCCTCGAGCAGGTGGTGGAGAAGGGCACCGGGCGCCGGGCGCAGCTCGCGGGCCGGGCCGCGGCGGGCAAGACGGGGACGAACGACAACTACGCGGACGCCTGGTTCGTCGGCTACACACCCGATCTCGTCACCGCGGTCTGGGTCGGCTATCCGAACGAGCTCGAGCCGATGGAGACCGAGTTCCACGGCGCGCCCGTCTCGGGCGGCACGCTGCCTGCCCTGATCTGGAAGGCCTTCATGACGAACGCGCTCGCCGGGATCCCCGCGTCGCAGTTCACCTCCCCACCGTATCTCCCCGCCTACGACGCCCGTGTCGTGTTCCGCGGGGGTCAGTGGCGGCTCGACAACGGGTTCTGCCCGGCCACGCGAGTGATCTCGTACTTTGCCGAGCGCCTGCCCGGCTCGACGGCGACGTGCTACGCGAACGAGGTCTCGGTCCCGGTGCTGGTCGGCCGCTCGGTCGACTCGGCCCGCGTCGCGCTCGAGTCCGTCCCGCTCACACCGGACGTCGTCTACGTGCCTGCGAAGCCGCGGACGCGACCGGGCGAGGTCGTCAAGCAGGCGCCGCGCGGCGGGTTCCTCTCCGCCAACGGGACGGTGCGGCTCTGGGTCTCGGCGGCGCAGGACGGGCTCGTTCCGAACCTCGTCGGCTCGAGCCTGCCGGCGGCTCGCGAGCTCGGCAGGAAGCTCGAGCTGCGGCTGAAGATCCAGTACGGCGAGGGCCCCGAGGGCACTGTCGTGAAGCAGAGTCTCGACGCGGGAATCGCCTCGAGGCCCGGCCTCCCGCTGACGCTGCTCGTCGGCCGGGGCAGCGACGCCTGACGGCGCCGCCGCCTACGTCTTGGCCGCCGGCCTCTGTGACACCGCGGCTGATCGCGCGTCTACGTAGCGCCACTCCTTCTCGGCCGCCTTCGTGATCCCGATGCGTGTCGTGCGCGCGACCGTCGCGGGACGGCTCGGCGGGACGAGCACAAACGGGGGTGCCCCCAGGTCGGCGCCGCTCAGCGCTCCGGTGATCGCGAGCGCCTCCGTCAGCCGTCCCGGGCCGGAGCAGAGCAGCCGGTCGTCGGTCGTGCGCCGGCGTCTCCGCATCTCCTCGAGGCCGTGCGTCGGCTCGAGTGCACGGAGCAGCACCGCGGCGCCGTAGCCGGCAGGGCCGCAGACGACGTTCGCGCACCAGTGGATCCCGTACGACCGGTAGACGTAGAGATGCGCCGGAGGGCCGAACATCACGACGTTGCGGCCGCGCGGCCCCCCGAACGAGTGGCTGGCCGGGTCGGTCTCCTCGTACGCCTCGACCTCGACGATCCGCCCGCCGACGCCGTCGACGAGGAGCGTCCAGCCGATGAGGCCGGGTGCGGCGTCGTGGACGCTTCCCGCGACGAGCCCGGAGAACGTCACCCGCTTTCGCCGGACTCGAACAGGCGCGGATGCTGGGTCAGCGCCGTCCGCCGGTTGCGGCGGCCGCGGCTCGCAGCCGGCTCGGCGTGGTGCTCGATCTCCTCGAGGATCGTCTCCTGCGTCCGTGACGCGACGACTGGCTCGGGGATCCCCTCGACCCAGACGAGCGTCCGGCGCCCGCTGCCACGGTCGTCGCCCACGATCGGCTCGAGCGCGTAGATCCGGTCGGCCCGCACGTACTTGCCGAAGCCGAGGAAGACCATGCCGTGACCCGCCATCGCCGTAGTATCACCGCAGCCCTCGCGCCGTGTACCGCTGCGTCCACAGACGCTGCCGGGCCCGACCCCGGGTCACGCGGCTAGGCTCGGGCGCGATGTCGCGCGTCTACCTCTCCCCGCCCCACCTGACCGGCCGCGAGGCGGAGCTCGTCGCCGAGGCGATCGCATCGAACTGGATCGCGCCGCTCGGACCGCACGTCGACGCGTTCGAGGCCGAGATCGCGGCGGTCGCCGGCGTCGAGCACGCGCTCGCGCTCGCGAGCGGCACCGCCGCGCTCCACCTCGCGCTCGTCGTCCGCGGGATCGGCCCGGGCGACGAGGTCGCCTGCTCGGATTTCACCTTTGCCGCGACGGCGAACCCGATCACGTACGTCGGCGCCACGCCGTTCTTCGTCGACTGCGACCCGGAGACGTGGACGATCGACCCGGAGCTGCTCGACCGGGCGATCGGCGAGCGGCGGGCGGCGGGCGCGCACGTCCGGGCCGTGATCGCCGTCGACCTCTACGGCCAGTGCTGCGACTACGACGCGCTTCGCGAGGTCTGCGAGCGGCGCGACGTCATCCTGATCCAGGATGCGACGGAGTCGCTCGGCGCGACCTATCGGCGGACGCCAGCGGGCGCGCAGGGCGCGCTCGCGGCCTTCTCGTTCAACGGCAACAAGATCATCACGACGAGCGGCGGCGGGATGCTGGTGTCAGACACCGGCGAGTGGATCGAGCACGCGCGCAAGCTCTCGACGCAGGCGCGCGAGCCCGTCGCCCACTACGAGCACGTCGAGATCGGCTTCAACTACCGGATGAGCAACCTCCTCGCGGCGCTCGGGCGCGCGCAGCTCGAGACGCTCCCGCTGCGCGTCTCGGCGCGGCGCCGGCTCCGCGACCGCTACCACGAGGCGCTCGACGGCGTCCCGGGGCTCTCGTTCATGCCGGAAGCGCCGTACGGAGACTCGAACGCCTGGCTCACGTGCGTCGTCGTCGATCCGGACGCATTCGGCACCGGCCGCGAGGCGATCCGGCTGGCGCTCGAGGCGGAGGACATCGAGGCGCGGCCGCTCTGGAAGCCGATGCACCTGCAGCCCGTGTTCGCCTCCCACGCGTCGTTCGGGGGAGACGTCTGCGCACGGCTCTTCGAGCGTGGCCTCTGCCTTCCGAGCGGGTCCGCTCTCACGGACGAGGACCAGGATCGCGTGGTCGCGACGATCCTCTCCGTCGGCCGTCAGCGGCAGGCGTAGGTGTCCGACTGAAGTCGGACACCAGGCGACGGCGGCCGACCGTTACACCTTCGCAACGGAGACCTCGACGACGTCGAGCCAGTGGGCCCGCTCGTCGCTGCGCCCGTTCACGACGTCGAGGTACGTCCGCTGGAGCTCGAGCGTGACGTCACCGACCCCGATCTCGACGTCGTCGACCGCCCGCACGGGCGTCACCTCGGCGGCGGTGCCCGTCATGAACACCTCGTCGGCGAGGTAGAGGTCGGCGCGGATGAGGTCGGCCTCCTCGACGACGTAGCCGAGCTCGCGCGCGAGCTCGATCACGGTCGCCCGCGTGATGCCGGGGAGGATCGAGGTGGAGAGTGGCGGCGTGACGATGCGGCCGTCCTTGACGACGAAGATGTTCTCGCCCGGGCCG
Organism: Gaiella sp.; assembly: GCA_027493885.1. Lineage (GTDB taxonomy): Bacteria > Actinomycetota > Thermoleophilia > Gaiellales > Gaiellaceae > Gaiella. The sequence continues at coordinate 658,383 of JAOSJZ010000001.1, forward strand.
TCCGCGACGAAGCCCTGATCGGTGAGCAGGATTCCCTCGTCGTAGCCCCCGCGCTCCGCCTCGGTGGTGGCGAGCATCGAGTTGAGGTAGATCCCGGTCGCCTTCGAGACGTGCGGGATCACGTTCGGCCCCACGCGCTTCCAGGAGGAGATCTTGGCCGTGATGCCCTTGGCGAGCGACTCCTCGCCGAGGTACGCGCCCCAGGGCCAGCTCATGATCACCGTCTCGACGGGGTTGCCGCGCGTGTGGACGCCGAGGGAGCCGTAGCCGAAGAAGGAGATCGGCCGGATGTACGCGGCGGGCAGGCCGTTCGCGCGCACGAGGTCGTGCGTGGCCGTCCGCAGCTCCTCGACGGAGTAGGGAACCTCCATGTAGAGGAGGCGGGCGCTGTCATGGAGGCGCTGGAGGTGGTCGGCGAGCCGGAAGACGGCCGGGCCTTTCGGCGTCTCGTAGGCGCGGATCCCCTCGAACACGCCGGTGCCGTAGTGGAGGCCGTGGACACCGACGTGAACAGTGGCATCGGCCCAGTCGACGAGCTCCCCGTTCATCCAGATCTTCGCGGTCTCCTGCATGGCGTTCCTCCGTCTCGTTCCGGTTACGGGGATTCCAGCACAAGATCTTCGACCCGGCCGCGTGTCAGCCGCACGAGCTCGACCGGCGAGAGCGCGACGAGGTGACGATCCGAGCCTCCGCCCGCCCAGACGGCGCGATGGCGGAGCAGCATGCGCTCCACGAGCGCGATCGACACGTGCTCCAGCGGAAACGGCGCCACCGCGCCGGGGTGGAAGCCGGTCGTCGTCCTCACCTCGTCCGGCGTGGCCACCGCGACGCGTCTCGCCTCGAGGAGCGTGGCGACCTTCGCGGTGTCGGCCCGGCGGTCACCGGGCACGAGCGCGACGACCGGCGCTCCGTCGCACACGAGGACGAGCGACTTCACGATCTGGCCGAGCGTGCAGCCGACCGCGTCGGCGGCCGCCTGCGCCGTGCTCGTCGAGGTGGGAAGCTCCTCGAGCCGGGCTTCCGCCCCCGTCACGCGCAGGAACGCGGCGACACGCTCGACCTCGGCCGGCCACTCCATCAGCGCATCCCAGGCACGAGCCGGAAGCGGACCTGCGAGGCGCACCCCGCCACGACCCGGCCCGTGCCGCGGTCGCTCACCCGAGCTCGACGTGCCGCACGTCGTAGAACCCCATCTCGCGCAACGCGGCGAGCAGCTCGGGCGTGGTGGGCGTATCGATCGACATCGCCATCAGCGCCTCCCCACCCGCCTTCGAGCGGGAGACGGTCATGTTCGCGATGTTGACGCCGGCCTCGCCGAGCATCGAGCCGACACGGCCGATCACACCGGGCGTGTCGACGTAGTGGATGAAGATCATGTGCGGCGCGATCTCCATGTCGAGGCCGAAGCCGAGCGCGCCGCCGATGAAGAGCCGCGGCTCCGGCCCGATCGTCGTCCCGGTGACCGTGACCTCCTCGCCGTCCGAGAGGAGGCGCACCTCGACCGTGTTCGTGTAGTCGCGCGAGGTCCGGTCCCGCTCCTCGACGACGTCGATGCCGCGCTCGGCCGCGATCATCGTCGCGTTGACGACGTTGACGACCTGGTCGACCCGCTGCTGGAAGACGCCGTTCAGGGCCGCGGCCGTCAGCAGGCGCATGTCGTACTCGGCGAGCGGACCGTGCGCGGCGACGGTGACGCGGCGCGGCGCGCCGCTCGCGAGCTCGACCACGATCCGCCCGAGCAGCGAGGTGAGCGGGATGAACGGCCGCAACACCTCCAGGTCGGCCTGGTCGACGACCGGGATGTTGACCGCGTTCGTGACGATCCCGCCGTCGAGCGCGGCAACGATCTGCTCCGCGACGATCAGTCCCGCACGGTCCTGCGCCTCGTCGGTCGACGCCGCGAGATGCGGTGTGACGACGACCTGGTCCAGCTCGAGCAGCGGCCCCGTGTAGGGCTCGGTCGAGAAGACGTCGAGCGCGGCGCCGGCGAGCTTCCCCGAGCGGATCGCCTCGGCGAGCGCGCCCTCGTCGACGAGCTGCCCACGGGCAGCGTTGACGAGCCGCGCGCCGTCCCGCATCTTCGCGATCGCCTCCCTGTCGATCAGGCGGTGCGTCTCGTCCGTGAGCGGCGAGTGGAGCGTCACGACGTCCGGAGACGGCGAGCAGCGCGTCGAGGCTCTCCAGCTGCTCGACTCCGAGGTCGCGGAACCGGTCGCGGCCGACGAACGGGTCGAAGGCGACAACGTTCATCGAGAGCCCGAGCGCGCGTCGCGCGACCTGCTGCCCGATGCGGCCGAAGCCGACCACACCGAGCGTCTTGCCGGCGAGCTCGATGCCGCCGAACCGGGAGCGCTCCCACCGCCCTTCCTTGAGCGCCGCGTGCGCCTGCGGAATGTTGCGCGCCAACGCGACGATGAGCCCGATCGTCTGCTCGGCGGCGGAGGTGATCGTCGACTCGGGCGCGTTCGCGACGACGATCCCGCGCCTCGTCGCCGCGTCCACGTCGACGTTGTCGACCCCGACGCCGGCCCGGCCGATCACCTTCAACCTCGTCGCCCGCTCGACGAGGTCGGCGGTCAGCCTCGTCGCGGAGCGGATCACGATGCCGTCGTAGCGGTCGATGATCTCCTCGAGCGAGGAGTCGGAGTCGACGTCGACGTCGAACCGGCTGCGCAGCAGCTCGACGCCCGCCTCGGCGATCGGCTCCCTGACGAGGACGCGCATCAGCCGGCGGGCGCGACGGAGCCGAACGCCTCGAACGCGGCAGCCACCGCATGGCCGACCTCGACCACCGCCCCCGCCTCGCGCAGCTCGACCTCGACCGCCGTGAGCGCCTCCGCGAGGTCGTCGATCGTGACATGCCCGATGTGGCCGATCCGGAAGAGGCGCGAGACGAGCTCGCCGTGCCCGCCCGCGACCGTGATCCCGTGCCGGTCACGGAGGGCGAGGCGCAGCTCGATCGCGTCGACGCCCTCCGGCGTGAGCGCGCCCGTGAGCACGGCGGCGCTGTCGTCGTCAGGCGAATAGAGCTCGAGCCCGATCGCCTTGATGCCGGCGCGGCAGGCGCGGCCGAGCGCGCGATGTCGCGCGAACGCCGCTTCCAGGCCGTCCTCGAGCACGATCCCGAGCGCCTCGACCAGCGCGACGACGGTCGAGGTCGGAGGAGTGAACGGCGTCGAGCGCTTGGACTGTGCGCGCCGGTGTCGCGCCCAGTCGAAGTAGAACCGGGGCAGGGTCGCCGACTCGGACCGCTCCCAGGCATGGTCGGAGACGGCGGCGAAGGCGAGGCCGGGCGGGGTCATCAGCGCCTTCTGGGAGCCGGTGACGACGACGTCCGCGCCCCAGACGTCCGTCTCGAGCGGGACGGCCCCCAGGCTCGAGACGGCATCGACGACGGACAGCGCGCCTGCCTCGCGGCATACGGCGAGGAGCGGCTCGAGATCGCACACCACGCCCGTGGAGGTCTCCGAGTGGACGACGATCGCGGTCTGCGCCCCGCTCTCCGCGAGCGCGTCCCGCAGGTGCTGCGGGCGCGGCGCCTCACCCCACGGGTACGCGAGCGGCACGACCTCGCAGGCGAATGCGCGCGCCATCGCCTGCCAGCGCTCGCCGAACTCGCCCTGCGAGACGGCCACGACGCGCTCGCCCGGCGAGAGGAGGTTGACGATCGCGGATTCGAAGGCGCCCGTGCCCGAGGAGGTGAACACGAGAACCTCGTTCTCCGTTCGGAACACCCTGCGCAGCCGTTCCTGTGCCAGCACGAACACCTCGGCGAAGTCGGGTGAGCGGTGGTGGAGCACCGGCTCGGCGAGGCGTCGGAGCACATCGGGTGGAACCGGTGTCGGGCCGGGCGTCAAGAGCTTCTGCGGACGAGTCACGTTCTGAGACTACCCGGGGCCTCAACCGGACGGGACGGTCGCCCTAGCGGTGCGAGCGGAAGGTGATCGCCTGCTGGAACGTGGGCTTGTTGGAGCCGCGCATCGTGCGCGACAGGATCCCGGGCTCGAAGCGGATCCGCTCCGCCGCGGCGTCGGCGCGCCACTGCAGGGGGTCGGTTCCCTGCGTCGCCGCGAGCGTCGTCGCCGCCCGGTCGAGCGCCGCCCAGAGCGAGGCGGCACACGTCGCCGCGTGACCCGCGCCGCAGAACCGTGTCTGGTACGGCCCGGCGACCTGGCGCCCGAGAACCGAGCGGAGATCCTTCTGCACGTACGACCACCAACCGCTGTAGGCGCTCGAGCCGTTCGGCGAGAGCGGCGGCTCGTCGGGTACGAGCTTCGCGAGCTCCGACCTCGCCTGCTCGTCGAGCACCGGTGCGAGGACGGCGTTCGCGATCGGGCTCCACGCGGCGTCCATCACCGCTGCCCCCGGCGCGTCGACCTTCCCGTCGAGGTCGGCGTCGAGCCGGCTGCCGCCGGCGGCGTACCAGGCGTCGAGCTGCCCGGCAGCCGCGGTCGCGAGCGGGGACCCGCTGCCGCGGGCGAGCACCTCCCGGATGACGGGCCAGACACGGACGAGCCGCAGGTCCTGGGTCGCCGCCCCGTTCATCGCGCCGACGACGCTCGCCAGCGTGTGCCTCCGGCGGCGCTCCATGCCCGCCCAGAGCATGTCGACGCGCTGCACCGGCCCCCAGCCCCACTCGTCGTCCGCGCCTGCGTAGCCTCGTGCCGGCTTGTTGTTCCAGTTGAGGATCACGCCGCCGGCCGGATCGATCGCCTGCGCGTGGGCGGAGGCGGGCAGGAAGCCCTGCCACTCGTACTCGCCCGTTCCCTTCGTCGGCAGTCCGGGGTCGACGCTGGAAGGGCGTACCGGCAGACGCCCGCTCGTGAACTGCGCGATGGTACGGCTGTCGGCGTACACCCAGTTGAAGGTCAGCTCCATCGTCGACGCGGTGCGGACGAAGTCGCGCGCCGAGCGGACGCGATTCATCGACATGTCGAGAAAGAACGGCAGCGAAGCGAGCTCGCGACCGCGCGTCGACCGTCGTCCCGAGATCGCGACCCGCTTGCCGTCCACCGTGGCGTAGCCGCGGACCGGCCCGTGCACCGTCTCGTGGTACACAAGGCGCTGGTCGGGCTCGCCCGGCCGCCCGGCAATCGTCCCCGCGTCGAACGTGGTCATCGAGCGGCACTCGCCGCGGTAGAGGTACATCGTGTCGCTCCCGCCGCAGAGCGTCTCGACGTACTGGTCGACGAGGTCCGAGCCGGCCGACGTGGCGCTCCAGGCGTAGTCGATGCCGCGCCCGAGCAGGATCCCGAAGGAGATGCCCGGGAACGCCGCACCGCGGGCGCGGTACCCGCCGCCGTCGAGGTCGAGCTCGAGCATGATCTGCGGGTAGTACTGCCCGACCTGCGGCCCCGCGACGAAGAGCGGCTTGCCCGTCGCCGAGCGCTTCGCGCTCACGAGGAGCGCGTTCGACATCGGCAGCTGCGTCGGGACCGTGGAGAGCCCGCTCGCAGGAGCGGGCGCGGCGGGGAAGTCGACGACGACGTTTCCGGCCTCGCTCGCGGCCTGCGAGCCGTACGGGACACGCCCCGGCACGGCGACGTTGGCCTCCGGGTCGTCGCGCTGGCGCAGGTCCTCCCAGACCCGCCGGCCGGCCTCCTGCCCGAGCTTTCCCTCGAGGAGGTCGAGGAACTGGGAACGGCGCACCTCGTCTCCCCCGCCCGCGCCGAAGACCGCGCCCATGAGGCCGCCGACCGCGACGACGTCGTTACGTGTCCATGACGCGATCGGAAGCCTGGCTTTCCGGTACTGGGCGTTGATTCCCGCGAGGTAGGCGTCGATGATCCGGATCGCCTGACGGCCTCTGGCCCCGCGGGCGCGAAGGAGGTCGAACTGCTGCGCGAGTCGCGCTTCGGTCTCTGCACTCGGCCGAAACCGGCGGCCGGAGAGCGCGAGCGCGAACGCGTTCACGCCCGGCGCGTCGAGGGCAGCGATCCGCCCGGGGCCGCGCAGCAGCTCCATGATCAGCTGCCGGTCGGCGGCGGTCGCCCAGCCCGCGCCGAAGGCGACGTCTTCCGCGGTCTTGCCCTTCACGTGCGGAACCGCCCAACGATCGCGAGTGATCGTGACGCCCTTACGCGGCCGCTCGACCGTCACCGCCCTCTCGCCCGGTGCGAGGCCGAGGGTCTCGCGCTTGAAGTAGCGGCGCAGGTCGTCGTCGCGGACGTTGTCACGGAGGCGGGTGAGACCTTCGTAGAGGGCGATCTGGTCGGTCGAGCTCTTCGTGAACGCGACGCCGCCGGCCTGTCCGGGAGGCAAGACGTTCCACGCCTGGGCCGCATGGTCGGCGGGCGTCCTGGTGGCGGCGGCCGCTGCTGCAGCGGCGCCGGCGACTGTCGCTGCGAGTGCTGCGAAGGCGAGACGGCGGCGACCGATCAGAGCTGGCGACCTTTCGAGCTTGGGAGACGCGGGCGCCGGAAGGGTACGTGCGACGCCGTACATTTGTCGCTCGATGGACGTCCTCGTCCCCTTCGCGGCCGCGGTGCTGTCGTTTCGGCTCGCGTCGCTCGTCGTCCGCCGCTACCGGGCGCATCCGGGCCGCGATCTCCTTCTCTGGGCCGGATCGCTCGCGACCTTCGCGCTGGCGTCGGCGGCGCTCGCCTGGGCCGCCGCGGCGGGCTGGGACGACCGCTCGTTTCGCGCCTATTACCTGTTCGGCGGGCTCCTGACCGCCGCGCTCCTGGGCGCGGGGTCGCTCGTGCGCGCGGGCAGGGGCTGGGCGGCGCCGGTCGTGCTCTTCTACTCCGGCGCGGCCCTCGGCGTGGCGCTCGCGATGTCGATCGACCCGGCGGTCCGGGGCAACACGATCCCGGATGCGTCGTTCCACCTCGAGCTCTTTCCCGCGCGGGCGCTCGCGCTCGTCGGCAACGTCGCCGGGACGCTCGCCGCGATGGGCGTCTCGCTCGCAGGGATACGGCGGCGGCCGCTCGGTAACGGGCTCATCCTCGCGGGTGTCGTCGTCGCGGCCGCGGGCAGCGCGCTGGCAGGGCTCGGGCAGGGCGGCGGCTCCGTGTTCACGGCGGTCGCCGCGTCGCTCCTCTACGGCGGCTTCGTCAGCCGCCGGTAGTCACGGTCAGTCGCGCATCTCGGGAACGCGACGGGAGCGGTCGACCCGGCGGCGCCGCTCGCGCACCCAGATCACGCCGAAGAAGGCAACGAGGACGAGCAGGATCAGGGCCTCGACGACGAAGGTGAGCCCGCTCGGGTGGTGGGCGATCAGCCGCGGGACAACACCCATAGGCCACCGACCGTGTAGAGGACCATCAGCGCGAGGAGCGCGTACTGCGAGCGCAATGCGTCTCGCCGCTCCGGGAAGACGGTGATCGCGCGGTCGTGCGCGACCGCCAGGCCTGCAACGTGGCCGGCGACCAGGGCACCGACCTGGACATACCAGGTCGTGTTCGGGGAGACCACCGACAGGTCCGGCGTGACGTCCGCCGTCCCGAACAGGTTCCACCCTCTACCCAGCGGGTCGGAGAGCAGCGGTATGGCGAACTGCCCCTGGATCGCGAACAGCGTGAAGTAGTGCGCGAGCATGTACACGAACGCGATGGGGACGAGCGAGCGCAGGAAGTCCCCCGTAAGCGAACGCGGCGCGTTCACCGTCCAGCGAGCGAGCGCGCAGGCGCTCTCGTACGCGAGCGCGACGAGCCCGATCCCGCAGAGCAGGCCGCCGACGCTCAAGAGCGTCACGAGGAGCTCACCGAGATTCGGGTTGTCGACCACGAATGGGCTCTCGACGCGCGCGACGAGGTCCTGCCACGTCGTCGTGCGGCTGTACCCGTCGAACAGCACCGAGCCGAGCATCACGGCGACGAACGCGGTCGCCCCCGGGGCACGCTCTGCCCCGGCGAGCCCGGTCAACGGCCACCGCAGGCGGATTCGACCGTCGACCGAGTACAGCGGAGCGATCCGGGCGAGGAAGCGGTACATGACCGCGAAGCCCTCTCCGTTCGCCTCCCAGGTATCCCGTCCGAACGCCGCCATCCCGAACAGCGCGACGTACGAGTAGAGCGCGATGGCGAACGCGAGCGCGCGGGGGCTGGCGGGATCGGAGTACGCGAGCTCCAGCGCGACGAAGGCGAAGAGCGCGCCGGCCCCGGGCCAGCGGCCGGCGCGCGCCGGGTACTCGGCGAGCGGGCGCGCCTCGCTGCCCCGCAGCTCCCGGAGCCAGACGAATGCGTCCGCGAGCGCGCGCCAGGGTGAGAGTGCCCGCCAGACGTAGCCGAATACCACCGTGAGGGCCGGCATGCCCAGCCAGAAGACGACGTAGATCCATGTCGGCGCGAGATTGCGGAACGGATCGGCGTCGCCGAGGAGCGCCGCGGCGAAGACGAGGACGAACAGCACGACCGACAGCGTCTGCGCGGCGATCCGGATCGGGCCGAGGACGAGGCGCGAGAAGCCCGCCGGGAGGCTCCGGCCGAGCTCGCGCGCGGTCAGCAGCGGCGTCTTCCAGAGCACGCCGAGAAGGACGAACGAGACGACGAGGACGACCGCCGCGCCCCAGTAGAACATCCACGCCGGTACCGGGAGGTCCTGGACCCCGCCGATGCCGTGCGCGACGATGCCGGGCAAGGTCAGGGCCGCACCTCGACGACGGCGAGGAGCGCGTCCGGGTGGTGGAGCTCGAGCTCGAACCGTCCGGGCAGCTTCGCCGTGAACGGGATCCGCACCGGCGTGCCGGGCGTCACCGGCCGGCCGATGTCGTAGCCGTGCAGGTGAACCTCCTCACCGGCGTCGGCACGGATCACGAGCACGACCTTGGTGCCCTTCTTCACGGTCGGTCGCTGGATGCCGCCCTGCGGACGGCCCTCGCGGACGACGATCCTGATCGTCGTCGGCCTCGGTACGGCCGGGGTCGTCGCCGTGGTCGGGGTGGGCGCCGTGGTCGGGGTGGGCGCCGTGGGCGACGTCGCGGCGGTGGCGGTCGTGGCGGCGGTCGTCTCGGACGAGCCGTCGTCGCCGCAGCCCGCGAGCACGAGGGCGCTCGCGACCACGGCGAACAGCATGACTACAGCCTTCATGGATCTCCTCGGATCGGCCGCGCCGAGTCGCGCGGCAGTGGGTCAGGACGCGAGGAGCGCCGGCGGGCCGCGTCCACTCCGGCGGCGTGGGTCGGCGGGGGTGCGCGCCGGCTCCGTCCTAGCCGGGAGCGGGAGCCACGCCTCGCCGGGTCGCAGCCCCCGGTCGGAGCGGCCTCGCGCCAGCCATCCGGCGATCCGACTGGCGAGGACGACGCACACGACCGCGACGGGCACCTGCAGCAGGAGGCCGAGGAGGAAGACAGGCGTCGTCAGGAGCCAGGGCACGTGCCCGGTGTGCACGAGCCGCTCGAGGTGCTCCTGGCAGATGAAGCCGAGCGGGGCGAGCGGGGCGAACCACCACCACGAGCGGGGGCTGAGGCTGCGCTCCTGGAGCGCGAGGCCGACCACTCCGATCGTCGCGAGCACCACGACGACCTGCGGCGCGTGCGCGAGGTAGTCGTGCGAGGGCCCGAGCGTCGTGCCGGTCAGCAGGTACGCGAGGGCGTGCGCGGCGAGGATCCCCGCCGCGGCGAGAGGAGTGACGAGCAGCCATGCGAGCATTCGCCGCGCCATCGCGGAGATCATGCCAGCGGCGCCGCCGCGCCCCGCGCGCGTTCGGCGCGAAGACGGTGGGGAGACGGTGTCAGACACCGATTCGTGTCAAGCGCGACGTGCGCCTAGTCTGCGCCGATTGATCCACAGGCGGACGCCGCTGACCGTCCGGTTCCGCGGCGCGACAGCCGCGCGGCAGGTCCCAGTACTACGGCAGAATACGCATGGCTGCAGGGCTCGGGCCTGTGCAACGATCGACGCTCTTTCGGCACGGCTCGGGCTTGACAAGATCGGTGTCTGACACCGTTCGGTGTCTGACACCGTTCTTGCGCGCACGCGCGACGCGCCCTTACCTCAGGGACGCGAGCGCCTGTCAGCGCACGCGGACGGTCACGCGCTGGACGGCGTTGTTCTCGTAGCCGCCCAGGTTCCACTCCGGCTCGAGCGGCTGGGTTTCCCCCGCTTCGTCGGTAGCGCGGCAGCAGAGCGTGAAGTGCCCGGCGGCGGCCGGCTGCCACGGGAACGACCAGCCGGCCCAGGCCCAGCGCTGGTCGGGGAACGGCTCGAGCTCCGCGTCGGCCCATGTCTCCCCTCCGTCGTCGCTCACCTCGACGCGCGCGATCGGCGCGCGGCCCGACCACGCGCGTCCCCGGAGGTCGACGGGGCCGACATCGACGACGCGCTCGCGCGTCATGAAGTCGGGAATCCCCGGCGGCACCATCAGCGAGCGGACGCGCATCCGCGTAACGGGACGCCCGTCCTCCTCCTCGCTCTGCCTGACGCGGTACCCGGTCGCGACCTGGTACCCGGCGAACGGTGTCTCCGTGACGGTGATGGCCGAGAGCCACTTGACGTTCGTCATCCCGTACCAGCCCGGGACGACCAGCCGGAGCGGGAAGCCGTGCTGCGGCGGGAGCGGCACGCCGTTCAGCTCGTAGGCGAGAAGACATCCGGCGCTCGCGGCCTCCCCGAGCGGGAGGCTCCGTTCGTAGCGCTGCTCGACCTCGCCCTCCACTCCGCGGTCGAGACCCGAGAAGACGACGTCGACGGCCCCCGGCCCCGGCCCCGCCTCGGCGAGCAGCGGCGCGAGCTCGACGCCGCGCCAGAGTCCCGTGCCGACGGCCTCGGTCAGCCACGGCTGGCTGACGGGGCGCGGCTCGAGCAGCGCGCGGCCGTTTCCCGCGCACTCCATCGTCGCCGCCAGCTCGACCGCAGGCCGTGAGCGAAGATCGTCGAGCGTGAGTGTTGTCGGGCGCTCCACCGCGCCGCCGAGCTCGAGCCGCCACTCCGTCGGGTCGACGAGCGGGACGTCGTAGTGGATGAGCAGGTAGTGGAGCCCGACCGGGGTGATCGGCCAGCGGAGCGCCTCGAGCGGCATCGCGTGGTTCCGCGCCGCGAGCCGGAGCTCGTCGAGGCTGATGTCGGTACCGGTGGGAAGGGGCACGTCTTCCGACCGTACCGCTCCCGCCGACCGCTTGTCCATCGCGGTCGCCGTGCCTGGCTATCCGAGGCCGAGCTGGACACGGATCGCCCGCTCGACCCCTGCCAGGTCGAGATTCGACAGGGCGCCGATCCGTCGCTGCAGCCGGCGCTTCGAGACCGTCCCCATCTGATCCGCCATCGCCTTGTGCTGCGTGCCGGCAACGTCGACGTAGGCCTCGCTCGGATAGAGACGCTCGACGTTCGACGTCAGCGGCACAACCTGAACGCGGTCGAGCGCGCGGTTGGAGGCGTCGTTCGAGACGATCACCGCCGGCCGGGTCTTGCGGATCTCTCCGCCCACGGCCGGATCGAAGCCGACCCACCAGACCTCACCGCGGAACATCGGACACGTCGCCGACGGTGGCCTCGGCCCACGCGTCGGCTTCGGCTTCCCGTTGCTCGTCCTCGGCCATCGTGCGGTATGCGTCCTCCAGCTCGTCGTCGAGCACGTGCGGCCGGGCGAGCGTCTCGAGGAATCGGCTGATGCGCCGCCGGCCCACCTTGCGATGCAGCCCCTCGTAGACCTCGTCGTCGATCGTGATCGTCAGCTTCTTCGTCATTACACGTGTACTATACGTCTACGTTGAGCTTCGTGCGAACGAGCTCGTTGACCGCGCGGGCATCCGCCTGGCCCTTCGTCTCCTTCATCACCTTCCCGACGAAGAACCCGAGCAGGCCCTCCTTGCCGCCGCGGTACTGCTCGACCTGGGCCGGGTTGGCCGCGAGGATCGCGTCGACGATCGGCTCCAGGGCGGCCGCGTCCGAGACCGCCTCCCGCGCGAGGTAGGGCGCGGCGGAGAAGCCGGGCTCGGCCACGCGGGCGATCGCCTCGTCGAACGCCTGGCGCGGGATCCGCTCGCGGGCCTCGACCAGCTTCGCCAGCTCGGCGGGATCGACGCCGCCGGGGTCGACGCCGGCGCCGACGAGCTGGTTCGCGATCACGTTGCTCGCAGCGACAGCCTCCGCGCCCGCGGCAACCGTGTCGCGCCAGAGCGCGTCGAGCCCGCCGGTGACGAGCACGAGCGCTCGCTCGTGGTCGAGCGTCTCGCCGACGCGCCTGATCCGCTCGGCGGGCAACTCGGGAAGGCCGGCCCGGAGCTGCTCGACGAGCGCCGCCGACGGCTCGACCGGCAGAAGATCGGGCTCGGGGAAGTAGCGATAGTCGTCCGCCTCCTCCTTGGCGCGCCGCGGGGTCAGCGTGCCGGTCGCGACGTCGAAGTCGTAGGTGTGCTGCTCGACCTCGCCGCCGGACTCCCACACCGCGACCTGCCGCTCGACCTCGGCCTCGATGCCCCGCGCGATGTGGGTGAACGAGTTCATGTTCTTGATCTCGCAGCGCGTGCGGAGCTCGTCCGATCCCTCCGGCCGCACGGAGACGTTGGCGTCGACGCGGAGCGTCCCCTTCTCCATCTCCGCGTCGGAGATGCCGAGCTCGACGATCGTCTGCCGCAGAAGCTGGAGAAACCGCTTCGCCTCCTCGGCCGAGTGGATGTCCGGCGCGGTGACGATCTCGACGAGCGGCGTGCCGCCGCGGTTGTAGTCGACGAGCGTGTAGTCGGCCCCGCCGATCCGCCCGGTGCGCCCGCCCACGTGGACGTTCTTGGCCGCGTCCTCCTCGAGGTGCGCCCGCACGATGCCCACAGCATGATCCCCGTTTGGCAGTGGTACTAGCACCCTGCCATTAATGCAAGAAGGTAGATCGTACTGCGAGATCTGATAGCCCTTCGGAAGATCAGGGTAGAAGTAGTTCTTGCGCGCGAACACCGCGCGGGGCGCGATCTCGCAGCCGAGCGCGAGGCCGAGCCTCACCACCCATTCGATCGCCGTGCTGTTCGGCACGGGGAGCGCACCCGGGAAGCCGAGGCAGACGGGACAGGTCTGCGTGTTCTCGGCCGCGCCGAACCCGACCGGGCAGCGGCAGAACATCTTCGTCCGCGTCTTCAGCTGGACGTGGATCTCGAGCCCGATCACGGGTTCCCACGTCACGCGCGGAGCCTCGCGGGAACGAGGTCGAGCCCGAGCGCGCGCTCGAGCGCGTGGCCCGCGCGGAAGAGCGCGTTCTCGCCGAACTGCGGGCCGATCAGCTGCAGGCCGACGGGCAGTCCCTCCGAGAAGCCGCAGGGGACGTTGAGCCCGGGCAGCCCGGCCACGCAGGACGGGATGGTGAGCAGGTCGCATGCGTACATCGCCAGCGGGTCGGCGGTCCTGTCTCCGAGCGGGAAGGCGACCGTCGGCGACGTCGGCGTCGCGAGCACGTCGAACTTCTCGAACGCGCTCGCGTGCTCGCGCACGATCAGCGTCCGCACCTTCTGCGCCTGCCCGTAGTAGGCGTCGTAGTACCCGGCCGAGAGCGCGTAGGTGCCGAGCATGATGCGGCGCTTCGGCTCGTCGCCGAAACCCTCGTCGCGCGACCCCTCGACCATCTCGCGGTAGGACTCCCCCTCGCTCCGGCGGCCGTAGCGGACGCCGTCGTAGCGCGCCAGGTTGGACGACGCCTCCGCGGGGGCGATCAGGTAGTAGCAGGGCAGGCCGTAGTCGAACGAGAGCGGGAGGTCGCACTCGCCGACCTCGGCGCCCAGCTCCTCGACGAGCTCGAGCGCCGCTTCGAACGCGGCGCGAACTCCCGGCTCGATCGCCTCGAGCGCCATCGCCTGGCGGGGCACGCCGACCCGCAGGCCCTCGAGGCGCTCGGCGGAGGGCAGCTCGACCGCGGAGGGCAGCTCCACGGTCGTCGAGTCCGCGGCGTCGCGTCCCGCGATGATCCGGTAGAGCAGGGCGACGTCGCGCACCGTCTTCGCGACCGGCCCCACCTGGTCGAGACTCGAGGCGAAGGCGACGATCCCGTAGCGCGACACGGTGCCGTACGTGGGGCGAAGGCCGACGTTGCCGCATAGCGCGGACGGCTGCTTGATGGAGCCGCCCGTGTCCGAGCCGAGGCCCCAGGGCGCGAGGCCCGCCGAGACGGCGGCAGCGGTGCCGCCCCCCGATCCGCCGGGGACGCGCGACGGGTCCCACGGGTTCCGCGAGGGACCGAAGGCGGAGTTCTCCGTCGAGGACCCCATCGCGAACTCGTCGGTGTTCGTCTTGCCGAGCAGCGTCAGCCCCGCCGCCTTGCACCGTGCGGCCACGGTCGAGTCGAAGACGGGGACGTACCCGGAGAGGATCCGCGAGCCCGCCGTCGTCTCGACGCCCCGGGTGGAGATGACGTCCTTGAGCGCGATCGGGATGCTCGTCCCCTCCGCCTCCGCGACCGTGCGGAGGTAGCAGTGGAGCTCGCCGTCGCGCTCGCCGATCGCCTCGAGATAGGCGCCGTGCAGCTCTGCGGGAGAGACCTCGCGGCGCTCGACGAGCCCGAGCGCGTCCTCGGCGGTCAGCCTCAGCGTGTCGACGGCTGCGCTCATCCGGTCGGCGGGACGCGGAAGAGGCCGCGCTCCGACGCCGGCGCGTTCCGGAGGACGTCCTCGAGCGGCAGCGAGTCGTGCGGCGCGTCGTCCGCCCAGACGTTGACGAGGTCGAGGGGGTGCGACGTCGGCGGCACGTCCGAGAGGTCGAGCTCGGAGACCTTCGAGACGGCGTCGAGTATCGCCCCGAGCTCGCCGGTCAGCCGCTCGACCTCGTCGTCGGTCAGGTCGAGCCGGGCGAGCCGCGCAACGTGGAGCACCTGTTCGGCTGTGATCGCCATCTCGGGTCATCCTTCCAGAAGCGTGCGGGCCGCTCGGCGATCGAGGCGACGCCCGACCGCGGCTGCCGAAGGCGGCCAGGGGCGCGTGAGCGGCGACGCTGAGGTGAAGGAGGGGGATCGTGGGGGAACCATGGGTTCCCCCACGGCTAGACGGCCGTCACGTTCGCGGCCTGGGCACCCTTCGGCCCTTGCACGACCTCGAACTCGACCTTCTGGCCCTCGGTGAGGGACTTGTACCCGTCCCCGCTGATGGCCGAGAAGTGGACGAAGACGTCATCGGCGCCCTCGCGTGCGATGAAGCCAAAGCCCTTTTCGTTCGAGAACCACTTGACGGTGCCCGTCTCTACAGACAACGAACGTCCCTCCTGAGGACAGCATCGGCAGAGCCGACGCGAGATACGCCAACGGCGCACAACGTAGCGTCACAACGTCGGGTACGCAAGGAGGCCGCGGCGGTAGCGTGCGGCCTTGACCGCGCTCTGGAGCAGGAGCGCGATCGTCATCGGGCCGGTGCCCCCGGCATCGGCGTGAGGAGGCCCGCGACGTCGGCGACAGCCGGGTCGACGTCGCCCCGGATCGATCCGTCGTCGCCGCGCGTGAGGCCCACGTCGATCACGGTCGCACCGGGCTTCACCATCTCGGCGGTGACGATCCCGGGGACGCCCACCGCGGCCACCACGATGTCGGCGCGCCTCACCTCCGCGCGGAGGTCGACCGTCCGCGAATGGCAGATCGTCACCGTCGCGTGCGCCTGGAGGAGCAGCATCGCGGCCGGGCGCCCGACGATCTCGCTACGACCGATCACGACCGCGTTCTTCCCCTCGGGATCGACCCCGTACTCGGCGAGGAGGGCCATGCAGCCCGCAGGCGTTGCCGGAACGTGCAACGGAGTGCCGAGATACAGGTTGCCCGCGTTGACGGGATGGAAGCCGTCGACGTCCTTCGACGGCGCGACCGCGTACGTGACCTTCGTCTCGTCGATCTCGTGTGGGAGCGGCAGCTGGACGAGAATCCCGTCGACCTCGTCGTCGGCGTTGAGCTCGGCGACGAGCGCGAGAACGTCTGCCTCGGACGTCGACGCGTCGAGCCGGACGTCTCGGGCGTCGATCCCCGCCTCCTTCGCAGCCTTGTGCTTGAGTCGGATGTAGACCTCGGAGGCCGGATCGTCGCCGACGAGCACGGTCGCGAGCCCGACGTGCCCGAGCTCCCCGATCTCGCGCGCGACATGGGCCCGGATCCGCTCCGCGAGCGCCTTGCCGTCCATGAGCGTCGCCGACACGCGCGCGACTCTAGCCAACGCCACCCCGGTGTCGGACTTCAGTCCGACACCTACGTGAACGTGTCCGACTGAAGTCGGACACCAACGGCGCCACGCCTACCCTGACGCCATGTGGGACAGGGTCGACCGCGCGACGTTCCAGTCCGCCGTCCGGGCGGCGGCGCTCGTCTTCGTCGCCGCGTGGCTCTTCAGCGACGACGTCCGCGCCTGGGTGCCGGTGTGGGCGCCGATCCTCGTGCTGCTCGCCGCCGAGGTGGAGTTCGTCGTCCGCGGGCGCCGCGAGGAGCAGCGGCCGCCCGGGGCCCGCGTGCCGCCCGGGCCGGAGGACGCCGACCTCGGCTTCGGCGAGCTCGTCGAGGACGAGGAGGGGATCCACTTCCTTCCTCCGCCTCCCCGCCCCGAGCGCAGCCGTCGCCGGCTCGGCTGGCTCGTCGGCGGGCTGGTCGCGGCGGTCGTCGTCGCGCTCGCGGTACGCAGTGACCGGGCCGCAACGTGGTCCGCGCTCCCGGCCGACGCTCGGGGCCGCGCCGAGGCGCGCTTCGCCGCCGAGGCGTCCCGCATCGCGGGCGTGCCCGTTCGCGTCCGCTGCGACGAGGGGTACGCGTTCACGGGTGCGGGAAGCGACACGCTCGGCGTCGCGTTTCCGGCTTCAGGGCTCACGTATCTCGACCCGAGCGTCTGCCGCGCGCTCCACGATCTCGCGTTCGGCGGTGACCGGCGCGCCCGGGAGCACACGACGGACGCGATCATCGTGCTCGCGCACGAGGCCGTCCACCTCGGCGGGGAGCGGCGCGAGGGCGTGACGGAGTGCCTCGCGCTCCAGGAGGCGGGCCCGCTGGCCGTCCGCCTGGGGCTGGACGAGGGGAAGGCGCGCAAGGCCCTCTGGTCGGCGTTCGAGCGGCGGCTCGCCGAGCGAACCGTCATTCGCGCGTCGTACGCGCTGCCGGCGAGCTGCCGCGACGGCGGCGCACTCGACCGGCGGCCCGCCGATCCCCGCTTTCCGTTCTAGCCGGGGCGCGCCTCGAGGCGCCGCCGCACGAGCGCGATGCTCGACACGCCGAGGTCTTCTCCGAGCACCGAGGCGCCGAGGACGTTCGCCTCGGCGACGATCCGCTCGCGCTCGGCCTCGAGCGTGCCGCGGACGACGAAGAGGACCGACCGGACATGTGCCGCCCACTCGTCGACGTCGGCGAATGCCGCACCGGGCAGACGGCCGGCCGTCTCGGCGATCCTTCGGACGCGGCGGACGTCCGCCGCGATCCCGGCCGCGACGCGACCGAGCTCGTCGCGCTCTGCCACGAGGGCGCGCTCTCTGTCGCGGAGCGCTGCCTCGAGCTCGCCGACGCGTTCGCGCCGGGCGTTCGCGTCGGTCAGCGCGTCTCGCGCCGTCGCGGCGGCGGCGCCCGAGCTCCTCGAGCTCGATCGGGATGCGCTCGAGCGCCGCGCCCGCCTCGACGGCACGCGCGCGGACGCCGGCGGTCCGCTCCTCGAGGTCGCGGATCGTCTCGAGCTCTGCGGCGACCGCGTCGTCGCGACGCTCGAGCTCGGCAGCGTGTGCGAGGACCGCGTCTTCCGAGGACGGCGGCATGACCGACATTCTCGCACTGGAAGCCGGGAATGCGACCTCGCTTCGTAGACTCGCGTCATGAAGGTATGCGGGGCCTGCGGCGTCGAGAACCCGGAGATCGCGCGGTTCTGCCTCGCCTGCGGCACGCAGCTCGCGGAGGCGCGGCCGCCGCAGGAGATGCGCAAGGTCGTGACGATCGTCTTCTCGGACCTCAAGGGCTCCACGAGCCTCGGCGAGGCGCTCGACTCGGAGGCGCTGCGCGAGGTGATGACGCGCTACTTCGACGCGATGCGCGGCGAGCTCGAGCGCCACGGCGGCGTGATCGAGAAGTTCATCGGGGACGCGGTGATGGCCGTCTTCGGCCTCCCCCGGCTCCACGAGGACGACGCGCTCCGCGCCGTCCGTGCGGCAGCAGGGATGCAGGTGGCGCTCGAGGCCCTGAATGCAGAGCTCCAGCACCTCTACGGCGTCCAGCTCGCGAACCGGACCGGCGTCAACACGGGCGAGGTCGTCGCCGGCGACCCGACGAGCGGCCAGCGCCTCGTGACGGGTGACGCGGTAAACGTGGCCGCCCGGCTCGAGCAGGCAGCGGGCGAGCGGGAAGTCCTGCTCGGCGAGCTCACCTACCGGCTCGTCCGCGACGGAGTCGAGGTCGAGGAGGTCGAGCCGCTCGAGCTGAAGGGAAAGTCGGAGCGCGTCCCCGCGTATCGTCTGGTGGGCGTCCGCGAGACCGCGGCAGCGAGCCCCCGTCGGAATGCGCCGCTCGTCGGCCGCGACGACGAGCTCTCGGCGCTCCGTGCGGCGCTCGACGAGGCTGCCTCCTCGCGCACGGGTCGTCTGGCGACGGTGGTCGGCGACGCGGGGGTCGGCAAGTCGCGACTCACCGCGGAGTTCCTCGAGAACGTCTCGGCCCGCGCGCTCGCGCTTCGTGGGCGCTGCCTGCCCTACGGCGAGGGGATCACGTTCTGGCCGGTCGCCGAGGCGGTCAAGACGCAGGCCGGGATCGTCGACGACGACGACGCCGGCTCGGCCCTCGCGAAGCTCGAGGCGCTGGCCGGCGAGGCGGGTGAAGGGGTCGCGGAGCGGCTGGCGTCGATCGTCGGCCTCTCCGTCGAGCCGTTCCCCGTCGAGGAGCTCTTCTGGGCGGTGCGACGGCTGCTCGGCCACCTCGCCGCGGCACATCCGGTCGTGTTCGTCGTGGAGGACATCCACTGGGCCGAGCCGACGATGCTCTCCCTGATCGACCATCTCGTCGGGTCGGTCGACACGGCCGTGCTGGTCCTCTGCCTGACGCGGCCCGAGCTGCTCGAGGACGTCCCCCACTGGGGGCTCGGAGACCGTGGCACACGCCTCCTTCTCGACCCGCTCGACGCTTCGCACAGCCGGAGCCTGATCGAGAGCCTGCTCGACGGCGGCACCCTCGACGCCGTCGTCGTCGACCGGGTCGTCGGCGCCTCGGAGGGCAATCCGCTGTTCGCCGAGCAGCTCCTGCGGATGCTCGTGGACGAGGGCATGGTTGCCCGCGAGAACGGGACGTGGCGGTTCACCGGCGAGGAGACCGAGATCAACGTGCCGCCGACGATCCAGGCGCTCCTGGCCTCTCGTCTCGACACCCTGGCCCAGACGGAGCGCTCGGTGATCGAGCCGGCGTCGGTCGTGGGCTACGTGTTCCCCGAGGAGGCCGTCGCCGCGCTCGCGCCGCCCGACGTCTCCCCGCGCGTCGGCTCGAAGCTCGCGACGCTGGCGCAGAAGCACCTGGTGCGGCCGGTGGAGGACGGCGCCGAGGGCGCACACCGGTTCCACCACATCATGATCCGCGACACCGCCTACGACGGGATCTTGAAGCGCGCCCGCGCCGACCTCCACGAGCGGTTCGTGGCCTGGGCGGACGCGGCCAACCGTGACCGCGGCGTCGAGTTCGAGGAGATCCTCGGCTACCACCTCGAGCAGGCGTGGACGTATCTCTCCGAGCTCGGGCCGCTCGACGACCACGGCCGCTCGCTCGGCGAGGACGGGTCGAGGCGCCTCGCCTCGGCGGGCCGGCGCGCGTTCGCGCGCGGCGACATCCCCGGGGCCGCGTCGCTGCTCGGACGCGCGGCGGCGATCCTCCCCGTCGACGATCCCGAGCGGTTGCGTGTGCTCCCCGACTACGGGGAAGCCCTGCTCCTGACCGGCCGCTTCGAGGATGCGATCGCCGTCCTCGAGGAATCGGGCGGGTACGCGGGCGAGGCCCCGGTCCCGGCCGCCCGGGCCGCGCTCACGCGCCTCCTGGTCAGCCTCCGTACCGGAGACTCCGAGGAGTGGCGGCGGGAGCGCGTCGACGCCGAGATCGCGGTCGCGATGCGCGTCTTCGAGCGTGAGGGCGACGACGTCGGTCTTGCGACCGCCTACCGGCTGCTCGGCTGGTCGGCCGGCACCGCGTGCCGGTTCGGCGACTGCGTCGCGGCCGAGGAGCGGGCGATCGAGCATGCGCGGAAGGCCGGTGACGTCCGCCAGGAGCGGCGGGCGATCACGGCCTACGCGGGGGCGACGTCACTCGGGCCGACGAACGTGGACGAGGCGATCGCGCGCTGCGAATCCAGTCTCGAGGCGACGGCCGGCGATCGCCAGTCGGAGGGCAACCTCCTCGCGGTGCTCGGCGGGCTCTACGCGATGCAGGGCGCGTCCGACCGCGCGCGCGAGCTCGTCGGTCGCGCCAGGGCGCTGCTCGAGGAGCTCGGCCTCGACCTCGACGCCGCGCGCGTCGGCATCGAGGCCTGGCGGGCGGAGATGCTCGCCGGCGACCTCGACGCGGCCGAGGCCGAGCTGCGCCGCTCGTACGACGTGCTCGAGACTCGCGGCGAGAAGTACACGCTCTCGACGATCGCGGGGCTGCTCGCGCGCACGATCCTCGACCGCGACGGAAGCCTCGACGAAGCGCAGGCGATGTGCGACCGCAGCCGCGAGCTTGCGAGCGACGGCGACATCGCGACGCAGGCGCTCTGGCGGGCGGTGCAGGGCCGGATCAGCGCCCGCGCCGGCGCCCTCGACGAGGCGGAGCTCCTCGTGCGCGAAGCGCTCGGCATCCTCGAGCCGACCGACGCGCCCGTGCTCCAGCTCGAGGCGTACGTCGACCTCGGGGAGGTGCTCGCCGCGGCGGGCAGGCTGGACGACGCGCGCTCGGCCTACGAGGTCGCGCGTCGCCTTGCGGAGCAGAAGGGCGGCGTCGTGGCCCTCGGCGCCGTTGTCCGGCGCATCGAGAGCCTCGACACCGCCCAGGCCTGATTCGCGTCACCGTCTACCAGTCGAAGTACCCGTTCGTCGGCGTGGTGACGACGATCACCCAGGTCTTCGTCCCCTTGACGTTGACGAGGTCGATCGAGACGACGCAGAAGCCGTTCGCGTCGCACTCGCCCTCCGCGACCTGCTCGCCGCCGTTGTGCGAGACCCAGGTGATCTTGTAGCCCTTGGGGAGCGCCGCGCCCGCCACCTGGAAGACATGGGTGATGACTTGTGGCGGGTCGAGCAGCGAGAAGTCGGCGTCGACATAGGGCACGGCACAGTTCGTCCCGAGCGTGGCGACGCACACCTCCGAGTGTCGCGCGTTCCCGAGCTGCTCCGTGATCTGCGTCACGTACCCGAGGTCGACGAGGTTCGACGACGGGATCGTGAACGACGGCAGGCAGACCGTCGTCGTGACCGGGTTCCCAATGCTCACGTCCGGGTTCGTCTGGAGGTTGCCGGACGCGCCCGGAACGGCGCAGGAGGTCCCGTGCGTCTCGTAGCCACCCGCCTTGAGCGTCTCGCCGCCGCCGGAGTTCGAGGCGAGGAGCGTCGCGAAGACGTCTATCCCGTCTCCCGACGGGAACGCGTCGTTCGGGTCGGCGACGTCGTTGACGCCCTCCTTGACCGTCCAGCGGCCGTTCGAGACGAGGCAGTCCGGGCAGTTGCTCGTTTCCGTCTCCTGCGGCGGAACCTGCCAGACGGTGGTCACCGCAAGCGGATCGGCGGTGGCCGACTGTTTGCCGAAGGCGCACGTCCACACGTGCGAGCCGTCGGGCTTCGTGATCGTGACCGGCGCGACCGGGCACGTGTCGTCGACAGGTATCGACTCGACCCCGTCCGCGATCGGGTAGCTCTGGCGGAAGATCACGTGCGTGAGCGTCGTCTCGCTCGTGTTCTCGAACGTCGCCCTGTAGGCGATCTGCTGTCCGTAGGTGACCTGCCCCGGCCCCGGAAACGCCTCGAACCCGACGTCCGCCGCCCGGGGGCCCGCGTTCCCACCCGTGACCAGCACGAAAGCCCCCACCACCGCCATGCTCGCGAGCACGAGCCGACCCCATCTCGACTTCACCGCAGTACCTCCCCGTCCCCCCGCGCCTGATCGCACGGGCGCCCTATCATGACATGGGTCGACCCGCAAGAGCAACCTGGATCGTGAGGGGCACGGCAGGCGGCGGGCTACCATGCGTCCCCCGGGCGACGTGGCCGAGTGGTTAGGCAGAGGCCTGCAAAGCCTCGTACAGCGGTTCGAATCCGCTCGTCGCCTTGCTCAACGCGTGCCGTCGCGGTCACGTCTTCTTGTATCGATACACACGATGTGTCATACTCCCTGCCACACGCGGCCCGGTGGGCGCGGGTGGGGAGACTGGGGGACGTGTCCACCGGGCCGCGGCAGCCTTCCGCGCCGCTTCCCCCACTCCCACCGGCGGCGCGGGAGTCTTCTCCCCGCGTGGCGGACCGCAGGAAGCCGTGGGCGGGGCCGCGACCGCCGCCCTGTAAGGGGCGCGTGAGGAACCTCGCCGGACGATTCGACCGATCCGGCAACGGGTACGTCCCCTCCTCGTACCACCTGCCATCGAGACGAGGAGGAGTGAAACCGATGAGACACCATCTCCGCAGGCTCGCGCCGGCCGCTCTCCTGGGCGTGACGGCCGCGTTCGCGGGCGCCATGCTGGCGGGCACCGACCCCGGCTCGGCCGCGACCCAGGCAAAGCCGACCAACGAGCGGCCTCCGACGATCACGGGCACGCCGCAGGTCGGGTCGACGCTCACCGTGACGGAGGGCGAGTGGACCGGCAACCCGACGGACTACGACTACGCCTGGCGACGTTGCGATGCCGACGGCGGGAGCTGCTCGCTGATCAGCGGCGCCAACGCGAAGACGTACGTCCTCAAGGAGGTCGACAGGGGCAACACGATCCGCGTGCGCGTCACCGCGCAGAACGCCGACGGCAGCACGGTGGCGACGTCCGTGCCCACCGCGGTGATCCGGGAGGCTCCGACACCGCCCCCGGCCGCGACTCCGTGCGACAAGAACCCGCCCGTCGCGAACGAGCTGAAGCCGCCCGAGCGGCTGTTGATCGCCGGTCAGGACGTTGCGCCCAGCTTGATCACCGGCTCGATCGGCAGCATCGTCGCCCGCTTCCGCGTCACGGCCTGCAACGGGAAGCCTGTTCAGGGCGCGCTCGTGTACGTCGCCGCGGTACCGTACAACATGTTCTCCGTGCCGCCGGAGGCGACGACGGGTGCCGACGGCTGGGCGGAGCTCCGCATGAGCCGCCAGCGCGGGTTTCCGGCAACACCCCGTCAGCAGCTGCTCGTGATGTTCGTCCGCGCGCGAGGGCCCGGCGGCAACCTGCTCGGCGGGATCTCGACGCGACGGCTCGTCTCGTTCCCGGTCGACCTGCGGCGGTAAGGCGGAGACGCCTGGCGGCGACGCCGCGAAGCGCCGCCCATGAACGGTGGGCGTCCCGACGTGGGCGCCCACCGTCCGCCGCCCGGCGTCGCGTGGGCAGATGCCGTAGCCTCGCCGGATCGAGATCCGGCGGATACGGGCCGACGAGTGGCGTCTCTGGCGAGAGGCGCGGCTGCGAATGCTGCGCGAGGAAGCTGCGTACTTCTCGAGCCGCTACGAGGATGCCGTCCGCGAGCCCGACACCTGGTGGCAGGAGTGGGCTGCGGAGGGCGCCGTCGGCGCGACACGCGTGCTCTTCGTCGCGACCGACGACGGAGGCATGCTCGGCGTCGTCGGCGGCTTCCGCCGGCTGAACCCCGACGAGGTGCAGCTCATCTCGCTCTGGGTCGATCCGCGGGCGCGTGGCCAAGGCGTCGCGCGGTCGCTGATCCGCGCGGTCGCGGGCTGGGCGCGCGAAGGCGGTGCCGGCCGCGTCGTGCTCTTCGTCCAGGAGGCGAACGCGCCGGGACGAGCGCTCTACCTCCGTGCGGGCTTCCGGCCGACCGGCGATCGCGAGCCCGTCGGTGCGGGCCGCCGGGGGTTCAAGCTCGTCGTGTCGGCGACCGTCGACACCCTGCTCTCACACGACGAGAGCCCGGCGGCGTAGCCTCGGCCGCGCGGCAGCAGGCCCCCGGGGAGCCGCGCACGGTCGCCGCAGGCGCCCGACGCTTGCCTGGTGCCGGCCCCGGGTAGGAGAATCGGGCCAACCCCGACAGAGGAGGGACCGATGAGTGTCGCGAAGGTGATCGAGATCACCGCTTCGTCCCCCACGAGCTTCGCCGAGGCGGCGAAGGTCGGCATCACGAAGGCAGCGGAGACCGTCCACGGCATCAAGGGCGCCTGGGTCTCGGAGCAACACGTGGTCGTGGAGAACGACCAGGTCGCGGAGTTCCGCGTGACGATGCGGATCAGCTTCGTCCTCGACTGATCCACTCCGAGCGCCGGGGCTCGGGCGCCAGGCAGCCGAGCCCCGGCGTGCTACAAGGGACGGGTGACGGCGCGGCCAACCGACGAGAGGCTCGACCGGCCCACTACGAACACCGCCACCGCCCGCGCCCTCGTCGCCGCGATTCCCGATCCGATCTTCCGGATCGGCGTCGACGGGATCTACCGCGGGTTCAAGGTCGACTCCGAGGAAGACTTGATGACGTCGGCCGACGACGTGATCGGGTACGCGGTCCACGAGCGGCTCCCGGGATACGTCGCGGACGCGATCCTCTCCGCCGGCCGCCGCGCGGTCGCCGAGCAGGAGGTCCAGCAGATCGAGTACTCGCTGGAGCTCCGGGGCGAGGAGCGCGACTACGAGGGCCGCGTTGTCGCGTGCGGTCCCGACGAGTTCGTCGTCATCGTCCGAGACTTCACCGAGCGGACCCGCCAGGAGCGGCTCCTCCAGCGTGAGCGCGACTTCAGCCGCGCGGTGGTCCGCTCCACACCGAGCTTCCTCGCGCTGGTGGACGAGGAAGGGACGACGCTCAGCGTCAACCGCGCGCTCGAGCGCGCTGCGGGGATCCCCGAGGAGTCGTGGCTCGGCCGGCCGTTCTGGGAGCGCTTCATCGCCGAGGAGGACATCGCCCAGGCGCGAGCGGACTTCGAGCGCATGCACGCGGGAGATCCACCCGGGATCGTCGAGTACGAGCATGTCCGCCCCGACGGGGAGCGGCTCGTCGTCGACTGGACGGCGACGACCGTGCACGACGCGGAGGGAGCCTTGCGCTACCTGCTCTGCGGGCTCGACGTCACGGGGCGTAAGCAGGCCGAGGAGGAGATCCGCCGCTCTCGCGCGCGCATCGTCTCGGCGGCCGACGCGGAGCGGAAGCGCCTCGAGCGGAACCTCCACGACGGCGCGCAGCAGAACCTCGTCACCGTCACCCACTCGATCCATCTGGCGGCGCGCGCGCTCCGGTCGGAGCCGGACCGGGCGGAGGAGCACCTCGAGCGGGCGCTCGTCGAGCTGACGACCGCGCACGAGGAGCTCCGTGAGCTCGCGCGTGGTCTCCACCCCCAGATTCTCAGCCTGCAGGGGCTGGGCGCGGCGGTCCGCGCGCTCGCGAACCGCGCGCCGATCGCGGTGACGGTGATCACCGTCGACGACGCCCAGCGCTGGCATCCGCTCGTCGAGAGCGCCGCGTACTTCGTCGTCGCCGAGTCGATCACGAACACGCTCAAGTACGCGCGCGCGACCTCGGCGACGGTGAGGGTGGCTCCGCGCGAGCACGTGCTCGTCGTCGAGGTCTCCGACGACGGCTGCGGCGGCGCGGAGCCCGGCGAAGGGTCGGGCCTCGGCGGCCTACGCGACCGTGTCGAGGCGCTCGACGGCAGCTTCGTGGTCTCGAGCCCGCCCGGCGAGGGGGACCCGCGTTCGCGCCGAGTTCCCGCTCGCAGGGTCAGACACGGCAGCCTGACCGATGGGGGTCTGGCACCGTCAGGTGCCTGACCCCGGTGACGCTGCAACCGAGCGGCGCGACCTCACCCGGCCAGGCCCGCCCACCACCGCGTGTCACTGGCTTGACACGCGGGGCGCGGCGTGCGAGGATCGTCGGCGTCGAACCCCGTAGCTCTTCGGAGTCGCGGGGTTCGGCGCTTTTTCGTGGTCCGGCTCCCAGGGCGGCCGCACGCTAGCCTGGCTCGATGCGCGCGCTCTCGAGGCTGACGGCATCCCGCCGCGCTCGGGTCGTGACGGTCGCGGCGGGCGCCTGCCTGCTGGTGGCCGCCGGCACCTTCCTCGTGGTACAGCGATCGGGCGGCGACGAGGCCGCTCAGCCGGCAGAGACGGAGCCGCCGGAGACGGTGCCGCCGCCCGCCGAGAGCGAGCCTCCTCCGCAGACGACGCCTCCGAGCCCGCCGGCGCCCGAACCGACGCCGCCTCCGCCGGCGCAGCTTCCATTCTCGTGGGCCGCGGCCGGCGCGTTCGTCTGGCACGAGACGGACGTCGAGCCGACGCTGCTCGGGCAGGTGATGCGCGACTCGGGCTTCGGCTGGGTCGCCGTCCGCCTGCACGACGGTCTCGTCGAGGATCCGGTCGAGGCCGACTGGGTGTACCGCTTCCGTCTGGCGAGCGGCATGCCGGTCGGCGGCTGGGGCGTCCTGCGCACGGATCCCGAGACGGAGGCGGCGCTCGCCGGCGAGCTCCTCGCACGCTACGGGCTCGACTTCTACGTCGCGAATCCCGAGGTCGAGTACACGTACAGCGGCCCCGACGGCCCGAGCGATGACCGGAGCGGTCGCTCGCAGCGCTTCGTGCAGGCCTTCCGCGCCCTCCGGCCGGCCCCGTTCCCGGCGGGCGTCTCGTCGTATTGCCGTCCCGATCGACACGACATCGACTGGGCGTCGTGGCGCGGTGCGGCCTTCGCCTTCCTCCCCCAGGCGTACGTCAACGACGTCGGTCCAGAGGCGGCGCCCGCGTCATGCGTCGACGGTGCCCAGGGGTTCTTCCCCGCGGCCGCCGTCCACCCGACGATCGGGATGACGCCGGGACGCCTGTCCTCGCTCGACGTCGCCACCTACGCAGCGCTGCTCGACGAGGCGAACACCGTCGGCTTCTCGGTGTACCTCGCCGAGACCCGCATGGCCGATGCGGACTGGCAGGCGCTCGGTGCTGCGATCGCCGAACGCGGCCTCGCCCGGCTTCCCTGAGCCCCGCGGGGTACGGCCTCTTCTTCGGCCTGCCGCGCGACGAGATCCGCCGCCGCAGCGACGAGTTGCTAGCTCCTGCTGCTCGACGAGCCGACCACGGGGCTCGACCCCCAGGCGCGCCATGCGCTGTGGGACCGGCTCTACCTGCTCGAGCAGCGCGGGGTCACGCTCGTCCTCACCACGCACTTACTATCGCTCGAGGACGTCTTCCTCCGGCTCACCGGCCGGAGCCTGATCGACTGATGGAGGCTACCACGGACCGTCTCGACGCCGGTCCGGGTGGGGGAGCTCGTCGCGGGCGTCCTCGCCTGGACGGGCGTGCGGGTGCTCGTCGCGGTGACGACCTTCGCCGCGATCGCGACCGTCGGCGAGGCCTTCGTCTCCCCCTTGCCGTGCTCGCGCCGCTCGCGGCGCTGCTCTGCGGGCTCGCGTTCGGCGCCGTGCTCGCGGCGATCACCTCGAGCATCGAGGGGGACGAGTGGCTGGCGACGATCTTCCGCTTCGGGCTCGTGCCGCTCTTCCTCTTCTCGGGGACGTTCTTCCCGCTCGAGCAGCTTCCGGGCTGGCTGCAGCCGCTCGCGTGGGCGACGCCGCTCTGGCACGGCGTCGACCTGTGCCGCAGCCTCGCGACGGGCGAGGTCGACCCGCTGCTCGGGCCCGTCCACGTCACCTACCTCGTCTCCGTGACCGCGCTCGGCGCGGCGCTGACCGTGCGCGCGCAACGGGAGAAGCTCCTGCGATGAGCACCCTCGCCACGACGCTCCGCATCCTGCCGCGGCTCCACGTGACGTCGCGCTCGGTGAGCTGACCTACACCCTGCTGCGGGGCACGGTCTACGCGATCGGGTTCGTCACCGTGATGCTCGTGCTCTCGGTCTCGTCCGCTCGCCCTGGGCGATCCTGGCGATCCCCGGCGCGCTCCTCGTCTCCGCCGCCTTTGCCGCGCCCGTCGTCTTCGGGACGACGCTGATGCGCTCGTGGGCCGACTTCGCCTTCGTCGAGCTGTGCACGCTGCCGATGTTCCTCTTCTCGGCGACGTTCGTGCCGACGGACGCGTATCCGGACGCCGCGCGCTGGATTCTCCCGCTGACCCCGCTCTACCACGGCGTCGAGCTCCTACGCGCGCTCACGCTCGGCGACGTCGGCTGGCTCGCGCTCGCGAACGTGGCCTACCTCGTCGCGATGACCGCCGTGTTCCTCGCGCTCGCCGACCGCCGTCTCGCGAAGCTGCTCCTCAGGTAGCCCCTCGCGCGTCTCCCGTCGGCGCGCTTGACATGTCAGCGCCTCGGCGCGCGCTTCCAACGCGGTGGACGAGTCGATAGTGTCCGGCGATCCCTGGACGCGATGGGGGCAACGCAAGGGGAAGGGGAGGCATGAAGCGAGCACTTGTCGGCGCCGTCGTCGCGGCTGTCATGGCCGCGGCGATGAGCGGGACCGCACTGGCCGGCGAGATCACCGGCAACGGGAAGTGGATCGCCGGGTCGGAGGCAGCGCCGTTGAACGGCCGGTCCGAGTGCGCCTACTCGGGGCAGAACGACGAGTTCGTTCTCGGCATTCCGGGTGACCACGGTCGGACGCAGTCATGGGGGCAGATCGTGAGGTTCGCCGGGCCGCTCGGCGGCGCGGCGTTCGGGTGCAACCCGAACCGGGCGGGCGGCTGATCCGACTCGAGCTCGATGGGCCCCGGCCGCCGTGTCGGGGCCCATCGGCTTGCGGCTGACACGTATCGCCGCCGTCGATCCCGCAACGTCAAGGTCTGACGTCGACGGAGAGCGCGTAGTGCAGGAAGAGATGGCTCCCGTGCGCGCGGACCGAGCGGAGGAGCGCGGGCCGCGTCCGGTCGGGAAGCAGGGTGACGCCCTCGACGAGGGCGAACGCAGTGTCGCCTCTGCCCGCGAGCAGCGGCGACACGGTCAGGAAGAGGTCGTCCACGAGCTCGGCCTCGACGAGCGAGCCGAAGACGTGCGGTCCGGCCTCGCTCAGGATGCGCCCGTGGCCCCGCCCGTGGAGGAGATCGACCGCCGCGCGAACGTCGACCTCGGCCTCGCCCGGGAGCACGACGATCTCGGCGACGGCCGGGAGCTCGCCGTCGAGCCGCGCCGCCCCGCGCTCGGTCGTGAGGACGATCGCGCTGTCGGCGAGCACCGGGTGCTCGGGTGGGATCGCTCCCGAGGCGGTGACGATCGCCACGCGCGGGCTCGCCTCGTACCCGAGCTCCCGGCGGAGGGTGCCGTACGCCTCTGCTGCCGGCGGGTACACGGTCTCGGCCCGCCAGCGGCCCGCGGGCGAGGCACGCAGGGTGCCGCTCCCGATCAGCACGAGATCGGCAGCCGCGCGCAGGAGACCCATGACGAAGCGGTCGGCCTCGCTCTTCCCGCTGATCAGCGCGTTCGAGCCGGCCAGGGAGGGAATCGCGACGACGCCGTCGATCGAGGCCACGAAGTTGGCGTAGAGGCACCGCCCGGGCAGCGCGAGGTCGCCGCCGTACAGGCGGCGGAGCTCTCCGGGGAGCGCCCAGGCAGCCGCCGGCGCCTCGCGCAGGACGGCGAGCGGCTCGAGCTCGCTCACCGGGCCAGCTCGAGGAACTCCCGCCGCAGCGCCGCGTCGCGGTAGACGCCCCGCCAGGCGGTCGTCGTCGTCCGGGACGGCTCCTCGACCCCGCGCATCCGCGTGCACAGGTGCGAGGCCTCGAGCCGCACCCCGACGCCCTGGGGCTGCACGAGACGGACGAGCGTGTCGGCGATCTGCTCGCCGAGGCGCTCCTGCACCGTGAATCTGCGCGCGTAGAGCCGGACGAGGCGCGTCAGCTTGGAGATGCCGATGATCCGTTCACCCGCGACGTAGCCGACGTGCGCGTGACCGACGAAGGGCAGCGCATGGTGCTCGCAGAGCGCCGAGAAGGCGATGGGGCCCTCGACGACCTGCGCGAACGGCTCCTCCACGGCACCCGTCACCTCCGTCGGGAACGTGGTCACGAGCTTCGGGTCGCCGTCGTAGCCCGCCGTCGCGTCGAACAGCGCACGGAGGAACCGCTCGGGCGTGTCCCGTGTGGGCGGCGTGTCGAGCGGAAGGCCGAACGCCCCGAGGATCTCGGCCACGTTGCCGCGGAAGCGCGTCCAGTCCTCGAGCGCGATCTCGCGCGGAGAGGCGAGCACGGCGACGGCGGAGGACAGCTCGATCACGCGTTCGGACATCGGGTCTCCTTCCGGGATCAGGTGAGGACGGCCGCGAGCACGAGGCAGGCTGCGAGGATCGAGTGCTGCGTCGCGAGGCCGAGGTTGTGGAACGCCCACAGCGTCCTGCGGCGAGGACGCCGACGAACGAGCCGGTCGGCCAGCCTGTCCTGCGGCGCGTAGACGAGCTGGTAGAGGCGACGCGCGAAGCCTCCGCCCGCCGGCATCGGGTCCGAGCCCTGGTACAGCCGCCGCAGGTTGAAGTTGATGGAGAGCACGACCGTGGCGGCGACGAACCCGGCGAGGGCAAGCCCGGGACGACCGGTCGCGTAGCCGAGCGCCGCCGCGAGCGCCGCGTTGACGACGAGGTCGCAGACCGCGTCGAGATAGCGCCCGAAGGCGGTCACGCGGTCGCCGGCCCGGGCGAGCGCGCCGTCGGCGCCGTCGAGGAGCGTCTTCACGAGGACGAGGCCGGCCCCCACGAGCAGGTTGCCGCGCGCGATCTCGACGGCGGCGGCAAGCCCCACCGCGAACCCTGCGAGGACGACGGCCGGCGGGGGCACTCGGAGCGGCAGCAGCACCAGGACGAGCAGGTGCGCGAGCGGGCGGTAGAACACCTCCGTGACGAGCTCGCGCGTCGGCGCGGGTTTGCGAGACCTAGCGAAGAGGGAAGGACGATCACCATGAACGAGACCGGTGACTGGCGCGAGCGCGACGGAGCGCTCGAGCGGGAGGTCGTCTTCGACAGCTTCCGCGCGGCGATCGTGTTTGTCGACGATCTCGCCGACCTCGCGGAGTCGGAGGACCACCATCCCGACATCGCGATCAGCTACAGGCGCGTCACCGTTCGCTGGACGACGCACTCTGCGGGCGGGATCACCGACCGCGACCGCGAGCTGGCCGCCCGCACCGACGAGCTGATCGCTCATCCCACGAGCCCCCGCAGCTGACCGTCCTCGAGCACCGCGCCGGCGCGGATGAGCTCCGTCGCGGCATCGACCTTGCCCCAGACGTCCCAGAGCAGGAAGCCCCGCGGGCGCCCCTCCGCGTCGAGGTAGCAGACGACCCCCTTGCGGTAGGGCTCCACCCACTCGGCGGCGGTGTCGAGCCGGCTGTCGAGCTCGCCGACGGCCTCGTAGCCGAGCTCGAACAGGTCCGAGTAGAAGAACGGGAGGTGGTCGTAGGGCTCGTCTGCTCCCGCCATGTTGCGCCCGACCTGGCGTCCGTGGCTCTTCGCGTGGTCCTCGTGCTCCACGCGGAGGTCTCGACCGAGATCCCGGGCTGGAAACACCGCGACGTCGCCCGCCGCGAAGACGTCGTCGCGGCCGTCGACGCGGCCGCGGTCGTCGACGGGGATTCCGCCGTCGGCGGACAGGCCGGCGCTTGCGGCGAGCCCGTCGTTCGGGACGATGCCGAGGCCCGCGACGACCACGTCGGCGTCGTAGGCCCCACCTCCCCGCGTCGTGACGCGGAAGCCCTCGTCGCTCCGCTCGACCGCCGCGACGAGCTCACCGGCGACGACGTCCACCCCCTTGCCGCGGAAGTGGTCGTTGAGGAACCCCGAGAGATCCGGCGGGAGGAGGCGGGCGCAGATGCCGTCCTCCGGGAAGACGATCGTCACCGCGCAACCGCTCTGCGCGGTTGCGGCCGCGAGCTCCGAGCCGATGAACCCCCCACCGACGACGAGCACGCGCGCCCCTTCGGTCGCGCGCTCGCGGAGGGCGCGGTAGTCGGCGAGGGCGCGGTAGTGGATCAGCCCTTCGGGCGCACCGGGCATCTCACGCGGACGCCCCCCCGTGGCGAGCAGCACCCGGTCGTATCCGTACGTGTCGCCCCGGTCGTCGGTCGCGGTGCGGGCCCCGAGGTCGAGCGAGACGACCGTGCGGCCGAGGTGGAGGTCGACGCCCTGCTCCTCCGTCCCCCGCCAGATCGAGCTCTCCTCCTTGCCGAGCCAGAGGCCCTTCGAGAGCGGCGGGCGCGCGTACGGCGGGTCGGGCTCGCTCCCGACGAGCCCGATCGAGCCGTCCGGATCGACCGAGCGGATTCCCTTGCACGCGGCGTCGCCCGTCATGCCGCCGCCGACGATGAGGTACCGATAGTCAGCCACGTCGCCTCCTTCTATAGATCGTAAGTAGGTATTATAGAAGAACTCACGTGGACGTGCTCCAGGCAATCGGCGACCCTGACCTGCGCGCGACGCTCCGGTTCGTCCGCGGTGCCCGGCGGGCCGTGAGCATCGGCGAGGTCGCGCGGGCGGACGGCGTCCACCGCAACGTCGCGCGGCGGCGGCTCGAGCGGCTCGCGGAGGCCGGGCTCGTCGTCCCCGACTTCGAACGGCGTACCGGACGGAGCGGCCCGGGAGCTGGCAGGCCGGCCAAGGTCTACTCCCCCGCCCCCGAGACGGAGGCGATCGAGTTCCCCGGACGCCGCTACCCGGAGCTCGTCGGACTGCTCGTCGACGCGCTGCCGCGCCGGCGCCTCTCCGACCTCGGTGCCCGCTTCGGGACCGCGCTCGCACAGGCGGCCGGGGTCGAGCCGCAGAGCGACCGGCGGGCGGGCCTCGAGCGGATGTGCGAGGCCGTCAGCGGTCTCGGCTTCCACGCACGCCTCGAACGCCTCGACGACGTGACCGCGGAGATCGTCACGCCGACATGCCCGTTGCGCCCGCTCGTCGTGGCGAATCCCGCTGCGGCCGAGCTCGACCACGGGCTCTGGCGCGGCCTGGTCGCGGCGGCGCTCGACGGCGTCGAGGACACGGACGTCGGCTGCGACACGCACGAGTGCCTCGAGCCCTGCTCGTCGTGCCGTATCGTCGTCTCGCTCGGCGGAGACTGAGGGCGCCGCCCGAGCAGGGGGCTCCGCGCCCTCGCCGGGAAGACGCGCCTACGATCGAGCCCAGGGACATGGTGCGCCACGCCCTGGAGCGCGCCGAGCGCGTGCGACGCGGAGCGCGGCAGCGGTGCGGCGGCCTCGCCGAGACACCTGTCCACGCGCCCCGGGATGCGTCGTCAGTCGGCCTTGCCGATCAGGTAGTGCCACGGACGCCACCAGCGCGTGAGACCGGCGTGGTCGCTGCCCCTCTCCCGGGCGACCGCGAGGACGTCCTTGTGGCTCGGCTGCCCGAGCCGCTCGTGCGTCCAGACGACGACGGCGTCGTTCCCGTCGAAGCGCATCCAGCCCCGCGTTTGCGGGGAGGGACGCCGGCGCGGTGGTGGTGGCTCCCGAGCCGCTCGTTCGTACGGGAGACCGCACCGTTTTCCCGCGTCCAGGCGGTGCGGCAATGGGCCCCGGCTACGGCCGGCGATGCGCGTGCGCGCCGCGCGGCCGCGGCTTCCGCGGGGGCGGTTCGGGAGCCGGGCGCAAGCGCACGGCGCCGGCGTGCAGGAGGATCGCCGCCGCGGTGAGCACCGCGGCCGCCCCGAGCGCGATCGCCGCGCCGGTGAGGTCTTCGAGGAGATTCGAGTCGACGAGCATCAGGACGGCGAGCACCCCCATGAGCATGCCGCCGGCGAGCTTGAGCACACGGCCGTGTAGCTCCTCGAGGCGGCCGATCCGCATCACCGCGAGCGCGGCGAGGAGGATCGCGAGCTCGTCGATCAGGAAGACGACGAGGTACGCGGCGAGGAGGAACGCGTATTCCGACGTGGCGACCTCCTGCTCGGCGAGCAGGTTCGTCCAGACGACGGGAAAGCCGACCGTGCACGGGAGCTCGAGCAGCGAGACGCCGGCCGCCAGCGCCATGCTCGTCGCGACGACGAGCGGCAGAGCGCGGCTCTCGAGCGCGACCGAGCGGGCGCCGCGCGCGATGCGCGGCTTGAGCCGGTCGGGGATCGTGAGCGACACCCCGCGTCCGAGCCGGACGTAGTCCTTGACGTTCACGATCGCGAAGGCGAGCGCGAACGTCGCGACGCCGACGCGGATCCACCACGCGTAGTCGACCACCGTGAAGGCGCTGAACAGGCCGACGAGGAAGAGCCCGTAGACGAGGGCCGCGGTGAGGAGGTAGGAGCCCCCGATCAGGGCCAGCCGCTGCCTGGAGCCGGTGCGAAGGATCATCGCGACCAGCACCGTCAGCACCCAGAGCGAGCAGGGGTTGAACCCGTCGACGAACGCGATCAGCAAGGTCGCCCAGATCAGCGAGTCGCCGCCCACGTCGTGGGAGCCGAGGACGGGCACCTCGATCACCGTCCCGCCGGTGTCCGGCCTCTCCGTCGCCGGCACCACCGGCAGCTCGCTCCCGCGCACGACCGCACCGGCAACGTCCGGACAGCCGCCCGCCGCGCAGCGTTCGACGGCCGCCGCGATCGCCTCCCTGGAGGCCGGGCTGTCGCCGACCCACATCCCGCCGGCGACGAAGACGGTCGGGACGCCCTCGGGCTCGGACCCGTGCGCGGCCGCGACGCGCCGGTAGAGCTCCCGGCTCTCCTCGTCGTACCAGACCTCGTACGCCGCGAGCTCCACGCCGGGCCGGGTCGCGAGCTCGTCGAGGAAGGGACGCAGCGCCGCGCAGTGGGGGCAGCCGCTGCCCCAGAAGAGGTAGACCGTGACGCCGGGCTGCTCGGTTACCGTCCCCGTCTGCGGCGCGGCGGGAAGCGCGAGGACGGCCGCGGCGAGCGCGGCCACGACGAGGGCACGTGCGGCCCTGGCCGCCATGGTCACCCCGAC
Source organism: Gaiella sp. (assembly GCA_027493885.1). Taxonomy (GTDB): domain Bacteria; phylum Actinomycetota; class Thermoleophilia; order Gaiellales; family Gaiellaceae; genus Gaiella. The sequence continues at coordinate 693,160 of JAOSJZ010000001.1, forward strand.
AATGCGGCCGTGACCCGGGCGGCGCATCCGGTGATACCGGGATCGGCGCTCCGGGTTTCACCTGATCCTGTACGAGCGGACGCGCGTCGTGACGGCCAGATCCGCAAGCAGAACACGCACGCCGAGATCCGCGCTCTAGGCCGGGAAGCGCGTCGAAACGAGGTACGGGCGGACGTCGTCGCCTGCGAGCTCGAAGCGGGTCCGCCGGTCGCCGGCGAACGCCTGTCGATGGTCGGCCTCGCTACGGAGGATCCGCGACGGGATTCCTTCCGGAAACGCGGCACACGTTGTGCCGGTCTCTGACTTGTGGACGCAGAAGACGCACTGCGAGACGGTGAAGTCGCCGTCGCGCCACAGCAGCCGTTCACCGATCGTGCTCGTCACGTGACGATCTCTCGTCGGCGTAGTCCGGCTGCACCTGCGCGTCGTGTCAGAGACCTCTCGACGGCACCGGTGTCAGCCGCGCCGGTACTCGAGCGCGCCCACGTCCGGCCGGCCGATCCTCCGACGTCCCGTCGCGTCGGCCGTCGGCGCGTACCGGCGCGAAGCGGCGTCGACGACCGCCGAGTCACGCCGGGGCCGGCCGCGGCCGTCGAGGCCGGCAGGACCGACGCGATCCGACGGAGCGCACCCCGTGCCGTCGAGCACGACGTTGTGCGCGAAAAGGCGTGCCGCGCTGCAGATGTGCGCGCGCTTCTCCAGGAGCGCGATCACGTTGTTCGCGACGATCGGCCGCTTGCGGCGCAGCACGCTGCCGTACTTCGAGCTCATCCGGATCGAGCCCGCGTAGCCGTCACGCCGCCGGGTGCCCGTCAGGATCGTGTTGTTCACGACCCTCGCGTAGTGCGGAAGCCGCTTCGAGGCGGCGCTGCCGACGATGATCGCCATCCGCGCCCGGTATCCGGGAACCCGTGGGTCCGTGCCGACGAAGACGTTGTTCACGATCGTCGCGTGGTCGACGGAGTTCGTGAGGTAGAGCTGCGCCCCACCGTCGCGGTACACCCCGAAGCGGTTGCGCTCCACGGTCAGGCGGCGCCCGGCGAAGAGCTGCACGAGGTCCTGGTGCCCGCAGCGGTGCCGGCTCAGCCCGCGGCACGGGAGCGCCCGGTCGAAGCGGTTCCGCCGGATGACGAGGTCGGAGCCGAACCGGCCGTGCACGAAGTCGCAGCCTCGGCAGTCGTGGAACCGGCTGTCCTCGATCAGCACGCGGTGCGACCAGCGCCACAGCAGGACGCACCGTGCGAAGCGCCGGGAGCGGTCGCCGCAGTGGGAGAAGTCGCTGCGCCGGATCGTGACGCCGCGCGAGTCGGGGATGCGCACGGTTGCCGAGAAGCGGGTGCCCTTCGCGGTCACGACCAGGTCGTGCAGGACGACGCCGCGCGACCCACGGACGTCGACGAGCGCGTCGCCGCCGATCGGCCCGATGGTGACGTTCCCGAGCGACACGTTCCGCGCCCCCTCGAAGTCGACGCGCTCGATCCGCGCGCCACGCGTCCCGACGATCCGCAGCCTCCGGTCGGAGCGCCAGCGGACGACGAGGCGCCGGTAGAGACGCGGCCGGAGCACGATCGTCCCACCCGTGCTCCGCAGGGCGCGCGCGGCCATGTCGAACTCCACCTCGCCACCCACCCGGACGGTCGCCTGGCGCGCTCCGGCCCTGGTCGACGCGCCTGCCTCGCCGGCCTGCACGAGCGCGACGGCGGCGGCGAGCGCGACTGCCGCTGTCGCGGCCCGGGCCACCGACCACGGGAACATCGGCTCGAGCCTAGCCCACGCTCGCGCCGCGCCGCGCGCATGCGGTTGTCCGGGAGGCGAGGGACGCAGGCGTCTGGGTGTTCGGCGGGGGGCTGGCCGAGGACGTGGCTCCCGTGATGGTGGCCGGTGACGGGACGATCACCACGGCAGGAGATCCGCGAGTTCATGCCCGACCCAGCGGTTGGCAACTGATCGAGGCCCCACCTGGCTCGGTCCGGGCGGGCTCGCCCGGAAGACCGGCGGGGAGTCCGGCGACGAGGCTCGGCTCGTCACGTCGCGGAGACGATCTCGATGAACCCGCCGGTTCCGTTCACGCGGATCCGCTGCCCGTCCTGGATCAGCTGCGTGGCGCGTTCTACCCCGACGACGGCCGGCAGGCCGTATTCCCGAGCGATCACCGCGCCGTGGGTCATCAGGCCTCCCACCTCCGTCACCATGCCCTTGATCGAGACGAACAGGGGCGTCCAGCTGGGGTCCGTGTAGGCGGTGACCAGGATGTCGCCCGTTTCGAGATCGGCCTCCGTCAGGTCGAGGATGACGCGGGCCCGCCCCTCGATTGTCCCGGCGGAAACGGGTAGGCCGACGAGCGCGCCGGCCGGGACGTCGTCGCGTCGGTACTCACCGGCGATGACTTCGCCATCCGAGGTGAGCACCCGGGGCGGGGTGAGCGCCTGATACGACCGGAACGCGTCCTTGCGCTGGCGGATGAGTTGGTCATCCACCTGGTTCGTCCGCACGACGTCGTGGAGCTCCTGCAGCGTGAGGTAGAAGATGTCCTCGCTCTCACGCAGCACGTGGGCCCGCACGAGACGCTCGGCCTCTTCCAGCAAGGCCAGCTTGTAGACGAAGTAGCGGCTCACCATGCCGTACTTCGGATACTCCCGATAGCCGATGAAGGTCCGGACCCGGTCGATCATCTGCTCGACCTCGTCGGCCCTCTGCTCCCCGTCCGGAAGAGCGCGCAACCGCTCGAGCACGTCCTGTTCCATCGCCGACGCCTCCTGCCGGCCTTGCTCGAAGCGCCGCTCTGCCTCCCCCGGCTCGAAGCGCTCGACGTTGCCGAGGATCATGGGCACGAGCGTGGCGGGGCGCTCGCTCCACCGCGGCCTCGTGACGTCGATCTCGCCGACGCAGCGCATGCCGTACGTGTCCAGCCAGGCCCGGATCGCAGCTCGCGCCTCCGGCCCGCCCGCGACGTTGTCCAGCTCGTCCAGGAAGCTCGGGCTCTCCCGGGCCCCCTCGTTCTCGACCCGTTGCAGAAAGGCAACGACCTCCGGATGCGGGCGGATCACGTCCGCGACGTCGAGGAGCGCCAGCCCCATCTCCGACGTGACGTTCGTGGGCACGCACCGCGTGAGCGTGTCGGCCACGTTCTTCGCGCCCAGCCACGTCTCCAGGTTCTCGTTCAGCCACGCGGTCGCGTCCATCGCCGACAGGAACACCTGATGGCTTCGCGGATCGAAGAGGATCCGCTGTAGCTCGGGGATGTCCGCCAGGATGAGGTCGAGGAGCGCCTCCCCGGACTTGCCCTCGAGATCGCGCTTCAGGGCGGCGATGGAAGCCCGGTTGTGCTCGATGAGCTCCGTGACGATGGCCGGATCGGTTTCGAGCGGTGGTGGCGCGTCGCCCGGCGGCGGTCCGCCGGGGCTCTCGTCCGGGGGCGGCGGGAGGAAGTCGCCGCGGTCGAGGATGGTCTGCAGCGCGTCCCCGAGCAGCGGATCGGATCTCCGGAGCACCTCCAGGAGGCCTGCGCGGGTCGCCGGCGAGGCCAGGCTCTGGGTGACGTCGACGAACAGGCGCCCGCCGGCCTCGGCCATGGGCCGGGGGGTCGTCAGCTGCCACAGGGAGAGCCCGAGGGGCTTCATGGCGTCGGTCATCATCTGCTGGTGACCGACGGAGACGTAGACGTGGTTCTCTCGGTCGCCGGCCGCGGGGATGGGGAAGAGCGCCGTGATCGGTCGGCTCTGGACGATCTGGAAGTCACCGTCGGCCAGGCACCATTCGATGTCCTGGGGGAGGCTGAAATGCGCCTCGATCTGCCGGCCCAGCTGCGCTAGCCGCACGGCCTGCGCATCCGTCAGCGCCGGCTGCTCCTGCCGGTCCGGCTCGATCGCCCGTTCCTGCGTCCCGCCCGACGGTGAGGCCTGGATGGCGAGCCGCTTGGTGGCGACCGCCCTGGCGACGACCTCGCCGTCTCGCACCTCGAAGACGTCCGCGTTCACCAGGCCGGAGACCAGGGCCTCGCCAAGACCGAAGCTGGCCTCCACGGAGGCCACCTTCCGGTTGCCTGTGAGGGGGTCGGCCGTGAACAGGATGCCGGCCGCCTGCGGGGAGACCATCTGCTGCACCACCACGGCCATCTGGGCCTTCCCGTGGTCGATGCCGTTCCGTAGACGGTAGGTCACGGCCCGCTCTGCGAAGAGCGAGGCCCAGCACCGCCTGACGTGCTGGAGGATCGCCGCCGGGCCGACGACGTTCAGGTACGTGTCCTGCTGGCCCGCGAAGGAGGCCGTCGGCAAGTCCTCCGCCGTCGCGCTGGATCGGACGGCGTACGCAGCCTGCTCGCCGAGCCGTGCGAGCGGGCGGGTGATCGCCGCCGCCAGCTCGTCGGGGATCGCGATCCCTTCCAGTGTCCGGCGGAGCTCCCCACCGAGCGTACGGATCGCCTCCCGGTCGTCCGGCTCGAGGCGTGACAGCCGATCGAGCCGATCCTCGATCGACGGCGCGTCCTCCATGATTCGCCGGAAGGCGTCCGTCGTCACGCAATAGCCAGCCGGCACGCGGATGCCCTCGATCCGCGAGAGCTCTCCCAGGTTCGCGGCCTTGCCGCCGACGAGTGCGACCTGTGTCCGGTCGACCTCCCGGAGACCAAGAACGTACTTGCCCATCCGTTCACCTTCCCCTCCAGCCCCGTCGGGCATCAGGTGCCGGTCACTTCTACATGCCCTGCCCGCGTGGGGTCATAGGGTGCCGCTCGGTTCGCGTCACCGACACCAGGCTGCTCCGAGTCCCGGACATCACGTAGCCGTCACGGCAAACGAGAACCCCCGTCTCCGGGGCTCGAGAGGGAGGAAGAAGAAGCGGATGAAGGGACTCGAACCCTCGACCTTCTGCATGGCAAGCAGACGCTCTAGCCAACTGAGCTACATCCGCGAGAGGTCGTAGGGTAGCAAGCCCTCCGCGCGGCCCCGAGGCGGCGGAGAGCGCCGGGGCGTCCGCCCCAGCGTCTCCTCTCTGTCCGTCGCCGTGCGGCGAGGCGCCGGAAGGATGCGTACGTCAGCGCTCGGCGAGCTCGGTCGCGCGGTCGCCGTCCCGCTCGGCGAGCTCCTCGAAGACGGCGCGGAAGTCCACCATCGCCTTGCGCAGCCTCTCGGTGCGCGCCTCTCCCCTCGCACCGTTGCCGTGCACCATCTCGTGGCCGTGACGGTAGCGGGCGACGACGCTCGGATGGTCGACCGACACGGCCCTCGCGCGGGAGTCGAAGTCGTCGCCCGAGTAGCCCTTCTCGTCGAGCACGCCCCGGACGATGCTGTCGGCCTCGCGGGCGGCGAGCTCGGGATCGTCCACGAACCGCTGCTCGGCACGCCGCCAGTGCTCGAGGTAACGGGCCCGTGCGGTCTCGGAGAGCGGCCGGATGTGGAGGTCGTCGTGCGCCCGTTCGCGCTCGGAGAGCTCACGCTCGGCCTTCCGCCGCGAGCCGGCCTCGCCAATCGTCCTGTCGTACTCGGGCCCGAACTGGTCCTCGAGCCCCCTCCTTCGTCGCGAGCGCGCGTATGACCAGCCCGCGAGCACGACGACGACGACCACGGCGACGATCGCGATGATGATCCAGAAGACAGCGTCCACGCCGGTTTCCCTCCTTCTCGGGACCCTGCGCGCCGGGTACCCGGCGCGGACGCGCGGCAAACGGCGCAATCCGTGGTTCGTGCGGATGCCGAGCGCGCCCGCTTCCAGCACCATGCGCGCCTATGACCCGCTTGTTCTCGTTTCTCGCCCGCCGCCGGTGGGCCGCGGTCGGTCTCGCGATCGCGGTCGAGGTGGCGCTCCTCGTCCCGCTTGCCGCTGCCGATCCGTCGTCCGTGGTCGGAATCCCCGCGGCGATCACCGCGGCGATCGCGGGGAGCGTCGCGATCGTGTTCGGCCCGCTCGACGGCGCCCTGGTTGCACTGGTCGGCGCGGTCGCCTTTGCCTCTGTCGGAGGCTGGGGGACGGGAGAGCTCGCCGCGCTCGTCGTCTGGCCGGCCGTCGTCGTGGGCGCGGGACTCTTCGCCCGGCGCGTCGAGCGCCAGCGTGAGGCGCTGGGGACGCTCGTCTCGGCAGAGGAGGACCAGAGAAAGCAGACCGCGCACGAGCTCAACGAAGAGATGGCGCAGGCGCTCACGGGGGCGCTCTTGACGCTGAAGGAGGCCGAGCGGGCCACCGGCCCGGACGAGACGGGCGCGGCCACCGCGGCCACGCGCGAGCTGATCCACCAGAGCATCCAGAGCATCCGGGCGCTCGCGGTGCGGCTGCGGCCGCGAGCTCTCGACGATTTCGGCCTGCCTCCGGCGATCGAGAAGCTTGCCGAAGACTTCCGCGAGGAGACCGGGATCGGCATCGACCTCGACCTCGGCGACACCGGGGGCCGGCTCCCGCCCGAGGTCGAGCTCACCCTCTACCGCGCGGTCCAGGAGCTGCTCGGGCAGATCGCCGACCGCGACGGTGGAGGCGGGGTGCGGATCGCGCTTGCCCGCGGAGCCCAGGACGTACGGGCCGTCGTCGAGGTTGCATGGCCGGCGCGCCACGGCGCCGTGGAGGCGGCGCACCCGCTCGATCTTGCCGGCCTTCGCGAGCGTGCCCGGCTCGTGGAGGGCCGGCTCGACGTCCGTTCGCGGAATGGAACGACGCGCGTCACCGTGACGCTGCCGCTCGCGCCGAGGAGCGAGCGAGGATAGCCCCGGCCCGCGGGGGCTTTGCTCGACCTGGTTCCGCGCGCCCAGCTCAGTCGAACGCGGCGACCGCTCCCTCCCTCGTCGCTCTGAGGGCGTGCGCGCGGTTGACGGCGTTGACGACGGCGCGGAGCGACGCCGTGACGATCGAGGGGTGGATGCCGACGCCCCAGAACGCCTCGTCGTCCACGTCGGCCTCGACGTAGGCCGCAGCGGTCGCGTCCTCGCCCTTCGACATGGCGTGCTCGTGGTACTCCCGCACGTCGATCTCGATCCCGAGGCGCTGCTCGAGCGCGTGGACGAGCGCCGCGATCGGCCCGTTGCCCTCGCCGGTGACGACGATGCCCTCGCCGTGACCGCGCATCCGCGCCGCGAGCCGGTCGCCCTCCTCCCCGCTCTCGTGCGTGTAGGAGACGAGCGCGAATGGCTCGTCCACGCCGAGGTAGTGCTCGGTGAACGCGTCGAGGAGCTCGTCGGGCGTCAGCTCCCCGCCGCGAGCGTCGGTGATCGCCTGCACCTTCTGCGCGAAGTCGATCTGGAGCCCGCGCGGGAGGTCGAGGTGGTGCTCGGTGCTCATCAGATAGGCGACGCCGCCCTTCCCCGACTGGGAGTTGACGCGGATGATCGCCTCGTAGTCGCGGCCAACGTCCCGCGGGTCGAGCGGCAGGTACGGGACGTCCCAGGTCTCGGCGCCCGAGCGCTCCTGGGCGTCCATCCCCTTCTTGATCGCGTCCTGGTGGGAGCCCGAGAAGGCGGTGTAGACGAGCTCGCCGACGTACGGATGGCGTGGGTGGACGGGAAGCTCGTTGCACTCCTCCACGACCCTGCGCGCCTCGTCGAGCTCCACGAGGTCAAGCTCGGGGTCGACGCCCTGGGTCAGGAGATTCAGCGCCAGGGTGACCAGGTCGACGTTGCCCGTCCGCTCGCCGTTCCCGAACAGGCACCCCTCGACGCGCTCGGCGCCCGCCATCAGGCCGAGCTCCGCGGTCGCCACGGCCGTGCCGCGGTCGTTGTGCGGGTGGACGGAGAGGATCGCTACGTCGCGGTGCGAGAACCGGCGACCGAACCACTCCATCCTGTCGGCGTAGACGTTCGGCGGGAACGCCTCGACGGTCGTCGGCAGGTTGACGATCATCTTCTCGGCGGGGGTCGGGCCCCACTCGTCGGCGACGGCCTCGCAGATCTCGAGCGCGTAGTCGAGCTCGGTGTGGTGGAAGCTCTCGGGCGAGTACTGGAACACGATCTCGGTTCCCGTCCGGGCCGCGAGCTCCTTGCAGAGCTCGGCGCCGCGCACGGCGAGCTCCGTGATCCCGTCCCGGTCGAGCCGGAAGACGACGCGCCGCTGCGTCTCGGAGGTCGAGTTGTAGAGGTGCACGATCGCGCGCTTCGTGCCGTCGATCGCCTCGAAGGTGCGCTCGATCAGCTCCGGGCGGGCCTGCGTGAGGACGGCGATCGTGGTGTCGCCGGGGATCAGGCCCTCCTCGACGAGCACGCGGCAGAAGTCGAAGTCGGCCTGCGACGCGGCCGGGAACCCCACCTCGATCTCCTTCACGCCGAGCCGCAGGAGCAGGTCGAAGAAGCGGCGCTTGCGCGGGATGTCCATCGGGTTGACGAGCGCCTGGTTGCCGTCCCGGAGGTCGGTTGAGCACCAGACGGGGGCGCGGTCGAGGACGACGTCCGGCCAGGTGCGATCGGGCAGGTCGACGGTGGCGTAGGGGCGGTAGCGGTGAAAGGGCATCGGCATGGGGCTCTCCCTCGGCGAAGGCGGACTCCTCCCGGCGGTGTGCGGGAGCACGGCGTCTGTATGTGCGTCCTCGCTTCCCCTAGCGGGGAAGGAGAAGCAGGCCGAGCAGGAGGATCGAGGAGAGCTCGGGCCGCCGGGACATGCTGCCACCGTAGCCGAGCGGCCGGCCCTGCGCAACGTCTGACGCGAACGCGCTGTACCGTCGGGCGTATGCTCGACCGGGACTCGTTCGCCGCGGCTGCGGCGGGACTCTGCGACGCGGACCCCGACCTCGCCGCGATCGTCGAGCGCCACGGCCTGCCCGAGTTCTGGGCGCGCGAGCCCGGGCTGCCGACGCTCGTCCTGCTGATCCTCGAGCAGCAGGTGTCGCTCGCCTCGGCGCGAGCGGCGTACGACCGGCTCGTCGCGAGGCTCGGCGGCCTCACGACCGGGGGGATCCTCGGCTCGACCGACGCCGAGCTCCGCGCCGACGGCTTCAGCCGGCAGAAGGCGCGCTACGTGCGGGTGCTCGCCGCCGCCGTCGAGGACGGGTCGTTCGACCTGGATGCTGTTGCCTTGCTGGAGGATGACGCGGCGCGCACCGCGCTCCTGGCACTCCCCGGCATCGGCCCGTGGACGGCGGAGGTCTACCTCCTCTCGGCCCTGCGCCGCCCGGACACCTGGCCCGTCGGCGACATCGCGCTCCAGGAGGGCGCGCGCCGGGTGCGGCGGCTCGACCTCCGGCCGACGCCCGGCGAGCTCGAGGCGATCGGCGAGGCCTGGCGCCCGCACCGCGCGAGCGCGGCGCGGCTCCTCTGGCACCTGTACCTCAGCGAGCGCGCGGTGTAGACAGACACCGGTGTCAGACACCGACCTCCGTTGTTGGCCAGCTGTGCCGACTTCGTGCCAACCCATCAACAGTTCCAGGCACGTCTAATCCCTATTCGGGGTGGCCGCTCCACCGTCACCAACCGCGGATCGTGGGTTCCGGTACCCAGATCGCGCATGAACACTCGGCTTCAGGGCTGTGGAGCAATCGGCACGAAGTCGGCGCCTCCCTCACTTGACAGTGTCTGACACCGGGCCCCGCCCGCGCTACCCCGCGGCGTCGAGCGCCTCGTTCACGAGACGGTCGGCGAGCTCGTTGTGCTCCCGGCGCACGTGCACGTAGGTGACGCGACCGATCTCTCGCGCGAACCGTGACGCGTCGAGGAAGAGCGCCTGCAGGTCGCGGTTCTTGACCCGGTACTCGCCGCGCATCTGCTTGACCATCAGCTCGGAGTCCGAGCGCACCTCGAGCTCCGCAACGCCGGCCTCGGCGGCGCGGCGAAGCCCTGCGACGAGCGCGGAGTACTCCGCGACGTTGTTCGTCGCGACGCCGATCGCCTCGCCGCGCGCGTCGAGCACCGTCCCGTCGGATGCCTCGAGGACGTAGGCGAACGCCGCGGGGCCGGGGTTCCCCCGCGCGCCGCCGTCCGTCCAGAGGCGCGCCTTCACCCCGCGGCCGTCCCCCCGTGCACGTGACAGGGTGTCACATGCGCGCTCACGTCTCGACCCGCTCGTAGACGTCGTAGGCAGGCTCCTCGTAGGGATGGGCGCGGAGGAGGGCGGCGACGACCGCCTCGAGCTTCTCCCCGGGGACGACCGTCTCGACGCGGTATTCCGTCACCGTCTCGTCACGGCCCGCTTCGCCGAGCGCCGGACGGGTCCCCTCCCCACCGAAGAAGGTGCCCTCGCCGAGCGTCGTCCACGAGCAGCGGGAGTAGTCGCCGATCCAGCCCGCGCCGGCGACGAAGACCGCATCGCGGGTCGACTCGAGGTGCGAGGCCGGGACGAACCAGACGAGCTTGTACGAGGCCGCCACGGCGCCCCACCCTACCGCCCTCGCCGGGACACGCCTCGCCTGCTCGCATTCGGCCCGTGACCGCCGGTGCCCCTCTCAGGCACGGAGTGCAGCGTCGCGGGTCAGGCCGACACGCCGAGCACTGCCTCCACCCTCGCGATCGCACGCGCGTCGGCGAGACCACGAAGCGCCACCGTTGTCCGTCGCCGGAGCACGTCTCCGGCCGTCGTCGCCCACTCGTCGGTGGCCGCGAACCGGGCCTGTGCGACGATGTCCGGCCCATCGCGGTGGAGCCGCTCGAGAAGCGTCGGGTCGTCTCGCGCGCCGGCGACGACGCGGGCCGCCCGGCTGCCGTAGAGGTGGCGCAGATGTGCCTCGACCTCGGGATCGACCTCGATCGGCAACGCCGGCGCGGGGCCGCGAGCACCCGGAAGCGGGAACGGCCGGCGATCGACGCGGCGCAGCCTGAGCTCGCCGCTGACGCGCTCGAGCGCGTCGAGCGCGCGATCTGCCGGTAGGTGGTCAGCTTGCCGCCGGCGACGCTCAGCATCCCACCCCGGCCGACCGAGAAGACGGTCTCGCGCCGGACGCTCGCGGTCGCGTCCTCGCCCAGGGGAAGAACGCGGAGGCCGGCGAACGACGCGCGCACGGCATCGCGCCCGAGCAGCGACCCGGGGAGCGCCTTGGACGCCTCGCCGAGGATCTCCGCGATGTCGTCCTCGTCGGCCGCGACGGCACCGGGGTCGTCGTCGTAGTCGGTGTCGGTCGTACCGAGCAGGAGCAGCCCGTACCAGGGGACGGCGAAGGTCACGCGCACGTCGTCCTGCGGGACGGTGAGCGCAGCCGTCCAGTCCTCGCCGCCCGGGACGAGCACGTGCGCGCCCTTGCTGAGCCGTACGGACGCGCCCGCATGCCGGTCCTCGAGCCGTCGCACGTGGTCGACCCACGGGCCGGCGGCATTGACGACCACTCGTGCGCGCACCGGCACGACCTCGCCGTCGGCCTCGACCTCGGCCCCCGAGACCCGACCGCCCGTGGTGACGAGCGCAACCACTCTGGCGCGGTTCAGCACCGTCGCCCCCGCGTCGGACGCCGCCACGACGTTCTCGAGACAGAGCCGCGCGTCGTTCGTCCACGCGTCGGCGTAGAGCGCGCACGACTCCAGGCCGTCGCGCCGCAGCGCCGGAACGAGCCGATCGGCGCGCTCGGGCTTCACGAGCCAGTTGAGCCGCGAGCGCGCAAGGGCCGAGTAGAGGAGGATGCCGCCCTGCACGACCCACGGCCGAAACGGGCCCCCACGGTAGAGCGGCAGCAGGAACGGAAGCCGATGGACGAGGTGCGGCGCGACCGACCGGGTCAGCGTGCGTCGCTCGTGGTGCGCCTCGCGGACGAGCCGCACGTCGCCGAGACGGAGGTAGCGCAGCCCGCCGTGGACGAGCTTCGAGGAGGCACTCGAGGTGCCCGAGCCGAAGTCGCCCGCGTCGACGAGCGCGACCGCGAGGCCCTCACGCGCCGCGTGTGCGGCCGTGGCGGCCCCGATCACGCCGCCGCCGACGACGAGGAGGTCGAACGCCGTCCGCGCGAGCGCGTCGCGCGCCGCCTCCCGGGTCAGAGCGGGCTCGTGCACGCCGTCCGACCGGAGCTCATGGGGCGCCGAGGCTTCGCCGGCGCCAGGCCTCGGTGTCCGCGACGTCGTTGAACGTGAGCACGTGGAAGCCCGCGACCTTCTCGCTCCGCAAGCACGCCGCCGAGGCCGTCGATCAGCTGATCGGGGTGGAACCCGCGGAGGAACCGCCTCGCGAGGCCGCCGTTCTTGCGGACGTAGCGCAGCGAGTCGCCGATCCCGATCCGCGTCGAGACCCGCATGAGCTTCGCCCGTGGGACGGCGCCGGGGATGCCGACGTGGATGGAGTCGCGCGGCGATCTCGGCCGCCTCGGCATCGCCGGAGACGAGGCGGGCACCGAAGTGGATCCGCGGCCTCGTCGTCGAGCATCATCGTGCACCGGAACGGCTGTCGCCGTTTCCCACCGCGCCGGCTCTTCAGACCTCGAAGCGAATGCCCTGGGCGAGCGGGAGGTCGCTCGTGAAGTTGACCGTCGCGGTCTGGCGGCGCATGTAGGCGCGCCAGGCGTCCGAGCCGGACTCCCGGCCGCCGCCGGTCTCCTTCTCGCCGCCGAAGGCGCCGCCGATCTCGGCCCCGCTCGGCCCGATGTTGACGTTCGCGATTCCGCAGTCGGAGCCGGCGACGGCGAGGAAGCGCTCTGCCTCGCGCAGATCGGTCGTGAAGATCGACGAGGCGAGGCCCTGCGGCACGCCGTTCTGCAGCGCGATCGCCTCGTCGAGATCGACGTACGTGAGGACGTAGAGGATCGGGGCGAACGTCTCCTGCGCGACGACACCCGCCTGGGCCGGCATCCGGACGATCGTCGGCTCGGCGTACCACGCCTCCGGCCAGCGGTCGGCGTGCACGCGTCCTCCGCCGGCGACGATCTCGCCACCCTCGTCACGCGCCACGCCGAGCGCGGCCTCCATGCGGCCGAACGCCTCGCCCGTGACCAGCGGGCCGACGAGCGTGCCCTCCTCGCGCGGGTCACCGATCGGCACGCTCCGGTACGCGGCGACGAGCCGCTCGAGCAGCTCGTCGGCAACCGACTCGTGGACGATGAGGCGCCGCAACGAAGTGCAGCGCTGACCGGCCGTGCCGACCGCCGCGAAGAGGACGGCGCGCACGACGAGATCCAGGTCGGCGGACGGCGCGACGATCGCGGCGTTGTTGCCGCCCAGCTCGAGCAGCGAGCGCCCGAGCCGCGCGGCGATTCGCGGCGCGATCGCCTTGCCCATCGCGGTCGAGCCCGTGGCGGAGACGAGCGGGACGCGCTCGTCGTCGGCGAGCTGCACGGCCCGGTCGGCGCCGCCGATCACCAGCTCGAAGAGGCCGTCGGGCACGTCGCCGAAGCGCTCCGCAGCGCGGCGGAGGAGCGAGGTCGTCGCGATCGCCGTCAGGGGCGTCCGCTCGGAAGGCTTCCAGAGCACGGGGTCGCCGCAGACGAGCGCGAGCGCGGCGTTCCAGCTCCACACCGCGACGGGAAAGTTGAAGGCGCTGATGACCGCAACCGGCCCCAACGGATGCCACGTCTCCGTGAGCCGGTGACCCGGGCGCTCGGAGGCGATCGACTTGCCGTACAGCTGGCGCGAGAGCCCCACCGCGAAGTCGCAGATGTCGACCATCTCCTGAACCTCGCCGAGGCCCTCCTGCGCGATCTTCCCCACCTCGAGCGTGACGAGCGCGCCGAGCGCCTCCTTCTCACGGCGGAGCTCCTCGCCGAGCAGGCGGACGAGCTCCCCGCGCCTCGGGGCGGGCACGTCGCGCCACGCGTCGAACGCCGCGACGGCACCGGCGACCGCGGCGGCCGTCTCCGCCTCGCTGGTGCGCCTCACGCGAGCTATCTCCTCGCCCGTGATCGGCGTCCGGACGGCGAGATCGCCCTCGGCGACGCTCGCCGGGTCGACGCCGAGGCGCTCGAGTAGGTCGGCGGCGGAGGTGGTGGCGACGAGAGAGGTCATCGTCACCAGTGTACGGAGCACTCCCCGGGCCAGAGCATCACCGGGGTCAGGCACCTCACGGTGCCAGACCCCTGGACTACACCGTCGCGAGCTCCGGCACCAACCGGCCCGTCTCGTCGAAGCGGGCGTTCCAGTGCGCGTAGGCCGGCTCGACCTCGTCGAGGTCGTGACCGCGGTCGGCGATCCGCACCGGTTGCGCCGCATCGGGGGTGACGCGGTACTGGTACCAGGTGATGTCCCACGCGAACGTCAGCACCGTCTCGGCGTTGACCCCGGCGAGCGGGACGATCGAGACCTTCGGCTCGCCGAGGCTCTTCGCGACGCCCGCGACAGTGCGGCGGAAGTCGGACTGGTTGAAGAGATCGGCGGCCTCGACGAGCGTCAACTCGTCGTCGGAGAGTCGGCGGAGGATCGGCTCGGAGACGACCGGCTCCGCCTCCTGATGCGCGCCGAGAAGGGCCTGCCAGAGTGTCTTCTGGCGGCGGCGTCTCGGCTGCCCCTGCAGGGCAGGCGACACGGCATGCCCCTCGCGCACCCAGCCCTGGTCGAGCGCGATCTCGCTGCAGAGTGGGCAGACGTCGACGAACTCGTGCCCGTCGGGCGAGTAGCGAAGCGTGTGCTCGCCCATCAGCAGCGTCCGCTCGCAGATCGCGCAAGTGCGCGTGACGTTCGCCTTGGTAACCCTCATCGGAACGGCAACTATAGCCCTGCCTACGCGTCCGCCTCGCGCGCCTTTCTCGTCTCGTCGACGATCTTCTGCGCGACGTGCGACGGGACCTGCTCGTACCGCAGCAGGTGCATGGCGTAGTCGCCGCGTCCCCCGGTCATCGAGGTGAGGGACTGCGAGTACGTGAGCAGCTCCGCCATCGGGACCTCGGCCTTGATGGTCGTCATGCCCGCCGCGGGCTCCATGCCGTTGAGGCGTCCACGGCGCGAGTTGAGGTCTCCGTTGACGGCGCCGACCGCGTCATCGGGGACGGTCACCTCGAGCTCCATGATCGGCTCGAGCAACACGGGGTCCGCCTTCGCGTACGCCTCCTTGAACGCCATCGAGCCTGCGATCTTGAACGCCATCTCCGAGGAGTCGACGTTGTGGTACTGGCCGTCGACCAGCTCGACCCTCACGCCCTGGACGGGCGCACCGGCGAGCTCGCCGTGCTGCATCGCCTCCTGGATGCCCTTGTCGACCGCCGGCCGGTAGCTCTGGGGGATGACGCCGCCGACGATCCTGTCGACGAACTCGTACCCCTCGTGGCCCTCGATCGGCTGGAGCACGATCTCGCAGTCGCCGAACTGCCCACGGCCGCCCGTCTGCTTCTTGTAGCGGTGCCGCGCGCGCGACTCGGAGCGGATCGTCTCGAGGTACGGGACGCGCGGCTGGTGGAGCTCGACGTCCACGCCGAAGCGGCGCTTCGCGCGCTCCAGTGCAACCTCGACGTGCATCTGGCTCATGCCGGCGAGGATCTCCTCACCGGTCTGCTGGTCGCGCCGGAGTCGTAGCGTCGGGTCTTCCTCCGCGAGGCGCTTGATCGCGGCGGCGACCTTCTCCTCCTCGCCCTTGATCTTCGGCGTCACCGCGAAGCTCATCACGGGCTCCGGGAACCCGAGCGACGGTGGCTCGACGGCGACCTCCTTGTCGGTGAGCAGGTCACCGGTTTGCACGTTCTTCAGTTTGGCAACGGCGCCGAGGTCGCCCTCGCCGAACTCCTTCGCGGGGGTCGTCGCCTTGCCCTGGAGCTGCAGGAGCGAGCCCATCCGCTCCTTCGAGTGTTCGCGGTGATCGACGAGCGTCGTCTCCGTCGTGACCTCTCCCTTCAGCATGCGGAAGAGATTGATCTTCCCCGCGAAGGGGTCGGCGATCGTCTTGAAGACGAATGCCGCGGTCTGCGCGCCCTCGACCTCGAACGGCGCCCCGCGCCTGGCCGGCGAGGGCACGCCTTCGACCAGGAGGTCGAGGAGGGCGTGTGTCCCGAGATTCTTCGATGCGACCGCGCAGCCGACGGGGAAGATCTCGCCGCGCGTGACGCCGAGCTTGAGCGCGTCGGCCACGTCGTGCGGATCGAGCTCCTCGCCCTCGAGGTAGCGCTCCATCAGCGCCTCGTCGATCTGCACGACCTCGTCGAGCAGCTTCTCGCGGTACTCCTGCGCCAGCTCGGCCATCGCCTCGGGGATCGCGACCGGATCGGACTCCTTCTGGCCCTCGGGGATCGTGTAGGCGCACATGTGGAGCACGCCGACGATGCCCTCGAGCTCGTGCTCGGCGCCGATCGGGATGTGCACCGCGACGCACTTGGAGGAAAACTGCTCCTGGATCTGACCGAGCGTGCGAAAGAAGTCGGCGCGCTCGCGGTCGAGCATGTTGACGACGAGCATGCGCGCGAGGCCCAGCTCCTCCGCGAGCTTTTTCACGCGGGCGGTGCCGACCTCGAAGCCCATCACGCCGGAGACGACGACGAGCGCGCCCTCGACGACGCGAAGCGCGCAGCGCGCCTCGCCCTGGAACGAGGGGTCGCCGGGACAGTCGAGGAGGTTGATCTTCCTGCCCTGCCACTCGGTGTGGGTGAGGGAGAGCGAGATCGAGAGCTGCCGCTTCTGCTCGTCCTCGTCGGAGTCGGAGACGGTCGTCCCCGCCTCGATCGTCCCGAGCCGGTTCACCTCGCCGGTCTGGAAGAGGAGCGCCTCGACGAGGGACGTCTTGCCCGTCCCGCGGTGGCCGACGACGGCGACGTTGCGGATCTTCCCCGGCTCGGTTGCTGCCATGTGCGCGCGCTCCTCCTCGGTCCGTGGGTGCAGCGGCAATCGTAGTCCGGCCCCGGGCAGGCGGCTACGGGGAGCCGTCGAGGGCCGCGAGGTCCCGGCGATAGCGGTCGACGGCCCGCTGCCTGCCCAATGCGGTCTCGCGGTCGACGAGGCCCTGGAGGACTCGACGCGCGTCGCTGACGTCGCCGAGCACGCTCAGGACCCGTGCTTCGACGTACAGCGGGTCGGACACCGGTTGGGCAGCGTCGATGCCGTCGGTTCGCTCCCGCGCGCGTTCGAGCAGGGCCCGTGCGCGTTCCGCAGCGCCGGTGAGCGCGACGGCCCAGGCCTCGGCCTGGTCGAGGACGACCTGGTCGGCGATGTCGTTCGGGTCGGCAAGCCTACGTCCCTGCTGGACGGCGTCGAGCGCGCGTTCGGGCTCGCCGAGGTCGCAGAGCGCAACCGCCCAGTTGCCGAGCGCGTGCGCGTGGAACCCGCTGCCGACCGTTCTCGTATGTTCGACCCACCTCCGCGCCCCCGTTTCGCACTCGACCGTGTCGCCCTCGACCCAGGGCACCACCCAGCGGTCGAAGTGCCGCGCAAGCGCGACGGCACTCGCGCCGCCACCGCTCTCCTCGAGCAGTCGCGCCTCCTCAACCCCCGCCGCTCGAACGGCCTGGGCGTCGAGGTCGCCGGCCAGATAGCGCGAACGCGCCGTGGCAGCCCTCAGCGTCGCGCCGAGCAGCGGTCCCGACGCCTCGACCTCGGTTTCGAGCTCGTCGAGCAGCCGCAGAACCTCGCCGGTGTCTGCAGCGCCACCGATGACCGCGCAGATGGACAGTTCGACGACCGCCTCTCGGCGCAGGACACGGCTGCCAGCCTGTCGCGGGAGCTCGAGCGCGCGCCGATACGCGAGGTACGCCTCGCGGAACCGAACCGCCCAGAAGTAGACCCAGCCACGCGTGCGCTCGCAGCGGACGAGCCCGACGGTGTCGCCCGCCGCCTCGAGCACCGCCCGAGCCCCGTCGAGAAGCGCCAGCTGCTCGTCGACTGCACCAACGAGGGGGTTGTGCCTGATCCGGAGAACCGTCGCGAGAGCACGATCGCGCGCGTCGCCTGCGGCCAACTCGTCGAGTAGCGGCGCGAGGTCATCGACGCGCTCCCGTGCGTCGATGAGGACCTCGGCGAGATCTGGAATCAGCGGGCGGCGATCGGCACCCTCGCTGACGAGCGCGAGCGCCCGTCGAAGCAGGCTGCGAGCCGCAAATCGGTCGGCGCGCTCGAGCGCCGCCCTCCCTGCCTCGCCGAGGCGCCCGGCTGCCCGTCGCGCGAGCGGTCCGGCGGTTGGATCCACGGGGTCGAGCTCGGTGCGGTAGCGGACGGCCTGCTCGAGGTGGTAGCCGACGATCTCGTGCTGCTCTACGAGCTCGGCGTGCTCGTCCAGCCAGTCCGCGAAACGCTCGTGCAGGTCCGCCCGCGTCGCCTTCGGAAGCCCTTCGTACGCGGTGTCGCGGATCAGCAGGTGGCGGAAGCGGAAGGCGTCGTCTCCGGCGATGCTCGACCGGTCGGGCCGGACGAGCTCCTTGCGGACGAGGGCCACGAGCCGGCCTGGCACGTCCAGGGCGAGTGTCTCCGGCGCGAGAGCCGTGACGGCACCGCGGTGGAACACCTGGCCCTCGACCGCTCCCCGCTCGATCACCGCGCGCTCCCCCTCGTCGAGCGTGTCGAGGCGCGCCTGGAGAAGCGCCTTGACCGTGGGCGGCACGTCCACCGCGCCCCGCGCCTCCCGCGCGAGCGCGGCCATCTCCTCGAGGAACAGCGGGTTCCCCTCGGCGGTCGCCAGGATGCGTCCCCGCGTCTCGTCGTCGAGGTCGACGCCCACGAGAAGCTGGTCGGCTTCCTCGTCGCCCAGCGGCTCGAGCAGGATCGACGTCGCGTGGGCCGATCAACGTGAACAGGCGGCAGGCGCTCGTCGCGACGACATCGTCGAAGTCCGACCGCAGCCGGGCACGTTCGCGTTCCCGACCGACCATCGGACGTTCCAGCCGTCGGGCCACTCCGACCGCCTGGGCGTCGAGGTCGACGAGGCGATGGGCGGCCACGACGCCGGTCTTCCCCTTGAGCTCGAGGTCGACCGGGTTCGTCCGCGCAGCGTCCCGCACCAGCCGCTGCGTGTCGTCTCCCAGGAGGATCTCGCCCGCGCCGGCGGCCTGCTCGAGCCGGGCCGCGACGTTCACCGCGTCGCCCGTCACGAGCGTGTCTCCCTCGCCGGCGACGACCGCGCCCGTGTTCACGCCGATGCGCGCATCCAGGCCGAGCTCCTGCACGACGTCGCGCAGCTCCACCGCCGCCCGCGTCGCGCGCAACGCGTCGTCCTCGCTCGCGACGGGAATCCCGAACACGGCCATCACCGCGTCGCCGACGAACTTCTCGACGGTGCCGCCGTGCCGCTCGAGCACGCCGCGCGCCGTCTCGTAGTAGCGGTTCATGAGGGCGCGCAGCGCCTCGGGGTCGGTCCGCTCGCCGATCGCCGTCGACCCGGTCAGGTCGCAGAACAGCACCGTCACGACCTTCCGCACCTCCCGCCCCGGGGCCGCGGCGAGGGATGCCCCGCAGCCGGGGCAGAAGACAAAGTCGTCGGGGCTCTCGCGCCCGCACTGCCCGCACACCGCCACCGACCGAGTCTACGACCGCCGCAGGAGCCCGTTAACGATCTCCGAACGAGGCGGGGGTAGGTTCCAGGCCGCCCGGGTACCCGGTGCAGGTGCCACGCGTGCAGGACGTCGACCACATCGTCGCCAACCGGTATCGCCTCCGCGCGCAGCTCGGGCGCGGCGGCATGGGCGTCGTCTGGCGCGCGCGCGACGAGCGGCTCGGGCGCGACGTCGCGCTGAAGGTGCTCCATCCCTGGGTCGCGGACGACCCCGAGCTGCGGGAGCGCTTCGAGCGCGAGGCGACGGCGCTCGCGCGCCTGGAGCACCCGAACGTCGTACGGCTCTACGACGTCCTCGAGAGCGACGACAGGACCGTGCTCGTGCTGGAGCTGGTCGAGGGCACCGCTCTCGAGACGCTCGTTGCCGGACGCTCGCTCGAGTGGAGCGAGGCGCGAAAGTACTGTGCCCCGGTCGCCGCGGCGCTCGCCCACGCGCACGCGCGGGGCGTCGTCCACCGCGACCTGACGCCCGCGAACGTGCTCGTCGAGCGCGGCAGCGGCCGCGTCGTCGTGACCGACTTCGGCCTCGCGCGGCTCGCCCGGTCGTCGCGCACCGCGCCGATCTCCGGGGTGCTCGCGGGGACGCCCGAGTACTGGGCGCCCGAGCAGGCCGCCGGAAGCGAGACGGGCCCGGCCACGGATCTCTACGCGCTCGGCTGCGTTCTCTTCCGGCTCCTCGCCGCTCGGATGCCGTTCGAGGGCGAGGACCGCCTCGCGACCGGCCTGCGTCGCGCGCACGAGGACGCCCCCTCGCTCGCCGGCCCCCGCGCCGGGCGCGCCGGTCGAGGCGGTGCGTCTCGTCGACCGGCTGCTGGCCCGCGATCCGACCGCGCGCGGCGATGCGACGGACGTCGCGGTCTTGCTCGGCGCCGACCCCGCGACGCTGCCGGGCGCCGAAGGGCCGGCGAACGGCGCTGCCGCGGACGCGCCACGGACGTCCCCCGCACCGACGCTCGAGACGCGGATCCTCCGGGAGCCGGTCACGATCGTGCGCGGGGTCCGCTCCCACCGGGCGATGCGACGCAGACGTCTGAGCGGCCCGCTCGCGGTGGTCGCCGTCACGATCGGGATCGCCGGCGGCGGGGTCTATGCGGTCGCAGGCGGCGACCCGGCAGGTGTCAGCGCTCCGGACGTGGTCGGCATGCGGGTCGCAGCGGCACGCGCGGAGGTCGGCAAGCGCGCGCGCGACCACGAGCTTCCGGTGCCAAAGGTGAAGATCGTCGATCGCTCGTACTCCGAGTCGGCCCCGGCGGGCGCGATCGTCGCGCAGGACCCGCCCGAGGGGGAACGGATTCTCGACAACGGCGCGCTGCTCGTGTCGGTGAGCCGGGGCAGCGCCTACGCCGACGTGCCGTCCGTCGCCGGGCTCGAAGGTGCGGCCGCGTTCCGGTTGCTCGAGCGAAACGGCTTCACGCCCACACGGCGGTACGCGCCGTCGACCCAGATCGAGGCCTGGCACGCCCTCGACACCGACCCGCGCGCGGGCACCCGCCTCGAGCGGCCGGCGCGGATCGTGCTCGTCGTCTCGACCGGGCCGCCGAAGAGGCCCGTCCCCTCGCTCGACGGCCTCGATGCCGACGCCGCCGCCGGCGCCCTCCGCGAGGCGGGCTTCTCGCCGGTGGTCGACGAGCGGCCCGACGGGGCGGTCGCGCCGGGCACGGTCATCGACGTCTCACCCGCGCCGGGTACGCGCATGCCGCTCGGGTCCACCGTGACGGTCGCCGTCGCCCGCGAGCCGCGCTGGGAGGCGATCACGCGCCTCCAGGGCACCGAGGACGCGTCCCCCCGGTCGGTCGAGGTGCCCGCGGGAGCCCGGCTCGTGCTCCGGACGGTGGACACCTCCCCGCTCGGCCTGTGGGGCGGCAAGGTCGCGGTGGAGCTCTCGGACGACGGCGAGGGCTCGGCCGAGGTCGACGCCGGCCAGTCGATCGTCCTTGCGGACGCCTCCGACGGCGGCCGGACGATCGCCGTCGCGGTCGACGTCCACGGCTCGGCGCACTGGACGCTCGCCGTCGAGGTTCCCCGGTAGCGGGCTACGCCTCGGCGGTCGCGCGCACACCGCCCGAGAGGCGCGCCTTGAGGCGGAGGACCGCCTTCGTGTGGAGCTGCGACACGCGCGACTCGGTGACGCCGAGCACCTCGCCGATCTCGCGCAGGGTCAGCTCCTCGTAGTAGTAGAGCGTCACGACGAGCTTCTCCCGCTCTGGTAGCCGTGCGATCGCCTCGGCGAGCGCGTCGTTCAGCTCCGTCTGCTCGAGCGAGAACTCGGGATCGGCTCCTGCGGGGTCCTCGATCGTGTCGATCAGCGCGACCTGGTCGCCGCCGCCCTGCGGGCTCCAGAGCTCGTCGAGCGCGGCCATCGACGAGCGAGAGATGTCGGAGAGGCTCTTCTCGAGCTCCTCCTCGGAGATGCCGACCTTCGTCGCGATCTCCGCGTCCGTGGGTGCCCGCATCAGGCTCCGCTCGAGCTCGACGATCGCGCGCTCGATCTCGCGCGCCCGTGCGCGCACCGAGCGCGGAACCCAGTCGAGCGACCGCAGCTCGTCGATGATCGCGCCCTTGATCCGCGCGATCGCGTACGTCTCGAACTTGATCTCGCGGTCGGGGTCGAACCGCTCGATCGCGCCGATCAGCCCGAGCAGCCCGTACGAGACGAGATCCTGCTCGTCGACGTGCGACGGCAGGCTCGAGCCGAGGCGCCCGGCGACGAACTTCACGAGCGGCGCGTAGGTCAGGATCAGGCGGTCGCGGACCGCCTGGTCGCGTGTGGCGCGGTAGTCCTGCCACAGCGCCTGCGTGTCCCCCCCGGAGAGCGTGCTCACGCCGAGGAGGGGTCGGTCCGTCGAGAACGGTGTGCCGCGGCCACCAGAGGAGGATACGCCGCGGATCCGCTATCTCATTCTTCCGATCGGCCAGCTCTTCCCGTCAGCTTGGCCAGACTCTGCGGGCGAGATCGCCCATCCACAGCGCCACGGCGCCCGCGCCGAACGCGACGACCCAGGCGCGACCACCGGACAGCGCGGCCCACGCCGCAAGGAGCGCGAGCGAGACCGCGATGGCGGAGAACAGCCCGGCGAGCGCGTACCGCTGCATCGACCGACACAGTCTCGCAGGCGAGGCGGGGTACACTGCCGTGAGCCCAGGGGCGTGGCGCAATTGGTAGCGCACCGGTCTCCAAAACCGGGGGTTGCAGGTTCGAGTCCTGCCGCCCCTGCTGAGCTTGCCGGCGCGGAGCGGCGCGCGCTCGCCCTGCACCGGTGGAACGGCGCCGCCCGGCGCTACCGGTCGAGGAGCGCGAGCGCGGCGGCCTCGATCTCGTCCTCGGAGAGCAGCACGAGCCGCGCGGCATCGCCGAGCGGGACGAACGAGTCCTTGCTCGCGACGCGCGCGAGGCGGCCGTCGTAGCCGGCGTCGAGCAGCTCCGCGACGATGCCCTCCCCCACGCCACCCGTGCGCCGCGTCTCGTCGACGACGAGCGTCCGCCCGGTCGCCGACGCCTCGCGGAGCACTTCCCCGAGCGGTAGCGGCGCGAGCCAGCGGAGGTCGACGACCGTGACGCCGATGCCTCGCTCCTCGAGCCGCCGGGCGACGCGCAGCGAGAGGTAGAGGCCGTTCGCCCACGTGACGACGGTCAGGTCGTCGCCGCCGCGATGGGTGTAGGCGGCGCCCACCGGGACGTGCTCGGCGCCGGGTGCCCCGAGCCAGAGCTCGTCGCCCTCCTCGTGGAGGTCGCGCGTGTGGTAGAGCGCGATCGGCTCGAGGAAGACGCAGACCGCCCCGTCTGCCTTCGCGGCGGCGACGCACGTGCGGAGCATCGCCGCCGCGTCGTTCGGGCGGGCCGGCGAGGCGATCACGATGCCGGGAATGTCGCGGAGCACGCCGAGGCCGTTGTCGTTATGGAAGTGGCCGCCGAAGCCCTTCTGGTAGCCGTAGCCCTGGATCCGCACGACCATCCCGTTGCGGTACGCACCCTGGGAGAAGAACCGGAGCGTCGCCGCCTCGCCGCGAAGCTGATCCTCCGCGTTGTGGAGGTAGGCGAGGTACTGGATCTCCGGGATGGGCACGAAGCCGGAGACGGCCGTGCCGAGCGCGAGGCCGAGGATCGTCGTCTCGTCGAGCAGCGTGTCGAAGACACGGGCGGCGCCGAAGCGCGACTGCAGCCCGCGCGTGACACCGTAGACGCCCCCCTTGACGCCGACGTCCTCGCCGAAGTGGAGCGTCTCCGGATGGCGCTCGAGCACGTCGCCGAGTGCGGCGTCGATCGCCTGGGCAAGCGTGAGCCGCTCGCCCGCCTCGCGCCCGGGCGCGCCCGCGAGCTCCGCGACGACGGCGGGATTGCGCGGCGCGAGCGGGCACATCACCTCCTCGGGCGTCTCCATCTGCCGGTGCGTCGTCGCCTCGAGCGCGCGCTCGCGGATGGCGGCGCGAGCGTCGAGATACTCGTCGGCGAGCTCGTCGCCCGACCGGCCGCCGGCGACGAGCCAACGGCCGGTTGCGAGCACCGGATCGCGCTCGAAGTCCGCGCGGATCTCCGGCCCCGTCCGGTACGCCGTCTCGAGGTCGGCGCCCGCGTGGCTCAGATACCGCACCGTGCGCAGGTGGAGCACCGCGGGCTGCCGGTGCTCGCGGACCCAGGCCGCGAGCTCGGTCGCCGTCGCGAGGACAGCAGCGGGATCGTCGCCGTCGGCCCGCTCGACCGCGAGCTCGGGCCGTCCGTGGAGAGACTGCTCGACCCAGCCCTCCGGTGTCGGAACGCTGATCCCGATCCCGTTGTCTTCGCAGACGAAGAGCAGCGGCAGCGGCTCCCCACGGTAGGCGAAGTGCGCGGCTGCGTTGAGCGCGGCCTGCGCTGTCGCGTGGTTCAGGGAGGCGTCGCCGAAGGAGCAGATCACGACCGCGTCCAGCGGCCACGCGCACGCGACGCCGAGCAGGCGCGCGCGCTCGATCGCGAATGCGATCCCGACCGCGCGCGGGAGGTGCGACGCGATCGTGGACGTCTGCGGGATCACGGCGAGCTCGCGGTGACCGAACACCTTGTGGCGGCCTCCGGCGATCGGCTCCTCGACGGCGGCCGCCATCCCGAGCAGGACGTCATCGACCCCGTCGTGCCCCGCCTGCTCTGCGCGAGCGAGGTAGAAGCCGCCCGAGCGGTAGTGCAGGAGCGCCGGGTCGGTCGGGCGAAGCCCGAGCGCGACGAGCGCGTTCGACTCGTGCCCCGCCGAGCCGATCGTGTAGAAGCCGAGCTTCTGTGCCTGGAGCCATCGCGCGGCGTGATCGATCGCCCGGCTCGCGATCTGCGAACGCCAGGCCGCCGCTGCCTCGCCGGGCAGGTCGGTTGTTGTGGCGGGAGCCTCGAGCGTGCGGAGCGCTGCGACGAGGTGCTGCTCGAGAGGGTCGAGATCGCCGGCCACGTCACCGGAAGGTATCGGCCGTGTCGCCGAGATACCTCCGATAGGGGATGCGGCCCGGCCCCGGTCGCGTCGATCCTGACACGAGACCGGTCGGATCAAGGGTCGTCGCGCGGGCCGCAGCGCCGGCGGCCCGACCGGTCACCTACGGCGAGGGACGTGGTCGCCAAGCCACGTCCCTCGCCTCTTTCCGATTCGCGCCGAGCCCGAGGCGCGACGACCGTCAGCCCCGGACGAGGTTGCGCGCGAGGAAGGCGAGGTTCGCGGGCCGTTCCGCGAGACGGCGCATGAGGTAGGGGTACCACTCGGGCCCGTAGGGCGTGGCGACGAGCACCTTGTACCCTCGCCGGACGAGATCGAGCTGAAGCGCGGGCCGCACCCCGTAGAGCATCTGTAGCTCGAACCACTCGCGCCCGACCCCCACCTCGACCGCGACAGCGAGGCAGCGTTCGATCAGGGCCTCGTCGTGGGTCGCGATCGCCGCGTATACCCCGCCGCGGAGGGCCGTCTCGACGAGTCGCGCGTAGGCGGCGTCGACGTCCGCCTTCGCCGGGTACGCGACGTCGGGCGGCTCGAGGTACGCGCCCTTGACGAAGCGGAGGTTTGGCGCGAGCGGCAGCAGCGCCTCGAGGTCCCGCTCCGTGCGGTAGAGGTACGACTGCAGCACCGTGCCGACGCGGTCGTGGCCCGCCTCCCGTAGCCGGCGGTAGACACGCAGGGTCGCGTCGACCAGGCTCGACTGCTCCATGTCGATGCGGACGAAGCTTCCGAGGCGCTCTGCGACCTCGACGACCCGCTCGACGTTCTTGTACGCGAGCTCTTCGTCGAGCTCGAGCCCGAGATGAGTGAGCTTCAGCGCGACGTTGCACGGGAGCTCATCCGCGTGGAGGCGCTCGAGCACGCGGCCGTATTCGCGCGCCACCGCCTCCGCCTCCGCGCGATCGCGGACGCTCTCGCCGAGCAGCGTCGTGTTTGCATGCAGCCCTCGCGCGGCCAGGCGGTGGAGCGCGGCGACGCATTCGTCGAGGGTCTCGCCCGCGACGAAGCGCGCAGCGCCGAGACGCATGCCGTATCGACGCATCACGCGCTGGACGTGACGGTCGTCGGCGGCGCGCAGGATCGCCGCGCGCAGCACGGCGTTCGCCCGCGCGGCGACGCTCACACCGCCCGGGCCCCGAGCTCGTCCGCGAGCCACTTCTCGAGCGCGGCGACCTCGCCCGCGTCGAGGTCGCGGAGCGGCGGCCGGACGTCGGGACGAAGGGGCACGCCTCTCCAGCCGGAGACCCGCTTCAGCGCGGCATGGCGCGGGAACGACTCCATGCGCTCGCGCAGCGCCGCGAGCCGCGCCGCGCCCGCCTCCGTCGGCTCGCGCACGACCGAGGCAACCTCCTCGGGGAACGCGGAGGCGAGGGCCGAGACGGCTCCGACCGCGCCTGCCTGCAGCCCCCGGTAGATGAGCGCCTCGGGCCCGACGAAGACGTCGTACCCGTCGAGGAGGTAAGGCTCGAACGCGTCCCACGGAGCATCGGAGACCTTGATGCCCGCGACGTTCTCCGCCTCCTCGCGCAGCCGCGCCAGCATCGCCGGGTCGAACGCATAGCCGGTCGTCGCAGCGAACTCGTAGACGTAGAACGGAAGCGGCGCGCACGCCGCCGCCGCCGCGAGCAGGTGCGTCCGCTGCGCCGCGGCATCGAGCTTGAAGTACGGCGGGCCGATCACCGCGACCGCGTCCGCCCCTGCCTCGGCCGCGTGGGACGCGAGCGCGACGGTCTCGGCGGTCGTCTGGGCGCCGCAGTGGGCGGCGACGAGCATGCGACCCCCCACCGCGTCGAGCCAGAGCTCCAGGCCGCGCCGGCGATCGCCCTCCGAGAGCAGCACCGCCTCGCCGTTCGTCCCGAACGCGAGCACGCCGTCCAGGCCCGCCCCGGCGAGGAACTCGGCATACGGCGCGAATGCCGCCTCGTCGAGGCTCGCGCCTCCATCGCGCAACGGCGTCGAGGCAGCGGCGACCGTCCCGTGCAGCCGCGGGCTCAGTGCGCTCCCTTCGACGTGACCGTGCGTCTCCTCGCCGCCATTGGCAAAACCTTAGGCTGTCGGCCGTGGGTGCGCTCCGCATCGAGCGAGACGAGGACGTGCTCCGGATCACGCTCGCCCGGCCCGAGACGCGGAACGCGTTCGACGCGGCGCTGATCGCGGAGCTCTCGCAGGCGTTCGTCGACGTCGGGACGGCGCGAGCGGTCGTCCTGACCGGCGACGGGGCCGACCTTCTCGGCCGGAGCCGACGTCGAGTGGATGCGCGCCTCGGCCGGCCTCGACGTCGAGGCGAACGTGGCGGACGCGAACGCGCTGCGACGCATGTTCGAGGCGATCGACGCGTGTGTCGCGCCCGTCGTCGCCCTCGTCCAGGGCCACGCGCTCGGCG
This sequence comes from Gaiella sp., assembly GCA_027493885.1. Lineage (GTDB taxonomy): Bacteria > Actinomycetota > Thermoleophilia > Gaiellales > Gaiellaceae > Gaiella. Next base: position 720,256 of record JAOSJZ010000001.1, read on the forward strand.
GCGGCATCGGGCTCGTCGCATGCAGCGACATCGCGATCGCCGAGCCGCGCGCCGTATTCGCGTTCTCCGAGGTCAAGCTCGGGATCGTCCCGGCCGTCATCTCGCCGTTCGCGCTGCGCAAGATCGGCGAGAGCGCCGCGCGGCGCTACTTCGTCACCGGTGAGCGCTTCGACGCCGACACCGCGCTCCGGATCGGGCTCGTGCACGAGGTCTCGGACGACCTCGACGACGCCCTCCTGCGTGTTCTCGGCGAGCTTCGGACGGCCGCCCCGCGTGCGGCACGCCACGCGAAGCGGCTCGTGCTCGAGCGGCCGGACGGCCCGGACACCGCGCGCCGGATCGCCGAGCGGCGTACGAGCGAGGAGGGACAGGAAGGTCTTCGCGCGTTCCTCGAGCGGCGGCCGCCCGCCTGGGCGCCGGGCGCGCGCGACACCGGCGCTTGAGGCCCGCGCTCGCGCTCGTCCCGGTCGCCCCGATCTCGGCCCGGTCGGGAGCGCGTCAGGCGGCGCGGCGCTCGTCGAGGTACTTCTTGAGCCCGAGGAAGGGGAGCACGAAGGCTGCGACCAGAGCCGCCAGCCAGACGATCACCGCGGCCGCGACCCAGGTGCCGACGCCGCTGATCGTGAACCCGTCCGAGAGCAGGTCGGTGACGATCAGCGAGACGAGCGTCGCGACGAGGGCAGTCGCGCCCATCGCGCCGTTCCCGAGCCGCCGGAGCTGCACCGCGAGGAACGGTGTCAGCACGGCGAACACGACGGTGAAGATCGCGACCGCGACGACGAACGACGCGACGTTGATCTCGAACCCGTCGAGGACGGCCGCGGCGACGACGAGCCCGATCGCGTTCGCGGCGAGGGCGACGACCGTCCTGACGATCAGCCGGATCACGCCGCGACCCTATCTCACCGGCAGCGGGGGCGCTACGTGACGATCAACGTCGGGCTCGCACGCCGCGTCGCGGGATCGTAGAGCCGCAGCTGCGCGCCCCGCTCGGCACGGATCGTCCGCGTGAAGAACCCGCGTGCCGAGGTTTGCCCTCCGGCGCCCACCCGAGCCCACGCCGCCCCGGCGCGACGCTGCAGCACGTACGCGCGCGGGCCTTGGCCCGGGCGCACCTGCCCCCACACCTTCGTCGCCGAGCCCTTCCGCGAGACCTGCGCGAGCGGCAGCGAGAAAGCGGCGAGTGACGGCTTGACGGCCCCGGAGATCGTCTCGAGGCCGCTCTGCCACGCACCGAGCTTCGGCTCGTCGCGGACGAGGTACTGAACGAGCACGTCGACGCGGCTCGCCTCGTACGCCCGACGCTGCGCCTCCGCGACGTGGCGCGCCTGCTTCGCCCACGTCACGCCGAGGATCCGGTCCGGCGGGTTCGTCTGGTACCCGAGCTCGGTGAGCCAGATCCGCGTGCGCGCCCCGAAGGTATCTCGCACCTCGTCGAGCAGGCGCTCGAGGTTGGCCAGGGAGATCGTCTCGCACCACGAGCAGCCGCCGGCGAAGGGCGTCTCCGCCGGGGAGAGCGGATGCGGGTGGTGGGCGAACGCGTCGAGGCGCGCTCCGGCGCGGCCCATCCCGCGAATGAAGTCGACGGGGGAGGTGCCTCCGCTCGCCCCCCGCGGCGCGGTCGCGCCCCCGGCGATCGAGGCCTTGGGGATCACGTCCTTGATCGCGGCGCCGCCCGGGTTCAGGAGCTTCGTGACGTAGAGCGCGGGCGAGGGCGGGAGCAGCCAGCGCCGCTGGTTCGGCTCGTTCCACACGATCCAGCGCGTGACCCAGGGAAATCGCTCCGCTGCCGCACGTGCGAAGGACGCGAAGGACGCCGCCTCGGCCGGTGGGACGTTCGGGCCCCTGCCGCCGTTCGCCCACGAGGGCGTCCCCCAGATCGCGACGATCGGCGCAATGCCGGCGCCCCGCAGAGCATCGAGCAGCATGCCGTCCCGGGCCCAGTCGTACGATCCCTGCTCCGCCTCGATCTCGTGCCAGTCGAGCGTGACGCGGACGACCTCGACGCCCATCTGCTCGAGAGCGCCGATCCGTTCCGCGAGGGTGCCGGGCCCGAACTCGAGCCACGCGTCGTCGGTGACGCCCACCCGGAGACCGGGAGCTGCCAGCGCCGCGCTCGAGAGCGCGAGGGCGCTCACGAGCACCGCGCCTGTCAGAGCGAGGACGCGGCCCACTGCGCGCGACCCTACCGCCCCGTCCTCCGAAAGCCCAGGCCCCTCAGACGATCCTTACGTGTCGGTCAGGGCCGGTTGTCGGCGACCGACCAGACGAGCTGCGAGACGAGCCAGTTGACGAGCCAGATGACGATTGTCGCGCCGACGTACGTCCAGAAGCCGTCGATCGAGAAGTCCGGGACGACCCACTCCGTGAAGAGCAGCATGACGACGCTGACGAAGAAGTACGCGATCCCGAAGGTCAGCAGGATCAGCGGCAGCGCGATGAAGGTGACGAGCGGCTTGAGAAACACGTTCGCGAGCCCGAGCACGGCACCCGCGAGGAGCAGCGGCCCCCAGCGTCCGATCGTGAGGCCGCCGAACGCCCAGTCGGCGACGATGAGCCCGAGCACGTTGATGCCCCACTGGACGACTGCTGCGACTGCCCACGGCACGCCGGGACCCTAGCGTGGATCCGCCGCGGGGGCGGCGGGCGAAGCCACGCTCAGAAGAGCTTCTGCAGCTTGAGCGCGGCGCCCATGTCGCCGGAGATCTTGAGCTTCCCGGTCATGTAGGCGGTGGTGGGGTTCGCCTCGCCGTTCGCGATCTTGACAAGAGTTTCCTCGCTCGCCGAGATCGTGCAATCGGCGGCGCCGGCACCCTCGGTGACGCTCACCGCACCGTCCTGGACGGCGACCGTCCATTGCCCGACGCCGTCGACGTCGAACACGTACGTGTTGTTCATCCCGGCGGTCTTCGCGGGATCGGCCTTCTCCGGCAACTGGGCGAAGAACTCCTGTACCGTCATCGTCGTCTCCTCGTTGACTGACCGTTCAATCGGATCAAGCCTAGACGATCGCCGCGGGCGCAGGCTCGACGGGCAGCGCACGCCGCGCGGGGGCCGGGAGGAAGAAGCAGACGACGCTGCCGATCGCGGGCGCGACAGCGGCCGCATAGAGCGCGGTCTGCAGGTCGACCGCGTCCGCGACGACGCCGAGGGCGACGGCGGCGACGCCGCCGAGCCCCATTCCGAGGCCGATCGTGAGCCCGCTCGCCATGCCCACGTGGCGCGGTAGGTAGAGCTGGCTCAGGACCATCGTGACGGGGAACGTGCTCACGACGCACAAGCCGACGAGCATCAGCGCGACCGTCGCGACGACACCGCCCGCGGCGACGACGGCGACGACGACGAGGAACGGCAGCGCGACCTGGGTCACGAGCAGCGTCCGCCGCAGGCCGACTCGATCGGCAACCGGCCCCATGACGAGCGTCCCGGCTGCGCCGGCGACGAGCATGAGCGCGAGCTCGCGTCCCCCGTCGGCCTTCGTGCCGCCGTTGGCGAGGATCCAGAGCGGGATGAACGTGAGCAGCGCGAACCAGACGACGGCACGGAGGACGATCACGACGGCGAGGAGGAACATCGCGCGGCGGTCGTCGACACCGGACGCGGCGCGGCGGGCGGCCGAGGGAGGGACGGTGCGGCGCAGGCCGGGCAGCGCGCGTTGCAGAACGAACGCGTAGAGGATCACCGGCGCCATCGCGATCAGCCCCCCGACCAGCCCGAACCAGATCGCGAGCGGCGTGATCAGGAGCGGCCCGAGCGCGAAGCCCACGTTTCCACCGACGTTGAAGTACGACATGCCGCTCGCGCGCTTGCGTCCGCTCGCGTACGCGGCGAACTTGGCGCCTTCCGGGTGGTACGCGGCGACGCCGATGCCCGCTGCAAAGAGGAGCGCCACGACGAAGGCGTAGCTCGGAGCGACCGCAGCCAGACCGGTGCCGAGCCCCGCGAGCGCGACGCCGCCGGGCAGGAGCCACGTCGCCCCGCGCCGGTCGGACCAGAGCCCGAAGAGCGGCTGCAGGAGCGACGAGGAGAGAAGGACCGCCAGCATCAGCGCCCCCGTCGCGGCGTACGAGAGGTCGAACTCGTCGGCGAGGAAGGGAAGCAGCGCGGGAACGGCGCCCGACGCCATGTCCACCGAGAGATGGCCGCCCGACAGCGTCGCCATCGCCTTCCGGTCGAGCTCGCCCGTCACGACACGAGGCTACTGGTCGACGGGCAGCCTGCGTCGATCCGCTCGCTCGACCGCGTGCGCGACGACGGCCTCCGTGAGCTCGGAGTCGAGTCCGTAGAGCGCGCAGACGAGCCGCTCGACCCGCTCGGCCTTCTCGCGGCCCTCGTCGAGCAGGCGCTGCACGCTCGCCACGCGTCGCTCGGCCGCCGCCTCGAACGCGTCGAGGTCACGCGGCAGGAGGACCGCGCCCACGTCGTCGACGGCTCCCTCGCCGACGATCTCGTGCAGGAGGTCGAGCCGCCGACCCTCGCCGACGACGCGGCCGGTCTCCGTGGCGCCGCGCCGGAACGCGAGCGCGGCGGGCTCGGCGCGACGCGCCTTCCCCCGCCGGAGTGCCCTCGATCGTCAGCGCGGGATCGAGCCGGACCGACACCGTCTCCTTCGCCGGGAGCGTCGTGACGAGCGCCGGGCGGTCGACGACGACGGGGCCTGTGCGCCACGGGTCCTTCACGGTGCGGCCGAGGTCGCGGACGACGGTGCGGTGCGGCAGGAGCGCGAGCCGGTTCGCGGCGATCTCGCGGACGACAGCGGCGATCTCGTCGGCCCGCGGGTCGCCCTCGGGCCTTCGATACGGCATCTCGTTCATCCGCTTCGGCTCGTAGTTACGCCGAACGTGCCAGGGCGTCTTCCCCCGCACCGCGTACCAGAGGTCGAGCAGCTCGCTGTTCAGGAGCCCGCACAGGTAGGCAACCGGCGCGTCCGCGTCGCGGCCGACAACGAGGGTCGACTTGATCGACGGCTGCCACTCGCCCGTCTCGTCGAGCGCGAAGCGGCCGCGGTCGGTGCGGTAGAGAGCGATCACCTTCGGCGCGCACATGTCGGCCTTCGAGCGCGGCCAGGCCGCCTCGTACCAGTGGCGCCTGGGATTCCGTGCGATCTCGGCGCGCGTCGCGAGCAGAGGTTTCGCAGGCTCGAGCGCCTCGAGCACGGCCGCCGGGGGATCACGCCTGATCACGACCAGCCACGCCGAGTCGTCGGCGTCGATCGCGCCGTAGAGGAGCGCCCGCGACTCGGGTGAGCGGACGAGCGTCTCCGGGTGATCGCTCCACGGCGCCTCGCGGGATGCGGCGAGCGGTAGCTCGAGGATCGGCGCTCCGATCTCGAGGCCGTTTCGCCCGAGCGCGTCGCGGTCGGGGGCACTCAACCGCCGTTCGATCCGCCGGGTTTAGGCATCCGCACCGGTCTGGATGCCCTGGAAAACCTTCCAGGACTCCGCGAGCGGCTCGACGGCCGATGCAGGATCGGCGAGACGTCCGGCGAGGTGCGCCACCGCACGCGCCGCGACGTCGCGCGACCCGAACTTCACCGGCCAGGGCACGTCGCCGCGGAGCGCCGCTTGCGCGAGCTCGTGGACGTGGATGCCGCGGCGGCGGCCGCGCCGTCCGGCGAACCGGCTCGCCATCTCGTCGAGGAGCTCCGCGCGCGTCATCCCGCCGACCGAGGCCTCGTCCTCGAGCGCAACGACGCGAAGCTTGTGCGCTTTCGGCGCCGGTCCCTTCGTCGCCACGAGGATCGCGCTCTCGACCGTCGGCGTCGGCGCCGGCCCCTGGTCGGCCGCGAACACGCGGTAGCTCCCGAACAGGTACAGCTCGCGCAGCGTGAGCTCGGCAGCGAGGCGCTCGCGGAGGAAGTCCGCGTTTCCGGCGTTCATCCAGCCCGCGGGGACGATCACGCAGAGCGTGCCGCCGGGCCGCAGCTTCTCGACCGCGAGGAGCAGGAAGTAGTAGAGGTAGTCGGTCTTCCCCCGGTACGTGCCCTTCCAGGCGGGGATCGCGCGAAGGCGGTCGAAGAGCGGCTTGTTGTTCGCCTCGGCGACGTACGGCGGGTTCCCCACCACGAGGTCGAACGTCCCGTCGTGCTTCAACTCCTCGTAGGCGCCGCGCTTCTCGGCCTCCACCGGCACGACGTCGTAGATGTCGTCCTCGACGAGCTCCGCGGTGTCCTTGCGGAGCTTCGCCCCGACCGGAAGGCTGGCCGCAGACGTCCCGCGCGTCGCGAGGCTGTCGGTGCGGAGGACGCCGAGCACGAACGTGGGCGGTTCGACGTGGCGCAGCTTCAGGCGGCCGAGGAGGCGCGAGACCTGGAGCAGGAGGTTGATCTCGGTGAGGTAGTACGGGAACGGGCTGATCTCGCCGCCCGCGAAGCCGCGGGTGATGGCGGTGAGCGCCTCGCCGAGACCGCGCACGTCGTCGTCCGCGATCCCCGAGTCGTCGACCAGCCGGCGGGCCGCCTCGACGAGGAAGCCGCCCGAGCCGGTCGCGAAGTCGAAGAGCCGTACCGGCTTTCGCTCGTCGCCTTCGATCCGGAACAGGCCACCGGGGCCGACGAACCCGGCGCGGTCGAGCATGAAGCGCACGACGTCGCGCGGTGTGAAGAACTGACCCAGCCGGTCTCGGTCGATCTCGCCGACGTACGAGACGTAGAGGGCGCCGAGCGCGTCCTGGTCGAGCCGTCCGAGCGGGACGGCGCCGAGGCGGTAGAGGACGTCCACCAGCACGGGCTCGGACGGCGTGTACCACTCGTAGTTGTTCGAGGCCGCGAACAGGGTCCGGTAGCGCTCCGAGCCGAAGGTCATCGCGCGCTTCAGCACGTCGCGGACGCTCTCGCGCATCTGCGTGTAGACGTCGTCGAAGCCGCCGTCGTACAGCGCCTCGTCGACGAACTGCACGTCCTCCCAGGCGCGGTACAGGAGCGTCCGCGTCAACGAGAGATAGGCGACGCGGAGGAGGTACTGACGCCAGACGCGCTCGGCGATCCCTCCCGCAGAGCGCCAGGCGACGGCGTCTCTGGGCAACTCGTCGAGGTTTGCGCCCGGCTCGACGTCGAGCGCGATCTGCTCGAGCTCGTGGAGGAGACGCTCCTCGCGCCCCGGGGAGGCGGCAAGGTAGAGCTCGAGGTCGGCGGTCAACGAGTCCGCGTCCCGTGCGAGGTCACTCGCCAGCAGGCGGAGCTGCTCGACGAGGAACTCGACGTCGACCGTTACTTGCTCGCCCGCCTCGAGCCGCATCGACCACGAGGGCTGCTCCCGGATGTGCCGGATCTTCCCGACCGTGTCGAGCTCCCGGTAGCCGAACGCCTCGCAGAACGCAAGGAATGCGTCGATCTCGGGCCCCGGCAGCGCCTCCCCACGTGCGACGTGCCACAAAGGCAGGACCGGGAAGGAGAGCGCCGCCTCGTGGGCCTTCGAGCCCTTCCGGTAGACGCGCAGCTCGCGCAGGTTGAAGAGGATGCCGTAGCGGAGTGACCGCTGGCCGACGTACGACTGGATCTGGGCCACGTGACGCGCGCCGAAGCCCTCGTTCGATCCCTTCGCGTCGAGCACGAACGGGTGCGCGATGACGTCGATCGGCGTGAAGTCGGGCTTGAGCCCGCTCTTGCCCAGCTGGGGAAAGTAGGCGCCGGTCGGGAAGCCGAGCACGCGCTCGACGATACGGGCGAGGATCGGCTCGGTCAGCGTCTCCTCGTCCGCCTGCGTGGTAGACGTGGCGAGGTAGTCCGCAACGTTCGTCGCGCCCGGCCTCAGGCCCGCGTAGCGGCCGGCGTGCTCGTCGAGGACGGCGGCAAGCGCCGCGAGCCTCGGATCGACCGCCGGGGCGTTGCGCTTCCGGCTCAATCTCGGCGCACTTCCGCGACGAATCCGACCGGTGTGCCCGGTACTGTCGCAGCATGTCCGTGCAGCCGGTCGAAACCCTCGGGCTTGCCGCGCCGGGGTCCGTCGACGCGCTCGACGCGCACGAACTCGACGCGCTGACGAGCGCCGCGGCCTGGTACTTCAAGTACCACGGGCGCATGATCGCGGAACGAGCGGACGATCGGTCGGCCGCCGCACTTGCGCAGCGCGACGACTTCCTCGATCTCCACGCGGCCCTCGGGAAGCTCGGCGTGCGCCTTGCACTTCCGTCCGGCCTCAAGCCCCGCGACTAGCGCGCCGACGAAGGTCTGCAGCGATAGGGGCGCGCGAGGTGCGGCTACGATCCCGCGCGGCGTGGACCTCGACCTGACCTCAGAGCAGGAGCTGATCCGGGACACGGTGCGGGCGTTCGCACGCGAGCGCGTCGCCCCCGTCGCGGAGGAGCTCGACCGGGAGGCGCGCTTCCCGGTCGAGCTCGTCCGCGAGCTGGCGGAGCTCGGTCTGATGGGAATCCCGATCTCCGAGCGCTACGGCGGCGCGGGCGGCGACACCGTCTCGTACGCGATCGCGATCGAGGAGCTGACGCGGATCGACTCGTCGGTGGCGATCACCGTCGCCGCGCACACCTCGCTCGGCACGATGCCGATCAACCTGTTCGGCTCGGACGAGCAGAAGGAGCGGTGGCTCCCCGACCTGGCCTCGGGGCGCAAGCTCGCGGCGTTCGGCCTCACGGAGCCCGACGCGGGCTCCGACGCGGGGGCGACCCGCACGACGGCGGAGCTGCGCGACGGCTCGTGGGTGGTCAACGGGTCGAAGATGTTCATCACCAACGCCGGCACCGAGCTCACGTGGGGCGTGACCATTACCGCGCGCACGGGTGAGGACGAGATCTCGAACATCGTGGTCGAGAACGGTACGCCCGGCTACGAGATCTCCGGGCCGCTGCACAAGCTGGGCTGGAAGGCCTCCGACACGCGCGAGCTCACGTTCGCCGACTGCGCCGTCCCGGAGGGAAACCTCCTCGGGCCACGAGGAGAAGGGTTCCACCAGTTCCTCGAGATCCTCGACGGGGGCCGCATCTCGGTCGCCGCGATGGGCGTCGGGCTGGCGCAGGGCGCCTACGACCTCGCCGACGCCTACGCACGGGAGCGTCGGCAGTTCGGCAAGCAGATCGGAAAGTTCCAGGCCGTCGCGTTCAAGCTCGCCGACATGGCGGTCGAGATCGAGGCCGGCCGGCAGCTCGTCTCCAAGGCGGCGTGGCTCAAGGACCAGGGCCGCCCGTTCGCGCTCGAGGCGGCGATGGCGAAGCTCTACACGGGGGAGCTCTCCCACCGCGTCGTCAACCAGGCCCTCCAGATCCACGGCGGCTACGGGTTCATGGACGAGTTCCCGATCTCGCGCCTCTACCGCGACCAGAAGATCCTCGAGATCGGCGAGGGCACGAACGAGGTGCAGCGGATGGTGATTGCGAAGCATCTGGGGCTCTGAGGCCCCGCTTGCGGGGCCTCAGAGCCCCAGCCACCTTCCCGAGCAGGTGTCCGACTTCAGTCGGACACCGACGTACCTCCACCGCGCCCCCGAGCCGGAGGTGTCGGACTGAAGTCCGACACCGGTGGACTCATCCGACCCGTAGCCGCTCCACGACCGGGCTGTCCCGGAGCGCCGTCGTGCAGCCACCGATCGCGTACAGCGACCCGCTGACCACGAACGCCGCGAGCGCATGCCTCGGCACCTCCGGCGCCGGCCCGTCGCGCCAACGCCCCGTCCCGGCGTCGTAGACCTGGTAGGTCGACTCCCAGACCGCGTGGAGGCGATCGCCGTCGACGGCGAGCCCGAGCAACTCCATCGGCTCGGGGAGCGCCGGCCCGGCGCGCCAGCGACCGGTACGCGGGTCGAAGATCCAGACCTCGCGCAGCACCCGCTCGCCGCGCCGGCCGCCGACGACCCAGAGCTCTCCCTGGAACGCCACGGCGCCGAACGCGTGCACGGCGCGCGGCAGCGGCGTCCCGCGCCGCCAGCGGTTGGCGGCCCGCTCGTGGACGAAGACGTCGCGCCGCTCGCGCCCCTCGGCGTAGCCTCCGAGCGCGTAGAGGCGGCCGTCCAGTGCGACAAGCCGGTGGTTGAAGCGCGGGGCGGGGAGCGGCGCAAGCGCCCTCCACCGCCCGCCGCGCGGGTCGAGCTCGAGCACGCTCGTGACGTTGCCCGCGGCGGTCGTGCCGCCGGCGACGACGAACCTGCCGCGAAAAGCCGTGCCGGCTGCGGACCGCGTCGGTACCGGGAGCGGCGCCAGCGTCGTCCAGGCGTCGCCCCGGGGGTCGTAGCGGGACACGGTGGCGAGCGGCCGCCCGGTCTCCCCCACCATCCCGCCCGCGACGTAGATGCGGCCGCCGGTCGCCGCGGCCGCGGCGTAGCTTCGTCGCTGCGAGAGAGACGCGACACGCTCCCAGGCGGCTGCCGGCGTGGAGGCTCCCGCCGAGGCGAGCGCCCCCACGACCGCGCCCCCACAGACGACGGCGAGCGCGACGGCGAGCGCTCTCACATCGCGACGGCGCCTTGCAGCCGGCGCCGTTCCGCCTTGCGCTCCTGCATCCGGCCCGGGTCGGGGACGGGGACGGACGCGAGCAGCGCCTTCGTGTACGCCACCTGCGGATGCTCGTAGACCTGCTTCGCAGGGCCGCTCTCGACGATGCGGCCGCGGTGCATCACGGCGATCCGGTCGCTGACCGAGCGCACGACGGCGAGGTCGTGGGCGATGAAGAGATAGGCGAGCCCGAACTCGGCCTGCAGGTCCTTGAGCAGGTTGATGATCTGCGCCTGGATCGAGACGTCGAGCGCAGAGACGGGCTCGTCGCAGACGATCAGCCGCGGCGAGAGCGCAAGCGCCCGGGCAATGCCGATGCGCTGTCTCTGGCCGCCCGAGAACTCGTGCGGGTAGCGGTTGACGTACATCGGGTCGAAGCCGACGACGTCGAGGAGCTCGCGCACGCGCGCCCGGCGATCCCGTCGCGTGCCGACCCCGTGGACGACGAGAGGCTCGGCGACGATGTTGCCGACGGTCATGCGCGGGTCGAGGGACGAGTACGGGTCCTGGAAGACGATCTGCGCATTGCGGCGCACGCGGCGTAGCTCCTCCCCCGAGAGCTCGGTCAGCTCGCGGCCCTCGAAGCGCACCGAGCCGCTCGTGGGCCGCATCAGCTGGAGGACGCAGAAGCCGGTCGTCGACTTGCCCGACCCGGACTCGCCCACGAGCCCGAGCGTCTCGCCCGCGGCGATGTCGAAGCTGACACCGGCGACGGCATCGACGTAGTCGACCGTCCGCTCGAAGAACAGGCCCCGCTTCACGGGAAACCGCTTGACGAGATCGCGCACCTCCAAGAGCGCGCTCATGCCGGCGCTCCTTCACGTGAGCGAGCGCGCTCGCTCGCGGGATGCTCGGAGCGCACGAGGTGCCCGGGTCGCAGCTCGCGGAGCTCGGGCGGGTGCTCGGCGCACCCGTCCGGCTCGCCGGCGTACGGGCAGCGCGCGGCAAAGCGGCAGCCCTCGGGTGGATCGAGGAGCGACGGCGGCCGCCCCGGGATCGCGGTCAGTCGTCCCGCGCGCGAGGCGGCGTCCTCGAGCTGCGGCAGCGCGCCGAGCAGGGCTTCGGTGTAGGGATGCTCGGGGCGCGCGAACAGCTCCACGGCGCTCGCCTGCTCGACGATCTGGCCGGCGTACATCACCGCCACCTGGTCTGCGACCTCCGCGATGACCCCCATGTCGTGCGTGATCACGATCATCGCCATGTCGTGCTCGCGGCGCAGCTCGTCGAGCAGGTCGAGCACCTGCGCCTGCACGGTGACGTCGAGCGCCGTCGTCGGCTCGTCGGCGATCAGGAGGTCGGGCTCGCACGAGAGCGCGATCGCGATCATCACGCGCTGGCGCATGCCGCCCGAGAGGTGATGGGGATAGTCGCGGATGCGCGCGTCGGGATTCGGGATCCCCACCTCGTCGAGGAGCTCGATCCCCCGGCGCCGCGCCTCGCGCTTCGAGACGTCGTTGTGCCGGCGGATGGTCTCGACGAGCTGGGTCTCGATCGTGAGCGTCGGGTTGAGCGACGTCATCGGGTCCTGGAAGATCATCGCGATCCTCTCGCCGCGCACGTCCTCGAGCTCCCGCTCGGAGAGTTTCGTCAGGTCCCGACCGTCGAAGATCACCTCACCCCCGACGATGCGGGCCGGCGGCTTCGGGATCAGGCCGATGATCGAGAGCGCGGTGACCGATTTCCCGCAGCCCGACTCGCCGACGAGACCGAGCGTCCGCCCGCGGTCGACCGAGAGGCTGACGCCGTCGACCGCCCGCACGACGCCCTCGCGCGTGAAGAAGTGCGTGCGCAGGTCGCGCACCTCGAGGAGTGGCGCGCTCATGTCTCCCTCGTCCTCGGATCGAGCGCGTCGCGAAGGCCGTCGGCGATGAAGTTCGCGCAGAGGATGAGGTACGCGATCGCGACGGAGGGGACGATGATGATGTGAGGGGACGTCCGGTAGGCGCGATAGCCGTCCTGCGCCATCGAGCCCCAGGACGCGTCGGGCGGGCTGATGCCGAGCCCGATGAACGAGAGGAACGCCTCGCCGAGGATGACCCCGGGGAGCTCGAGGAAGACCGCGATCACGAGCACGCCGAGCGTGTTCGGCAGCAGGTGGCGCCCGAGGACGCGGAGCCAGCGCGCGCCGACCGCGTGCGCCGCCCGGACGTAGTCGTTCTCCTTGAGCGTGATGATCTGCCCGCGCACGATCCGGGCCGTGGTGAACCAGGACGCGATCGACAGCGCGACGACCATCGTCCAGAAGTTGCCGCCGCCGAAGATTGCGAGGACGATGATCGCGAACGGCAGGTACGGCAGACCGTAGAGCGCGTCGAGAATCCGCATCAGCGTGTTGTCGACGAAGCCGCCGAGGAAGCCCGCGATCGCTCCGTAGGCGACCCCGATCGAGAGGATCACGAGCGTCGCGGCGAAGCCGATCCCGATCGAGACGCGACCGCCGAGCGCCGTGCGCGTGAACAGGTCGCGCCCGAACTGGTCGGTCCCGAACGGGTGCGCGAGTGACGGGCTCTCGCTCGCCTGCGAGAAGTCCACCTCGTACGGGTCGTACGGCGAGACGAGCGGCCAGACGAGGCAGTAGGCGAGGAGCGCGAGGAAGGCGACGCCCGCGATCACCGCCGCCCGGTTGCGGATGTAGCGGTACCACGCGTCCCGCCATAGGCTCGAGGCGCGCACCGGCGTGCCGGCCTCGCCCGGCACGCCATTGGGCAGCTCCGGGTAGCGGCGCTCCCTCCGCAGGCGCAGCGGCGAGAGCAGCGCGCGCCGTTGGTGCGGCGTCGTCGACATCACCGAGCCTCGCGCGTTCGCGGGTCGAGGATCCCGTAGAGGATGTCGACGACCATGTTCGCGACGATCACGATGAGCGCGAGCAGCACCGTCAGCCCCATTACGACGGAGTAGTCGCGCGCGGTGACCGCCGTCACGTAGTACCGGCCGATCCCCGGGATCGCGAAGATCTGCTCGATCACGAACGAGCCCGTGATCAGGAAGCCGAGGATCGGCCCGGCCGCCGTGACGACCGGAATCAGCGAGTTGCGGAGCGTGTGGACCACCACCACACGACGCCGCCGGAGGCCCTTCGCGCGTGCGGTGCGGATGTAGTCCTGCTGGAGCGTCTCGAGCACCGAGCCGCGCGTCAGCCGGGCGAAGTAGGCCATCGGCCCGAGACCGAGGGCGATCGTGGGTAGGACCTTGCTCTGCCACGACTCCCAGCCACTCGTCGGGACGTCGAAGACGTCGCCCCAGCGAACGGCGAAGAAGTAGATGAGCAGCGTCGCGACGAGGAAGCTCGGGACGGCGAAGCCGACGTTCGCGACGACCATCGCCGTGTAATCCGGCCACTTGTTCGCGCGCAGGGCCGCGAGCAGGCCGAGCGGGATGCCGAACACGAGCGCGAACGCCATCGCGAGCGCACCGAGCTCGAGCGACGGGGGAAAGTGCTCCCGGACGATGTCGTTGACATCGCGGTTGCGGAGCACGAGCGACGGGCCGAGGTCGAGCGTGACCACGCCCTTCACGTAGCGGAGGTACTGCACGTACCACGGGTCGTCGAGCCCGTACTTCTCCTCGAGGTTCTGCTGGATCGACTCGGGTATCGCCCGCTCGGAATGCCGGAACGGGTTGCCCTCGATCTGCCGCATGAGGACGAAGGTCATCAGGATCACGAGCAGGATCACCGGCACCGTCCAGAGCACCCGGCGGACGATCAGGCGCGTCATGTCTCGGGTGGCCGGGGAGCGAAGGCCGGGCGGCGGCCGCGAAGGCCGCCGCCCTCGGGCGCTTCTAGCCCGCCTCGACCTCTTCGACCTTCGAGTAGTCGGTCTGGTTGAGGAGGTTGACGTTCAGGGAGTCCTTGATCGTCGGCCTCTCGAGCTGGACGTACGTGTACCAGTAGATCGGCGTGATCGGGACGGCGCCGTCCTCGCCGAGCAGCTTGTCCTCGAGCTCTCCGTAGAGCTCGTAGCGATCGTCGTTGTCCGCCGTCTGGCGCGCCTCCGCGACGAGCGCGTCGTACTCCGGGTCGCAGTAGTTCGAGTTGTTGTTCCCCGACTTGCATGTCCAAAGCTCGAGGAAGTTCATCGCGTCGACGTAGTCGCCGATCCACCCGAGCCGGTACACGTCGACCGAGGCGTCCGGCGGCGGGCCGAGGAACTCGAGGAACTGGGCCCACTCCTGCTGGCGGATCGTCACGTCGAGCCCGAGCTGCTTCCACATCGCCTGCACCGCAACGGCGATCTCGCGGTGCCCCGGCGAGTCGTTGATGAGGAGCGTGACGTCCGTCTTCGGGTTGGCGACCTCGGCCATCAGCTCCTTCGCCTGGTCGATGTCGCCGGACGCCGGCAACCACGGCGAGTCGGGGTTGAGCGTGTCGAACCCCGGCATGCCCTCCGGCGTGAAGCCCGTGGCCGGCAACTGGTCGGCCTGGGCGATGTTGTCGATGATGCTCTGCCGGTCGATCGCCATCGACATCGCGCGGCGCTGCTTCACATCGGTGATCTGCTCGACGTTGAAGCCGTAGTAGTAGGTGCCGAGGCCCGGGTACTGGCTGTAGGCCTCGGTGTCCTTGAGCCGTGGCAGCTCCTCGGGCGGAAGCCCCGCGGTCATGTCGATCTCGCCGGCCTCGAACGCCTGCACGGCGGTCGTGCCCTCGGAGATCATCCGGCCGTTGATCCGCTCGAGCTTCACCGAGCCGGCATCGCGCCAGTCGTCCCACCTGACGAGGTCGAGCCGGGAGTTGTGGTCCCAGCGGGCGAGCTCGAACGGTCCGTTGGTGACGATGTTCGTGGGCTCCGTCCAATTGTCGCCGAACTGCTCGACCGTGGGACGGTGCACGGCGAGGAAGGACGTGTGCGCCGCCTGCTGCACGAACCACGGCTGCGGCGAGGTGAGCGTTACCTGCAGGGTCGAATCGTCGAGCGCCCTGATGCCGACCTCGTCGCGCATCGCAGCACAGCCGCTCTTGCAGGAGTTGTACTCGGAGGCGCCGGCGATCCCGAAGAACTGGTAGGCGTAGTCCGCGGCCAGGTCGGGGGAGATCGTGCGCTTCCACGACCACTCGAAATCGTGCGCGGTGACGGGGTCGCCGCTGGTCCAGCGACCGTCCGCGCGCAGATGGAACGTCACCGTCTTGCCGTCCTCCGAGATGTCCCAGGACTCCGCAAGGTTTGGCACCGGCTCGAGGTCGTCGCCGAGCTTCACGAGCGGGTCCATGATGTTCAGGAGCACGTCCGCGGACGTGGTGTCCGTGGCGAGCCCCGGGTCGAGAGACGGCGGCTCCGTCCCCCAGTTGATCGTGATCACCTGGTCGATCGGCCCACCCTCGTCGCCTCCTGCGCCGCCTCCGCCGCACCCGGCCGCGAGCACGGCGAAGGAGCCGGCGACAACCGCGGCCACCAGAGCACGCGTGGTTATCCTCATCGGATCCTCCTTTCGTCGAGCCGTCCGGTGAGTGGACGGACGTCCGCTTCGCCTTTGATTCCCCGAATCGCCCCTCCGAAAACGCCCCCGAGCAGGGCCTTACGGAACCCTCACCGGTCTCGCCGGGCCTCGGCCGCCGTTGCGGCCCTCGCGGCGTCGCTGGCGCTTCCGGCGAACGGCGGGGCGCACGTCACGATGTCCCCGCCGTTCGTCGACGCCGACGCGACCACGAGGGTCGCTTTCGAGACGCCGAACGAGCGACCGCCGCACGCGACGATCGCCGTCGAGGTGACGGCGCCGCCGGGCGTGGAGCTCGAGTCGGCGCCCCCGCCGCCCGGGTGGAGGCTCGAGCTGACGCCCGAGACGGCGCGCTGGACGGGCGGCCGGATCGAGGGACGAGCCGTCGTCTCGTTCCCGCTCGCGGTCACGGCGCGCACCCGCGCCGGCACGGAGGTGTTCAGTGCCGTTCAGGAGTACGACGACGGGGAGAGCGTGCGCTGGGAGGCGGGGCTCACCGTCCTCCCCGCGGCGGCGAACGAGGCTCCTTCTCAGCATCTCGGCCGCGCCCTCGCCGCCGGCGTGGTCGGGCTCGTCGTGATCGTGGGGAGCTTCCTGGGGCTGCGCCTCCTGCGCCGCCGGCCACTTCAAGAGAAATAGCGGCATCCGTTGCTACCGTCCGACGCGCCGTGCTGTTCGCGCAGATGCTCAACGACGACCTCGGGTGCGCCTCGTACATCGTCGGCTGCGAGGAGGCGGGCGAGGCCGTGGTCGTCGATCCTCCCTACGCGATCGAGGGCGTCCTTGCCGAGGCAGACCGGCTGGGCGTGCGCCTCGTCCGGACGCTGGAGACCCACACGCACGCCGACCACGTGTCTGGCCATGGCCGCCTGGCGCTCGAGCTCGGGATCCCCGTGAGCATCCACCCGGCCGCGCGGGTCGACTACCAGTACGACGCGCTCGAGGACGGCGCCGAGGTGTCCGTCGGGAACGTCACGCTGCGCGCGATCCACACGCCGGGCCACCGGCCCGAGCACTCCTGCATCGCGGTGATCGACAGGACGCGCGCCGACGAGCCGTGGCTCGTCCTCACCGGCGACTCGCTCTTCGTCGGCGACACGGCCCGCCCCGACCTCGCCGTCGAGGCGATGGAGGGCGCTGAGGGGCTCTTCCACTCCCTGCGGCGGCTGCTCGAGCTGCCCGACGGCGTCGAGGTCTTCCCCGGGCACATCGCCGGATCGCTGTGCGGCGTCGCGATGAGCTCGCGCGGCTCGACCACGATCGGCTTCGAGCGCCGGTTCAATCCCATGGCCTCGATTGCCGAGCTCGACGCGTTCATGGCCGAATCCGCCGCCGTGTCGACTCCGAAGCCCCCGAACCTCGCACTGATCGTCGAGCTCAACCGCGGCCCGTTCCTTCCTGCCCAGCCGGCGGTCGACGAGCTGCCGGTGCCGGCCACAGGATCCCAGCTTCTCGACGTGCGGCCGGTCGCCGACCACCTCGCGGGACACCTGCCCGGGGCGATCAGCGTCCCCGTGTCTGGCACGAGCTTCTCGACGAAGTCCGGCTTCGTCCTCGACGCCTCGACACCGGTCACGGTGCTCGCCTCGGACGCCGCCGAGGCGGAGCGGGCGATCCGCGGGCTACGCTCGGTCGCGCTCCTCGACGTCGCCGGGTACGTGCTCGGCGCCGGGCCCGAGACGACGGCCGCCGCCGCGCTCGACGAGCTCGATGCCCTGGTCGCGGCGGGCGCGACCGTGATCGACGTCCGCGAGCACGACGAGCGCGACGAGGGCTACGTCACGGGAAGCCGCAACGTCCCCTACCGGCTGATGCGGACGTGCTGCCCGGAGCTGCCCGAAGACCGTCCGATCGTGACGATCTGCAATTCGGGGCCGCGCGCAGCGATCGCGGCGAGCATCCTCCGCGCGAGGGGCCTCGACGCGCGGCCCGTGATCGACGGGGGGATTGCCGACTGGCTTGCCCGCGGCGCCGCGGCGATCACCTTCCGCCGCTGCGGGAGCTGACGCCTACCGCAGGCGCCGTACGGTGTACCCCCCCTCCGCGAGGGCCCGGATCAGCGTCTGCGCGTGCTCCTCGCCCCGCGTCTCGAGCGTCAGCTCGGCCTCCGTCTCCAGCACGCCGATGTTGCGGCCCTCGCGGTGGTGCTGGATGGAGAGGATGTTCGCCCGCTGGTCGGCGATCAGGCCGACGATGCGCGCGAGCTCGCCGGGGCGGTCCGGGATGAGGAGCGCGACGACGAGGTAGCGGCCCGAGGCGGTCATCCCGTACCGGATCACCGAGCTCATCGTCGTCGCGTCGATGTTGCCGCCGGCCAGGATCGCGCAGGCCGGGCCGTCGCCGCCCACGCGACCGGCGAGGATCGCCGCCACCGGCGCCGCCCCGGCGCCTTCGACGACGAGCTTCGAGCGCTCGAGGAGGAGCACGATCGCCTGCGAGATCTCCTCGTCGTCGACGACCACGACGTCGTCCAGCAGGTCGGCCAGGATCCGGCTCGTCAGCTCCCCCGGGTGCTTCACCGCGATGCCGTCCGCGATCGTGGCGCCGCCGGGCTCCTTCCCCGCGAGCGGCGCGCAGGCGGCCGACTGGACGCCGACGACGCGGATCTCCGGTCGCAGCGCGTCGAGCGCGATCGCGATGCCCGCCGCAAGCCCGCCGCCGCCGACCGGGATCACGACCGTCGACCCGCCTGTCGGCAGCTGTCCGGCGAGCTCGAGGCCGAGCGTGCCCTGGCCGGCGACGACACGCACGTCGTCGAAGGCGTGGACGAAGGTAGCGCCGGTCTCGGCCTCGCGCGCCCGGGCCGCCGCGGCCGCGTCGTCGAACCCCTCGCCGGCGAGCTCCACCTCGGCCCCGTAGCCGCGCGCCGCCTCGATCTTCGCCATCGGCGCGGCTTCCGGGACGACGATCGTCGCGGCGATGCCTGCTTCCCGTGCCGCCCAGGCGACCGCCTGCCCGTGATTTCCGGCGCTCGCCGTCACGACACCGCGGGCGCGTTCCTCGGCGGACAGCTGGGCGATCGTGTTGTAGGCGCCGCGGATCTTGAACGCGCCGGTTCGCTGCAGGTTCTCCGCCTTGAGCAGGACAGTCCGGTCGGAGAGCCGCGAGAGCGTCTCGGAGGAGTAGACCGGTGTCACGCGTGCGACGCCGTGGAGGCGATCCTGCGCCGCGCGAAGGTGGTCGAGCGTCGGCCGCTCGCTCACCGCGCACCTCCCCGCGTGACCGCGTCGACGACCGCGCCGACGGCCGTGAGCGGGTCGACCTCGCGGCGCTGTACCGCCTCCACGAGCGCGCGCACCCCGTCGTCGTCGCGCATCGTGCGGCGCACCAGCTCGCGCACCCGCGCGACTGCCAGGACCTCGACCTCGCCGCTCAGGTTCCGATCGCGCCGCGCGTCGAGCTCGCCCCGGGCGTGGAGCTCGGCCCGCCGCGCCTCGAGCGCGTCCCACAGCTCGGGCACGCCCTCGCCGCGGAGCGCTTCGGTGAGGAGAATCGGCGGCCGGCGCTCGCGGACCGGGTCGAGCGCGACCACCGAGCGCACCTCCTGGAGCATCGTCCTGGCCGCGGGGTGGTCCATCTTGTTGACGGCGATCACGTCGGGGATCTCCATGATCCCCGCCTTGAGCGCCTGCACGGCGTCGCCCGAGCCGGGCATGAGCACGAGCAGGACCACGTCCGCGATGCCGATCACCTCGACCTCGCTCTGGCCCGTCCCCACCGTCTCGAGGAAGACGACGTCCTTCCCGGAGGCATCGACCAGGAGCAGTGCCTGGAGCGTGGCCTCGGCGAGCCCGCCGAGATGGCCGCGCGTTCCCATCGAGCGGATGTAGACCTCGGGATCGAGGAAGTGGTCGGCGAGCCGGATCCGGTCGCCCAGGAGCGCGCCCTGCGTGAACGGGCTCGAGGGGTCGACCGAGACGACGCCGACCCTCTTCTCGAGCGCGCGCGCGTGGCCGACGAGCGCGCTGACGAGCGACGACTTCCCGACGCCGGGCGGGCCGGTGACCCCGATCGACGCGGCACGTCCGGTTCTCGGATACACCTCGCGCACGACCGCGGCTCCCACGGGCTCGCCGTCCTCGACGAGCGAGATCGCGCGCGCGAGGGCCCGGCGGTCGCCGGCGAGCACGCCGGTGACGAGCTCCTCCTGCGTCCAGCCGCGGCGTGCCACCGGGGATGACTCTACGGCGTGAGACGGCTCTCGGCGTCGCGAGGCGCGAGAACGGCGACGTCCGGGGCCCCTCGCTGTTGCTCGCGCTGGCGTGTCTCGTCGATCTCCTCCATCAGCACCCTGATCCGCTCGATGCCGCTTGGCTCGCCCGCCGGGGCGCGCTCCTCGCGGAGACCCGCGGTGAGCCCGACGGCGAGCACCGCGGCGACGAGGAAGATGCCGCTCGCGACCGCCCACGACGCCCGTGCCCCGACGGAGTCGACGAGCAGGCCGCCGCCCGCCATCGAGAGGCCGAGGATCGCGTAGTACGTCGACATCAGCACCGCGAGCGCACGCCCGCGCATCGCGTCGGGAGCGCCACGCTGGACGAGCACCTGGTTGCAGACGATCGCCGCTCCGTTTCCTATCGTGGCAACCGCGGCGAGGACCGCGGCGAAGACGATCGTCGGCGACGCCGAGGCGAGTCCGAACCCCGCGGCCATCAGCGCGAGGGCACCCGGGTAGACCCGGCGCATGCCGAGCGCCCGGAGCGCCGTCGCCGCGAAGAAGCTGCCGATCACGAGCCCGACGCCGGTCGCGCTGACGAGGAACCCGAGGCCGATGTTCCCCGCCCCGAGGTCGTGCTTGGCGAAGATCACCTCGGCGACGTTGATGCACGCGGTCGCAACGCCCGCGGTGCTCCACACGACGAGCACCGTCACGAGCGGGCGCGAGCTGACCACCAGCCCGAGGCCTTCGCGCAACTCGCGCCAGTGTCCTTTCGTGATCCGGTCCTCCGAGCGAAGCATCCCGCCGGGAATCCGCGAGACGAGCGCCGCGGAGAGGACGAACGTGACCGCGTTCACCCAGTAGGCGACGTCGACCCCGTTCGAGGCGAGCAGCAGGCCGGCGACGGCGGGCCCGAGCGTCCAGGCGACGTTTTCGACGGTCGTCAGCATCGAGGTCGCCTGCTCGCGATCGTCGTCCGTGACGAGGTTCGGCAGCCCGGCCCAGACCGCCGGGCGGAAGAACCCCGTCGCGATGCCGTTGACCGCCGCGACGGCGACGATCGCGCCCGGCTCGTCGACGAACGGGAGGATGACGAAGGTGAGCGCGCGGACGAGGTCCGAGACGATCATCAGCCGCTTGCGCGAGAGACGGTCGACAAGGGGCCCGAGCGTGAGCCCGATCAGCACGATCGGGACGAAGTCGGCGATCAGGAGGGCGGCGAGCCACCGCCCCGAGCCCGTGACGTCGTAGACGTGGACCGAGAGCGCGAGCGCCGCGAGGTAGGTGCCGATCGCCGAGCCGGCCGTCGCCCAGAAGAGCAGCGCGAAGCCGCGGTTGCGGCGAAGGAGGGACAGACGGCCTGTCGCTCCGAGGAGCACGCGCTGACGCTAGCACCCGCGTGCCGCACGCGACTAGTGGCCGAAACGGCCACGTCCCGATAGGGCGTGACCGCCCTGTCAGCCGTGCTCGCGCATCGCCGTGCGAGTGCCGTCCGCGGGCCGTAGCCCCGGCCGGACGGTGCTCTCAGGCGATCGGCCCTCCCGGGCCGCCCGCCTTCGCCAGCCGCGCCGCGACGACCGACGCGAGCGCGACCCGGTCGACGTCCCGCACGGGGCGTCCCAGCGAGGTGAAGAGAATGCCGGTCTGGACGCGGCCGTGCTGGAGGATCACGGCGTCGACGTACGCCCGCACCCGCTGCGTGCCGCGAAGCGTGACGTCGACGACGAGCCGGTACGCCACCGCCTTGGGCGAGACGGCCGGGAAGGGCGTGCGCCTGGCCGAGACGACGGCGATCTTCTCGCCGGGCGCCGCCGAGAGGCGGACGATGTCCGCCAGGCATCTCGTGGTCTGCGCGGTCGTCCCCCTCCCCCACGACGCATTCGCGTCGCGCAGCGTCCGGTACACCTGCGCCGTCGAGCCGACCGTGACGAAGACCGCGTCCTTCGCGAACCGGAAGTCCGGAGAGGCCGCGTCGCCCGTCACGGTGAGGTCGCTCTCGTCGAGCGGGCCGCAGCGCGCACCTTTGGGAAGGCGCTGGTCCTTCGGACGGGCAACGGGCGTGAACCCCGTACCGAGGTCGGCGCGTCGAAGGAGCACCGAACGCGCCGTCGCCTGGCCTTCCTTCGTCAGCGCCTTGCGCGGCTCGCCGTCCGCTGCCGAGGCGACGTGCGGGGCGACGAGCACCGCCGCGGTGAGGGTCAGGACGAGTGCGCGCACCAACCTCACTGTACTCCTGCGGCCTTCGGCGGCAGGCCGAGCCGGCGAGGCGCCGGCTAGCGAGGATCGTACGCGAGGTTCGGTCGGAGCCAACGCTCGGCGGTCGCCAGGTCGACGCCCTTCCGGGCCGCATAGTCCTCTACCTGGTCGCGGCCGATGCGTCCCACCGCGAAGTACCGGGACGACGGGTGGCCGAGGTAGATGCCGCTCACGCTGGCCCCGGGAAGCGACGCGTAGGACTCGGTCAGCGCAACCCCTGCCTCCTCGGCGTCGAGCAGCGCGAACAGCGTCGCCTTCTCCGTATGGTCGGGGCAGGCCGGATACCCGAATGCGGGCCGGATGCCGCGGTAGCGCTCGGCGACGAGGTCGGCGTTGCCGAGATGCTCGTCGGGGGCGTACCACGCGCGCCGCGACCGCTCGTGGAGCCATTCCGCGAACGCCTCGGCAAGCCTGTCGGCGAGCGCCTTGGCCATGATCGCCGAGTAGTCGTCGCCTTCGGCCCGGAAGGAGTCGGCGAGCTCGTCGGCACCGTGGATGCCGACCGCGAAGCCTCCGACCCAGTCCACGAGGCCCGTCTCGGCGGGCGCGACGAAGTCGGCGAGGGAGCGGTTGGGACGCGAGTCGTCGTGCGCCGCCTGCTGCCGGAGCATCGGGAAGCGGACGTCGCCGTTCCCGGTTTGCAGCACGATGTCGTCCTCCTCCGCAGACGCAGGCCAGAAGCCGTGGACGCCCCGGGCCGTGAAGAGCTCCTCGGCGACGATCCTGTCGAGAAGCGCGTTCCCGGTCTCGAACAGGTCGCGCGCGGCGGGGCCCTTCTCGGGATGCTCGAGAATGCCCGGGAAGCGGCCCCTCACGTCCCAGGCATGGAAGAAGAACGTCCAGTCCACGTAGCCACGGAGCTCCGCGAGCGGCGGCTCGACGATTCGCGTCCCCGTGAACACGGGCGCCGCGAGGTCGTCCGCATGCCAGCTGATCGGCGTGCGCCGCTCGCGAGCCGCGCGCAGCGGTAGCAGCGGCCTGCGCTCGCGCTCGGCGTGAAGCGCACGAAG
Organism: Gaiella sp.; assembly: GCA_027493885.1. Lineage (GTDB taxonomy): Bacteria > Actinomycetota > Thermoleophilia > Gaiellales > Gaiellaceae > Gaiella. Next base: position 743,554 of record JAOSJZ010000001.1, read on the forward strand.
CCGCTCCTGCTCGACCCGGTTCTCCGCGTCGAGCGCGGCTTTCCGCTCGTCGTCCAGCAGGGCGCCCACGACACCGATGACCCGGGAGGCGTCGACGACATGGACGGTCGGCTGCGTGTACTCGGGAGCGATGCGCACCGCGGTGTGCTGGCGCGAGGTCGTCGCCCCGCCCACGAGCAGCGGTAGCACCATCCCGCGGCGCTCCATCTCCTTCGCGACGACGACCATCTCGTCGAGTGACGGGGTGATCAGGCCGGAGAGGCCGACGAGATCGCAGTCCTCGTCGACGGCCGCGTCGAGGATCGCCTCGGCCGGGACCATCACGCCGAGGTCGATCACCTCGTAGCCGTTGCAGGCGAGCACGACGCCGACGATGTTCTTGCCGATGTCGTGCACGTCGCCCTTCACCGTGGCGAGCACGACGCGCCCGGCGCTCCGCGACCTGTCCCCCTGCTCGGCCTCCATGAACGGCTCCAGATACCCGACCGCCCGCTTCATCGCGCGTGCGCTCTTCACGACCTGCGGCAGGAACATGCGGCCCGACCCGAACAGGTCGCCGACGACGCGCATGCCGTCCATCAGCGGCCCTCGATCACGTCGAGCGGCCGGGCGGCCGCGAGCCGCGCCTCCTCGACATCCTCCTCGACGAAGTCGACGATGCCGTGCACGAGCGCGTGCTCGAGCCGCTTCGCGACGGGAGCCTCGCGCCACGCGAGGTCCTCCTCGCGTTCGACCGTGGCGCCCTCGAAGCGCCGTGCGAGCTCGACGAGGCGCTCGGTCGCGTCCGGCCGGCGGTTCCAGATCACGTCCTCGACGTGCTCGAGGAGCTCGGGCTCGATGTCCTCGTAGACCATCAGCAGGCCGGCGTTGACGATCCCCATGTCGAGCCCCGCGCGGATCGCGTGGTAGAGGAACGCCGCGTGCATCGCCTCGCGCACGTGCTGGTTGCCCCGGAACGCGAACGAGAGGTTCGAGATGCCTCCACTCGTCCGCACGCCCGGGCAGCGCTCCTTGATCCGCGGCAGCGCCTCGATGAACGCCTTCGCGAACTCGTCGTGCTCCTCGATCCCCGTCGCGACCGCGAGCACGTTCGGATCGAACACGATGTCCTCGGGCGGGAAGCCCACCTGCCCGGTGAGCAGGCGGTACGCGCGCTCGCAGATCTCCACCTTGCGCTCGACCGTGTCGGCCTGGCCGCGCTCGTCGAACGCCATCACGACCACGGCGGCTCCATAGCGGCGGACCCTCCGCGCCTGCTCGAGGAACGGCTCCTCGCCCTCCTTCAGCGAGATCGAGTTGACGATCCCCTTTCCCTGGAGGCAGCGCAGGCCCGCCTCGAGCACCGACCAGCGGGAGCTGTCGACCATGATCGGCAGCCGCGCCGCCTCCGGCTCGGTTGCGAGCAGGTTGAGGAAACGGGTCATCGTCCGCTCGCCGTCGAGCAGGTCGGCGTCCATGTTCACGTCGAGGGCATTCGCGCCGCTGCGCACCTGCTCGAGCGCGACCTCGACGGCTGCCTCGAGGTCGCCAGCCTCGACGAGCGACCTGAAGCGCGCCGAGCCGGTCACGTTCGTCCGCTCGCCGACCATCACGAACCCGGTGTCCGGGCCGATCTCGAAGGGCTCGAGCCCGCTCCAGCGGGTGCGCGGCTCCCTCGCCGGGAGTGCCCGGGGCGCGAGATCCTCCACCGCCGCGGCGATCTGCCGGACGTGCTCGGGCGTCGTCCCGCAGCATCCCCCGACCACGTTCACGAGGCCGTCCTCGGCGAACGCGCGGAGGTAGCGGCTCGTGTCCGCGGGCTGCTCGTCGTGCTCGCCCATCGCGTTCGGCAGTCCCGCGTTCGGGTAGCAGGAGACGTACGTGTCGGCGACGCGTGCGAGGCCCTCGAGGAACGGCCGCATCTCGCTCGCGCCGAGCGAGCAGTTGACGCCGACGAGGAGCGGGCTTGCGTGCTCCACCGAGATCCAGAAGGCCTCGGCGGTCTGGCCCGAGAGGTTCCGGCCGCTCCGGTCGATGGCGGTGAAGGAGAGCCAGAGCGGCAGCTCCGGCGCCACGTCGGCCGCCGCGACGATCGCGGCCTTGGCGTTCAGGGTGTCGAAGATGGTCTCGACGAGAAGCAGGTCGGCGCCTCCCTCGGAGAGCGCGGCGATCTGCTCGGCATAGCTCGCCCGAACGTCTTCGAACGTGACCGAGCGGAAGGACGGATCGTCGACCTTCGGCGACACGGAGAGCGAGACGTTGAGCGGCCCCACCGCGCCGGCGACGAAGCGCGGTCGCTCGGGCGTGCGCTCGGTCCAGGCGTCGGCGGCGGCGCGTGCGAGCCTCGCCCCCTCACGGCTCATCTCCGCTGCGAGGTGCTGAAGGTCGTAGTCGGCTTGCCCGATCGAGGTCGCCGTGAACGTGTTCGTGGTCGCGATGTCCGCGCCTGCACCGAAGTAGGCGTCGTGGATCTCCGCGACGAGCTCCGGCCGCGTGAGGTTGAGGAGGTCCGGGTCGCCCTTGACGTCGCGGCCGTGGTCGCGAAGCCGCTCGCCGCGGTAGTCCGCCTCGGACAGCCCCTTGCGGTGGATGAGCACGCCCCAGGAGCCGTCGAGCACGGCGATGCGGCGATCGAGGATCTCGCGGAGCCGTTCCGCCGCCGTCATGCGATCCACCAGCCGTTGATCCGTGCACGAGCGTCACGCGGCCGGAGCCGGGCTCTGCCCGGCGGGAGGCCAGGCCGCGCCAACCCGTGCGCAACGCAGAAGGAGGGGGCCCGTGGGGGAACCATGGGTTCCCCCACGCAAACGCCCCAGGAGCCGTCGAGCACGGCGATGCGGCGATCGAGTATCTCGCGGAGTTGGTCGGTCGCGGTCACGGTCTCCTCGTGGGCCACTTCCCGCCGGCGAGCCCGACCGCGGTCCGCGCCGGGGGCTCTTTAGGCGTTTGGTGACCCGGTCGCCAAGCTGCCTGTCAAAGCTCTCCGGGATTCCCACGATAGCGGCCGCCGGGAGGACACGCGAGCCGCACCGCTACGGGCAATCGGCGAGCGCCCGGAGCGCTCGACATATCTGCAGGCGACGTGCCTCCGACGCTCCGCCCAGACGCTCCGTGAGCAAGGTACGACCGAACACCTGGAGATTGTCGAAGCTCGCGACGCAGTCGTGCGGCAGGCCGTCCTCGGGGCCCAGCCGCACTTCCGTGCGAATCCCACGGATCCGCCGTGTGACGGGCGCAACGACGATCCCGTGCAAGACGCCCGCCGCCTCGCTGCGCGTCACCACGAGGACCGGTCGGCGCTTGTCCTCCGCCTCCCCCCACCAGACTTCACCCTGCTGTGGGCGAATCACCAGGGCTCCTCCGCGATCATCCGCCGCGCCGCCTCTTCAGCCCAGGCGATCTCCTCGTCGGTCTGCGGCATGCGTGTGTACGCCTCGACGATCTCGCGGCCGATCCGCTCCCGTTCGAGCCTGTCCACCAGGTGCTCCAGCGCGAGGCGAACCGCCTCCGAGCGGCTCGCGAGCACACCGGCCGCAACGAGCGAGTCGACGCGCTCGACGAGCGAGTCCCCGATGCGTGTAACCAGCTGTGCCATGCAATGAGCATAGCAATATGCATTGCGGTTCAATCTGGCACTTCTCGCGCAGCGAGAAGCGCCCGCCGGGCTCAGCCGGTCGTGCGGCCGGAGACCGAAAGCTGGTTCTCGGCGTGCCGGATCCGCTGCTCGAGCTGCCAGCGGTCGGCGGTCGACTCCCCCGCCTCGACCTTCTCGAGCTCGGCCTTCGCGGCCTCGAGCTGGGACTGGGCGCGCGTGTCGTCGATCTCCTTGACGTTCACGGCGTCGTCGACGAGCGCGAGCGCGCGGTCGAGCTCGACCTTGAAGAAGCCGGGGCCGGTCGCGAACTCGAGGATCTCGCTGCCGCCGAGGTGGACGCGCGTCGAGCCGGCCTTGAGCGTCGCGACGAGCGGCGCGTGGCGTGCGAGCACGCCGATCTCGCCTGCCGCGCCCGGGACGATCAGCATGTGCGCCTCGCCGGAGAAGACGGGCCCGTCCGGTGTCACGACCGCGACGTCGAACGGCGGGTGATCGGACACGTCGGCCATGAGCTGCTCTCCTCTAGCCCGAGGCGGCCGCAGGCCGCATCAGGCAGCGACCTTCTCGAGCTCGCGCGCCCGCTCGAACGCGTCCTCGATCGGGCCCTGCATGTAGAACGCGGCCTCCGGAAGCTCGTCGCATTCGCCCTTGATGATCGCGTCGAAGCCGGCGATCGTGTCCTCGAGCTTGACGTACTTGCCCGGCGTGCCGGTGAACTGCTCGGCGACGAAGTTCGGCTGCGAGAGGAAGCGCTCCACCTTGCGGGCGCGGGCGACCACGAGCTTGTCCTCGTCGGTGAGCTCGTCCATGCCGAGGATGGCGATGATGTCCTGCAGGTCCTTGTAGCGCTGGAGGATCTGCTGGACGCTCGTCGCCACGCGGTAGTGGTCGTCCGAGACGATGCCGGGCTGGAGCGCGCGCGACGTCGAGTCGAGCGGATCCATCGCCGGGTAGATCCCCTTCTCCACGATCGCGCGTGAGAGCACCGTCGTCGAGTCGAGGTGGGCGAACGTGTTCGCCGGGGCGGGGTCGGTGAGGTCGTCGGCCGGGACGTAGATCGCCTGCACCGACGTGACCGAGCCCGTCGTCGTCGACGTGATCCGCTCCTGCAGCTGCCCCATCTCGGTGGCCAGCGTCGGCTGGTAGCCGACGGCGCTCGGCATGCGGCCGAGCAGCGCCGACACCTCGGAGCCCGCCTGCACGAAGCGGAAGATGTTGTCGATGAAGAGGAGGACGTCCTGGCCCTGATCGCGGAAGTACTCGGCCATCGTCAGCCCGGAGAGACCGACGCGGAGCCGCGCTCCGGGCGGCTCGTTCATCTGGCCGTAGACGAGCGCGACCTTGTCGATCACGCCCGACTCCGTCATCTCGAGCCTGAGGTCGGTGCCCTCGCGGGTCCGCTCGCCGACGCCCGAGAACACCGAGACGCCGCCGTGCTCCTTTGCGAGGTTGTGGATCAGCTCCTGGATCAACACCGTCTTCCCGACGCCGGCGCCGCCGAAGAGCCCGACCTTGCCGCCCTTGATGTACGGGGCGATCAGGTCGACGACCTTGAGGCCGGTCTCGAAGATCTCGATCGTCGGCGAGAGGTCGCGAAACGCCGGCGGGTCGCGGTGGATCGGCCAGCGCTCGACGTCGGCCGACGGCGGCGCCTCACCGTCGATCGCCTGCCCGATCACGTTCCAGAGCCGCCCGAGCGTCGGCTGCCCGACCGGTACCGCGATCGGCCGGCCCGTGTCGACGACGTCGACGCCGCGGGCAAGGCCGTCGGTCGAGTCCATCGCGACCGCACGAACGCGGTCGTCGCCGAGGTGCTGCTGGACCTCGGCCACGAGCGTCCCGCTCTCGAGCTCGATCTCGAGCGCGCTCAGGATCTCGGGGAGGCCGTCGGGGAAGACAGCGTCGAGGACGACACCCTTGATCTCGATGATCTTCCCGACGTTGCGGCCGGACGTGCTCGTTTCAGACATGGGGCTCCGATGGGCGTGTCGTTGTGACCGAAGGGCGCCCTGGAGGGCGACCGGCGACGGAGTCTAGCCAATGGCCGGAGCAGGCCGAGCGGGTCCCGACCGGGGCGGGAGCGGTCCCTCGTCGGCGCCTCGACACGCTCGGCGTAGTCGAGCCGTCAGACGTCCGAGCTGACGAACGTCGGCGTCACGAGCATGCCGAGAGGATACGCGGCCGCGGTGTCCTAGCTGCCGGCGCCGCCGCCGGGCGCCGCCGGCACCGCGACGACGTTCACGGGCGCCCAGTAGTCGACGAGCCACGGCGCGCCCTTGCCGCCACGCTGGCGGAGGCCGATGTAGAACTCGGTCGGCCCGAGGCCGTCCTCGTTCTTGCCGGGCGTCAAGAGCACCTGGAGCACCACCCGGCCGGGGCTGACCTCATTGACGGCGAACGACGCGCCCTCGAGCCCCTTCGTCGGGAAATACTGGACGGGGATGTTCCCCGTCAGCCACTCCTCGTACGTGCAGGCGCACGCCTGCTTCAGGTCGCGGTCGGCGAGCTTCCAGGCCTTGGGCAGGTTCTCGCGGCCGACGGCGGCGAGGACGAACTCGCCGGCGACATCCCGGGCGGCGTTCGGGACGTCGGACTCCTTCGGCGTCGTCTGCGTGTCGGCGCCCGGCAGATCCTCCGCCGCGTAGCCCGCCGGCACGGTGCCCCGATCCGCCACCGGGGGCGAATCCTCCGAGCCGAGGCGCACGGTGACGAACGCAACGACTCCCGCGATGAGGACGAGCCCCGAGCCCCACACGATCACGCGCGCGAACGCGGGAGAACGAAACCGCTCGATCACGCCCCGAGGGTAGCCGAGGAGGGTCGCGAAATCGTTCGACGCATGTGAACTACACGTTACGGCGGTAGAGCAGCAGAGCCAGCGGGACGAAGGCGGCGAGAATGGCCTGCGGCGCGAGCTCCTTCGAGACGAGCTGCCGGCCCTGGGGGACGAGCTCACCGCCGCCGAGCCGCGCGCGCACGGCCTCGACGAGCCCCGGCGCGTCGCCCTCGTTGACCACGGGCGCGCCGACGGCGCCGGCAACGAGGCGCAGGGAGCGGCTCGACGTGGGATCCGGGCGGTACCCCGGGTCCGGGCTCCCGCTGTCGTCGAAGACCGCCTCGTCCCGGCGCCAGACCTGAACGAAGATCGTCGACACGCGCCCGTTGCCGAGGCGCTCCGACAGCGTCTCGAGGTCGACGGGGATCGTCTCGCCGTCGGAGACGACGACGGCGATCCGCCGCACGGAGTCCGGCCGGAAGAACGCGACGCGCCCGAGGTCGCCGAGCGCTGCGAAGGCGGTCGCTCTCCGCGCCCGGCGGTCGGGGGGCGGCCGCTCGATACCGATCGCGCGATCGACCACTGCCGCGAACGCGTTCGTGCCGAGCGTCGGAAAGAGGTGCGGCAAGACGCGGTCCGACAGCGACGCGACGCCGACTCGCGTCTCGGGAATCGCATAGCGGAGCTGCTTTGCGACGGCGCGCGCCCGGTCGAGCCGCGCGGGCTCCGTCGGCGCGCGTCGGGCGAGCATCGACCGTGTGACGTCGAACACGACGAGCACCTCGGCGCCGTTGCGCCCCTTCGTCGTCTCAGACCTGGCGACGACCGGCTGCGCCGCAGCGAGGGCGACGAGCGCGGCCACGAGCCCGAGGAGCAGGACGTCGACCACGGTGCCGCGACGTCCCGGGCGCGGGAGGCCGAGAGACGTTGCGACGGCCGCGGAGCGCCGGCGGCCGCGAGAGAGCGCGAGCACGCCGAGGCCGCCCACGAGCCCGACGAGGGCCGCCCAGGGCGTGAGGAAGCTCACCGACACGTCAGAAGCCGGTGCCGGTGGTGGCCGACCCCGCTCCCGGGCTCGGCAGCGGTGAGCGCGTGTCGCCGCTCCCCGCGATGCCCGAGCCGGACGCGCGCAGCAGCTTGAGCGCGAGCTCGAGGTCGTAGATCGCCGTTTCGTTGGCCGGGTCGAGGATCACCGCCCGCTCGAGGAACTCGATCGCACGGCGCACGAACACCTGGCGCTGCGTCGGCGAGTTGCGCCCCTCCTCGAGCATCAGGGCGGCCCGGAGCACCGCGAGGTCGGAGCGCCGTTCGGCGCTCGGGTCGCGGTCGAAGGTGCGACCGAGCGTCCGCTCGGCGGCGCTGCGCCGCGTCACGTCCCCGAACACGCGGATCGGCTCGCGCGGCTCGCTGCGCCAGAAGCGGTCGACCGCACGGCGGTAGTCGACGTCGTCGGAGACGCCGAGAAGCGTGGCCGAGAGGCCGCGCGGGAGCAGCGTGTCGGGCCGCCAGGTCGCGGTCGCGCCGGCCCGGTACGCGACGTCGCCGTCGCGGAGCTGGCGATCCCAGCGGAGCACGTCGGCCGCGACGGCGACGAGGAGCGCAGCGGCAACGACGAGCGCCGCCACCGCGACGGCGCCGCCGACCGGCCGGAGCCACGTCGGGGCCGTCACGACGTCCTTCCCCAGCGGAGTCGCGCGCACCAGCGCTCGTTGAGCGCGAGCAGGGCGAGCAGGGCCGCGCCGGCGCCGACGAGCGCCCACGGCGACGAGCCCACGAGCGTCAGGCGCTCGCGCACCGTCGTGTTGCGCAGGAGCTCCGGACGGTCGACGACGGCGCCCTTGCCGGCGACGCTCGTGAACAGGTGCCTGTCCTCGGGCGCCGGGAAGAGCGGGATGACGCGCAGGCGGATGCCCTCCCGCTCGTACGTTCCGAGCTCCTCCGTCAGCGCCGCGGTATCGAACCCGGAGTCGTCGAGGTCGCTCAGGAGGAGAACGGAGAGCGACCGGTTTCGCTCGCGGTCGATCACCGCGCGGGCCTCGGCGAGCCCGGTGGAGATCCTCGTGCCGCCGCGGAACGCGAGCGACCACGGGCTCTCGTCACGCGGCCGCGCGGCGCCCGCGTGCCGCGGCGACGCGAGCCGAAAGCCCGCGGTCCTGCGAACACGGCCGGTCCCTGGTCGAAGAAGCGAAGCAGCGGGCGGAGCTCCTCGCTCCGCGTGTCCGGCGGGAGCATCTCGTACGCGCTGTCCGAGAAGACGACGAGGCCGACCCGGCCCTCGGTCTCCGCGAGCGACTGGAGCACCCGCAGCGCGCGCTGGGACTTCTGCGCGTCGACGCTGGTCGAGAGGTCGAGTACGACGATCCCGCCGCTCCCCGTCGCGAAGTAGCTCGTCGGCAGCGCGTGAAGGTCGCGCGCGAGCGCAAACGCGCCGACGAGAAGCGCGAACGCGACGGTCGCGACGACGATCCGGATGCGACGCGTCCGGCGGTGCTCGGCCCGCAGCTCGTCAGCGGCTGACGTCGGGAGAGCGGAGCCGGCCCCGCGAAACGACAGCACGCTCACGCCGCCGCTCCCCGCCCCGCCGCGGTCTCCGCCCGACGGGCGAGCCCCTCGATCTCGTCCGGGGTCGACGGGCGCGGCGACCACGCGAGCGCGCGGGCCTCGTCGGCCAGCTCGCGGTGACCGAGCACGTCGAGCTCCCTTGCGACGCGCTCGAGCGCCCTCCGCCGGTCGGGTGCGGCGGCACCGTTGCCGACCTCCGCCCGGGCGAGCTCGAGCGCGCGCTCGAGCGCGGGCCGCTCGTCCCGGGGCGCGAGCTCCAGGAGGGCGGGCGGCTCGTGCCAGAGCCGGCGACCGAGCCAGACGGCACACACGGCAAGCGCGAGCGCCCCGAGGAGGAGGGCGACCGCGAGCGTCCACGGGGAGACCCTGCTCGTGACCGCCGGCAGCTCGGTCCGGTCGGCGCGCCAGTCGATCGTCTCGACCGCCGGCGCCGCGACGCGCGACGCGACGATGACCGGCGGCCAGTCGACGACGTCCCTGCCGGTCCCGGGGGTGTCGTTGAAGCGGTAGCGCACGAGGCCGGTACGGAACTGGGCGACGCCCCGGGCGCCCGCCGGCTCGCAGCCTTCGCGCAGGCAGCGCAGCGTGTAGCGGAAGCTGACGTGGGCAGTCGCTCCCTCGACGCGGCGCTGGACGGTCGGCGTGCCCGCCACCTCGTAGGGGGTGAAGTCGGCCAGGAGCACGATCGACTTCGGGTCGACGACCGTCGCGTCGACGACGACGTCGGCGGTCGCGACGACGGGCGTTCCGAACGCGACGACGTCGGGTGCGACGTCCGCCGTGACCGCGACAGCTCGCGCAGGGGGCCCGACCGCGTCTCCTTCACCGCGCCCCGCGAGCCAGAGCTCCCGGATCGCGAGCCCGACGAGTACCGCCGCGGCGACCTGAACGGCGATGACCGCCGCGCGCTTCACGCGGCGTGCCCCCAGGCGGCCTGCCGCTCCGCCGACCAGACGAGAAATGCCTCGAACACGTGCTCGCGCGCCGCCCGCCCGACGACGACCGGCTCGATCCCGAGCGACCGGACGCCTCCCACGAGCTCGGCAAGGCGCTGCTCGTGCCGCTCGCGGACGAGCAGCGACTCGCCACGCCGCAGTCGGACGAGACGGACCCGCGCATCCGAGCCGACGAGCGGCGCCACGATCTCGTCGATGTCCGGGAACCGCTGCTCCCAGACAGGGTCCTGGACGACCACGGGCACGACGTCCCAGCCGCGGTCGAGCGCCGACTCCCACGTCGCGAGCGGCGTCGGCTCGAGAAAGTCGGAGACGACGAACACGAAGCTCGCGGAGGGCACCTGCCGCCGGTGGAGCGCGAGGAACTCGAACGCGCTCGTGATGCCGTCGGCCGGCTCCTCTCGCTCGGGCAGCGCATCCTCGACGAGGCTCGTGTGGCGACGCCCGCTCGTCGGAGGGCACCAGGCGACGACGCCGGGCCGTGCGAGCTCGAGCCGGCCGACGAGCCCGCGGGACTCGGCGACGCTCGCCTCGATCAGGGACCTTGCGACCGTAGCCGCCCCCGCCTTGTCGAGAAACGGCATCCCGGGCGGGCAGAGCGACATCCCGGGCCGGCGGTCGACGCAGACGACGACGCGCGGCGCCTCGTCGGCGAGGTACTCCCGAACGACGAACTCGTCGCTGGCGCGCGCGGCCGACAGCCGCGCCGAGGAGCCCCAGTCGATGCGATGGGGATCGTCGCCCGCGACGTAGGCGCGCGACCCCGCGATGTCGGACCCCGAGCCGCGGCGAGCGCCGTGCATCGAGCCGAACGCGAGGCCGATCAGCCGTCGCCGGGAGACGAGCGGAAACGTGAGGCTCGCGCCGATCATGCCTCGCCGGAGGACCGCGACGCATCCCCGTCGAGGCGAGCGGACGGCGATGGCGCGAGCGCGAGGCACTCCTCGGCAAAGCGCTCCAGGACGACCGCCATCCCGTGCTGGCGGGCCTCGGCGAGCTTCGCGGGCGTCAGCACCACGCGATGCCCGAGCACCGTGACGAGCAGTCGCTCGACGTCGGCCGGGACGACGTAGTCGCGGCCGTGGAGGAGCGCCCAGCCGCGTGCCGCGCGCTCCAGCGCGAGGCTCCCGCGCACCGACGCGCCCACCGACGTGGCGCTCATCCGGCGCGTCGCGCGGACGAGCGCAACGACCCATTCGGCGATGAGCGGATCGAGGTACACCGTCGTCACGGCCCGCTCGAGCAACTCGATCTCCCCGACGCCCACGACGGGACGGAGGGTCGCGAGCGGGTGCGCGACGCGCTGGCCCTCGATCACGCGAAGCTCCTCGTCCGCGGAGGGGTAGCCGAGGGAGGTGCGCAGGAAGAACCGGTCGAGCTGCGCCTCCGGGAGCGGGAACGTCCCTTCGTACTCGATCGGGTTCTCCGTCGCGAGCAGAAGGAACGGGCGCGGGACCGCCTTCGTCGCCCCGTCGACGGTGACCTGCCGCTCGGCCATCGCCTCGAGGAGCGCGGACTGGGTCTTGGGCATCGCGCGGTTGATCTCGTCCACGAGCACGACGTTCGCGAAGATCGGCCCGGGCCGGAACTCGAAGTCGCGCGTCCGCTGGTCGTAGACCGCGAGCCCCGTCACGTCCGTCGGCTGGAGGTCGGGCGTGCACTGGATGCGCGTGCCCACCGCCCCCTCGATCGACTGCGAGACCGCCCGCGCGAGCACGGTCTTGGCGGTGCCCGGCACGTCCTCGAACAGCACGTGCCCGCCGCAGGCGAGCGCCGTCAGGACGAGGCGGATCTCGTCGCGCTTCCCGTGGACGACCGTCTCGATGTTCGCGAGCAGGCGGTCTGCAACCTCGACGGCCCCCCGGAGCTCGTCCGCTTGCGTGGCGTCGGCCAGCACGCCGACGAGTGTAGTCGGGGTATCCAGGCCGTCCCTCCCGTCGCGATGACTAGGAGTCGGTCGGTCGCGCCGGCTTCACGCTGTGCGGCGGAGGAACATGCGGAAGCACGGGCAGCTCCCGCGCGCGCAGCGCGTCGACACGGAGCGCGCGTATCCCGTCGCCGAAAACCGAGTTCGGCGAGGTGCTCGCCGGCGCGGCGAAGTCTTCGGGCGCCTCGGTCGAGGCGTTGAAGCCGACCGCCCAGCCCCCGACCGCCACGACGACCATCGCGGCGATCGACGCGACATTGCCGAGCGCCCGGCTGGGGAGACGGCGCGCGCGGACGGGGGCGACGACCACCGGTCGCGGGAGCTCGTCGAGCGGCGCGGTACGCAGCTGCTCGGCCAGCCATCCGCTCTGGGCCTCGAAGGCCCTGCAGGCGGCGCACCCGGCCGTGTGGCGCGCGATCGCCCGAGCCTCCATCTCCGAGATCGCGTCGTCCAGGCGCTGCGAGATGAGCGCACGCGTACGGTCGCACCGGCGAGTCGACACACCCGTCATGCTGACTTTGACGCCGAAACGCCCATGCGGTTAGAGGAAGGTCGTACGCGGGTCGATCGCGATCCCCGCCAGGATCATCACGGCGCCCATGGCGAGGAACAACCAGGCGGTCGCGCGGGCGTCGGCGCGCTCGTCCCCCGACGCCCGCCGCACCCCCTTCGCGAAGATGCCGATCCCGAGAAGGCCGCCCAAGGGCTCGCGGTCCTCGTCGTCCCCGGCCGGGCGCAGCGGGCCGCGCACGCCGGCGAAGACGCCGAGCACGACGAGGAAGCAGCCGACGAGGTACAGGCCGGTCGCCGCCGACCGGGCCACGGGGCTGTCCAGTGCGAGCCCGATCGCCGCCGAGACCGCGGCGATGCAGAACGTCGCGAGGCCGAACAGGAGGACGATGCGTCGCGCGGCACCGCGCACGTCGGGTGAGGCGCTGCTACCCCGCCGACTCGACCGGCTGGGCGGCGGCCGCCGCGGGCTGTTCGGCGATGTCCATCGGCCAGCGCTCGAGCGGGTAGTGGCAGGCGACCAGGTGGTCGTCCAGGATCGGCGCGAGCGGCGGCGTGTCGACGTCGCAGCGGCCCGCCTGGAAGCGCGGGCAGCGCGGGTGGAAGTTGCAGGCGGCCGGCGGGTTGATCGGGTTCGGGACGTCGCCTTCGAGGACGACGCTCTTCCTCGCTCGTCCCGTGTCCGGGCTCGGGATCGGCACCGCCGAGAGAAGGGCGCCGGTGTAGGGGTGCTTCGGCTGGGCGTAGAGCTCGTCGCGCACGGCCAGCTCGACCGCCTTGCCGAGGTACATCACCATCACGCGGTCAGAGATGTGCCGCACGACGTTGAGGTCGTGCGCGATGAAGACGTACGTGAGCCCGAACTCCCTCTGCAGGTCCTTGAGCAGGTTGAGGATCTGTGCCTGCACGGACACGTCCAGCGCCGACACGGGCTCGTCGCAGAAGATGAGCTTCGGGTTCACCGCGAGCGCGCGGGCGACGCCGATCCGCTGTCGCTGGCCACCCGAGAACTCGTGCGGGAAGCGGTTGTAGTGCTCCGGGTTCAGGCCCACCACCTCGAGCAGCTCCTGGACGCGGCGCCTCCGCTCGGCCGGCGTGCCGATCCGGTGCAGCTCGAGCGCCTCGCCGATGATGAACCCGACGCGCTTACGGGCGTTGAGCGACGCGTACGGGTCCTGGAACACCATCATCATGTTTCGCCGCAGCGGGCGCATCTCGCGCCGCGAGAGCCCGGTGATGTCCTCGCCCTGGAACAGGACCCGGCCGGCCGTCGGCTCGAGCAGCTTGAGGATGCAGCGAACGAGGGTCGACTTGCCGCACCCCGACTCGCCCACGATCCCGAGGGTCTCCCCTTCGCGGAGCGCGAACGACACACCGTCGACCGCCTTCACCGTGGCGATCTCCTTCTGGAAGATGATCCCGCGCGTGACGGGGAAGTGCTTCTTCAGGCCCTCGACGACGAGGAGCTCGTTGCCGGTTTGGGCGGTGCTCACGTCGACGCCCCGGTCATCAGCGACGAGACGAGCTCTGCGGCCCTGCGCGCCTTCGTCTCCGCGTCGAGATGGCACGCCTCCTCGTGCGACGGGTCGGTGCCGGTGACGGCGAGCGCCGGATCCTGCTCGCGGCAGATCGGCATCGCGTAGGCGCAGCGCGGATGGAAGCGGCAGCCCGCGGGCGGGTTCAGCAGCGAGGGCGGCTGACCGGGGATCTGGTAGAGGCGCTCGACGTTCATGTCGAGCCGCGGCAGCGATCCCATCAGGCCCCAGCTGTAGGGATGGCGCGGCTCGTTGAAGATCGACCGCACGTGCCCGCGCTCGACGATCCGCGCCGCATACATCACGATCACCTCGTCGGCGGTCTCGGCGACGACGCCGAGGTCGTGGGTGATCATGATCACGGCCGACCCGAAGTCCTCCTGGAGCCGCTTGAGCAACGCGAGGATCTGCGCCTGCGTCGTGACGTCGAGCGCGGTCGTCGGCTCGTCGGCGATGATCAGGTCCGGGTTGTTGATCAGCGCCATCGCGATCATCACGCGCTGGCGCATACCCCCGGAGAACTGGTGCGGGTAGTCGTCGATGCGCCGCTCGGCGCGGGGGATCCCGACCGCCTTCAAGAGCTCCAGCGCGCGCGCATACGCCTGCTTGCGCGGCACGTCCTCGTGCAGGAGCACCGCCTCGGCGAGCTGCCGCCCGATCTTGTGCACCGGGTTCAGCGACGTCATCGGGTCCTGAAAGATCATCGCGATCTCGTTGCCGCGGATCTCGCGCAGCCGGGCGCCGGGCGCCTTTAAGAGATCCTCGCCGCGGAACAGCACCTCACCGGTCGAGGTCGCGAACTTCGCGTCGTTGAGCCCCATCACGGTGAGGCAGGTGACGCTCTTGCCCGAGCCGGACTCGCCGACGATGCCGAGCACCTGTCCCGGCTCGATCGTGAAGCTGACGCCGTCGACGGCCCTGACGATGCCGTCGTCCGTCGAGAACTCTGTCCGCAGGTCGCGGACGTCGAGGAGCGGCTCGCTCATGGGATCTCCATCATCGGCGCAAGGATCCTAGCGCCGCAGGCCGCGACGCGGCCCCCCGCGAAGCGGCAGGCGCAGCAAGGATCGGTCGGTCGCGAAGCGACCGTCCTCAACCCCCTTGACGCGGCGAAGCCGCGTCAAGTGAGGCGGATGCGTGGATCGATCCACGCGTAGAGGAGGTCGACGACGAGCGAGAAGGCGATGATCGCGATCGCTCCGAAGATCACGACGCCCTGCAGCACGGGCAGGTCGAAGCGCCCGATCGACTCGATCGCGGTGCCACCGAGACCGTTCAGGCCGAAGACGGTCTCGATGAAGATCGCGCCCCCGAGCAGCAGGCCGATGTCCATTCCGACCATCGTCACGACCGGCAGCATCGCGTTGCGGAGCACGTGCGAGCGGATCACGGTCGGCTCGGGCGCGCCCTTCGCTCGCGCCGTGCGGACGTAGTCCATCGAGAGCGTGTCCATCACCTCCGCGCGTACGAAGCGCACGTAGGTCCCCGCAACCACGATCGCGAGGGTCAGACACGGGAGGATCATGTGGTACGCCCAGTCCCACAGGCCGCCGCAGATGGCAGCCTCCGGGACGCTGAACACCTCGCAGTACCCGGCGATCGGGGTCAGCCCGAGCTTGAAGCCGACGACGTACGAGAGCACGAGGCCGATCCAGAACGACGGCAGCGAGATGCCGATCAGGACGTAGATCATCGCTGCTCTGTCGAGCAGCGATCGCGGCCGGAGCGCCGAGAAGATCCCGAGCGGGATCGCGATCGAGAGCACGAGGACCATCGCCCCGAAGACGAGCGACGCGGTGATCGGCGCCGCGCGCAGGATCTCCTCGTTCACCGAGCGACGCGTGACGAAGGACTGCCCGAGCGAGCCCTCGAGGACGAGGCGCTTCAGGAACTTCCCGTACTGGACGTAGAACGGCCGGTCGAGCCCGAGGAAGTGCTTGACCTCCTCGACGCGCTCGGGCGTGGCCGACTGGCCGGCGGCGAGGCGCGCGGGGTTGGCCGGGACGAGGAAGAAGATGACGTAGGTGACGAACGTGACCGCGATGAACAGCACGAGGGCCCAGAGGAGCCGTCTGATCAGGTAGCGGAGCACGTCGGGAGGGTAGTCGATTCAGCTTCTGGGCGGAAGTGGGCGGGGGAGCGATCGCCTCCCCCGCCCGTGTTCCGTCATTCCGTGATCTGGCCCGAACCTACTTCGTGCAGATCTGGGTCAGGAGCGTGCCCTGGGAGCCGGAGTAGCCGAAGCACCCGACCTTGGTGCTGGTCAGGATCCGGGCTCCCGAGGAGATGTACGGCGCCACCGGAGCGGCGTCCTTCATGATGTCGCGGTCGAGGATCGCGTACGCGGTCGTCCGGGCCGTGCCCGACAGCTTGTACGCGCGATCCATCTGGGCGTTGAACTTCGGGTCGTTGAAGTACGACGCGTTGACGTTGTTGTCGGCCTGGATGCGGCGACCGTCCAGGAGGACGTTGATGAAGTTCGCCGGATCCGGGTAGTCGGCGAGCCAGCCCTCGAGGGTGAGGTCGAACGGCTCGCCGCGGGTCGCCGTCTTCTCGTGCTGGACGACGCGGTCGAACAGCTTGATCTCGACGTCGACCCCGATCTGCTTCAGGTTGAACTGCACGGACTGGGCGATGGGCGGCCCGGCCGACGTGTTGTAGGTGTACATCACGGCCTTGCCGTCCCGCGTGTTGCCCTGGGCGAGGGACTTCGCCTTCGCGTAGTTCGGGCCCTTCAGCGAGTAGATGTCGAAGTTCTTGAACCCCGGCATCCCCAGCGGGATGAACTGGTCGGTGCGGAAGCCGCCCAGGTAGCCGTGCTGCGCAACCATGAAGCGACGGTCGATCGCGTTCGCCACGGCCTGCCGCAGCTTCACGTTGTTCTGGAAGATCCCGCGCGACGTGTTCATCGCGAGGTACCAGTTGCCGATCTGCTTCTTGACGAAGAACTGGCTCTTGTTGATGCCGAACTTGTCGGCGAGCTCCTTCGCCTGTGCCGGCGGGAAGCCGCAGACGTCGGCCTCGCCGCGCTCGCACATGAGCCGCTGCGTTGCGGGGTCGGGGCCGGCGATCCAGCGGATCTGGTCGACGTTGGCCGCGAAGCCGAGCGACTTGAACGGCTCCTGGTTGTTCTTCCAGAACGGGTTCCGCACCGCGAGAGCGGAGTTCTTGACGTTCCACTCCTTGAGGTAGTACGGACCCGCCGAGACGACGGGCGCCTTGATCCCGTCAGCGGTGAACGGCAGGTCGACCGGCACCGCGGCGAAGAACATCATCGTCGTCCGGGCCATGAAGTCCGGCGCGACGCTCTTCAGCTTGACCGTGAAGACCTGGCCCTTCGCCGTGTAGCTGGCGATGTCGTCCATGAACGACGACGCGGGCGACTGCATGGACGCGTTCTTGCCGCGGTCGAATGCCCGCTTGAAGTTCGCGGCCGTCACCGGCTTCCCGTCCGAGAAGCGGAAGCCGTTCTTGACCGTGAAGACGTACGTCTTCCCGTCCGCCGAGACCTTCGGCATGTTCGCCGCCATCCCCGAGAGGCGGTTGCGAGCGGCGCCTTCGGTGTGCGGGTAGTAGAGCAGCGTCAGCTGCACCGCGCTCATCATGTTCCACGAGTGGCTGAAGTAGGCGAGGCCCGGATCGACATAGTCGAAGTCGCTCCGGTTCACGATCGTGATCGTGCCGCCCTTCTTGGCCGTGGCAGCCGCCCCGGCGCCCGCCGCAGTCGACGCGAACAGCGCCCCTGCGAGCAGAGAGGCCCCGATGGCGGTCATCACGACCGAGGCCAGCATGCGTCCCTTCATTTCACTCCTTTCCGAGTGCAGCCCGGCTGGGTTCCGGGCCGAGGCACCATTCGCCCGTCTCGTATGACGCACGACATGGTGGTTTGTTAGAGAGCGGAGAAGAATTTCCCTTTGCGCGGTATTCGGGGCGCGGCGCGCCGAGGCGTCGGGTGCTCATCGCTGTCGGTGAGGGGCCTAGAGCCTGGAGCGGGGGTCGAAGGCGTCGCGGAGCCCGTCGCCGAGGAGGTTGAAGGCGAGCGTCGTGAGGACGACCGCCAGCCCGGGCCAGAGCATCAGCAGCGGGACGGTCGTGTAGAAGTTCGGCGCGTCGGAGAGGAGGTTCCCCCAGCTCGCGGTCGGCAGCTGGATGCCGACGCCGAGGAACGACAGCGCCGCCTCGCTCAGGATGTACGCGGCGACGATCAAGGTCGAGTAGACGATGATCGGCGCCACGAGGTGCGGCAGCAGGTGCGAGCGGATGATCCGCGCGTCGCTCGCGCCGGTCATCAGCGCGGCCTCGATGAACTCCTTCTCGCGAAGCGAGAACACCTTCGCCCGGATGATCCTCGCCGGGTAGTACCAGCCGAAGATGGTGAAGACGAGGACGAGCGTGACGACCCCCTCCCCGAGCAGGCCGCCGAAGGTGATCCCGTTCAGCCGGCTTCCCGCGGTCGACGCCAGGGCGATCACGAAGAGCAGCGCGGGGAAGGCCATCGTGATCTCCGTCAGGCGCGCGACGATGGTGTCGGCCCAGCCGCGGTAGTAGCCCGCCACCGCGCCCATCGTGACGCCGATCAGCATCACGAGGAGGGTCGAGATCAGGGCGACCTGCAGCGAGACCCTGCCGCCGTAGAGCAGGCGCAGGAACTCGTCGCGTCCGAGCGAGCCGTCGGCGCCGAGGACGAGCAGGTCGGTCTTGCCGGTCTCGTAGTTCTCCACGTGCGACCACGGTCCGACGGGCAGGAAGCCGTCGTCGAGCGCGTCGGGGAAGATCTGGTTGGGGCCGTGCCCGACGATCTTCTCGGCGACCCACGCCCCGGGGTACACGACGATCACGAGCAGGACGAGGAAGACCATGCTCGCAATCGCGACGCGGTCGCGCTTGAACCGCCGCCAGACCTGCTCCCAGTAGCCGCGGGCCCGGATCTCGCCGCCGGCCGCGGGCTGGCCGTCGGGCGCGAAATCGCTCTCGCCGAGGCCGCGGCCTAGAAGCTCGTCAGTTGTCTGGCTTGTGGTCGACACGTGGGCGGGAGGAGAATAGCGCAGGGACCCTCGGAGTAGGACGTCGCGGCGCGCGGATCGTTGGGGACCGGGGTCAGCGCGCCCTGGGGTCAGGCACCACTGGGGTCAGGCACCTGACGGTGCCAGACCCCTGGGCGCGGATGCGCTGGCTACGCCAGCGCATCCGCGCCCGCCACCACCTCGAGGATCTCCTGGGTGATCTCCGCCTGGCGGGCTCGGTTCATCTCGAGCGTCAGCCCGTCGATCAGCTCGCCGGCGTTCTTGGACGCATTCCGCATCGCGGTCATGCGGGCGCCCTGCTCGGATGCCGACGACTCGAGCAGCGCGCGGTAGATCTGCGTCTCGACGTAGACGGGGAGGAGCCGTTCGAGGATCTGCTCGGGCTCCGGCTCGAAGATGAAGTCGCCGCGGAGGACGTCGTCGCGCCGCTCCTCCTCGTCGGTCTCGAGGATGTCGGCCGAGATCGGCAGGATCTCCTGCTCGGTGACGGTCTGGGTCAGCGCGGAGACGAACGTGTTGTAGACGAGGACGACGCGGTCGACCTCGCCCTCGACGAACAGCTCGGCGGCGCGATGCGCGATCCCCTGCGCGTCCGCGTACGCCGGCGCGTCCGTGAAGCCGACGAAGGTCCCGTCGACCTCGCGGCGGCGGAACGCGAGCGTCGACCGGCCCTTCTTGCCGACCGCGAGCCACCGTACCGTCTGCCCTTCGCCCTGTAGCTGCCGCTCGAGCGCGAACGCCCGCCGCACGACCTGCGCGTTGAACGCGCCCGCAAGACCGCGGTCGCCGGAGAGCGGTACGAGCAGCGTCGTCGCGGTCGTCTCGCGCTGCTGCAGGAGCGGCAGCCCCCGGACCGACCCCGCCGCACGCCCCACGCCGGCGATCAGCTCACGCATCGTGTCGGCGTACGGCCGCATCGCCTCGATCCGCGCCTGGGCGCGGCGCAGCTTTGCGGCCGCGACGAGCTCCATCGCGCGCGTGATCTTGCGCGTGTTGCGCACCGACCGGATCCTGCGCTTGTAGTCCTGGACCGAAGCCATGGCGACTCAGCGGTTGTCACTGGCACTTTCGCGAAGCGAAGGTGCCACTAGACCAACCCGCGCTCCTCCTCCACGTTGAAGCCCTCGACGAACTTCTCGAGCGCCGCGTCGAGCTTGGCGATCGTCTCGTCCGCGAGGTCCGAGCTCTCGCGGATCGCCTGGTAGATCGATCCCTCTGCGCGAAGCGTCTCGCGGAGCTCCTCCTGGAAGCGCGGCACCTGCCCGACGGGGACACGGTCGAGCCAGCCGTGGATGCCGGCGTAGATCGCGACGACCTGCTCCTCGGCCGGCCACGGCTGGTACTGCGGCTGGTTCAGCGTCGCGACCATCCGCTCGCCGCGCGACAGCGCCTGCTGGGTCGCCGCGTCGAGCTCCGACCCGAACTGCGCAAACGCCTCCAGCTCACGGTACTGCGCGAGGTCGAGGCGCAGGCGCCCGGCGACCTTCTTCATCGCTTTCGTCTGCGCGTTGCCGCCCACGCGGGAGACCGAGATGCCGACGTTGATCGCCGGCCGGATGCCCGAGTAGAAGAGGCTCGACTCGAGGAAGATCTGGCCGTCGGTGATCGAGATGACGTTCGTCGGGATGTACGCGGCGACGTCGCCGGCCTGCGTCTCGATCACGGGCAGCGCCGTGAGCGAGCCGCCGCCGAGCTCGTCGGAGAGCTTGCAGGCGCGCTCGAGCAGGCGGGAGTGGAGGTAGAAGACGTCGCCGGGAAACGCCTCGCGGCCCGGCGGCCGGCGCAGGAGCAGCGACAGCTGACGGTAGGCGTCCGCGTGCTTGGTGAGGTCGTCGTAGATCACGAGCGCGTGCTTGCCGCCGAAGAGGAAGTGCTCGCCCATCGCGGCGCCGGCGAACGGCGCCATCCACTTGATCGGCGCCGCCTCCTGGGCGGGCGCGGAGACGACGATCGTGTACTCCATCGCGCCCGCGTCGCGGAACTTCTCGACCACCTGCGCGACCGTCGATGCCTTCTGGCCGACCGCCACGTAGATGCAGATCACGTCGCCGCCACGCTGGTTGATGATCGCGTCGACGCCGATCGCGGTCTTGCCGGTGCCTCGGTCGCCGATGATCAGCTCGCGCTGGCCGCGGCCGATCGGGATCATCGAGTCGATCGCCT
The DNA here is from genome assembly GCA_027493885.1 of Gaiella sp. Lineage (GTDB taxonomy): Bacteria > Actinomycetota > Thermoleophilia > Gaiellales > Gaiellaceae > Gaiella. The sequence goes on from JAOSJZ010000001.1 coordinate 764,581, forward strand.
TGAGCCCCGTCTGCAGCGGCTCGTTCACGGGCTGGCGCTGGATGACGCCGGGCGCCTTGAACTCGAGCGGGCGTGTCTCGGTCGCCGCGATCGGGCCCTGTCCGTCGAGCGGGTTGCCGAGCGGGTCGACGACGCGGCCGAGCAGCGCGTCGCCCACGGGCACGTTCATGACCTCCCCGGTGCGGCGTACCGGCTCGCCCTCCTTGACGTGCTGCCACTCGCCGAAGAGCGCGACGCCGACGTTGTCCTCCTCGAGGTTGAACGCGATGCCGACGACGCCGTGCTCGAACTCGAGCCGCTCGAGCGCGACGCAGCTCTCCAGCCCGTAGACGCGGGCGATGCCGTCGCCGACCTGGAGGACGGTGCCGACCTCCGAGAGATCGGTCTCGACGTCGTACTGCTCGATCCGCTGCTTGAGGATCGAGGTGATCTCTTCGGGGCGGAGCTTCACGGACAGTCTCTCCTTCGGATCGTTCGGGTCAGGTTCGGGTTACGAGCTCTCGGCGAAGCCGGTCCAGGCGGCCGCGCACGCTGGCGTCCACGCGCAGCGAGCCCGCCTGGAGGATCATCCCGCCGACCAGGGCGGGGTCGACCGAGCGGCTCGCCTCGACGGTGCGACCGGAGGCTTGCTCGATCCGGGCGACGATCGCGCTCGCCTCGTCGTCGCCGAGCTCGTAGGCCGTGGTCAGCTCGACCTTGAGACGGCCCTGCTCGCGGTCGACGATCTCCTCGAACTCCTCCGCGATCGTGCGCAGCTGGCCGGCGCGCCCCTTCGAGGCGACGAGGCGGACGAAGTTCCGAACGATCGGGTCGGCGCCGCTCGTGACCTCCTCGAGCACGCCCGCCTTGGTGCCGGGGTCGAGCTGCGGGTTGACGAGGAACGCCTCGAGCTCGGGCGTCTCCTCGAGCGCCGCCACGAGCTCCGCGAGCTCCGAGCGCGCGACGTCGACACGGCGCTGCTCGCGCGCGGCCTCGTAGAGAGCGCGCGCGTACATCCGTTGCGCGACGGCCACGTCCTAGCTCTTCCTGCCCTCGAGCGCCGAGAAGTCGAGCCCCGCAACCGCCTCCTCGACGAGCCGCCGCTGGTCCTCCGCGTCGAGCACCTTCCCGACGACGCGCTGCGTCGCCTCGACCGTCAGGTCGGCGACCTCGCCCCGGATCTGCCCGATGGCCCGCACGGTCTCGGCGTCGATCTGCTTGCGGGTGTCCTCGAGCCGCCGCTGTCGCTCGAGCTCCGCCTCCTGCTTCGCCCGCTCGATCTGCGCGTCCGAGACCTTTCGCGCCTCCGCGAGGATCTCGGCCGACTCGGAGCGAGCCTGCGCGAGGATCGCCCGGTTCTGCTCGAGCAGCTCGCGCGCCTCGGCCCGGGCGTTGTCGGCCTCCTCGACCGCCTGGCGAATGCGGTCGCGGCGGTCGTCGATCGTCTTCTGGATCGGGCCGAACGCGTACCTCTTGAGCACGAAGAACGTGATCGCGAACGCGATCAGCGTCCAGATCATCAGTCCCGGAACGACCTTGATGAGGTCGTTCGAGGACTCGGCTGCGAGCAGGCCGACCATGCTCAGATGAGGACGTAGGCGAGCAGCCCGCCGATCAGGCCGTAGAAGACGACCGCCTCGGTGAGGGCGAAGCCGAGCCACTGGATTCCGGTCAGCTCGCCGCGGAGCTCGGGCTGCCGGGCGACCGCCTGGATCATCGAGCCGAAGATGTTGCCGATGCCGATCCCGGCGCCGAGCGACCCGAGACCGATGCCGAGCGCGAGCGCGATCGCCTTGCCTTGGTCGGCGACGTCGCCGGTGGTCTCGGCGAGGAAGAAGAACGAGGACAGCATGGGTACGGCTCCTCCTTTAGTGGTGCTCGGGCTCGATCGCCGAGCCGATGTAGATGGCGGACAGGGCGGCGAAGATGTACGCCTGGATCGAGACGACGATCACGACCTCGAAGAGGTAGAAGACCGCCGCCGCGGGGACGGCGATGATCGCGAGCAGCAGGTTCCCGATAATGAAGATCAGCCCGAGGAACGTGAGGATCAGCATGTGCCCCGCGAGCATGTTGGCGTAGAGACGAACGGAGAGGCTGATCAGGCGCATGAACTGGCCGAGGATCTCGAGCGGGATGATGAGCGGGTACATCACCTTCCGGGACGTCCGGGATCCAGCTCTTGAAGTACCTCCAGGCGCCGTTCGCGCGGATGCCCTCGACGTGCGTGAAGACGAAGGTCATCAGGGCCAGCGCGAGCGTGACCGAGAGCGTGGACGTCGCGGCGAAGAGCGCGAGCGTCGGCAGCTCGACGCCGGCGATCGTGACCTTCTCGTCGGAGAGGGGCAACGGGATGAACCCGAGCATGTTGATCACCCAGATGAAGATCATCAGGCTCGCGACGTACGGGAACCAGCGACCGATCGCCTTCGTCGGCAGACCCTGCTCCGCCACCTGGACCTGCGCGACCTCGTAGACCATCTCGCCCACCGCCTGCCGCCTCGTCGGCCCGGAGCCGACCTTGACGCGCATGAAGACGATCCCGATCACGCAGGAGACCAGCGCGCCGAGCAGCAGGTAGGCGACCGCCTTGTTGATCGACATGTCGATCGGGCCGAGGTGGAGCGGGACCCATTCGTGGAGGGTCCACTCGACGGCGGGGTTGAACTTCTCCTCTTCGCCGCTCGCGTCCTCGGCGGCGAGCGCGACGGCCGGCAGCGCGAGGAAGAGCAGCGTCGAGAGGGCCCCGAGGCGGCGCGTCACGCCCGCGCCTCCTGGCCGAAGTACTCGACGAGCGAGACGGCGAGCTCGACCGTGAAGGCGAGCGCGTAGACCACGGCGGCGGCCAGACCGACCCGCTCGTCCGCGACCGTGACCGCGACGAGGGGGATCCCGATCGCCATCGCCCTGAAGCTCGTGCCGATGCCCCGCATGCCTGCGGCGGCGAGGTTACCCGTGCCGAGCGGAAGCCGCGTCAGAAGGAGCGCGAAGAGCTCTGCCGCCACCCAGAGCGTGGCGGCCAGCAGCCAGCCCCGAAGCGGCCAGCCGGCGGCGACGAACACCGGGAGCGCGAGCACGACCACGCCCGTGCCCGCGAGCGCGGGGACGAGGCGCCCGGGCATCGGGCGCGGCGTCTCGAACACCCTCGCGCTCACGACCCGGTGCGCGTGTACACGCCGTAGACGACCGCGACCGCGAGCGGGATGCCGACGATCGCGCCGATGAGGAGCCCGATCCCGGCGTCTCCGAACAGCCAGCCGAGAACCGCGCCGACAGCCATGCAGAGGCCCGTCGTCCCGAGCAAGAGGCCGGAGGCGGTCGCAAGCGAGTGCGGCGAGGACGGGGCGGCGGCGGCCATCGGGACCGGAGCATATCAACCGGCTTGTGACAGCCTTATTCGGCTCGGTAGAGCGGAATGGGACTAAGTTAGTGGCAGCGGTGGAGCGCATCGTCCTCGTCCACGGGAGCGTCGTCGGCGGCCGCGCCACTTGGCGCGAGCAGCGCCGCACGATCACGGGTGGGGTCGACCTCGTCGTGCTGGAGCGCCCGGGCTTCCCACCGGGCCCTCTGGAAGACGTCGACTTCGAGCGCCATGCCGGCTGGGTCGCGGAGCGCCTCGCGGCAGGCGACCACCTCGTCGGGCACTCCTACGGCGGCGTCGTGTGCCTGCTTGCGGCAGCGCTTGGGCCCGAGGAGGCCCGCCTGGCGTCGCTCACGGTGATCGAGCCGCCGTGCACCAGCGTCGCACCGGACGACCCCGAGGTCGCGGCGCTCGCCCGCAGCGGCGCCGAGCTGTACGCACAGGGCCACACGATGGAGCCCGAGGCGTTCCTCCGGCTGTTCCTCGACGCCGTCGGCTCCGACTGGGACCCGCCGTCCCCCTCCCGCCGCCGCTCGCGCAGGGCGTCCAGGCTCTGAGGCGCGAGCGCGGGCCGTGGGAGGCAGAGATCCCGCTCGCCGAGCTCGCAGCCCTGCGCCTGCCGACCCTCGTCGTCTCGGGTGCGCACCACCCGGCGTACGAGGCGATCTGCGACGCCCTCGAGCGGGCGCTCCACGCCGAGCGGGTCGTGATCGGAGGCCACGGACACAACCCTCAGCTCTCGCCGGCATTCACCGAGGCGCTGCTCGACTTCGTCGCGCACGCTGCCCTTCGCTCTCCGCGGGAATAGGACGCGCCACGCCGCAACTCGCCGGTGTCCGACTTGGAGTCGGACACCTTCCGTCTGCAGGGTCAGCGGGGGAACGCCGCCCCGTAGAGGCCCAAGCCCTGGACCCCAGCGTAGATCCGTTCGGATGCGGGGTCCAGCCAGACCGTGCGCGCGCCGGCGGGAGGGTCGAGGAGCGCGACCCGGGTCCAGGAGCGCCCGGCGTCGTCGCTGCGGGAGAGCACCCACCCGGTCGACACGGCCCAGAGTCGGCCCTGCCGGCGCGGGTCCAGTGCGTAGTGCGCGACCCCGCCCGGCGGGCGACCCGTCGGACGCCACGAGGCGCCCGCGTTGTCGCTACGGAGCAGGGCACCGTCGTGTCCACCGCCCACGTAGATCCGCGCGGGGCTCAGCGGATCGACGGTTAGCCCCCCGAGCAGGCCACCGGTCGCGTTCGTGAGCTTCCAGGTCGAGCCGCCGTCGACGCTCTTCAGCACCGCTTCCCCGTAACGCGCTTCCGGCCCCTTGGCGGGCTCGAGATTGGCGTACACCGCGGCGTAGACGAGCGCCGGGTTTCGGGGGTCGACCGCGAACTGGGGGTACTTGGTGTCGGTCAGCGGCCCGGTGTCGATGCGTCGCCAGGTCCGTCCGCCGTCGAGCGAGCGATAGACCGTCCCGCTGGGATCGACCGCCATCGCCACCACCTGCGCGCCGAAGCCGTCGAGCCGCTGCCAGCTGCGGCCACCGTCGGTCGTGCGGTACACGTGGTCGTCGGTCGCCACGTTGCCCGCGTCGACCGCGAGCGCACGGAGCCACGTTCCGGCGTCCCTGTGCTGCTGCTGCCACGTAGGCCCGCTGCCGGTCGACAGCGTCCCGCGCTCGCTCCACGTGCGACCGTCGTCGGCCGACCGGAAGACCCGTGCCTCGTCTCTGGCCGCGAACGCGTACAAGACGAGGGAGGTCGCGGAGACGCCCAGAGCGGCCAGCCGCGCCGCCCCGAACGGTCCCGGGCGCCGCCACACCGGCGGCTGCGCACCCTGTTCGGCGGGCGATCCTGATCCCTCCCCTACGCGACGATCTCGGCCACCCCCCGTCAGCCGGCGGCCGGAACCGTGACGCGAACCTGCTCGGCGTAGATCTCCTCGAGGCTCGCGCCCTCGGCGTGCCGCGCGATCTGCCGCTCGGCCGCGTTCTGCTCGGGGAGGCGGAGCCACGGCGCCGCGCCGATCTCCTCGGCGACCGGCAGCACCCACTCGAGGAGCCGCTCGACCCGCGCCCGCGCGGGGAGCACGTCCCCGCGCTCGAGGTCGATCAGCTCGCCGGAGAGCCCGTTCCGGATCGCGCGCCAGGTGTTCTCCTCGATCAGGCGGTGCGGCTGCTCCGGCAGCGGCTCGCCCTCGTCGAGCGCCCTCGCGCAGCGGGCGGTGAGCGAGACCATGAGCGCGGTCAGCGACTGCGCCTCCCGGAGCTCGGGCTGGGCGTCGCAGAAGCGCAGCTCGACCGTCGGGAACGAGAGGTGCGGGCGGACGCTCCACCAGAGCTGCGCGGGGTCGTCGATCGAGCCGGTGCGGTAGAGGAAGCCGACGTAGTCCGCGTACTCGCGCCAGGAGCCGAAGGCATCGGGGACGCCGCAACGGGGGAAGAAGCGGGTGAAGACCTGGGTACGGGCCGAGTGGAGGCCCGTGTCGACGCCCTCGTGGAACGGCGAGCTCGCCGACACCGCGAGCAGCTCGGGGAGCCAGTTGCGCAGGGCCGACGCGACCCGGACGGCCCGGTCGGCGCCCCGGATCGCGACGTGCGTATGGACGCCGAACGTGTTGTTGCGCCAGACGACGTAGCGCAGGATCTCGTCGTTGCGCCGGTAGTGCGGCGTGTCGATGATGCGCTGGTCGCGCCAACTCGACCACGGGTGCGTCCCCGTCGCCCCGAGCGCGAGCCCGAGCGGCTCGACGAGCGCGGCTAGCTCGGCCCGGCGCTCGGCAAGGGCCTCCGGGACGCCCGCGAACGACGCCTGGCGCCCGGTCTTGACCTCGACCTCCGACGCGATCAGCTCGCCCACGAGGTTCGGCTCGAGCGACGTGCCGCGCGCAGCGGCCTGGACGTCCTCGAATCGGTTGACGAGGTCGAGCGTCTCGGGGTCGAGGAGCGCGAACTCCTCCTCCACCGAGGTCGTGAAGTCCTCCGCCGCCTCGAAGCGCTCGTACGCCTCCTCGAGGATGCGCTGGTACGGCTTGCCACCCGTCGACTCGCCCATGAAGCGGGAAGGCTAGACGACACTTCCCTTCCTATAGCGACGCGCGCGCACCGGGCGGGGACGTCGCACGATTCCCGCCCTCCCCACGCGCCCGGCGATCCCGGCCGAGTGACACAGTGTCACTTGGCCAGGTCGAGCAGCCGCCGCGCGATCCCGGCCCAGCTCCAGCGTTCCTCGGTCACGCGCCGCACGGTCGCGCGCATGAGCGTGCGGTCGGGCGCCGGCAGGGCGAGCAGGGTCACCAGCCTGTCGTGCAGGGCGTCAGCGTCACCCGTCGGGAACGAGACGAGCGGCGCGAGGGCCGGCGGGAGCGCCGCCTCGAGCCCCGCTGCGACCTCGGCGAGCCCGGAGTGCCGCGCGACCACGGGTGGGCAGCCGGCGGCCGCCGCCTCCGCGGCGACCATCCCGAACGCCTCCGGGAAGACGGACGGGACGACGCAGGCGTCCGCCAGCGCGAGCAGGTGGCGGAGGTGCCGGTGCTCGAGCGGGCCGGTGAACAGCGCGCGCACCCGGGACGACGAGGCGAGCGCCTCGAGCGTCGGGCGCTCCGGCCCGAAGCCGACGACGACGAGCTGGACGTCGAGGCCGCGAAGCGCGTCGAGCAGCACGTGGACGCCCTTCTGCTCGATCAGCTTGCCGAAGTAGACGACGGTCGGGACGTCGCCAGTGAGGAATGCCCCGAGTCGCGCCGCGTTGCCCTCGTCCGGCAGCCGCTCCTCGCGGTTGCCCGGGTTCGGCGGGTCGTGCCGCGCCTCGTCGAGCAGGGCGGCGAGCGCCGGCCCGCGCGCTTCGGGACGCCACAGCTCGACGTCGACCCCGGGCGGGACCTCGTGCACGCGGGGCACCGGGCCGCAGACCTCGGTCAGGACGTCGCGGATGTGCGCCGAGCCGACGAACGTCGCGCGCGCGCCGGCGAGCGCCTCCGCGCCCCACGCGCCGAGATCGGGCCGCCCGCGCATCGCGTACTCGAGCTCCGAGCCGTGCGCCTTGACGGCGAACGGCGCGCCCACGGCCGCTCCGACGGGGCCGCCGAGCAGGACGTGGTTCGTGAAGGCGAGGTCGGCGGGGAGCAGCTCGCGCACCGCGCGCGCGTTCGCCTCGACCCAGTGCTCGAGCTCCTCCCGGGTGCAGTCCGGCACGCGCCGCACGTCGTAGCCCTCGTAGCGATCGATCACGAACACGGGCAGGAAGCCGCCGACGTCGGGACGCACGGTGGCGGCGTCGCCGAGGTCGTAGTCCTCCGGCCGCGGCTCCTGGCTGAGCACCGTCACGTCGTGGCCGGCGAGCGACCATTCGCGCGCGAGCTGGCGGGTGTAGACGTTCGAGCCGGTCCCGCCGAGGAGGTACCCGTGCCAGAGCAGGATCCGCATGCGCGGATCTGCCTATGCTCCCGACGCGAGCGGTCGAAACGCGTCGACGATCGCGCGGGCTCTCTCGACGCCGATCCCGGGGACCTCGAGGAGCTCGTCTTGGCTCGCGATCGCGATCGCGGTGAGCGACCCGAACCGCTCGAGCAGGGCACGCGCCGTGACGGTCGAGATTCCCGGCACCGCGGTGAGCATCGCCTCGGGCACCACCTCAGCCTGGATCGTCGCGCGGGGAACGAGCTGCGGCAGCGCGGGCGCAGGCGCCTCGCGCTGGCAGCGAACCGCGAGCCGGTGGAGCCACCGAGCGGTGTCGGCCCGGTCGTCGGAGCGCAGCAGCGCGACGCCTTGGTCGATAACGGCGAGACACGCGCCGCGGATCGCGTTCGGATGGAGGCCGCGGTGGCCGCCGTCGATGCTCCGACCTTCCACGAGCAGGTACGGAAACGGGCAGGCCGCACGGAGCTTCGCGAGCTGCGCCCAGAGATGTCCCCGCCGTACCGCGCTGTGCAGGTCGAGCACGGCCTTTCGCTCGACGATCGTGTCGTCACCGAGCACGTAGTCGCCAGCCGCAAGCGACATCACCTCGATCTCGGCCCCGAGCTCCGCGAGCAGCTCGGGGATCCCGCTCCGCCGCTCCTGGACGTCGACGAGGATGCGCACCACGACGCCACGATACGCCCCTGCCCCGCGGCGCCGGCTCAGGCCGCGCGAAGCGGCCCCGTGCCCCCGGGCCGCGCCAGCGGCCAGCTCCGCGAAGCGGAGCCCAGGGCACCAGAGAGACAGCCGGCCGCGAAGCGGCCCCGTGCCCCCGGGCCGCGCCAGCGGCCCAGCTCCGCGAAGCGGAGCCCAGGGCACCAGGCCGCGAAGCGGCCCCGTGCCCCCGCGCCGCGCCAGCGGCCCAGCTCCGCGAAGCGGAGCCCAGGGCACCAGGCCGCGAAGCGGCCCCGTGCCCCCGCGCCGCGCCAGCGGCCCAGCTCCGCGAAGCGGAGCCCAGGGCACCAGAGAGACAGCCGGCCGCGAAGCGGCCCCGTGCCCCCGGGCCGCGCCAGCGGCCCAGCTCCGCGAAGCGGAGCCCAGGGCACCAGAGAGACAGCCGGCCGCGTCGCGGCCCCGTGCCCCCGCGCCGCGCCAGCGGCCCAGCTCCGCGAAGCGGAGCCCAGGGCACCAGAGAGACAGCCGGCCGCGAAGCGGCCGTCCGTTTCCTATCACGTAGCGCCGGAGGCGCTACGTGAGGTGGAAGTACAGCGCGTAGAGGAGCTCGACGGCCGGGTTCGACGTGTGCACCTGGACGTCCGACGGCGAGTGGATGAGCGCCTGGGTGTAGTTGAAGATGATCTTGACGCCCGCTTCGACGAGCCGGTCGGCGGCCGCTTGCGCCGCCTCGGCCGGGACCGCGAGCACACCCACCACGATCGAGCGGTCGTGCACGATCGCGTCCAGCTCGTCGAGCGAGCTGATCGGGACGCCGTCGAGCGTCGTCCCCACCTTCACCGGGTCGTTGTCGAAGACTGCGGCGATGGTGATGCCGTGCTCGGCGAAGATCGGCGACGAGGCGATCGCGGCACCGAGCCGGCCTGCCCCGACGAGCGCGATGTTGTGCTGACCCTGCGTGCGCAGGATCTTCCGGATCTCGGCGAGGAGGGAATCGACGGAGTAGCCGACGCCACGCTTCCCGAACCTGCCGAAGCCCGAGAGGTCGCGGCGGATCTGGGTCGCGTTGATGTTGGTGTACTCGGCGATCTCCTGCGACGAGATCCTGTCCTTGCCCATCTTGCGAGCCTGCGTCAGCACCTGGAGGTACCGACTCAGACGCGCCGCGACACCCACCGTCAAGCGTTCCGCCACCTGCGCCCTCCTCGAAGTTCGTGACAGCCGCGCACATTCTGCCCACCCCCCGTGCGCCCGGTCGCCGGAACCGTCAGCGAGGCGCGTCGGCTGCGGCGCCGCGACTCCGGAGGGCGTCTCGGAGCGCATCGCGATCCACCTCGTACCGGAACCGCTCGACGCGGTCGATCTCGACGACGGGAATCCGCGTTCGGTAGCGCTGCTCGAGCTCCGGGTCGCCCGTGATGTCGACGTGCTCGAACGCCTCGCCGCAGACCGCGCGCACGGCGTCGACCGCGGGGCCGCAGAGATGACACCCCGGAGCGGTGTAGAGGACGATGCGGTGTCCCACGGGTCGGAGGCACGGCTCGGGCAGCCGAGCGTGCCGGGGAGCTACGGGTACAGACCCCGCGTGGTCGTGGCCTCGGCGACACGCTGCACCGCGACCCCCAGGGCCGCCGTGCGCATGCTGGTGTCGAACCGCTCCTTTGCCGACCACGTCTCCTCGAACGCGCGCACGACGATGTCATTGAGCTTCGCGTTCACCTCGTACTCCTTCCAGAAGTACTCCTGCAGGCCCTGCACCCACTCGAAGTAGGAGACGACGACGCCACCGGCGTTTGCCACGACATCGGGGAGCACGAGGATCCCGCGATCCTCGAGCACGTCGTCCGCGCCGGGGGTCGTCGGGCTGTTCGCGGCCTCGCAGACCATGTGCGCCCGGATTCGCGGCGCGTTGTCCGTGTTGATGACCTGCTCCAGGGCAGCCGGCACGAGCACATCGCACTCGAGCTCGATCAACTCGTCGTTCGTCGCGTCCTCCGTGCCGGGCAGGCCCGTGAGCGCTCCATGCTCGGCCTTGTGCGTGATCGCCGCCTGGACGTCGATCCCGTACGGGTTGACCACGGCGCCTTTCGAGTCGGACAGCGCGATCACGCGCGCTCCCTCCTCGGAGAGCAGCCGCGCGAGGTTGCGGCCGACGTTGCCGAAGCCCTGGATCGCGAGCCGCGTGTCCGGGAACCGCCGGCCCTCCTTCTGGAGCGCCGTGCGGATGCAATAGAGAACGCCGCGCGCGGTCGCTCCGTCGCGGCCGACCGACCCGCCGATCGAGAGCGGCTTCCCGGTGACGACGCCGAGGACGGAGTGCCCGACGTTCATCGAGTAGGTGTCGAAGATCCAGGCCATCACCTGGGCGTTCGTGCCGACGTCCGGCGCGGGGATGTCCTTCTCGGGACCGATCTCGTTGATGATCTCGGTCGTGTACCGGCGCGTCAGCCGCTCGATCTCGCCGGCCGTGAGCGCCTTCGGGTCGCAGACGACCCCGCCCTTCGCCCCGCCGAACGGCAGTCCCATCAGCGCGCATTTCCACGTCATCCCCATGGCGAGCGCCTTGACCTCGTCCCCGGTCACGCCCGCGTGGTAGCGGATGCCGCCCTTGGCCGGCCCGCGCGTCACGTTGTGGACGACGCGGTAGCCGTCGAAGACGCGTGTCTTGCCGTCGTCCATCGCGACGGGGACCGACACCTCGACGGACTTCTTGCACTCCGAGAGGACCGCGATCAGGTTCGGGTCGACGCCGAAGGCCTCGCCGACGCGCCGCAGCTCTGCGCGGGCGAGCGCAAGCGGATTCTCGCGAAGGTGGGTGGCGGCCTCGGTGACGCTCATCGGCTGCTGCGCGCGGCTCGCACGACGTGCCGGACTCTACCGACGGGTCAGCGCAAGCGGAAGGGGACGTTCTCGATGGTCGGGCGACCGCCGCCGACGGGCATGGCGCGGACGCGGAGCACGTAGCTCCCGCTCGGCAGCCGCCCGCCGCGCGGCCCCCGCCCCGTGATCCCGAACGCGTACCGGCCCGGGAGGAGATTGCGAAGGCGGACGAGCGTCCCCACCCGGCGCGTGCCACGGTAGAGCTCGATCTCGAGCCGCGAGAGAGGCAGCAGCTGGGGCCGGTCGCGAGTCCCGTCGACCCGTCCCGCGACGAGGGTCAGCACTGCCGGCCTCCGGTCGCTGGGCGCGAACGCGGCCGTCGAGAGCTCGACACCCGTCACGGCGGCGCTCCCGACCGGGACGGCGGCCGTCCAGGGGATCCGCAGCCGCGCGCCGGGCCCGACGATCGCCCGCACGACGCCGCCCAGCGCAGCCGGCGCAGCCGGCCGCACCTCGGCGTCGACCGAGAGCGCCACGCGGATCGCCCGTCCCGGGCGGAGGACGACGCGCTCGGGAGTCGTTCGTACCGTGATCCCCGCGATCGCCGCCGGCCGCAGGCGCACGTCGAGCACGCGGCGGGAGACGTTTCGGAGCGTCACCGGCCCGGTCGTGGCGTGCTTGCCGTCGACGAGCGCAGGCAGGGCGACGGCGGGCGGGTCGGCGACGAGCTCGACCGCCGACGCGGCGGACGGGTCGACGAGCCCCGGCTCGGCGCTCCCCGGTACCCGTCTCGCCGACGCGACGAGCGCGCCACGGAGGCCGCCAGCGTCCAGGTCCGGCCGCGCCTGCGCGAGCAGCGCAGCCGCGCCGGCGACGACCGCAGCGGCGGCGCTCGACCCGGAGACCGTCCCGTACCGCGCCGCCCCGCCCTCGCCCCGCCCGGGAACGGAGGTGACGAGCCCGACACCCGGCGCAGCGATCTCGGTTCCTTCGCCGCCGTCGAACGCGAGCCCGGTGCTGGAGAAGGGCGCCGCTCTCCGGGCTCCGGGATTGTCCCCGAAGGCGGCCGCGCCGACCGCCAGCTCCACCGGGATCCCCGCCGCCAGGGATGCGCGGACTTCGGCGGCAATGCGTGCCGAAACCCCGACCACGGGCACCTGGACCGGCTCGTCGACTCCGAGCGAGCCGGCCGGGATCGGCCCGTCGACGAGGACGGCGCGGGCACCTGCCGCCGTGAGCTCGCCGACTGCCTCGGGCGTGGTCGGACCGGACGGCAGCAGCACTGCCCCGCCCGCGACACGGCTGTAGCCCCTCGCGTCGAACAGCCGATCGAGCGCGTTGCCCCTCGTCACCGCCACGGCCTGCCGGCTCGGCAGCGCAACCACGGGTGCGGCGACGACGTCATCCGGCCCGGCGGCGCCGCCGAGAGGGGTCTCGCCCGAGGCGAGCACGCGGAGGCCGGCTCGGAGGAGGACGTGGACGGTCGGGCTCGCTCCGCGCGAGTCGGAGGCCGCGACGCCGAGAACCGCAGACGCGCCTCCGGGGCCGGCGATGCTGCCGTACCCGGGGCCTGCCGGCCCGTCGTTGCCGCCGGGGGCGACGACGAGCGTGCCGAGCGTCGACGCGCCACGCGAGGCCCGGGCGAGAGGACTGTCCGGGAACGAGGCGAACGGCTCCACCACCCCGACGAGCGCGATCCGGGCGGCATCGTGCGTGTCGCCGTCGCCGTTCGGGTCGACGGCCGCCTCGAGGCCCGCGAGCACCTGGTCGGTGCGACCGTAGACGGAGACGCCGCCGTCCGCGTCCGGCTGCCACCCGGCGACTCTGATCGGGAGGAGCGAGGCGCCGGGCGCGACCCCGTGGAGCCCGGCCGGGCCCCGCGCACCGGCGACCAGTCCGGCCAGCCCGCTCCCGTGCCGTTCGGGGCGTCCGGGCTCGGTCGGGTTCTGCTCGGCAGACGGATCGCCGTCCGCGTCGAGGATGTCGATCCCGCGCAGGAGCCGTCCCTGGAGGAAAGGGTGCCGGAGATCCACGCCGGTATCGAGGAGCGCGACCGTGACCCCGGTGCCGTCGAGCCCCGGGATGCCGATGCCGACGCGCCGCCCGCTCGACGGCCCGAACGCCTCGTCGGAGAGCGCGCCCCGCGGCAGGGCCGCCGGATACGCCGCACGTACCGGGTAGACGCCGGCGACGGCCGGGTCGCGCTCGATCGCGGGCAAGAGGGCGGGATCGATCGAGCCCGCGAAACCGTTGATCACCCGCACGTAGGACTGCTCAGGCGTGACCGGCGCGCCGCGCGACCAGAGCCCGGCGATCGCCCGTCGCTGCGCCGCTCTCACCGTCTGGGCCCAGCCGCGGAGCTGCCGCTCGGTCGCCCGCCCATCCGCTCGCGCGACGCGATCGGCGAGCGAGGGGGCGCGAAGGACGACCACCCAGCGCCCGCCGAGCTGCGGCGCCGGACGGCTTCCGAGCAGCCCCTGCCAGCCCGCGGCTCCGACCGACCCACCGCCGGCAGCGGACGCGCCACCGCCGGCGGTGAGGACGAGGAGCGTGGCGAGCAGCGCTGCCGCGGCAGGCCTAGAGCGGCGCGGAGGGGTACGCATCGAGCGCAAGGTAGCCGGGTGGCTCGACGGCGCGAGCGAACCGCGCGGCCGACGCGATCATCGCCGCGTTGTCGGTGCAGAGCTCGAGCGGCGCGAACCGCGCATCGGGCAGCGCCGCGCGGAGCTCGGAGTTGGCCGCGACGCCGCCGACGACGGCGACCGTCTCGTGACCCGTCCGCTCCACGGCCGCGCGCAGGCGCCCCGCGAGCGCTCGAACGATCGCGCGCTGGTAGGACGCCGCGAGATCGGCGCGCCGGGCCGCCAGGTCGGTCTCCGTGAGCCCGCGCACGGCATGGAGCAGCGCGGTCTTGAGCCCCGAGAACGAGAGATCGAGGCCGGCGACGCGCGCGACGGGGAACGAGTACGCCTCGGGGTCGCCGTCCCGCGCGAGACGGTCGATCTCGGCTCCGCCGGGGTAGCCGAGCCCGAGCAGCCTCGCTCCCTTGTCGAAGGCCTCGCCGGCGGCGTCGTCCAGCGTCGAGCCGAGCACCTCGTATCCCTCCCGCTCGCGCACGGACAGCAGCAGCGTGTGGCCTCCGCTGGCGAGGAGGCACGTGAAGGGCGGATCGAGCGGGTCGGGCGCGAGATACAGCGTCGCGACGTGCCCTCGTAGGTGGTCGACCGGGACGAGCGGGAGCCCGCGCGCCCAGGCGATGGCCTTGGCGGCAGACAGCCCGACGAGCAGAGCGCCGACGAGGCCCGGCCCCTGCGTCACGCCGACCCGGTCGACGTCGTCGAGTGCGACCCCGGCGTCCTCCAGCGCCGCGCGAACGACCGGCGCGACGAGCTCGAGGTGCCGCCGCGAGGCGATCTCGGGCACCACGCCGCCGTATCGGGCGTGCAGGTCGGCCTGCGACGAGACGACCGACGACTGCACGACCCCGTCCGCCTCCACGACCGCGGCCGCCGTCTCGTCGCAGGAGGTCTCGATGCCGAGGATCAGCGTGCTCACGTCCTACTCCTAGGCGGATTCGGCGCCAGCCGAATCCGCCTCCCGCCACATGATCAGCGCGTCCTCACGGTTGTCCGTGTAGTAGCCGCGGCGAACACCCCTCCGACGAAAGCCGAATCGCTCGTACAGCCGGATCGCCGCGGTGTTCGACACCCGCACCTCGAGCGTGTAGCCGCGCAGCGCGTCCTCCTTCGTCAGCTCGAGCAGCCGGCGGAGGAGCGCCGAGGCAATGCCCTGGCGCCGTCGCTCGGGCGCGACCGCGACGTTCATCACGTGCCACGCATCGACGTAGCGGGAGAGAACGAGGTAGCCGACGAGGGCGCCTGTCTCGTCGACCGCGCCGAACGAGAGCGAGCTCGGCTTCGCGAGCTCGGAGGCGAACATCGAGCGCGACCAGGGCGTGGGGTACGAGGCCCGCTCGATGCGCTCGATCGCGTCCAGGTCGGCGAGCTCGAGGCGCCGGAGCTCGAGCTCGAGCATCATCCGCGCCACCGTCTCGCGTCGGGAGCACGGGCATAGATCGGCTCGATCTCGTCGACGCGACCGTACGCCGTGACGAGCCGAGCGTGGAGAGACGCGCGTGGCAGGTGCCGGATGTCGTCGTCGGGCGGGATTGCCGCACCCTTCGCCTCGAGGACGTCGCGGTAGCGGAGCGCGCCGTCGCCGACGCACAGCCTGCCGGCGACATCGAGGTCCTCCGGCGCGACCGCGCCGGCGCCCGGGACGAACACCTCACGCCGCCGAGCGTCGATCACGGGCAGCGCGCCCTCCGCGCCGGCGGCAAGCGCGTCCAGCGTCGAGACGCCGGCGCCCGCAACGTCGAGCGCGAGCGCGAGGCCGCGCGCGACGGCCAGGCCGATGCGCGTGCTCGTGAAGCTTCCGGGCCCGGTGCCCACGACGAGCGCTTCGATGTCGGCCGGGCGGGCAGACGCCTGGCGCAGGAGCGCGTCGACATCCTCGAGCAGCGTCTTCGCGACCGACGCACGCTCGCCGAGCACCTCGGCGTCCTCGAGGAGCGCGCTCGTCGCGACGTCAGTCGCCGTGTCGAAGGCCAGGACCAGCACCACCTGCCTCTTCTAGCAACGCCCGGTCGTCACTGTCCACGGAGACGAGCCGCACGTCGCCCGAGAGGTGCACGAGGCGGATCCGGGCGCGGGGCTCCGGAAGCGCGTGGATCCCCGCCTCCGGCCACTCGACGAAGACGATCGCATCCTGGAAGTACGGCTCGAGATCCCCCCACTCCGCCGGCGAGAGCCCCCGGAAGCGGTAGAGGTCGAGATGGGAGACGTCGACCCGTCCGCCGTAGCGGTGGCCGATCGTGAAGGTCGGGCTCGTGACCCGGCCCGTGATCCCGAGGGCGCGGCACGCGCCGCGCACGAAGGTCGTCTTCCCCGCCCCGAGCTCCCCCGAGACGAGCACGACGTCGCCCGGCCGAAGCCCCGGTGCGAGACGGGCCGCGATCGCCTCGGTCTCGTCGGCCGAGCGGCTCTCGAGCTCGACCGTCGGCACCTCAGAACAGCCCGAGCTGCACCGGCCGACACTCGGCTCCCGCGCCATCTTCGGCGAGGTCGACGTCCGGGTCGACCGGCCGAGCGACTGGTGACTCGCCACCGGTTGCCCCAACCGCCGCCAAAAGCGCCGGCAGGCGGGCGACGTCGCGCTCGAGCACCGCGAGCATGCCGGGCGTGTAGAGCGCGGCCGCCGGATGGTAGAGCGGGTAGAGCGTCACCGCTCGCCCGCCGAGCTCGAGCTCCCGCTCCTGGCCGTGGACGCGCGTGATCCCGAGCGCTCGTCCGGAGAGCAGCGCCGTCGCGAAGCTCCCGAGCGTCGCGACGACGCGGGGTCGCACGAGCTCGAGCTGGCGGTAGAGGTATGGCTCGCAGGCGGCCGTCTCGTCGGGAAGCGGGTCCCGGTTTCCGGGCGGTCTGCACTTGAGCACGGTCGCGAGGTAGACGTCCTCGAGCGCGATCCCCACGTCACCGAGGAGCCGCTCGAGGAGCGCGCGGGATCGTCCCGCAAACGGCGTTCCCGCCCGGTCCTCGTGGAATCCCGGTGCCTCGCCGACGAGCGCGAGCTCCGCGACCGCGTTGCCCTCGCCGAAGACGACCTGGGTGCGACCCACGTGGAGTGCGCACCGCGTGCACCCCGCGGCGCGCTCGGCCTCCACGCGGAGGCTCGCTGCGCGGGCGGCGCTCATCGCCGACACTCTACGGCGTCGCCCGGCCGTGCGTGCCCGACTGACCACGCTGTTCATTGACGCCGTCCGCTCCGGGCGGGAGGATGCTCCCGGCAGACGTTCGACACCGGGAGGCGGAAGGATGACGTGGTACGAGTTCCTGCTGTTCGTGCACATCGCAGGAGCGATCGTGTGGCTCGGCGGCGCGTTCGTGTTCCAGGTCTACGGCATGATCGAGCTGCGCACGGGCGACGCGGCCGCGATCGCCCGCTTCGCCGGCAACGCGGGAAAGATCGGCGAGCGCCTCTTCACCCCCACCTCGCTCGTCGTCGTGCTCGCCGGGATCGGGCTGATGCTCGACGGCGACTGGCCGTGGGGGCGGCTGTGGGTGGTCTTCTCGCTCGCCGCGTTCGCGGGGTCGTTCCTGGTCGGTATCACGATCCTGGCACCGACCGCGAAGCGGATCCCGGTCGTCGGGCCCGCGACACCGGAGGGCCAGTTGCTGATCCGGAGGATCTTCGGGGTTCTCCGCATCGACCTGATGTTCATGTTCGCGATCGTCTTCGCGATGGTCGTGAGGCCGACCTCCGACGACGTCTGGGTCGTCGTGATCGTCGCGGCGCTGCTCGCCGCCGGCGTCGCGATCGTGGCCCGCGGACTGACGCGGACGCCGGAGACGGCCGCCTCGACAGGGTGAAGGATCGCGGGAGTCAGTGACCGCAGCCGCAGCTGCCGCCGCAGCACCCGCCGCCGCCCGAGCCGGATGCGAAGCTCGGCTTCGCGCTCGTGCCGTGGACGGCGAAGGCGGAGAGCTGCTTGAGCACCTTCGCGGCGCCACAGCTCGGGCACGTCACGACCTGCTGCTCGGAGCGGACGAGCTCGTCGAAATGCGCCTCGCATTCCATGCACGCGTACTCGTAGATCGGCACGCCCGTAGTCTAGCGGCATGGCCCCCTGGGCGGCACCGACGCTCGCCGGGCGCGTCGTCCGCCTCGAGCCGCTGACGGCAGGTCACGGCGACGGGCTCTGGGAGGCGTCCCGCGACCTCGAGACCTGGCAGTGGCTCTCGATCGAGCAGCCGGCCACCCGCGCCGAGCACGATGCCTGGCTGCACGCCGCCCTCCGCGCCGCCGCAGCGGGCGCCGAGATCCCGCTCGTAACAGTCGGTTGCAAGGCCGTCGTCGGCTCGACGCGGTTCCTGGCGCTCCGCCCGGAGCACCGGTCGGTCGAGATCGGCTGGTAGGCTGTGGGTGCCCGGTATCCGCGAGGAACTGGAGCCTGGATGATCGAGAGCGTGAACGTCATCGGTGCGTGCGGCCGCGTCGGCGGTGCCCTGAGCGCGCGCCTCCGAGAGCGCGGGGTCGACGTCCGCGAGGAAGCGGTAGATCTCGTTCTCCTCTGCGTCCCCGACCGCGCGATCGCCGAGGTCGCGGCGTCGGTCGAGCCCGGCCCCTGGGTCGGCCACACGAGCGGCGGGACGCCGCTCTCCGCGCTCGAGCCCCACGCGCGACGCTTCTCTCTTCACCCGCTACAGACGTTCACCCACGACCGGGGGCCGGAGCAGCTCGACGGCGCCTGGGCGGCCGTCACCGGCGAGACCGAGGAGGCCGTCGCGGTCGCGGGCGAGCTTGCTCGAGCTCTTGGCCTCCACCCCT
The DNA here is from genome assembly GCA_027493885.1 of Gaiella sp. Taxonomy (GTDB): domain Bacteria; phylum Actinomycetota; class Thermoleophilia; order Gaiellales; family Gaiellaceae; genus Gaiella. The sequence continues at coordinate 783,183 of JAOSJZ010000001.1, forward strand.
TCCCGCTGGCCGACGAGCGACGCGCGCTGTATCACGCCGGCGCCGCGATTGCCTCCAACTACCTCGTGACGCTCCGCCGGATCGCGGGCGGGCTCTTCGCCGAGGCCGGCGCTCCTCCCGAGGCACTCGATCCGCTCATGCGACGCGTGATCGACAACGGCTTCCAGCTGACGGGGCCGATCGAGCGCGGCGACTGGGAGACGGTCGAGCGTCACCGAACCGCGATCGCCGAGACTGCCCCCCACCTCCTCGCCACCTACGACGAGCTCGCGCGGCTGACGGCAGGTAACAGACTGTTGCAAGGGACCTCGCCGTGATCGTCGCGCGCACCGTCGCGGACGTCCGCGCCGCGCTCACCGGCCGGCGCACAGGGACGATCGGCCTCGTGCCCACGATGGGCGCGCTGCACGCGGGCCACGGCGCGCTGCTCGCCGCCGCGCGTGGACGGTGCGACACCGTCGTGATGAGCCTCTTCGTCAACCCCGCCCAGTTCGGGGAGCCCGCCGATCTGGACGGCTACCCGCGCAACGAGGCACGAGACCTCGAGGTCGCTCGCGACGCGGGCGTCGACGTCGTCTTCGCGCCGTCCGCGGACGAGATGTACCCGCCGGGGTACCAGACGTGGGTCGACGTGACCGGGCTCGGGGCAATGCTCGAGGGCGAGCACCGCCCGGGGCACTTTCGCGGCGTCGCGACGATCTGCCTCAAGCTCTTCAACGCCGTCCGGCCCGACCTCGCGTTCTACGGCCAGAAGGATGCGCAGCAGGTCGAGGTGCTGCGCCGCATGATCGCCGACCTGCACCTCGAGCTCGAGCTCGCCGTCGTGCCCACGGTGCGCGACGCCGACGGGCTCGCGCTGTCGTCGCGGAACGTCAGCCTGACCGCCGCGGAGCGCGCCCGTGCCCTCGCGCTTTCGCGCGCCCTCGCGACCGGCGACGCCGACTGCGCCCGCAGCATCCTCGAGACGGCCGGCCTCGACGTCGACTACGTCGCCGTCGCGCCGTTCCACCCGCCCACCCTCGCCGCCGCCGTCCGCGTCGGCGCCACCCGCCTGATCGACAACGTCCCCTGGAGGAGCAATCGTGAGCACCCGTCCCCGCACGCCCGCGCCCGGCACGCCGGCACCCGGCAAGCTGCCGATCACCGAGCTCGCCGCGATGAAGGAGCGCAGCCAGCCGATCGTGATGGTGACCGCCTACGACGCCCCGTCCGGGCGCCTCGCCGACGAGGCCGGCGTCGACCTGATCCTCGTCGGCGACTCGGCGGCGATGACCGTCCTCGGCCACGACTCGACCGTCCCGGCGACGATGGACGAGATGGTCGTCCTCACGCGCGCCGTCACGCGCGGCGCGCGCCGGCCGCTCGTGATCGCCGACATGCCGTTCGGCTCGTTCCAGATCTCCGACGCGGACGCCGCCGCGAACGCAATCCGCTTCGTCAAGGAAGCGGGAGCGGACGCGGTGAAGCTCGAGGGCGCCGGCCCGACGCTGTCCCGCGTCCAGGCGATCGTCGGCGCCGGGATCCCCGTGATGGGCCACATCGGTCTCACGCCGCAGTCCGCGACGGCGCTCGGCGGCTTCAAGGCGCAGGGCCGGACGGCCGACCAGGCCCGCCGGCTCGTCGACGACGCGCGCGCGCTGGAAGCGGCGGGGTGCTTCTCGATCGTCCTGGAGGCTGTCCCGGCAACCGTCGCCGAGGAGATCACGCGCCGGCTGACGGTGCCGACGATCGGGATCGGCGCGGGCGCCGCGACCGACGGCCAGGTACTCGTCTGGCACGACCTGCTCGGCCTCTACCACGGGGCCTCACTGCGTTTCGTGAAGCGCTATGCAGACCTCGCCACGGAGATCCGCGGCGCCGTCTCCGCGTACGCGGACGACGTCCGCGAGGGCCGCTTCCCCGAGGAGGTACACACGTACTCCATGTCGGACGAGGAGCTGGCCGAGTTCCACGCGACGCGCGTTCCCGGGAGATCGGCGTAGCGCGACGACCCAGGTCACAACCGATGGTGTAGCATGCGACTATGCTCACCGTGCCGCAGGCGGCTCGACGCGCCGGGCGCAATCCGGAGACGATTCGCCGCTGGATCCGGACAGGTCGGCTCCGCTCGCAGAAGGTCGGTACGCAGCACGTCGTCGACGAGGCCGACCTGAACGCAGTCCTCGACGACCAGTACGAGATGCTCCCGCTGCCGCCCGAATGGGACGTCGAGCCGCGCGTCAACTGGGCTCGCCTGATCAGGCAGTCGCGCGAGACGCGCTGAGTGCTCGTCCTCGACGCCAGCGTCGTCGTTCCCGCGTGTCGTGTCGAGGATGGCCTGCGCGTCCTTGGCGACGACGAGCTGGTAGCGCCGCACAGGATGTGGTCGGAGGCGCGCTCGGTATTGCACGAGGCGGGATGGCGCCGCGAGATCGACCTGCAGTCCGCCCTCGAGGCGCACACGCGGCTCGAGTCGGCTCCCATCAGGGCGAAGACCCCGGCCCGTCTCGGCCGAGAGGCATGGCGTCTCGCCGACGAGCTCGGCTGGGCCCGCACCTACGACGCGGAGTACGTTGCGCTCGCCTTCCTGCTCGGCTGCCGTCTCGTCACGCTCGACGGCCGGCTGCGGCGCGGCGCGGATCGACTCGGGTTCGTCGTCTCGCCGGCCGAGCTCTGACGGGGATGCAGTGCGTCACAGCGCGTTCGGGAGGACGGCGAACGCGGCGACCATCACGCCCGCGAGGAGCAGGGCGCCCGCGACACCGCGCCACGGCAGGCGGAAGGTCGTGCGCAGGCCGACCCCGACGAGGGCGAGCGACCACGCGACGAACGCGAGCCCGAGGATGACCACCACGTCGCGCCCCCTGCCCGTGTCGTCCCCGCCGGTACGGAACCAGTCCCAGCCGTAGGCGAGCGCGAGCGACGGGAGGACGACGGCGAGCGAGAGCGCGACGGGCAGCGCCGCGAACGCGACGAGCTGGCGCGCGATCCGGAACGGCGCGTCGACGCCCACCGCCTTCGCGCCCAGCCAGAGGGCGAGGCCGAGCAGGAAGTACGCCGCGGCCCCGTAGAAGAGGCCGCCGACGAAGGTCAGGACGAGGAGGACGAGCCCGTCGACGGTGCCGTCGTCCATCACCGTTCCCCAGGCGGGCGTGAGGATCACCCCCGCCATCCCGGCGACGATCACGATCGCGAGCACGGGCTCCGAGCGTGCGTCCACGTCGACGTCGTCCGTCTCCGCGAGCGCGGCGAAGACCGATCGGGGAGCCGTCACGACGCGAGGAACCCGGCGCCACCAGGCCCGCGCCAAGTCCTCGCCGGCCCGTGCGCGCTCGGCGCCTGCCCGGTCGGCCGCCTGGACGGGCTTTGCGCGAGGAGCGCTCACGCCCACGAGGGTACGTGTCGCCGACGTCGCGCGGATCGGCGATATGGCGGAACCGTGGAGAAGCTCATCGGGGACGCCGTGATGGCTGTGTTGGGAACGCCCGTCGCGACCGAGGACGACGCCGAGCGCGCAGCCCGCGCCGCGCTCGACCTGGTCGCGGCCGTCAACTTCCGCCGCGCGGCCGAGCTCTCCGCCGATCCGCGTGTGGAGGCGTCGCTGCTCGACCGATCGGGGCGGGCGGCGTTGCGCGCGAACCTTCCCGCCGCGGGGCGCGAGCTACTAGAGCGCGCGCATTCAATGCTCTCCGCGGCGGAGCCCGAGAGCGCCGCCCTCGTGTCTGCGTAGCCTGCCGAGCTCGACTACGACGAAGGGCATGCACCGCAGGCGGTCGCTCGCCTCGACTCCCTCGCGGTCACGCAGCTCGAGCGCGCGGACCGGGCGTCGGCCGGGGAGCGCGTGCCCGCCGGACGTGCGCGCCCGCGGCGACGGGCGCCGCCGCCCTACGGCGCCTTCGGGGACGGGAATGTGGCGTCTGTTCGAGACGTTCCGCTCAGGCGGCGGCGGCTGCCGGCTGGGCGAGCACGGTACGGAGGTACTGCCCCGTGTGGCTCTCCTCGACCTCGGCCACCTGCTCCGGCGTTCCCGTCGCGATCACCTCGCCGCCGGCCTCGCCGCCCTCCGGCCCGAGGTCGACGATCCAGTCGGCCTGCTTGATCACGTCGAGGTTGTGCTCGATCACGAGCACCGTGTTGCCCGAGTCGACGAGCCGTTGGAGCACCTCGAGCAGCTTCTCGATGTCGGCGAAGTGGAGCCCGGTGGTCGGCTCGTCGAGGATGTACAGCGTCCGCCCCGTCGCGACCTTCGACAGCTCCGCGGCGAGCTTCACGCGCTGCGCCTCGCCGCCCGACAGCGTCGTCGCCGGCTGGCCGAGCCGGATGTAGTCGAGCCCGACGTCGTGCAGCGTCTGCAGCCGCCGGCGGATCTTGGGGATCTTCGCGAAGAACTCGAGCGCCTCCTCGACCGACATCTCGAGCACGTCCGCGATCGACTTGCCCTTGAAGCGCACCTCCAGCGTCTCGCGGTTGTAGCGGCGCCCGTGGCACGTCTCGCACGGGACGTAGACGTCGGGCAGGAAGTGCATCTCGATCTTGATCTGCCCGTCGCCCTTGCACGTCTCGCAGCGGCCGCCGCGGACGTTGAACGAGAACCGCCCCGGCTTGTAGCCGCGCACCTTCGCCTCCGGGGTCAGCGAGTACAGCTCGCGGACGTGCGTGAACAGGTCGGTGTAGGTCGCCGGGTTCGAGCGCGGTGTGCGGCCGATCGGCGTCTGGTCGATCTCGATCACCTTGTCGAAGCAGTCGATGCCCTCCACGCCGTCGTGCGCGCCCGGCTTCGTCCTGGTCTTCAGGAGCCGGTTCGCGAGCGCCTTGTAGACGATCTCGTTGACGAGGGTCGACTTCCCCGACCCGGAGACCCCGGTCACGCAGACGAGCTTCGCCACCGGGAGCTCGACGTCGACGTCCTTCAGGTTGTGCTCGCGCGCCCCCAGCACGGTGAACGTCCCGCGGTCTTCCGTCCGCCGCACGGGCACCTCGATCCGTCGCCTGCCGGAGAGGAAGTCCCCGGTCACCGACCGGCGGTTGCGCGTCACCTCGGCGGCGGTGCCCTCGGCGACGACCTCTCCCCCGTGCTCGCCGGCCCCCGGGCCCATGTCGACCAGCCAGTCGGCGGTGCGCATCATCTGCTCGTCGTGCTCGACCACGAGCACGGTGTTGCCGAGATCGCGAAGCCGCTCGAGCGTCCCGATCAGCCGGCCGTTGTCGCGCTGATGGAGGCCGATCGACGGCTCGTCGAGGATGTAGAGCACGCCCACGAGCTGCGAGCCGATCTGCGTCGCGAGCCGGAGGCGCTGCGCCTCGCCCCCCGAGAGGGTGCGCGCCGCACGGTCGAGGTTCAGGTAGCCGACGCCGACGTCGTCGAGGAACGTCAGCCGCTCGCGCACCTCCTTCAGGATCCGGCGACCGATCAGCTCCTCCGTCGGCGTGAGCTCCAGCGCGTCGACGAAGCGAAGCGCCGCGGTGACCGAGAGTTGCGAGAGCTCGTGGATCGACCTGTCGCCGACGGTGACCGCGAGCACCTCGGGCTTGAGGCGCGCACCGTGGCAGACGGGGCACGGGCGCATCGACATGTACTCCTCGATCCGCTCCCGCTGCTGGCTCGAGTCCGTCTCGCGGTAGCGGCGCTGGAGGTTCGCGACGAGCCCTTCGAACGCCATCGTGTACTGGCGCTTGCGCCCCATCCGGTTGCGGTAGGTGACGAGGACCCGGTCGCCGTTCGTGCCGAGCAGGAACAGGTCCTGCTGCTCGCGGTCGAGCTCGCGCCAGGGCGTCGACAGGTCGATCTCGTACCGGTCGGCGACCGCCTTGATCACCGACTCGTAGAACCCCTGCCCGCCGAGCGACCACGGCACGAGCGCGCCCTCCTCGAGCGAGAGGCTCGGGTCGGGGACGAGCAGGTCCGGGTCGATCTCGAGCTGCGAGCCGAGGCCCGTGCAGCGCGGGCAGGCGCCGTGCGGCGCGTTGAAGGAGAAGATGCGCGGCTCGAGCTCGGGCAGCGAGACGCCGTGCTCGGGGCAGGCGAAGTTCTCGCTGTAGAGATGGGAATCGCCGTCTACGACGTCGATTCCTACTAGGCCCTCGGCCAAGCTGGTCGCGGTTTCGATCGACTGCGTCAGACGCTGACGCAGGTCCGGCTTCATCACCAGGCGGTCGACCACCACCTCGATCGTGTGCTTGAACTTCTTGTCGAGGACGATCTCCTCCTCGAGCAGGCGCTGCTCGCCGTCGACCTTGACGCGCGTGAACCCGTCGCGGCGGAGCTCCTCGAGCACGTCGCGGAACTCGCCCTTGCGGCCCCGCACGATCGGCGCGTCGACCGTGAACCTCGTCCCCTCCGGCAGCGCGAGCACCTGCTCGACGATCTGGTCGAGCGACTGACCCGCGATCGGCCGGCCGCAGATCGGGCAGTGCGGCCGCCCGACCCGCGCGTAGAGCAGACGCAGGTAGTCGTAGATCTCGGTCACCGTGCCGACCGTCGAGCGCGGGTTACGCGAGGTCGTCTTCTGGTCGATCGAGATCGCCGGCGAGAGCCCGTCGATCGAGTCGACGTCGGGCTTCTCCATCATCTGCAGGAACTGGCGCGCGTACGCGGAGAGCGACTCGACGTAGCGGCGCTGCCCCTCCGCGTAGATCGTGTCGAAGGCGAGCGACGACTTCCCGGAGCCCGAGAGGCCGGTCACGCACACGAGCGCGTTGCGCGGGAGCGCGACGGTGACGTTCTTCAGGTTGTGCTCGCGGGCGCCGTGGACGACGAGCTGATCGACCATTCTGCGACGAGTCTAGCCCTCGCCGGCCAATCGAACAAGTGTTCTTCCGATGCCATCGAACATGCTACAGTGATGGTATGGTGCGCATGCAGATTCAGTTCACAGAGGAGCAAGCCTCGGAGCTCCGGCGACAGGCTGCCGCGCGTCGCGTGTCGATCGCCGCCGTGGTTCGCGATGCCGTCGACCGAGAGCTCGACCGGGAGGGCACCCGCCGGGAGGCGTGGGAGCGAGCGCTCTCGGCGATCGGCAAGTACCGGGGCGACGGAGCCAACGTCTCGGTCGAGCACGACAAGTACCTGGACGAGGCGTGGGGTCACTGACGACGTTCGTAGACACCTCCGCCCTCTATGCGCTGATGGACGCCGCCGATCCGATGCACCAACGAGCCGGGCAGACATTCCGCAGCATTCGGGACCAGGACGTCGTGACGAGCAACTACGTCCTCCTGGAGGCGAGCGCGCTGGTCGATCGACGCCTGGGCCGCGCAGCGGCCCGTAGCCTCCACGACGTGGTCGTTCGCCCGCTCGACCGCGTGTGGGTCGACGCGCAACTCCACGACGCCGCCCTCGCCGCCTTCCTCGCCGACACGTCAGGCGGGCCGTCGCTCGTCGACCACACGAGCTTCGAGATCATGCGCGCCAGGGGAATTGTCGAGGCCTTCGCCTACGACCGTCACTTCACCAAGCACGGCTTCGAGCTCGTCGGCTGAGCCGAGCCCGGCGCAGCTCAGGCGAGCGCGCGCAGCAGCCGCTCCGGGTCGAGCGCGTACGCGGTCGCACCGCCGCGGCCGGTCATCGTCTCGGCGGCGAGGAGCGCGTTCAGGATCGCCTCCTCCGTCGCCTCGACGACCGCGTCGAAGAGCGGGTCGAGCGCATGGTTGCCGAGCATCGTGAGCTCGACGGTGAGCGCGTGCTCGCCGGAGACGGCGTTCACCGGCAGGCCCCTGTTGCCGGTCGCGAAGCAGAGGAAGAGGTCGCCGCTCGAGTTCTCGCCGACGCCGCCGACCCGGCCGACGCCGAGCCCGGCGCGCTGCGCGAGCCGCGCGCACTGGTTCGGCAGGAGCGGCGCGTCGGTGGCGACGACGACGATGATCGAGCCTGCGCCCTCCCGGCCGGGCGGGCCCGGCATGGGCACCTCCTCCGCCGCGATCGCCGCGCCGACCGGCCGCCCGAGCACCGTGAGCCGCTTGCGGCGCCCGTGGTTCGCCTGGACGAGCACGCCGACCGTCCAGCCTCCGGCCGCGGCCGGAACGACCCGCGACGACGTCCCGGTGCCGCCCTTGAACCCGTGGCAGATCATCCCGGTTCCGCCGCCCGTGTTCCCTTCCGCGACGGCCCCGGACGCCGCCGCCGCGAGCGCGGCGACAACGTCGTCCTTGGTGACGTGCATGCCGTTGACGTCGTTGAGCACGCCGTCCCACGTCTCGCCGACGACGGGGAGGCTCCAGAAGACGCCCTCGCGGCGGCCCGTCTCCCACGCGACGAGCGCGTCGCGGACGACGCCGACGCTGTGCGTGTTCGTGAGCGCGACCGGCGTCGAGAGGAGGCCCGACTCGCGGATCCACTCGAGCCCGGTGAGCTCGCCGTTGCCGTTCAGCCGGTGCGCGCCGGCGAAGACCGGCTCTGCCCATGGGTCCTCCGCGCGCGGGAGGATCACCGTCACGCCCGTGCGCACGGAGTCGCCGCGGACGAGCGTCGTCTGCCCGACCAGGACGCCGGGGACGTCGGTGACGGCGTTCGCCTCCCCCGGCGGCAGCGTGCCGGGAGCGAGGCCGAGATCGCGGAGGCGCGGCATCAGCCGGTCGTGAACTGCTGGAGCACCGGCTACGCCTTGCGGGCGCGGCGGCCGAAGACGAGGCCGCCGAGGGTGAAGCCGAGCCCGAAGGTGCCGACGGCGAAGGCGCCGATCGCGATTCCCTTGCGCCACATCGACATCTGCTGCCAGCGGCCGATCGCCTCGCGCTCCTGCTCGGTCAGCTCCTCGCCCCGCCGCTGCTTGCGCAGGGCGCCGCCGGCCTGCAGGCCGAGGTAGAGGTCGTCGAAGATCTCGGGGCCGTCGGACACGCTTCGAGTGTATAGCCTCGGTCGGCCCGTGCCCCGTTCCCCCGCAGCCGGCCCCGTGGTCGCCGCGTTCGACGCCGACGGTACGCTGACGACGCGCGACTGCGTGACGCCCTTCCTGCGGCGGGCGGCCGGGAGACGGCTGTGGACGACGCTCCTCGTCCATCCGCTCGCACTCGTGGCGTCCGTCGCGCGGCGCGACCGCGACCGGCTCAAGGAGCTCGCCTGCAGGGCGCTCCGCGGGCTCGCGTCGGCGCAGATCGACACCCTGGGCACGGCGTTCGCCCGCGAGATAGTGGCGGGGAGGCTGCGTGCCGACACGGTTGCACGACTCCGGCGGCACCGCGAGCTAGGCCACACCGTGATCCTCGCGTCGGCCTCGCTCGACCCGTACCTCGCGCCGCTGGGCGAGCTGCTGGGGGCCGACGGGGTCGTCTGCACGATCCTCGAGCGGGGGGCCGACGGCCGCCTCACGGGGCGGCTCGTCGGGCGCAACTGCCGCGGGGCGGAGAAGGCCCGCCGCGTGCGCGAGTGGCTGGACGAGGCAGGGCTGGCGGATGCGGAGCTGTGGGCCTACGGCGACTCGGACGGCGACGCCGAGCTGCTCGCGCTCGCGGACCACGCGCTGCGGGTCGACGGCATCCACGTCGCTCCCGAGCCGCAGTAACAGGCCGCGACCGACTACCATGCGCGGGCCGTGTCGGACGCGCTGACCCAGCTCCGCGCAGAGCTCGCCCGCGTCGCGGACCTCGCGATCGCCGCTCGCGTGCTCGAGTGGGACCAGCTCGTGATGATGCCGCGTGGCGGCGCCGGGACCCGCGCCGAGGGGCTCGCGACGCTTGACCGCCTCGCACACGAGCTGTTCGTCCGCGACCAGATCGGCGAGCTGCTCGACCGGCTCGATCCGGAGGTCGCGGACCTCGATCCCGACTCGGACGACGCGTGCCTCGTCGCCGTGACCCGGCGCGACTGGGAGAAGGCGCGGCGCGTTCCCGCCGAGCTGCGCGGCGAGCTGACCAAGCTCGCCTCGGAGGGCATGGAGGCCTGGGCTGAGGCGCGCGCGAACGACGACTACGCGAGCTTCCGTCCCTGGCTCGACCGGACGCTCGAGCTGAAGCACCGCTACGTCGCCTGCTTCCCGCCCGCCGACGATCCGTACGACCTCCTCCTCGACGACTTCGAGCCCGGCATGCGCACCGAGGAGGTACGCCGGGTGTTCGGGCGGCTCGAGCCGGCGCTCCGCGAGCTCGTCGCCGCGGCCGGCGACGAGGAGCCGGAGCCGTTCGTGGCGGGGCCGTATCCCCGCGAGGTGCAGCACGAGCTCTCGGTCGAGGTGGTGAGGGCCTTCGGCGCCGGCGAGGATTCGTTCCGCCTCGATCCGACCGTCCATCCCTTCTGCCTCTCGTTCGGCAGCCAGGACATCCGCCTCACGACGAGGTACGCGGAGGACGACCTCCATGCCAGCTCCCTCTTCTCGACGATGCACGAGGCCGGGCACGGGCTCTACGAGCACGGCGGCGACCCAGCGCTAGACCGTACGCCGCTCGCCACGGGCTGCTCGTCGGCGCTGCACGAGTCGCAGAGCCGGCTCTGGGAGAACGTCGTCGGCCGCTCGCTCCCGTTCTGGCGCTGGCTCTATCCCCGCTTTCGCGACGCGTTCGGAGACGCGCTCGCCGACGTCCCGCTCGAGCGGTTCCACCGCGCGATCAACCGTCCCCGGCCGTCCTTCATCCGCGTCGACGCCGACGAGACGACGTACGGCCTCCACATCATCCTGCGCTTCTCGCTCGAGCAGGAGCTGCTCTTCGGCGGCCTCTCCACCGCCGACCTGCCCGAGGCCTGGAACGCTCGCATGGAGGAGCTCGTCGGCGTCCGGCCGCCGAACGACCGGCTCGGCTGCCTGCAGGACGTCCACTGGTCGGGGGCATGTTCGGCTACTTCCCGACCTACCAGCTCGGAAACGTCCTCTCGGCGCAGATCTGGGAGCGCCTCGCGCACGACCTCCCCGACGCCTACGAACAGGTCGAGCAAGGGTCGTTCGGCGCGATCCACGAGTGGCTGCGCGAGCACCTCTACCGCCACGGCCGCAAGTTCACGCCCGCGGTGATGATCGAGCGGCTCGTCGGCGGGCCGATCGACCCCGAGCCGTACCTCCGCTACCTCGCGGACAAGAACGCGTCGCTGGCCGCCGCCTGACGCGGCGGCAGGGACACGTCCACTCGCGCCATCGTTCATGCGACGCATGCGCTGTGGTTGCATGATGTCGTGAGGATGCCCGGCGACGCCTGAGCTGGTCGTCCTCGACGCCTCGGCGGCCGTCGAGGCGCTCCTGCTCGGAGGCGCGGGCCATGCCGTCCGCGAGCGCCTCTCGGGCCATGAGCTCCACGTGCCGTACCTGGTCGAGCTGAGAGGTCACCGAGCTCTGCGACACTCGGTCCGAGCCGGCCGGCTCTCCCGGGATCGCGGCCTCGACGCACTCGAGGTGCCCCTCGTCACCTGCGACGCCCGCCTCGCGCGGGCGCCCGGCATCCGAGCAGCGGTCGAAGTCTTCCCTCCCTGAGCGTCACCCCGTGTTGCGGAGGGCCGCCGCGATGCCGGCGATCGAGCGGAGCAGCGGGCGCAGAGCCGCTTCGTCTCCGGCGCGCCACGCGGCGAGCAGCTCGACCTGGATCGCGTTCATCGGGTCGACGTACGGGTTGCGCAGCCGGATCGACTGCTGCAGCACGGGATGCCGGTCGAGGAGCTCGCGCGCCTCGACGATCTCGAGCACGGCGTCCCGCGCGCGGTCGTGCTCGGCGCGCAGGGCGCCGAAGACCCGCATTGCGAGCGCGTCGTCCCCGACGAGCCCGAGATACCGCTCCGCGATCCCCATGCTCGACTTCGCGAGGGACATCTCGAGGTTCTCGACGAGGGCGCGGAAGAAGGGCCAGTCCTGGAAGAGCGCCCGCAGCTCGGCGGTCGGGACGGCGGCAAGCCCGGCCCCGGCACCGAGCCAGGCGGGGACGATGCAGCGCGTCTGTGTCCACGCGAAGACCCACGGGATCGCCCGCAACGCCTCGAGCTCCCCCGTCCCGGAGGACTCCGGCCTCGACGCAGGGCGCGAGCCGATCTCGAGCAGCGCGAGCTCGTCGAGCGGCGTGAACGTCCGCAGGAACCGCGGCAACTCGGGGTCGTCCCAGACGACCGAGCGATAGAGCGCGCGGGCAGCCGCCGAGACCGCCTCGATCGTCTCGCGTGCCCCGTCGGGGGCGCCCGCGACCCGGTCGGGGACGGCTGTGAGGAGCGTGGCGGCGACTGCGGCCTCGAGGTTCCGCCGCGCGAGCCCCGGCAGGCCGTACTTGAACGCGATCGTCTCGCCCTGCTCGGTGATCTTCAGCCGGCCGTCGACCGCGTGGGGCGGCTGGGCGAGAATCGCGGCGTACGTGGGGCCTCCTCCCCGCCCGGCGCTACCGCCACGGCCGTGGAAGACGGTCAGCTCGACGCCCCGCTCGCCCGCGAGCCACGCGAGCCGCTCCTGCGCACGAAAGATCTCCCACTGGGCGGTAACGACACCGCCGTCCTTGCCCGAGTCCGAGTAGCCGACCATCACCTCGAGCGCCTCTCTCGGGCTGCGCTCGAGCAGCTCCGCGGCGAGCGCCTCGGCGCCGCGGAGATCGTCGATCGTCTCGAGCAACGGGACGACGGTGACGTGGAGGCCCGCCTGCGAGGCGAGCGACTCCGCGAGGAGGATGTCGTCCGCCGAGTGCGTCATCGACACGATCAGCGTGTCGATCGCTTCCACCCCACGCCGCCGCTGGAGGCCCGCAGCCTCGACGAGCACCTCCATCGTCCCGACCGGATCGTCTCGCAGCTGGCGCGAGTGCAGCCGGAGGTCGAGCGCGGGACCGGTGAGCCCGAAGACGTCGAGCCGCCGGCGGAGCGACGCCAGGCCGCCGTCGGCAATCCGCGCTCCACCGTGGCTGCGCAGGCTCGCCTCGACGAGATCGAGCTCCGCGCGCAGCTCGTCGGTCGAGGCGTACCCGTCGTCGCCCAGCTTCTCCCAGATCGCGGTGAGGCGGCGCCGGTACGGCTCGCTCGGGTTGCGCTCGGCGGGCAGGTCGACGGCCCCGACCTCCGCTTCGACGTCGACGAGCGTGGTCGACATCCCCCAGGACGCGGCGAGCGCACGGACGTCGCGGCGGAGGAGCTCGCGCACGAGCGCTGCTCCGCGCTCCACCGCCTCGCTGACCGTCGCCGCGCCCGCGTTCGGGTTGCCGTCGAGGTCGCCGCCGATCCAGGTGCCGAAGCGGAGCGGCGATCCGGGCAGCCCCTCCCGCCAGCCGGCGAGCAGCGCCGAGGCGGCGCCCCAGAGGCTGTCCTCGACGAACCAGAGCGCCTGCCGGATCTCGTCCACGACGCGGGGCCGCTCCGAGCGCACCTCGTCGGTCTGCCAGAGGATGGTGACCTCCTCGGCCAGCGCGCGCTCGCGCTGGACGCGCTCGGCGGGCGTCAGGCGTACGTCGTCGAGCTCGTCGAGGAACTGCGCGATCCGGCGGTGCTTCTCGAGGATCGTGCGCGGCAGCGCCTCGGTCGGGTGCGCCGTGAGCACGAGCTCGACCACGATGCGGCTTGCGGCAGCCGCGATCTCGTCGTCGGAGACGCCCTCGTGCCGGAGGAGCTCGATGGCCTCGGCGAGCGACTCACGCGGCGCGCCGCCCTCGCGCTCGTGCTCGCGCCGTCGTCGCACCCGGTGGTGCTGCTCGGCGATGTTGGCGAGGTGGAAGTAGACGGTGAAGGCCCGGAGGACGACCGCCTGCGTCTCGAGGTCGAGCGCCGCGATCGTCTCCGCGAGGGCACGCGCCGCACCCGTGTCGCCGCGCCGCCCGAGCCGGGCGAGCAGGCGGATCCGCTCCTCGAGCCGGTAGACGTCGTCGCCCTCCTGCTCCACGAGCACGCGCCCGAGGATCTCGCCGAGCAGGCGGACGTTCGCGCGCAGCGGCGCGTCCGGCGACCCGGTCTCGGGGCGGCTCACCGCCCCACTCTGCCCTTTGCGACTACGCAGCTGCGCGGCCGAAGCGCTTCTCGGCGCGGGCGCGGGCCTTCGTCGCCTCGGCCTCGCGGTCGCGGCGCGGCGCCGCGGTGACGAGATCCTCGAGCAGGTGGTGCGTGATGTGGGCGATCTCGTCGACCGCCCTCTCGAACACGGCCTCGTTCGCCTTCGACGGCTTCGTCGAGCCGCTCACCTTGCGGACGTACTGGAGCGCGGCGGCGCGTACCTCCTCGCTCGTCGCCGGCGGGTCGAAGTTGTGGAGCGTCTTGATGTTGCGGCACATGACGGCTGTCTCCTCTCTGGTCAGCGGCACCCGGTTGCGATCGCGAGAGCACGGCAGACGTGCTCCATGCGCTCCGGGCCGAGGGTGCAGATTCGATGGACGCAATGCGCCTTGCGAACGACGCGCATATTGTCGAATGAGAGAACGCATCTGTCGGGGAGACCATCGTCGGGGCCGAGCTCGACCTCGGATGGAATCCCGCGGACGGTCCGTGTCGCGGGCACTCCGAGCACGCGGGCCAGGCCGTCGATCGCCGGGTCACGCGTCAGGATGAGATGGGGACGCCGGCCGGCCGTGGGGTGCTCCACCCACCAGACCTCCCCGCGTCTCACCAGGGCTCCTCGCGGATCGATTCGATCGTGGACCACTCGGCCCACTCGAGCTCTTCGTCGGTCTCCGGAACGCGCCTGTAGCCCTCGACGATCTCCCGATCGATCCGCTCGCGCTCGAGGTCGGCGACCAGGCGGTCGAGAGCCTCGACGATCACCGCCGCGCGGCTCGCGCGCCCGCCCGCCACGAGCTCGTCGATCGCCCGCACCCGATCCTCCGACATACGAACTGTAATCATCTTCGACATACAAACAGTATACTATGACCAGGGCTCCGCGCCTGCCCGGCCGGCGGGAGCTGATACCAGCCGCAGGCGGACACCGTCAATGCTGCAAATCGAGCTGTTCGGCCGACACGGCCGTTCATAGGCTGCATCGGTGATGGAGATGGTGGGTCGCGCGCCGGAGCTCGACCGGATCGAGACGATGCTCGCGGCCGAGAGCCCTCACGCGGTCGCTCTCGTCCTCGAGGGAGCCCCCGGGATCGGGAAGACGACCCTGTGGCGGGCCGGGATCGAGCGGGCGACGGCCAGCTCCCGGCACATCCTGCGCGCGCAGCCTGCCGAGAACGAGGGCGCCCTGCCCTTCGCCGGGCTCGCCGACGTGCTCGACGTGCTCGGCAACCGTGACCTCGGGCCGCTCGCCGACGCAGACCGGACGACCCTGGAGACCCTGCGCCGTGGTGACCCCGCCGCGCACGGGCTCCTGACAACGTCGCGCGCCGTCCTCGCACTCGTGCGCGCCCTCGCCTCGGGGGGCGGAGCCATCCTGGCGATCGACGACGTTCAGTGGCTCGACCAGCCGTCCGCCGGCATCCTCGAATACGTCTTGCGGCGCAGCGGCGACGTCCCGCTCCGCGTCCTTCTCACCCGACGCACCGACGTGGAGCAGTCACTGCCGCTCGGCCTGGAGCGCGTGGCACCCGGCTTCGCGGTCGAGCGTCTCGTCGTCCCGCCCATGGGAATCGGCGAGCTGGACGACCTCGTGCGCGGCGCCCTCGGCCTCGAGTTGCCGCGCACGCGGCTGGCGGAGCTGCTCCAGGTGACCGGGGGAAACCCCTTCTACGCGCTCGAGATCGCGAGACCGCTCGGCTCCGCAGGACCGGACACCCCTCTGCACGTTCCGGAGTCGCTCGGCTCCGCCCTCGAGGCCCGGGTCGATTCCCTCCCACCGGCGGTGAGGCAGGCGGTGCTGCTGGCGTCCGCGACTCCGCAGCCCAGCGTCGCCCAGCTCGAAGCCGTGGCGGGAGCGGAGGCTCTGAGGGCCGCGATCGACAACGGCATCCTCGTCGTCGACGGCCCGAGGCTGCGGTTCACCCACCCTCTGCTTGCCGCCGTCGCTTACGGAGGCGCTCTTCCCTCGGAGAGGCGGGCCGCCCACCTCCTCCTCGCCGACGCGGCGCGCGACACCGACGAGCGAGCGTTCCATCTCGCGCGTGGAACGGTCGCTCCGGACGATCGGGTGGCGTCGGCCCTCGAGGATGCCGCCGCCAGCGTTGCGGCGCGCGGCGATCCGCGGCGCGCCGCGGAGCTCGCCGAGGCCGCCGCGCGGCTGACGCCCGCCGACGATCGTGCCGGCCTCCACCGCCGCCGCCTGCTCGTCACGGAGAACCTCGTCGCGGCGGGCGACCCCGCTCGGGCGCGCGCGTTGCTCGAGGCCATGATCGGCGAGACCGGCGAGGGGCCGGGGCGGGCAGCCCTGCTCTGGCGCCTTGCCGACACGATCGGCGACACGCTGGACCAGCCGATCGGGCTGTGCGAGCAGGCGCTGCGCGAGGCCGGCGACGACCCGGCGCTGCTGTCGGACATCCACACGGCGCTCGGAACGTTCACGTGGCTCGCCGGCGACCTGGCGCGCTCGACGGGACACGTCCGCTCGACGTCGAGGCACTCCCGTGCCGCCGGCGACGAGCTGCGTGAGGCGATCGCGATCGGCGAGATGTGCCACGCGGAGGCGGTGCTCGGCGTCCCCTGGGACCGTGTGGCGATGGAGCGGGCGCTCGCGATCGAGCGCCGGCTCGGAGGGATGCCGGCCACGCTCGCGCCGAGCTTCCAGCTGGCGGTGATCTCCGTCTACACCGACGAGCACGACACTGCGCGCCCGATCCTGCTGGCGGCGCTCGAGCGCGCGGTCGCGCGCGGTGACGAGCCCGCACGGGCGACGAGCCTCTTCCGGCTCACCGAGCTCGAGCTCCGAGCCGGCCGCTTCGGTCACGCGCTGAGCTACGCCCGGGACGCCGCCGGCCTGGCGCGCCAGGCCGGGATCGAGCAGGAGCAGTACGTGACGACCATGGCACTCTCCGCGGCGCTGGCGCACGTCGCGCAGCTCGACGAGGCGCGCGAGCTGGCGACGCGGGCTCACGCGGTCGCGACCGCGGCGGGCGACCGCATCGTCGCCACGCGGCTCGCCGGGGTCCTCGGGTTCGTCGAGCTGAGCGATCACCGGTCGGAGGAGGCGCTCGCATGGCTCGTGCCTGGGCGGCGCGCGCTCGAAGAGATGGGGACCGGGGAGCTCTCGATCTCCGGCATCGTCCAGAACCAGATCGAGGCGCTCGTCGCGCTCGACCGGCTCGAGGAGGCCGACGCCGTGATCCGCTTCACCGAGGAGCGGGGCGCGCCCACCGGGCGCGCGTGGCACCAGGCGGTCGCGGCACGCGGCCGGGCGCTCGTGGCGGCCGGACGGGGCGACACGGACGCCGCGCTCGAGGCCCTCGCCCGCGCGTACGCCGCCCACGAACGCCTGCCGCAGCCGTTCGAGCTGGCGCGGACCCGGCTCGTCGAGGGCAGGATCGAGCGGAGGGCGAAGCGACGGGGTCGCGCCCGGGTCTCCCTCACCGCCGCGCTCGAGTCGTTCGATGCGCTGGGCGCGGGTGCCTGGGCGGGGCTCGCGGCGAGCGAGCTGGCGCGGCTTCCCGGGCGCCGGCCCGCCCCCGGTGACCTCTCCGAGACGGAACGGCGCGTGGCCGAGCTGGTCGCGGCAGGACACACGAACAGGGAGGTCGCGGCCACGCTCTTCGTCACGGTCCGGACGGTGGAGTCGAACCTGACCCGCGTCTACGGAAAGCTCGGGATCCGCTCCCGTACGGAGCTGGTCCGACGGCTAGGGGACGGCGCAAGCGTATGAAACCGTGTGGTTCTCCACGTTTCGCCGCGGCGGCGACGCTCCTAGCCTGGAGCCCGTGCCCACCGATGACCTCGCGCTCGAACGCTTCCTCGTCGAGGTCGCCCCGTACCCGGGCGGCGTCCCGCCGGACGTCCTGACGCTTCGGGCCCGACAGGCGGCGGACGCCGGGGGCGCCGTTCGCTACGTCCGCACCATCTACGTCCCCGAGGACGGGAGCGCCTATCTCCTGTTCGAGGCACGCTCGGCGGCCGAGATCGAGCGCGCGCTGCGGACGGTCGGGCTCGAGGCAGGTTCGATCGCCTCCGCCATCCGCGTGGAGCCGGGCCGAGCGGTAGCGCTCCTTCGCGTGCCCGCGGACACAGACATCGACGTCAACGCGGATCTCGGTGGACGCGACCCCGCGAGAGCGAGTCTCGCCGTCTCCCGCCACGCCACGAAGAGGGAGGAATGATGGAAGGACGGACAGTCCGGAGAACGAGGGCGCACCGGTCGAGGATCACCGTGGCGGCCGCGACGCTGTTCGGAGCGACGGCGTTCGCCGCGCTGTCCGCCGCCAGCGCCGCTCCCACGGGCGGTGAAAGCCGGACCGCCGACACGCGCCCCGAGTTCGTGATCGCCTCGATCGGGGACTCCTACGCGGCCGGAGAAGGCACGATGGTTCGCAACGGCGACTTCGACGCCAACGGCGTGCTGAGGGCTGGCGGCTCCGAGGAGGCCTGGGGCGGCTTCACCGAGCTCGGCGCCAGCTTCGCGGGCAACCTACGGGCCGATCTCTGCCACCGCTCACGTCACGCCGGGGCAGCCGTTGCGGCGAGGACGCTCCAGGATCGTTATCCGGGCATCCGGATCGTCTTCCGCTCCTTCGCCTGTTCGGGGGCGACGATCCCGAAAGGGCTGCTCGGCCCGTACGTCGGCGCGGACGACGCCCTCAAGCCGAGGTACCCCCGACCAGCTGCCTCAGATCCAGCAGCTGGACTCGTTCATCGGCGGTCGCGCCAACAAGACACTTGACGCGCTCGTGCTCGGCATCGGCGGCAACGACCTCGGCTTTCCCGGCATCGTCGCCCTCTGCCTGATTCCCCCCAGTCGCATCGCCGTGGCCGGCGCCGCGCTCGGCGCCGTGGTGCCCGTGCTCCTCGTGGGGCCGATCGGCCTCGCCTTCGCCCAGACGACCGCGATCGTCGGTGGGATCACGGCCGGCGCTCTCGCCGGCTGCCAGGGCTGGGGTCTCGAAGCGACGATCCTCGACGGCGGCGTTCGCGCCGTGGAGCGCAGCTATGCCGACCTCGCCAGAGCGATCCGCGGTACGAGGGCGGGCCCGTCCTCGGTCCGGCTCCGCTTCCTGCCCGGACGCGTCTACATCACCGAGTATCCCGACCCGACCCACGACGAGAACGGAGTCCTCTGTGACGGCAGCGGCTTCCACGCCGGGGAGCTGTACGCCAACATCACCCGACCGGAGGCACGCTGGGTGTTCGAGCAGGCGCTGCCCCGGATCAACGGTGCGGTGCGCGACGCCGCGAGGGCCCACAGCTGGACGTACGTCGGCGGCGTCGCCGACGCCTTCCGCCGGCACGGCGTGTGCTCGGACGGGGGGGCGTGGTTCAACGACAACAACGGGGCGCTGCGGCATCAGGGCGCCGACCTCCTGCCTGGCTACCCGGGGATCTCCGTCGCCGGAGCGCGCGCCGTCACAACCGGGCTCTTCGGCCGCCCGCTCTCGGGCGGAGTCGCGCACCCGAGCATCCGCGGGCAGCAGGAGTACGGCCGGCTGATCTCCGAACGGCTCGAGCAGCAGCTGCGCGAGCGCTTCGCCGTCACCGCCGCACCCCAGCTCTCCGTCGCCCGCTTCCGCTCCACCCCGCCGAGTCCCACCGACGCCTTCAAGCTCCGGCTCACGTGGACGAGGGACGGGATCGAGGCTCCGGTAGTGCGCTGGCAGCTGCGCGACGGCACCGCGGCGACCCGCCTCCTGCCGATCTCGATCGCACAGCCGGCGGGCGAGGAGCCTCCCGGCTACGTGTACACCGGCCGCGGCAGCTTCTCCTTCAGCCTCCGCGGGTGCGGGCACATCGGCTGCGGCCCCTGGTCGGCGCCGGTCGCCTTCTCGAACAGCCAGTAGCTCTCCCGTCTCGACCGCTTCGTGGCGAATCCGGGCGTCACCCGCGGTTTCGAGCCCTGACTGCGCGGCCCGCGTCGACGGGCCGCGCCCCTGGTGGGAATTGGTATGATATATCCATGTCGCAACAAATTGCGATTCGCATACCAACTCACGACCTCGTGGCGCTCGACGACGCCGTCGCGCGGGGTCGCTTCCCGAACCGCGCGGCAGCCGTGCGCGAGGCGCTGGCGCGCCTCCTCCGTGACGAGCGGCGCCGTTCGATCGAGGAGGCTGACCGGCGCGGGTACGGCGCCGATCCTCAGGAGGAATGGATCGGCGCGGCAGGCCTGGCTGCGTTCGCGTCACTCGTCGCGGCCGAGGAGAGGGACGAGGACCCGCTTTGAGCCGCGGCGACGTCTACGATGCCGCGCTCCCCGGCGGATCGCACCCCGCGGTGATCGTGACCCGCGACCGCGCCATCCCGCTCCTGCGCAACGTCTGCGTCGTCGCCGTCACGAGTCGCGTCCGCAACCTCGCGACCGAGGTGCCTCTCGGCACCGAGAACGGGCTGGCGCGCGACTGCGTCGCCAACTGCGACAACCTCTTCACGATTCCCAAGCAAGCGCTCGACCGGCGCCGCGGAACGCTCGGGCCGGATCAGGCCCGGCGGCTGAACGAGGCGCTCCGGATCGCGCTCGAGCTCGACTGACGCGGCCACAGTTCGAGAGCGTCGCTACGGCGCCGTCCGCACGCCGACATCGACATTGCAACAGTCTGTTGCGAGCATTCCCGGCACGCCGCCGGCGATGAACGCCGACGGCGGACTCATGCAGGTGTATCGGCGAGCGCGTTGAGCTCGCGGCGGAGCTCCTTGATCTCGTCGCGCAGCTTCGCCGCGTACTCGAAGCGGAGCTCCTCGGCGGCGACGTACATCTCCTCCTCGAGCGTGACGACGAGCTTCTCGAGCTCCTCGCGGCTCATCCCCGAGACCTCCTGCTTCCCGCGCCGGCGGCGGCCGGGAACGGTCGGCGACTCGAGCGCGAGCAGCTCGGCGATGTCGGAGACGCCCTTCACGATCGACTCCGGCGTGATCCCGTGCTCCTCGTTGTAGGCGAGCTGGGCGGCGCGGCGGCGGTTCGTCTCGTCGAGCGCCCCCTGGATCGCCTCGGTCAGCTTGTCCGCGTACATCAGCACGGTGCCGTTGACGTTGCGGGCGGCCCGGCCGATCGTCTGCAGGAGCGCGGTCTTGCCGCGCAGGAAGCCCTCCTTGTCGGCGTCGAGGATCGCGACGAGCGACACCTCGGGCAGGTCGAGGCCCTCACGGAGGAGGTTGACGCCGACGAGGACGTCGAACTCGCCGAGGCGGAGCTCGCGGATGATCTGGATCCGCTCGAGCGTGTCGATCTCCGAGTGGAGGTAGCGCGCCCTGACTCCCGACTCGAGCAGGTAGTCGGTCAGGTCCTCGGCCATCTTCTTCGTCAGCGTCGTGACGAGAACGCGCTCGCCCGCCTGCTCGCGGCGGCGGATCTCGGCGAGCAGGTCGTCGATCTGGTTTCGCGTCGCCCGCACCTCGACCTCGGGGTCGACGACCCCCGTCGGGCGGATCAGCTGCTCGGCGACGACCTGCGAGTGGCGTAGCTCATACGACCCCGGCGTCGCGGAGACGAACACCAGCTGCCCCACCTTCGAGAGGAACTCGTCGAAGCGCAGGGGCCGGTTGTCGAGCGCGGACGGCAGGCGGAAGCCGTAGTCGACGAGCGTCTGCTTGCGCGAGCGGTCCCCCTCGTACATGCCCCCGATCTGCGGCACCGTCTGGTGCGACTCGTCGATGAAGACGACGAAGTCGTCGGGGAAGTAGTCGATCAGCGTGAACGGGTGCGAGCCGGGTGGCCGACCCTCGAGGACGCGCGAGTAGTTCTCGATCCCGTTGCAGAAGCCCAGCTCGCGGAGCATCTCGACGTCGTACTCGGTGCGCTGGCGGATGCGGTGCGCCTCGAGCATCCGGCCCTCGGCCTCGAACCTCGCCACCTGCTCGGAGAGCTCGTGGCGGATCTCGTCGACCGCGCGGTCGATCGTCGGTTTCGAGGTGATGTACTCCGTCGCCGGCCAGATCGCGAGGTTGTCGAGCTTCGAGAGCACCTCCCCGGTGAGCGGGTCGAAGCGCGAGATCTGCTCCACCTCGTCCCCGAACATCGAGATCCGGTAGGCCGTCTCGACGTTCGCGGGCTGCACCTCGACCACGTCGCCGCGCACCCGGAAGCGCCCGCGCGCGAGGACCGTGTCGTTGCGCACGTACTGCGAGTCGATCAGCGTGCGGAGCATCTCGTCGCGGTCGTGCTCGGCCCCGACCTCGAGGATCAGCACCTTCTCCCGCCATTCCTCGGGCGAGCCGAGGCCGTAGATACAGGAGACGCTCGCGACGACGACCACGTCGCGCCGCGTGAGCAGCGAGCTCGTCGCCCCGAGCCGCAGCCGTGCGATGTCGTCGTTCTGCGAGGAGTCCTTCTCGATGTAGAGATCGGCCTGGGGGACGTACGCCTCGGGCTGGTAGTAGTCGTAGTAGGAGACGAAATACTCGACCGCGTTCGAGGGGAAGAACTCGCGGAACTCGTTGCAGAGCTGCGCGGCGAGGGTCTTGTTGTGCGCGATCACGAGCGCCGGGCGCTGGAGCTCCTCCATCACCCACGCCATCGTCGCCGTCTTCCCCGTGCCGGTCGCGCCGAGCAGGGTCTGCCCCCGGTTCCCGGCACGAAGCGACTCGGCGAGCTCCGCGATCGCGCGCGGCTGGTCGCCGGTGGGGCGGTAGGCGGACGTGACACGGAGCTCGGGCATGGCTCCTAGCCTAGCTTGACGAACGTACGTACGATGCTAGCATCTGATGCATGACGAGGCGCACGACCGTGACCGCAAACGACGGCGACCTCGCGGTGCTCGAGGGCGAAGCGCGCCGGCGCGGGGTGTCGCTCGGCGCCGTTCTCCGCGAGGCGATCGCGGAGAAGGCGGCGAAGGTACGCGAGACACGTCCTCGCCCGCGTTTCCCGCTCTTCCACAGCGGCGGTGGCCAGAGCATCGCCGAGTTGCTGGAGCGCGACCCGGAAGGGCCGTTCAGGGCACCGTACCGAGACGAGTAGTGGCTCTCGTCCTCGACACGGGCCCGCTGCTCGCGCTGCTCGATGCCGATGACCGCGACCACCGACGGTGCGCGGCAATGGTGCACGACCTCGACGAGGAGCTCGTGATCCCGACGCTCGTGCTCGTCGAGCTCGACTACTGGCTTCGCAAGCGCGATCAGCGTCAGGTCTGGAGTGACTTCGCGGACGACGTCCGCGGAGGGGCGTACCGACTCCACCACCCCGACGAGCGCGACGTCTCACGATCGGCGGCACTGGAGCGCCAGTACGCGTCGCTGGACCTCGGCGTCGTGGACGCGTCGGTGATCGTTGCCTGTGAGCGACTCGGCGAGACCAAGGTCGCAACGCTGAACCCGCGCCATTTCTCGGTCGTCCGGCCGCACCATTGCGAGGCGCTGACGCTGCTTCCCGAATAGCCGCAGCTGGGGGCCCGTC
Organism: Gaiella sp.; assembly: GCA_027493885.1. Classification (GTDB taxonomy): domain Bacteria; phylum Actinomycetota; class Thermoleophilia; order Gaiellales; family Gaiellaceae; genus Gaiella. The sequence continues at coordinate 806,423 of JAOSJZ010000001.1, forward strand.
GGGGCTGGGTCCTTCGCATCGAGATCTCGAGGGTCGGCCCCACGCGCCGCCCAGCGGGGCCGCACTGGCTGGCACGAACGCGTCGGGCGGTCGATTACCTCGCTGACGACGGCTTCGGGCGGATCGGGAGCGGCGACCGTCTTGCGCGGCTCTACGCCCTCGTCGTCTTCCCGGGGCACGAGGAGTGCGTGATGACACAGCGACCGGCGGTGTCTGACACCAGGGTCCGCCGTCCACGACTGCGCCACGCAAGTGTGCGGCGCTGTGGATTGTTCGTGACGAAGGCGGCGCAAAGGTGTCAGACACCGTGCCATATCAGACAACGCGACCCGTGCTCGTTCGCGGATGGATTGGCGGCCAGGGCGGCGCCGGGACCGGTCCAGGCGCTCGCCGCTGCCTCTGGCGAGCTCGCCCGGATGCCGGCGACCCGTTGCCCGCCGGAGTGCTAACGGACGTCGGGGGGCGCGGCCACGGTCACGCCGACACCCTCCGACTCGCCGAGAAGCTCCGCGAAGCGCTCGCGTGCGTGCCGGGCCGGAAGGACGGCGCCCTTGCGGTCGAGCAGGCCGAGCGCGTCGAGCAGGTGCGCCCGCTCGTCTGCCGCACGACCGTCGCGAGACAGCACCTCGGCGAGATCGAGGCGGGCGCCGCTGCGAAGCATCACATCGTCCGTGCGGTCGGCGAGCGCCAGGGCCTCACGCGCGAGGCGGCGCGCCTTTCGTGGATGGCCTGTGACGGCAGCCGCGCGGGCAGCAACACGGCGCCACGCGATCTCCGTCTCCCTGTCCGCCTCGATCCCGATCACGCGCGCGCGCTCGGCCAAGTCGGAGGCGGTGTCGGGATCGCCGCGCTCGAAGGCGAGCTCGCCGAGGCCGCGCGAGGAAGTAGGCATGCCACTCCGGCAGACCGGGTCGATCGCGGGTGTAGTCGAGGCCGCGCTGCCAGATCGCCTCGGCCCGCTCCCGATCGCCCAGGACAGCCTCGGTGCCTCCCAGATACCAGAGGGCCGACGTCCCGAGGCCGAGCTCCTCGCCGAGCTCCTCGAGCTCGGTGCTTGCGACCGACGCGGCGGCGCGCGCACCCTCGATCTCACCTCCCAGCGCACGGAGATACCCGAGATGCAGGCGGAGGTAGGCGACCCTCCTGAGGTGATCCGGACGGAGCGCCAGACTCGTCTCGCACGTCCGGATCGCCTCCGCCAGGGGGGTCGCACCCCGCGCCTCGCCGACGACGACGAGTGTGTCCGCCTGCCCGGCGTGCCCGAGCAGGCGGTACGCGGTCTCGGCGCGCCTCGCGTGCGCGACGGCCAGATCGTGACGCATCTGCCAATCGAAGACCGTCGCGTAGGCGCTGTGTGCGCGCGCGAGGCCGAACGTGTCGTCGTGCGCCTCGAGCGCCGGCACCGCGATCTCGAGAAGAGCCGTCGCCTCGTCGGCGGTCAGCACGCCCCTCGAGACACCGGGCGATACGAGCTCGATCCTCGCCCGGAGCTCGAGGCGCGCACGTCCACTCGCGTGCGCACGCTGCGCGACGCTCTCCAGGAGCGCAATCGCGCGATCACGCTCACCCAGCCCCTTCAGCGCACGGCCGAGACCGCACTCGAGCTCCAGGCGCCCCTCGTCGTCCGGCCCGAGGAGCGCCGTCGCGCGCTCGAGGAGGTTCGCGGCGGCCGCATGGTCGAAGGCGAGCAGTGCCCGCTCGCCTGCACGGCCGAGCCTCGCAGATGCCTCCCGCGAGCGCGCGACGCGGAGCTCGACGCCCGTGGAATCGAGCGCCGCTCGTTCCAGGTGGACGCCGACGAGCTCGTCGCCCTCGCCGCGCTCGTCGAGCCAACGCGCGAACGTCTCGTGCAGCGCAGCCCGCTCCGGCCGAGCAATCGCCTCGTAGGCGGCGCCGCGGACGAGCGGATGGACGAACTCGTGGTCCGCCCCCCGCGGCCGGACGAGCCTGTGCCGCTCGAGCGAGGCGAGGTGGCCGGGAAGCTCGGCGGCCTCCGCGTCCGGCGTCAGCGCGCCGAGTGACACGCGCGAGAACGCGCGCCCCACGACCGCGGCGCGCGCGAGCACGGCGCGCTCGCGGGTCCCGAGCGCGTCGATGCGGCTCGCGAGCAGCGCGTCGAGGGTCGGCGGGACCGTGTCGCCTGGCAGGTCGGACGCGGCTGCGTGGGCGGCGAGTTGCTCGAGGAAGAGAGGTACGCCCTCGGCTGTCTCGAGGATCCTGGCCGCGACCTTCTCGTCGAGCGCCTCGCGCTCGGGAAGCGCGTCGAGCAGGTCGCGCGCGGCCTCACCGGCGAGCCGGTCGAGGATCATCGATCCGTCGCTCCACGCCGGACGTCGTGCGAGCAGCTCCGGCCTTGTCACCGAGACGACGAGCAACGGACCGTCAACCACTCGGACGAGATACTCGACGACGTCGAGAAACGTCGGCGCCGCCCAGTGCAGGTCGTCGAACACGACGACCAACGGGCCCGAGGCGGTGAAGTGCTCGAGCAGCGTGCGCGCCGATGCGCCCGCCGTCGCCGCGGCTTCCAGCTCGCCGAGCACCGGGGCGTTCTCGTCCAGCCACGCGGCACACTCCGCCAGCTCCCGCAGTGGGAGCAAGCCGATGCCCTCACCGTACGGTGTACACACCGCCTCGAGAGGGACGGCGGACAGGCTCTCCACGAGTGCCGCGACGAGGCGGCTCTTGCCGATCCCCGCCTCGCCGGCGACGACGGCGTGCTGCGCCTCGCCCGTCTCGACCGCCCGCTCGAACGCCGCCCGCAGGCACGCCAGCTCCTCCGAGCGCCCGACGAGCGGAGCTCGCGGAGCGCCCTGGCGCAGCCGGCCCGGGCGGACACCGAGCAGCCGGTCGGACGGATCGAGGTCGAAGGCGTCTTCTCCCAGACGCACGGCGGCGGCGGTGAGCTGGATCTCGCCAGCGCCGGCATCCCGGAGCGCACGCCTCGCGCGACCTACGACCGCGCCGACGAGAACCGGCTCCGTTCCCTCGACGAGGAGCCTTCCCGTACCCACCGCCTGCCGGGCGTCGACGCCGCGGTCGCGCAGGATCTCGCGCAGCTCGACCGCGGCGCGAGCGGCGCGGACGGTGTCGTCCTCGTGGGCCCCGTCGACCCCGAACGCCGCGACGAGCTCCGTGCCCGACCCCGGCGACAGCAGGCCGCCGTGGCGCGCGGCGACCTCGGCGACGGCATGCCGCACGCGTCGAGGGCGGCGCCGGCGGCCTCCAACTCGAGCTCGTCGTCGAGAAGCGGCTCGACCAGGAGCAGAGACCCCGGACGCCGGACGAGGCCGGCGACCTCGGCCACGGGCTTGGTGCCCGAGATCGCCGGGTCATGGGTGAGGATCATGCGCTGCAGGGCGCGTGTCGCCTCCGCAGGCTCGAGCCCCCACAGCTCGTCGAGCGCGCGGCGTGTGGCCTCGTACGCGTCGAGCGCCTCCTGCTGGCGGCCGGCACGGTGCAGCGCGAGCATCAGGAGCCGGCAGAGCCGCTCGCGTTCGCGGTGCTGCGTGGCGAGCGTGGCCGCCGCAGGGACCGCGTCGTGGTGCTGGCCGAGCTCGACCTCGGCCTCGATCCGGTCCTCGAGCGCGGTAAGCCGCAGCTCGTCGAGGCGGGCGATCTCGTCCTGGAGGAACGACTCGTACGCGAGATCCGCGAATGCCGGGCCGCGCCAGAGTGCGAGCGCGTCGCCGAGGATGCCCAGCCGCTCGGTCGCGGGCAGCGGCTGGGCGTCGTGGACGAGCCGCTCGAACCGGTGCGCGTCGATCGCGCCGGGATCCAGCCGGAGCACGTAGCCGGGCGGGCGGGTCTCGATCGCCTCCCGGCCGAGCACTCTGCGCAGTCGCGCGACGGCGTTCTGGACGACCGCCTCCGCGGTCGCTGGCGGCGTACCGCCCCAGAGGTCGTCGACGATCGCGTCCATCGAGACGACCGTGCCGACGTGGAGGACGAGCTCTGCGAGGAGAGCGCGCTGTCTCGGGCCACCGAGCGAGAGCCGTGCCCGGGCCGACCTGGCTTCGAGCGGCCCGAGGACGAGAATCTCCACCTACGCGTTCCCCTTCGTCGAATCCGGCGACGGTACTCATCCGCGAGGCCGAAGTCCAGGGTACGCGGTTAGCCGATCGTTGGCGTGACACGACACCGTGGTGGAAAGCGCGACCCGGGGAGGCGGCGATGACAGACCTCGACACCGCGGCGGTGGGCGCACTCGACGCGCCGATCCCGATCCGGACGCTCCCCTTCGCCGACACGATCGAGGTCGCCAGGCGGACGTGGCGGCCTCACGAGCCATCGCCGTGCGTGCCGACCGCGACCTCGGTCTGGTACGCCGTCACGCCGGCGGACGCGGGGCGGCTCGTCCTCGACCTCGCGGGCTCGACGCCGCTCGACCCCGTCGTCCGGGTCTACCGCCGGCCGCCGGAGCAGTCCGCACCGCTCCTCTTCCTCGGCTGTGCGAGCCCCGTCTGGAACGCCCAGCTCTCGCTCGAGGTCTCGGTCGGCCGGGGCGAGGTTGTGCTCCTGCAGGTCGGTACGTCGGCGTCGCGCGACGGCCGCCTCGTGCTGCGGGTCGAGCTGCACGCCGAGCCAGCTTCCGCCAACTGTTAGCGCTCGGTTAGCGACGGGGCGCATGCTGCGATTGCGGCACGGGCGCGGTGCCCGGCCGACGCGAAGGGGGTACTTCCGATGAGACGCAGATACATACGGCGGATGCTGCTCATCGCCGGGCTGGCGGCGATCACCGCGCTCCTGCCCGCGGCAGGGCAGTCGAGGCCGCCGGAGAGCGACGGCTCGACCTACACCTGGACGGGAGCGGCGACGCTGACGGTCGACGTCAAGCCGTGGGGCGGCGGCTTCGTGCGGAGCGATCCGTACCTGATCGACTGCCCGCTGGCCTGCACGCGGGCGTTCGAGGCCAACCGCGAGGTGAAGCTCACGGCCTACATGACGCCCGGCCACACCTTCAAGGCCTGGGAGGGGGCCTGTGCGGGCCAGGGCAACCCGTGCACTCTCAAGGTGTCTGGGGCGATGGCCGTGACCGCGGTGCTCGAGGGGCGTTACGTGCCGCCGGCGCCATCCGCGCCAGCGGTCCCCGTGAGCCCCGAGCTGAGCGTCGAGGTGACCCCGGGCGAGTGCCCGGAGTGCTTCTACATGGCGTTCACCGGGACGGGCTACCACGCGACCAGCCCGATCGACATCACGTTCTCGTACGTCACGCCCGACGCTGGCTCGGGGACTGACGAGGACGTCGTCACGAGCGACGACGCCGGCGACTGGCTCGCGCAGTACTACGAGAACTGCCAGTTCGACGGGGCCTACGCAGGGCCGGTCGTGATCGACGTGACGGCCACCGACGCCCAGGGCGCATCCGCCTCGACCCAGGTCAACGGCACCTGCCCAGAGACGTAGCTCGGGGAGCGGCCGGCCGAGGGGCCCGGGGGCGGCCCCTCGGCCGGATCAACGCTCCGACCTGCCCGGTAGCGTTCGGAGACGGTGCGAGGCGTCCGGCTGACACGGAGGCATTTGTTCCGGGCGGCCGCCGGCCTCGCGGCGGCCGGGGCGTACCCCCGGCTTGCGTCCGCGAAGGACGCCGGCGTCCCGCGCGCCACGGGGATCTCGGTCAGCGGCGCGGCCAAGCGCTTCGCCGACGATCGTCCCATGTTCGTGACGATCGCGCCGGGCAGCGCGGGCCGCGACACCGCGCGGGTCCTGTTCCAGCTCGGCGGGCGCGCGCGTGTCCGCCTCGATGCGGTCCGCACCGGCATCGGTGCCTCGAGCGTCCGCTGGACGACGGAGGCGACGCTCGGGCCCGGGTCGCACACGCTCGCCTGGCGACCCGCCGCGGAGGTGCCGGTCGGCTCGTACGTCATGCGCCTCACGATCGAAGGCAGGGGCGGCCGCCGGGTCTACGGCGCCCGCCGCCCGGCCAGCCCGGAGCGCGCGCGCGCGCCGGTGGTGCGCGTCCTCGGCATCGAGGCCGCCTTCACTCGCCGCTCGTACCTGCCCGAGGAGCGGATGGCGCTCCGAGTTCTGGCCGACGTGCCGTCGTTCACCCTGACCTTCCTCCGTGTCGGGTACGGACCCGATCCGGGCCTGCGCAACGACGAGCTGGTGGGGGACCCGATGGGCGAGCCGGTGCGCGTCGACTGGACGGGCAAACGGTCGACACGGAGAACGATCGTCGTCCAGACGGGCGACTGGCCCACCGGGCTGTACGCGGCCCGGCTCGAGGCGGACGATGGCCGGGTCGGGTTCGCGCCGTTCGTCCTCCGCCCGACCACGCCCGGCACGACCCGCGCCGCGGTCGTGCTGCCGACGAACACCTGGCAGGCCTACAACCTGTACGACGCCGACGGCGACGGCTGGGGGGACACGTGGTACGCGGGCGGCACGCCTCCCGTGATCCTCGACCGGCCGTACAGGGACAGGGGCGTGCCGCCGCGCTTCCGCCGCTACGACTTTCCCTTCCTGCGCTTCCTCGAGAAGACGCGTCGCGAGCCCGACGTCCTGAGCGACGACGACCTCGACGCGATCGGAAGCGGCGACGAGCTTCGCCGGCTCTACGACCTCGTCGTCTTCCCGGGGCACACCGAGTACGTGACGAGCCGCGCCTACGACGCCGTCGAGCGCTACCACGCGCTCGGCGGGCGACTGATCCTGCTGTCGGCCAACAACTTCTTCTGGAAGGTCGAGCAGAGCGGGCAGGCGCTCCGCCGGGTCGCGCAATGGCGCAGCCTCGGCCGCCCCGAGGCGCGCATGCTCGGGGTTCAGTACCGCGCGAACGACGACGGGCAGCGCCAGGCCCCGTTCGTCGTCACCGACCACGACGCGGCGCCGTGGCTGTTCGAGGGGACGGAGCTCGAGAACGGCGACTTTCTCGGCGAGGAGGTGGGCGGCTTCGGAATCGAGATCGACATGACGACGCCGCTCTCGCCGCCCGGCACCAAGGTGATCGCGCAGATCCCGAACCTCTTCGGTCTCGGTCTCAACGCCGAGATGGCCTACCACGAGACCCCGGCCGGCGCCCGCGTGTTCTCGGCCGGCGTGCTCGACTTCCCCGCCGTCCTCTACACGCCGCAGGGCATGCAGCTCCTGGACAACCTCTGGCGGCACATGACGGAACGCGACTGACGTCGCGTTCCGCCCTAGGCCTCGACGACCGGCTGCGGAACGTCGTCGCCGCGAAAGGCCACGACGGCGAACGGGATCGTCGCGAGAAGCTGTCCCGCCGCGACCAGGAGGAAGACCGGACGCGGCCCCCACGACTCGAGGAGCGGGCCGGCGAGAACCATCCCGATCGGGCCGGCCAGCATGGCTGTCGTCAGGACCGCGGTCATGACTTTCGCGCGCAACGCCTCCGGCGTGCGGGTCGTCAGCACGCCGATGAGCGGCGCGTTCACGAGCGGCCCGAAGAACGACGACGCTGCGAGCGCGACCATCACCGCCGGCACGGGGAGCTCGAGCGACAGCGCGAAGACGGGAAGCGTGAGCATCACGAAGGCGGTCGCGCCGAGCCGCAGCGGGTCGTAGCGGCCGACGATCCGGACGGCGGCGATGCTCCCGAGCACGGCGCCCGCACCGAACGCCGCGAAGAATGCGCCCGCGACTCTCGAGCTCGAGTACTCCTCGTACGCCAGCACCGTCAGGCCGGCGGTCAGCATCTGCCCGAGCCCGTTCGCGACGAGCGCCGTCGCTCCGACGACGCGCAGCAGCCGGTCGCGGAGCAGGAAGCGGATGCCCGCGAGGACGCCGCGCCCGTCCTCGGCCTGCGGCACCGGGGGCTGGGAAGGGACGAAGAGCGCCAGGAGCGCGAACGAGCACAGGAACGTCGCGGCGTCGACGTAGAGGACGACCGGGGCGCTGAACGTCGCGATCAGCAGCCCGGCCGCCGCGGGCCCGAGCAGCGCCGTCGCGCGCTGCGCCCCCTCGACGACGGCGTTCGCCTGCGCAACGACGCGCTCCTCGTCGCCGACGAGCTCCGGGAGGATGAGTCGCTGCGAGGCGAAGTACGGTGCGATGAAGACCCCGACGAGCGCGACGATGAGGAGCAAGAGCGGGAAGCTGAGCGCGCCGAGCTCGTGGAGGAGCGGGATCGAGGCGATCAGCGGTGCGCGCGCGAGGTCGGCGAAGAGCATCGTGCGGCGCGCCCCGAGCTTTGCGACCACGCTTCCCGACGGGATGCCGAGGACCGCTATCGGCAGGAGCTCGACGGCGAGGACGATGCTCATCCGGGTCGGCGAGCCGGTCGTGTGCAGGACGAACCAGGGCAGCGCGAGGAAGGTCATCTGCGACCCGAGCGACGAGACGACCTGCGCCGCGATCAGCGCGGCGATCGGGCGGCTGCGGAGAGGATGCGCTGTCACGGTCAGACGTGCCACGCCCCGTCCTGCTGCACCGCGACGCCGTCCAGCTCGATCCGGGTGCCCGGCATGCGGAGGTCCTTGACGATGTCCCAGTGGATCCGCGACTCGTTCGCTCCGCCGAGGTCGGGGAAGCCGTTTCCGAGCGCGAGATGGACCGTGCCGTCGATCTTCTCGTCGAAGAGCGTGTTGCGCATGTAGCGCGTGATGCCGGGGTTGCAGCCGATGCCGAGCTCCCCGAGCCGCCGCGCGCCCTCGTCCGAGTCCAGCGTCTCGACGAGGAACGCCTCGTTCGTCTCCGCGGAGGCGTCGACGACCTTGCCGCCCTCGAAGCGGAGCCGGATGCCGTTCATCTCACGACCCGCGTAGACGGCGGGAAACTCCGAGAAGCTCACGACTCCTTCCGCGGAGTCCTCGACCGGGCAGCCGAAGAGCTCGCCGCCGGGGACGTTCGCGCCGCCGGCGTCGACCTTCATCGTGCGGCCCCCGAGTGAGAGCCGCAGGTCGGTGCCGTCACCGACGATCCTGACCTCGTCGGCCGCGTCGAAGCGGTCGGCGTAGCGCTGCATGCGGTTCCGCTCGGCGTCCCAGTCGAGGAGGCACGCGCCGTAGAGGAAGTCCGCGAACTCGCCGGTCGACATCCCGGCCTCCTGCGCGAGCGCCGGAGTCGGGTACTGGCAGCCCACCCACGGGACCTCGCCCGCGAAGACGCGCTCGAGCGCCGGCCGGTAGGCGCCCTGGAGCGCCGCAGTGCGCTCGACCTCCACGCTCGACGCGTCGCGGGTGTTCTCGGGCGCGTCGATCGCGATCAGCGCGTCGCAGTTCTCGATCGCGTGCTGCTCGATGGGCGCGGGGATCGCGATCCGCTCGAGCGGCGCGGCGCGGACCCACGTGCGCGAGGCGATGTTCGCGTCGAACGTGACGCGGAGGAGCGCGTACGCGTCTCGCTCCGCGATCTTCGTGACAACCTCCTCGAGCAGCGGACGCCCGTGCGGCGTGCCGACGACGACGACCTGCCAGCCGGGCCGCACGCCGACGCACGTGTCGACGAGGAGCTCGGCGAGTTGACGATCTCTGGAGTCAGCCATGACGCAGGAATATAAGACGTACGTACTGTTTTGTAAAGTGGGAGCGTGCCAAAGCTCAGCGAGACAGAGAAGCAGGCGAGGCGCCGAAGGGTGCTCGACGGGGCGCGACGCTGCTTCGCCCGGTACGGCTACGAGGGCGCGACAGTCGTGCGCCTGGAGCGGGAGATCGGCCTCTCGCGCGGCGCGATCTTCAACTGGTTCCCCTCGAAGCAGGAGCTCTTCCTCGCGCTCGCCGCCGAGGACAACGCGCGTCTCCACGCGCTCTTCGCCGAGGAGGGGTTCGACGCGCTCCTCGAGGCGGTGACCGAGCACGAGCCCGACTGGCTCGCCGTCTACCTCGAGTTCGGGCGCCTGCTGAAAGCGGATCCGGGGCTCCGCGAGCGGTGGGTCGCGATCGCCCCGCCCGAGGCGCGTGAGCGCAGCAGGGCCTGGATCGAGTACGGCCAGGCCTCGGGCGAGCTGCGCTCCGACCTGTCGGCCGAGGAGATCGGGCAGTTCATCGGCGTCGTCGTCGACGGCGTCGTAGCGCAGCGGGCGCTCGGGTTCGACCCGCCGCCGCGGGAGCTGGTGCTGCGCCTGGTGCGGCAAGCCATCCGGGCGGGGGGACCGGTGTCGGACGTCGGTCCGACACGTCCGGGCGTCGACACCCCTCGCGGCACGTCGGTCTCCGACTGAAGCCGGACGCCGCGGAGGACGTCACGCCGTACCCAGCTCCGCTCCGTACACGGTGGCGTAGACCTCCTCGGCCTCGAGCACCCGCCTCACGTACGACCGGGTCTCCGGGAACTCGATCTCCGAGCCCCGGCGGCGCCACGCGTCGACGTTCCCCTGGCCCGCGTGGTAGGCGGCCAGAGCCGTGGCCACGTCGTCGTAGCGGTCGAGCAGGTGGCGCAGGTACCAGGCGCCGTAGCGAATGTTGATCTCCGGGTCGACGAGATCGCCGACGACGAACCGGTGCCCACCGGTGCGCACCGCGATGCCCCGGGCCGTCTCCGGCAGCAGCTGCATCAGCCCGACCGCGCCCGCCGGAGATTGAGCCGACGCGTCGAACCTGCTCTCCGTGTAGATGACCGCGGCGAGCAGCGCCGGCGGTAGATCGTAGTTGCGCGCGTGCGCGGTGACGATCGCTTCGTAGCGGAGCGGATAGCGGATTCGCTGGTACCAGTCGGGCTGCGAGCTCACGACCCAGGCCGTGACGCCCGCCGCCCCCGCGATGACGAGCAGCGCGACGATCCCGGCGCGCCTCACGCCGGCGCCGCCGCCGCCTCCGCCTCCGCCTCGAGCTGCTTCATGACCTCGCCGACCCAGGCGACGAGGTCGTCGAAGCTGCCGGTGTTGACGTAGTGGAAGTCCGCGCGGCGGACCTTCTCCCGGTCGGGAAGCAGGCGCGAATCGCGATCGTCGCGGGCAACGCGGCGCCGCTGCTCCCGGAGCGCTCTGGGAGCGGTGATCACGACCACCCTGTCGAACCGCTCCTCCGCGCCGACCTCGAAGAGCAGAGGGACCTCCGTGACGCAGACGCGCGGAGGGTCGTCGAGCGCCGCGAGTTGCTCCCGCCACGTCAGGTACTCGCGCGAGACGAGCGGGTGAAGCAGCCCTTCCAGCCATTCGAGCTGCACGCGGTCGCCGAAGACCGCCTGGGCGATCCGGCCGCGGTCGGGGCGGCCGTCGTCGCCGAGGATCTCTTCCCCGAGCCGAGCGACGAGCGCGTCGCGGACCTCGTCGTCGGAGGCGAGCAGGTGGTGGACGATCTCGTCGCTCGAGACCGTCGCCGCGCCGTGCGCCCGGAACGCGCCGAGGGCCGTCGACTTGCCGGCCCCGATGCTACCGGTGATCGCGACCGCGAGCACTCCTCTGCGAGGAGTGCTAGACGTGCTCGGCGGCCTGATCGTCGTCGGACGGTGCGTCCGTCGCTTCGGGCCGCTCTTCGACGGTCTCGGGCTCCTGGCCGGCGTCGGCGGCAGACGCCTCAGGCTGCGTCTCCACTTCCGCGACGGCCTCGGACTCTGCCTCGGCAGCCGGCGCTGCCTCGTCGGGCTGATCGGCGGCGAGCGTGCCCTCGACGATCTCCTCGACGACCGCCGCATTCGAGGGGAACGCCTCCTCCGACAGCCTGAGGTCGGGCATCGAGTGGACGGACGTGCCGCCGTCCGCGCGCGGCACGGGTACGGCGCCCTCCTCGACGCGCTTGAGCGAGAGTGAGAGCCGGCGGCGGTCGCCGTCGATCTCGAGCACCAGGACGTTCACCGGGTCGCCCTGGGAGACGACCTCGCGGGGGTTCTCGACGTGGTGGTTCGCGAGCTCCGAGATGTGGACGAGGCCCTCGACGCCGGGAAGGATCTCGACGAAGGCGCCGAACGTGACGACCTTCGTGACGCGCCCCTCGACGACGTCACCCTCGCCGTAGCTGTCGAGCACCTGCTGCCACGGGTCGGACTGGGTCTGCTTGAGGCCGAGCGAGATCCGCTGGCGCTCGCGGTCGATGTCGAGCACCTTGACGTTGACGGTCTGGCCGATCTCGAGCACCTCGGACGGGTGGTTGACGTGCGACCAGCTGAGCTCCGAGATGTGGATCAGGCCGTCCATCCCGTCGAGGTCGACGAACGCGCCGAAGTCGACGATGTTGGAGATCGTGCCCTCGACGACGTCGCCCGGGTTGAGCCGGTCGAGTATCGCCTGGCGCATCTCCTTGCGCTCGTCCTCGAGGACGGCGCGGCGCGAGAGGACGACGTTGTTGCGGGAGCGGTTGAGCTCGATGACCTTGCAGCGGAGCTCCTTGCCGAGGAACTCGTCCAGGTCCTGCACGCGGCGGATGTCGACGAGCGAGGCCGGCAGGAACCCACGCACGCCGAGGTCGAGGATGAGGCCGCCCTTGACCACCTCGATCACGCGGCCGTTGACAGGCTCGCCGCTCTCGGCCGCGCCCTCGATCGCCTTCCAGGCGAGCTCGAAGCGGGCGCGTTTCTTCGAGAGGAGCAGGCGGCCCTCCGCGTCCTCCTTCGTCATCACGAGCGCGTCGATCTCGTCGCCCACCGTGACCTCGTCGGCCGGGTTGACGTTCCGGCGGATCGACAGCTCGGCGACGGGGATGACGCCCTCGGACTTGTAGCCGATGTCGACCAGCACCTCGTCCTTGTCGACCCGCACCACCGTCCCGTGCACCACCTCCCCCTCGTTGATCGTCGGGAAGGTGCCGTCGTAGTCGGGGATCAGCTCCCCGTCGGGGCCGGTCGTCCAGACGCCGGCTTCGGGTTGGGTGGGTGTCTCGAGTGCGTGGTTGCTCATCGGAGCGCGGAGTATAGCGGGGCATTCGCGGGCGCCTCGCTCCGCGAATCGCCCGACCGTCGAGCTTGCGTTCCCCGCCGAGGAGGTCGTCCGCGGGCTCGACGCCACGCCTGTGACACATCGCCACAGGGATCATCTCGACGGGCTCTACCTCGCCGGCGACACCGCTTGGTACGGGGCGGCGAGGAGACGATCGAGCGCTTCCGTCCCCGGGTCGCGGTCGTGAGCGCGGGCGGCGCGTCGTTTCTCGAGGGTGGCCTGATCGTGATGCGAAGCGACGACGTGCGCGAGGTCGTGTGCGTGCCCGTGGCGGTCGCCGTGCACCCCGAGGCGCTCAACCGCTGCTTCCTGACCTGGGCCGAGCTCGCAGCCGCCGTCCCGGGGGTCGTGATCCCCGGGACGGCGAGAGCGTCAGCCCGTTGGACGCTTCTCTACGGCCCGACGATCCGCCCTTCGACCGTCGATGCGACGGGCGAGTTGGCGGCGATGTAGTCGATGGCGACCTGCATCAGGTCGTCGCCGGGCTGCAGGACGTCTGTTCCGTTGGCGAAGACCGTGTAGCCGTCACCGCCCGTGTACATGAAGTCGTTCGTCACGAAGCGGACCGGGTCGGACGGCCCGATCGGCGTCAGCGTCCCGGACGGCCCGTCGGGCGCCTTCCATATCGCGTCGATCACGGGTGTCGCGCCCGAGCAGTGGAACTGCACCTTGAGGCCCGAGATCTGCGGCGAGCGGCCCGAATGGATCGCAGGGTTGCAGGTCGGCGAGAAGCCGTTCTCGAACGCGGTCGCGAGCTCGGCACCCGTGAGAGTCAGGATCACCGTCCGATTGCCGAACGGCAGCACGGCGAAGACCTCGCCCCACGTGATCTCTCCGGGCTGCTCGCCCGCACTCGGCGGGGCGACGAGCAGGTCGGCCCGCAAGCCGCCCGAGTTGGTGTAGGCGGCGTCCACACCGGGATACTTCGCCCGCATCGCGTCGGTGACGAGATTGCCGATCGCGGACTCGCGCAGCCGGTCCGGGTCTCGCTTGATGTCGATCGACTGTGTCCCGATCACCTGGTTGCGGAGGACTGCTGTCTGAGCGTTCGCGTCGTCGACGATCGCCTTCACGTCACCCCTCGCGGCAACGCCGAGGTTCTTCGCCACACGGGTCGCCCCGCCGGCCCACGCCACGTCCCCACCGTGGACCATCAGCTGGAGGACGGAGTAGCTCGTCCCTGCGTTGATGCCCTCGAGGATGAGGATGTTCCCACGCATCAGGTTCGAGATGCGGTGCGTGTGGCCGACGAGCATCGCGTCGACGGTCGTGTCCTGGAGCGCGTCCGCGATGTCGAGGATCGGCCCCGTCCACGGGTTGCCGAGGGCGTTCCCGATCGTGTTGCGGCCGGTGCTCGTCCCCTGATGGATCACGACGATCTGGACGCGGACGCCCTGCTGTCGCAGCCGTTCGGACTCGGCCCTGATCCTCGGCGCCTCGGCGAGGAACCGCAGACCGGCAGTGGCGCCGGCGGAGACGAGCTCCGGCGTGTTCTCCAGCTCGGCGCCGATGACGCCGACCCGGACGCCGTTCACCGTGAACACCTTCGAGGGGGTCACCCACGACGGGAGCTGCCCCGTCGCCTGCTCGACGATGTTCGTGGCCAGGAACGGGAAGTGCGCCCGCGCCTGGTGCTGGAGCAGCCGCTGCACGCCGTAGTCGAATTCGTGGTTGCCGTACGACGTCGCGTCGAGCCCCCACGCGTTCTCCACGTCGATCGCGGGCATGTCCTGGAGCAGCGCGGAGTTCGGCGGCGAAGCGCCGACGTTGTCGCCCGAGGCGAGCAGCAGCCCCGGGCCCGGGAGCGACGCGAACTCCTCGTCGAACATCGTGGCGAGGAGCGCGGCGCCGCCGACGCTGACGTTGAGCCCGTCCTGCGAGAGGTTCGTCGGCTCGAGCTGCCCGTGGAAGTCGGTCAGCCCGACGATCGAAAGCGGCTTGTACGACTCGCCGCCCTTGAGGACGTCGAGCAAGGCGCGGCCCTGCGCGTGCTGCGGCTCGGCGATCCCGAGCAGGAACGCAAGCGTCGGCGCGAGGTCGATCGTGCGCGCGGAAACCTGACCCTTGGCGATGCCCTCGCCACCGGCGAGGAACGTCGCCCGCATGTTGACGTTCGCGTCGAGGTCCTGAACCGCGGGCAGGTAGCCGTGCTGCCCGAAGAAGTGGGACGGTGCGACCAGCGTCCCCGGCGTCTCCGCGTCGAACTGGTACGGCGGGTACGAGAACGCGATCACGTCACCGGTTCTCGTCGGGTTGGCCATGTCGGCGGTCGAGTCGGGCCCGTTCGGGATGTAGCGCGCCTCCGCCTTCGTGAAGACGCGGTCGATCAGCTTCCAGCCCTCGGGCTGGCCGTCGCCGGTCCAGTCGTTCGGGTCGGAGAGGCCCTGGTAGGCCGCCTCGAGCTGCGCGACCGTCGCTTCGAGACTCGCTGCCGGGACCTGTTGGAAGCCGCCGCCCGTGGGATCGCGCCCCGCGAGATTGAGGTAGATCTGGACCGTCCCGCCGGCCCAGCAGGCCTTCGCCTTCCCGATCGTCTCGCCCGAGGCGGGCCGGCAGTTCGACGTCTGGGGCTTCGAGAGCAGCCCGAGATCGACGAGCGGCTTGCTCGCGTCGATCGCGAGGAACTGCGGCGCGAACCCGTGGTCCGAGGCGACGAACGTCGTCGGGTCCTTCCCCATCAGCTCGCGGGCGCGCGTCAGAACCTCGTCCGCCTCCTCGTAGGCGGTGCGGAGGAAGCCCTCGCGCGCGGCGACGCGGCCGTCCTTCTTCCCGTCGAGGTCGACGTCGTCGTACGCCGGGTTCGGGGCGCCGCCCGGGAGCTTCTGGGAGACGAGCCCGAGGAACTGGTGCTGGAACTCGTCCGTCGTCGGCATGCCGGCGAGGAGCAGGTCCGGCTGGTACGTCTCGGCGACGTACTCGAGCATCGGCAGGTGCCCGGTCTTCCAGTACAGGCCCTGCTCGACGTAGGTCTCCTCGGAGGTGATGCCGGACTCGAGGATCGCGAAGTCCGCGGCCGTCGAGGTCGGGAACTTCTGCGCGAGGTACTCGGCGAAGTCGCCGCTGAACCCCGACTCTCCGGGCCAGCTCGGCCAGGAGGCGATCGCCCGGCTGACCGAAGTGTGGAAGAGGCGAACCCGCGAGAGATCCGGCGTCAGCTCTTCGACCCTGACGAGCATCCCGGCCGTCAGCCCGGCCGAGGATCCGCCCTGGATCGTCACCTTGACGTCAATCCACTCGCCCTCCTCGAGCGTCCCGACTGCGTCCGCGGCGCTTTTCGTCTTCGAGAACAGGACCTTGTCGTAGTTCGTCCTGCCGTCGTTCGTCGAATCGAAGATGTAGGCATTCAGGCCGTACTTGTCGGTGCCGAAGTCGAGCACGCGCAGGCGCATCTCCTGCGCCGGCGAGAAGGTCGCCGGCAGGTTGCCCGACCAGCCGCTCGCGCTCGTCGGCGCAGCGGCCGGGTACGGCGCCTGCCCGGCGTGCCCGCCCGGCGTGTCGAACTGGAGCCCGAACGCGGCGATGAACGCCGCGTCGTCGAAGAGCACGTCTCCCGCTTGGCCGACGAAGTTCGTGGCGACGCCGCGGCCCGAGAAGAAGGACCGGAAGTCGATCGTCGGCCCGGCGATCGTCGCGTTCCGGCCGCCCGCCCACTCGACCTGGGCGACCTTGAGCCCGCTCCGCTCGGCCGACTGGGCGAGCGACTCGGCCTGCAGCACGCCCGGATCGAACGCGGCCGTGCGGTTGCCGAACGGCTGCCCGTTGCGGTGGAACGTGTTGTTCGTGGAGCCGTGGACACCCGTCCACGCACCGGTCGCGAGGCTGTACCAGCCCGCGCCGGTGTTCGGCGGCGCCTGCGTGAGCAAGCCGTTGCCGCTCGCGGACGTCCCCTTCTTCAGGAACTCAGACATCGTCGGCAGGAGCCCCTGACCCGCGTAACGGGCGACGATGTCCTGCCGCAACCCGTCGGCGGCGAAGAAGACAGCCTTGTCGACGGATGGTTTCGCCTGGGTCGCGCTCGACCCGGCGCCCGCGCCGAGCGCGAGCACTCCGAGTGTCACGAGCGCAGCGAACAGCACGGCAATACGCCTCATGTGCCTCTCCCCTGTTGTGGTCGCGGTGACGGGCGGCATCCTAACGCCGCCGCACGGCACCCTGTCAATCCTTCGCGTCGGCCCAGGTGTCGCCCACGCCGACCTCGACGGCCAGCGCGGGGTCGAGCGGGTACGCGCCGACCATCTCCTCCCGGACGAGCTCGCGGACGGCGCTCGTCTCGACCTCGGGCACCTCGAGCAGGAGCTCGTCGTGCACCTGGAGCACGAGCCGCGAGGAGCGGCCCTCGCTCCGCAGGCGCTCGTGGATCCGCACCATCGCGACCTTGATCACGTCGGCCGCGGTTCCCTGCATCACGGTGTTGACGGCGAGGCGCTCGCCGAGCGAGCGCGTCTGGCGGTTCGACGCTCGGAGCTCGGGAATCGGCCGGCGCCTCCCGAGCAGCGTGGTCACGTAGCCGTCGGCCGCCGCCTGCGCGATCGTCCGCCTGATCAGCTCCTGGACGAGCGGAAGCCGCGCGAGGTACGTGTCGATCAGCTCCTGCGCCTCCTCGCGCGCGATACCGAGATTCTCGGAGAGCCCGAACGACGAGATCCCGTAGATGATCCCGAAGTTGACCATCTTCGCTCGGTCGCGCTGCGCGCGCGAGAGCTCCGCCTGCGGGATCCCGAACACCTGCGACGCGGTCGCCGCGTGGATGTCCTCGCCCCGCGCAAAGGCCTCCCGCAGCAGCGGCTCGCCCGAGACGTGCGCGAGAATGCGGAGCTCGACCTGGCTGTAGTCGGCCGAGAGCAGGCGCGAGCCTTCGTCGGCGACGAACGCGGAGCGAATCCGCCGGCCGAGGTCGGTGCGCACCGGGATCGACTGGAGGTTCGGATTCGTCGTCGAGAGGCGGCCGGTCGCCGCCACCGCCTGGTTGATGGTCGTGTGGAGCCGGCCGTCTCGCTCGTCGATCAGCGCGGGAAGCGGAAGCAGGTACGTGTTGAGCAGCTTCGTCAGCTCGCGCCACTCCTCGACCACGGGGACGATCGGGTGGTCGTCGCGGATCGCCCGGAGGACGCGCGCGTCGGTCGAGTACCCGGTCTTTCCCTTGCGGCCCGCGGTGAGGCCGAGCTTCTCGAAGAGGATCCGCGCGAGCTGCTGTGTCGAGCCGAGCTGGAACTCCTCCCCGGCGAGGTCGAGGGCGGCCGCCTCGAGCTCCTCCACCCGTTCCGCGAGCCGTGCCGTGATCTCGCCCATCCGGTATGTGTCGATCTTGATCCCTGCGTCCTCCATGTCGGCGAGGACCGCCGTGAGCGGGAGCTCGACGTCGTCGTAGAGGGGCTCCATCCCCCACTCCCGCAGCCGCGCGCGGAACGTCGGGGCGAGCCGGCGGGCTGCCTCGGCGCGCCGGACGAGCGCGGCCGTCTCCTCCTCGGCCGCGGGGTCGGGGACGAGCTCGAGACCCTGCTCGCGCGCGAGGTCGTCGAGCTCGTAGCCGGAACGGCCCGGATCGACGAGGTACGCGGCGATCAGCGTGTCGTCCCGGACGTGACCGAGTCGCTGGGCCTTCGCGTCGTGCGTGAGGATCTCCGCCGCGCCTAGGGCGCCGCGGAGCTCCCCAGGTGAGGATGCGACCACGAGCACCTCCTCGCCCTTCGCGACCCCGGCCCGGCCGTTGGCCCACGCGATCCCGAGCGGGAGCGTGTGTTGACTCAACGCAAGCTCTTCTCGCGCCGCCTCGCGCCAGCGCACGGCCTCCGTCTCGGTCCTGGGCGCTGCCGAAGGCAGCGCTTCGTCGAGGGTCTCGACCCGGCCGAGCAGTGCCCGAAACTCGAACCGCCGGAAGATCTCCTTCAGCGCCGAGCGGTCGGGTGGGGCGGAAACGAGCTCCGACGGGTCGACGTCGAGGGGCAGGTCGCGGCGCATCGTCGCAAGGAGCATCGAGGCGCGCGCCTGGTCGGCGTGCTCGCGCACCGCCCTCCCGCGCGCGGGCGACAGCTCGTCCGCGTGGGCGATGACCTCCTCGAGCGACCCGTACTGGGCGACGAGCTGGCCGGCCGTCTTGTCGCCGATCCCCGGGATCCCGGGGATGTTGTCGGAGGTGTCGCCCTTGAGCCCGATGAAGTCGGGCACCTGGTCGGGCCGGACCCCGTAGCGGAGCTCCACGCGCTCGGGGGTGTAGACGTTGACGTCCGCCACTCCCCGAGGGGTCATCATCAGCGAGACGTTCTCGCTGCAGAGCTGGAACGCGTCTCTGTCCGTCGAGACGACGCAGGTCTTGATCCCGGCCTCGTCCGCACGGGTCGCGATCGTCGCGATCACGTCGTCGGCCTCCCACCCCTCGAACTCGAGGTTCCGGTACCCGAACGCCTCGACGATCGGCCGGAAGTGCGGGAACTGCTCGCGCAGGAGATCGGGCATCGGCCGGCGCCCCTCTTTGTACGTCTCCGCGATCTCGGTGCGATACGTGGGCCGGGTGTCCCAGGCGACGGCGACGCCGCGCGGGGCGTAGTCCGAGAGCAGCTTGAAGAGCATGTTCGTAAAGCCGAGCAGCGCGTTCGTCGGCTGGCCGTCCGTCGTCTGCAGCTCCTCGGGGAGCGCGAAGAAGGCACGGTAGGCGAGGTTGTTGCCGTCGACGAGGAAGAGCTCCGACCCCTTCGCCGGGCCGTCGTCGAGCTGGAGCTCCTCGCCGGTCAGCGTCTTCGGGCTCACCCGGCGAGCGTAACTGCCTCATGCGGGCTTCGCCCGCATGAGGCTAAGAATGGGACATGCGGACGCGCCCGGAGATCGTTCCCTTCGACGAGATGCACCTCGCCGGGGCGGCACGGCTGCTCGCCGAGCGTCACCGCGCCCACCGGCTCGTGGAGCCGGGGCTCGACCCCCGCTACGAGGCGGCCGAGGCGGCACGCGCCGAGATCGAGGCGCTCTTCGGCAGCGACGGCGCGTCCGGCGCCGCCGCGATCGCAGGCGACCGGCTGGACGGCTTCCTGCTCGGGCGGCCGCGTGAGGCGTCGTGGGGCCCGAACGTCTGGGTCGAGCCCGCCGGTCACGCCGTCGCCGAGCCCGAGCTCGTCCGTGATCTCTACGCCGCGGCGGCGGAGCGCTGGGTCGCCGACGGCCTGACCTCGCACTACGCCGTCGTCCCCGCGAGCGACCCCGCCCTGGTCGACGCCTGGTTCCGGCTCGGCTTCGGCCACCAGCACGTCCACGCGATCCGCGAGGCGCGCCCGGCCGGCGAGCCGTCCGAGCCACCCCCGGGTCTCGTCGTCCGCCTGGCGAGCCGCGACGACCTCGACGCGCTCGCGCGGCTCGAGCTGGCCCTGCCCGAACACCAGGCGCTCTCCCCCGTGTTCTCCCGGCTCCCGTTACCGAGCCTCGAGGAGACCCGGGCGGAGTACGACGCGGACTTCGACGACCCGCAGTTCACGACCTACGTCGTCGAGCGTCACGGCGAGATCGTCGGCTCGGCGGTTGCGTGCCCTGTCGAGGTGTCGCCTGCCCACACGAGCCTCGCGCGTGCGCCCGGCGCCGGGCTCCTCGGCTTCGCCGCGGTGCTGCCCGAGGCCCGCGGCTCGGGGGCCGGCCGGCTGCTCGGCGAGACCGTGCTCGCGTGGGCGCGCGAGACGGGGCGCCGCTGGGTCGTCACCGACTGGCGGATGACGAACCTGCTCTCGTCTCGGGCCTGGCCGCGACTCGGGTTCCGGCCGACCTTCTACCGTCTCTTCCGCGCGATCCCCTGACCGGGCGCACCGCCCCGGCGGCCCGCCCTAGGATCGACCGGTGCTCCGCCTGCCCCTCCACTCCGGCTCGCGCCTGCCGGTCGTGCCGCTCCCGGACGACGCCGTCCTCCTCGCCGCGCCGCCGCCGCTCGACTCGCTCGCCGACGTCGGCGCTGCGGTCGTCGATGCGCTCCGCTACCCCCTCGCCGGCGAGCCGCTCGCCGAGCTCGTTCCTCGCGGGGGCCGCGCGACGATCGTCGTGGAGCCGCCGTCGCTCCCGCTTCCTACCGTCCAGGACGATCCTCGTCGCGACGCGCTGGCCGCCGTGCTCGCGGAGCTCGACCGCCACGGGATCGTCCCGGAGCGAACCACCCTCCTCGTCGCGAGCGGTCTCGCGCGACGGGCCGGCCGGAGGGGGCTCGAGGCGCTCCTGCGGCCGGAGCGCGCGCGCGCCTTCCGGGGGAGGGTCGTCGTTCACGACTGCGAGGCGGACGACCTTCGCACGCTCGAGGTCGCCGGCCGCAGAGTGCGAGTCCATCCCGCCCTCCTCGACGCCGACCTGGCGCTCACGATCGGCGCCGGGGAAACCGTCCTGCACGGCGGCGCGACCGCGCTCGTCGGCGCGTGCGCGCCCGGGACGATTCGCGCGGCAAGAGCGGTGTCGCTGCTCGAGGTCGCCGGTGCGTCCGGCTGGCGACTCGCCGCGGCGCTCGAAGCCGAGCTCTCCCGAACGGTTCCCCTCATGGGGCTGTCGCTCGTGCTCGACCATCCCCGTGCCACCGGCCTCTATCGCGGGTACCCGTGGCGCCGCGAGGCACTGGACGCCGGGCGACGCTCTCCGCTGCGGCGGCTGCTCAACGCCGCGCCGGCGGTGCTCCGCAGGCGCGTCCTGGCCGGCGCGCGGCGCGAGCTCACAGCCGTCGCCGCCTTCGCCGGCCCGCCGTCGGTCGCGCATGCGGAGGCCCTCGTCCGCGGCACGGCCGTCCGCAGCGTCGCCGTCGAGCAGCCGTTCGAGACGATCGTCGTCCCGCTTCCCTGGGAAGGGCTGCATCTCCCGCGCGAGCCGCTCAACCCGATCACCGCCGCCGCACTCGGTCTGGGCCACGTGCTGCGTCTGTGGCGCGAGCGGCCTCCGCTCGCCGAAGGTGGGACGGTGGTGCTTCTTCATCCCTTCTCGCGTGTCATGGGGCACGGGCCGCAGGCGCCGTACCTCGCGCTGTTCGCCGCGCTCCGGGACGGCGCGAGGACGCGCGAGCTCGCGAAGGTGGAGGCGCACGCCGCCCGCGACCGGCGCGCGATCGCGGCGTACCGCGGCGGCGCGGCCCCGCACCCTCGGCTCCCGTTCGCCGACTGGGAGACGTGCGCGACGCTCCTCGAGCGCGCGGGCTCCGTGATCGTGGCAGGCTGCCGCGACGCGGGCGCGGCGCGGGCCCTCGGTCTCGTGCCCTCTCACAACGCCGCCACGGCGCTCGAGATGGCCGAGGGCCTGAGCGGGCCACGGGCCCGGACCGGCGTGATCCTGGGCCCTCCCTACCCCCCGCTCGTCGTCGGCGCGACCTGAACAGCGGCTACTCGAGCCCGAGATACGCCTTCTGGACGGCCTCGTTCGTCTTCAGCTCCGCGGCTTCGCCCTCGAGCGCGATCCGGCCGGTCTCCATCACGTAGCCGCGGTGGGCGGCGTCGAGCGCCATCAGCGCGTTCTGCTCGACGAGCAACACGGGCGTGCCCTGGGCGTTGATCTCGCGGACGATCTCGAAGATCTTCTCGACGAAGATCGGCGCGAGGCCCATCGAGGGCTCGTCGAGCAGCAGCAGCTTCGGCCGGGCCATCAGGGCGCGACCGATGGCGCACATCTGCTGCTCGCCACCGGACATCGTCCCGGCATTCTGCGTCCGCCGTTCGTACAGCCGCGGGAACAGCTCGAAGACGCGGTCCATGTCCGCCTGGAAGTTCTCGCGGTCGGTGCGCTGGAACGCGCCCATCTCGAGGTTCTCGATGACCGTCATGCGGGGGAACAGCCGCCGCCCTTCGGGGCTCTGCGCGATCCCGCCCTTGACGATCGTGTGCGGCGTCGCGGTCGTGATGTCGTTCCCCTGGAACCGGATCGAGCCCCGCCGCGCATGGTTGAGGCCGTTGATCGCGCGGAGCGTCGTCGACTTCCCGGCCCCGTTCGCGCCGATCAGCGTCACGATCTCCCCCTCGCGCACGGTCAGCGAGACGCCCTTGAGCGCGTGGATCGCGCCGTAGAAGACGTGGACGTCGTCCAGCTCGAGGATGTTCTCGGTCGGCAGGCCGGCGTTCACTCGACCGCGCCCTTCCCGAGGTAGGCCTCGATCACGCGCGGGTCGGCCTGCACCTCGGCCGGCGTGCCCTCCGCGATCTTCGCGCCGTAGTCGAGGACGGTGATCCGCTCGGAGACGCCCATCACGACCTTCATGTCGTGCTCGATCATGAGCACGGTGAGGCCCTTCTCGTCGCGCACGCGGCGGACGAACGCCGTGAACTCCGCGGACTCCTGGGGGTTCATCCCCGCCGTCGGCTCGTCGAGCAGGAGCAGCTTCGGGCCGGTCGCGAGCGCGCGTGCGACCTCGAGCCGCCGCTGGTCGCCGTACGGCAGCGCCCCCGAACGCTCGTCGTGACGACGCGGCAGGCCGCAGTAGCGGAGCAGCTCTCGCGCGCGCTCGTCCGCCTGGCGCTCCTCGCGCCTGACCCGTGGCGTCCGGAGAACGGAGCCGATGATGCCGCCGCGGAGGCGGCAGTGCATCCCGACGAGCACGTTCTCGACCGCCGTCATCTGCTGGAAGAGACGGATGTTCTGGAAGGTGCGGCCGACGCCGAGCTCGACCACCCGGTGGGGCGGCAGGCCGGCGACCTCGGTGCCGTCGAAGACGATCGAGCCCGAGGTCGGGTGGTAGACGCCCGTGATCTGGTTGAAGAACGTCGTCTTGCCGGCGCCGTTCGGGCCGATCAGCGACACGATCGATCCGCGCGGAATCGTGAACTCGATGTCGTTCGAGGCGACGAGGCCGCCGAACTCCTTCCGTACCTTGGTCGCGACGAGGAGGTTGTCGCCGTTTGCGTCGCCGTTCGCGCCCATCAGTCGTTCGACCTGTCGCGGTCGGTCATGGCGCCCTCGGTCTGCACGTCGTAGAACGGCGTGTCGTGCACGCCCTCCGCGAGCTCGATCTGGTGGCGGCGCTCCGGGATCAGGCCCGTCGGCCGGAACAGCATCACGACGACGACGATGATCCCGTAGATGCCGAACTGGTACTTGGTGGGGTCGAAGTCGAGCCCACCGTCCTGGAGCTTGGTGCCGATCGTCGACAGCCCCTCGACGTTCAGATAGCCGAGCAGCATGCCCCCGAGGATCACGCCCGCGATGCTCCCCATCCCTCCCAGGATCACCATGCACAGCAGGAACACGGAGATGTTGAAGTAGAAGTCCGCCGGGAACGCGCCGGACTTGAAGCTCGCGTAGAACGCGCCGGCCACGCCGCCGAAGAACGCGCCGATCGCGTACGACCAGGTCTTCGTGCGCATCAGCGGGACGCCCATCGCGGCGGCAGCGGTCTCGTCCTCGCGGATCGCCACCCAGGCCCGGCCGAGCCGCGAGTCACGCAAGCGGATGCAGCAGAACACCGTAAACAGGAGCAGGGCCACCGCTGTCCAGTAGAAGAGCTCGGCCCGGTTCGACTGCGTGCGGAACACGAAGCTCCCGAACGCGAGCGAGTCGATCGGGCTGATCCCGAACGTCCCGTTCGTCAGGTCGAAGCCGCCGAGCGAGTCGCCGTTGCGCACGAACTGCGGCACGATCTCCCCGAAGCCGAGCGTGACGATCGCGAGGTAGTCGCCGCGCAGCCTGAGCGTCGGCAGACCGATCAGGATCCCCACGATCGTCGTGAACACGCCGGCGATGATCAGCACGAGCCACATCGAGAAGTGGATCCCCGGCTCGTCGTTGTGGGTGGGCGAGAAAAAGCTGAACGAGACCTGCTCGAACTGCTGCGACGCGAGCCACCCCGCGGTGTAGGCGCCGGCGGCGTAGAACGCCACGTAGCCGAGGTCGAGCAGGCCGGCATACCCGACGACGACGTTGAGCCCGACGGCCATCATCGTGAACACGATCATCACGACCATCGAGTCGACGCCCGGGACGAAGTCGCCGATCAGCGGGACGTCCTCCAGGGCCTCGACGATCTCGGGGTAGATCACCGCCAGAAGGATCAATCCCGCGGCGATCGCGTACGTCCGGCCTCGGCCGCCGGACCGCACCTCTTCCGCGAGCTGCCCCAGACGGGTCACGCGCCCTCCGGCGTCCGTTCTCCGAGCAGGCCCTCCGGGCGGAACACGAGGATCAGGATCAGGATCCCGAAGACGATCGTGCGCGTCCAGTCGCTTCCCGGGGCGAACCACGTCAGTCCTTCGTTGAACGCCTGGATGAGCCCGATCAGGATCGCGCCCAGCACGGCCCCCGGGAGGTTGCCGATCCCACCCAGAACCGCGGCGGTGAACGCGATCAGCCCCAGCTCGAACCCGGTGTCGTAGCGCATGTTGAACTGGAGCAGGAAGACGATTCCGGCCGCCCCGGCGAGTGACCCGGCGATCGCGAACGTGATCGAGATCGTGCGGTTGACGTCGATCCCCATCATCGCCGACGCCTCGCGGTCCTGGGAGACCGCGCGCATGGCCTTGCCCTGCCGCGTCTGCCGTACGAACCAGGTGAGAAGCCCGAGCAGCGGCACGACGACCATCAGCGCGGCCAGCTTGTCCCAGGTGTAGGAGACGCCGCCGATCTCGAACACGTTCGTGGGCGGGATGAACGCCGGCACCGAGCGGAAGTTCACGCCGTAGATCGCGAGCCCGACGTTCTGGACGATGAACGACACGCCGATCGCGGTGATCAGCGGTGCCAGGCGTGGCGCATGCCGCAGCGGCTTGTACGCGACGCGCTCGATCGTGGCGTTGACGAACGAGAACATCGTCATGATCACGACCAGCGTGAGCAGCATG
The DNA here is from genome assembly GCA_027493885.1 of Gaiella sp. Lineage (GTDB taxonomy): Bacteria > Actinomycetota > Thermoleophilia > Gaiellales > Gaiellaceae > Gaiella. Next base: position 831,953 of record JAOSJZ010000001.1, read on the forward strand.
CCGCCGACGATCACGGGGACGCTCGCGTCGGCGTCGAGCCCGAGCACCGAGACGATCACGGTGCTCGCAACGAGGCCGGACAACGCAAACACGTCGCCGTGCGCGAAGTTGATCAGCTGCAGGATGCCGTAGACGATCGTGTAGCCGAGCGCGACGATGCCGTAGATCGCCCCGTTCGTGAGGCCGATCAGCCCGACGTTGATGAACTCGGCCGGCGCCTTGACGAAGTTGACGGCGAGCCAGAACAGGACGAGCGCGACCAGGCCGAGGCCGGTCAGGTCGACCGCCGACGAGCGCCGAAGCCGTTCGAGGGCGGACGCCATGAGGCGCGACTCTAACCAGTTCGGCGGCGGGAGGCTAGCCCCCCGCCGCCGAACGTGGGACGGGTCTAGGCGCCCGCCGCCGTGACCGTCTCGGGCTTGGGGGAGACCACTGCGGCGGTCTCGAGCTTGTCCGTGGCCACGTAGATCGTGAAGCCGACGACCGCGCCGGACGCGTCCTGCGGGTCGCCGTTCTCGTCGAACGTGAACGACCCGAGCAGGCCGTCCTCGACCTTCGTCTCGAACAGCTTCGCGATCACGTCCGTCCGCGTGCCGTCGGACGCCTCGATCGCGTCGAGCAGGACCAGCGCGGCCTGCGCGCCGTAGATCGCGTACGGGTCGATCTGCCCTCCGCCGCTCAGGTACTCCGCCGTGAACGTGTCGGCGAACTCCTGCGCGGGGCCGCTGAACTGGTCGATCGGCACGCCGGCGATCGACATGAACATGCCCTCGACTGCCGGGCCGGTGTCGTCGATCGTCGACTGCTGCGTGAAGCCGTCCGGCGCGAACAGCTGGACGTCGCCGTCGTTCGGCCCCAGCACGGCCACCTTGTCCTTGATCAGCTGCGATCCGTTCTCGTCGATCAGCCCACCGAAGAACACGCCGTCGGCGCCGGAGGACTCGATCTTCTTCATCAGCGCCTCGTAGCTCGCCGCCTTCGGGTCCCATGCCTCGAAGCCGACGACCTCGATGCCGACGAACTCCGCCGCCTTGCGCGTGGTGGTGGCGACGCCGAGCCCGTACGCCTCCTTGTCGTTCAGCACGTAGAGCTTCGTCACGCCCTTGTCCTTCATGAACTCCGCGAGCGCCGCGCCCTGGTACTGGTCGTGCGCGACGACGCGCGTGTAGTTGCGCGTCCCGGCCGGGTAGTACTTGTCCGGCTCGGTGGTGTCGCAGCCGCCGGGCAGGTTCACGGTCAGGCACGGATACGTGTTGGCCGGCGAGACCATCGGGATGCCGCCGTCCGGCGCCTGGTTCAGCACCGGGATGATGATCGCCGCGCAACCGGAGTTGAACGTCCCGATCACGCCCATCACCTTGTCGTTCGAGGCGTACTCGTTCGCGTTCGTCGAGCACTTGCCCGAGTCCCACTTCGCCGCCTGCGCGGTTGCGTCGTCGCAGGCCTGGAAGCCGATCTTGTAGTCGCCGGCCGCGAAGTCGCGGTTCTTCAGCACCTGCCGGATCGCATCGTTCATCTGGATCGTCTGCGTGCGCGAGCTGCCCTGCAGGGGCAGGTCGGACGCGATGATGTAGTCGGGATCTCCGTCGCCTTCGTACTCGATCGCCGTGCACGACGACGACGGCAGAGCCTCGGGGGCGCCTCCTCCGTCGTCTCCGCCGCAGCCCGCGGCGACGAGCGCGAGCGCGACGACGACGAGACCGACGAGGAGTACCCCATTCCTCTTGAGCGTCAAGCTCCTCCTCCTTCGTGGGGGACCATGCGCCCGGCGGTGGGCCGGGCCTGTCCGCGTTGCGTGCGGGAGTCTAGAGAAGGAGTCGACGGCGTGCAGTGCCGCTCCCGGTACGCGGAGCGCCTGCGCTCGACGGCGGCTCGTGTTGTCTAGTTGGATGACGCATGCCGTCCGCCAGGGCGTCTACGATGGATGACGAGCGGCGGTGACGGAACTGGTCTACGTGATGCGCTCAAAACGCATTGCCCCATCGGGGCTTGTGGGTTCGAATCCCACCCGCCGCATACCCGCGCTACTTCTTCACGCAGGTCTCCGACGACATCCGCCGCCTCTTCTGCAGAGTGCTTCGCGGCCTCGGCGTCGAGTACACGTGGAACAACTGGAGGACCGTGTCGGTCGCGCGACGGCGAAGCGTCGCGCTGCTCGACACGTTCGTCGGCCCCAAGACCTGAGCTCGGGCTCTGGTAAGACGTGGCCATGCGGATCGGGATCCTCACCGGCGGCGGCGACGTGCCCGGGCTCAACCCCTGCATCAAGGCGGTCGTCAACCGCGTCGCGCACGACGGCCACGAGGTCGTCGGCCTGCGGCGCGGGTGGGCGGCACTGCTGCACCACGACCCGGACGACCCCGCCTCGGCGGCGCAGTGGTTCCAGGAGCTGACGCCCGCGGTCGTGCGCACGATCGACCGCTCCGGCGGCACGTTCCTCCACACCTCGCGCACGAATCCGAGCCGCGTGCGGCCGAAGGAGGTGCCCGCGCACCTCGAGTCGCGCGTGACGGGCGAGGGGCCGCTCGACTTCACCGACCACGCCCTGCGCGTCGTCGAGTCGCTGGGGATCGACGTGCTGATCCCGATCGGCGGCGACGACACCCTCTCCTACGCGCTCCGCCTGCACGAGGAGGGGGTGCCCGTGATCGCGATTCCGAAGACGATGGACAACGACGTCCACGGCACCGACTACTGCGTCGGGTTCTCGACCGCCGTCACCCGCGGCGTGCAGTTCATCCACAACCTTCGCACCTCGACCGGCTCGCACGAGCGGATCGCCGTCATCGAGCTGTTCGGCCGCTACAGCGGGGAGACCTCGCTCGTCACGGCCTACCTCGCCGGCGTCGACCGGGCGGTGATCTCGGAGGTGCCTTTCGACGTCGAGCGGCTGGGGGAGCTCCTCCTCGCCGACAAGCGCTCGAACCCGTCGAACTACGCGATGCTGACGGTCTCGGAGGGGGCGACGATCTCGGGCGGCGACATGGTGCTCTCCGGCGACGAGGATGCCTACGGACACCGCAAGCTCGGCGGCATCGGCCACCTGACCGCGGCCCTCCTCAAGGAGCACACGGGCGAGGACATGATCGTCCAGGTGATCGGCTACCTGATGCGCTCCGGCGCACCGGACTCGCTCGACCTGATGGTCGCCACGAACTACGCCGTCATGGCCGCCGACCTCGCGCTCGACGGCTCGCACGGGCGGATGGTCGCCCTGCGCAGCGGGACGTACACGTCCGTGCCGATCTCGGCCACGCGGGCAGGCGTCAAGCGCGTCGACGTCGACGAGCTGTACGACGCGAGCGAGTACCGGCCCAAGCTCCGTCACGTGACCGGCAAGCCGATGTTCCTGTACTGAACGGCCCGTCGGCCGCTCAGTAGAACATCGTCGATCGCTTCGCGACCGGCTCTTCTCCGTGCGCCTCGCTCCGCTTCGCGGAGGGGCCGCTGACGCGGCCCGGGGCGCGCCTAGGATCTCGGCGTGCAGCGAATCGGGATCCTCACCGCCGGCGGCGACTGCCCCGGGCTGAACGCCGTCATTCGCGGCGTCGTTGCCGGCGCGACGCAGCGCCACGGCGCCGAGGTCGTCGGGATCCTCGACGGCTGGGACGGCCTCATGGTAGGGCGCGTTCGCCGGCTCGACCGTAACGCCGTGCGCGGCATCCTCCAGCGGGGCGGGACGATTCTCGGCACGTCGCGGCGCGACCCGTACGTCCACGGCGACGGCGCCGCGTCCCTGAGGGGGACGCTCGCCCGGGAGTGGATCGACTCGCTCGTCGTCGTCGGCGGAGACGGGACGCTTCGCACCGCTCTGCGCCTGTCCGGGGAGGGGATCCCGATCATCGGGGTGCCGAAGACGATCGACAACGACATCGCGGGAACGGACGTCACGTTCGGCTTCGACACCGCGGTGCAGATCGCGACCGAGGCGATCGACCGCATCACGACGACAGCCGAGTCGCACGACCGTGTCATGGTCGTCGAGGTGATGGGCCGCACTCGCGGCTGGATCGCGACGTACGCGGGCATCGCGGCGGGAGCGGACGCGATCCTCGTCCCGGAGGAGCCGTACGACCTCGACGCCGTGGCCGAGCTGCTCGCCGCTCGGGCCGCGCACGGCCGGCACTACTCGGTGGTCGTCGTCGCCGAGGGGATCGCGCCGCCGCCGGGCACGCACGTGAAGCCATCAGTCGACGTGTTCGGCTTCGAGCGTCTCGGCGGGGTGTCGGCGGTCGTCGCGGCGGAGCTCGAGAAGCGGACCGGGTTCGAGGCACGGGTGACCGTGCTCGGCCACATCCAGCGCGGTGGGACGCCGAGCGCCGCCGACCGCGTCCTCGGCTCGCGGCTCGGGGTCGCGGCGGCGGACCTCGCAGCCGCCGGGGGCTCCGGTCGGATGGTGGCGCTGCGTGGGACGCAGATCGTCGACGTCTCGCTCGAGGAGGCGTGCGCGGAGCTCCGCGGCGTGCCGCCGGCAATCCTCGACGTGGCGCGCACGCTGTCGGCCCCGTGAGAGCACGGCTCGCCGCGATCGACCTCGACGGCACGCTGCTGCGGTCCGACCGGACGATCTCGGAGCGCTCGCGCCGGGCGATCGCCGCCGCCTCGGCGGCGGGGATCGAGGTCGTGGTCGTCACCGCGCGCTCTCCCCGCTCCGTCGGCCCGTTCGCCGCGGACGCCGGGATCGGCGGCATCGCGATCTGCGCGAACGGCGCCATTCTCTTCGACCTCGACAGCGAGACGATCGTCTCCCACGAGCCGCTGCCGTCGGACGTGGCGCTGCGAGTCGCGCGCGGGCTACGCGAGCGCGTGCCCGGCGTGGCGTTCGGGTGGGAGCTCGAGCTCCGGTTCGGCAGCGAGCCTGCGTACGAGGCCTGGCGCGACCCCGCCCGGTGGCCTCGCCCGGAGGAGTCGTTCACGCCATGCGACGTCTCCACGTGGGGGAGGCCGATGACGAAGCTCCTCGCGCGCCTTCCCGGCGCGGATGTCGGCGAGATCCTGGCCGTCGCGCGCGAGCTCGGCGGGGACGACGTCGTCGCGACGCTCGCGGGTCGGGAGTACGTCGAGGTGATGAGCCGCGGCGTGGCGAAAGAGGCGGCGCTCGCGCGACTCGCGGCGGAGCGCGGCCTCGGCGCGACGGAGGTGGTCGCGTTCGGGGATCACCTGACCGACATCGGCATGCTCGCCTGGGCCGGCCTCGGCGTCGCGGTCGCGAACGCCGAGCCCGAGGTCCTGGCGGCCGCCGACGAGGTGACGGCGCGAAACGACGAGGACGGTGTCGCCCTCGTGCTCGAGCGCCTCGCCGCGCCCCGCGCCGGCCGGCGCTAGCCGATCAGGAGCGCGTCGGTCGGCGCGTAGCCGTCGGTGAGGAGCGGGACGTCGTCCGTTCGGACGTCGCGTTCCCAGCGACCCCGCGCGGCGGCGCGGAGGTCGGGCGCCGTTGGCGCGCGCGCGCGACGGGTCTCGCTCCACGACTCGGCGAGCCGCTCGCGAGACGGGGCCGCGCGCTCGGTCGCGACGAGGATGATGTTGCGGATGTCGCCGGGGAAGCGGTCGCCCGGCCCCTCGTACACGGGATGCAGCTCCACGGTCGAGAAGACCGCGGCGTAGGTCTTCCACAGCGCGCGGGTGATCTCCGAGCTGCCTCCGGTGAGCGCGCCGATGATGTTCGTGGCGACCACGCCGCCCGGCGTCAGGCGCTCGTGCAGCAGGCGGACGAACTCGAGCGTCGTCAGGTGGAAGGGAACCCCGTCGGCGTAGAAGGCGTCGACCATGATCACGTCGAAGCGCTCGTCCGTCTTCTCGAGGAACCGCCGGCCGTCGTCGACGACCACCGGCAGGCGCGGGTCGCGGGGGAGCCGGAACCAGCGGTGAGCGACCTCGGCGACCTCGGGGTCGAGCTCCACCGTCGTCACGCGCACGTCGCGGAAGTCGCGCCAGAGCCGCTTCTGGACGGACCCACCGCCGAGGCCGACGACGAGGATCTTCCGCGCGGACGGGTTGTAGGCGAGCCCGAGGTGGAGGTAGTCGCTGTAGGAGAAGCGGGTCGCGAACGGATCCTCGAGGTACATGCCGCTCTGGAACGAGCTGTCGAAGCGGAGGTAGCGGGAGCCCTCGTCGTCGACCACGAGCAGGCGGTGGTAGCGGGTGTCTCTCGCCTCGCGCACCGTGAAGCCCTCGCCGCCCAGGCCGACCTCGGCGGGATCCAGCTTGCGAGGCGTCCGCACCTCCCGCTCGCGGTAGAGCGGCGACCAGTTCCGGACGGCCGAGCCGGAGATGACCCGTCCAGCCGTCTCGGGCGCGAGCGCGCCGACGGTGAGGACGGCGACGCCGGCGGCCGCCACGAGGCCGACGCCGGGCAGCCAGAGCCGCTCGAGCAGGGCGACGACGGCCGCCGCGGTCAGAAGGACGACCGCGCCGACCGCGAGCACCTGGTCGGTGCCGTACTCGGGCACGAGCCAGAACGCCGTCGCGAACGTCCCGGCGATCGAGCCGGCGGTGGAGATCGCGAACAGCCGGCCCGCCGTGCGTCCGAGCCGGTGCAGGTCGCTCGCCGCGAGTCGTACCGCGATCGGCGAGACGGACGCGAGCACGATGCTCATCGGGCCGAAGAGCACGATCGAGGCGATGAGCGGATCGAGGCGCGGGCCGGGGTCCCAGGAGACGACCTGATCGAGGACCCATTCGTCGACGAGCGGGATCGCGAGAACGAGCGCCGCACCGAGGGCGATCGCTCCCACGAACAGGTAGGGCGACGGCCACCGGTCGGCGAGCGTCCCGCCCGCCCAGTAGCCGATCGAGAGCCCGGTGAGGACGACGCCGATCAGCGCTCCCCAGACGTACAGCGAGCTCCCGAACGTCGGCGCCAGCACGCGGCTCGCTGCGATCTCGACGCCGAGCAGGGCGGCCCCGGAGAGAAACACGGCAGCGGCGATCGCGAGCCCTTCGACCCTCGTCCCGCGAGGTTCCATCGCTCAAGGGTAGATGCGGTAGACGCGGAGCCGGGGTCGCGGCCGGCGGCCGGGCTCGGCGCGCGTCGCGTAGGCGGGGCGCAGCCGCTCGAGCTCGCGGTAGAAGCGCGCCTCGCGCGGGTAGTGCGAGGCTGCGGCGAGCACGCGGTCGGCGACGCTTCCGCCGACGACGAGCCACTGGACGCCCTCGGCTCTGAGCGTTGCGAGGTTGCGGCGACGGTCGAACGGCCGCCCCGGGCCGGGGAGCTCGAGCCCGACGGCGTCCCAGCCGCTCAACGGCAGGGTCGAGGCGTCGGCGGCGATCCGCTCGTCGCGGGGAATCGTGCGCTCGATCCAGGCGGCGGCATCGAGCCGCGGGTCCCGCCCGGTCAGGGAGCGGGCGTCCGCGAGCGACCACCAGAGCGGGACGAGCGCGGCGACGAGGGCCAACGGGACGAGCGGGCGGAGGCGCCCCGCTAGCACGGCGAGCACCGGGACGAGCGGGAGCACGTACCGGTCGAAGTGCGCGCCCGAGGGAAGGAGCGACAGCCCGTAGGCCGTCGCGAACGAGAGGAGGACGAGATCGGCACGGTCGCGGCGGCGCGCGGCGACGACGATGCCGGCAACGGCGACGGCGAGGACCGGCCCGAGCGTCTCCCAGAGCCGAAGCCCGAATGCGAGCGGCGTCGGCGGGTCGTCCTCGAAGCCGAGCCACCCTTCCCGCGCGAGCTGCTGGACATGCTGGAAGTCGTCCCAGGCGGAGCCCGCGTGGATCGCTACGAACGGGCTCGTGACCAGGAACGCGACCGCCGCCAGCCCGAGCGACGCCGCGAGGCGCCGCCGCTCCCTGAAGCCCGCCACGACGATCGGCACGACGAGCACCGCCCCCGGGTACTTCGCCGACGCGGCGAGGCCCGCTGCGAGGCCCGCCCATTCGAGCCTGCCGGTGACGAGCAGGGCGAGGGTCACCGTGACCCCGAGCGTGAGGAGGACGTCCGTGACGGCCATCCGCGAGTAGGCGACATGCGTCGTCGCGAGAGCGACGCCGACGGCGCCCGTGAGACCGGCGGCGGCGCCGTACGCGGCCCGTCCGAGCCACCAGGCGGCGGCGACGCCGAGCACCCCGACGAGCACGGCGGCGACACGCGCGGCGCCGTAGGAGGGTACGTCGAAGCCGAGCTGCGTCGGCGCCAGGACCAGGAAGATCAGGCTCGGGTAGTCGTACCAGCCCGGATCGAGGCCGCCGCCGTGGACGACGGCCCAGGCGCGCGGCACGATGTTCGTCTCGTCGGGGTTGAGGAGCGGCAGCGGGAGGCCCGACCCGGCGCCGACCGCCCGGAGCACGGCGGCGAGCGCCAGGACCGCTCCGAGCGGCACGGCTTCGACGGTCGGCAGCGACCGGCGCACGCGCGTCGGCAGCGTCCTAGACGTCCGGCACGCCGTCGCCGACGAGCGCTTCCACGTTGCCGAAGACGAGAACTGCGTCGATGCCCGCGCGCTCCAGCTCCTCCACGTCCTCGCGCGACGGATCGGCGAGCTCGGCGATCGCGAGCTTGCCGGCAGGCACGTCCGGCAGCAGCTCGAGGACGCGGTCGAGCGGCGCCTGCTCGTCGCCCGCCGTGTCCGCGGTGAGCAGCACGATCTCGGGGTCGACGTACTCGAGCACCTGCTCGAGCTCGTCGTCGTCCCGGACGCGCACGACGATCTCGATGCCGAGCTCGTGGCAGCGCGCCGCGCGTTGCGTCAGCGTCTCCTCGTCGGCGGCGGCGATGACGACGGCGTCGGCGACGCCGGCTTCCTCCGGTCCGGGGCCGTAGGCAAGGAGTGGAAGCAGCGTCTGGGCCCGGACGTCCTCGTCGACATCCCGTACGACGATCCCCTCCGCGCCGCTCGCCTCGGCCCGGCGGGCGCCGTCGGCGTCCCCGACGTGCACGAGCACCGAGATGCCGTCGCCCTCTGCGATCGCCTGGCTCAGACGTCGGTGGGTCACGGGTGCGGATGCTAGCCGCCGTCGCCCGTGACGTAGGCTCGCGCGTCGTGACGCACGTCAAGCGCGTATGCCTGCTCGGGGCGGAGTCGACGGGGAAGTCGACCCTGGCGGAGGCGCTCGCCGTCCGGTACGCGACGCTCTGGAACCCCGAGTACGGGCGCCCCTACACGCAGCTCGGCCGCCCCGCCGGCGCGCCGTGGACGAGCTGGGAGTTCGCGCACATCGCCCGGATCCACTGCTGGTACGAGGACTTCCTCGCGACGCTCGCCCACCGCGTGCTGTTCTCGGACACGGACGCGTTCACGACCGCCGTGTTCCACGAGGTCTACCGGGGCGCTCCGGCGACCGGCTTCGAAGACCTCGTCGCGCGCCGCTACGAGCTGTTCGTGGTCTGCGGGCTCGACGTCCCGTGGCGTCACGACGGGATCCGCGAGTTCGAGGCAAGGCGCCGCTCGATGCACGACCGCTACGTCGAGCGCGCCCGGTCGAGCGGAAGCCCGTGGCTTCTGGTCGAGGGACCGCCGCAGCGGCGTCTCGAAGCGGCGGCGGCGGCGGTCGACGAGCTGCTCGCCTCGCCGTAGCCCCCAGTCAGGCGTCGAGGAGCACCATCTCCCCGTCCACCGTGAGCTCGTCCACGACCCCGACGACGACGGCGCGCACGGGAGCGGTCGGCAGGCCGAGCACCTGTCGCGCCGAGCTCCCCTCGTCGAGGATCAGCACGGTCTCGCCGGCCCCGGACCCGACCGTGTCGACGCAGATCAGGTAGCTCCCGTCCGGCCGGCCCGACGCGTCGAGCACGTCGCAGAGGAGCAGGCGCCTCCCCTCGAACACCGGGGCGCTGACGGTGGAGACCACCGTCCCGACGACGCGGCCCAGCTTCAGCGGAGCTCCTCCACCGCGTCGACGATGCCGACGACGGCGTGATCGACCGGCACGAACGGCTCCGGCATCGCCTGCGCGGCCTCGCGCGCACCGACGACGTAGACGAGCTCGCCGGGGCCGGCCATGTGCACGCCGTCCGCCGCGACGACGGGATCTCCCTGCGGCTCTCGCCGCCGGTCGAGCGGCTGGACGACGAGGAACCTCACGCCCTCGAGCCCGTCGGCCTTGACCGAGGCGACGAGCGTCCCGGTGACACGTGCGAGCTGCACTACGTCTCCTCGTCGGCGCGGGCGGACCGCCGTCCCTCGCCGCCTCCGGAGCCGGGCACCGGCCGGCCGCGCGGCTCCCCGAACGGGGTCGCCAGGCCGCTCGGCGCGGGCGCCGGCTTCTCGACGTCCTTCGCCCGCTCGCCGAAGCGCGGGTCGGCGTCCAGGTTCTCCCGCATCTCGGTGTGGAGCTGGGAGATGACGACGTGCGTCACCTCCTGTGCAGAGGCGGCCGTGCGGGCGACACCACACCCGACCGCCGCCTCGACCTCGGCCACGTCCCCGCCGAACAGGACGTAGCCCTTGCCGCCGAGGTCGTCCGCCAGGCGCAGGTCGCGGATCGTCACCCGCGCGCCCTTCACGCCCGCGTCGGCCGCGTCGATCGCCGCGGCGACGGTCATCGTCTCGATCACGCCGAGCGCCTCCCCGCCGTCCACGCGCCTCGCCCCGCCGAGCGAGGCAACGACGTCCGGGTGAACGTCGGGCAGGAAGACCACGTCGACGAGCGAGCTCCCGGCAGCCTCGCGACCTGCCTGCAGCGCCTCCTCGACGTCGGCGGTGAGGCCCCCGACGAGAACGAGGTACCTGCCCGGGTGCACCGTCCCGGCCCTGATCACCTGGAGCGGGGCCCGCTTGACCATCGCGTCGCCGGCCTCGATGCCCCTGGCGATCGAGGAGAGCTCGAGGAGGCAGACGGCGGGCTCCATCAGACGATGCGCAGCGCTCCGACCACGGTGATCCGGCGCTCCCGCGAGAACGTGCGGGGCCTTGTCAGCCCGTCACCCGTGGGGCTCGCGATCGAGAAGGACGAGAACCCTTCGCCGCCCTGCCCGAGCCCCGCGAAGTTCGGGCCGTTCGCCACGAAGATGCTGCAGTTCATCGCCCGGGCCATGGTCGTGATCGTCTCCACGTTCGTCGAGTGGATCGACGCCGTGTGCCGGAAGCCGTGCTCCGACCGAACCGCGAGGTCGATTGCATGCTCGATGTCTGGGACGCGCACGAGCGGCAGCACCGGCATCATCTGCTCGGTCCAGACGAGGCTGTGCTCGCGCGGCACCTCCGCCACGGCGAGGCGGACGTCCGCGTCGACCCGGATCCCGATCTCGCGCAGGATCACGCCGGCGTCCTTGCCGATCCAGGCCGGGTTGACGTGGCCGGGCTTGCCCGGGGGCCGAGCTCCGTGAAGATCACGCGCTCGAGCTTCTTGAGCTCGTGCTGCTTGAGGACGTACGCCCCGTGCTGGCCCATCGCCCGCACGAGCCGGTCGGCGACCGTGTCGACGACGATCGTCGTCTTCTCGTCGGTGCAGATGACGTTGTTGTCGAACGACGCCCCGGCGACGATGTCGCGCCCGGCCTTCTCCACGTCGGCGGTCTGGTCGACCACGGCCGGGGGGTTGCCCGGCCCGGCGGTGACGGCCCGCTTGTCCGTCCTGAGCGCCTCGCGCACGACGGCCGGGCCGCCGGTCACGAGCAGCAGCCGGACGTCGGGATGGTGCATCAGCTCCTTCGCGCTGTCGATGGTGGGCTCCGGCGTGGCCGTGACCAGGTTCTCGGGCCCGCCCGCGGCGACGATCGCACGATCGAGCAACCGGATGTTCTCCGCGGACACCCGTTTCGCGTTCGGGTGCACGTTGAACACGACCGCGTTCCCCGCAGAGACGATCGCGATGGTGTTGTTGATGATCGTGGAGGTCGGGTTCGTGGTCGGCGTGATCGCCGCGACGACGCCGAACGGCGCGAACTCCGTCACCGTCATCCCCTCGTCACCCGTGACCGCCTGCAGCTCGAGATCCTCCGGGCCCGGCGTCTTCGCGGTGACGAGACGGTTCTTGACGATCTTGTCGGACACGCGACCGAGCCCGGTCTCGGCGTGCGCCATCTCGGCGAGGCTCTCGGCGTGCTCGAGCATCGACGCGCGGATGGAGGAGACGATCGCCTTGCGGCCCTCGAGGCCGATCCGCCGGTAGCCGGCGTACGCCCTGGAGGCTGCCTGGACGGCCTCGTCGATCGAGGGGTGGATGCCCTCGCCGAGCTCCGCCTCCCCGGCGGCCGAGAGCGCCGCCCGAGCGCGGAGCCCTGCGCCGGGCTGCCGCTCGCCCGCCTCGCCCAGACGGCGATGCACCCGCTCGATGATCTCCTGGATCTCGTCCTGCGACAGCACGCTCATCGCTCACCCCTGTTGCCGGTCGCACGCCTCACTTGCGGAACTTCTCCTCTCCGCCGACCTCCCACGTGTCGACGATCGCCATGACCACGGCGTCGCAGGGCCGGTCGCGCGTCACCTCGGTCTGCCGGGCCGAGCTGCCCGTGGCGACCAGCACCACCTCGCCGACCCCCGCGCCGACCGCGTCGACCGCGACGACGAACGAGCCCGTGTCCTCGTTCTCCACGTCGAGGTGACGGACCACGAGGAGCTTCAGCCCCTCCATCGTGGGCTCCTTGCGGGTCGCCACCATCGTCCCGGCTACGCGTCCTAGGAGCACGCTCGCTCTCCTTTCGCCTTCCGTCGTCCGGGGCTTCGGCTGCCGGAGAGCCCGTCGCCCCCCGGCAGCACCGAAGCGCCGGCTCCTGCTACGAGGCCCCCGCCTGGCCCATCTCGCCCTGGGCCTGCTCCTTGCGCCCGAGCGGCAGCACCAGGTCGATGTTGACGTGCGGCCGGGCGATCACGTGGCTCGCGATCAGCTCGCCGACCTTCTCGGCGCTCTGCATCCCGGCCTGCACCGCCGCCTTCACCGCGGCGACGTCGCCCCGGACGACCGCGGTCACGTAGCCGCCTCCCCGTCTCCTCGAAGCTCACCAGCTCGACCTTGGCCGCCTTCACCATCGCATCGGCGGCCTCGACCATCGCGGGGAAGCTCCTCGCCTCGATCATTCCCAGGGCATCAGCCATGTGTCCGCGCCTCTCCTTTCCTCACGACCTCTTCGATCGGTTCGGGGTCCCTGATCACGCCCGGCTGGCCTCCCGGCCCTCCAGGCCCTCGATCGCCGCCACCGCGGCCTGCCAGCCGACGTCGATGTCTCGCTCCTCGCCGCCGAGGTAGACGCGGCCCATCGAGCCGAACGCGCGGACCTCGAGGACGTTGATCTCGGCCGCCTTCTCCGCCTCGTTCGCCGCGAGCGGCGCGTAGGCGGCGGGCTCGCACTCCAGCACGTACAGGGTCTGGCCTCCCAGAATCATCTGTCCGTGCCTCGTCCGGTTGATGAGCTGTGCGTGGTGGTCGTTGAGCCGCCGGACGATCTGGCTCGAGAGGATCCTCGGCTTGATCCGGTCGGCCTCCGTGAGCCCGATCGACTCGAGGATCGCCGCACCGGCCGCGCGCGTCTCCGCCTGCTCGGGCGAGTGCACCTCGAGCAGGCCGAAGTACCGCTCGATCACCTGCATCCCCGGTCGGACGTTCGTCGCCTTGAGCGCGACGTCGGTGAGCCGGTTGATCTCGATGCCCGGCGAGATCTCGACGTACAGCGAGGCATCGCCGGGCAGCGGCAAGAATCCCTGGGCCACGGTCCCCAGAAAGGCGGCGTACTGGGGCTGCAGGCTGTCGAGGAAGCAGTACGCCCGAAGCTCCACGCCGCCCGTCACTCGATCCCTCCGTTCACGTCAGTACCTCCCCCCGGCGGCCTCGCCGCCGGTCACGATCTGCACACTCGCCGACGCTCCGATCCGCGTGGCGCCGGCCGCGATCAGCTCGCGCACGTCCTCGGCGCTCCGGATGCCCCCGGATGCCTTGACGCCGAGCTTCGGGCCGACCGTCTCGCGCATGAGCAGGACGTCGTGCACCGTCGCACCGCCCCCTGCGAACCCGGTCGACGTCTTCACGAAGTCGGCCTTCGCGAGCTTCGCCAGGTGGGAGGCGACGACCTTCTCCTCGTCCGTCAGGAGCGCGGTCTCGATGATCACCTTGCACAGCGCGCCGGCCTCGCGACAGGCATCGGCCACCTTCTCGATGTCGCGGCGAACGAGGTCGTGGTCGCCGCTTCGCAGCGCTCCGACGTTGATCACCATGTCGATCTCGCGAGCCCCGTCGCGGATCGCCCGCCTCGCCTCCAGCGCCTTCACCTCGGTCGTGCCGGCCCCGAACGGGAAGCCGACGACGGACGCCACGCCGACCCCGGAGCCGCGAAGCCTCTGCGCGCAGCGCCGGACCCAGGTGGGGTTGACGCATACGGCCGCGAACCCGAGCTCGCGCGCCTCGTCGCAGAGCCTGTCGATCTCAGCCGCGGTGGCGTCGGGCTTGAGCAGGGTGTGGTCGATGAAGCGGGCGAGGTCGCGGGGGACGTCTGCGCCGTTGCCCGAGTAGCTGATCCGCCCTGCGCCGGTCGAGACCACGCCACGGACCGTGTCCGAGCAGTGGGCGGCGCACGCGCCCTGGCAGGCCGGGTCGCTGCAGTCGCAGGCTCCCCGGCCGGCGAGCGCCGCGAGCACCTCGCGCGTGACCGCCTCGATCAGGGCATCGGTGGTAGTGGAGCTCATCGCGTCGCTCCAACCTCGGCGCCCGCTACGTAGCGGCGCTCGATCTCGCCGATCAGCCCGACCCGGCGTGCGTGGCGGTCGCCTCCCCACGGCGTCTCGAGCCACGCCCGCACGATCTCGAGCGCGAGGTTCTCGCCGATCAGCCCCGCTCCGAGGGCGAGCACGTTCGCGTGGTTGTGCTCGCGGCTGTTCCTGGCGGAGGACACGTCCCAGCACGTCGCGGCGCGGATGCCCGGAACCTTGTTCGCCGCCATGCACGATCCGATCCCGGCGCCGTCGACGACGATGCCGACGTCGCACTCGCGCTCGGCGACGAGGCGCGCGACCGCGTGGGCGAAGTCCGGGTAGTCGACCGCTTCCGTACCGTGCGTGCCGCAGTCGCGCACCTCGTGGCCGTCCTCCCGGAGGGCGGCGACGATGCGCTCCTTGAGCCGGTAGCCGCCATGGTCGGCCCCCACGGCCAGCTCGGCGCTCGGAGCAGCAGCGCGGAGAGGCTCGGCGGTGAGGGCCGGAGCCGACCGGGTCTCGACGGTCAGCCCGGCGAGCACGGCCGCGACCACGCTGCGAATCTCCTGCTCGGTGGGCAGGGCCCGGATCGCGACGGAAACGCTCATCCCCGCCCTCCCGGCTCCGGCCGGTGCAGCTCGACGCGGTACTCGTAGCGGTCGCCGACGAACACGAGCCGCGTCGACTCGACGCATGCTCCGTCGCCGGTGTAGGCGAGACGGCGGATCAGGAGCACCGGCGTCCCCGCTTCGCAGCCGAGCAGCCCGGCGCTCGCGGCGTCGAGCGCGCCCGGGGAGATCGTCTCGACCGCATGGTCGAGGACGAGCCCGATCGGCTCGCTCTGGAGGACGGCGTACATCGACCCCGAGTCGAGTCGGTCGCGGTCGAGCAGGTCGTCGTGTCCGTGCAGCGCGGCGACGGGAAGCCACGTCTCCGCGAGCCCGACGGCGGTGCCATCGGCGAGGAAGAGCCGGCGGAGAAACCGGCAGCGCGTTCCCTCGGCGAGCCCGAGCTCGGCGGCCTCGTCGGACGTCACCTGCTCGACCGACGAGGAGAGAACCCGGTGCGAGGGCGTGAACCCCTGGCTCGAGGCGAGCTCGGTGAACGACGTGAGCAGTGGAACGTGGCGGATCTTCGGCACCGACACGAACGAGCCGAGACCCTGGACCTTCCGGATCGTCCCGCCTGCCTCGAGCTCGGCCAGCGCCTGGCGCACGGTCGCGCGCGAGACGCGATACCGGTCTCTGATCAGCGCCTCGCTCGGGACGCGGTCGCCGGGCTGCAGGCCCCCGTCGCGGATCTCCCGCAGCAGCGCGTCCCTGAGCTGGACGTAGAGCGGGAGCGGCCCGTCACGGTCGAGCGGCACGTGACCCGGTGGGAGACGTGCGGGAGCCTCTGCCGCAGCTCTTGTCCGGTCATCCAGACGACCGTACATACGGAAGTTATCGCCCGCCGGGGCGCAAAAGTCAAGGACCGAGGACGCGTGACTAGAGTTCCGCTCCCGTGCTGATCCGCGCCGACACGCGTGTCGACCTGCTTCGCGGCCTGCCGCTCTTCGAGCTCTGCTCCAAGCGCGACCTGCGGCGCATCGCGGCGCTCGCCGTCGAGCGCGAGCTCGAGGCCGGCGCGGAGCTGATCCGTGAGGGCGAGCCTGCCGGCGAGTTCTACGTCGTCTTCGACGGCGAGGTCGACGTCCGGCGGCGCGGCCGCCGGGTGGCACGGCTCGGCGCCGGGAGCTTCGTCGGCGAGATCGCGCTGCTCTCGCGCTCCCCCCGCACGGCGACGGTCGTCGCCGCGACGCCGCTCCGCGTGCTCGCGATCTCCGGCCGCGACTTCGTGGCCCTGCTCGACTCGCTGCCCGAGCTGTGGCTCAAGGTGGCCCGCACTCTCGCCGACCGCGTCGACGCCGACGAGGCGATGGACGCCGCCTGAGGTGTTGCCGCTCGACCCCACCGTCCGTGCTCTCGCGCTCGGGGCGAACTTCGCCGTCCTCAGCGTGATCCTGAGCTCGGGCCGGCCGATGACCCACGTCATGTGGGTCGACGCCGACGACGAGCACGTGCTGGTCAACACCGAGCTGCACCGGGCGAAGCTCCGGGCAGTGAGCCGCGACCCACGCGTGACGGTCACGATCTGGGACCGGGACGACCCGTACACCTACGCCGAGGTACGCGGCAGGGTCGTCGAGACGGTTCGCGGTCCGGCGGCCCGCGCTCACATCGACCGGCTGTCGCAGAAGTACCGCGGACGGGACTACGACGAGTCGAACATCACCTCCGAGCGCGTCATCCTGCGCATCGAGCCCGAGACGGTGTACGTGCACTGAGCCCGGCTCAGAGGCCGAGCCGCTCGAGCGACTTCCGGTCGCGCCGCCAGCGCGGCCTCACCTTGACCACGAGCTCGAGGTACACGGGGTGCCCGGCGAGCGCCTCCACCTCGGGTCGTGCGCGCGTCCCGATCTCGCGGATCATCGTGCCGCGCTTTCCGATCAGGATGCCCTTCTGGGACTCCGTCTCGACGAGGACGCGCGCACGCACCGTCTCGCCGAGCTCCTCGACTTCGACCGTCAGCGCGTGCGGGACCTCGTCGCGGGTGAGGTGGAGCGCCTTCTCGCGGATGACCTCCGCGATCCGCTCCTCGAGCGTCAGGTCGGTGCGCTGCTCGCGCGGGAAGAGCGGCGGGCCGCCGGGAAGGAGCTCCACGAGATCGTCCCGCAGCTCGTCGATCCCGTCGCGGACCTTCGCGCTCACCGGGTGGAGCGCATGGAAGTCGCCGAGCTCCGCGG
Organism: Gaiella sp.; assembly: GCA_027493885.1. Lineage (GTDB taxonomy): Bacteria > Actinomycetota > Thermoleophilia > Gaiellales > Gaiellaceae > Gaiella. The sequence continues at coordinate 849,302 of JAOSJZ010000001.1, forward strand.
CGATCTTCATCTGCGCGGCCACGTGACCGTGCTTCAGCCGGTCGATCTTGTTGAGCGCGATCACCACGGGCACACCGAGCGAGAACACGCGGCGCGCCACGAAGCGGTCGCCCGCGCCGATCCGGTCGCGCGCAGAGAGGACGAGGAGGACGACGTCGACGTCCTCGAAGGAGCCGTCGACCGTCTCCTGCATCCGTTCGGTGAGCGCATCCATCGGCCGCTGGAAGCCCGGCAGGTCGACGAGCACGAGCTGCCAGTCGTCGCCGTTCGCCACGCCGAAGATCCTTCGACGGGTCGTGTTCGGCACCGTCGAGGTGATCGCCACCTTCTCACCGGTGAGCGCGTTGACCAGCGTCGACTTGCCGACGTTCGGACGGCCCGCGACGGCGACGAGACCCGCCTTCATGCCGGCTGCCTTCGCGAGCCCGTCCATCGCCTGCACGTCGCCGCCCGACGCGTGCCGCCAACGCCGCGCGCGACGGCATGGGAGGGCGTTCCCCGGTCTGCGGTCGTCGACCGTGCCCGGACGTCCATTCGGGTCGCGTCCGACCAGGCCATGCCCGCATGAGACGTGTCCGCTCGGGCCATCCGCTTCTCGGGCCGCCGACCTCCTCCCCTCGGGTCCAGCCTATCGTGGAACCTCGTACGTATGGGTGACGCGATCGTGCCACCTTCGTGCCGGGTCCTCCACACCCCGGGGCAGCGCGACCCGCGGGTCACGAGGGGAGGCTGTCGGCCTCGAACTGCTCGGGCAGCAGCTCGCCGGGAGTCATCTCGACGATCCGGCCGCCGTTTCGGAACACGACGCGCTCCACCGCCATCTCGGCGAGCCACTGCCGGCAGCCGCCGCAAGGCGACGCCGTGATCGCGGCGACGACGAAGTCGCCGGGCGCGTAGCCCTCGGCGATCGCCCGGGAGAACGTCGTGCGCTCCGCGCAGACGCCGAGCGGGTAGGCCGCGTTCTCGACGTTCACCCCCTCGACGACGCGACCGTCCCGGCAGAGGACGGCGCACCCGACGTGGAATCTCGAGTACGGCGCGTACGCCCGGGCTGCGATCGCGTCGGCGGCGGCGAGCAGCTCGGCGTCCGTCACGCGTAGAACCCCTGGAAGATGACGAGCGTCACGAGCGCGCCGAGCACCCCCGCCCGACGCCACCTCGAGCGTCGAGTGGACGCCCGCCTCGATCCGTGTCTGCGCGACGAGCAGGGCCATGATCAGCGTCAACGAGGATATGAGGAAGCGATGCTCGGTGTCCCCGAGCACGAGCGTGACCGCCATCCAGGCCGCGAACGCGACGGCTGCGTGGCCGGACGGCCAGCCGCCCCGGAGCGGCGACCCGCGCCCGGAGAACGCCTTGAGCGCGATGACGAGCGCGGTGGTCAGGACGAGCGCGATCAGCGTCAGCTCGGCAGGCGCCTCCGACAGCCGGTCGAGGAGGCGCGAGCTCTCCCCCGCGACCTGGCCCGAGAACACGAGATAGCCGACCGCGATCGCGTTGATCGCAGCGATGAGAACGGCGCCCGCGCCGATGTCCTTGGCGAGCTTCGCCATCGGGTCGAAAGACGTCGAGGCGACGTCGACCGCGGCCTCGATCGCCGTGTTGATCATCTCGGCGATGAGCACGAACGCGATCGCGAGGAACAAGGCGATGAGCTCGAGCCGGGAGACGTCGAAGGCGAGCGCAGCGACGAGCACGGCGACCGCGGCACCGAAGTGGATGCGCATGTTCCGCTGCGTGCGGAGCACGTGAATGATCCCCTCGATCGCGAAGTTGAAGCTCTCGAAGATCGAGATCGTGGAGGTACGCCGCGGGCGAATCACGTGAGGTACGCGCGCTCGCGCTCCTCCATGGTCGCGCCGTGGTCGTGACCGAGCAGGTGGAGCAGGCCGTGCACGAGCGGCCATCGCCAGTCGTCACCGATCACGTCAGGGCAGAGGACGACGTCGCCCAGCGCCCGCGGGACGCCATCGGGGAGCGCGTCAGTGCCGTCGAGCGGAAACGAGAGGACGTCGGTCGCCTCGTCGACGCCGAGGTGCTCGCGCTTCAACAGGCGGATCTCGTCGGCCGCGACGAACGCGATCCCGAGCTCGCCGTCGGGCACCCCCTCGGCGGCGAGGACCTCGCGCGCGAGCAGGACGACGGCCGCCTCGTCGACCGCGGCCCCGCTCCGGTTCGAGACCTCGACCTCGACCATCAGCGGTGACGCGCGGAGCCGGTCTCCTCGGCGTGCCTCTTGTACGCCTCGACGATCCGCTGCACGAGCTTGTGCCGCACGACGTCCTCGTGCCCGAACTCGACGAACCCGACGCCGTCGAGCGAGCGGAGGATGTCCCTCACCTGGATCAGCCCCGAGGCCTGCTCCCGGGGAGGTCGACCTGCGTGACGTCTCCCGTCACGACCATTCTCGACCCGAACCCGAGCCGCGTCAGGAACATCTGCATCTGCTCCGGCGTCGTGTTCTGTGCCTCGTCGAGGATCACGAACGAGTCGTTCAGGGTCCGTCCGCGCATGAACGCGAGCGGCGCCACCTCGATCGTGCCGCGGTCGATGTACGCGTTCAGCCGGTCGGCGTCCATCGTGTCGTAGAGAGCGTCGAAGAGCGGGCGCATGTACGGGTCGACCTTCGCGAGGACGTCCCCCGGCAGGAACCCGAGTCGCTCGCCGGCCTCGACCGCGGGGCGGGTGAGGATAATCCGCCCCACCTCGCGCTCCGCGAGCGACTTCACGGCGAGCGCGATCGCGAGGTACGTCTTCCCCGTGCCGGCCGGGCCGATCCCGAAGGTCACCGTCGAGGCCCGGATCGCGTCGACGTAGCGCTTCTGCGTCACCGTCTTGGGCGCGATCTTCTTGCCGCGGTGGCGCCAGACGACGTCGTCGAAGACGTCGCGGATGTCCTCGGACTGGTCGAGCGCGGCGACGACCGCACCGACCGTGTCCGGGCCGATCGCGTGACCGCTCTCGACCAGCTCGACGAGCTCGTCGAGCACCGCCCGCGCCTCGGCGACACGCGTCTCGTCCCCCGCGAGAGTCAGGCGGTTCCCGCGCAGCGAGATCGTGCAGCCGAGCCGCTCGCGCAGCGTGTCGAGCACGCCGTCGCCGACCCCGGCGAGCTCCGCCGCGACCTCGTTCGGCACCGTGAGAACATCCTGCACGCGTCTCAGTGTAGGCGCCGTCCACCACGGTGCCCGCGTCGCTCAGGAGGAGCCGATCGCCCTCGGCGAAGGGGTGAGCCGGAGCGCCGCGTACGCCGCGGTCGAGAAGAGCGCGAGGGCGTTCGCAGCGTGCAGCACGGCGAGCCCGGGGACCGCGAGCGCCACGAACCCGAGCACCGCCTGCAGCACCATCAGCCCGAGCACGATCCCCGCGAAGCGGAGCCCGTGCCCGACGCTGCGCCGCGTGACGACCGCGACGACGAGGAAGGCGAGGGCGAGGAGCGGCAGCCAGAGCGCGCCGAGCTCCCCGTGGAGGTCGAAGCCGAGCTTTCCGCCGTAGTCGACCGTGCTGTCCTCCTCGAACGTCGCGCGGGTGGCGGTGTTCCGCTCGTCGTAGATCCAGTGGGTGAGCCCGGCGATGCCGTAGGCGACGAGCGCCGCCTGGACGACGACGCCGAGGGCGACGAGCGACGCAAGCACGCGGTAGAGCCTCACACGGTCTCCTTCCGGTTGGCTGGGCGGCCGGGGTCGCGCTCGCACGCTGCGAGCACGGCCGCGCAGGAGAGCAGGACGAGCGCCCACGCGAGGGCGGTCGCCAACGGGTACGACGGCGATTCGAGCGGCGCCAGGGACACCCAGGCGTCCAGCGGCTCGAAGGCGACCGCGAGGAAGACGAGCCCGAACGCGATCGCGCTCGCCAGGTCGCCGGGCGCGAGCCGGCCCGAGCGGCGCAGCGCGGACGCCACCCCGAGGCCGCAGGCCACGCTCGCCGCGGCGACGGGCACCAGCCTGTCCCAGCCGGCGGCGCCGCCGGGGTCGTCGAGCATGAGCACGGCCGCCGCGCCCACCGCGAAGGGCAGGAGGGCGATCGGGAGCCGCCAGGCCACCCGGGCCCGGCGTCCGGTGGGCGTGGCGTCCTCGACCTCGGCGGACGCCTCGTCGAGGACGTACGCGGCGGTGGCGCCGCACAGCCCCAGGCCCAGCAGGGAGAGCGGGAAGGCCAGCGCGCCGTGGCGCAGGGCCGCCGCGATCCCGAACAGCGCCGCCGCGGCAACGCAGCCGCCGAGCAGCGTCGGCCACGGCGCGGCGCGCAGAACCGCCCTGCCGACCGACGCGCTCACGGATGAGGCGGCAGAGGGGTCCTGGAGTCGGACACCACGGTGCCCTCGCTCGAGCTGTCGTGCGTCACCGAGTAGCCCGTGACGACCGCCAGCGTCAACGAGGTCACGGCGACCGCGCCTGCAACGCAGCTCGCCCTCACCACGGCTCGTCGTACGCGCCCCTCCGCGCCGTGCAGGAGCGCGGCGCACGCGGCCAGGGCGCAGAGCGCGAGCGTCCACACCGCGAACCACGCCGGCGACCCTGTTAGCGATCGCACCACGGTGGGCACCCAGAGGTCGCCGCTGCCGTTGTGCTCGATCCAGGCCGTGTAGGGCGTCAGCATGTGCAGGATCCGGGCCGGCCAGGTGCTCGCGCCCATCTGAGACGGCCGGTAGCCCGCGAGCATGCCCCACACGAAGAGTGCCACCGCCACGAGTAGCGGCGCCCCCGGGAACCGCAGCCAGCGCCCGACCGCCACCCCGAGCAGGGGCGCCCCCAGACATGCGATGACGGGCAGGACCAGCAGGATGACGTACCGCTCCCCGGTCGTGAACACCCCGTACGAGTACGCGGGGCGAGGGTCGTAAAAGATGGCCAGGACGAGCCGGAAGAAGACCACGACGATCAGGGCCGCCGCGGCCGGCACCAGGCACGCCGCGCACAGCGCCGCCGTGCGGGTCGTCTCGGAGACAGGGGCCGCGTCCACGACCGCCTCGGAGCGGCGCGTCGATGCCGTGAGGCGCGCGGCCACGACGAGCCCGAAGAGGCCGACGAAGAACGCCGGCACGAACTGGTGGTCGAGCTCGGCCGGGCCGTACTCGCCGCCGCTGAAGACGAGGGCCAGCACGAAGCCGGTCAGGAAGAGCGGGTGCCGGGCGAAACGCTTCGCCTCGATCCACGCGAGCGGCACGAGCGGCGAGCGGGCGGCGGGCATGGGAAGCGCGACTCTCGCCGTGCTTATGCCGCCACCGCCTCGGACTCGGTGGCGCCGCGGAGCAGCAGGTACGCATCCTCGAGCGTGGGCTCGACGAGCTCGGCCTCGGCCGGGGCCTCGCCCAGGTTGCGGTAGCGGCCGGTCGCGGTGCGCCAGGAGACCTGCGCGCGCGGGTCGGCCGTGTCGGCCAGCCAGACCCGTCCTTGCGCCTCCCGAACGAGCGCGGCGACGGTGCCCTGGAAGCTCACCGAGCCCCGGTCGAGCACGACCACGTGCTCGCAGAGCGCGGCGACGTCCTCGGTCTGGTGCGTGGCGATCAGCACGGTCGACGCGCGGCCGCGCTCGGCCAGCACGGTGCGGAGCGCCACCCGCTGCTCCGGGTCGAGCCCGGTCGTCGGCTCGTCGAGCACGAGCAGCTCCGGCGAGCCGAGCAGCGCCTGTGCCAGCCCGACGCGCCGGCGCTGGCCGCCCGAGAGGGTGCGGATCGACTTGGCCGCGCGATCTCGAAGGTCGACGTCCTCGAGCACCCGGCGCACCTCGGCCCGGCGAGCGGCCGGCTCCTCGATCTCCTTGAGGACGGCCATGTAGTCGACGAAACGGTAGGTCGTGAAGCCGCGCGGGTACTGGAGCTCCTGCGGGAGGTAGCCGAGCCGCCGGCGGATCTCGGTGCGCTCGACCGCGTCCGCCGGGTCGCGGCCGAGGATCCGCACGCTCCCGCCGTCGGCGCCGAGCACGGTGGCGAGGATGCGGAGCAGCGTCGTCTTGCCGGCGCCGTTCGGCCCGAGCAGGCCGACGATGCCCGGCATCACCTCGAGTTGGACGTCGTCGAGAGCCGTAGCACCCCGGAACCGCCGCGAGACGCCTCGCAGCTCGATCGCCGGTGCCGTCATGTTCGCTCCCTTTCGGATTGCATCGGTGACCATTGCCCGTCGAGCCGCCAGGTGGGCGTGGCGAGCGCGAGCACGAGCGCACCGGCGACGATGAGAGCGACGTAGCCGACGAGGGCCGTCGGCGCCACCACTGCAAGCACGTCGCCGTAGCGCGCGCTCACCGCGACGGCCGCGACCCAGCCGGCACCGACGGTGACGGCCGCGGCCCAGGGATCGACCCACGACCCCGCGCCGAGCACCACGAGCGTGAACGCCAGCGACGGCAGCACCCACGCGACCGCGGTCGCGCCGTCGAGCGGCAGCAGGAGCCCCGCGGCAACCGTGAGTGGCACCGCCGTGAGCAGCACCGCCGCGCTGCGTAGCAGGACGAGCCTGATCATGCGGTACGGCGCCGCGAGCGCGAGCTCGTAGCTCGGATCGGCAGACGGGCCGTAGGCGGCGGCCACGCCGGCGACCGGCATGAGCGGCGCAAGCGCGAGGAACAGCGCCAGGCCACGGTCGTGACCGGCGATCGACGCGACGAGGATGAAGCCCAGCACCGCGGCGAGCCCCGCCGCCCACGCGATCCGGAGCACCGGAGCGGCGCCGACCACGACCGCGTCCCCGGCCTTGAGCCCGAGGCGGACCAGGACGCGCTCGGCCAGGCCCGCGCCGCCGGCGACCTCCGCGAGGACGTCGTCCCAGGCGCCGGGGACGTCCTCGATCCGCACGAGACCGGCGACGGCCGCGCGACACCGCTCGCACTTGACGAGGTGCTGCTCGACCGAGGCGCTCGCGAGCGGCCCGGTCGTGCCCTCGACCCACGCGCCCAGCGTCGACGGGTCGACGTGCCAGGTGGTCATAGCGGTACCTCCACGAGCTCGCGCCGCAGCTGCGCCTTGGCGCGAAACAGCCGCGTCTTGACGGTGTTGGTCGGGATGCCCAGGAGCTTGGAGGCCTCACGGGCGGTGAGCCCGTCGAGCACGGTCGCCTGCACGACGGCCCGCATCTCGGGCGACAACCGTGCGAGCGCGCTGCCGAGGTCGCCGTACTCGACGCCCGCGAGCACCTGCTCCTCGACGCTCGCCTCGAGCCCGCTGCGCACGTCGTCGAGCAGCACCTCGGCCGCGGGCCCGCGGCGGCGCAGCCGCGAGACGAGCCTGCGCACGGCGACGCCCCACAGCCAGCCGGCGACCTCGCCCTCGCCGCGGTACGAGCCCGCGGCACGCCAGACGGCGACGAAGGTGTCCTGCAGCACCTCTGCGACCACGCCGTCGTCGTTGCAGCGGCGGGTGAGGCGGACCGAGAGCCACGGCGCATGCCGCTCGTACAGCGCCTCGAGCGCGGCGGTGTCGCCGTCTGCAACGGCCTCGAGCAGCTCGGCATCGGGAGACTGCGCCCGTCCGTCCATGACCAACCTGTCGCCTCGCAGTGGCCAAATGGTTCCCACTCCCGGCGATCATGTCCACCCCGGCCCGACGAGGCCCGGACGAACGACGTGGTCGAGCGGCCTACGCGAGCTTCTCGCGCACGAGCTGGCTCACGACCGAGCCGTCCGCGCGGCCGGAGACGCGGGGCATCACATCGGCCATGACGCGGCCGAGGTCACGGATCGACGTCGCACCGACCTCGGCGATGACGTCGTCGACGACCTCCTCGAGCTCCTCCTCGGAGAGCTGGTCCGGCATGAACTCCTCGATCACGTCGAGCTCGAACTCCTCGCGGTCGGCCTGCTCCTCGCGGCCCGCCGCGTCGAACGCCTCCATCGCCTCGACCCGCTTCTTCCGCTCGCGCTGGAGGACCTGCAGCGACTCCTCGTCGGAGAGCGAGCGCTGGAGCTCCTTCTCGGCGCCGCGCAGCGCGTTCAGGACCAGCGCCAGCGCGTTACGGCGCTCCACGTCGCGGGCGCGGCGCGCGTCCTTGAGCTCGTCCTCGATCTCTGCGATCAGCGTCATTCGAATCCGGGGAGGCTAGCGCCCCCGAGCAGATGCCAGTGCAGGTGGAACACCGTCTGCCCGCCGCCGGGGCCGACGTTGACGATCAGGCGGTAGTCCTCGAGCCCCGCCTCCCGGGCGGTCTCCGCGACGAACTCGAGCATCCGCTTCGCCTCGTTCGGCTCGAACAGCCCGACCTCGCGGAACGTGTCGACGTGCCGCACCGGGACGATCAAGAGGTGCGTCGGGGCTTTCGGCGCGATGTCGCGGATGGCGACGAACCCGTCCGCGGCGTGGACGTGGTCGCCCTCGCGCGCGAGCCGGCAGAAGAGGCAGTCCTCAGGCGGCAACGGCGACCACTCCCTCGTCCGCGACGCCGACCGCACGGGCGGCGACAAAGGCTCCGACCTCGCCCTCGACGAGCCACGGGGTGTAGTCGTCCGCGTACCCGCGCCCGGGCCGGTCGACGAGCACTCGGTCGGTCGTGCCCACCCGCGTCTCCCAGCGGCGCCGCGAGAGCTCGCCCGAGAGCGCCCGGAGGCGCGCTCCGCGCTCGCGCTTCGCGTGCGCCGAGACGGCGTCGGCGTCGGCCGTTCGCGTCCCCGGGCGGGGCGAGTAGGGGAAGACGTGCGCCTTGGTCATCCCGAGCCGCTCGACGAGCGCGAGGGTGCGCTCGAACGCGGCGTCGTCCTCCGCCGGGAAGCCGACGATCACGTCGGTCGTGAGGTTGAGCCCGGCGAGCGGCGCGAGCCGCCGTTCGAACTGCGCCGCCGTGTAGCGACGACCCATCGCGCGCAGGACCGCGTCGTCGCCCGACTGCAGCGGCACGTGGAGGTGCGGCGAGACCGTCGGTGTCTCGAGAAGCGCGCTCACGAGAGCGTCGTCGACGTGGTTGACCTCGATCGAGGAGAGCCGGAGGCGCTCGACCCCGGGGATCGAGCCGGCCTCGCGGACGAGGCGGGCGAAGGTGACGCCGGCGGCACGGTCACGGAAGCAGCCCAGGTTGACACCCGTGAGCACGATCTCACGGTGCCCTTGCGCGACGCGGCGGCGGATCTCGGCGAGCACGGCGCCGGCGGTGCGGCTCCGCGTCCCGCCGCGGACGAGCGGGATCACGCAGAACGCGCACGAGAACGAGCAGCCGTCCTGGATCTTCACGAACGCCCGCACGCGCTCGAGCCGATGCTCGGCGTTGACGCAGCCGATCGCGCCGACGTGCCCGGCGACGAACGCCGCCGCCTCGTCGCCCGTCCGCCCGCTGACGACGACGTTCGGTGCCGTCCCGGCGAACGCGCGCTCGAGGTTCGAGGCGCACCCGGTGACGTAGACCGTGCGCGCGGAACGTGCCGCGCGGGAGGCAGCCTGGCGCGACTTCGAGACGGCCTCGTGCGTGACGCAGCAGGTGTTGACGACGTGGATCTCGCCGTCCTCGGAGACCTCCTCGTGCCCGTCCGCGAGCAGCCGCTCGCGGATCGCCTGCGCGTCGGCGAACGAGACCTTGCACCCGAGGAAGCGCGTTTGAAACGTCGCCATGCGGAGCCCAAGAGCTTAGACGCTGGGACCGGGCCGTCGGATTGGCCGTTCCACGGTGCTCTACGATCGGCACGTGAGCTGGGACGAGGCGCTCTCGCATCGCTACGACGAGTGGGCCGCGGAGATGACGGCCGACATCCCCTTCTACGTCGGCCTCGCGCTGGAGGCCGACGGCCCGCTCGTCGAGCTCGCGGTCGGCAACGGCCGCGTCGCCATCCCGGTCGCGCGGGCGACGGGACGTCCGGTGATCGGGCTCGACTCGTCGCCGGCGATGCTCGAGCAGGCGCGCGAGCGCGCCGCCGCGGCGGGCGTCGAGCTCGAGCTCCACCTCGCGGACATGCGCGAGCTCCGGCTCGACGAGCCCGCGGCGCTCGTCTACTGCCCGTTCCGCGCGCTCCTCCACCTGCCCGCCTGGGCCGACCGGCGCCTCGTCTTCGAGCGCGTCGCAGCGTCGCTTCGCCCGGGTGGGCGCTTCGCGTGGAACGCCTTCGCCTTCGACCACCGCACCGCCACGCGCCTCGACGGGGCGCACGAGGTGCATCCCGTGCCGCACACCGTGCGCCACGCGGTCGGCTCGAACCGGATCGACATCGTGCTGGACGACGGCGCTACGAGCTCGCTCTGGTGGGCGACGCGGAACGAGTGGCTCGGCCTCGTCGACGTCGCGGGGCTCGAGGTCGAGGCGCTCTACGGCGGCTTCGCACGGGAGCCGTTCGGCGACGAGAGCCGCGAGTACGTGTTCGTGGCCCGCCGATGAAGGAGAAGGCGATGGGCATCGCGGAGCTCGTCGATCCCCATGCGCACGAGCCGCTCACCGAGACGGCCTGGGACGAGCAACGTGCCCGGTCTGCGATCGCGGCGATCGTGGCGGAGACCGAAGCGGCGTTCGACCCGGACGAGCTGTGGCCCGCGCACCCGCTCGACGAGGAGCCGGAGGAGCCGCCGCTGCGGCGGGTCGCGTCCCTGTACCTCGGCGCGGCAGGAGTCATCTGGGCGCTTCACGCACTCGGGCGCCCGCGCCTCGCGGTGCTCCGCCGCGACTGGGCGGCGATCGCGACGGCGCTCCCCGACCGCTATCGCGCCGAGCCCGACTTCCCCGAGGTCGGCGTCGTGCCGTCGCTCTGGATGGGCGAGGCCGGCATCCTGCTCGTCGCGCACACGCTCGCCCCGGCGGCCTGGCAGGGGGACGAGCTCCTCGACGCCGTACGGGCGAACGTCGACCATCCCTCGCTCGAGCTCATGTGGGGCTCTCCGGGGACGATGCTGGCGGCGCAGGTGATGTACGAGCGGACCGGCGACGAGCGTTGGCGCGACGCATGGGAGGAGAGCGCCAGCCTGCTCTGGGAGCACTGGCGCGACGAGCTCTGGGAGCAGGACCTCTACGGCCACCGGGCCCATATCCTCGGTCCCGCCCACGGGCTCGCCGGCAACACCTTCGTGCTCGCTCGCGGCGACCTGCTCGACGGCAACCGCCGCGCCGAGCTCGACCGCCGTGTCGTGGCGACGCTCGAGCGCCACGCGCTGCGCGCGGACGGCCTGGCCCAGTGGCCGCCGTCGCTCGAGCCGAGCTCTGCGCCGCGCCGGACCCAGTGGTGCCACGGCGCCCCCGGGATCGTCGCGTCGCTCGCCTCCCTCGCCCCCGCCGACGACGAGCTGACCGCGCTGCTGGTCGCGGGCGGCGAGCTCGTCTGGCGCGCCGGACCGTTGCGCAAGGGCGCGAGCCTCTGCCACGGCACGGCAGGCAACGGCTACGCGTTCCTCAAGCTCCACGAGCGGACGGGCGACGGGCTCTGGCTCGACCGCGCGCGCTCGTTCGCGATGCACGCGATCGAGCAGGTCGAGCGCGCGACCGCAGAGCACGGCCGCGGCCGCCACACGCTCTGGACCGGCGATCCGGGCACGGCGCTCTACCTCGCGGGCTGCCTCGCGGCGGACGCATCCTTTCCGACGCTCGACCGCTGGTGAGCGCGCCTCCTGTCATGTCCCACGCGCACGCTGCGAGACTTCCGGGCGCATGTCCGCTCCCGGGCACACGACGGTCCGGCGGCTGGAGGCGGCGGAGGCGCGCGAGCACCTCGACGGGCTCGCGGCCGTGCTCGCCGACTGCGTCGCGGGCGGCGCGTCCGTCGGTTACCTCGCGCCGTTCTCGCACGGCGACGCCCGCGCGGCGTTCGAGGGCTGGCTCGACGAGCTCGAGGCGCGGCGGCGCCTGCTCCTCGCCGCATTTCTCGACGGCGAGTTGGTCGGCACCGTCCAGGTCGTCCACGCGACCCCGCCCAACCAGCCGCATCGGGCGGACGTCGCGAAGCTTCTCGTATGCCGGTCGGCGCGGCGGCGCGGAATCGCGGCGCTGCTCATGCAGCACGCCGAGGCGGAGGCGCTTGCCGAGGGCAAGACGCTCCTCGTGCTCGACACCGTCACGGGCGAGGACGCCGAGCGTCTCTACGAGCGGCTCGGCTGGACGCGCGTGGGCGTGATCCCGAACTACGCGCTCTACCCGGACGGCCGTCCCTGCGCGACGACCGTGTTCTGGAAGGCGCCGTAGGCGTCAGCTCGCAGGGCCGCCGCCCGCGTGCCCGCAGTCCCGTGTCAGGCGCACCACGAGCCCGGCAGCCTCCTCGTCCGTCAACCCGTGGTCACGCGCGAGAACGCGCCACGTGTCGAACGAGAGGGCGAGCGAGAGCGCCGCCCGCATGCCGACGCGGTCATGGCCGCGCAAGCGCCACCCCGGCAGCAGGGCCTCGGCCGCACGTCGCCGTTGCTCGTGGTAGGGCGCCATGACCGGATAGTCGCGCGCGTCGGCGAGGACGTGGGTGATCATCGGCTCGTTGGCCCGGTGATACGCGTACGTCTCGCGAAGCGCCGTCCGCAACCGTTCGCGCGGGTCGGTGATCCTCCGCCACGGGCTCGGGTCGGCGAGGGGATGACGCTCGAAGTAGAGGCCGCTGCAGGCCCGTGCCAGCGCGAGCTCGTCGGGGAAGTGACGGTAGACAGCCACCCGCCCCACACCGGCACGCTCCGCGATCTCGCTGACCGTCGTCGCTGCGGGGCCGATCGTGCGGTGGAGGTCGATTGCCGCCTCCACGATCCGCTGACGAGTCTCGTCCTCGAGCTCGGCGCGGCGCCCGAGACGGTACGGTTCCTGCTCGTCCCACCGAGCCCGGCGGCTTCGAGCGATTCATGCGCGCCTTCACGGAGCCCGCCGAGCGACTCGCGACCGGGGAGCCAGCCGTCGCCGCAGGCCCTGCGACTGCGTGCCGGGAACCGCGCGTACGCCAACGGGCGGCTCGGCCGTCTCCTCCTCGACCCCCGCGCCGTGGCGCAGCGCTGGCTCGTCGACCGGGTAGCCGCCCCACTCCGGCCCCTTCGAGCGGTCGCGCGCGCCGACGGCGAGCACGAGGCAGGCGCGGTCCCCGGCCCCGACGATCGTGTGGTTCGTGCCCGCGGGGCAATGAGGGACGAGCCCGTCCTCCGTCGACTCGAGTGGCGCCTCGGGAACCACGACCGGGAGCCTGCCATGGCTGCGCCAGCGCTTCACGGCGTGGCCGCACGGACCGCGGTCACGCGCGGCGGAAACGGTCTGCCGCCCAGCCGTCCAGCTCGAGCGCCTCGACGTGGGCCCACCCCGGGTGCGCCGGCCGCTCGCCCGCCAGGTAGCCGGACGTGATCGCCTCGCCGACGTCGAGACGCGCGAGGATCGCCTCGACCGGGCGCAGCAGCACGTTCGCGACGGCGAGATCCGCGCGCGGGAGCGGCTCGGCGAGGGCGTCCACCACGGCCGTGCTCACGGAGACGCCGTTCGCCGCCGCGTTCGCGCGGGCCGTCTCCACCGCGACGGGGTCGACGTCGACCGCGACGACCGGCGCGAACCCGAGCTTCGCCGCGGCGATCGCGAGCACGCCCGAGCCGCAGCCGACGTCGAGCACCTCCCCGCACGGGGTCGTGGCGGCGAGCAGCTCGACGCAGAGACGGGTGGTCGGGTGCGACCCGGTCCCGAACGCGCGGCCGGGGTCGATCACGACCGCGCGCCGCGGCTCAGGAGGCGTCTCCCACGGCGGCCCCAGCCAGAGACCTCCGGCGACGACCGGGCGGTGGAAGTCCCGCCAGGCGTCCTCCCAGCCCGCGGCGACCGGCACGACCTCGGCGCCGGGCAGCTCTGCCAGCACCCGGTCGACGTCGACCGCGTGGGCGTAGACGGCGAGCTCGACAAGGCCACCCCCGATGTCGAGCTCCTCGAAGCCCTCCAGGTGCGAGCTCGAGCAGTCGCGCCCGTGCGATCTCCGCGTCCTCCGCACGCGGCCGGAACGAGACCCGCCGCAACGCCGTCACGCGTGCCCCTCGAACGGGGACGTCTCCCGCGTGAGCCATGACCCGTCCGGGAGCTCCCCGACGAGTGAGACCTCGACGGCGTGGCACCGGATCGGGAGGCGCGGCCCGAGCCGCTCGCGCACCGTCGCGGCGAGACGATCGGGCTCCTCGTCGACTCCGAGGGGGCAGTGGGGAACCACGACGCGCTCGGCGTCGCCGTAGCGACGGCGCCACTCGCCGACGACCGGTTCCGCCACGCGCGCCACGACGACCAGCGCGAATCGCCGGTCGGCGTCGCTCACCGGAAGGCGCTCTTCAACCGTCCGAGGAAGCCCTCGTCCTCGTCGCGGTACGCCTCGCTGCCGAGCTCGCGCTCGAGCCGCAGCACCTCGGCCCGTTGCTCGGCCGTCAGCTGCGTCGGGACGCGCACCTCCACGTGGGCGAGGAGATCCCCTCGCCGCCCCGTCTCGAGTGAGGGCATGCCCCTGCCGCGGACGGTGTGCACGGCACCGGGCTGCGTCCCCGGCGGGAGCTCGACCTCGAACGAGCCCTCGGGGGTCGGTACCGTGACCGTGCTCCCGAGCGCCGCCTCGGTCATCGTCACCGACGCGCGCACGTGGAGATCGTCTCCGTCGCGTTCGATGCCCTCCAAGGGCCGGATGCCGACGGTGACGTAGACGTCACCCGGAGGCCCGCCGAGGGTGCCTGCGTGCCCGGCGCCTCGGACTCGGATCCGTTGCCCGTCATGGATTCCGGCCGGGACGTCGAGCTCGAGCGGGACGTCCTCGAGCGTCCGGCCGTCGCCCTCGCAGCGCTCGCACGGCGTCTCGACGATCCGGCCCGCCCCGTCGCAGCGCGGGCACGCGCCCGACCGCACGATCTGGCCGAGAACGGTGCGGGACACCTGCTGCACGATGCCGGCGCCGCCGCAGCCCGGGCACATGATCGGGGACGTCCCGGGCGCGGCGCCCGTGCCACCGCAGGTCTCGCAGCTCCTTGCCACGCGCACGCCGACGTCGAGCGAGATCCCGCGTACGGCATCGGCGAGGTCGATCTCCACCTGGGCGGCGACGTCCGGTCCACGTGTCGGCCGCGGCCCTGCGCTTCGCGCCTGTCCGAACAGGGTCTCGCCGAAGAACGCGGCGAAGACGTCGGAGAGGCTGCCGAAGTCGGCGTCCATCGGCGAGAAGCCGCCGCCGCGCAGGCCGGCGCGCCCGAACCGGTCGTACGTCCGCCGCCGCTCGGGATCCGACAGCACCTCGTATGCCTCGGCGACCGCGCGGAAGCGGAGCTCGGCGTCGGGCTCCTCGCTGACGTCGGGATGGAGCTCGCGTGCGAGCCGCCGAAACGCGCTCTTGATCTCCGCGTGGCTCGCATCGCGGCCCACGCCGAGTAGCTCGTAGTAGTCACGCTCGGTCGTCGCCATCACGAGGCCCCGTAGACGTCCTCGGCGAGCCGCGAGAGCTCGAACGCGGCGGCGCGCACGGAGCGGATCGCCTTCTCGTAGTCCATCCGCAGCGGTCCGAGCAGCCCGACCGCGCCGAGCGAGCGGTTCGGGAGGCCGTACGTCGCGCCGACGTAGGACGCCCCGTGCAGCTCTTCGCCCCCGAGCTCGGGGCCGACGCGGACGACGGGGCGGTTCGGGTCGAGCGCGTCGTGGAGCAGCCCGAGCACCGCCGCACGGCGCTCGAGCACTTCGAGCAGGCGCTGGCAGGCTTCCAGCTCGGCACCCGTCGCCTCGCCGAGCAGCCCTGCGGCACCGCCGACATAGATCTCCGTCGCGGTCGCGACGACATCCGCGAACACCGGGCGGAGGCTGTCGAGAAACCGGCGCTCGCGCAGCGAGAGGCCCGGGTCCTCGAACGCCCGGCGTACCACGCTCGCGCTCGCGCGCTTCCCGACGATCGTCTCGTCGAGGTACGCGCGCGCCCAGTCGACGAGCCCCGGGTCGACGGGGTCCTCGAGCTCGAAGACGCGCTTCGAGACGGCTCCCGACGCCGTGATCACGACGACGATCACGACGTGCGACTGGAGCTGGAGAACCTCGACGTGCCGGACGGCCGCCGCCTCGAGGGTCGGAGCCGAGACGAGCGCGAGCAGGTGCGTCGCCTCCGAGAGGGCCTCGGTGGTCCGGCGGAGCGCCTCCTCGACCTCGTTCCGCATCGCCGTGAGGTCGAGGGGGAACGGCCCCGGGAGCCCCTCGATGCCGCCGACGAGCTCCTCCGTGTAGACGCGGTAGCCACTTTGCGTCGGCACACGCCCCGCGGAGGTGTGAGGGTGCGTCAGCAGGCCGAAGGTCTCGAGCTCCGAGAGCTCGCTCCGGACGGTCGACGAGGACACGTCGAGCCCTCCACGCCCTCCCACGAGCGTCTTCGAGCCGACCGGCTGGCCCGTCGCGACGTACTCCTCCACGACGCGTCGGAGGATCTCCAGCTTGCGGCGGGTGAGCTTCATTCCCTCATCGTACGGCCCGCTCCTGCGGAACCCACCGTGTCGCTCGGGCCTACCGGTCGGAGAGCCGCCGGAGCTGACCGCGGAACGTCGAGTAGAAGAGCGCGTACCCGGCGCACCAGAGGATCGCGAACGCCGTCGAGAGCGCAAGCGGGCGTGCGTGGGCGAACGGGTCGAGCGCGGCCCCGAAGAGCTCGCGGCCGATCGTCCACGGCTCCGTGACGACCTGCCAGGAGTTCCAGCGCTGGAAGCGCCCGAGGTAGACCCCGATGCCGCTCAGCACGAGCGCGGACCACGCGAGCGCCCAGCCGGCGAGGTGGCCGAAGCGCTCCGCGATCACAACCTGCACGAGGTAGAGGGAGACGAACCCGAGCACGAGGCCGATCGTCGCCGCCAGCCCGATCAGCGCCGCGTCGTACCAGAGCGCCCCGCCCTCGTACTCGCCGAGCCACTTCACGTCCGTGACGATGTACGGCGCATTGGGCAGGAAGAGGAGCCAGCCCGTCCCCAGCGCGAGGAGCGCCGCTGGCGAGAGGCCGCGCCGGGCGCCGTCGTAGAGCACGAGCGCGAGCCCGAACGGGATCCACGCGAGGAACAGGTTCCAGACGAGATTGGTCGCGTCGAGCGTCTGCGTCAGCCCCACGCGCAGCCCGACGCCGAGCGCGAGCACGAGCGACGACGCCAGAAGCGCCTTCACGAGCACGGAACGGCGACGGCTCGCCGCGCGCCCTCCCCCGAGTGCACGCATCATGCTCCGAGGGTACCGGCAGGCTCGTACACCGGCCGGGCCGACGCAGACGAGGGCGAGGGCGAGGGCGAGGTCAGGCGAGGAGCTCGGCCGTCACCGCGCCGCCGAGCAGCCGCCCGCGGGGCGTGAGACGCACTCCGCCGTCCGGCCGCTCGACGAGCCCGCGCTCGACGAGGCGCGCGAGCGCGTCGCGATCGAGGACGTCGGCCCTCCCGTCCGCGTCGACGGCCAAGGGCTCGTCGAGCCGCAGCCCGAGCATCAGCCGCTCGACCTCCCGCGTCTCCGCGTCGAGCCGCTCGACCTCGCGCGGCGGGTCCTCGCCCGCCCCGAGCGCCGCCGTGTAGCGCCCGACGGAGGGAAGGTTCCGCCGGCGCTCGCCGCCGAGGGTCGACACCGCCCCGACCCCGACACCGAGGTAGTCGGCCCCGCGCCAGATCGCCAGGTTGTGCTGCGCGCGGAGCTCGCGGCCGGAGTCCGGGCGGCAGAAGTTCGCCGTCTCGTACCAGCGGTAGCCCGCGTCGGTCAGCGTCTCCACGACGCGCTCGGCGTAGCTCTCCATCGCCTCCTCCTGGCTGGCGAGCTCCTCCCCGTGCGCGTGCGTGAACCGCGTCCCCGGCTTTGCCTCGAGCTCGTAGCAGGAGAGGTGCTCGGGCTCGAGCGCGAGGGCGTCCGCGAGATCCGCGTCGAGGTCGGCGGCGCTCTGGCCCGGGATCCCGTACACGAGGTCGAGCGAGATGTTGTCGAATCCGGCATTGCGAAGAGTATGAGCCGCGCGCCGGACGTCGTCGGGTCCGGCAACGCGCTCGAGCACCTCGAGCAGCCGCGGCCGGAACGACTGAGCGCCGAGCGAGACGCGGGTCACCCCGTGCTCGTGGAGGAGGGCGGCGAGCGCGGGCGTGACGGTCTCCGGGTTCGCCTCGATGGCGAGCTCGGACGTCTCCGGGAGCGCGGCGAGCACGCGCCGGAGGGCATCGGGCTCGGTGAACGTCGGCGTCCCACCGCCGACGAAGACGGTCTCCACGGCGGACGCCAGTCGCCACCGCTCCCGCTCGAGCTCGGCGAGGAGCGCCCCGGCGTACGCGCCGTGCTCGTCCTGCCGTCCCACGGCGGTGACGAAGTCGCAGTAGCCGCAGCGGTGCACGCAGAACGGCAGGTGGACGTACAGGTGCCGGATCGCTCCCTGGTCGATCTCCGTCGGGCGGCTCATCAGCCCGGCTTGTCGACGCGCCAGCCCACGGGCGCCACGCCTACCGCTTCCTCTCCCCATCCAGGTTGAGCACGGCGAGGAACGCTTCCTGCGGCACCTCGACCCCGCCGACCTGCTTCATCCGTTTCTTGCCCTTCTTCTGCTTCTCGAGCAGCTTGCGCTTCCGCGTGATGTCGCCGCCGTAGCATTTTGCGAGCACGTCCTTGCGCTTCGCCTTGACCGTCTCGCGCGCGATCACTCGGGAGCCGATCGCGGCCTGGATCGGTACGTCGAACATCTGCCGCGGAATCTCCTCCCGCAGCCGCTCGACGAGCAGCTTGCCGCGCTCGTACGCGGCGTCGCGGTGCGCGATCAGCGAGAGCGCGTCGACCTGCTCTCCGCCGACCAGTACGTCCACCCGTGCCAACTCGCCGTCGCGAAAGCCCGCGACGTCGTAGTCGAAGCTCGCGTACCCCCGCGTCCTCGACTTCAGCTGGTCGTAGAAGTCGTACACGATCTCGCCGAGGGGCAGCTCGTACGTGAGCAGGACGCGGGTCTCGGAGAGGTACTCCAGGTGATCGAAGCGCCCGCGCCGCTCGGTGCAGAGTTCCATCACCGCGCCGACGTAGTCCTTCGGGACGATCACTTGCGCGCTGACGTACGGCTCCTGCACCTCCTCGGGGTCGCGCGGCATGTCGGCCGGGTTGTGCACCTCGACCCAGGCGCCGTTGCGCTCCTTCACGGAGTAGGCGACATTCGGCGCCGTCACGAGCAGGTCGAGGTCGAACTCTCGCTCGAGCCGCTCGCGGACGATCTCCATGTGCAGCAGGCCCAGGAACCCGCACCGGAACCCGAATCCGAGCGCCTGCGACGTCTCCGGCTCGTAGAAGAGCGCCGCGTCGTTGAGCTTGAGCTTCTCGAGGGCGTCGCGAAGCTCCGGGTAGTCGTCCGAGTCGCTCGGGAAGAGCCCCGCGAAGACCATCGGCTTGACGTCCTTGTAGCCGGGGAGCGCGATCGCCGCGCCACCGCGACGTGTAGTCAGCGTGTCGCCGACGCGCAGGCGCGAGACGTCCTTGAGCCCGGTGACGACGTAGCCGACCTCGCCGGCCTCGAGCGCCTCGACCGGGACGCGCTGCGGCGACATGAAGCCGAGCTCCTCGGCGTCGAAGTCCGTCCCCATCGCCATCGCGTGCAGCGGGGCGCCGGTTGCGAGCCGCCCGTCGACCACGCGGACGAACGCGATCACGCCGCGGTACTGGTCGTAGCTCGAGTCGAAGACGAGCGCGCGCGCCGGCGCGTCTGCGATTCCCTCCGGCGGGGGGATCCGCTCGACGATCGCGTCGAGCACCTGCTCGACGTTCTGCCCCGTCTTGGCGGAGATGCGGACGACGTCCTGCGGCGCGCCGCCGAGCAGCTCGCACACCTCGGCCGCCGCGGCCTCCGGGTCGGCGGACGGGAGGTCGATCTTGTTGACGACCGGGACGATCTCGAGGTCGTTCTCGATCGCGAGGTACGCGTTGGCGAGCGTCTGCGCCTCGATCCCCTGCGCCGCGTCGACGACGAGCACCGCGCCCTCGCACGCCTGCAGCGAGCGCGAGACCTCGTACGTGAAGTCCACGTGCCCCGGCGTGTCGATCAGGTTGAGCTCGTGCCCCTTCCACTGCACCCGCACCGCCTGTGCCTTGATCGTGATCCCCCGCTCGCGCTCGAGCTCCATCGAGTCGAGCAGCTGGTCCCGCATCTCGCGCTCGGAGACGGTTTCGGTCAGCTGCAGGATCCGGTCCGCGAGCGTCGACTTCCCGTGGTCGATGTGGGCGATGATCGAGAAGTTGCGGATCCGGCTCTGGTCCATGGCTGATCGCGCTCGATCGTAGCCGCGGCCCCGTCGTGCCTGGTCTCGGCTGCTTTGCGGGGCACTCGGGCGCGCACAGTGGCGTGTAGCTTTCGCCAGATGCCCGAGCTGAACGCGATCGGCATCGCGGTGTCGGACCTGCAGCGCTCGATCCGCTTCTACCGCCTGCTCGGGCTCGACCTTCCCGAGGACCCGCCGGTGGGCCACGTCGAGGCGACGATGGCGAACGGCACGCGGCTGATGTTCGACACGGAGGAGGTCATCCGCACCTTCCTGCCGGACTGGACGCGCGCGGACGGCAACCAGGTCTCGCTCGCGTTCGAATGCGCGAGCCCGGGCGAGGTGGACGAGGTGTACGCGCGTGTCGTCGCAGCCGGCTTCGAGGGCGAGAAGGAGCCGTGGGATGCATTCTGGGGCCAGCGCTACGCCCTGCTTGGCGACCCGGACGGCGTGCGGGTCAACCTGTACGCGGCGCTCGCGTAGCGCGAGATGGTCCGTTCTGATCCGGCGTGCCGCTCATCCGAGCGGAGCGATTTTCACGTATTCGCGTGCTACACTTATTCACGTGAAGCAGAACGTCACACTCGCTCTCCCCTCGGAGACGATCCGGAGGCTCAAGGTGCTCGCCGCCGAGCGCGGCAGCTCGATCTCGCGGATGCTGACCGAGCAACTCGAAGAACTGCTCGACCGCGAGTCCGGGTATGAACGTGCCCGCAAGCGGGCCCTCGCGAGGCTCGAACGCGGCTGCGACCTCGGGACCGGCGGCAAGGCGACATGGACGCGCGACGAGCTCCATGAGCGTTGACGGCCGATCGTTCGTCGACACCAACACGCTTGTCTACGCGCACGACACGTCGGCTGGGCCGAAGCGCGAGGTTGCGACCGCACTCGTCGAGGATCTCTGGGAGTCCGGCCATGGATGCGTGAGCATCCAGGTCCTGCAAGAGCTGTTCGTGACGCTGACGCGGAAGCTTCCGCGCCCGGTCGACACCGACACAGCGGAGAAGGCGGTCGAGGACTTCTCCACCTGGACGGTTCACGTCCCCGGCGCCGACGACGTGATCGCCGCCATCCAGCTCCACAATCGCAACCGGATCTCCTTCTGGGACGCGATGATCGTTCGGAGCGCGGTGGCTCTCGGCTGCGACACGCTTCTGAGCGAGGACCTGAACGCGGGACAACGCTATGACGGCGTCCTCGTCGTCGACCCGTTCGCGTAGCCGGCTCGGGCAGAGAGCGCGCCGCGTGGGGTCTCGACGTTTCCAGGTCGTCCCGCAGATCGACTGGTTCGGTTCCGAGGAGCACGCCGCCGCTGTGCTCCTGCTGCGGCAGCGGCGGGCGCTCGCGGAGTTCGGGATGGATCCCAGCGCGGCGCACGAGCGCACCGAGGAGACCGTCGAGCGCTACGAGCAGTAGGAGCGGTAGCCGCCGCCCGGGCGCGGTGCCGGCTTGACGTCGACGACGGGTGTCCCGTCGATCGCCTCGAGCGGGCCAACCCGGACTCTGAGGCCGTCCACCTCGAGAACCTCGACGGGATGCAGCCCTATCGGGTTCGGGCGGTCGGGCGAGCGGGTGCTGAAGACACCCGTCAGGGGAACGGCCTCGTCGTCGCGGGGATGCACGAGCAGGACGTCCCTCGCCGCCTCGTGGAGCCACGTGAGCACGATCACCTCGTCGCCCGGACGGAGGTCGCGCATCGCGTCGCCGACGTCCTCCTCGAACACGATCCACGCCGCGGGCGCTCCCTCGGAGCCCTGCCTCGGCGCGTCCTCGCGGCGCGTCAGGGCTGACTCGACGCGACCGACCGGTCGGATGGAGAAGCCGTGGTCTCCCATCGCGCGATCGTACGCGGCCCTCACCCGGTGGGACGCAGCCCGAGCAGCGACCCCAGCTCGCGGACGCCGAGGAGGCGGCAGGCACCGAGGTAGACGACGGTGCCGGCGCCGAGGCCGAGCCCGACGGAGACCAGCTGGCCGAGGATCTCGCGGCCGAGCGCCGCGTCGAGCGCCCACCAGACGCCCACCGCGACCGCCGAAGCGGCAACCGACGCGACGAGGATTCGCGCCAGCGCGGTGAGCGTCGCGGCCATCTCCACTCCGCCGACGCGCCGCCACATCAGGATCGCGAGCGCGAGCGCCCCGGCAAGGTTCGAGAGCGAGACGGCGAGCGGCAGGCCCCAGACGCCGACCGGGTAGAGCGCGGCGAAGAGGACGACGTTGAGCACGAGGTTTCCGCATGCGACGACCGCCGGGATCCAGTTCGCCTGCAGCCCGTAGAACGCGCGGTTGAGCAGGAGCATCCAGCCGTTGAACACGAGCCCGACCGAGAACGCGGCGAGCGCGCCTGCGACCACGGGAGTCTGGTCCGGCGTGAACTCGCCGCGCTCGTAGACCAGCCTCGTGATCGGCTCTGCGAGGACGGCCGAGACGACTCCCGCCGGGATCAGCAGGAACCCGATCTGGCGAATGCCGGTATCGACGGTGCGCCCGAAGCCGCCCATGTCGCCTCTCGCGGCGAGCCGCGACAGCGTCGGAAAGAGGACGGTAGCGACGGCGACGGAGAAGATCCCCTGCGGCAGCATGTAGAGCCGGAACGCGAGGTCGATCGCCCGCGGCGCGAGCTCGGGGTCGATCAGCCGTGAAGCGAAGAGCGTGCCGATCAGCGTCGAGACGTTGATCAGCCCGAGCGTCAGCGTCACGGGAAGCATCAGCACGAAGAAGCGGCGCACCGCCGGGTCGCGCCAGTCGAGCGCGAGCCGAAGGCGACCGTCGAGCCCGCGAAGCCAGGGCACGGGCATCAGGAGCTGGACGAGCGTCGCGAGCACGATCGAGCCCGCGTAGACGTAGAGCTCGGCGTTCTGGCTCCCTGCCGCCGGGACGCCGAGGACGAGACCGAGGATGATCACGAGGTTCCACGCGACGGGTGTCAGCGCCGGGATCGTGAACCGGTCGTACGCGTTCAAGACCCCGACGACGATCCCCGAGAGCCCGAGCAGGATCACGATCGGGAAGAGAAGCCTCGACAGGCCCACGGCGAGGTCGAAGTCGCCTCCCGGCGTCCCGAACAGCTCGACGACCAGGGGCGCGGCGAGCACGAAGGCTGCCGTCAGTCCCGCCGTCAGGAGCAGCACGAGCCAGAAGATCGTCGAGGCGACCCGCCACGCGCGCGCGCGCTCGCCCTTCTCGAGCAGCTCGCTGAAGACCGGAACGAAGGCCCCCGAGAGCGCGGTGTCAGCGACGAGGGCGCGCACGAGGTTCGGGATCTGGAACGCGACCGTGAAGGCGTTGATCCTTCCCGCGGCGCCGAAGGCCGAGGCGGCGATGATCTCGCGGACGAGACCGAGGGCGCGGGAGACCCCCGTGGCGGCGCCGAAGACGGCGGTCGACCGTGCGAGGCGGCGACGGTGCGCGCGCTCCTCCGCGAGAGCCATGTCGACGTTCGGGTCGAGCTCGGACATCCGGGGGAGTTTCGCGGAATCGTCGGAGGCCCCTCTGCTACCATCCGGCGGCCTGCGGCCGGGATCGGTCGGGGCGCCCTTGCGTATGGCGAACATCAAGCAGCAGAAGAAGCGCGTCGACGTCGCGGCCCGGCAGCGGCTCGAGAACCTCCGTTACCGCTCGACCATCAAGACGCTCGCGAAGCGGCTCGAGACAGCCGTCGCCGACGGCGACGAGGCGGCGGTCGCGGCCGAGCACCGCGAGCTCGTGCGGACGATCGACAGGGCGGCCGCACGGGGCGCGCTCCACAAGAACACCGCCGCGCGCAAGAAGGCACGGGCAGCACAGGTCGTCGGCGGCAGCGCCGCCTCGTAGCGTCAGCTCCGGGCGCGGGCGACGTCCGCGACGGCGAGCTGGAGCTCGAGGTCGGGCGCGAGCTTGCTACCGCCCTTCAGCGCGTGGTCGAGGCGCGCGAAGCGCACGACGCCTCCGCGTAGCTCGTCCAGCGAGAACGCCTCGGCCTGCTTGGCAAGCTGCCTGGCGGGATACGGCTTGAGCCCGAGCTTCGCGCCGGCGTCCTCGACGGACATGCCGGACTCCAGCATGGTCTTCATCCGTGTGAGCCGGCTGAGATGCTGGCCCACGCGCGCGCCGAAGGCGGCCGCTTCGCTCGTTCTCGTGCGCGGGCTCCGCGCATACGTCGACTCGACGACCGCGAGTGCGGCGGCGGCGTCGCGTCGTCCGAGGGCGTCGGTGAGATCCCAGGGATGGGCTTCGGCGGACGGCGTCGCCAGCCGCTGCGTCTCCTCGACGCCGAGCGGCTCCCCTCCGGCCCACGTCGCGAGCTTGTCGATCTCGCGAGCGAGGACGAGCTTGTCTTCGCCGACGAGGTCGAGCAGCGCCTTGCACGTGTCACCGCCCACCTTGACGCCGCGCTCCTGGAAGCTCTTCACGATCCAGCCGACCGCGTCCTTCTTGCCGATCTCCCAGGCGAGGACCTCACCCGCCTTCGCGCATGCCTTGGCGAGCGGAGAGTCCTTCTTGACCTCCGTGGCGACCAGACAGAGCACCGTGCCGGGTGCCGGATCGCGAAGGTACGCCATCACGGCGTCGAGGTCCTCCGCTCTCCAGCCGCCGGCGAGCCGGCCGTAGTCCCCGCGTTGCCCGTCGATCTGCGTCACGAGCACGAGCCGTTCTCCCCCGAGGAGCGTCCCCGCATTGCAGGCGGCGACGACGTCCAGGCCCGAGGCGCCGCCCTTCCCGGCCACGAGGCGCTCGATCGAGCCCGCCTCGAAGCGTCTCCGGAGCCGTTCGAGCGCGACCTCGACCTTGGGCAGGTCGTTGCCCGTGATCAGGTAGACGGGCTTCAGCTCCTTGGCGGCCACTCGAGCAGCGTAGTCGGCTCCGCCTACCGCTCCGAGCGAACGGTGAGCGTACGGCCGTCCGACTCGATCACGATCCGGCCGTTCTCGTCGGTGCGGAGCGTGCGGAGCGCCGGCGCGGCTGCGAGGCCGGCGATCGTCTCGGGACGCGGGTGGTCGTAGTCGTTGTGCGCACCGACGGAGATCACGGCGATCTGCGGGCCCAGGACGTCGAGAAGCTCGGGCAGCCCCGGGTCCTCGGAGCCGTGATGGGCGACCTTCAGCACCTCCACCGGCCGCAGCGGCAGCCGC
The DNA here is from genome assembly GCA_027493885.1 of Gaiella sp. GTDB lineage: Bacteria > Actinomycetota > Thermoleophilia > Gaiellales > Gaiellaceae > Gaiella. The sequence continues at coordinate 874,483 of JAOSJZ010000001.1, forward strand.
GACGTGACGTCGCTCTCGGCGTCGGCTGTGAGGAGGACGTCGGTCGCGCCGTAGCTCGCCAGCGCGACGACCGCGTGGTCGTTCGGATCCTCGCTCCCGAGCCCCGGGTCGTCGGGCCAGAGGATCCGCAGCTCGAGCGCGCCGATGCGGAATGCCTCGCCGGCACGGACGGTCACGACCGGGATGCGCCGGCGGCGGGCTACCGCAAGCGCGTTGTCGCGGTCGGGGGACGGCGCCTCGATCCCGGGCTCGGCCAGCGTTCCCACCGAGAGGCGCTCGAGCACCTCGGCGGCGCCCCCGATGTGGTCACGCTGCGGGTGGGTGAGGACGATCGCCGTCAGTGACCGCACGCCCATCCGGCGAAGCTGTCCCGCGACGTCCGCCTCGGGCGGTCCCTCGTCGACGAGCAGGGCTCCGCCCGGCGCCTCGACGAGTGCCGCGTCCCCCTGCCCCACGTCGAGAAACGTGACGCGAAGGCCCTGCGGCGGCGACCACGACGGAGAGGGCCGGAGCGCGCACGCCACCGTCGCGACGGTGAGGGCGACCGAGACGAGCGCCGCCACCGCCTCCCGGCGGCGGTAGCGCGGGAGCCGGCGGACTCCCACGACGGCGGACACGAGCGCCGCGGCGACGACGATCACGACGGGCGAGGAGGCCTCCGCCGACGGCCAGCCCGAAACCACTCGTGCGACGAGCGCGATCCACCAGGCGCACCAGCCGGCGAGCCAGGCGAGCGCGGCCGCGACGCCGGGAGAGAGGGGCTCGATCGCCGCCGCCGCGAGCGACAGCGAGATCAGCGGAGGCATCGCGGGCTCGGCGGCGACGTTCGCCGGCACGGTCCACACGGCGACGCGTCCGAAGTGGAGCCAGACGATCGGCGCCGTCACGAGCCCGCACGCGACGGCGACGACCAGCACGTCCCAGAGGCCGCGGGGAATCGGGTACGCGTCGGGGACGCCGGACAGGCGCGGGACGACGAGGAAGATCGTCGCGACCGCGGCGAACGAGAGCTGGAATCCCGGCTCGAGAATCGACTGCGGCATCCACACGAGCAGAACGAGCGCCCCGACGGCGAGGGCGTGCCAGCGGTCCCGCGGCCGCGCGACGATCCAGGCGAGCGACGCCAGCGTCCCCGCCACCGCGGCACGGACGACCGACGGCTGCCAACCAACCGCGAGGGCGTACGACAGGACGACGACGATCGCGAGCGCCTCCCCGACCAAACGGCCGAGACCGAGGATTCGAGCGGCCAGCACGACGCCGAACGCGACGATCGCGACGTTCTGTCCCGACACCGCCAGGAGGTGCATGAGCCCGCTCGCCTGGAAGGCGTCTCGCAGGCCCTCGTCGATCCCCGAGTCCTCGCCGAGCACGATCCCGCCGAGCAGGCGACGGCGCTCCCCCGCCGTGCCGCGGGCAAGCGTCGCCTCCACGTGCGCGCGCAACCGGTCGCCGACGCCACCGATCCCGCCCCGCCGGCCGACGCTCCGCCAGCCGTCGTCGCCTCGCAGCAAGACATGCACGCCGCGACGCGCGAGCCAGCCGCGCTCGTCGAAGCCGGTCTCGGGCCCGCGCGGCGCGACCGGCCGCGCGCGCAACTCGAGGACGGCGCCCTGGGGCGGCGCCCGCTCGGGTGGGAGCTCCAGCAGGACGCGCTCGCGAATGCGGCTCGCACCGAAGCGATGCACCTCGGCCTGGATCCGCAGCGCGAACGGCGTCCGCCTGGCGGGGCCGGTGACGGCGACGCGTGCCGGCGCGGACTCCCCGAGCCGCGCGGCGAGAACGCTGCGCTCGAGCGCGTCGTTGCGCACCGTCCCCCACCAGAGGCCGACGCACGCCAGCGCGACGGCGGCGAGCGCGAGCCTCCGCATCCCGGCGGCAACGAGCGCCCCGGCGAGCGCGGTCGCCGCGACCGCAGCCTGCACCGTGGGTGGCGGTCGCACCCATGTCGAGGCGGCCACCCCGACGCAGGCCGAGCCGACGAGAATCGCCGGCCAGCCCGTCTCGAGCAGCCCGCTCAGGGAGTCGCGCATCGTGGCGATCCGGCCCCGCCCCACGTACGACCGCCGCCTCACGGCTCGCCGCCCGCGCGCCGCCCTCACGGCGTCACCAGGTCGCGGAGCTGCTCGATCCGGGCCGGGCCGATCCCGGGCACGTCGTCCAGGTCCTCGACCGAGCGGAACGGGCCGTGCGCGGTCCGCCAGTCGACGATCTTCTGCGCCGTCACGGGCCCGATTCCCGGAAGCTCGTCCAGCTGCTCGACGGTTGCGCTCGCGAGGCTGACCTTGACGCCAGAGGCCGCGCCAGCGGCCGTCCCGGCCGGAGCGGTGCCGGCAGCGCCGCCCGTGACGCGGCGGGGCACGACCACCTGCTGCCCGTCGGCGAGCGGCGCGGCGAGGTTGACCGCGGAGAGGTCGGCGCGTTTCGTCGGCCCGCCCGCCCGCGTGAGCGCGTCGGCAACGCGCGCGCCCTCCTTCAGGCGGAAGAGCCCGGGTCGGCGGACGGCGCCGACGACGTGGACGAAGAGTCGCGGCGCGGCCGCGCCGGCGCCGGGCTCGATGCGCGCGAGCGGCGCGATGGACGTCGGCCCTTCACTGGCGCCGACTCCCGCGAGGCGCGAGCCGGCGACGGCGAGCAGCGCAAGGAGCGGGACGGCGACCATGGCCAGCTGTGCGCGCGTGAGGGTGATCACCCCCGAGCGTGGCGCAGGAACTGTCACCGGACTGTGCCGTGTCTGTGCCGACTTCGTGACGGCTTCGACGCGCGGCCGCCCGGCGGCACCGTCGCCGCTAGGCGACGAGGTTCACGAGGCGTCCGGGCACGACGACCGTGCGCCGCGGCTCGCCGTCGCTCAGATGGGCCTGCACCCGTTCGGAGGCGAGAGCGAGCGCCACGAGCTCGTCCTCGGACGTCCCCGCGGGGACGTGAAGGCGGTCGCGGAGCTTCCCGTTCACCTGCACCGCGATCTCGATCGTGTCGTGCTCGAGCATCGCCGGATCGGCAACGGGCCAGGGCGCGTCCCACAGATGCTCCTCGTGGCCGAGTCGCTGCCAGAGCTCCTCCGCCACGTGTGGAGCGTAGGGCTGGATCAGCGAGACGGCCGTCTCGGCCGCGAACCGCGCGTCGGCGCCGCCGGAGTCGCGGCCGAGCTCGTTCAGCAGCTCCATCACAGCGGCGATCGCGGTGTTGAAGGCAAACCGCCGCCCGATGTCGTCGGTGACCTTGGCGATCGTCGCGTGCGCCTTGCGTGCGAGCGGCCCGCCCTCCGCCGCCGCGTCCCCCGGGGCCTGCGCGGCGACGTCGTGGATGGTGCGCCACAGGCGGCGGACGAATCGCGCCATACCCTCCACGCTCGTCTCGGTCCACTCCATGTCCTGGTCGGCCGGCCCCAGGAAGAGGATGTTCAGCCGGCAGGCGTCGGCGCCGTAGCGCTCGATGAACTGGTCCGGGCCGATGACGTTCCCGGCGCGCTTCGAGATCTTGACGTGGTCGAGGGTCACCCAGCCGTTCGAGTAGAAGCGCGTGAACGGCTCCCGGAAGCCCACGAGGCCGAGGTCGTTGAGCACCTTGACCCAGAAGCGCGCATAGATCATGTGCATGGTGGCGTGGTCGACGCCGCCGATGTAGAGGTCGATCGGGTTCCAGTAGTCGACGGCGGAGCGAGCGAAGGGGGCGGCCTCGTTCCGCGGGTCGCAGTAGCGCAGGAAGTACCACGACGAGTCGACGAACGTGTCCATCGTCTCCGTCTCGCGTCGTCCCGCCCGACTACAGCTCGGACAGGCAACGCTGACCCAGTCCTCTGCCTGAGCGAGCGGCGGCTTCCCCTTCGGCTTGAAATCCTCGATCTCCGGAAGGAGCACCGGGAGCTCGTCGTCGGGAACCGGCACGATGCCGCAGGCGTCGCAGTAGACGACCGGGATCGGGCAGCCCCAGTAGCGCTGCCGCGAGAAGCCCCAGTCGCGCAGCCGGTAGTTGACTGCAAACGCCCCCTTCTCCTCCGCGGCGAGCTTCTCGACGATGCGACGTCCGCCCTCGACCGCGGCAAGACCGTCGAACTCGGCCGAGTTGACGAGCACCTCGTCCTCGGTGTGCCCGGTGTAGGCCGCGCCCGGGTCGGGCTCCCCGTCCGGGGGTCGCACGACGGGACGGACGGGAAGGTCGAAGGCGGTCGCGAAGTCGAAGTCACGCTGGTCGTGGGCCGGCACGGCCATCACGGCACCCGTCCCGTAGTCCGTCAGCACGTAGTCGGCGACGTATACCGGCAGCCGCTCGCCGTTCACGGGGTTCGTTGCGTGAAGACCCGTGAAGACACCGGTCTTCTCGACCGCCGCTGCGCGCTCCTCGGTCTTCTTCGCCCCGGCGCGGCGCACGTAGTCGCGCACCTCGTCGGAGTCGATACGCGCCACAAGCTCGTGCTCGGGCGCGAGCACGAAGAACGTCGCGCCGAAGAGCGTGTCGGGCCGGGTCGTGAAGACGGGCACGTCGATGTCGAGACCGTCGATCCGAAAGACGATCTCCGCCCCGTCGGAGCGTCCGATCCAGTTCCGCTGGCGTGCCTTGATCGACTCGGGCCAGTCGACCGTCTCGAGGTCGTCGAGCAGCGCCTGGGCGTAGTCCGTGATCCGGAAGAACCACTGCTCCATCAGCCGGGACTCGACCTCGGCGCCGCAGCGCTCGCACCGCCCGTCGTGCACCTGCTCGTTCGCGAGCACCGTCTGGTCGTTCGGGCACCACTTGACCGGAGCGCCCTTGCGGTAGGCCAGGCCTCGCTCGTGGAAGCGCAGGAACTGCCACTGCTGCCAGCGGATGTAGTCGGGGTCGTGCGTCGAGAGCTCGCGCCGCCAGTCGTAGGCCCAGCCGGCCCGGCGCATCGAGGTCTCGATGTGCGCGATGTTGCGCTCCACGATCTCGCGCGGCTGCCCGCCCGCCTTGATGGCGGCGTTCTCGGCCGGAAGGCCGAACGAGTCGAACCCCTGCGGATGCAGCACGTGCATGCCGTTCCGGTGGCGGAAGCGCGTGACGACGTCACCGATCGTGTAGACCAGCATGTGGCCCATGTGGAGCGTCCCGGACGGGTACGGGAGCTGCTCGAGCACGTACGACTTCGGGCGACTCGCCACCGGCTCGTTCTCGACCTGAAACGCGCCCTCGGCTTCCCAGAGCGCCTGCCATTTCGCCTCGATCGCGGCGGGCTCGTACCGGTCGGTGTCGCTGGGCTCCATCTGCTCGAAACTCTCCTCTGGAACGAAAAAGCCTCTCGGGCGAGAGGCTCAGCGGGAGTCGGCGCGGGCATCGCCGCATTCGCTCCCTGGACTACGCGAGAAGCTGCTGCACGAAGCCCATGCTAACAGGCACGATCGGTCGGTGCTGGCGCTCTTCCCCGACTCGGCCGCGCTCGACGGCGCCTCGCTACAGATCGGCGGCGTGACCGCCGAGCTGCTCGCCGAGGAGCACGGCACACCGCTCCTCGTCGTCTGCGAGGAGACGCTCCGCGAGAGCGCACGCGCCCTGCGAGGAGCGCTGGGCGGCGACGGCCGTGTCTTCTTCGGGACGAAGGCGTTCCCCAACGTCGCGCTGCTCAGGGTGCTGCGAGAGGAAGGCATCGGTGCCGACGTCGCCTCCGAGGGCGAGCTCGCCTTCGCGCGCAGGGCAGGCATGGACGGCGCCGAGCTCGTCGTCCACGGCAACAACAAGGACGAGGGGTTTCTGCTCCGGGCCGCCTCGGTCGGGGCCCCGGTCGTGCTCGACGCGCCCGACGAGGTGGGGCTCGCCGCCGCTGCCGGCCTGGAGCGCGTGCTCGTGCGCGTGACTCTCGGAGTCGACGCCGACACGCACGAGGCGATCCGCACCGGGCATCACGGCTCGAAGTTCGGGCTCCCCCCGCACCAGGCGCGCGCCGCCGTCGGGGGAGGCGCTCGACCGCGGCCTCGACGTGCTCGGCGTCCACGTGCACGTCGGCTCCCAGCTCTCGGACTTCGACGCGCAGGCGGAAACGATCGTGCGGCTGGCGGCGTTCGCCGCCGGCTGCCGCGACGAGCTCGGCTGGGTCGCGCGCGTCGCCGACCTCGGCGGCGGGTTCGGCATCCGGCACCACCCCGCGGACGAGGTGCCCGACGCGGCCGCGCTGGCCGCGTCGGCCGCCACGACTGCGCGGCTCGCGTTCGTCGAGCAGGGCCTGCCGCGACCCGAGGTCTGGCTCGAGCCCGGCCGCTGCCTCGTCGGCCGCGCCGGTGTGACGCTCTATCGCGTCGGCAGCGTAAAGCGGCTGCCCGAGCGGACATGGGTTGCGATCGACGGCGGGATGTCCGACAACCCCCGGCCCCAGCTCTACGACGCGCGCTATACGGCACTCTCGGCCGCCCGGGTGGACGAGCCGGTCGACGAGGTCGTCAGCGTCGCCGGGATGCACTGCGAGTCGGGAGACGTCCTGATCGACGACGTGGCCCTCCCCTCGCCGCGCCGGGGCGACCTCCTCGCCGTCCCGGCGACGGGCGCGTACACCCTGGCGATGGCGTCGAACTACAACGGCGTGCCGCGCCCCGCGGCCGTGCTCGTGCGCGAGGGCGCCGCGCGCGTCATCCGCGTACGCGAGACGATCGACGACCTCCTCCGCCCCGAGACCGAATGATCCGCGACCTCCGCACCGCCGCCGTGCTGGTCCCGATCTACCGGGACTCCGAAGACGAGCTGCGCGTCGTGATCGTCGTCAGGGCCGACGACGGCGGGCAGCACGGCGGGCAACTCGGACTGCCTGGCGGACGGCCGGAGCCGCGGGACGTAGACCTTCTCGCCACCGCGCTGCGGGAGGCCGAGGAGGAGGTCGGGCTGGCTCCCGCGACGGTGGACGTCGTCGCCACGCTCGAGCCGCTCGTGACCCAGGCGACGGGATGGCTCGTGCACCCGTTCCTCGGACGGGTCCCGGCCGACACCGCGTGGCGGCTCCAGGAGACGGAGATCGTCGGGATCCTCACGCCGGCCGCACGCGCACTCATCGATCCAGCGGCCCGCTCGACGTTGCCCTTCTCCTCGCTCCGCTTCCCGCAGCCGCTGCTCGTCGACGGAATCGACGTCGAAGGGCACGTGCTCTGGGGCATGACCTTGCGGCTTCTCGACACCGTCCTTCCGCGGCTGCTGGCCGGCGAGTGGGATGTCTGATTCGCGTCGCGGGATAGGGTCGGACTCAGTGGAGATGAACCTCCTCGACGACGACGGCTGGCTCGAGCGCACCTGGCCGCCGGAGCGGCCCGGGTACGTCTGGCGGCGAAAACGTGTTGCCGGGGAGCACCTCGGGGCGGGGCTCATCGAGCTGCCACCGGGCGAGAGCACGTTTCCCTACCACTACGAGCTCGGCAACGACGAGCTCCTCGTCGTCGTGGCGGGGCGGCCGACACTGAGAACGCCCGCTGGCGAGCGAGAGCTCTCCGTCGGCGACTGCGTGCTGTTCCGAAGCGGCCCGGACGGCGCGCACAAGGTCACGAACCGGTCCGAACAGCCCGTCCGCGTGCTGCTCGTCTCCAACTTCGCGCTCCCGCGAGCGGCGGTCCAGGTCGACAGCCGGAAGATGATGGTCCGCTGGGGACCGGGGCCGGCCGAACGCCGCTGGTTCTTCCTCGGCGAGGACGCCGACTACTGGGCCGGTGAGCCGGACGCGTAGCGAGAGGCGAGCGGCCCGCGACGCCGGCGGCGCGTCCCGGCCCGCAGGGCCGAGGGCGCAGACTCGGCACAGACAGGGCACACACCTGTCACACGTTTGTCGATAGCGTGGTCCCAGGGACACCGGGGTGCCTCTGGGGGCAGTTGGGGACACGGAGTCGTGACGCGCGCTCGACGCGGGGGCGCCCGGAGCGGTTGCCGGCACGACGTGCGTGGGGGGTGCGTCGCGAGGGCGCTCCTGCACCGAGTGACCCGCGTGGTCGGCACCCACGGGCGCGGGACGGAGCGCTGTCCCGGCCCGGCGGCGTTGCCTCTCAGGGTGCGGGCGTCAGACCGTGGCGCCGCATCACCTCGCCGACCGCGGCGGGGTCGGGCGGGCCGCCGCCGGCCGCCTCGATCACCGCCGCCGCCTCGCGGAAGTAGGCCGGTCCCAGGATCCCGGGAGTCACGATCCCGAGCATGCGCGCCTCGCCGTCGTGGTTGTTGTCGAAGCGGTGGACTGCGCCGCGCGGAATGCAGAGCACCTCGCCGGGCCCGACGTCGATCGGTCGACCGTCCACGGTCCACGTGAGCGTGCCCTCGAGCCCGTAGATCGTCTCCTCGTATGCGTCGTGGCTGTGCGCGATCGGCACGTGCGCCCCGGCCGGCACGACGAACTCGAAGATCGAGACGGACCCAGCCGAAATGTCGCCCTCGAGCAGGAACCGGATTCGTAGCTCGCCGATACGGATCTCCTCGTTGCTCGTGGTCGTGGTCATGGCAGCTCGCCTCCCTCTATCTGTTGGTAAAGTATCTTGACGGTACATGAGGGACGCAATCAAGTCAAGCGACTTTACTATCTCGGAAACCGGGGCGCTCGGCCCCCCGCTGATCGGCGCGCTGCTCCGCATCCCCTGGGAGACGGTTCGCCGGCGGATGCTCGAGCGGCTCCACGAGCAGGGGTTCGACGACATCGACACGCCGCACCTGAACGTCTTCCTGTATCCAGGCCCCCAGGGGGAGAGGCCGTCCGAGCTCGCGGCGCGAATGGGCGTCAGCAAGCAGGCGCTCAACTACCTCCTCGGAGAGCTCGAGCGCCTCGGGTATCTCGAGCGCCGGGCCGATCCGCACGATCGGCGCTCGCGCCGCATCGCGCTCACCCGGCGCGGGGAGTCCGCCGGGCACGCGATGCGAGAGGCCGTCGTCGAGCTCGAGCACGAGTGGGAGGCGCGGCTCGGCCGCAAACGCTTCGCGCAGCTCCAGACGCTGCTTCGCGAGCTCGCAGGCCACGCGTAGCCTCGGATCGAGGCGGGTCAGCGCGTCACCACGTCGACCACGTCCCCGTCGGTGAGGGCGTGCGCCCGGCCCACACGCTGACCGTCGAACCGCGCCGACGCGCCCCACACGCGGGAGCGAGTCGCGATTGACGACCTTCCGCGAACGCGGGTGCGCTTGAGCTCGCCGTCGAGCCACGTCCGCAGGTCTGCGTACGGGCCGCTTCGATAGCCAAGCAGCTCCCCGAGGGGCCCCCGGATCGTCGCAGCCCGCTCCGAGCCTTCCTACCCGACGAGGCGGCGCTTCGCACCTCCGCGAAACGTGCGATGCGGCATCGGCTCGGAGCCGCCGCCACGGAGCGGAGGTGGGGCTGCCCGTACTCTTCGCGCGCCGGCGGTGCTGCCTCGGTCCGGCGAGCTACTGCGCGGCGGCGTGCCGGCGGCGCAGTTCTTCCTCCACCGCGGAAGGCTGGAGGCCCCGCGCGGCGAGCAGAACGTAGCTCGAGAACCAGAGGTCGGCGAGCTCCTCGACGAGCCGCTCGTCCGACTCGGTGACCGCGGCGAGCGCAGCCTCGAGGCCCTCCTCCCCGACCTTCCGCGCCGCCGCGGGTGGTCCGCCGTCGAGGATGCGCGCGACGTAAGACCCCTCGGGCCGGGTGGCCGCACGCTCGGCCACGATCCGCCAGAGCCACGGGGCGAAGCACGACTCGGCGCCGGTGTGGCAGGCAGGCCCGTCCGGGCGCACGCGGTAGAGGAGCGCGTCCCCGTCGCAGTCGTCGGCGATCTCCTCGACCGCCATCGTGTTCCCGGACGTCGCCCCCTTGTGCCAGAGCTCGCCCCGGGAACGGCTCCAGAACCAGGCCTCACCGGTCTCCCGCGTCCGCTCGAGCGCTTCCTCGTTCGCGTACGCCAGCATCAGGACGCGGTCCGTGCCGACGTCCTGGACGATCACCGGCGTCAACGTCTCATCGGCCATCCCGCCTCCTCCAGCTCGGCCTTCAGCTCGGGCAGCCGCTCGGGCCGCTCGTGGACGATCGACGCGATCAGCGCCGCCTCCGCGCCGGCCTCGAACGCGTCTGCCAGGTGGCGCGCCTCACCGGCGCCGCCCGAGGCGATCACCGGCACGTCCACCGCCGCCGCGACGGAGCGTGTCAGCTCGAGGTCGTACCCGGCGCGCGTCCCGTCCGCGTCGATCGAGGTGAGCAGGATCTCCCCCGCGCCACGCTCGACCGCCTCGCGCGCCCAGTCGACCGCGCCGCGGCCTCTCGGCGTGCGTCCCGCGTGGGTGACGACCTCCCCCCCACGCGCGTCGATCGCGCAGACGACGGCCTGGCTCCCGAACTCGGCGGCGAGCGCGGTGAGGATCGCCGGGTCGTCGACCGCGGCGCGGTTGATCGCGACCTTGTCCGCCCCCGCGAGAAGGAGGTCGCGCGCGTCGTCCACGCCGGTCACGCCTCCGCCGGCGGTGAAGGGAATCGTCAGCTCGTCCGCGGCTCGTCCGATCACGCCGAGGATGGGGCCGCGCCCCTCGAGCGTGGCGGTGATGTCGAGGAAGACGAGCTCGTCGGCGCCCAGCGCCGAGTAGCGGCGCGCGAGCTGGACGGGCTCTCCCATCTCGCGGAGGCTCTCGAACCTGACGCCCTTGACGACGCGACCGTCCGCGACATCGAGGCAGGGGATCACGCGCTTCTTGACCATCGCAGGAGGTTCTCGAGGGCACGGGCGCCGGCGGGGCCGCTCCGCTCGGGGTGGAACTGGAAGCCGGCCAGCACTCCCGATTCGACGGCGGCGACGATCGGGCCGTCGTGGTCGACCGTCGCGACGACGACCCGGTCGTCGTCGGGCTCCACCGCGTAACTGTGCGCGAAGTAGACGTCCGCGCCGGCGAGCTCCTCGAGCAACGCGCTCGCCTGGGCCGGGGCGAGCGTGTTCCACCCCATGTGCGGGACGCGGCGCGCCCGCACGTGCCGCACGGGCCCCCTGAGCAGACCCAACCCCTCGCCACCCTCTTCGCTTTCGCCGAAGAAGAGCTGCAGGCCGACGCAGATCCCCGCGACGGGACGGCCGGCAGAGACACGCTGCCGCAGGGACTCGTCGAGGCCGTTGCGGGCCAGCCCGGCGGCGGCGCTCTCGACGTGGCCGACGCCGGCGATCACCGCCAGCGGGGCATCCGCGACGAGGCCGGGATCGACAGTGACCACGGGCTCGACGCCGGCCCGGGCGAGAGCGGACGACAGCGAGCGGAGGTTTCCACCGCCGTAGTCGGCGATCGCCACCCTCATGCGGACCCCGCGAGGGGCTGTACGAGCCGTGTCGGGAAACGAAACGGTGTCTGACACCGTGCCGGGAAACGAAACGGTGTCTGACACCGTGCCGGGAAACGAAACGGTGTCTGACACCGTGCCGGCGTCCGGGCGCTCACGCCGCGCCCTTGGTCGAGCGGATGCCGGCGCCCCCCGGGGCGACCGCCTGCCGGAACGCCTGGCCGAGCGCCTTGTACGCGGCTTCTGCGACGTGGTGGTCGTCGGCGCCTGCCGACTCGACATGCACGGTGCAGCCCGCCTCGATCGCGAAGCGCTCCAGGGCGTGGCGGAGAAGCGACACCGCGAGCGCCCCGACGCGATCGGAGGCGAACGTGAGCGCGACCTCGGCATGGGGACGCCGCACCAGGTCGACCGCGGCCGTCGCGCGCGCCTCGTCCATCGGCACTACGGCCGATCCGTACCGCGCCACCCCCTCCCGCGTCCCGAGCGCCTGCGCGATCGCTGCGCCGAGCGCAGCGTGGACGTCCTCCACGGTGTGGTGCTCGTCGACGTCGAGGTCGCCGCCCGCGAGCAGCTCGAGCTCGAAGCCGGCATGGAAGGCGAACAGGGTCAGGAGGTGATCGAGGAAGCCGATGCCCGTCTCGACCCGGGTGCGTCCCGTCCCCTCGAGCGCGACTGTGAGTCGCAGAGCGGTCTCGGTCGTCGTCCGCAGGACGGTCGCCTCACGCCCGGGCGTTGGGCCCGGCTCGACGCCGAGCGCTCTCAGGAGAACGTCGTTCTCCGACGGTCGCCGCACTGTGACGCGGATCGCGCCGGGGAAGCAGCGCACGACGATGCCTTGCCGCTCGAGCTCGTCCGCGAGAGGCTCGTCGGTGGGAACGAAGACGAAGTTCGTCGCGCTCGGCGGGCAGTCGAAACCGGACGCGACGAGCGCCGACCGCATGCGCTCCCGCTCCGCGATAGTCGTCTCGACGTCGCCGAGGCGTGGCTCGCGGAGCGCCGCCGCGGCGATCGCCGCGGACGGCCCGGCGATCGGCGCGGGGGCGCGCCGCTCGGTGAGGAGCGTCGCCGTCTCGGGGTGCGCGAGCGCGTAGCCGACGCGCAGGGCCGCGAAGCCGAAGGCCTTCGAGAGCGTCCGAACGACCACGAGGTTCTCGAGCTCGTCGACCCACGGCGCGCACGAGCGCGCCCCGTACTCGACGTACGCCTCATCCACGACGACGAGCGTGCCGGAGCGCCGGCGGGCGAGCTCGACGATCTCCTCCGGCTCGACCCAGGACCCGGTCGGGTTGTTCGGGTTGCAGATCCACGCGAGCTCCGCCTCCTCCTCCGGGCCGACGGCCGTCGCGCCGTGGAGGGTGGTCGCGATCCGGTAGAGCGCGTAGGTCGGCGACGCGATCGCGGCGCGCCGGCCCGGCCCGAGGAAGACCTGCGCGAGGAGCAGGATCAGGTCGTCTGCCCCCGCGCCCACGACGACGTTCTCGGACGCGAGCCCGGCGTAGCCGGCGGCGGCCGCGCGGAGCTCGCGGTAGGAGCCGTCCGGGTACTGCGAGAGCTTCGCCATGCTCTCGGCGAGCGGCACCTGCGGCACGCCGGGGAGCGGCGGCGTGTTCTGGTCGAACTTCAAGACGTGCTCCGGCGCGACTCCGTGACGGGCCGCGACGTCGTCCACCCCGGGCGCCCAGACGTACGGCGCGAACCCCTCGCCGACCGGCTGTGCCGCCATCTGCGCCGTGCTCACGGGCGCACCGCCGCGGCGTGAAGCGGGAGACCCTCGGCGCCGGCGAGCGGGCCGACGACCGCGGCCGCCCGCCGCACGCCCTCGGCCGTGGCGGTGACGACCTGGAGCGGCTTGAGGAATGTCTCGAGGCCGAGGCCGCCCATCGACCGCGCGAGGCCGCCGGTCGGCAGGACGTGTGTTGCGCCGGCGGCGTAGTCACCGACGACGGAGGAGCATCCGACGAACACCGAGCCGGCGTTACGGACCTGCGCGAGCAACCGTTCGGGCGCAGCGACGTGCAGCTCGAGGTGCTCGGGCGCGTACTCCTCCGATCGCGCGACCGCCGCGTCGAGCGACGCGACGCGCTCGACGTGCACGTTCCCGCGGGCGACCACCAGCGCCGCCACGGCGTCCGCGAGGTGCGGGCTGTCGGTCAGGAGGAGTGCGTCGCTGTCGTCGCCGTGCTCCGCTTGCGCGAGCAGGTCGGCGGCGACGAGCTCCGGGGACGCGGTCGCGTCGGCGATCACCACGACCTCGCTCGGGCCCGCGGGGAGGTCGATCCGCACCCGGCCCGAGACGAGGAGCTTCGCCGCTGTCACGTACGCGTTCCCGGGGCCGACGATGGCGTCGACCGGCGCGATCGTGTCGGTGCCGTACGCCAGCGCGGCAACCGCCTGCGCGCCGCCCACGGCGTAGACCTCCTCGATACCGAGCTCGCGCGCGACGACGAGTGTCGCGTCCCCGGGACGGGGCGTGACGACGGCGAGCCGCCCGACGCCGGCGACGAGCGCGGGCACCGCGGTCATCACGAGCGACGAGGGCAGGGGGGCCCGCCCGCTCGGGACGCAGAGGCCGACGGCGGCGAGTGGCAGCCAGCGGCGCTCCGAGACGATGCCGGGCGCTGCCTCGACGATCGTGTCGGGAGGCCGCTGGGCCTCGTTGAACCGCCGGACGGCCTCGATCATCCTGCGCAGCGCGTCGTACACGTCGTCCGCGACACGCGCCGCCCGCAGCCGATCGGCCGGGACCCGGATCCCGTCGGGCCGTGCGCCGTCGAGGCGCTCCGTCCACTCGAGGAGGGCCGCGTCGCCGCGGCCGCGGACGTCGGCGACGATCGGGCTGACGACGTCGAGCGCCTCGTCGAACGAGCCTCTCACGCCACGAGCCTCTCGATCGGCAGCACCAGGATCGACGTCGCGCCCGCGTCACGGAGGACCGGCAGCAAGTTCCAGATCTCGTCGGTCTCGACCGCGGCGTGGATCGCGATCTCACCCTCGTCCGCGAGCTGCAGCACCGACGGGGAGCCCATGCCGGGCAGCAGGGAGCGGATCGCAGGCAGGTCGTCGATGTGCGCGTTCATCATCACGTAGCGACGCCGGCGCGCCGCGACGACGCCCGAGAGCATCAGCTCGAGACGGTCGACGAGGTCGCGCCTGGCGCCGACCGCGGCGCGACCGCCGACGAGCACGGCCTGCGACTCGAGGAGCCGGCCGACCGGACGCAGGCCGTTCGCACTCATCGTCGAGCCGGTCGAGACGAGGTCGACGATCGCGTCCGCGAGACCGAGTCGCGGCGTCGCCTCGACGGAGCCCGAGACCGGTACGAGCTCGAACTCGACGCCTTGCTCGGCGAGGAGACGCCTCGTCGAGACGGGATACGCAGTCGCGACACGGAGGCCGTCGAGACCGGCCACGTCCTGCTGTGGCGCGTCCACGGGCACGGCCGCTTCGAGCGAGCAACGGGCGAAGCCGAGCGCGGCGAGCGTGATCACGTCCGCGTCTGCCTCGGCGACGAGGTTCGCGCCCGTGATCCCGAGATCGACGACGCCGTCCTGAGCGTACTCGGGAATGTCGCTCGGGCGGACGAGCAGCAGGTCGACGGGGGCGTTCGCACACGGCACGACGAGGGAGCGCTCGGTGACCTCGAAGGAGAGGCCGGCATCCGCGCACAGCCGCAGCGCGGGCTCCGCAATCCGCCCCTTCGCCGGCACCGCGAGGGTCAGCCGGCCGTTCTCGCCTGCCCTCGTGAACGCGCTCGTCATCGTCGGGCTCGCTCCCGGCGGTGGAGACGCTCGAGCGCGATCCCGTAGCCGCCCGTCCCGTGTCGGAGCCACTGGGCCACGCGGGTGACGGTGGCGGTCGACGTCGGAACGCGGCGCGCGATCTCGACGTAGGGAACCCCCTGCTCGAGCAGGAGGACGATCTGCCATCGGTGCGCGAGCGCCTCGAGCTCCGGAAGCGTGCACAGGTCGCGCAGGAAACGCGTGACCTCCTCCGGCGCCCGCAGGGCCGTCACGGCCTCGGCCAGCGCGGGCAGCCCCGGAATCGGGTCGACGTCGAGGGCGTGACCCGCGGAGGGGTCGATTCTCGCACGTTGCATTTCATCATGTTATCATGCTAGCGTGCTAGCACGCAAGCAGATGGAAGTGATCCCGGCCGTCGACGTGCTCGAGGGACGCGTCGTCCGGCTCGCCGAGGGCAGGCGCGACTCCGTCACGCTGGAAGGCGGCGAGCCCGTCGACGTTGCGCGCCGTTTCGCGTCGGACGGCGCGACCCGGCTCCACCTCGTCGATCTCGACGGTGCGTTCTCGGGCTCGCCCTCTCTCGAGCTCGTCAGGACGATCGCGGGAGCCGGTGGGCTCCCCCTGCAGGTCGGCGGCGGCTACCGGACGGTCGAGGCGCTCGAGGCAGCGCTCGCGGCCGGGGCGGATCGCGTGATCGTGGGAACGGCGGCGTTGTCGGACGCGTTTCTCGCCGCCGCCGTCGCGCGCATCGGGGCGGCGCTCGTCGTCGCCGCCGACGTCCAGGACGGCAAGGTCGCGGTCGAGGGTTGGACGCGGTCGTCCGAGGTCACCGCGGTCGCGCTGGCGCGGCGGTGTGCGGAGGCCGGCGTCGCGCGACTGCTCGTGACGGCGACGTCGCGCGACGGCTCGCTCGCCGGCCCGGATCTCGACCTGCTCGCCCAGGTCCTCCCCGTCGGCCTTCCGCTCGTGGCGGCGGGCGGGATCGCCTCGACGGCCGACCTCGTCGAGCTGCAGGCGCTCGGCTGCGAGGCTGCGATCACCGGTAGCGCGCTCCTCGCAGGCCGCTTCACGCTGGCGGAGGCGCGAGCGGCGCTCGCCCGGGGATGACGGCGCCGGGGCGACCCGGGACGTCGGCGAGGTGGCCCGAACCTGCCATAGACCCGACGCAAGCCGGCACGAAGCCGGCACGAAGCCGGCACACCCAGGTCACGAGATCGTCGGTAGCGTGACCTCAGGGGCACCTGGGGTGCCCCTGGGGGCGTTTGCGGGCGTTTGCGGGCGTTTGCGGGCGTTTGCGGGCGTTTGCGCGTTGTCGGGCGCTGCCTGGCACGTACCGGCCGCGACCCCGGACCCGGTCGCGAGCCGGCGCGCCGACCAGGAGTGCGTAGCCTCTCCCTGTGCGCATTCGCTTCTGCGACGACCGTGGCGCCGCCGGCTTCTCGTGGATCGTCGACGAGCCGATGACCCGCACGTCGCACGCGCTTGCCGAGCGTGGCCGGGTCTGGCTCGTCGACCCCGTCCGCCACGCACCTGCGCTCTTGCGGGCGGCCGAGCTCGGGGCGCCGCGGGCCGTGCTACAGCTTCTCGACCGCCACCACCGCGACTGCGCCTCGATCGCGACCGAGCTCGGCGTCCCCCACCTTCTCGTTCCCGACGTGCTGCCGGACAGCCCGTTCGAGCCCGTCGCCGTGCGGCAGACGCGACGCTGGCGCGAGATCGCGCTCTGGTGGCCCTCCGAGCGGACGCTGGTCGTGGCGGAAGCGGTCGGCACGAACCCGTTCTTCGCCGCGGGCGGCGATCGCGCCGGCGTGCACCCCCTGCTGCGGCTCCGGCCACCGCGCGACGCGCTCTCTCCGTTCGTGCCGGAGCATCTCCTCGTCGGTCACGGCGAGGGCCTTCACGGGCAGAGCGCCGCCCAGGGCCTCGACGCGGCGCTCGCCCACGCCCGCACGGCCCTTCCGCGACTGGCGCTCCGCGCCCCCGCGCTGGCTGTCGACGCGATCGGGCGTCGACGGCGCGACGCGCCCAGCGAGCTCAGCGGACGAACGTGAAGAGTCGCTCCGGCACCTCGCGTCCCCCCGGCCCCGGGCCGGCCCACCGGGCGACTCCGACGCCGTACGACTCGGGCTCGCCGTCGTAGGCGACCTCGTCGAAGCCCGTGTCGACGAACCACCGCCGGACGGTCGGGCGGAGGTCCTCGCCCTCGAAGCGGCCGCGCGTCCAGACCACGAGAGCGCCGCGTCGCAGCATCCCCGGCGCGGCCGAGACCGTTCGCTGGATGTCCCGCCCGGACAGGTTGCCGAAGATCCCGCAGAGGAGGAGCAGGTCGACGGGGAGGACGTCCGCGAACGACGCGAGTCGGCCGGCGTCGGCACAGCGCACGCGGACGTGGTCGAGAGCGGCCGAGGCGGCGGCCGCGCGCGCCGCGTCGACGAGCTCGGCGTTCGCCTCGACGAGCAGCGTCTCCGGCGAGAGACGCGGGCGCGCAGCGAGCTCGGGCAGCAGGTCCCCGCCTGTGCCTGCGCAGAGGCTCAGGACGCGTCGCGCGTCGGCGCCGAGGGCGTCGAGCGACTCGCCCACGCGCCGTCGGACGACCACGAGACGCCGGGAGAGCTGGGAAGAAGGATCCTCGTAGTCGCGGTGCCACGCGAGCCAGTCGGTGGTCATCGACCTGCGCTCAGCCGGCGAGCGCCGCCGGCCGCAGCAGCTTCCCGGGCCGCCGGAGCCCCGCGTCGCGCACCGGCGGGTTGAGGGGCTCGGCGAGCGGGGCGGCACCGAACGAGCGCCGCACCTGCTCCCGCGGCGGGGTGCCGTAGGTCGTCGTCCGCTGTCGCGGCCGGCGGCCGGCCGAGCGGATCAGCTCCTCCATCGCCTCGGGCGGCAGCTCCTGCCCCCACTCCGAGCCCGCTGCGCGGGAGATCGACTCGTTCATCAGCGTGCCGCCGAGGTCGTTGACGCCCGCGGCGAGCGCCTGCCGGACGCCCTCCGGCCCGAGCTTGACCCAGCTCGCCTGGATGTTCGTGATCGAGGGGTGGAGCGCGAGCCGCGCGACCGCGTGAAGAAGCAGCGTCTCGCCGAACGTCGGGCCCCGCCGCGCCCGTCCCTTGAGGTAGATCGGCGCCTCCATGGGGACGAACGGCAGTGGCACGAGCTCGGTGAAGCCGCCCGAGCGGGCCTGCTGCGCACGCGCCCGGAGCAGGTGCCGCGCCCAGTGCACGGTTCGCTCCACGTGGCCGAACATGATCGTCACGTTCGAGCGCAGCCCCACCGCGTGCGCCGCCCCGTGCACCTCGAGCCACTGGTCGGTCGTCACCTTGTCCGGGCAGATGATCGCCCGCACCTCGTCGTCGAGAATCTCCGCAGCCGTCCCCGGGAGCGAGCCGAGACCGAGATCGCGGAGCCGCGTGAGGTACGGCTCGAGATCGAGGCCCAGCGTCGCCGCGCCCTGCCAGACCTCGAGCGCGGAGAAGGCATGGACGTGGATCCCGGGGACTGCGTCCTTGATCGCCGAGACGACGCCCGCGTAGTAGTCACCGGTGAAGGACGGGTGGATGCCGCCCTGGAGACAGACCTCGGTCGCACCGCGCTCCCACGCCTCCTCGACCCGCCGGACGATCTCCTCCTCGGGAACGAGATAGGCAGGCCCACGCAGGTTCTCGGCGAGCTTGCCCTTCGAGAACGCGCAGAAGCCGCAGCGGAAGTAGCAGACGTTCGTGTACTGGACGTTCCTGGTGACGACGTACGTGACGTCGTCGCCGCAGGTCTCCCGCCGGAGCGCGTCGGCCGCCGCGAAGACACGCTCGCGCTCTCTCCCGCGCGCGGCGAAGAGGCGGACGAGCTCCTCCTCTCCGAGCTCCTCGCCCAAGAGCCCGACCGGTGCCGGGTCACGGCCGACGACGAACGGCACGGAAACCGGCTCTCCGGGCGCCCAGCGATCTTCGCGCGCGAGACCGTGGGCGTCGGCTGCCCGCCTGATCGCCGGCGCGACCGCCGGGTCGGCCCAACGCTCCAGGTCGGCCACGTGCTCGGGGTACAGCGGCAACCGCGGCGCGAGCTCGAGCCCGCGCGAGCGGCACGCCTCACGGAGCCGCTCGACGGCCGGCCACGGCGCCTCGGGGTTGACGTGATCGACGGTCACCGGCGAGACGCCTCCCCAGTCGTCGATCCCCGCGTCGAGCAGGAGCGGAAAGTCGTCGTAGGCGAGGTTCGGCGGCGCCTGCACGTGGACGTCGGGACCGAGCACGATCCGGGCGACCGCAACCGACCAGAGGTGCTCCTCCACCGTCGCATCCGGGCGGTCGGCCATCCGCGTCCCAGGCTTGGCACGGAAGTTCTGGACGATCACCTCGCGCAGGTGGCCGCGCTCGCCCGCGAGCTCGCGCAGCGCGAGGAGAGCCTCGATCCGCTCCTCCCTCGTCTCGCCGATCCCGACCAGGATGCCGCTCGTGAAGGGAATCGCGAGCTCCCCGGCGAGACGCATCGTCTCGAGACGGCGTGCCGGCACCTTGTCCGGCGACGCCCAGTGCGGGCCGCCGCGAGCCGCGAGTCGCTCGGCGGTCGTCTCGAGCATGAGCCCCATCGACGCCGCCACCGGCCGCAGCGCGGCAAGCTCCTCACGCGTCATCACGCCCGGGTTGAGGTGCGGCAGCAGCCCCGTCTCGTCGAGCACCCGCCGCGCGCACCGGGCGAGGTACTCGAGCGTCGTCGCACAGCCGAGCGCCGCGAGCTCCTCGCGCGCGACGCGGTACCGGGCCTCGGGCCGGTCGCCGAGTGTGAACAGCGCCTCCGTGCAGCCGGCCTCGGCCCCCGCCCGCGCGATCGCGAGCACCTCGTCCTCGGTGAGGTACGCCCGCTCGCCGCGCCGCGGCGGCCGCGCGAAGGTGCAGTAGCCGCACACGTCGCGGCAGAGCGTCGTCAGCGGAACGAAGACTTTCGGCGAGTACGTGACGAGCGTGCCCGTGCCCCGTGCGCGGACGCGCCGGGCGTCGGCCATCAGGTCGTTCAGCGGCGCAGTGAGGAGCTCGGAGACGAGGTGTGCCATCGGCGGTGGGTTGTCGCCGGGCGGTCTCCTCGCACCGGAGCCGGGAGCATACGCGAAGGCACGGCCGGGGGCACGCCGGAACCGCCGGCCTGGACGAGCGAGGACGCGCTACGCGCCGCGGTAGCCCCAGATCCCGCCGAAGCTCTTCCAGCTGCCCTTGTGCCAGCGCTGGAGCACCATCTGCTCGATCGGGAAGTGGTCGCCTCGGCCGGTCTTGAGCGCGATCCCCGGCAGCAGGAACGGGTTGCCGGAGAGGTTCATCGAGCCGACGACCCTGATCACGCCCTCGCGCGTCAGGTCCCTGCCGGCCTTGCGGATCGCCTCGACCGCGGTCCACGCCGCCGCCATGCCGTACACGTGGTACACGTCGTCGACGTCGGCCCCGGGCGCGTGGCGCTTCATGACCGTGCGGTAGAGCTTCATCGCGGAGTCGTCCTTCCACTTGGGGTCGGTCGGATCCTTGAGGAAGGCGATCGAGACCGAGCCCTCGACGACGTCGTTCGAGCCACCCTCGGAGGCGAGCTGCATGATGTTCGACGCGGACGAGACGGCGTTGGCCAGCGACAGCTTGGGCTTCCAGCCCAGCTTGTTCGCGTAGACGAAGGCCTGGATCGAGAACTTCGGCGTCGCGAACACGGCGAAGACGTTTGCGCCGGCGGAGCGCAACCTCGCGACCTGGGCCTGCACGTCGCTCGCGGTCACCTCGTACGGCTGCGCCGCGACGATCCGCACGCGTGAGCGCTCGATGCCCTTCTTGAGCCCGCGGAGGAGGTCTTTCCCGTAGTCGTCGTTCTGGAACAGCACCGCGACCCTGGCGGTGCCCTGCGTGCGGGCGAGGTACTTGCCGAGCACCCAGCCCTCGGACCGGTAGCTGGGCTGGAGCCCGATCGTGTACGGGTACCTGGCCGCGTCGCTGCCGAAGGCCGTCGCGCCGGAGGCGGCGAAGAGCTGGGGCACCTTCTCTGCGTTCAGGTAGTCGCGCACCGCGAGGTTCTGCTCCGTCCCGAGCGCGTTGAAGATCGCGAACACCTTGTCCTGCTCGACGAGCTGCCTCGTCGCCTGCACGGTCTGCGCGGGGTTGTAGGCGTCGTCGACGATCGTGTTCTGAATCTTGCGACCGTTGACGCCGCCGCGCGCGTTGACGTACTTGAAGTACGCGTCCGCGCCGCGTGCGACCGAGGCGTAGGCCGAGGCGGGCCCGGTGAGCGGTGCGGTCGTGCCGAGGAGGATCGACGTCTGCGTCACGCCCGGGTCGGCCGACGAACGGGTCGGGCCCGCAAGCGCGGCGGTAGCACCCGTGGCGAGTGCGAGGGCGAGCACCGTCAGCGCGAACGCGATCTTCCTGGACATCCGGTCGGGCTCCTTGCGGTTCGGGATCTCGGACGCGGCCGATCGTAACGGCGCCTTGTCAGCGCTTTGTGAGGGTTCGCGGGTCAGGCGAGCCTGGGCGCGCCGACGAGCGAGAGCCCCGCCGCGCCCGACAGCAGCAACGCCCCCGCGGCCACCCAGAGGGCGGTCACCTCGCGAGGGGCTGTCCTCACGGCCGACCCGCGACCCGAGCCCGGCGTAGACCTTCTCCAAC
Organism: Gaiella sp.; assembly: GCA_027493885.1. GTDB lineage: Bacteria > Actinomycetota > Thermoleophilia > Gaiellales > Gaiellaceae > Gaiella. The sequence goes on from JAOSJZ010000001.1 coordinate 896,019, forward strand.
GCGGCGGCACTCTGGGCGTCGAACGACTCGGCACCCGTGTACTCGGCGATCGCGCCAAGCGTCTCGCGGTCGGGCGGCACGGGAATCACCTGCTCTTGACCGGGTGGGCCCGCGAGGATCGTGCCGCCGTCGGTACCGAGGGCGACCGTGAAGACCGGGACGCCGGCCGTCTGCGCGCGCTCGGCCCCCTGGCCGGGGCTCAGGAGGCCGCGCGTCTGCGCGCCGTCCGAGAGGAGCAGGATCGACGCCAGCGCCCGGCCCTTGTCATCCCGGAGCTGCGCCCGCGGCGGCGCGGCCACTCCGTCCGCCGCGCGTCCCGTGGCCGAGCGGGCGAGCTCGACGGCCCGCGCGATCCCGTCGCCGAGCGCCGTTCCGAACCCCGGGCCGAGCACGTCGATTCCCTGCTCGAGCCGGGCGCGGTCGACCGTCGGCGGGACGACCACCTGCGCCTCGTCCGAGAACGAGACGATCCCGACGCGCAGCGACGACGGGGCACGCTCGAGGAACGAGTGCATCGCCCGCTTCGCCGCGGCCAGCCGTGTCGGCTTGACGTCCGTCGCCCGCATCGATCCGGACGTGTCGACGACGAGCACGACGCTCGCCCGCTCGTTCGGCGCCTTCACCGTGACCGTCGGTCGGGCGAACGCGACGCAGAGCGCCGTCAGCGCCGCGAGCAGGAGCGCTACGGGAGCGTGACGGCGCCATGCACGGCGCCCGCCGGCCACGCCGGCGAGCACCTCGAGGTTCGTGTAGCGCACCGCGTAGCGAGGCGGGCGGCGCTGCAGGAGCCAGTACCCGAGCGCCGCCAGCGGCACCACGAGCAGCGTGGCCAGCAGCGCGGGCGCCTCGAAGCTCATCGCGCCCCTCGCGAGCAGAGGCTGTGGAGCTGGAGGTCGACGCGCATGGTCTGCGGCACTGTCGGCGAGACCGCGGCGACGGCGACCACACGCCTCCCGGTGACGGTCCGCCGGACGGTCACGGCGCGGAGGAGCGTCTGTCCGGGCTCGGTCTCGGTGCTGAACGCATACGCGTGACTCGTGCCGAGGAGCCGCGTCCCGGCCGGGCACCCGCCGATCGCCCGCACCGAGGCGCCCGAGACGAGGCGCTTGCGGACGACGCGCCGGTCGAGCGCCTTCACGGGCGCGAACGCGGCCGGGCGCCGGTACGCCGTCTCGCCGCGCCCGCCGCCGCCCGACGTCGGGATGCAGCCGATGAACGGCTGGAACGCCGTCGCACGTGCCGCCGCGCCGGTGTAGAGCGCGCTGAAGACGACCTCCCGACCGGTCGTGACGCCGGGTGAGACAGGAGAGCCGTTCTCGCCGCGGATGCTGACGTCGATCGCGCGATCCGACACACGCGCGTCGATCCCGGCGACGACGTAACCCGGGAGCGGACAGCGCAGCTGCCACACGACCGTGGACGGCCCGCCACGCGTCGGGGCCGGAATCGCCACCCACGGCCCGGTGACGGGGAGGCACGTCTGGAGACCCTTGCACTCGTCGGCGGCGCGACCGTCTGGCGGGCGGCCGAGGACGGCGGCGACCGACGCCGCGAGCACCAGCGCGAGCCCTAGGCGCAGGCTCACAGCACCCTCCGGAACCAGAGCGACGAGAGCGTGCCGCCGATCAAGAGCAGCACGGCGCCGCCGGCCGCGAAGGCGGAGGTCACCTCGACGCGCTTGCGGTCGCGCGCGAGCCGCGTGCCGAGCTCCCGGTACACCGACTCGAGCCGCGCCGCGTCGGGGGCGGCCGAGAACGAGCCGCCCGTCGTGCGCGCGACGAGACGAAGCGTCGAGACGTCGGGCGCGACCGTGACCCGCTCGGAGAGCCCGCCCGGACGCGGCACCTCGACGACGGCGTTCCCCGTACCGAGCGCCACCGTGGAGACGGGAACCCCGAGCCGCCGCGCGCGCTGCGCCGCCGGCCCCGGCCGGATCGTGCCCGCCGTCTGCGCCCCGTCGGAGAGGAGAAGGACGGCAGCGGGTGCGCGCTGCGAAGAGGCGGGCTCCGCCTGTCGGCCGGGGCGCTGGTCGAGCGCGAGGTCGACGGAGCGCGCGATCGCGTTCCCGATCGCCGTTCCCGACCCGAGCCGCAGCTCGGCGAGGGCGGTCTTTGCCGCCTCCCGGTCGGTCGTGGGCGGCAGCACCGGGTCCGCCGAGGTCGAGAAGGAGACGATCCCGACGCTGTAGTTGCCCGGTAGCTGGTCGAGGAACACGAGCGCGGCACGCTTCGCGGCCTCGAACCGGGAGGGCTGGACGTCCTGCGCGGCCATCGAGCGCGAGACGTCGATCGCGAGCACCACCGTCGCTTCGTCGCGGGTGACGCTGCGGACGACGTGCGGACGCGCGATGCCGACGACGAGCAGCGCCAGAGCCGCGAGCGCGAGCGCCGGCGCGACGTGGCGTCGCCAGGCGGGCGACGAGGGCACGAGGTTCGGAACGAGCGCGGGGTTCGCAAAGCGCGCGGCGGCGCGCCGGCGCCGGCGGCCCGCGGCCACGTAGACAGCCGCGAGCGCGGGAATCAGCGCGAGGCCGACGAGCGCGAGCGGCCACCCGAACGTCACCTGCGGTGCCTCCGGAGGAACAGCGCGAGGTCCCGGAGCCAGTCGCCGTCCGTCGAGAGGACGGCATGGGCGACGCCGGCGCTCGCGAGGTCGTGGGCGACCGTGGCTCGCTCGGCGGCCGCGGCCTCCGCGAACCGGCGCCTGAGCGCGCCGTCGTTCGTGTCCACCTGCAGCTCGTTCCCGCTCTCGGGGTCGACGAGCCAGAGCGTGCCGACGGGCTCGAGTGCCTGCTCGCGGCGGTCGCGGATCTCCATCGCGACAACCTGATGGCGACCCGCGAGCCGCAGCAGCGCCCGGCGCCAGTCCCGCGGCCCACGGAAGTCGGAGACGACGACCACGAGCGCCCGCTGGCGGGCCGCGCCGGCGACGCGTGTGAGCGCCTGCGCGAGCGGCATCCCGGCGGTGCCATCCGGCTCGTGGCCCTCGCGCAGCGCGAGGAGCAGGCCGACGAGCCCGGCCCGGCCCTGCGTCGGCGGCAGCACCCGCTCGGCGCTGCCGCCGAAGCCGACGAGCCCGACGCGGTTGCCGCGGACAGTGGCCGCGTGGCCGACGGCGAGCGTCACGCCGAGCGCAACATCCGCCTTGCGCCGGGTCGCGGTGCCGAACGTCATCGACGGGGACAGGTCGAGCACGATCCAGGTGACGAGCACGCGCTCCGCGAGGTGAACGCGCACGTGCGGCTCGGTCGTTCGGGCCGTGACGTTCCAGTCGATCAGCCGGACGTCGTCGCCGGGGACGTACGGCCGTACCTGCGCGAGCTCGGTCCCGCGACCGAGCAACGACGAGCGGTGATCTCCCGCGAGCAGGCCGTCCACCCGGCGCGCGACGGTCAGCTCGAGCGCCTTGAGCAGACCCTCCGAGACCGGCCCCGGCCCGGGGCGGTCGGCCGTCGGCTCGGTGCCGAGCGCCTTCAGGACGCGGATCACGCGGCGGCCGGCCTCCCGAGCTCGAGCCGCGGCTGCGGAACGGCCGCGATCACCGCGTCGAGCACGTCGTCGGCCGTGCGCTCCTCGGCGAGCGCCTGGTAGGTGAGCACGAGCCGATGCCGGAACGCATCCTTCACGAGCGAGCGGAGATCCGAGGGAATGACGTACTCGCGTCCGTGGACGAGCGCGAGCGCGCGGGCGCTCTGCACGAGCGCGATGGGGCCGCGCGGGCTGGCACCGTAGGCGACGAGCTCGCCGATGGCTTCGAGGCCGAACGCGGCCGGCTCACGGGTCGCGGCCGCGAGACTGACGGCGTAGCTGACGAGGCCGGGATCGACGTAGATCTCCCTGACCGCCCGCTGTAGCTCCGCGAGCTGCGCCAGCGGCACGATCTGCCGAACCTCGACGGGGTCCTCGAGCGAGCGATGCACGACGGTCAGCTCCTCGTCCCGCTCGGGATAGCCGACGAGCACCTTGAGCATGAACCGGTCGACCTGCGCCTCGGGGAGCGGGTACGTCCCCTCGGACTCGATCGGGTTCTGGGTGGCCATCACGAGGAAGGGAGACGGCACGACGTGCGTGTCGTGGCCGATGGTGACCTGATGCTCCTGCATCACCTCGAGCAGCGCCGACTGCACCTTGGCGGGCGCGCGGTTGATCTCGTCGGCGAGGAGGAAGTTGCAGAAGACCGGCCCGAGGTCGGTCTCGAAGCCCCCTGGTCGGGGCGGTACACGCGGGTCCCGACGAGGTCGGACGGGACGAGGTCGGGCGTGAACTGGATGCGCCGGAACGAGCCCCCGAGCACCGCCGCCGTCGTCTTGATCGTGAGCGTCTTGGCGAGGCCGGGAACGCCCTCGATGAGGAGATGGCCGCCGGCGACGAGGCAGACGAGGACGCGCTCGAGCATCTCGTCCTGCCCGGCGATCACGCGCTTCACCTCGACGAGCGCCTCCTCGAGCAGCGCGCGCGGGCGGTCGGGGTCATGCTCGTCCACGCTCTCGGGCGGGAAAGGCGTCGCCGGAGTGGTGGGCTCGCTTTCCGGTGCGGACATGTGTGCTCCTCGTGTCGACGTCGGATGCGAGCGGCGCCGGGCGGCGCGCCCGTTGACCGATGGTAGACGGCGACCCAGACCCCCATGTTGCGGGGTCGTTACGGGTCGGCAGACGGCTCTCGGTGAAACGCCCGCCCGGACGCTCTAGCATCGCACCCATGGACTTCCGCGACACGCCGGACGAAGCACGCTTTCGCGAGCAGGTCCGCGCCTGGTTCGACGCGAACCTGCCCGACCAGCTGCGCGCGCACCCCGGCGGCGAGGCGCGTTTCGAGGGCTCCGACCTCAAGGCCTGGAGCCGCGCCCTGTACGACGGAGGCTGGGTCGGGATCTCGTGGCCCGAGGAGTACGGCGGCCGCGGCCTCGCCCCCCGCTTCCAGGCGATCTATCTCGAGGAGGAGGCCCGCGCGGAGGCACCGCCCCACATCGGCGTGATCGGGCTCGGGATGGCGGGGCCGACGATCATCACGCGCGGTACCGAGGCGCAGAAGGCCCGCTACCTGCAGCCCCTCCTGGCCGCGGAGGAGATCTGGTGCCAGGGGTTCTCGGAGCCGGGCGCGGGCTCTGACCTCGCGGGCGTCCGCGCCTCGGCGCGACTCGAAGGCGACCGGTTCGTCCTCGACGGTCAGAAGGTGTGGTCGTCGCACGCGCACATCGCCGACTTCTGCATCCTGCTCGCCCGCTCCGATCCCGCGTCGGAGCGCCACGCCGGCCTCACGTTCCTCATCGTCGACATGCACGCCCAGGGCGTCGACGTGCGCCCGCTCCGGCAGATCACCGGGGAGGCCGAGTTCAACGAGATCTTCCTGAGCGGGGTCGCGGTGCCGCTCGAGAACGTGATCGGCGACGTGGGCGGCGGCTGGGACGTCGCGATGACGACGCTCCTCCACGAGCGCGGCACGCTCGGCTTCGCGCTCGTCGCACGGCTCGAGGTGCAGGTGCGGAAGCTGCTCGCGCTCGCCGCCGACCGTGGCGCGACGCCGGCGCAGCGGGAGGCGATCGCCCGCGAGTGGACGCATCTCCAGGCGCTGCGCGTCACCGCGTACCGCTCGCTCTCGGCGCTCGAACGCACCGGTATCCCAGGGCCCGAGGGGTCGATCCTCAAGCTCCAGTGGTCGGAGGCGAACCAGCGCGTGACGAAGCTCGCGCTCGAGCTGCTCGGCCCCGACGCCCAGCTCCTGCCCCCGAATGCCCCCTACGGCGGCTACTGGACGTTGCAGCAGCTCCGGAGCCGCGGGAACACGATCGAGGCAGGCACCTCGGAGATCCTCCGCAACATCCTCGCCGAGCGTGTCCTCGGCCTGCCGAGGTCGCGCTGATGGACCTCTCGTTCACGCCCCTCCAGGACGAGCTTCGCGCCCAGGCGCGCGGGTTCCTCGAGACGAACGCCGAGCCTGCGTGGAGCGAGCTCGCGGAGCTCGGCTGGACGGGTGCCGCCGTCGCCGAGGAGCACGGCGGAGCGGGCCTCGGCTTCCTCGAGGAGGCGGTGCTCCACGAGGAGGCGGGCCGTGCGCTCCTGCACGCGCCGCTCTGGTCGACGTCGACGCTCCTCCCCTTCCTGCCGGTGGAGGACCAGGTCGCCGTCGCGGCCGGCGAGGCAAGCTGGACGCTCGCGCTCGGCCCGCTCGTCCCCGATCTCGACACGGCCACGCACGTCGGGGTCGTGGGCGGCGACACGATCTGGGAGCTCCAGGGGGCGGAGCGCGAGATTCTTGCGACGAGCGACGAGAGCCGTCCGCTCGGCGTCGTCTCCGGCGGCGCGGCCGGCCGCGCGCTCTGCGCCTCCGACGTCCTGCCGGCGGTGCGCACGCGCTCGCTCGCGATCCTTGCGCTCGAGGCTGTCGGCGTCGGCGCCCGCGCACTCGAGCTCAGCATCGCGTACGTCGCCGACCGCGAGCAGTTCGGGCGCCGGATCGGCTCCTACCAGGCAGTCGCGCACCCGCTCGCAAGCTCCCACGCCGAGATCGAGCTGGCCCGCTCGCTCGCGTGGTGGGCGGCGTGGTGTGTCGCACAGGACGAGCCGGAAGCGCCCGTCGCGGCCGCCGCGGCGAAGGCCGACGCGGCCGACGCCGCCGTCCTGGCCTGCGAGCGCGCGATCCAGGTGCACGGCGGGATCGGCTTCACCTGGGAGCACGTGCTGCACCGGCTGTACAAGCGTGCGCTCGCGATCCAGACCTGGGAAGCCTCGTCCGCTCAGCTCCGCGGCGAGGTCGCGAGCCATCTGCTCGGTGGCTGACCGATGCTCCGGCGCTCGGCACGGCCGCGCCCCGGGGCGGTTGGCGCACGCCGGGGCGCCGATAATCGCTAGAACAGCCGGATGAGCACCTACATCTCCTCGAAGCGGCAGGACGCGGTCGCGCTCGTCACGATCGACAACCCGCCCATGAACGCACTCTCGTCGAGCCTGCTGGAAGAGCTCGAGACCGAGATAGACGCCCTCGACACCGATGCAGACGTGCGCGCGATCGTGCTTCGCGGCGCCGGTGAGCGGGCGTTCGTCGCCGGCGCCGACATCAAGGAGTTCCCTGCGCTCCGCGAGTCGGCCACCGAGGGCGGCTCGGCCCGCGGGATCCAGCGGCTGGGACGCCGGATGGATGCCGCGGCGACGCCGTTCGTCGCCGCGATCCGCGGCTTCTGCCTCGGTGGCGGGCTCGAGCTCGCGATGTGCTGCGACATCCGCGTCTGCGCCGACGACGCCCGCCTCGGGCAGCCGGAGATCAAGCTCGGGCTGATCCCCGGCGGCGGCGGCACGCAACGGCTCCCGCGGCTCGTCGGCCACGGCCGCGCGATGTTCCTCAACCTCACCGGCGAATTCGTCGACGCGGAGACCGCGTACGCCTGGCGCCTCGTCGAGAAGGTCGTCCCCGTCGCCGAGCTCGACGAGGCGGCCGTGGGGATCGCCTCGGGGATCGCCGCGCAGTCGCCCCATGCGGTCGCCGTGCTCCGCGAGCTTGCACGGACGACGCGCGACCTGCCCCTCGACGAGGGCCTGCGGCGCGAGGCCGACGGCTTCGTCCGCTGCCTCCGCTCCGAGGACGGTGCCGAGGGCATCGCCGCGTTCATCGAGAAGCGCGCGCCGGTGTTCTCCGGACGGTAGGCGTTCCGGCGTGAGAGCGGTCGTCCTCGACGAGGAGCGGCGGCTCCAGCTCCGTGACGTGCCGGATCCGGAGCCTGCAGAAGGGCAGACGGTCGTCGAGGTGCGCGCCGCCGGCGTCAACTACGCCGACGTCCTGATCCGGGAGGGCCGCTACCCCCAGGCGCCGCCGCTCCCGTTCGTCCCCGGCTCCGAGATCGCGGGGGTCACCGCGGAGGGGCGGCGCGTGATCGGGTTCGTGCGGGCGGAGGGTGGCGGCTACGCAGAGCGGGCCGTCGCCGACGACGACTGGCTCTTCGACCTTCCGCACGGGGCGTCGTTCGAAGAGGGCGCGGCGTTCCTGCTCGCCTTCCTCACGGCCTGGATCCCGCTGACGCGGCAGGCGGTGGTGCGTCCCGGCGCCCGCGTGCTCGTCACCGCCGCGGCGGGCGGCGTCGGGAGCGCGGCGGTGCAGGTCGCGCGGGCGCTCGGCGCGGAGGCCGTGGGCGCCGTGGGCTCGCCGGAGAAGGCCGGCCACGTGCTCGGTCTGGGCGCGGTCTCTGTTCTGACGTACGAGGAGCTCGCCGGCGTCGAGCCGTTCGACGTGATCCTCGACCAGGTGGGCGGCGAGGTCTTCGCGGCGGGGCTCGAGCTGCTCCGGCCGCTCGGGACGATCGTCGGCGTCGGTTTCGCCGGAGGCGCCTGGCCGACGGTCGACCCGGCGCGCCTCGTCGGCCGCAACGCCTCGGTCGCGGGGTTCTACCTCGGGCGCCTGATGCGGTTTCGGCCCGGCCTCGTCCGCGAAGCGGCCGGAGAGCTGCTCGAGCGCTGGGCCGGCGGCTCCCTGACTCCTGTGGTCGGCGCGACGTACCCGCTCGCCGAGGCCGACGCGGCGCTGCGGCTCGTCGCGGACCGCCGCTCGACGGGCAAGGTGGTGCTCGTGCCGTGAGCCGCGCGCTCGTCACGGGTGGAGCATCCGGGATCGGTGCGGCACTCGTCGCCCGCTTGCGGGCCGAAGGCTTCGAGGTGGAGTCGCTCGACGTCGTGACGGGATTCGACGTCTCCGACCCGGAGCGCTGGGACGAGGTCGGGCCGGTCGACGTCGCGTGCCTCAACGCCGGCGTTCTCGGCGGGCCGCCCGATCCGGCCGACCTGACGATCGACGGCTACCGCCGCGCGATCGCGGCCAACGTCGACGGGGTCGTACTCGGCGTGCGCCGGCTGGTACGGGTCATGCGCGCGGGCGGTCGGATCGTCTGCACGGCGTCACTCGCCGGGCTGACGGCAGTCCCGGACGACCCCGTGTACGGCCTCACGAAGCACGCCGTCGTCGGCTTCGTGCGCAGCGCCGCCCCGGCGCTCGCGGCTCGCGGTATCTCGATCAACGCGGTCTGCCCCGGGTTCGTCGACACGCCGATGGTGTCAGACACCGCGCGCTCGGCTCTCGTGAAGACCGGCTTTCCGCTGCTCACGGCGGCGGAGGTCGCCGAGGCAGCCTGGGTCGCCCTCTCGTCGGGCGAGACCGGCCACGCCTGGGTCGTCCAGCCGGGTCGCCCGCCCCTCGACTTCCGCTTCCCGACCCTCCCCGGCCCACGCCGCGAGGGCGACCGCTCCGTCGGCCTCCCGCCGCCTCTGTCGGCGTGACGCCGACTGCGAGCTTCCCGAGCCACGAGGCGCCCGGGTACGAGCGCCCGTTCTGCGCCATCGTCGCCGGGCAGGACGACGCGCCGTTCGCCGTGCAGGACGACGTCGTCGATCGGACGTCCGTCACCACGGCGTAGATCGCGTCACGCTGGTGGAAGCGGAATGCCGGACACGTCAGCGTCGTCCCAACCAGGGCACGTCGAGAACATGGACGCAGTGGGAACGGCGCTGGCCGGCGCCATCCACGAAGCGTCCCCGGCGCACCGGGTTGGCTCTCCGCCGGGCCTACGGCTGCGAGGGAATCTCGACCCGTCAGCACAACGAACCGGCGCGGTCCCGGGAGATCTGAGGCGACGGCGGGCAATGTGCCGGTGATGCGGTGTCAGACACCGGTGTCCGTCAGGAGGAGCTCTGTGCCGATTCTGTGCCAATCGATCCACACCGTTAGATGCGCCCGCTGTTGCCTGTACGTTGAACAGATGGCGCGGTCTCCGCGGGCATGGGTCGAAGGTGCGATCTACCACGTGTTCGCCCGTGGTAGCAACCGCCAGGCGATCTTCCTCAACGAAGGCGACTACATCGAGTTCGACATGTTGCTCGCTGCTGCGATCCGGAAGCACAGGCTGGACACATTCGGCTGGTCGCTGATGCCGAACCACTGGCATGGCATCTTCCGATGCCCGCCCGGAGGTCTCTCGGAGTTCATGCAGCGCTTGAACCAACGGTACGCGCTGCGATTCGACAGGCGCTGGGGTCGGACGGCGCACGTTTTCGACAACCGCTTCGGCGCCGTCCTTCAGAAAACCGGGGAGCAGTTCCGCACGACTGTCCGCTACGTGGCACGCAACCCCGTCGAGGCCGGGCTATGCTCGTCGCCCTTCGACGCACGCTGGACGAGCTTCCCGGCGACGATCGGCCTCGTTCTGGCACCGGAGTACCTGCGTGTGGGCGAGATCCTCGGACACTTCGGTCACGACCCGGCAGACGCTCGTGAACGATTCATCGCATTCGTCCTCGGCACTCCGGACGAGAGCGGAGGGGTCTCCGTACGCCTCGTCGAGGCGCCGAGCGCCCCCACCGCAGCCTGACCTCGGCTGTCGAGCGATCGTGACCAAGCTGGTGTGCGGTGGTGCACTTGACAGAAGTAGTGTCTGACACCGGGCCGGGCGCGCCTGGGCTCGCCTCACGAGAGCTCCCACATGACCGGCAGCGTGAGGATGCCCGCGGCGGGCGGCAGGCCCAGCGCGGCGAGCGCATCGGCTGCAGCCAGATCTCCTCGAACGCCGTCGCCAGGTGGTAGCCAGCGTTGCCGGCGCCGAGCTCTCCGAAGCTCTCCGTCCAGGCCACCGCGACCCTCCCGGACCGACAGAAGCGCGCCACGGCGTTGCGCAGCTCGCTGGACTGGGCGAGGCTGAGCGGACGCTGTCCGACGTGCGCCACCAGGCCGGCGACGTGCCGATCGCGCTCCGCCTGCCGCAGCGCGTCGAGCAGCGCGTGGAGGGACGGCACCGCCCGCGCGCCGACGGCCCGGAGCGAGCTGGTCGCGGGCGTCTCCACCACGCCCCTGGACAGGTCGAGCTCCAGGAGCAGTGGCCAGGCGGATCGCCGGTGCGACCGCAGCGGCGATCTCATAACCCGTACCTCCCGGTTACGAGAACGTCCACCCCTCGCCGTCGCGGAACGAGCGGAGGATCCGGCGCGCGACAACCATGCGGTGCACCTCGTCCGGCCCGTCGTAGATCCGGGCACCGCGCGCCATCATCGACATCATCGCAAGCGGGGTCTCGTCGGTCAGCCCGCGGGCGCCGTGCACCTGGATCGCCCGGTCGATCACGTCGCAGAGCACCCGGGCCGCGTAGAACTTGAGCAGCGACACCTCGACCCGCGCCTCTGACCCTGCGTCGATCTTCCCGGCGGCGTCCATCGTCAGGAGGCGGCAGGCCTGGATCTCAGCGGCCGAGTCGGCGATCCAGTTCTGGACCGTCTGCTTGTCGGCGAGCGGCCCGCCGAACGCCTCCCGCTCGTTCGCGTAGCGGCACATCAGCTCGAACGCGCGCTGCATCTGCCCGAGCCATCGCATCACGTGGTGGATCCGCCCCGGGCCAAGGCGCTTCTGGGCGAGCAGGAAGGCGTCCCCCTCGCCGCCGAGCGTATTCGCAACCGGAACGCGGACTCCGGAGTACGTCACCTCGCAATGGGTGCTCCAGCCCCGGCCGACGTGCCCCATCACCGGCACCGGCCGGTTGACCTCCACGCCGGGAGCGTCCACGGGCACGAGGATCATCGTTCCGCGCCGGTGCGGCTCCGCGTCGGGGTCGGTGATCGCGAACACGACGGCGAACGCCGCGCCGTCGGCACCGCTCGAGAACCACTTGTGCCCGTCGATCACCCAGTCGTCACCGTCCCTCACCGCCCGCGTGCGCAGCAGCGTCGGGTCGGAGCCCGCCACCTCGGGCTCCGTCATCGAGAAGAACGACCTCACCTCTCCCGCGACCAGTGGCCGCAGGAACCGCTGCTTCTGGTCGTCGGTGCCGAACAGGTGCAAGATCTCCGCGTTGCCCGCGTCGGGGGCCTGGCAGCCGAAGACGAGCTGAGCGTACGTCGAGCGGCCGATCTCCTCGTTCAGGCAGGCGTAGTAGAGAAACCCGAGGCCGGTGCCACCCGCCTCGGGCGGAACGTGTGGCGCCCAGAGCCCCGCCTCCCGCGCGCGGCGGCGAAGCTCTTCCACGAGCGCAAGTGCCGCGGCATCCTCACGGCCGAACACCGCCTCGTTCGGGTAGACGTGCTCCTCCATGAACGAGCGGTAGCGGACACGGGCGTCGACATACTCGGGCGGGAAGAGCGACACGACCCGAGTAGGATCGTCTCGTGCGGCTCGGACTGCAACTGGGATACGACGATCCACGTTACTGGGTCGGCCTCGCAGAGGAGGCCGAGCGCTGCGGTTTCGACTCCGTGTGGACGTCGGAGGCGTACGGCTCGGACGCCGTGTCACCGCTCGCCTGGATCGGCGGCCGTACCGAGAGGATCAAGCTCGGCACCGCGATCATGCAGATGCCCGCTCGCACGCCGGCGACGACGGCGGCCACGGTCGCGACGCTCGACCTCCTCTCGGGCAACCGAGTGCTTCTCGGTCTCGGAACGAGCGGGCCCCAGGTCGTCGAGGGCTGGCACGGCGAGCCGTGGGGGAAGCCGTTGACACGCACGCGAGAGTACGTCGAGATCGTCCGGACGATCCTCCGCCGCGAGCAGCCGCTCGAGCACCACGGTGCGCATTACGACATCCCCTACACGGGCGCCGGCGCGACCGGGCTCGGCAAGCCGCTCAAGCTGATCGTCCGCCCGCCGCGGGCCGACGTCCCGATCTATCTCGCCGCGATCGGCCCGAAGAACGTCGCGCTCGCCGCGGAGATCGCCGACGGCTGGCTGCCGCTCTTCTTTTCGCCCGAGCGCTTCGCCGAGACGCACCTACCGATGCTCGAGGAGGGCTTTGCGCGTCGCGGCGGCCGGCCCGAGGGTTGGGACCTCGCCGCGCAGGTCCCCGTCGTGGTCACCGACGCCGCCGACGTCCAGGTCGCGCGCGACTTCCTCAAGCCCGTGCTGGCGCTCTACGTCGGCGGCATGGGCGCGAAGGGACAGAACTTCTACACCCGGCTCGCCCAGCGGTACGGCTACGCGGCGGACGCGGCTGCGATCCAGGACCTGTACCTCGCCGGCAAGAAGAACGAGGCGATCGCGGCTGTGCCCGATGCGCTCGTGGACGAGGTTGCGCTCGTGGGCGACCGGGCCCGGATCGCCGACCGCGTCGCAGCGTTCCGGGACTGCGGCGTGACGACGCTCGTGCTCCAGGCGCGGCAGCCCGAGGCGCTCCGGCTGCTGGCCGCGCTCGTCGCCTGATCCATGGAGCGGCGCCGGATCTACCTGATGCGGCACGGTGCGGTCGCGTACTTCGACGGGGCGGGCCGGCCCGTCGCGCCGGACGAGGTGCCGCTGACCGACGAGGGCCGTGCCCAAGCGGACGCGGCCTGCGCCCTGCTCGCAGACGCCGACCTGGACCGTGTGATCGCGAGCGGGCTTGCCCGTGCCCGGGAGACGGCGGAGCTCGCCGCGCCGCGCCACGAGGTGGAGACGTGGCCGGAGCTCCGCGAGATCGCCGGCGACCGCTTCGCCTCGATCCCGCCCGATGAGCTCGAGCAGGCGTTCGTGCACGCCTTCCATGGGATCGTCCCGAACGACAAGCGCTTCCTCGGTGGCGAGACCATCGGCGAGCTCTTCGACCGTGTGCTGCCCGCCGTGGAGCGCCTCCTCGCGGACGAGCGCTGGGACACGGCGCTCGTGGTCGCGCACGGCGCGGTGAACCGCGCGATCCTCTCCTACGCGCTGCTCGGCGAGCGGACGTTCCTCGGCCGTCTCGAGCAGGCGCCCGGCTGCCTCAACGTCCTCGACGTCGCCCGCGGACCGAGCCCGGAGTGGATCGTCCGCGCGGTCAACATCGCCCCGGCCGACCCTGCCCACGGCGCAACCCGGCTCACACAGATGGAGCAGTACTGGCGCGAGTACGTGCCTGAGGTGGAAGCCGGCCGAGAACCGAGAGTCGCGCCGTGATCAGCCGGGGCCGAGCTCGCCGGCGAGGCGCTCGGCCTCGTCGAGCTCCTCGGCGAGCGCGTCGATCCCGCTTGCCCAGATCGCGGGATCGGTGAGGTCGAGCCCGACGATCCTCGCGAGCTCCTCCGGCGATCGCGAGCCGCCTGCCCGCAGCAGGTCGAGGTAGGGGCCGACCATCGCTTCGCCCTCGTCGACATAGCGGCGGTAGATCGCGAGGGAGAACAGATAGCCGTACGCGTAGGCGTACACGTAGCCCGGAGTGCCCGTGAAGTGCGGGATGTAGCTCCACCAGGGCGTGTACCCCTCGGTCGAGACCGAGTCACCGAACAGCGCGTTCTGGGCGTCGAGCCAGAGCTGGCCGATCCGTTCGGAGGAGATCTCGCCCTGCTCCCGGCGCTCGGTGTGCACCGCGTGCTCGAAGCGGTTCATCGCGATCTGCCTGAACGTCGTCGCGATGGCGTCCTCGATGCGCCCGGTGAGGAGGTCGAGGCGCCGCCGCGGATCGTCCTCCCCGGCGAGCAGCGCCTGGAACGTGAGCGCCTCGCCGAAGACCGACGCCGTCTCGGCGGTCGTGAGCGGCGTCGACGAGTTGAAGAGCCCGAGCGGCTGCGCGAGGACGCCGTGCAGGCCGTGTCCCAGCTCGTGCGCGAGCGTCAGGATGGATCGGCGGTCGCCCGTGTAGTTCATGAGCACGTACGGATGCACTCCGGGAACGGTCGTGGCGCAGAACGCGCCCGTCCGCTTGTCGGGTCGCACCGGTCCGTCGATCCAGTTGTCGTCGAAGAAACGGGCCACGATCGCACCCGCCTCCTCCGAGAACTGCGTATACGCCTCGACGACGATGCGCCTCGCCTCGTCCCACGGTGCCCTCTCCGTGTCGGTGGAGAGCGGTGCGAAGCGGTCGTAGTGGTCGAGCCGGTCGACGCCGAGCAATCTCGCCTTCAGCCGGTAGTAGCGCTGCGCGACGTCATACCGCGACGTGGTCGCCTCGACGAGCGCGTCGACCGCCTCGTCCGTCGTCTCGTTGGCGAGGTTCCGCGACGAGATCCACGTCGGGTAGCTGCGCAGGCGGTCGTCGATCGACTTGTCGAGCAGGATGGTGTTGAAGACGAAGGTGCGCGTTCGCAGCCCCGGCTCGAGCGCCACGGTGATCGCCTCTGCCGCGGTGCGGCGCGTTTCGCGATCGGCGTCGTAGAGCCGCGCCATCGCGGTCTCGAGCGAGACCTCGTCACCGTCGAGCGGCACGCGGAGCGCGCCGAGTTGCTCCTCGTAGAGCCGGGACCAGGCCGAAACGCCGGAGACCGTCTTCTCCGTGACGATCCGCTCCTCGGCCTCGGACAGGAGATAGGGCCGGAACTTCCGCAACGACCGGAGGTGGTGCCGCCACCGGTCGAGCACCTCCTCGGCGAGAAGCGCCTCCGCGACCTGGTCCGGCGCGGCGGCCCATTCGAGCCCGAAGAAGAGGAGCTGCGTCTCGAGCGCCGCCGCCTTCTCGCCGAGCCGGGCGACGAGGGCGCCGCGGGCCGGGTCGGCCATGTTCGTCGCGAAGACGAGATGCGCGAAGGTCAGCGGCCGGACGACGGTCGACTCGATCCGCTCGTGCTCGGCGACGGCGGCGGCCAGCCCCGCGGCATCGAGCTCCGCGACCTTCCCGTGGTAGCGCTCGCGAAACGCGGCCGCGTCGGCCTCGGCCTCCGCGAGGGCGGCGTCGATGTCCGCGTCGTCGATGCCCGCGAAGAGATCGGTGAGGTCCCATGCGATCTCCTCCGCCCCGGTCACCTCGGTCGTCGCCATCCGCAGGAATCTAGCTGTCGTGGGCGCGAGCGGTTCGGCGCTGCGCGCCGCTCGTCCGAGCGGGTGTCCGTACGTGCGGGGCCCGGCGGTGCGCGCGTGCCGGCACACGGTTTCTGGTCCCATCCCAAACCCCCACCCACCCCCGGGGTGCGGACGCTAGCGGGAACGGAGCGACGTGTCCGTGCCACCTCTGTGCCACCTCTGTGCCAGCTCTGTCCCAGCTCCGTGCCACCTCCTGCCAGCTCCGTGCCAGCTCCGTGCCAGGCAGTGCGCGCCTCGTCCGAGCCCACAGGCGTCCGGCACGGAGCTCAGCCCGGCCGGGCGAGGTCCTCCGCCCGCGTCGCCGGAGCACGACAGGCGAACCGCTCGCAGACGTACACGGCGTCCCGCCCGTCGACGAGCCCCTTCCCGGCGAGAAGCGGAACCTGCTCCGACGGGCCGACGGCGACGACGGCACGCGGTGCGAACTCCCGAAGCGCCGCACGCGCGACCTCCGAGCGGACGTCGCCGACGATCGCGAGCTCCCGGGGCGGTGCGAGGCCCAGGTCGAGCGCGCACAGCGCCCAGGCGAACGCGCGGGGAACGCGCTGCATCGCCGGGGCGAGCAGGCGCAACGTCCCCTCTGCGCGCTCGACGAGCGCGTCGTCCCCCCAGATCCGGCCGAGGCGGAGGAGGATCGATGCCATCATCGAGTTCCCCGACGGGGTCGGGTCGTCGTCGAGGTCCTTCGAGCGCGCCGCGAGCACCTCACCGTCGCGCGGGGCGAGGAAGAAGCCGCCGCGCTCCTCGTCGGCGAAGAGGTCGATCGCCACGTCGGCGATGCGGCGCGCCTCGAGCAGCCACTGCACGTCCCCGGTCGCGACGTGGAGCTCGAGCAGCCCGTGCGCGACATTCGCGTGGTCGTCGAGGAACCCCGCGCCGCTGACCCGGCCGTCGCGGATGCTCCGCAGGACGCGTCCGTCGTCGCCGCGCAGAGGGCCGAGGAGAAACGCCCCGAGCCGTTCCGCGACGGCCAGCCAGTCGGGCCGCTCCAGCCGGCGCGCCGCCTCGGCCAGCCCGGCCAGCGCGAGCCCGTTCCACGAGGCGATCGCCTTGTCGTCCCGGAAGGGCTGGGGCCGCTCCGCGCGCCGCGCGAGGAGTTGCGCCCGGGTCTCGGCGTCGAGCTCGCCGCGCACGATCGAGCGGCCGTGCTCGAAGGGCTCGAGCAGCGAGGCGTCGAGGTCCAGCGCTGCCCACTCTCCCGGCGTCCACGTGTAGGTGAGCCCTCGACGCCGCCGGTGTCTGCGTCCTGGGCAGAGGCGAAGCCTCCGCTGCCGAGCAGCATCTCGCGGAGGAGGTAGCCGACCGTCTCCTCCACGACGCGCCGGTAGCGCTCCTCCCCGGTGACGAGCCACGCGTGGAGGTACGCCGAGGTCAGGAGCGCGTTGTCGTAGAGCATCTTCTCGAAGTGCGGCACGAGCCAGCGCGCGTCGACGGAGTACCGATGGAAGCCTCCGCCGACGACGTCGTAGAGCCCACCGGCCGCCATGCCGTCGAGCGTGCGCCGCACCATGCCGAGCGCCTCCGGGCCGCCCCGCCGGAGCAGGAGCTCGATCGCCGACGCGGGCGGGAACTTCGGCGCTACCCCGAAGCCGCCGAACGCCGGCTCGAAGTCACGCGCCAGCCCTCGCTCTGCCGCCGCGAGAAGCGACGGTGAGAGCTCCTCGTCGCCGGCCTCGAGGCGCGCTGCGCCGCCGAGGGCGCTCACCAACCGCTCCGCCTGCGCCTCGAGGTCGTCACGGCGGTCACGCCATGCCTGTGCGATCGCCCACAGGAGCTGGCGGAAGCTCGGCAGGCCGTGCCGTGGCTCCGGCGGGAAGTAGGTCCCCGCGAAGAAGGGCCGTCCCCGGGCGTCAGGAAGACGGTCGTCGGCCAGCCGCCCTGACCCGTCAGGCTGACGCACGCCTCCATCGTGAGCGCGTCGACGTCGGGGCGCTCCTCCCGGTCGACCTTGACGTTGACGAAGAGCTCGTTCATCAGCGTCGCCGTTGTCTGTTTCGAGAACGACTCGTGCTCCATGACGTGGCACCAGTGGCAGGAGCTGTACCCAACCGAGACGAGTAGGGGGCGATCCTCGGCACGCGCCCGCGCAAACGCCTCATCGCCCCACGGGTACCAGTCGACCGGGTTGGACGCGTGTTGGAGGAGATACGGGCTCGACGAGCGGGCGAGGCGATTCATTCCCGTGACGGTACGTGCGAGGCGCCGTCGCGGCCCGCGCGGCGCTTCTGCCGCCGGTGACGGACGAGCTCGATCGTCGTCGCGATCCCGACCGCGACGACGAACGCGAGGATCAGGCCCTTCCACGGCTCCTCCTCGAAGGTCTTGCCGCCGAAGTAGCCGAGGCAGGCGGCGTACGAGCCCCAGATCGCTCCGGCGAGGACGTCGGCCGCGAGGAACTTGCGGTACGGAAACGAGTGGATGTACCCCGCGGAGAACGTCGTCGCCGTGCGCCCGCCGGGAATGAAGCGCGCCACGACGATGAGATACGTGCCTCGCTGCGCGAGCTGGCGCTCGGCCCACTCGAAGCCCTTGTGGCTCTTCTCACCCTTGAAGACGCGCTTCACGGTGTGCTCGCCGAGCCATGTGCCGAGCCCGTAGGAGATGTTGTCGCCGGTGATCGCGCCGCTCGCCGCGCAGAGGATCACGAGCGGCAGGCTCAGATCGCCCGCGCCGGCGAGCACACCGGCCGTGATGACGACGGTCTCCGACGGGACGAGCGGGAAAAAGGCGTCGATCGCCGAGACGGCGAAGATCGCGAGATAGGCCCAGTCGCTCGTGACCCACTGCTCGAACTGGTCGAAGATCGCCAGCAGATCCGGCAGCAGCGCGAGAAGGGACGACACCGGCGCATCCTCGCAGAGACGGGTCCCGCGACGTCAGCCACGCCCCGCAGCGATGATGCGCCGCGTGATCGCAAGGCCGCTTCGGGACGTCCGGGTGCTCGACGTGACAACGTCGATCGCCGGTCCGTACTGCGCCCAGGTCCCTGCCGCGCTCGGCGCGGACGTCGTCAAGGTGGAGCGTCCCGACACGGGCGACGACGGACGCGCCTGGGGCCCGCCGTTCTGGAACGACGAGGGCACGATGTTCCTCTCCGCGAACGCCGGCAAGCGGTCGCTCGCGATCTCGCTCCGAGACCCGGACGGCCGCGAGGCGATCCTCCGGCTCGCAGCGCGGTCGGACGTCTTCCTGCAAAGCCTCCGCCCCGGGCTCGCGGAGGAGCTCGGGCTCGGAGCCGACGCGCTACGCGCTCGCAACCCGCGTCTCGTCTACTGCTCGGTCGGTGCCTACGGGCGCGTCGGGCCGCTCTCCCGCGAGCCGGGATACGACGCGCTGATGCAGGCCGCGGGCGGGCTGATCTCGCTCACCGGCGAGCCCGGCCGTCCCGGCGTCCGCGTGGGCGCGTCGCTGATCGACCAGGGCACCGGCATGTGGGCGGCGCTCGGCGTGCTCGCGTCTCTCCAGGAGCGCGAGCGCACCGGCACCGCGCCGGAGGTCGACGTCTCGCTGTACGAGACGGCACTCGCCTACATCGGCTACCACCTCGTCGGCTACCTCGCGGACGGGACGGTCCCGACCGGCGAGGGAACGCGCTTTCCGATGGTGGCGCCCTACCAGGTCTTCCCGACGCAGGACGGAGAGCTGATGGTCGCCGGCGGCAACGACCGGCTGTTCGCGCGGATCTGCGACGTGCTCGGTCTGCCCGAGCTCGTCGACGACCCGCGCTTCCGCTCGAACCCGGCGCGGGTCGGGAACCGCGACGAGCTCTCCGGCCTCCTCGAGGCGCGACTCCGCACGGCGACGACGGCACACTGGCACGAGCGCCTCACGGCGGCCGGCGTGCCGGCGGCGCCCGTCGCGGACGTGGCCGACATCGTCGCCGCACCGCAGACCGAGGCGCTCGGCATGCTGCAGGCCCTGCCGCACCCGTCGATCCCCGGCCTCCGCCTTCCCGCCCTGCCCCTGAGCCTCGACCACGAACGAGCCGTCCACGGCTCACCTCCACCGACCGTCGGCCAGCACACTGCGGAGATCCTCGCCGAGGTGGGCTACGACGACGAGACCATCGCGGCCTTCGCCGCACGAGGAGTGATCACTCGATGAGCCACGTATCCGCCTCCTACAGCGCCACCCTGCGCGTGCTCCTGCCGGACGCACCGGGCTCGTTCGCCCGGGTTGCAAAGGCCGTCGGCGACGCCGGGGGCTCGCTCGGCGCCATCGACCTCGTACGCGTCGAGAAGCACGAGAAGGTGCGCGACGTCACGATCGAGGCGTCGAGCGCGGAGCACATCCACGACATCGTCGAGGCCGTGAGAGCGGTGGACGGCGTCGAGGTCGAGCACGTCTCCGACCGCACCTTCCTGCTCCACCTCGGCGGCAAGCTCGAGGTCGTCCCACGGACGCCGCTCAAGACGCGCGACGACCTGTCGATGGCCTACACGCCGGGCGTGGCCCGCGTCTGCCAGGCGATCGCGGACGATCCGGACGCCGCCTGGACCCTGACCATCAAGAGGAACACCGTGGCGGTCGTCTCCGACGGCACGGCGGTGCTCGGCCTCGGGGACATCGGGCCCGAGGCGGCGATGCCGGTGATGGAGGGCAAGGCCGTGCTCTTCAAGGAGTTCGGGGGCATCGACGCGTTCCCGCTCTGCATCGCGACCAAGGACGTCGACGAGATCGTCGCCTTCTGCAAGGCGGTCGCCCCCACGTTCGGCGGGATCAACCTCGAGGACATCTCCGCGCCGCGCTGCTTCGAGATCGAACGGCGCCTGCGCGAGGAGCTCGACATCCCCGTCTTCCACGACGATCAGCACGGAACGGCGATCGTGGTCCTCGCCGCGCTCGTCAACGCGCTCCGGGTGGTCGGCAAGCGGCTCGAGGACGTCAAGGTCGTAATGACCGGCGTCGGCGCCGCTGGCATCGCGACGGCGGACGTCCTCATGCACGCGGGCGCGAGAAACGTCATCGGCGCCGATCACAGCGGCGCGGTGTACCGCGGCCGAACCGGTCTCTCGGCGGCCAAGGCCGCGTTCGCGGAACGGTCGAATCCCGCAGGCCTGCAGGGCACCGCCGACGAGCTGCTCGCGGGCGCGGACGTGTTCATCGGGCTCTCCGCGCCGGGGGCGATCACAGCTGCGGGCGTCCGCACGATGGCGAGCGACGCGATCGTCTTCGCGATGGCCAACCCCATTCCCGAGGTGGCGCCGGAGGAGATCGCCGAGCACGTGGCCGTCGTGGGAACCGGACGGTCGGACTACCCGAACCAGATCAACAACGTCCTCGCATTCCCCGGCGTGTTCCGCGGCGCTCTCGACGTGCGGGCGAGCGCCATCACCGAGGGGATGAAGGTCGCGGCCAGCCGCGCCCTCGCGACGGTGATCGCGCCCGACGAGCTCGGTCCCGAGTACGTGATCCCCGGCGTCTTCAACCGCGACGTCGCGCCGCGTGTCGCGGCCGCGGTCTCGGAGGCGGCCGAGCGGGACGGCGTCGCCCGGAAGATGCGCGCCTGAGACGGCCCGGAGCCGCTACGCCGGCCTGCGCTTCGCCGCGAGCTCGAGCCCGGTCTGCTCCTCGCGCCGGGCCCGGCTCTCGTCAGGAGCCGGCTTCTTCGGCGAACTTCCGCGGTGTGGTTCCCAACCGAGCCTCACTCGTAGTGGAGCGCCTCGAGGGGGTTCAGCCTCGCCGCGCGACGAGCGGGGAAGATCGCCGCGAGGACGCCGACCAGGATCGCCGCGAACGCGAAGACGACAACCTGCGCCGTCGGGAACGAGAAGTCGATGAAGTCGACGCGCGCGATCAGCAGCGCCCCGAGGACGAGGCCGAGCACGATCCCGATCGCCGCGCCGATGAGCGAGGTGATGACGCTCTCGTGCCGGATCATCCGCCGCACCTGCCGGCGCGTCATCCCGATCGCGCGCAGCATCCCGATCTCGCGCGTCCGCTCGAAGACGGTCAGCACGAGCGTGTTCACGATCCCGAACAGGCTCACGAGGATCGAGAGGGCGAGCAGCACGTAGAGGATGTTGAGGATCGAGCTGAGCCCGGAGATCTGGTTGTCGATGAACTCGTCGCGCGTCGACACCTTCGCGTTCGGGAAGTCGGCGAGCGCGCGCTCGAGCGTCGCCCGGCTCTGCTCGCTCTCGCCGCCCTCGATGTCGACGAACGAGTAGAGGTTGCGCGGCCGCTCGACCTCCTCGTCCCAGGCCTCCTGCGAGATCGTGACCCGACCGAAGGGCGACCCGCCCGTCGGCGGGTCGAAGATCCCCTCGACCCGGAAGGCGCGCGTCTCGCCGCTCGGGAACGTGAGCTCCACCGGCGAGCCGATCGAGAGCCGGTGGTCGTCGGCGTACCCGTCGTCCACGAGGGCGCCGTCCCGGCCGAGGTCGGCGAACACCTGCTGGGAGCCCTCCTTCCAGTCGACGATGATCATGTCCTGCGCGGGCGGGTTCACCGCCGTCGCGAAGATCACGTTGCCGAAGGCCCGCACCTCGCCCGTGCGCACGTTCATCACCGCGGTCACGCCCGGTGTCGCGGCCACCTCGTCGGCCGCCTCGATCGGGATCGGGCTGAAGTTGTTCTGGGCGGTAAGGGCGTAGTCGGTCGCCGACCCTTTCCAGAGGTCGTTGACCGCGCCCTTGAACGAGTCGACGATGCCGGCCGCGAGGGTCGCCACGAGCGTCACCAGCGCGAGGCCGATCATCAGCGCGGCGGCCGTCGAGGCCGTGCGCTCCGGGTTCCGCCTCGCGTTGTCGCGGGCGAGGAGGCCGGCCGCGCCGCCGAGTCGCGTGGAGGGCCAGCCCAGCAGCCCGACGAGCGGGCGGATCAGCCGGGACGAGAAGAGCGCGACGCCCAGAAAGATGAGCAGCGCGCCGAGGCCCATCCAGACCAGGATCTGCGTCGTGCCGAGCCCGCTCCCGAAGAGGCCGTAGAGGAGCGCCGCGAACCCGGCGATCGCGGTCAGCGGGGCGCCGATGCCGCGGAAGCGCGCGAGGCGCCCCGGCGGAAGCGTCGCGCCCTCGCGCACGGCCGCGATCGGCGGCACGCGCGTCGCGCGCAGCGCCGGTCGCAGGCTGGCGAGCAGGGTGACGAGGATGCCGACGAGGAGCGCCACGACCGCCGTCCGCGTCTCGAAGGTCAGCCCCGTGTTCGGCAGCGTGAACCCGACGGCCTCGAACAGCTCGAACAGCCCCGTGGCCAGCGCGAGCCCGAGGAACAGGCCGAGCACGGAGGCGACGGCACCAACGACCAGCGCCTCGACGACGATCGACCGCAGCACCTGGCGGCGCGAGGCGCCGAGCGTCCGCAGCGTCGCGAACTCGCGCGTCCGCTGGGCGATCGTGATCGAGAGCGAGTTCGCGATCACGAACGCGCCGACGAACAGCGCGATCCCGGCGAACGCGAGCAGGAAGCCGCGCAAGAACGAGATGAACTCGTTGGTCTCGGCGGCGTCCTCCCGCGCCTGCGCCTGGCCCGACAGCGCCTGCGCGCTCGGCGGGAGGATCGCCCGGATCTCGGTGAGGAGCTGCTCGTCGCTCACGCCGGGCGCCGCCGCGACGGCGATCTCGTCGAGGCGCCCCTCCTTGTCGAACAGCCGTTGCGCGGTCGGCAGGTCGAAGCCCGCGAGCGTCGCCCCGCCGATCGAGAGGTCGGAGCCGAACTCGACGATGCCCGAGATCCGCAGCCGCTCGACGGGGCCCTCGACCTGGACACCGATCTCGTCGCCGATCGCGAAGTCCTCCTTGTCGGCGACGCCGGAGTCGATCACGACCTCCTCCGGCCCGGGCCAGGAGCCCTCGACGAGCCGCAGCGGGTTGAACGGGGAGTCGCCCTTCGCAATCGAGAACCCGAGGTTCGGCGCGCCGCCGTAGACGATCGCCTTGCCGTCGTCGCCGATCAGCGACGTCGAGTCGTTGTCGACCCCGCCCTCCGCCTCGGCCACCCCCGGAAGCCCGCGCACCTCGTCGAGCAGCGGCTCGTCGAGCGTCGGCTCCGTGACGCCGCTGCCCTCGGAGAGGTCGAAGGCGGACCTCCCGGAGACGACGACGCTCGAGCCCTCGCGGATGTCCGTGAAGATCTGGTCGAACGCGCTGTCGATCGAGTCGGTGAGAACGTAGGTACCGCTGATCATCGCGACGCCGAGAACGATCGCGAGCGCGGTCAGCGCGGTGCGCAGCTTGCGCGTCAGGAGCCCCTCGAGCGCGAGCCTGATCATTCGTAGTGGAGCGCCTCGAGCGGGTTCAGCCTCGCCGCCCGTCGTGCCGGCGTGATCGCCGCAAGCAGGCCGACGACGACGGCGAGGACGACGAGGAACACGAGCTGGCTGGTCGGCACCTCGAAGCGGACGTCGAACTCGCCGAGCGCGCGCGTCACGAGCAGGGCGAGGAAGATCCCGAGCGGCAGGCCGAGCGCTGCGCCGATGAGCGCGGTGATGACGCTCTCGTGGCGGATCATCCGCCGCACCTGCCGGCGCGTCATCCCCACCGCGCGCAGCATCCCGAGCTCGCGCGTGCGCTCGAAGACCGAGAGCACGAGCGTGTTGACCATGCCGAACAGGCTGATGATCACCGAGAGGGCGAGCAGCACGTAGAGCATCGTGAGGAACTGGTCGAACTCGCGGTCCTCCTTCTCGATCCACTCCGCGCGCGTCTGCACGCGGGCGTCGGGGAAGCCCGCGGTCGCCCGCTCGAGCTCGGCGCGGCCGGCCTCGGTCGCCCCCTCCGGGAAGTTGACGAACGTGTACTGGTTGCGCGGACGGTCGACGAGCTCGTCGAAGGCGTCGATCGTGATGCTGGCGTTCCCGAGCAGCGGGTAGAACGGCGGCGGCTTGTAGATCCCCTCGACCCGGGCCTCCAGCTCCGTGCCCTGGCCGGTTCGGATCGTCACCTGCTGACCCGCGACGATGCCGTTGTCCTCGGCGAAGCTCTCGTCGACGATCATTCCGCCGTCCGCCAGCTCGGCCAGGGTCGCGTCCGACCCGCCGGTCCAGTCGAACGCGTAGCCCTCGGTGATCAGCTCCGGGTCGATCCCCGTCAGGTAGCCGCCGTGGCCGTCGATCTCGGCGATCTCCGAACGGACGTGCGTGACGGTCTCCGCCGAGGGCGCCTTCGCCGCCTCGTCGCCCACCGCCGCGACGAACGGCGTGTAGCCGTCCTGCGAGGTGATGACGAAGCTCGCGACGATCTGCTCCTCGATCGCGTTGCGGTTCGAAGCCTTCATGCCGTTCGCGAGCGTCGCCACGAACGCGACGAGCGCGACGCCGATCATCAGCGCGGCCGCGGTCGCGGCCGTGCGACCCGGGTTGCGGATCGCGTTGCGACGCGCGAGCCCGCCCGCGGCGCCGCCGATCGAGCGGGCGGGCAGGCCGACGGCGGCGGCGAGCGGCCGCACGAGCTTGGACGAGATCATCGCGACGCCGACGAAGAGGAGCAGCACGCCCCCGCGATCGAGAGCAGGCGCTGCGCGGTCCCGACCTCGTCGGCGAACATCGAGTAGCCGAGCAGGCCCAGCGCGACCGCGATCAGAACGATCGCGACGTGAGGCGTCAGCCGGTGCCAGCGGCCCTTCGGAAGCTCGGCGCCCTCACGCACGGCCGCGATCGGCGGGACCCGGGTCGCGCGGATGGCCGGGAAGAGACCGGCGACGACTGTGATGAGCGTGCCGACGAGCAGCGAGACGACGATCGTCCGCGTCGCGAACACGGTGTCTGCGAGCGGCAGCTCGAGGTTCAGCGCGCGGAACAGCGCCTCGAGGCCCTTCGCCAGGGCGAGCCCGAGGAACAGGCCGATCACCGAGGCCGAGAAGCCGATCACGAACGCCTCGAGCAGCACCGAGCGGAGCACCTGGCGGCGCGAGGCGCCGAGCGTGCGCAGCGTCGCGAACTCGCGCGTGCGCTGCGCGACGGTGATCGACAGCGTGTTGAAGATGACGAACGAGCCGACGAAGAGGGCGATCCCGGCGAACGCAAGCAGGAAGTAGCGGATGAACGTCGTGAACTCGCTGATCTCCTCCTTGTCGTCCTCCGCCTCCGCGACGCCCGTCCTGACCTGCGCGTTCGCCGGCAGGATCGGACGGATCTCGGCCATCAGCTGCTCGGCGTCGACGCCGTCCTTCCCGGCGACGGAGATCGCGTCGAACTCGCCGTCACGGTCGAAGAGCTCCTGCGCGGTCCCGACGTCGAAGATCGCGAAGGTCGTCGTCCCCAGCGATCTCACGTTGCCGAACTTCGCGATGCCCACGACCTCGAAGGGGCGCTTCGGCTGCAGCGTCGAGATCTCGATCGTTCCACCGACGGAGAAGTCCTCCCGGTCCGCCACGCCGGCGTCGATCACGACCTCGCCGTCGCCCTCAGGCCAGCGCCCCTCGAGCAGGCTGAGCGGGTTGAAGCGCGAGAGCTCGGGGCTCGTGTCGATGCCGAACCCGAGGCTCGGAGCCCCTTGCGTCTCGACCGCCTTGCCGTCGTCGCCGATGAGCTTCGCGTTCGTCTCGTCGTAGACGCCGCCCATCGCGAGCTCGACGGAGGGCAGCGCACGGATCGTCTCGAGGAGCGATGCCGGGACGGGCGGCCGCTCCGCCTCCTCACCGAAGACGTTGATGTCTGCGCCCTTGCCGGAGACGACGACGTCCGTCCCGGCGTACGACTGGTCGAAGATGCTCGAGAACGCCCTGTCGATCGTGTCCGTGAGGACGTACGTGCCGCTGATCATCGCGACACCGAGGACGATCGCGAGCGCGGTGAGGAACGTCCGGAACTTCCTGCCCGCGAGGCTCTTCAGCGAGAAGCGCGTCACGCCTGCGCGATCTCTTCCATCGCCTCGTTGATCTCGTGCTGCGTCGCGCCCGCCAGCTCGCGGACGATCAGCCCGTCGGCGAGGTACAGGACGCGGTCGGCGATCGCCGCTGCGCGCGCCTCGTGGGTGACCATCACGATCGTCTGCCCGAGCTGCTCGACGGAGTGCCGCAGGAGCTCGAGGATCTCGTGGCCGGTATGCGAATCGAGGTTGCCCGTCGGCTCGTCGGCGAACACGACGTCGGGCCGGGAGACGAGCGCCCGCGCGATGGCGACGCGCTGCTGCTGGCCGCCCGAGAGCTCGGCGGGGCGGTGCGAGAGGCGGTCGCCAAGGCCGACGGCCGCCACGAGCTGGTCGTAGTAGCCAGGGTCGGGCTTCTCGCCGGCGATCGAGAGCGGCAGCGTGATGTTCTCGCCGGCGTCGAGCATGGGCAGCAGGTTGAAGAACTGGAACACGAAGCCGATGTGCTCGCGCCGGAGCTTCGTCAGGTCCGAGTCGCTCAAGGTCGTGATCTCCTTGCCGGCAATCGCGACCGAGCCCGACGTGGGCTTGTCGAGCCCGGCCAGGATGTGCATCAGCGTCGACTTGCCCGAGCCGGACGGGCCCATCACGGCCGTGAGCTTCCCGCGCGGGACCTCCACCGAGACCCCGCGCAGCGCGTCGACGGCGGTTTCGCCCTCGCCGTACCGTCGCGTGACCTCGCGCGCCACGACGACGGTCGCGTTGTCTGCCTCCATGCTCTCTCCTCACTCCTTCGGGTTCGTGGTCGACAGGTTGCCGACCGACGAAACGCCCCATGGTGCGGAAAACCCTACCCCCGCGTGGTGCCTGACCCCAGTGACGCTCCCCGGGGTCGAGACGCCGCCGATGGGCAGCGCCCCACCGGGGTCAGATCCGGCGCTGCGCCTCGGCGAGCACGTCGCCGAGAATCCCGACGATCTCGTCGATCTCGGTTCCGGTCGCGACGAGCGGCGGCGAGATCTGCACGACCGGGTCGCCGCGGTCGTCCGTGCGGCAGATGAGACCGGCCTCGAAGAGCGCGGGCGAGAGGTAGCCGCGGAGCAGCGTCTCGCACTCCTCGTCCGAGAACGTCGCGCGCGTCTCCTTGTCGCGCACGAGCTCGAGGGCGTAGAAGAACCCCGTCCCGCGCACGTCGCCGACGATGTCGAGATCGAGCAGCGTCTCGAGCTTCGCTCGGAACGCGTCCTCGGTCGCGCGCACGTGCTCGACGATCCCCTCGCGCTTCATGATCTCGATGTTCGCGAGCGCGATCGCGCACATCACGGGATGGCCGCCGAAGGTGATCCCGTGCGAGTACATCGAGGTCGCGTCGAGGAACGGCTCCATCACCCGGTCGGTCGCGATCACCGCGCCGATCGCGCCGTACGACGACGAGAGCCCCTTGGCCAGGGTGACGATGTCCGGGCGGATGTCGTAGCGCTCGGAGCCGAACCAGTAGCCGAGGCGGCCGAACGCGGTGATCACCTCGTCGGCGGAGAGAAGGATGTCGTAGCGGTCGCAGAGCTCGCGGACGCCCTGCCAGTACCCGACCGGCGGCGTGAAGCAGCCGCCGGCGTTCTGCACCGGCTCCATGTGGACGAGGCACACCGTCTCGGGCCCCATCGAGAGGATCGTCTGCTCGAGGTCGTCGAGGAGGAACGAGGTGAAGTCCTGCTCCGTCTCGTCCGGCCGACGGTGGTAGCGGTTCGTGTTGTGCACGTGCCGCACCTCGGGCAGCAGCGGCTCGAACGGCATCCGGATCGCGGGGATGCCGTTGATCGAGAGCGCGCCGAGGGTGGTGCCGTGGTAGGCGAGGTGACGCGCGATCGCCTTGTAGCGCCGCTGCGGCTTCCCCGCCGCGACCAGCGCGTCGTGGAACGTCTCGGGCTCGGCGGCGGCGCGGCGCAGCCGCTTCTCGCCGCGCACGAGGTAGTACTGCCGCGCGAGCTTCCAGGCCGACTCGACCGCCTCCGAGCCGCCCGACACGAAGAACACGCGGTTGAGATCGCCGGGCGCTAGCGACGCGACCTCGGCTGCGAGCTCGATCGCGCGGGGATGGGCATACGACCAGTTCGTGTAGAAGGGCAGCTCGCGCATCTGCTCGAGCGCGGCCTGCCCGATCTCCTCCCCGTGCGAGTAGCCGATGTTCACGGAGAAGAGACCGGCGAGCGCGTCGAGGTAGCGCTTGCCCTTCGCATCCTCGAGGTAGCACCCCTCGCCGCGCACGATGATCGGCACCTCCGCCGCGTCGTAGCCGCCCATGCGCGTGAAGTGCATCCAGAGGTGGTCCTTGGCGAGCTGTTGCAGGTCGACGGTCGTGGTCTCGGTCATGCGGCCTCCGGTCGAGAGAGCTGGTCGGGCACGGGGAGCGCAGCGGGCATCGACTCGCGCGCGCGGCGGGCTGCGCGGACGGCCCAGAGGACGTTGCCCACCATGAAGAGCACGGAAACGAGGAAGATCGCGCTCGCGATCACGTTGACCTGGGGCGGGACTGCCACGCGCGCGGCGCCCCAGACGAAGAGCGGGAACGTGGTCGTCGAGCCCGCGACGAAGTACGTGATCACGAAGTCGTCGATCGAGAGCGCGAAGCCGAGCAGCGCCGCGCTCAAGATCGCCGGGGCGAGCAGGGGCAGCGTCACCTTGCGGAACGTCACCCACTCGTTCGCCCCGAGGTCCATCGCCGCCTCCTCGAGGTGGCGGTCGAAGTCGATCAGGCGCGCTTTCACCGTGACGACCACGTAGCTGACGATGAACATCACGTGCGCGATGAAGATCGTCAGGAACCCGGTGACGACCCGCGCGTTGATGAAGAGCGTGAGGAGCGACGCGCCGAGCACGATCTCCGGCGTCGACATCGGCAGGAACACGAGCACGTTGACGACGCCGCGTCCCCGAAACCGGTGCCGCACGATCGCGAGCGCGATCAGGGTGCCGAGCACCGTCGCGGCAATCGTCGAGACGATCGCGATCTCGAGCGACTTGACGACCGCGTCGCGGATGCCGGGCACGGCGTCCCAGTGCACCCAGTTGTCGAACGTGAAGCCCTCCCAGACGTAGTTGAAGCGGCCCGCAGGGGCGTTGAACGAGAAGAGGAGCACGACCGAGACCGGGAGCAGCAGGTAGCAGAACGCGAGGATCGCGTAGCCGGTCAGGAGGTGGCGGCGGATCCAGGTCATCGTGCTCGCCTACCCGGTGAGCCTCTCCGTGCCGACGATCCGCGCGTAGACGAGCAGTGCGGCGAGGATCAGCGCCATCAGGATGAACGAGAGCGCGGCTGCGGCGGGGTAGTCGATCAGCTCGAGGAACTTCGACTGGATCACGTTGCCGACCATCGACTGGCGCGGCGTCCCGAGCAGCTGGGCGTTGATGAAGTCGCCGGCCGCGGGGATGAACGTGAGCAGCGTGCCCGCGACGATCCCCGGCGCCGAGAGCGGGAGCGTCACGCGCAGGAACGCCTGGCGCTTCGACGCGTAGAGGTCCTCGGCCGCCTCGAGCAGCCGCGCGTCGATCTGCTCGAGCGAGACGTAGAGCGGCAGCGCCATGAAGGGGAGGAAGTTGTAGGTGATGCCCGCGACCACGGCGATGCCGGTCGCGAGGAGGCGCCCGTCCTCGGCAACGAGCCCGATCGCCTGGAACGCGCTCACCACCGGCCCCTCGTCGGCCAGGATGTTGAGCCAGGCGAGCGTCCGCACGAGGTACGTGACAAAGAGCGGCGCGACGATGAGGATCAGGAACAGGTTCTTCCAGCGACCGCCGCGGAACGCGATCCAGTAGACGAGCGGATACGAGACGGCGAGCGCGAGGATCGTCGCGATGCCGGCGTAGAGGAACGAGCGGAGCAGCTGCTCGTCGTAGGTGGTGATCGCGTCCCAGTAGTTCGAGAACGACCAGGTGAACGTGTAGCCGCTCTCGAACGACCCCGACTCGAGCGACTGGTAGCCGAGGAACCCGAGCGGCACGAGGAAGAAGACCGCGAGCCAGGCGATGCCCGGCAGGAGCAGCAGGTAGGGCGTGAGCCCCTTGTGGCGGTGGAGGAAGCTCACGCCCAGCCGGCTACGCGCCCAGGATGGTCTGCCACTTCTGGATGTAGTCCTCGTTCTGGAGCGCCTCCGAGTCGAACTGGTGGAGGTCCGAGAGCATCTCGTCCGTCGGGAAGATGAGCGTGTTGTCCGCGATCTCGGGGTCGATCTTGACCATCTCCTCGCGAGCCCCCGTGACCGGCGAGGTGAAGTTGACGTACGCGGCGATCTGGGCCGCGATCTTCGGGTCGTAGACGAAGTTCATGTACGTCGACGCGGTCGGGACGCTGCCGTCGGTGGGGATGAGCATGTTGTCCGTCCAGATCATCGCCCCCTTCTCGGGGATCGCCCACTTCAGCTTGGGGTTCGCGGGCAGGAGCTGCACGACGTCGCCCGACCAGGCGATCGCCGCCGCGATGTCCCCCTTGGTCAGGGGCTGCGCGTAGTCGTTCCCGGTGAAGCGCCTGACCTGGCCGCTGTCGACCGCCTTCTGGACGGTCGCCAGCGCCCGATCGAACGACTCGTCGCTCACCTGCGCCGGATCGTCGCCGTTCGAGAGCATGACGAGCCCGACCGTGTCGGCGAGCTCCGTGAGCAGGGTCACCTTGCCCTTCAGCTTCGGGTCCTCGAGAAGCTGCTGGATCGAGGTCACCGGCCCGGTGACCTCCTCGTTCCAGGCGACTCCCGTCATGCCGGACTGCCAGGGCAGCGAGTACTTCCGGTCGGGGTCGAAGGGCGGGCTCGCCTGGGCGTCGACGAGGTTCGCGATGTTCGGAATCTTGTCCTTGTCGAGCTCCTCCGCCCAGCCCTTCGAGATCATCAGCGCGGGGAAGCGCGTGCTGTCGGTGAGGACGACGATGTCGCGGTCGATCCCGCGACCCTGGCTGAGCGGGCCCTGGATCTTCCCGAAGTACGAGGCGTTGTCGTTGATGTCCTCGTAGTACCGCACCTCGATCCCGGTCTGCTTCGTGAACTCGTCGAGGGTGGGGCGCTTCTTCGTCGTCTCGTCGAAGTCGATGTAGAGCGGCCAGTTCGAGAACCGCAGCACGTCCGCGACCTCGCCGCCGTCCCCACCACCGCCACCGCCACCGCAGGCCGCAAGGAGCCCAGGAAGGCTCAGCATGGTAACGCCGGCCGCACCGCGCTGGACGAGTTGTCGACGGGTGATGCGCGTGGTCATACGACGTGCTCCTCTCCTCGGTCTCCTGGATCCCCGCGATCGACGACGAACGTCGCCTCGGGCGCCCACGACAGCGTGACCTGGCTTCCGGGCGCGGGCGCGACGCCTCCGGCCTCGACGTTCTGGTGGAACACCGTGAGCTCGCCGACGGACGTCGTCACGACGACCTCGGTCGCAACGCCGATGTAGGCGGACTCCTTGACCTTGCCCGCGAGCCGGTTGACGCCGCCGTTCGAAAGGCTGATCTTCTCGGGACGGACGCCGATCGAGACGGGGCCGCGAGTCCCGTTCGTCGACGCGCGCAACTCCGAGCCGTCGACGAGGCGGACGAGCCCTTCCCCGGTGATCGTCCCCGCGAGCAGGTTCGACTTGCCGAGGAACCCGGCCACGAACGCGGACTGCGGCCGCTCGTACAGGTCCGCCGGCGTCCCGAGCTGCTCGATCCGCCCACCGTTCATGACGGCGATCGTGTCGGCCATCGTCATCGCCTCCTCCTGGTCGTGCGTGACGTGGACGAACGTGATCCCGATCTCGTGCTGGATCCGCTTCAGCTCGAGCTGCATCTGCTTGCGGAGCTTGAGGTCGAGCGCCCCGAGCGGCTCGTCGAGGAGGAGCACCCGCGGGTTACAGACGATCGCTCGCGCGAGCGCGACGCGCTGCTGCTGGCCGCCCGAGAGCTGGCGCGGCTTGCGGCTCTCGCGGCCGGCGAGGTCGACGAGCTCGAGGATCTCGGCGACGCGCGTGTTCACCTCGGCCCTGGCGATGCCCTTGCGCTGGAGCCCGAAGGCGACGTTGTCGGCGATCGTCATGTGCGGGAACAGCGCGTAGCTCTGGAAGACCGTGTTGACGTCCCGCTTGTAGGGCGGAAGCCCGACGACGTCGCGGTCGCCGAGGAAGATCCGCCCCGAGGTCGCCTCCTCGAAGCCGCCGATCATCCGCAGCGTCGTCGTCTTGCCGCAGCCCGAGGGGCCGAGCAGCGCGAAGAACGAGCCGCGCGGGATCTCCAGCGAGATCCCGTCCACCGCCCGCATCTCGCCGAACTCCTTCACGACCTCCTCGAGCCGGACGTCCGGTGATGTCATGCTCTCGCTCACCCGGGTGCCTCCTCGCTTCCGTCGTGGTCGCCCACGCCCCAGTCGTAGAGCTGCTTCCACAGCTCGAGGTAGAGGAACGTCTCGGTCGACACGACCTCGGGCAGCGCCCGCATCCGGTTCGTCACGTCGAGCAGCCCACGCCGGTCGGTGCAGACGACCTCGACGAGAAGGTCGAAGCGACCCGTGGTCACGACGACGTAGTCGGCCTCCTCCCAGTGGGAGAGCTCGTCGGCGACGTGCTCGGGCGGGCCGGTCGTCCTCACCCCCACCATCGCCTGCGACTCGAACCCGAGCCCGAGCGGGTTCGTGACGCCGGTCACCTGGAGGATGCTCTGGTCGCAGAGCCGCGCGTAGCGGGCGCGGACCGTCGCCTCGGAGACGCCGAGCGAGGCCGCGATCCGGCGGAACGACTCCCGGCCGTTCCGCTGCAGCGCGTGGATGATCCCCCGGTCGACCTGGTCGAGCTCGGGAGCGCGCGAGACGGGCCCGCGGCGGACGTGAGTACGGTTCGGGACGCCCGGCGGGACTCTGTCGGGCGACGTTCTGGCATCCGACTCGCTGCGCAATGCGAGGGTTTCCTACCAAAACGACACGCAAAGCGCAAATCGAGTCGATCCCTGCAGCGAGCGTCCGCCAGAGCCTAGAAGCTTTCGTGAGGCGCGAAGCGCCTCACGAAAGCTTCACGCAGACGTGCTTGATTCGCGTGTACTCCTCCATCGAGTAGAGCGACATGTCCTTCCCGTAGCCGGACTCCTTGAAGCCGCCGTGCGGCATCTCGGAGGTGAGCGGGTAGAGATGCTCGTTGACCCAGACGGTCCCGAAGTCGAGCCGTCCCGCGACGCGCATCGCACGGCCGACGTTCTCCGAGAAGACCGAGGCGGCGAGGCCGTAGCGCACGTCGTTGGCCATCGCGACCGCCTCGTCGTCGGAGGCGAAGCGCTGCATCGTGACGACCGGGCCGAAGACCTCGTTCTGGACGATCTCCGCGTCCTGGGCGACGTCCGTGACGATCGTCGGGGAGACGAAGAAGCCTCGCTCGCCGATCGCGCCGCCGCCCGTGACGACGGTCGCCTTCGCCTCGAGCGCGCGCTCGACGAAGCCGAGCACCCGCTCCTGTTGCTCCGCGGAGATGACCGGCCCCATGCCGATCTCGTCGTCCGCCGCCGGGTCGCCGACCGACATGCCCTCGACCGCGGTCACCGTCGCCTGAAGGACATCGTCGTAGATCCGCTCGGAGACGAGGATCCGCGACGAGGCGGTGCAGTCCTGGCCGGAGTTGAAGTAGCCGCCGATCTTGATCGCCTCGGCGACCGTCGCGGGATCGGCGTCGTCGAGCACGACCATGGGCGCCTTGCCGCCGAGCTCGAGGTGGACGCGCTTCACCGTGTCCGCGGCGTTCTTCGCGATCAGCTTCCCGGTGGCCGTGTCACCCGTGAGCGAGACGAGGCGGATCGACGGATGCCGCACGAGCCGGTCGCCCGCGGGCACCCCGTCGCCCGTCACGACCTGGAGGACGCCCTTCGGGAGAAACTCCTGCGCCAGCTCGACGAAGCGCAGCACGGTGAGCGGCGTCTGCTCGGCCGGCTTCACGATCTGGACGTTCCCGGCCGCGAGCGCGGGGCCCATCTTCCACATCACCATGAAGAGGGGGTAGTTCCAGGGAGCGATGCCCGCGACGACGCCGAGCGGCTCGCGGCGGATCATCGACGTGTAGCCCTCGACGTACTCGGCCGCGGCCTTTCCCTCGAGGTTCCGCGCCGCGCCGGCGAAGAAGCGCAGGTTGTCGGACATCACGCCGGGCTCGTCGACAGCCACCCACCATGGCTTGCCGACGTTGAGCGACTCGAGCCGCGCCAGCTCCTCCGCGTTGTCGTCGATGACGTCGGCCAGCTCGAGCAGGAGCTCCATCCGGTCCTTGGGCGTCTTGTCGCGCCAGGTCTGCCAGGCCTTCTCGGCCGCGGCGACCGCCCGGTCGACGTCCTCCTCCCCGGCCCGCGGCACCTCGGCGATCACCTCGCCCGTCGCGGGATTCAGCACCTCCATCGTCTCACCCGACAACGCGTCGACGAACTCGCCGTCGACGAACATCTTCTGCTGGGACACCGCAACGCTCATGACTCCTCCTTCGCCCGGTGTGCGACTTCGGTCGGACACCAACGTCCTCGCACGAGCGTACCGCGGAGCGCACGACCGCATCTCTGGTAGAACGCCCGCCCATGCGGATCCTCGTCGTGGGCACGGGCGGAGTCGGCGCGGCGTTCGCAGCGATCGTCGCGCGACGGTCGTTCTTCGAGCACTGCGCGCTCGCCGACTACGACCCTGCACGCCCGGCCTCGGTTGCGACGAGGCTGGACGACGGACGGCTCTCGGCGCACGCGATCGACGCGTCCAGCCGGGAGGCCGTCCTCGGGCTGATCCGCGAGACGCGGCCCGACGCGGTGCTCAACGCGGTCGACCCGGTCTTCAACGTGCCGATCTTCGACGCCTGCTTCGAGGCGGGGGTCACGTACCTGGACATGGCGATGACGCTTTCCGAGCCGCACCCGGAGCGGCCGTTCGAGCTCACCGGGATCAAGCTCGGCGACTACCAGTTCGAGCGTGCCGCCTCCTGGCAGGAGAAGGGGGTGCTCGCGCTCGTCGGGATCGGCGTCGAGCCGGGCGCGTCCGATGTCTTCGCGCGCCACGCGGCCGACGAGCTCTTCTCCGAGATCGACGAGATCGGCGTCCGCGACGGCGCGAACCTCGTCGTCGAAGGGTACGACTTCGCGCCGACGTTTTCCATCTGGACGACGATCGAGGAGTGTCTCAACCCGCCGGTGATCTGGGAGCACGACCGTGGCTGGTTCACGACCGAGCCGTTCTCCGAGCCCGAGGTGTTCGACTTCCCCGAGGGGATCGGGCCGGTCGAGTGCGTCAACGTCGAGCACGAGGAGGTGCTGCTCGTCCCGCGGTGGGTCGACTGCCGCCGCGTGACGTTCAAGTACGGCCTCGGTGACGAGTTCATCGAGGTGCTGAAGACGCTCCACAAGCTCGGGCTCGACTCGAAGGAGCGGATCCGCGTCAAGGGCGTCGAGGTCGCGCCGCGAGACGTCGTCGCGGCGGCGCTGCCCGACCCGGCGAAGCTCGGCGAGCGGATGAGCGGCAAGACGTGCGCCGGCACGCTCGTCACCGGCACCGGGCAGGACGGCAACCCCCGGAAGACCTACCTCTACCACGTGGTCGACAACGAGTGGTCGATGCGCGAGTACGGTCACCAGGCGGTCGTCTGGCAGACCGCGCTCAACCCCGCGGTGGCGCTCGAGCTGCTGGCCTCGGGCGCCTGGTCGGGCAGCGGCGTGCTCGGCCCGGAGGCGTTCCCCGCCGAGCCGTTTCTCGAGCTCCTCGCCGCGCACGGCTCGCCGCACGGCGTGCTCGAGCTCGCCCCGTAGCGCCGCCTCCGATGAGTTCCCGCGGCGCGGGCCGTCGATAGTCGTGTGAACCGTACGTCTCACGGGCAGGGCCCGTCCTACGATCGCCGCATGGCGCAGGTGACGCTCCGTGCCCCGTTGTCCGAGCTCTGCGGGGGACGGACGCACGCGATCGCGGGGGCCACCGTGCGCGAGGTGCTCGTCGCGCTCGAGCGCGAGCACCCGCCGATCGCGGGGTGGGTGCTCGACGAGCAGGGCCGCATCCGCGAGCACGTGAACGTCTTCGTCAACGGCATACCCGGAGAGGAGCGGACGCGGGTCGCCGACGGCGACCGCCTCCACGTCCTCCCCGCGATCACAGGAGGATGAGGTGACGGAACTGCTGGTGGGAACGAAGAAGGGCCTGTTTCGCCTCGAGGGGGACGGCGCCGATTTCGAGATCACGGCGCGTGCGTTCGCCGGCCAGAGCGTCGAGTACGCGATGCGCGACCCACGCACCGGCCGCTACCTCGCCTCGGTCACCTCCTGGTTCTACGGGCCGCGGATCTGGGTCACCGACGACCCGACTGGTGACTGGGAGCAGGCGGAGGGCACGGTGCTGCCCGAGGGGGAGGAACAGGCTCTCGAGCGTCTCTGGGTGATCGTCCCCGGCGAGGCGGAGGGCGTCCTCTATGCGGGCGGCGACCCGGGGCCGCTCTACGAGAGCCGCGACGGCGGCCTCACGTGGTCGCTGAACGAGGGTCTCTGGAACCACCCGACGCGGCCGGACTGGAACCCGGGAAACGGCGGTCTCTGCCTGCACACGATCGCGCCGTGGCCCGGCGACCCCTCGCGGCTGCTCGTCGCGATCTCGGCCGTGGGGGTCTGGCTGTCCGACGACGGCGGCACCACGTGGCGCCACTCGAACCACGGCATCGTGCCTGACTACGTCCCCGAGGACGCACGTGACAACCCCATCCAGCACTGCGTGCACGACGTGCGCCGCGCGCCGGGGCGGCCCGAGCGCCTCTTCATGCAGTTCCACGGCGGCGTCTACCGCTCCGACGACGCCGGCGCGAGCTGGATCGACGTCGGCGACGGCCTCCCCTCCGACTTCGGCTTCCCGATCGTGGTCGACCCCGCCGACCCGGACAGCGCCTACGTGATCCCGCTGATCGGCGCCGAGGACCGGACGCCGCCCGAGGGCGCGGTCCGGGTCTGGGAGACCCGCGACGGCGGCGAGACCTGGACGGCACGCGGCGACGGTCTCCCCGAGCGCGCCTATCTCACGATACTCCGCGAGGCGTTCGACAGCGCCGGCGAGGGCACCGGGCTCGAGCTCTACTTCGGCGCGACGTCGGGCGAGGTGTTCGGTTCAGCCGACGCGGGCGCGAGCTGGCGTCAGGTAGCCGACCACCTGCCCCCGGTGTACTCGGTGCGCACGGCCTGATCGGGCGGTCAGAGCGCGGCGTAGACTCGCCGCGCTCCGTCCAACCCCTTGAGGACGTGCTCGCCCCGGTCCTCGAACGCGAGCCCGGACCCCGCGACCAGGTCGTGCGTCGTCGCGCTGACGAGGACGTCGCCGGCGCGCCCGACCGACATGATCCGAGCGCCGACATGCACCGCGATCCCGCGCGGCTTCTCTCCGGGCCGCCGTTCGACTTCTCCCGTGTGGACGCCCGCGCGCAGGTCGAGTCCCAGCCCGGAGAGCGCGTCGCGAACCGCGAGGCCACACCGGATCGCACGGGCGGGCCCGTCGAACACGGCGAAGAACCCGTCGCCCGCCGTGTCGATCTCCTCGCCGCCGAACCGGGCGAGCTCGCGGCGGACGACGGCGTTGTGCTCGGCGAGGAGATCGGCCCACGCGGCGTCGCCGAGCTCGGTCGCCTGCTCGGTCGAACCGACGAGGTCGGTGAAGAGGATCGTCGCCAGGACGCGGTCCGTCGTCGCCACGGGGCGCACGCCGGTGAGGAACGCCTCGACCTCGTCGACGATCTGGTCGGGGTCGACGAACGGCACGTGGTCGTCGCCCGGCAGCTCGACGAACGACGCCCCGGGGATCCTCTCGGCGAGGTAACGCCCCTCCTCGACGTGGGCGTCGCGGTCGCCGGTCCGGTGAATGACCACGGTCGGGCACTGGACGCTGCCGAGCACGTCGCGGACGTCTGCGACGGAGTTCATGAGGATGAGGTCCCTCGCCCCTGCCGGGCTCAGGCTGGCACGACCTCGCCGTTGCAGCCAGGACGTCAGCGCGGCGTCGGCGTTGGGCGCGATCGACGAGATGTCGAACTCCTCACCCCAGCCCGCCTCGAGCGTCGCGGCCTCCCGTAGGCGCTCCTCCCGGGTCGGCGCCCACGGATAGTCGTCGTCGGGGTCGCGGCGCTTCGCATAGCACCCGTAGAGCGCGAGCGCGCGTGTTCGCCGCGGATACGTCGCCGCGAAGAGAACGCTCAACGGTCCACCCTCGGAATAGCCGAGCAGCGCGGCCGCCTCGGAGCCGACCGCGTCCATCACGGCACGGACGTCGTCCATCCGCGCCTCGAAGTCGGGAAGCCCGACCGCTCGGTCGGACAGCCCCGTGCCGCGCTTGTCGAAGCGGATCAGCCGCGCGAACGAGCCGAGCCGCTCGAACAGCCGGGCGCTTCCCGGATGCTCCCAGTCGAGCTCGAGATGCGAGAAGAACCCGGGCACGAGGACGACGTCGAGCGGCCCTCGCCGCTGACCTGGTAGGCGATGCTGACGTCGCCGCTCCGCGCGTAGCGGATCGGCGCCGAGTTCCCGTCCGACGTGCTCATCAGACGGATGTTGTAGCTTCGGAGCCCGGCGTGCGCCGGGCTCCCGGATCACGGCGCTAGCTCACCGTCGTCGGGATGCCGGTGATCCCCCCGCCTGCCATCTGCTGCTCGACCTCCTCGACCGCCGCGACGTCGTCGGCGTTCGCGTTCGGGCTGAGCGTCCCGAGGCCGACGCCGTCCTGGTCGATTCCGAAGACGACGTTCTTGCCGCCGGCGAAGGTGCCGTTCTCGACGGACCGGATCGTGAGGAACACGGCGCTGTCGACCCCCTTGAGCGCGCTCGTCAGCACGTGCGGCCCGAGGAACGACTGGTCGCCGTCGACGCCGATACCCCAGACGCCTTCGTCCTTCGCGGCAGAGAGCGCCCCGAGCCCGCAGCCGCCCGCGACCTGGAAGACGACCCTCGAGCCCGCCGCGATCTGGTTCAGCGCGAGCTCCTTGCACTTCGCCTGGTCCTCCCAGTCCTGGGAGTAGCCGTACGCGACCTTCGTCCCCGGCACCGCGGCCTCGGCGCCGGCACGGTAACCGGCGATGAAGCGGTCGACCGGCGGCTCCTTGAACCCGCCCACCGCGCTGATCGACGTCGAGCCGGCGCGCTTCGCCTCGAGCGCGGCGAGGTAGCCGACGAGGTAGCCGACCTGCTCTTCGCGGAAGAGGAGGCCCTGGACGTTCGCCGGCTTGCCCTCGAGCGACGTCTGGTCGACGTCGACGATCGCGAAGCGCGTGTCGGGGAACCGCTTCGCGGCGGCGGCGATCGCGTCGCCCTGCGCGAAGCCGACACCGATCACGAGATCGAAGCCCTGGCGCGCCAGGGTCGACATGTTGGGGATGTAGTCCGCCGCCGTCTTCGCCTCGACCACCCGGCCGGTGACGCCGAGCTCGCGCTCCGCACGCTTGAGCCCCTTGTAGGCGAGCTCGTTGAACCCGTTGTCGTTCAGCTGCCCGGCGTCGGCGACCAGCCCGACCTTCAGGCTCGACGTGGGAGCCGTGGTCGTCGTCCCGGTCGTGGTCTCGGTCGCCGCGCCGCTGGTCTCGTCGCTGCCGCCGCAACCGGCGGCGAGCACGAGAGCGGCAGCTGCGACGGCCGCGCCGGCGAGCAGCCGGATGGTGCCTCGTCTCATCGGTCACTCCGCTTTCCGGTAGGTTTTCGACTATGAGTCGTAAACTTCGGCAGGAGTCTACCAGACCCCGGCATGCGAGCCTCGCGGTCGTGCTGCAGGTTCGGGACGGGGCGCTGCAGGCCCTCCTCTGGCAGCGTGGCCGCGAGCCATGCCGCGGCGCCTGGGCCCTACCCGGAGGACTTCTGGAGCAGGGCGAGACGCTCGAGGAGTCGATCCGCCGCCACCTCGCCGCGAAGGTCGACGTGCGTGAGGTCTCCCATCTCGAGCAGCTCGGGACGTACAGCGAGCCCGATCGCGACCCGACCGCCTGGGAGCTCGCGACCGCGTACCTCGGGCTCGTGCAGCTCGGGCTCGATCCCCACATTCCGGATGACACGTGCTGGCATCCCGTCGACCAGCTGCCGCCGACGGCGTTCGACCACGGCGGCATCGTGCTCGCGGGGCGCGACCGCCTCCGCGGCAAGCTCTCGTACTCGAACGCCGGCTTCGCGCTCGCGCCGTCCACCTTCACGCTCGCCGAGTTGCGCGAGGTCTACGTCGCCGCGCTCGGCTACGAGGTCTCGGCCACGAACCTGCGGCGCGTGCTGGAACGCCGCGCGGTGATCGAGCCGACCGGCGAGCGGCGCCCTTCGGGTCGAGCCGGCGGGCGCCCGGCGGAGGTCTTCCGCTTCCGCGAGCAGCGACTCGCGATCACGGACCCGTTCGCCGCGCTCCGGCCGCGCCGGTGACGGTGACCGCGAGCGCCGCCGCGGGAGTCGGTGGTTTCCACTGATGCGGGAGCCGTCGGCCAGTCGTACGGTGGTGATGACGGGGGCCGGTACCGACCTATTGTCGGTCGGTGCCCGCTTCCCGCGTCGTCCGAGGGGAGGTGAGACCCATGACGACGATCGAGAGGACGATTCACATCGAGGCTCCTCCCGAGAAGGTGTTCTCGTACATCGACGATCCGCTCCACCTGCCCGAGATCTGGCCGAGCATGGTGGAAGTCGAGGACGTCGAGCGGCTTCCGAACGGCGGGCGCCGGTACGAGTGGGAGTACAAGATGGCGGGGATCCACTTCGAGGGCGTCTCGGAGACCGTCACGTACGAGCCCGGCCGGCACGTCGTCGAGAAGAACACCGCCGGTATCCCGAGCACGTTCGACTGGACGTTCACGCCCGAGAACGGTGGGACGAGGCTCGAGCTGAAGACCGAGTACGAGATCCCGCACAAGGTGCTCGGCAAGTTCGCGGAGCCGTTCGTGCGCAAGCTCAACGAGCGCGAGGCGGATACCGTGCTTGCCAATCTCAAGGACCGGATGGAGTCCTGAGGCCCGATGCGAGCTCGGGGGCGGAGGGGCCGTGAGGCCCCTTCGTCGTGGATGCGCCCGAGGCTACGGGGTCGACCCGTCTTTCATTCGCAACGAGCGGCACCCGGACGCCGCCGCTCGCGTCCTCGAGCCGTTGCCCGCTCGTCGCCCTGTGGAGCGATCGGCACGCTTTCGACACGGTTTGCCCTTGACAAGAACGGTGTCTGACACCGCCTCCCGTCAAGTGCCCGTAACGGCCATGCCCCGAAGCGACGACTATTCGAGTGAGTGATGACTCGTCGTGCAGCGATTTTCGCCGTCGGGCCCCTCGTGCTCGCGGCCGGGGCGGTGTCTGACACCGAGTCCCGCCCTTCGCACCCCGCTGCGACGAAGGCGCACGTCGCACGCGTGGTCGACGGCGACACGATCGAGCTGACGAACCATCTTCGTGTGCGGCTCGTCCAGATCGACACGCCCGAGGTCGGCACGGGCGAGTGCTTCTCGCGCGCGGCGGCGCGCGAGCTCCGCGCGATCCTTCCCGCCGGGGCACCGGTCACGCTCGAGGCCGATCCGCGGCTCGATCGGGTCGACCGCTACGGCCGCCTGCTCCGCTACGTGATCCGGGGCGGCCGGAACCTGAACCTCGAGCTCGTTCGCCGGGGTGCCGCGACGTCTGGTTCTACGAGGGCGACCGCGGCCGCTACGCGACGCGGCTCCTCGCGGCGGCAATTTCGGAGCTCCTGACGTTTCCGTGGGTTCTATCCACGGCCGGGGAGCGGCGGCCGGAGGCCGCCGACGGTCAGCATTGCCAATGCGATCAGCGCGTCGGCGGAGTGGAAGCCGTAGGCGCGCCGGGTGATCAGCCTGAGGGTGGTGTTGATCGCCTCGACGCGCGCGTTCGAGAGCCGGTGGGTGAGCGTCGCGACGATCCCGTCTCGGCTGGCGCTGATCGTCTTGGCGAGCTTGACGAAGCTGGCGATCCGGCAGCGGCGCGCCCAG
Organism: Gaiella sp.; assembly: GCA_027493885.1. Taxonomy (GTDB): domain Bacteria; phylum Actinomycetota; class Thermoleophilia; order Gaiellales; family Gaiellaceae; genus Gaiella. Next base: position 938,385 of record JAOSJZ010000001.1, read on the forward strand.
GCGAGCCAGCCGTCCAGCAGCGCGACGGCCGCTTGCGTGTCCGGTTCGTGGAAGACAAGCCGCAGCTGCTCCTTGAGCAGGTAGGCGCGGTAGAGCCGCTCGTTGATCTTGGCGATCTGGGACAGCTTCGTCTGCTGGCGGTCGGTCAGCCCCCTCGGGCCGCTTCCAGAGAGCCCAGCGGGCGCCTTTCAGCCAGCGGGCGCCGGCCTTGTCGCCCGCGCGTCGGGCGAGATTCCAGACCTCGCGTCGCACCTCGTCGAGCGCGTCGGTCGCGAGCTTGACGACGTGGAACGGATCGAGGCAGAGCACCGCCTGCGGACAGCGCTCGCGCACGGTACGGGTGATCCACTCGCCGAGGTCGCTCGAGACCAGCTCGAGCTTCGAGCTTCGCTCCTCGCCGAGCTCGTGGAGGAAGCGTTCGAGCGTCTTGCGGTCACGGCCGGGCGCCGCCCAGACGAGCAGACCGGTCTCGTGGTCGACGACGACGGTGATGTAGCGGTGCCCTTTGCGGTAGGAGAGCTCGTCGATCCCGATCCGACGCAGCCCCTCCAGCTGGTCGCCGTTGGCCGCTCGAAGCTCGGCGACGACGCGTTCGATGATCCGGCCCGGTAGTGCGCGGATTTTTGTGTATCCGACTGGTCTGTCCGGCCCGGTCGTGAGGCTCGCGGCGTAGCCGCGTGCCGAGCGATCGGGCCGGGTGGCCCGGAAGGAGGCCCTGATGGGCAAGCACAGTGAGATCCCGGACGAGCTGATCGATCAGCTGTTGGGGGAGTATGAGGGGCCGGAGCAGTTGACCGGCCCGGACGGGTTGATCAACCAGCTGCGCAGGCGGCTGATCGAGCGGGCTGCCGGCGCGGAGCTCGCCGACCATCTCGGCTACCCGCCGGGTGGCGAGCCGGATGAGGAGCAGCCGAACCGGCGCAACGGCGTCTCGCAGAAGACGCTGCGGACGGTGGACGGGCCGCTGACGGTCGAGCTGCCCCGTGATCGCGACGCGTCGTTCGAACCGCGGATCGTGCCCAAGCACAGCCGCACGTTCGACGGCTTCGACGAGCAGATCCTCGCCCTGTACGCCGGCGGGATGACCACCAGGGAGATCCAGCGGCACCTGCGCGAACTGTACGGCGTCGACGTCTCCGACGGCCTGATCTCGCAGGTGACGGCGTCGATCCAAGACGACGTCAAGGCGTGGCAGTCGCGGCCGCTCGAGCAGCTGTACGTCGTTGTCTACCTGGACGCGATGCAGGTGGCGATCCGCGACCAGCAGGTCGTGCGCAAGAAGGCCGTCTACGTCGCGATCGGCGTCACCCTGGACGGCGAGCGCGACGTGCTGGGCCTCTGGGTCGAGAAGACGGAGGGGGCCCGCTTCTGGACGAGCGTGCTCACCGAGCTCAGAAACCGCGGCGTCACCGACATCCTGTTTGTCTGCACCGACGGCCTGACCGGCTTCCCGGACGCGATCGACGCTGTCTTCCCGCTGGCGGTCAACCAGACGTGTGTTGTCCATCTCGTCCGCCAGTCGTTGCGCTACCTCTCCTGGAAGGAGCGCAAAAGCTGCGCCAGCGAGCTCAGGCGCCTCTACACCGCCCCGGACGCCGACGCCGCCCGGAAGGTGCTCGAGGAGCTGCCCGCCGCCTGGGCCGACAGCACCACCAAGACCGCCGCGTTGCAGGTCTGGGACAGGGCCTGGGACCGCTTCATCCCCTTCCTCGCCTTCCCCACCGAGATCCGCCGCGTTGTCTACACAACAAACACGGTCGAGAGCCTACACATGCAGATCCGCAAAACGATCAAGACCCGCGGCCACTTCCCCAACGACGACGCCGCCCTCCGCCTGATCTGGCTCGCGATCAACCGAGCGAAAACGAACTGGCGAACCTGTTACAACTGGACGACCGCCATGGCCGTCCTCCGCATCCACTTCGGAGACCGCATCCCCGACAACACCTAATCACCCACCGATACACAGAAAAACGCGCAGGCTCTCCGGCCCACCGTGTACCAGGAGACCCGCATCAGCAGACAGCGCTCTTCGAGCACTGCGTCGCCAGCCAGCAGACCTGCTGCTCGAACTCGCGCGTGAACCGCGATCCGTGCCGCGCCCACGGCACCCTGGCGACGACCACGCCGTGGCGGCGGCAGTCGACCCTGGGCGCCTCCGCCTCCACAAACGCCCTGCAAGCGCCGACGTCGAGCGCCCGCCAGCGCCGCCTCCCATCACCGCCGTCGTAGCCCGGCGAGCGGCGCCCGCAGAGACCGCACCGCGCCCGCTCCCCAGCCCGTGGACGCGCCCGCACAACGATCACGTCGTCCTCGACGATCACCGCTTCCACGACCGCCCGGCCGAGCCCGAGCGGTCGCACGAATACCCTTCCTCCGCGCACGTCGTTTCTGCCCTCCTTCGGGAGCCAGCCATCAACAGCCGGAACCCTAGGAGCAGAGCGGCGTGCGCTTACCTATCGACCCACGGAAACCTCAGGACCGCCGCAATTTCCGCACGACACGCCGGGCGCGGGCTCTGGGGCGCGTGCCCGCGGGCGGTGTGGAACCCGCTCGCGCCCGCGTCAACCGGCCCGGGCTCGCTGCCGCGCTCTGCGGTGCAGCGCCCTGTCGCGGGCAGTCGCTGCGACCCGTCGTATCCGACCGTCTGCGTCGCGCCTCCCCCGCCCGATCTCGACTGCCGCGACCTCCCGTACCGCAACTTCCGCGTGTTGCCGCCCGATCCGCACCACTTCGACGGGGGCGGGGACGGCCGCGGCTGCGAGACCTGACCCGCCCGAGCCCGCGCGCCGCCCAGGGGCTCGTGACACTGTGTCACCTGGGCGGATCGTGCGCCTTCACTCGGCCGGCGTGACGCGGGCGACCGCACGAACGGTCTCGCCCACGCAGAACCCGAGCGCGATGTCCCGGCCCGACGCGAGCGTCGCGAGCTCGACCCGGTCGGCGAGGTCGATCGGGTCGCGGTAGTCGAGCTCGGCGACGAGGGGCGCCCGCAGGTCCACACCCGCCGCGCGCGTCACCTCCTCCACCGCCTGCCAGTAGACCGCGTTGTTCACGTGGCCGTGGAGGTCGACGTCGGTCGAGCGCAGCGCCCACGCGCTCCGCGGCGCCGCGTCCGATGGCGCCGGCAGCTCGAGCCGGGTCGAGACCGCCCGCCCGCCCGTCGCCTCGGCGTAGACGCCGAACGACTGGATCCGCGCGGGTCGCTGGTCGGGGCCGAGGTGGATCCAGACGCTGTCGACCTCGATCCGGCCGCCGCGGTCGCCCGCGAGCGACCAGCGCCGCCCCGCGGCGATCGCCGCGAGCCCGCTGCACCACGTCACGAGCCCGACCTCGCGGTCGGAGAGGAATGGCACGCGCAGCTCGACCCGGATCCGCCGCACGAACCAGAGATGGTCGGGCACGCCCCACCCCGTCTCCTGCACGTCGTCGATCGCCACGTCCTGGAGGAAACGCGCGACGGCGTCGAGCCGCAGCCGCCCGGTCTCGTCCATGTCGGCGAGCCGCACCCGGCGCCGCGCCGAGAACGTGCGTCCCGACGACGGCAGCGGCAGCGACGGGTCGAGCATCAGCGCACCAGCCGCTCGAACAGCTCGTCGAGGCACGCGCCGGGGTCGTCACACAGGCCCGTGTGCACCTCGGAGGCCTGCACGATCGTGCTCGCCGGTGCGGCGAGCCAGTGGAACCGTCCGGTGGTGTCGAGCGCCGCAATCGGCCCCGCCTCGGGGTCGCCGCGCGCGATCCGCTCGATCGCCGCGAGATGCCGCCGGGCCGCTTCGAGGTCGACGTCCCCTCCGAGCGCGCCGGCCCGCACCTCGTCGAGGGCGGTTCGCGCGCCGAGGAAGTCGCGCGGGCGGCAGAAGACGAGCACCCCGACGTTGATGCTCTCCCCCCGCTCGATGTCCGGCACGAGGCGAAGAACCGCGTACGAGAACGGCTCAGCCACGCGCGTCCTCGGCCTCCTCGACGAACCCGCGCGGGGCCTCGAGCCGGCGGCGCAGGTAGTCGACGTAGATCCCGCCGTCCCCGAAGCCGAGCCACTCCTCCGGCACCTCCGCCACCGCGTGCTCCAGCAGCGCCGGGGTCACTCTCCTCGCGAGCCGCACGTCCGCCGCCCCGATCGAGGACGCATACGGGAGGAGGACGTGCGCCCGTACCGCCTCGAACCGCCCGCGCGCGTGCCCGCCTTCGACGTCGGCGGCATGGTGGAAGTAGAGCGCGGCGCCGTGGTCGATCAGCCACAACCGCCCATGCCACCAGAGCAGGTTCGGGTTCTGCGCGGTGCGGTCGACGTTCGTCGCAAGCGCGTCGAGCCAGACGACGTCCGCCGCGAAGTCGGCCGACGGCGGCGGCGCCGCGGCCGGGCTGAAGGGCAGCGCGCCCGGCAGGAAGTCGACGCCGACGTTGAGCCCGCCGCTCGCGAGGAGGAGATCCTGGATCTCCGGGTCGGGCTCGGCGCGCCCGATCGCCGCGTCCAGCTCGACCAGCACGAGCTCGGGAACGGGAAACCCGAGCGCGCGGGCGAGCTCTCCGACGATCACCTCGGCCACGAGCGCCTTCGGCCCCTGCCCCGCGCCGCGGAACTTGAGCACGTAGAGCCCGTCGTCGTCGGCCTCGACGAGCGCAGGCAGCGACCCGCCCTCCCGCAGGGGCGTCACGTACCTCGTCGCCGCGACCCTGCGCACGAGCGCGAGCGTATCGCGGCCTTCAGAGCCCGTACGCCTCGAGCAGCCGCAGCCAGAGCTCCGAGCGAGTCGGAAACGACGGCACCGCGTGCCAGAGGTCCTCGAGCATGACCTCGCCGATCACCGCGATCGTCGCCGCATGAAGCGCCTCCGCGACCTCCGAGCCGGTGATGGTCGCGCCGACGACGACGCGCCGGTCCTCGTCCACGACCAGCCGGGCCGTGCCCGGAGCGCCCCGCCCCACGAACGAGCCGCCGGCGTTGCCGCTCGTCTCCACCTCGACGGCGCGTGCGCGGAGGCCCGCCGCCTGCGCCGCCGCGAGCGTGAGACCGACGGCCCCCACCTGGGGATCGGTGAAGATCACGCGCGGCGAGGCGCCGCCGTCCGAGCGCAGCCGCACGTCCTTGCCGAGGATCGCGTCCGCGGCGAGCCGCGCCTGGTACTTGCCCATGTGCGTGAGGAGAGCGCGACCGTTGACGTCCCCGACGGCGTAGAGCCACGACTCGTGCCCCGGAACGCGGAGCGACTCGTCGACGGCGACGTGCTTCCCGGGCTCGAGCCCGACCGTCTCGAGGCCGATGCCGGCGCTCCGCGGAGTCCGGCCGACCGAGACGAGGACCTCGTCCGCCTCGACGGTCTCGCCGCCGCCGAGCTCCACGCGAACCGCGCCGTTCCTCGACACGGCGGCGACCGATGTCTCGAGCCGCACGTCCACGCCGGCCTCGCGGAGCGCCGCCGCCACCTGCTCGCTGGCGAACGGCTCCTCCCGCTCGATCAGCCGATCTCCGCGATGCACGAGCGTGACCTGCGACCCGAGCGACGACCACGCCTGCGCCATCTCGACGCCGACGACCCCGCCGCCGAGGACGAAGAGGCGCCTGGGCACGTGCTTCGCCGTCGTCGCCTCGATGTTCGTCCACGGCTTCGCGTCGACGAGACCGGGGACGGGGGGGATCGTCGCGAAGCTGCCCGTCGCGACGACCGCGGCGCGCCGCGCGCCGAGCAGCTCGTCGCCGACGACAACGCGGCGCTCGCCGTCGAGCCTGCCGTGGCCACGCACGAGGACGACGCCGCGCTCCTCGAGCCACGGCAGCATCGACGAGTCGTCGAGCTCGTGGACGACCTCGTCGCGGCGCGCGAGCACCGCACCCACATCGAGCAAGCCCGTCGGCACGCCGGGCACGCGTCCCGCCTCGGCTGCGAGCTCGCCAGGCCGCAGGAGGGCCTTGGAGGGCATGCACGCGTAGAACGAGCACTCGCCCCCGACGAGCCGCTCCTCGACGATCGCCACCTCCAGCCCCGGCCTCGCCGAGCCGCCCGGCGATCACCTCCCCGGGCGCCCCGGCACCGATCACGACCGCGTCGAACGTGCGCTCTCGCATCTCCGACCTCCCGTCGCAGGTGTCCGACTTCAGTCGGACACCTTAGGGCGTCGGCTCACCGCAGTACGCTCCCCGGGTGCCGCACCGCCGTCTCCGACTCACCGCCGTCGACGGCGGTGAGATCGTGGCCGCTCTCGCCGAGCTGCGACGCCAGTTGCAGGTGACGGTCGGCTTCCCCGAGGAGGTCGTCGCGGAGGCGAAGCAAGCTGCGCAGGACGTCGAGCTGCCGGATGCCGACGAGACGGACATCCCGTTTCTCACCATCGATCCGCCGGCATCGCGCGACCTCGACCAGGCGCTCCACATCGAGCGGGAGGGTCACGGCTACCGGGTGCGCTACGCCATCGCCGACGTGGCCGCGTTCGTCGTCCCGGGCGGCCCCCTCGACGAGGAGGCCCACCGTCGCGGCGAGACGCTCTACGCCCCCGACGGAAACGCGCGGCTCTACCCGCCGGCGCTCTCGGAAGGCGCGGCCAGCCTGCTTCCCGACCAGGTGCGCCCCGCGCTCGTCTGGACGATGGACGTCGACGGCACCGGCGAGGGGGTCGAGGTGTCGGTGCGCAAGGCGAGGGTCCGTAGCCGCGCCAAGCTCGACTACGAGAGCGTCCAGCGGGCGCTCGACGACGGCTCCGCGGACGAGGTGCTCCTGCTGCTGCGCGAGGTGGGGACGCTCCGCCAGCAGCGGGAGGTACGCCGCGGCGGCGTCAGCCTGCAGCTCCCCGAGCAGGAGGTCGTCAAGGGCCCGGACGGCTATCGGCTCTCCTACCGCGCGCCGCTCCCGGTCGAGGGTTGGAATGCCCAGATCTCGCTGATGACCGGCATGGCCGCTGCCGAGCTCATGCTCACCGGCGAGGTCGGGATCCTCCGTACCGTCCCCGACGCCGACCCCGCGCGCCTTACCCGCTTCCGCAACACGGCGAAGGCGCTCGGCGTCCCGTGGCCGGAGGCGATGCCCTATCCGGACTTCATCCGGATGCTCGACCCCAACGTCCCCCGCCAGGCAGCGCTTCTCGCCGAGGCCGCGGGGCTGATGCGCGGCTCGGGCTACCTGGCCTTCGACCACCGCGTCCCCGAGCACGCCGAGCACGCCGCGCTCGCCTCCACGTACGCCCACACGACCGCCCCACTCCGCCGGCTCGTCGACCGCTACGTCGGCGAGACGTGCATCGCCCTCTCGGAGGGGAAGAAGGTGCCGCAGTGGGTCGAATCCGAGCTCCCGAAGCTTCCCGCGGTGATGGAGGAGTCGGCACGCAGGGGCGAGCCAGTACGAGGCGGGCATCGTCTCGACGCTCGAGGCGGCCCTCCTCGAGCGGAGCGTCGGGCAGACCTTCGAGGCGGTCGTGATCGAGGTGGACGGCGACGGGGAGGGCGGCAGCGTCCAGCTCCGCGACCCGGCCGTCACCGCGCGCTGCGACGGCCGCGAGTTGCCCCTCGGCGAGCCGGTGCAGGTGCGGCTCGAGCTCGCCGACGTGACGGCGCGGCAGGTGCGCTTTTCGCTCGCCTGACGGGGCGCCTACGAGCCGGCGCCGCGCTTCTTCGCGCTGAGGTCGCGGTGGCGGTCGATCATCTCGAGCAGTCTGCGGTCGAGATCCGCCCGACGCTCGAGACATGGGCGCCGGTTGAACGTCTCCCGGGTCGCCGGCGTGGTCGTGCTCGTCGGCTCGCTCGGCACGATCGTCTTCGGCGTCTGGCTCGCGATCTCGGTCGATGCCTACCAGGTGTGGGACGGCTGGGTGCTCGCCGCGATCGTCCTGTGGGCGGTCGCCGTCGAGCTCGGCCGGCGGAGCGGCAAACGGCTACCGGGAGGTCGGCATGGAGGCCCGCAAGCTCGCCGCCGCGGGCACCGAGACCAGCCCGCTCGTGGCGGAGACCTTCGCCGCGTCGCGGTCCCTGTGGTTCCACGCGGCGAGCAGCGTGCTCGTCCTCCTCGTCCTCGTCGACATGATTGGCGCCCATGGCCCCGACGTATGCGGACACACTGCATGGGCGGCAAGCCGGGCTAGGGCGCGAAGATCCGCTCCGCGACGGCGAGGGTCTCCCGCCCGAACAGCACGAGCCGCGCCTCGCCGACCGACGTCTCCACGCCGCGGAGCGTCACGAGCGCCTGCCGGACCGCGTCGTCGAGCGGCCAGCCGAACGCGCCGGAGGAGATGAGCGGGAAGGCAATGGTCGCCGCCCCCAGCTCGTCCGCGACCGCGAGCGCGCGCTCGTAGCACGAGCGCAGGGTCGTGCTCAGGTCGCGCGAGCCGTCGTACACGGGACCAACCGTGTGGATCACCCACCGCGCGGGGAGCCGGCCCGCCGTCGTCGCGACCGCCTCGCCCGCGGGCAGCCCGTCCGGGAAGCGAGTCGCGCGGAGCTCACGGCAGGCGGCGAGGATCTCCGGGCCGCCGCCCCGGTGGATCGCGCCGTCGACGCCTCCGCCGCCGAGCAGCGACGAGTTCGCGGCGTTGACGATCGCGTCGACCTCCTGAACGGTGATGTCACCCTCGACGAGCTCGATCCGCACGCCGCAGATGATCGCCGACGGACGCCTACTGCGCCGGCGCGGCCGACGGCTTCGGGTCGGGCAGGACGACGACGGCGAGCACGGCGACCGCGGCGGCGAGCACGCTGAGCGGCGCAACCTCGACCGCCGACGAGCCGACGAGCAGCGAGGAGAGCAGCGCGGCGCTGAACGGCGCCCGCAGGATCGCCGCCGTGCCGGCGGCGATGCCCATCGCCACCGCAGGCGTGACGGAGAGCCCCGGCAGCAGCGCGGCTGCCGCGAGAGCGAGTGCCGCCCCGATCGCGATACCGGGGAACACCGGCCCGCCGCGGAACCCCGCGCCGAGCGAGAGCGCGTACGCCGCCGCCTTCGCGGCCACGACGAGGAGAAGCACCCCGGCGGAGCCCTCGGCGACGAGCGCGGGCATCTCCGACTGCCCCGAGAAGAGCACGAGATCGACGGGGCGGTCGGTGACGGCGCGGAACACGACCGCGAGCACTCCCACGAGGAGCCCCGCGAGGACGAGCGTCGCCACCGGCCGCGCCGCTGCGCGCCGGGCCACGGCATAGCCCCCGTGCCGCGCTGCGACGACGACGGCGGCGACGGCCGCCGAGAGCACAACGCACCAGGCCAGGTCGGCGATTCGCACGGTCTCGTAGGCGGGGAGGCCGGGCAGGGAGAGGTTCTGCTGGTGGAGGCCGGACCAGTCGGCGACTCCCGTGAAGACCAGCCCGCCGGAGCCGGCGGCGACGAAGCCGGGGAGCAGGGCGGCGCCCATCTGCCGGGCGGGGATCATGCCGCTCATCGCGACCATCTCGAACAGGAGGAGCGCGGCGACGAGGGCTCCGCCGAAGAGTGCCGCGATCGCCGCGAACGCTCCCGCCAGCACGAGCAGCTTCACGGTCTGCCCTTCCATCCGCACGACCCGGGCGGCGAGCGCGCCGAGCGCGAGCCCGATTGCGATCAGCGGCGCCTCCGGGCCGAGCACGAGCCCGAGCCCGAGCGTTGCCAGCGCCGCCAGCAGGATGCTCCCGAGGTCGACGAAGCGGACGTCGCCGATCGCGATCCCCTCGAGCGGCGAGTGGCCGCCGTGGCCCGGAAGGCGGACGGCTCCCGCGACGAGCAGGCCCGCGAGCCCGGGAACGAGGACGACGTACCACCACGCCGGCTCGTTCCACCCGAGCCAGTCCGGGACGACCTCCCAGACCAGGTGGATGACGTCGTGGATCGCAGTCTGGAAGAGCACTGCGGCGAATGCGACCGGGACGCCGAGCAGCCCCGCGTACACCAGCGTCCGCGCGTACTCCGCGCGCTCGCGCTCGGGCCCAGCCTCACCCGTCTCGGGAGCGTCTGCCACCGGGCGATCCTCTCATCCCGGGCGGTCGTCCGGGGGCCTACGCGCTGACAGCGGGCGGGAGCGCGGCGGCGACCGCCTCGAGCTCGTCGTAGACCTCCTGCACCTGCTCGCGGGTGAGCGCGTCGACGTCGCTCACGCCGGCGACCCGCTCGACGAGGGCGACGACCGCCTCGCGGTCGACCTTCCCGTCCGGCGCGAGAAGCCCCGCAGCGCGGGCGAGCGCGAACACCCTGCGCACCTGCGGCTCCGAGGCGGGTCGCGCGTCGCCGCGCGAACGGAGGCGGAGATAGGCGCCATGGTCGAGCTCGACGGTCTCCGGCGCGATGCCCCGGGCGAGCAGGATCCGCAGCAGCGCGACCGTTGCGAGCGCGTCGCCCCGCGCGTCGTGGGCCTCGTCCAGCGGCACCCCGTGCCGCGCGCACAGCGACTCGAGCCGGTGGCTCGCCTCGCCCGGCTCGACCAGGCGGAAGGCATCGAGCGTGCACGCGACTCCGGCCGGCCGGTAGCCGATCCCCGCCCGCGCGAAGGCGTGCTCGAGGAGCGACAGGTCGAAGTCGGCGTTGTGCGCCACGAAGACGGCGCGGTCGAGCAGCGCGAGGAGCTCACCCGCCAGCTCGGCGAAGCGGGGGGCGGTGGCGACCGCCGCGTCGTCGATCCCGTGCACCGACGTCGCCTCCGGCGGGATCGGCCCCGTCGGCCGGACGAGGCTCGCGAAGCGATCGAGCTCGACCCCCTCGGCGTCGAGCCGTACGACCGCGAGCGAGACGATCTCGTCCGACTCGACGCTGGTGCCCGTCGTCTCGAGGTCGACGACCGCATAGGCGACGGGCGGCGGCACCTCGTCCCGCCGCCGGACGCTCCCGGGTAGCCCTCCGGCGCCGGGAACGAGGCGGAGCACCCTGTCCGAGCGAGCCATGCCGCGAGCATGTCGTTCGCGTCGGACGGAGCGCCTCGCAGAAATGCCCTTCATGCAGGGAGATCGCGGTGCGCCGCGCCGTCCCTTACGGCCCGCGCCTCGACTCAGCGGGTCAGCTCGACGAAGCGGCACACCGCGCTCACGAGCCGCATCTGCCCCACCGTCCTGCAGTCGGCGTCGAGGAGCGCCGGCGAGCAGACGAGCACCGCGCGGCACTGCGCCCGCGAGGTCGCGACGTTGAAGCGGTGCGAGTCGAAGGCGAAGCCGAGCCCGCGCGGCGCGTCCTCGCTCGTCGAGCTCGCCATCGAGACGAAGACGACGGGCGCCTGCTGGCCCTGGAACTTGTCGACCGTGCCCACCCTCACGGCCGCGGGCAGCTTCGCGCGCAGCATCCGCACCTGCGCGTTGTAGGGCGCCACGACGAGGATGTCCCGCTCCGCGAGCGGCCTCGTCGAGCCGTGCTCGTCGGTGAACGGCGTCCCGAGGAGCTCCCCGACCGCCGTCGAGATCGCCCGAACCTCCTCGGGGGACGACTGGCCGTGGCCCTCGTGCTCGACCGGGATCCACGCCGGCCCGTTCCCACGCGCGAGGCTCCGCGCGGCGGCGGGCGGCGCCCAGCCGAGCCTGCCCTCGTAGTAGGCGTCCGAGGTGAACGCGCAGAGCTCCGGGCGCAGGCGCCAGGTCTTGGCGAGGAACAGCCCCTCGTCTGCGGGCACGGTCTGGTGGTCGCCGAGCAGGTGCTGGAGCACCGACCGGCCGGATCCCTCGGGGTGGGAGCCCTGGGACACCTGCGGCAGCTGGTTCGGGTCGCCGAGCAGCACGAGCGAGCGCGCCGAGGTCCCGGCTGCGAGCACGTCGGCGAGCGAGAGCTGCCCTGCCTCGTCGACGAAGAGCACGTCAACCGGGCGCTCCGCTTCGTGGAGATCGACCGCCTCGCGGGTCAGGGCCCACCCCGTCCCCGCGACGAGGTCGAACGCCGGGTCGGCGCAGACGTCGACCTCGGTCGAGGAGACGACGCACCGCGACTCGAACCGCGTCTCGGACCCCTCCTCGTCGCGCGCTCGTTTGACGCCGGTGAAGACGAAGCCGTCCTGGCGGTCGGCCTCCTCCTGGATCGCCGCGAGGAGGTTGTTGATCGCCCGGTGGCTGAGCGAGGTGACGCCCACCCGCTTGCCGTCGCGCATGAGCGCGATCGCCATCCTCGCCCCCTGCCACGTCTTGCCGGACCCCGGTGGGCCCTGGACGAAGAGGTAGCTCGCGCCGAGGGTTCGCGCCGCCTCGACGGGCCCGCGGTCGAGCCGGACGTCGGGCTGCCGGCGCTCCAGCAGCGCGACGAGCGACGGATAGGCCCCGAGGTCGCCGTCCGCGTAGGGGCGGACGAACCGGAGCAGCGCGTCCCGCTTGACCCAGTCCTCGATCGGCTTCCCCGGGGTCAGCCCGCGCGGAAGCGGCTCGTCGGCGCGCTTCTTCCCGCGAACGACGGTGACGAGCCCGTGCTCGTCGTCCACCCGGATGCGATAGCTGCGGCGCGTGTCGGGATCCCACGCCTCGCCTTCGAGCTTGTGCTCCTGCGGCGGGAAGGTCATGCGATACGCGTGGCTCTGCTCCTCGGCCTCGGGCGGCACGCCGTCCCAGGCGAGGCCGCCGATCGCGGTGCGATCGCGGATCAGCTCGTCGTCGTCGAGTTGCGGCCAGCGGAACCACTCCCACCACTGCGGGCGCTGCTCGCGCTGGTGGTAGTCGACGAGGTGGGCGAGGAGCCGCCGCGGCTCCCCCTCCTCCGCCCCGTGGCGGAGGCGGGCCTTCAGCGCGGCGCGCTCCGCGTCGGCCTCGACCGCCTCCTCCTTGCGCTCGCGCGGCTCCGGCACGGTCCGCCACGGGAGACCTGCCGGCCGGATCGAGAGCAGCCACGCGTGCAGCTCGTAGGTCGAGCGGCAGTCCTCCTCGTTGTAGCGCTCGACACCCTCGAGGATCGCGTCGTCGCCCGTCTCGAGCCACTCCTCGAATGCGACGACGGCGTCGTCGCCGCCCTTCACCGACGCCGTGCGAATGAACCCGTAGAGCGCCTCGATCGCCTTGATCGAGTAGCTGTCGGTCGACGCCCTGAGCGCCTGCCGGACGATCCGGTACAGGTCGACGAGCAGCTCGCCGCGGAGGACGTCGTCCACCTCCTGCTCGCGCGTCCCGTGCTCGCCCGCGAGCCGCGTGAGCGCGGTCCGCTCGTACGCGGCGTAGTGGTACACGTGCATGCCCGGGTGCTGGCGCCGGCGCTCGACCAGCCAGTCGACGAACCGCGTGAACACCTCCCGCTCGCCGTCGCGGTCGCGGGCCCAGAGCGCCTCGTAGCGAACGGCACCCTCCGCGTCGCGGTAGCAGTAGCCGAACAGGAACTCGAGCCCGCGCGAGGTCTCGTAGAACGGATGCCCCTCGAGGTCGAGCCATACGTCGCCGCGGTCGGGCGCTGGCAGCAGCCGGAAGCCGCGCTCCTCCTCGTCGGGCAGGAGCTCGAACAGGTGGCGGCCCTCGACCCGCCCGCGGAGCTGGAGCTCGGCCTGGTGGCGCAGACGCTCGAAGGTCTCGGCGCGCATCTCGTCGGGCGCGCCGCCGTTCGACCCGGGCAGCACGCCCAGCTCCGCGAGCGTCCCGATCCCGTTCTCGATCAGCGTCTCGGCCCACCCGCGCCGCATCCCTGCGACGAGGACGAGATGGTCGTCCTCCACGCGCCGCTCGCGGCAGACGTTCCGGAAGTCGCAGATCCCGCAGTGCGCGCACGGCCACGGATACGTCGCGTCCCGGCGCCCGAGCGCGTCGAGAAAGCGCCCGCGCACCCGGCGGTTGTAGGCATGGAGCTCGGCGACCCGGAAGCTCTCGCGCTCGCCGAGCCCGTTCTCGACGTGGATCCGCTCGACCGGGGCTCCCTGCAGGCGCTCGACCTGCTCGGCGTAGAAGAGGAGCTGGAGCACGTGCGCCGGCTTGGCCGACCGCGCGAGCTTCGTGTCGACGGGCTCGTACGTCCCCTCCGCTGTCCGCTCGAGGAAGTCCGCGAAGCCGCGCCAGCGCGCGTCCAGGCTGACGAGGTACGGCTGGTAGATCACGTCGGCAGCGCGTTCGCCGATCGCCTCCTCGGTGAGCCGCCGGGCCTCCTCGGCGTCGAAGCCCTCGTCGTCGTAGGTCGGGATGCGGACGACCGAGCGCCCGTCCGCCTCGAGCCGCGCGAGGTAGGCGGCCTCGTGCTCGCGCCCCTTGCGGAAGATGAGCTCGACGTGCGTGTCGTCGACGTGGGGCCGCTCGAGCTCTCCGCGAACAACGGCCAGCTCGAGCGTCGTCAGGTGCGGGCAGGCGAGGTGCGCCGAGAGGTCGGACGGGGAGAGCTGGATCCTGCCGTCGGAGCGGAGCCGCACACGAGGAGTATCGGCCTCCCGCCGGCGCCGGCTTACGCGTGACTCGGTGAGCCTCGACGGCGGATGCGTCCGCGCCGCTCCCCCGAACGGCGCGGACGCGTCGTGCGGGCGCCTACAGCACGATCCGCGCAGCGATCGCGCTGGGGCAGCCCTGCTGCACCAGGCTGACCGCCCGGTGCAGGTCGACGTCCGTGCGGAGGGCGACGTCCACCGCATCCGCGATGTCGAAGCCGGCGCGCAGGAGCTCGTCGAAGCGCCAGCGACGGACGAGGTCGCGATCGGGAAGCGCTGTCTGCTCGACCTGTGCCGCAGCCATCGGGCCCCCTTTCCCCCTCAGGTGCCGATGTGCACGTTCTGACGAACTCCGGCCACGCCGGCCATCCCTCGTTCGAGGGATCGCCGATGGTCGGGCGTCAGTGCCGCACGACGACCAGCCCCGCGACCTCCTTCGCGATGACCGGTCTTCTCACGCTACCCGGACGCAGACGTGACCCGGTGTCGCATGCGCGTCGTGACCTCAGGCGAGCGCGGCGCGCAGGGAGAGCTCCGGCCCCTCGAAGCGCACGTCCAGGCGGCCGAGCACCCGGCGCAACAGCGAGACCGCGACGGGGTTGTCGCTCGCGACGAGCGCGGTGATCTCCCGGATCCCAGCCGCGCGCGCGTCTGCGACGAGCTCCTCGGCGAGCGCCGACCCGATGCCGAGCCCCTGGTGCTCGTCCACGACCTCGAACGCGATCTCGGCGCTCGCGCCCTCGCGCACGATCCGCGCGAGCCCGACGGGCCGCTCGTCGCCCGCCAGGTACGCGACGAGGACGTGACGCGTCCCGTCGACCACGGCGAGGTGCTCGAGCTCGGCCGGCGAGAGCGACGGCTTCGGCCCGTTGAAGCGCGCACGCCGCGATCGCTCGCCGAGCCGCTCGAACACGCTCGCGACGGTCTCGACGTCACCGTTTCGCAGCGGCCGCACCACGATCGCGCGAGCGCTGACGTGGCGGAGCCGTACGTAGCGGGCGTGCGTCATCGCGACCCACTCCCCGCCGCCGCCGCGGCCGGGTGGAGCACGAGCGGCCTGCGTGCGAATCGAACCGAGACGTACGGGAGCGTCGAGGCGACGAAGAGCGCGCCGAACACGACGCCGAGCCCGGCGAACCCACCGAGCGCGAACGCGATCCCACCCACGAGCGAGCCGATCAGGTACCCGAGCTGCGTCGTCACGGCGCGGACGACGCCGACCTCGCGCCCGAGCTCGCCGGCCACTGCGAACCCGTAGACCGTCCCGCTCACCGTTCTCGTCGCCGCCATCACGGCGGCGAGCGAGAAGAAGACGAACGTCACCGCGACGCCCGCCGTCACGCCCCAGTTGAGCGCGACCGCGACCGCGGCGCCCACGCTGCAGGCGAGCATCGAGCGTCGCGCGCCCTCGGCCGCCATGCGCCCGGCCCGCTGGTTTGCGAGCAGGTACGCCACGGCGATGCCCCCGAGCGCGATGCCGGTCGCAGACGTCGAGAGGCCGTACTCGTCGGTGAGCAGCGCGCCCGAGTAGACGAGCGTGCCGGCCCAGGCGGAGTTCGCCATCAGCTCCCCGAACGCCCACCGCCGCGCGTGCGGGATCCGGAGGAGCCCGCGGAGCGACGTCCCCCTCTCCGCGAGCGGCCCATCGTGCGGCCTGCCCGCGACGGCGAGCCCGGCGATGAGCGCTGCGGGCAGCGGCAGCGCGAGGAAGGCGAGGCGCCAGTGGGCCTCGGCGACGAGGCCGATCACCGGCATGCCCACGATCCAGGCCGCCGGCGGGCCGGCGAGCGCGTGCGCGACGACGCGCGTGCGCCGCCCGGGCTCGCTCCACGCCGCTGCCGCGGCGACACCCGCCGCGAGCAGGATCGCGATCCCGCCCCACATCGGCACCTGCGCCAGCGCGAGCAGCGCGAACGTCGGCGCGGCGGCGCTCGCGACCGAGCCCACGGCGAGGAGCGCCGTCCCGACCCCGAGGAGCGCCCGTGGGGAGAACCGCGTGAGCGCCTTCCCGGCGGCGAGCGCGACCAGCGCCGCAAGCGGCGCCGCGAGGATCCGCAGCTGCCCCGCAGTCGCGATCGAGACGCCGAAGTCGTCCGCGACGTCGCTCAGGATCGGCGAGAGGACGAGGATGCCGCTCTGGCTCGCGAAGAGCGCCAGGAAGAGGACGAGCGACGGCGAGCCGAACAGGCCGCGCACGCCGGCCGGGCCCTCGGGAAGCGAGCGAGACGCGTCCATCGCCGGAGCTTCGCGGCCGGGCCCCGCGTGGCGGCTACGGCCGGCACCCGAAGCCCCGGGTGCCAACCGGCCTCCTGCGAGGTACGGGTAGCACTACCCCACCGCGGCGGTGGCTGTCGCCTCGCCGCCTTCCCCGGTCTCAGCCGGGAAGCTCGCCCGGCAGGCCGAACCGCGGGTACAGCGCCGCCGAGTCGGCGAACGCGGTGATCTCCCTGACGCGGTCGCCCTCGAGGGCCAGCACCTCGATCGCCGCCGGCAGGTACACGTTCCGCTCCGCGTGGAGGATGTACCACGCGATCCCGACCTGCCCGCCCGCGCTGACGACGACGTGGCGCAGTACCGGCGTGAACTGCGAGACGAACGCGACCACGTCCTCGCGCCCGGCGAACCAGCACGGGAAGGACGGCATCGCGAAGGTCGCGTCCTCGACTAGCACCGCCACCATCGCCTGGACGTTCCGGCTCTCCCACGCCGCGACGTAGCGCTCGACGAGCCCGCGAAGGCCGTCGTCACCCAGCGACCGGAGCGTCGCCTGTTGCGAGCGCTCCGGCAGCGCTTGGTCGACCGTCTTCCGCGCGCGCTGGAGCGGCGTCTCGGCGACCACGGAGGAGCTCCTCGAGCACGGGCGCGAGTGCCTTCATCGAGACATTGTGGCTCTGCCCCTCGAGCGTGCGCGGCGCACCATCCCTTCGCGCATGAACCAGCTCGCCGCCGCTCCACGGCGGCCCGACGCGACGAGCTCGTCGAGCCGCTCGGCGAAGCCCGGGTGTGGCAGGTGCCCGCTCCCGTCGACCGCGAACGGCGGCTGGTAGACGACGGCGCGCTCGACGGGGTGGCCGCTCACGCGCCCGCCGTGACTCGACGAGCCCGAGCGGCCCGGGCGATGAGCCGTCGGGAAAGAGCTTCGCGCCCTGTCCGACGACGAGCGGGTGCACGAGCAGCCGCAGCTCGTCCAGGAGGTGGCGCTCGAGCAGCGATCGCACGAGCGTGGCGCTCCCCGACATGCCGATGTTCGTGCCGGGCCGCGCCTCGAGCCCGCCGACAACCTCGGCGAGATCGCCTTCGAGCAGCGTCGATTGCTGCCACTCGACCTGCTCGAGGGTCGTCGAGGCGACGTACTTCGGCGTCTCGTTCATGATCGACACGAAGGGTCGGCGGCCGGATCCTGCTCCGGCCAGTACGCAGCCCATTCCTCGTATCATCGCACGGCGCGCCGCGCGGAGCTCAGTCGCCCGCGACGAAGAAGACCCACGTGCCGTCCGGCCGGATGCCCCTTCGCCAGCCGAGGTACCCGGCGCCCTCGACGAAGACGCTCTCGAGCGGCCCGAGCGGCGCGAGCAGCTCGCGCCCGTGCGCGGTGAGCTCGTCGATGCTCGCGGCGTCGTACGTCGCGACGGCGGCCGGCAGCCCGGTCTCGAGCGCTGCGACCGTCGCCGTGCGGGTGACGGTCGTCGTGTCCGTCACCGTCTCGGCGTCCCGGGTCTCGCGCGCGCCGAACCACCCCGCCGCACCCCCAGGACGAGGAGCACCACGACCGAGCCGAGGACGACGGCGATTCGCTTCGCGCGCCTCATCCCGGGATCATGCCCCGTGAGCCCGAATCGAACCGCGACGTACGATCTCGCGATGGCCGAGAGCCGCCGCGTGTACTCCACCGCCGACGGCGACCTGCGGCAGGCCTCCCCGCCGCAGGCGGGACGCCGCCGGAGCGCACCGCCCGCACCGGACGACGGCATCGTCCGCGTCTCGCGCGAGACGAGCGGCCGCCGCGGCAAGACGGTCACCGTCGTCCGCGGCCTTCCACCGCGCGAGCTCGCATCCGTGGCGAGCGATCTCAAGAAGCAGTGCGGCTCGGGCGGCGCCGCGAAGGACGGCGTCGTCGAGCTCCAGGGCGACCACCGCACGAAGGTGGTCGCCCGGCTCGAGTCGCAGGGCTACCGCGTCAAGCTCGCCGGGGGGTAGGCGAAGCTCGAGCGTGTCGAGCGGGACCTCCCCAGGGGCGTCGTCCCGGCCCTCGGTTCTCGAGCTCAGTACCGCACGACGACCAGCCTGTCGGCGCCCGACTCGGCGCCCCACACCTCGCCGGGCCGTCCGAGCAGCTGGCGCACGCTCGCACCGGCGCGAAGCGGCACCCGGGTGAACTTCCCGGTCGCCGGCGCCAGGCGCCAGAGCCCGCTGCGGCCGAAGTCGGTCAGCCAGACCAGGTCCTTCTCGTCGACGTAGACCGCGTACGGCTGGGCCGGCCCGGGGAGGCGCCACTCGTCCCAGCTCCTGGTCTTGGGGTCGTAGCGCCCGACCTTGCCGGCGTTCCACTCGCTGACCCAGATGCGGCCCTTCGAGTCCGACCACACGCGCCGCGCACCCTGGCCGGGAGTCGGCGGCCGGACGACGGTCGCTCTCCCGGTGCGGACGTCGATCCGCGCGATGTGGCTACCCGCGAGCGACGCGTACCACACCTGTCCCTGCGGCGTCGTGGCGATGCCGTACGGCCCCGCGCCGAGCGGCGCGCGGAACACCCGGAGCGCACCCGTCCGCGGGTCGAGGCGCCCGTAGCTGCCGGCCTGCCCCGTGAACCACAGGACGCCGCGACGGTCGAACGTGGCGGTGTTGAGATTCGCGTAGCCGCTCGCGGCCGGGAGCGGGAAGACCTTCACGGCGAGCGTCTCGCGGTCGACCCGGACGATCGCGTTCAGCCCGCTGTCCGTGACCCACGCCGCCCCGTCGCGACCGACGATCACGCCGTGCGGCGCCGAGCCGTCGCCGAGCGGCACCTCGGTCACCTTGCCCGTCACCGGGTCGAGCCGGCCGAGCTTTCCGCTCGCCTGCGCCGTGTACCACACCGTCCCGTCCGCCGCGGGGGCGACGTCGTGGGGATGCGAGCCCGCCGGCACGGGGTACTCGCGCACGGCGAGGCGTCGCGCCCCGGTGGACGACGGCCGCGACAGCGTCCCCCACTCCTGCGGGAGCACGCGCCCGACGACCCGGTATCGCCCGCCGCCGAGCGGTCGGAACACGATCGCCTCTCCTTCCTCGAGCGTCTGCCCCGTCGCCTGCTGGACGAGGATGTTGTGCGTCACGAGCACCGTCACCTTCCCGGGCGGCGGTCGGGTGCCGATCAGCCGGCGCGCGGCGCGGACCTGCGCCCGCCAGCGCGCGTCGTGCTCGGCCGCGATCGTGTTGAGGAGTGCCGGAGCCACCGACGCGCGCCCGAACGCGAGCCGCGCCGTGTCGAGCGTCCTGCAGTACGCGCTCGAGAGCACCTTGCCGACCGCGAGCCCCAGCCGACGCGAGCCGCGGCCGATCGCCCGCGCGTCCGCGCGCCCCCGCGGCGAGAGGCTCCGCTGCGTCGCGCAGTCCGAGAGGACGACCGGATCCTCGTCGGCCTTCGAGAAGTCCGTGGCGGCGTGGCGGACCACGAGCACGACGCCGCCCGCACGGAGCGTCTGCGCGAGCTCGGGACGCGGTGCCGCCGCAGCCCCGGCCGTGAGCGTCGGCGCCACCGCGGCGGCGACCAGTGCCACGACCAGCGTGCGGGGAGACGGGATCGAGCACCTCCTTCGCAGACGACGCTACCGCAAGCCTGCCTCGTCGAGCATGGCGATCAGCCGCGGCCGGCGGCGCTGCTCCTCGCGGATCCCCTCGATCGTCGTTTCGAGCTCGTCCGCGCGGCCCACCGCGGCGAGCGTCTCGCGCGCCCGGCAAAGCCGGTCGACCGCACGCTCGTACGCGGGGGCGCCAGGGTGCTCGAGCTCGTTCTCGGCAGCGCTCACGTACACGCGCACCGCCGCGTCCGGGTCGTGCTCCCTGCTCGCGTCGGCGAGCTCGAGCCAGGTCGGCCACGTGCAGCCGCTCTCGCGCGCGTCGCGCCAGGCACCGTCGAGATCGCCCTCCCGGAGCTGCGCCAGCACGACCCTGTCACCCGACGCGCCGAAGAGGCCCTGCGCGGTCGCGGTACGGATCTGCTCCAGCGCCGCAACCCGGCGGTGTGCCCAGCGCTCCGCAGGAACGACCGCCCGAAGCTCGTCGTAGGTGTCCGGGCCCGGCTTGTCCGCGAACGCCTTCTCGGCGAGCGCGACGGCGTCGGCGTCCTGCCCGTCTCGCAGATAGGCCGCCGTCAGCCGGGCGCGCAGCCGCGGGTCGTCGCCGGCCGGCGGGAACGCGGCCACCCCGCGCTCGAGCCAGGAGAGCGCCTCGCGCTCCAGTCCGGCGGACTCGAGCTCCTCGGCGATCAGCAGGAACCGGTACGGGTGTGAGAGGTTGTTCGCCATCACGCCGACGAGCTCGTTGATCGAGCCGCCCGCGCGCGCGAGCTGCTCGCGAAGATGACTCACCTTCCAGCGCGTGTGGTCGTGGAAAGGCAGGAATCGTCCACCCTCTGGCCCGAGTGGCGGGAGCTTCGCCCACTCACGCTCGAGGCGCGTACGATAGGCGTCCAGCCCTTCGTCGCCCAGCACGTCCGCGTACTGCGTTGCGGCGTCGAAAAACCATTCGGCATCACCCGAGCCCAGCCCATGCTCGACGAGCCGCCGCCCGAGCGCCCGCACGTCGGGTTGCGCGACGACGCACGCCGCGTGGTGCAGCTCCTTCAGCCGGTCGATCGGCGCCGCGAGGTAGCCGCCAGAGTCGTCGACACGCCCGAGGGCCGTGTCGAGACGCTTCATCAGGTGCTCGCACAGCACGACGACCTCGGCCGCGAGTCCCGCGTCGAGCAACCCCGCGAGCATGTCGATTGCAGCGCCGACCTCCTTCGCGTACGCGCGCGTCGCCCTGGGCGGCAGGAACTGGCCGCGGATCGCGACCTGCGCGGTGAGCCGCTTCTTCGCCGCCGCGACGTCGAACGACCCCTGTGCCGCGCCCACCTCGGTCTCGAGGCCGAACCGCACGTCCTCATGGCGACGGGACACGGCCAGCAGACGGCGTACGAGCTCCTCTCGCTCGAGCCCTCCGAGGAATCGCTCGAGGTCCGCATCCTCCACGATGCCGATTCTCGCAGGCGGATTGCGGTCGAGCATCGCTCTCGAGCTCGATGCCTGGATACCCGAGCAGCTACCCGCCGGGGCTGCCGCCCGCGTGCGGGCGGCCGAAGACGGCAGCGGCTGACTACCGTCCGGTGATGGCCGGCGCACGGGCAGCGAACGACGTGCTCCGCTTCTGTCTCGAGCTCGCCTCGCTCGCGGGTCTCGCCGTCTGGGGCCTCGGCACCGGCCCGACCGGGGTGAACGTGCTCCTCGCGGTCGGTGCGCCGCTCGCCGCGGCGGCGCTCTGGGGCGCGTTCGTCGCGCCCCGCGCGCCCCGTCACCCGCCCGACCCGTGGCGGCTCCTGCTCGAGATCGTCGTCTTCGGGGCGGGGACGCTCGGGTTCGCCGCCGCCGGGCACGGGACGCTCGCGGTCGTCGTCGGCGCGGCGGCGGTCGTCCACCTCACAGCGACGTTCCTTTTCGACCAGCGACGCCCGGCGGCTCCGCACCCGCGGCCGTAGACGCCCGTCCGCCGTCAGGCGGCCGCCACGTCGTAGATCGCGGACACCGTGGCCCCGAGGTCGAACCGTCCGTCGCCGCCGTTCCGGCCCGTGCGCGGGCCGATCTCGAGACCGAGCCGGCGGTTCGTGTCGACGATCTCGTCCGCCCGCCCCGGCGGAGGCCGCGGCGGCGCGTTCGGGGCGAGGACGCCGAAGCGGTTCCGGAAGTGAAGCGTGCCTTCCGGCCCGTCCTCGATCGTGTACCCGCCCTCGTGCACCAGACGGTGGTGGTGGAAGCAGAGCAAGACCAGGTTGTCGAGGCTCGTCTCGCCGCCGTGCGCCCAGTGGACACGGTGGTGTGCCTGCAGGTGGCGGCGCCGCTCGCAGCCCGGGAAGAGGCAGGTAGCGTCCTCGCGGGCCTCGAGCAGGCGCCGAAGCGCCGGCGGCACCGTGCGCCGCTTGCGCCCGACGCCGAGCGGCAGGCCGTCACGCTCCACCTGCGCCACGACCTCGGCGTCGCAGCCCAGCCGGCGCGCGGTCTCGGGCGTGATGACGGGGCCGTCTTCGAGCTCCGAGCGGCCGCCGCGGTCGGACGTCAGCGCGGCGGCGTCGACGTGGACGACGACCCTTGCCCGCTCGGCGCCCTGCTCGCCCGACGCGCCGAGTGAGGCATCCGCGAGCTCGAGCAGCGCCTCCACGCGCACCGGACGCAGCTCGTTCAGGGCGGGCGCGACGGTCTCTCCGCCCATCTCGGCGCCGGTCGCCGCGGCGGCACGCTCCTCCCGGCGCCGCACGACCACGCGCTCCCGCGCGGCGTCGAGCGCCTTGACGAGCAGCGTGCCGTCCTCGGCCGGAAGCCGCGCGCGCAGGTAGAGCGAGCCGTCCTCCTCGAAGTGGTAGTCGACGAACTCGAGCTCATGCGTCTCGCGGGCATCCGCCGCCGTGATCCGCCGGAACACCCGCAGCGCGCGCTCGAGCTGCGACGCCGTGAGCGCCGCCGCGAGCCCGAGCAGCCCTTCCTCCGACGCCGCCGTCGCGACCCTCGTCAGCGCGCGCACCTTCGTGAAGGTGAGCTCACCGCGCGAGAACGCGGCCCGGATCACGGGCAGCTCCTGCAGCGCCTCGGCGACCCGCAGGTACTCGCGGGCCTCGCGCCCGGTCATCCCGCAGCGGTAGGCCAGCCAGCCGGCGAGGTCGTCGCAGGTGGTCTCTCCCTTGAGCTCCCACGCAAGCTCGAGCCAGCGCGCGGTCGCGGCGCTCAGGTGCGCCGACAGGGCCGACAGCTCACCGATCCTGCGCTGCTCGTCCTGCCAGTGCTCGGCCCGCCATGCCTCGAGCTCATCCGTTGTCTGCATGGCAATCAGCGTAGCGCGCCCGTCGGACGGACACATGTTCGCCCCCGCGGTCAGGCGAGCGGGTCGACCGTGCGCAGGCCCGTGAAGCGCCGGAAGCCGCTGTCGTGCGAGGCGAGGACGAGGCCGTGCTCGATTGCCAGGGCGGCGATCTCGAGGTCCGGGACGTCCTCGCTGCGGAGGCCGGGCGTGCGCGCCAGCTCCGCGGCGATCTCCGCGTGGTGCGCGCCGGGCGCGACCGTCCGGACGGAGGGGCTGCTCGAGAAACGTAGACGCCGTGCTCCACCCCATCGTGACGGCCAGCGCGTGCTCGCCGAACACGCGCGAGCTCGTCGCGAGGCGGACGAACGCGTAGACGACCGGCCAGCAGAGCTCGACCGACGCGTCGGGAGCGGACAGCTCCGCGTCGAGCCAGCGGCGCGCGCGGGCGTGCTCGGGCGCGTCCTCGAACGTCGCGTAGATCAGGAGGTTCGTGTCGACGAGCGTCACGGCAGCCCGCGCTGCGCGAGACGCTCCTCGTCGAGCGTCGCGAGCAGCGCCGATGCGTCCGAGACGTCGAGCAGCGGCCGCCCCGGCAGCACGGGAAGCGCCGGGGCCGACGCGGGCTTCGCGCCCCGCCCCCCACGGCGGATCAGCCGGTTGACCGCCTCCTTGAACGACTCTCCGGTCCGCGCGCGCTCGCTCTCCACGAGCGCGACGACGTCCTCGTCGAGCGTCAGTGTGGTGCGCATGATGCTGTAACTATAGCATCATGGACATCAATCCGGCATCCCGTCGCTTCGCTGGCGGCGCCGGCCGACACCCCCGAGCGGAGCGAAGACCCCTCCGGGTCGTACGTGCGCTTGAGCCCGCCGAGCCGCTCGAAGTTCCGCTCGCCGTACGACGCGCGTAGCAGGTCGTCGCCTTCCTCGAAGAGCCCTGGGAAGTTGAGGTAGGCGCCTCCGCTCGAGAGCTCGCGAAGGTCGGCGAACGCTCCGCGCGCCCAGGCGACGTTCGCCTCGTCGTCGGCGCCCTCCTCCCAGTTCGCCTCGATCCCGATCAGGTAGGCGGGGCGCGAGCCGAAGGCCGTCGCCTCCGGCGCCACCCTGTCCATCGCACCGCCGTTGAACCAGATGTCGATCGTCGAGTGGTGCGATGGCGCGGTCGCGGCGTGCCGTTCGAGCCGCGCGAGCGCGTCGTCCGAGAGCTCGTCCAGCTCGACCGACTTCCAGTAGTAGCGCCAGCCGTCCGGGTAGTCCTCGTCGAGCAGTCCCTGCGCCTCGACGTACGGCATCGCCCCGCTGAGATCGACGATCGCGTCTCCCAGGTCGCGCAGCGGCCCGGTCACACGTTCGCCCTCCTCCGGATCTCCTGCGTAGACGACCGCCGCAGCGACGTACGGACGGCCGTGGGCCCCCGCGGGAAACGGGTCGGCGTGCGGCACACGGCCGAAGAAGGCGATCGGCGCCGCATCCTCGGGCGCCGACTGCGTGAGCTCGTCGACGAAGCGCAGCACCTCCGCCCCGCGATTGCCCGGGTAGAGGACGAAGGCGACCATCACCTCGGGCCCCACCGGATGCAGGCGATACTCGAACGAGGTGACGACGCCGAAGCTCCCGCCGCCGCCGCGAAGCGCCCAGAAGAGGTCGGCGTTCGCCGTCTCGCTTGCGGTCACGACACGGCCGTCGGCCGTGACGACCTCGAGCGAGACGAGGTTGTCGAGCGACAGGCCGTGCTTTCGCCTCAGCCACCCGATCCCGCCGGAGAGTGTCAGCCCGGCGATCCCCGTCTTCGTCACCACCCCGAGCGGTGCCGCGAGCCCGTGGGCCTGCGTCGCCGCGTCGAGCTCCCCCAGCGTCACCCCGCCCTGCGCCCGCGCGACCCGTGCTTCGTCGTCGACCTCGATCGCCCGTAGCGACCGCAGGTCGACGACGAGCCCTCCTTCCGAGAGCGCACTCCCTGCGACGCCGTGACCGCCGCCGCGGACCGTGACGGCGAGGCCGCGCTCGCGGGCGACCCGTAGCGCTGCGGCCACGTCCGCTGTGCGTGCGGGGCGGACGATCAGCGCAGGCCGCGTCTCGATCATCCCGTTCCAGAGCGCACGGGCGTCCTCGAACCCCTCGCTCGCCTCCTCGAGGATCTCCCCTTCGAAGCCTGCCCACGCGCTCGAGCTCGTCTCCGTTGTCATCACTGCCTCCGTTCGGGTGCTCGACTGGACAGTCTGGCACCCAAGACCACCCCAGCACCACGCGTCACAGGCTCCCCGACGGATTCCCGATACGCGTACCGCGCGGTGCCGTCGGCCAACCCGACAATCGAGCGCTGCGCGCCGCCTACGAGCTCCGGGCGCCGCTCGTCTACTTCGTCGCGACGCGACCGGGCTGGTACCGACCGGAATGGCCGGTCTTCGTCACCCGGGACGATCCGGTGGCCGCGGGCGAGCAGGCAGCGGCCCGATCGGGAGCTGCTCGCGGTGCGGCTCGCGCGGTTCGCCGCGGCGTGACCGCCCCCGCCCCGCCCGGGCGGCTAGGTGTCAGAGCATCGCGTGCGGCGGGCAGACGTTCGCGGGCGGCGCCGGTCAGTCGCCCTCGGCGAACGCCTCGGCGCAGCTGTGCGACTCGTCGTCGCCGACGGTCGCCAAGGTGCGCAGGAACGCGACCACCGCGGACGTCGATCCGCCGTCTTCGCCCTCGCCGGCCGACGCGATCTCGGCGAGCTCGGCGTCGGCCGCCTCGCAGGAGGCGAGCGCCTCGTCGAAGCGGCCCGCGCGGCGCCACAGCTCCGCGACCAGGGTCAGCGCCACCGAGGGAGACAGCTCGAGCCTCCCGCGCTCGAGCCCGCGGGAGAACATCTCCGCCGCACGCTCGCGACACGTCCGCGCGCGCCCCGCAAGATCGCGGTCGTCGCAGTCCCAGGCTGCCGAGAGGAACGCCCAGCCCGAGGCCTCGTACTCGCCCGCCGCCTCGGCGACGAGCGCGGCGCAGAAGTACGACCGCGCCAGGCCGGGCAGCTTCGACCGCTCGAGCACGTCGCGGTAGACCACCGAGCGGACGACCTCGCCCGCCTGTCGCGGCGCCGACCCGATCGAGCGCGCGGCGTAGCCGCACGCGTCACAGCGCTGAACGTGGAAGGGCAGTGCCCACCGCGCCGGCCCGTTCGGCCGCAGGTCGAGGTCGGGCGGCCCGAACGAGCCCGTGCTCGTCAGCTCCACCGTCCGCTGCAGCGCGCCGCATACCGCGCAGCGCACGTCGATCTCGCGCATCGTCGTCACACGAAGGAGTCGGCACCGCGCGGTGGCGGTCTTACGCAGGGGATGCCGGACGGCTCAGCGACGGAGGCAGAGGGCGAGCACGGACGGAGCCGCTCCGCCCATGTCGACCGCGTGCCGCGGGCGCGACCTCCTGACGGCCGCCCCATCGGGCTCGCTCACACCGGCCGCTCCGCGAGCCCGAAGCTGTACAGCCGCCACTGTGCGGCCAGCGCCGACACCTCGAACGTCGCCGCCACCCCGGAGGGGTCGAGGAACGCGGCCCACGCCTGGCGCACCGCGGCCTCGGGCATCAGGAGCTCGGCGCCGAAGACGTTCGCCTCGCGCTCGAGGGCGCGGTCGGTGTCCTGCGAGAGGTCGCTGGTGCGGCAGTAGGTCGGCGCCGGCGCGGCGGCGTGCTGCGCGTGACAGATCCAGTGGCCGAGCTCGTGGGCGATCGTGAAGCGGAGCCGGTGCGTCGGCGTGTCGCCGCTCATCGCCTCCGTCGCGTTGACGACGATCAGACGCTCCGCCGGCCTCAGCATCCCCGAGCACTCGCCCAGGTCGCGCTCCTCGATCCGCAGGCCGAGCAGGTCCTCGGCGATCGACTCGACCGGTACCGGGAGCTCGGCGCCGCCGTAGGTAGCCAGATAGCGGTCGCGGAGCTCGTGGGCGCGCGGGTCGGTGTAGCGGGTCGGAACTGACGACAAGGCGGGATCAGGCCCCGTCGGGGTCGGCCCCCAGGAAGAGCGCGTCGACCTCGTCGGGCGGCTCTGGCTCGGGCGCGGGCGCAGTCGCGGCCGACCGGCCGAGCTGGAAGAGCGCGTCCGCCCGGAACATGGGCGCCGCGGCAGGCGCCGGCCCCGGGGGGGCCGAGAGCAGCGCCCGCGAGCGGCCGAGGAGGCCCGTGATCGCATCCCACACCGATGTCGCCACTCGCGACGGGTCGAGGATGCCGCCCTCGAGCTGCTGGTAGTAGCGGCGTACCCGGGGGCGCGCCCCCGGGTCGAGCTCGCACTCGGCAACGATCGCGTCGACCACGTCGTCGACCCGGAGCGCCTTCGCGACGCGCGCGCGCAGGAGCGGCGGCTCGTCGAGCGAGCGGACGAAGCGAAGCGACGCCTCGGTCGGCCCCGCGACGCGGCGCGCGCGTGAGGAACGCCTCGATCAGCGGGGCGAGCTCGTCGGCGCGGTCGCCGGCGCGCGCGAGCGTGCCCTCGACGTCCAAGGGCTCGCCGCGCGCGTGGCGGCGCGCGAGCTCGTCGAGCAGGGTCTCGGGGTCCACGGTCATGTCTCGAGCCACTTCCTGAGCTTCTCCTTGTTGCGGCTGATCGACTGGTAGACCGCGTTCGGCTTCTTGTCGAGCTGCTCGGCGATCTCGCCCGGCTCGAGCCCCTCCAGGTAGTAGAGCGCACCGACCGCGCCGTCACCGGGCGCCAGCGTGGCGACGAACTGCTCGAGCGTCACCTCGGCGACGACCCGCTCGCTCTCGTCGGGGTGCGGCGCCGTCGAGGTCGAAGAGCGCGTTCTCCTGCCAGCCCGGCTCGTACCAGCCTCTGCAGACCCACCTGCTCACCGCGTAGACGACGACGCGGAACGGAATCCTCCCGTCACGATGCCTCCCGGCCTTGAGCTCCTTCCAGAGGCGCTCGCACACCGCCTGGGCGACGTCCTCGCCCACGGGGCCTCGCATCTTCGCGATGCAGAAGCCGGCGATGGTCTCGTACCAGCCCGCGAGCAGGAGGTCGATCTCCCCGCCCTCCAGCAGTCGCGTGTCTTCGGCATCCCGTGCATCGCGCATCGAGAGCTGAGTCGCATCGGCCACCGGCTGATCTTACGAGCGGAGGAGGGAATAAGAGCGGCGGCTTCTCCGGCGGACTCTCTCGAGACGAAAGGAGAACGCCATGCCACTCGAAGCCTTCCAGCTCGGCGAGCCCGTAGAGCACCGCGGAATCGTCGTCGCCCCGCTCTTTCCGCGCCGCGACCCGGTCGCGGACTACGTGACGCTCGACGCTGCGCTCCCGCGCGGCTTCCGGGTCGACGAGATCTCGGACGCCGGCACCGTGCCCGAGCTCGTCGTGGACAACCCGACCGACGCCAGGGTGCTGCTCTACGACGGCGAGGAGCTCGTCGGCGCGAAGCAGGACCGGATCCTCAACGTCACCGTCCTCGTCGAGGCGGGCTCGAGGCTGCCGATCCCGGTCTCGTGTGTCGAGCAGGGCCGCTGGCGGCGACTGAGCATGTCGTTCGGCGCGGGCGACCACATCTCGCACGGTCACCTGCGGCGACGCAAGGCGCAGATGCTCGCCGCGCAGCCGCTCGCCCGCGGTCTCGCCCAGGGCGAGGTGTGGGACGAGGTGCACGAGAAGCAGGCGCGCATGGGCGTGAGCTCGGCGACCGCCGCGAACCGGGACACGTTCGTGGCGCACCGCGAGCGGCTCCGCGCGCTCGAGACGGCCTTCACGCTCCAGCCCGGTCAATGCGGCGCCGTGCTCGGCCTCGGCGACGACCTCTGCCTCGATGCGGTCTCGCTCCCCGAGGCGTTCGCGCTGCTCTGGCCGAAGCTCCGTGCCGGCTACCTGCTCGACGCGCTCGAGCGGCTCGACGGACGGCCGACCTCGGTGGAGCGGATCGCGCGCCTCGTCGACGACGTCGGCGCGGCCCGCGTGACGCGGGGGCCCTCGGCCGGGCTCGGCGACGACCTCCGCCTGCACGGCGACGGCGTGATCGGCTCGGGCCTCGAGCTCGACGGCGAGACGCTCCAGCTGTCGGCGTTCACGAGCGACGACGCGGGCGCGCGCGCGTTCGGGCGGATCGCGCAGCCGAGCAGGCGGCGGTGACCGCCGGGGTAGCGGCCGCTCATCGCGTGCAACCGTGCAACCGAGATCGCTGGAAGTTCCCCACCTGGGCGATACCGTCCCGCTCCGCGCGCGCGTGTTCCTCGGCCGGCTGGCGAAGGAAGGCCGGGTCGGCTCGCTCGAGCGGGCTCAGGACTCGTCGGGGCCGTGCTCGCGCGCGTCGCGATGCGTTCGCTCGGTCACGACGAGCCGGTCTCTCGGAATCCAACGGGCCGTAGATCGCCGGTCGTACGCTTCCAGCATCTGCCGTGCCTCTCGTCAGTAGGCGCGATAGAGCCTGTCCTCGATGGCTCCGGCCTCCCGAAGCAGCGCCACGGCTCGGTCGTACTCGTGCGCGCGGAGCTCGATGTGCGAATGGCGTCCGATCGACTCCGCGAGGTTGCGGCCTGCGACGGACAACTCGATCAACCGCGGTGCAGCAGCGTAGGACGTCGACATGACCTCGCGGACGTCGAGGAACCACCTGTCCCAAGGGTTGTCACCGTCACCCGCGCGAATCGGCGAGAACGCCTCGACGATCGCGAACGCGCGATCGTGACCGAGTGCGTAGAGGACGATCTTGTCGCCGACGGACACCGACGGACGCCGCGGAAAACGCAGGAGGCGCAGCACCTGCGGGACGATGGTCTCGGCCATCGCGTGGTTGCCGCTCCCGAGCATCTTGAGCCAGGTCTTCAAAGTGCGGCGAGTATCCCAGGCGGGCGAGGCGCTCGGCGCTACTCCTCTGGCTCGATGACGACGCCGTCGTCGGTGACCTCGAAGACACGGATCCGAAGGAGTCCACGTACCCGCCGGTGGACCCGCAGCGCAGCCGCGACGGCCTTGCTCCGCTCGGGAAGCACGTCACTCACGGGTTCGGCGGCGGCCGGTCGCTCAGCATCTGGAACGAGCCGACGATCCAGTCCGCCAGCGACTTCGCCTGATCTTCGAGCGAATCGGCGATCAGCAGCTGCTCCGGGTAGTGGTAGCGCCAGAGTCGCCAGAACCACTCCTGGACTCTCTCAAAGCCGTCGTCGGCCAGTTGGGAAAGCCAAGGCTGGTTTCCGGGCGTGAACATCGGATTCGCCTTCGTCTGGAACGAGACGCCCGCGTAGAACGCCTGAGCGTCACGGCCATACTCGCGCGCCGAGTCGGGTCTGAACCCCCACTCGAGCCACGCCTTGCCCCAGCGGCTGGCCGCGCCGTCGGGCGCCGAAAGTGGGAAGGTGACCCACCACCCGGGGCCGTAGTTCGGCTGCTGCGATCCGCTCCGCTTGGCGAAGTTGGTCGGCTGGCTCCAGAGCGTCCGCACGTAGCCGTCGGTGAGCTCGTTCATGCGCGCGAGGGTTCGCTCGGCGGCCGGCCACGCCGAGAACGCGAAGACCGTCGCGGGTGACAGAGCTTCTTCGTCGGCCAAGCCTTCCTCCTTCAGATAGCGACCGAGCTCTCTGACGAGCCAACGGTCAATCTCGCCGATGTCGCTTCGGCGCGCAAACAGCTCGAGCCTTCGCGCGACGTCCTGCCATTCGACCGCAAGGACCCCGTCGACCGTCGCCGGCATCGTCTGCCGTGGCGCCAGCAAGGCAAGCCGCGACGGCGGCCAGACCGTCGACGCGTTCGAGCACCGCCGCGAAGCTCTCGGTGAGCCGGTTCTCCCGCGGGTCGAGGTCATGCGAGGCGCTGTACTTGCCCACCCGGCGAAAGAGCGATGTCATGGGGTGACCTGCCTGCGGCCCTCAAGCGGCCTCGAACAGTCGCGCCTGCGCCGCCGCGGAGGAGACGACGTACCGAAACGGCTTCCCCTCCCGCTTCAACCGGCCGGCGGCCACGCCCTCGCGGAGGAGCTGCCGAGCCTTGCCCTGACCAAGGCCGAGCTCCTCGCACACCTCTCGCTCCGTCCGCGGCACCGAGAGGACACGCTCGAGCGCAGCGAGCGGATCGTCCGGTACGTGCGCCGGCGTGGCCTCGGGCGCCTCGTCCTGGAAGACCGTGTCGGCCGACGGGCTCGCGAGCGGCCGACCGCCCTGAGCCAGCAGCTCCCGGTTTCCGGCCGGGGCCGCAGGCGTGTCCAGCACCCAGAGCGGCACCCAGCCCGCCTTCAGGTTCTCGATTGCGCCTGCCCACGTGCCGCCGCTCCCGCTCGCTGTCGCCACGACGACCGCCGCCTCTGCGAGGCAGTAGACGAACCGGTTCCGCCCCATCGCCTGACCGACGCTGAAGCGGGCCTCGGGCGGGTACGGCGTGACGAGCGTCAGCAACCCGTCGGCGAGGGCGACGCGAACATCCGGTTGCTGGGTCAGCCGCACGAGGCTGTCGGCGACGACGCCCGTCACGGCTCCGCCGGCCGCGATCGCCGCGTCCATGGCGGCTCGGTCGACCCCGCGAGCGGCGCCGGAGACGACCGTCCCCCCGGCGGCGGCCACGCTGCGGCCGAGATCCGCCGCGAAGGCAAGCGCTTCCTCGTCCGCATCGCGCGAGCCCACGACGGCGAGACCCTTGCCGCGGACGACCTCCCTGCGACCCGCCCCGAAGAGAAGCGCCGGCGCGCGCAACCCGAGACGTCGCTTCAGCTGCTCCGGGTAGGGCTCGTCCGACCGAGCGACGACCCAGACGCCGCGACTCTCGAGGCGCTCGAGCTCGAACGCAAGCCGGCCTCCCCCGTTCGAGCAACGCGGCGACCCGATCCGCCATGCCGGCCTCGAGCCCCAGCGCGACGCGGAGCTCGCCTGCCGGCAGGCCGACGAGGGCGCCCGGCCCGGAGAGGTCCGACGCGTGGATCGACGCCGCCAGCCCGGCCCACTCCGCCGGTGTCAGCGGCTTCGCGTCGCCGACGGCGACGGGGGCGCAGAGCAGCACGATTGCCTGCAAGTCGGTCGCGGCGACGACGTTCACGACGAGTCTCTCCATGCTGCCCCGGCCTCGGCGAGCGCGACCGGGAACACCGCCTCGACTCCCGCGACCCGAAGCACACGGGTGCATTCGGCGAACGTCCATCTCGAGTCGACGACGTCGTCGATCAGGAGCACCGGCCCGGCGGGAGCCGTCCCGACGACCGCGAACGCATCGCGGACGTTCGCCGCCTGCTGCTCGCTGTTCTCCCGCGTCTTCTGCGGCTCCGTCTCTCTCCGTTTCACGAGCGCTGCGACGTACGGTAGGCCGAGCGCCGATGCGACTCGGTGGGCGAAGTCGGGCACGAGCTCAGGATGCCTCAGCGAAGGGACGGCGGCGACCCACGCGGGAGTCGGAGCCGGACGCCAGGACCCGATCATGGCCGCGACGCCCGCGACGAGATCGTCGTGGAAGTGCGCGTCCTCGTACTTCCCGCGACGCACCAGGTCGCCCCATCCGGCATCGCCCCAGATCGAGAGCGCCCGTCCCTCCTCGCCCCGGGCCTCCGCAGGGATGCCCTGCTTCCGTGGCTCGATCGGCCGGTGTGACCGTCGGAGGAACTCGATCGCCTCGCCCACCGCCGAGGGCTCGACGCTCGTCGGGACGATCTCGCCGGCACAGTTCGCGCAGCGCCCGCACGGCGCGGCAGCCGGGTCGTCGAGCTCCGCCGTCACGAGCCGCATCAGGCACTCGCGCGACTCGGAGAGCGCCCGCATTCGCTCCAGCTCGGCCCGGCGGCGCTCCGTGACCCCCGCCCAGCGATCGACATCGGGCACCCACGCGGTCGGAGTGCGGAAATACCCGCCGCTCTCGCGGTAGATCGCCTGGTCGACCTGGAGGAACGTGAGGCACTGCCCGAGGCGCGAGCGCTTCACGTTCAGCTTCGCTTCGATTCCCTTCAGCTTGACTCCTGGATCCGCCTCGACGATCCCGAGCACCTGGCGCAACGCGGCCTCCCCGGGAAACGCCGTGGAGACGAAGTAGTCGTGGATCTCGTCGTCCTCGCGGCCGTTCAACAGGACCGCGATCGCATCGTCGACCGCGCGACCCGCCCGCCCGATCTGCTGGTAGTAGGCGACCAGCGACCCGGGCCGCTGGAAGTGCACGACGAACCCGAGATCGGGCTTGTCGAACCCCATCCCGAGGGCGACCGTGGCGACGAGCGCCTTGACCTCGTTCCCGAGGAGCTTCTCCTCGAGCCGCCTTCGTTCCTCGTTCTCGAGAGCCCCGTAGTACGCGGCGACGTCGATGCCCTTCGACTGGAGCCAGCGCGAGACGCGCGCGCAGTCCGCCACCGTCAGGCAGTAGACGATCCCCGAGCCCGGTAGCTCCGGCACGTGTAGACGGAGCCACGCGAGCCGCTCGGCCTGGTCGGCCAGATGGATCGATTGGAGGCGAAGGCTCCGGCGCGCGAGCGGGCCACGCAGCACCTCGAGGTTGCCGAGCTGATCGACGACGTCCTCGATCACCCGGTCGTTCGCGGTCGCGGTCGTCGCGAGCACCGGCACGTTCGGCGGCAATCGCCGGACGACGCGAATGATCCGCCGGTAGTCCGGCCGGAAGTCGTGGCCCCAGTCCGACACGCAGTGCGCCTCGTCCACCACGAGGAGGCCGATCCCGCCGCGGATCGAGGGCAGCACCCCGGTCTCGAACCGCTCGTTCCCGAGCCGCTCGGGAGAGACGAGCAGGATGTCGCAGCGGTCGTCGGCGACGGCGCGCTCGATCTCCGGCCACTCGTCGGTGTTGGAGCTGTTCAGCGTCAGCGCCCGCACTCCGAGCCGTTCGGCCATCCGGATCTGGTCGCGCATCAGCGACAGCAACGGGCTGATCAGCACCGTCGGCCCGTGCCCCTGCTCGCGGAGCAGCTTCGTCGCGACGAAGTAGACGACGCTCTTCCCCCACCCCGTCGCCTGCACGACGAGCAGTCGCGACCGGCGGTCGACGAGCGCCT
This sequence comes from Gaiella sp., assembly GCA_027493885.1. Taxonomy (GTDB): domain Bacteria; phylum Actinomycetota; class Thermoleophilia; order Gaiellales; family Gaiellaceae; genus Gaiella. Next base: position 972,574 of record JAOSJZ010000001.1, read on the forward strand.
CGATCGCCTCGAGCTGCCCGGGTCGGAACTCGGCGCCGAAGCCGAGCGCTGTCGTGAGGAGGTGGCGCGCATGGGTCGCGGTCGGCGATGTGGTCATGTTTACTGGCGAAGCAACGACTGCGGCCCCCTGGTGGGAGGTGGGCCGCAGTCGCAGCTATGTCCGACGCCCCTCTGGCAGTGACCGCTCGACGAGCCACCGTTTCCAGTCGATGCTGTAGGGCTCGAGATACTCCGGAACATCCTCCACGAGATACGCAAGCGTCGACTCCTCGAGCTCCGCGAGCCGGTCGAAGTGCTCGACGAGGAGCTCAACGAGCTGGTTTCGATCGAGGATCGTCCTGAGCTCCTCGACACTCCCGTTCAAGAGTGCGCTCGTCACGTCGTCGTCGCCATCGACCAGGCACTGCTCGACGACATGCTTGTCCGCACTGTCGCCTGGCTGGTAGGCCATCGCGACGAGGAAGACACCTGCCTCCGGGAAGTCCCGTTCCTCCGAGTAGACCCGGGCGCCGGTGGGGAGATCGTGGGCGCGCAGGATCACACCCCAACCCATTCCAGGCCCTGCTCCCATCGACAGCGCACTGAGCAGCACCCGGCCCTCGTTGGATTCGACGACGCGCGTCCATGCGGCCTCCAACGCGGGAACGACCACGGCATCCTCGAACTGCTCAGGGCTTTCGTGGAGTCTCGCGAGTACTCGCGGTTCTTGTGGCCAGCCGACGCCCCGTGACTGGGTCGCCTCTGCCCGAGTGCAGGCGGCGAGCAGGATCCCGAGTGGCCGATCGATCGGCTCACCTCGCGTCTCGCCGGCCGATTCAGCCCCAGCCGCGGCCCTTTCGAGCTCCGCGTCCAGGGCGTGCGTGACTTCGGCGACCTTGTTGCCCCACGCGAGTGGTCGCCATCCCGTTCGGTGAAGGGCTCCGCAAACCGTGCAGCGAAAGAGCTTCACGACATGGAACCCGTCAGTCGCCCCAGCCACATACTCGTGGAGAGGCTCGCCGCAACAGGACTCCGGGGTCACGCTCAAGCAAGACCCTCGAGCTCGCCGACCACTGCCTCTGCCTCACCGATCCACGCGTTGATCTCGTCTGCGTTTGGGCTCAGCTCGTACGGGTGGTGGTGGCAGGCTCGCGACAGCGTTGCCCAGAGGAATGCCGTGCGCTCGGCGAGCTCGTCCGGCACGTACTCACGCAGACACAAGAGCCGCGGGCGGTTCGCGCAACGCTCGGCCCCCGGTGCCCGCACGGCGAGCACCCGCGTCATCGCGTCCTCGACCGCCTGACGCGCGAGCAACGCGGCCGCGCGCGGCCAGACCCCGATCAAGGTCGGCCCGTCCCGATGCGTAACGACACGCGCGAGCTCGAGGGGATCCACGGCGCTCATTTCGTCTCCGCGAGCTGACGAGCCAGCACCGCGGACTCCCGAACGAGCGCGTCGAGATCACCCGTGAAGCCGCCGTGAGACCCCTTGTTCGCCGCCTGGAACGCGTCCGCCTTCGAACGGCCGTACTCGGAGTTGATCCGCGCGAGAACGTCGCCGCCGCGACTCGGATCGTCGAAGAGGGCGAGTGCCGCGTATCCGGTGAGCCGCGTGACCGACCGCAACGCGTCCTCGACCTCGTCGTGTGGCTCGCCCCTTCCGATCCTGCGACGGCGCGTTGTCTCGACGCACGCCGCCTCGATCGCGAGCCGGCAGAAACCGGGGACGACGCGCCCCGCGACATCGGGCGGAAGGTCTTCCGTCCGAACCAGCGATCTCGCATCCTGGATGTGCCGCTCGATCGGCGTGAGCGCCGGCCGAAGCTCGACCTCCGACCCCTCGCGACGCGAGACCTCGATGATCCTGGCCTCGATCCCGAGACGACGGACCGCCTCGGGTAGCCGGTCGTCGTGCGTGAAGACGACCACCTGACGGGTCGTTGCAGCCTCTTCGAGGACACGAGCGAGCCCGTCGACCTTCGCCGGGTCCATGGACTGCACCGGGTCGTCGACGACGACGAAGTGGAACGGGCTCTCCTCGAGAGTCGCGCGCGGGAAGAACAGGCTCAACGCCAGTGCGTGCAGCTCGCCCTGGCTCATGACGCCGAGCGCCGCTCCCGGAACTCCGTCGACGGTGACGTCGAGCGTGACCTTCCGGGCCGAGCCCGATCCCTTCAGCTCGATACGACCGAGCTCGACGTTGCTTCGCTGACGGAGTGTCTTCCAGATGGCCATCGACCGGTCCGCGATCGGCGCAAAGCGGTCGTTCCGAATCTCCCCACCCGCATCCTTCACCCAGGCTTCGGCCTTCGACAGGTCGTCGGTCCGGGCCGCAGCCGTGAACGCCGGCCGGGCCTGCGCCACCCATGCCGCGAGCGTCGAAGCAATCGGCCGCCATGCGTCCTCGCGCGCGGCGACCGCACGCTCGCCCTCGGCCACGAGGTTCTCGAGGGCCGTCACGACGGCCCCGATCGAAGCCTCCAGCCCAGAGGCGAGTCGAGCAGGATCCGTCTCGTCTCTCAACGCGACCCAGGGTCGCCAAGCCGCGATGACCGGTTCGACGTCGAGCAAGCCGCGGGCGTCCTGAACGGCAGCCGGTACGTCGTCCGGCAAGCCCTGCGCGGTCTTCAGCTCCGACTGGAGCCGCCTCCGCTCGCGCTGAGCGATCTGCGCAATCCGTCGCTGTTCGTCGACCTGCTCGCGAGCCCGAACCTGCCAGTCGCCGCCGACCGTTCCTTCGCTCCCGCACACGGGACAGTCGTCACTGGGGTGGTCGGCTAGGTAGGTCAGCAGACCGCCGATCGTTTGGCCCACCGCGGATTGTCTCCGGTGAGCAGCACCTCCATCGCCTCGGCGAAGCTCGACTTTCCCGACCCGTTGCGCCCGATCACGAGCGTCAAACCCGGCCCGGGCACGAGCTCCAAGCACGCCCGCTCGCCGATGCCGCGGAACCCCTCGACCTCGAGCGTCGTGATGTAGGCACCGACCGGTTCGGAAGAAGGACGAGTGTCGGTCGCCGTATAGCTTTCCGTAATTCCGAGTTGGAGCAGCTGCTCGACGGCGGTCTCTGCGTCGAACGACCCCCGCACCAGCTCAGCTATCCACCCCGGAAGCGCGGATCGCGCGAGCCGTGTCTCGACAACACCGATCAATCCGTCGACGCCCAAACGACACCTCCTCGAGTGTTGAAGGGAAGCCTGACGACGTCTCTCCGATCGCGGGCTGGCCTTACGGCTGGACCCGATATCCCGGACGTACGGGCGGCTGAACGGGCGCAGACGTTTCAGGCATCTTCGGGCCGGCCTCGCTAGTCGTCGATTTCGACAACAAGTCGTCCGCTCGACGCCGCCGCAGCCCGCAGGTCGTCCACCAGCGGATGCTTCTCGTCTGCAAAGACAAAGAGCCTCTCGGTCGCGCGGGTCATGCCCACGTAGATCGTGCGCCGCAGCTCCTCGAGATCCTGCGTCCCGCGGGGAGTGCAGCAGAGGATCACAGTTGGGAACTCGAGGCCCTTGGCGCTGTAGACGGTCGAGAGAATGACCTGCGAGTCCGCCTCGGCGACCTTGTCCCTCTTCCACTTCTCTTGCGGGTCGGTCACGAAGTAGTGCTCGATTCGCGCGGCACGGAGACGACGCTCGAGCTCGATAGCCTGCCACCCACCGATCGTGAGTGCACCGATCGACTTGGGAGGTGAGTCTTCCTCGGAGGCATTGGCCAGCTCCCGGAACGCGAGGTCGATCAGCTCCTCCGTCTCACCTATCACGACGGTCGGCAAGGGTCCGGAGCGAAGCGCGGCCTCAGGCGGCACGATGACCGCCTCGTCATCCAGGTCGAGCGACGCCTCATCGACGCCCTGGGGCACGAGGAAACGATGGGCCAGCTCGAGGATCTCGCGCGTGTTTCGGTAGTTCCGACGCAGGACTCGAGTACGGCGACCCTGAGCTTGGATCCCCGCAGCTTTCCAGGTGAACGATCGGCGGTAGACGTTCTGCGCGGCGTCGGCGACGACGAGAACATCGTCGAATCGCTGGTCGGCGAGTGCGACGACGAACCGAAGCGCGTTCGGCCCGAGGTCCTGCGCCTCGTCTAGGAGAACCGCTCGATACCGAGGAAGTGCACCGCGGTCGAGTGCCTCGACACCCGCAGCCGCGCGCTCTTCGCCGCTGTCGTCCGCAAAGCCCGGATCGTCCAGCCCCGCCGCCCTGATGGCCCTCCCGATCAGGACATGGACCGGAGCAACTTCGACGTTCTCGTAGTCCGTGAGTAGTGCCTCGAGCTCGCTCGCGAGAGATCGGTTGTAACAGGCGAGGAGAAACCGCTGGTCCGGATGCATCTCCGCGAGTAGGCGAGCACGGTAGACGAGGATCAACGTCTTCCCGCTGCCGGCGACGCCGCGGATCACGCGATGGCCGTGACCAATGCTCTTTGCCAGGACTTCCTGCTGCTGGTCCATCACCCTGACGAGCTCGTCGCCTTCGGGCGGCCGGAAGATCGCGAGCTGACCGTCGTCTTCAGGTCGGTCGATGACGAGGTCGGGCTGGACAAGACCGCGAACGACGTCGACCAATGGCCCCTCGATCGGTGTCCCGGCTCCGAGGACGCGTGCGAACCAGCGATCGAGGGCGGCTCCGTCGGCTCCGCGCGCAGCGTCGACCTCCGACCGGAAGAGACAACGGCCTACGTCGAGTCCCGTCGCCGCCAGACCTCTCTCCAGCGCATCCTGCTGCTCGAGCGACGGGAAGAGTGCCGCCGACGCGACAGGCAGCTGAACATCAGCCAGTCTGGGCTCAGCAGCGATTCGAGCCCGTAGGGTCTCGGCGTAGACCTCCGCTCGCACCAGCGGCTGATCCGCCTCGACCTCCTCGCCGTCAAGCTCGATTCGGAGCTTGCCGCGCACGACGCCGAGCAGCTTGCTGGCGCGGACGTCGAGCACCTCGATGACTGCGAGTCCGTTGTCGGGCAACAGGACGATGAAATGCGGCTTGGTGCCGTCCGCGTCGAAGAGAGGCTCGTACCACACGATCGCGCCGTCGTCCAGGCCGAGCTTGAGCGCCGTCGCAACACGGCGGTGCGTTGACGGAACGCCTTGCTGCGAGCGAATGCTGTCGGGGATCAGATGTGCCACTGGCGGCGCGAAGGATAGGGACGTCGGGCGCTGGCCTTCCTGTAGACGGACGGATAGCGAACGAGCTCAAGCGGAGATCATTCGGCGCCTCGTTGCCTCCGACTCGCCGCCGACAGTCAGTGCGCGGAGAGCTCCAACGAGAGACAGCCCCCGGACGACCGCGACCGGAGAGCCCGGCCGACCGCCGACGAACGACACGCGGTCGTCGACGTGCGCGAAGAAGCCCGGCTGAGCGAGCAGCCCTATCGATGCGTCGGTGGCCTCCAGATCCCGGATCACCACGCGCTGACGCATGCTGACCCTCACTCGGCGGGTTGCGTGGACGAGCGCCGAGACAAGGTCGTCGTCGACCCCCAGCCGTCCGGCGCGTTCACCCAAACCTCCTTGTGCGCGCGGGTGATCTCTGCGGAGAGGAGGCTCACCACGTCGGATCGAGAGTCGAGCCAGGTAATGGTCCCTCCTTCGAATGCCAGAGCCACGTCTCCGGCATCGGGTGCCACCTCGGTCCCATGCTCCCGACACAGATCGATCGCCCTTCGCAGTGGAGCCGAAGGCCCCAGCCGACTCTCCGCAAACCCGACGTCGGCAACGAGGACTGCACGACCGCGAGCCCGCGAGAGGCCGACGTTCAAGAGTCGTAGGGCGAGATCTACGTCTCCCCCGTCAGCCGGCTCGGCCCGTCGCTCGGCAGAGCATCGGGCACGTCGAAGAAAGCGACGTCCCGCTCCGAGCCCTGAAAGCGGTGGATCGTCGCAGCGGCGGCGTCGAGACCGAGATCGCGAACGCCGGCGGCCAGGATGCGAGCTTGGGCCCGGTAGGGGGTCACCAGCGACATCGATCCGCCCGAGACGCTCGCCATCGACAGGCACAGGAGCGCATGCACCGCGTTGAAGCGCGAGAAGGATCCGGCGCCAGGTTCCGTCTGGCAGGCCGAGAGAATCCCCGTCGTGTCTACGAGAACCAGCGATTGTCCCGGCCACGGTTCCTTCCCGGCGATGGTGGCCGCACGCGACGCAGCATCCGGATCGGTCCGCAGGCGTCCCCCGTATGCGAACGCACCGATCGCGTCCCCGATCGGCCGCGCCATGCGGTACTGCGTGTCGAGCAATGTCACGCGATCGTCGGCCTCGCCGCTATCGATCCGCTCCCGGACGCCCGCGACGTCGAATGCGTCGCGGCCGAGCCAGCGATGGGCGAGTTCAGTCCGAGACACGTAGACGGGCGGAAGCTGGCGGAAGTCACCGAGCACGACGAGGCGAGTGCGCGCGCGGGCCGCCGCCGCGAGGACCCACGGGAAGGACACCATGCTCGCCTCGTCCACGACGACGGCGTCGAACGACGAGCTCCAGACGAGATCCGAGAGCACGAGACGCGAGAGCGTCGCACACACCACGCTCGCCTCGAGGACGACACGCTCGCTCTCCTCCTCGTATCGCTGCAACACCCTGCGGAGCTGCTCTCGCACACGACGAAGCTCCGCGGCGGCGAGGTCTCGCGCGGTCCGATCGGTCGACGACCGCAGTCGGGCGTGTAAGGCCGTCCGTTCGCGTTCGAGCCGCTGCCGGTCTCGCACCATCGCCGGGGCACGTTGCGCGACCGCCCCTTCGACGAGGATCTCGGTCCGGTCGAGCGCATCTGGATGCCTTGGCGCACCGACACGGACGATCCGCCCCGCGAGGAGCTCGTCGGGAGGCGCGATTGCGTCCGCGACCCTCATCGCGGCAACGTCGACCGCGACGTTGGCGTGGGCGAGTACGAGGACGCGCTCGTCCTGCTCGACGAGCATGCGGACGATCTGCGCGAGGCATGCCGTCTTGCCCGTGCCGGGCGGGCCCCAGACGAAATGAAGGTCGCTGCCGGCAACCCGCGCCATCGCGAGTCGTTGCGCGTCGTTCGGCACGAGCCGGAGGTCGTCGAGCTGCTCTAGCTCGGTCGCCGCATGTTCGGCCGCTCCGAAATCCACCCCGACACGAGCGTTTTCGGGGTTCTCCAGTATTCCTGCGACGCCACCTTCGAGCCCCTGCCGGCCGGCTGCGAGCTCCGTCAACCGCTCTCTCAACCGATCGAGGATGTAGGCAGGCTCGGTCGTGACGACCGCCGACCGTATCTCCCGTTCAGGGGGATCCGTCACGTGGACGAGAACCCCGAAGTCGTCGACGGCGACGAGCGTTCCGCGGAATCGGTCGTCGCCCACGCGAAGAGTCAGCCGCGTCTCGGGCTGCAGGGGGAGCTCTGCGTCCGTGGAGAAGGCGTAGAGGTCGCCGCCTAGCCCTCGATGGACAATCTCGCCGTTCGTGACCTCGAACCGCTTCGAGGGGTCGCGTTCGAGGGCGTCGACTTCATCTCCGATCGCCCGAATCATCTCCGCGAACGACGAAGGGCCCCGCCCCCGGTCGGCGCGCTGGGCGACGAGCTCGTCGCTCACGTTCCAGCGACCAGCTCGGTCACGTCGCTGCGAGCTCGCTCGCGATCACCGCACCGACCTCGGCCATGTCGTGCACGACGAGGTAGCGCCACTTCCCGTGCTGCCCGTCGGCGTTGACCGCGTCGACCCACCGGCGCGCGGCCTGGGCTTTGACGTCCTCGAGCGGGTCGTGGCCCTTCGTCTCGAGGATCAGGTGCAGGCCGTTCACGAGACGGACGATGAAGTCGGGGATGTACTCGTGCGACTCGCCGTTCCAGAGGTACGGGATGCCGAAGCCGAGGCCCTGGTTCTTGACGAACGCGACCACGCCGGGAGACGTGTCGATGTAGTACGCGGCCGACTGCTCCCATTTCTTCGTGTCGGCGACCACGTAGTTGACGTGTGACTTCGCGACCTCGGCGACGGGCTTGGCCGTCCAGAAGTCGACGTCCGCGGTCGTTCCCGGTCCGCGGCCCGTCTCGTAGCGCGGGATCTCGGGTGCCTCGCCCTGCGCCGCGTCAGGGCGGATCTCCGAGACGAGGCTCTCGACCGCCCAGCCGAAGTACGGCGCGAGAAAGACGTCGGCCTGCTCGGCGCCGCCTTTCAACACGACGCGGTCGCGTACGAAGCGCTGCACGATGTCGAGCATCTGCGGGAACAGCACGTGCGGCGGCGCCTCGCAGGTCGGCTGCTCCGAGTAGTGACGCACGAGCCACCCGGCGAGATCGAACTCGTGCTGCTGGAGCCGGACGTCCTTCCGCCACGACGCGAGCCCGACCTTCTCGAGCGCACCCGGGCCGTTGAGCGTCGGCCTCCCGTCGTTCGCGGGGAGGTACGCCTTCATCGTCGCCTCGTCGGGGATCACGGTCGGATCGACGACGACCGGCGCGATCGCCTCCCAGTTCACCGCAACCCGATTGCGGATCGCCTGCTGGTACCCCTCGACACGCGGGAACGTCATCTCGTACTGCGCCCGCTCCTCGAGCGCCTGGACGTGCCACTGCTTCGGCTTCGGCGGCGGCGGCGTGCCCGACTGCTTGAACGGCACGACCTCGAAGGGCACGCCCAGCACCTTCGCGACCTCCTCGGAGAGCTTGCCGTCCTCTCCCACCTCGTAGCTCTGCCGTCGGAGCCCGCGCCCGACCACCTGCTCGCAGAGGAGCTGCGACATGAACGGCCGCAGCCCGACGATGTGGGTCACCGTGTTGCAGTCCCACCCCTCCGTCAGCATCCCCACCGACACGATGCAGCGGACGTCCCGGCCCGGAGGATGAGCCGGTCGGTCGAGCTTCGCGGCCAACGCCTCGAAGCCCTCGGGATAGAGCGGCCGCCCCAGCGGGTCGCGCGGCCAATCGGTCTTGCCGACCGTGTCGAGCGTGTGGCGCATCCACGCGTTCTCGTCCGCCTTTGCCCCGCTTCCCTCGGACTCCTCGACGACCTTCGAGTCGACGCGGATCGTGTTCGACTCGCCGTCGTGGTTGCGCAGCTGGGGCAGTGCGGCTGCCGGCACGCCCTCGGGCGTCACGTCTTCGGCGAGCCATTCGTAGACGACCTTGGCGAGCCGGGTGTTCTTGCAGACGAGGATGAAGACCGGCGGTCGCGACTCGCCCGCAGCGCTCCACTCGCCGGCCATCTGATCCCGCAGCGAGCCGAGCACGGCGATCGGGATCTGCGCGTGCTTGAGCACCGCCTCCGGTTTCGGGTTGCCGCGCCGCCCGCCGCGCTCGGCCGGCGTCAGCTTCCGCACGATCGAGCGCCACAGGTTGAACCACTGCGCCCGCTCTTCCCCCGTGCCGTCCTTCACGGCCATCTGCGGGATCTTCACGAGGCCCGACTCGATCGCGTCCGTCAGCCCGAAGTCCGAGACGACCCAGGGGAAGATGCGATTCGTGTCGCCTCCGGCGCGCGAGAGATAGAACGGCGTCGCCGAGAGGTCGACGCAGACGTTGATCCGGCGCTGCGCGTGGATCCGGTCGAGCCCGTCGACCCACACCGTCGCCTCCTGGACGAACTCCTCGATCGCGTCCTCGTCGAGCGCCTCCGCGTCGTCCGTCGCCTCGTCTTCGGGCGCCTCCTGGACGATCCGGTACGCGTGGTGCGCCTCGTCGTTCAGGACCAGGATGTTTTCCTTGCCGCCCACCTCGCGCCCGAGCAGTCGCCGGATCAGCGCCGTGTCGCTCTCGACGTAGCGCGTCTCCTCCACGACGACCTCGGCCTTCGTAGGGCGCTTGTCCTCGACGATCCGCATCAGCCCCTGGTCAACCGCCATCCGAAGCGCCTGCTCGGTCAGCACGCGGCGCCCGCGACCCGAGGTCGTCTGCGGACCGAGCTTGATCGTCGCGCGGAAGACCTCCTGCACCCCCCGCTTCTGCACCTTCGCGCCGGCGCTCATCCCCTTGCGCTCGAACTCGTGCCAGTTCTTCACGAGCACCCGACCCTGCCGAAGCTGCGGCAGCAGGTGCCGCGGCACGAGGTCGCGAGTCGCGTAGATCGACGCGTCGCCGAGGTTCGGGTCGAGCTCCTGCAAACGGTTCCGGATCGTCACGTTCGGGCAGACGACGAGCACCACGTCCGAGAAGCGTGCGTCGCCTTTCGCCTGCACCTTGTTGAGGATCGACCAAGCGGCCAGCATCCCCATCACGGTCGTCTTGCCCGAGCCGGTTGCCATCTTCGCGGCGACGCGGCGAAAGCTCCCACCCGGCTCGGGCGGTACCTCGATCCCTTGCAGCAGGTCGCTCCGCGCCTCTGTCAGGAAGACGATCGTCTCGGCCGCCTCCAGCTGCGCGAAGAAGAGCGGCTGCCTGCGCCCCTCGCGACGCCACCACTCGAGCACCTCGAGCGTCGTCCGCGTCACGCCCGGGTACCCGGCGTCCCGCCACCCGGCGAGCCGCTCGCGAATCAGGTTGACGTGATCGAGCGGCTGCCACGACCCGCGCGTGAACCCCTCCTCCGGCTCCGGCGCCTTCGGGTCGCGATACCAGTAGCCCGCCGGGCGCCGACCGGCGCGGCGCTCGGGCGACACGCGCTCCTCGATCCACCAGTGCTCCGCCGGCTCGGCGAACGGCGAGCAGAGGATCGGGGTGTCGACCTCGACCGAGCTCACGGACCTGTCCGAAAGAGCGAATAGACGGACGGTCGGAGCGCAGCGAGGATCGAGGAATGTGGGAGGTGCCGGATCCGGACGGCCGGACGGTCGTGCTTGCCTTCGGCCGCTGGCGTCACATCGTCGAGAAGCACGCCACGCTTCGACGACGAAGAGCAGAGGTGCTCCTCGCCGTCTCCGACCCCGAGGATCGCATCCCCGGTCGTAGGCCGAGCGAAGAGTTCTTCTATGGGCGTGCCACCCCACCCGAGCGGTGGATCAAGGTCGTCGTACACTTCGAGGGAAGTCGCGGTCACATCGTCACCGCGTTCCCACGGAGGTGGATCCCGTGATCGAGACGATTCCAGGGGTGACCACGATCGGGGGCATCGCCTTCGACGACGTGACGTACGATCGCGAGGCCGACGTCCTGTATCTCTGGGCCGGGAAGCCGCGACGTCCCGCGTTCGACGACGCCTCCCCCGAGGGGCACTACCTCCAGTTCGGCAAGAACGGCGCGCTGATCGCCGTGACGATCGTGAATGCTCGCTGGCTCGACGAGAAGGAGGGCAAGATCGTCGTGACCCTCCCCGACGGGAGCCGGCTCGAGAGCGCCAACCTCGGCGCCGTTCTCGCTGCCTAGCCAGAGCGTCACTGCGCCTCCGCGAGCTTCTTCACGACGAGGAGCTCGTTGCCGCGGTCGTCGATCACCTTCACCGCGATCTCCCCGTTGTCGCCCGCCTCGAACGGGGCGCTCGTCGTTCCAGCAAGGTGCTCCCACACCGAGTCCTCGAGCTCTCCCTTGAGCGAGCGCCTGAGGCTGTCCCAGGCGCCCGTGCGGGGGAAGAACGCCTGCGAGACGTGGAAGACCATGCCGTTGTAGTCCGTGTCGAGGAGCCATGCCGGCACGTCGTCGCCCGAGCGGTGGTCGACCGACATGTCGGACGGGTCGAACACGTCGAGGCCGCGCAGCTCGACCTCGAAGCGCTCCGGCTCGCCCGGCGCCTCGGCCGCAACCTTCCGCACAGCGACGTCGGGCAGTCCCGTGACGCTGAAGATCTGGCTCGAGCGCATCGTCTTCAGCAGGTCGCCCATCACGAGATCGGGCGTCGCCTGGACGTACGTGACCGGGATGCCGACGAGCTGCTCCGCCTTGTCGACGAACTCGCGCGCGTTCGGCTCGATCGCGAACCCGATCACGAGCAGCTGCTCGTAGCTCTTGGCGTACGCCTCGCGGACGGCCTCCGAGACGAGCCGCTCGCCGACCGCGCCGTTCTCGGGGCCGAACACGATCGCGACCGGCTGCCCGTCCGGCTCCAGCGCCGCCTCCGCCGAGAACGAGAGCGACCGCGCCGGCGGGCGGATGCTCTTCATCGCGATCTGCTTGTTTCCGGGGAGCTGGATCACGGGGCTGCGGCGGAGCGCCTCGAGCATCCGGTCGGCGTACGACCCCTCGGGCACCGCCTGCGCCTCGTCCGCCTCCTCCTCGTCCGTCTCCAGCGGCGTCGGGATGGTCGCCTCGACGACGAACGGCCCCGTGACGCGCGTGATCTTGGAGTCGACCTCCGGCCGGTCGACCAGCACCTCCTCCTTCGGCGGCTCGTCGTTCGCGATCGACTTGAGCGTGACGTGCGGGACGATCCCGCCGACCTCCTCGCCCTTCGCGTTCTGCTTGCGCTTGTAGGTGAAGCCGCCGGCCGGGCCGCGCGCGGCGTCCTGGAGCTCGTAGTACGGGAACGTCGCCGTCAGGAGGCGCTGGCGGGCGAGCGCGAGCGGGACGCGCGAGGTGTCGATCGTGATCCACCGCCGGCCCCACTGCTCGGCGACGAAGGCCGTGGTGCCGGAGCCGCAGGTCGGGTCGAGAACGAGGTCGCCTGGATCGGTGGTCATCAGCACACAACGCTGAACAACCTCAGGGATGGTCTGAACGACATACAGAAGCGACCCACCGAAACCGGATGCGCCGATTCCACCGACCCAGTTGTCAGCAATCGCCCGGTAGGGAAACTCGTCCCGGTAAGACTTCCACGTCAGGGTCGTGCCGACGGCAAAGGCTCGATCTTTGTCGACGACGCGCTGCATTCCCGCGGCGGTGACTGACCAGTGGCGTCCTCGAGGTGGGTAGAAATCTCGTCCGTCATAGGCGACCGGCTGCTGGCGATCCCCTGGTGACTCGCCCTGCGAGGATGCTTGCTGCAATCGAAGCAGCCGCCCCTCGGGAATCGGATCAATGCCTAGCTTCTGAGCGATAGAGAGATCGATGATCTCGCCTCCGGGGGTCTCGACGCAGATATAACGCTCGTAGGGATTGTCAATCGGAGGACGCGGCTCGAAGAGCTGGCTGTACCTCGTGCGCTCACGATCCATCGCGTACCAGACGATGTAATCCGAGACTTGCGAAAGAAGACGTGGTGTTCGTCCGCTCGTCTTGGCGAACGCAATCTCGGCGCAGAAGTTCGACTCCCCGAACACGTCGTCCATCAATTCGCGAACGTGGTGAAGGTTCTCGTCCGAGATCTGCACGAACACGCTTCCACTCGGCGCCAGCAGCTCCCGCGCGACGAGCAGCCGGTCGCGCAGGTAGCTCAGGTACGAGTGGAGCCCGAGCTCCCAGGTGTCGCGGTAGGCCTTCACCATCTCGGGCTCCCGCGTGAACGAAGCGTCGTCGCCGTCGCGGACGTCGCGCTTGCGGACAAACGGCTGGAAGTTGGAACCGAACTTCACGCCGTAGGGCGGATCGATGTAGATCATCTGCACCTGCCCGCCGAGCCCCTCGTACTCGAGCAGGCTGTTCATCACGACGAGCGAGTCGCCGAGGATCATCCGGTTGACCCAGCCGCCGCGGTGCTCGTACGCCTCGAGCTGCTGAGCGAGCGAGAGCTGTGGGTCGGCGAAGAGCTGCAGCTCCATCTGCCGGTCGCGCTTGTGGCCGGTGAGCGTCTCGAGGATCGCCTTCGTCGAGAGGCGCTCGTGGACGAAGAGCGGCAGCGTCGGCACGTCGAACGAGAGCCGCTCGGCCTTCCCTGCCCAGTCGAGGAACGGCCGCGAGAGCGCCTTGAGGCGCGCGACCGCGTCGTGCAGCCCGGCGACCTCGACGTCGCCGAAGCGCCGCGGCTCGTCGAAGACAAACGGCGGCTCGAGCACGGAGGCCTCTTCGATCTGCGCGATGAGCCACTCGCCGAGCTCGCGCGCGTGGTTCGACCCGTCCCAGTCGAGCGCCGGCGAAAGCGACGAGTCGTACCGATACGTCTTCGGTGGCTTGCGCTTCCGAAACGCCGCCTGCGTCCCGACCTCGGGCCGCAGCAGCGCCTCTTCGTCATGGCGGTACGTCTCCGCCCTCTTGGGTTGACGTGCGCGTGGCATCAAGCCTCGGGGATCAGCAGCGGCTCAGGCTCGGGGATCGGGATCTCGTCGGAGTCATCATCGAGCTCGTCTGGCGCGACCACGGCGCCGGCCGCCTCGTCGCCCGCGACGCCCCATCGTCGGAGCGCCCAGTCGACGATCCGCGCACGCCTGGCCAGAAGGCTCTCCGGCGTCCAGTCATCGAACTGCGCGAGCGCGCGTTCCATCGCGTACGGACTGTTCGCGTAGCACGCGTCCGGCGAGCCCGGCGCGCCCTTCTTGGCAACGAACTGTTTGGCGCCGAGGGCCGAGTTGTCGCTCGTGAGGCTCAGGTTTCCCAGGTCGTGGGTCAGCCGTGCCCGTTCTTCATCGGAGAACGCCTGCAGCCAATGGCCGGCGGGTGTCTGGGGCAGGATGTGTTCTATCGACTTCTCCCGCGACGCCTTCTCGACTTCGGCCCAGGAGATCCAAACGTCGTCGTTCCCGGAGAGATGACGCTCGTACTCGTAGAGGAGGTACTTGATGCCGGGCCAGCCGTACCAGTTGGAAGGCTCATCGTCAGCGATGGCAAACCTCTTTTCGAGGTCTTGTTCCGTGTCGTACGCATGAAGCGTGCTCCTCAGCTGCCCGAGCATGGCCTCTCCATCGATGTCCTTCGAGTGGAGCTGGTATGAGAGTCTGAAGAGCGTCGATTGACCGGTATGAGAACGCCAGCGGTGAAGGCGGAAGAGGCGGAACGCAAACGCCTCCGACAAACGGACGACCTCGAGGTAGAGCCGCGCGTTGCCAGGATGCGCGAGACGGGTGGCGACGAGCAACGGGATGAAGCCGGCGAGTGCGTTCACACGAACGAGCGCGTCGCTCATCCGCACGACCTCCAACCGAGCCGCAGCATCGTCGAGGAAGTCTGCGAACGCCTCGGGCCGGGTTGGTCGATAGATGTCGCAGTACGCAACGGCAGCATGCGACAAGGACGAGACGTACGTCTTCAGCGCGTCGAGCATCGCGGGGTGACGTTCCGCGTAGCCCTTCAGGCTGAAGCGCGCCTTGATCGATCTCGACCGGTCCCAGTTCTTTCTCTGGTAGTCGTAAGCGAGTAGCCAGTGCGCACGCAGGAGCTGATCCTCGTGTTCCGAGCCCGTCAGACCGGCGCTCATCAGATCTCGAAAGATCGAGCCCCAGGCCCGCACGACGTCGGAGTGCAGCGAATGCTCGGGAAGTTCGAGCTTCGTACCGAGATAGAGGACGTAGTTCTTCACGAGGTCGAGCTCCGAGAGAGGCTTGCCGCGGTTGTTCATTACCTCGAAGATGACGCCGACTTCTGCGGCGTCTTCGACGACGTAGAGGTTCAGCTTGAGGTGGTGCGCGATCTTGTCGTGAAACTCGTGGAGCCACGAGACGAAAGTGTCTGCATCCGTCGCATCGCGCCGGTCCGTGATGTAACGACTGAAGAACTCGCGCGCCTGAACCAGGCGAAGCTGCGAGTGCGTCTTCGGGCCGAGTGGAGCCGGGTGATCCGCGAGCACGACCGACTCGAGGAACGGCTGGCTTCCGTCGTTGAGGCGAACCCTGTAGACCGGCTGCCCGTTGCGGTCGACGAGGCGCACGTAGCTTCGCCGGATCCCCTCGGCGAGCTCGTGCTTGCCAAGCTCACCGAGCATCCGCCGAATCGATTCGAGGAGGACAACGAGCGTCGTCAATCGCTGCTGGCCGTCGACGACGTCGAAGCACGCGTACTGGGTTCCTTCGATGTCCACCGCGGGCGGCGCAGCGGACGCCTTCAGAACGATCATCCCCGTGAAGTGATCCTTCCCGGCCGGGAGGGTTTCCAGGTCGTCGATCAGGTCCGTCCACTGCACCTCTCCCCATCCGTATCCGCGCTGATAGTCGGGGATCTCGAACCGACGCCCTACGAAGATGCTCTGAAGCGTGTGAAGACCGTTCATTGAGTCTCGACGTTCGGTAATGACGCCACGCCTCGAGACTCGCCCTCGTTGAAGGGGGCCAGATAGCGCATTCGGAGCTCGCGGCCGCGCAGGTCGGGATAGCAGGTCAGGGCTGACGGCAAGTCGAATCGGACCGTAGTTTGCTCAAACGGACATGTCCACACTGACGCAATCAGCCAGCGGTGTGGCTGGCCTTACGGCCAGTACGGCGGAGTCGTCCGGGTGGTCATCGCGGAGGCACCCGGAGCTGTCCCGTAGCCGAGCCGAGATCCTCGATGCCGTGCGCTCTCCGGACGCGACACGACCTGGTCATCGAGTCAACGAGACGTGGTACTACGGACGCGATGTCGGCCCGAGCTCATGGGTACGTGTGGTGGTCCATTACCATCTCGATCGAGGTTCGATCACGACGGCGCTGCCGCGGAGGCGTCTCCCATGACCGTGAGGCTCGCAGGCATCGAGTTCGACAACAACGTCTACGACGCCGACGCGGACGTGCTCTACCTGCACGTCGGCGACCCGGCCTCCGCACGTAACCGGGAGGACTCCGAAGAGGGCGACGGCCTCCGCTACGGGCCGGAAGGGAACCTCGTCGGCATCACGATCATCGACGCGCGGTGGAGGCTGGAGCGTGACGGGAAGATCGTGATCACCATGCCCGCCCACCGGATCGAGGCGACCGATCTCGGCGACATGCTCGCGACGGCGTAGCGATCTCGCGGTGGGGAGACGGATGTGAACGTGAGAACTGAAGCCATGTACGTGCTCGTCAGCCGCCCGTCGGGCAACCTGCTCGGCGAGTATCCGACCCTCGCCGAAGCCGAGAGCGTCCGAGAGCGCTATGTCGCGCTCGACCCCAGAAACGCCGACGCGCTCGAGATCGTCTTCGACGACGGCCTCGACGACGAGCCGGGCGATCGCGAATTGTCGCGCGCGAACTGACGCGCACGAACGACTTCGGGCTCTCGTGAGGTCACCGGGGACAGGCACCTGCGGTGCCAGCCCCCATCGCGGTAGTCCTGGCTCGCGTCGAGCAACGGGCGGCAGAACCGGACCTGACCCGAATCGACACTACGTCGTAGTGTGAAGCGGAGATACCATGTGACCATGGCGACGCGCGACACGCCCCGGAAGCGAACGAAGGGTCAGCCGTTCACGGTGCGCTTCGCCCCGGAGACGCAGTGGCTGATCGAGGAAGAGGCGCGACGGACGAAGCGCACGCGCACCGCTCTCGTCGAGGAGCTGGCCGACGAGGCGTTGCGGACCCGGCTCTTTCCCGGGATCGCCTTCCACGACGATTTTCCCTTTCGCGAGGCCTATCTCCTGGGCGCCGGGATCGAGATCTGGGAGCTCTGCGAGCTGATCGACCGCTACCCCGATCACAAGACGATCCTCGACGGCTTCCCCCACATGGAGCAGAAGCACATCGACCTCGCCCTGGCCTACCGCGAGGCCTACCGCGACGAGATCGACGGGAAGATCGCCGAGAACAACCGCCCGGTCGAGGAGTGGCGCCGCCTCGCCCCGTTCGTCCGCGTCATGTCTTGACGCGTGCGGATCCTGCTCGACGAGCAGCTCTCACCTCGCTACGTCGGGGAACCGCTCGCGACTCGCGGACACGACGTGGTCTGCATCGCAGGCCACCCGTCGCACGAGGGCACGAGCGACGACGCGGTGCTCGCTCTTGCGGCCGAGTCCGGGCGGATCCTCGTGACCAGGAACGCGCGCCACTTCGTACCGTTGGCGCGCGAATGGGCCGAGCGAGGCAGGCCCCACGCCGGCCTCCTGCTCGTCTGGTCGCGCGAGACGGACGAGTTCGGCGCGCTCGTCGAGGAGGTCGCCGGCGTCCTCGTGTCGGTCGGCGATCAGGACGGCTGGGCGAGCCTCACCCTGAGCCTCTGACGGGACTCAGCTCGCCGGGTCGGGCTTCGTCGGCACGAGCGAGAAGCTGTAGAGGCGGTACCACATCGCGCTCGTCGAGACGTCGAAGCGCGACGCGACGCGCTTCACCGCGTCGTCCTGCATCGAGGAGGGCGCGCCCTCCGTCCCGAGCAGCGCCCACTGCTCGCGGACGGAGGACTCGGGCATCAAGAGCTCGGCGCCGAAGACGTTCGCCTGGCGTTCGAGGGCACGATCCGCGTCCTGGGAGAGGTCCTGCGAGCGGCAGTACGTCGGCTGGAGCGAGTCGGCGCCGAGGACGTGGCAGATCCAGTGGCCGAGCTCGTGCGCGATCGTGAACCGCCAGCGCCGGCGACCCAGGCTCGGGATCGGCCTCCGCGGCGTTGACGCGGATCAGGCGGTCGGACGGGACGAGCATCCCCGAGCACCCTCCGAGGTCGGCCTCCTCGATCCGCAGACCCAGAAGGTCCTCGGCGATCGACTCCACCGGCACCGGGATCTCGCCGCCGCCGTAGGTGGCGAGGTAGCGCTCGCGGAGCTCGTGGGCGCGCGGATCGGTGTAGCGGGTCGGGGCTCGATTCGCCATGTCGGAAGAAGACATCTATCGGACACCGGGGTTCGATGCTGAACTGGTCCTGTGCCGAAGGCAGCTCCGCTCTTCCTCGTCTACTCCGCCTCCGTACGTCGAGCTCGGTGCCCCGCAACCGAGCTGTCAGCGGTTCCGAGCAACCGGGATCTCGGTGTCCCGTGATCGGCCGGCGCTGCGGCGGCGGATGGAGCGATTTGGGCTCGGTCCGGCCGTCGCGACGCTCGGCTCTCGAACGAGTGGTTCAATGTGACGATCATGGGTGACGACGTGATGACGACCGACAACGATGAGTTCGAGTACGTGCTGCTGGACCGCCTCTCGAAGAACTTTCTCGGTGAGTGGCACACGTATGACGAAGCCGAGCGGGAGTACCTCGCATACATCGCGGAGGCGCCGTCGGACGTCGACCGGCTCGAGCTATGGCGCGACGACAAGCGCATCCACGTCGACCCCGCGAAGATCGCCGCCGTCACGGCTGCGTAGTCCCTCGAGCGCTCGTCGGCGCGGGTCCGTGTAGGTCGGGGCTGACGGCGAGTCGGTCGGAACGCCGTCGGGCGTCAGCACCGTGTCACACGGGAGATCGGGCTCGTAGGTGTCCGACTGAAGTCGGACACCGGAGGCCCGCGCTCAGTCTTCAGGTGAGCCGAGAAGCCCCTCGAGGTAGAGGAGCCGCGCGACCTCGCCGTCACCGGGCGGCAGCGTCGCGACGAACTGCTCGAGCGTGACCTCGACGACCACGGCGTCCGCCTCGTCCGGGGACGCGCCGTCGAGGTCGAAGAGCTCGCTCTCCTGCCAGCCCGGCTCGTACCAGCCCTTGCACACCCACCTGATCACGGAGTGGACGATGACGCGGAACGGGTAGCGGAGGTCGCGGTGCTTGCCCGCCTTGAGCTCGCGCCAGAGCCGCTCGCAGACGGCCTGCGCGACGTCCTCCCCATCCTGGCGACGCAGATGTCCTGGATCGTCTCGAACCAGCCCCCGAGCAGGAGGTTGATCTCGCCCTCGGCGAGCAGTCGTTCGTCTTCGGCATCCCGTGCATCGCGCATCGAGAGCCGAGTCGCGCCGGGCACGGGGTGATCGTGCGAAGCGGTGACCTATGGTCTGCGACCGCGAGGATTCGGGAGCGCGATCACTCCGAGGCGCTCCGCGCGCGCGACGCGTGCGATCGCCGTGTCCGAGGTGGCGACGTCGGCGTCGGGCACCGCTGTGGCGATCGCGAAGCAGTCGGCGAGCGAGACGTCGCGATCCCGGCGGTGGTAGTGACGGGCGCGAATGAGCGCCGCACGCTCGGAAAGCGCCCGTGTCGCCGGAATCGGCCGCGCGACGTCGGCGAGGAAGCGGTCGAGCGCTTCCGACGCGTCGTCGACCGGCGTCCGATGGACGCGAGTCAGCACGTCGAGCACCTCTGCGGCGTTGACGACCGAGACGCCGCATTCTCGTCCGTCCAGCGTCGACGACACCTCCACTGCCGCGGCGTCACCGAGCAGGACGCTGACGATCGAGCCCGTGTCGAGGATCACTCGCCGTAGTACTCGCGCCACTTCCGCTCCATCGCGGCGTTGTCCTCGGCACGCCACAGGCGCTTCGCCTCGTCTGCCGTGATGTCGCTCCTGGCCTTGCCGGCGAGGATCCCGCGAAGCGCCTCGATGGGATTCTCCGAAACGGGCCGGAGGGAGAGCTGCTCGCCCTCGTCGACGATGAGCACGGTCGAGGTGCCCCACCGCTCCCGCACCTCGGCGGGGATCGAGACCTGCCCGGCACGCGTGATCTTGTGGCGCCACATCTTGCGTCGCATCCTTGCATTGTGTCATCTACGACGCAAGGTGGCCATTTCGGACAATGACCAGGTCGAGGCAAGACGACGTCCTGGCGCGGCGGGCTCCAGAGGGACGGAAGGAGCACGCCAATGCCGCTCGACGCCTTCCAGAGACCTCGGACGCCGGCAGCGTGCCGGAGCTCGTCGTGTCGAACCCGACCGGGCACAGGGTGCTGCTCTACGACGGCGAGGAGCCCGAGGCGTTCGCGCTGCTCTGGCCGAAGCTCCGCGCCGGCTACCTGCTCGACGCCCTCGAGCGGCTCGACGGGCGGGCGACCTCGGTCGAGCGGGTCGCGCAGTTCGTCGACTCGGTCGGTGCTGTGCGCGCGACGCACGGCCCGTCTGCCGGGCTCGGGGACGACTTCCGCCTCCGACCTCCGCGCGCGGCTGCGTCTGCTCGCCGCGGAGCGGGGGTCTCGATGGCGACGATCGTCCGCGAGGCGATCGACGAGAAACTCGCGACGGCGCGCCCGAAGCCCCGCAGCCTCGGAGCCGGGGCGTCGGGTCGCCGTGACACCGCCCGCCGGTCGGCGGACGAACGCCCAGAGCCGCGTTCGTGGCGCTGATTCTCGACACCGGCCCGCTCTACGCCTCGCTCGACCGCTCGGACGACGACCACGACTCGTTGTCGCAGCCTGATCGAGCGCACCGACGAGCCGCTCGTGATCCCGGCTCCGGTGCTCGTGGAGCTCGACTACCTGATCCACCGGAGCCTGCACGCCGGCGTCCTCGTTGCTGTCCTGGACGACATCGAGCGCGGGGCGTACGAGGTCGCGAATCTCGCGCCGCTCGACTACCGCCGAGTCAAGGACCTCTGCGACCGCTACGCCGACTCCGACATCGGCTTCGTCGATGCCGCCGTCCTGGCCGTCGTCGAACGGCTCGACGAGCCGAAGCTCGCGACCCTCGACCACGGGCACTTCGGGGTGCTGCGCCCGCGTCACGTCGACGCGCTTCGCCTTCTGCCCGAGTGAGCGGGCCTTGGGCCTATGTGGTGTCCGACTGAAGTCGGATACCCGTGCCGTCACGGGCCTTACGGCCTCAGGAAGCGTGCGCCGTGGATCGGCTCGTCGGCTTCGAGCAATGCGGCGAGCGCCCGGGTCATCGCGCCGACGACGCCCGGTTGCGACCGGTCGAAGGACGGACGCAGAGCGAACACGACCCCGGGGTGCGAAAGGCCGCGACTCGCGGCGTCGGCGACCATGACCGCGTAGTCGGCGACGTTGTCGGTGACGATCGCGCGTCGATCATCACGCGCATGGGCGAAGACGATCTCGTCGGGCTGCCCGCGAAAGCGCTGTCCTGCCTCGGTGGCGGCGACGACGTCGTGTCCCCGGCGACGGAGCTGCCGTGCGATCTCGGCCGACCACATTTCGTTGAGCAACAGCCTCACGCGTCGGCCGCGGCCAGCGCTTGCTCGAGCGCCTCGGCCGCGGCGATCCGCCTGTCGGCGTCCTGCGGATACCGCGCGTCGTACGCGAGCGCCAGGCGCACCTGGTCCTCGCCGAGCCCCGTCGAGCGGACGACGCACGCCACCGGATCCTCGGCGTCCGCGGCGCGAAGCGCCTCCACGTCCCGCACGATCTCCCAGACGTCGGGGCCGCCGTGGAGCCCTGCGCGCCTGCCTGTCGGGCCGGAACGGAAGACGATTCCCGGGAACTCGGTACACCGCACGCCTTCCTCGATGAACCGCTCGGCGAGCTGTGAGGCGGCGACGCCCTCGCGGGCCGCGAGCTGCTTGAGCTTCGCGAGCAGACGCGCGTCGAGGCGGGCGGAGAAGGGCTTCGTCGGCATGCGAAGGATTGTACTCGGCTGTCGTACATTGTCTTACACGAATATGTCGTCATCGGACACCGCCCAGAGCTTGCGTGGCACGTAGGTGTCCGACTGAAGCCGGACACCAGGTCGCAGACGAGGGCTACGACAGGAGCGCCGATCCGCCGAGCACGGCCCGCGCCTCGGCGAGGAAGTCCGGGTCGGGGCGGACGCGGTACTCGGGGCCGAGGGCGTACGTCTTCGGGCCCTCGGAGGTCGAGAGCGAGAGGTAGACCGGCGACTCGCCGGGGAACTCGCGCACGAGGCGGGCCAGCTCGCGGATCGCGCCGGCGGGGGCCTCGCGCGCGTCGAGCGAGAAGCGCACCTCGCGCCGCTCGGGGACGGCCTCGAAGGGCGTGATCTCGGAGGCGAGGAGCTTCGTCTCTCCGGCCTGCTTGTGGTCGATCCGGCCCTTGACGATCAGGATCCGGTCGGTGACGCAGAGCTCGCGGGCGGCGGCGTAGGCGGAGTTGAAGACGACGACCTCGGCGGTGCCGGTCGGGTCGTCGAGCGTGAGGAAGACCATCGGGTCGCCGCGCTTGGTCGTCAGGTGCTTCACGTCGGAGACGATCCCGCCGACCGTGACGACCTCGCCGTCGCGGCGGCGCTCGAGCTCGGCGAGAGTCGCGTCGGTCTTGCGGCGAAGCTGCTCGCGGACGGCCGAGAGCGGGTGCTCGGAGACGTAGAGGCCGAGCGTCTCCTTCTCGAGGCGCAGCAGCTCCTGCTTTTCGAACTCGCCCGCCGGGATCGGCGGGTGATGGTGCTCGAGGCCCGTGTCGGCCGCGTCGAAGGCGCCGTCGAACAGGCTCGACTGGCCCATCAGCCGGTCCTGCGCGAGCTTCTGCCCGAAGCCGAGCGCCTGCTCGAGGACGGCGAGCATCCCCATCCGCGTGGCGCCGGTCGAGTCGAGCGCGCCGCACTTGACGAGGGACTCGAGCGAGCGCTTGTTGACGACCTGCGGGTCGACGCGCTCGGTGAAGTCCCAGATCGAGGCGAACGGGCCGCCCTCCTCGCGCGCGGCGACGATGCGCTGCGCGGCCGTCTCCCCCACGTTCTTCACCGCGTTCAAGCCGAAGCGGATCTTCCCTCGACGACGGCGAAGTCGACCGCGGACGAGTTGACGTCGGGCGGCAGCACCTCGATCCCCATCTCGTCGCAGGCGTTGACGTAGAAGGGGACACGGTCCTTCGTGTTCATCACGCTCGAGACGAGCGCGGCCATGTACTCGCACGGGTGGTTCGCCTTGAGCCACGCGGTGCGGTAGGCGATCAGCGCGTAGCAGGCGGCGTGCGCCTTGTTGAAGGAGTAGTCCTTCGAGGCCTCCATGTCCTTCCAGAGCTGCTCGGCGACCGCCGGGGTGACGCCGTTTTGCGCGCAGCCGTCGAGGAACTTCCCCTTGAGCGAGGCCATCAGCTCGTGGATCTTCTTGCCGATCGCGCGGCGCAGCGTCTCGGCCTCGGCGCCCGAGAAGCCCGCGAGCTGCTTCGCGATCTCCATCGACTGCTCCTGGTAGATCGAGATCGCGTACGTGCCGCCCGTGATCGCCTCGAGCCTCGGGTCGACGTACTTCACCTGCTCGCGGCCGTTCTTCCGCGCCGCGTACGTCGGGATGTAGGCCATCGGACCGGGGCGGTAGAGGGCGACGAGGGCGATCAGGTCCTCGAACACGGTCGGCTTCACCTGGCGCAGCGCGTCCTTCATCCCGGAGGACTCGAACTGGAAGACGCCGGTCGCGTCGGCGCGGGCGAGCATCTCGTAGGTCCTACGGTCGTCGAGCGGGATCGCGCCGATGTCGAGGCCGCCGCCGACGAGCTCGACCGCCTTGTCGATCACGTCGAGGTTGCGCAGGCCGAGGAAGTCGACCTTGAGCAGGCCGAGCGCCTCGACGTTCTTCATCGAGAACTGCGTCACGACCTCGGCCTCGGGGCCCTTCTGCTGGAGCGGGACGACGTCGATCAGCGGCTCCGAGCCGATCACGACGCCGGCGGCGTGGATCGAGTCGGCGCGGGTCAGGCCCTCGAGCGGGCGGGCGAGGTCGACGATCTCCTTCGCAACGGGGTCGTCCGCGACCGCCTTCGCGAGCTCCTGCCCGGGCTTCAGCGCCTCCTCGAGCGTCTGGCCCGGGCCCTCGGGGACGAGCTTGGCGATCCGGTCGACGACGCCGTAGGGGATCTCGAGCACGCGGCCGGCGTCGCGCAGCGCGGCGCGCGCCGCCATCTTCGAGAAGGTGATGATCTGCGCGACGCGGTCGCGGCCGTACTTCTCGGCCACGTAGTTGATGACGCGCTCGCGGCCCTCGACCGCGAAGTCGATGTCCATGTCGGGCATGTCCTTGCGGGCCGGGTTCAGGAACCGCTCGAAGAGGAGGCCGTAGCGCATCGGGTCGATGTCGGTGATCTCGAGGCAGTAGGCGGCGAGCGAGCCGGCCGCCGAGCCGCGGCCCGGGCCGACCGAGACGCCGTTTCGCTTCGCGAAGCCGATGAAGTCGGAGACGATCAGGAAGTAGTCCGCGAAGCCCATCTCGCGGATCGTCTTGAGCTCGAAGCGCAGGCGCTCGTCGAGCTCGGGGGTCGAGGCGCCGTAGCGGCGGACGAGGCCCTTCTCGCAGAGCTCGACGAGGTATTCGAACGCGTCGCGGCCGTCCGGGACGGGGAACTTCGGCAGGCGGATCCGCCCGAGCTCGAGCTCGACCGAGCAGCGCTCCGCGACCTCGAGGCTGCGGCGCAGCGCCTCCTCGTGGCCCGGGAAGTCGAGCGCCATCTCGGCCGGGGTCTTGAAGTAGAACTCGTCGGCGCCGAAGCGCCAGCGGTTCGGGTTCTTGAGCGAGTCGCCCGACTGGATGCAGAGGAGCGCGTCGTGGCTGTGGGCGTCGGCGGCGTCGAGGTAGTGGACGTCGCCCGTCGCGACGAGCTGCAGGCCGCGGCGCTCGGCGAGCGTCGGCAGGCCGCGGAAGGCCGCCTGCTGCACCTCGAGCCCGACGTTCTGGAGCTCGACGTAGGTGTTGTCTCGCCCGAAGATCTGCGCGAGCCGGTCGAGCTCGGCCTCCGCGTCTTTGTCGCGGCTCTCCGAGAGCGCGCGGGAGACGCGGCCGGAGAGGCAGCCCGAGAGGGCGATCAGCCCCGGCGCGTACCGTGAGAGGAGCTCCCAGTCGACGCGCGGCTTGTAGTAGTAGCCCTCGAGGTAGCCGAGCGAGCAGAGCTTGACGAGGTTCGCGTAGCCCGTCGAGTCGGCGGCGAGCAGGGTCAGGTGCGCGTGGCCCTTCGTGAGCGCGCGCCGGTCGTCGACGACGTAGACCTCGCAGCCGAAGATCGGCTTGATCCCCTGCTCGGCGGCGGCCTTGTAGAGGTCGATCGCGCCCGCCATCGAGCCGTGGTCGGTGAGCGAGACGGCGGGCATCTCGAGCTCGGCCGCCTTCCTCGCGAGCGCCGGGATCCGGCACGCGCCGTCGAGGATCGAGTACTCCGAGTGGACGTGGAGGTGGACGAACGGGGCGGGCACGGGAAAGCCATCGTACTTCCGGCGGGGGACGTTCCCGGATCGAGCGGAAGCGCACGATCTGGACTCGACAAGAGGCCGGTTCCCGCCGATAAGACGGCCATGCGGCACATCCCGATCTCGCTCAAGCTCGTCGCGGCGCTGAGCCTCGTCGCGGAGGCGACGGCGGCGGCGCTCGTCTTCTGGCACACGGGCCCGCGGGCCCGCTGAGACCTGCGTCGGTGCCACACTGGAGCGATGAAGGTCGCCGTCACCGGTGCATCGGGCTCCGTGGGGTCGGCGCTCGTGCCCGCGTTGCGCGAGGCGGGGCACGACGTCCTCACGCTCGTCCGTCGCACGCCGACGGCAGGGCACGAGATCGAGTGGCATCCCGACGACGGCAGGATCGACGCGGACCGGCTCGCGGGCGTCGACGCCGTCGTCCACCTCGCCGGTGAGACGATCGGGCAGCGCTGGTCTCGGGGCGCGCGGAAGCGGATCCTCGGGAGCCGGGTCGACGGAACCGGCCTCGTGGCGCAGACGATTGCGGCGCTCGAGCCGCGTCCGACCGTCTTCGTCCAGGCCTCCGGCGTCGGCTTCTACGGGCTCGGGGACGAGCCGGTGACCGAAGAGAGCCCCAAGGGCGCGGGGTTCGCGGCGGACGTCGTCGAGGCGTGGGAGCAGGCGGCCGAGCCCGCGCGCGAGGCGGGGATCCGCGTCGTCGCGCTGCGCAAGGCGCCGATCGTCGACGCGAAGGAGGGGCCGGTCGGGCGGATGCGCTTCCCGTTCCGGCTCGGGCTCGGGGGCAGGGTCGGGAGCGGGCAGCAGTGGTGGAGCTGGGTCTCGCTGCCCGACGCGATCCGCGCCTACCTCCACGCGCTCGAGGGCGACCTCTCCGGCCCGGCGAACGTCGTCGGCGGAGCGGTCACGAACCGCGACTTCACGAAGGCGCTCGGGCGGGCACTGCACCGGCCGACGATCTTCCCCCTCCCCGCGCTCGCCGTGAGGCTCGCGTTCGGCCAGATGGGCGAGGAGCTCCTGCTCGGCGGCCAGCGCCCGGTCGCCGAGCGTCTCGCGCGGGCCGGGTTTGCGTTCCGGGACACCGACCTCGACGCGACGCTGGCCGCCGCGCTCGCGTCGTAGGCCCGGGTCGGGCATACTGGCCGTGTTCCCGACGAAGGAGGTCGACGATGACAGAGACCGCTTCCTCCGCGCCGCGCCCCGCGCGGCTCGTCGGCTGAGCTCAGAGACGGGCCTCTCGCGACGGGCGCGCCGCGCGCCCTTCCCGTAGTCCGAGAGGAGACCTTTCACCGTGCCCGATCTCACCACCCTCGGCTGGGACGACGTTCTCGCCGAGCAGTTCGAGACCCATGCCGCCGCCGGGCTGGCTCCCGGCCGCGTCGCCGTCCAGCACCGGGGCGCCTACGACGTCCTCACCGAGCACGGCGAGCTCCGCTGCGACGTCGCGGGACGCCTCTACGAGGAGTCCCGCTCGCCCGCCGACCTGCCGGCGGTGGGCGACTGGGTCGCCGTCGCGCCGCGCGCCGAGGAGGCCGCCGGCACGATCCAGGCGGTCCTCCCCCGCCGCACGAGGTTCTCGCGCAAGACCGCATGGCAGGCGGCGGAGGAACAGGTGCTCGCCGCGAACGTCGACGTCGTCTTCATCGTCAGCTCGCTCAACGAGGACCTGAACCTGCGCCGGCTCGAGCGCTACCTGATCCTCGGGCGCGAGAGCGGCGCCCAGCCCGTCGTGCTCCTCACGAAGAGCGACCTCACGGACGACGCCGAAGCCGCGCTCGCGGCCGTCCGCTCGGTCGCGGCAGACGTTCCCGTCCACGCGCTGTCGAGCCTCACGGGCGAGGGAGTCGACGCGGTGCGCGCCCATCTGCGCCCGGGCGTCACCGCCGCGCTCCTCGGCTCGTCGGGCGTCGGCAAGTCGACGCTCGTCAACACCCTCGCGGGCGAGGAGCTGCTCGACACGCAGGAGCTCCGCAGCGACGGCCAGGGACGCCACACGACCACGCGGCGAGAGCTCGTGCAGCTCCCGGGCGGGGCACTCGTGATCGACACGCCGGGCATGCGCGAGCTGCAGCTCTGGGTCGCCGACGAGGCGCTCGAGGAGACTTTCGACGACGTGACGTCCCTCTTTCAGCACTGCCGCTTCTCCGACTGCAGCCACGAGAGCGAGCCCGGCTGCGCCGTGAAGGAGGCGCTCGCCGACGGGACGCTCGCGCCGGAGCGCTGGGACAGTTACCTCAAGCTCGAGGCGGAGCTGGCCGCGCTCGAGCGGCGGCTCGACAAGCGGGCGCAGTCCGAGGAGCGGAAGCGCTGGAAGGCGATGTCGCGCTTCGCGCGCGAGGCATCGCGAGCCAAGGGGCGGCGCTGAGTCGCCCCGGCGAGCTCAGGCGACCGCGTGCACGCGCCACTCGCCGGGCACGCCGCGGAGCTCGTGCGCGCCGCGGTCCTCGAAGTCGATCCCCGAGCCGACGACGAGATCCTTGACGGTGCTCGAGACGAGGATCTCCCCCGGTCCGGCGAGCGCACCGATCCTGGCGCCGATGTGCACGGCGATCCCTTCGATGCCCGAGGGCGCGAGCTCGAGCTCGCCCGTGTGCAGGCCGGCGCGCAGCTCGAGCTCGAGCGGGCGCACGCCCTCGCGGATCGCCGCCGCGCACCTGATGCCGCGCGCCGGCCCGTCGAACGTCGCGAGGAAGCTGTCGCCGACGACTCTGACCTCCTGTCCGCGGTGGCGCTCGAGCTCGGCGCGCACGACCCGGTGGTGGTCGGCGAGGAGCTCCGTCCAGCGCTGGTCGCCCAGCTCGGCGGCACGCTCGGTCGAGCCGACGACGTCCGTGAAGAGCACGGTCGCGAGCACGCGGTCGGGCTCGCGCACGCTCCGTGAGCCGGTGAGGAACTCCTCGATCTCCTCGATGTACGGGTCGTAGTCGCCGGAGAACGGGTAGTGGTCCGAGCCCGGGAGCTCGACGAGCTTCGCGTCCGGGATCTGCCGGGCGAGGTAGCGCCCGGCCTCGACGGGGACGACGCGGTCGCCGGTGCGGTGGAGCACGAGCGTCGGGACGCGGATCGCGGGAAGCACGTCGCGGATGTCGATCTCCATCGTGACCCGGAACCACGCGAGCGCGGGGGCGGGTGTGCCCGCGAACCTGCAGGCCTGGGCGTGCCAGTCGAGGAACCGCTCGTCGTCCGCGAGGCTCGGAGCGAGCTGGCGGACGCCGAAGTCGCGGCTCCCCCAGCGCTCGTCGTAGGCGGCGAGGATCCGCGCCTGATGCTGGGCGTCGAGCCCCCACGGGTAGCCCGGGGCGACGGTGCGGCGTGCGTAGGACGCGCCGAGCACGAGCGCGGAGACGCGCTCCGGGAACGTCGCCGCGTAGAGCGCGCACATCGGCCCGCCCTCGGCGCCGCCGAAGAGTGCCGCACGCTCCGACCCGGTCGCGTCGAGGACGGCCGTGATGTCGTCGAGCAGCTCCTCGAACGAGCCGAGGGAGAGGATCCGGTCGGAGAGACCGGTGCCGCGCCGGTCGAACATGATCAGGCGCGAGAACGAGGCAAGCCGCTCGAACAGATCGGCATAGGACGGCCACCACTGGTTCTGCTCGACGTGCGAGAGGTATCCGGGCGCCCAGACGAGATCGATCGGGCCGTCACCCATCACCTGGTACGCGATCCGGAGATCCCCGCTGCGCGCGTATCGCGTCGTGCCCGCCACGAGCTTCAGTGTCCCATCTCGCGGCCACCCACGTCATCCCCCTCTAGACTCCGGGCCATGCGCCGCGGCACGCAGAACGCGAAGGTCGAGGCGCTCCGGCGGGCGCCGCTCTTCGAGGGGCTCTCGAAGCGGGAGCTCGCGGAGCTGGCGCGGGTAACCGACGAGCTGACGGTGGTGGCGGGCACCGTTCTCTGCAAGGAGGGCGGCCTCGCCAACGAGTTCTTCGTCATCGTGGACGGCACGGCCGAGGTCACGAAGGACGGCGTCCACCTCGCCACGCGCGGGAGCGGAGACTTCGTCGGCGAGGTCGCGCTGATCGCGACGACCAGGCGGACGGCCACGGTGACGGCGACGACCACCCTCCGCTGCTTCATCCTCACCGGCCGCGACTTCCGCCAGGTGCTGGACGAGAACCGCCCGGTCGAGCGGAAGGTGATGCAGGCACTCGCCGAGCGCGTGCTCTCCACCGCCGCAGACCCGACGCTCTGACGGCCGCGGCGGGCGCGACCCGCTCAGCGACCGAACGCGGCCTGCTTGTCGCCCTCCGTCAGGCGGTCGGCGGCGTATGTCGACGTGCTGCCGCCCTGAAGCTCGCGCGCGGCGGCGGCGAGCGCACCGTAGGCGACGCCCGCGAGGAGGCTCCCGGTCGAGATGCGCCGGACGCCGAGCTCGGCGAGCTCGGGCAGCGGAGGCACGGCCGGGGTAGCCAGCACGTTGACCGGCACGCCGACCGCGCCGACGACTGCCGAGACCTGCTCCGCGGTCGAGAGCCACGGCGCGTAGACGCAGTCGGCGCCGGCGTCGCGGTAGGCGACGAGGCGCGCGATCGTGTCGTCGAGGTCGTCGATCCCGTGGACGTGGTTCTCGGCGCGGCCGGTGAGGACGAGCGGCGGGTCGAACGCGCGCGCCGCCGCGGCCGCCTCGGCGACGCGCTCGACCGCGAGCGAGACGTCCTCGATCCTCCCTGCGACGGGGTTCCAGTCCTCGATCGAGCAGCCTGCCGCCCCGGCCTCGCCGAGCAGGCGCACCGTCTCGGCGACGCCGCCCGGGGCGTCGGGGTAGCAGCGCTCGCTGTCGACCGAGAGCGGCAGGTCGGTCGCACCGGCGAGCGCGGCGACGTGGTCGACGAGCTCGCCGCGCGCCACCTGGGTGTCGAGCTTGCCGAGCGCCCAGGCGAAGCCGGCGCTCGTCGTCGCGAGCGCCTCGAAGCCGAGCGCCGCCAGAAGCCTGGCGGAGCCGATGTCCCACGGGTTCGGCATCACGAACAGCCGCTCGCGGGCGTGCAGCTCGGCGAAGCGGGTACGGCGGGCGGCGGCTGACATCGGCGGTCCTCCTGGGTCGACGGGTCTCCATCCTCGCGGACCATCGGACGAAGCGCAGGGCACCTGCGTGTCGGACTTCAGTCCGACACCCACGCGGGACGAACCGTCTGCGCAGCCGCAGGTGTCCGACTGAAGTCGGACACCAGGCCGACGAGGTCGCTCAGCGCTTCCAGGGCGGAACCGGCTCGGTGTCGATTCCGTAGCGCTCGATCGCCTCGGCGACGAGCTTCGACTCGATCGTCCCCTCGTCGGCGAGCGCCTTCAGCGCGGCGAGCGCGACGTGGTAGCGGTCGACCTCGAAGAAGCTCCGCAGCTTGACGCGGTAGTCGCTCCGCCCGAAGCCGTCCGCGCCGAGCACGACGTAGCGGCCCGGCACCCAGGCCCGGATCTGGTCGGCGAACGTCCGCATGTAGTCGGTCGCGGCGACCTTCGGGCCCTCGCGGCCGGCGAAGCACTCCTCGACCCAGGGGCTGCGCTGCGTCTCGGTCGGGTGGAGCATGTTCCAGCGCTCGACCTCCATCCCGTCGCGCCGGAGCTCGGTGAAGCTCGGCGCGCTCCAGACGTCGGCCTTCACGCCGAAGTCCTCGGCGAGAAGCTCGGCCGCCGCCTCGACCTCGCGCAGGATCGCGCCCGAGCCGAGGAGCTGGACGCGGGGCCCCTCCTCGGCCTGCGCCTCGTGGAGGAGGTACAGCCCCTTCAGGATCCCCTCCTCCGCGCCCTCGGGGAGCGGCGGGTGCGGATAGTTCTCGTTCATCACCGTGATGTAGTAGAAGACGTCCTCCTGCTCGGTCATCATCCGGCGCAGGCCGTCGCGGACGATCACCGCGACCTCGTAGGCGTAGGTCGGGTCGTAGGCGACGCAGTTCGGGATCACCGACGCGAGCACGTGCGAGTGGCCGTCCTCGTGCTGGAGCCCCTCGCCGTTCAGCGTCGTCCGGCCCGCGGTGCCGCCGATCAGGAACCCGCGCGCGCGGCTGTCGCCGGCCGCCCACGCGAGGTCGCCGACCCGCTGGAAGCCGAACATCGAGTAGAACATGTAGAAGGGGATCATCGCCGTCCCGTAGTTCGCGTAGGACGTCGCCGCGGCGAGCCACGAGGAGAACGCGCCGGCCTCGTTGATCCCCTCCTGGAGGATCTGGCCGGTCTGGTCCTCGCGGTAGAACATGAAGTCGCCCGCGTCCTCCGGCTCGTACAGCTGCCCGACCGACGAGTAGATCCCCAGCTGGCGGAACATGCCCTCCATCCCGAACGTCCGTGACTCGTCGGGGACGATCGGCACGATCCGCGGGCCGAGCACGTCGTCCCGGACGAGGGTGTTGAGGATGCGGACGAGCGCCATCGTCGTGGAGTTGCCGCGCTCGCCGCTCCCCTCGAGCACGTTCTCGAAGGGGCCCGGCGTCGGCAGCGGCTCGGCGTCGGTGTGGCGCGCCGGGAGGCTCCCGCCGAGCGCCTCCCGCCGCTCGAGCAGGTGCGCGAGCTCGGGGCTCGACTCGGGTGGGCGGTAGAAGAAGGCGCCGGTCGCCTGCTCGTCGGTGAGCGGGACGCCGAGCCGGTCGCGGATCGCGAGCCGCGCCTCCTCGTTCATCGACTTCTGCTGGTGGGTGATGTTTCGGCCCTCGCCGGCCTGCCCCATGCCGTAGCCCTTGATCGTCTTCGCGAGGATCACGGTCGGCTGCCCCGTGTGGCGCACGGCGGCGCGGTAGGCGGCGTAGACCTTCTTCGGGTCGTGGCCGCCGCGGCGGAGCGCCCAGATCTCGTCGTCCGTCCAGTCGGCGACCATCGCCTTCGTCTCGGGGTAGCGGCCGAAGAAGCGCTCGCGGACGTAGGCGCCGTCGTTCGCCTTGAAGGTCTGGTACTCGCCGTCGACGCACTCCTCCATCAGCTTGCGGAGGACGCCGTCGTCGTCCGCCGCGAGCAGCGGATCCCAGTTCGAGCCCCAGATCACCTTGATCACGTTCCAGCCGGCGCCGCGGAAGTTCGTCTCGAGCTCCTGGATGATCTTCCCGTTCCCGCGCACCGGCCCGTCGAGGCGCTGCAGGTTGCAGTTGACGACGAAGATCAGGTTGTCGAGCCGCTCGCGGCCGGCGAGCGAGATCGCACCCATCGACTCGGGCTCGTCGGCTTCGCCGTCGCCCATGAAGACCCACACCTTGCGATCGCCGTCGTCGACGATCCCGCGCGCGGCGAGGTACCTCATGAAGCGCGCCTGGTAGATCCCCATCAGCGGCCCGAGGCCCATCGAGACCGTCGGGAACTGCCAGAAGTGCGGCATCAGCCACGGGTGCGGGTACGACGAGAGCCCGCCGCCGCCGATCTCCTGGCGGAACCGGTGCATCTCCTCCTCCGAGAAGCGGCCCTCGAGGAACGCGCGGGCGTAGAAGCCGGGCGACGAGTGGCCCTGGAGGTAGACGAGGTCGCCGAGGTGGTCGCCCGAGCGGCCCCGCCAGAAGTGGTCGAAGCCGACCTCGTACAGCGTCTCCGCCGACTGGTAGCTCGCGATGTGGCCCCCGAGCTCGGTCGACTCGGCGTTCGCCTGCAACACGAGCGCGACCGCGTTCCAGCGCACGAGCGCCGTCGCGGCCGCCTCGAGCTCCTGGTCGCCGGGCATCTCCGGCTCGTCCTCGGGGAGGATCGTGTTGACGTACGGCGTCTGGAGCCCGGCGATCGTGTGGACGCCGAGGTCCTGCGCATGGTCGACGACCCGGTCGAGGAGGAACGACATCCGGTCGCGCCCGTCGACCTCGACGACGGCGTCGACGGAGTCGAGCCACTCGCGGGTCTCGACGGGCTCGATGTCGGGGGCGTTCGTGCTCATGCCCCTAGTGTTCCAGTTTGGGGGCCTGGCACCGCGAGGTGCCTGACCCCAGTGACGCAGCGGCTCGCTGCGGCGCTTTGCAGGGCGACGGGGCACCGGGACAGGCACCCTGCGGGTGCCAGTCCCCTACACCCGGCCCTCGTAGGCGTCGCGCAGGTAGTCGAGCCGCGCGTCGCGGTCGCGCGGTGAGCGGAGAAAGCGCGCCCAGGCCCTCGCCTCGTGCGCGACGGCGCCGAGCTCCCAGACGCAGAACGTCGGCCGGTGCGAGCCCTCGAGCGGCCACGGATGGAACCCGGGGTCGCCGTCGCCGTCCTTCGCCCAGACCGTCTCCCAGAGCTCGTTCTCGTTCCGCCACGTGCAGACGAGGAGGAAGTGGAAGCCCTCGTCGCAGCGGTGGAGGATCACGAACCCGAGCGTGCCGCCGAGCCGGAGCTCCCCGAGCCGGGCCGCGTCGGCGAGGCCGAGCCGGGCGAGATCCGAGACCGCGGGCTCGACCGGCGCGTCGGCCGGCGCGAGCTCGTACCACTTGAGCAGCGTGTCCCCGAGCGCGACGCTCTGCCCGACCCGGGCCAGCTTCTCCTCGTGGCGGTAGCCCGGCCGCACGGCGACGCCGTCTTGCTCGAGCAAGGTCACGGTCGCCCTCCACCCTCGTGCCAGCGCATGCTGTCCATCGGTCGCCTCCCGTCGTCTGCGGACGCCTGGACCCTACTGCGGAAATAGGGCAGATCTTGCCCGCTATCCATGGTTGACTTGCGGGATGCAGACGCCGACGGCACGCCTTCTGGAGCTGCTCGAGCTCCTGCAGGCGAGCCCGCTGACGACCGGGCGCGAGATCGCCGAGCGGCTCGAGATCGACGGCCGGACGGTGCGCCGCTACGTCGCCGCGCTGCAGGAGATGGACATCCCGGTCGAAGGGCAGCGCGGGGTCGGCGGCGGGTACCGCGTGCGGCCCGGCTACCGCTTGCCGCCGCTGATGCTCTCCGACGACGAGGCCGTGGTCGTCGTGCTCGGGCTGATCGCCGCGCGCCGCCAGGGGCTCGACAGCGACGCCGGCGCCGCGGACGGCGCGCTCGCGAAGATCCACCGCGTGCTGCCCGACCCGCTGCGGCGCCGCGTCGAGGCGCTCGAGACCGCGCTCGGGTTCACGGCGACACCGCGCTCGGGCGCGCCCGTCGCAGGCGACACCGTCCTCCTGCTCGCCGACGCCGTGCGCCGCGGGCGCCGGGTTCGCACCGCCTACAAAGCCTATTCTGGCGAGCGGACACGCCGCGACCTCAGCCCCTTCGGCCTCGTCGTCCACGCGGCGCGCTGGTACCTCGCCGCGCACGACCACCTGCGCGACGACCTGCGCACGTTCCGCATCGACCGGATGAGCCGTACGACCCTGCTCGGGACGGCCGCAGTCCCGGCACCCGACGGCTACGACGCCGTCGAGCACGTCAGCCGCTCGCTCGCCCGCGTCCCCTGGGGCCACGACGTCCGGGTCCTCCTCGACCTGCCCGTCGACCGAGCGGCGCGTCGTCTCCCGCCCACGCTCGCCGAGCTCGTCGAGGCCGACGGCGGGACGCTCCTCAAGATGCGCGTCGACTCGCTCGACTGGATGGCCGGCACGCTCGCGAGCCTCGGCTGCGGCTTCACGATCCTCTCGCCCGACGAGCTCCGGGCGAGCGTCCGCGAGCTGGCGGCACGGCTGGCGGCCGTGGTGTAGCTCTTCCCGCGTAACCGGAGCCCCCACTCCGCTTCTGCTACCGTGGCGCGGTGCCCGCCCCGGAGACGACCCCGCCCGCCCTGAGACGCGACGCGCGCGAGAACCGCGCCCGCATCCTCGAGGCTGCGCGCGCGTGCTTCGCCTCGAGCGGCGTCGACGTTCCCGTGGAGGAGATCGCCCAGCGCGCCGGGGTCGGCATGGGCACGCTCTACCGCCGCTTCCCGACGAAGCACGACCTCGTCGAGGCCGTACTCGCGGAGTCGCTCGACGCCTTCGTGACCGCGGCGGAGGACGGTCTGGCCGAGCCCGACCCGTGGACCGGGCTCAGCGGCTTCGTCACGCGCGTGCTCGAGCTGCACGTCGAGAACCGCGCCCTCCGCGAGGTGCTCGCGGGCACCGAGCACGGCAGCGCGCGCGAGGCGGTGCGTCGGCGTGTCCGCCCGCTGGTACGGCGGCTGGTCGAACGGGCGCACGAGGACGGCTCGCTCCGGGCCGACTTCACGCCCGAGGACATGCCGCTCGTCTTCATGACCGGGGGCCGGGTGCTCGAGGCGGCGCGCGAGGTGGCTCCGGACCTCTGGCGCCGCTACCTCGGGCTGCTGCTCGACGGCCTGCGCGCCGAGGGCGCGACGCCGCTCCCCCACGGCCCGCTCACGCGCGCGCAGATGAACCGGCTGCTCGAGGGCGAGCGGCGATGAGCGAGCGCGCGCCGCGCCGCGAGGCGATCGAGATCCCCGACGAGGGGCTCCAGGGCCGCGCGCTCGCGACCGTCTTCGTCGCGCTCGCGCTCGGCATGTTCCTGGCCTCGCTCGACCAGACGATCGTCTCGACCGCGCTGCCGACGATCGTCGGCGACCTGGGCGGCCTCGACCACCTCTCGTGGGTCGTGACGGCGTACCTGCTCGCCTCGACCGTCTCGACGCCGCTCTACGGGAAGCTCGGCGACATGATGGGTCGCAAGCCCGTCTTCGTCGCCGCGATCGTGATCTTCCTCGTCGGCTCGATGCTCTCCGGGCTGTCGCAGTCGATGATCCAGCTGATCGCCTTCCGCGCGGTGCAGGGGCTCGGCGCCGGGGGCCTGATCGTCGGCGCGCAGGCGATCCTCGCGGACATCATCCCGCCACGGCGGCGCGGCCGCTACATGGGCCTGATGGGCGCGGTCTTCGCCGTGTCGTCGGTCGCAGGCCCGCTGCTCGGCGGGTTCCTCGTCGACAACCTCTCGTGGCGGTGGGTGTTCTACGTGAACATGCCGATCGGGGCGCTTGCCCTCGCGATCGTCGTGTTCCGGCTGCACCTGCACGTGCCGCACACGCGCCACCGGGTCGACTACCTCGGCGCCGGGCTGCTCGCGGGCGGGGTCGGCGCGCTGATCCTCGTCACGACCTGGGGCGGCAACCAGTACCCGTGGGGGTCGCCGGAGATCGTCTGGCTCACCGTTGCAGGGGCCGTGATGCTCGTCGCGTTCGTCTGGCAGGAGCGGCGGGCGGCGGAGCCCTTGATCCCGCTCAGGCTGTTCCGCTCGAGCACGTTCCGGCTCTCGACGTCGATGGCGTTCCTGGTCGGGATCGCCATGTTCGGCGCGATCGTCTACCTGCCGCTCTTCCTCCAGCTCGTCTACGGGGCGAGCCCGACGAGCTCCGGCCTGCGGATGATCCCGCTGATGGCCGGCCTCCTCGCGGCGGCGATCCTCTCGGGCCGCGCGATCACGCGCTTCGGGCGCTACAAGGTCTACCCGGTCACAGGCACCGCCGTGCTCGTGCTCGGGATGTACCTCCTCTCGCGGCTGACACCGGCGTCGGAGGCGTGGGTCGCCTCGGTCGACATGCTCGTCGTCGGCGTCGGGCTCGGGCTCGTGATGCAGGTGCTCGTCCTGGTCGTCCAGAACGACGCGAGCCCGCAGGACATGGGCGTCGTCACCTCGACCGCGACGTTCTTCCGCTCGGTCGGCGGCTCCTTCGGCGTGGCGCTCTTCGGCGCGATCTTCGCCTCGCGCCTCTCGGCCGAGCTGGCGCGGCTACCGGCGGACGCCGTCGCGAAGCTGGGCGACGTCGGGAATATCGACCCGGTGCGGGCGAAGGAGCTGCCGCCCGACGCGCACGCCGACCTGCTGCAGATCTTCTCCAGCGCGCTCCACGACGTCTTCCTCTGGGGGACGGCGATCGCGATCGTCCCCGCCGTGCTCGCCTGGTTCCTGAAGGAGGTGCCGCTCCGGACGACGCTCGGGCGCGGCGCGCCGCCGGTCGAGGAGTCGCTGCCCGAGATCGCCGTCGAGCCCGAGGTCAGGGCCGCCGCGCGCTGACCGCGTCGGCGAACGCCTTCATACTCGGGTAGGTCTCGTCGGGCTCGGCCGCGGCGGGAGGCGTGGCGCCCGCGCCCGGCCGGTCGTGCCGGCGGTCGATCCACACCGAGGCGAGCCCCAGCCGCTTCGCGGGCACGTGGTCGTGGTAGAGGCTCTGCGCGACGTGGAGGATCCGCTCGCGGGGGACGCCGATCGTCGCGAACGCGAGCTCGAAGCCCGCGAGCGCCGGCTTGTAGGCGCGCGCCGTCTCCGCCGTGATCACCCAGTCGAAGCCGGTCCCGAGCCGCTCCTGCGAGGCGGCGAAGAGATCCGTGTCGCAGTTCGTGATCACGCCCAGCCGGTAGCGCTCGTGCAGCCGGCCGAGCGCCTCCGCCGAGTCGGGGAACGCGGGCCAGTCGCGCACGCACTCCGAGAAGCGCACGACCGCGTCGTTCGCGAGCTCGAGGCGGTGGTCGGCCGCGACGCCGCGCACGCCCGCCGCGAGCACGTCGCGGTAGGGACGGTACGGCGGCCGCTCCGCCTCCGCCTCGTGGCGGGCGTAGGTCGCGAGGAGAGCGTCGTCGTCGATCGCGCCTGCGTCCGGGAGCGCGACCCGCAGGGCCGCGAGCAGGCCGGCCTCCCAGTCGATCAGCGTCCCGTAGCAGTCGAACGTGAGGACGTCGAAGCGGTCGAGGTCGAGGGCCACCCCGGCAGTGAACCAGCAATGTCCGGCGACGCACGGCGCCTACTGGACCGGCGAGGCGGACTACAGGCCGCGCGCGGCGTCGAGCGCCACGAGGCGCTCGATCCGTACCGGGATGGGCGGATGCGTCGAGAAGAGCGACGCCATCCCGTGCCCCGAGAGAGGATTCGCGATGTAGAGCGACGCCGTCGCGGGGTTGACCTGCATCGGGATGACCTCGACGCCGCGCTGGAGCGTCGCGAGGGCGTCGGCGAGCGGCCGTCCCGTGCCGAGGAGCTCGGCGGCGGTGGCGTCCGCGAGGAACTCGCGCTGGCGGGAGATCGCGAACTGCAGCAGCATCGCCGCGATCGGCGCGATCAGGATCGCGGCGATCGTCCCGACGAGCCCGAGCGGGCTCTCGTCGTCGTCGCCGCCGAAGAGCCACTGGAACTGGAGGAAGTGCGCGATCGCCGAGATCGCAGCGCCGATCATCGCCGCGAGCGTCGCGACGAGGACGTCGCGGTTGCGGATGTGGGCGAGCTCGTGTGCCAGCACGCCTCGGACCTGCTCGCGGGGCATGAGCGTGACGAGCCCCTCCGTCACGGCGACGGCCGAGCGCTTCGGAGTCCGCCCCGTCGCGAACGCGTTCGGCTGCTGGGACGGGATCAGGTAGAGGCGCGGGACGGGGATGCGGGCACGAGCCGCGAGCTCCTCGACGTCGGCGACGAGGTCCGGTGCCTCGCCCGGCTCGAGCGGGCGGGCGCGGCTCGTCTTGAGCGCGAGCCGATCGGAGAACCAGAACATCGCGAAGTTGAACGCGACCGCGATCAGGAGGAAGACGGCGATCCCGCCCGTCCCGCCGACGAGGCCGCCGACGGCGACGAACAGCGCCGAGAGCCCGGCGAGCAGGATCCAGGTGCGGGTACGGGTGGTCATGTGGCGGTTCGATCCTTTCCGGCTGACGTGGTGTGGTCCCTGTCAGCCGGAGGTTTCTCCCGCCACCTCGCGCGGAGGGGCCTG
Source organism: Gaiella sp. (assembly GCA_027493885.1). GTDB lineage: Bacteria > Actinomycetota > Thermoleophilia > Gaiellales > Gaiellaceae > Gaiella. Next base: position 1,011,596 of record JAOSJZ010000001.1, read on the forward strand.
CGCGTCCGGAGCTTGGCGGCTCTCGCCGCGCGGCCCGTGATGACGAACGCGCCCGTTGGGGGATAGTGCCCCCCGGCTTCGTGTTGTGAGGATTCTAACGGAACAGGCGTTCCCGTCATTCCCGCGGGCCGTCAGTCGTCGGCGAACGCCACGCGCGCGACCCGCCCGGCGGACACGGCGGCGACCTCGAAGCGGATCTCGAGCGCCGCCGCTTCCGGATGCGCGCGGAGCCACGAGGCGGCGGCGAGCCGGACGCGGCGGCGCTTCTCGCGGTTCACCGCCCCGACGCCACCGCCGAAGGCCTCGCTGGCCCGTTCCTTGACCTCGACGAACACGAGCCTCGGGCCCCGGCGTACGACCAGGTCGAGCTCGTAGCCGCCCGCGCGGACGTTCGCGCCGAGGATCCGGTAGCCGCGGAGGCGGTAGTGGCGCGCCGCGAGGCGCTCGCCGTGGTTCACGCCGCGGCGTCGCCCGCGTACGCGCGGGCCTGGAACGAGCGTCGATGCTGGGGGCACGGGCCGTGCGCGAGCACGGCCCGGGTGTGACCGGGCGTGATGTACCCGACGTGGGAGGAGAAGCCGTAGCGGGGGTACAGCGCGTCGAGCCTGCGCATCAGCCGGTCGCGCGTCACCTTGGCGACGATCGAGGCGGCGGCGATCGCCGCGCTCTTCGTGTCGCCGTCGACGAGGGCCGTGTGCGGCGGCGCCGCGGACCCGAGCCGGAACCCGTCGACGAGGCATGCCTCGGCGGGCGGATGGAGCTCGGCGAGCACCGTGCGGAGGCCCCAGAGGTTCGAGCGGTGGAGGCCCTGCCGGTCGAGCTCGGCGGACGCGATCACCCGGACCGCGACGCCGTCCGCAGCCGCGAGCACGGCGTGATAGAGCCGCTCGCGCTCGTCGGGCTCGACCTGCTTGGAGTCGTTCAAGAGCGCGAGCGGGCGGACGCGGCTGCCGCGCAGCGAGCCGTAGTCCAGCAGGACGCCGGCAACGACGAGCGGGCCCGCGAGGGAGCCGCGGCCCGCCTCGTCGGCTCCCGCGACGAACCGGGCGCCGAGGCGGCGGTCGAAGCGGAGGAGGCGCTGGCCGGTCGAGAGCGGCACCGGCCGAGGATATCCCCCACTTTCGGACGGGACCGTGCCGATCTCTCCACAGGCAGGGGTCTGGCAGGGGTCTGGCACCGCCAGTGTGCCTGACCCCGGTGACGCTCCCGCCCGCCTATGCAGGCAGCACGCAGCCCGCGTTCCGCTCCTCCAGCCGGATCCTCGTCGTCACGCGGGTCGCGAGCGGGACGAGCTCGACGCGGAACCAGTCGCAGCCGCCCTCGGTCCGGCGCACGGCGCAGATGACGAGGGTCGCCTGCCGCTCCACGAACCACGGCCGCGGGTTCCCCGTGCAGTGCACCCCTTCGGGATCGTAGGCGTCGTCGTTCGCGACGCGGGACTCGACCGCCTCGCGCGCGAACCGCTGCGTCGCGTCCTCGCTACCGCCGCACCCGGCGAGGACGAGCGCGCCACAGGTGACGAGAAGCGCGGCGACGACGCGCACGAGGTGAATGTAGTCCTGATCGCGCGCAGCGCGATCAGGACTGACGGAGCTCGCGGACGCGCGACCTCTTGCCGACGCGGCCGCGGAGGTAGTAGAGCTTCGCCCGGTTGACGTCGCCGATCATCACCACCTCGAGCTTCTCGATCTTCGGCGAATGAAGCGGGAACGTCCGCTCGACGCCGACGCCGAACGAGTTCTTGCGCACCGTGAACGTCTCGCGGACGCCGGAGCCCTGGCGCTTGATGCAGATGCCCTCGAACACCTGGATGCGCTGCCGGTTCCCCTCGATCACCTTGAAGTGGACCCGCACGGTGTCCCCGGCCTTGAAGGCCGGGACGTCACGCAGCTGGCGCCGCTCGAGGCTCTCGACGATCGTGCTCATGAGAAGGGTCGGCCCGCGGCCGGCCGCGGATGATAGCGCAGGCACATCGCGCCAGCGCACGTGTGCGCCCGAACGGCGTACGGCTCGGCACGGCTGACAAGAGGCTAGCGGCCGTTGCGACCGCGACAGCGACAGCGAGCAGGCTCAGTAGAGGCTGATGCGGTTCGGCGGCCAGTAGGTGGCGAAGACCTTGCCGATCAGGTTGTCGCGCGGCACCGTCCCCCACTCGCGCGAGTCGCACGACTGGGAGCGGTTGTCGCCCATCATGAAGTAGCTGTTCGGCGGCACCTTGGCCGGTCCGAACGCCTCCGTCGGGCGCCGGTCGGGCTCGATGTACGGCTCGCGGAGCCGCTTGCCGTTGATGAAGACGTAGCCTTCGCCGCGCTCGAGGCGGATCTCGACCGTCTCGCCGGGCAACCCGACCAGCCGCTTGACGAACGTGCCGCCTGCGCCGCACTTGAGCTGTGCGGCGTCCGGCGTGTCGAACACGACGATCTCGCCCCGGCGGGGGTCGCGGACGTGGTAGATGAGCCGGTTCGCGAGCACGCGGTCGGAGAAGCGCGCCTCGCAACCGGAGGCGGGCTGCGCGCAGTGGAGCGTCGGCTCCATCGACGAGGACGGGATCCGGTACGGGTTGACGACGTACGCCTTGACGAGGAGCACGATCGCGACGGCGCCGACGATCGTGACGACCCAGTCGACGACGACCCTGACCGGATCGGGAGGCCGCGCGTGAGCCGGTCGACCGGGTTGCGCGAGTGTCGCTGCGGGCGCGGCTCCGTTCGCTCGGGCGCGGGGACGCGTGGCCAGGCAGAAGGCGCGCCGGCCTCGTGCGGCGGCGGCAGCAACGGCCCGTCGAGCGGGATCTCCGCCGGTGTCGTCGGCCAGCCGGTGCCGTCGACGGGATGGGCTGCGCCGTCGGCGGGAGCCCGCTCGGCGTCGCCGGAGGCGCCGCGCTCGAGCGGCGTCTCGCGCTCGTCGACGCCGCTCACGCGACGCTCCGGGCACGGCTCTGCTCGCGACGCCATCGCTCGATCCGCGCATGGTCGCCGGAGAGGAGCACGTCCGGCACGTCCCAGCCGCGGTATGCGGCGGGACGGGTGTAGTGCGGGTACTCGAGTCCTCCGTCGAGGTGGGCCGAGAAGCTCTCGAGCTCGCCCGATCCCTCTGCGAGCGCCCCGGGGAGACGGCGCGCGATCGCGTCGAGGAGCACCATCGCCGGCAGCTCCCCGCCCGAGAGGACATACGGCCCGATGGAGACGGCATCGGTGGCGAGGTGCTCCACGATCCGCTCGTCGAAGCCCTCGAAGCGCGACGAGAGCAGCGCGAGCTCCGGCTCGAGCGCGAGCTCCTCGACGAGCTCCTGCTCGAGCTGGCGCCCCTGCGGCGTCAGGGCGACGACCCGCGCAGGACGCACGTCACCGTACGCTGCCTCGAGGGCCGCGTCCACGACGTCCACTCGGAGCACCATCCCGGCGCCGCCGCCGTACGGATCGTCGTCGACCTGCCCGCCCCGGAGCGGCGTCGTGTCGCGGTAGTTGAGCAGCCGCAGCTCGAGCTCCGTCCCGAGCACGCTCGCGAGCGGCCTCTGCTCGGTGAGCCAGCCGAACGCATGCGGGAGCTGCGTGAAGACGTCGACGCGCACGGCGACCCAGGGTACCCCTCGCGGCACCCCTCTCAATGCGGCACCACGCGTCGTAACCCCGGCTTCGCGAGGCGCGATCAGCCGAGGAACTCGCGGTCGACGACGATCCGGCCCGCCTCGACGTCCACAGCGCGGATCGCGTCCTCGATCAGCGGCACCAGCATCCCGTCGTCGAGCTCGAGGTTGTCGTTCGCGACGCCGGGGTGGACCCCGGCGACGCGGCCGAGCTCCACGCCCGCCTCGTCGACGACCGTGAGGCCGACGAGCTCGAACGCGTAGTAGCTGTCGCGGTCCGGCGCCGGCAGCTCGGAGACCCGCACCGCGAGCTGCGCGCCGCGGGTCACCGGACGGTCGAGCCGGATCGCGCGACGACCGCCACCGACGCGCCGTGAGAGATCGATCGTCGCGGGCTCGCCGTCGGCGAGCAGCATCGCGCCGACGCGCCAGCGCCGGTCGTCGTCGCTTGCCCGGTCGACGACGAACGCACCGTCGAGCCCGTGCGGCCGCCCGACCCTGCCGATCGGCACGAGCCGGTCGTCGTCGCTCAATCCGCGATCTCGAGCTGGAGCCGCCGGTCGCCGCGCGCTCCTGCGGAGCGGGCGACGGTGCGAAGCGCGCGGGCCACACGTCCGTGCCGCCCGATCACCTTGCCGACGTCGCCGTCGGCCACGTGGAGGCGAAGCACCACGACGTCGCCCTCGTCGATCCGCTCGACCCGGACGGCGTCGGGCTCGTCGACGAGCCCCCGCGCGATCCAGGTGAGCAGCTCCTCCAAGCCTTTCACGCTCCGCGTGAAAGGCTAGGGGAAACGGAGAAGATCCTTCGGATCTTCACGGTGCCCTTATCTAGGCCTTTTCCGACTTGTCGGAAAAGGCCTTGATCAGCCGTGCCACCGGCTCGGACGGCTGAGCGCCCTTCGCGAGCCAGGCCTCGACCTTGTCAGCGTCGAGCTCGATCGTCGACGGGTCCGTCTGCGGGTTGTACCGCCCGACGATCTCGATGAAGCGACCGTCGCGCGGAGCGCGCGAGTCGGCCACGACGACGCGGTAGATCGGGTTCTTCTTCGACCCGACGCGCGTCAACCTGAGACGTACAGCCATGTTCCTTCGAATCCCTTCGTCGTGTGTGCGACGGCAAATGATGCCGGAAAACCGGTGGCCCGGGTCAGCGCCGGCGGCGCTTGGCACGGCCGCGGCCCGGGACCGCGGCTCCCCCCGTCAGCTCGGGCGGCAGCGAGGGCAGCTTTCCCTTCCCCATCGCCTTCATCATCTTCTCCATCTGCTTGCGGGCCTGGAGGAGGCGGTTGACGTCCTCGATCGTGGTCCCGCTCCCCGCCGCGATCCGTCGCCGCCTCGGCCCGTTGATGACGTGCGGCGTCCCCCGCTCGTGCGGCGTCATCGAGAGCACGATCGCCTCGACGCGCGCCATCTGCCCCTCGTCGACGTCGATCCCGTCGAGCTGGCGGCTCATCCCGGGGACGAGCTTCATGACGCCCTGGAGCGGCCCCATCTTCTTCAGCATCCGGGTCGAGGCGAGGAAGTCGTCGAACGTGAACTGCCCGGCGAGCAGCCTCTTCTCCATCTCTTCCTGCTCGTCCTGCTCGACCGCCTGCTCCGCCTTCTCGATCAGGGTGAGCACGTCGCCCATCCCGAGGATCCGGGAGGCCATCCGGTCGGGGTGGAAAACCTCGAGCTGGTCGAGCTTCTCGCCGACCGAGGCGAACTTCACGGGCTTGCCCGTGATCGCCTTCACGGAGAGGGCCGCGCCGCCGCGAGCGTCGCCGTCGAGCTTCGTCAGGACGACCCCGTCGAAGGCGATCCGCTCCTGGAACGCGCGCGCGACGGCGACCGCCTCCTGGCCCGTCATCGCGTCGAGGACGAGCAGGACGTCGAGCGGCTTCACCGCGTCGCGCACGTGCGCGAGCTCGTCCATCAGCGCCTCGTCGATCTGGAGCCGGCCCGCGGTGTCGACGATCACGACGTCGCAGCCCTCCGCGGTGGCGCGCTCGAGGCCCTCGCGGGCCGCGACGACGGCGTCCGCCGTCTCGGTGCGGTAGACCGGCACCTGGAGCTGCCGGCCGAGCTGCTCGAGCTGGTCGATCGCGGCGGGCCGCTGGAGATCGGCGGCCACGAGACCGGGTGTCTTCTTCTCGTGCTTGCGGAGGTGCAGAGCGAGCTTCGCCGCGGTCGTCGTCTTGCCCGAGCCCTGCAGCCCGCAGAGGAGGACGACGGTCGGCGGACGGCCGAACGCGAGCTTCGAGCCCGCCGAGCCCATCAGCTCGGTGAGCTCCTCGTGGACGATCTTCACGACCTGCTGGCCCGGCCGGAGGCCCTTCAGCACCTCCTGCCCGAGCGCGCGCTCGCGCACCGCCGCGACGAAGTCCTTGACGACCTCGAAGTCGACGTCCGCCTCGAGGAGCGCGAGGCGGATCTCGCGCATCGCTCGCGCGACGGTCTCCTCGTCGAGGCGCGTGCGGCGGCCCAGGTCGCCGATGGCGTCCTGGAGGCGATTGGCGAGCGTGTCGAACACGACCTCCCAGCGTAGCCGCCCATCGGGACCGCTTTCCGCTCGCGCCGAGCTATCGTCCCGGTTCGCCCAGGCAGGAGGCATCTACCAATCGGCCGGCCGCCCCGTCAGGACCACGCGTGTTCGACTGGATGCGCGCCGAAGGCATGCGGTGGCACACCGCCTATGAGGTGATGGAGCGGGGGATTGCAGCAGTGGTGGACGACGTCGTCGCCGCCGCCCGAGACTTCCCCGACCACGTCTACCTGACCGTGGACGTGGACAGTCTCGATCCCGCATTCGCCCCCGGCACCGGCACTCCGGAGCCTGGAGGGCTGTCGTCGCGAGAGCTCCTGTATGCCATCCGCCGCATCGCGCACGAGCTTCCGCTCGCAGGTATGGAGGTCGTCGAGGTCTCACCGCCGTACGACCCGGCCGGAATCACCGCGCTCGTGGCTAGTCGGTGCATCCTCGAGGCTGTCAGCGGCATCGCGCTGCGGCGCGCGGGACGGGCCGCTGCGCCCGAGTTGTCGATTCAGGTGACCTGAAACACGCGCGACGAGTCGAGCACGTCGGGGAAGGAGCGCGAGCTGGCAGCGTCTCCAGCGTAGCCGCGCCGGAAAACCGCCCTCTTCTCGGCCGCGCTCGACCGTCCTAGACTCGGCCGGTGGAGGTCCGCAAGACCGTCACCGTGCTCTTCTGCGACTGGGTCGGGTCGACCGAGATCGGCGAGCTGCTCGACCCGGAGTCCCTCCGCCGCCTGCAATCGGAGTGGTTCGACCTCGCCGAGCGGACGTTGCTGGAGCACGGCGGCACCGTCGAGAAGTTCATCGGCGACGCCGTGATGGCGGTGTTCGGCCTGCCGGACGCACACGAGGACGACGCGCTCCGGGCCGTCCGCGCGGCGTTCTCGTTGCGCCGCGGGATGGAGGAGCTCAACGAACGGGCAGAGGGCGACCTCGGCGTGCAGCTCGCGGCGCGCACCGGCATCGCCACCGGACCGGCGATGACGGGCGACCCGTCGCTGCGCCAGTCGCTCGTCACCGGCGACGTCGTCAACACGGCGCAGCGCCTCGAGGCGGCGGCGGGCGCCGACGAGATCGTCGTGGGCGCGGCGACCCGCGCGCTCGTCGCGTCGGCGGCGACGCTCGAGCCGCTGCCCGACGTCGACGCCAAGGGCAAACGGGACGCGGTCCCCGCCTGGCGTGTGGTCGCCGTCGACCTCGACGCGCCGGGCATCGAGCGCCGGCTCGACAGCCCGCTCGTCGACCGCGTCGAGGAGCTGGCGCGGCTGCGGGAGGCGGTCCGGCGGGCGGAGACGGAGCGGCGCGCGGTCGTGGCGACGGTCGTCGGCGCCGCGGGCGTCGGGAAGTCGCGGCTCGTGCACGAGCTCGTGAGCGGGCTGTCCGGCGACGCCACCGTGCTCACCGGCCGCTGCGTCGCCTACGGCGGCACCACGTACCGGCCGCTCGTCGAGATCCTCCGCAACGCGGGCGGGCCGGAGGCCGTGACACGCGCGCTCGCGGGCGAGGAGAACGAGCAGCTGCTCGCCGAGCGGCTCGAGGCCGCGGGCGGCCTCTCGTCGGCGACCTTCACGACCGACGAGATCTTCTGGGCGGTCAGACGCTTCGTCGAGCTGAACGCGCGTGACCGGCTCGTCGTGCTCGTCGTGGACGACGCCCACTGGGCGGAGCCGACCTTCCACGACCTGATCGACTATCTGGCCGCCTTCGTGACCGGGGCGCCGGTCGCGCTGATCCGGCTCGGCCGACCGGAGCTGCTCGACCGCCGGCCGGGGCCGAGCGGAAGCGAGACGATCGAGCTCGGGCCGCTCCACGAGGACGACGCGCGGGAGCTGCTCGCAGGCGTGGGAGCGCCGGAGTCGGCACGGGACGAGATCCTCGCCGTCGCGGAGGGGAACCCGCTCTTCCTCGAGCAGCTCGCCGCCGTCGCATCCGATCGCGGGCCGGGCTCGCTGCCGATCCCGCCGACGATCGAGGCGGTCCTCGCCGCGCGGCTCGACCAGCTCCCGCACCGGCAGCTGGCGCTGCTCGAGCATGCGTCGGTCATCGGTCGGCGCTTCGAGCCGCGCGTGCTCGCCGAGCTCGCCGCGCCGGACGACGCCGCGCACGTGACGTCGACCCTGATCGGCCTGACCCGCGCCGGGCTCATCCGCCCCGTGCCGGGACAGCTCGGCGATGACCGCTACCGCTTCGCGCACGGGCTCGTGCGCGACAGCGCCTACGCCAGGATCCCGAAGTCGACGCGGGCGTCGCTCCACGAGACGCTCGCCCGGCGGCTCCTCGCCGACCCGGCACGGTCACCCAGCGCCGACGATCTCGCCGGCCACCACCTCGAGCAGGCGTGCCGGGCGCTGCGCGAGCTCGGCGGGGCGGCCGAGCGCGCCCGCGTGCTGGGCGAAGAGGCGGCGTCGCTTCTCGCGAGGGCGGGACGGCGGGCTGCGGCCCGCGACGACATTCCTGCCGCGATCGCGCTGCTCGAGCGCGCCGACGCGCTCCTGACCGACGGGAGCACTTCGCGCGGCGAGGTACGCCGGGGCCTCGGCCGCGGTCTCTGGGAGATCGGCGAGAACGAGCGCGCCCTCGCGATGCTCGACCTCGCTATCGCCGACGCCGAGCGGGCGGACGACGTGCGGGCGACGTGGCTCGCGCGACTCGACCGCGCGGCGTTCCGGCTCGTCCTCGACCTCGGCGACGACCTGCGTGCCGTCGCAGAGCGGGCGGTGGAGGTCTTCACCGAGATGGGCGACGACTCGGCGCTCGCGCTCGCCTGGCGCAGGATGGCCTTCGCCGAGCGCCGCGAAGGCCGCTACGGGGCGTCCGTCGACCCGTCGGCGCGCGCCGTCGAGTACGCGCGGGCGGCCCGCGACGCCTATGAGGAGACGCGCGCGATCGACAGCCTCTGCACCGGGCTCCTGTACGGCCCGACCCCGGCGGCGGACGCCGCCGAGCGTTGCCGCTCGCTCCTGTCCGAGGCCGAGGGACGGCCCGCGACGCAGGCCAACGTCCTCGCGTCGCTCGCGGAGCTCGAGGCGATGCTGGGCCGCTTCGCCGAGGCGCGCGACGCGTACCGAAGGGCACGGGCGATCTACGAGGAGCTCGGCCTGCGGATGCCCCTCGCGGGTCTCACGACCATCGGCGCGGAGCTCGAGCTGCTCGCCGGCGACCCGGGTGCGGCCGAGGCGGAGGCGCGGCGCGGGATGGACGTGCTCGCGGGCAGCGGCCTCGAGGAGGAGCTCGCGCCGCTGATGGCGGAGGCGCTTCTCGCGCAGGGTCGTGACAGCGCGGCGGAGGCGGTGCTCGCCGATATCGACGGAGACGCACACGGCATCCCGTGGCAGGTTCGCCTGCGGACGGCCCGCGCCAGGCTGCTCGCCCTGCGCGGCGACGGCGACGCCGGGCTCGCCGAGGCGACCACCGCCGTCGAGCGCGCGGCGCTGCTCGACGACGTGAACCTCTCGGCCGATGCCTACGCGGCGCTCGCCGCCGTCCTCGAGCTCTCGGGACGCGAGGCCGAGGCCCGCACTGCCCGGGCGGACGCGCGCGAGCGCTACGCGCTGAAGGGGAACCTCGTGGCCGCCGAGGCGATGCTCGCCTCGCAACAGACGTGACAACCGTCGCCGGGCGTCGTATCGTCACCGCCGGGGGGTCACCCACGAGCAGGGAGGCGACTGTTGAGCGAGGACACCAACAGGATCCTGGAGGGTGCGTTGCAGCCGGTGCGCGGCGTCTCCGGCAGGCCGGGCTCGGCCCGCCCGGAGAAGGATCACCACCAGGGCTTCAACGAGGCCTTCGAGGACGCGGTTCGCAGGTACGCCGAGACGCACGGCCCGACACCCGGCGAGAAGCTCAGCGTCACGCTGAGCGTGATCGTCTCGGTCGAGAATCCCGGCCGGATCGAGGGGTACGTCGTCGACCTGGGCTAGGGCAGGTCGGCTTCCAGGTGCCGCGCTCTCCTAGAGCGCGGCACCCGCGTACGTGCCGGGCAGCGACACGGCGCCCATCCGCTCGATCGTGTCCATCTCGACCGCGAACAGGTTGTGCAGCTGGGTCACCTCGATCGCGGGGCGCGACAGGTAGCCGCGCATCTGCAGAGCGGACACGAAGCGGTCGTTGAACGCCTGGAACGCCTGCTCGGTGCGCCAGACCTCCGTGATCTGGAGCCCCTCCTCGTCCTGCCCGACGAGGTGGAGAATCGCTCCGATCGGCGGGTTGGCATCGAGGTCGAGCGAGCCGACGACCTCGTCGTAGACCTGCGGGCTCAGGCCCGAGTAGCGCGAGAAAACCGTGACGGCCATGACCCTCGAATCCTCCTCTTCCCCTCTCGACCCAGTTGTCGAACTCGGTCTGAGCCTACCCCGAAAGGGGGATGACACGCAATCCCTCGGACGATTATGCGCGCGTTGCTACGCGACGAGCGCCCGCGCATAGTCGTGCGCGTCGAACGGGCGGAGGTCGTCGAGCCCTTCCCCCACGCCGACGAGCTTGACCGGGATCCCGAGCTCGTGGGCGATCGCGATCGCGACGCCGCCCTTGGCCGAGCCGTCGAGCTTCGTCAGCGCGATACCGGTGACCCCGGCGGCCTCGGCGAAGAGCCGTGCCTGCTGGAGCCCGTTCTGGCCCGTCGTCGCGTCGACCACGAGCAGCGTCTCGTGCGGTGCGCCCTCGAGCCGGCCGGCGATCACGCGGCGCACCTTCGCGAGCTCGTCCATCAGGTTCCCCTGCGTGTGCAGGCGGCCGGCGGTGTCGACGAGGACGACGTCCTTGCCCCGCGCGCGACCGGCCTCGACGGCGTCGAACGCCACTGCGGCCGGGTCGGCGCCGCGCGAGCCGCCGACGAAGTCCGCCTCCGCCCGCTCCGCCCAGATCTCGAGCTGCTCCTCCGCGGCCGCGCGAAAGGTGTCGGCCGCGCCGACGAGCACCGAGCGGCCGTGCTCGGAGAGCTTGCGCGCGAGCTTGCCGATCGTCGTCGTCTTCCCGGTCCCGTTGACGCCGACGACGAGCACGACCGTGGGCGCCTCGTCGGCCCGCGCGAGCACCGGCGGCTCGCCGAACAGCGTCTCGACCTCCTCGGCGAGGGCCTCGCCGAGGTCGGTCACCTCGCCGCGCGCCTCGAGTCGCCGGACGAGCTCGGCGGTTGCGGGCACGCCGACGTCGGCACGGATCAGCGCCACCTCGAGCCGCTCCCACGCGTCCCCCTCGGCCGGGTCGAACGACGCGCCGAGCTCCGCGGCGAGTGCGCGCCGGCTCTTCCCGAGCGAGTCGCGCAGCCGCGCGAAGAAGCCGCTTCGCTCCTCCGCCTCTCGCGCCGCGTCCTCGGCGTCCCCGAGCAGCTCCGCCCACGTTCTCGACATCGCCGTCCCTAGGCCCGCAGCGTGACAAAGCCCGCGGCGCCGAAGCCTTCGTCGAAGGTCAACACCTCGGCAACGCGCTCGGAGCGCATCCACGCGAAGCTCGTCGCGTCGACGAACGAGTACGCACGCTCGTCGTGACGCCGGAGCCAGCGGAGCGCCTGCGCCTCCAGCTCCGCACCGACGGTCACGACGCCGAGGTGCCGGGTGCGGTCGAGCAGGTCGAGGAACCGCGCTGCGATCCGATGGCCGTAGCGGCGGTCGAGGGCGGTCCAGGTCTCACCGCGGACGTGGTTCGAGGTGACGAGCGACGACGTCCCGTGGGTACGGAGCAGCTCCACCGCCTCGCCGTGGTGGGCGTCGCGCGAGGCGATGACGGCGACGAAGACCGACGTGTCGACGAAGATCACGGAGTCGAGCGCGGGCCGTAGACGACGTCGTCCACCGACTCGGAGTCACCGCTCGCGCCCTCGGTTGCCCCGATCAGCTCCCACAGGGGGTCGTCCTCGATCGGCGGCAGCGGTCGCAGGCGCTCCCCGACGTACCGCCGGATGAGCGCCGCCTTGGACGTCCCCTCCTGCCGTGCCTCGCGCGCGAGCGCCTCGTCGAGCTCCTCCTCGATCATGATCTGCAAGCGCTTCACGAGCGTGAAGCATACGTCATAAGACTGATGTATGCATCACTTCCCATCACGCCACCCTCCCCTCACCTCCCCTCACGCTCACTCTTCCAGGGCCGCATCGCGGCGGCGGGCGCTCCCGCTACGCGGTTGCGGCCGCGTGGCCCTCGCGCGGGAGGCGGCGGGAGACGATCTGCGAGATGCCGTCGCCGCCCATCGTGACGCCGTAGAGGACGTCGGCGGCCTCCATCGTCCGCTTCTGGTGCGTGATCACCACGAACTGCGCTCGGTCGGCGTAGCGGCGCAGGAGCTCGACGAAGCGCGTGATGTTCGTATCGTCGAGCGCCGCCTCGACCTCGTCGAGGAGGTAGAACGGGCACGGCTTCGCGAGGAACAGCGCGAACAGGAACGAGATCGCTCCGAGCGCCTTCTCGCCGCCCGAGAGCAGCGTCAGCCGGGTGATCTTCTTGCCTGCCGGGCGCAACTCCACCTCGACGCCGGGCTCCGCGGCCTCGCCGGTCTCCTCGTCGGGCTCGACGAGCCGCAGCCTGCCCTCGCCGCCGGGGAACAGCGTCGCCGCGACCTCTTCGAAGTTCGCCGCCACCGCCGCGAAGGTCTCGTCGAAGCGGCGGTTCACCGTCTCGGTCAGCTCCTCGCGGAGCGCCGCGAGCTCGGCGAGCGACGCCTCGAGGTCGGCGCGCTGCATCGCGAGCTCCTCGAGGCGCTCCTTCTCGGCCTCGTACTCCTCCTTCGCGAGCGGGTTCACCATGCCGAGCGCCTCGCGCCGCGCCTCCAGGCGCGTGACACGGGCCGCGAGCTCGTCGCGGTCGCCCGCTTCGTCGCAGGCGGCGTCCGAGCCGGGCTCGGCGGCTCCCGCCGCGAGCGCCTCGTCGAGCCGCCGGCGCGCCTCGCTCGCCTCGCCGTCGAGCCGTGCGAGCTCGACCTCGACCGCGGTGACGCGCTCGGTCGCCTCGTCCACCGCCTGGCGCACCTCCACCTCGGCCGCGCCGAGCCGCCGCAGCTCCGCGCCGAGCTCACCGGCGCGTGCCGCGCCGGCGTCCACCCGGGCACGCACCGGCGCCTCGAACCGCGACGCGAGCGCGGATGCGCGGCCGAGCCCCTGCCCGAGCCCGCCGGACGCGGCGACGAGCCGGCGGAGAAGGTCGACGTCGAGCCGGCCGCGGCGCGGTGCGCGCTCGACCAGCGCCGCGTCCGCGGTGCGGGCGGCATCGGCGGCGGCGAGCGAGGCTGCCGCCACCTCGTCGGCCTCGGCGAGGGCCGACGCCGCCTCCGCGGAGAGCTCCTCCCGTGTCCTGTCGCCCGCGGCGCCGATTCCGACAGGCGTCCCGCCGAGCCGGGCGAGCACGACCTCCGCCTCGGATGCCCGCCGGGCGGCCTCGGAGGCGTCGCGACGCGTCTCGGCCTCGAGGCCGGTGAGCCGCCGGAGCTCGTCGCCGAGCTCGCGAGAGCGACGGTCGGAGGCCGCGAGCCGGGCCTCGAGCGGCGCCTGGAGACGTGCCACGGTCGCACCCGCACGCATGACGGCGTCGGCAAGATTCTCGACCAGGGCCGCGAGCCGCCCGAGCAGCTCCACGTCGACCGTCGCGCCGCGCAGGTGCGCGACCGCGGCGTAGGCCGCCTCGGTCTCCGCAGCCTGCGCGGCGGCCTCGTCCGCCTCGCGCGCCGCCGCGTCCGCGCGCGCGGCCAGCTCGTCCGCCTCGTCGGCGAGCGCGCGACGGCGGGCGTCGAGCTCGAGGAGGACGGCCTCGCCGGTCTCGCCCGCGAACCAGAGCTCGCCGCGGTCGGCGTCGTAGCCGTCACCCTCCCGGGTGACTGCCAATCCCGACCGGAGACGCCGAAGCTCACCCGGCTCCACGAGCCAGACACCGGCGAGCAAGCCGACGGCGTCGTCCGGACCGTCGACGAGCGACGTGAGGGCATGCGCGCCCGCCACCGGTGGGGAGTCCTCCCTCCGCCCGTGCACCCCGATCACGACCGAGAGGCTGCCGAGCCCGGAGGTGCGCGCGCGCTCGAGCAGCGCGAGCGCGTGCCCGGCGTCGGTCGCGAGGAGCGCCGAGGCGCGCCAGGCGAGCGCGGCCGCGACGGCCCGCTCGAAGCCTGGCTCGACCTCGAGCGACGCCAGCGCCAGCCGCTCCCCCTCGGCGGCCAGCGCTCGCGCCGCGGGGGCGACGCCTTCTCGTTCGGCGAGCGACCGCTCGAGCGCGGCCAGGCGCTCCCGGGCCGAGCGGGCGCGCTCGGCGAGATCGTCACGCTCCCCGGCCGCGGACCGCGCGAGTGCCCGCGTCTCGTTTGCGCGCTGCTCCAGCTCGGCGGGGCTCGGTGCGCCGCTCCGGACGTGCGCGCGAGTGGCCTCGTGCTCGGCGCGAAGGCGCCGGGCGAGCTCGACGGCGCGCTCGTGACGCGCCTGCAGGCGCTCGCGCGTCGCGCCGAGGGCAACGAGCGCGCGGTTCGCGTCGCCGTGGCCACCGGACAGCTCGCTCATGCCGCGGTCGACGGCTTCGCGCTCGCGCCGGACGTCCTCGAGCCGCGCCTCCGCCTCGGCCGCGATCGCCCCCTCGGCCGCGGCGAGCAGGGCCTGCGCATGGCGGGCGCGCTCTGTCGCCTGGCCGCTCCGGGCGGCGGCGTCCCGTGCCGCCGCCGCCGCCGCTCGCGAGGCGTCCTCGAGCGCCCGCAGCGTCTCGTCCGTCCGGGCCTGCGCCGCCAGCTCGGCCTCGGCGAGGTCGTCGCGCAGCCGCGCGGTCAGGCCGGCGGCCGACTCGCCGCGCACGGTCAGCCGCTCGCCAGCGCCCTGGAGCCGGTAGAGGGCGCTCACCGCAGCCTCGCGGGCCCCGGCCGCGTCGGAGAGCTCGACCTCCGCGCTCTCGCGCTCGGCGAGCACGGATCGCAGCTTCTCCTGCGCCGACCGGCGTGCGAGCGAGGCAGCGGTGCGCCGCTCCTCGGCGTCCGCGCGGCGCGCGTCGAGCGCGGCGAGGTCGACGCGGGCGAGCCGCGCGCGCAGCGCGGCGATCTCGCCGGCGAGCTTCTCCGCCCGTTCCGCCGCGGTCGCCTGGAGCGCGAGCGGCCGGAGGCGCTTGCGCACCTCCTCCTCGACGTCCCGTGCGCGCTCGACCTGGGTCGCGACGCGCGCGAGCTTGAGCTCGGCCCGGTGGCGGCGGCGCTTGAACTTCCCGAGGCCCGCGGCTTCCTCGACCAGCGCGCGGCGGTCCTCGGGCTTCGAGGCGAGGACCGCGTCGACCCTTCCCTGGCTGACGATCGAGTGCATCGAGCCGCCGAGGCCGACGTCGGCGAGCAGCTCGACGAGGTCGGTGCGGCGCACGGGCGCGCGGTTGACGAGGTACTGGCCCTCGCCGCCGCGGACGAGGCGGCGGGCGATCGAGATCTCGGAGTAGTCGAGCTCGGCCCCGAAGCCGCCGTCCTCGTTGTCGAACAGGAGCTCGACCTCGCAGTGGTCGGCGGCCTGGCGCGAGGCCGAGCCGCCGAAGAGGACGTCGTCGGGCCTCTCGGCGCGCAGCTCGGACGGCGTCAGCGAGCCGGCCGCCCAGACGATCGCGTCGGAGACGTTCGACTTCCCGGATCCGTTGGGACCGACCACGACCGCGACCCCGGGCTCGAGCTTCACCTCGACGGGGTCCGGGAACGACTTGAAGCCGCGCAGCTTGATCGAGCGCAGGTGCACCGCGCCCGAACGCTAACGGCGGCGACGGACGGCCCCGCCCGTCGCCAGGCGCCGGCGCGAGGGCCGGCTCGCGCCGGCACCTCGCGCGTCCCCCCGGCTACCTGACGGTCGCGTTGACCGACGCGACCTGCGTCGTCGGGCGGCCGTTCGTCTTCAACACGATCTTGAACTGCGCCTTCCCGCTCGACCCCCTGGCGGGAATCGAGAGCACCGTAGACTTGCCGGCCGCGACCTTGACAGCCGCCTTGCCTGTCACCGCGCCGCTCAGGCTCGCGACGCCCGAGACCTGTGCCGGGCACGCGACCCCGCTCAGCGTGTACTTCACTTTCGCGGCGCCGCCGGTCACCGGGACACGGCCCGCGACGAGCGCCGCCCTCGGCTTCGAGCGATCTTCGGCCAGGCGGACGATGCCCTGGTTCTGGATCTTCGCGTAGACGTCCCCCTTGGGGCCGACCGCGAGATCGTTGGTGACGTACGGCAGGCCCGCGGTCGCGAGCTTCTTGCCCGAGGGCGAGTACTTCGCGAAGCCTCCCGCCGTCGTCCAGTCCGAGACGAGCACGTTGCAGTCGAGGTCGACCGCGAGCGCACGGGTGCCCTCGCCCCCGCCGAGCTTCGTCTTCTTCTGCAGGTGGCCGCCGGCCGAGTAGCGCTCGAGCCAGTCGCCGCCACCCTGTGTGCCCGCGCGGATCAGGTAGATGCTGCGGTCGGGGGAGACCTCGACGTCATCAGCCCGCATCAGGGACCGGCCGCCGAACAACCCGCCGCTTGCGGCCCAGCTGCCCGCGGTGAATCTGCGGAACCCCGACTTCGCCGAGCCCTCGACCGCGCCGAGCAGATCGCCGTTCGCGTCGACCGCGACCCCACGCGCGAGCTCACTCGTCAGCGTGACGGCGGTCTGGAACGCGCCTACGCTCGAGAACTGCTGGAATCGGGAGCCACCGTCGTCGGCCACCCAGATCGACCCGTCGGGCGAGACGGCGATGTCGTCGGCCCCGGTGAACTGGCCGTTGCCGCCTCCGATCGAGCCCCACTTGCGGAGGAACGACCCGCTCGGGGAGAAGACCTGCACACGATTGTTGTCTCTGTCGGCAACGTAGACGTTGCCGCGCGCGTCCACCGCCAGACCGCCCGTGCCGGTGAACTGGCCGGTTCCGGTTCCCGTCTTCCCCCAGCTCCCGGCCAGCTTGTAACCAGAGCCACCGGTGGCGTTCGAGCCCGCCGTCGCCGCGACTGCGAACGTCGCGCAGAGGACGGCGAGGAGGGAAAGCATCAGTCTCATCTCGTGTTCTCCTTTCATCGGTCGTCGCCCGAGTCGCTGACCGCCTGGACGATCCGCTCGAACTGGAGCCCGGCCCCGCGTCCGGCCTCGCCGAGCGCCCGCATCGACGGAGCGTCGAAGAGGTGCATGACCATCTCGTCGCCGGGCAGGTACGTCGTCTCCACGTAGCGGATCCCCGCACCGCCGTCCGCCGTCCGCCGTGCCAGCGCACACGCGTCGTCGAACGCGCTCTCCGACTTGACGACGTAGGACTCGACGAGGAACCGCGGCATGCCGTCACGGTGCTCCTCACGCGCTCCCTGCCGAAACCGGGGAACCCCCACACTTTGGCCCACGGATCAGGGGCAGCGGGCGAGCGATTCTCCGCCGACGCAGAGATCGACCCCGGGCCCGCCGTCGAGACGGTCGCTGCCACCGCCGCCGTCGAGGAGATCGTTACCCGCCGAGCCGCTGAGGCGGTCGTTGCCACCCTGTCCCGCGAGATGGTTCGGGCCGCCGTCGCCGACCAGGGTGTCTCCGTGCCGGGAACCGAAGATCGTCTCCACACCGCTCAGCCGGTCGTCGCCCCAGCCGCTCGCGCGACGGCGGCCCAGGTCGACGCTGACAGCCTTCGGAGCACGCTGAAAGACCGCGGCGTCGAGGCCCGGGCCGCCCGACAGCGTGTCGCTTCCCTCGCCGCCGTCGAGCACGTCGCTGCCGGGGCCGCCGTCCAGCCTGTCCTTCCCGGCACCCCCGTCGAGCCGGTCGAGACCGGAGCCGCCGGTGACCGCGTCGGCGCCGTCGCCCCCGCAGACGGCGTCTTCCCCGGCGCCGCCGGCGATCCGATCGTCGCCGGCGCCGCCGACGATCACGTCGTCGCGAGACGTCCCGGCCAAACGGTCGGCACCGTCCGTGCCGACGATAGTCGCCGGCAAGCCCATGCACAGCACGGGAGCCGCCCCGTGCGAAGCCGCGGCGACGGCGACGAGCGACGCGCCCGCAGCAACGGCAATGACGAGCCTCGGCAGCATCACCCGGGACGGATCCGCTCGTGCCCCCAGCGGACCGTCAGCCCGCGTCCGCGGTAGGGCTTCCCGCAGGTGGCCCGGCAGTAGTCGCGGTCGCCGGGGGAGTGGGATCACCCGACATGGGCCAGCCGCGGTAGCCGGCCTTCGCCCAGGCGATCGAGGAATCGAGATTGCCCGCCTCCTCCTTCGTCCAGAGGTTTGTCTTGTGCAGCACGATGAGGAGGTTCATGGCCTCGTCGCCGAACCACGGAGCTCCGAGGTTGGCATCGCGGCAGAGACGCATCATCGCGCCGAACACGACGTAGTTGACCGCGCCCGCGTGGTGGCACTCTTGGCCAACCTGCACCGCGTCTCCGCAGGTCGTGCACTCGGGGCCGTACCGCGAGATGAACTTGCTTCTGCTCGGCGGGTCGAGCTCCGCGATGTCCCAGGCGATGGGTCCTATGGCGTACAGGCCGGTGCACGCCACGTTGCGTCGCGGGGCTGACCAGCGCGCGAACTCGGTCCTGACCCTGATCACGGCCTCTCCGACCGCCTGGGTGAGGTTCGGACCGCAGGTTCGGTCGGCGCAGCCGCCGCCGACCCCGCCCGGTACCGGACAGATGCAGATCTGGCTCTTGGGGTCGCAGCAGGCGTTCCCGCAGCAGCAGTGCGCCACCGTCTTGCAGCAGTTGAACATGCGGCTCGCCGGTGACGGCATCGGGCAGCAGACACCACCCCCATGCACTCTGACCCGTCCGGGCACTTGTCGCCGCCGCCGGAGGCGGCCACACGAGGCGGCCCCTTCGTGCCGACCGCTGCGCGCACGGCACGGGGGGCAAGGCCCGGAACGGCCAGCGCCGCGAGGGAGGAGACGACGACGCGAACGGCGGTCCGCCGGGGCATCGGCTCCGCCAGCGCCCGGGAGAGCCCGTCGAGCAGCTCCCCCGCCATCACGCCACCGGTCCCGGTGCGAGCATCACCGCAACGGCTCCATGGGCGTCTCTCCCGTGGTCGCTACCCGATGGACAGCGACCGGCTCCTGAGGACGAGCTCCTGGACGAAGTCGTTGCTGGCGGCGTCTCCACTCTGTCGGTACGCGACGACGGTCGCGTTCGCGAGCCTGTACGTCTTCAGGACGCTGAGGTCTCCCGCAAGCAGGCTGACCGACGCGGAGACGAACGTCTGCCCGCTCTGAAAGGCCTGCGCCGGGGCCGGGTTGTCGGTGAGCTGGAGCGAGAGGCGGAGCGTGTACTCCCGCTTGTCTCCACTCGAGAGGCCGGCGCCGAGCTCGTAGCCCGTGGCCGTCACGACGGTCTCCCCGTCCAGCTGGACGGCGAACGTCGCCGGCGCGGTTCCCCCACCGACGAGCGCCCAAGCCGCCGACACGCCCCCCGAGGTGACGATCGCTGCCACGAGGGCTGCCGCCCCGAGACGACGCTTCATCCCATGCTCCTCTCGATCCGCACCCTTCCGCCACGCGGAACCGCAGTCGGCTGTCGACGCTGCGGGAATACCTCGCTCAGCGTGCCTCGGCGCGCTCGCCCACGAAACCGGGAAACCCCCACACTTTGGTCAGCCCGCCTCGGCCAGACGGCTCGCGAGCTCCGTGCGCGAGCGAACGCCGAGCTTGCGGTAGACGCGCGTGAGCGCCGACTCGACGGTCTTCGGCGTGACGAAGAGCGAGGCCGCGACCTCGCGGTTCGAGCGCCCCCGGGCGACGAGCTCGGCGATTCGCCTCTCGGTCGGCGTGAGGTCGTCCGTCGACGCCGCGCGACCGCCGACGCGCGCGAGCTCCTCGCGCGACCGCTCGGCCCAGAGGGGCGCCCCCAGGCGCTCGAAGCGCGCGAGCGCCTCGGAGAGCTCCGCGCGAGCCCTGGCGCGGTGCTGGAGCCGTCGCAGGACGCGCCCGTGCGCCAGCCGGGTACGCGCCCGCTCGAGCGGAAGCGGCAGGCCCTGCTCTGTGGCGACCGCGTCCGCGAGCGTCGCGCGCGCCGTCTCGAGGTCTCGGCTCGCTGCCTCCACGAGGCCGCGCGCCCGGAGGGCGAGCGGTGCGACCCACGCCGGCGGCTCTCGCTCGCAGCGTCGGTCGAACGCCATCAGCACCGCCGCGGCGCTCGCCGCGTCACCCGTCAGCGAATGCGCCTCGACCTCGTCGAGCAGGAACGCGAGCATGCTCGGCTCGCCGACCGCCATCCGCTCGGCGATCTCACGCGCCCGCCGCAGCGGCGAGAGCGCAGCCGCGGCATCGCCGAGGGAGAGCTCGAGCAGGCCCTCCAGCTGGAGGGTGGAGCGCAGGTTGTGGAGCTCGCCGGCCGGCTCGGCCTCGGAGGCGATCCTCTCGAGGAGCGAGCGCGCAGCGTCGACGTCGCCGCGAAGCACGTGGAGGTGCGCGGTCGTACGGAGCGCCGGCAGGCGAAGCGTCCCCGTCTGCGCCGCGAGGTCGGCGAGCTCCTCGGCGTGCTCCGCCGCACGCTCCCAGCGGGCCCCGGCGATCTCGACCGAGGCGAGGCCGAACCGGCACCAGCACTCCGTACGGACGTCGCCGCGCTCGGTCGTGCGGGCGAGCATCCGCTCGTAGGCGGACCGCGCCCCGTCGAGCTCGAGCCCGAGGCGCAGCGTGTCCGCCTCGAACGCGGCGGGGCACCCGTCCAGGTCGGGCGGCTCGAGCCGGGCCTCGAGCGCGAGCCCTCGCTCGAGCGGTGTCCGCCAGTCGGGCCGGCCGGACATCTTCCCCACGAGCGCCTGCATCGCGAGCGCGTAGACGAGCACCGTCGGGTCGCGCAGCCGCTGCGCCTCGACGACCGCGGCGTCGGCGTGCCGGAGCGCCCGCTCGAGATCGCCGACGTAGACCAGCGACTGCGCGAGGCCACGGTGCGCCTGCGCCCGGGCCGCCGGGTCGTCGGCGGCCAGCGCCTCCTCGAACAAGGCGAGGGAGACGTCTCCGCCGACGGTCTCGTCGAGGAGCGTGCCGAGAGCGCAGAGCGCCTCGAAGCGTATCGGGCCGGTCGCCTGCCCGACCCGCTCGAGCAGCGCCCGCGCGCGATCGGTCTCCCCCGACTCGAAGTGCGCGCGCGCCGCGCGCAGCAGTCGTCGCAGACGGGCGTGGTCGTTGCCCGCCGGGGTCACGCTCGCCGCCTGCTCGTACAGCGCGGCCGCTGCACTTTGCGCTCCGCGACGCGAGGTGGACGCCGCCGCCTGTGACAGCGCTGCTGCGATCGTCTCGTCCGGGCCGCTGCCCCCGAGCGCGAGCTGGCGGGCGCGGGCCTCCGGTGTCCCGGCGACGTCGGCGAGCCGTGCATGGATGCTCCGCCGGGCGAGCTCGCTCGCGTCGCCGTACACCGTCGAGGCGAGGAGCGGGTGCGAGAAGCGGACGCTCGTGCCCTCGATCACGAGCACCCCCTCCTCCAACGCCTCGCCGAGGGGCTCCGCGACGTCGTCCGGGGCGACGACGCCGGCGAGGAGCTCGGGCGTCGGCTCTCCGGCCGCGGCGACGGCGAGCAGGAGTGCGCGCGTCGCGTCGGACAGCGCGGCGATCCTCGCGCGCAGCGCGTCCCCGAGCGAGGGTGGGATCGCGACGGCGAGCTCGGCCGTCGTCGCGTCGCCGAGGACTCGCGCGAGCTCGAGCGCGTGGAACGGGTTGCCGCGACTCGCCGCATGCACCCGGACGAGCTTCGGCCGCGAGAGCGACGCTCGGAGCCGCCGGCTGATGATGCGATGCAGCGCGCCTGGGCTCAGCGGTCCCGGCTGGAGCAGCTCGGAGGCGAGCGAGAGCGGCGTGCCACCGAGCTCGAGACGCGCGCCGTCGCCCAGCCTGCGGGTGACGAGCACCCGCGCGTCGTCGCCGGGCCGGAGGTTCCGCAGCGCGTAGGTGAGCGCGACGCGGGACGAGGCGTCGAGCCACTGGACGTCTTCGACGGCGACGACGACGGGCCGCTGCCGCGCGACCGCGCGGAGCACCGAGGTCGCGCCGAGCGCGACGGCCGTCTCGTCCAGGCTCGAGACCGGCAGCTCGCGCAGCCGCAGCGCGCCTTCGAGGGCCCGGCGCCGCGGCACGGGAACCGAGCCGTTCGCGAGCTCGAGCGCGGGCTCGACCACCGCGGCGAGCGCCCCGTAGGCGACCGCGGTCTCGATCTCCACGGGGCGGGAGGCGAGGACGAGCGCGCCGGCCTCGTGCGCCCTCCGCACTCCCTCCTCCCAGAGCACCGTCTTGCCGATCCCCGGCTCGCCCTCGATCTCGAGCAGCGCAGGGCCGTCACGCGCGATGAAGCGGTCGAGCGCCTCGAGCTCCGCCTCGCGTCCGACGATCGCCGTGTCCGGACGGCCGGCCATCGCGTGTCAGCGCGCGCCGGAGAGCCGGCGGGCCCCGAGGAGGTCGAGTACGGCCTCGGCGCCCACCACCGGCGAGGAGGCGATCGTGCGCTCGCCATCGAGGAGCAGCCCCATCGGCGTCCCGCCCGCTCCGAGCGCCGTCGCAACCTCCCATTCGGGATCGAGCAGCACCGGCGACGAGAGCTCCTCGGCGCGCACGTCGTCGGCGTTGCCGGCAGAGACGACGACGAGCGCCGGTGCCGCGACCGGCCGCTCCCGCTCCCAGGCGAGCAGGTCCTCGTGCATCGCGCGGCAGAAGCCACACCCCGGGTTCCAGAAGAGAAGCACCGTCGGGCCGTCGACCAGCTCGGCCAGCTCGCGCTCGGCGCCGTCCAGGCCCGTGAGCCGGAGGGGCGGCAGCAGTGTGCCGACCGGCAGGCCGGGGGTGCGGCCGAGGCCGTCGAGAGCCTGCTCGACGAGCGTCTCGATCCAGTCCGCCCCGGCGGCGAGCCACGAGGTGATCGTGCCGTCGTCGGCGACGAGCACGGCGCTCGGCGTGCCGTTCGCCTCGTATGCGCCGTAGATCGCATGCTTCTCGTCGAGGAGGACGTTGGCGAGGCCGTGCTGGCGCGCATGCGCGCGGACGGCCTCCGGGTCGCCGTCGCTGACGAGGGCGACCGTCAGCTCGCCCGCCTGCTCGCGCTGCCAGCGCGCGACCTCGGGCATGAGCATCGCGCACGGCCCGCACGTCGGGCTCGTGAAGAGGAGGAGCAGCGGACGGCCCGGCTCGAGCAGGTCGCCGAGCGCGACCCGGCTCCCTTCCGTATCGGCGAGCCAGAACGCCGGCGCACGCGTCCCCGGGGCGAGGCCGAGCTGCGGCATCGCGTCGGGCTCGTCGAGCTCGAGCCCGGCCGCGCGCAGCCGCTCCTCCACGCGCTCGAGGCGCACGAGCAGCCTGCCGTGGCCGCGCAGGAGGTGGAGCACCACCACGCCGCCGGCCGCTACGGTGACGAGCAGGGCGGCGACGAGGCCGACGACGACCCAGCCGACCGCGTCGAGCCGGCCGGCCCAGGCGAGTGCTCCCGGGCCTGCATCCTCCCGGCCCGCGACCGCGACGAAGGCTGCGAGCCCGGCGAGAACCGCGTTGCGCGCGAGCGTTCCCCACCCGGCGGGGGCGGAATGCAGCCGGCCGAAGCAGTGGCACTCGGGCGCACGCCCGCGCGCGAGCGCGAGACCGATCGCTCCGGAGAACGCGAGCAGCAGCGCGAGCGCGACGACGGCGGCCCAGGAGCGCGTCGCCGCGGGAAGGAGGAGACCCGCGACGACGAGCTCCGCGACCGCCACCCCAATCCCGACCGGCCCGGCGAACCGGGTGGGTACGCCGAAGTCTTCCGCCGCACGCCGCGCCCCCGCCCGGTCGGCCAGCTTCGCCGCGCCCGCGAGCGCGAACACCGCGGCGAGCGTCAGGGAGGCGGCGAGGAGGGCGATGCTCATCTCCGTTCCATGCTGGCGCTCACGGCGCCGCGCCGCACCTGGGAAACCCCCACACTTCGCTCGCTGGGCTGCGTCAGAGCCTTCTCGTCCTGTCGTCGACGCAGAACTCGCGAAGCCGAGGCCCGACGAGCGGCGCGAGATCGTCCTCGTCGGAAGGACGCGCCCGGCAGCACGTCCGCCGGTCCTGCGGCGCGCAGCAGGCCTGGCCCCCGAGAAGGACGCTCCCTCCGCTGACCTGCACCGTGCCGGGAGGGCAGCAGAAGCGGTATGTCTCCCCCGCCCTCGCGCGTGTGACGACGCGGTCGGACGGGCAGCAGAAGCGCTTCCCGTTCGAGAACGTGCACTTCGTCCCCGCCGGACAGCACGTCGGGCCGCAGACCCGGCTCGAGGGACAGCACTTGCCGTTTCGGCACGTCTCCCCGCGACGGCAGCAGCGGCTTCCGCATCGCTGCGTACCCGGAGCGCATCTCCGGACGCACTTCCCCGACTTGCACTCCTCGTTCGGGAAGCAGCATTCCTCGCCGCACGCGGTGAGCTTCTCCGTGGTCGTCTGCTGGATCGCCTTGCAGGTCGGCACGCACGTGCCGTTGCGGCAGGCGAGAAAGCCGTCGCGACCGAAGGGGTCGATGCAGCAGTCGAACCCCTCGCCGGAG
This sequence comes from Gaiella sp., assembly GCA_027493885.1. GTDB lineage: Bacteria > Actinomycetota > Thermoleophilia > Gaiellales > Gaiellaceae > Gaiella. The sequence goes on from JAOSJZ010000001.1 coordinate 1,036,082, forward strand.
CCGCAAGGAAGATGACCCGGCCCCTTGCAGTGGTCGATGCACTCCCCCTGGCGCGTGCCGCAGGTCAGGTACTTCCTCGTGGGGCACGTCCAGAGCTCCGTCCCGGTGACGTTCTGACACGTGACCGAGCCCGCCCGGCGGGCGACCGACCGGCTCGGGGCCGCGCCCAGCTGCCCCGGCGCGAGACCCGACACCGTCGCGGCGACGAGCGAGCCGCCGAGCAGCCGCAGCGCGCGCCGCCGCGGCATCGGCTGCGCGAGCGTGCGCGCGAGGTCGTCCACGAGGCGCTCGAGGCTCACGCGCGGAGCTCCGGTCGTCGTCGGGTGGCCATCGTCCCGACCAACGTTCGCGCACGACGCATCTGCGCGCAGCAGGGAAACCCCCATGCTTTGCTCGCGGCGGTGTTCCATACTTCGAGCACACACGGCGAAGAGGGGACGAGCGGCGGATGGGCGGGTCGTGATCGGGAGGGAGCGCGAGCTCGAGCAGGCTCGCGGCCTCCTCGCGGCCGTGGCGGGGGGATCCTGCGCGCTGGTCCTCGCCGGCGAGCCGGGGATCGGCAAGTCGACGATCTGGGCGGCAGTCCTCGAAGACGCCGAGACACTGGGACACCGCGTGCTCGCCGCGCGGCCGTCGCAGGCGGAGGCGGAGCTCCCCTTCGCGGTCCTTACCGATCTGTTCGCGCGGATCGACGAGACGGCGGTCGGCGATCTCCCCGGGGTGCAGCGCGACGCACTCGAGCAGGCGCTTCGTCGCCGCCCGCGCGCGGCAACGGTCGACCCGACCTCGGTCGCCCTCGCCACGCTCGGGACGCTCCGCGCGCTCGCCGCCGTCCGACCGACGATCGTCGCAATCGACGACGTCCAGTGGATCGACGCACCGAGCCTGCGAGCGCTCGTCTTCGCCCTTCGCCGCGTTCGCGAGGCGCGGGTCGGGCTCGTGGCCGCGGCACGGGCGGGGCTCCAGAGCGGGCTCACCACGCTCTCCCCGGCCGACGTGAGCGCCGCCGGCCGCATCGAGATCGCGGGCCTCGACGAGCGGCACATCGCCGAGCTCGTGCACGCGCGCACGGGAATCGCGCTCACGCCGCTGGAGCTCGGCAGGGTCGTCGCGCTGTCGGGCGGCAACCCCTTCTACGCGCTCGAGCTGGCCGCCGCCGGGAAGACGGAGCGCGGTCTCCCCGAGACGCTCGCGGCAGCCGTGCGCGCCCGGTTCTCGACGCTTTCTTCCGACGCCCGGGGCGCGGGCCTCGTCGCGGCCACGCTCGGCCGCGTCGACGAGCCGCTCGTCCGGCGGCTGCACGGGCCCGGTCTCGACGAGCTGTGGTCGGCCGGGATCGTCGACGACCGTCGCGGGGAGCCGTGGTTCGCCCACCCTCTGCTCGCCTCCGCGCTGATCGACCTCCACTCCCCGGCCGAGCGCCGCGCGGTGCACCTGGCGCTCGCGACGGCGCTCAGTGACCCCGACGAGCGCGCCCTCCACCTCGGCCGCGGGACGGAGGACGCGAGCGAGGCGGTGGCGGCGGAGCTCGAGGCGGCTGCGGGCCGCCTCGACGCGCGCGGTGCGCCCGAGACCGCGGCCCTGCTGGCCGACCGCGCGGCTGCCCTGACTCCCGCCGACGACCGCGTCGCGGCGATCAGGCGGCTCTTGCTGGCGTCCGACCTCTACCAGGGGGCTGGAGAGGGACGCGACCACGTGCTGCCGCTGCTCGAGCACCTCGCGGAGACGCTGCCGAGCGGGCCCGACCGCGCACGCGTGCTCGTCCGGCTCGGCTGGCTCGGTGCGCAGCTGGACACGCTGTCGATGTCCGAGTCCGTCGCCTTCCAGGAGCGCGCCCTCGAGGAGGCGGGCGCCGCCGCGGACGTGACGACGGCGGCCCACGCCGTGCTCGCGCGCCTCCGCGGGATCGGCGGCGACTACCGCACCGCGCTCCGCCACGCAGAGCACGCAGTGGCGGTGGGCGCGACGACCGAGGCCGACCTCATGTTCCCCTCACCCGCGGGCGAGCTCGCGATCGCGAGGTTCTTCGCGGGCGAGGGTCTCGACGAGCGCTTGTTCGCCGAGGGAATCGAGATCGAGTCCCGCGCCGGGCCTCGCCGTGAGCCTTACCAGAGCCCGAAGCTGCAGCTCGGCCTGGCGCTGCTCTACACGGGACGGCTCGCGGAGGCCCGCTCCCTGCTCTCCGAGCTGCTCGACCTCTCGGTGCAGCTCGGTCGCGTGCGCTCCACGGCGGGCTGCCTGCTCCACCTCACCGAGCTCGAGGTGCGTGCGGGCGACCTCGCGCAGGCGGGGCTGCACGCGCGAGAGTTTCTCCACATCGACCGGCAGCTCCGCGGCGAGCTCAGCAGCGAGTGGTACCCGAGCGCGCTCGTCGCGCTGCACACGGGGCGGACCGACGACGCGCGCCGCATCCTGACGCGCGGGGTCGAGGACTCGAAGGCGATCGAGTCGACGACGTGGCTCGCCCATCAGCTCGAGGCGCTCGGCCACCTCGAGCTCGCGAGCGGGGATCTTCCGGCGGCGCGCGCAGCGCTCGTCCCCGTCGTGCCGATGCTGCGGGCGGCGGGCCTCGGCGAGTGGGCCGCCCACCCCGCCCATCCCGACCTCGTCGAGGCACTGGTCGGGCTCGGCGAGCTCGACGAGGCCGCGTCGCTCCAGGCGGAGCTCGACGAGTACGGCCGACGCCTCGACCGGGCGTGGGGGCGCGCGACCGCCGCCCGCACGCAGGCGCTCATCGCCTCCGCCCGCGGTGACCTCGATGCCGCGCTCGCCGCCGCGGAACAGGCGCTCGCCGAGCACGAGCGCCTCGACTGGCCGCTCGAGCGCGCGCGCACGCTCCTGGTCGCGGGCACGGTTCTCCGGCGGGCGGGCCGCCGCCGCGACGCGGCCGAGCTGCTCGCCGGCTCCCGGTCGCTCCTCGCCGAGATCCGCAATCCCCTCTGGCTCGCTCGGGTCGAGGAGGAGGAGCGGCGGCTCGGCGGTCGCCGCGGCCCGACCGATGCGCTCACCCCGACCGAGGAACGCATCGCCGAGCTGGCGGGCCAGGGCCTCCGGAACGCGGAGATCGCGACCCGCCTCTACGTGACGCCGAAGACGGTCGAGGCGACGCTCTCACGGGTCTATCGCAAGCTCGGCATCCGCTCGCGCACCGAGCTCGCGCGGGCACGCTCCGCGGTGGAATGACGGACGGCCGGCTCAGGCCGGCGAGGGGTGCACGCCGAGCGCCGCGAGCGCCTCGGCGGCCGCTTGCTGCTCGGCGGCCTTCTTCGTCGAGCCCGACCCGGTCCCGAGCTGCTCGCCGTCGATCAGCGCGGCGCAGACGAAGCGCCGGTCGTGCGGCGGACCCTCCACGTCGAGCACCTCGTACTGGACCGCCCGGCCCGTCCGGGCGAGCGCCTCCTGGAGCTCGGTCTTCGCGTCGACGTGGCCGGTGCTCGCGTACGCGATCCGCTCCTCGAACGCCTCGACGATCGCGGGTGCGACGACGTCGTAGCCGTTTTCGAGGTAGACGGCCGCGATCGCCGCCTCGAGAAGGGCGGCGAGCACGTTGCGGCTCAGGGAGATGCGGTGGAGCTCGGGAACGGGAACGTCCTGTGCCCGCGCGACGAGCACCGGGCCGAGGTCGAGGTCGCGCGCGACGGCCGCGCAACTCTGCCGCGAGACGACGTGCGCGCGGATCTTCGCGAGCCGGCCCTCGGACGCCTCGGGGAAGCGGTCGTAGAGAGCGCGCGCGATGGCGAGCTCGAGGACCGAGTCGCCGAGGAACTCGAGCCGCTCGTAGGAGGACGAGCGGTCGGGCGCCCACGACGTGTGCGTGAAGACATGCTCCCGACGCGCGGGGGAAGGGTCTCGATCAGGCGCGCGAGCGCCCCGCCCTTCCCCCCGCGCACCTCGGGCTTACTGATGCTCGACGACGTAGTCGACTGCCTGACCGACGGTCGTCAGCTTCTGGGCGTCCTCGTCCGGGATCTTGATCCCGAACTGGTCCTCGAGCTCCATGATCAGCTCGACGAGATCGAGCGAGTCGGCGTTGAGGTCGTCCTGGAACGCCGCATCTTCCGAGATCGCGCCCTCGTCGGCACCGAGCTTGTCGACGAGCGCCACCTTGACGCGCTCGTAGACCTCATCGCGGGAAAGAGCCACTTCGAAACCTCTCTGGGACGGGGTGGATTGAGTCGCAGGACTCTAACAGCGTGGGGGAAGCCATGGTTCCCTCACGGCCCGGGTCGCCCGAACTCCGCTAGGGCTCCGGCTTCGTCGAGGGAAGCCTCTCCGACAGGCGCTCCACCAGGCGGTGCTCGACACCGCGCGCGGCCATCCGGGTGGCATTCGCGATCGCGACGCTGGAGCTCGAGCCGTGGGCGATCACGACGAGCCCGCGCAGGCCGAGGAGGTAGCCGCCGCCATACGTGTCGGGGTCGAGCCGCGCCCGGAGGCCGCGGGCGGCCGGCCGGATCAGGAGCCCCCGATCCGGCCGCGAACGGACGAGCGGATCTCGTTCCGGAGCCCTTCGACGACGCTCCTGATCGTGCCCTCGAGCGTCTTCAGCGCGACGTTGCCCGTGAAGCCGTCGCAGACGACGACGTCCGCATCGCCCTCGAGCAGCGTGCGTCCCTCGGTGTTGCCCTCGAAGCGAAGCTCGGCTCGCTCGAGGAGCCCATGTGCGTCGAGCGTCAGCTGGTTTCCCTTCTCGCGCTCCTCGCCGATCGAGAGCAGCCGCACGGACGGGTCGGGCACGTCGAGGATCTCCTGCGCGAACACGACGCCCATGTGGGCGAACTGGAGGAGGTGCTCCGGGCGGGCGTCGGCGTTCGCCCCGGCGTCGATGAGCACGGTCGGCCTGCGCCTGGCGGGGATCACGATCGCGATTCCGGGTCGCAGGACGCCCGGCAGCCGGCGCACGTGGAGGAGCGACGCCGCGAGCATCGCGCCGGTGTTGCCTGCAGAGACGACGGCGTCCACCTCGCCGGCGCCGACCGCCCGAACGGCGCGCACCAGGCTGGAGCCCGGCTTCGCGCGAACCGCCTCCGCCGGCTTCTCGTGCATGTCGATCGCGTCGGTGCACGCGACGAGCTCGAGACCGTTCGGATCGAGCGACGCCGGTCCGAAGAGAATCGGGGCGAGCCCGTCCGACGCGGCCGTCACGGCGCCGGCGACGACCTCGGCCGGGGCGTGGTCGCCTCCGAGTGCGTCGACCGCGACGCGGATCGCCATCGGCCGGCGTGCCGCTCTACGGCGCGGGCGCCCGCAGCGGCCTGACCTCGCGCCCTCGGTAGGTCTTGCACGTCGGGCAGGCGCGGTGCGACTGCTTCGGCGAGCCGCAGTTCTCGCACGTCGAGACGCGCGGTGCGGCAACCGCGTGCTGCGCCCGCCGCTTGTCGCGGCGGGCCTTCGAGGTCTTTCGCTTCGGAACGGCCATGAGCGGCCCCGCAGTCTACCTACTCGCGGCCGCTCGGTCCCCGCCTCGGCGTCGGCTGTCGCGGTCGCGAAGCCGGGTCTCGGTCAGCGGTCGACGCGGTCGAGCAGCGCGAGCAGCCGTGGCCACGAGGCGGTGCGGGCGAGGGCGTCCGCGGTGCGCGTGCCGCCGGAGGAGAGCGTGAATCCGTCGACCTCGACCTCGGTGGACGCCGGCAGGTACGGAACGGCGAGGGTCACCGCGTGGCCGGCGCGCTCGAACGTCAGCGCCTCGGTGTCGTTCCGTCCGTGCGCGAGGCGACGGGCCCGGATCGCGGAGGCGGCATACGCCGCGTTCCACACCTGGTCGGCACCGCCGGCGACGACGAGCAGGGGCCCACGGATTTGCTCGACCGGAATCCGCGGGTCGGGGTTCGAGGACGGAGGCACGGGCGTGCCCCGCAGCGTCCACGACCCCGGAACCACCGCCGCCGCAGGCGCGTACGCGACGACGCCCTGGACGAGGGCGGGGTACGTCGACCCGAGGAGCAGGGCGAGCTCGCCGCCGCGCGAGGCGCCCACGACCACGGCCCGCTCGACCCCCGGACGACTCCGGAGCCACTCGAGCGCCCGCTGGAGGTACTCGAGCGGGATGTTCCGCAGCCGCGCGGGGAGGCCCGGCGCGCGGAAGTACGCGAGCTGGAGGACGGGGTAGCCGTGCGAGGCGAGGAGCCCGGCCGCGGCCGATCCCCGGAGCCCACCCTCGCTGCCGCCGAGCACGAGCACCGCCACGCGGCGCCGATCGGCGGCCGGCCCCGTCCAGAAGCGGCCCACCATCGCGTCCCGTGCGACGGTCAGCTCCCGAGACGCGACACCGTCGCCGATCATCCGCCTCGTTGCCGTTGCCCTGCCGAGCGTGCGCTCGCCCACGCGTGCTTCCAGCCGCAGGTCGAGCGCCTCGCCCTCGGGGAGCAGCCATACCCGGGTCGGGTCGTCCGCTCCGACCGGGGCAAGCGCCGCCAGCAGCGGCCCGCCGTCGAGCGAGGCCTCACCCGAGGCTCCGGCCTCGACGAGCCGCGTCGACGTCCACGTGAGGCCGTCGGCCGCTGTCGCCGAGAGCGTGAGGCGAACCGGCCCGGCGTCGTCTGCCCCGCCGACCGCGACCCGGAAGGGTGCGTCGAGCAGCGCGTCAGAAGGCTCGATCTCGACTCGCTCGCCGTTGGATCCGCCGCCCGGGGAGAACGCGAGGACGACCGCGAGCGCGACGGCGACAGCCACCCCGACCGCGACGAGCGCCGCGCGCGGCCGGGAGAGCTCCCTTGCCGAGCCGAGCCCTGTCCTCACGCGTCACAGCGTGGCAGATCCTGCGCGCGACGCGCAGCTGGGCGCAGGCAATGGTCTGCGACAGGCGGTGGGTTGCGCGCCCGGTGTCGGGGATCACTCGAGCTCGAGGCGCTCGAGTGCGGCCCAGCGGGGATCCGCGGCCACCTCGGGATGCTCGTGCGGCTCGGCGTTCAGGTCTTTGCCGCAGACCGGGCAGAGACCCGCGCAGTCGGGCCGGCAGAGGATCTGGTCCGGGAGGGCGAGCGCAACCTGGTCGCGCGCCCAGGCGTCGACGTCGAGCTCCCCGTCGACGACGTACTCGGAGCGGAGCTCGGCGTCTGCCGTCGGATCCGTCGCCTCGTACTCCTGCGCGACGACGTCGACGTCGACGCTCGCCGGTGCCAGGCAGCGCATGCACGGCCCGTCGAGCCGGATCGAGAGCGCGAGCCGGAAGACATCGCCGCTCGCGGCGCGCTGCACGACGACGTCGGCGGTGGTCTCGGCCGGCGTCGGCGCGTAGGCCGCGCCGCCGAGGACGAGCGGCTCGAGGCGGAGACGGAGTGTCTCGCGGTGCTCCTCGCCTGGCCGGAGACGGAGGTTTCTGAGCGGGATGCGGGACACACGGCGAGCGTAGCGCGGGCCGGCAACGGCGTTGCCGCGTGAGGGAATCGTAAGGCGGGTGAAGCTTCCGTAAGAAAGAGGTTCGGCGCCCGGGATCCGGGTTAGTCCTTCGTCCGTCACATCGAGGAAAGGACACGCGATGCGTGCGACACGAAGGATCAGCCTCGTCTGGACGCTCGCCATGGCCGCGCTCACGTCGCTGGCCACCGTTCTCGTGCTGCCGGGCGGCGGCGCTGCCGTCACGAACGCCGCGCCGGACTCCACGACGGAGCCGCGGATCACGGGTGCCACGACGGTCGGCGCGACGCTCACGGCGTCCCAGGGCACGTGGACGGGCTCGCCGACGAGCTTCGCCTACCAGTGGGTGCGCTGCCCGCGGGACGGCGGCCTGCCGAGCGGTGCGGACTGTGCCGCGATCGGGGGCGCGACGACCACGCGCTACATCGTCGCCGGCGCGGACGTCGACCACCGGCTTCGCGTACGTGTCACCGCGTCGAACGCGGACGGCTCGAAGACCGTCGCGTCCAACGCGACGCAGGTCGTGCGCGGCACGGATGCCGGCCGGCCGCGCAACGTCCAGGCGCCGACGCTCTCCGGCACCTCGGCCCAGGGTCAGACGCTCCACGTCAGCCCGGGCGCCTGGAACGGCGCGCAGCCGATCACGTTCACGTTCAACTGGCTGCGCTGCGACACGTCGGGCAACAACTGCATCGTGCAGTCGGGCTTCCGCGACGACGCGTACGTCCTCCGCGAGGGTGACGTCGGCAAGACGATCCGCGCCCGCGTCAACGCCCGGAACAGCCGCGGCGACGCGAGCCGGCTGACCGCGCAGAGCCCTGTCGTGCAGGGCCCGCAGGGACCGGCGGGCGTGATCACGCTGCCCAACGGCGAGAAGTCGATCCCGGTCACGAGCGTACCGTCGAACGAGCGGCTGGTCATCGACCAGGTGCAGTTCTCGCCGAACCCTGTCCGGTCGCGCACCGACCAGTTCACGCTCCGGATCAAGGTGAAGGACACACGCGGCTACGTCGTCCGCGACGCCCTGCTCTTCGTCCGCTCGACGCCGCTCGTGACGCGGAACGCGCAGGACCAGAAGACCGGCCAGGACGGCTGGCTGCAGCTGACCGTCACGCCGGAGCCGGACTTCCCGGAGCTGAACCCGGCGTACGCGGTGCAGTTCTTCGTCAAGGCGTTCCGGCAGGGCGACCCGCCGCTCGCCGGCGTCGCCGCGTACCGGCTCGTGCAGGTCCAGCTCGGCTGAGCGCAAGGGTGCGGCCGCGGTCGGCCGCACCCCGCTTGCTTCCCACCTCGGCAACGGCTGGGTGCAGTACACCCTCATCCCGCGGGCGGACTTCCCGCTGCGGACGGGGCACAACGTGCAGTTCGTCGTCCGCGCCTACCGCGCGGTGATCCCGCGCTCCGCGGCATCTACGGCAGCCGCCTCGTGCAGGTGCCCACGCGGACGTCCTGAGCAGCCGGGGGCGGGGATCCGCATCGCGGGTCCCGCCCCCGGCAAGGGTTACTGGTAGCTCTCGACGTCGGCCGAGCGGCCGTCGCGGTCGATCGGCCCGATCCCGGCCACGACCGTCTCCTGCGAGCGCTCGTGGAGCCGCTCGCGGCCGCGACGGACGGCGCCGAGGAACTTGTCGAGGTTGACCTCGAGCGTCGAGAGGATCCCGTCGGCCCAGTCCTCCATCTCGAGGCGCGTCTCGCGCGCGTCGCGGCGGGCCTCCTCGACGATGTCCTGCGACTGGCGCTCGGCGAGCTTCACGATCTCGGTCTGCGAGGCCTCGCGCATTGCCTGCTCGCGCGCCTCGCCGATCAGGCGGTCGCACTCGCGCTTCGCCTCGGCGAGCATCTCCTGGCGCTCCTTCACGATCCAGCGGGCCTGCTTGATCTCCTCGGGGATGGTCGCGCGCATCTGGTCGAGGATGTCGTAGATCTCCTCGCGGTCGATGCGGACCTGGTCGGTCAGGGGCACCGCCTTCGCGTTGTGCACGAGATCGTCGAGCTTGTCGATGAGTACGAGGACGTCCATGCCCCGGATGGTACTCGCGGTGCCGGATGCGCGCGCGCCGTCGGGCGCTATTCGTCGGGGCTGAGCGGGGGGCCGGGGCGGCCGTTCGGGTACAGCTCGCGGAAGCGCTTCACGACCATGGGCGTCACGAGCCCCTCGACGTTGCCCCCGAACGACGCGATCTCCTTGACGCCGCTCGAGGACACGAACGCGAACTCGGGGCTCGACATCACGTACATCGTCTCGACCTCGGGGGCGAGACGATGGTTGAGCCGGTTCATCTGGAACTCCCACTCGAAGTCCGCGATCACCCGAAGGCCTTTCACCATCGTGCGCGAGCCGTGCTTGCGGGCGAAGTCGACGACGAGCTGGCTGAAGACGTCCACGACGACGTTGTCGAGCTCTGCCAGCGCGTCCTCGAGAAACGCGACACGCTCCTCGACGGTGAACGTCGTCTGCTTGTGGTGCGGGTCGCGGACGACTCCGACGACCACGCGGTCGAAGATCGCCGCTGCACGCCGGATCACGTCGACGTGACCGAGCGTCACGGGGTCGAACGTGCCGGGGTTGATGGCGACGATTGGGCGGCTCATGGCGCGAACAGAGTGAGACGGGCGGAACCGTACCGCCGCGTCGTGACGAGGGCGAGCGGGAGCGTCGGCTCGACACGCGCACCCGTCTCGACGACGACGATGCCGGAGTCGGCGACGACGGGCGGCAGGAGCTCGCCGAGCGCCGGCTCGAGACCCGTCCACCGCTCGTAGGGCGGGTCGACGAGCACGAGCCCGTGTCGCCGGCCGGCGGAGCGCTCCTCGCGCAGGACGGCGATGACGTCGCGCCGGACGACGAGGCCGCCGGTCAGGCCAAGGGTCTCGAGGTTGGCCTTGATCGCCCTGTACGCCGCGGCATCGGCCTCGACGAACACGCACCGGCGGGCGCCGCGCGAGAGCGCCTCGAGCCCGAGCGCGCCGGATCCGGCGTAGAGGTCGAGCACGGACGCGCCCTCGACGGGCCCGACGAGGTTGAAGAGCGCCTCGCGCACGCGGTCGCCGGTCGGGCGCGTGTCGACGCCCTTCGGCGCCGTGATCCGCCGGCCCTTGTGCGTGCCGCCGATGATCCTCACAGGCCTACGGCCGAACGCCGGGTGCCTCGACGCGCAGCCCCGCAACGCGGGCCGCTCGGCCGAGTTGCCGGTCGTACGTGACGAACAGGTCGGGAGCTGCGTCGATCGCGCTGGCGAGATGGATCGAGTCGAGCGTCGGGAGGGACCGGGATACCAGCGCTGCGGCGCCGAGGAGGATCCCGAGGTCGACGTGGACGAGGGTACACCCCGAGAGCACCTCGTCGGGCTCGACTTCGGTGTCGTCCTCGAGCTCTGCAAGCCTCGCGGCACAAACCACCTCGACCAGTGAGAGTGCACTCGTAACGACCTCAGCGTCCTTCGGAATCGCACGGGCCAGGTGGATGCTCTCCGGCTCGCTGACGATGAGCTTGACGAGCGCGGAGGCATCGGCGTAGAGCCTCACGAGAGTCGCTCCTCACGACCCTCCAAGACGATCTCGGTCAGCGAGCGCGCCTTCGCCCGCGGCAGCCGACTGACGTCAGGGACGCGAAACGGGCGAAGCGGGGGTCGCGCGCGCCCTTCGGCGACGAGACGCGCGATCGGATCCTCGGCCAGCGGCACGATCGCCGCGATCGGCTCGCCGTCGCGCGTCACCTCGATCCGCTCGCCGGCCTCGACCCGCCGCAGGACCTGCGTCAACGTGTCGCGGAGCTCCCGTACGCCCATGGTGGCCATCGGTGACCACATAGTACACGGGGACGAGCGGCGTCGCCGGCTACCGGACGACCGCGCTCGTCCGTGGAGGCGCAGCGGCCACCTGGCGGGAGCAGCGCACGCCCTCGAGCAGGCCGAGGGCCCGTGCAACCGCTTCATCGCAGATCACACCGGGAGGCGCGTAGTCGTCGTCGAAGTCGGCCGCGGCGTTGACCTCGAGCACGACCGGCCCGTCCTCCGTCGGCAGCAGGTCCACGGCCGCGAGATCGCAGCCGACCGCGGCCGCGGCCGCCAGCGCGAGCGCCTCCGACCTCGGGCCGGCCTCGGCGCGCTTCTTCCTGCCGCCGAGCGAGACGTTCGTGCGCCACTCGCCGGGGGCCGCCGTGCGCACCGCGGCGCCGATCACCTTCCCGGCGGCGACGAGCACGCGCAGGTCGCGACCCGCTGGCGGCACGAGCTCCTGGACGAGCGCGCCGTGGCGGCGGAACCAGGGGCGGTCCCGCAGCCGCACGAGCAGCCGCCGCGCCTCGGCGTCGGTCTCGCACCGGTGGACGTCGACGCCCCAGCTGCCGAAGCGCGGCTTCACCACGAGCGGCGCGGGCAGGGGCACCGGGTCGCCGGCCGTCCGCACCCAGGCGCTCCGCGGCTGCGGGAGGCCGCCGGCACGCAGGAGCTTCGTGGTACGCAGCTTGTCGTGTGCGGCGAGCAGCCCGGCGGCAGTGTTGAGGACGCGCCCGCCACGCCGCTCGAGCACCAGCAGGTGAAAGAGCCCCGGCTCGACCCCGTCGCATCCCGGCAGCACGTCGAGGCGCCCCAGGGCGACGTCACCGGGAACGAGCGTCGCGAGATCCCGGCCCCCGACGAGCTCGGCGTCCAGCCCCAGGTCTCGCCACGACTCGACGAGTCGTGCGCTCGTCCGGTTCGCGCGGCTCCCGACGACGACCACTCTGCCCATCGCCGACAGCATCGCGGGCACCGCCTGCCGCGGCATCGGTAGTTCGCCGAACCCGGCATGACGCCTTCCCGCGCGGGGCCCGCCGGGAATCACGACTCGCCGACGTGCTCGGCCTCGCCGAGGAGGCGCTCGACCGCTGCGCCGAGCAACGTCTCGCCCTCGAGCACCACTGCGAGCTCCTTCGCCCGCTCGAGGAGGTCGCGGTCGGCGCGGAGGCGCGTGAAGCGCAGGTCGGTGAGCCCGGACTGCCGGGCGCCGACGAGCTGGCCCTCGCCGCGGATCTCGAGGTCGCGCTCGGCCAGCTCGAACCCGTCCGTCGTCGAGACCATCGCCTCGAGCCGCTCGACCGCCGCCTCGGAGAGCTCGTCGCGGGGTCGCGAGACGAGCAGGCAGTACGACTGCTCGGCGCCGCGCCCGACGCGTCCTCGCAACTGGTGGAGCTGGGCCAGCCCGAAGCGGTCGGCCTCCTGGACGATCATGATCGTCGCGTTCGGGACGTCGATCCCGACCTCGATCACGGTCGTCGCGACGAGGACGTCGAGCTCCCCTCCGGAGAACGCCGCCATCGCGGCCCGGCGTGCGGCGGTCTTCAGGCGACCGTGGACGCAGCCGACGCGATACCCGGCGAGCTCGTGTGCGCGGAGCCGCTCCGCCTCGTCCTCCGCGGCGCGGGCCAGCGTCGTCTCCGATCCCTCGACGAGCGGGCAGACGACGTACGCCTGACGTCCGTCGTCCAGGTGCCGGCGCAGGCGGGCGTACGCCTCCGCGCTCCGCTCCTCGGTCACCCAGGCCGTCACGATCGGCTTGCGGTCCGCCGGCGGCGCAGATATCTCGGAGACGGCGAGGTCGCCGTAGACCGTGAGCGCGAGCGTCCGCGGGATCGGGGTCGCCGTCATGTGGAGGACGTGCGGGCTGCGGCCCTCGGCGAGCGCCGCACGCTGCTCGACGCCGAAACGATGCTGCTCGTCGACGACGGCCACGGCGAGGTCGGCGAACGTGACCTCGCTCTGGATGAGCGCATGCGTGCCGACCGCGACACCGACGTCGCCGGAGGCGACGAGCTGGTGGGCCGCACGCCGCTCGCGCGCCGTGACGCTCGACGTCAGAAGCGCGACACGCACACCGAGCTCGGCACAGAGGCCCTCGATCGTGAGGAAGTGCTGCTCGGCCAGCGTCTCCGTGGGCGCCATGAGCGCGCCCTGGCGCCCGCCCTCGACCGCGCGCAGGAGCGCGTAGAGGGCGACCGCTGTCTTGCCCGAGCCCACGTCTCCCTGGAGCAGGCGCTGCATCGGCGTCGTTCGCGCCAGGTCGGCGTCGATCTCCGTGACGACGTGCTCCTGTGCCGCGGTGAGGGTGAAGGGCAGCACCTCGCGGTAGCGGGCGACGAGCTCCGCCGGCGGCGGCAGCGCCTCGGCGACGAGCACCTCCCGCTCGGCGGCGCGGCGCCTGAGCGCGAGCTGCAGGACGAGCAACTCGTCGAGCGCGAGCCTGCGACGGGCTCGTTCCGCGTCCTCCTCGGTGCGCGGGCGGTGGAGGCGCACGAGCGCGTCCGCCCGCAGAGGCAACGCCTCCGTCGCGCGAACGGCGCTGGGCAGCGGCTCGCCGCCGTCGCGCGCACGGCCGAGGGCTTCCTCGGTCAGCGCACGTAGCGTCTTCTGCGCGAGGTCGGCCGTCGACGGGTAGACGGGCGCGAAATCCGCGGTCTCGGCCGCGTCGCCGACGTCGTAGGACGAGACCTGGAACCCGAAGCGGTTCGGCCTCCCCCGGACCCGGAGCTGCGTGCCGGGGAGGAGCTTCGACTCGAGCCAGGGCTGGTTGAACCACGTCGCGCGGATCTCGCCCGTCCCGTCCGTGACGTGTGCGGTGAGGATGTGGAGCCGGCCGCGCCGCCGGCCGGACGCCCGGCGGACGCTCACGTCGAGGACGGCCTCCTCGTCACCGAAGAGCTCCGCGATGGTGCGCTCCTCCGCCGCCGATTCGTAGCGGCGCGGACGGTGGGCGAGGAGGTCGGCGACCGTCACGATGCCGAGGCGTCCGAGCTTCCGGCGGACAGACGGCCCGACTCCGCCGAGCGTCTCGACCGGAAGCTCGAGCCGCTCGGGGCGCGGCAGCGACCGGGTCGCCGGCCAGCGCGCGGGCGGCTCCATGCCCGCGAAGCCGGCTGGGTGTCCGACTTCAGTCGGACACATCAGTGCGGCACATCGCTCCGGCGCGTCGGACTGATCGTGTCGGACTGAAGTCCGACACGGTCAATCCTGGAACCAGAAGAACCCGACCGCGCCCGGCCCGGTGTGCGTTCCGACCACCGCCCCGAGCGGCTCGACGAGGTCGAGCGTCGCCTGCGGGCGCACCTTGCGCGCCATGTCGGTGAGGACGTCCACCCACTCCGGCGCGTTCGCGTGCGCGATCGCGAGGTGTAGCCCCTCCCCGTCCTCCGTCCCCTCGGCGAAGAGCCTCGCGAACTCGGCGAGCGCCTTCTGGCGCCCGCGCACGCGGCCCAGCGGGACGACCACGCCGTCCTCGATGGTGAGGATCGGCTTCACGTTGAGCAACGAGCCGGCGAGCGCCTGCGCCTTGCCGATCCGGCCGCCCTTCTGGAGGAACTCGAGCGTCGCGACGGTGAAGACGACGCGGTTGACGCGCTTGAAACGCTGCACGAGCTCGTCGATCTCCTCGTCAGTCGTGCCCGTCTCGAGGCGGCGATCGATCGCCTCGGCGAGCATCGCGACGACGAGCGAGACGGTCTCCGTGTCGACGACGCGGACGCGGTCCCCGCCAAGCTCCGCCGCTGCCCGCCGCGCCGACTCGAAGGTGCCCGAGAGCTTCGAGGTGAGATGCAGCGACCAGATCCGCTCGAAGCCGGCGCCCGCCAGCTCCTCGTAGCAGGCGAGGAAGTCCCCCGGGGTCGGCTGGGACGTCGTCGGCAGGTTCCTCGCCGCCGCCAGCCGCTCGTAGAACACCGCCGGCGAGATGTCGACGTGGTCGCGGAGCGATTCGCCGTCGAAGAGGACGTAGAGCGGGACGAGCCGCATGTTCGCGTGGCGCTCGCGCGCGTCGACGAGGTCCGAGGTCGAGTCGAGGACGATCGCGGTGTTCGCGCGGGTGAGCTGCATGACGCCGAGGAAAGCCTAATGGGGTCAGGCACCTTCGGTGCCAGACCCCGCCGCCGACCGGATCGCCTGCGCGAGCCCGTCGATCGAGTCGCCTTTCTCGACGAGCGCGACGGCTCCCGCCCGCAGGATCGCCGTGCGCTCCTCGGCGGTCGCCTCGGCGGTCAGGCACACGACCGCCGCCCGGGACGCGTCGAGCACGGCCCGCGTCGCCGCGGCGCCGTCGAGGCCCGGCAGCCGGTAGTCCATCACGACGACGTCCGGCGCGAGCTCGCGCGCCACGCGTGCGGCGTCGGTGCCGCTGCCCACGGCGCCGACGACCTCGAGCTCCGGCTGCAGGCCGAGGAGCAGCTCGAGCGAGGAGCGGTAGACGTCGTTGTCCTCGACGAGCAGGACGCGGACCGGCACGGGCCTACTCCGCCGAGAGGAGGAGCGGGTAGTGGGGCTGGCCGCCCCATTTCACGTCCGGCTCGAGCCCGCGCTCCTCGATGCGGGCCTCGATCTCCTCGCCCGCCGGCGCGTCCTCGCCGCGCAGCGCGAGCACGAGGCTGCGCCCGTCGGCTGCGAACCGGTCGAGGAGCGCATCGAGGACGACCCAGAGGTCGGCGTCGGCCGCGAAGGCGCGACCGTCGAGCATCGCGAGAAACTCGCCTTCGGCGGCCGTGACACGATCCACGGTCGCGTCTCGCGAAGCCCGGACGATCTCGCCCACGGAGAGGTCCTCGATCGCCCTGCGCATCGCCGCCTCGTTCGCGTCGACGTCCGTCTCGCGGTCGAACGCAAACGCGGCGACGATGCCCTCCGGCACCGACGCGGTGGCGATCACGCGGACGTCCTTCGTCGACTCGTTCGCCGCGTTCTCGGCGGCGAGGCGCACGTTCGGGTTGTTCGGGAGCACGATCACGTGGTCGGCGTTGACCGCGGTGACGCCTTCGAGCAGCTGGCCCACCGACGGGTTCATCGTCTGGCCGCCCTCGATCACGATCGCGGCTCCCACGCTGCGCAGGAGCTCCCGGTTGCCGCCGCCCTGCGCCACCGCCACCAGCGCGACGTCCGTTGGAGGCGCCTGAGCCGCGGCATGGAGCTGCGCCAGCCATTGCTCGCGCTCGGACGCCTGGCTGCGCATGTCGCCGATCTCGACGCGCGCAGCGTCGACCACGCCGACCGCACGCCCGATCGCGAGCGCGCCGTCGGGCTCGTCGGTGTGGACGTGGACCTTCGCGATCGACGCGTCCCCGGTGACGAGGAGCGAGTCGCCGAGCGGCTCGAGCCTCGCGCGGAGGCTGTCCAGGTCGAGCCCCTCACCCTCGACGACGAACACCGTGCAGAAGCGGTACTCCGACTCCTCGTGGTGGATCGACTCCTCCGTGAGCTCCTCGGTCACGTCGGGCACCTCGGGCAGCGGCTCACCCGTGAGCGCGTGGAGGACGCCGCGGACGAGCTCGACCAGCCCCGCACCGCCGGCGTCGACGACGCCGGCCTCGCGCAGCTTGTCGAGCAGCTCGGGTGTCCTGGAGACGGCGTCGTCCCCGCGCGCGACCACGCGGGCAAGGCCGTCGACGACCGGAAGCGAGCGCACCTCGGGAAGCTCGGCCTCCTCGGCCATCTCGCGGACGACGGTGAGCATCGTCCCCTCGACCGGAAGCTTGACCGCCTGGTACGCGCTCGTCGCGCCCGCTCGCAATGCCTCGGCGAGCACCTCCCCGTCGACCCGCTCGCGCTCGCCGAGGACGCGGGCCATGCCCCGGACGATCGTCGAGAGGATCACGCCCGAGTTGCCCTTCGCCTCCATCGTCGCGGCGCGCTGGACGTCCGCGGCCAGCTGCGGCGTCGTCGAGGCGGTCGAGCGCTCGAGCTCCGCGACGATGCCCTGCATCGTCTTCTCGAGGTTCGTCCCCGTGTCTCCGTCGGGCACCGGGTAGACGTTGAGCGCGTTGACCCGCCGCCGGTGCCGCTCGATGTTGGCGAGCGCCGCGGTCGCCAGCCGTCGCACGGTTCCGAGGTCGATCACTCGCTTCTCCGGGCGCTGTCGACATGGACGTCGACTGCCTCGACGTCGAGCCCCGTGTGCCGCTCGACCTCGTAGGCCACCCGCGACTGCACCATCGCCGTGACCTCGGCGAGGTTGACGCCGTGATCGACGACGACGTGGAGCTCGAGCGCGAGCCCGCCGTCGACCTCGCGGACGCGGACACCGCGATCGCTCTTGCCACGCGCGAGGAGCCGCAGCGGACCGCGCCGCCCGGTCGCCTGGTCGACGACCCCGAACGACTCCTCGACCGCGCGCCCCGCCACGGCCGCGATCGCCGCGGCCGTCATCGTCACGCGACCGTAGGCGTTCTCGCGCAGGAGGACGCTGCCCTTCTTCACCCGAGCGAGTCTAATGCGGCCTGGCGGCCGCATCTGAAAAGGGCGGGTCGCTTCGCGACCCTCTGTCTCGTCGCGCCGTGCTCCGCTTCGCGGAGGGCCGCGTTCGCGGCCCACGGCGAGATCCTCAGACCGCCTTCACGACCTTGCCGGACTTGAGGCAGCGCGTGCAGACGTAGTCGCGAGTCGGCTTGCCGTCGAGGACGAGCCGGACGCGCTGCAGGTTCGGGTTGAAGCGCCGCTTCGTGGCCACCATCGAGTGCGACCGGTTGTTCCCGGCCTGGGGCTTCTTCCCGCAGATGGCGCAGACCCTGGACATGCGGCCGCGGATGGTAGCAGCGTCCGCCCGCTGCGCGGCCGTACGCTAACCGGCTGCGGCTGCTCTGAGGTTCGAGAACAGGTCGGCCATCTCGAGCGCCGTGCGCACGGCCTCGGCGCCCTTGTCGACGCGCGGCGCCGCCTGGTCGAGGCGGTCGAGCGTGAGCACGCCGAAGGAGACGGGGACACCCGTCTCGATCGCGGCGAGCTGGAGACCGGATGCTGCCTCGCTCGCCACGTAGTCGAAGTGCGGGGTGTCACCGCGGATCACGCAGCCCAGCGCGACGACGCACGAGAACCGCCGCGTCTTGGCAAGCGCCATCGCCGCGAGCGGAAGCTCGAAGGCGCCCGGAACGGGCATCACGGTGATCGAGCCCGGCTCGACGCCGCACGCCGCGAGCTCCTCGAGCGCCGACCCGAGCAGGCGCCCGGTGACGTCCCCGTTGAAGCGGCTGACGACGACGCCGACGGCGCGCCGCCCTCCCCGGGGCTCGCCCTCGAGGACCGGATAGCCAGGAGGGACGACCAGGTCGCCCGGCGCATGTTCCGATGCCGACGCGACCACCGTGGCGTCCGGCTTCGGCTCGGGGTCCGGCTCGCTGACGACGGCCCGTCCCTCGTCGGGCTCGTTCTCCGGGGCTTCCGGCTCGAGGACCGCGGGCTCCTCCGCGTCGGCCGGCGATTCGTCGACCGACGTCGACGGCCAGCCCTCGAGTACGTTCTCGCTCGCGTGTTCCAGGCCGTCCGCGTCGTCTTCCCAGCCGCGCTCGTCCTCCCGCCGATCGGCGTCGTCCATCCGGTTCACCCCGCCTTCTTCTTCAGCCGTCGTCCCGGCCGTAGCGCTCGCTCTGGTGCTCGAGCGGCCCGCCGATCGTATGCCCCAGCTTGTCCCGCTTCGTCTCCAGATAGCCCCGATTCTCGTCGTTCGGCTCGATCTCGATCGGCTCCTGCGAGACCGCGGTGAGGCCGTAGCCGGAGATCCCGGAGATCTTGCGCGGGTTGTTCGTGAGCACACGGATCGTCGTGAGCCCGAGGTCGGCGAGGATCTGCGAGCCGATGCCGTACTCGCGCGGGTCCGCCTTGAAGCCGAGCTCGAGATTCGCCTGCACGGTGTCGAGGCCCTGCTCCTGCAGCTCGTAGGCGCGCAGCTTGTTGAGGAGCCCGATGCCCCGCCCCTCCTGCGCGAGGTAGAGCAGCACGCCCACCCCCTCCTGCTCGATCCGGGCGAGCGCACGCTCGAGCTGCGTGCCGCAGTCGCAGCGCCGCGAGTGGAACACGTCGCCGGTGAGGCACTCTGAGTGGACGCGGACGAGGACGTCCTCCTTGCCGTCGACGTCGCCCTTGACGAGAGCCACATGCTGCTTCCCGGTCAGCGTCTCCCGGTACGCGACCGCCTGGAAGTCGCCGTAGTCGGTCGGAAGGCGCACGGAGACGACCCGCTCGATGAGCTTCTCGGTGCGCTTGCGATACTCGATCAGGTCGGCGACCGTGACGAGCTTGAGGCCGTGACGCTCGCAGAACTCGACGAGGTCGGGCACGCGCGCCATCGTCCCGTCGTGGTTCATGATCTCGCAGACGACGCCCGCGGGCGCGAGACCCGCCAGCCGGGCGAGGTCGACGGCCGCCTCGGTCTGGCCAGAGCGTTGGAGCACGCCGCCCGTACGGGCGCGCAGCGGAAACACGTGACCCGGCGAGACGAGGTCGTAGGGCGTCGAGGTCGGGTCGACCGCGACCTGGATCGTCCGCGCGCGGTCGGCCGCCGAGATCCCGGTCGAGACGCCGTCCCGGGCCTCGATCGAGACGGTGAACGCGGTCCCGAACTGCGCCTCGTTCTGGTCGGTCATCTGGCGGAGGCCGAGCTCCTCGCACCGCTCCGGCGTGAGGCAGAGACAGATCAGGCCGCGCCCGTGCGTGGCCATGAAGTTGACCGAGTCGGGGGTGACGAACTGGGCCGCGATCGTGAGATCGCCCTCGTTCTCGCGGTCCTCGTCGTCCACCACGACCACGAAGCGGCCCGCGCGAACCTCGTCGATCGCCTCCTCGATCCGGGCGAACGGGCTCGTCTGGGGCTCGGGCACGGTCGTCACGGAGCCATCGTACCCGGGCTCAGCGCGCCTCCAGGAGCCGCTCCACGTACTTCGCGAGGACGTCCGCCTCGAGGTTGACGAGACGTCCCGGGGCGATGTCCCGCAACGTCGTCGCCTCCAGCGTGTGCGGGACGAGCGCGACCGCGAACGCGTCGGCGAGCAGCTCGGCGACGGTCAACGAGACCCCGTCGACTGTGATCGACCCTCTCACCACGCAGTAGCGCAGGATCGCGGGCGATGCCTCGACGACGACGCGGAGCCCGTCTCCCTCCGCCTCGACCGTGCCGATCGTGCCGACGCCGTCGACGTGCCCCTGCACGTAGTGGCCGCCGAGTGGCTCGCCCGCGCGGAGCGCCGGCTCGACGTTGACCTCGGCTCCCTCGGCGACGCGGCCGAGGGTCGTCCGGCGAAGCGTCTCGGAGACGGCGTGGAAGCGGATGCGATCGGCCTCGACGGCCTCGGCCGTGAGGCAGACGCCGCCGATCGCGACGGAGTCGCCGACCGCCGTGCCCGGAGCGGTCACGGGCGCCTCGACGACGAGCGTCCGCCCGTCGCGAGTGCCCTCGAGCGCGACGACGCGGCCGACCTCCCGCACGATCCCCGTGAACACGGCCCCGAGGCTACCCGGCCCCCGGGCGACCGGGCGTGGCCGAGCGCGTCCCCTCCTCTGCCTCCTGCAGCCGCCACGAGAGCAGCACGTCCTCCCCGAGCCGCTCCACCTCCGGCTCCCCCAACTCGATCGGCGCCGGCAGCTCGCCAAGCGTCGGCACGCCCCCGCCTGCGAGGACGGGCGCGACGAAGACCAGCAGCCGGTCGACGAGACCCGCGGCGAGGAACGACGCGGCGATCCTCGGCCCGCCCTCGAGCAGGAGCGACTGGACGCCCTCGGCGGCGAGCGCGGCGAGCTCCTCGGCGAGCGCTCCCTCCCTGAGCTCGAGCTCCGAGCCCGCAGGCAGCGGGCCACGCCCGAACGCGAGCCGGCGCGGCTGGCGCGTCACCGGAACGTCACGCGCGTCGAGCCGGGGCTCGTCGGCGAGCACGGTCCCCATGCCGACGCCGACCGCGTCGAGCGAGGCGCGGAGCTCGTGGACGCGCCGCCGCGCCTCGGCCCCCGTCACCCAGCGGCGCCCCGGGACCTCGGCGCGGCCGTCGACCGAGATCGCCAGCTTGAGCGTGACGTGCGGGCGGCGGCGCACGACCCACGTTCGCCAGGCCTCGTTCTGCCGGCGCGCCTCCGGGAGGTCGAGGTGCTCCGCCTCGACGCCGGCCGCGCGCAACCGCTCCAGGCCACCCCCCGCCTCCGCGTTCGGGTCGGTGCAGCCCGCGACGACGCGCGCGATGCCCGCGGCGACGATGCGGTCGACGCAGGGCGGTGTCCGCCCGTGGTGCGCGCAGGGCTCCATCGTCACGAAGAGCGTCGCCCCTCTCGCGGCGGCGGCTGCTCGCTCGAGGGCGACGATCTCGCCGTGACGACCGCCGGCCGGCTCGGTGGCGCCCTCGCCGACCGTCCGGCCGTCCGGCGCGACGACGACCGCGCCAACCGTCGGGTTCGGGTAGCCGCGGCCGGCGGCGGCTGCGGCGAGCTCGAGCGCCCGCGCGATGCTCACGCGACCGCGGCGCCGAGGCGGCGGTACGCCCCCGCGGGATCGGGGTCGCCGAAGATCGCGCTGCCGGCGACGAAGAGCGATGCGCCTGCCGCGCGGAGCGCCGCGGCGTTCTCCTCCCCCACCCCGCCGTCGACCTGGATCGGGACGTCGACGAGCCGCGCGAGCGTCTCGATCCGCGCGAGCGCCTCGGGCATGAACGCCTGCCCGGAGTAGCCCGGGTGGATGCTCATGCAGAGGACGATCTCGGCCTCCGCCGCCCGCGCCGCCTCGGCAGCTCGCGCGGGGGTCGTCTCGGGGTTGAAGACGACGCCGACCGAGAGCCCGTGCGAGCGCGCCTCGGCGGCGACCGCAGCCGGATCCTCGGCGACCTCGACGTGGAAGGTGACGGAGTCCGCGCCCGACGAGGCGAACTCCTCGAAGTGGTGGACGGGGTCGTCGACCATCAGATGGCAGTCGAGCACGCCGGCGGCGGCGTGGATCCCGGGCGCGATCGAGCGGAGCACGACCGGCCCGATCGTCACGGGCGGAACGAAATGGCCGTCGCCGCAGTCGAAGTGGAAGATCCTGCAGCCGGCGGCGAGAAGCGCGTCGATCTGCTCGCCGAGCCGGCGGAAGTCGGCCGCGTAGAGCGACGGCTCGACCTCGACGCCGTCCCGGATCCAGTCCCGCCAGGCCACGGCGCGATCGTACTCGGCCGCGATCCGTACAAGTAACAGACTGTTACAAGCGCGCTCGCTCAGGCGCGGGTCAGCAGCTCGGCGCAGCGGAGCAGGCCCGGCTCCACCGCCCCGCCGCCGACACCCCACGCGAGCGCGTGGACGATGCCCCACAGCCGCATCCGCTCCCGGTCCTGGCCGCAGACCTCGGCGAGCACGTCGAGGCGCCGCCGGAGCCGCCGGGCGTCGCCCCCGCCGCGAACGCCGAAGAGCCAGCGCCGGTCGCGGAGGAGCGACGCGGCATCGAAGGCGGGATCGCCGACGAGCGGCCTCGGGTCGATCGCGACCCAGTCGGCGGGCCCGGCACGGAGGACGTTCCCGCCGTGGAAGTCCTGGTGGAGGAGGACCGCGTCGGGCGCGTCGCGCGGGAGCGTCCGGCGCGCGTCGACCGCGGCGTCGACGAGCCGGCGGTCGTAGGCGCTCCCCGCCGCGCGCCAGTCCGAGGGGATCGTCTCCGACCAGCGCGCCGCGGCATCCGCGAGCGAGCCGAAGGAGTGGCCGCGGGGAACCGGCTCGTTGTGCAGGCGTCGCAGGACCTCCGCCGCGACGACCGTCGCCTCCTCGTCGTCCGCGATCCCCCAGAGCGGCGACCCGGGTCGAACCCGCTCGAGCAGCATCGCCGCGCGCGCGTCGTCGCGCTCGAGCAGCCGGACGGCTCCCCTGCCGTCCCAGCGCTCCAGGGCGTCGGGCTCGTGCTCGCTCTCCTCCTCGGGGAACGACAGCTTCAGCACCGCCGCCGTGCCGTCCTCCCGCGTCGCGGCCAGGACGAGGGCGACGTTGCCGCCCGGAAGCGGGTCCCGGCTGGAGCCGCCACTCGGCGGCGCACGCCTCCGCGAGCCCGGGCAGCCGCTCGAGCCACTCCCGCCCGCCCGGCCTCTCCTCCCACCAGGTGAGGCTCGCGGGGATCCTCACGCCACGCGTAGCCGCGCGACGAAGAACCCGCTCGTGCCGTCGACGTGCGGCAGCGTCTGGAGCAGCTCCGGCCGCGTGCGATGGCGGAAAGCGGGCCACGCCTCGCCGAGCGACGCGTCGATCGCGGCGAGACCTTCACCGGCGACCGCGTCGACGACGTCCTCGTTCTCCTCGCGGTTGATCGTGCAGGTGGAGTAGACGACCGTGCCGCCCCCGCGGACCCGCGCAATCGCGGCGCGGAGGAGCTCGAGCTGGAGCTCCGGCAGGGGCTTGGCGCGCCAGCGGAGGTCGGGGCGCGCGGCGAGGACGCCGAGCCCGGAGCAGGGAGCGTCGACGAGCGCGCGGTCGAAGCCGTCGAGGTCGAGCGGGAGGTCGCGGCCGTCGGCGTGGACGACCCGGACGTTCTCCGCCCCGAGCCGGCCCACGGCGTCCTCGAGCTGGGCCGCGCGGGCTTCGTCCACCTCCACGGCGACGACCTCGCCGGCGAGCATCGTCGCCTTGCCGCCCGGAGCTGCGCAGAGGTCGAGCGTCCGCTCGCCGGGACGCGACGCGACGGCGTGCCCGACGAGCTGCGAGCCGCGGCTCTGCGGCCAGATCCGGCCCTCGGCGACCGCCTCCTCGTCGACTCGGTCGACGACCCAGGCGCCGGGGAGCAGCGGGTCCTCGCGCCCGTCGACGGTGCCGCGCACGAGCCGGACGGCGGTCTCCGGCTCCTCGTTCTGGGCCGCCATCAGCGCCCGGGTCTCGTCGGCGCCCAGCTCGCGCCACCACGTCTCCGCGACCCAGTCCGGGTAGGAATGGCGGAGGGCCGCCTCCACCGCGGTGTCGTCCGGAAGCGCCTCGCACAGCGCGCGGGCGCCGTCCGCGAGTCGTCGCAACACCGCGTTCGCGAACGATACGGCGCGCTCGAGCCGGGCCGCGCGCACGAGCTCGACCGACTCGTTCACCGCGGCGTAGCGGGGCACGCCGTCGAGGAACGCGAGCTGGTAGCAGCCGAGACGCAGCGCGGCGCGCACAGGCGGGTCGAGCTTCGCGACGGGCCTCCGTCCGAGCGTCTCGATCGCATGGTCGAGCGTCCGCATGCGCTGCACCGAGCCGTACGCCAGCCGGCGCGCGAGCGCGCGGTCGCGCTCGTCGAGGCTCTGCGACTCCGCGCGGAGCGCGCGATCTGCATAGGCCCCGTCCTCGAACACCCGCCGCAGCACCGCGAACGCGGCGCGTCGCGCCGGGCTCACCGCAGACCGCGACGCCACGCGGCGGCCTCCATCCTGCGGCCGCCCTCGGGCTGTACCTCGAGCGGCTCGAACGACCCGTCCGCGCCGACGCGGGCGCGCCACACGGTCAGGCGCCGTCCCTCCAGCTCGGCGCGCGCGCCGATGTGCGGGCTGAGCGCGCGGACGACCCGGACGAGCTCCTCGGCGGGCCGCGCGAGATCGAGCCACCGGTCCTCCGGGCCGATCTTCTCCGCGTACGTCGGCTCGCCCGCCTGCGGCTCGAAATGCGGCGCCGGATCGGCGAGCACGGCGTCGAGCAGCCGGGCCGCGACCTCCGCCGCGCCGGCGTACACGGTGCCGGCGTCGTCCTCGGGTCCGATCGCGAACGCCTCCTGCGCCGCGACGGGGCCCGCGTCGAGCGCCTCCACGGTCTCGTGGATCGTGACGCCCGTCTCCAGATCGCCGGCCATGATCGCCCGCTCGACCGGCGCCGCGCCGCGCCAGCGGGGGAGGAGCGAGGGGTGCACGTTCAGCCACCTCCGCTCCGCGAGGAGCGCGGGCGGGATCAGGAGCCCGTAGGCGCACACGACGACGGTCGGCGCACCGAGCTCGAGCCCGGCGGTCGGGCGCTTCGGCTGGAGCACGGGAATCCCGAGTCGTGCAGCGACCACCTGCGCGGGCGGCGGGACCAGGCGCCGTCCGCGACCTGCCGGGGCGTCGGGTCGCGTCAGGAGCGCCGAGACGTCGTGCCGCCGCGCGAGCCGTTCCAGCACGTCCGCTCCGAACGGCGCGGTCGCGGCGACGGCAATCCGCGGCACGAGCGCGCTACGAGAGGACGAGGCGGGGCCGGAGCCGGCCGAGCGCCTCGCGCCGCGCCTCCGGGTCGGTGCGATCGAGCATGAGCTTCCCGTCGAGGTGGTCGACCTCGTGCTGGACGACCCGCGCGGGATAGCCCTCGAGCTCGAGCGAAACGGCGTTCCCCTCGGCGTCGCGCGCCTCGAGCGTGACCTTCGTGGCGCGCTCGACCGGGACGCGCACCGACCCGAGCGAGAGGCAGCCCTCCGTGTCGACGTCGCTGTCGGTGCCCGCCGGCGTGACGACCGGGTTGACGAGCAGGCGATCCTCGCCGTCGAGCGCACAGACGAAGAAGCGGCGCAGGATCCCGACCTGCGTCGCCGCGAGCCCGACGCCCTCGGCGTCGTGCATCAGCTGGAACATGCGCTCGCTCACGTCGTGGAGCTCCTCGTCGAACTCCACGACCTCGTCGGCGCGCATGCGCAGCACGGGGTCGCCGTACTGACGGATCTGTGAAAGCGCGAGCTCCTTGCGGACGAGCCGCTCGGCCTCGGCCTGCACCTCCTCCTCGGTCAGCTCGGCTTCGCGATCGTACTCGTGCTCTTCGTGCTCGTGCTCGTGTGCCACACGGCGAGTCTAGCCGCCGCCTTCCTCGATCACGGCCTGGGTCTGCAGCGTCCGCGTCACGAGCCTCCCGGTGTCGTCCGTGATGTCGACCTGGACGACGGTCGTCCTCCGCCCCAGGTGGACGGGCTCGGCCCGTGCCGTGACGAGGCCGCCTCGGACGGCGGCGAGGAAGTTCGTCTTCGACTCGATCGTCGTCGTGCTCGCACCGGCGGGAAGGTTCAGGAACGCGAGCGTCGCAGCCGTGACGTCGGCGAGCGACATCAGATAGCCGCCGTGGAGGACGCCCGCGGCGGTGCACCGCTCCCGTGCCCAGGCTCCGCGCACGACGACCGCCTCCGGGCCGCCCTCGAGCGCCTCGAAACCGAGCTGCGCGGCGAGCGGCATCGCCTCGTGGATCGTCCTCGTGAGCGCCTCGTCCATCCCCCTGGTCCTACAGGGACTGCGGATCGACGTCCACCACTGCGGTCAGCCCGTCCCGCCGCATGCCGCGCGCGGCGGCGGCGAGGAGCGCCGAGGCCTGTCGTGCGACTGCACGCGGCTGCGTCGTCTTGACGAGGAGCTGCGCACGGTGACGGCCGCGGAGGCGGAGCACCGGCGCAGGCCCCAGCAGGGCGGCGTCGACGCCCTCGAGCCGCTCGCGCAGCTCTCGCAGCGCGGAGAGCGGCGCGCCGGCCTCGGGGCCGGCGACGAGGATCGAGACGAGGTGCCGGAAAGGCGGATAGCCGAGCGCCTCGCGCCGCTCCAGCTCGCTGGCGAGGAACCCCGCGACATCGTGGTTGACCGCGTGCCGCAACGGCGTCGCGTCGGGCTGAAACGTCTGGACGACGACGCGGCCGGGGGCATCACGGCCGCTCCGGCCGGCGAGCTGTGTGACCAGCTGGAAGGTTCGCTCCTCGGCGCGGAAGTCGGGGAGCGAGAGCCCCGTGTCCGCGTCGACGACCGCGGCGAGCGCGACGCCCGGCACGTGGTGACCCTTGGCGACCATCTGCGTCCCCAAGAGCACGCCGCGCTCGGTAGCGCGAAACCGCTCGAGGACCTCGCGCACCGCGCCGGGGCGACTCGCGACGTCGGCGTCGAGCCGGAACCGCTCGAGCTCCGGCATGCCTCTCGCGAGCGCCGCCTCGAGCCGCTGCGTGCCGGCGCCGATGCGCGCGAGCTCGACCGACCCGCACTCGGGGCAGTGGCGGGGGACGGCCTCCACGCGGCCGCAGTGGTGGCAGTGGAGAGCGTCGTCCGTGTGGAGGGTGAGCGCGACGTCGCAGTTCGGGCAGCGGCGCGACACGCCGCAGGCCCGGCAGTGGATCGCCGGCGCCACACCACGCCGGTTGAGAAGGAGGATCGCGCGGCCGCCGCTCTCGACGAGCGAGCCGAGCGCGGAGAGCAGCGGCGCCGAGAGCGGGTAGCCGGCCTCGCGGCGGAGGTCGACGAGCCGGACGGAGGGCATCGGCGCCCCGATGCGGGCGGGCAGCGAGAGGCGGCGCAGGCGTGCCCAGCTCTCCGGCCGCGGCGTCGCCGAGCCGAACACCGCGACCGCACCCTCGAGCGCCGCCCGCTTCGCCGCGACCGTGCGCGCGTCGTAGCGGGGATCCGACTCCTGCTTGTAGGCGCCATCGTGCTCCTCGTCTACGACGATCAGACCGACGCCTCGCATCGGCGCGAACACGGCGGAGCGGGCGCCGACGACGATCCGCGCCGCTCCCGCGGCGATCCGGTCGCGCTCGTCGCGCCGCTCCGCGTCGCCGAGCGAGGAGTGCAGGATCGCGACCCGGTCGCCGAAGCGCCGCCGGAACCGCCCCACGGTCTGCGGGGCGAGCGCGATCTCCGGCACGAGCACGATCGTCCCGAGATCGCGCTCGAGCGCGGCCGCGCACGCCTGGAGGTACACCTCGGTCTTGCCGCTCCCCGTCGGCCCTTCGAGGAGGACGTGCTCGCCGACGCCCTCGTCGAGCGCCGAGACGATCCGCTCGACGGCGTCGCGCTGCTCCGGCGTCAGCGCCTCCGGCTCGGCCTCGCCGCCGAGCGCCTCGCGCTGCGCGGGCGAGGGGCGCTCGCCGCGGGGCGCCCGTCGCCGCGGCGCCACGAGCTCCAGCGCGCGGGCGGGTGTCGAGCCGTAGTAGTCGGCGAGCCAGAGCGCGAGGTCGACGAGGGGCCCCGGCACCTCGTCGAGCAGCCGGCCGACGAGGGACGGCTCGATCCCGGGCGGCGCCTCGACGCCCACGTCGGCGACGACGCCGCGCGTCGCGCTCCGCCCGAGCCGCACGGCGACCACGGCCCCCTTCGCGACCCCCTCCGGAACCTCGTAGGTGAACGGCCGCGCGAGCGTGCGGGTCGAGACGAGCGGGTAGACCGTCGCGAGCGGCATCGGAAGCCAACGTACCGCCGCGCCCGGTCATCGATGCGCACGGCGCCAGCCGCGGTAAGGTTCGCCTTACATGGACGGCACGGCGATCCGTCTCGACGGCGTGACGAAGCGCTTCGGCGACGTCGTCGCGGTGCGAGGCGCCAACCTCGACGTCGACGGCGGCGAGATCGTCGCGATCCTCGGTCCCTCCGGCTGCGGCAAGACGACGCTGCTCCGCGCGATCGCCGGCTTCGAGCGGCCGGACGGCGGGGTCGTGGAGATCGGCGGCCGCAGCGTCGCCTCCGACGGCGCCTGGGTGCCGCCGGAGGACCGCGGGGTCGGGATGGTGTTCCAGGACTACGCGCTCTTCCCGCACCTGACGGTCACCGAGAACGTCGGCTTCGGGCTACCGCGGCGCGACCGCACCCGGCGGGTGCCGGCGCTCCTCGCACTCGTCGAACTCTGCGGGCTCGGCGGGCGCTACCCGCACGAGCTCTCCGGCGGCCAGCAGCAGCGGGTCGCGCTCGCGCGGGCGCTCGCGCCCGCGCCGCGCGTCGTCCTGCTCGACGAGCCGTGGTCGAACGTCGACCCGCAGCTGCGCGCCGAGCTCCGCGACGAGGTCGCGTCGGTCCTCCGCCCGCTGCGGGTGACGGCGCTTCTCGTGACGCACGACCGCGAGGAGGCTTTCTCGCTGGCGGACCGCATCGCGCTGATGCGCGACGGCGGGATCGTCCAGGTCGGCACCTCCGAGGAGCTCTACTTCGCGCCGGCGGACCGCTGGGCCGCGGAGTTCCTCGGCGCGGGCAATCTCCTGCCGGGCCGGGCGCGCTCGGGCTCGGTCGAGACGCCGATCGGGGTGTTTCCCTGCAACGGCGCGGCCGGACAGGTGGAGGTGCTCGTCCGCCCCGAGCTCGTCGCGCTCGCGCCGGACCCGCACGGCGCCGGCGAGGTCGTCGCCCGCGAGTTCCGCGGCCACGACGTCTTCTACCGCGTCCTCGTCGGCGGCGTCGAGGTCGTCTCGCAGCGCCCGTCCAACGAAGTCGTGCCCCTCGGCGCGCGCGTCGAGGTACGCCTCCACGAAGGTCGGGTCGCCGTCCTTTCCTAGCTGCTGTAAGGTCGCCCTTACATTGATAATCTGGGCGACCTGACAGGAGGATGCATGAGAGCAATCGCAGCAATCGCAGTGGTGGTCGGCGCGGTCGCGCTGGCCGGCTGCGGTGGCGGAGACAGCGGCTCGGGCGGCCCGCTCACCGTCTACTCCGGCCGCGAGGAGGAGCTCGTCGCACCGCTCTTCGAGAAGTTCACGGAGGCGACCGGCATCGACGTCGAGGTGCGCTACGGCGACTCCGCGGAGCTTGCGGCGACCATCGCCGAGGAGGGCGACAACTCGCCGGCCGACGTCTTCTTCGCACAGGACCCCGGCTCTCTCGGAGCGGTCGACGCCCAGCTCGGAGAGCTCCCCTCGGGGACGCTCGACCGGGTTCCGTCGCGGTTCCGCGACGGCGAGGGACGCTGGGTCGGCACCTCCGGTCGCACGCGGGTGCTCGTCTACAACACCGACAGGCTGTCCCACGACGAGCTCCCGGCGTCGGTCCTCGAGCTGACGGAGCCGGAGTGGAAGGACCGGGTGGGGATCGCGCCCACGAACGCGTCGTTCCAGGCGTTCGTCACCGCGATGCGGCTCTCGCTCGGCGACGAGCGGACGCGCGCGTGGCTCGAGGGCATGAAGGAGAACGGCGCGCGGACGTACGAGAAGAACACGCCGATCGTCGAAGCGGCCGCCTCCGGCGAGATCGACGTCGGGCTCGTCAACCACTACTATCTCGCGCTCGTGAAGGAGGAACAGCCCGAGGCGCCGATCGCCAACCACGTCTTCGAGGCGGGCGACCCCGGCTCGCTCGTCAGCGTCGCGGGCGCGGGCGTGCTCGCGAGCAGCGACCAGCCGGACGATGCCGAGCGGTTCGTCGAGTTCCTGCTCTCCGACGACGCGCAGCGGTTCTACGTCGACGAGGCGGAGGAGAACGAGTACCCGCTCGTAGCGGGGATCGACCCGCCCGCGGGCCTCGTGCCGCTCGACGAGATCCAGGGCCCCGACGTCGAGCTCACCGCCTTCGGCGCGGAGCTCGCCTCGACGGTCGAGCTGCTCCGGCAGACGGGCTGGCTGTCCTAGTGACGGCCGCCGGCAGGCGGCCGCCACTCGCGCTCGTACTCCTCGCGAGCGCCGTCGTCGCCCTCCTCCTGTTGCCGCTCGCCTACCTGGTGATCCGGGTCGCGGACGGCGGGGGGAGGGCGCTCGACGTGCTCTGGGACCGATCGACCCTCCGGCTCGTCGTCGACACGGTGCTCCTCGTGGCCGGCGTCGTCGTCGCCGCGATCGTCGTCGCGGTGCCGATGGCGTGGCTGGTCACGCGGACCGACCTCCCCGGCCGCAGGCTCTGGGCGGTGGCCGCGGCGCTCCCGCTCGTGATCCCGAGCTACGTCGCGGCGTTCTGCCTGCTCGGCTTCTTCGGCGAGCGCGGGCTTCTCCAGCAGGCGCTCGGCGTCGAGCGGCTCCCGGATCCGACGGGGTACTGGGGCGCGGTCGCCGCGCTCACGCTCTCGACCTACCCGTACGTGTTCCTCCTCGCCCAGGCGGCCCTCCGCGACCTCGATCCCGCGCTCGAGGAGGCGGCGCGCGGGCTCGGCGTGTCGCGCTGGCGCTCGCTCGCGCGCGTGACGCTGCCCGCGATCCGGCCGTCGGTCGCGCTCGGCTCGCTGCTCGTCGCGCTCTACGTGCTCTCCGACTTCGGCGTCGTCTCGCTGATGCGCTACGACTCGCTCACCCGCGCGATCTACGTCCAGTACAAGAGCCTCTTCGACCGGACGCCCGCGGCGGTGCTCGCACTCGTGCTGGTCGGCCTGACGGCGATCGCGCTCGCCTTCGAGCTCCGCACGCGGACTCGCGGCCGGCTCTGGCGCACGAGCCCGGGCTCCGCCCGCAGGGCGCAGCCGATCGAGCTCGGCGCGGCCCGCTGGCTCGGCGTCGCCTGGTGCGGGCTCGTGACGGGGCTCTTCCTCGTCCTCCCGGCCGGCGTCCTGCTGTACTGGCTCGGCCGTGGTATCGCGAACGACCGGAGCCTCGCCGTGCCGTGGGACGAGGCGGCGCACTCGCTCGGCGCATCCGCGCTCGCCGCGCTCGTCACCGTCGCCGCGGCGGTGCCGGTGGCGGTGCTCGTCCACCGCTATCCGGGACGGCTCGCGCGCGCGCTCGAGCGGCTCTCCTACGCAGGCAACGCGCTCCCCGGGCTCGTCATCGCGCTGTCGCTCGTCTTCTTCGCGGCGCGGTATGCCTCGCCCGTCTACCAGACGCTCGGGCTGCTCGTGTTCGCCTACGCCGTACGGTTCTACCCGCTTGCGCTCTCGGGGCTCGACACCGGCCTCGCGCGGGTCAGCCCGCGGGTCGAGGAGGCGGCGCGGGGGCTCGGGCGCGGGCCCGTCGCGACGACGTGGCTCGTCACCCTGCCGCTCGTGCGCTCCGGCGTGCTCGCGGGCGCGGCGCTCGTGTTCCTCTCGGCGATGAAGGAGCTGCCCGCGACGATCCTCTTGCGGCCGATCGGGTTCGACACGCTCGCCACCGAGATCTGGGGCGCGACGCAGGTGGGCGCCTACTCGAAGGCAGCGATCCCCGCGCTCCTCCTCGTCGTCCTGTCGGCGCCCGTGCTCTGGCTCGTCCACGGAGAGCGCGGCAGGCTCGCCGAGTCCGGCGGGTAGACTCGGCGCCCATGGCGGGTCACGGGCATTCGATCGACGAGTACCTCGAGGTGATCTACTTCCTCGCCTTCCCGATCGGCGAGTACCGTCCCGCCGGGGAGAGCGCGATCGCCGCGCGCGTGGCCGAGATGCTCGGCGTCTCGCGCGCGTCGGCGGGCGAGATGCTGAAGCGCCTCGAGGCCGAGGGGCTCGTCGAGCGCGGCGAGCAGAAGGAGGCGATCCTCACGCCGACCGGCATCGAGCGGGCCGAGAAGGTCGTCCGCAAGCACCGGATCATCGAGCGCTTCCTGACGGACTTCATGGGCTACACCGCCTCCGAATCGCATGTCCAGGCGGACGAGCTCGGCGACACCTTCACCGAGGAGATGGTCGAGCGGATGTACGAGCGCCTCGGGCGGCCCGACCGCTGCCCGCACGGGTGGCCGGTCCAGCCCGAGGT
This sequence comes from Gaiella sp., assembly GCA_027493885.1. Classification (GTDB taxonomy): domain Bacteria; phylum Actinomycetota; class Thermoleophilia; order Gaiellales; family Gaiellaceae; genus Gaiella. Next base: position 1,068,452 of record JAOSJZ010000001.1, read on the forward strand.
GGAGCAGGTCGAGAACGAGGGCCTCGTCGCTCTGTCGGAGCTCCAGCCGGGGCAGCGCGGCGAGATCGTGCGCCTCGCAGAGCACGACGGCGACCTCCTCCACTGGTTCTACGACGAGGGCTACGTGCCGGGCTCGAACGTCGAGCTCCGCGAGTCGCAGCCTGCGGCGGGGCAGCTGAAGGTCCTGCTCGGCGGCGACGAGCGGGCGATCGCCGAGAAGGCCGCACACGGCCTGTACGTTCGCCCGGCGGCGTAGAGCGCAGCTCGGGTCAGACCGAGGCCGGCGCGCCGAGCCCCGCCGCCGCGCGAAGCGCATCGGCCTTGTCCGTGCGCTCCCAGGTGTAGTCGGCCGAGTCGGTGCGGCCGAAGTGCCCGTACGCGGCGGTCTTCCGGTAGATCGGTCGCCGCAGGTCGAGGTCACGGACGATCGCGCCCGGGCGCAGGTCGAAGTGCTCGCGCACGAGCTCGGCGATCCGCTCGTTGGTGAGGCCTTCCGCCTCGGTGCCGAACGTGTCGACGAGGATGCTCATCGGGTGCGCGACGCCGATCGCGTAGGCGACCTGCACCTGGCAGCGGTCGGCGAGCCCCGCGGCGACGACGTTCTTGGCCGCGTGCCGGGCCGCGTACGCCGCCGAGCGGTCGACCTTCGTCGGGTCCTTTGCCAGAGAAGGCGCCGCCACCGTGCGGCGCGGCGCCGCCGTAGGTGTCGACGATGATCTTCCGGCCGGTGAGACCGGTGTCACCCATCGGCCCCCCGATCACGAACTTGCCCGTCGGGTTGACGAAGAAGAAGTCCTTGGCGCCCAGGCGGTCCTGGTCGTAGAGGCCGCGGTAGTCGGCGTGCAGGATCGGCTCGACGACGTGCTCCAGCAGGTCCGGCTTGATGAGCGTCTCGGCGTCGAGCCCGTCGCGATGCTGCGTCGAGATCAGCACGCGCTCGATCTCGACCGGCCTCTGCACCCCATGCTCGTCGACCTCGTAGCGCACCGTCACCTGTGACTTCCCGTCCGGCCGCAGGTAGGGCAGCACGTCGGCCTTGCGCACGGCGGCGAGCCGCTTCGCGAGCTTGTGCGCGAGCATGATCGGGAGCGGCATCAGCTCCTCGGTCTCGCGCGTGGCGTAGCCGAACATCATCCCCTGGTCCCCCGCGCCGATCCGGTCGATCGGGTCGGTGTCGCCGTGCTGGGCCTCGAACGACTCTTCCACGCCCTGCGCGATGTCCGGAGACTGCTCGTCGAGCGCGACCATCACGCCGCAGGTCTCGGCGTCGAAGCCGTACTTCGCGCGGGTGTAGCCAATACCAGCGACGGTCTCGCGGACGATCGAGCGGACGTCGACGTACGTCTCGGTCGTCATCTCCCCCGCAACGACGACGAGGCCGGTGGTCACGAGCGTCTCGCATGCCACCCTGCCCTCGGGGTCGTCCTCCAGGACCGCGTCGAGGACCGCGTCCGAGATCTGGTCGGCGACCTTGTCGGGATGCCCCTCGGTGACCGACTCCGACGTGAACTCGAACGTGCGCGCGCTCATCGTGCGTCGAACCTTAGCCGCGACGCGCGGCGCGGCCAGCCCCCACGCTCACTCGACGGTCGGGTCTCGCTCCATCAACCGCGCGACGAGGTCGGTGAGTGGGATCCCGTCGAGCACCGCGCAGACGCCGTCGGTGATCGGCATCTCGACCTCGAGGCGGTGTGCGAGGGAGCGGAGGATCGGCGCTGTCGTCAGCCCCTCGACGACCATGCCGATCTCGCGGGCCGCCTCCTCCGGCGTCGCGCCCTGCGCGACGAGCTCACCGCAGCGGCGGTTCCGCCCGGACTTCGACCAGCAGGTGACGATCAGGTCGCCCATCCCCGCGAGCCCGGCGAAGGTCTCGGGCCGCGCGCCGGCGACCTCGGCGAGCCGGCCCATCTCGGCGAGCCCGCGCGTGACGAGGGCCGCCTTCGCGTTGTCGCCGAGCCCGAGCCCGTCCGCGCCGCCGGCCGCGAGCGCGATCACGTTCTTCGCCGCGGCGCAGAGCTCGACCCCGACGAGATCGTCGTTGACGTAGATGCGAAACGCGGTCGAGGTGATCGCGAGCTGCAGCTGGACGGCGAGGGGCAGGCTCTCGCAGGCGATCACCGCCGCGGCCGGCAGGCCACGCGCGACCTCGTCCGCGATGTTGGGCCCAGAGAGCACGGCCACAGGCCGCTTCGCGACGAGCGTCGAGAGGCGGTTCCCGGTCGCCGGGTCGAGGCCCTTCGTCAGGCTGAGGATCGGCGCGCGCCCGGGAAGCGCGCGTACGACCTCGTGGAACGCCGCGCTCGGCACGGCGACGACGACGAGGTTCGCCTCCGCGATCGGCGCGGCGGCGATCGACGCCGCGCCGACCCCGGTCAGCTCCACCTCGCTCAGGTAGCGCGGATTGCGGCCGGTCTCGCGGATCGCGGCGGCCTGGGCCGCGTCCCGGCAGGCGAGCGTCACCGCGTGGCCGTGGTCGGCGAGGAGCCGCGCGAACGCGGTGCCCCACGACCCTCCGCCCACGACGACGACCTTCATTCCGAGCGCTGGAAGTCGATGGAGACGGGGACGCCCTGCAGCTCGAAGCGGGCGCGGAGCTCGTTCTCGACCCAGTAGCCGTAGTCGCGGGTCACGAGCCTCGGGTCGTTGACGAAGATCTTGAGGCGCGGAGGCCGCGTGGCGGTCTGCGTCCCGTACAGGAGCTTGAGGCGGCGCCCCCGCGCACCCGCAGGTCCGGGACGCGCCTCCCTGAGCTCCCCGAGCGCCCGGTTGAGAGCGGGGGTCGGGATCCGCGCGACGTGCTTGTCGAAGAGCGACTCCACGTGGTCGAGGAGCCGCCGCAGGCCGCGGCCTGTGCGCGCCGAGACGGCGACGGCGGGCGGGCGCTGGCGGAGCCGGCGGTTCAAGAGGCCGCGCGTCTCCTGGAGGTCGATCGCCGTGACGTCCCACTTCGAGAGCACGACCAGCGTCGAGCAGCCCGCCTTGCGGGCGACGTCACAGACCGCGAGGTCCTGCTCGACGACGCCCTCGGAGGCGTCCACGAGGACGAGGGCGACGTCGGCGCGCTCGGCCGCCTCGAGCGCACGGAGCTCCGAGAAGTACTCGATCCCTTGCCGCTGCCGGCGCTTCCGTCGCAGGCCGGCGGTGTCCACGAGCACGAACGTCCGCTCGCCGCGCGTCAGCACCGTGTCGATCGTGTCACGCGTCGTCCCGGGGACGTCCGAGACGATCACGCGCTCCTCGCCCAGGAGCGCGTTCAGAAGCGACGACTTGCCGACGTTCGGGCGCCCGAGGATCGCCACCCGGATCGCATCCTCGCCGACGACCGCCTCGTCCCGCCCGGGGAGCCGCGCGACGACCTCGTCGAGGAGATCGCCCGTGCCGTGCCCGTGGAGGGCGGAGAGCGGGACGGGGTCGCCGAGCCCGAGGCGGTGGAACTCGAGGGCGTCGAGGTCGCGGCGCGGGTCGTCGATCTTGTTCGCGAGGACGATCACGGGCTTCCTGGACGCGCGCAGGATCGCCGCGAGCTCCTCGTCCCCCGGGGTGATCCCCGCCCGCGCGTCGACGACGAAGAGAACGAGGTCGGCCTCGCCGATCGCGGCCCGGGCCTGGCCGGCGATGTGGCGGCCGAACGGTCCCGTGTCCGCCTCGTCCACGCCGCCCGTGTCGACGAGCCGGAAGGTGACGCCGTTCCAGTCGCAGAGGAGCTCCTTGCGGTCGCGCGTCACGCCGGCCGTCTCGTGCACCACGGCGGCGCGGCTCTGCGTCAGCCGGTTGACGAGCGTCGACTTGCCGACGTTCGGGAAGCCGACGATCGCCACGGTGCCGGCGCTTCTGATCTCTTCGGGCTGCTCGGGCACGCTCTCGCCTCTCTGCTAGCGGCGTTCCGCCCCCGGCGGGACACCGTCCGGGCGGCCGAGCGCATGCAGGTCGACGAGCCAGTCGAAGAGGCGGCGGATCTCCTCCTGCACGAGGGCCGACGCCTCCTTGTAGCCGCGTCCGCCCTTCGGCAGGCCGGCGAGGCTCATCGGCTCCCCCCATGCGATCGACACCGGCCGGAAGTTGCCGGGCCTCCACGTCTGCGATCCGTGGATCGCGACCGGGACGATCGGAGCCTCCTCCTGGAGCGCGACCATCGCGGCGCCGGGCTGCACGACGCCCGGGATCCCCGACCGCTGGCGCGTCCCTTCGACGAAGAGGCCGAGCGCGTACCCGTCCGCGACGATCCGCCGCATCGTGCGCACCGCCTCGCGATCGGACTCGCCGCGACGGACGGGAAAGCACCCGAACGCGCGGATGAACCCCCGAGACCCGGCACGCGATGCGCCTCGATCTTCGCCATGTAGTAGACGACCCGCGGGCTCGAGGCGCCCAGGACGAGCGGGTCGAGCCAGGAGAAGTGGTTGGACGCGACGACGATGCCGCCCTCGCGCGGGATGCGGTCGCTCCCGTACACCCGAAGGCGGGACGCGAGCCTCGCCGCGACGCCGATCGTCGGACGCCCGAGCGCCCACGTCACCTCGGCCAGGCTCACCGCGCCGCCTCGACGAGCGCCGCGACCCGGTCGATCACGTCGTCCAGCGTGAGATCGGTGGTGTCGACCTCCACGGCGTCGGGCGCGCGGTGCGTGTTCACCGAGTCGCGCTCGTCCCGGCGGCGAAGCTCCGCGGCGAGCTCCTCCATCTCGAGCCCGTCCCGCTCGAGGTGGCGGCGACGCGCGCGAACTGCCGGGTCGGCGACGAGCCATACCTTCACCTCCGCGTCCGGCACCACGACGACGCCGATGTCGCGGCCTTCGATCACCGAGTCGCCCAGGCGGCCGAGCTCGCGCTGGCGGACGCGCATCACCTCGCGCACCTCGGGATGCCGTGCGACGACGGGGACGGCGGCGTCGATCTCGGGCTCGCGGATGCGCGCCGTCACGTCCTCGCCCGCCACCGAGACGCCGCGGCCGTCGTCGAACGAGACCGGGTTGGCGGCGGCGAGCGCCTGGAGCGCGAGCCCGTCGTCGAGCGGGATGCCCTCGTGCAACGCGAGCCACGTGACCGCGCGGTACATCGCCCCCGTGTCGAGGTAGTGGAACCCGAGCCGCTCGGCGAGCCCCCGGGCGACGGAGCTCTTGCCGGCGCCGGCAGGGCCGTCGATCGCCACGATCACGGAGTTTGCTCCCGGAGGAGAGGACGCCGCGGTAGAACGGTCATTCGATCCATCGGTGTTGAGCCCTCGTCGAGCGGCGGAGCCGATCGACCATCTCGAAGAACCCCGGGAAGCTCACGGAGACGGCGTCGGCGCCCTCGGTCCGAACGCCTTCGCGCGACGCGAGGCCCGCGATAGCACCGAGCATGGCGATCCGGTGGTCGCCGCAGCTCGCGATGCGGCCGCCCCGAAGCCGCGCCGGAACGCCGGTGATCGCGAAGCCGTCGTCCCGCGCGCGTGCCCGCACGCCGAGGGAGCGCAGCGCGTCGACGGTCGCGTCGATCCGGTCGGTCTCCTTCGCGCGGAGCTCCTCCGCACCGCGCAGCGTGCTCTGGCCGCGCGCGCAGGCGGCGGCGAGGGCGAACAGCGGCAGCTCGTCGATCGCGAGCGGCACCTCGCCAGCGCCGACCGTCGTGCCGACGAGCGTCGCCGACTGCACCTCGAGGTCTCCGCCCGGCTCGCCGCCGATCGAGCGGCGGTTGTAGATCGTGATCCGCGCCCCCATCCGCTCGAGGATCTCGAGGAGCCCCGTGCGCCTCGGGTTCAGGTTGACGCCGTGGACGTGCAGCTCGGAGCCCGGGACGAGCGTCGCGGCGACGACGAACGGCGCGGCCGAGGAGAAGTCGCCGGGGATCTCGACCTCGCCGAGCGCGAGACGCCCGGCAGGCCGGACCGTCACGCTCGTCGGACGGACGGTCACGCTCGCACCCGCCGCCTGCAGCAGGCGCTCGGTATGGTCGCGCGTCGGCACGGGCTCGACCACCGTCGTCTCTCCCCCGGCGTAGAGGCCGGCGAGCAGCACCGCCGACTTCACCTGGGCGCTCGCGACCGGGAGGGCGTAGTCGATGCCGCCGAGCGGCCGGCCGACGATCCTGAGCGGGAGGTGGCCGTCGGTCGTCTCGAGCAGCGCCCCCATCCTCTGCAGCGGCTCCGCGATACGCGCCATCGGCCGCCGCGAGAGCGACTCGTCGCCCGTCAGCTCGAACTCCTCGCCCTGCTGGCCGGCGAGGATCCCCGCGAGCAGCCGCACGAGCGTGCCGGCGTTCGCACAGTCGATCGAGCGGCCGGGCGCGCACAGGCCGCGGAGACCCCTGCCGAATACGCGGAGCGTCTCGGCGCCGTGCTCGTCGACGTCCACCCCGAGCGACCGCACGGCCGCGATCGTCGCCTCGGTGTCGGCCGAGCGCCCGAACCCCGAGATCCGCGTCTCGCCGTCGCAGATCGCGCCGATCAGCACGGCGCGATGCGAGATCGACTTGTCGCCCGGCACCTCGACGTGCCCGACGAGCTCCGGCACCGGCTCGACGAGCACCGACGCGACCGCCGCGCTCACGCCAACCCCCGATCCGAAATGGCCGAAGCGGCCATCTTGACAGAAATCGGTGTCTGACACCGTTTTTCGGCATCACGCACCCCCGCCGCCGCGGAGGCGCATGGTTGAGCAGTTTCTCGTTGCCGACAAATGTCGAATCGCCAATTGTTCTATGCGATTCGCTTATCTTCATCATAGACAACATAGCGTCACTCGTCGATCACCGGGGCGGTGACGACGCCGTAGCCCTGCTGTTCGAGCAGCTTGCGCGCGCGTTCGGCCTCACCGGGGCCGGCGACGAGCACCGTCAGCGTCCCGCCCCGCTCGGAGGAGACGTGATCGAGCTCGAAGTCCTCGACGTTGATCCGCTCCGCCCCGAGCGCCTGGAAGATCCCTGCGAGCACCCCGGGCCGGTCGGAGATGTGGATCCGGAGCCGGTGGAGCTCGCCCGGATCGGTGAAGGCGGTGGCGAGCATGCGGCGCCGGTGCCCACTCGCCTCGCCGATCCAGCGGGCGAGGAAACCGGCGTCGCCGGCCGCCAGCGCGCGCTCGACCTGCTCGAGCTGCCGGCGCTGCTCGGCGAGCGCGCCCGCGAGCGCCTCCCGGTTGTCGAGGAAGATGTCGACCCAGATCCGCGGGTTCGCGCCGCCGATCCGGGTCATGTCCCGGAGCGACCCCCCGGCGGCCTGCAGCGGGTCGTGCCCGTCGATACGCGTCGAGCCGGCCTGGTTCAGCATGACGTTGGCGAGCACGTGCGGCAGGTGACTCGTCACCGCGACGAGCCGGTCGTGGGCGTCGGGCCCGATCGCGACGGGACGTGCGCCGAGCGCCGAGACCAGGCCGTGCACGACGCGCAGCCGCTCCGGTGCGGTCGTCGCGGTCGGGGTCACGAACCACGTCGCCCCCTCGAAGAGATCGGCCGACGCCCTGCCGGGGCCACGGGTCTCGGCGCCGCAGATCGGATGGCCCCCGACGAAGCGCGCGTCGTCGCCGGCGGCTCCGCAGACGGGGCCCTTGGTCGAGCCGACGTCAGTGACGGTGCACCCCACGGGCGCGCGGTCGAGGACCTCGCGGACGGTCTGCGGGAGGTCTCCGACCGGGGCTGCGACGAGTACGAGCTCCGCGTGGGCAACAGCCTCGGCGAGCCCCGCTACCGCCTCGACCGCGCCGCGCTCGGCGGCGATCGCGAGATGGTCGGGGTCGGGGTCCCACCCGACCACCTGGCGCGCCCCGGCACGGCGCGCGCCGAGCGCGGCCGACGCGCCGATGAGGCCGGTGCCGATCACGGCGAGCGTGCGCACGGCAATCGCGCTCACGGGGCTCTCCTAGAACGCATGATCGCCGCAGGCGGTCATGCGGCCCGCATCAGCTCCGCGACGCGGAAGGCGAGATCGAGCGACTGGCGGGCGTTGAGGCGAGGGTCGCAGAGCGTCTCGTAGCGGTGGTCGAGCTGCTCCTCGAGCACCTCCTCCGAGCCGCCGAGGCACTCGGTCACGTTCTCGCCCGTGATCTCGAGGTGGACGCCGCCGGGCCAGGAGCCGACCTCGCGGTGCGCGGCGAAGAACCCCTCGATCTCGCGGAGCACGTCGTCGAAGCGGCGCGTCTTGTGCCCCGAGGGCGTGACGAACGTGTTCGCGTGCATGGGGTCGCAGACCCAGAGGACGGGGATCCCGCTCTCGCCGACCGCCCGCACGAGTGGTGGCAGCGCGTCGCGCACCAGGTCGGCGCCGAGGCGCGTCACGACCGTGAGCCGTCCCGGGATACGGTGGGGGTTCAGCCGCTCGGCGAGCGCGACGAGCTCGTCGGGCGTCGCCGCCGGCCCGACCTTGACGCCGACGGGGTTCTCGACACCGGCGAGGAACTCGACGTGCGCCCCGTCGAGCTGGCGCGTCCGTTCGCCGATCCAGAGGAAGTGCGCCGAGCACGCGTACCAATCGCCCGTCGTCGAGTCGCGGCGGGCGAGCGGCTCCTCGTAGTCGAGCAACAGCGCCTCGTGGCTCGTCCACACGTCGACCTCGTGGATCGTGTGCTCGTCGGCGAGGTCGATCCCGATCGCCTGCATGAACCGGAGGGCGCGACCGATCTCGTTCGCGATCACCTCGTAGCGCCTGCCCTCGAGCGAGCTCGACACGAACTCCTGGTTCCACGTGTGGACCTGGGTCAGGTCGGCGAAGCCGCCCTTGGTGAACGCGCGCAGGAGGTTCAGGGTGGAGACTGCCTGGTAGTACGCCTGCACCATCCGCTCGGGATCGGGCACGCGGGCATCCGCGGTCGGCTCGTCGGAATGGATCGCGTGCCCGCGAAACGACGGCACCTCGACGCCGTTCACGCGCTCCGTGAGCGCGGAGCGCGGCTTCGTGAACTGGCCGGCGATCCGCCCGACCTTGACCACGGGCAGCGTCGCGCCGTACGTCAGGACGGCCGACATCTGGAGCAGCACCTTGAGGCGCTCACGGATGGCGATCGCGGAGACCTGCCGGAACGACTCGGCGCAGTCGCCCGCCTGGAGGAGGAACGCGCGGCCCTCGACCGCCTCTCCGAGCGCGCGCTGGAGGGCGCGCGCCTCGCCCGCGAACACGAGCGGCGGCAGCTGCCGCAGCCGTTCGCGCACGGCGTCGACCGCGACCGGGTCGGGCCAGCCCGGCTGCTGCAGCGCGGGCAGCGAGCGCCACGAGGAGGGTGTCCAGGGCTCGGCGATCGCCATGCGGTCGAGTGTAGTCGCGACCGTTTTGACGCTTCGGGTCAAAACGGCTAAACAGTGGGCATGTCCGGCATCGACCGCCACTGTCTCTTCTGGCGCCCCGCACCGACATCTGGTAGCGGCCGGGGGCACGTCTAGGTTCCTTTCGGCCGCGAAGCGGACGAAAGGAACCCATGAGGATCTTCTCGGGCATTCAGCCGACGGGCGACAAGCACCTCGGCAACTTCATCGGCGGTTTCCGCCAGTACGCGCAGACGCAGGAGCTCGGCGAGGGGTACTTCTGCATCGTCGACCTGCACTCGATCACGGTCGAGCACGATCCGCGCGACCTGCACGACCGGACACTCGACCTGTTCGCGATGTTGATCGCGACGGGCCTCGACCCGGAGCGGTCGACCGTGTTCGCGCAGAGCCACGTCACCGCACACGCCGAGGCGTGTTGGCTGCTCTCGGCCGTCACCTCGTACGGCCAGCTGGGCCGCATGACGCAGTTCAAGGACAAGGCCGACCGCCGAGAGTTCGTCTCGGCCGGCCTGTTCACGTACCCGGTGCTGATGGCCGGCGACATCCTGCTCTACCAGACACATCGCGTCCCGATCGGCGAAGACCAGCGCCAGCACCTCGAGCTCGCCCGCGACATCGCGGAGCGGTTCAACGCGCGCTTCGGCAAGACGTTCGTCGTGCCGGAGGGGATCTACCCGGACGTCGGCGCACGCATCATGGACCTCCAGGAGCCGATGCGGAAGATGTCCACCACGGGCGGCACCGAGCAGGGCACCGTGAAGCTCCTCGACGAGCCCGACACGATCCGCAGGAAGTTCCGCTCCGCGGTCACCGACTCCGGGAGGGAGATCCGCCGGGGAGACGACAAGCCCGGCGTCTCGAACCTGATCGACATCCTCGCCGTCGCGACGGGCCGCACGCCCGGCGAGATCGAGGTCGCCTACGACGGCTCGGGCTACGGCGACCTCAAGCGCGACGTCGGCGACGCGGTCGTCGCGCTCCTCGAGCCGGTGCGGGGCCGGTACCTCGAGCTACGTGCTGACGAGCCGGAGCTCCTGCGGCTGCTCGCGCTCGGCGCGGACAAGGCACGGGCCGCCTCGACTCCGACGCTCGAGGCGATGTACGAGAGGATGGGCTTCGTGCGGCTCGGGCAGCCGTGACCCGCACCCTCGCGATCGCCGCGGCGGTGCTCGACGCTAGAGCCCCACGAGCCGGCGCAGAGCTCGCACCTCGTCGCGCGTCAGCTCGCGCCATGCGCCGGGGCGCAGGCGCCCCGGGCCGAGGCCGGCGTACCGCGCGCGGCGGAGCCTGACGACCGGGTGGCCGACAGCCTCGAGCATCCGCCGCACCTGGCGGTTCCGACCCTCGTGCAGCACGAGCTCGAGCCGGGACGGGCCGAGGCGGCGCACGCGGGCGGGCGCAGTGCGGCCGTCCTCGAGCTCGACGCCCTGGGCCAGCGCGCTGACGACGTCGTCGCCGGGCTCACCGGTGACATCTGCCACGTACGTCTTCTCGACGCCGTAGCGCGGATGGGCGAGGCGGTGCGCGAGGGGGCCGTCGTTCGTCAGCAGGAGGACACCCGTCGTGTCGCGGTCGAGCCGGCCCACCGGGACGACACGGACGTCGCCGCCGACCAGGTCGACGACCGTGGGACGCCCCTTCGGGTCCCGCGCGGTCGTGATCGTCCCGCGCGGCTTGTTGAGGAGGACGTGCCTGAGAGCCTGCTTGCCGACCTCGCGCCCGTCCACCCGGACGACGTCGGTCGCGCCGACGAACGTGTTGAGCTCGCCGGGCTTCCCGTCGACCGTGACGCGCCCGGACTTGATGAGCTCGTCCGCGCCGCGGCGAGAGGCGACGCCCGCGCGGGCGAGGTAGGCGTTCAGGCGCACGAGGGCATTCTCGCGCGACTACGCTGCCGCTCCGTGCTCGACCACGCCGATCTCACGCGCCGCCTCGCCGACCTCGTCGTCGAATACGGCGCCAACGTGCAGCCGGGCCAGGTGCTCGCCGTGACGACGTACGTCGGCAAGGAGGCGCTCACGCGCGAGGTCGCGCGGGCGGCGTACGAGCGTGGGGCGCGCTGGGTCGACGTGTTCACCTTCGACCCTCGCGTCAAGCGCGAGCGGCTCGTCCACGCGGACGAGTCGACGCTCGACTTCGTGCCGCAATGGATGATCGACCGGTTGGAGTGGCTGTCGGACGAGCACGGCGCACGCATCTCGCTGAACGGCCCGGCCGACCCGGAGGCACTCGCCGGCGTCGATCCCGCGCGGGCCGGACGAGATCTCCTCCCCTACCTCCCGAACACGAGCGACGTCATCAACCGTGGTACGACGAACTGGTGCGTCGCACCCGCGCCGACCCTCGGCTGGGCCCGGCTCGTCTACCCGGACGCCGACCCCGCCGAGGCGTACGACAGGCTCTGGGAGGAGATCGCGCACGTCTGCCGGCTCGACGAGCCCGATCCCGCGGACGCGTGGCAGGCGCGCGCGCAGCAGCTCGAGAAGACCGCCGACCGCCTGACCGAGAGGCGCTTCGACGCGATCCGCCTGCGCGGGCCAGGCACGGACCTGACCGTCGGCCTCCTTCCCTCGTCGAACTGGCACGCCGGCAACTCGACGACTGTCGACGGGCTGCGCTACTTCCCGAACGTCCCGAGCGAGGAGCTGTTCACCGCGCCCGATCCGACGCGCGCGGACGGGTACGTGACCGCGACGCGTCCGCTCGAGGTCTACGGCGCGATGATCGACGGGATCCGGGTCGAGTTCGAGGGAGGCCGCGCGGTCGAGGTGGACGCCGAGCGCGGCGCCGCGACGCTCCGCTCGATCGCCGCCAAGGACGACGGCGCCGCCCGGCTCGGCGAGCTCGCTCTCGTCGACGGGGAGGGGCGGATCGGCGCGCTCGGGACGACCTTCTTCGAGACGCTCATCGACGAGAACGCCGCGAGCCACATCGCGCTCGGCAGCGCCTACGAGCACTGCGTCGACACCGAGGCCGACCGGGCGCGCGTCAACCGGAGTCGCGTCCACGTCGACTTCATGATCGGCTCGCCCGAGCTGGAGGTCGACGGACTCGGCGCCGACGGCACGGCGGTGCCGATCCTCCGCGCCGGCACCTGGCAGATCTGACGCGACTCTACGAGGCGCGCGCCTCGGCGACGGCGAGCAACCGTTCGCGGATCGCCTCGGTCTCGCCGCCGAGGTCGTCGAGCCGCGGCAGCTCCGAGAGCGAGTCGAGACCGAAGACGCGCTCGAAGAGGGGCGTCACGCGGTAGCGGACGGCGCCTCCCGGCCCGCTCTCGCGCCCCGCCTCGGCGACGAGGCCGCGCTCCACGAGCGAGGCGACGGCCGAGTCCGCCGCGACGCCGCGGATCCGCGCGATCTCGGGGCGCGAGACAGGCCCCAGGTACGCGACGATGGCGACCGTCTCGAGCGCCGCCTGCGAGAGACCGCGCTCGACCGGACGCTCGAACAGGCGCCCGCACGCCTCGGCCGCCTCGCGCGAGGCCCGGAGGGCGTAGCCGCCCGCCACGCGCTCGAGAACGATCCCGCTGCGCCCCTCGGCGTAGCGCTCGCGCAGGAGCCCGAGCGCCGTCTCGACGCGCTCGGCGTCGTCCTCCGTGGCGGCGACGAGCTCGTCGACGGTCAGTGGCTGCGAGGCGACGACGAGCAGCGCCTCGACCGTCCGGGCGAGCGCGTCGATCGGGGTACCGACGATCGCGTCGGTCGAGATCAGGCGGAGCGAACGGTCCACGCGTGACTCCTTTCTGCCTCGTGACGCGAGACGCGGATCGGGGCAAACGGGGCGGCCTGCGCGAGCGCGACCTCACCCGCCCTGCGCAGCTCGAGCAACGCGAGGAACGCGACGGCCTGCTCGACGCGGGAGAGGCCCGCGACCTCGCCGTCGAAGTCGAACACGCTGCGGCGCCGCAGAACCGCGCGGAACCGCTCGAGGAACTGCGCGACGGGCGGGAAGCGGAGGGCCATATGCGCGAGGGACACCTTCGGCGGCGGCACGGCAAGTCCTCTCAGTGCGGCAACGAGGTGTGCCGGGTCCTGCGGCGCGAGCCGTCGCTCGGCCTGCGGCGCGAGCGGTGCCGGGCCGAGGCGGAAGTAGCGTGCGCGCTCGGTCTCGAGGCGCTCCCGCAGCCAGCTCGCGGCCTCCTTCATGCGGCGGTACTCGGCGAGCCGGCGGGCCAGCTCCTCGGCCGCCTCCTCGGGCTCGAGCTCCGCCAGCTCGGCGCCTTCCTCGGGGAAGAGCTGACGCGCCTTGATCTCGAGCAGCGCCGCGATCAGGACGAGGAACTCGCCGCACGCGTCGAGGTCGATCCGATCGCGCGCGGTTAGGTGCTCGACGAACGCCACCACGATGGAGGCGATGTCGATCTCCGCGGGCTCGAGCTGCTCCTTGAGGATCAGCGTCAGGAGGAGGTCGAACGGGCCCTCGAACGCGTCGAGGTCCAGCTCGAGGTCGCGAACCGCCGACGGCACAGGGCGAATCTAGCCGGGCGGTCGGACGCGCCGGCCGTGCGGGACGACCATCTTGCGCGCCGGGGCGGCCGGCTTCGCCTTCTTCCTCCTGGGACGGGAAGGCCCGTCACGGCGCTGGGAGAGCACGTACCACGTGACGCCGACCGCGATCCCGATCAGCGAGACCCAGGCGTTGAGTCGCAGCCCGGCGAAGTGGTGGGCCGGGTCGATTCGCAGCAGCTCCTCGAAGAAGCGCCCGAGGCAGTAGAGCGCGATGTACGCGGCGAAGATGCCCGGCGGCCGCGGGCGGAACCGCCGCTCGATGACGTAGACGAGCACGGCGGCCATCGCGAAGTCCCAGATCAGCTCGTAGAGGAAGGTCGGATGGAACGTCGTCCCGGGCGCGTACGGGAAGGGCGGCGAGTCGATCTCGAGCCCCCATGGCAGGTCGGTCGGCTTGCCGAAGAGCTCCTGGTTCCACCAGTTCCCGAGGCGACCGATGCCCTGGGCGAGGAGAAGCCCGGGCGCCAGGCAGTCGGCGAGGAGCCACACGTCCACGCCGGCGCGCTTCGCGATGATCCCGCCGACGAGGCACCCGGCTGCGATCCCGCCCCAGACGCCGAGCCCCCCTGCCAGATCGCGAACACGCCCCACCACTCGTCCGGCACCTCGTTCCAGCTCGTGACGATGTGGTAGAGCCGCGCGCCGACGATCCCGGCCGCGACGCCCCACACCGCGCAGCGGAAGATGAGGTCCCAGTCTCCCCCACGGGCGACCCACCGCCGCCCGGTGACGTACGTGCAGACGGCGATCGCCGCGAGCAGCGTGAGACCGTACATGTGGACGGTGAACGGGCCGAGGTCGAGCGTGCCCGAGCTGGGCGAGGGGATCGACGCGAGGACGCTCACCGCCGGCGCATTCTACGAATGCGCCCGGCCCACCTAGACCGCGTCCGCGTGAAGGCGCTCGCCGAGGCTCTGCAGGACCTTCGTCGCGATCGACGGCATCTGCTCGATCAGGGCGCGGAACGCGCGATCGGTCACGACGAGCAGGCGGACGGGCGAGGTCGCCGTCACCGTCGCCGTGCGCGGGACGTCGGAGACGAGCGCGATCTCGCCGATGAAGTCACCGGTGCCGAGGTCGCGGAGCTTCCGCCCGCCCCGCGTCACACCCACGCTGCCGGCGACGATCACGAGGAACTCTCGACCCCGCTCTCCCTCGCGGATCAGCGTCGCGCCTTCCGCGAGATCGAGCTCGTCCGCGAGCGTGGCGATGCGCTGCAGCTCCGCCTTCGAGCACGCGGCGAACAGCGGCACGCCCTTGAGGAGCTCGACCTTCGCGTTCTTGTGGAGGCGCACGCGACGATCCTACGAATGCGGGCCGGTCCACCGCAAGTACGACGCCGGCGAGGATTTACACCTCCTTCACCCCACTCCGGCAATTCCTGCACGTTCGGCCCGTACAACTCTCCCACCGGAGATCGCGTCTCCGCGAATAGAGGGACGAGGAAGAACGTTCGAACGAGAGAGAGGCAATGTCGATCGTCGACGTCACCGATACCAACTTCGAGCTCGAACGGGTGGAGCTCTGGCGCCTCGACGTCCTCGAGCGCGCGGGCTACGACGCGGAGTCGGCCGCCGTGCTGGCGACCTCGCCGGAGGTGGATCTTCACGGCGCCGTCTCGCTGCTCGAACGGGGTTGTACCGTCGACCTCGCGCTCCAGATCCTGCTCTGAGCGAACGCCGCACCGCCGGATGCGGCGAAGCCCGGGCCTGGTAGCCGCGACCCCGGATCACGGCCTCCGCCATCGCAAGCTCGCCGCAGGCGACGTTCGCCCGCGAGACTACGCGGCATGCTTCTCGCCGTCGACCAGGGGACGACCGGGACGACCTGTCTGGTCGTCGACGACGAGCTGCACGCGGTCGGGCGGGGGCTACCGGGAGATCCGCCAGTCTTTCCCCTCTCCCGGGCAGGTGGAGCACGATCCCGACGAGCTTCTCTCGAGCGTGGAGGCGGCGGCCACGGACGCGCTCGACGCCGCCGGCGTCCGTCTCGGCGACGTCGCAGCGATCGGGATCGCAAACCAGCGGGAGACGACCGTCGTCTGGGAGCGCGGCACCGGCCGGCCCGTGCACCCGGCGATCGTCTGGCAGGACCGGC
Organism: Gaiella sp.; assembly: GCA_027493885.1. GTDB lineage: Bacteria > Actinomycetota > Thermoleophilia > Gaiellales > Gaiellaceae > Gaiella. The sequence goes on from JAOSJZ010000001.1 coordinate 1,084,290, forward strand.
GCACCGCGGCGCGCTGTCACGAGCTCCCGGCCGGGCTCGTCCGGAGCCGCACGGGCCTCGTCCCCGATCCCTACTTCTCGGCGACGAAGCTCGAGTGGATTCTCGAGCGGACCGTGTTGCCGCCCGAGGAGCTCGCGTTTGGCACGGTCGACGCCTGGCTCGCGTGGAAGCTCACGGGCGGCGACGCCCACGTCACGGACCTGACCAACGCGTCGCGGACGATGCTGCTCGACCTGGAGCGGGGCGCGTGGGACGACGAGCTGCTCGCGCTCTTCGGCGTCGACCGTGCCGTCCTGCCCCGGATCGTCCCGTCGTCCGGTGTGGTCGGCGAGGCGTCCCTCCTCGGTGACCGCGTGCCGATCGCAGGGCTCGCGGGAGACCAGCAGGCGGCGCTGTTCGGGCACGGATGCTTCGCGCGCGGCGAGGCCAAGGCGACGTACGGCACCGGGACATTCGTCCTCGTCGTGCTTGGTGACGACCCGGGCGAGCCCGTCGACGGCCTCCTCACCACGGCGGCCGCCGTCGAGCCGGGCGCCAGCCGGCGGTACGCAGCCGAGGGCTCGGTGCTCGTCGGCGGCGCCGCGCTCCAGTGGCTGCGCGACGGGCTCGGCCTGATCGGGTCGGCCGCGGACAGCGAGAGCCTCGCCACGAGCGTCGAGTCGACCGAAGGGGTGCATTTCGTCCCGGCCCTGACGGGGCTCGGCTCCCCGCAGTGGCGGCCCGATGCGCGCGGGGTGATCAGCGGGCTCACGCGCGGGACCACGCGTGCGCACCTCGTGCGGGCCGCGCTCGAGGCCGTCGCCCACCAGGTCGCGGACGTTCTCGAGGCACTGCCGCTCCGCGCGGAGGTGCTCCGCGCCGACGGGGGCGCGACGGCAAACGGCTTTCTCATGCAGCTGCAGGCCGACCTGATCGGCTGTCCCGTCGAGGTGGCGGCCGAGGCGGAATCGACTGCGCTCGGGGCGGCCGCGCTGGCCGGCCTCGCAGTCGGCACCTGGTCGGATGCCGCAGAGGTTGCCTCGCTGGTCCGCCGTGGGTCGCGGTACGAGCCCCTGATGGACGCGGACGAGGTCGCCGAGCGCCGTGCGAAGTGGCACGAGGCGGTGCGCCGGGCTCTCGTGTGAGCCATCGCCCGAGCAGCGCCTGCGCGTCGGTCAGGCCCGCTGGACGCTGACCGCGGTGCCGTACGCGGCGACCTCGGTCATGTTGCTGCCGAGCTCGTTGCAGTCGAAGCGCATCGCGATCACCGCATTCGCACCGGTCTCCCGCGCAGCGTCGCGCAGGCGCTCGACCGCCTGGAGCCGGCTGTCGGAGAGCATCTTCGTGTAACCCTTCACCTCGCCGCCGATCAGGCCCTTGAGGCTCGCGCCGATATCCGACCCGATGTTGCGGCTGCGGACGGTGAGGCCGAATACCTCGCCGTAGACCTCGGCGACGCGGTACCCGGGCAGGTCGTTCATGGTCGTGACGATCACGTCGGTCATCTTCGCCCCCTCTCGGCATGAACGTGGCCGCCCCGACGCTAGCGCGCACCGCTGGCCGGTGTTGCCGGGGCGCCGGAGCGGACTGCACCAAGGGGGAACGAGGTCCGACCTGGCGTCCAAGACGGGCACGGCGCAAGCAGCCACGCTCCGACCGTGAGGGATCGCAGGAACCATGCCGCACGGCGCGCGGGACGCCGTTCGGAGGCTGCGGCGGACGATCCGCCGGACACGCCGTCGTGCAGACTGTGTCCATGGCAACCATGCGCGACCTGGACGCGCTGGCGCTCGCAATGCCGCAGGCGGAGAAGCACGTCTCCGACGACGGACGGCCCACCTACTCTGTGCACGGCAAGTTCTTCTGCTTCCACCGCAGCCGGCGACCGGACGCGATCGACCCGCAAACGGGCGAGCGGCTCGACGACGTGCTCGTGTTCAAGGTCGCCGACGAGGGCGAGAAGGAGATCATGGTCGCGGACGACCGCGGGATCTTCTTCACGACCCCACACTGGAACGGGTACGCCGCCGTGCTGATGCGGATCGGAGACCTCGCACGGCTCGACCGCGACGAGCTCCGCGACCTCGTGGCCGGGGGTGGCTGACGCGCGCGCAGAAGCGCCTTGCGCGAGCATGGCTCGCCGAGCACGGCCTCGAGGGCGAGCCGGACGACGGCTAGTGCACCTCGGCCCTCCTCTTTCGGGCAGCGCAGCTGTCCCCCGGAGCCGAGACATGTCACAATCGCAACGAAGACGGAAGATCGCGGCGTGAGCTTCCGTCTCGTTGGGTGGCGCGCCGCGCGTGCGGCGCACGACGAAGGGAGGGCCCATGCAGGTCACTGGGACGAGCGCGACGGCGAGGCTGGCCGGCACGTCGGCGGACGTAGCGGAGCGTCCCGACGCTGCGACGGTCACGCTCGAGCGCGACGAGATCGAGGAGGCGCTTTCCTCCGACATGCCGCTCGAGCTGATCCTGTCCGTCAAGCCGGGCGCAGACGAGCCGCGGGACATCAGCGTCGCGTGGCAGCGGGAGGACCTGGAGACCGTCCTGGCAGGCGCCGGCGCCGGGCCCGTGACGTTCGCGTTCGACCGGGCCGAGCTCCACCGCGCGCTCGAGCACCCGGACTTCGAGGCGCACGGGATGCGCGAGCTCGTGCTCCTCGTCGCGGTGGGCGCGTCCTCGGCGGCGCTGATGGCGGCGACGGCGTCGGGGCAGGTGCCCGACGCGGGCGGAGGCGGCGCGATCGGCGCCGTGATGGACGCCGGCGGAGGCAGCGCGATCGGAACCGCGATGGACGCCGGCGGAGGCGGCGCGATCGGAACCGCGATGGACGCCAGCGGAGGCGGCACGATCGGAACCGCGATGGACGCCAGCGGAGGCGGCACGATCGGAACCGCCATGGACGCCAGCGGAGGCGGCACGATCGGAACCGCCATGGACGCCAGCGGAGGCGGCGCGATCGGAACCGCCATGGACGCCAGCGGAGGCGGCACGATCGGAGCCGCAGCCGTCCCGGGCCACGGCGAGGCGGCGACGGCGCGCGAGGTGCGTGCCGCGGGGGCGGCCGTCCCGGGCCACGGCGAGGCGGCGACGGCCGGCAGCCTCGCAGCGTCCGCGGCGATCCACGACGAGACGGGCTCGGCCGCCCGCGGCATCGGCCTGACGCGCCCGGGGAACGACGAGGCAACCCTCGTCGAGCGCGGCATCGACCCGGCGATCGCCACCGCGCTCGGCAGCGGCGACGCTACGACCGCACGCGACCTCGCCGCGCCCGCGGCGCCGGCGCCGGGCTCGTCGCTCGACCTGCCGTCGGTCGACGCCGGGACCGCGGCCGTGGTCGGCGGGCTGGCCGGCGCGGGCCTGCTGATCATCGGCGGAGCGTTCGCCGTCCGCCGGCAGCGGGTCACGCCAGCCTGAGGGGTGACGTCGCCGGAGGGTCGCTGTGTGGCGGCGGCCCTCCGGCGACGGCCTCACCCTCGCCGGGAGCGGCCCGGCAGTCGGGGAGCGCGGGTCCGCGCCGAGCCGCGCTCAGCCGTGGCGCCAGCGCGACTCGAGCGTCGCGACGTCGAGCCGTTCGGCTGCGTCGAGGGCCTTCCAGGCCGCCTTGCGCGTGTCCTTGCCGATCGCGCCGCGGAACAGCCACTTGCGCACGAGTCTGGCCAGAGGAAGGTCGTCCGTTGGCTCGGGCGTCCGGCGCGGCGAGAGGTAGAGCGAAAGCGTCAGCCGCTTGACGAGCGCCGGGTCGGCGGGACGGCCGGTCGCCTGCTCGAGGCGGTGGGCGACGAGCGAGCCGAGGACCCGCACCTCGCGGACGCCCGCGCGGAGCGTTACGACGAGAGAGGCGGTCGTACTGGCCACGAGCACCCACGGGACGCGCGGGAGAAACCGCGAGCCTCGCGCCAGCGTGCGGACGACAGGGGTCGCGATCACCGCGACGCGCTGGACGCGGTCTGCCACGTCCTCCGTGTCGTCGTCGAGGGAGATCAGCCGCTTGCCCTCCACCGCCGAGGTGACGCGCTCGGGGCTCAGCAGGATCCGGTCGACGAGTTGATCGACGAGCCCGCCGACGGCGTCGAGCAGCTTACGATCCGGCTCGGGGCCGCGTCCGGTGCCGTCGGCTCGAACGGGAGCGGCCAGGGTTCCCTCGTGGGGCTCTTGCTCGTTCGTCGTCATGGCCTCGTTCGTCGTCATGGCGGCGCTCCGCACGTTTTCTGGTCCCATCCCTAGCCCCCACCCTCCCAGGGGATACCGACAGTACCGGCGAAAGCGTGACGGGTCTGTGCCGGTTTCGTGCCAGTTTCGTGCCGATAGTCGCGCGGGACGCTGCGCCGACGCCGCTACGAGACGCGACGGCGGCCCCAGAGGAGGTAGAGGGGCGAGCCGACCGGCTGCACGAACAGCCCGATCCCCCACAGCGGCTTCGGTCCCCGCACTTTCGCGGCCGGCCGGCGAACGAGGTCGCGCAGGGCAACGGCGGTGACGACGAGCTCGGCGAGCCAGCCCAGCACGATCGCCGTCCGCGCCACGGGAGGCAGGTCCGACCATCGCCGCTTGCTGGCCATGCCGTCACGGTAGCGTGCGGACCGCCACGAGGTCCCCTGCCGAGGGATGTCTCGTGCTCTCCGTCGCTCCACGCCCGGGAGTCGCAATGGATCGATTCGAGCTCGTGGACGTGCCAGGCCGGCGGATCGCGGCCGTGCGTCGCATCGTGCCGATGGCGGAGCCCCCGGGTTCTTCGCGGAGGCGTTTCACGCCGTTGCCGCGGCCGTTTGAGACGGTGGTGGCACGATCGCGGGGCCGCCTTTCGGCCTCTACCACGGCATGCCGACCGAGACGGTCGACGTGACGGCCGGGTTCCCGGTCGAGGGATGGGACGGCGACGGAGGCGAGGTGACGGTGGGGACGCGTGCGGAAGGCCGGGCGGTCGTCACCGTACACGTCGGCCCCTACGACACGATGGCCGAGACCTACGACGCCTTGTCCCGCTGGTGCGCCGGGCAGGGCGTCACGCTCGCGAGCGAGATGTGGGAGGAGTACCTCAGCGATCCCGCGACGGATCCCTCGACCTGGCAGACCCGGATCGTCTAGCCCGTGGCCCGCTGAGGCCCGACCGTCTCGGGCGCGCCCGAGCGGACGGGGGCCCCGGCGAGTGCCGGGTCCCCCGAAGGTTGAGCGGTGATCGCCGCGCCTCCTACGCGGCCATCGCGTAGGCCTCGCGCTCTTCGTCGCCGGCCGGGACGACCGCGAGCTCGTCCTTGCGGATCAGCACGAGCGAGGCGAGGACCCCGACCGCGGCTACAGCCGCGCCGACCCAGAAGGCCGCCTGGAACCCGGTCGTGAGCGCGTGCGGCATCGCGTCGCCGGCACTCGCAGCGTCGGTCGTGTGCGCGACCGCGACGGACGAGAGCACGGCGATGCCGAGCGCGCCGCCGATCTGCTGCGACGTATTGATCAGCCCGGATGCCAGGCCCGCGTCCCTCGCCTGGACACCCGCCAGCGCCGCGATCGAGATCGAGACGAACGAGAACGCCATACCGATCGCGATCACGAGAAAGCCGGGCAGCAGGTCGCCGAGGTACGAGCCGCCGACCGACACCTGCGTGAAGTACAGGAGACCGACCGTGAGCAGGCTCATCCCGCTGACGAGCACCGGCTTCACGCCGACGCGCGTCACGAGCTGCTGCGCGACCATCGCCCAGACGATCGACGTCCCCGCGACGGCGATGTACGCAATCCCCGTCTCGAGCGGCGAGTACCCGAGCACCTGCTGCATGTAGAGCGTCAGCATCAGGAACATCGAGAACAGCGCCGTGCCGAGGATGAAGCCGGCGATGTTCGCGCCGGCGACCGTCTTGATCCGGAAGATCGAGAACGACATGAGCGGGTGCGCCGTCCGCGTCTCGCGCAGGACGAACCCGGCGAGGAGGACGGTGGCCGCGACGAAGACGCCGATCGTCCGGCCCGAGCTCCAGCCCCAGTCGTTCGCCTGCGTGATCCCGAACACCGCGGTCGTGAGGCCGCCGGTCACGAGAACCGCGCCGAGCGCGTCGAAGCCCTTGGCGCGGACGTCGCGGCTCTCCCCGAGGAGCACCGGCGCCAGCGCCAGCGCGGCGACACCGATCGGCAGGTTGAGGAAGAAGATCCACTCCCAGCTCAGGAGATCGGTGAAGACGCCCCCGAGCAGGACGCCCGCGGCGGCACCAAAGCCGCCCACCGCACCCCAGACGCCGAGCGCGATGTTGCGTTGCTTCCCTTCGGCGAACGTGGTCATGAGGATCGAGAGCGCCGCAGGGGCGATGATCGCCGCGCCGAGGCCCTGGATCGCGCGGGCGCCGACGAGCGACGCCTCGTTCCACGAGAGGGCCGCGAGCAGCGACGCCGACGTGAACACGACGAGCCCCGCGAGGAACAGGCGCCTGCGACCGAGCATGTCGGCGGCGCGCCCGCCGAGGAGCAGGAAGCCCCCGAAGACGAGCGCGTACCCGCTGATCACCCACTGGAGGTTCTCCTGGGAGAAGCCCAGGTCGACCTTGATCGACGGGAGGGCGACGTTCACGATCGCGATGTCGAGCACGAGCATGAACTGGACGACGCTCAGAAGCGCCAGCGCCCACCACTTGCGAGTTCCGGAAGCAACCATGAGGTACGTCACCTTTCCGTTCGTTGACGACCGGACGCTAGCTCGCTGGCTTTCGAATCGGAAGTACGGTCTTCCGTACAAAGAGTGCGGACAACCGAACTTTCATCGAGAACATACAATGCGTGTGTGAAGCGCTACGGCCAGTACTGCCCCGTCGCCCACGCGCTCGACCAGGTCGGCGACCGCTGGGAGCTCCTGATCGTGCGCGAACTGATGCTCGGCCAGCGCCGGTACACGGACCTCGCGGAGGCGCTGCCGGGGATCGGCTCGAACATTCTCACGTCTCGCCTCCGTGGCCTCGAGGCTGCCGGCGTCGTTCGCAAGACGAAGCTCCCGCCGCCATGGGCGGTGACCGTCTACGAGCTGACCGAGCACGGCCGCGCGCTGGACCCAGTGCTGCGCGCGCTCGCCGGCTGGGGCGCCAAGACGCTCGGCGCCCCGGATCCCGCGGACTGCTGGAGCATGTACGCCGTTCATGCGCGCTTCCGGCCCGAGGCTGCGATCGACGGCGTGTACGAGGTGCGGTTCGTCGGCGGCGAGACGATCTCGGTGCACGTCTCGGCCGGCGAGCTCGTCGCGACGAAGCTGCCCGCGGAGAAGCCGGACCTCGTCGTCGAGGCGCACCCCGCCTCGCTCCACGCCCTCGTCGAGGGTGCGGTCGGCATGCGGGAGGCGCTCGCGGACGACCGGATCCGGATCGTCGTCGGCGGGGGAGCGCGAGCTCGACCGCCTCGTCGCGATGTTCGCGCCGGCCGGGACGAACGCGGCCGCGGGGGCCTAGGAGCGCCGGTCAGTAAGCGGGTCCATCCGGGCGGGGTCCTAGCCTCGTTTTTGGCGTCGAGTCGAGGAGGAGGCGATGGGGGCTGCGGCGGTGGAGGCGGTTGAGGGGCAGGGGCGGCTGGTCGAGGTCGAGCCGTCGGCGCTTGTCGGGGAGCGGCGGCCGGCCGGCGAGGAGAAGACGTTTCGGTCCTACGACCCGGAGCAGGTGCTGTTGCTGTCGCCGGTGTTGTCGGAGTGGCTGCCGGAGGGGCATCTCGCTTATTTCGTCTCCGATCTGGTCGAGACCGGGGCGCTCGATCTGTCGGCGATCTACGACTCCTACGGGGAGGGGCGCGGCTATCCGCCCTACGACCCGCGGCTGATGGTGAAGCTGCTCGTGTACGGCTATGCGACCGGCGTTGCTTCCTCGCGCAAGCTGGAGCGGGCGACGTTTGAGGATGTGGCGGTGCGGATGCTGTGCGCGGACCAGCATCCCGACTACCGCTCGATCGCCCGCTTCCGTGGCCGCCATCTCGAGGCGCTGGGGGAGTTGTTCGTGCAGGCGCTGCGGCTGTGCGAGCGGGCAGAGCTGGTCGGGCTGGGGACGCTTGCCCTGGACGGGACGAAGTTGCGCGCGAACGCCTCGCGGCACAAGGCGATGAGCTATGAGCGGATGCTGCGGGCGGAGGCGCAGCTGGACGCCGAGATCGCCGAGATCCGCGCCAACGTGCGGGCGCTGCTTTCCGAGGCAGAGGCGGTCGATGCTGCCGAGGACGAGCGCTACGGTCCGGATCGTCGTGGCGACGAGCTGCCCGAGCAGCTGCAGCGGCGCGAGCAGCGGCTCGAGCGGATCCGCGAGGCGAAGCGGGCGCTCGAGGCCGAGGCGGCCGCGCGCGAGGAGGCACGCCGCGCCGGAGCCTGCGCGTTTTTCTGTGTATCGGTGGGTGATTAGGTGTTGTCGGGGATGCGGTCTCCGAAGTGGATGCGGAGGACGGCCATGGCGGTCGTCCAGTTGTAACCGGTTCGCCAGTGCGTGTTCGCTCGGTTGATCGCGAGCCAGATCAGGCGGAGGGCGGCGTGGTCGTTGGGGAAGTGGCCGCGGGTCTTGATCGTTTTGCGGATCTGCATGTGTAGGCTCTCGACCGTGTTTGTTGTGTAGACAACGCGGCGGATCTCGGTGGGGAAGGCGAGGAAGGGGATGAAGCGGTCCCAGGCCCTGTCCCAGACCTGCAACGCGGCGGTCTTGGTGGTGCTGTCGGCCCAGGCGGCGGTCAGCTCCTCGAGCACCTTCCGGGCGGCGTCGGCGTCCGGGGCGGTGTAGAGGCGCCTGAGCTCGCTGGCGCAGCTTTTGCGCTCCTTCCAGGAGAGGTAGCGCAACGACTGGCGGACGAGATGGACAACACACGTCTGGTTGACCGCCAGCGGGAAGACAGCGTCGATCGCGTCCGGGAAGCCGGTCAGGCCGTCGGTGCAGACAAACAGGATGTCGGTGACGCCGCGGTTTCTGAGCTCGGTGAGCACGCTCGTCCAGAAGCGGGCCCCTCCGTCTTCTCGACCCAGAGGCCCAGCACGTCGCGCTCGCCGTCCAGGGTGACGCCGATCGCGACGTAGACGGCCTTCTTGCGCACGACCTGCTGGTCGCGGATCGCCACCTGCATCGCGTCCAGGTAGACAACGACGTACAGCTGCTCGAGCGGCCGCGACTGCCACGCCTTGACGTCGTCTTGGATCGACGCCGTCACCTGCGAGATCAGGCCGTCGGAGACGTCGACGCCGTACAGTTCGCGCAGGTGCCGCTGGATCTCCCTGGTGGTCATCCCGCCGGCGTACAGGGCGAGGATCTGCTCGTCGAAGCCGTCGAACGTGCGGCTGTGCTTGGGCACGATCCGCGGTTCGAACGACGCGTCGCGATCACGGGGGCAGCTCGACCGTCAGCGGCCCGTCCACCGTCCGCAGCGTCTTCTGCGAGACGCCGTTGCGCCGGTTCGGCTGCTCCTCATCCGGCTCGCCACCCGGCGGGTAGCCGAGATGGTCGGCGAGCTCCGCGCCGGCAGCCCCGCTCGATCAGCCGCCTGCGCAGCTGGTTTGATCAACCCGTCCGGGCCGGTCAACTGCTCCGGCCCCTCATACTCCCCCAACAGCTGATCGATCAGCTCGTCCGGGATCTCACTGTGCTTGCCCATCAGGGCCTCCTTCCGGGCCACCCGGCCCGATCGCTCGGCACGCGGCTACGCCGCGAGCCTCACGACCGGGCCGGACAGACCAGTCGGATACACAAAAATCCGCGCACTACCCCGCGCCGAGCTGGACGCAGCCGGAAAGAGGCCGCGCCGGCCACCGAAGGGGCGCGACCCTTTCAAGCCGAAGCCGCGCGCGCAGCGCAACTTCACCGATCCGGAGTCGAAGATCATGAAGACCGCCGACGGTGCGTTCCACCAGTGCTACAACGGCCAAGCGGTCGTCGATGCGACCGCGCAGGTGATCGTCGCGGCCGAGCTCTCCGCTGAGGCGCCGGACGCGCGCCAGCTCGAGCCGGCGCTCGCCCAGCTGGCCGGCAACCTGAAGGCGATCGGCGCCGAGCTGCCGGCGGGCGCGACGTTGAGCGCGGACGCCGGCTACTTCTCCGAGGACAACATCCGGATCACCGTCGAGCACGGGCTCGACCCGCACATAGCGACCGGCCGTTTCAAGCACACAGAGCCGCAGCCGCCGGCGCCGCGCGGACCGATCCCACGCACCGCGACGCCGAAACAGCGGATGGCGCGCAAGCTGCAAACGAAGAAGGGCCGCGCCGTCTACGCCCGCCGCAAAGCGATCATCGAGCCGGTCTTTGGACAGATCGAGACGGTGCAGAACGGCCGCAAGCTGCTCTTACGCGGCAAGGCCGCTGCTCGCGAGCAGTGGCGCTTCACCTGCGCCGTCCACAACCTGCTCAAGCTGCACCGGGCCGGCGGACTCGCGTTGATCACCGAGGCAAACGCGGCTCCCCGAAGCGCTCCCGCGGCGCCACGGCCTTCGCTCGCGACCGTCGCGGCCGCGATCCACGCGTTCGCGGCACCCTTCCACCGCCCCGCCGCCGATCGCTTCGTCTGGAGCTACATGCCCGCCGTTAGCGACCCGCGCTCCTAGCAGCCGCCTTGTCCGGCGATCGCTGGCTCCCCGGCGTTCACGGCCCGTGAGCCCCGGCGGCCGACCCGAGCCGCCGCGCGCGTGGCCGAGGTCGCCGACTGCCCGTGCTCGCGGCCGCTCAGTCGCGGCCGGCTCGGTCGCGGCCGTCCGCCGCCTCGAGCCTCGAGAGGGCTTGCCGCAGGCGGGCGACCTCGGCCTCGAGCGCGTCGACCCGCATCTCCAGCTCGGTGCTCTCGGTGGGCGTCGACGCGCCTGCCGCGTCACGCGGCGCGGCTGGATCGGAGACGACTGCGTCCGCTCCCAGAAGATGCCGGTACCGGTCCTCCTTCTGGCCGGGACGGCGCCCGAGCCGCTCGACGAGCTCCCGCCTCGCGAGGCGATCGAGCGTCCCGTGAACCTCGTCGAGGCCGGCGAATGCATGGAGGCGCCCGGTGCGTTGGTTCAACTCGCCGGAGGTCTGCGGCCCACGGAGCAGCAGCACGCAGAGGACTGCGACCTCGTCGTCGGCGAGCCCGAGCGCCTCGTCGAAGAGCTGCCGGTACTTCGCCGCCCGGCTCCCCGCCCCGCTCGCAAGCCGCGTCCAACCGCGGCGGGCGAGCCGCTGCAGCGCCTCGTGGATCTCCCGCTCGTCGTAGGCGACGACCGGGTCGCGATTCGTCGTCTGGTTGCAGGCCAGACGCAGCGCGTTCAGCGACAGGGGGTACTGGTCCGGCGTCGTCCGCTGCTTCTCGAGCAGGCAACCGAGCACGCGGAGCTCGACGGGATCTGCGTCCACGCGCGAAGCGTACGCTGCGCGATGCGCGTGGAGATCCCCATTCGCGACAGCTACCGGGTGGCCGACGGGCTGCTCGCGGGCGAGTACCCCGGGTCGTCCGACCCGGAGCTCGCGGTACGACGCCTGGGCGCGTTCGAGCGGTACGGCATCACCCTCTTCGTCGACCTCACCCACCCGGCCGACCCGCTCGAGCCCTACGTGCGGCTACTCGGCGCCGGCGCGCGGCGGACGTCCCACCCGATCGTCGACCTCGGCACGCCGACGATCCCGCACATGACCCGCATCCTGGACGAGGTCGACGCCGCGCTCGCGGCCCGGGAGACGGTGTACGTCCACTGCTGGGGCGGGATCGGTCGCACTGGGACCGTCGTCGGATGCTGGCTCGTCCGCCACGGGCTCGATGGAGGCGACGCGATCGCCCGGATCGCGGAGCTCCGCCGCCACGTCTCGGATGCGTTCGTTCTCTCTCCGCAGACGGCGGCCCAACGTGCGATGGTGAGGGCGTGGAGGCCCGGTCGCTGAGCGCGCTCGTCGACGTCGTTCTGCCGCGCGCGTGGCGCCGCGAGTCGCCCTGGCACGGCGAAGGGCACTGGCGCTGCATCGCCGCGACCGGGCTCGAGCTCGCCTCGGCGGGCGACGAGATCGACCGGATGCTCGTCTTCTGCTTCGCACTCCTGCACGACACGCGTCGCGAGAACGAGGCGGTCGACCCGGGGCACGGGCCGCGCGCGGCCGCGTTCGCTGCCGAGCTGCGGGCGGAGGGAGCGCTCCGCCTCGACGAGTGGAGGTTCACGGTGCTCATCGAGGCGCTCCGACTGCACTCGAGCGGCCGGATCTCCGACGACCCGACGATCGGTACCTGCTGGGATGCCGATCGCCTGCATCTGCCCCGTGTCTCGATCGAGCCGAGGCCGGATCTGCTTTCGACGGTTGCCGCCCGCGATGCGGGGCGCTCGGCAGCGGCCGAGGCGCTCCGCAGAGAGGGGCCTGCGGGGTGGGCGGTGCTCGTTACCCGCGCGGGCGCCTCCTGACCCGGAGAGCGACTGCCACCCTGGACACCCGCGCTCGCGTCACGCTTTCGGCACAGAGTCGGCACAGACACGTGACACCTTTCCGTGCACGCTCTCTTCATGGACGAGGAGCACGCGGACGGCGCGCAGAAGGGTCCGGGCCGCCGAACCGACGAGACGCCGTTTGGGTCGGTCCCGAGCTGGATCGCGCTCCCGGTAGGGCGCGCCGAGACAGGGCCGTCGATCGCCGAGCTCGTGGACGCTGTCCGCGCGGCAGGGGGAATGGTCGGCGGCGAAGCGCTGTTCGACCCGCGCTACGAGCCCGAGATGCGCCGTTTCCTGATCAGGGCGCTCGAGATGGAGGGAATCCCGGTTCCGAGGGGAGGTGGTAGGCCATGAGGAGCGCGTCTACGGCGACGCCGTCCCGGAGGTAGTGGCTGCGGCGAAGCCCCTCGCGCTCGAACCCGAACCGCTCGTACAACCGAATCGCCTGCTCGTTCCACGGGAAAACGTGGAGCTCGAGCTTGGCGACGCGTGCGGTGCGAGCCCACGCCACCGCGGCTTCGAGAAGCATGCGGCCGATCCCGCGACGACGATGGCTCGCGGCGACCATCATCCCGAGATCGGCCACGTGCGCGCTCGCGGGATGAGGATCCCTGGCGAGCGAGAGCCGCCCGACGATCCGGTCGCCGTCGACCGCGACGAGCACTGCGGCGTCGGCATGCCGACGGACGGTCTTCAGGTAGCGCCGCTCGTCCGCAATCGGGCGCCAAGCCTCCGTCGTGAGCAACCAGTTGCCGGGCTCGCGGCCGACCGCCGCCGCCAGCGCAACGAGCTCGGATGCGTCTGCCTGCTCGGCGTGACGGACGGCGATCACGGCACGGTGATCCCGTGGCCGCCGCGGCGCGGGTCGCCCGCCGCCCCGAGCCCTCCGTCGCGGCGACGCTCGACGGCTGAGACCCCGCCGAAGAAGAGGTTGCGATCTGACCAGCGCCGGACCTCGAACCCGGCGTTCGCAAGCGCGGCGGCAGCGTCGTCGCTCCACCCTCCTTCGACGTGGGCGGTGTCGCCGTCGACGTGCAGGCGCGGCCGGGCGATCGCCTCGGCGACGGCGAGCTCCTGCGCGACGACGCCCTCGACCACCTGGACGATTGCTCCGGCCAGCCTCACCGATCCGGCGCTGCCGGCCGCGAGACGCGGGCCGCCGTCCTCGTCGAGGACGAGAGTCGGCGTCATCATGCTGGGCAGCCGGCTGCCGATCTCGTGCTCCGCCTCGCCGATCACGTCGAGCTCGCCGAGCATGTTGTTCAGCTGGAAGCCGTGCCGGAAGACCCCGGAGCCCGAGCCGAGGGTCGAGGAGAGGCCCACGGCGGCTCCGTCACCGTCGACGACCGAGACGTGCGTCGTCCCGGTCGGCCGCGCCCCCGCTCCGAGGCCGTCGGCGCCGTAGGCGTGGGCGAGCGCTGCCACGAGCGCCAGCGCCTCATCCCGGGAAGCAGAGGCGCCCCGCTCGTGCGTCTCCAGCGACGCGAGACCGCGTTGCACGACGGTGCCGCCGCGCGACGGCTCAGGAGTGGTCAGGACGGTCGTGCCGACGAACGTGCCCTCGAGTGGGCTCCGCTCCTCCACGCGATAGCGGTCGAGGTCGTCTGCGAGGTCGGGCAGGAGCAGCGGGACGGCCTCGGAGCCCGTGTCCCGCAGGAGCCGGAGCGCCGGCAGGAGATCGGTTGCGTCGATCCTGTCCGCGGCGCCGTAGATCCGCCGGCCGCCCTCGTCTCTCTGCAGGATCGGCGCGAGGATCTCGTGCAGGAACGCCTGCGCGCTCGTCGTCGCGAGCGGCCGGGCGGCGAGCTCGAGGGCGGGCACGAACAGCGACGACCAGGGCAGCCGCCCCCGCCGTTGGTGGGTCTCTCGAAGCCCCGGGAGGAGGCCCGGTACGGCGACGGACGCCTCGCCCACGTGGAAGAGCTGCGTGGAGGCGTCGGCGAAGTCGATCTCGATCTCGTCCATCTCCCCGCGCGCGACCGAGGGAACGGCGAAGAAGCAGTCGAGCACCGTCACGGGCCCGCCCGGCTCTTGCAGGAGGACGAAGCCGCCTCCGCATGGCCCCGTCAACGGGCCCTCGGTCACGAAGGCGGCGAAGACGGCCGCGAGCGCGGCGTCGACACAGGTGCCTCCCTCGCGCAGAGCCCACGCCCCCGCTTCGGCCGTGTGCCGATTTCCCGCTGCGACCGCCCCGCGCATGGCGGGAGCGTAGATCGACTCGACCGGCGAGGCGGGTCGACGACGGCGGCCTCGTTCGCTGCGGGTCCCGGGCGCGTCGCCGCGGAGCAGGGTGAGGCACCGGACGTCGCGGAAGCACCCTCGCACCGGGAGGCGGGAGCGGAGGCTCCCCTCCTCGACGAAGGCCAGGCGACGGGCGACCGCATCCGACGCCCCTTGCCCATCCACACGGCGCGGGTCGCGAGCCCACGGCCGCGCGCCCCCCTGGAGCGAGCCGGTAGGCGACGCTCGCCCGCTACTTCGCGTGGAAGGCGAGATGTGCTGCAACGACGCTCGGCTGCCCGTCCGAGAGCGCGCGCGTCCTCCGCCTCTCAGCGCAGGAAGCTCGGCAGCTCGCGCTCGGCCTCACTCGCGGAGTGCCCGCCGGGTGACGAGACCATCCCTCGCGCGGGCGTGAACGCCGCCCGCCTCGGCGACCCGAGCCCGGTCGCGACGACCGTGACCCAGACCTGGCCGTTGAGCCGCTCGTCGACGGTCGCCCCGAAGATGATGTTCGTGTCGTCGGTCGCCGCCTGGCGCACGACCTCGGCCGCTTCATTCACCTCGAGCAGGGTCAGGTCGTCTCCGCCGGCGATCGAGAGGAGGATCCCGCGTGCGCCGACGATCTCCGTGTCGATCAGCGGCGATCGGAGAGCCCGCTCTGCGGCCTCGCGCGCGCGGCTCTCGCGGGCCTCGGAGTACCCGATCCCCATCAGTGCCGACCCCGCGTCGCTCATCACGGTTCGAACGTCGGCGAAGTCGAGGTTGATCAGCCCGGGCATCGTGATCAAGTCGCAGATCCCCTGGACGCCCTGACGCAGCACGTCGTCCGCGATCCGGAAGGCGTCGATCATCGAGGTCGCGCGGTCGAGCACCTCGAGCAGGCGGTCGTTCGGGATCACGATCACCGTGTCGCAGGCCGCGCGCAGCGCCTCGACGCCGCCCTCGGCGGCAAGCTTCCTGCGGGTGCCCTCGAACTTGAAGGGCGTCGTCACGATGCCTACTGTCAGCGCACCGAGCTCGCGGGCGATCTTCGCGACGACCGGAGCGGCACCGGTCCCGGTGCCACCCCCTTCCCCCGCGGTGACGAACACCATGTCGCTGCCGCGGAGCGCGGCACGGACGTGGTCGTAGCCCTCCTCGGCGGCGCGCCGACCGGTTTCCGGGTCCGCGCCCGATCCGAGACCATGGGTGATCGACTCGCCGATGTGGATCTTCACCGGTGCGTCGGAGAGCTCGAGCTGCTGCGCGTCCGTGTTGACGGCGACGAAGTCGACCTGCGCGATGCCCGCGTCCATCATGCGGTTGACCGCGTTGATGCCGGCTCCGCCGACCCCGACGACGCGGATGACGGCGAGGTACGAGGCAACGTCTCCGGCAACGTGCAGTCGTGGTGCGCTCTCCGGCATCGGCGTCACGAAGCGGCTTGCGGGCGGCGTGTACGGCTCGGCCCGCCCGTCCGGCGCGGCGTCCGTGCGTGCTGCCGGCGCGGGGGCCACCTCGGCGGCGTCAGCCGGCGGACGCACGAGCTCGACGACGTCGGCCACGGGCTCGACGGCCTCGTGCTCGACAGCAGGTGGAGCGGCGGAGACGGTCGCCTCCGGCTCCGGCGCCTCGGGTTGCCCGCTGCGGCCGACCTCGAAGTCGTAGACGTGCTCGACGGTGGCATCGGGCTCCGGCGCGTCCCGTCGCGTCACGAGGGGCGCCTCGGGGCCCAACGGACGTGGCGTCTCGGACTGCGTCGGCGGCGGCGCCGTGGAGCGTTCCCCGGGCGCGTCCGCCGGCTCGCCGGCCGGCGCTCCGGCAGGGTCGGTCTCGCTCTGGCGCCGCTGGGCGGCTTCCGTCGCGCGGAAGAGCTCCGCGAGCGGCCCCTCACGCATGCTTGCGCGCTTACGCGCCATCCTCGGCCTCCTTCGCCGCGACGAGCTCGCGGGCAAGCTCGCGGTACGCCTCCGCCGCGGCGCCCGTCGGGTCGTACTTGAGGACGGAGCTGCCCTTGACGGGCGCCTCCGCATAGCGAACGGTCTTGCGGATCCGCGTGCGGTAGACGAGCTTCCCGAAGTTCTCCTCGAGGATCTCGATCGCCTCTCGCGAGTGCAGCGTCCGTCCGTCGAACATCGTCGCGACGATGCCCTCCACCCCGACGTTCGGGTTGAGGTTCTCGCGCACCATCGCCAGCGTGTTCTCGAGCTGGACCAGCCCGCGCAGCGAGAGGTACTCGCACTGGACGGGGACGATCACGCCGGTGGCGGCGACGAACGCGTTGATCGTGAGCAGTCCGAGCGACGGCGGAGTGTCGAGGAGGACGTAGTCGTACGACCCGCGCACCTCGACGAGCGCCTTCTCGAGCGACCGCTCTCGGCCGATCATCGCGCTCAGAGCAAGCTCCGCTCCTGCGAGGTCGATCGAGGCGACAGCGAGGTCGGCCTCGCGGTGTTCGATCACCTCGGAGATCGGCACTTTGTGGACGAGTACGTCGAACATCGAACGCTCGATCACATCCGGGTTGAGGCCCTGGCTCATCGTCAGGTTGCCCTGCGGGTCGAGATCGACGAGCAGCACGCGGTGTCCCATCTCTCGGAGCGCGACGCCGACGTTGAGCGTCGTCGTCGTCTTGGCGACGCCCCCCTTCTGGTTGGCGAGCGCGATCACGCGCGTCGAGACGGCCTCGGCAACGACCGCCGGAGCCGTGCGCTCGGGCGCCTCCTCGACGAGAGGTGGCGCTTGGACGTCTGTCGCCGGCGCGACGTGGAGTGCCTCGTGCTCGCCCACCGGCTCGCTCACCGCAATGCGCTCCGCGTCGTCCACGATCTCCGCTGCGGTCGCAGACGACGCTCCTGCCGGCCTTGGTCGCAGACGGATGAGTCCCATGACCACGCCTCGTTCACCGCGGTCCACCCGACTCCTTCACCCGATGCTCAATCCTCCCCGTCCCAGTAGTCGAGCACGTCCAGGCGACCGACGAGCCCGATTCCCCGAATGCTCACCTTGCCAGACCGAGGGTAGTACGCGACGTCGCGCGGGTCGCGGGTCCCATAGGCGAGAACGGTCAGGCCATCGCGGCCCGCGCTGAAGGTGTGTGCCCGCCCGGATCCGGCCGGCCGGGCGACCACGCTGCCGGCGCGGACGGCGTGCTCCTCGTGTCTGCCCCCGAGCCGGGGATGAGGCCACAGCTCGAGCAGGCCTTCGCCCTCGAGAACGACGAAGATCTCCTCCTCGGCGCTGTGGCAGTGGGGTGGGTTGACGAGCTTGCCCGGGGCCACCTCGAGGTGCTGGATCCCGGTCTTGAGCGAGCCGGCCGCGCGCCCGAGGTCGCGCGCCGAACGCACGACGGTGGCGCCGTCGCGAGCGGCGGGCTCGACCTCCGCGATGTTGACGATCCGCGACGGCCGCTCGGCGAGCTCGCCGACATCCGGCGGTCCGACGGCGATCTCTCGCTCCCAGGGGTGGTCGTCCGGGGCGCCTTCGAGCACCCAGGTCGGCCCGAGCCACGAGACGCCCGCGCGCGGCAGGAGCGTGTTCGCGGCGTAGTGCCGCTCGCCGAAGGCAAGGACGTCGAGCCCGTCGGGGCCTCCCTGAAGCGTATGCGCGTGCTCGAGCGCAAGGTGCACGAGGCAGTCTCCGGGACCGACCGCGTACGCCGCCTCGCCCGATGCGTCGGCCTGGACGGAGACCCCGGATCCGGCGAGGACGTAGAAGATCTCCTCTTCCGAGCCTTCGAGGTGCAAGGGCGTCGACCATTTGCCGGCATCGACGCGGATCCGCTTGACGCCGACCCACTCCGACGCCTCCCCGGTGAGCGCCTGCCAGGTGCCGGAGATGTGACCCGCTCCGCGGTGGACGCCCTCGACGTCGTCCCAGTGTGAGATCACGCATTGATCATGTCACGCGCCAGGGCATCCCGCAGATGGCCCACGGCGACGTCGCCGGCATCACCTCCTTCCACCCGCACCCACGCCTCCGCCTCGTGGAGGAGGGCCCGGAGCTCCCCGAGCAGCTCGACCGGGCCCGCGTTCGCCCGTCGCATGGACTCGATCCGCTCGAACCGCTCGAGAACGCTCCGTGCCTCCTCCATGCACCGACCGTAGCCCGGCACCTGTGACGGGTGTGTGCCGGCTCCGTGCCGGATGTGTGACGGGCTTTCCACAGAGCCGCCGCCCGGCGACGATGCGCCCGATCGCGGCAGCCAGGCTACGAGGCGACGCGAAGCCGGGCAGGGCCCGCGACGCCGAGGAGCACCCGATCGAGTCGCGCGACGAGACCCGTCCGGTCGCCGTCGCGAAGCGCCTCGACGAGCGCCCGTCGCACTCCATCCACGGCGACCGCTCCGCCCTCGCCGCCCTCGGCCAGCGCCGCCAGCTCGTCGTGGAGCTCCGAGCGCCGCTCGGGGTCGTGCTCGAGCAGGACCGCGGCACGCAGCGGCCACGTCGCGCCGAGCAGCGCGGCCAGGGACGCCCGGAGCTGCTCCGAGCGGAAGGGCTCATGCTGGAAGAGAGACAGCTCCCACCGGTCGAGAGCCTCGGCGAGCGGCGTGTCGGCGTCGGCGAGCGCGAGCCGAACCAGCAGCTCTGCGGCGAGCGGCGCCCGGAACTCGTCGAGCCGCGTCGGCTCTCCGGGTGGCTGCGTCGCCGCGATCGGCAGCACCGGGCGGATCCCGTACGGCCGCCCGTCGAGAGTCTCGAACAGCACGGGGCCGGCGGCGAGCGGAGCGGCGGTGGCGAGTCGCACCGCCGAGACGGCGTCCGCGATCTCCGCCGGTGCGTCGGGCACGCTGTCGCCCGGCCCGAGCGCCGCCCGGAGCTCGATGACGCAGTAGCGGTCGGCCTCCCGGCCGAAGCCCTGCGGCAGCAGACCCTTCGCCTCGGGCCAGTGTCGCGCCAGCTCGCCGTCCGCCGCTACCCGCATGCGCAACGACGCGCCGAGCTCGCGCTGCACGCCCGTGGAGATGCCGACGAGCGGCGCGACCGCCGCGTACGCACGGTGCTCCCCGAAGAGCGAACGCTCGAGCTCGGCGTAGGCGCGGTCGAACGACTCGTCGTCCCAGTCGAATCCGCCGCACGCCTCGGCGACCCGGATCAGCAGGTCGAGGAGCACCGTACGGAAGAGAGCATCGTCCTCGGACGGGTCGCGTCCCGCGTGCGCGCGCGCGTAGATCGACGCCGCCGGCTCTCGCGTGAGCTCCTCGAGCGCGATCAGCGCATCCTCCCGACCGCGCAGGCGCACTGCGCGGGCCTCGACGAAGTCGCGGACGAGGGGCCTGAGCTCGTAGAGCGCCGGCCCGTTGCGATGCTCGTGCTCCTCGAAGGCGAAGGGCAGCGACTCGCCTGCCTCGTCGAGCTCGCGGACGAGGTAGGCGAATGCGCCGAGCGTGAACGCCCGGAGTGCGTGACAGAGCTGCGGCGACCGCGCGGACACGACGACACCTACTCGGCCGGCGGGCCGATCCCTGCCGGACCGCCCGGCAGCGGGCCTCGTTGACACTCGAGACACCAGTCCGCCGTGCGGCTCGGGTCGCCGAGACCAGGCGTGCGGATCGCCCTCCCAACGCCTCGACCCGCACGCCAACGGCTGCAGGCGGACCGCTGCCCGACGCAACAATCACCCTCCGGCCTCGGTCGGGCGTTGCCGGGCGAGCCGCGCCATCCCTTCCTGGTCGCGAAGCACCGTCCTTCCCCGCGAGAGCTCGACGAGCCCGCGCCGCTCCGCCACGCGGAGCACGCGGTTGACGGTCGCCCGTGACGCTCCCGCCAGGGCAGCGATGTCCTCCTGGATGAGGGGGATCGCCACCGGCGGCCGGCCGCCGTAGATGCGGCCGAGCTCGAGCACCCGCCGCGCCACCCGCGTCTCCGCATCGACGGTGTACGCCTCGACGAGGCGCTCGGAGAGAAGTGCGACGTGCTCGGCGAGCATCCGCACCAGCACCTCGCCGACCGACGCATGCCGGCGCGCCAGGCGCCGAAGCTCCGACCCGCGGAGGACGAGCGTCTCGCCCTGTTCGAGGGACGTCACCGTCGCGCTCCGTTCCGCTCCCGTTACGACCGCGAGCTCGCCGAAGGTCTCCCCCGGCCCACGGATCGCGAGCGCGACGACGTCTCCGTGCGCGGTCGTGATCCGGACGTCGAAACGACCCTTCACCACGAGGTGTACCGCGTCCGCTGGATCTCGGTGATGGAAGACCACCTCACCACGCCGGTACGTGGTGCGGCGCGCAAGCGCCAGGACCGCGCGAACGTCTTCGCCCGGGATGCCCTCGAACAGCCGCCATTCCATGTGTGACAAGCGTTACACACTCTGTGTCGCGCGCGGCGACGACGGATGGGTCGCGCGCTTCTAGCCTCGGCGCATGGTCGAACGGTCGAGGAGGACGCAAGACATGTACGAGATGACGACAGCACGGATGCTCATGACGACGGCGGTGCTCGCCGCCGTCGCGGCGCTCTTCGCCGGTGGGGCGCACGCGATGCTCATGGACGTCGACGGCGGGACCACGAACGGAACCGTCACGACCCCGACGGCGCAGCCGACGATCCCCTACCTCAGCCATGGGATCGGCGTCGACGAGAGCCTGTTCGCGGGCAGCGGATCCCAACAGCCCACCGGAGCGCACGCCGTGCTCGGGCGTGACCGGACGACGGTGTCGTCGACCGCCGTCCAACCGGGCACGATCCCCTACCTGAGCCACGGAGCCGGCGTCGACGAAAGCCTGTTCAGCGGGCTGCCGTCGCTCGGTCTCACGGGCGACTCGGCGTCCACGCGGGTCTCCGCTCCCGAGCCCGAGGGGCTCACCGGTGACTCGGCGCTGACGCGGTACCCCGGGACGGCGACCACACCGGCGACGTCCGGCAGAGACGGCCTCGACTGGACGTCATTCGGGGCCGGAGCCGGCATGGCCGCCCTGCTGGCCGCGGCGATCGGGGGATCTGGCTCACGAGCCGTCGCCGTGGCGGGGTTGCTCTCCCGTAGACCGTCCGACACGGGAACCGAGACGGGGCGGCCCGGGGACCGCCCCGTTTCGCTGGACCGCCCTGGCGGGCGGCGTGCCACGTCCGAAGCACACGAGCAGGACACGAAGTTGGTACGAAGTCGAGACTGTCTCGGGACGATTGTCGCCTGTTCAGACGATAGAATCGACAGTGGGTGGTGGGATGGGGTGCCCCACGAGACGTGCGCAAAGAGCGCACATCACGGTTGGGCGAGGCAAGATCCGACCACCGCTCCGATCACCCGTGCCCCTCGAGCGTTCGTATCGAGAGGGCGAGCTGCTGCCCGCCCTCGAGGCGGCGCCTCAGGGGCGCAGCACCGCCCGCCGCGGGCCAGCGAGGAAGCCCGCGTCGACGAGGAGCGGCAGCACGTCGCTCTCGACGAGAGGGCGGCCGTCGAACCGCTCGACGGACAGCCGCCGACCGCGGTCCGATCTCACCCAGTCGACGAGCGCGGCCAGCGCCGTCCGTAGCCATTCCGGCTCGGGCTCGCGAAGCGGGAGGAGCGAGCGGCCGCCACGCTCGACGTAGAGGGCGGCCTCGCCCGCGAGGAGGACGACGTGCGCGCCCACGACCCGTGCCGCGCGCGCGCCGGCCCGCTTGGGCCACGGCAACACGCCGCCGTACGGCTGGGCCGGGTCCGCGGCGGCGAGCACCAGCGGCTCCTCGTCGCCGACGTCCCGAAGCTCGCGGAGCCGCTCGACTGCACCGGGCAGGGCGAACTGTGCGCCGCCGAGGCCCTCGACGAAGTAGCCGCGGCGACAGGCGCCGACGGTCTCGAGCGCCCGGAGCTCGGCGTAGACGGCTCCGTACCCGCCCGGGACTCCCTCGGCCCGCACGCCGTCACGCGTGACGACGCCCTGCCGCTCCAGCAGGATCTCTGCGAGGGCGCGGCGATCGGGCTTGGACGGCGGATCTCCCGGCTCGGCGAACAGGCGGCCGGTGAGCGACCAGCGGCCCGCGGTCGCGACGTCGCACGAGACCCGCGAGCGCGAGAACCGCCGCGGCCGGTGCTCGGTGGCGGGAATGCCATAGCGACGCTTGGCCCGCAGCGGCGCCCACGCGTCGTTCGTCACCTCGCCGTTCCAGACGAGCTCCCAGAGAGCCGGTAGCGCGTCACCCGCGTCGGCTCCGAGTGACGAGACGAGGTCCGGCCAGAACTCTGCGCTCCGGCCGAGCACGGCGCGGACCGCGTCATGCACCGGGCCGGACAGCGGCTCGCCGGTCACCGGAGGGCCGAGGACGGCGGCGTCGTCGCGGTAGTAGAGCGCGACGCGGTCGAGGCCGGCGCCGACCCACACCACCTCCCCCGAGGCACACAGCTGGTCGAGCCCCCGCCGGCTGGTACCGCGGCACCCGCCGCGGCAGGATCTCGGCCTCCCACAGTGCGACCGGGAGCGCGAGCCCCTGCAGCGGGACGAGCGCCTCGCGCAGCGTCGCCCTGCGGTCGATCCCGTGCCAGGAGGGCAGGAAGCGGCCGAGCGCCGCCTGCTCCGCCGGCTCGACCTGGCGGCGCAGCACGGCGAGCGACGCGCGCCGGATGCGGCGGAGGACGTCGGGGTCGCACCATTCGCGCTCGATTCCGCCCGGCCGGAGCTCGCCGCGAACGAGTAGGTCGCGCGTCTCGAGACCGGCGAGCAGCACCCCCACCTCCGCCGGCTCGCGCCCGTACCGCGAGGCGACGTCTCCGGTCGTGAACGGCCCGCGCGAGCGCGCGTAGCGGAGCAGCACCCGCTCGAGAGCGTCCTCGACCGGCTCGAGGAACGCTTCGGGCAGGCCGCCGGGCGGCATCACGCCGAACGCGTCGCGGTAGAGGCCGGCGTCCTCGGCGGCGATCACGGCGTCGCGGCCGCCGACCCGGGCGCGGAACGCACGTCGCTCGCGGACGAGACTCTCTGAAAGCCCCGGGTCGAGCTCGCCCTCGCGCAGCTCGCCGACGCGGCGAAGCAGGTCGTGAAGCTCGTCGGCGTTACGCGGCTGCGGCAGCAGCGACGCTTCGACCTCAGCGAGCGCGCCCGGGTCGAGCAGGTCTCGAAGCTCCTCCTGGCCGAGCAGCTCGCGCAAGAGCTCGCGGTCGAGTGAAAGGGCCTGCGCGCGGCGCTCGGCCGCCGGGGTGTCGTCCTCGTACATGTAGGTGGCGACGTAGTCGAAGAGGAGCGACGCGGCCATCGGCGACGCTGATGCCGTCTCGACCTCGACGAGGTCGATCTCCCGGGTCTGGAGGCCGTGGAGGACCCCGCGCAGCGCCGGCAGGTCGAAGACGTCCCGCAGGCACTCGCGGTACGTCTCGAGCACGATCGGGAAGGAGCCGTACTTCCGGGCGACCTCGAGCAGGCTCTGCGCCTTGAGACGCTGCTGCCAGAGCGGTGTCCGCTGTCCGGGCCGCCGGCGCGGGATCAGGAGCGCCCGGGCCGCGTTCTCGCGAAACCGAGCGCCGAAGAGGGCTGTCGAGCCAACCTCGGAGACGACGAGGTCCTCGAGCTCCTGCGGCTCGACGAGCAGGTCGGCGAGCGCGGGTGGCGCTTCCGCGTCGGCAAAGTGGAGCGCGATCCCGTCGTCCGACCAGAGCGACTGCACCTCGAGCCCGAGGGTGTCGCGGAGGCGCGCTGCGAGCGCCATCGACCACGGGGCATGCACCCGGCCCCCGAACGGCGTCAGGACGCACACCCGCCAGTCGCCGATCTCGTCGCGGAAACGCTCCACGACGACAGTGCGGTCGGTCGGAAGCGCGCTCGCGCGT
This sequence comes from Gaiella sp., assembly GCA_027493885.1. GTDB lineage: Bacteria > Actinomycetota > Thermoleophilia > Gaiellales > Gaiellaceae > Gaiella. Next base: position 1,108,563 of record JAOSJZ010000001.1, read on the forward strand.
TCTTGCTCGCGCACGAACGCCAGAAGATTGCCGGCTGCCCACCTGTCGAGGTGATAGTCCTCACGGAGTCTTGTCCTGGCACTCTCGTCAGAAAGTGCCGACAGCCCCCGCACCGCCTCACCGATCCGCGCACCCAGCTCGTACGGCCTCCCCCACGCCCTCGCCCTTCCAGAACGGCACCGCTCCGGGAACGCCCGGTGCCGGCGAGACGAGCACCCGGTCGCGGGTGATCTCCTCGATCCGCCAGGTCGAGGCGCCCAGCATGAAGGTCTGCCCCTCGCGCGCCTCGTAGACCATCTCCTCGTCGAGCTCGCCGACGCGGCCGCCGCCGTCGAGGAGGAAGACGCCGAAGAGGCCCCGGTCGGGGATCGTCCCGGCGTTCGTCACCGCGAGGCGGCGGGCGCCCGTGCGGCCGCGGATCGCGCCCGCGGTGCGATCCCAGACGATCCGGGGGCGGAGCTCCGCGAACTCGTCGGACGGGTAGCGGCCGGCGAGCATGTCGAGCACGTTGTCGAGCTGCTCGCGCGCGAGATCGGCGAAGGGGTACGCGCCGCGGACGAGCTCGTAGAGGTCGTCGACCGCGATCTCCTCGTCCGCGCAGATCGCTACGACCTGCTGGGCGAGGACGTCGAGCGGGTTCCGCGGGATCGCCGTCTCCTCGATCGCGCCCTCCCGCATCGCCTTCGCGACGACCGCGCACTCGAGCAGGTCGGCGCGGAACTTGGGGAAGATCCGCCCCTTCGAGGTCGCCCCCAGCTCGTGCCCGGCCCGGCCGACCCGTTGCAGGCCGCGTGCCACCGACTTCGGGCTCTCCACCTGGACGACGAGGTCGACGGCGCCCATGTCGATCCCGAGCTCGAGGCTCGAGGTCGCGACGAGGCAGGGGATCCTGCCCGCCTTCAGGTCTTCCTCGATCAGGACGCGCTGCTCGCGCGCCAGAGAGCCGTGATGGGCGCGCGCGACCTCCGCCTCGGCGAGCTCGTTGATCCGGAGCGCGAGCCGCTCGGCGAGCCGGCGGTTGTTGACGAACACGATGGTCGAGCGGTGCGCGCGCACCAGCTCGAGGAGTGCCGGGTAGATCGAAGGCCAGATCGACCGGGATGTCGCCTCGTACCCCGAGTCCATCTCGACCCCGTCCGGCATCACCGGCTGCGAGAGCGGGAGCGAGGAGGCCCCGAGCTCGCGCATGTCCTCGACCGGGACGACGACCTCGAGGTCGAGCTTCCTCCGTCGCCCCGCGTCGACGAGCTGGATCTCGCGCACGGGGCCGGCGACCCAGCGGCCGATCTCGGCGAGCGGGCGCTGCGTGGCCGAGAGCCCGATCCGCTGGAACGGCCGCTCCGCCACGCGCTCGAGCCGCTCGAGCGAGAGGGCGAGATGCGCGCCCCGCTTCGTGCCCGCGAGGGCGTGCACCTCGTCGAGGATCACGGTCTCGACGGTCTTCAGGAGATCCCGGCCGCGCGAGGTGAGGAGCAGGAAGAGCGACTCCGGCGTCGTGATCAGGATGTCCGGCGGTGTGCGCAGCATCCGCTCGCGCTCCCGCTGCGGCGTGTCGCCCGTTCGCACGCCGACCGAGAGCACCGAGCCGATCCCGGCCAGCGGCCCGCGCAGGTTGCGCTCGATGTCGTAGTTGAGCGCCTTGAGCGGCGAGACGTAGAGGAGGCGCATCCCCTCCCCCGGCGTGTCGTTCAGCCGGTCGAGCCCCAGCAGGAACGCGGCCAGCGTCTTCCCCGACCCGGTCGGGGCCTGGACGAGGACGTGCCCGCCGGCGGCGATCGCCGGCCAGGCGAGCTCCTGAGCGGGGGTCGGCGCCCCGAAGGCACGCTCGAACCAGGCTCGCGTGCGCGGCGAGAGCGTGGACAGTGGATCCACTCCGCGAGCGTAGCCCTCCCGGCCCGCCCTCGGCCTACGGCTCGCCGTACGTCCAGGGGTCGAGGCACGGGACGCCGACGCGCTCGAACGGCGCGGTGTCGCGCGTGACGACCGTCAGGCCGTTGACGAGGGCAGTCGCGGCCATGAGCCCGTCGACGGTCGGCACGGGGCCCTGAGCGCTGATGCGCCCCCATGCTTCGGCGACAACGGTGTCGACGGGCAGCACGCGGTCGTCGAACTGCCCACGGAGGTCCTCGAGCCACCTCTCGAAGACGTTCGCTTGGGGGGCGTCCCGTCCCTGCAAGCGCTCGATCCCGCGTCGGATTTCGCCGAACACGAGCACGCTGACGTACATGTCGCGTTCCGAGAGACTCCCGAGCCAGGCAGCGACCCCGGCGTGGCGGCCCGGCTTGCGCACCTCCGAGAGAACGTTCGTGTCGACCAGGTAGGTCACAGGTCGATCTCGCGCGGCAGGTCAGCGGGCCGCTCGAGATCGAGCATCGAGAAGTCCGGAGCGGTCATCAAGAACTCCTTGAAGTCCATCGTTGCCCCCTTGAGCCGCCGGTACTCGCGGACGTCGAGGACGACCACCGCCGACTTCCCGTTTCGCGTCACGAACTGCGGGCCGTCGTCGAGCGCCCGACGCACGACCTCGCTGAAGCGCTGTTTTGCCTCCTGCAGCTGCCACGTCATGACTCGAGTCTATCAATTCTGTCCAGTCTGTCTAGACAGATGGTGCTTCGGAGACGATGCGCGCAGCCGTCGCGCATGATTTCGTCGTCGTCCCGGCGAGCGCGACGAGCAGCCCTCGGGCGACCGCGCTTCGACCTCCGCGCCGAGGACCACGGGGAACCGCTGCGCGAGCTGCGCCGGCTCCACCGCCTGGCAGCGGTAGTGCGCTCCGCCCGCGATACGATCGCCGAATGCCCGACGTGCTCTACTTCACCGGCGACGCCGAGGCAGACGCGCTCATCGCGCGGGACCCGCTCGCCCTCCTGATCGGGTTCGCCCTCGACCAGCAGATCACGGTGCAGACCGCGTTCGCAGGGCCGCTCAAGCTCCTGCAGCGGCTCGGCTCGCTCGACGCGGCGACGATCGCCGCCACCGACCCGGCTGAGCTCGACGCGCACTTCCGGCAGCCGCCGGCGATCCACCGCTTCCCCGGCTCGATGGCGAAGCGCGTCCACGACCTCGCACGGCACGTCGCCGACGAGTACGACGGGCACGCCGAGCGCGTCTGGACGGAGGCGGCGGACGCGAAGGACCTCGAGCGCCGGATCCGCGCGCTGCCGGGGTTCGGCGACATGAAGGTGCTCGCGCTCTCCGCAGTCCTCGCGAAGCGCCTCGGCGTCGCGGTCGCGGAGCCGCTCGCGCCGAGCTTCCAGACGCTCGGCGACGTCGACTCCGTCGAGGCGCTCCACGCATACCAGGCCGCGAAGCGCGCCCATCGCAGCGCGCGTCGAGCCGCCACGAAGACCTGATCGTCCCCGAAGGGCCGTATCGGCGTTGCGGCTCACCGGCCCGCACGGGCGATCACAACACGCCGGACGTCTCCGACTCGCGCGACGTCTCGCGCCGTGACAACACGACCGGCGTCGCAGTGGTCGTGAAGATCGTGAGGCCCCATCTCGTCGAAGACCGGCATGCGCTGCGCGGTCTCGCGGAGGAGGTGCGCCTCCTCGAGCTGCTGCGGCATCCCGTCATCGTCCGGAGCTTCACGCCCTCTCCGGCCGCCCCGCTCGCCACGCCCCCGTCCGGAGAGGAGAGGCTCCCGCAGTTGCGGCAGGCGCCCGAGCCGCTTCCGGGCCGAGTCCCACCCCCCGTGCGCGCGCTGCTCGAGGCCTGCCTCGAGCCCGATCCCGCTGCGCGACCGTCCCCCTCGCAGCTCGCCGCCGAGCTCGAGCTGCTGGTCGACGCCCTTCCGAAGCGACCGGTGCTCGGGCGCTCGCGTCGCACCCGCTGAGCGGGGTGTGCAGTCGGCGTCGTCGGCGGCTGGCCTCGACCGGTGACGAGTCGCGGCTCGGGGGCGGCGAACTGCGACTCCGGAGCGGTCACGGCTCGGCGGCGCTGGATCAGGCGATCTCGACCATACGCGTAATCGCGAGGCGGGCACGAGAGGCGATCTCGTCGGGGACGGTGACCTCGTAGCGCCAGTCGCGCAGGGAGTCGCGGAGCTTGTCGAGCGTGATCATCTTCATGTACTGGCAGATCGCCTTCTCCGAGACCGCTTCGAAGGTCTTGCCGGGCGCCTCCTTGTTGAGCCGGTGGATGATCCCGGTCTCGGTGGCGACGAGGAAGCGGTCCTTGTCCGAACGGCGGGCGAAGTCGATCATGCCCTCGGTCGAGAGGATGTGCGTGCGGCCGTTGGCGAACGCCATGCACTGGCTGGCGCAGCCGCACTCCGGGTGAACGAGCAGCTCGGCGTCGGGAGCCTCGGCCTGCCAGCGCTCGATGTCCTCGGGGCGGATGCCGGCGTGGACGTGGCACTCGCCGAGCCAGACCGTCAGCTTGCGCCCGGTGACACGCTCGAGCCAGATGCCGAGGAACATGTCGGGCAGGAACAGGATCTGCTGGTCCTCCGGGATCGCCTCGATGACCGCTCGGGCGTTCCCGGACGTGCAGCAGTAGTCGCTCTCGGCCTTCACCTCGGCGGTCGTGTTCACGTAGGAGACGACCACCGCGCCCGGGTGCTCGCTCTTCCAAGCGCGCAACTGGTCGGCGTCGATCGAGGCGGCGAGCGAGCAGCCCGCGTCGAGATCCGGGATCAGCACCGTCTTGCCCGGGCAGAGAATCGACGCCGTCTCGGCCATGAAGTGGACGCCGCAGAAGACGATCGCGTCGGCGTCTGCGGCGGCCGCCTGGCGTGACAGCCCCAGCGAGTCGCCGACGTAGTCGGCGACTTCTTGCACCTCGGGCACCTGGTAGTTGTGCGCGAGGATCACAGCGTCGCGCTCGCGGGCGAGCGCGCGCACCTCATCCTGCATCCGGCTGATCGTGGTGGTGGTCACAGAACCTCCAGGGAGACGTCGAGTGCGCGCGCCGAGTGCGTGAGGGCGCCGACCGAGATGAAGTCGACGCCCGTCTCCGCGACGGCGCGCACGTTGTCCAGAGTGATGCCGCCGGACGCTTCGGTAATCGCGCCCCGGGCAAGCGGGACGGCGGCGCGCAGGGTCGCGACGTCCATGTTGTCGAGCAGGATCGCGTCGGCCCCTGCCTGCCGTGCCGCACGCACCTCGTCCAGCGTCTCTGCCTCGACCTGGACCGGCAACGTCGTGCCCGAGGCGCGGGCGCGTTCGACCGCGGCGCGGATCCCTCCCACGAGCCGCAGGTGGTTGTCCTTGATCAGGATCGCGTCGTACAGGCCGAGGCGGTGGTTCGTGCCGCCACCGCGGCGGACGGCGCGCTTCTCGAGAGCGCGCAGCCCGGGGGTCGTCTTGCGCGTGTCGAGGATCTCCACGCCGGTCCCCGCGACCGCGTCCACGTACCGCCGCGTGAGCGTCGCGATCCCGGACAGCCGGCCGAGCACGTTGAGCGCCGTTCGCTCTCCCCCCAGGATCGCGCGTGCGTCTCCGTGGAGCCGGGCGACCTCGCCCGGCTCGCACAGGTCACCGTCCTCGCAACGAGGCTCGAACGAGAGCTCCGGGTCGAGCTCGCGGAAGACCGCCTTGGCGGTGTCGAGCCCGCAGACGACACCCGGCTCCCCGAGCAACAGGCTGGCCGTGCAGCGCACGTCGGCGAGGAGCGCCTCGGTCGTGACGTCACCGTCGCCGAGATCCTCGGCCAGCCAGAGGCGAATGTCGGCCGCGGTCAGGTCCATCGCTCCAGCACCGTGTCTCGACCGGGGCGCAGCACGGTGTGACGGCCGCTGAGGGCCGGGTTCTCGTGGGGGAAGTCGGCGCGGAAATGACCGCCGCGCGACTCTCGCCGCGCGAGGGCCGACTCCGCGAGCAGGCGCGCCAGGAGCAAGGGCGACGTGCACAGCCGCTCCAGGCCGGCGCCGTCGCGAACGAGCCCCGCGTGCTCCGAGACCTGTTCGCGTACGTCGTCGGTCACGGCTTCGTCGAGCGCCGGCGGCGACGGGTGGTGCTCGCTCGGCGCCGGGCCCGCGAGCGCGCCGAGCGCCGCCCGGCGGCCGAAGACGAGACACTCGAGCAGCGAGTTCGACGCCAGCCGGTTCGCTCCGTGGACGCCCGTGCAGGCGCACTCGCCGGCCGCGTACAGCCCGGGAGCCTCCGTACGGCCGTCGAGGTCGGTGACGACGCCTCCCATCGAGTAGTGCGCCGCCGCAGCCACCGGCACGGGCCCGGCGGCCGGCTCGTAGCCCTCGTCGGCCAGCCGCTGCATCAACCGCGGGAAACGGCCCCGGTCGATCGGCCGCAGGTCGAGCAGCGCCGTGCCCCGCTCCGCCACCGCGCGCGCAACCACGTCCCGCGGCGCCAGCTCGTCGACGAACCGGCGGCCGTCCCCGTCGAGAAGAAGCGCGCCCTCGCCGCGCAACGCCTCGCTCAGCAGGAAGCCGCTGCCTTCGAGCGCGGTCGGGTGGAACTGGACGAACTCGAGATCCGCCACCGCGGCGCCGGCCCGGAAGGCCAGCGCGATCCCCTCCCCCACCGAGCCGGGGGGATTCGTCGTCCGCGCCCACAGCGCCGCGTAGCCACCCGTCGCGAGCACGAGGGCAGCCGCCCCGATCTCTCCCGACTCGGTGCGGCAGCCACGACCAGGCTCGAGCGCCACAACGCGCTCGCCCTCGACGATGTCGATCGAGGGGCTCTCGAGCGCCCGGCGCACGAGCGTCTCCGCGATCCGGCGGCCCGTCTCGGCACCGTCGACGTGAAGCACCCGGCGGCACGAGTGCCCTCCCTCGAGACCCAGCCCGTCGCCGAAGCGAACGCCGAGCCGCCGCAGCTCCTCGATCCGCGCCGGCGCCTCCTCCGTCAGCACGCGCACCGCGCTCTCCCGACAAAGCCCGCGCCCGGCGGCGACCGTGTCCCGCGCATGGTGCGCGGGCGAGTCCGACGGAGCGACCGCCGCCGCAACGCCGCCCTGCGCCTCGTAGCTCGCACACGCCTCGACGCGCCCCTTGGTCAACACGACTACCCGCGCGCCCGCGGCCGCGGCGGTCAGCGCGGCGGTCAAGCCGGCCACACCGCTGCCGACGATCGCCAGGTCATACCTATCCGCATAGCGTCGATCAGCGGGCTTGGACAACGAGGTTTCTGCCTCCGAGTAGATAACCTCGGCTCAGTCTACCGTTCTCCGTCGAGCTGCGCGTTGCCGAAGGCACGGGGCTCGAGCTCCCTATCACCCGGCTGTCCGCGCGCGTAGGCCTTTCCACCGGCCGCGACCTCCGGCCGCGAGCTTCGACTTGACAAATCGAAGATCTTCGATACATTCACAGATATCGATACGTGAGGTGGCGAGATGAAGAGGCTGTTCCGGAGAACACAGGTGTCGAGGGTCGCGATCTACGAGCGGTGCGGCGAGGTGTGCGACGATCGCTGTCGAGCGCTGGCGCCGCGAGAGCGGTCCTTGCTGAAGCACGCCTGGCTCGGAGTACGGGTCTGATGGCCGCGGTCGCGAGCCCCGTCGAATGTTGTGCGCCCCTTGGTGCCCGCTCGCTGGACGAGGAGCAGGCACTGGCGACGGCGGAGTTGTTCAAGGCGCTCGGGGATCCCGCGCGGGTGAGGATCGTGAACCTGCTCGCGACGAGCGGCGAGCCCGTCTGCGCATGTGAGCTGTACGAGCCGCTCGGCCTGTCGCAGCCGACCGTCTCGCATCATCTGAAGAGACTCACCGACGCGGGCCTGCTCGAACGCGAGCAGCGCGGCAAGTGGGCGTACTTCTCGTTGAAGCGCGATGCCGTCGAGATGCTCGCGGCGGTCGCCGACCTGAAAGGAGTGTGCTGCTGATGTCGACCGGAGCTGGACTGCGTGAAGAGGTGCGGGCCCGCTACGCCGAGTCGGCCCGGGCGGTGACCGAGGGCCGGAGCGGCGACTGCGGGTGTGGGAGCGGCTCGTGCTGCTCCGACGGCGCGCCGGACGAGAGGCTCTTCGGCGAGGCGCTCTACGACGCCGAGCAGCGGGGGGAGCTGCCGGACACAGCCGTCCTCGCCTCGCTGGGCTGTGGCAACCCGACCGCGGTCGCCGACCTGCACGAGGGTGAGGTCGTGCTCGACCTCGGCTCGGGCGGCGGCATCGACGTGATCCTGTCGGCGAAGCGCGTCGGCCCCACCGGAACTGCCTACGGGCTCGACATGACCGACGAGATGCTCGCGCTCGCGCGCAGGAACGCCGCCGAGGCGGGGGTCGGGAACGTCCACTTCCTGAAGGGCGTGATCGAGCAGATCCCGCTGCCCGCCGACTCGATCGACGTCGTCATCTCCAACTGCGTGATCAACCTCTCGGTCGACAAGCCGGCCGTGCTCACCGAGATCGCCCGGGTCCTGAAGCCGGGCGGGCGGATCGGGATCAGCGACGTCGTCTCCGAGGACCGCCTGACGCCCGAGCAGCGCGCCCTGCGCGGCTCGTACGTCGGGTGCATCGCCGGCGCCCTCTCCAAGGGAGAGTACGAGGCGGGGCTCGAGGCGGCAGGCTTCGAGCAGGTCTCCGTCGAGTTCACGCACGAGGTGGCCGACGGGATGCACGGCGCGATCGTCAAGGCCGTGAAGACGAACGACCCGCTGGCGAAGGGCCTCCCGGTGATCCAGGCTGCCGAGCGGGCGGGGTGCTGCTAGATGCGGCCCCAAGCCAACCGCGGCGAGCCCCGATCGCCGCCCGCGCGGACGACCGCGGGCGGGGAGGCCCCCGATCGCACGAAAGTTGCGGTCGAGCTGACGCTGCTCACGGACGGCGGGCAGGCAGCCTCGCGCGTGGCGGCCGAGATCGCCGCGTTCCTGAACGGCGCGGCGAAGAGCCTCGACCTGGCGCTCTACGACGTCCGCCTCGAGACCGAGGCGGGCGCCCTCGTGCTCGCCTCGCTGCTCGCGGCGCACCAGCGCGGCGTTCGCGTGCGGCTCCTGTTCGACGTCGACCACCCCGGGCCGATCCCGGTGCCGCCGCCCCCGAGACCCGCCCGGAGGCGATCGAGGCGCTTCCCGTCGAGACGCGCGGGATCGCGGGGATCCCCGACCTGATGCACCACAAGTTCTGCGTGCGAGACGGCAGCGACGTCTGGACGGGGTCGATGAACTGGACCGAGGACTCGTGGACGCGGCAGGAGAACGTCGTCGTCCGCGTGCTCGGGAGCGAGCAGCTCGCGTATGCGTTCACCCTTGCGTTCGAGCAGCTCTGGGAGCGCGGCGTCGTCGAGGGCACGGGGACGGTCCAGCCGCGGCCGGTGGAGCTCGACGGGGGTGTGAGCATTCGCCCCTGGTTCACTCCCGGCTTCGGCGACGCCCTCTCCCACCGCGTCGCGAAGCACATCGGCCGCGCCCGGACGCGGATCCGGATCGCGTCCCCGGTGCTCACCGCAGGCCCGATCCTCGGGACGCTCGTCGAGGTCGTGAACGAGGGCCGCTGCCGGGTCGTCGGCGTCGTCGACGACACGCAGGTCGACGACGTCTTCCGGCAGTGGAGCGCGAACCACGTCAGCAGCTGGAAGATCCCGCTCCTGCACACGATCGTCGAGCGCGCTGCGTTCTCGGGCAAGCCGTCCACGCCGTGGGCGCCGGACGGCGTCCAGGACTTCATGCACGCGAAGGTCGTCGTCTGCGACGACGTGTCGTTCGTCGGGTCGTTCAACTTCTCGCGCTCGGGGGAGCGGAACGCCGAGAACGTGCTCGAGATCCACGACGCCGCCACGGCGGACGCGCTCGCGCGCTACGTCGAGGACCTGGCGGCACGCTACCCGCCGGCGACCCCGCCGGACGTGCGGCGGCAGGAAGATGCACGCGGCCCGGCGAAGACCGGCGCATGAGCACACAGGCATCCACCACAGGCCCTCTCGGGCAACCGCGCGGGATCGCGTTCGCGATCGTCATCTCGATCATCACGCTCGGCATCTACTCGCTCTACTGGGTGTTCAAGACCCAGGAAGAGGTGAAGGAGCATTCGGGCATCGGCGTCGGCGGCGTCCTCGGCCTCGTGATCTACATCGTCGTGTCGCCCATCACGTGGTTCCTGATCCCGTCGGACGTCGGGAAGATGTTCAGGGCGGACGGCCGCGAGGCACCGTTCACGGGCTGGACCGGGCTCTGGCTCCTGCTCCCGCTGATCGGGGCGTTCGTCTGGTTCATCAAGGTGCAGGGCGCGCTCAACCGCTACTGGGGGAGCAAGGCCGGCGCTGCGGTCCCGGCCGTGGTCTAGCCGGCAGGAGACGTCGACCACGCCCTAGCATCGGGTCGATGCGGCGGCGGCCCGAACGGATCGAGCGACTTCCCGAGCAGTACTTCACGAGCCTGCTCGAGCGGATAGCCGCCGCCTCGGCGCGGGGCGGCGAGCCGCTCGTCGACCTCGGGCGCGGCAATCCGGACCTTCCCCCGCCCGCGGACGTGGTCGAGGCGCTCGCCGCGGCGGCTCGCGAGCCGACGAGCGCCGTGCACGGGTACGCCCCCTTCGCGGGCCTGCCCGAGTTGAAGGAGGCGATCGCCGCCCGGTACGCCGACGTCTACGGCGTGACGCTCGATCCCGCGAGCGAGGTCGCGATCCTGCCGGGCACCAAGACGGCGCTGGTCGAGCTCGCACTCTGCCTCGCCGAGCGAGGCTCGACGGTCGTGCTCCCCGACCCCGGTACCGCCGGGCGTGTTCGGCGACGCGGTCGCGTTCGGCCGCGAGACCGGCGCCGCGATCGTCCACGACTTCGCCTACGGCGACCTCGTCTTCGACGGACGGGCGCCCGAGAGCTTTCTCGCAGAGCCAGGCGCGCGCGAGGTCGGCGTCGAGCTGTTCTCGATGTCGAAGAGCTACGGGATGGCCGGCTGGCGGATCGGGTTCGTCGTCGGCAACGCCGAGCTCGTCGAGCGCGTGCGCTGGCTGCAGGAGCACGTTCGCGCCGGCATCTTCGTGCCCCTCCAGCGAGCCGCGATCGCGGCGCTGACCGGGCCGCAGGAGACGGTCGAGGAGCGCCGCGCGCTCTACGAGGCGCGACGCGATCGCGTCGTCGACGCGCTCGCCCCCCTCGACCCACGCTGCGAGGGCACGTTCTTCGTCTGGTTCCGCCTGCCGGAGGGGTGGACCTGCGAGCGCGTGCTCGACGAAGCGCGCGTCGGGCTCGCGCCGGGCGAGGGCTTCGGCTCGCGCGGTGCAGGGTTCGCGCGGCTGTCGCTTGCGACCGTCGACGAGCTCCTCGATCTCGGCGTGGAGCGGCTTCGCCGCGCGCTCGGGTGAGCTTGCCTAGGCGACGCCGGCGAGCAGGAAGGCGCGGCTCTCCTTCAGCATCTCGCGGGCGATGACGAGGCGCTGCACCTCCTGCGTGCCCTCGTAGATCTGTGTGATCTTCGCGTCGCGCATGAACCGCTCGACGGGGTACTCCTTGACGTAGCCGTAGCCCCCGAGGATCTGCACCGCCTCGGTCGTCACCTCCATCGCGACGTCGCCGCACATGAGCTTCGCCATCGCCGAGGCCTTCGTCAGCTCGCTCTCGGAGACGCCGGCGTCGGCCATCTGCCCGAAGCGGTAGAGGAGCCCGCGCGCGGCCTCCGTCTTCGTCTCCATGTCGGCGAGCTTCGCGGCGATCAGCTGGTGCTGGGCGATCGGCTTCCCCATCGTCTCGCGCGTGCGCGCGTACTCGAGCGCGTAGTCGGTCGCGCCCTGCGCGATCCCGAGCGCCTGGGCGGCAACGCCCGGACGCGAGCGGTCGAGGATCCGCATCGCGAGCTTGAAGCCCGTCCCCTCCGGCCCCAGCCGGTTCGCCTCCGGGATCCGGCAGCCGTCGAAGACGAGCTCCCCCGTCGTCGAGCCGGCGATTCCCAGCTTCTCCTCGAGGCGCGCCACCTCGAACCCCGGCGTGTCCGCCTCGACGAGGAACGCCGAGATCCCGGAATGCCCCGCGTCGGGGTCGGTCTTCGCGAACACCGTGTAGAGGCCCGCGACGCCCGCGTTCGTGATGAACCGCTTCGTCCCCTCGAGCACGTACTCGCCGTCGTCGCGCCGCGCGACCGTGCGCATCGCGGCGGAGTCCGAGCCGGAGCCCGCCTCGGTGAGCGCGTACGCGGCGAGCACCTCCCCGTTTGCGAGCCGCGGCAGCCAGGTCGCGCGCTGCTCGTCGGAGCCGCCGAGCTCGAGGCCGAGCGAGCCGAGCTCCTGCACCGCGAGGATCAGGCCGCTCGTCGCGCAGACCTTCGAGACCTCCTCGATCGCGACCAGCGAGAGCAGCGTGCCCGTTCCCGTGCCGCCGTGCTCCTCGCCGAAGAAGAGACCGAAGATCCCCTGCTCGCGGAAGAGCTCGACCACGTCCCAGGGGAACTCGTGCGAGGCGTCGATCTCGGCCGCCCGCGGCGCGATCCGCTCCCGCGCGAGCGTCCGCACGAGCTCGCGGAGCTCGCGCTGCTCCTCGCTCAGGACGTCCCAGGGCACGCGGATCAGTCTAGATCGACGCCGGCGGTGCGATCTCGACGAATCTCCCAGCCGTGCTGGCGAGACGCGCGTCGACGGTCAGGAACGGGCATCCGAGCCGCTGCGCGAGCACGACGGCGTCAATGACGATCAGCGGCCGGCTCGCTGGAGTTGCGGATGATCCCCACCACGCTCGGCAGCGGTTGTCCTGTCACGGGCTCACCCCACGACGCGGGGATCCGGAGCTCGTCCTCGGCCAGCACGGCGCCGAGGTCGTCTTCCTCGATCACGTGCTGCTCCCGATCCCTCGCAACCACGAGCTTGCCGGAACGGATCCAGCGACGGATCCCCCTACCCGCCGATTGCCTCGGCCGGCACGAACTTGCTCACCTCGACGATCTCGTCCGCCGGGACGTTGGCGCGACGGGCCGCCTCGAGGATCGCGTCCGGCGACGGCGCCTCGTAGAGGCAGTACGTGCGGAGCCGGTCGGCAGCGATGAAGGAGAACAGCCAGCTGACGCCCTCGTCCGCATTCACCGCGTCGATCGCGCGGACGTCGTCGGCGCTCAGTTCGAGCCGATCCGCGAACCGTCTCTCGATCACGTAGAGGGGCATCGACCCATGGTACTCGCGGCCTCACTCCGGCACGAGCCCGCGCCGAAGCGCGTAGGCGGCCGCCTCGGTGCGATTCGCGCAGCGGGTCTTGCGGAGGATCGAACGGATGTGGTTCGCGGCCGTGTGCTCGCTGATGTGGAGCGCGCGACCGATCTCGCGGTTCGACCGGCCGTGGGCGAGCTCGACCAGGATCTCGACCTCGCGACCGCTGAGCCCGTCGGGCAGCGCCGGGGCGGCCGATCCGGCCTCGGCCCCGAGCTCCGCCGCGCGGCGCGCGAGCCCCGGGAGGCCGATCGTCTGCGCGAGGACGAGCGCGAGCCCGAGCTGCCCCCGTGCCTGCGTGCGGTCGTCTCTCGCTCCCCGAGCCAGCAGCATGCGCGCGTAGCCGTACGCGGTGTGTGCGAGCCAGGTGCGTGCGCCGAGGCGCGTGTTCAGCGCGAGCGCGGCGTGGAAGTGGCGCTCCGCCCGCTCCCAGTCGCCGAGCACGGCCGCCGTCGTCCCGAGGTACCGGTCCATCGCCCCGTAGCAGACGACCAGGTGGCCGATCATCACGTTGGCGCCGGCATAGGCCTCGAGCTCGGGATAGAGCGCCTCCGCCGCCTCTGCGTCACCGAGCGCGGCACACGCGTCGGCGAGGTAGACGAGCGAGGCGAGCCACAGCGAGGGGCGCAGCGCGCCGAGGCCCGTGTCGAGGATCCGCCGGAGCTCACGGCGGGCATCGTCCTCCATGCCGAGCTCGGCGTAGAGCGCGGCCAGCCCCGGCCCCCACGAGGTCGAGCGGGCATCCGCGTCGAGGAGGCGCACCACCGGAGCGAGCTCGGCCAGGCGCCCCTGCTCGCGCCGCAGGCTGAACATCTGGATCGCGTGCGTGCCGGAAGCGTCGCGGCCGGTGAGCAGCTTGCCCCACTCCTGCGAGCGGCCGGCCGCCAGCTCGGTCGCCGCGAGGTCGCCGTCACAGAGGGCGAGAGCCGCCGCGTAGTGCTCTGCGACGTGGTGGAGGAAGGGCTCGCCGAGCCGGCGGGCGATACCGAACAGGAGAGCGACCGCGTCCCTGGCCGCATCGTGATCGCAGAGCACGACGTACGACGGCACGAGCCACGAGAGCGCCTCACCCTCGATCTCGACCTCCTCGAGCTCGCGTCCGAGGTCACGCGCCTCGAGAAGCATCCGGTTGACCTCCTCGTTCGTCGAGCTTCCGCGCGCCCAGTACGCCATCGCGAGCGTCGAGCCGAGCGTGCGCGGGTCCGAGCGGCGGCGTGACATCGCGATCGACTCGTCGCGCGCGAATGCGGCGCGGCTCGGCTCGCCGCGCAGCTCGAGGGCGCGCGCCAGCCCGCCGAGGACACGGGCCCGCAACTCCGAGTCGTCCTGCGCGAGACCGGCGTCGGCCTCCTCGAGGAGCTCGACCGACTCCGCGTCGTGCATCGCGGGACGCCAGGCAGCCTGCTCGAACCCGATTGCCGCTCTCGCGAGCGCCTCGGCGTCGCCGTGGGAGCGTCCGAGCTCGGCGGCACGGCGGAAGGCGTCGAGGGCCGCGTCTGCGTGGCCGGCGCGATGGCACGCCTCGCCGAGGCGGAGCATCACCTCCAGCCGCTCGCGGGAGTCCGCGACGCCGAGGTCGAGCGCAACGCGAAACCGGTCCTCCGCCTCGCCGAAGGCGAGAGCACGCACCGCCGAGTCCGCCGCGCGCAGGTTGTAGCCCACCGCTCGCTCGACACCGCCGACCGGCGCGGCCGCGGCATAGTGATACGCGAGTGCCGCGAGCGCCGCGCGACCGTCCCGCTCCGGGCCGCGCGCCTCGAGCGCCTCCGCGACCAGGAGATGGAACTCGGCCTTCCGCGACGCCGAGAGGTGCTCGGTCACCGCCCTGCGGACGAGCTCGTGGGCGAAGCGATACGCGAGACGACGGCCGGGCTCCTCCTCGAGCAGCCCGCTCCGAACGGCCTCGTCGACCGCGTCGGAGAGGACGTGCGCCGAGACGACCCCGGTTCGTCGCACGGTGTCGAGCTCGAAGTCCCCGCCCGCGACGGCCCCGAGCGCGAGCACCTCGTTGGCGTCGACCGACAAGCGCGCGAGACGCTGGCTCACCACCTCGCGTACCGTCGTCGGCGTACCGAGCTGCACCGCCGGGCGGGTCAGCCGGGCGCTGCCCGCCTCGACCGTGATCGCACCCGCGTCGAGCAGCTCGCGCCACAGCTCCGTGACGAGGAACGCGTTCCCGCCGGTGAGCCCGGCGATCGCAGCGCGCAGCTCCGACGCCGGCTCGACGCCCGCGGCGAGGCGGACGAACTCCGCGATCTCGTCCTCCGTCAGCCCCGCCGAGCCGGATCCGCACCACGCCCTCCGTGCGGTATACGTCGACGAGCGCCTCTTCGAGCTGGGCAGGAACGTCCGCGTCGGCGTCCCTGAAGGTCGCCACGAGCAGCATCCGCGCGGACGCGCCGGAGCGAACGAGATGACGCGTCAGCCGGAGCGTCGACGCGTCCGCCCAGTGCACGTCCTCGAGCACGAGGAGCAGGGGCGCCTCGCTGCCCATCCCGACGAGCAGGTCGGTGACGGCGGTGTGGAGCCGGTGCCGCTCGGTATCGGCGTCCGACGCGGCCGGCGCGGCGAGCGGCCCGACCCGGGCCGCGAGCTCCGGGAGGAGCCGCGTCAGCTCGCCGCCGGTCGCACCCAGATGGCGGCGTACCGTCTCGGGCCCCGCGTGGCGGACGAGGTGATCGAGCGCCGCCACGTACGGCCCGTAGGGCGCGGCGACAACCGCGTCGCAGTCGCCGTAGAGCACGGTCGCGCCCTCGGCGGCAACCTCGCCGGCGAGCTCCCGCACGAGCCTGCTCTTGCCGGAGCCCGGCTCACCGGCAAGGAACGCCGCGCGGCGACCCTCCTCGGCGGACCGGGGCAGGAGCGCCCGCAGCGTCGAGAGCTCCCGCGCGCGGCCCGCGAACCCGAACGCCGGCGTCAGACGAAGCGGGCCCGGAAGAGGGATCGAGGCGTCCGTGACCATCGATGATCAGATCTGATCATTGCGCACCGAGAGCGCGCCGCAAAGTGTGTCAGCCCCGGTCATGACAGCCGGGGCGGCCGGTCCTACCCTCGTCGAGACCGCTTCCGAGCACGAGGAGGACCTATGAGCACCACCGTCTCGCCGCTTCAGAGCGCGCGCACCGAGCTCGCGTCGTTCGGCGACCGGCTCGTCGGCGCCGACGACGCCCGCTACGACGAGGCTCGCACGCTGTTCAACGCGATGATCGACAAGCGCCCGGCGCTGATCGCCTTCTGTACGAGCCGCGACGACGTCGCCGCCGCGATCCGCTTCGGGCGGGAGCACGACCTGCGCCTCGCCGTGCGCGGCGGCGGCCACAACGGCGGCGGCCTCGCGAGCGTCGACGACGGGCTCGTGATCGACCTCTCGCCGCTCGACGAAGTCTCGGTCGACCCGGCCGTGCGGACGGTGCGCGTCGGCGGCGGCTGCGTCTGGGGCAAGGTCGACGCCGCAACCGGGCCGCACTCACTCGCCGTCCCCACGGGAGTCATCTCCTCGACCGGCGTCGGAGGGCTGACGCTCGGCGGCGGGCACGGCTACCTCGCTCGCCGGCACGGCCTCACGATCGACAGCCTCCTCTCCGCGGAGCTGGTGCTCGCCGACGGCTCGCAGGTGACCGCGAGCGCCGACGAGAACCCCGACCTCTTCTGGGCGATCCGCGGCGGCGGCGGCAACTTCGGCGTCGTCACCGAGTTCACGTTCCGGGCCCACCCGCTCGAGACGATCGTCGGCGGGCCCACCTTCTGGGCGATCGAGGACGCGAGCGAGCTCCTCGCCGCCTACCGCGAGTGGCTCCCGTCCGCGCCTCGGAACGTGATGGCGTTCTTCAACTTCCACACGATCCCGCCGGTCGCGGAGGCGTTCCCCGAGGAGCTCCATCTGCGCAAGGTCTGCGGCGTCGTCTGGTGCGTCGACGCGTCCGACGAGGACGCGGAGCGGGCGATGGCGCCGCTGCTCTCGGTCGCCGAGCCGCTCCTGCACGGGGTCGGCCGGATGCCGATCGCGGCGCTCAACTCCGCCTTCGACGGCCTCTACGGCCCCGGCGACCAGTGGTACTGGCGCGGAGCGTTCCTGCGGGCGATCCCGGACGAGGCGATCGCCGTGAACCGCTCCTTCAACGAGCGGATGCCCGGCTTCAAGGCCGGCTCGCACCTGTACCCGGTCGACGGCGCGGTCAACGACGTCGCGCCCGAGGACACGGCGTTCGGCTTTCGCGACGCGACCTGGTCGCAGGTCTTCATCGGCTGCGATCCCGATCCGGCGTCGGCGTCCGCGGTGCGCGACTGGACGATCGGCTACCACGAGGCGATCGTCCCCTTCTCGGCCGGTGCCTCGTACGTCAACTTCATGATGGACGACGAGGGTCAGGGACGCGTCAAGGCGACGTACGGGTCGAACTACGCACGCCTGCAGCAGGTCAAGGCGGCCTACGACCCGGACAACGTGTTCCGGGTCAACCAGAACATCCTGCCGGCCTGAAGCCGGGCTCCGGGGCGGGCCGCGCCGGCCCGCCCCGACGGCCTCAGGGAAGCCCCGGCTGCCAGAGGCGCGAGAGCCCGGTCGCGGCGACGAGGCCGAGGGCTGCCGCGGCGACGAAGAGGAACGTCACCTCGGTGCGACGCTCGCTCCGGCCGAGCCGTGAGCCGAGGTCGCTGTACGCGGAGGTGAGCGCCTTGGCCGAGCGAGCGGCGAAGTACTCGCCTCCGGTCGTACGCGCGATCGCCCGAAGGGTGCGGCGATCGGGGGTGCGGTTGAAGCCGAAGCCCGGAAAGCCGCCGGATGGAGCCTGTCCCCGTGGCTCGCCCCTGTCCGTGCCGAGCGCGACCGTGTAGACGGGGATCCCGGCGCCTTGCGCGAGCGCTGCCCCCTCCTCCGGCTGCAAGAGCCCGCGCATCTGGCGCCCGTCGGAGAGGAACAGAATCGTGACGGTGCGCCCCAGGCCGACGGCGCCGCCGGCCGCGGACGGGTGCTCGCCCGGCTCGGCGAGCGCGTCGCGCGCGAGCTCGACCGCGCGGGCGAGCGCATCCCCGATCGCCGTTCCGCCACGGCCGGCGCTGAAGGGGCCAAGCGTCGCGAGCGACCGTTGCAGGAGCGCGCGGTCGTGCGTCGGGAACGCCGTCACGGACACGTCTCCGGCGAACGTGACGATCCCCACGCGGATCCGCTTCGGCGCCCGGTCGAGGAACGACTGCGCGGCCGCCTTCGCGGCGCCGAGGCGGGTGGGCGGGACGTCCCGCGCGAGCATCGAGCGCGAGACGTCGACGACGAGCAGGACGGTGGCGTCGTCGACTGGCGCGAGCCGCGTCACGCTCGGCCGGGCGCTGCCGACGAGGAGCAGCGCGAGCACGGCGAGCACGAGCGCCAGCGTCGCCAGCTCGCGCCCCGACGGCGAGCGCGGGGCGACGGCGCGAAGGACGTCCACGTTCGTGAAGCGGACGGCGTACCGGGCGCGCTGCCGCCGCGCGAGGACGTACGCGGCGACCGCCGCGGGGAGCAGCAGGAGCGAGAGGAGCGCCAGCGGACGGTCGAAGGCCAATCGATCCTCCTCGAAGCAGCAATCGTATCGTCGCGCACGTGGTCGAGGGCACGCCGGGACGGATGAGCCGCGCCGTCTAGTCTCCGCGGCGTGATCCTTCAGAACGGGGTCGTGCGGACGATGGACCCGGCGCTGCCGACGGCGGGCGCGCTCGCCATTGCGGCCCACCGCGTCGTGGGCGGCGTGGGGACCCACGAGGACGCACTGCCGACGCCCGAACGGATCGACCTCCGCGGACGCTGCGTCGTGCCCGCCTTCACGGACGCGCACGTGCACTTCCCGACCTGGTCACTCGCGCGGAGCGACGTCCAGCTCGACGGCGCCGGCTCGCTGGCCGAGGCGCTCGCGCGGGTCGGCGCGCACCGGCCGCGTGGCACGTGGATCCGCGGGCACGGCTGGCGCGACGCGGAGTGGTCTGAGCCTCCTTCGCGCGAGGCGCTCGACGAGGTCGTCGGCGAGCGGCCGGCCGCGCTCTGGTCGAAGGACTACCACTCGCTGTGGCTGAGCTCGGCCGCGCTCGCTCGCGCGGGCGGCGACCTGCAGCTCGCGGGCGGCGTCGTGGAGCGCGACGCCGCGGGAGAGCCGACGGGAATCCTTCGCGAGGAGTCCGCCTGGCGGTTCCGCGACCAGCACGTCGAGGTGAGCGAGAGCGAGTGGATCGCCGCCACGCGCGAGGGCCTGCGCGTCGCCGCCGGACGCGGCGTCGGCGCGATCCACGACAAGGACGGCTGGCTCGGCGCGCACCGCATCTTCGGGCGGATCCAGGAGAGCGGCGGCCTGACGCTCCGCGTCTGGCAGTCGCTCCCGGCCGACCACGTCGGTCACCTGCGCGAGCTCGGCCTTCGCTCACGGCTCGGAGACGACTACCTCCGGCTCGGCTACCTGAAGACGTTCATGGACGGCACCCTCGGCTCGCAGACCGCGTGGCTGCTCGACGGCAGCGGCGTCCGCATCACGAGCGGCGAAGAGCTCGCCGAGATCGTCCGCGAGGCGGCGGCGGCCGGCTGGCCGGTCGCCGTCCACGCGATCGGCGACCGGGCGAACCGCGAGGCGCTCGACGCGCTCGAGGCGACGCGCGACGCCTGGCAGCCCTCGGATTGCGCCACCGGATCGAGCACGCGCAGTGCCTCCACCCCGACGACCTGCCGCGGTTCGCCGAGCTCGGCGTCGCCTGCTCCGTCCAGTTCAGCCATGCGCCCTCCGACCGCGACCTCGCCGAGCGCTTCTGGGGCGACCGGCTCGACGGCGCGTACGCGTTCGGCTCGCTGCTCGCGAGCGGCGCCGTCGTCGCGAACGGCTCCGACGCGCCCGTGGAGGAGCTCGACCCGCTCGCCGGGATCGCCGCGGGAGTGCGGCGGACGATCGACGAGCGGCCTGCGTGGCGCGGCGGCGAGGCGCTGACGGTCGAGCAGGCGCTCCACGCCTCGACCGTCGCGGCCGCCTGGCTCGCCGGCGACGAGCGTAGCCGCGGGAGGCTCTTGCCCGGCTTCCTCGCCGACCTCGTCGTGCTCGACCGCGACCCGGTCGCGATCCCGGTGGACGAGCTCCCCGAGGTGCAGGTGGTCGCGACGATGGTCGGCGGCCGCTGGGTGCACAACCCGCCGCCCTGGGACTGAGAGCCCGAGCCCGCGCAGGGTAGGGTTCCCGCGTGCGCACCGTCGTCGCCGCTGCCGCGCTGCTCGCGTGCGCCCTTCTCGCCGCCAGCGCCACCGCGGGCGGCTCGGCCCGTCCTCGCGTGACGCTGTTCGGCGACTCCGTCGCTGCCGCGCTCGCCTACCAGTCGTCGGCCCGCAAGACGCTCGCCCGCGGGCTCGACCTCCCGGATCGACGCGAAGGTCTGCCGGCGGCTCGCCGAGACGGGCTGCCCGTACAAGGGCGACCGGCCGCCGAGCGTCCTCTCGCTCGTGACGCAGCCGGTCAAGCCGCTCGGGAGCGTCGTCGTGATCGACGTCGGCTACAACGACCCGCCCTCGGCCTACGGCGACGACATCGACCGTGTCATGCAGGCGCTCGTACGACAGAGCGTCACGACCGTGATCTGGGTGACGATGCAGGAGCAGCGCGCGCTCTACCGGACGACGAACGCGGCGATCCGCGCCGCGGCAAAGCGCTGGCCGCAGATCCAGGTCGCCGACTGGGACGACGCCAGCGCCACGAAGCCGAAGTGGTTCGTCGACGACGGTCTGCACCTCTCGTCGGCCGGCGCGGTCGCGCTCGCGAAGTTCCTGCGGCCGCTCGTCCTCGCCTGGACCTGCACCGGCCAGTGCCAGCGGCGGCTGGCCGAGCCCGCGGACTCGTAGTTTCCGCGCTCGGCACCGGCCCGATCGGGCCGTACACTGGGGACATGTCCACCCGCGCCACCCCGCCGCGGACGATGCTTCCGGTACACCAGGCCGGGCAGTGCTCGGTGGCCGCGACGGGTGAGATCGTCGGGTCGAAGTGGACGGTGCTGATCGTCCACGACCTCTCCGAGGGGCCCCGCCGCTTCACCGAGCTCGAGCACGCGTGCGCCGGGATCAGCCCGCGGACGCTCGCCGAGCGGCTGCGCTGGCTCGAGGCGGAGGGCATCGTCGTGCGCCGCAGCTACGCCGAGTCGCCGCCGCGCGTCGAGTACGAGCTGACCGACAAGGGCGACGCGCTCAAGCCGATCATCGACGAGATGCGCCGCTTCGGCCACGAGTGGCTGGGCTGCGAGGTTCACTCGGCCTAGGGGACTGGCACCGCAGGTGCCTGTCCCCAGTGACGCGTTGAGGCGCTCCACGCGGCGGGAGAGACGAAGCGCCGCTGGGGGTCAGGCACCTTCGGCGCCAGACCCCCTGTGCCCCCACACGCGCACGAGCTCGACGCAGGTCGCGGCGGCGGCGGCCATGTCCTGCACGGAGGCCCACTCGCGCACCGAGTGGTAGTTCTGGCCGCCCGTGAACAGGTTCGGGGTCGGGAGGCCTTTCTCCGTGAGCCGCGCACCGTCGGTGCCGCCCCGGATGATCGTGTGGACGGGCTCCACGCCCGCCCGCCGGATCGCCTCCTCGGCGGCGACGACGATCTCCGGGTGCCGCTCGAGCACGGTGCGCATGTTGCGGTACTGCTCCTCGACGGCGAGCGTGAACGACGCCCGAGGCTCGGCGCCGACGACCTCGGCCGCGATGCGCCGCACGAGCTCGACGTGCTCCTCGAGCTTCGCGTCGTCGTGGTCGCGCGCGATCAGCCAGAGAGTCGCGCCGGAGGCGCTGCCGGAGATGCGCTCGGGGTGGACGAACCCCTCGCGATCCTCGGTCGTCTCGGGCGAGAGCCGCTCACGCGGCAGGGCGGCGATCACGTCGGCGATCAGCTTGAGCGCGTTCACGAGCCGGCCCTTCGCCGTCCCCGGGTGGACGCCCACCCCCGCGACGGTGAGGACGAGCTGGTAGGCGGAGAACGTCTCCGTCTCGAGCTCGCCGAGGCCGGAGCCGTCGAACGTGTAGGCGACGTCGGCGCCGAAGGCGTCGAGGTCGAAGTGGTCGGTGCCCCGCCCCACCTCCTCGTCGACCGTGAACGCGATCCGGGCGGTCGCGCGCGGCGCGTCGTCGGCGAGCAGCCGGCGGGCCGCGGTGACGACGATCGCGACCCCGGCCTTGTCGTCGGCGCCGAGAAGCGTCGTCCCGTCGCTCGTGACGAGGTCGTGGCCGAGCCTGTCGGACAGCGCGGGCATGTCGCCCGGGTCGAGGACCTGGGTCGCGTCGCCCGGCAAGACGATCGGCTCCCCCGTCCAGGCACGGTGCACCAGCGGGACGACCCCGGCTCCCGGCGCGGCAGGGGAGGTGTCGACGTGCGCGATCAGCCCGACAGTCGGCGCCTCGTCGACGGTGCCGGGCACCGTCGCGAACACGTAGCCCGGCTCGGTGAGCTCGACGTCCTCGAGCCCGAGGCCGCGGAGCTCGTCGACGAGGAGCCGCGAGAGGTCGAGCTGCTTCGCGGTCGACGGGTACGTCGTCGAGCTCGGGTCGGCCTGCGTGTCGACGACGACGTAGCGGAGGAAGCGCTCGAGCACCTCCTCGGCCAGCTCCTCCGCGAGCGGGCTCGCGTAGCGAGCGTCAGCGGAGGCGGCCAAGGCTGCGGAACGTCTCGACGATCGTCTCGAGCCCCTCGCGCAACGCGGGGGCGGGGATGCGCTCGTTCGGCGAGTGCATCTGCGCGGTCGGTCGCGCGAACCCCGTCACGATCGCCGGGACGCCGCGCGCGACGAGCGCGGCCACGACCGGGATCGAGCCGCCGGAGCGGACGAGCAGCGGCCTGACGCCGAGGACCTGCTCGAACGCGTCCTGGGCCAGGACGATCGCGGGCGCCTCGGGGTCGACGTACCCGGGCTCGCCCGCCGACCAGAGCTCGACGTCGAGGGTCGCGCCCTCGGGCGCGGCCTCACGCAGCATCCGCTCGAACACGGGTGCGATCGCCGCGGTCGTCTGCCCCGGGGCGAGCCGGATCGAGACGTTCGCGACCGCCTCCACCGGCAGCACCGTCTTCTGCAGGCGCGGCGAGCCGCTCTCGAGCCCGTGGACCGTGATCGACGGCTCCGCCGTCGTCCGCACGCTGAACTCGGCGGCCGCGGTCGGGTCTTGCGGCCGTGCGCCGTGCGCGGCGAGCTCCTCGGTGCCCGGCGGGAGCACGCTCCAGCCCTCGAGCTCCTCCTCCGTCGGCGGCGCGATCCCCGCGCGAAGGGGCTCGGGGAGCCGGCCGTCCGGGCCGGGCAGCACCGCGGACAGGATCTGCATCAGCGCATGCGCCGCCGTCAGCGCCGCGCCGCCGTAGATGCCGGAGTGGAGGTCGCGCTCGCCCGTTCGGACGGTCACGTGGAAGTAGCAGAGCCCGCGGAGCGCCGTGCAGAAGCTCGGCAGCTGCTCGGTCGCGTAGCTGCCGTCGAGGACGAGCGCGACGTCGGCCGCGCCGTCGTCCTCCTCGACCCAGTCGACGACCGCGTGCCCGCCGACCTCCTCCTCCGCGTCGATCGCGAAGCGGACGTTCACGGGAAGCTCGCCCGCGGCGGCGAGGAGCCGTGTCGCCTCGAGCAGCATGAAGAGGTGCGCCTTGTCGTCGGCGACCCCGCGGGCGACGAGCGAGCCGTTTCGCTCGACGAGCGTCCACGGGTCGGACTCCCAGAGCTCGAGCGGGTCGGGCGGCTGGACGTCGAGGTGCGCGTACGCGAGCACGGTCGGCGCCCCTTCGCCGGCCGAGGCGCGAACCTCGCCGATCACGAGCGGTCGCCCGCCGCGCTCCTCGATGCCAGCCTCGCCCCCGGACGCGCGGATCCGCTCGACGACCCAGTCCGCGGCCCGGCGGACGTCGTCGGCGTGCACGGGGTCGGCGCTGACAGACGGGATCGCGATCAGCTCCGCGAGCCCCGCGACCAGCTGCTCGTGGGGCGGGATCACCACGTGGGCGATCCTAGCCACGCCGGCCCGCGCACCCGGTCGGACAGCAGCGTCGTCTCTTCAGGCGACGTCGCGGACGGCGGATGCGTCGGCGAGCGCGCGAAGCTTCTTCAGGCTCTGGTGCTCGATCTGGCGGATCCGCTCGCGCGTGACGTTGAAGGCGCGCCCGACCTCGTCGAGCGTGCGCGGCTGCTGGCCGTCGAGCCCGTAGCGGAGCTCCAGCACCTGCCGCTCGCGGGGCGAGAGCGCCGCCAGGATCGAGCGCAGCGCCTCGCGGCGGATCGCCACCTCGGCCGCCTCGTCGGGCAGCGGCTCCGACTGGTCGGTGAGGAAGTGGCCGAACTCCGACTCCTCCTCGTCGCCGACGGGCTTCTCGAGCGAGACCGGTGTCTGCGCGCTGCGCTTGATCTGCTCGACCTCCTCGACCGGCAGGTCGAGGTCGTTCGCGATCTCGAGCGCGGTCGGCTCACGGGCGAGCTCCGCGCGGAGCTTGCGCTCCGAGCGGCTGATCTTGTTCAGCTTCTCGACGACGTGGACCGGCATGCGGATCGTCCGCCCCTTGTCCGCGATCGCGCGCGCGACAGCCTGGCGAATCCACCACGTCGCGTAGGTCGAGAACTTGAATCCCTTGCGCCAGTCGAACTTCTCGGCGGCGCGCACGAGCCCGATCGTCCCCTCCTGGATCAGGTCGAGGAACGGCAGCCCCTGGTTGCGGTAACGCTTCGCAATCGAGACGACGAGCCGGAGGTTTGCCTCCACCATCGCCTGCTTCGCCGAATGGTCGCCGCGCTCGATCCGTTTCGCGAGCTCGACCTCCTGGGCCGCCGTCAGCAGCGGAACCTTGCCGATGTCCTTCAGGAAGAGCTGCAGCGTGTCGGTGGAGATCTCCGGCTCGGCCTTCTCCCAGGCGCGCTCGCTCTCGACGTCCTCTGCCGCGGCCTCCGGCACCACGACCTCGATCTGCTCCTCGTCGAGCGCGTCGTAGAACGCGTCGATCTGCGCCGGGTCGAGGTCGAGCTCGTCGAGAGCGAGCGCAACCTCGTCCGCGTCGAGCCGTCCCTGCGCGCGCCCGGACTCGAGGAGCGCTCGACCCTCGTCGGATACGAGAACGACGTCCGGCGCCACCGCCGTCCTTTCCGGTTCACTCGCTGCTGCGCTCAGGACCGCCCCTTCCGTCGCGTCGCTCGACACGGTAGCCACGAAGTCGGCGCCGGTCAACACGCCGCCACGGACGTCAGACCCCCGCCTTGTCGAGCTCCGCCAGATACGTCCGGGCCGCCCGGGCGAGCGCCGATCCGGGCTCGACCGTCGTCGCGCGGAGGAGCTGCACCCTCGCCTCTTTCACCTCGCCCGACCAGAGGAGGAGCAGCCCCAGGTGGAACCGCACGGTTGCCCGCTCGGGGAACTTCCGCGAGAGCGGGCCGAGCCGCGAGAACGCCTCCGCCGGCCGTGCCTTGTCGAACCGCGCCACCGCGGCGGCGACCTGCGCCTCGACGTCCCCGGGCGCCTCGCGCGCGGCCGCGGCGAAGACCCGCTCCGCCGAGCGCTGCCTACCGAGCTTCTGCAGGGCGACGCCGTACAGAAGCTTCCCCTCGACAGCTCGTGCGGCGTTCCGGCGCAGGAGCTCGAGCTGTGCGGCGGGCCGGAGCCCGTCGAGGCCCTGCGGCGGGCGCGCCGTGGTGACAAAGACCGGCAGCCCCGGTGCGTACTCGGGGTGGAGGAGGTTCCCCGCGGCGACCGCGTAGCCGGAGTCCGGCTCGGACGAGGCGGCGGCACGCCACGCGTCGTCGGCACCGGGCAGCCCCGCCCAGAGGAGCGCGACGCCGAGGTTCAGCTGGACGACGGCATCCTGCGCATGGAGGCCGGCGAGGCGGTTCATCCGGTCGATCGTGCCGTCGGGCCACGCCGCGAACGCCTGCCCGACGCGCGCCTCCACCGAGTCGAGCCGTGCGAACGCCCTGCCTGCCTGCGCGCGCTTGCCGTCCGCGTAGAGCCGCGCGGCCCGGCGGAGCGCGACCGCCTCCGGGTCGGAGCGGACGCCGAGCTCGAGCGTCAGCGGCGGCGCGCCCTCGCGTGCCTTCGGCGGGGCTGCCGCGCTCGGGACGGGGTCGGTCTGGAGGGTGACGACGCCGACGACGGCCGCGACGGCGAGCGCCGCCGCCGCCGCTGTGAGGGCGACGACACGGGCGAAAGGCGACACGCCGCCACGGTAGCCGCGAACGGCGCGCGCCGGGTCGCCGCGCGAGAGGTGTCGCTGTCGCTATATTCGCGAAAGTAATGGCGAGCTACCGGGAGCTCCTCGCAGCCGCGCGCGCCGAGATCGGCGAGATCTCGACACCCGAAGCGCACGCGCTGCTCGACCTGGGCGGCGACGAGACGCCGCTGTTCGCCGACGTGCGCCCCCGCGACGAGTGGGACGAGGGCCACCTCCCCGGCGCGGTGCACCTGCCGCGCAACAACCTCGAGTCGCGGGCCGAGGCGCTGATTCCCGACAAGACGCGGCCGCTCGTCGTCTACTGCGAGAGCGGCACCCGCTCCGCCTTCGCGACGAGGACGCTCCACGAGCTCGGCTACGAGAGCGTCGTCAACCTCTCCGACGGGTTCGCCGGCTGGAAGCGGAACGGCTACGAGTTCGTCACGCCCGCGGCGCTCACGTCCGCTCAGCGCGCCCGCTATGCGCGCCATCTCCTGATCCCGGAGGTGGGCGAGGAGGGCCAGCAGCGGCTGCTCGACTCGCGCATCCTCCTGATCGGCGCCGGCGGCCTGGGCTCGCCGGCGGCGCTCTATCTCGCCGCGGCCGGCGTCGGGACGATCGGGATCATCGACCCGGACGTGGTCGACGACTCGAATCTCCAGCGCCAGATCGTCCACTCGACCGAGCGGCTCGGCGAGGCCAAGGTCGACTCCGCGAAGCGCACGATCGAGGCCCTGAACCCCGACGTCACCGTCGTCACGTTCCAGGAGCGGCTCGACTCCGAGAACATCGAGCGCGTTCTCGCACCCGGCTGGGACGTGATCCTCGACGGCACCGACAACTTCCCGACGCGCTATCTCCTGAACGACGCCTCGGTCTGGCACGGGATCCCGGTGGTGCACGGCTCGATCTACCGGTTCGAGGGCCAGGTCACCGTCTTCGATCCCTCGGGCGGCGGGCCCTGCTACCGCTGCCTCTACCCGGCTCCGCCGCCGCCGGAGCTCGCGCCGAGCTGCGCGGAGGGAGGCGTGCTCGGCGTGTTGCCGGGGATCGTCGGCTCGCTCCAGGGCAGCGAGGCGCTCAAGCTCGCGCTCGGGATCGGCGAGCCGCTCGCCGGCCGGCTGCTGCTCTTCGACGCGCTGCACACGACGTTCGACGAGGTCGCGATCCGCCGCAACGCGGAGTGCCCCGTCTGCGGCGACCACCCCACGATCACCGAGTACATCGACTACGTCGAGTTCTGCACCGGTGCGCCGCGAGTTCACGCGTCGTGACGGTCGTCCGCATCCCCCCACGCTGCGAAGCGAGGTCGGCGGCGCGCGCCAGGTCGAGGCGAGCGGCGCGACCGTCCGCGAGGTGCTCGACGACCTCGTCGAGCGGCACCCCGCGCTCGGCCCGCAGATCCTCGCGAACGACGGGATCGCGCCGTTCGTCAACGTCTACCTCGGCGGCGAGGACGTGCGCACCCTCGACGGGCTCGACACCGCGGTTCCGCACGGCGAGACCGTGATCTTGCTGCCTGCGATGGCGGGCGGAAGCTCGCAGCCGTGGTCGCCCGCGGTCGCACGAAGCCTGCTCGACCTCGTCGGGCAGACGCCCCTCGTCGAGCTGCCGAGGCTCTCGCCGAAGCCCGGGGTGACGATCTACGCGAAGCTCGAGGGCCAGAACCCGACGGGCTCGATCAAGGACCGCGTCGCGAAGGCGATGATCGAGGCCGCGGAGGCCTCGGGCGAGCTCGAGCCGGGGCGCGCCCTGCTCGAGCCCACCTCGGGCAACACGGGCATCGCGCTGGCGCTCGTCGCCTCGCTGAAGGGCTATCCGCTCACGTGCGTGCTCCCCGAGAACGCGACGGAGGAGCGCAAGCGCCTGCTCCGCCTCTACGGCGCCGAGATCGTGCTCTCGCCCGCGGCCGAGGGCTCGAACGGCGCGGTGCGGCTCGCGCTCGCGATGGCCGAGGCCGAGCCGAGGTGGTTCGTCCCCTTCCAGTACGCGAACGAGGCCAACCCGCGTGCGCACTACGAGGGCACGGGCGCCGAGATCGCCGCTGCCCTCGATCGCGTCGACGTCCTCGTTGCCGGGCTCGGCACCGGCGGAACGCTGATGGGGGCCGGCGAGCGCCTGCGCGAGTCGTTCCCCGACGTCGTCGTCGCCGCCGCGGAGCCGCTTCCCGGCGACCCGGTGATGGGTCTCCGCTCGCTCGACGAGGGCTACGTCCCCCCGATCCTCGACGTCTCCCGGCTCGACCGGAAGGTGCTCGTCTCCAACGAGGAGTCGGTCGCCGCCGTCCACGACCTGCTGCGGCTCGAGGGCGTCCTCGGCGGCGTCTCCGCGGGCGCGACGACGCACGTCGCGCGCCGCCTCGCCGCCGAGCTCGACGAGGGCGTCGTCGTCGCGGTCCTCGCGGACGGCGGCTGGAAGTACCTGAGCGCCGCCTTCTGGGATGCCCCCGCGGACGAGGCCGCGGCGTCGATGGAGTCGACCGTCTGGTGGTGATCCCGGCCCCGGTGCGGGCCGCGATCGCCGAGCACGCGCGCGCCGAGCTGCCGAACGAGGCGTGCGGGCTGCTCCTCCTCGACGGCGACCGCGCCGTCGAGTACGTGCCCGGCGAGAACGCGTCGCCGTCGCCCTACTTCTTCGAGCTGCGCCTCGACCCCGTCGCGTGGGCCGACATCGGCGACCGCGACCTCGAGCAGGCCGTCGTTCACTCGCACGTATCCGCGCCGCCGCGACCCTCCCGCACGGACGTCGAGCGGATCGGCCTCTGGCGCGACCGACCGTACGTCATCTACTCCGTCCGGCTGGACGAGCTCGCCGCCTGGCGGATCGGAGACGGGAGCGTGGAGCGCATCCCGCTCATGCGGGACGCGCACCCCGCCCAGGATCGAGGACTCAGGTGATCTTGAACGACCCGCGCATCGTGCTCGCGTGCGGGTCGCAGAGAAACCTGTAGGTGCCCTTCTTCAGCGTCACCCTGAATCGCTTCGTCCCCGTCCCGCTGATGCTCGTCTTCACGTTGACGCCGGGGCCGACGAGGTGGAAGTTGTGGATCGAGGACTTGTCGGCGACGACGAGGGTGATCTTGCCCGCCTTCCTGGGCTTCTTCGCGAGCTTGATCGTGAATCCCGGGCCGACGGTGCCCTGGTAGGTCGGGGTCGCGGCGCCCGCCGGGAGCGCCGCTCCGAGGGCGGCGACGGGCACGACGGCGGCGATGCGCATGCGCTTCATCTCTCTCCTTCGCTGCTCGAGGTCGATGCAGAGTGGTACGTCGCGCCGCCCCGTATGGATTGCCGTATCGTCGGCGCCACGTGATCGCGGACGCGCACGTCGACCTGCTGATGGAGCTCGCCTACCGCGAGCGTCGGCTCGGCGAGACGAACGTCTTCGCCGAGACGTGGCTGCCGCTCTTGGAGCAGGGCGGGGTCGGCCTGCAGGTGTGTCCGATCTACGTCGACGTCACCGTGCAGCCGGAGGGATCGCTGCGCGAGGCGCTCTCGATGGTTGCCGCGTTCCAGAGCGCCCTGCGCGAGAACGACGACCGCGTCGTGCAGGTGCGGGACGCGGGCGACCTCGACGCGGTCGAGTCCGGCGAGCGCATCGGGCTCCTGCTCTCGCTCGAGGGGGTGGAGTGCTTCGGGGTCGAGACGTGGCCCGCGGACGTCTTCCACGCGCTCGGCGTACGCATGGCCGGCCTCACCTGGAACCGCCGCAACGCGTTCGCCGACGGTGCCGCCGAGCACGACGGCAGCCTCTCGCGCCTCGGGCGAGAGCTCGTCGACCGGCTCGTCTCGCTCGGCGTGATCCTCGACCTCGCGCACGCGTCGCGGGGACTCTTCGCCGAGGTGCTCGAACAGGCCGCCGGGGCGCCGCTCCTGTGCTCGCACGGCGGGTGCCGGAGCGTCTTCGACACGCCGCGCAACCTCGACGACGACCAGCTGCGCGCGCTCGCGGCGGCCGGCGGGCTGTTCGGGCTGATGCTCCACCCGATCGCGATCGGGCCCGAGCGGCGCACGATCGACGGCGTGATCGACCATCTCGAGCACGCGGCCTCGGCGATCGGCGTCGAGCGCGTCTGCCTCGGCGGCGACTTCACCCGGCGGCTCTGGGAGGCGATGCCGGCGCCGCCCCAGCCGAAGGACGGGCTCGCTCCGCCGGGCCTGCAACCCGGGCTCGGGATCGAGGGCCTGACAGGGCCCGAGGGCTACCCCGCCCTCGTCGCGGGTCTCGAGCGGCGCGGCTGGAGCGGTGCAGACGTCGTGGCCGTGACGTCGGGCAACCTGCTCCGCTTCCTGCGCTCCTCGCTGCCCTGACGCTCGCCGCCGCCGAGGCGCGCTCGCACGACATGGCTGCCGGGCGGGCCTCCACGCCGGACGGCGCTCCACCCGGAGCGGACGCGACGGACGCGCGGCGCTCGGGCGCGCTCGCCGCGCCCGGGCGCCGGGAGCAGGCATCGGGCGGCGCGTGGACGCCGCCGTCGCGGGCCTCCCTCAGCCGACGCGCCGGACGACGTCGGCGAGCGGACGCCGATTCGCCCTGGAGCTCCACTCCTCGGGCGGGCGGGACGACGCGTCGCGCCGACGTTCCGGGATCCCGAACGTGAGGACGATCACCGGGGCCTCGTCCTCCGCGAGGTCGAGCGCCGCGTGCGCGGCGTCCCGGTCGGCGATCCCGTTCGGGCAGGACGAGATGCCCTCGTTCCACGCAGCCAGCAGCATGTTCTGCGCCGCGCGGCCCGCGTCGAACGAGGCCTTGCCCTTTCCGGCCAGGACGACCGCGACCACGAGCCCCGCGCCGAGCACGTTGTCCGGTGCGTAAACGGCGGGCGCGAGCGCCTCGACGCGCGCGCGGCTCTCCGGCAGCACGAACGTCCACGGCTGGCGGTTCGACGCGGATCCCGAGAGGCGACCCGCGTCGAGGATGCGCGTGACGACGTCCTCCGGAAGCGGATCGGCTCGGTAGCGCCGCTCGTCTCGGCGGCTCGCAATGGCCAGGAACGTGTCCACCCGAGTAGCGTAGGCGCCCATGACCGACCAGGCGAGGGTGAGCCTGCTCCGCTGGCTGCGCCGGCAGCTGCGCCAGCCGACGCCGCAGCGCGAGCACCTCGAGGCGGCCGTCGCGAACGACGATCCCGCCGAGGCCAGGCGGCTGCTCGACTCGTTCGACTTCACGGCGGCGCAGCGTCATCACGTCGAGGGCCTGATCGAGGAGTGGGAGCGCGCTCGTGCCGGCGCCTAGCGCCCGCGCCACGAACGAGCAGGTCGTGCGGCGGCTCTTCGACGCCTTTGCGCGCAAGCAGGGGTTCGCGCTTCGCGACCTGTTCGCGCACGACGCGGTGTGGACCGTTCCCGGGGAGGGCGCCATGGCGGGCGTCTACCGCGGCCGAGAGGAGATCTTCCGCTTCCTGGCGCGCCTCCCGAAGGAGACGGGCGGGACGTACTCGTCTCGCCTCATCGACGTGCTCGCGAGCGACGAGCGGGCGGCGGCGCTCTACCGCGCCTCCGGCGAGCAGAGGCGGCCGCCGGCTCGACCTCGACCAGGTGCTGCTCTTCCGCCTCGACGGCGGCCTCGTTCACGACGTGCTTGCCCTGCCGTCGGACCCCGCGGCGTTCGAGGCGTTCTGGGCCTGAGCCTCGGGGTGTCCGACTTCAGTCGGACACCTACGTCGAGGACGCGGCGCAGGGCGTAGAGCCGCGCTCCCCGGCCGGCCGGATCGTCGGCGTCGTGGAATACCCCCTCACTCGAGCGTCGACGCTCAGCGAGCGTCAGCGAGATCAGCCGCGAGGAGGGAGAACATCACGCTGTCGCGGCGCCCGTTCGGCGTTGGGCATCCAACCACGCAGGAGCCCCTCGCGCGTGAACCCTGCGCGTTCCGCGACCCGCTGCGAGGCGATGTTGTCCGGCGCGGTCGTGAGTTGCAGGCGCTGCACGCCCAGCTGATCGAGCGCCCAGCCGGCGACGCTCCGCACGGCGAACGTCGCGAAACCACGACCACGCGCTTCGGCTCGCAGCCAGTAGCCCAAGCTGGCAAGGGCCGGGTCGCCTGTCGTGAGATGCAGCTCGACGAGACCGAGCGGCTCGCCGTGCGTCGCATCCGCGATCACGAAGACGGCTACGTCTCCCGTCTTCCAGCCGTTTGCGAACGTGCGCGAGGAACGACCTAGCGTCCGCCTCCGTGTACGGGCATGGGATCGCGACGATGAATCGTGCGATTTCCGAGTCGTTGCACGCTGACGCGATCCAGGCAGCGTCGTCCTCGTTCGGGATGCGCAGCATGACGCCGTCACGACCAAGCGCGGGATCAGGGACGGACAAGACCACGGTGAGAGGATAGGCAGTTGCCAACAGCCGTCCGGCCTGCGCACCTTTCGCGGGACCGCCACCCGTCGCGGCCGGAGGGCAGCTTCGCCGCCCGGGAGGCCAAACGCCGGTGGCGGGGCCGAGACCCAAGAGGAGGGCTCGTGGGGGAACCAGGGGTTCCCCCACGTCTTACCGACCCCAGCCGGGCTCGCGGCCGGCGGCGCCGAGCGTCTCGAGCACGACCTCGATCAGCCGGTTGGAGGAGAGGACGTGTTCGCGGGCGAGGATCCTGGCGGCCTGCGCGCTCCCCGCGGAGATCGCCTCGCGGATCGCCCGGTGCTGGAGGTCGTTCTTCGCGTACAGCTCGTCGAGCTCCGCCCGCGCCCGCCAGGCGCGATCGCCGATGAAGGTTCGTCGCGCGCCCTTCGCGATCCGCTCGACGAGCGGCAGCTCGGCCACGCGGTAGATGACGTCGTGGAAGGCGTAGTTCGCCTGCATCCACTCGACGAACAGGGCGGCGTCCCGCGGCGCGCCGCTCCGCGCCTGGTCGCGCAGCTCGAGCGTCAGCTCGCCGAAGCGCCGTTCGACGCGGTCCATCTCCGCGAGGTCGTCCGGCGTCATCTTCGGCGTTGCGACCTCCGTCGCGAGCGCCTCCAGCTCCGCGCGGACGAGGAACGCCTCGTGGAGCTCGTCCGCGGAGATCGAGCGGACGCGGACGCCGCGATTCGGCTCGAAGGAGACGAGCCCGAGCGCGGCGAGACGCCGCAACGCCTCGCGCACGGGCGTCCGGCTGACGTCGAAGCGCTCGGAGAGCGTCTCCTGGCGCAGGACCGTGCCCGGCGGAATCAGCCCGGCGACGATCTCGTCCTCGAGGACGCCGGCGATGTCGTCGGCCTTCGTCGAGATCGTGCTCACGACCCCGATTCTAGCGACCGCATCCCGGAATCCCGCTTCTGGATCCAGGATGGCGAAAAATTGGCCCTTGCGGTGATCGGATTCCGCGTTTAGGATCCAACAACTGGTGGTACCGGATCCGAAAGGACGAGCCCGATGACCGACACGATCCTCCGCCCCTACTCCGGCGACGACGTCGCGCACCTGCGCGGCTCGATCCGGGTCGAGCACACGCTCGCCCGCCTCGGCGCCGAGCGTCTCCGGACGCTGCTCGCCGAGCGCGAGTGGGTCGCCGCCCTCGGCGCGATGACGGGCGGCCAGGCGGTACAGATGGTGCGCGCGGGCCTCGACGCGATCTACCTGTCCGGCTGGCAGGTCGCAGCCGACGCGAACCTCGTCGGCAGCACGTACCCCGACCAGAGCCTCTATCCCGCGAACTCGGGCCCCGCGCTCGCACGGCGCATCAACAATGCCCTCCTGCGCGCCGACCAGATCGCGCACGCGGAGGGCGACGACGAGACCTACTGGCTCGCACCGATCGTCGCCGACGCCGAGGCGGGCTTCGGGGGGCCGCTCAACGCCTTCGAGCTGATGAAGGCGTACATCGAGGCCGGCGCCGCCGCGGTCCACTTCGAGGACCAGCTCTCGTCGGAGAAGAAGTGCGGCCACCTCGGCGGCAAGGTGCTCGTCCCGACGAGCCAGTTCGTGCGCACGCTCGTGGCTGCTCGTCTCGCCGCGGACGTGCTCGACGTCCCGACGCTGATCGTGGCGCGCACCGACGCTCTCTCCGCCACGCTCCTGACGAGCGACGTCGACGACGCCGACCGCGAGCTCTGCACCGGCGAGCGGACACACGAGGGGTTCTTCCGCGTCCGCGACGGGATCGAAGCGGCGATCTCCCGCGGCCTGGCGTACGCGCCGTACGCCGACCTCGTGTGGTGCGAGACGTCGACGCCCGACATGGACGAGGCGGAGCGGTTCGCCGCCGCGATCCACGAGCGCTACCCGGGCAAGCTGCTGGCCTACAACTGCTCGCCGTCGTTCAACTGGCGTGGTCATCTGTCCGACGACCAGATCGCCGGCTTCCAGCGCGACCTCGCCGCGATGGGCTACCGCTTCCAGTTCATCACGCTGGCCGGCTTCCACGCGCTCAACCTCTCGATGTTCGAGCTCGCGAGCGGCTACCGCGACGAGGCGATGACCGCGTACGTGGCGCTCCAGGAGCGCGAGTTCTCGCTCGAGGACGCGGGCTACACCGCAACCCGCCACCAGCGCGAGGTCGGCGCCGGCTACTTCGACCAGGTGATGCAGGCCGTCGCGGGCGGCGTCTCCTCGACGCTCGCGCTCGCCGGCTCGACCGAGGAGCAGCAGTTCGACAAGGAGAGGAGTGCCGCATGACCACGACGATGACACGCGAGAAGCCCGTGAAGCCGCAGGCGACACGTTCCGCCGCCCCCACGGCGCCACGTCCGACGATCGTCACCCGGGCGGAGTCCGCCCCGTGCACCTGCCCCGAGCACTGCGAGCGCGACCACGAGCACGACTGACGCTCGCTTCGCGAGCGCCAGTCGTGCTAGACAACCCCAGTGCTGACCGACGATGTTCTGACGGCCGACGCCGTCTCGTTCCTGACCGACCTCGAGCGGGAGTTCGACGGGCGGCGGCGGGAGCTGCTCGCGCGGCGCGCGGAGCGCCTCGGCGCTCTCGCGGGCGGCCAGCTGCCCGACTTCCTGCCCGAGACCGCCGACGTGCGCGCCGGAGACTGGCGGATCGCGCCGTTCCCGGACGAGATCGCCGACCGCCGCGTCGAGATCACCGGCCCGGTCGACCGCAAGATGGTGATCAACGCGCTCAAC
The DNA here is from genome assembly GCA_027493885.1 of Gaiella sp. Taxonomy (GTDB): domain Bacteria; phylum Actinomycetota; class Thermoleophilia; order Gaiellales; family Gaiellaceae; genus Gaiella. The sequence continues at coordinate 1,143,762 of JAOSJZ010000001.1, forward strand.
TCGGGCGCGAAGGTCTTCATGGCCGACTTCGAGGACGCGAACTCGCCGACCTGGGAGAACTGCATCCAGGGGCAACGCAACCTGAGCGAGGCGCTCGACCGGACGATCTCGCTCGACACGGGCGACAAGCGCTACGAGCTCCAGGACGAGGTCGCCGTCCTCTTCGTGCGCCCGCGCGGATGGCACCTCGAGGAGCGGCACTTCGAAGTCGACGGGCGGCCGATGTCCGGCTCGCTGTTCGACTTCGGCCTCTACTTCCTTCGCAACCACGGCCGGAACGGCCGCTACCTCTACCTCCCGAAGCTCGAGTCGCACCTCGAGGCACGCCTCTGGAACGACGTCTTCACCTGGGCGCAGGATCGGCTCGGCGTCGAGCACGGCACGATCAAGGCGACCGTCCTGATCGAGACCATCCTCGCCGCGTTCGAGATGGACGAGATCCTCTACGAGCTCCGCGACCACTCTGCGGGGCTGAACGCGGGGCGCTGGGACTACATCTTCAGCGTCATCAAGAAGCTCGGGCACCGGCCCGAGTTCGTGCTGCCCGACCGCGCCGACGTGACGATGGCCGTGCCGTTCATGCGCTCGTACTGCGAGCTGCTCGTGAAGACGTGCCACCATCGCGGGGCGCACGCGATGGGCGGGATGGCGGCCTTCATCCCCTCGCGCCGCGACGCCGGAGTGAACGCGATCGCGCTCGAGAAGGTGCGCGAGGACAAGGACCGCGAGGCGTCGCAGGGCTTCGACGGCACCTGGGTGGCGCATCCCGACCTCGTGTCGGTCGCAATGGAGTCGTTCGACCGCGTGCTCGGGGAGCGGCCGAACCAGATCGAGCGCCTTCGCGACGACGTGGAGATCCGCTCCGCGGATCTCCTGGATGTCGAGGCCACGCCTGGAGAGATCACCGAAGCCGGGCTGCGCAACAACGTCTCGGTCGGGATCCAGTACCTGGCCGCGTGGCTCCAGGGCTCCGGGGCGGTGGCGATCAACAACCTGATGGAGGACGCCGCAACGGCCGAGATCTCGCGCTCGCAGATCTGGCAGTGGCTCCATCACGGGCGCGTCAACGAGGGCGACGTGCGCCGGACCGTCGACGAGGAGATGGCGAAGCTCGGCGACGGCTACGGCGAGGCGCGCGCCCTGTTCGAGCGCGTCGCGACGCAGCCGGACTACGTCGAGTTCCTCACACTCCCGGCCTACAACCGGCTCGTCGCGTCCGAGAGCGCGTAGGCGCGGTCAGCCGCGCTCCCAGGCGAGCCCGGCGGCGAGCACCGTCTCGTCCGCAGGGGCGATCAGCTGCAGGTTGCCGATCGCGAGCGCTGCCCAGCCGAGCAGGTTGACCCAGCGCATGAACGACGAGAGCGGCAGCCGCACCTCCGGCTCGTCGGCGTCCTCGGCCGGCCAGTCGATCGCAACGCAGGGGCTCAGGTACAGGTCGACCTCCGGCTCGAGCCCGCGCCAGGCGAGAAGCGCCCGGTAGCCCTCGACCACGGCGTCGCCGTCCACCCGCTGCGCGGCCTCGAGCTTGGCGCGGATGCCGCTGCCGTACTCGTCCGCACGGGCAGGGAACGTCGTCGCATGCGAGCGGGCGGCCTCGTGGTCGAAGACCGGCCAGATGTTCGCCCGTGGGCCGGGGATCTCCGCCTCGACGACCCGCGCTCCCAGCTCCTCCAGGCGCCGCACCCACGCCTCCGCCGCGTCACTCGTCTCCGTCTCCCTGCCGTCGGCCAGGTTCGGCGCGCGCCGCAGCAGCCCGATCGTGCGCCCGTCGAGACACGGCTCTGGAACCGGACGGGCCGCGAGCGCCGACCAGAGCGCCGCCGCGTCGCCGACCGTCCGCGCCATCGGCCCGACCGTGTCGAGGGACGGGCAGAGGGGAAACACCCCGTCCGCGGGCACGAGACCGTACCGGGTCTTGAGCCCGACGATCTCGCAGGCGGCGGCCGGCAGCCTGACCGAGCATCCCGTGTCCGTCCCGATCCCCAGGTCGCAGAGCCCGGCAGCGATCGCGGCGGCGTTCCCGCTCGAGGAGCCGCCCGTCGTCCGGTCGGGCCGGACGGGATTGTGGACCGTGCCGTACCACTCGTTCTGTCCGAGCACTCCCCACGCGAACTCGACGAGGTTCGCCTTGCCGACGATCGCCGCCCCTGCGTCGAGCACGCGTTCGACCACGGGCGCGTTCCGCTCGGGCACGTGATCGGCGTAGACGCGGGAGCCGTACGTCGTCGGAATGCCGGCCGTGTCGATCAGGTCCTTGACGAGGATCGTGCGGCCGGCGAGCGGGCCCTCGTCCCGGCGTCGCAGCGGCTCGCCGAGCCACGTGATCGCCGCGTTGTACGGATCGGTGCGCCCGTCCACGTCGGACGGGATCATCGCAGGCCTGCCGCGGGCTACGTGCGGGGCGCGAGCCCGAGCGAGCGGGCCGCGCCGAGCGCGTCGTCGATCGTGCTCTCGCTGGCCCGGTCGCCGACCAGCACGTTCACCTGGAAGTCGCGGTCGCGGCGCGACACGCGCGCCACCGCTCCGCGGCCGGAGAAGCACTCGAACGTGCCGCGCCGGAGCTTCATCCCGGAGAGCGGCAGGAAGCTCGCGCCGCCGACCGACTCCCGCCAGCCGATCACGACCACGACGGCGCCGTCCGCCGGGACGCGGTACGTGGCGACCTGGCAGTCGCTCTGCATCGCCCTGACGCCGTCCGTGCCGATCACGAGCAGCGTGCGCGGATCGCCGAGAGTCGCCTCCCTCGCAGGCGAGACCTTCGACCAGCCGTCCGGAAGGTCGAGCTGCACGCCGCCGGCACGCGCGAAGTCGCCCGCTGCGCCCGAGGCCGCGTGAACGCCGGCAGCGGCGACGAGCGCCGAGGAGGCGAGTGCCAGAAGAAATCTGCCGCGGCCGCGCATGGTGGGGTCCACATGGTACGCGCGAAAGGAGGAATTGCAAGAACAACCTGCAAGTAGGGGGATTTTTGGATTCCTCGGTCGACACCCCGCTCAGCGCGGGAGCGCGATCGCGTGCTCGAGCAGCACCGCCACCGTCTCGCCTGCGTCCTCGGCGGCCGCGCCCTCGACGAAGCGGACGGGCCGTTTACCTGCCCACTCGGCGGGAAGCACGAGCGCGCGCACACAGGACGCCCCCAGGTGCGACGACGCCCGCGTCAGCACGGCGTCGGGGCCGCTCTCGAACCATGCGCCGCCCGGCCCGAAGAAGCTTGCCCGCCCGTCGGCCTCGACCTCGACCTCGCCGTGTAGCACGTAGAGAATCGCGGGGCCCGGATGGGTGTGCGCGGGCACGACCGCGCCGCGCGGAAAGTCGATCCGGTCGCACCGTACGACCCAGCTCGCGTACGGGTCGAGCTGGACGAAGCGCGAGAGCAGCGCCCCCTCCGCGTCGACCTCGTCGTGGTCGAGCTGCCAGACCAGGGCCGGCCCGTCCACCGAGGCCGCGCCGAACCGGGCGGCGCCTCGCTCGACGTCGTAGACGACGCGGTTCCCGCCGATCGTCTGGACGCCGGTGTCGAAGTGGTAGAGCGAGAGCCGCATGCGGCCGCTCTCAACCGGCGGGAGCCAGCCCGCCGACCGCCCAGTACTTCAGCTCCACCCAGTCGTCGACGCCGTAGCTCGAGCCTTCGCGTCCGATTCCCGACTCCTTGACGCCCCCGAAGGGTGCGACCTCCGTGGAGATCAGCCCGGTGTTCACGCCGACGATGCCGTATTCGAGGGCCGCCCCGACCCTCCACGCGCGGGCCAGGTCGCCGGTCATGTAGTACGCCGCGAGGCCGTACGGCGTGGCGTTCGCGATCGCGATCGCCTCCTCCTCCGTGTCGAACCGAGCGATCGCGGCCACGGGCCCGAACGTCTCCTCGCGACTCATCCGCATCTCCGGGCCGACACCCGTGAGCACGGAGGGACGGTAGAACTGCCCCTCGATCCGGGTGCCGCCCGTCACCATCTCGGCCCCCCGCTCGAGCGCGTCGGCAACGTGCTCCTCGACCTTGCCGACGGCCGGCTCGTCGATGAGCGGCCCGACCTGGACGTCGTCGGCGAACCCGTCCGCCACGCGCAGGGCGCTCACCTCGGCCGCGAAGCGCGCGACGAAGGCGTCGTAGATGCCCGACTGCACGAGCAGGCGGTTCGCGGAGACGCACGTCTGGCCCGAGTTCCTGAACTTGCAGACGAGCGCCGCGCCGACCGCGATATCAAGGTCCGCGTCGTCGAAGACGATGAATGGGGCATTGCCGCCAAGCTCCAACGAGACCTTCTTGACCTGATCAGCACACTGCCGCATCAGCAGCTTCCCGACCGCCGTCGACCCGGTGAAGCTCAGCTTGCGCACGAGCGGGTCGGACGTCAGCTCGGCCCCGATCAGGGGGGCGTCCTCGGCCGCGCCCGTGACGATCGAGAGGACTCCGGGCGGGAGGCCCGCCTCCTCGGCGAGCGCGGCGACCGCGAGCGCGGAGAGCGGCGTCTGCTCGGCCGGCTTGAGCACCATCGTGCACCCGACGGCGAGGGCGGGAGCCGACTTGCGGGTAACCATCGCCGACGGGAAGTTCCACGGGGTGATCCCGGCCGTGACGCCGATCGGCTCGCGCGTGACGAGGATGCGGCGGTCGGCCGACGGCGAGGGGATGATCGTCCCGTCGACGCGCTTCGCCTCCTCCGCGAACCACTCGCAAAAGGAGAGCGCGTACGAGATCTCGGTGCGCGCCTCGGCGAGCGGCTTGCCCTGCTCGAGCACGAGCAGCGTGGCCAGGTCGTCGGACCGGTCGGCCATCAGCGATGCGAGCCGTGCGAGTACCCGCGCGCGCTCCTTCGCAGGCCTCGTCCTCCAGGCGGGAAGGGCCTCGGCCGCGGACGCGACCGCCGTCCGCGTCTCGGACGCGCCGAGGCGCGGGACGCGGGCGATCTCGTCTCCCGTCGCAGGGTTGAGCACGGCGAACGTCTCGCCGCTCTCCGCGTCGACCCAGCGACCGCCGACGAACGCCTGCGTCCGCAGCAGGTCTGGCGCGAGCATGGCCACGCGAGGGACGATACCGCGCGGTCCGCCCCGCGCGACCGTCGCCGGCTCCGGCTCCGGCAAGGCCGGGGAGTAGAGTTCTCCTCCGTGGTCAGGGGCGGCCGTCAGGAATGCATCCGAGCGCCCAGGGAGCATGAGCGATGGCGCTCCTGAGACGGCGGACGAAGAGCGGGATCCCGCACGCAGGCCCGTATCCGCCGGGCTGGGACGTTCCGGCGCGCTTCAACTTCTCGCGTGACGTCGTCGACGCGCTCGCGTCCGACCCGCTGCGCGCAGCGCTGACGTTCGTCGACCGCGAAGGGATCGTCGACCGGCGGACGTTCCACGAGATCTCCGGCGACGCTGCGCGCTGGGCGCACCTGCTCCGGACACGACTCGAGCGCGGCGACCGCGTCGTGTTCGCGATCGGGAAGGTGCCCGCCTGGCACGGCGCGATGCTCGGTGCGCTCAAGAGCGGGCTCGTGTCGGTCCCGTGCCCCGACATGCTGCGTGCGCGCGATCTCGCCTTTCGTGTCCGGCACTCGGGCGCGCAACTCGTCGTCGCCGATCGCTCCCTCGAGCCCGAGGTCGAGGAGATGCGCAACCAGGTCGGGGCGTCCGTCTCGGTGATCTACCTCGACGACGCGCTCGAAGAGCTTCGCCGGTACATGCCGGTCGCGCCGACGGAGGACACCGCCGCCGGCGAGACCGCCTTCATCCTCTACACGTCCGGCTCGACGAACGAGCCTCGGGGCGTCGTCCATACGCATGCGTACACGTGGGCCCAACGCTCGCAGGCGACGCACTGGCTCGACGTGCGCGAGGGCGATGTCGTGTGGTGCACCGCCGGGACCGGCTGGGCGAAGGCGATCTGGAACTCGCTCCTCGGGCCGTGGTCGCACGGCGTCGAGGTCGTCCTCCACGAGGGGCCGTTCGATGCCGAGGAGCGACTGTCGCTGATCCAGCGCCTCGGCGTCAGCGTCCTCTGTCAGACCCCCACCGAGTACCGGATGCTCGCCAAGCTCGACGCGCTTCCCCTCGCGCACGTTCCGAGGCTCCGCCACGCCGTCTCGACGGGCGAGCCGCTCAACCCCGAGGTGATCGCGCGTTTCCAGGACGCCCTCGGGATCACGGTGCACGACGGCTACGGCCAGACGGAGAGCTCGCTGCTCGTCGCGAACACGCCGGCGGTCCCTCTCCGGCCAGGGTCGATGGGGTTGGCGACTCCCGGGCACGATGTCGCCGTGGTCGACGAGGTGGGGAACGTCTGCCCGCCGGGTGTCGAGGGCAACCTCGCGCTGAACGGCCGCCCGCCGACCCTCTTCACGGGGTACTGGGACGCCCCCGAGGAGACGGCCGCGGTCTTCCGGGACGACTGGTACCTGACGAGCGACCGGGCGGTGCGCGACGACGACGGCTACTTCTGGTTCGTCGGTCGCTCCGACGACGTCATCGTCTCGGCGGCCTACCGCATCGGGCCTTTCGAGGTCGAGAGCGCGCTTCTCGAGCACCCCGCCGTCGCCGAGAGCGCGGTCGTCGGCGTCCCCGACCTCGACCGCGGCCAGATCGTCAAGGCGTTCGTCGTGCTGCGCTCGGGGCACGAGCCGACCGGACGGCTCGCGACCGAGCTGCAGGAGCACGTGAAGGCGATGACGGCTCCCTACAAGTACCCCCGCTCGGTCGCGTTCCTCGATGAGCTGCCAAAGACGGCGAGCGGCAAGATCGAGCGCGGCCAGCTGCGCCTCCTCCACGACCAGCTCGGCATCGTCCCGTCGCCTCCCTTGGCGGTCGTGCCCGAGCCGGCCGAGCTGCCGGAGCCCGCCGTGCCCGACGCGGCCGAGGCCGCGCGCCGCGAGGCGGAGGAGGCCGGAAGGCGCGCGGTGGAGGCGGCCGCGCGTGCTCGTGCCGAGGCGGAGGAGCGGCTGCTGCGCAAGGCCGAAGAAGCCGAACGCGCCCGCGCCGAAGCCGAAGAGCAGGCACGCCGCGAAGCCGAAGGGCAGGCACGCGAAGAAGCCGAGGAACAGGCACGCCGCGAAGCCGAAGAAGCCGAACGCGCCCGCGCCGAAGCCGAAGAGCAGGCACGCCGCGAAGCCGAAGAAGCCGAACGCGCCCGCGCCGAAGCCGAAGAGCAGGCACGCCGCGAAGCCGAAGAAGCCGAACGCGCCCGCGCCGAAGCCGAAGAGCAGGCACGCCGCGAAGCCGAAGAAGCCGAACGCGCCCGCGCCGAAGCCGAAGAACAGGCACGCCGCGAAGCCGAAGAAGCCGAACGCGCCCGCGCCGAAGCCGAAGAACAGGCACGCCGCGAAGCCGAAGAAGCCGAACGCGCCCGCGCCGAAGCCGAAGAGCAGGCACGCCGCGAAGCCGAAGAAGCCGAACGCGCCCACCGGGACGCGGAGGCGGCCGAGGCCGCCTCGCTGGCGGCGGTGGACGATGAGACCGACGACGAGCTCGATCTCGGCGAGGCCTCGACCGAGGAGGAGCGCGAGTCGCGTGGGACGGCACGCCGTCGCCGGCGCGAGGAGAAGGCCGAGGCGAAGCGGCAGGCCGAGGAGGAGCGCCGCGCCGTGAAAGCGGCCGAGGAGCAGCGCAAGCACGACGAGGCAGCTGCCCGCGAGAACGCGAAGCGTCGCCAGGCGGAGGAGAAGGAGGCCGCGAAACGGCGGGCCGAGGAGGAGCGGATCCAGGCGAAGCTCGACGTCGAGCGGCGCAAGCGCGAGGAGGCCGCCGCGCGCGAGGCGGAGAAGGCCGCAGCGAAGCAGCGCGCCGAGGAGGAGCGGCGCCGTGAGGCGGAGGAGCGCGAAGCCGCGAGGAGGCAGCAGGAGGAGGAACGCCACCGTCGCCGCGAGGAGGCGAAGGCGCGGCGGAGCGCCGGCCTCGGACGGCTGTTCAAGCGCGACGAGCACGACGAGTTCTCGGAGGAAGACGAAGAGACGACGGTCGAGCCGATCTCGGACATCGTCGAGCGGCTTCGCTTCTACTCGCGCGACCAGGAGCAGGCACCGGGGGGCGAAGCAGGCGAGCAGCACGACCCGTCGAACGGCGGCGAGCAGCCCTCGGCGACGCGGACTCGCGACGCGGACTAGCCCACGCGACCGGGACGAGACGCCCGCCGCGAGATGCGAGCGTCGGTCACACTGGTGCGATGAGCCAGGTCGTCGAGGCGCCGGTCGAGGTCCGCGAGCCCTCCGCCGAGGGTGTGCCCCTCGACGAACGGCCGTGGGTGGTGATCGTCTGGAACGACCCGATCAACCTGATGAGCTACGTCACGCTCGTCCTGCAACAGCTGTTCGGCTACTCGCGCGCGAAGGCCACCCGTCTGATGCTGCAGGTGCACAACGAGGGCAGGGCCGCCGTGTCGAGCGGGACCCGTGAGAAGGCCGAGCTCGACGTCTCGCGGCTTCACGCGCACGGGCTCTGGGCCACGATGCAGCAGGATTAGGGGCTGGGCGTGCGGCGCGGCATCGATCGGCGACGCGACGGCTCCTTCCGGGTCCGTCTGCCCCCGGAAGAGCGAGACGTGCTTGCGTCCCTGCCGGCGCAGCTCCGGGAAGCGCTCACATCCGGCGAGCCCACGCTCTACCGGCTGTTCCCGCCTGCGTTCACCGACGACGACGCCGCAAACGCCGAGTACGCGCGGCTCGTCGGCGCGACGCTCCTCGAGGGCAAGCTCCAGGCGCTGTCAGAGCTCGAGCGGACGGCGCACGCCGAGTCGCTCACCGACGTCGAGCTGCTGACGTGGCTCGGGGCGCTCGAGAGCCTGAGGCTCGTGCTCGGCACGCAACTCGACGTCACGGAGGAGAGCTACGGGCCGCTCGACCGCGACGACCCGGACGCTCCGCGCCTCGCGCTGTACCACTGGCTGTCGTGGCTGCAGGAGGAGGTCGTCCACGCGCTCTCGGCCGCGCTCGAGGACGCCGCGTCTCCGCCGGACGGCTGAGGGCGCCCCCGGTCAGGGGACGAGAGGGACACGTCCCGACTCGCCGGCGAGGCTCGCCTCGACGGCGTCGAAGCCGTAGTCGACGCCGTCCGGAACCGCACCGCGAACGACGCCGCGGATCTCGCTGGCAGAACCCCGCCGACAACGGCGATCGTACGACTATCCTGCCGCGATGCCCGGCGCCGACACCGTCGTCTTCATCCCTGCGTGGAACGAGGAGCGGAGCCTGCCGGCCGTCCTCGACGAGCTCCGCGCGGGCATGCCGGAGGCGGACGTGCTGGTGATCGACGACGGCTCGACGGACGGCACCGCGGCGCTCGCCGCCGCCAACGGCGCCATCGTCGTCTCCTTCGGCGAGAACCGCGGTCTCCGCGCGGGGATCGCGGCCGGCTACCAGGAGGCGTACGACCGCGGCTACGCGTTCTGCGGCCGCGTCGACGCGGACGGGCAGCACCCCGTGGAAGAGCTGCGGCGACTCGTCGAGCTCGTGCGGACGGACCGGTGCGACGTCGCCGTTGGCTCCCGCTTCGCCGAGGGCGAGGGCTACGAAGCCGAGCGCTACGCGCCCTCACGGTCCCGGCGCTTCGGGATCGGCCTGCTGCAGAGGGCGATGCACGTCCGCCTCGGCCGCCCGTTCCACGATCCCACGAGCGGCATGGCCGCCGTGAACCGGCAGGCGATGCCGATCATGGCGCGGCCCTACGTGAGCGGCGCGCCGGAGGTCGAGGCGCTCCTGCGACTGAAGCAGGCCGGGCTCCGCGTCCGTGAGGTCGCCGTCCACATGCGCGAGCGCGCGCACGGCGAGTCGAAGCTCCAGGGGAAGAAGGCCGTCAAGCTCGTGCTCACCGTCGTCGGCACGTTGCTCTTCTTCCGCTGGCTGCGGCACCGCCGCCCGTGACGGCCGGCAGGGTCGTCGTCGTGCTCGGCTACTCGTCCGGCGGCCGCGGCCGCGGCGAGCTGCACCCGGTCTGCGCGGCACGGCTCGAGCGGGCCGCGGAGATCGCGGCGACGGACGATCTCGTCGTCCTCTCGGGCTGGGCGCGCACGCCCGAAGCCCATTCGGAGGCGGAACTCATGCGCGCCGCCTGGCGAGGAACCGCCCGGGAGGTGATCGTCGACCCGGACGCCCGAACGACGGTCGAGAACATGGCGAACGCGCTCAACGACGTCCTCCGCGTCGGCGCTCGCGAGGTCGTCGTCGTCACGTCGTCGTGGCACGCGCCCCGCGCGAAGGCGGCGCTCCGCTGGCTGCTCCGCCACACCGGGATCCGGGTCAGCTCCGCGTCGCCGCGGACGGCCCCTTCGTGGCGGGCATCGCTCCGCGAGCTGCCGCTGTGGCTCCTCCTGCCCGCGCAGCTCTGGTCGGTGGGCCGCAGGAGCTGGCGGCCGTAGCCCGGACGTACGCGCCCGGGCTAGGCCACCTCCGCGTGGATCCGCTGCTTCGCCTCGCGCAGCGGGCCGCCGGGGCGCTGCGCGCGCACGGCCAGGATCTCGCCGAGGATCGAGAGCGCGGTCTCGGCTTGCGTGTCCGCGCCGATGTCGAGCCCGCAGGGCCCGCTGATCCGGGCGAGCTGCTCCTCCGTGACCCCAGCCTCGAGCAGCCGCTCTCGACGGCGCTCCTGGTTGCGCCGCGACCCGAGCGCCCCGATGTAGAACGCCTCCGTGTCGAGCGCCGCGATCAGCGCCGGCTCGTCGAACTTGTCGTCGTGGGTCAAGACGACGATCGCCGTCTGGTGGTCGGGCGCGACCTCCACGATCGCATCCTCGGGCCACTTCGCGATCAGCTGGTCGGCCGAGGGGATCCGTTCGGGCGTGAGAAACGTCGCGCGCGCGTCGGCCACGATCGCGGTCCAGCCGAGCAGCTTCGCCGCCTGCGCGAGCGCCTCCGCGGTGTCGACCGCGCCGTACACGAGGAGGCGCGGCGGCGGCCCGTACCACTCGGCGAACACCTTTGCGCCGTCGGCTTGGACGATCCCGTTCCGGCCGCGGCGGACGAGCTCGTCGAACTGCTCGAGGGCCGCCGCGGGGACACCCTCCCCCACCGTATCGCCTCCCTCGATCACGAGGACCTTCGACCCCAGGCCCTCCCCTTCGACGACCGTGAAGAGGACGGCGCGATCACCGGACTCGAGCAGCTCCCGGAGACGGGCGACGAGGGTCACTCGACCGCCTCCACGAAGACGTCGATCTCGCCGCCGCAGGGAAGCCCGACCTCCCAGGCCTGGTCGTCGGTGATCCCGTAATGCAGGAGCTTCGGCTGACCGGTCTGCATGACCTCCATCGCGTTCGAGTAGACGTCGCTCTCGACGCAGCCCCCGGAGACCGAGCCGTACATCTTGCCGGACTCCGAGACTGCGAGGCTCGTCCCCACGGGCCGCGGTGCCGAGCGGCGCGTCGCGACGACGGTTGCGACGACGACCTTCTCGCCGGCCTCGCGCCACGCCTCGACCTCGGGCAGGATCTCCTTCACGCTGCATGCCTCCTTTCGATGCCGGCGAGCACGGCCGCCAGCTCCTCGAGACTCCTCAGATTATGGCCGGGCAGGAACCGGTCGACGTACGGCAGCGCCGCCCGCATCCCGCCGGCGAGCGGCTGGTACTGCGGGTTGCCCTTGAGCGGGTTGACCCAGACGACCGCGTACGCGGCCCGCGCGAGCCTCGCCATCTCGCGGCCGACGAGCTCCGGATCCTCACGCTCCCAGCCGTCCGAGACGATGAGAACGATCGCGCCGCGGGAGAGCGCGCGGCGACCGTAGACCTCGTTGAACTGCCGGAGGGAGGCGCCGATCCGGGTGCCGCTGCCCCAGTCCACGACCGCCTCCGTGCAGCGCGCGAGCGCGGCGTCCGGGTCGCGTGTCGCGAGGTCCGGGGTCAGGCGCGACAGCCGTGTCCCGAACGCGAACGCCTCGACGCCCCGCCCGGTGCCGACGACCGCATGGAGAAAGAGGAGCAGCGCACGGGCGTAGCTGTCCATCGAGCCCGATACGTCGCACAGCACGACCAGCTTGCGCGGCACCTCCTTCCGGGCGCGAAACGGGCGCTCGACCGGGTCGCCGCCGGTGCGGAGCGAGCGGCGGATCATCCGCCGCACGTCGAGCCGGTCGCCACGCGGGTCGGCCGTTCGGCGCCGCGAATGACGCTGCGGCCGTGCCCGGGCGATACGCGCGATCAGCTCGCGAAGCCGGCGAAGCTCGTCCCCCGAGAGCTCCGCGAAGTCCTTGTCGCGGAGGAGCTCCTGCCCCGAGGCGCCGAGCTCGACCGGGTCGCCGCTGTCCGGGTCGTCGTCACCGGCCGGCTGCGTCCGGTCGGCGAGGTCGACGACGGCGCTCGTCTCCACCTGCTCGGGCATCCGCGCGCGGGCCGGCGGCAGCACCGGCGCACGGAGGAACCACGCGTCGAACGCGCGGTCGAACAGCTCGAGCTCGTCGTGGCGCGAGACGAGGGTCTGGCGGAGAGAGAAGTAGACGTCCTCCCGGCGTTCGAGGTCGACCGCGTCGAGCGCGCGGAGCGCGTCGGCCACCCGGCCCGGGCCGACCTCGAGACCAGCCTCGTGGAGCACGCGCCCGAAGGTGACGACGTGCCCGACGATTGCGTCTCCCGCGGCCACGACCTACCCCGCGGGCGCCGCCGTGCGGGCGGCCTCGACGAGCCGCGAGAGCGTCTCGTCCCGGACGGCGTCGACGTCCTCCCGGTACTTGAGCACCGACCCGAGCGTCTGCTGCACGACCTCGGCGTCGATCTCCTTCCGGCCGAGGGCGTTGAGCGCCATCGCCCAGTCGATGGTCTCCGCCACGCCCGGCGGCTTTGCGAGGTCGAGCGCGCGTAGCTCGCGCACGAAGGCTGCGGCCTCGGCGGCGAGGCGCTCGGGCACGCCGGGAACGCGCAGCCGGACGATCTCGATCTCGCGCTCGATCGACGGATGGCCGATCCAGTGGAAGAGAGCGCGGCGCTTGAGCGCGTCGTGCAGCTCCCGCGTGCGGTTCGAGGTCAGGATCACCGCGGGCCGGCGCTTCGCGACGATCGTGCCGAGCTCGGGAATCGTGATCTGGAAGTCGGAGAGCACCTCCAGCAGGAACGCCTCGAACTCCTCGTCCGCGCGATCGATCTCGTCGATCAGCAGCACGACGGGCTCGTCGCTCCAGATCGCCTCGAGCAGCGGCCGGCGAATGAGGTACTCGGGCCCGAACAGCTCCTCCTCGCGCAGCGTTCCCTCCTGCGCCGCCCGGATGTGGAGCAGCTGGCGCGGGTAGTTCCACTCGTAGACGGCATGGGCGACGTCGAGGCCCTCGTAGCACTGGAGGCGGATCAGCCGCGCCCCGAGAACGGTCGCGAGCGCCTTGGCCGCCTCCGTCTTGCCGACGCCGGCCTCGCCCTCGAGGAGCACCGGCTTCGATAGCGCGAGCGAGAGGTAGAGCGCGGTCGCGAGCCCGCGATCCGGCAGGTAGTCCGCCCTTCGCAGCGCCTCTTCGAGCTCGTCGATGCTCCCGAACTCCATACCCGGAGCGTACCGGGGAGGCGCCGTCAGGCCGCGTCGCGCTCGAGAAGCTCGGTCGCGAGCGCAACCGACCGCTCGAGCGACCCGTTGTCGACGAGCGCGTCGATCGCGGACGTCGGGTCGATGCACTGATCGACACACACCTCGAGGATGCGCAGCGCGACGAAGGTGAGGGCGTCGAGCTGGATTCCGGCCTGGCGTAACGCGGCCCCCACGTGGAACGCCTCCCGAGCGAGCGCGTGCTCCATCGACGCGAGCGCGAAGCCCGCCGCGAGCTCTCGCTCCTGCGCGGCACGCACCTCGCCGGGCTCTGCCCGCATGTCGTCCGACCCCGTCATCGACCGTCTCGCAGTGAGACGAGCGAGCGCGGAAAAATGCGGTTGCGCGTCGCCTCGTGGTGATCCCGCGTACAGAGGCGTACGATCGCACGATGCGGCCCGAGGTGATCACGGCGGCCGGCGGCGAGGCGGCGGTCTCCGTGCCGACGCTCGCAGCCGTGCCGCTCTTCGCCGGGGCCGATCGAGACGCCCTGCAGGCGCTCGCGGCGGACGCGCGACCGGTGCGCGCGCTCGCGGGCGAGTGGGTCATGCGCGCGGGTGACGAGGCCGACGACCTCTTCGTCGTGCTCCGGGGGCGGCTGCGCGTCGTCGTCGGCGCCCACGGCGAGGAGCGGACGGTACGCGTCCTCGGCCCGGGCGCAGCGATCGGCGAGCTCGCGCTCCTGACGGAGTCGCCGCGCTCGGCCTCCGTGCAGGCGGTACGGGACACGACGCTCCTCCGGCTCGGGCGGCACGCGTTCGTCGAGCTGATCGAGCGGGACAGCGGCTTCGCGGCGGCGGTTGCGCGCGAGCTCGCCTCCCAGCTCCAGGCGAGCGGCGGGCTCGAAGCGCCGCCCTCGCGACCGGCGCTCGTGGCGCTGCGGCGGCTCGACCCGGGTGTCCCGCTCGCGGCGGTTGCGTCGTCGCTCGCGCAGGCGCTCGCGACGTACGGCCCGGTCACGATCCTCGACGCGTCCGCTGCCGGCACGGACGCCGTGGAGTGCGCGGAGGACGAGAACGCGCACGTCCTCGTCCTCGACGAGTCGGGCGCCGGGGTGTGGAGCGACCTCTGCGCGCGCCAGGCCGACCGCATGCTGCTGGTCGGAACGGCGGAGAGCGTGCCGCCGCCCAGCTCGTCGCCCGAGGCGGACCTCGTCATCCTCGGCCCCTCCTCCGGCGAGGCGCTACGGTCGCTCCTCGACGCGGTCGCGCCGCGGGCGCACCACCGCCTCGCCACGACCGAGCCCAGCGATCCGGGCGTCGGGCGGCTCGCCCGCAGGCTCGTCGGCCGGGCCCTCGGCGTCGTCCTCTCCGGCGGCGGTGCGCGCGGGTTCGCGCACATCGGCGCGCTGGCGGAGCTCGACGCGGCCGGGATCGAGATCGACCGCTACGGCGGTTGCTCGATGGGCTCCTTGATCGCCGCGATGGCAGCGGCGGGCTGGAGCCCGAACGACATCCGCGACCGCTGCCACGAGGAGCTGGTGCGCCGCTCGCCGTTCAACGACTACACGATCCCGCGGGTTGCGCTGATCCGCTCGCGGAAGGCCGCGCGCATGTTCGACCGCCTCTTCGGCGAGCTCACGATCGAGGAGCTCGCGAAGCCGCTCTTCACGGTCAGCGCCGACCTCCTCTCGAGCCGGCTCGTCGTGCACCGCCGCGGTAGCGTGATCGAGGCCGTCGGCGCGAGCATGTCGATCCCGGGCCTCGTGCCGCCCCTCTCGCGGGGCGGCCGGCTGCTCGTCGACGGCGGCGTCCTCAACAACCTCCCCATCGACGCCATGGCCGACGCGGGCGAGGGCCCCATCGTCGCGGTCGACGTCGTGCGGCGCCTCGAGGCGTCCGCCGACGCGACGCCTGCGCTCCCGTCGATCATGGAGACGCTTTCGCGGGCGACGGTGCTCGGCAGCGTCGAGCGGGCGGAGCGGAACCGGGACCTGGCGCTGCTCGTGATCACCCCGGACGTGCAGGACATCCCCCTGCGCGAGTTCGGGGCGCTCGACCTTGCGATCGAGGCTGGGCGCGAGGCGACGCGACGCGCCCTCGAGAGCGGGGGCGCCGACACGATCCTCGCCGCGGTGCGCGCGCCGGTGGGGTCTGGCACCGCAGCCGCCCGACGCGCGCGCCCGTGGGGTCTGGCACCGCAGGTGCCTGACCCCGGCGACGCCGCCGACCTGGTGACCCCATCGTTCTCCGGGGAACCGCCGGGCCCCGAATAGCTGGGTGCGCCCGGCGCTGGGCTACCGTGAGCCCGTGACGGCGCTCGCAGCGACGGCGACGGACGACCTCTGGACGGCATGGTCGCTCGACCCGCTCGTGCTCGTCGCGGCGGCTGTCGCCGTCGGCTTCTTCGCGCAGGGGTGGCGCCGGCTTCATCGGCGCAGGCCGGAGCTCGCGCCGTGGTCGCGCTGGCCGCTCTTCCTGGCCGGTGTCGCGATCGTCGTCGGGGGATCGTCTCGCCGCTCGACGCGATCGCGGAGGAGTACCTCCAGTCGGCGCACATGCTCCAGCACGTCCTCATCGCCGACCTCGGGGTCGCGCTCGCGCTCGTGGCGGTGCGCGGGCCGCTCTCGCTCTTCTTCTTGCCGCGCGACCTGGTCGCGCCGCTCGCCCGAGGCGCGACGCTGCGGCGGTCGCTCTCGTTCCTCCTGCGTCCGCGGATCGCGATCGTGCTCTGGGTCGGCGCGCTCGTCGCGTGGCACGTGCCCGCGCTGTACGACGCCGCGCTGCGCCATCCGCTCGTCCACCGCGCCGAGCATCTCTCGTTCGTCGTCGTCGGCGCGCTCGTCTGGACGTTGCTCGTCGACCCGGCCGGTCACCGGCGGCTGACGCTCGGCGCGCGCATCGGGCTCGCGGCGGTGATGCTCTGGATCGGCCAGCTCCTCGCCTACGTGTTCGTCTTCTCGTTCCACCCGTACTACGACGTCTACGCGGAGCAGCCGGAGCGGCTGCTCGGGCTCTCGCCGCTCGCCGACCAGAAGCTCGCCGGGGTGGTGATGATGGTCGAGCAGGCGCTGACGCTCGGGGCCGCGCTGGTGCTGCTGCTGCTCGCCGCACGGCGCGCGCGGGCCGCCGCGCCGCGAGCGACGCCCGAGCCCGTCTGATGCCGTCGCCCTGGTCGTTCACGTTCGAGCCGCTCTTCGTCGTCCTCGCGGCGTCGGCCGTCGCGCTCTACGTCCGGGCCTGGTGCCGGAGCCCGGGACCGGCGTGGCGGGCCTGGTGCTTCGGTGTCGGGATCGTGCTCGTCGTCGGCGCCCTCAACTCGCCGCTCGGGACGATCGCGATCGAGTACCTCGTGCTCTTCCACCTCCTGCAGAACGTGATCATCTCCGACTGGGCGCCGCCGCTGCTCCTGATCGGGCTGACCCCTGGGATGCGCCGGGCGATCGCGGCCCGGGGCGGCGACTGGTTCGCGTGGCTGACGCGGCCGCAGGTCGCGCTCCCGGTCTGGCTCGTCGGCTGGTACGTCGTGCATCTCGGCGCGGTGTACGACGCGCTCGTCCGCGACCCCGTCCTGCTCGCCGCCGAGCATGCCTTCCTCATCGCGATCGGGCTGCTGCTCTGGTGGCCGATCGTCTGCGACGTCCCCCGGAGCCTGCCGACGCTCGGGCGGATCGGGTACGTGCTCGCCGCGTTCGTCGGGTCCGCCTTCCTCGGGCTCGCGCTCACGTTCTCGCCGCCGCTCTACGACTACTACGCCTCGAGACCGGAGCGGCTCTGGGGGATCTCGGCCGAGCAGGACCAGAACCTGGGCGGCATCCTGATGTCGACCGAGCAGGCGATCGTCTTCTTCGCGGCGATCGTGTGGCTGCTCGTGCGGCTCTTCCGCGAGGAGGTCGAGGCCGAGGAGCGCCTCGCGGCGGAGCAGCGCGCGGCGGGCCTCCGCGAGCACTAGGGTCCCCGGCGATGCCCGACCCCGCGACGATCGAGCGCTGGAAGGCGACACGCCAGGACGAGCTCGACGCCGAGGCGGTCTACCGGGCGCTGGCCGCTGCGCAGCGCGATCCCGAGCGGAGCGGGCTCCTGCGGCGCATCGCCGACGACGAGCGCCGCCATGCCGACCACTGGGAGACGCTCCTGCGGGAGGCGGGCGTCGACCCCGGGCCCTCGCTTCCCGGGCAGCGCGCGCGCATCCTCTGCAAGCTCGCCGGCGACTTCGGCGACACCGTGGTCGTGCCGATCATGCGCGACCGCGAGGCGAGGTCGACCGAGGCCTATCTCGACGAGTCGGGCGAGTTCGCGAGCGACGAGGAGCGGCACGCGCTCGCTCTTGCCGCGCTCGTCGGCGACGTCCGCGGCGAGCCGATCGGCCGTGCGCTCGCGCGCCTCCAGCGCGGCCGCGCCGCCGGTGGCAACGCGCTCAGGGCGGCCGTTCTCGGCGTCAACGACGGGCTCGTCTCGAACGCGAGCCTCGTCATGGGAGTCGCGGGCGCAGGCGTCGCCTCGAAGGACATCCTCCTGACCGGCATCGCCGGGCTGGTCGCAGGTGCGTTCTCGATGGCGATGGGCGAGTGGATCTCCGTCCAGTCGAGTCGCGAGCTGAGCGTGCGAGAGCTCGAGGTCGAGCGCGAGCACATCGCGACCGAGGCCGAGACCGAGCGTGCGGAGCTCGCGCTCGTCTACGAGCAGAAGGGGCTCCACCCCCGCGAGGCGGGTCAGGTCGCGGAGCGGCTGATGGCCGACCCGGCGACCGCGCTCGACACGCATGCGCGCGAGGAGCTCGGGATCGACCCCGACGAGCTCGGCGGCTCGGCGTGGGTCGCCGCGGGTACCTCGTTCGTCCTGTTCGTGGTGGGGGCCATCGTCCCGATCATCCCCTTCGCCTTCCTCTCCGGCAACGCCGCGGTCGGCCTCGCGCTTGCGCTCTCGGGGCTCGGCCTGTTCGGGATCGGCGCGGCGATCACGTTGCTGACCGGGCGGGGCGTCCTCTTCTCGGGGCTCCGGCAGCTCGCCTTCGGTGCCACGGCCTTCGTCTTCACGTACGCGATCGGCGTGCTGTTCGGCACCGCGGTCGGCTGATCCCCGCCGCCGCGAAGGCGTTAGGCTCCCGCCGTGACGCGCGCGCGCGACGATCCGTTCGGGGCCCAGCGAGCCGTGTGATGCGGCGGATCGTGCGCTGGGTCGACGACGCCGGACGCGTCTCGGTCGGCGTCGAGGTGGACAACGCGGGCCACTTCCGCAGGCTGTCGGGCATCGACGACCCGATGCCGTTTCTGCTCGGTCAGCTGTTCTCGCCGGAGGGCGGCCCGGTCACGCCGGTCGACCCCTACAGCCTCGAGCTCGGCGACGGACGCACGCTCATCGCCCCGCTCGACCCTCCGGAGGTGTGGTGCGCCGAGGTGACGTACGAGCGCGGCCGCGACGCGCACCTGGAGGACAGCGCGGTGCGCGACGTCTACGACCTCGTCTACGAGGCGCACCGGCCACAGCTCTTCCTGAAGGACGCCGGCTGCCGCCGGACGGTGGGGCCCGGCGAAGCCGTGGGGATCCGCGGCGACTCGACCTGGAACGTGCCCGAGCCGGAGATCGGCCTGGTGATCGGCGAGCGCGGCAGGATCCTCGCCTACACGATCGGGAACGACCTCTCCTCCCGCGAGATCGAGGGCGCGAACCCGCTCTACCTGAGTCAGGCGAAGACGTACGCCGCGTCCTGCGCGATCGGCCCCGCGCTGTACATCCCGCCCCGCGAGCCGCTCGGCTTCCAGGTCATCATGCGGATCTCCAACGAGGAGGGCGAGGTTCTCTACGAGGACAAGACCTCGACGACGCTGATGGCGCGCACCTTCGAGGAGCTCGCCTCGTGGCTCGTCCGCGAGAACCCGGTCCCCCCGGGCTCGATCCTCATGACGGGCACGGGGCTCGTGCCCCCGGACTCGTTCAGCCTCGTTCCCGGCAACTGGGTCGAGATCCACGTGCCCGAGATCGGAACGCTCGTGAACCCCGTCGCGCTCGCCACGTCGCTCCTCTGACGGAGGTCGTTCTCAGCCGACGAGCGCGGCGACGGCGTCCGCGTCGAGCGGATCGACGCGACGCAGCCCGGAGACCGAGTCGAACCCCCGGTCGGCGCTCACGATGACGTCGATCTCGTTCAGCCGGCACGTCGCGACGTGGACGCGGTCGTTCGAGCCGAGCGCGAGCTCGCCGAGCCCGAGCGCGAGCTTCATCACCTCGTCGGTGACGGGAAGGAGTGGCGTGAACATCCCGTACGCGAGACCGGCGACCCCCCGCAGGTCGAGCGTCGTCGTCCGGAGCTCGACGTGCAGTACCTCCTCGAGCACGGAGGTCGAGATCGCTCCCTCGACCTGCCCGTCGAGCACCGCCTCGAGGATCCGAGCGCACGCCGGCGCGGGCGGGCTGTCGGGAATGGCCGCATAGAGGATGACGTTCGTGTCGACGAAGACGCTCAGGTCGGACCGTCCGGAATCCCGTCCCCGCGCGCGTCTTCGACGAGGGCCTCGAGCTCGTCGGGGGACAGCACGACGCCGCGGTTCCGCTCGCCGATCGACCGGAGCTCGTCGAATGCCCGGCGGCGGCGATCCCGGTCGACGGGGTTGTACGTCCCGTCGATCGCCTTGCGGACGAGCGCGCCAACCGACTCGCCGGTTCGCGCCGCTTCCCCCTCGAGCTTTCGCCGCTGCTCGGGCGTGACGAGGATCTGGAGACGCTCGCTGAGCATGTGCATAGCATACACATATCGCGAGCGCCGGCTCTCGAAGCCAGCTCGGGCGGTCATCGCCTCGTCCGCGTGACGGTTCGGCCCGTCGGCTAGGTTGACCCCCCGTGGGCAGGACGCTGATGGTCGACATCACGACGCTGCCGGGCGCACGGGAGGCCGACGACCGGGCCGCCGAGCTGGCGTGGCGGCTCCCGGCAGAGCTCGCGCCGCTCGCCCGGATCGCGCTCGACTACCGGTGGGCGTGGGATCCCGACGGCTCCGACCTCTTCCGTGCGCTCGACCCGCACGCCTGGGAGCTCAACGCCCGGAACCCCGTCCGCCAGCTCGCCGACCTCGCGCCGCACGCCGCCGAGATCGCCGCGTCGCACGGACCGACGCTCGAGCGCATCGCGCGACTCCAGGCCGTGCTCGAGCACGACCGCGCCCGGCCCGAGACGGCGATCGGCGGCCTCGACGGCCCCGTCGTCTTCGTCTGCGCCGAGTTCGGCGTCCACCCGTCGCTCCCGATCTACTCCGGCGGCCTCGGCGCGCTCGCCGGCGACATCCTCAAGGGGGCGAGCGACCGCGCGCTGCCGCTGATCGGCGTCGGCCTCCTCTACCGCAAGGGGTACTTCCAGCAGCGCCTCGACCGGACGGGGCTACAGCACGAGTACTGGACGCAGATCATGCCCGAGCGCCTGCCCACGGTCCAGGTGCGGGACGAGGTCGGGGCGCCGCTCACCCTGTCCTTCCCGTTCTTCGGGCGCGATGTCGCGTTCCACGTCTGGCGCGCGGAGATCGGCCGCGTCCCGCTCTACCTGCTCGACGCCGAGCTCGAGGAGAACGACCCTCTCGACCGGTGGATCACGGCCAGGCTGTACGAAGGCAACCCGCTCACCCGGCTCGGTCAGTACGGGCTGCTCGGGCTCGGCACCGTGCGCGCGCTCCGCGCGCTCGGCATCGATCCGGGCGTCCTCCACTTCAACGAGGGCCACCCTGCGCTCGCGGCCCTCGAGCTCGCGGCCGAGCAGGTCGCGGCGGGCATGGCGATCGACGACGCGCTCGCGGCCGCGCGCGACCGCTGCGTCTTCACGACCCACACGCCGGTGCCGGCCGGGAACGAGACGTACGAGACGGCGTCGTTCCTCGAGGCCTTCGGCGACCTCCCGCACCGCCTCGGCATCGACGCCGAGCGGTTCCTCGACCTCTGCCGTGTGCACCCCGGGAGCGACGAATGGCCCGGGATGACGCCGCTCGCGCTGCGGCTCTCACGCCGCGCGAACGCGGTCAGCCTGCGGCACGGCGAGGTTGCGCGGGAGATGTGGCGACCGCTCTACGGCGGCGTAGAGGCGGACGAGGTGCCGATCACCCACGTCACGAACGGCATCCACCTGCCGACCTTCCTCTCCCCGCCGATGCGCGGGCTCCTCGACCGACATCTCGGCGAGGGCTGGCTCGCCCGCGCCGCCGAGGCCGAGACGTGGGCACCCGTCGACACCATCCCCGACGAGGAGCTCTGGGCAGCCCGCAACGAGGCACGCCGGCTGCTCGTCGACTACGTCAAGGTGAAGTCGGTGCAGGACCGGCTGCTGCGCGGCGAGGACCCCGAGCGGGTCAAGGCCGTCGCCGAGACGTTCGCCGAGGACACGCTGACGCTCGGCTTCGCACGCCGGATCGCCACGTACAAGCGCCTGTTCCTGCTCACCTACGACCCGGAGCGCGTGCGGCGGATCTTCGCCGACGGGCCGCCCGTGCAGCTCGTCCTCGCCGGCAAGGCGCACCCGCTCGACGACAACGCGAAGCAGATGCTCGTCGACGTGTTCGGCCTCTCGGAGGCGGTCGGGATCACGTCGCGCGTGGCCTTTCTCGAGAACTACGACCTGTCGGTCGCCGCGCCGATCGTCGGCGGCTGCGACGTGTGGCTCAACGTGCCGCGACCGCCGCTCGAGGCGAGCGGCACGAGCGGGATGAAGTCGGCGGCGAACGGCGGGCTCAACCTGAGCGTCCTCGACGGCTGGTGGAGCGAGGGCTACGACGGGGAGAACGGCTGGGAGATCGACGGCGACGCCTTCGCCGGCGAGGACGAGGCGACACAGGACGCGCGTCACGCGCACGCCCTCTACGACATCCTCGAGCAGCGGGTGATCCCGCTCTTTGCGGACCGCGATGCCGACGGCATCCCCGCCGCTGGCTCGCGATGGTCAAGCGCTCCCTGCGGACGAACGGCCCGCGCTTCTGCGCGGCGCGGATGGTTGCGGAGTACGCCTCGCGGATCTATCCGCACGACCCGGCCTGACGAGAGCCTCGCCTAGGACGACGGCCGCGGCCGGGGCAGCAGGGTGACGAGCGTGACCATCGTCCCGGCGAGGGCGGCGCACGTCCAGAGGACGACGTCGTACGAGCCCGTCCCGTCGCGGAGGGCGCCGAGCGCGAACGGCGAGAGCGACACGACCGAATAGCCGACGCCGAGCATCAGCCCGACGAGGGCTCCGACCCGCTCGCGCGTGTCGCCGAGGTCGAGCGGGAGGGTCATCACGAGCGCGAAGGTCCCTCCCTGCGCGACCCCGACGAGCAGCGCCCACACGTAGCCTGCCGCGGGAACGGTGGCGAGCCCGACGACCGACGCCGCGAACAGCGTCGCCGTCCCGGCGAGCCACGGGCGGCGGCCGCCGTGCCGGTCGGAGAGCCACGGGATCAGGAACGAGCACGGGATCGCCGTGAGGTTCATCGCGGCGAGGAGGAACCCGGCGGACCGCTCGCTCCAGCCGTGCTCGACGTAGGCGTCGGGAAGCCAGGCGAGGAGCCCGAAGTACGTCGATCCCATGCCCGAGAAGATCGCGACGAGCAGCCATGCGGTCCGGGGACCGCCACGGGAGCCGCGGAAACAGCCGCGCCGGCCGGGTGTGCGCCTCGTCTCCTCGCTCGAGCAGGGCCCACGAGATCGCGATCGCGCACGACGTCGCCGAGACGGCGATCAGCGCCCCGCGCCAGCCGCCCAGCAGCGCGGCGAGCGGGACGACGATCGCGGCCGTGATCGTCGCCCCGAGCTGGATCCCGGTCGTGTAGACGCCCGTCCCCGTGGCCGGCCGCCCGGGTATCGACTCCCTGACGGCCAGCGGAGCGAGCCCGTTGCCGATGCCCATGCCCACGCCGATCCCGAGCGTCACGAGCACCACCAGCCACGCACCGGGCGCAAGGGCGCGCAGCACGCCGAAGACGCCGATCAGCGCGAGCGCGAGCGTCATCGCCCGTCGCGTGCCGAGCAGCCCCGAGACGTACACCGCCACCGGTGCGAATAGCCCCATGCAGAGGAGGGGGATCGTCCCCAGCAGGCCGGCGACGGCGTGGGAGGCGCCGAGGTCGTCCTGGATGTCGTCGATCAGCGGCCCGATCGCGACGACCTGCGGCCGCAGCGTGAGCGCGGCGAGGAAGAGCCCGGCAAGGGCCGCCGTCGTCGACCGGCCGCTCAGCGGGCCGCGGCCTTCGCGCGCCGCCGCGCGATCCGGGCGGGCTCCCTGTCGTCCTCGCCGGCCGCCGCCGTCAAGGCCCGGTCACGGGATTCGTGAGCGACCCGACGCCGTCGATCTCGATCGTGATCACGTCGCCCGGCTGCAGGAGGCGCGGCGGCTTGCGAAACACGCCGACCCCGGCGGGCGTACCCGTCAGGATGAGGTCACCGGCCTCGAGCGTCGACGTCTGGGAGGCGTAGCTGATCACCTCGTCGATCCCGAAGATGAGGTTCGCGGTCGAGGAGTCCTGCACCGTCTCGCCGTTCAGGATCGCCCGGATCCCGAGCGCGTGCGGATCGGGTACGTCGGCTGCGGGGACGAGCGGCCCGACGGGGCAGAACGTGTCGGGCGACTTGCCGCGTGTCCACTGGCCGTCGCCGAACTGGAGGTCGCGCGCCGACACGTCGTTCGCGGCGACGTAGCCGGCCACCGCCTCGAGCGCGTTCTCCCTCGACACGCCCTTCACGGTGGCACCGAGGACGACGCCGAGCTCGGCCTCGTAGTCGCATTTCGTCACGAGCGACGGGATCACGATCGGGTCACCCGGCCCGATCAGGGAGGTCGTGAACTTCGCGAAGAGGAGCGGCGCGGCCGGAAGCTGCGCTCCTTGCTCCTCGGCGTGGTCGCGGTAGTTGAGCCCGACGCAGACGATCTTGCCCGGACGCGGGAACGGCAGGCTCATGCCTCCGACCCTAACCGAACCCATCGACAGTCGACGAAGAGGGACCGGGGGTGGAAGTAGGATCGCGGAGATGACGCTTCCAGGAGGGTTCGTCGACGAGCTCGTCGCGGCCGTCGGTGCGTCCCACGTCGTAACCGAGCCGGAGGCCCTCGCCACGTACGAGTGCGACGGGCTCACGGGCTGGCGCGCGCTGCCCGCGTGCGTCGTCCTGCCCGGCTCGGCGGAGGAGGTCCAGGCCGTTGTCCGCCTCTGCGCTCGCGACCGCGTGCCGTTCGTCGCGCGTGGCGCGGGGACGGGCCTGTCGGGCGGCGCCCTCCCCGTCGCGGAGGGCATCGTCGTCTCGGTCGCGCGGATGAAGCGGATCCTCGAGATCGACCTCGAGAGCGAGCGGGTCGTCGTCGAGCCGGGGGTCGCGAACCTCGACGTCACGCGCGCGGTCGCGACGGACGGGTACTTCTACGCCCCCGACCCCTCGAGCCAGCAGGTGTGCACGATCGGTGGCAACGTCGCGGAGAACTCGGGTGGCGCGCACTGCCTCAAGCATGGGTTCACGGTGAACCACGTCACGGGCGCGAAGGTCGTGCTTCCCGACGGCGAGCTGCTCGAGCTGGGCGGTAAGGCGATCGACGGCGACGAGGGCCCCGATCTGCTGGGAGTCGTGATCGGCTCCGAGGGAACGCTCGGCATCGCCGTGGAGGTGACGCTGCGCATCGTCCGGCAGCCCGAGCTCGTCGTGACGCAGCTCGCCGCGTTCCGCTCGATCGAGCACGCCGGCGAGGCGGTCTCGGCCATCGTCGCCTCCGGGATCCTCCCCTCGGCGATGGAGATCATGGACACGCTCACGATCCAGGCGGCCGAGGAGGCCTACCGGCCCGGCTATCCGGAGGGGGCCGGCTCGGTCCTGCTGGTCGAGCTCGACGGGGTCGCGGCCCAGGTCGATGAGGACGCCGACGCCGTCGACCGGCTCTGCCGGGCGGCCGGCGCGTTCGAGATCCGGATCGCCCGCGACGCCGCGGAGCGCGCCGTCCTCTGGCTCGGCCGCAAGGGCGCGTTCGCGGCGATGGGTCGCATCTCGCCCGACTACTACGTCCAGGACGGCGTCGTCCCGCGGACACAGCTGCCCGCCGTGCTCCGCCGCATCGACGAGCTGTCGGCCGCGCATGGGCTCCGCGTCGGCAACGTCTTCCATGCGGGTGACGGGAACCTCCACCCGCTCGTGCTCTACGACGCGAAGGTGAAGGGCGACTACGAGCGCGCGAAGGCGCTCGCCGACGAGATCCTCACCGCGTGCGTCGAGGCCGGGGGCTCGCTCACCGGCGAGCACGGGATCGGGGTCGACAAGGCGTGCGCGATGCCGTCGATGTTCTCCGAGCGCGACCTCGAGGCATTCGAGCGGGTGCGCCGGGCGTTCGACCCGGACGGGATCGCGAACCCGGGCAAGGTGCTCCCCACGCCGCGGCTCTGCGGCGAGGTGCCCGGCCCCTACCGGCCGCATCCGCTCGAGCGGCTCGGTCTCGCGGAGCGCTTCTGATGCGGCCGCGGACGATCGAGGAGGCAGCGGCGCTCCTCGCCGGCGCGTCGGCCGCAGGGCGGCGGATCCGGATCGGCGAGGACCTCGTCACGGATGCGCTCGACCGCGTCCTCGAGCACGAGGCCGGCGATCTCACCTGTACCGTCGAGGCCGGGATCCGCCTGTCGGCGCTGCGCGGGCGTCTCGCCGCCGCGGGCCAGCGCCTCTCGCTCGACCCACCGGGCGACCCGACGATCGGGGCGTGCGTCGCGAGGCGGCTCTCCGGCCCTCTCTCCCATCGCTTCGGCCCCCCTCGCGACCTCGTGCTCGGGGTCACGCTCGTGCTCGGCGACGGCACGGTCGCGAGCTCGGGGGGCAAGGTCGTCAAGAATGTCGCGGGCTACGACCTCGGCAAGCTCGTGTGCGGCTCCGAGGGACGGCTCGCGCTGATCGCCCGCGTCGCGCTGCGTCTCCACCCCCTCCCCGCCGCGTCCACGACGGTCGTCGTCGAGACGGACGACCCGGCGGGCATCGTTGGCGAGCTGCGCCGCTCGAGCCTTCAGCCGAGCGCGCTCGACGTGCTCCATCCCGGCCGGGTCGCGCTGCTGTTCGAGGGGCGCGAGGAGGCCGTTGCCGCGCAGGTCGAGGCGGCCTGCGCGCTGGTCGACGGAGCCGCCGCGGACGGCGCCGTATGGGACGAGGCACGCGAGCGCCAGGCCCGGGCGCTCGGCCGGCTGGCATTCGCCCCGGGTGAGCTTGCGAGCGTCCTCGCGTCGCTCGACGAGGCGGTCGTGCGGCCGGCCGCCGGGGTGGCGTACGTCGCCACGCCGGTCGAGGCCGGCTCCTCGCCCGCCGCGCTGGGGCTCCACCGCGCCCTGAAGGAGCGGCTCGACCCCGCCGCGGTGCTCGTGTGATCGGCGAGCTGACGCGGGCGTGCGTCCACTGCGGCTTCTGCCTCCCGACCTGCCCGACGTACGTCCTCTGGAGCGAGGAGATGGACTCGCCGCGCGGCCGCATCCAGCTGATGGAGAAGACCGCACAGGGGACGCTCCCGCTGAACGCGACCGTCGTCGAGCACTTCGACCGCTGCCTCGGCTGCCTCGCCTGCGTGACGAGCTGCCCCTCTGGTGTGCGCTACGACCTGCTGATCGAGGAGACGCGTACCCGAATCGAGCACGGGCATTCGCGCTCGCGCGCCGGGCGGCTCCAGCGCCGGCTGCTCTTCGAGACGCTTCCGTACCCGCGACGTCTGCGCTTCGCACTCCGGCTCGCCCGGGTCGGCCGCGGGCTGCCGAGCACCGCGTGGATGCGACCGTTGCTCGAGGCCGCGCCCGGTTGGCGCTCCCGCGAGCAGCCCGCCGCGGTGACGCCCTGCGCCGATCCGACACGAGCGCCGAGGCGCGTCGGCCTGCTCACGGGCTGCGTGCAGTCGGTCGTCTTCGGGGAGGTGAACGCCGCGACGGCGCGCGTGCTCGCCTCCGCCGGCTACGAGGTCGTCGCGCCGCCGCAGGGCTGCTGCGGAGCGCTGTCGGCGCACGCTGGCCGCGCGGCGGAGGCGACCCGCTTCGCCGAGCGGCTCGGGCGTAGCTTCGCCGGCCTCGACACGATCGTCGTCAACGCGGCCGGCTGCGGCTCCCACCTGAAGGAGAGGGAGCTGCCGGCCGTCGATCTCACGGAGGCGCTCCACGGCGCGGAGCTGCCGACGCTCCACCCGCTGGAGCTCACCGTCGCCTACCAGGATTCCTGTCACCTCCGACACGCCCAGAAGCTGCCCGCCGCGTGGAAGCCGCTGCTCGAGCGGATCCCCGGGCTTCGGGTCGTCGAGCCGGCCGAGCAGGACCTCTGCTGCGGCTCGGCCGGGATCTACAACGTCGTGCAGGCGGACGCGGCGCGCGACCTCGGCGACCGCAAGGCGGCCCGCATCCAGGAGACCGGGCCGGACGCCTACGCGAGCGCGAACCCCGGTTGCCTCGTCCAGGTCGCGCAGGCGCTCGGGAGGGCGGGATCTCCTCTCCCCTCTCTCCACCCGGTCGAGCTCCTCGACGCCTCGCTTCGCGCGGTCGCCGCCGAGCGGGTTCTCTCGCAGGCGCGGCGCTGACGTCCAGCTCGTTGCTCAGCGGGTCGGCGACGGCGGGCGCGGCGCGGCGGGCCGCGGCAGGCGCGCGAACCCGAGGTCGGCGAACGACCGCAGCGACGAGCCGCGGACACCTGCGGCCGAGACGGTGTAGAGCGCGTCTCCGACCACGACCGAGCGGCGGATGGGCGTGCCGGGGGAGCCGACGGGCGCCGCGCCCGACACGTCCGGATGCATCACGCGGCCGGCCTCCGCGATGCCCGCGCGGCCCACGCGCAGCCCGAGCGCGCCGACGAACGGCCGGTCGTCGTAAGCCTGCACCGGGAGGACGCAGAGACTCGCCCGCGGCCACCACAGGAACGCGTGGTGATCCTGCTCGGCCTCCGACCAGCCCTTGCCGAGCGCGAACGCGTCGAGGCGGCGCGGGGCGGCCGGATCGGAGACGTCGAAGAGCGATGCCTGCACCCCCTGCACCCGTCCCTCCGGAGTCGCGTCCTGCCCGATCCCGAGCAGGAGGCCGTCGCCGACCGGGTGGAGGTAGGCCGAGTAGCCGAGGATCTTCAGGACGCCGCGAACGGCGGGACGCGCGGGTGTGGACAGATCGAGCACGTACAAGGGGTCGACCTGGCGGAAGGTGACGACGTAACCGGTGTCGCCGACGAAGCGCACGGCGTAGACGCGCTCGCTCCGGCCGAGCCCGCCGACGCTCCCGAGCCCCACGAGCCCGTCGTGGCGCACCCCGAGCGTCGTCACGGACGTCTCGCTCTCGGTCGCCGGGCCACCCCACCACGTCGGCACCGAAGTGCTCGCGACGCGGAGCACGCCGTTCCACTCGGAGAGCGACCACTGCCCGAGCAGCACCCCCGGGACGCTGCCGCTCCCGCGGTAGCGCGTCTGGACGGGGCTCGAGCTGTCGAAGCGGTGGATCGCCGTCCTCACCTCGCGCGGCACCGGCCGGCCGGCGACCGGCCGCAGGTCGAAGCGATCGGTGGCGACGTAGAGGCTCGAGCGGCTCGCGTACACGACGCGCCCGTCGGAGACGATCGCATCGGAGTCGACGGGGTCGAGCCCGCGTCCGACGTCGAAGGTCAACACGGTCACGAGACCGAGCCCGGCGAACGCGCGCGGCCGGCTGACCTGGCGGCACTGGACGAGCCGCCCCTTCGCGGCCACCTTCCCGCGCGCCCCGCGCACGACGAACCCCGGCAGCCAGCTTCGTGCGCTCGACGAGCGCACGACCTCGCGGTTCTGCCCCGTCGCGCGTGCGGCGTCCGCCGCGCCGCCGGGCTGGACGAACGGCAGGTCGCGGCCGAGGGGAGACGCGAGCACGAGCCGTATCGCTCCGCCGGCGAGCCGCGCGGCGAGGTAGCCGCCGTCCAGCTCGAGCGTCCGGACGAGGCGCAGGTGCGCGGGGTCGCGGACGTCGACCTCGGAGATCACCGTCGTGTCCGGGTACGGGAGCGGCCCCCGGATCGCGATGCCGTCGACCGGGACCGGGCCCGCGAGGCCGCGCGAGAGGACGAGCAGACGGCCGCCGGAGAGCAGGAGCTCGTCGGCGCCGCGCTCGAGCCGCAGGCTGTCCAGCAGCCTCGGCCGGCCGCGGCGCAGGTCGAGCGCGCTCACCGTCCCGTCCGAGGCGACGAAGAGCGTGCGGCCGTCGGTCTTGGCGAGGTCCGGCTCGTCGACGCCCTCCTCCTGGACATTCGTGCGCGAGTAGTCGAGGTCGGCGCCCGCCGAGCCGGCGACCGCGTCGCGCGCGGCACCGGGCGGCAGCGCCCCGGCCATGCCGGCAGCGCCGCCGAGCCCCCACGGGCCGACGAGCGGCAGCGCCTGCTTGCGCACGTAGGCGAGGAAGGACGGGCAGCCGTCGAACGCCTGGAGCCGCGCGACCGCCGGGCCTCCGGCGCCGACCGACGCACCCGCGACCGACGCGCCGAGACCGGCGGCGAGCGCGAGGCCGAGGAGCCCGAAACGCATCCTCATCTCTGCTCCATGGTGACCCTACGGCACAGGGCCCGCAAGACGTCACCGGGTAGGGTCCCGGGATGGCCTCGCCTTTCGTCGAGCTCGAGGTCGGCTCCCGGACGGTCAAGGTGACGAACCCGGACAAGGTGCTGTTTCCCGACGCCGGGCACACGAAACGCGATCTCGTCGACTACTACCTCTCGGTCGGCGACGGAATCGTCCGCGCGCTGCGGGAACGTCCGACCCAGCTCCGCCGCTTCCCGGACGGGATCGCCGGCGAGGAGATCTACCAGAAGCGTGTGCCGCAGAGGCGGCCGGAGTGGGTCGAGGTCGCACGGGTCACGTTTCCCTCTGGCCGGCACGCCGACGAGCTCTGCGTCACCGAGCTCGCGCAGGTGATCTGGGGCGCGAACCTCGCGGTGATCGACTTCCACCCGTGGCCGTCGCGACGCGCCGACGTCGACCGGCCCGACGAGCTGCGAATCGACGTCGACCCTCAGCCTGGCACGACGTTCGCCGACGCGAAGCGAGTCGCAGGGATGGTGCGGGAGACGCTCGCGGAGATCGGCTACACCGGCTGGCCGAAGACGTCCGGGAACCGCGGCATCCACGTCGCGGTGCGTATCGAGCCCCGGTGGGAGTTCCCCGTCGTGCGCCGCTGCGCGCTCGCGTTCGCGCGCGAGCTCGAGCGCCACGCCCCCGACCTCGTGACGACGGCGTGGTGGAAGGAGGAGCGCGGCGCGAAGGTGTTCATCGACTACAACCAGAACGCGCGCGACCGCACGATCGCCTCCGCCTACTCGGTGCGGCCCCGGCCCGACGCGACGGTCTCGGCGCCCGTCACGTGGGACGAGCTCCCGGACGTGGAGACGGAGGACTTCACGCTCGTGACGATGCAGGAGCGCTTCGCCAGGCTCGGGGACGTGCAGGCGGGAATCGACGACGCCGTGTGCGACCTCCGCGTGCTGCTCGACTGGGTCGAGCGGGACGAGGCAGCCGGCGTCGGCGAGGCGCCGTACCCGCCGAACTTCCCGAAGATGCCCGGCGAGCCGCCCCGCGTCCAGCCCTCGCGCGCGAGGAAGCCCGAGAGCTGACGGGCCGCGGCGGCGCTTTCCGAAATGAAGTATCGCCACGTGCTGTGGTAGCCTCGCGCCGCGAGCCCAACCCCCTGCGGAGAAGACGAAGCCGTGGAAGGTCTCCGATCCGTACAGCGGCAAGGGCTACGAGTCGGCGGTCGCGTACGCGGTCGCGAAGCAGCTCGGGTTCACGAAGGCGAAGGTCGAGTGGACGGTGGTGCCGTTCACGAACTCCTTCCGCCCGGGCTCCAAGCCGTTCGACTTCTATCTCACGCAGGTCTCGTACTCGCCCGAGCGCGCCCGGGCGGTCGACTTCTCGAACGCGTACTACTTCGTCAACCAGGCCGTCGTGGGGCGCAAGGGAACCGCGATCGCGAGGGCGAAGACGATCGTCGGCCTCCGGCCCTTCAAGCTCGGCGCCCAGGTCGGGACGACGAGCTACACGTACATCACGAAGTACGTCAAGCCGTCGTCGAAGCCGCTCGTCTACGACACGAACGACGCCGCCGTGCAGGCGCTCAAGAACGGCCAGATCGACGGGATCGTGGTCGACCTTCCGACCGCGTTCTATGTCACAGCGGCCCAGGTCGACGACGGCGTGATCGTCGGCAAGCTGCCGACCCGCGGCACGAAGGAGCGCTTCGGGATGGTGTTCGAGAAGGGCAACCCGCTGCGCAGGTGCGTCAACCGGGCTCTCGGTCGCCTCTGGGCGAACGGCACGATCAAGAGGCTCCAGCAGACGTACCTCGCCCGGGCGGGCGCGCCCGACCTGAAGTAACCGAAGCTGGACGGGAACCGGAGCTCCCGGATCTCAGGCGGCGCCACCGCCCGCGTCTCGGGCGAGGCGCGGGCGGTGGCGATCGCCGTCGTCTCGACGCTCGTCGTCGTCGGCGCGATCGTCGTCGTCGTCACCCGCTCGCCCGGGTGGGACGCGTTCAAGGCGTACTTCTTCGACTGGGGCACTACAAGGAGTCGTTCCCCGAGATCCTGGACGCGTTCTGGGTGAACGTGAAGCTCTTCTGCATCGCGGAGGCGATCATCCTCCCCGCGGCGCTCGTGCTCGCCGTCCTGCGCAGCCTGCCAGGGCCCGTGTTCTTCCCCATCCGCGCCCTCGCGATCGCCTACGCCGACCTCTTCCGCGGCCTCCCGACGATCCTCGTGATCTTCATGCTCGGGTTCGGGATGCCCGGCGCGTGATCCCGCCGCTCCTCAACGACTTCATCGGCCTGCAGAAGGACACCGCGCTCGTCGGCGCGCTCGGTGTCGTCGAGGCGTTCCGCATGACGCAGATCAACCAGGCAGCGACCTTCAACGGGACGTACTACCTCGTCGCAGCGACGCTCTTCGTCGCGATCACGATCCCGCTCGCCCGCTTCACCGACTGGCTCGTCGCGCGCGATAGGCGCCGCCAGGAGGCCGGGAGGCTCGCGTGACCACGGCGGAGGCGCTCCGCGTCGACGGCGTCCACAAGGCGTTCGGCAAGCTCGAGGTGCGGCGCGGGATCGGGATCGTGTTCCAGTCGTTCAATCTCTTCCCGCACATGTCGGTGCGCGAGAACGTGACACTCCGGGCCGCGCAAGGCGCGGGGCCTCTCGCGCGCGCAGGCCGACGCCGAGGCGACCCGGCTGCTCGAGCACTTCGGGCTCGCCGACAAGCGCGACGAGTACCCCGACAGGCTCTCCGGCGGTCAGCAGCAGCGCGTCGCGATCGCCCGGGCCCTCGCGATGCAGCCGCGTCTGCTGTTTGCTCGACGAGATCACGAGCGCGCTCGACCCCGAGCTGGTCGCGGAGGTGCTCGACGTCATCCGGGAGCTCGCGGAGAGCGGGATGACGATGCTCATCGCGACGCACGAGATGGGCTTCGCCCGCGACGTCTCGAGCCGCGTCTGCTTCCTCCACGAGGGGAAGATCCTCGAGCAGGGCCCCCCGGAGCAGCTCTTCGGCGCCCCTCGCGAGGAGCGGACGCGCCAGTTCCTGCAGCGGATCGTGGCTGCGGGGCGGCTGTAGCCCGCCGGGGTTATCGTTCCCCCATGGTGCAGGACCCGAGCCGCGTGGACGTCTCCCTCGAGCCGCTCGACGAGTATCTCGTGATCCAGCCGACCGCGGACGAGACCGAGACCCGCGCCGGCCTGATCCTTCCGGCCTCGGCCGCTGCCGCTGCCGCTTGCCGAACGGGCATCGTCACCGCGATCGGCTCCGACGTGACCGGCGTCGAGCCGGGCGACAAGGTGCTCTACCCACGCGAGGCCGGGTTCGAGGTGCGGCTCGGCGGCATAGAGGTGAAGGTCGTGAAGCGCGACGAGCTGATCGCCCGCATCCACGACTGACGTCACGTCGCCCTCACACGCGGCCGATATCCTCTCTCGACCCGGAGAAGTGGCCGAGTGGTTGAAGGCGGCGCCCTGCTAAGGCGTTAGGTGGGGTAATCCCTGCCTCGAGGGTTCGAATCCCTCCTTCTCCGCCTTACTTGCTCGCGAAGCCGGAAATCCGCAGAAGCGGATTTCCGCCGCTTGATCCCCGCCCGTCGGGCGGGGCACATCCCTGAAGGCGCCCGCTGTCGCGATCGCAACCCACCACCATCATTGAGTCAGTTGGTGCGCCGCTACGCTACGACGGCTCGGAGGGGTGCCGGAGCGGTCGAACGGGGCGGTCTCGAAAACCGTTAAGGGTGCAAGCTCTTCGAGGGTTCAAATCCCTCCCCCTCCGCTCCGCCATAGCCCGCCTGGCCCGATCGCGAGCTCCGGGCGCGGGTCAGATGGGCCTCGGAACGTACGGAGCGATCCGCTCGCGCGCGAGCTCGACCCAGCGACCCGCGCGCGGGAGCGGCACCAGCCCGTTCCACGGCGACCTCAGCGCGACGGCGTGCACGGCACCCGGGATGAGCGTGTACGAGCCGTCGACGTCGAGCCGGCGCGCGCGCTCGAACCCACGCCGTGACAGCGCCGGGCTCACGCCCGGGATGCCCGGGAGCCAGCGGTCGAGCGCGCCGTGCAGGACATCCAGCCGGCGGCCGCGGAGCGGAGCCACGTCGAGCTGGTCAGGCAGCCAGGGCGCGAGCCCGAGGACGCCGCCGACGGTCGGATGCGCCGCCGCGCGAACGGAGACGGCGCCGCCCATCGAGAACCCCATGAGCAGCGTCCGCGAGGCGGCGGATGCCTCGATCGCGGCCAGGAGATCCTCGACGCAGAGATCGAGGCGTTTCCACGAACGGACCCGGTAGCGGAGCTCGACGAAGCGGAGAGCCGGGAACGACGGCACGAGACGCCGGACGAGCCATTCGATCGAGGCGCTCCACGTGCCCGCGAGATCCCTCGGCTGCCCGCCGTTCGCGCAGACGACCGCGACCTCCGCCGGCGCGCCCCAGAGCCGGGCCTCGGCGCCGCTCGAGAGCGCTACGGGGGCGGGGGTCTCCACTCCGCAAACGCTACCGCCGACCCGGTCCCGACCCACGTCGGCGCGCCGTGCGGCGGGCGCTAAGGTTGTCGCGCGCCCGGAGAGGTGTCCGAGCGGTCTAAGGAGCGCGACTGGAAATCGCGTACGTGGTGAAAGCTGCGTCGCGGGTTCAAATCCCGCCCTCTCCGTCGTGTGACGTCGGAGGGAGCCACGGGTGGCTCCCTCCGACGCTCCCCCGGTTCGGCGCTACGCGGCGCGCTTCAGGCACTTCTCGAGCCGCTTGGCCTGAGGCTTTCCCTTGTCGTGCCCCTTCGACTTGCCGTGCCCCTTGCCCTTGCCGGACGTCTGTCGCTCCGCGCACCGTTCGGCAGCGTCGCCGATCCGCTCGACGGCGGCCGCACGCGCTGTGGCGCTCTTTATCCGCGCCATCGTCGAGACGCATTTACCGAAGGCGTTTGCACCGTTGTGGTTCGTGCCGTAGGCGATGCGGAACGCGTCTCGGCCCATCTCGGCTCGGAGGCTCTTGCAGGCCTGCCCCGGGCTCATCCGTTGACCGGACGGCGGCTTCGGCCCCTGCGGCCCGAAGAACGTCGACCCGTTCACGATCACTCTGCGGATGTCGACCGTCTGCTCCCTGTCGGCGAACGCCCAGCCCGAGTCGACGACGAGCGAGATGCCCGTCACCTGGTACGGGCCCACCAGCGCGAGCGCGTGGGCGTACGTGGAGACCTGCGTCCCGGCCTGCACCTGGCTCGTGTCGAACCGACCGTCCGTCGAGCCGATCAGGTTCCCGGACGCGAGCCAGACGTTCTGCGAGCAGCCCGTGAACGACGGCGCCGGCCCGAGGTACACGAACACGTTCTTCTCGCCCGACGGCGTCTGGACACGGATCTGGAAGCGCGGCGAGCCGCCGGCGCAGTCGTCGTCGGTGACGTCGAGCTCGGTCGACAGGGTCGTGATGCTCGAGAACGTCGTCACGCCGGTGTCCGTGAACGAGGCGCCGGAGAAGTCGTTCGTCGCCGCGCCGTCACCCGTGTTCGA
The DNA here is from genome assembly GCA_027493885.1 of Gaiella sp. GTDB lineage: Bacteria > Actinomycetota > Thermoleophilia > Gaiellales > Gaiellaceae > Gaiella. The sequence goes on from JAOSJZ010000001.1 coordinate 1,179,125, forward strand.
CACGAGCCGGAGGACGCCGTCGGAAACCGTCGCGCCCCCGAAGGGCGTCGCCGTCGCGGCGAGCGCCGCGGGCACGATCGCCACTGCGACAACGATCGCCACGGCGGCCGTGATCGGTCGTCTCATCGCTTCCCCTCTCGTTACGAGCCCGCACCTGTGCGCGAGCCCTTGCTCACGTCCCGAGCCTTCCCGATCCGGGCGGGTCGGGGACGATCCCGAACGAAATCCTTACGACGCTGCGGCCGCCGACGACACGTAGGCCGCGACGTCCTGGATCTGCGTCTCGGACAGCTTGTCCGCGAACGGGGGCATCGCTCCCCTGCCGTTCGTCACGAGGTCGACGACGACCGCCGCGGACGGCTTCGTCTGATCGAGGCTCGGCCCGACCGTGCCGGTCGCGCCGGCGTCCGCGAGCGTGTGACACGCCGCGCAGCCGGCGCTCTCGAAGACCTGCTTCCCGGCCTCCGCGTCTCCCGCCGCGGCGGGCGCTTCCGTCGTCGTCTCGCCGGATGTCTCGGTGCCGCTCGGGGTCTCCGTCGTCGAGCCGCCGCCCGCGGCTTCGGAGGCGTGCGCCTCCTCTACCTCCTGTGTCCCGGTCACCCACACGACCGCGCCCATCTGTGCGATGAAGAGGACGGCGGAGACGAGGATGTACGCATCGAGACGCTTCGGGAACCCGGCGCTTCGCTTCCGGAACGAAGATCGCCGTCACGATCGCCCACGTGATGAAGCTGATGGCAACGACGAGGAGCACCGTCTTCCCCAGGCCCGTGATCGCCGCGACCAGCATCGCGCGGACGCTACCACGGCCCTGGAACGCACGATCGCGTGATCGACACGCCCCCCAATCGTGAATAGGGTTTCCATTCGTGACGCCTGCGGAGCGGCTCGACAGGTACGCACGCCTCGCGGTCGAGGTCGCCGTCAACCTCCAGCCGGGGCAGTTCCTGCGGATCTCGGCGGACCCGGAGCACCTTGCCCTCGTCCGCGCGATCGGCGCCGTCGCCTACGAGCGCGGCGCCCGGCTCGTCGAGGTCGTCTACCGCGACGCGCACCTGAAGCGCGCCCGCGTCGAGCACGCCCCCGACGACTCGCTCGACTGGAGCCCGCCATGGGCCCTGGCGCTCATCGACCACATGGTCTCCACGCGGGGAGCGACCATCACGATCACCGGCGAGGCCGAGCCCGAGCTGCTCGCCGACCTCGACCAGCGGCGGACGCAGAGGACGCGGCCGCGGCTCGCGGTCGAGAAGCTGCTCGATGCCGAGAACCGCCGGCTCGTGCAGTGGACGATCGTCGGCTGCCCGAACGAGGGGTGGGCGCGGACGGTCTTCGGCGAGCCGGACGTCGAGCGTCTCTGGGACGCGGTCATCACCGCCACCCGGCTCGACGAGCCCGACCCGGTCGCCGCCTGGCGCGAGCATGTCGCCCGGCTCCGCGAGCGCGCCGCGACGCTCGACCAGCGCGCGTTCGAGGCGATCCGGTTCGTCGGCCCCGGCACCGACCTGCGTGTCGGCCTCCCGGGGGGCCATCGCTGGCTGACCGGCGCCGAGGACACCGTCGACGGTATCCCGCACCTCGTCAACGTCCCCACCGAGGAGGTGTTCACGACGCCCGACCGGCGACGCGCTGAGGGCGTCGTCCGATCGACGTTCCCCCTGTCGCTCGGCGGGACGATCGTACGCGGGCTCGAGCTCCGCCTGGCCGGCGGCAAGGTCGTGGAGGTGCGTGCCGAGTCGGGCGTCGACGCGGTCCGCGAGGAGATGGCGACGGACGACGGCGCGAGCTACCTGGGGGAAGTCGCGCTAGTGGACGGAGACTCACGCGTGCGGCAGACGGGCGTCGTCTTCTACGACACCCTGTTCGACGAGAACGCCGCCTGCCACATCGCGTGGGGCCAGGGCACCCAGGGCGCGCTCGCCGGCGGCGAGCAGATGACGGCCGAGGAGCTCGCCGCGCAGGGCTACAACGACTCGGTCGTCCACACCGACTTCATGGTCGGCGGACCCGACGTGACCGTCCTCGGCGTCGAGAACGGCGGCGCCGAGGTCCCGATCATCACCGACGACGCCTGGGTTCTCTCCTGAGCGAGCCGCGCGGAGTACCTCGGGGCGCCGCCCGCCCGGAGCACCTCGAGGCCGCGCGCCGGCGCCGAGATCACCAGGCAACAGTCTGTTGGGGAGATCACCAAGTAAACAGTCTCTTGCAAGGGCGACTGCCGATCGTCGGGTAGCCTTGGCGTCCTCCCGGGCGCATAGCTCAGCGGGAGAGCGCTCGCTTCACACGCGAGAGGCCCCTGGTTCGATCCCAGGTGCGCCCATCCCCGCGGGTTCCGGGGCCGCTTCAGCACGCGCCACTTGCTCCGAGCGACGCGGCTCGTCACCTCCGGTGGCAGCCTCCGCGTCGTCGACGGCGCCGGTCGACCTTCCTCGCCCGCGCGGGGTGCGTGTGGTCGCGTTGGAGCAGGAGCTGCACGCGGAGCTCCTCGGCTCCGGGGCGTGGGTGACGTCGTGCCTTGTGAGACGCACTTCACCACGTCGAGCGTCGGCCGAGCTGTCGCCGCCTGCGGGGAAGCGGCAGCCGGGAGCTTGGTCCGCAGCCGCCGCGGGACGCGTCGGCTCGCGCGGCCTACCGGGCGCCGGTGGCCGCCTTGCGCTGCGGCCTCCGCAGCGCCTGCCCCGGGTCGCGAACGCACTTGGTCGTACCCGACCGGAGGACGACCACCTCGCACGATCGTGCCGGGCTCGACGACCTTGCGAGCGCGGGAAGCGCGACGAACCACACGGTCGCGGCCGCTAGCGCGACGACGAGGAGGAGAAGGAGCGGGAGCGCGCCGCTCGGCGCGCGCGACGCCTCCTTCGCGACGGTTGCCTCGGGCAGGCCGTACGCAACGCTGGGGGAAAGCCGGGTGGGCTGCCGCATGTCCATGTTCCTCCGCAGTGGGACGCCAGAGCTTCCCCCCGTGTATCGGCTTTCCGCCGTTCCGGCATGAGACGCTCACTCGAGGGAGAGCCGCCCTGCCGAGAGTCGGCCTCAACCTCCGAGGGACACGCTCGTGGGACGGCGGCGCGGGCCGCCGGTCAGAACCCGCCCGCGGCGTCGCGATCTCCGAGACGTAGCGCGCCCCGACGAGCCGGGTGTACCAGGCGGAGAGGCGAGGCCGCAGCGGCCACGCCGGCCGCGTCAGCCGCGCTGTCCGACCGGAGCCGCCGTCCCCGCGGGCTCGCCGCCCCGGGGTGGCTGCGACACGTGGTGGAGGACGGGGAGCGGCGGCGTCCGTCGGCGGAAGAGCAGCGGGACGCGAGGGCGCACCCGCCGCGAGAGGTCGGGATCGACGAGCACGAGCTCGGGTGTGATCCGTCGCAGCTCGTCGACGCGATGACCGGAGGTGCTCGCCGCAGAGCCCATCGTGAGCTCTATCGGCACCTGACCGGCGCGACTTGAGGCCGCGGGCCGCGGGCCTCAGACGGTCAGCTTCGCCTGCACGACCGCCTGCGTCGCGCGGCCGCTCTTCGTCACGGGCCAGACGTACCAGCGGTACGCGCCCGGTGTGAGCGTCACGGTGCGTCCCTGGTAGCGCCAGGTGGGACCGAGCTCGAGCACCGGCTCCTTCGTCTCCCGCACGAGGACGCGCTCTGCGCCCCTGAAGAGCTCCACGTGGTATCCGATCGCGCCCTCGACCGGCGCCCAGGCGAAGCGGCGCGCCGCGGGCGGCGCCCCCGGGGCCGTCGCGGGAACTGCCTTCGCCGTCTTCGGCGTCGGCCTGGGGGCGGCGGGAGGGGTCCTCGGCTGCGTCGCCGTGCGTGTCTTCGGCGCCGCAGGAGCCTTCGGCTCGGCGGAGGTCGTCGGCTTGGGCGAAACGCCTGCTGCCGCCTTCGGCGTCGCTCGGGCCTTGGGCTTCGGCGTCGGGCTCGGCTTCTTCGTCGCGCTCGCCGAGGGTCTTGCCGGAGACGGCGCCGTCCGCACGGCGGGCTTCGGCTTCGGCTTCGGCTTCGGCTTCGACGCGGGCTGCCGGGCGCGCGGGGCCGGGCTCTTCGCCTGCGGGCCCGCGACCGTCTGCGACGTCTCCGATGGTCCGCCCGTGAGCTGGAGGAGCCCGAGCACGGCCGCCGAGGCAACGGCGATGCCGCCGAGCAGCGCGAGGACGCGTCGTCCCTTCCGAGCCGGGCGCGACGCACGGACAGGGCGGGGAGCCGCGGAGGTCCGCTTGACGGGATGCGGCATGACCGGCTCGGCTGTCGAGCCGAGCGCGTGGGGCGCGGATCGCGCCCGTTCCGGAAGCGCCGTCGCGGTCGAGCGGCGCGCGGGCTCCGCGAGGGGAGGCGGGATCTCCGGCCGCAGTGAAGTGACGGCGCGTGCGGGCTCGGCATCGACGATGCGCTCGGAGAGCTCCGCTCCGGTCGTCGCCGCCGGCGGCGCGCCCGCGCCTGCCGGGGGCGGGGACTGCGCCGGGGGCTCGCGACCGGCTCGGCGTCGACCACCGGCCCGGACTTCCGTTCCGCGGCTGCCGGTGGCCCGCCGGGCGCCGGCCGGGGCACGATCGCCGGCTCGGCGGCGGGGGCCGGGACGAGGCGCAGCGTCGACGCTCGTCGCGGACGCGGCAACGCGGGCGCGCCGAGCGGCGGCTCGCGATCGCGCACGAGCCGGGCGAGCTCGGGGTCGACGAGGACGAGCTCGGGGCTGATCCCGGAAAGCTCGTCGTCCGCGTCGTCACCGGGGGGATGTCCGCGACGGACCTCATCCAATCTTCATCGGCCGGGCTCGGCCTCCGCTTGACGAGCGCCCTATCGTACAGGCCTCGGACGCCGCGCATCGGCACGCCCGGCGTCACCGGCGAGCAGAGCGTCCAGGGCGGCAGGGCTCAGCGGAAGCCGCCTCACGCCCGCCCCGAACGAACCGAGCGCGTCCGCCACCGCGTTCGCCACCGCCGCGCCGACGCCGACGACGCCCGCCTCACCGGCTCCCTTCACGCCGAGCGCGTTCGTCGTCGCCCATCCGTCCAGAAGCTCGATGCGGAGCCTCGCCGGAACGTCCGCGCAGCCCGGGAGGAGATAGTCGAGGAACGAGAGCGACAGCAGCTGGCCGTCCTCGTCGTAGCAGAGCTCCTCGAGGAGCGTCACCCCGAGCCCGTGCACCGCGCCGCCGCGCACCTGGCCGAAGACCGACGGCGGGTCGAGCGGGCGGCCGCAATCGCACGCGAGCGCGAGCTCCTCCACCGTCACGATGGCGCAGGCAGGATCGACGGAGACCAGGGCGACGTCACCCCCGAACCCGAACGTCGGCTGCGGATCCCGGTGCACTCCCGAGGCCGTCAGCCCGTCGAGCTCGCTCCAGGCGACGAAGCGGCCGTCGGCCTCGAGACCCGCGTCCACGAGCGCGACGTCCCCTGGAGCGACCCCGCAGCGCTCGGCGACAGCCTGCCGCGCCTCCGCTGCGAGCAGCTCGCAGCCCACGCGCACGGCGTTGCCGACGAAGATCGTCAGCCGGCTCGAATACGTGCCCGCAGTCCGCACCGAGCCCCGTGCCTCACCCGAGACGACGTCCACCGACTCGCCCGGCACCCCGAGCGTCTCCGACACCACCAGACGGACGGTGCGCTCGAGCCCCTGGCCGACCTCGCTCGCGGCCGTCTCGACGACGACGCGTCCGTTGCGAACGCCGACCCCGACCTGCTCCTCGCCACCGAGCCCCGAGTGGGCGACGAAGAGCCCGAGGCCGACCCCGACGAGCTCGCCGCGGGAGCGGCGCAGGTCGCGCCGAGCACGCAGCTCCTCGAGCCCGCTCCCGGCGACGAGCCTCTCGAAGAACGCGGGGAAGTCGCCGTCCGCGTACACGAGATTGTGGGCGTCGCCCCCGAAGCGCCTGGTGAACGGCATCGCGCTCGCCGGGACGAGGCTCCTGCGACGCACCTCGGCGGGGTCGACCCCGACCCGGGCGGCGGCGATGTCGATCGCGCGCTCACGCGCGAACGTCGACTCGAGCGCGACCGGCGCGCGCACCGACCCGACGGGTGTCTTGCTCGTCGCCCAGCCCGTCGCGACGATCGACGTCGCGTCCCAGCGGTAGGGGCCCACCAGCTCCTCGATCGCGAGCAGCGCCAGGCGGCCGCCGTTGCCGCGCGCGTAGGCACCCAGGTCGAGATCGACCGCGGCGGCGAGCGCGAGCAACCGGCCGTCGCGGGCGAGCCCGAGCCGGAGACGCCAGCGCAGCTCCGGCGCGTGGTTGATCGCCACGAAGTGCTCACGCCGGTCCTCGATCCAGCGCACGGGCCGCCCGGTCACGCGCGCGGCCCAGGGAATCAGGAAGTCCTCCGGGTAGACCTCGCCGCGAACGCCGAACATGCCGCCGACACTCACCCTGTGGCAGACCACGTCCTGCTCGTCGAGCCCGAACCACGAGGCTAGGACGTCGCGGTTGAACGAGACGAACTTCGCCGCCCCCCAGAGCTCGAGGCGCCCTCCTCCGGGAGACCACGCGGCCACGAGACCCCTCGTCTCGAGCGGGAGCCCCGTGTGGCGACCGGTGCGGAGCTCCTCCTCGACGACGACCGCGGCTCTCTCGAGGATGCGCTCCACCTCGCCCCGCGCCGTCTCGTAGCGGCAGAGGACGTTGCCCTCGGGGCGGTCGAATAGCCGCTGCTCCGCCCCCGGTCCCGGCACGAGCACGGGCGGCAGCGGGTCGATCTCGACGACGACGTGCTCGGCCGCGTCCTCCGCGGCGGCCGCATCCTCCGCGACCACCACGGCGACCGGCTCGCCGACGTACCGCACCCGACCGGCGGCGAGTACCGGCTGCACGGTCGCCGCCATGCCGGGGCGCTCGAAGCTGCGGATCGGAATCACCGTCGGGCGCGGGAGCTCCGCTGCCGTGAGCACGGCGCGCACCCCGGACATACGACGGGCTCTTGCCGCGTCGACGGCGAGGAGCCGTCCGTGTGCCTCGTGGCTCCGCACGACGACCGCCGCGAGCGCCCCGGGCACGTGGACGTCGCCGACGAAGAGCCCTTCCCCGGTCAGGAGCTCCGTTCCGTGCGGCGGCGCGCTCGGCACGCGCACGCCGACGTGCTCCCGCGGCAGCACGGCGGCGTCCGTCACGAGCACGCCCCACCGGGTACCTCACCGAGCCGGTGTCTCACCGCCGCGATCGTACGTCGCCGGCGCGGCGAGCTGCGCCTACGGGGCCGTCGCCGCCTCGAGCCGGCCGTCGACCGCGTCGCGATCGACGTCGGGGCCGAGCCCGATGAAGACGAGCTCGGTACGCGGGGTGTCGCCGTTCCACGGCCCCAGCGGACGGATCTCGACGCGGCGCCCGACGACGTGCGCGACGACCCGCTGCCCCGGTGCCTCGACGAGCCGCACGAACCCCTTCGCACGGAACACGTCCGCCGGAAGCGATCCGAGCACGGCCCGGAGCGGGCCGTAGCGAAGCGGCTCGTCGCTCGTCCAGGCCCAGGTCGCGATGCCGTGCGCGTGCCCGTGCTCATCCCCCGCGCGCGCCCCCGGCGCCGCGGCCCCTCCCACGCCGAGCACGAGCTCGAGCGGCACGCGCCCGAACGACGCCTCGACGATTCGCGCGGCCGGATACGTCAGCCGGCCCCGTACCGTCGCGAGCTCGGCGGTGGAGACGAGGTCCGCCTTGTTGAGCACGATCACGTCCGCGGCCGCGAGCTGGCGTCGCGCGAGCTCGAGGCCCTGCGGCGGGATCTCGTCCACCGCGGCCGCGTCGACGAGCGTGACGACGCCGTCGACGCGCGCCAGGCGCCGCACGTGCTCGTCGCGGAGCGCGACGAGCAGCCGGCCAGGGTCGGAGACGCCGCTCGCCTCGACGAGGACGCGCTCGGGCGGGTAGGACGCCTCGAGCACGCCGACGAGTTGCGAGACGAGATCGGCGCCGATCGTGCAGCAGACGCAGCCGTTGTCGAGCGTGATCGTGGTGGCGTCCCTGCTCGCGATCAGGCGACCGTCGACGTCGATCGAGCCGAAGTCGTTGACGAAGACGGTCACCCGCTGCCCGTGGTCGGCGGCGAGGACGTGGTTCAGGAGCGTCGTCTTCCCCGAGCCGAGGAAGCCGGCCAGCACCGTCACGGGGACGGGTGCCGCCGGCTCCGAGGCCGCTACGGCGACGGTCTCCGGTTCCACACGACGACCTGGTACGAGCGCCAGAGGTACGTGACCGGAACGGTCACCACGTGAACGAGCCGCGTGAACGGGAAGAGCGCGATCAGGGCGAAACCGAGCACGGAGTGGATCTTCACGACCGCGGGCAGCACGGTCATCGTCCCCGGGTCGGGCTGGAGCTTCACGAGCGAGTGGAGCCACGGCACCGCGGTGTGCATGTACCACTCCGAGCCCCAGCGGTACGCGAGCGCGATCCAGATCCCGAGCACGACCTGCACCGCGAGCACGGCGAGAAGCAGCCAGTCCGCCGGCGTGGTCACCGCCATGATGCGCGGGAACGCGAAGCGACGGACGACGAGCACGACGAGGCCGCCGAGCGCGAGCACCGAGAGCGAGAGCCCGATCACCTCGAGCGTGTAGAGGCGGTTGGGGTCGGTCACGAGCGCCGACCACGGGTCCCAGAGCACGAGCGCGAGAACGTGCGCAGCGAGGATCGCGAGGATCCCGTAGTGCCAGAACACGGAGCCCCAGAAGAGCGTCTTCGACTCGAGGAACTGGGACGACTGGCTCGAGTACGAGAAGCGGTCGGAGCGGTAGCGCGCGATGCCGCCGAAGACCGCGACCGCGACGGTCAGGTACGGGATGACGACGAAGAGCAGCGTGTTCCACATGGCGTGCCTCCTTCTATCCGCAGGTCGCCCTGTCGATGCCGAGGCTGTCCCGGTCGCGCATCCACTCACGCTCGCTCTCGAGCTCGAGTGGATCGACGACGGCATGCGGCCTCGCCGCCCGCAGCGCCAGCTCGAGCGCGCCCAGGACCGTGCGATACGCGGTCTGGGGCTCGAGGGGACCCTCCGCGCGCGGCCCGCCCGGCAGCGCGGAGATCCGCGCGAGCGCCGGGAGGATCGCGTCGTCGAGGAGCTCGCCGGCGAGCTCCTCGTCGTCGCAGACGGCGAGGAACGAGAGGAGGACGACGAGGTGGTCGGCGAGCTCGCCGCCGTCGGGCTCGAAGCCCGCGGCGCGGAAGCGGCGCCGCAGCTCGACGATGAACGCGCCGCGCTTGTGGCTCTCCTCGAACAGGTAGTGGCCGACGTACGGGTAGCACGTGGGCTGCGAGCGGGCGAGCGTGTCGAGGTCGAAGGTGCGCGTGTAGGCCTCCTGGAGCTCGCCGAGCCCGGTCGTCGCGACGAGCGCGCCGAAGGCGTCGAGCAGCGCCTCCGCCTCGGAGCTCCACTCGCCGGCGGCCTTCGCGGCCGTCCGCACGTCCCCGCCGGGAGGCACGACTGGGTACGTGAGGACGGCCGCGAACGCCCCGGCGAGCCCGGCGACCTCGGTCGGCCTCGCCACGAGCTCGCTCACCAGCGCCGCTCCGGTGCCTTGCGAAACCCGAAGCCGGCCTCCTGCTTGTGCCGGTACGGATCCTCGGTCGCCTCGATCTGCGCCTCGCGATTGAGCGGCGGGAGGACGAAGCGCTCCTGGAAGGTGGGCAGCGAGGTGAGCCGGAAGATCGCCTCCGCCTCCTCCGCCGTCGTCTTGCCCGCGGCGAGCGTCGCGGCGACCTCGGCCTCCGGGACGTTCCCGACCTTCTTCGCCCGCATGTGCACGCGGACGGCGTAGAGTTTCCGGTACACGGCGGCGACGATCTCCTCGTTCCCCGCCGAGAAGAGGTTCGCCATGTAGCGAAGCGGGGCCCGCGACTGGTCGAGGTTCGAGAGCGACGGCACCGCGCCGTTCGCGCTGCCGTTGCCGTTCGCGCCGTCGACGTCGTAGTGCTCGCCCGCGAGCTTCGCCATTACCGGCAGCATCGGCGGCACGTAGAAGAGCATCGGCAGCGTCCGGAACTCGGGGTGGAGCGGGAGCGCGAGCTGCCACTCCTTGACGAAGCGGTAGACGGGCGAGTTCTGCGCCGCGGCGATCAGCGCCTCGCTGACGCCATTCGCGCGGGCCGCGGCGAGCACGTCCTCGTCGGACGGGTCCTGGATCAGCGCGCGGTGACGCTCGACGAGCTCCTCGTCGGGTGCCGAGGCGGCCCACTCGAGCCGCGACGCGTCGTAGAGCAGGACGCCGAGGTAGCGGATCCGGCCGACGCAGGAGTGGAAGCACGCGGGCGCGTGGCCGGACTCGAGCCGCGGGAAGCAGAGGATGCACTTCTCCGACTTCCCGGTCGACCAGTTGTAGTAGGTCTTCTTGTAGGGGCAGCCGGAGATGCACATGCGCCACGCGCGGCACTTCTCCTGGGAGAGCAGCACGATCCCGTCCTCGCCGCGCTTGTAGAGCGCGCCCGCCGGACAGGCGGCGACGCAGCTCGGGTTGACGCAGTGGTTGCAGATACGCGGGAGGTAGAAGAACATCATCCGCTCGAGCTCGTTCAGCTGCTCCCGCTCCTCGTCGGTGAGCCCCTCGAGGTTCGGGTCGTTCGCGGCGTAGATCGGCGAGCCGCCGAGGTCGTCGTCCCAGTTCGGCCCGGCCTCGACGTCCATCGGCTGGCCCGTGATCATCGAGACCGTCCGCGCGGTCGGCTGGTCGTCGCCGGCCGGCGCGTCGAACAGGTGCCCGTAGTCGTACGTCCACGGCTCGTAGTAGTCGTCGACGGTCGGCAGCGCCGGGTTCGCGAAGATGTTCCCGAGCGTCCGCGTCTTGCCCTGGAGCTTGAGCGTGACGCCGTCGCCGTCCTCGTTGCGCTCCCAGCCGCCGCGGTAGCGCTCCTGGTCTTCCCACAGGGTCGGAAAGCCCGTGCCGGGCTTCGTCTCGACGTTGTTCCACCACATGTACTCGGCGCCCTTGCGGTCGGTCCAGACGTTCTTGCAGGCGATCGAGCAGGTGTGGCACCCGATGCACTTGTCGAGGTGGAAGACCATCGACACCTGCGCGCGAACGTCCATACTGCTCCTCTCCGCCGCGCCGCTCACCACTCGAGCTTCTCGAGCTTCGTGACGACCGCGTACGTGTCGCGGGTGAAGACCCCGATCGGGCCCCAGTAGTTGAAGCCGTACGTGAACTGCGCGTAGCCGCCGGCGAGCTCGACCGGGTTGATGCGCGTCCGTGTCAGCGAGTTGTGCGCGCCGCCGCGCTTCGCGCCCCGCACCTGGGACTTCGGGATCGTGAGGGTGCGCTCGGGCGCGTGGTAGATCATGCAGGTGCCCTGCTGGACGCGCGACGAGACCGCGGCGCGCGTGACCATCACCCCGTTGTCGTTGTAGACCTCGACCCAGTCGTTGTCGACGATCCCGACGCGGGCGGCGTCCTTGTCGTTGATCCAGCACGGCTCGATCCCGCGCGAGAGCGTCATCATCCGGTGCGTGTCGCCGTAGGTGGAGTGGATGTGCCACTTTCCGTGCGGCGTGATGTAGTTGAGGACGAGCGCGTCGTCGCCTGTCGGGCTGGCGACGATGTCGCCCGTCTGCCGCGGGTCGAGCTTCGGCTTGTACGTCGGCAGGTGCTCGCCGAAGTCGAGGTAGTACGGGTGGTCGACGTAGAGGTGCTGGCGCCCGCCGAGCGTCCGCCACGGCACGAGGCGTTCCACGTTCATGCACCACGCGGCGTAGGCGCGGCCGTCGTTGACCATCCCGGTCCAGCACGGGCTGATCAGCGTCCGGCGCGGTTGCGCCGCGAGGTCGGCGAACGACATCCGCACCTTGCGGTTGCCCTCGGCGAGGTCGGTGAGGACGAGGCCGGTCTTCTTCTCCTCGGCGTGGAAGGCCTGCCAGGCGATCTCGCCGTTCGTCTCCGGGGCGAGCGCGAGGATCGCGTTCGCGGCGTCGAGCGCGTCCTCGAGGCTCGGATAGCGGTTGCCGCCCCACTCGACCGCGCGGGTGTGGCGGGGGTCGGGCGTGCCGCCGACGGGGCTCGCGGCGAGCTCCTCGTACACCTCCTCGACCGGGATCACGATGCCGTGGGCCGCGAGGCCGCTGTCGCGTACGTTCGGCCCGAGCGAGACGAACTTGTCGTAGAGCCGCTCGTAGTCGCGCTCGACGACCCGCACGTGGGGCATGGTCACGCCCGGAGTCGCCTCGCACTCGCCCGCCCGCCAGTCCTGCACGGCCGGCTGCGCGAGCTCGTCGGGGGTGTCGTGCTGGAGCGGTGTCCAGACGACGTCGCGGACCGGGCCGTCGAAGACCGACGGCGCGAGCTCGCTGACCTTCTTCGCGAAGGCCTTGAAGATGTCCCAGTCCGTCCGCGACTCCCAGACCGGCGGCACCGCGGCCTGGAGCGGATGGACGTAGGAGTGGAGGTCGGTCGTGTTGAGGTCGTTCTTCTCGTACCAGCTCGCCGTCGGCAGGACGATGTCGGAGTAGAGCGCCGACGTGTCCATCCGGAAGTTGATGTCGACGACGAGGTCCATCTTCCCCCGCGGCGCCGGCTCGCGGAAGGTGACCGTCTTGACGGTGTCCTTCGCGCGCTCCTCGGCGACGACGTTGTCGTGCGTGCCGAGGTAGTGGCGCAGGAAGAACTCGTGGCCCTTCGCGCTCGAGGAGATCGCGTTGCCGCGCCAGATGAGCCAGACCCGCGGCCAGCTCTCCTCCGCGTCGGGGTCGTCGACCGCGAGCGAGACGTCGCCCGCGACGATGCGGTCGCGCGTCCACGCGGCGACCTCGTCCGGGCTCGCCGCGCCCGCGGCCTGCGCCTCCGCCGCGAGCTCGATCGGGTTGCGGTCGAACTGCGGGTAGTAGGGCATCCACCCCATCCGCACCGACATCGCCTCGAGGTCGACCGCGTGCCCCTTCGCCCAGGTCGTCTCCGGCGGGACCGGCGCGTACTCGGTGAACTCCCCCTCGTAGCGCCACTGGTCCGAGTTGACGTAATGCCAGGTCGGCGACTGCTGCTGGCGTGGCGGGCGCTGCCAGTCGAGCGCGAAGGCGAGTGCCGTCCACGGCGCGAACAGCGTCAGCTTCTCCTGGCCGACGTAGTGGTTCATCCCGCCGCCGTTGACACCGCAGCAGCCGCACAGGATCAGCGCCGTGATCGGGGCGCGGTAGGAGAGGTTGTTGTTGTACCAGTGGTTGATCGAGGCGCCGACGATCACCATCGACTTCCCGTTGGTCGCCTCGGCCGTGGAGGCGAACTCCCGCGCGAACTGCGTCACGGTGTCGCGGCCGATCCCGGTGTAGCGCTCCTGCCAGGCGGGCGTGTACGGGCGCGGATCGTCGTAGCTCTCGGGGTAGTCGCCCTCGAGGCCGCGACCGACGCCGAACTGCGCAAACAGCAGGTCGTGGACGGTCGCCACGATCGCCTCGCCGCCGTCGGCGGTCTTCACGCGGCGCACGGGAACGCCGCGGAGACCGGTCTCGTGGGTCGCGAACTCGTGGAACGCGACCTGCGCCACCTCGGCGCCGTCCGCCCCGAGGAACCCGAGCGCGGGGTCGATCGGCGCATCGTCGAGACCATCCTCGAGCAGGAGGTTCCACTTGCCGACGTCCTCTTTCGCCCAGCGGAAGCCGACCGTGCCCTTCGGCATCCGCGGCGCGCCGGACGCCTCGTCCCAGACGAGCAGCTTCCACTCGCCGTGCTCGACGCCCGCGTACCGCGCGAGGCGGTCCGCGCGCAGGAACTGCCCGGGCCGCAGCCCCTCGGGGGTCTCGTGCAGCTCGACGAGGAACGACGAGTCCGTGTAGCGCTTCAGGTAGTCGGTGAAGTACGGCACCTGCCGCTGCGCGTGGAACTCGGTCAGGATCACGTGGTTGACCGCCATCCAGAGGGCGGTGTCCTGCCCGGCCTCGACCGGGATCCACCAGTCCGCGTACTTCGCGACCTGGCTGAAGTCGGGCGAGATGACGACGAACTTCGCGCCCTCGTGGCGCGCCTCGGAGATGAAGTGCACGTCGGGGGTCCGGGTCATGTTGAGGTTGGACCCCATCGAGACGATGAACTTCGAATTGTACCAATCGGCACTTTCGCAGACGTCCGTCTGCTCGCCCCAGATCTCCGGGAAGGCGTTCGGGAGATCGGCGTACCAGTCGTAGAACGACATGTTCACGCCGCCGAACAGCTGCAGGAACCGCGAGCCGCCCGCGTAGGAGAGGTACGACATCGCGGGGATGGGCGAGAACCCGAAGACACGGTCGGGGCCCCAGCGCTTCGCCGTGTGCAGGCAGGCGGCGGCGACGATCTCGAGCGCCTCGTCCCACGTCGCGCGCCGGAAGCCACCCTTGCCGCGCGCGCGCTGGATCGCCGTGCGGGTCGCCGGCTCGTCTTGGATCGACGCCCACGCCTCGACCGGCCCCTTGTCGCGCCTCGCGGCACGCCACGCGTCGACGAGGGCGCCGCGGATGTACGGGTACTTGACCCGGATCGGGCTGTAGACGTACCAGGAGGCCGAGATCCCGCGCTGGCAGCCGCGCGGCTCGTATGGCGGCAGGCCGGGCTCGAGCATCGGGTAGTCGAGCGCCTGCATCTCCCAGGTCACGATCCCGTCCTTGACGAAGACGTTCCACGAGCAGCCGCCCGTGCAGTTGACGCCGTGGGTGGAGCGCACGACGTTGTCGTGCTGCCAGCGGTTTCGGTAGAACTCCTCCCAGCGGCGGGTCTTCGGCTTGACGAGGTCCTGGATCCAGCTCACGGTTTCATCCCTCCCTGGCACTCGAGACGAGCGGCCTGCGTACGCCCGTGAGGCGCCGCCGCCAGAAGACGAGCGCCGCGAGCACGATCAGCACGGCGAGGCCGACGGAGAGCCCGATCAGCTTTCCCGCGGCGCCCGCGGTTCGCTCCTGCGTCGGCGCGGCGGCGAGGAACGCGACGAGGTCGGCGCGCTCTCCTACGGTCAGCGGCTTGCCGGCGAAGATCGGCGCCATCGTCGGGAAGGTCATCGCCTCGAGAGAGGAGCCGAGCCCCTGCGCGCCGCCGTACTTCTCGTACGAGCCGGTGAGGTCGGGCCCGAGCGCGCCGCCGCCGAGGGCGCCGACGCCGGCCACCGAATGGCAGGAGAGACATGCGGGCCCCCGGCCGAGAGCCGCTCCGCGCCCGTGAACAGATGCTTGCCGCGCTCGGCGTCTCCCCGGGGGCGGGAGCCGGAGCGGGCGTCGGCGCTGGAGAGGGGGTCGGCTTCGGCGCGGGGGCCGCCTGGTAGCCCAGGAAGGCGAGGAGCGGGCCGATCTGGGCATCTGTGACGCCGACGTCGGGCATCGGCGTGCCGTACTCGTCGACGAGCTTCTTCGCGATCGGGTCGCCCGAGGCGATCACGTCCTGCGGCGCGAGGATGAACCTCTCCGCCCAGTCGCGGTCGACGCGGTCAGGGAGGCCGGCGAGATCGGGGCCGACGAGCTTGCCTCCGCCGATCGAGTGGCAGCCTGCGCAGAGGCTGTCGAACACCGCCTTCCCCTCGTCGGCGGCCGCGGTGGCGGATCCTGCCGGGATCGAGGCGCCGAGCAGCACGAGCCACGCGACGAGGAGAAGGCGAGCTCTTCCCACCAGCGCGACGCTATCCAGGCCCCGGCACGGGAACGTGATTAGATTTGATCAGGCTCGGGCCTGCCGGCCCGCGATGCCGCCGACGAGCTCGGCCGGCGCCGTCCGCACGAGCCAGACGGCGAGCACGAGGCACATCACCACGAAGACGAGCAGGCCGACGAACCCGTACGTGTAGGTGCCCTCCACGTCCTTGACGAGGCCGACGAAGATCGGCGGGAAGAACCCGCCGAGCCCGCCCGCGGCGCCGACGATGCCGCCGGCCGACCCCGCGTCGGCCGGGAACTCCGTCGGCACGAGCTTGAAGACGGCACCGTTGCCGATACCGAGGAAGGTGCCGAGCGTGAGGCACGCGATCGTGACCGGGACGATCCGCGGGCTGGTCGCGATCGACGCCAGCACGGACGCGTCGACCGCGATCCCGGCGAACATCAGGATCAGCACCGGATAGGCCCCGAAGTGGTCGGAGAGCCAGCCGCCGACGGGGCGCGCGACCGTCGCCGCGATGATGAACCCGGCCGCGCGCGCCGAGGCGTCTCCCTTCGAGAAGTCGAACCAGTCCTGCAGCAGGGTCGGAAGCAGGAACGCCATCGCGACGAAGCCGCCGAAGGTGATGAAGTAGAAGAACGCGAGCCGGTAGAGGCGCCACCCGGAGCGGAGCACCTCGCTGTAGCGCGTCGGGGGCGCCGTCCGCGGCGCGTCCCGCGCGAGCGTGGCGAACCCGGCCGCGCCGGCGAGCAGCGCGGCGGCCGTCACCCAGCCGAGCGTGGGCCTCCCCCACGCCGACGCGATCGCCGGCCCGCCGAAGAACACGATCGCGGTGCCCGCGTTCCCGACGCCGAAGACCCCGAGCGCGAGACCCTGCCGCTCCCGCGGGAACCATCCGGACGAGAACGAGACGCCCACCGCGAACGAGGCGCCCGAGACGCCGAGCAGGAGGCCGACCGCCAGGAGCGTCCAGTACGAGTCAGCGTAGCCGAAGAGGACGCTCGGCACCGCCGCGAACGCGAGCAGCACCGTGAACACGAGGCGGCCCCCGTAGCGGTCGGCGAGCACGCCGACGGGGATCCGCGCGAGCGATCCGAGCACGACGGGTATCGCCGTGAGGAACAGCGCCTCCGTGTAGCTCAGGTCGAGGTCGTTCTTGAACGTCTTCGCGAACGGCGCGATCAGGCTCCACGAGGCGAAGCAGAGCGCGAAGGCGGCGGTCGCGAGCGCGAGGTTCCAGCCGGGGAGCGCGGGGAAGCGCGTGCCCCCCTCGGGGCGGGTCGACGCGCGCGCCTCGCTCATGCGGCACATGGTTCCGTGCGCCCGCACGAGCGTGGTGATCGAATGTGATCACGCGCCGCGGCGTCGTCGGCGCAAGCCTCCCAGAACGATGGCCACGATGGTCCACCTCACCCGCACCGAGGTCGCGGAGCTCCCGGTCTCCGAGATCACGATCACGGGGAAGACCGTGCAGGCGGGCGTGACCGTCGACGACGCGCGGCGCGCGTTCGCCTCGAGCGCGGTCCAGGTGGTGCCCGTCCTCGAGGGCGCCCGCTACCTCGGCGCGGTCGACCGCGGCACGATCGAGGCCGCCGACGGAGGCGCCGCGCTCTCCTCGGTCGCGCAGGCGCTCGTTCCCCAGGTGCTGGAGGGGGAGCGCGCGGGGGACGCGCTCGCGGCCCTCGACGCGCACGGCGCCACGCGGCTCGTGGTCGTCGGCGAGGACGGCCGCTACGTCGGCATCGTCTGCCTGCGCGGTGACCGCGAGCGACTGTGCATCGACGCAGCGCGGCTCCGCGTCCTCGCCTGAGACGCGGGTACCGGCGTCAGAGGAGCTGCCGGCGGCGTCCCTCGGCGATCGCCGCGAGCTGCGAATGGCAGCGGAGCCCGACGAGGATGCCGCGGATGTGGTTGCGCACGGTGACCTCGGCGAGGCCGAGCTCCTGGGCGATCACCTTCGCCGGCTTCCCCTCCCCGAGCAGGCGCAGCACCTCGAGCTGGCGCGCCGTCAGGGGTGTTCCCTCCGTCCCGGGGTCCTGCGCGACCTCCTCGCCGTTCCGGAGCAGGTGGATCACGATGGGCCCGTCGGGGTCGCAGTCGAGCAGCGAGATCGTCGACATGCCGATCCGCTTCCGTCCGGACGCGGTGCGGATGAGGACGTGCCGGCACGGCACCGGCCAGCCCTCGCGGGCGAGCCGCGCGCCCGAGCAGCCGGCATGGCAAACGAGGTCGCCGCGGTCCGTGACCGCCCCGAGCAACGCCCAGCAGGGCCGGCCGACCGCATCCTCGGCCTTCGTCCCCGTGAGGCGCTCGAGCGCCTCGTTCCACGTGCGGACAAGCATGTCCGGCCCGAAGGAGAAGACCGCGTCGCCCGATCGCGGAGTGGCGAGCATGATCCACTTTGATCACGGCGGCCCAATCGCGTCGTCCGTGATTTCCCGCATCGCGGTTGCGGGTTTCTACGGATGTGGCTCGGTCGGGCTGCGCGGCTGCTACCGTCGGGTCGCCCGGTCGCGCTAGGTGGGGAGTCAGCGGTTCCCTGAACCCGAAATCCGCTCCAGCGGGACCGAACGCCGTCCGAGGGCGGCGGTCACGGGCATGGGTCATCGACACGTGGCGTTGACGGTCGGGTCCCGCGCACTGGGAGCGTTCGAACCGCGTCAGGTCCGGAAGGAAGCAGCGCTAAGGACTCCCTCCCAGGTGCCGCGGCACCGCCCGGCCCGAGCAGGCGGCGGCGACACCACCCGGGATCGCCTGCACGACGACGGAGCGCGCGACCGGGCGCTACGCTCGATCGGCGTGGGACTCCTGTACGGAGGCCCACGCCGATCGTTCCGCTGACAGCCGCCTAGCTGCAGATGCTGTCCGCGGCGTGCTCGTTGTTCTTGATGTCGATGTGACTCGCGAGCAGGAGGATGTCCGACTCGCTCGTGCTGAGGAGCGCGCTATTCACGAGGCCCACGTATTCGGCCACGGTGTACTGCTCGCCGTCCGCGCCAAACGCACCCGAGAACTGCGTCCAATATACGCCCGGGCCCTGCACGGTGTAGTTGAGCCACCCGGCGACCGCAGCCCGCAGCAGAATCTTCTGCTTCGCGAGGAGCGTGGAACCACCGCCGTAGCTGAGCGCCTCAAGCAGCGAATCACCGGCGACCGACGCCGGAGCCGATGCGAACACGGAGGCGACGGTTGCCTCCTCGTTGTAGAGCTCGAGCTTTACTGCCCGATTCTTCCAGAAGCCCGGCGTGCAGCCGTTCGCCATCGCGGGTGTGGCCGCGAACGCAGCCACGACCGCGAGAATGAGCGTCAGGCCCAGCAGGGCAATAGACCGCCTCATATGATCCTCCCCCCTTCTCGTTGCACTCCACCCCGGCCTAGGGTACCCGGCGGGCACCCAGACCAGTCCCCACTGACCCATCGTATACCGCATCGCAGGGAGTGCAAGCGACGATGTGCAGACAGCGTCGTCGTGACCTCATCGAGCGTTTATCGTCGTGGGTGGTGACCGCCCTCTACCGCACCTACCGCTCGCTCGATTTCTCGCAGGTCGTCGGCCAGGAGGCGGTCGTGCGCACGCTGCGGAACGCGATCGAGCACGACCAGGTGCGCCAGGCCTACCTCTTCGCCGGCCCGCGCGGGACCGGGAAGACGTCGATGGCCCGCATCCTCGCCAAGGCGTTGAACGCAGAGGGCGGGCCGAACGCCGACTTCGACCCGACGACGCCGATCGCCCGCGCGATCGCAGCCGGCACCGCGCTCGACGTCGTCGAGATGGACGCCGCCTCCCAGCGCGGGATCGACGAGATCCGCGAGATCCGCGAGCGCGCGATGCTGCAGCCGGCACAGGGGAGCTACAAGGTCTACATCGTCGACGAGGCGCACCAGCTGACCAAGGAGGCCTGGAACGCGCTCCTCAAGCTGATCGAAGAGCCGCCTCCGCATCTCGTCTTCGTCTTCTGCACGACGGAGCTCTCGAAGGTGATCCAGACCGTGCGGTCGCGCTGCCAGACCTTCGTGTTCCAGCGTCCGCGCCTGCAGGAGATCGTCACCGTGCTGCGCCGGGTCTGCGAGGGAGAGGGGATCGACGCCCCCGACTCGGCCCTGTCGCTCGTCGCGCGCGGCGCGAGCGGGTCGTTTCGGGACGCGATCTCGACGCTCGACCAGCTGTCGGCCGCCACCGGGAAGAAGATCTCGGTGCAGGACGTTCTCCAGCTCGGCAACGCGGTAGAGGAGGACACGCTCTTCCGCCTCTGCGACACGATCGTCGACCGGGACGTCGCGGGCGCGCTCGTGCTCGTCGAGGAGATCGCAGAGCGGGGCCAGGACCTGGCGCAGCTGACGCGCGAGCTGCTCGAGCACCTTCGCCACCTGCTTCTCGTCCAGCACCTCGGTCACGTCCCCGAGTCGCTCCCTCTCACCGAGGAGTCGAGCGAGCGCCTGCGCGAGCAGGCGAACCAGCTGCCGGAGCCGTCGGTCGTGAGGCTGATCGACCTCCTCGCCGTCGTGATCGAGGACGAGCGCCAGGGCGGCGACCCCCGCCTGCCGCTCGAGCTCGCGCTCGTCAAGGTGACGCGCCCGCAGGCCGATCTCGCGCGCGAGTCGCTTGTCCATCGGGTCGAAGTGCTGGAATCCAGGGTGCATGCCGGTGCTCCCGCCGCGGAGTCGTGGGGCCCCTCCCCCGTTCCCGCGCCCGCGGCGGGCCCGGCACCTCACGAGGCGGCTCCCCCGCCGGCGGGGCCGCCGGCGCAGGAGCTGACCTTCGACCAGGTCCACGACGCCTGGGCGAGGAGCGTGCTCCCGGCGGTCAAGGAGCGCTCGATCCCCGTCGCCTCGCTGCTCGTCGAGGCGACCCCGTCCTCGCTCGAGGACGACACGCTGACCCTCTCGTTCAAGTCGAGCGCCGACTTCCACCGCGCCCTCGTCGACGACCCGAAGAACCTCACGGTGGTGCGCGACGCGCTCTACGAGGTGACGGGCCGGCGGCTCGCGGTCGTCACGACCGTCGGCGAGGTCGATAGCGGCGCGGACCACCACCGGGAAGGGCCCGCGGGCGAGCAGGAGCTGATCGCGCTCCTGAAGACCGATCTCGATGCAACCGAAGTGGAGGAATCCCCGTGAAGCTCGACATGAACGCGTTGATGAAGCAGGCCCAGCAGATGCAGGAGCAGATGGCGCGTGCCCAGGAGGAGGCGAAGAACGAGCTCGCCGAGTCCTCGGCCGGCGGGGGCATGGTCACCGTCAAGGCAAACGGTGCCGGGCAGCTCGTCGAGATCAGGATCGACCCGCGCGCGATCGACCCGGACGACCCGGAGCTCCTCGCCGACATGGTGCTCGCGGCCGCGAACGAGGCGCTCCGCGCCGCCGCACAGGCCGTGGAGGCGAAGCTTCGCGGCCAGCTGCCCGATTTGGGCGCACTCGGCCTGCCCGGGATGTAGCACCCGCGACCGGCGCTGCTACGCGCCGGCAGTCGCGGAGCGGTACGCCGCCTCGAGCCGCGCCCCCTCGTCTCCGCGTCCGGCCTCGCGGGCGGCTCGCACGACCGCGTCGACGGCCCGCCCCACCGCGGCGGACGTCCGCGGGGCACCGGCCGCATGGTGTGCGATCTCCACGAGGGCCGACGCGTCACGGTCGAGGGGCAGTGGCGCGAGCACGACCTGCACGCCGTCCCGCTCGACGAGGCGCCGCCGCCGCGGGAGCGAGGCGTCCTCGACGAGCGCCGTTCGCACGTACGCGACGCACGTCACGGCGGTCGTCGGGTCGTTGATGCCCGGGGAGAGCGCACGGATCGCGATGTCGGCGAGCTGACGGACGCCGAAGCCCGGGTCGTCCCGCAGGTCGCGCTCGTTGGCGACGTGCAGGCCCGCGAGCACGGCGTCGGCGACCGCAACGCCGTCGAGGCCGCTCTCGATGTCCCACCACGCCTCGGCGACGGGCTCGTCCGGGACGACGAGGTCGCCCGGCTGCGCGAGCAGCGCGACGCGCGCTCGCGCCGCCGCCAGGCGCCGCGTCATCGCCGCGACATCGATCCCGCGAAGGTACCCGGCGCGCGACACGTGCACCGGCAGGGACGGGCCTCCGGCGAGCCACGCCCGCACCAGGCGCTCGGCCGCCACCTGGTCGGAGCCGTGGTCGCCCTCGCTCGCTCGCGCAAGCTCCGCGTGCGTGTCCGCTCCGATCCGCCCGGCGAGGTTCGACACCTGGATCAGCTTCGCCACGTGGTCGATGAACGCCAGGAGCACCACGAGCGACGTCAGCGCGAGGAGAATCGCGAGCGAGACGGCGAGCGACGGCACGAACGCGTCCGGCTCGCTACGTACCGACCGCAGGACGAGGAGCGCATAGGCAAAGACGCCAACGAACGCACCGGCGGTGAGCTGGGTGATGCGATCGGCGAGGAACCCTCGGAGAAGGCGCGGGCTGTACTGGGACGAGGCGAGCTGCAGCACGACGACCGTGAGCGAGAACGTGAGGCCTGCCACGGTCACGAACGACCCGGCGATCGCGGCCAGCACGTCCCGCGCGGCCGCCGGGCCACCCCCGAGGCCGAAGCCGACGTCCGTCGCGCCCAACACGTGGTCGACCTGGATCGCGACGAACGCAAGCGCGACGAGCGCGGCGACGATCAGCCCCGGGAAGAGCCAGAGGCCGCTTCGTAGATCGCTCCACCGCTTTCGCGGCCGCTCCACTCGCAGGGTCCTAGCACCTCGACGGGACGGGGCTTCCGCCGACGCTCGATCTGCTCGAGGTGGACGCGGCGCTCGGGCGCGTCGCAGCGCCGTAGGGAGCCGGGTCGCGCTCGCACACGGCAGCTCCGGGCTCGCGAGCCTCCAACTCGAGGTGCTTCGCCCGGTCAAGCCGATGCTCGCCCGGAGAGCGGACGACGTCTCCGAGGCGCTCCGGCGGACGAGCCCGGCGGCGATCGAGTGGAAGCTCGACGGCGCGCGCCTCCAGGTGCATCGCCTGGGGGACGAGGTCCGCGCGTTCACCCGGAGCCTCGCCGACGTGACGGACCGCGTCCCCGAGGTCGCTGACGCGATGCTCCGGCTGCCCATCGAGCGGATCGTTCTCGACGGGGAGGTGATCGCCCTGCGGCCCGACGGAAGGCCGTATCCGTTCCAGGTGTCGATGAGCCGCTTCGGGTCGGGCGCCGGAGACATCGCCCTCTCCCCCTCTTCTTCGGCTGCCTGCACTCCACGCCGGCGCGTAGCGGGCCATGTCCGCCGTGGGCGGCTAACGTGACGGCGTGCTGAGCCCCGCCGTGGACAACCTCGTCGCGCAGCTCACGCGGCTGCCGGGGATCGGCACGCGGACGGCGCAGCGGCTCGCGTTCCACATCCTCTCCGCGCCGGCAGACGAGGCGAACGCGATCGGCGAGGCGATCGCCGACGTGAAGGCGCGGGTCCGTCCCTGCCCGGCGTGCGGCAACCTGACCGAGGAGGAGCTCTGCGGCGTCTGCTCCGACCCGCGCCGCGACCGCACGGTGATCTGCGTCGTCGAGCAGCCGGTCGACGTCCTCTCGCTCGAGCGGACGCACGAGTACCGCGGCCTCTACCACGTGCTCGGGGGCGCTGTCGCCGCTCGACGGCGTCGAGCCGGGCGACCTGCGCATCCAGCTCCTGCTCGAGCGCGTGAACGGCGACGGGGTCGAGGAAGTCGTGCTCGCGACGAACCCGACGATGACCGGCGAGGCGACCGCTGCCTACCTCGCCGACCGGCTGCGCGACCGGGTGGCGGTGACCAGGCTAGCCAGCGGGCTTCCCGTCGGCGGCGACCTCGAGTACGCCGACGAAGTCACGCTCGGCCGCGCGCTCGCGGGCCGTCGGCCTGCCTGATCGGTCGGCGTCCGACTCTCAGTCGGACACCTGCGGGTCGCGACCCGGCAACCCGAACGTCCAGCGACGGAGTCGCGCCTTGCGCTGCCGCTCGGCTTCGTCCCACGCCGCGAGCCGCGCAGCTCGTCGCTCGACCATCTCGCGGAACTGCCGGCTCGTCTCACGAGCCTGGCGCCACTCCTCGGGGTCAATCTTCCTCTTCGCCATGCTCGATCTCGAGCTCCTCCATGATCTGGTCGAGCTTCCAGTCCATCCGCATGATCATCGCTAGAAGCGAGTTCGATTCTTCCCGCGACATCGGCGGCGGATCGGAACCTCGACGGAACATTGCATCTCATGGTGCCAGTGCGCCCGAGGCGCGTCGAGATGGCCGTTGTAGCCACGTCCCACATCGAGAGGTCGGTCTCGGCTAGAAAGAAGGCGTCATGACGACGCAATCCCGCATCGGCATCGTCGGAGCGACAGGAGCCGTCGGCACGGTGACGCTCGGCCTGCTGGCCGAGCGCGGCTACGACAACGTGCGCGCGTTCGCGTCGGCCCGCTCGGCCGGCTCGCGCATCGCGTTCGGCGAGGGCGACCTCCTCGTCGAGGAGGCGACCCCCGAGGCGCTCGGCGCGGGAGACGTCGACCTGTTCCTCTTCTCGGTCGGCACGTCCGCGAGTCGCGAGCTCGTCCCGGTCGCGTCCGCGGCCGGGGCGATGTGCGTCGACAAGTCCTCGGCCTACCGCCTGGTCGACGGCTACCCGCTCGTCGTGCCCGAGGTGAACGGCGCCCGCGCGCTCGAGGCGCTCGAGCGCGACCGCATCGTCGCCAATCCGAACTGCTGCACGATCCCGCTCACCTGCGTGCTGAAGCCGCTCCACGAGGAAGCCGGGCTCGCCCGGGTGCGCGTCTCGACCTACCAGTCCGTCTCCGGCGCGGGCGCGCAGCGGATGGACGCGCTCGCGCACGAGGACCCTACGCGGCACGACCTGGTGATGGACTGGACCTGGGAGGGGGACGATTCGGACGAGGAGGCGAAGCTCCGGGCCGAGACCCGCAAGATCCTCGAGCTGCCCGAGCTCCCGCTCTCCGCGACGTGCGTGCGCGTTCCCGTGATGGTCGGGCACTCGGAGGCAGTCTGGGTCGAGGTCGAGCGGCCGCTCTCGCCAGACGAGGCGGCCGAGCTCCTCCGCGACGCCCCGAGCGTTCGCGTCCTCGACCTCCCGTCCTTCCCGACCCCGGCGGCCGCGGCAGGCGAGGACGAGGTGCTCGTCGGCCGGATCCGTCGCGACACGGCCGCCGAAAACGGCATCGCGCTCTACCTCTCGAGCGACAACCTCCGCAAGGGCGCGGCGCTCAACGCGATCCAGATCGCCGAGCTCTTGCTCGAGGGCGTCGCAGCGCAAGCCTGACGTCTACGGGCGCGGCACGGGCGCCGGGGCCGGGGCGAACGCCTCCTGGACGACGCGGAGGACCTTCGCGCGACGCCCCTCCTCGATTGGGACGAGCCCGCCGAGCTCCATCCGGCAGAGCTCGACCCGGCCCTGGGAGCGAACGGTGACGAAGCCGAACTCGTCGAGGAAGTCGCGCGGAAAGACCGTGCGGTGCACGAGAAAGCGCTCTTCCACGGACTCGCCCTCGGGGTAGCGGTACGCGAACGCCTCGAGCGCCCTCGCACCGCGGTCGCGCGACTCTCCGATCGCGGCGAGGAGGAGCGACTTCTCG
This sequence comes from Gaiella sp., assembly GCA_027493885.1. Taxonomy (GTDB): domain Bacteria; phylum Actinomycetota; class Thermoleophilia; order Gaiellales; family Gaiellaceae; genus Gaiella. The sequence continues at coordinate 1,204,170 of JAOSJZ010000001.1, forward strand.
ATCCATTCGGCGCCGTCCCGGACGAGGTAGGAGCACGTCACGAGCACGGCGTCGTCCGAGGCCGGCCCCGCGGGCAGGTCCGCGGCGCGGGGAAAGAGATGCGACGGCCCGTACTGCATCGAGCCGAGGAGGCGTCCGCTCTCGTCGAGGTAGATCGTGCCCCACTCGCCGAACTCCTCCTCCGCCCGCTCCGTCCAGCGCTCCTTCGACGCGGTGCGATTCCCTCGCGACTGCCACCACACGCAGCCGCGGCACACCGAGGGCGCGTCGCCGATCGTCGTGCGGGTGAGGCCCGAGACGCCCCCGTGCATCAGTCCTCGGTCGCTGCGACGCCGACGACGACGACGTCGACCGTCACGGATGGAAGCCGGGCGGTGCGTCTCAGGTACTCGCTCACGCGCCGCTGTACCTCCGCGGCGACGTCCGGCGCGACAGCGCCCCACTCGACCGCGAGCTGCAGCTCGACGGACGTCGCTCCGTCCTCGTCTGCGACGCGGACTCCCCGGTGCCGCCGCGGGCCGCCGACGAGCTCGTGCACGCCCCCGACCTGGCGCGCGGCGTCTGCGGCGTACGACGCCAGCACCTCGTGCGAGATGACGGCATGGCCCTCCATCCGGCTCAGTCTAGATCGCCCGCCTCAGCACGAGCTCTGTCACCTCGGGTCGCGCGAAGAACCTGAACGGAACGAACGTCGTCCCCGTCCCGGGCGACACGTGCATAACGCCTGCGGGCGTGCGGTAGAGGCCCGCGACGAACGGGGCGCGCGGATGGGCGAGCGTGACTCGGCGGCCGGGCAGTGGCAGGCAGATCTGTCCCGCGTGGAGGTGACCGGCGAGGATGAGGTCGAACGATCCTGGAGACACGCGATCGATGATCCCCGGGAAGTGGCAGAGGAGCAGTCGGAACGTCGCACGCTCGTCGGGCAACGCATCCGGGCGGGAACGCCTCTCCCGGTAGGAGTCGGGCCCGACGCCCACGATTGCGCACCGCTCGCCCGCGAGCTCGAGGACGATTGCCTCGTCCGACAGAAGCCGCGTGTGTTCGAGATCGCGGAGCTCCGCCGCCCTCGAGAACGGATCGCGAGTGACGGCAACGTCGTGATTCCCGAGCACGACAAAGGGGCGCTCGAGCCGCGCGAGCAACGCCCGCAAACGCCGCTCGCCCCGAGGATGCGAGACGAGATCGCCGGTGATGCAGACGACCCCCGGACGGCGTCGCGCGACCCAGCGTGCAGCGCGCTCGCTTGCCCGGCTCCCCCGCGAGAGCGGCGCGCCGAGGTGGAAGTCCGAGAGATGCGCGATCCGCATCCCGTCGAGCGCTTCCGGCAGGCCCCGAAGCGGCACCTCGAGCACGCGCGTCCGCAGCCACCCGGCCTCGAGCCACCCGTAGAGGAACAGCCCAGCCGCACCCGCGGCGAGGACGGCGGCAGCGCTCAGCATCGCGCGGGGGCACCTCCCTCAGCCACGGCCGCGCAGCGGATGGGACCTACAGCGCGAGCTTCTCGAGCACGGGCTGCATCGAGACGACGTGCCGCTTGAAGCGGAGCTCCGCGTCCTCGAGGCCCGCGGCGACGCCGATCAGCTGCGAGAGGTGGAAGATCGGCATCTGGAAGTCCTTCCCGGTCTGCTTCTTCAGCTTCGACTGCCACGCGTCGAGCGAGAGGTGGCAGAGCGGGCAGGGGGTGACCATCGCGTCGGCGCCCGCCTCCTTCGCCTGCTCGATCGGCTGGATCAGCTCGGCGAGCGCAGTCTCCTCGCGGGCCTGGATGATCGGGAAGCCGCAGCACTTGATCTTCGCCGGGTAGTCGATCGCCTCGCCGCCGCAGGCGGCGATGATCCGCTCGAGCGAGTCCGGCTTGTCGGGGTCGTCGAAGCCCATCAGCTTCGAGGGGCGCAGGATCTGGCAGCCGTAGAAGGGCGCGATCCTGAGACCGCGGAGACCCTTGTGCGCGACCTCCTGCAGCTTCCCGAAGCTCTCGCCCGCGACGAGCCAGAGGAAGTGGACACAGTCGACGTCCTGCTCGTAGCGCGGCACGCCGACCTGCTCGAGGTTGTCGTTGACGCGCTCGCGCAGGGCGGCGTCGTTCAGCAGCTGGTGGTTCGCCTGACGGAGGTTGAGCGTGCAGACGTTGCAGACCGTCATCAGCGTGTCCGCCCCGGTCGCGGCGGCGTAGGAGAGGATCCGCGCGTTCAGGTGGAGGTAGTAGTCCGGCTCGGCCTCGTGGATGTCGCCAGCGCCGCAGCACGTGACGGACTCCAGCTCGATCAGCTCGTAGCCGACCTTCGGCGCGAGCGCCTGGGTGGAGATGTCGAGCTCCTTGGCGGAGAGGCTCGCGAGACACCCCTTGTAGTAGGCGACCTGCTTCACGTGGCGGGCTCCTCGTCGGGAAGGTAGGGCTTCGGGAACGATCTCGGGTCGTCGTAGGGGTGGCTCGGGCCGTCGACCGACTCGCCGTGGTGCGCGAGGTGCATGAGCGCCTTCTCGCCCTGGACGATGCCCGCCGCGCCGCTGCGTCCCTGGTCCGTGACAAGGTCGAAGAGGGCGCGCGACTCGCCGATGTCCGCCGCGACGTGCGGCGGGAAGGGCAGCGGGATCTTCCCCTTAGGCAGCAGCGACATCGCGAACTTGATCTCCTTGATCGCCTTGACGACGCCCTGCGTCTTCGGCACGAGCTCCGTCTCTCGCAGCCAGCCGGTCGTCTTGGCGGAGGTGACGAACCACTTCGCGTGCCTCGCGCCCATGTCGCGGTCGATGCCCGCCTTCATCGCCTCGGCGCCGAGCTTCGCGATCGCGTCGCGCGGGTCGACGCCCTTGGGGCAGCGCTCGTTGCAGAAGTAGCAGCGCGTGCAGTCCCAGATCCCGTGCTCCTCGCTGTAGCGCTCGAGCCTGTCGATCGTGGCGCCGTCGCGCGCGTCGCCGACGAAGCGGAAGCCCTTCGCGAGCGCCGCCGGGCCGAGGAAGTCCGGGTCGGACTCCATCGAGTTGCACTCGGAGACGCAACAGCCGCAGTTGATGCAGAGGGACTCCTTGTGGATCATGTCCATCTGCTCCTGCGCGACGACGTTCTCCTTCTCGGTGGCGCGATCGAGCCGCGGCTCGAGGTACGGCTGGACGGCGCGCATCTTCTGCCAGAAGGGATCCATGTCGACGACGAGGTCCTTGACGATCGGCAGGTTCCCCATCGCGGAGACCACGGGGACGTGACCGTCGGCGACGACGTCCGCGATCCGCGTCTTGCAGGCGAGCACGGCGCCGCCGTCGACACGCATCCCGCAGGAGCCGCAGATCATCATCCGGCAGCTCTTGCGGTAGGCGAGCGAGCCGTCGAGGCGGTCCCTGACGGCATCGAGGGTGTCGAGGAGCGTCGCTTCCTCGGTGACGTCGACCTCGTACGGCCGGAGCGCCCGCTCGCCCGTCGAGGTGTCGTAGCGCCAGATCTTCAGCTCGACCTTCACGCGGGCCTGGATTCGTCGAGTTTGCGGGCTTCCCTGGGGCACCCCAACCCACCACCCGCTGCCAATTCTATCGGCCTCGTTGCCAGACAATGCAACGAAAGTGTGCCGACTCCGTGCCAACTCCGTGCCATCAGTACGACCTCACCATCGGCTCCCACTTGGTCATACGCACCTCGCGGTAGGAGAGCTGCGGTGCGCCGTCGACCCACGTCGTGATCGAATGCTTCATGAAGTTCTCGTCGTCGCGCTCGGGGAAGTCCGAGGGGCGCGAGTGCGCGCCGCGCGACTCCTTGCGGACGACGCCCGCCTGGAGCATGCAGGCGGCGAGATCGAGCAGGTAGCCGAGCTCGATCGCCTGGGTCAGGTCGCTGTTGAAGACCGTCCCCTTGTCTTCGATCACGACGCCGCGCCCGTAGCGGTGGCGCAGCTCGTCGATGATTCCTACCTGCCTGTCCATCTTGTCGGGGTAGCGGAAGACGCCGAAGTTCTCGAGCATCGACTGCCCGAGCTCGTCCCGGATCTGCCAGGGACGCTCCCCCTGCTCGACTGCGAGCAGCCCGTCCACCCACGCCTCGGCGTCGGCGCGGGCGGTCTCGGCGCGACCGTTCGCCGCCGCGGTGCGCCCGAGTGCGTACTCCGCCGCGTGACGGCCGGCACGGCGCCCGAAGGTGATCGTCTCCATCAGCGAGTTCCCGCCGAGGCGGTTCGCTCCGTGGACGGAGACACACGCAACCTCGCCGGCCGCGTAGAGGCCCTCGAGGGGCGTCAGGCCCCACTCGTCGGTCTCGACGCCGCCCATGTGGTAGTGCGCACCCGGTCGCACGGGGATCGGCGCGAAGATCGGGTCGACGCCGGCGTACGTCATCGCGAGCTCGCGCGACCCCGGCAGCTTGTTCAGGATCTTCTCCGGCCCGAGGTGGCGCAGGTCGAGCATCACCGACCCGTTGACGCCGCGGCCGGCCTCGATCTCGGTCGTCTCGGAGCGCGAGACGACGTCGCGCGATGCGAGCTCGAGCGCGTTCGGGGCGTAGCGCTTCATGAAGCGCTCGCCGTCCTTGTTCAGCAAGTAGCCGCCCTCGCCGCGACAGCCCTCGGTGATGAGGATCCCCGAGGGGTACATCGTCGTCGGGTGGAACTGCATGAACTCCATGTCCTTGAGCGGCAGCCCCGCCCGCAGCGCCATCGCCATCCCGTCGCCGGTACAGGCGTACGCGTTCGTCGTCGCGCGGAAGAGGCGGCCGGCCCCACCCGTCGCGAGGATCGTGGCCGACCCCGTGACGGCCTTCACGCCCCCGTGGAGCAGATCCCAGCAGATGACGCCGGTACAGCGGCCGCCGTCCTCGACGAGCCGGAAGGCGAAGTACTCCTCGAAGACGACGAGCCCTTCGCTCATCCGCCTCTGGAGCTGCTCGTACAGCACCTGGATCAGCACGTGACCCGTGATGTCCGCCGAGTACACGGTCCGCGGCGAGCCGGCGGCGCCGAACGGGCGCTGGTCGAGCTTGCCCTCCGCGTTGCGAGAGAAGACGCAGCCCCAGCCCTCGAGCTGGTAGATGTCGCCCGGCGCCTCCCGCGTGAAGATCTCGATCGCGTCCTGATCGCCGAGGTAGTCCGAGCCCTTGACCGTGTCGAAGGCGTGCGTCTCGGGGCTGTCCTCGGCCTTGTTCCCGAGCGCGGCGTTGATGCCTCCCTCTGCCGCGCCGGAGTGGCTGCGGGTCGGGTGGAGCTTCGAGACGACTGCCACCCGCGCGCCGGCGTCGTGGGCCTCGATCGCAGCCCGCATGCCGGCGCAGCCGGCGCCGACGACGAGCACGTCGAAGGAAACGTCCATCGCTTGGAACCTATCGGATGCCGGCCTCCGGGCGACCGGGCAACCGGCGACCGCGGTGCCGCGCCCCATGGCCTGGGGCGCGGCACCACCCGGTGCACCCTAGGGCTGGTAGCCGGACACGAGACAGGGTCCGGCCGTGGAGATCAGCACGTCGCCGGGCTTCCACGTCCCGAAGCCGTCGCTACCGGACTTGGTGGCGACGACCCGCACCTCGATCGTGAACGGCTGCGTGTACGCCGTGACCACGCGGCCGGTGTCGTACTCCCACCACGCCGTCCAGGGCGCCTCGCCCGAGCCGAGGACGGGCTTGCCCCAGTATCGATCCGCGTTCCCGACCGGAACCCCGTCGACGGCGGCGCGGGTGTCCTTGCCGTTGAGGAAGCCCTTGATCTGACTCTCGGTCTTCGTCCCCCACCCCATCCGCAGCACGAGCCGGCTTCCGTACGGCACGCCGATCGAGTGGTCGCCCACGCAGTTGAAGTAGACGTTCGTCACGAACGGCGTCCCGCCGGGATCCCGGGGCGGCGTCCCGAGCTTGGCGACCACGGACACGGGCGCCTGATCGCAACCGGACGTCGTCCCGTTGTTGTCGGCGTCGCCGGAGTACACGGCCTGCCATCGCCACGTCCCCGCCGAGGGCGCGACGTAGCCGGTGGAGGTCGACGCCGCGCCGTCGGCCACGTTCGCCTCCTCGATGTGCGCGGGCAGCCCCGAGCAGGTCGGGTCGTCCGGCCGGTAGAGGCGGAAGGAGACCCGCCCAGCCGGCGTGTACCCACCCTGCACGAGCGTGAACGCCTGCAGCCTGGCCCCCGTCTGCGCCGTCGTCGGTACCGCGGCCGGGAAGACCGTCGGCGACGCCTTGCCCACGCCGAGAGACAACTGCCCGCACCACGTCGAGGCGGGGTTGTTGTAGGCGTCACCCGGATAGGCCACCGTCACCCGCCACGTGCCGACGCGTGTCGGTGTGAACGTGGTGGCGAACGACCCGTACGCGTCCATCGTCGGGCTCTGGCTCCCCGCGGGGGAGGAACAACCCGGATCGTCCGGTGAGAAGAACCTGACGGTGACCGTCCCCGCCGGCTGGTAGCCGGAGCCGAGCTGGCCGCTGACGGTGACGTCCTCGCCGATCACGACGCTGGTCGACGAGAGGCCCGCCCAGATGGACGGCGACGCCTTGCCGACCTCGACGGACGTGGCGCCGCACGCGAGTGACACGGCGTTGTTGTTCGCGTCTCCCGGGTAGTCGACGCGGTAGCGCCACGTCCCGAGCTGGTCGGCGGGGCCGAAGGACGACCAGATGCTCACGTAGCCGCCGTACCAGACGAAGTCCTGCGTCGCAGCGGGCGCTCCCGAGCAGGTCGGGTCGCTCGGGCGATACAGGCGGACAGTCACGGACCCTGTCGGCTGGAACCCGGCCCACCCGTAGCCGTTCGCGTACAGGGTGGAGCCGATCGTCGCCGATCCGGAGGGCCAGAGGTAGATGGACGGTGTTGCCTTCGTCACCGTGACGGGCTCCTCGGAGCACCCGCTCGTGGCCGGCTCGTTGCCGTCGTCGCCTGAATAGAGCACCTTCCAGTGCCACGTGCCGGCGGTGTCGACCTGCGAGTAGCCCGAGTCGTAGTCGCCGTCTCCGTTGACGCTCGACGCCCAGCTGAACGCGGGGCTCGAGCACGTGAGATCGGCAGGCCGGTACAGCGAGAAGGTGAGCGTTCCCGTCGGCGCGTTGCCGCCGGAAAGCGTCGCCCGGTCGAAGACGTACGAGCCGAGCGGTGCCTCGGCAGGTTGCGGAGCCGTGGTCAGCGTCGGCTGCGCCTTCGGGCACGGTTCGCCGTACGGCTGGTACTGACAGTCGCCCGCCGCGACGGCGGGGCGGCCACCGTCGAGGACGAGCATCGTGACCGCGACTCCCAGCAGGGCGGCGAGGAACCAGATTGCCGCCCGGCGTCTCGACGCGACTCGATTCGTGCTGGACATCTGTTCCCTCCTCAATCGGTGGTGTCCGTTGGTGGCACTGGCGATCGGACGAGCAGGACAGCGGCGCAACCCAGGCCCGCGAGTGTGACGACGGGCATCTCCCAGTCCCAGTCGAGGCCGGCGTGGACCGCGAAGACGGCGAAGCCCGCACCTGCCACCGCCGCAACCGGATCGCTGCGCTGGCGGATCGCCGCCGAAATCGGAATCGCCACGAGAGCCAGGACCAGGGCCAACCCCACGGGCCCGAGCTCGGAGAGCGTCTCGGCGTAGACGCTGTGCGCGTCGCGTACGAACAGCCCATCCGGCCCGCGCCGCTCCCACGTCAGGTGGAAGCTCCCCGCCCCGCTCCCGAGCAGCGGTCGGGAGCCCGCTTCCTCCAGCGCCGCCCGCCAGTACGCGGTGCGCAAGCTCGAGGTCGTGTCGACCGGTTGGAGCACGGCGAGCGTTGTCGCGGCCACCAGGGCCGTGAGGCCGACGGCGGCCAGAGCGACCCTCGCGGGTGCCCTGGCCCGGTCGGCGACGAGCGCCGCGCTCGCCCACGTGCCCGTCGCGATGAGGACGAGCCAGGTCCCTCCGGCGTCCGTCCAGACCGCGACAGCCCACGCGGCACCTCCGAGCAGGAGAGCCGTCAGCGCCCGCAGTAGTGTCCCCGGCCGTGCCCCGCCCGGAACGAGCGCGACGAGCACCGCGAGCCCGGCTGCCAGTGCGAACGCCCCGCCGCGGCTACCGCTCAGCCCGAGGACGAGCACGAGGAGGGCGGCCGAGCCGCGCAGCACCCGTCCCGCAACACCCGGACGCTCGAGCCCCACCCCGATGACGACTCCGAGCGCCGCCAGGACGCCGAGGGCGTTCGGGTACCCCACCGGCTCCTCGAGGAGCGTGCCGTAGAAGCGGTCGACGACCGCTCCCGACGCCGCCCGCATCCCGATCGCGACGGCCGCGAGCACCGAGATGCCGCCTGCGAGCCCGAGCAGCAGGGCCCGTCGCCGGGCATGGTCCGGAACCAGGAGCAGTGCGGCCAGGGCGCACACGTAGAGCACCGACCGGCGGGCCTCCTGGCCCACCAGCGCTCCGGGAACCGCCCAGCTCGCCGAGAGCGCCGTCCACGAGAGCAGGGTCGTGAGGCAGCCCGAGCGCGGCGATCCCGCCTCGCGACAGGCCGCCGCCGTGCAACGCCCCCAGCGCCGCGACCGCGGCGAAGGCGAGCGTCAACGCGGTCGAGCTCCGCCCGTAGTAGCCGCCGTCGGTGAAGCCGACCGACAGCACGAGAGACACACCGAGGGCGCCGGTCGAGACCGCGCGCAGGTCGAGGCGCAGCGCGCCACGGAGCGCAAGCAGGCGAGCGGATGCGTGCGTTGCCGACCCGGTCATCGTCGGCCAAGCGTCGGTGATCGCGCTAACCGTCCGCTACTGTAACTCGCGGTTCACACCTCCGTTCCCGCCGTGCTGGCGGGCTGGAGCGGGGGCGTGACGGACAGCGCGCTGCACCGCCCGTCGGCCCTGCGCTCGGCCGGCCGGTCGACCCCGCCGGCCGCATTCGTCGTGGACGCGCGGCGGGAGTGTCTAGCGCGGCCCGGCCGCGGCAACCGCGGGGTCCGCGTCCGCGGCGAACTTCGCCGTGAAGTTCTCCCGGAACATCGTCGCCAGCTCCCGTGCCTTCGCGTCGTAGGCCTCCGGATGGGCCCACGTCGAGCGCGGCACGAGAAGGGCGGTGTCGACACCCGGCACCGAGACGGGGACCTCGAAGCCGAAGACCGGGTCGACGCGATACTCGACGTCGTGCAGCAAGCCGGAGAGCGCCGCCGCGAGGAGCGCGCGTGTTGCCTTGATCGGCATGCGATGGCCCTCGCCGAACGGGCCGCCCGTCCAGCCCGTGTTGACGAGCCAGACGTGGGCGTCGTGCTCTGCCAGCTTGCCGGCGAGCATCCGCGCGTAGACGCCGGGGCGCTGCGGCAGGAACGGCGCGCCGAAACACGTCGAGAACGTCGGCTGCGGCTCGGTGACGCCGATCTCCGTGCCCGCCAGCTTCGCGGTGAACCCCGAGAGAAACCAGTACTGCGCCTGCTCACGCGTCAGGCACGCGATCGGCGGGAGGATGCCGAACGCGTCGGCCGTGAGGAAGACGACATTCCGCGGGTGGCCCGCCATCTTCGAGGGGTGCGCGTTCGGGATCTGCTCGAGCTCGTACGCGGCGCGCGTGTTCTCCGTCTTGGAGTCGTCGTCGAGGTCGACGATGCCCCGCTCGTCGACGGTGACGTTCTCGAGGATCGTCCCGAACGTGCGGGTCGTGCGGAAGATGTCGGGCTCCGCTTCTGGCGAGAGGCGGATCACCTTGGCATAGCACCCGCCCTCGACGTTGAAGACGCCGTTCGTCCCCCAGCCGTGCTCGTCGTCGCCGATCAGGCTCCGGGACGGGTCGGCGGAGAGCGTCGTCTTGCCCGTCCCCGAGAGGCCGAAGAACACGGCGACGTCCCCGTCCGGCCCGACGTTCGCCGAGCAGTGCATCGGGAACACGCCCTCGAGTGGCAGCCGGTCGTTCATCACCGTGAAGATCGACTTCTTGATCTCGCCGGCGTAGAAGGTTCCACCGATCAGGACCTCCGTCCGCCCCGGGTGGAGGACGACGAACGTGCCTGTCCGCGTGCCGTCGGCCTCGGGATCGGCCTCGACGGCGGGCGCGTGGAGAACGAGCGCCTGCGGCTCGTGACCGTCGAGCTCCTCGGGGTCCGGGCGGATGAACATGGTCTTCGCGAAGAGCGCGTGGTACGGGCTCTCCGTGACGACGCGTACGCCGATCCGATGCTCGGGGTCCGCGCCCGCGAACGCGTCGACGACGTAGAGCCGCTTCTGTGCCGACAGGTAGTCGACGACCTTCTGCCGCAGGCCGTCGAAGCGGCGCTCCTCGAGCGGCTGGTTGACGTCGCCCCACCAGATCCGCTCCTCCGAGGCGGCCTCGCGCACGACGAACTTGTCCTTCGGGGAGCGGCCGGTGAAGCGACCCGTGTCGACGACGAGCGGCCCGCCCTCGGCGAGCCGGTCGTGCCCGCGCCGCAGCGCGTCGGTGTAGAGCTGCGCGGTCGTCGGGTTGCGGACGACGTCCCCGGACGGCGCAATCCCGTGCCGCTCGAGTTCCGTCTCCGTGCTGGTCGCGGTCATGATCTGTGGGTCTCCCTGATAGCTCGGCGGGCAAACGGTACTCGCGGCCGGCTGACATGGCACTCTCAAGGGGCTTGTGTGCCTCCGATCCACGGGCATAGTGAGGTCGGACATGGAGCCGCCGGACCACGACCACAAACCACTGCGTCCCGGCGACCTGGTCGAGGTGCGGCCCGCCGCCGAGATCCTCGCGACGCTGCACGACGGAGCGGTCGACAGCGTGCCGTTCATGCCCGAGATGCTGCCGTTCGTCGGAAAGCGGTTCCGCGTCGCCCAGCGCGCGGAGAAGATCTGCGACCTCGTGGGGCCGGGTGGCAGCCGACGGATGCGGAATGCCGTGTTCCTCGAGAACCTCCGATGCGACGGGAGTTCACACGGTGGATGCCAGGCGGAATGCCGCTTCACTGGAAGGAATCCTGGCTGCGCCGCGTGGAGGAGGCGGGGCTCCCATCGGCCGGCCCGGCGCCCGACGACGCGACCCGAGCGCTCGCAGAAACAGCGCTCGTAGCAACGAGGCCGCACGGCTGGAACGGAGCGGAGGAGACATTCCGCTGCCAGGCGACGAACGCCTTCATCGCCACGGAGCCGCTCCCCGGCAGGGATCCGGGTCAGTACGTCCGCGAGGTGCGAAGCGGCAACGTGGGACTCTTTCGGCTGCTCCGCATCCTCGCTCGCGGCGCCTGGTGGAGCATCGGACGCAGGCTGGGGGTGCGGGAGCACCTTCCCGTTCCCCGCGAGGGAGCGGCGACCCAGCCAATGACCCTCGACCTGCAACCGGGCGAGCTGGTGGAAGTCCGGTCGCCGGCAGAGATCGGCCCCACCCTCGACGATGCCGGCTTCAATCGCGGGCTTCTCTTCACTCCCGAGATGCTCGCCTCGTGCGGTCGGCGCGCACGGGTGCACAAGCGCGTCGAACAGATCATCTCCGAGCGAACCGGGAAAATGCTCCACCTGAAGAACGACTGCATCATGCTCGAGGGGATCGTCTGCACGGGTGAGCGCACACCCGGAATGTGGTTCTGCCACCGCGACTCGTATCCGTTCTGTCGATAGGCGTGGCTCAAGCGTGTCGAGCCGCGAGAGCCGAACGACGATCAGCTCGGCGTCGGCACGACGTCGCCGACGTCCGTATCCCGGAGGACGAGCGACGCGTAGCGGCCGCCGAGGGCGAGCAGCTCCTCGTGCGTGCCGCGCTCGACGACGCGGCCGCGGTCGAGCACGACGATCTGGTCGGCGTCGCGGACGGTGGAGAGCCGGTGCGCGATCGCGATCACGGTGCGCCCCTCGGCGAGGCGCTCCAGAGCGTCCTGCACCGCCCGCTCGGTCTGCGTGTCGAGCGCCGAGGTTGCCTCGTCGAGGACGAGGATCGGCGGGTTGCGGAGAATCGTGCGCGCGATCGCGATCCGCTGCTTCTCGCCGCCCGAGAAGCGGTAGCCGCGCTCGCCGACGACGGTCTCGTAGCCGTCCGGGAGCGAGGCGATCAGGTCGTGGATCCGGGCCGCGCGCGCTGCCTCCTCGATCTCCCCCGTCGGTCGCCTGGGGCCTGGCGAAGCGGAGATTCTCGCGCACCGACGCGTGGAAGAGATACGTCTCCTGCGCGACGACGCCGACCGCCTCGGCGAGCGCGTCGAACGTGAGGTCGCGCACGTCGAGCCCGTCGATCGTGACCGTGCCCTGCGTCGCGTCGTAGAGCCGCGCGACGAGGTAGGCGCAGGTCGTCTTGCCCGAGCCCGTCTCGCCGACGAGGGCGGTCTTCGTCCCGGCGGGGACGGAGAACGTGACGTCCTCGAGCGTCCACGAGCCTGGCTCGTAGCCGAACCAGACCTCGTCGAAGGCGACGTCCCCGCGGGGACGTCCGATCGCCCGCCTGCCCTCGACGATGTCGACCCGCTGGTCGAGGTACTCGAAGATCCGGTCGAAGAGCGCGAGCGAGCTCTGTACCTCGAGCTGGACGCCGAGGAGGTTCCCGATCGGGAAGAACAGGCGCGTCTGCAGGGTCGTGAAGGCGACGAGCGTGCCGATCGTGATCGCGCCGGAGCCCCGCTCGATCGTCCAGCCGGCGAAGAGGTAGACGAGCGCCGGCATCACGGCGAACGTCGTCTGGATCGCGGCCATCATCCAGCGGCCCGTCATCCGGCTGCGCACCTCGAGGCCCGCGAGCCGCTGCGACTCGGTCTCGAACCGCCCGGCGAGGTCGGCCGAGCGGCCCATCGTCTTTCCGAGCAGGATCCCCGACACCGAGAGCGACTCCTGGACGATCGAGGAGACGTCGGCGAGCGAGGCCTGACGCTCGGCGGTGACCTTCCTGCGCTGCTCCCCGACGCGCTTCGTGAGCCACACGAAGAGCGGCAGCAGCGCGAGCGCGAACGCGGCGAGGCGCCAGTCGAGAAGCACCATCGCGACGACCGTCGCAAGGACCGTGGTCACGTGGGAGAGGACCGACGTCGCGGTCGACGTGACGACGTTCTCGATCCCGCCGATGTCGTTCGCGATGCGGCTCTGCACCTCGCCCGTGCGGGTGCGCGTGAAGAACGCCAGCGAGAGGCGCTGCAGGTGGCGGTAGACGGACGTTCGCAGGTCGTGCATCACCGCCTGGCCGACGAGGTTCGTGAGCAGCGTCTGCCAGACGCCGAGCACGCCGGTCACGATCGGGATCGCGACCATGCCCGCGACGAGCGCGGTGAGAAGCCCGAGCCGGACGGCCGCCTCCCCGGTTGCGGGGTCGACCCGGATCGCCGTGTCGAGCACCTCCTTGAGCAGGAAGGGCGAGACGACGCCCAGGCCGGCCGAGACGAAGATGAGCCCCGAGACGAGACCGAGGCGGGCCCGGTACGGCCGGAACAGCCGGATGATCCGGCGGAGGTTCGCCTTGCGGACGGCCGGGTCGGCAGGACGCTCCGGCGCCTCCAGGGACATGAAGGCGTCGAAGCGGTGACCGGGCACGGCTTGAGTGTGCCTGACACCCTCTCCCACACCGGCGGGGGAAAGCGGGTCTAGGACTGGCTCAACGCCTCGATCGAGGCACGAACGCGCGCGGTCAGCTCTTTCGTCGCGGGGATCGTCGGGCTCGTTCGCTCCACGAGGATCGGCGGGCCGACGACCACGCGCACGCTCGCGCGGCGCGGGATTCTCGTGCCGGGCCGGAGCGCGTGGGCGGCGCCGACGATCGCGACGGGGACGAGCGGCGCCCCGGTCGTCAGCGCGAGGCGCGCCGCGCCGCGCTGCCACGGACGGTCGGCAGGCCCGAGCACGGTTCCCTGGGGGAAGATCGCCACCGCGGCGCCCTCCTCGAGCGCGCGGGCGGCGGCGGCGACCGCGCCGAGGTCACCGCGGCTCCGCTCGACGGGGATCCCCCGAGCCCCTCCACGAGCCGCCCCACGAGCCGGTACCTCCAGAGCTCTCGCTTCGTCAGGAAGCGGAGCGGCCGCTCGATCGCAACCCCGAGGAAGAACGGATCGGTGACCGAGTCGTGATTGGCGACGACGATCGCGGGGCCGCTGGGGACGTTCTGCTCGCCCTCGATCCCAAGACGCCAGACGGCGCGGATCGCCGGCGCCAGGATCGCTCGGACGGTGCCGTAGAGCGTCATCGGCGCGGGCAGGCGCGGATCAGGCGGGCGGTCTCCTCCGCCCGGCGCGCGTACCCTTCGGGCGTGCCGTGGACCGCGTCCCGGGCGAGGAGCGAAGGATTCTCCGCGACCATCAGCGCCCATTGCACGAGCCGCACGTTCGGGTTCTGCGAGCGGGCCTCCTGCAGGACGAGGTCGAAACCGGTGCGGCCGGTTCCGTCGCGGACGATCGTCGCCCAGACGAGGCAGCGATCCGGCCCGATGATCTCGACCGCCTCGGCCACGAGCCGGCGAAACTCGCCTTCCGAGCCGTCGGGGTCGTTCGTCCCCAGGCTGACCACGACGACGGGGGCGAGGCGTCCGCCCAGGCGGCGCAGCTCGTCGATCCCCTCCGGCGTCGCGCGGCCGACCCGGTCGTGGGCGTCGAGGTGCCAGCCGGGCAGCTCGTTTGCGAGGTACGGCTCGATGCCGACGTTGAGCGAGTCGCCGACGAGGGTCACCGAGCCGCTGTCGTGCGCGGACCCGTCGCCGTCCCGCGTCACGGCGACGGCGGCGATGCCGGCGGCGAGCACGAGGGCGAGAGCGAGGGAGCGTCGCATGGGCAGGCGTGGCGGGGGCGGACGAGAAACGGTAGTCGTGGACACGGCCGTCGCGGTGGAGCGGTTCCTCTCGAGCCCGGCGCTGTCGGACGCGACGCGGCGCGCCTATGCGGCCGACCTGCGCGACTTCTCGAGCTGGCTCCACGGCCAGGGGCTCGAGCTCGACGACCTGGACGTCCGCGTGCTCGCGTCCTACACGGCCGAGCTCGGGCGTGCGCGCCGGGGTCTTGCTCCCACGACGATCGCGCGGCGGCTCTCCGCAGTCCGATCACTCGCACGGCATGCGCTCGGGCCCGGCCGTGTGCCGGAGGCGACACTCGCGCCGCGGCGGCCTCGGCGCCTGCCCGAGGCGCCGCGAGCCGGTGAGATCGAGGGGATGGTCGCCCTCGCCGCGGCCGGCGAGGACGCGCTCGCGCTTCGGAACGCCGCGCTGATCGAGCTCGTGTACTCGTGCGGACTTCGCTCCGCGGAGGCGGTGGCGCTCGACCTCGGCGACGTCGACCTCGACCGCGAGCAGCTCCACGTGCGGGGGAAAGGCGGCAAGGAGCGTCTCGTCCCACTCGGCGAGGAGGCCGCCTGGCGGGTCGCACGCTGGCTCCACGACGGGCGCCCGGCCCTCGCCCGGGGCGCGTGCGACGCCCTCTTCGTCTCGGTCCGCGGCAGGCGGCTCGACACGAGCGTGCTCCGGCGGCTGCTTCCCCACCCGCACCGTCTCCGGCACGCCTACGCGACGCACCTCCTCGAGGGCGGCGCCGATCTCCGGACGATCCAGGAGCTCCTGGGGCACGCGTCGCTTTCAACGACGCAGATCTACAGCCACGTCGACGCCCGGCGCCTGCGCAAGGTCTACAACCGCGCTCACCCGCGGTCGTAGCCTGTCCGGGCAACCGGTGTCAGACACCGATTTTGTCAAGGGGCGAACCGTGCCGAGTGTGTGCCGAACGCTCCACAGCCTCTAGCCCTGTGCTGATGCGCTCTGCGAAGGGGCGGCGTGTCAGGTCGACGGGGCGCTCGCCCCTCCACGACCGCGCGAAGGCGAG
The DNA here is from genome assembly GCA_027493885.1 of Gaiella sp. Lineage (GTDB taxonomy): Bacteria > Actinomycetota > Thermoleophilia > Gaiellales > Gaiellaceae > Gaiella. Next base: position 1,219,793 of record JAOSJZ010000001.1, read on the forward strand.
GGGATACGGCGGGTTTCTCTCTGTGGAGGGATCGGCACACACTCGGCACACCTCGGGCTTGACAGACAGCCGTGTCTGACACCGCCCACAGCCCCCTGACCGGCGCAGGAGGGTGCCCGGCGCCGCCGAATCGGGTCCCGCCGCGATGAGCGACCGCCACGACCCCGACGTCGAGAGCTTCCTGCTCCTCCTCGCGGCCCGCCGCTCGCCGCGCACCGTCGACGCGTACCGGCGCGACCTCGCGGCGTTCGCCGCAACCGTCGACCACCCCGTCGGGGAGGCGACCACCGCGGAGATCGAGGCCTGGCTCGCCTCGATGCGCGCCGACGGGCGAGCGCCCGCGACGATCGCGCGGCGACTGGCCGCAGTGCGCGCGTACCTGCGCCACCTGACGCTGATCGGCACGCGCGCCGACAACCCCGCAGCGGCGATCGCAGGGCCCCGCCGTCCGCGAACCGTCCCGCGCACGCTCTCCCCCGCGGAGGCCGAGCGGCTCGTCGAAGCCGCGAACGGGACGTCGCCCCGCGCGATGCGCGACCGCGCGCTCGTCGAGCTCCTCTACGGCGCGGGCCTCAGGGTCTCCGAGGCGGTCGGGCTCGTGAAGGCGTCGATCGACCTCGAAGGGCGTATCGTCCGCGCCGCCGGCAAGGGCGGCAAGGAGCGGCTCGTGCCTCTCGGCCGTCCGGCTGCGGAGGCCCTGCGGCGCTACCTGGCGCTCGGACGACCGCACCTCGACCGCCGCCATCGTCCCGACCTCTTCCTCAACGCGCGCGGCGGTGCGCTCACGCGCGCGGGCGCGTTTCTGATCCTGCGCCGGCTCGCCGACCGCGCGGGCCTCGAGCCCGGCCGCGTGCACCCGCACCTCCTGCGCCACTCCTTCGCGACCCACCTCCTCGAGGGCGGCGCCGACCTCCGCAGCGTCCAGGAGATGCTCGGCCACGCGGACGTCTCGACGACGGAGCGCTACACGCACGTCTCCGACCGCCACCGCCGCGAGGCGTACTTCCGCGCGCACCCGCACGCGCGGCGGCGCAGCGAGCGGGCACCGGACGCGGGCTAGCCGCGGGGACGCGGGGCTTGGCCTCGGCCTCGCCTCTCCTCGTTCTCGTGCGACGCAAGCGCAACGAGCGTTTCGGCAGTCTCCTCGCCCGGGTCGAGAAGCGTGACGTGCCCGAGCTTGCGCCCTTCGCGCTCGTCCTTGCCGTAGAGATGGACATGGGCAGCGGGCAACCCGAGCAGCTCGACGAGCGGCGGCACGAACCCGACCAGGTTCACCATCGCGCAAGGTGCCCGGAGCTCCGTCGAGCCGAGCGGGAGCCCGAGGATCGCCCGTAGGTGGTTCTCGAACTGGCTCGTCCCGGCGCCCTCGATCGTCCAGTGCGCCGTGTTGTGGACGCGTGGGGCGAACTCGTTCGCGAGGAGCCTGCCACCGACGTCGAAGAGCTCGACGGCGAGCACGCCGACGTAGCCGAGCGCGTCCATCAGGGACGCGCAGATCGCCTCTGCCTCCCGCTTCGGCGCGTCGGCCGCGGGAACGCGCGTCACCCGCAGGATCCCGTCGCGGTGCACGTTCTCGCCGACCGGCCAGAACCGCGTCTCGCCGTCCGCGCCGCGGACGCCGACGATCGAGAGCTCGCGGTCGAAGCGGACGAGCTCCTCGGCCAGCCCGTCCTCGCCGAGCGGTTCCGGCACCTCGACGAGCCGCTGCCCCTTGCCGTCGTAGCCGAGCCGTCTCGACTTGACGAGCGCCGGCAGCCCCGTCTCCTCCAGCGAGCCGAACCGAGCCGTCGGGATCCCGAGCGAGCGGAAGAGCTCCTTCTCGCGGAGGCGGTCCTGGCCCTGCTCGAGCGCCGCCGGCCCAGGCACGGCTCCGACCCGCACCGCCGCCTCGACCGGGACGTTCTCGAACTCGTAGGTGACCACGTCGGCTCCGCGCGCGAGCGCGTCGAGCGCCGCAGGATCGTCGTAGTCGCCGACGACGAGCTCGCCGACGCGGCCGGCGCACGCTTCCGGCGATGGGTCGAGAAACCGGAACGAGAGGCCGAGCGGGATCCCCGCGACGCCGAGCATCCGCCCCAGCTGCCCGCCGCCGATGCAGCCGACAGTTGTCATCGCTTGCAACAGTCTGTTGCAAGCACGTGGTGACTCACGCCGGGGGAGTTCGGACTCACGCCGGGGGAGCCCCGACCCACACCGGAAGAGTCGTGACTCACGCCGGAAGAGTCGTGACTCACGCCGACGGATCGGCTGGGTCGGCCGGATCGGGGCTCTCGAGCACGGCCTGTGTCTGCGCGGCGCGGAAGCGCCGCAGCCGGTCGGCGAGCGCGGTGTCCGAGCCTGCGAGGATCGCCGCCGCGAGGAGCGCGGCGTTGACGGCGCCGGCGCGCCCGATCGCGAGCGTCCCGACCGGGATCCCGGCGGGCATCTGCACGATCGAGAGCAGCGAGTCGATGCCGGAGAGCGCCTTCGACTCGACCGGCACGCCGAGCACGGGAAGCGCGGTCTTGGAGGCGGCCATCCCGGGCAGGTGCGCGGCCCCGCCGGCGCCGGCGATCAGGACGCGCAGCCCGCGCGCCTCGGCCGACGAGGCGTACTCGAACAGAAGGTCGGGCGTCCGGTGCGCGGAGACGACACGCTGTTCGAAGGGGATCCCGAGCCCCTCGAGCGTCTCCGCGGCATGCCGCATCGTCTCCCAGTCGGAGCGCGAGCCCATGATCAGGCCGACCAGCGGCGTCGCCATCAGCGCCCGCGCCCCTACCGCGCCCGCGCCTTCTTGACCAGGGCGGCGGCGACGGCGCGCGCGGCCTCGCGCACGTCGCGATCGGTCTCGTCGTCGCCCGCGACGCCCTCGAGGAGCTGGATCGTCCCTCGGTCGGGCGTCCCGTTCCGCAGGCAGAGGATCGCGAGACGGCGCACCGCGGGGTTCGGGTCGCGCATCGCGAGCTCGTTGAGCGCGGGCCGGTAGCTGTTGACGTCGCCGGGATGGTCGGCCGAGAGCGTGGTCAGCGCGATGAGCGCCGAGCCGCGTGCGGCGGCGCTCTCGTCCTCGAGCCCGCGGCGCAAGAGCTCGAGCTTCTGGCGGAAGCGGAACTGGCCGACGGCGCGGAACGCCCGGCCGCGGACACGGTAGTCGGCGTCCCGGGCCGCCGCCTCGAGCTCGTCGTCCCACTGCGAACGGAGCGTCGCGAGCTCCCGCTCGTTGCCGGGCTCGCGTGCGAGCGCGTCGGCGCGGGCGGCTGCCTCGGCGAGCTCCATCAGACCGCCGAGAAGGAGCGGGCGCCGGGCCCGACGTAGCGGGCCGACGGCCGCACCAGCCGGTCGAGCCGCTTCTGCTCGAGGATGTGGGCCGACCAGCCGGCCGTGCGCGAGCAGGCGAACATCGCCGGCGCGAGCTGGGGCGGCACGTCGGCGACGTCGAGCACGACGGCCGACCAGAACTCGACGTTCGTCGCGAGCACGCGGTCCGGCTTGCGGGCATGAAGCTCGGCGAGCGCGACCCGCTCGACCTCCTCCGCGACCTCGAACCGCGGTGCGCCGAGCTCCCGCGCGGTGTGCCGGAGGAGCCGCGCCCGCGGGTCCTCGGCGCGGTAGACACGGTGGCCGAAGCCCATCAGCCGCTCGCCTCGGTCGAGCAGGTCGGCGACGTACCGCTCGACAGACGGAGCCGCCGCGGCACCGTCGAGCAGCGGCAGGACGCGAGCCGGCGCACCGCCGTGGAGCGGCCCCGAGAGCGCGCCGACCGCCGACGACAGCGCCGCCGCGCAGTCTGCGCCCGTCGAGGCGACGATCCGGGCGGTGAAGGTCGAGGCGTTGAGCCCGTGCTCGGCGGTGCAGATCCAGTAGGTGTCGATCGCCTCGACGTGCTTCGGGTCGGCCTCCCCGCGCCACTCGAGCAGGAACCGCTCGGCGGTCGTCTCACCCTCGGCGACGACCGCGCGATCGACGCGGTCGCTCCGGCCGTCCGCGAGCCGCGCCGACTGGGCGCACACGGAGATCAGCGTCGCCGAGACCCGGCGGAGGTCCTCTCTCGCCTGGTCATCCGAGAGGTCGATCAGCTTCTCGAGCCCCCACTCGCCGCCGAGCCGCGACGTCGCGGTCTGGAGGTCGGACGGCGTGTGACCCGTGAGGTCGCGCGCGAGGTACTCCTCGGACGGCGGCAGGCCGGGCTCGGGCGCCTCGTCGACGAGGAGCCCCCAGACCTGCTCGAAGGGCACGCCGCCCACGAGCTCCTCGATGGCGACGCCGCGGTAGCGGAGCGCGCCGCCGTCGCGGTCGGGCTCGGCGATCTCGGTCTCGAAGGCGACGACGCCCTCGAGGCCCGGCTTGAACTCGGTCATCGCGCTCCTCTCCGGGGGTGTACCGCCCTCGCCCGGACGGTACCTACCAGGTGTTCGGCGGAGTGTCACTATCCTCACGCCCGATGGCGTACACGGTGACACTCGTCCCGGGCGACGGAACGGGCCCCGAGCTGACCGAGGCGACTCGCCGCGTCCTTGAGGCGACCGGGGTCGAGCTCACCTGGGACGTGCAGCAGGCGGGGGTCGACGTGATGGAGAGCGCAGGGACTCCCCTGCCGCCCGGGACGCTCGACTCGATCAAGCGGAACGGCGTCGCCCTGAAGGGCCCGATCACGACGCCGATCGGGACGGGCTTCCGCTCGGTCAACGTCGCTCTGCGCCACGAGCTCGGGCTCTACGCGTGCGTCCGGCCGTGCAAGAGCTACGCCGGCGTGCGGTCGCGCTACGAGGGCGTCGACATCGTGGTCGTCCGCGAGAACACGGAGGACCTCTACGCGGGGATCGAGTTCGAGTCGGGCACGGACGACGCGCGCGCCGTGATCGAGTTCCTGAACGCGCGCCAGCCGAAGCAGATCAGCGCAACCTCCGGCATCTCGATCAAGCCGCTCAGCCCGGAGGGCTCGGAGCGGATCGTCCGCTACGCCTTCGACTACGCGCGCGCCAACGGGCGCCGCCGCGTCTCCTGCATCACGAAGGCGAACATCATGAAGCACACGGACGGGCTCTTCCTCGCGGTGTTCCGCGAGGTCGCGAAGGACTACCCGGAGATCGAGGCGTGGGAGACCCTCGTCGACGCTCTCTGCATGGGGCTCGTCCAGCGCCCCGAGGAGTTCGACGTGCTCGTTCTCCCGAACCTCTACGGGGACATCATCTCGGACCTGACCGCCGGCCTCGTCGGCGGCCTCGGTGTCGCGCCCGGAGCGAACATCGGCACCGGGGCGGCCGTCTTCGAGGCGACGCACGGCTCCGCGCCGAAGTACAAGGGCCAGAACAAGGTCAACCCCACGGCGATGATCCTCTCGGGGAAGCTCATGCTGGAGCACCTGGGCGAGCGCGACGCGGCCAGGCGCCTCGAGGACGCGGTCGCCGCGGTGATCGCCGAGGGGAAGAGCGTGACGTACGACCTGAAGCCGACGCGGGACGACCCCACCGCGGTCGGGACCTCGGAGTACGCGGACGCGATCATTGCGCGGCTCGGCTGACGCCGAGCCGCGCCTAGGCCAAGGAGACAACGTGAACGGTAGGAAGAAGGTCACCGTCGTCGGAGCGGGGAACGTGGGCGCGACCTGCGCGCTCGAGCTGGCCCGGCGCGACTACGCGGACGTCGTCCTCGTCGACATCGTCCCGAACTTCGCCGCCGGCAAGGCGCTCGACATGAACCAGATGGGCTCGATCACGGGCTTCGAGCCGACCGTCGTCGGGAGCGAGCGCTACGACGAGACGAAGGGGTCCGACGTCGTCGTGATCACCGCCGGGCGCCCCCGCTCGCCCGGGATGAGCCGCGACGACCTCGTCACGACCAACGAGGCGATCGTCGCCTCGGTGACGAAGGAGGTCGTCCGTCGCTCGCCGAAGAGCGTGATCGTCGTCGTCTCGAACCCGCTCGACGCGATGTGCCACGTCGCGCAGGCCGTCTCGGGCTTTCCCAAGGAGCGCGTCGTCGGCATGGCCGGGATCCTCGACACGGCACGCTTCTCCGCGTTCATCGCCTGGGAGACCGGCTCCTCCGTGAAGGACGTCCAGGCGATGGTGCTCGGCGGCCATGGCGACCAGATGGTCCCGGTGGTGTCCGCCACGACCGTCGGCGGCGTCCCGCTCGAGCAGCTGACGACGAGGGGGAAGATCGCGAAGATGGTCGAGCGCACCCGGAAGGGCGGCGGTGAGATCGTCGGCCTGCTGGGGACATCGGCGTGGTACGCGCCAGGCGCGGCGGCCGCGCAGATGGTCGACGCGATCTGCCTCGACCAGAAGCGTGTCCTTCCCTGCACGGCGCTGCTCGAGGGCGAGTACGGCGTCGACGGCCTCTACATGGGCGTCCCCGTGCGCCTCGGCGCCGCCGGGGTCGAGGAGATCGTGAAGCTCAAGCTGGGCCCGCAGGAGAAGAAGATGCTCCGCGAGTCGGCGGCGGCCGTGCGCGAGGTCGTCGGGGGTGCTGACGACGACCGCGTAGGCTCGCACGGTCCGGCGCGGCTCGGCGCTTCATCCGGCCTGAACACCCACCCGGGTAGCCTTCGCCGCCATGGACCTCGGGCTCGCGGGAAGGACTGCGGTCGTCGGCGGTGCCTCCTCCGGCATGGGCCTCGCGATCGCCGAGGCCCTCGCCGCCGAGGGGGCGAACGTCGCGATGTTCGCGCGCCGGCGCGACCTGCTCGAGCGCGAGGCCGAGCGCCTGGGCGCGCTCGCGGTCCAGGGCGACCTGACGATCCCGCAGCACCTCGAGCGGCTCGTGCAGGCAACTGTCGGCGCGTTCGGCGGCATCGACGTCCTCGTCCTGAACGGCGGCGGCCCGCCGGCGGGAGCGGCGGTGACGATGACGGCCGAGGCGGTCGAGGACGCGGTCGCCCTTCTGCTCACAGCGCACGTCACGCTCGTGGGGCACTGCCTGTCGCACCTACGCGAGAGCGGCCGCGGTCGCATCGTCGCGATCGAGTCGTCCTCGGTGCGCGAGCCGCTCCCGAGCCTCGCGCTCTCGAACGCGGTACGACCGGGTGTGGTCGGGTGGCTCAAGACCCTGGCTCGCGAGCTCGGCCCGGACGGGATCACGGTGAACACGATCGCGCCCGGGTCGATCGACACGGACCGCCTCCGCTCGCTCCGCGGCCCGGACGGGCCGCCGGCCTCCGAGCTCGAACGGATCCCGGCGCGCCGGCTCGGAACGCCGGCCGAGATCGCGGCCGTGGTCGCCTTCCTCGCCTCCGACCGGGCTAGCTACGTCACGGGCGCGGTGATCCCGGTCGACGGCGGCCTGACGCGCGGCCTGCTGTGAGAGGCTCGACCTCCCGCTGGCTCGCCCTCTCGGGCGCGGCCCTCCTCGCGGCCGTGCTCTTCCTCCTCGCCACGCTCCCGAGCGGCGACTACCTGTTCGTCCCGAACGGGGCACATCCCGTCGCCGCGAAGGTCGAGGTCGAGGGGAAGGTCGCCGACGACGGGTCCGGCGGCATCTACTACGTCGACGTCACGGTGCGCAAGGTGCGCTGGCTCGAGCAGCTCCTGCCGTTTCTACGGCCCGACGGCGCGTCGCTCGTCCCCGCGCACGCCGTCACCGAGCCGGGCGAGTCGTTCAAGGACCGCATCGCCGAGGCGCGCGTCGAGATGGACCGTTCGGAGCGCGTCGCAGCGGCGGTCGCGATGCGAGCGGCGGGCCTCGACGTCCAGACGTCGCCGCGGGGCGTGCTCGTGGAAGCGGTCGCCGCCGACACTCCCGCCGCGGACGTGCTCTCGAGCGGCGACAGCATCGTCGCGATGGACGGCGCCGGAACGACGACCGTCGCCCAGCTCCTCGCTGCGACGAAGCGGCTCGAACCCGGCGACCGGGCGAGCCTTCGCATCCGCCGTGACGGCAAGGTGATCGAGCGGACGGTTCGCACGATCGCCGCCCCCGGCGACGAGACGCGGGCGATCATCGGCATCCGGGTCTCGCAGGATGCGAAGATCCGGCTCCCGGTCGCCGTCGACATCGACCTGGGCGACGTCGGCGGCCCGTCGGCGGGCCTGCCGTTCGCGCTGCAGATCTACCAGGAGCTGGGGCACGACGTCGACCGTGGCCGCCGGATCGCCGCGACGGGGGAGATCGAGCTCGACGGGGGATCCGGTCGGTCGGGGGATCAAGCAGAAGACGTACGGGGTGCGCTCGTCCGGCGCGGACGTGTTCCTCGTCCCGGCTGGGGAAAACGCGGCCACCGCCCGCCGCTATGCAGGGGGCTTGCGCGTGATCCCTGTGGAGAGTTTTGAACAAGCGTTGCGCGCGTTGAAAACATTCCCGCAAAAATAGTCGATTTCCAGGAAGTTTGCCCGATAGGGCGACACGCGCAAAATGCGGAGATTTCGTCGGGCGGGGGCTTGCCAGGACCGGCGTGCGCGGACAGAATGCCCGCTGTTCAGCAGGGGAATCGCGGGCAGCAGAGGGGTTCGTGAGCAAGCGCGGCGTCTCGACATGTGAGGATTGCTACTTCCGGCGCGAGGGCCTGTGCGCTCTTCCCGGGAACACTCCGTGCCCCACCTTCCGCGCCGCGACGGGGCGGCTCGCACCGCCGACCCAACCCCGCCTCGTCCTGCTGGCGCCGGTACCGCAGGTCGCACACGCCGCGAGCGCATAGGATCGGCGCATGAGCGACGCGCCCGACAGGCCCCGGGCGATCCCCTGGAAGCTCGTGCTCTGGGTCGCGATCGCGCTGTACGCACTCGCCGTCCTGCTCCTCAACGACGACAAGCAGTCGGTCGACTTCGTCTTCTTCACGGTCAACACGCGGCTTCCGTGGCTGATCCTGCTCAGCATGGCGCTCGGAGCGGCGCTCGCCCTGATCGGCCCGCGCTGGTGGCGGAGCCGCAAGCGCTAGAGCAGCCTGGCGAGGATGCGAACGCCTTCGGCGATCCGTTCGGGCGGCTCGTACGAGAACGCGAGCCGGGCCGAGCTCTCGCCGCCCGCCCCGGCGAAGAAGTCGGTGCCCCGCACGAAGGTGACCCCGGCCTCGGTCGCGCGGCCGAGGAGCTCGCCGGCGTCGACGCCGCCCCCGAAGTCGACCCAGAGGAAGTAGCCGCCTTCGGGGCGGCTCCACTTCGCAGCGCCCGCGAGCTCCGCGTCGAGCGCCCCGAGCATCGCATCGCGCTGGCCCCGCAGGATGTCGCGCACGCGGTCGAGGTTCGGGTGGAATCCCTTCCGCTCGAAGAGCTCGTGGACGATCGCCTGCGGCAGGAGCGGCGGCGAGATGTACGTCGAGACCGCCCGCTCGTCGAACGCTCCGACGAGCGCCTCGGGGACGACGAACCAGCCGACCCGTAGCCCGGGGGCCACGGTCTTCGAGAACGACGACGTGAGCGTCACGTGCGTGCCCCCTCGAGCACGTGGAGGCGCGGAGGCGCCGTGCCCTCGTAGCGGACGAGGCCGTAGGGATCGTCCTCCAGCACGTCGAGGCCGTACGCGCGCGCGAGCTCGACGATGCGGATGCGGCGTTGCTCGCCGATCGTGCGGCCGCTCGGGTTCTGGAACGTGGGGATCGTGTAGAGGAACGAGATCTCGTGGCCGCGCTCGAGCTCTGCCTCGAGAGCGTCCGGGACGAGCCCCTCGTCGTCCATCTCGAGCGCCACGACGTCGATGCCTTGCCAGCGCAGGAGCTTCAGCGGGCGGTCGTAGGTCGGGCCCTCGACCAGCACGCGCCCCGGCCTGCGCGCGAGCTGGACGGCGGCGTAGAAGACGAAGCCCTGCAGACCACCCGTGGTCAGGAAGATCCGCGCCGGGTCGACGTCGTGGCGACGGGCGAGCACGTCGCGCAGCGGCCCGTAGCCACCCCCCGCTCCATACGAGAGGATCGTCGTCCCGTCGCGGGCGAGCGCGACGCGCGCGCAGTCCGCAACGAGCTCGGGGTCGAGGCACGAGGGCGACGGCGCGCCGCGGGCGAACGAGATCGGGGCCACGGATCGAGCCTACCGGCGGCCGGACGCTGCGGTCATGCCAGGCGTTCGGACGCGTCCGGAAAGGGCATGGCTCGTGGCGGCGGCCGACGCCGCTGCTACCCTTCGTCCTACGGTCGGCCACGGTGGCCGGCCCGTGAGATCCGCTTCGTTCGACTCCTCCCGGGCTCGAAGGTCGTAGGTCTCGAGCCGTTTCACAACACAGGAGTCGCATGTCCCAGAACACGTTCGCCGCGCTCGGCGTGAGCGCGGAACTCCGCGCCGCACTCGAGGCACGCGGCATCGAGAGCCCTTTCCAGATCCAGACACGGGCGATCCCGCCGGCGCTTGCCGGCACCGACCTGCTCGCGAAAGCCCCGACCGGCTCGGGGAAGACGCTCGCCTTCGCAATCCCGCTCGTCGAGCGAGCCCCGCTCGACGACGCGCGCCCGTCTGCGCTCGTGCTCGTGCCCACGCGCGAGCTCGCGGTGCAGGTCTCGGAGGAGATCGGGAGCCTCGCCGGCGCACGGAGCCTCTCGGTCGCAACGGTCTACGGTGGCGTCGCGCTGCGCCCCCAGGCAAACCGCGCCCGTGACGCACACGTCATCGTCGCCACGCCGGGGCGTCTCCAGGACCTGATCGACCGGAGGCTCGTCACGCTCGACGCGGTCGAGATCCTCGTGCTCGACGAGGCCGACCGGATGCTCGACATGGGCTTCAAGCCGCAGGTCGACCGGATCGTGAAGCGCCTCCCGCGCGAGCGGCAGACGATGTTCTTCTCCGCGACGCTCGACGGCGACGTCGGCGAGCTGGCGCGCTCGTACACCCAGTCCCCGGCGCACATCGAGGCCGAGCTCCAGAGCCATCACGCGCCGGGCGAGGTCGACCACCACTTCGTCCCGGTCACCGCCGACACGAAGGTCTCGACGCTGGTCGAGCTGCTCTCGTCCGAGCGCGGGCTCGCGCTCGTCTTCGTCCGCACCAAGCGCGGCGCCGACCGTCTCGCCCGCAAGCTCGTTCAGCAGGGCGTCAAGGCCGTCGCGATGCACGGCGATCTCACCCAGGGGCAGCGGCAGCGGGCGCTCGAGCGGTTCGAGTCGGGGCACGTGACCACCCTCATCGCGACGGACGTCGCCGCCCGCGGCCTCGACCTCGACGACGTCACGCACGTGATCAACTTCGACCCGCCCGAGGACGGCAAGGCCTACACGCACCGCGTCGGCCGCACCGGCCGCGCGGGCCGCTCGGGCACCGGCGTCACGCTCGTGCTGCCCGAGCAGCAGGCGGACATGAGCCGCGTCGCGCGGCTGAACGGCCAGCACGAGACGTTCGCCTCGACCGGCATGAAGACGGCCGCGCCGCGGCTCGTCTACTCGTCGCGGCGGAGGGGCTCCTGGGGCCCGACGAGGCCGCGCCGGAAGATCTGAGCGCCTACTCGAAGTAGGTGTCGTCGTGCGAGTACGGCGGCGCGCACATGCACAGCAGGCGCGCGCCGTCGGCTCCCGCGACGAGCTCGTGCCACGCACCGGGCGGGATCACGACTGCGTCCCCGGCGACGACGTCGCGCGACTCGCCGTCGACCTCGAGCACCCCGCCGCCGGCAGTGAGGAGGTAGATCTCCTCGGTCACGGCGTGGTAGTGGCGCTGCGTCGCCCGGCCGGGCCCGAGCGATGCCTCGGCCAGTGACTGCACTGCCGTGTGGTGGAGCTCCCGGATCGTCGAGCCGTCCTTCGTCGTGAACGGCTCGGCGGCGGCGATGGAGCGCAGGTCCACGCGAAGGATGCTACGCGTCGTCCCCGGCCCGCTCGTCGGCGACCCCGCTCGCGGCGGCGAGCGCCTGCTCGATGCGCTCGAGCCGTGCGGAGACCTCCTCACGCGCCAGGCGGTCGCGCTCGGACTGCTCGGCCTGCACGCGGGCGACGAAGGCGGAGACGATCAGCGAGGCCGCGATCGGGATCGCGCTCACGCCCGCGACCATGAGCAGCGACCCCACGATCCGACCCGGCGTGGACGTCGGGACGACGTCGCCGTACCCCGTCGTCGTCACGGTCGTGATCGCCCACCAGAGAGCGTTGCGGAACGTCCCGATGCCTGGATCGACGAGCCGCTCGAAGATCGCCGCCACGAGGGCGAGGGACATCGTGACGACCGCGACCATCCAGATCGCGCGCAGGATCGTGAGCTCCTGGAGGCCACGCTCGATCCGCTCTTCAAGGCGTCGTCGCACGACTCAGGAGTTCGCCCGCACGGCGTCGCTCCCTGCGTCAGTCGACGATGCGGAGCGACACCGTCAGAAGCTCCCAGGCGCTGACCGCGGTCACCACCACGAGGACCGCGGGCACCGCGACCGCGGCGACACGAGCCACGACCCGGTCGAGGCGGGCCGTCCGGAGTGCGAGCGCGCCGGCCGCGACCACCGCGGCGAAGACGAGCGCAACGGTGCCGGCGAGGGCAGCGACGCAGAGGCCGACCCCGAAGCGCCGATCGCCCCAGGGCTCCCCGCCGCTCCACCGCTCGACGAGCAGGACGACGACCGCGGCGGCGGCACCGGGAAGGAGCACGAAGAGCGCCACGGCGAGCACCGCGGGCTCGAGGAACGTGAAGTCGACGCCGTCCTCGTGGACGATGTTCGCCCCTCCGAGCGCAGCCGCGAAGGCCGACCACAGCGGCAGCCTGAGCCGCGCGGGGATCCCGCCTCTGAGCGCCGCATAGAGCACGCCGTTGATCCCGCCCAGCATCGCCATGGCGAGCACCAGCTGGACCGTGTCGAGCGAGACGACGCCGATCTCGAAGCCGTCGTCGGAGGTCATCCCGATCACGACGTCGGGCGACGTGAGCCGGAGCAACAGCATCGCGAGCCGGCCGCCGACGCCGCCCACCAGAGCTCCGGCGACGGCACCGGCTGCGGCGCCGACGAGCACCCACCACGCGACGCTCCGCGCATCCGTCGCAACCCTCCTCGAGCCTCGTGCAGCTGCTGCCTCCATGAATGGGAAGATATATACCTATCCGCAGGGATCTGCAAGACTGCGCCTGTGCGACGGAAACCGGGTGCCCTCGTCCCCCTCGAGCGCGCGATCCTCGAGCTCGCCGCGGCGCGCGGGGGCGGTCCCTTCCACGGGTTCGAGCTCGCCAAGGCGCTCGCGAACGCGAGCCGGTCGCGCACGCTCACCGCGCACGGGACGCTCTACAAGGCACTCGCGCGGCTCGCCGAGCAGGGCCTGCTCGAGAACGAGTGGGAAGACCCCGACACGGCCCTGCGGGAGGGCCGGCCGCGGCGGCGCCTCTACCGGCTCACCGGCGCCGGAGCCCGCCGTATCGCCGAGGAGCAGCGCCACACACCCGAGCCACGACCGAGGGCCGCGCTCGCGTGAGCGCCACGCGCATCGTGCTCTGGTGGGTCGACCGGTACACCGCCGGGGTGCCGCACGCCGCGCGCGAGGAGCGCCGCTCGGAGATCGAGAGCGATCTCTGGGAGCAGCGTGCCGCATCGACCGGCGGGCTCGGCGCCGAGCTCGCCGTCCTCTCGCGCTGGGCTCGCGGCATTCCCGCCGACCTCTCGTGGCGGCGGTCGCGACGCCGTGGCCGCCGGCTGCCGTCGGCACGCGCCGCAGTGCGCGTCGCCGCCTGGTCGCTCGCGGCGCTCGCCTACCTGTTCCTCGTCGGCGTGCACGGCTACAACGCGACGGCGCTCGTCGGCTTCGACTTCTACGGCGGTGACTGGGCACCCGGCGACGTCGTCGAGTACGCGCGGATCAGCGCGATGCTGCTCGCGCTCCTCCTCGCCGGCGGCGTGCTGCTCCGGCCCTGGCCGCGACTCGCCGTCGCGCTGCTCGGAGCCGCGACGCTCGGCGCGTGCGTCGCGTTCTGGTGGGCATCGCCGATCTACGGGCCGACCGGCGTCGCGGTCGTGGCCGGCGCGGTCGCCATTGCCCGCGGTCAGCGGGTCAGCTCGGCGGCCAGCTGAGCGGTCTCGGTCGGCGTCGTGCCGACACGGATCCCGCGCTCCTCGAGCGCCGTCTTCTTGGCCGCCGCGGTTCCCGACGAGCCGGAGATGATGGCGCCCGCGTGCCCCATCGTCTTCCCGGGCGGGGCGGTGAACCCCGCGATGTAGGCCACGACCGGCTTCGTCATCTCCGTCTCGATGAAGTCCGCCGCCTTCTCCTCCTCGTCGCCGCCGATCTCGCCGACCATGACGACGTACTTCGTCTCCGGGTCGGCCTCGAAGAGCGTCAGGACGTCGATGAACGACGACCCGACGATCGGGTCGCCTCCGATGCCGACGATCGTCGAGTTCCCCAGTCCCATCTGGGTGAGCTCGTGGCCGATCTGGTACGTGAGCGTGCCCGACCGCGAGACGAGGCCGATCTCGCCGGGCGCGAAGATCTCGGCGGGGATGATCCCGACGTTCGCCTTGCCGGGCGAGAGCGCACCCGGGCAGTTGGGCCCGATCAGGCGGACGTCCTGCGAGCGGATGTACGCGTGGATGCGCAGCATCTCGTGCGCGGGGACGCCCTCGGTGATCACGATCACCGTGTGGACGCCCGCGTCCACCGCCTCGTAGATCGCGTCCGCCGCGAACGGCGCGGGGACGAAGATCATCGACGTGTTCGCGCCGAGGTCGCGCACGGCGTCCGCGACGGTGTCGAGTACCGGCACGCCCTCCACGTCCTGGCCGCCCTTCCCGGGCGTGACTCCGGCGACGAGGTTCGTCCCGTAGGCACGGTTCCGCAGGCCGTGGAAGCGCCCTTCGGAGCCGGTCAGCCCCTGGACGACGAGCCGCGTCTCGGTGTCCACGAAGATCGCCATCAGGCCCCCGCCGCCGCGCGGATCGCGAGCTTGTCGAGCGTCAGCGTGCCACCGGCGACGCGCTCGCCGAGGAGCGCTTCGACGTGTGCCGCCTCCTCGCCCGCGCAGCCCGTCCGCAGAAGCCACGAGGCGAAGTCGAACGTGTGCCGGACGAGACGGGCCTCACGGACCGCAAGGCCGGCGCCCTCGAGGAACGCGCGCCACTCCGCCTCGGTGTAGTTGCGCACGTGCGAGGGGTCGCGAAGCGCCTCCGCCTGCTCGACCTCGTCGCCCATGAAGACGGTGTCGACGACGAGGACGCGGTCGCAGCTGACGCGCGCCATCTCGGCCACCGCGGCGGCGAGGTCGGCGAAGTGGTGCGCAGCGGTGCGGCACGCGACGACGTCGAAGGCGCCGTCGGCGAAGGGAAGCGACTCGGCGCGGCAGATCACGTCGGGGTGCATCCCGGGCGCCGGGTCGCACGTCACGACCTGGAGCCCGGCCTCGCGCAGCCGTCGGGCGACGTGCCCGCCGCCGGTCGCGACGTCGAGCGCGGTCCGCGCGCCGCCCGCCCAGGCGACGAGCTGCTCGAGATCGGCTCCCTCGCGATGCGCGTCCGACTCGACGTACGCGTCCGCGCGCGCGCTCCAGTCGATCGAGGTCATGCGGCCAGCTCCACTGCGAGCTTCGCCGCCTCGAGCATCGTCGGCGAGACGCGCAGGTTCGCCGGTGCCGCGTCGGCGAGGATGCGCCGGCCCTCGTCGGCGTTCGTCCCGTCGAGCCGGACGACGATCGGTAGGTCGAGCGGCATCTCGCCGAGCGCCTGGAGGATGCCGCGCGCGACCTCGTCGCAGCGCGTGATCCCGCCGAAGATGTTGAAGAAGATCGCCTTCACGTGCGGGTCCTGCACGATCACGGAAAGCGCGTCGACGACGCCCTGCGCGTCTCCCCCGCCGCCGAGGTCGCAGAAGTTCGCGGGCCGGCCGCCGGCGAACGTGACGACGTCGACGGTGGACATCGTCAGGCCGGCGCCGTTGCCGAGCACGCCGACGTCGCCGTCGAGCTTCACGTACGTGACGTGCTTCTCGCGCGCCAGGGCCTCGAGCGGATCGGCGGCTTCGCGGTCGCGCATCCCGGCGACGTCCGGGTGCCGGAAGAGGGCGTTGTCGTCGACCGTGAACTTCGAGTCGAGCGCCTTGACCTCGCCGTCGGACGTCACGATCAGCGGGTTGATCTCGCAGAGCATCGCGTCGAAGCCGACGAACGCCTCGTGCAGCTTGCCGACGATCGCGGCGATCTGCTTCTGCTCGGAGGGGTCGGTCACGCCGCCGCCGTAGACGAGCCGCCGCGCCTGCCACGGATGGAAGCCTTCGAGCGGGTCGACGCGGAGCCGGACGAGCGCCTCGGGGCTCTCCGCCGCCACCTGCTCGATGTCGACGCCCCCCTGCGTCGTGAACATGTAGAGCGCCTGCTTCGCGCTCCGGTCGAACGTGAGCGAGAGGTAGTACTCCTTCGCGATCTCCGAGGCCTCCTCCACCCAGAGCTTCCGTACGACGTGGCCGCGGATGTCGAGCCCGAGGATCTCCTTCGCGCGCTCCTCCGCCTCGTGCGCGGTCGCCGCGAGCTTGATCCCGCCCGCCTTGCCCCGCCCGCCCGTGAGGACCTGCGCCTTGACCACGACCGGGCCGCCGAGCACCTCCGCCGCCTGGCGGGCTTCGCCCGGGGTGGTCGCAAGTCGCCCGGCGGAGACGGGGATCCCAACCCGGCCGAAGAGCTCCTTGCCCTGGTACTCGTAGAGGTCCACGCCGCGCGGCAGGCTATCGAACAACCGGCGCGCCGCGGGTCGGCACCTGCGCGGGGGCCGCTCGAGGCTGTGCGAGCATGACCGGGTGCAGCGCCCACTCGCCGTCCTGGTGGCGCTCGGCGCCGGCGCGCTCGCGGTCGGGTGTGGCGCGTCGCCCGTCACGCCCCCGCCGGTCGTGGCAGCGCCGCCCCAGGCCGCCGAGCTGGCCTGGAACGAGCGGTCTCCCGCGACCGGGCCCCACCTCGTCTTCCGGGTGCGCCGGTTTGCCGTCACGGCCCAGGGCTGGGAGGCGGATGTCGAGGTCGAGAACCGCACCACCGTCACCTGGGAGCTGGCGACAGACCGGGTGGCGGTCGGCCAGTCGTTCGGGATCATGCTGTTCGCCACCGACGAGCTCGCCGAGCTGGAGGAGCGAAACCGCAGCGGCGACCTCCCGGGTCTCCGCGCGGCACAGTCGTTCGTCCCGGAGCTCGCAGCGACGCTCACCCCCGGCGCCTCGTGGCGCGGCACGATCTCCGCCCACGGCAATCTGGCAGCCGGCCGCTACGTCCGCGTCGTCTTCGGCCCGCTCGTCGCCGATGGCAGCCCGCCGGCCGGGATGCCGGCGCGATTCGTCTGGATCACCGACCACGCGTACCGGTTGCGCGCCCGGCCCTGAGCCCGCGCTCGCGCGTGAAGCGCCGCGCTCAGGGCGCCATCACCGGCAGCTCCGCGAACGCGCGCCCATAGAAGCCGCGGTCGCGCGTCAGCAGGCGGTCGGCGCGACGGAGTGCATGCGCGGCGACGAGAAAGTCGGACACGATCCGCTCCCGCGTTCCGCCCCGGCGGCGATATGCACGCCAGGCTTGGCGGGCGGGCGCCGCCGCCTCGTCGTCGAGCGGATCGAGCCCGAGCCCGATGCGGCCGAACGCCCCGGTCGCCGCCGACCCCGACGGAAACCACGCCGCCGTCTCGGCCCACACGATGTCGCACGCGACGATCGCGCCCTCCTGCCGTGCCCGGCCGAGCGCGGCTGCCGACGACGGGCCGTGCACGCGGTCGGCGGTGAAGACGTCGAGCAGCACGCTCGTGTCGACCGCCGTGATCACCGTTCTCCGGCGCGGCCTCGCACCTCTTCGACGAGCGCATCGACCGGGCGGTCGATGTCGATGATCCCGTAGACAGCTGCGATCACATCCTCACCACGGGCCTTGGACGCGATCAGCGTGCCTGCCTCCTCCCGGAACTCGAGCACGGCGCCGGGAGCTATTCCGAGCCGATCGCGGAGCGGCTTGGGGATCGTGACCTGTCCTTTCTCGGAGACCACTCCCTTCATACTTAGAGCGTAGGAATTCCTACCCATCGTGTCAGCGACGGGCACGAGCCGCGACCGGAACGTCGTGGCGCGCCCCGAGCCGAGGTCGACGACCCTGAGACGTCCGGCGGGAGGCTCGGCACGACGTCCTCGACGGGCTCCGCAACGGTCACTCGCCGTCCGGGTCGGCGACGAGGCAGAGCAGCTGCCCGCTCGTCACCCCGGCGCCCGGCGTGACCGCCAGCTCCCGGACGACGCCGACGCGCGGAGCCACGATCTCGTTCTCCATCTTCATCGCCTCGACCACGAGCAGGAGCTGTCCGGCGTCGACCGCGTCGCCCTCGGCGACGGCGACCTTGAGCACCGTCCCCTGCATCGGGCTGAGGACGGCGCCGTTCGCCCCCACCGCCGCACCGGAGCCTCCTCGCTCGCGCCGCCGGCGCCCCAGTCCGGCCCACGGCGGCTCGGTGACGTGGAGCCGGACGTCGAACGAGCGGCCGTCGACCTCGACGCCGACGATCCGGGGAACCGTGGGCAGGACACCGTCCGGCCCGCGTGTCATGCTAGTTGTCTTGTGAGAGAACGGTTCCTCCAGCTCGTCCGCGCGCTTCGCAAGCTCTTCGGACTCGACGACGCCCTCGCAGGTCTCTCCGCAGACGAAGCACGGATGCTCGAGCAGGGCGCGGTGGAAGCCGAGGAGCGTCCGCGGGCCCTCGATCCTGAACTCCGCGAGCGCCCGCAGCATGCGCGCGATCGCGCGCTCGCGATCGACGTCGTGGACGATGAGCTTCGCGATCATCGGGTCGTAGAGGCCGCTGACCTCGTCGCCCGCCTCGACGCCGGAGTCGACGCGGACGCCGGGGCCGGCCGGCTCTCGATACGCGGTGATCCGGCCCGGCGCCGGCAGGAAGCCCTTCGCCACGTCCTCGGCGTTGATGCGGCATTCGATCGCGTGGCCCCGGAGCACGACGTCCTGCTGCGCCAGCGAGAGCGGCTCCCCCGCGGCGACGAGAATCTGCTCGCGAACGAGGTCGAGCCCCGTGACCGCCTCGGTCACCGTGTGCTCGACCTGGATGCGCGTGTTCATCTCCATGAAGAAGTACTCGCCCTCCGGGGTCAGGAGCCCCTCGACGGTTCCCGCCGAGCGGTAGCCCGCGGCCCGCGCTGCATCCACCGCGATCTGGCCGATCCGGGCGCGCAACGCGTCGTCGACGGCGGGCGAGGGCGTCTCCTCGACGAGCTTCTGGTGGCGGCGCTGGATCGTGCAGTCGCGCTCGCCGAGGTGGATCGCGTTGCCGTAGGCGTCTGCGAGCACCTGGACCTCGACGTGGCGCGGATCCTCGAGGTACCGCTCGACGTAGACCGCCGGGTCGGCGAAGTACTTCTCCCCCTGCCGGGTCGCCGCCTCGAACGCACGCTCCGCCTCGTCGGGCCCGCGCACGATCTCCATGCCCTTGCCGCCGCCGCCCGCGGCCGCCTTGAGGATCAGCGGGTACCCGATTTCGTCGCCGAGGGCGTTGACCTCTGCGGGGCTGCCCACGGGGTCGACGGCACCGGGGACGATCGGAACGCCCGCCTCTTGCATGATGCGGCGGGCGGCGGTCTTCGTTCCCATCAGCTCGATCGCGTCCGGCGGAGGCCCGACCCACGTCAACCCCGCCTCCTCGACCAGCCGCGCGAACGCGGCGTTCTCGGCGAGGAAGCCGTAGCCGGGGTGGATCGCTTCGGCGCCGGCGCGAAGCGCGGTCTCGACGATGATGTCGCCGCGGAGGTAGCTCTCCGCCGCCGGCCCCGGGCCGACGAGGTACGCCTCGTCGGCCGCCCGGACGTGGGCGCGTCCCCGGTCGACCTCCGAGTAGACGGCGACACAGCCAATGCCGAGCTCCCGCAGCGTGCGGAAGACACGGATCGCGATCTCGCCCCGGTTCGCCACGAGCACCTTCGAGAAGGGAGGCATGCACACGTATTCTCCCCGAACCGTGACGGTGCCCGACCAGTTGACGCTCGCGCGAGCGCTCGCGGTTCCCGTCGTGATCGTGCTCTTCGCCTGGGACTTCCAGGACCACCTCTACTGGGCGACCGGCGTGTTCGTCCTCGCGATGGCGACCGATCAGGTCGACGGCTGGCTCGCGCGCCGCCTCGACCAGACCTCCGCGTTCGGCTCGTTGCTCGACCCGATCGCCGACAAGGTGCTGGTGCTGGCGGCATTCGTGATGCTCGTCGCGGAGGGCGTCGCGCCCGCGTGGATGATCGCGGCGATCGTCGCCCGCGAGGTCGCGGTCTCGGGACTCCGGCTGGCGGCGATCGAGCGGGGAGTGGTGATGGGCGCCCGCGACCTCGGCAAGCTGAAGACGTGGGCCCAGACGCTGGCGGCGACCCTCGCGGGCCTCCAGGCGGCGGGCGCGTGGGATGCCGACGTCGCCTGGTGGGCGCTGCTCCTGGCGACGATCCTGACGTGGGTCTCGGGCCTCGACTACGCCCGCGTCGCACCGCGCGTGCTGCGCGGCGGGCGCGTCGCCTCGTAGGCGGCCGGCCGCGGGCGGTCGCCAGGGGCCCGGTCGAGCGCATCCTCGAGCCCGGCGCGCCACCAGCCCGATACGGTGCCCGACGCCGCCAGCGCGGCCACTGCGACCGCACGCGTCACGGCCAGCTGCTCGAGCGGGCCGGCATCCGGTGCGAGCTCGATGTCCACGGTGCCACGGTACCGCGATCAGAGCGGGAGGAGCCTCGCCGCGGTCGCCTTGAAGGAGGCGACAACGATCTCACCCTCCCGGAGACCGAGTCGCGATGCGGATCCGCTCGTGATCTCGGCGGCGAGCGGGCCGACACGGAGGCGGACGCGGTTGCCGAGCTCGACGAGCGACACGATCGGTGCACGCACGTGGTTGACCGCCGTGTCCGCAGGCGTCTCGCGGGCGATCGAGACTTCCCACGGATAGATGCTGAGCGCGACCCGACCCTGCCCGTGATCGGTCGACCAGGCCGTGATCCCCGCATCGAGGCTGATCTCGGTCAGCCCGTCGCGTCCCGGCGCCGCGGTCCCGGGCAGGAGGGTCGCGCCCGTGAAGCTCGCGACGAACGGATCTGCCGGGGCCGCGACGAGACCGGAAGGCGTCCCTTCCTGGAGAATCCGGCCCTCGACGATCACGCCGACCCGGTCGGCCAGCGCAGCGGCATCTTCGAAGTCGTGCGTCACGAGCACGGTCGGGATCGCCAGACCGGCCAGGAGCTCGTACAACTCGGCGCGCACGGCGGCGCGGGTGTGTGCGTCGAGCGCCGCCAGCGGCTCGTCGAGCAGGAGCACGGCCGGGTCGCGGGCGAGCGCGCGCGCGAGGGCGACGCGCTGGCGCTCGCCCCCGACAGATCCGCGACTCGCGCGTGCCTGAGGTGGGCGATCCGGAATCGCTGGAGCAGCGTCTCGACGTCGAGGCGCCTGCCCGCGCCGAAGCGCACGTTGCCCGTCACGTCGAGGTGCGGGAACAGCGCGTACTCCTGGAACAGGTAACCGACGCGCCGCCTCTCGGGCGGCAGGTCGATACGCCTGCTCGTGTCGAGCCACGTCTCGCCGGTGACGGCAATCCTGCCTTCCTCGGGCGTGAGCAGCCCGGAGATCGCCCGGAGCACCGTCGTCTTGCCCGCGCCTGACGGGCCGACGAGCGCGAACGTCGCGCCGGAGCCGACGCTCAGCTCGACAGCGGCGACGAAGCTACGGAGGGAATGGGTGAGCTGGAGCTCGAGCGCCATCGTGTGATCAGCTTGACGGACAGCAGGGTGGCGGCGCTCGTCGCGACCAGCACCGCGCTGATCGCAAGGGCGACGTCGAAGTCGAGGTCGAACTGCTCGTAGATCGCGAGCGACAGCGTCTGCGTGACACCCTGCAGCGACCCGGCGAACATGATCGTGGCGCCGAACTCGCCGAGGCCGCGCGCGAACGCCAGCGCCGCCCCCGCCCCGAGCCCGCCGGCGGAAAGCGGGAGCGCCACGCGTAAGAAGACGCCTCCCGGGCCCGCGCCGAGGGTGCGCGCCGCGCCCGGCAGTGTCGGGTCGAGCGCCTCGAAGGCCGAGACCGCCGTCCGTACGTAGAACGGGCTCGCCACGAAGGTGACTGCGAGGACGACCGCGAGCTTGTTAAAGGCGACGTCGATCCCGAGCGCGTCGAGCGTGCCTCCCAGCAGCCCGAGACGGCCGAACGCGGCCAGCAGCCCGATGCCCGCCACCGCCGGAGGTAGGACGAGCGGCAGCTCGATCAGCGTGACCACGAGGTCCCGGAGGCGCGAGCGCCGCGTCGCGGCCCAGTACGCCGTCGGCGTGCCCAGGAGCAGAATCAGCCCGAGCGCGATCAGGTTCGTCTCGAAGGTCACGACGAGCGCGTCCTTGGCGACGTCGCTCCGCAAGGCCGACACCAGCTCGCCCGGAGGCACCCTGAGGAAGATCGCGAGGATCGGCAGCAGCAGGAAGCCGAGCGCGAGCGCCGTTGCCAGGACGAGAGTGCCGCGGAAGAGCCGGTTTACGACGACGCCTTCGGAAGCGGGAGGAAGCCGGCGCTCACCAGCGCCTTCTGGCCCTTCGCGGACAGGAGGATCTTGATCCAGGCCCGCGCCGCAGACTTGTTGCGTGACTTCGAGACGACCGCGATCTCGTAGCGCACCCGCGGCTGGGCCCAGGCGGGGATGCGGACCGCGGTCACGTCGTCGGAGACCGCGCGGGCGTCTGTTGCGTACACGAACCCGGCGTCCGCCTGCCCGAGCGCGACCTTGCCGGTCACGGCCTTCACGTCGGACTCGACGCTGACGACGTTCGAGAGCACGCTCGTCAGGCCCAGCCGGCGGAGCACCGCCCGCGTGTATCCCCCGACCGGGACGGCCGCGCCCGCGACGACCAGCTTGACGGGCTTGCGCCCGAGGTCGAAGACGGTCGTGATGCCGGCGGGGTTCGACCTCGGCACGATCAGGACGAGCCGGTTCGAGGTGAACGTGACGGGCTTGTCGACGATCCCAGCCCTGTACAGCCGCTGCGTGTTGAGCGGCGCTGCCGACGCGAAGACGTCGGCCGGGGCGCCGTTGCGAATCTGCGTCTCGAGCGTGTTCGACCCGGCGAAGCTGTAGCGCCCCGCCGGATCGAGCGCCTTGAACACCTCGGTCAGCGAAGCCGCGGCGTAGATCGTCAACGGAGTGGCCCGGGAACGTGCGGTCGCACCGGAGACGAGCACGGACGACGCCGCCAGAGCCGCCAGCGAGACCACGGCGAGCAGACGGGCTCTCATTCGCAACCTCCTCATCCCAGGTACGGCTCGAGCGCAGAGCTCGCGCGCTCGAGGTCGACGGCAACGGGGAAGGGCTCGACGACGCCGCGCAGCCCGAGCGCGGTCAGCGCCCCCAGTTGCTGACCGATGCTGGCGGCGAGGCTCGCATACAGGGTCCGGTAGCTCGGCTCGGAGACGGCCGTGACGGCGGTCTGGTACACGCCGAGCAGCGCCTGGAGGACGGTTCGGGCGGTGGCCCCGGTCGCGGCGGGGGTCGCGAACGCCCTGTCCGGCCACTGGAACGCGAAGTCCTCCGCCGTCGGCGCGTCCTGACCGGCACCGGCGAGGAGCCCGGAAAGCGCGCGGGCGTGCTGGAGCGCCGCATGACGACAGATCCGGAGGGTGGACCGGGCGTCGCCCGTGACGGACGTCCCGGCGAGCGCCTTCTCGTACAGGTCGGCCAGCAGGAGCTCGCTCGAGACCGAGAAGTTCGCGTAGGCGAGCTCCTCGTCCGACACGGCGAGCGCCGGCTTGGCGGGAAGCGCGGGAAGCGCCGCAAACGCCGCCCCGCCCGCGGCGGCCGCAAGCAGGCCTCGACGGCTGATGGACTTCGTCACCGCTCCACCATCACGCTCGTCGACTTGACCACCCCTGCTGCGCTCACGCCCGGCGCGAGACCGAGCTCCTCCACCGACTCCCGCGTCACGATCGCCACGACCCGCGCGGGCTCGGTGACGTCGATCTCGACGCGGGCGAGGAGGCCGTCGGTCTCGACGGAGCGGACGATGCCGCGGAACCGGTTCCGCGCCGTGAGCCCGTCGGCGTGCTGCGCGCCGCGGAGGCGCTCGACCTCGGTCGCGGGGACGACGCGACGATTCGCGGAATCGCGCTCGACCCGGATCTTCCCCTCGCGGTCCCAGCGCCGAAGCGTGTCGAGGCTGATCCCGAGCGCGCGGGACGCCTGCGCTGCGGTTAGAGTCTTCCTAGGCATTGCCTATCTAATACCACATCGCGCGTCGCTCGCAGCGGCGGCGTCCACGCGGGCCGCACGCGCGGCACCCCGTACGATCGCGACGTGGAGGTCGAGCTCCTCACCGACGCCGAGGCGATCCTGGAGCGTGCCGGGCCCGTACTCCTCGCCGACGAGGCACGTCACAACCTCGCGCTCGGGATTCTCTCGTTCACGCTCGAGCACCCCGACGTGTACCCGGAGGTGCGGGGTTGGGCCGTGCGCGAGCGGGGCACCGTGGTCGGCGCGGCTCTGCGGACGCCCCCGTACAACCTCGTTCTCGTGCGGCCGCAGGGCCCGGACGCCCTCGAAGCGCTCGTCGCCGCCATCGAGGACGAGCTGCCCGGGGTCGTCGGCGGCGTGCCGGAGGTGGATGCCTTCGCTGAGTCGTGGAGCGCCCGGTGCGGCGTGACGGCGGCGACGCGGCTCGACCAGCGGATCTACTCGCTCGTGGAGGTCGTGCCGCCGCGGCGCGTGGACGGCGCGGCCCGCCTCGCCGGCGTCGCGGATCGCCCGCTCGTGCTCGGGTGGATCACGGCCTTCACCGAGGAGGCGCTGCACGGCGGAGACGACCCGGGACGGATCGAGCGTAGCGTGGACGCACGGCTCGGCGGCGAAGGCAGCGGCGGCATCTGCCTCTGGGAGGTGGGCGGCGAGCCGGTCTCGCTCGCGGGCTTCGGTGGCCCCACGCCGAACGGGCTTCGCATCGGCCCGGTGTACACGCCCCCGGAACGGCGCGGGTGCGGCTACGGGAGCGCCGTGACCGCCGCCGTCTCGCAGCGGGCGCTCGACCGCGGCAAGCGCTTCTGCTTCCTCTACACCGATCTCGCCAATCCGACGTCGAACGCCGTCTACATCCGCATCGGCTACGAGCCCGTGTGCGACTCCCGTGAGATCGCGTTCGCCCCTGTCCTCGGTTGAGGTGACGACGTTCCGCCCATTGAGGGTCGCCCGGGCGGTTCCGCAATTTGCGAACGGATCAAGGGGCACCCCATCCCACCACCCACTTTCCATTCTATCGCCCAAATCGGCAACAAGTGTCACGAAGGCGTGCCGAGATCGTGCCGAGATCGTGCCGAGATCGTGACGGAGCGCCTCCGCCACGCCGTCTACAACGGGATGTTGCCGTGCTTGCGCTTCGGGCCGGGCTCGCGCTTCGTGAGCGTCGCCTCGAGCGCCCGCACGAGGTAGGGCCTGGTGCGGCGCGGCTCGATCACGTCGTCGACGTACCCCCGCTCCGCCGCCGAATACGGGTTCGCGAAGCGCTCCTTGTAGTCGGCGATCAGCTCCGCGCGGCGCGCTTTGGGATCGTCCGTTTCCTCGAGCTCGTGCCGGAAGACGATGTTCACCGCACCGTCGGGACCCATCACCGCCACCTCAGCGGTGGGCCAGGCGACGTTGACGTCGGCACGGATGTGCTTCGAGCTCATGACGTCGTACGCCCCGCCGTATGCCTTGCGCGTGACCACGGTCAGCTTCGGAACGGTCGCCTCGGCGTAGGCGTAGAGCAGCTTCGCACCGTGGCGGATGATCCCGCCCCACTCCTGCGCCGTACCGGGGAGGAAGCCCGGGACGTCGACGAACGTCAGGAGCGGGACGTTGAACGCGTCGCAGGTGCGCACGAAGCGCGCCGCCTTCACGGACGCGTCGATGTCCAGCACGCCGGCGAGCGCCGACGGCTGGTTCCCGACCACGCCGACCGCGTGCCCGCCGAGCCGGGCGAAGCCGCACACGATGTTCTCAGCGTGCCGGGGTTGGATCTCCAGGAACGCACCCTCGTCCACGACCGTCTCGATCACGCGCTTCATGTCGTACGGCTTGTGCGGCGAGTCCGGGATCAGCGTGTCGAGCTCGGGCGACTCGCGGTCGGCCGGGTCGGTTGGGGCCGCGTACGGTGCGGTCTCGAGGTTGTTCTGCGGCAGGAACGTCAGCAGGTACCGGGCGTCGTCGATGCACGCCTGCTCGTCCGGCGCGACCAGGTGCGCGACTCCCGACTTCGTGGCGTGTGCGGCCGCCCCGCCCAGCTCCTCGAAGCTGACGTCCTCGCCGGTGACGGTCTTCACGACGTCGGGCCCCGTGATGAACATGTACGACGAGCCCTCGGTCATAAGCACGAAATCCGTGATCGCAGGCGAGTAGACGGCGCCTCCGGCGCACGGTCCCATGACCAGCGAGACCTGGGGAACGACGCCCGAGGCCTGGACGTTGCGCCAGAAGATCTCGGCGTAGCCGGCGAGCGAGACGACGCCCTCCTGGATGCGCGCGCCACCCGAGTCGTTGATCCCGACCACCGGACAGCCGACGCGGACCGCCATGTCCATCACCTTGCAGACCTTCTCCGCGAACACCTCCGAGAGGGAGCCGCCGAAGACCGTGAAGTCCTGGCTGAAGACGCACACCGGCCGGCCGAAGACGGTGCCGTACCCGGTCACGACGGCGTCGCCCCACGGTCGCTTCTCCCGCATCCCGAACTCGGTCTCGCGATGCCGCACGAAGCGGTCGAGCTCGACGAACGACCCCGCGTCGAGGAGCAGCTCGATGCGCTCGCGGGCGAGCAGCTTCCCTCGCTCGTGCTGGCGCGCGATTGCCTTCTCCGAGCCTGCGTGCGCGGCCGCTTCGCCCAGCTCGCGCAGCCAGGCGAGCTTCTCCTCGGTCGTCTCGTGCCGCGTCGCCATCGGGCGGGAGCCTAACGAGCGCTCGGGCGCGACGAGTAGCATCGCCGCGTGGACGGGCCGCTCGACCGGTCGGCGACCTGGCCGTACGAGGACGGCGTGCCCGGGCGCTTCTCGTACGCACGGGCCGACCATCCGACGGGCGTCGCGTGCGAGGACGCGCTCGGAGCGCTCGACGGAGGGCAGGCGCTGCTCTTCCCGTCCGGGATGGCCGCGGTCACGGTCGTCGTACTCACGATGCTCCGGCCCGGCGGCACCGTCGCGCTGGCCCAGGGCGCGTACTACGGCCACCGGATGCTGCTCGACCACCTCGCTCCGTGGGGCGTGAACGTCGTCGAGTTCGACCAGACGGGACCGCCACCCCGCGGTGCCGACCTGATCCTCGTCGAGGCGCCCGCGAACCCGCTGCTCACGATGCCCGACGCCGACGCGGCCGTCGCGCATCCGGCGCCCGTCGTCTGCGACGCGACCGTCGCCTCGCCCTTGCGGTTTCGGCCGCTCGACCGCGGCTGCGACGTCGCGCTCCACTCGGCGACGAAGGTGCTCGCCGGGCACGACGACTCGCTGGCGGGGGTCACCGTCGCGCGGGACGCCGACCTGAGAGACCGGCTCCACCTCATGCGGCGGCTCTCGGGCATCGTCGCCTCCGCGGACACGGCCTGGCTCGTGCTCCGCGGGCTCGAGACGCTCGAGGTGCGCCTCGCACGGCAGGAGGCCAGCGCGCGCGTCCTGGTCGAGCGCCTCTCCGCGCACCCGTCAGTCGAGACGGTCCGGTACCCGGGGCTCTCCTTCCTCGTCTCGTTCGACGTCGCCGACGGCGAGGCGGCCGGCCGGGTCGAGCGCGCCGTCCGCGTGATCGAGAACGCCACCAGCCTGGGCGGGATCCGCTCGAAGCTCGAGGCACGGCACCGCTGGGAGGGCGACCGCATTCCGGCGGGGCTGCTCCGGTTCTCCGTGGGCCTCGAGAACCCTGACGCGCTCTGGGCCGACCTGGAGCGCGCGCTGGCGCAGGCATAGGAAACTGTGACAGTCTGTTGCTTGCGCCCGGCGCTACCGTGGGCAGTGAGCTTCAGCGGTCGTCGAGTGAAGGAGGTAGGGAGATCGTGAGCGGCGCCGTGGAGAAGGCCGTCCTCGCCGGCGGATGCTTCTGGGGAATGGAAGACCTCTTCCGCAAGCAGCCCGGAGTCGTGTCGACCCGAGTCGGGTACACGGGCGGCGACGTCCCGAACGCGACCTACCGCAACCACGGGACGCATGCCGAGGCGATCGAGATCGTCTTCGACTCCGAGCAGACCTCGTATCGCGAGCTCCTCGAGTTCTTCTTCCAGATCCACGACCCGACGACTCCGAACCGCCAGGGCAACGACGTCGGAACGAGCTACCGCTCGGCGATCTTCATCCTCGACGACGAGCAGCGGCGCATCGCCGAAGAGACGATCGCCGAGGTCGACGCGTCGGGGCTCTGGCCGGGGAAGGTCGTCACGGAGGTGGCGCCCGCGGGGCCGTTCTGGGAGGCCGAGCCCGAGCACCAGGACTACCTCGAGCGGTACCCGAACGGTTACACCTGCCATTTCGTCCGGCCCGGGTGGGTCCTGCCCCGCGGGGTCGCGACAGCCGCCGAGTAGCACGCTGCACGAACGGATACGTCGGCGCTTCGCGCCGAACAGCCTCGGGCGATGTCGGGTAGGGCGGCGAGCCCGACGTCCCGAACCCGGACGCGCTGCGCTCGGCGGTCGCCGACGTGATCGCCC
This sequence comes from Gaiella sp., assembly GCA_027493885.1. Taxonomy (GTDB): domain Bacteria; phylum Actinomycetota; class Thermoleophilia; order Gaiellales; family Gaiellaceae; genus Gaiella. The sequence goes on from JAOSJZ010000001.1 coordinate 1,248,258, forward strand.
GATCGCATCGCCCGTGCGCAACGGGGGAACGCCCGGCGCACCACGCCGCCTCTCGAGGCCTGCGATCAACGTCTTCGGCTCGCGCCGGCTCGCCGCCTCAGAGGAACGAAGGCGAGCACGACCTCGCCAGTGCGGAAACGAGCGTGTAGGGCAAGACGTCCGGCCCCCACTTCGTCTCGGCCCTGCTCCATCGCGATGAGCCCGCTGGCGAGAAACCCGATCGAGAGCATCGCGACGACCGCGAGCGCCGCGATCGTCCCGATCTTGTAACCCGCCTACGGCGCGGCGGTGGGGATCGTCGGCGCGCGCTCCTCGTCGGGGCCGCCGCCGCCCGCGAGCCGCTGAGCGATGTAGACCGGGATGATCGAGGCGACGACCAGGAACAGGGCGACGACGTTCACGATCGGCAGCTGCGCCGGGCGCGCGAGGGTCGCGAAGATCCAGATCGGAAGCGTCTGCTGCGCGCCCGAGGTGAAGATCGTGACGACGACCTCGTCGAAGGAGAGCGCGAACGCGAGCAGGCCGCCGGCGAGGAGCGCCGTGCGCATCTGCGGGAACATGACGTACCGAGTCGTCTGCCAGTAGTCGGCGCCGAGATCGGCGGACGCCTCGTCGAGAGCGCCGGACGTCCGCCGGATGCGCGCGATCACGTTGTTGTAGACGACGACCACGCAGAACGTCGCGTGGCCGACGATGATCGTCGCCAGCCCGAACGACACGCCGATCGGGCCGAGGACGTCCACGATCGTGGCCTGGAGCGCGAGCCCCGTGACGATGCCGGGGAGGGCGATCGGAAGGACGACCGCGAACGTGATCACCTCGCGCCCGAAGAACTGGTAGCGCGCGACGGCGAGGGAGGCGAGCGTGCCGAGGACGAGCGCGATCGCCGTCGCCCCCAGCGCGGCGAGGATCGAGAGCGTGAGCGCCTCGCGGACGCCGTCGTCGTTGAACGCGACGGAGAACCACCGCGTGCTGTACTCCTCGATCGGCCACTTCTGCGTCACGTTCCGGTTGAACGCGTAGAGCCCGATCACGAGCAGCGGGCCGTAGATGAAGACGAGCGTGAGGCCCGTCCCTGCGCGCAGGAGCCAGCGGGTGAGGCGCGACTCGACCATCAGTGACGGCTCACAGTGACTCGAACGCCTTCAGCTTCCGGGCGACCAACAGGTAGGCGATGACGACGACGATCGGCACCATCGAGTACGCCGCGGCCGTCGGGAGCGCCTGGCCGCGGATGTTGTAGATCACGGTGCCGATGAACTGCTCGCTCGTGATCAGGCCCGGTGCGATGTAGTCGCCGAGCGTGAGCGAGAACGTGAAGATCGAGCCGGCGACCACAGCCGGGAAGGCGAGAGGCAGGATGACGCGCCGGAAGGTCGTGAACGAGCGACCCCCGAGATCGGCGGATGCCTCGAGGAGCGACGCGGGGATCCGCTCGAGCCCGGCGTAGACCGGGAGGATCATGAACGGTAGCCAGAGGTAGGTGAACACGAGCCAGAGGCCGACGGTGGAGTAGCCGTCGAAGCTCAGACCGAAAGGCTCGAGCGCACAGTTGATCACCCCACCCTCCGAGAGGATCGTTCGCCACGCGTACGCCTTCACGAGGTAGTTCGCCCAGAGGGGCAGCAGGACGGCGACGACGAGCAGGTTGCGCCTGCGCCGGCTTGCGACGCGCGCCATGTAGTACGCGATCGGGAACGCGAGCACGATGTCCGCGATCGTCACGAAGACCGCCATCTGGATCGTCCGCCACGCAACGTCGCGGTACACCTGCGTCTCGATGATCTTCTGGAAGTTCTCGAGCGTGAACGTGTGGACGATCTCCGCCGTGAACGGATCGGTGTCCCAGAACGCGGACAGCAGGAGGACGAACAGCGACCCGAAGTAGACGATCACCAGCCACGCGAGCGGAAGCGCGAGCAACGCGGCGAGCCGGGCCCGGGGTGCCGGAACAGGAAGGTCGACAGGCGCCGCCCCGGCCCTCCGGGCCGGGGCGGCGCTAGAAGTGCGGGCTCGTTCGAGGACATGTGCTTGACCTTCGAGAACGAGGGGCGGCCCGACGGAGCCGCCCCCGTGTTCTTCTAGGTGCAATCGCGAAGCGAGCGCACCTCGCCTAGCCGCGGATCTCGGTCCAGGCGGTCTTCCAGTCCTCCTGCGTCTTGCAGGTGGTCGAGTCGTCGTCGTCCGCGCAGTCCTCTGCGGGCGTCGTCCAGTAGTAGACGTCCTCCCACCAGGACTCGTCGTCGGCGTGGAACTCGTCGCAGTGGTTCGGGTTCTTCGTCAGGTCGCAGGCCTTGAGGTTGACCGGAGCCTCCCCGAATCCCTCGGCGACGGCAGCCTGCGCCTCCGGCGAGATCATGTGGTTCATCCACAGGTACATGCAGTTCGGGTTCGCCGCCTGGGAGTAGATCATCCAGGTGTCGGACCACCCGGTCGTGCCCTCCTTCGGCTTGAGCGCCTTGACGGCCACCGGCGGGTCGGCGCCGGTCAGCTGGACGTACTGATACGGCCACGTCGTGCCGACGACGCTGTCGCCGTTCGTGAACGACTGGATCTGCTTGGCCGCGTCGCCGGGCCAGTACTCGCCCACGTTCGGCGCCTGCTTCTTCAGCAGGTCGACGGCAGCGTTGAACTGCTCCTCGTTCAGCATGTACGGGTTCTCGATCCCGAGGTCGGGCTGCGTCGCCTTGAGGTAGAGCGCAGCGTCCGCGATGAAGATCGAGTCGTCGTAGATCGAGATCTTGCCCTTGTACTTCGCGAGCTGGTCGTCCTCCCAGATGACGCCCCAGGTGTCCGTCTCCTCCGGCACGTCGGCCGTGCGGAACATCAGGTAGTTGGGGCCGCGTCCGTGGGGGACACCGTACGGCTCGCCGTCGAGGGAGTTGTAGTCCTGGTTCTTGATCCCCTCCTGCACGTCCGCGAAGTTCGGGACGAGCTCGGGGTCGATCGGAGCCACCTCGCCCGTCGCCATCAGCCGCACGCTCGCATTGCCGGACGCCGAGACACCGTCGTACTCGCCCGTCTGGATCAGCGAGATCATGTCGTCCGAGCTACCGCCGTCCTTCGTGTTCACGGTGCAGCCCGTCGCCTCGGCGAACTCCTTGGTCAACTGCGCGTAGCCCGGCCACTGGACGACGTTGACCTGGCCTTCCTCGCGGGCCTTCTCCTGGATCTCCTCGAGCGAGGAGCCGAGGCCCTCGATCGACGCGCTGGAGCCACCGTCGTCGCCGCCGCAGCCCGCGGCCACGATCGCCAGTGCTCCCACCAGAGCGAGCAGACCTGTCCGGACGGCCTGCCGCCGCATTCGCTCACGCATTCCCTTCCTCCGTTTCGACGATTACCGACTCGTGCTCGGGGCGCCACTGCAGTCGCAGGCGCCGCCCCTTCGACGCGAGCACCTCCATCGAGCCCTCCTCGAGGTTCTGGGCGAGCATCTGGAGCTCGCCGCCCCGGTCGAGGGTCACGTGGTACCGCGTCACGGGGCCGACGTACTGGACGTCGCGAACCGTTCCCGCCTCCACGCGCACGCCGTCCGGCGCCTGCGCGCCGTCGGCCAGCACGTGGATCTTCTCCGGCCGCACGGTGTACCTACGGCCCTCCCGCTCGATCACGTTCGAGACCCCGACGAAGCCCGCGATGAACTCGCTCTCGGGATGCTCGTAGACCTCCGCCGGCGGCCCGATCTGCTCGATCCGGCCGCGGTGGAAGACCGCGATCCGGTCGCTCATCGTGAGCGCCTCTTCCTGGTCGTGGGTCACGTAGACGAACGTGATCCCGACCTCCTGCTGGATCCGCTTCAGCTCGATCTGCATCTCCTGGCGCAGCTTCAGGTCGAGCGCCCCGAGCGGCTCGTCGAGGAGCAGCACCTGCGGCTCGTTGACGATCGCGCGCGCGAGCGCCACGCGCTGGCGCTGGCCGCCGGACAGCTGGGCGGGCTTCCGGGCGCCGTAGCCGCCGAGGCGGACCATCTCGAGCGAGGCCGCAGCACGCCGGCGCCGCTCGTCCTTCGCGACCCTCTTGACCATGAGGCCGTACTCGACGTTCTGGGCGACGGTCATGTGCGGGAAGAGCGCGTAGTCCTGGAACACCGTGTTCACGGGCCTCTCGTACGGCGGCAGTCGCGAGACGTCCCGTCCGGCCAGCTCGATCGAGCCCTCGTCGGGGATCTCGAAGCCGGCGATCATCCGCAGCGTCGTCGTCTTGCCCGAGCCCGACGGGCCGAGCATCGTGAAGAACTCGCCCCGCTCGATCTCGAGGTCGACGTCGTCGACGGCCGTCACGTCGCCGAAGCGCTTGACGAGCCCGCGGATCCGGATGTCCGGCGCGTGGCTCACCGAGCGGCGACGGTCAGCGCTTCCTCGAGCAGCGCGAGGCCTTCCCCGAGCTCCTCGTCCGAGATCGTCAGCGCCGGCAGCAACCGGATCACGTTCCCGTAGAGACCGCAGGCGAGCAGCAGCAATCCGCGCTCGAACGCCGCCTCGACGATCGCCTTCGCGCGGTCGGGACTGCGCTCGGCCAACTCGAAGGCGAGCATCGGGCCGAGGCCGCGCACCTCGCCGATCTCGGGGTGCGAGGCGGCGACCGCCTCGAGCCGCGGCCGCAGCGTCTCCCCGAGTCGCGTCGCGGCGGCGAGGAACTCCGGCTCGCGCACCGCCTCGAGGACGGCGACGGCGGCCGCGCACGAGAGCGGGTTGCCACCAAAGGTGCCGCCGAGACCGCCGGGAGGCACGGCGTCCAGCAACTCCGCGCGACCCGTCACTCCGGCGAGCGGCAACCCGCCGCCGAGCGACTTGCCGGAGACGAGCAGGTCCGGCTCGACCCCGCCGTAGTGCTCGATCGCCCACATCCTCCCCGTCCGCCCGACACCGGACTGCACCTCGTCGTCGACGTAGAGGATCCCGTACCGGGCACAGAGCTCGACGAGCCGGGCGGGAAAGTCGGGAGGCATCTCGACGAACCCGCCCTCGCCCTGCACCGGCTCGAGGAGGACGCAGGCCACCGTCCGGGGGTCGACCTCGGACTTGAAGAGCTTCTCGATCCCCGCAATCGCGTCGTCGCTCGAGACGCCGCGATAGGGGTAGGGCGCCGGTGCCCGGTAGACCTCCGGCGCGAACGGGCCGAACCCGGCCTTGTAGGGGTGCACCTTGCTCGTCATCGTCATCGTCAAAAGCGTCCGGCCGTGGAAGGCGTTGTCGAACACGACGACGGCAGGGCGGCCGGTGGCCGCACGCGCGATCTTGACGGCGTTCTCGTTCGCCTCGGCGCCCGAGTTGACGAGGATCGACTTCTGCTCCGCACCCGCGCAGGGCGAGAGCTCGGCGAGCAGGCGGCACGTGTCGACGTACGGCTCGTAGACGCCGACCATGAAGCACTGGTGGAGGTACTGGTCGACCTGCCGGTGGATGGCAGCGACGACGGGCGTGAAGCGATGCCCGGTGTTCTGGCAGCCGATCCCGCCCGCGAAGTCGACGAAGACTCGGCCGTCGACGTCGGTCACGCGCGCGCCCTCGGCGCTCGCGACGACGAGCCTCGGCGTCGAGACGCCGCCGCTCACGTACCGTGCGCGCTCCTCCAGGAGCCGGTCGTGAGAGAGCTGCGTCGTCTGCATGCGCGCGAGTATGCACCACGCAACAATGCCTCGCAACGCGTGGCACGAAGCTGGATCGGCCTCGCAATGCGCAGGATTGCGCTGCGCGGAATTCTGGGAGCGGCCCGCGCTTCCAGACACCAGCGACCACTCGATGCAGTCGCGGCGCCGAAGGCGACGCCTTCAGGGGATCTGCTCCGCCGAAAGGCGGGGATCCGAGCCGCGGGATTCGGCTTCTGCCGAATCCCGCTGGGCGGACAAAGCCGGTGCGGTTTGCCACACCACGCGCGACGCGGACGTCTGACACGATAGGACCATGGACACGAGCGTGACGATCCTCATCGTCGACGACCACCCGAGCTTTCGACGATGTGCGCGCGCGCTCCTCGAGGCGGACGGCTTCGCCGTCGTGGGCGAGGCCGAGGACGGTGCGGGGGCGCTGTCCGAGATCGACCGTCTCCGGCCGGACGTCGTGCTCCTCGACGTGCAGCTGCCGGACATGGACGGCTTCGCGGTGCTCGAGCGGCTCGGGAACGACAGGCCGCAGGTCGTCCTCGTCTCCAGCCGGGAAGCGTCGGACTACAACGGCCTGATTCGCGCGAGCGGCGCGCGCGGCTTCATCGCCAAGGCCGAACTGACCGGCGCCGCCGTTCGCTTCCTGCTGCGGTGACCCGGCACCGGCTCGCCGCCGCGGTCCTGCTCGGCGCGGTGCTCTACGGCGGCGCCGTCTACCTGATCGTCACGGCCGACATCGGCGAGCCGCGCGCGCTGATCGCGATGGTCACCGTCGCGGGCCTCATCTTCACGGTCGCAGGGACCGTCGCCGCGCTTCGGCGGCCGGACAACCGGACGGGCGCCCAGATGCTCGCCGTGGGGCTGCTCTGGTCGGTGAGTGCGCTGCAGCTCGCGGGCTCGTCGCTCGCGTTCACGATCGGCTACGTCCTGAGCGGGATCGCCTTCGTCGCGTTCGCGCACCTGATCCTGTCGTACCCCGGCGGTCGTTTGCACCCGGGCGACGAGTGGATCGTCTGGACGGTGCTCGCGCTCGTCACGCTCGGCCCGCTGCTCGTCTCGCTCGTCGACCCGACGCCGGTCCCGGGCTGCGACGAGTGCCCGGAGAGCGCGTTCGTCGTCACCGACCGCTCGGGTCTCACGCGGGTCGTCGGCCTCGGCTTCGCGGTGTCCGCGGCGACGGTCTCGACGATCCTGTTCGTCCGGCTCGTCCGGCGCTTCCGTGCTGCCTCACCGCCCCTCCGGCGGGTCATCGGCCCCGTCTACTTCTTCACGCTGATCGCCCTCGTGGGGCTCGTGGTGTCGAACGTCGTCTGGACGATCGACGCCGATGCGGGGTTCGCGATCGAGCTCGCGGCGCTGGCGGCGCTCGCGCTGATGCCCGTCGCGTTCCTGGCCGGCATCCTTCGCACGCATCTGGCTCGTGCCGGGATCGCCGACCTCGTGATCGCCCTCGGCAACGGACGGCGGCTCCGGGACGCGCTCGCGGACACGCTCGGCGACCCGTCGCTCGGTCTCGCCTACTGGTCGTCCCAGCGCCAGGCGTGGGTCGACGAGGACGGTCGCACGATGACCGAGCCGATCGCGCGCGGCGCCCACGCGGCCACCTTCGTCGAGCACGGTGGTAAGCGGGTGGCCGCGCTCCTGCACGACCGTACCCTGGCCGACCAGCGCGAGCTCGTCGACGCGGTGGCCGCGACGGCCTCGCTCGCGTTCGAGAAGGAGCGGTTGCAGGCGGAGCTCCGCGCCCAGTACCGGTTCCTCGAGACAATCCTCAACACGGCGCCGAGCCTCCTCTCCGTGGTCGACACCGAGGGACGGATGCGGAACTTCAACCGGGCCGTCGAGGTGGCGAGCGGAGTCGACGACCGGGCCAGCATCGAGGGACGGTACTTCTGGGACGTCTTCATCGACCCCTCGGAGCGGGACGCCATGGTCCAGCGCTTCCACGACGCCGCGCCCGACTTCCCGGCGGCGGAGTACGAGAACGTCTTCACCGACGCCCACGGCCAGGAGCGCGTGATCGCCTGGCAGAGCGCGCCGATCGTCGACGAGAACGGCGACGTCGTCCGGATCATCGCGGGCGGGCTCGACATCACCGACCGCAAGCGCCGCGAGGTCGAGCTCCAGCGGCAGTGGGACTTCGCGACGACCGTCGCCAACACGATCCCGAGCTTCATCGTGGTGACCGACCACGACGCGGTCGTCGTCCCCCACGGCACGAACCGTGCGTTCTCGGTCGTCTTCGGCCGTACCGAGCGGGAGCTCGAGGGAACGTCGTTCCTCGAGCTCGTCGCCCCGGAGGACGAGTTCGCCGCGCGCATGGCGATCGCGGGGGCGGCCAACGGGGTGCCGCAGGCCGAGCGCGAGTCGAGCTGGCTCGTGCGCGGCGGCGGCGAGCGTGCGGTCGCGTGGACCGCGACCCCGATCACCGACCCGTTCGGGAACGCACGCGTGCTCGTGTCCGGCGCGGACGTGACCGACCGCAAGCGCCAGGAAGCCGAGGTGCGCGCCTCGAGGAGCCGGATCGTCGCTGCGACCGACGCCGCCAGGAGGCGGCTCGAGCGGAACCTCCACGACGGCGCGCAGCAGCGACTCGCCGCGCTCTCGCTCTCGCTCCGCCTGGCGGAGTCGAGGCTGCCGGACGAGCCGGAGAAGGCGATGGAGATCCTCGTCACGGCGCGCGCGGAGCTCGCCCAGGCGCTCGAGGAGCTTCGCGAGCTCGCACGCGGCCTCCACCCGAACGTCCTCACCGACCGTGGCCTCGGCCCGGCCCTCGAGGCGCTCGTGATCCGCTCGCCGATCCCCGTCGAGATCGACGTGCCGGACGAGCGGCTCCCGCCCGCGATCGAAGCGGCCACGTACTACCTCGCCGCCGAGGCGCTCGCGAACGTCGCGAAATACGCCGGTGCGACGTACGCCGAGGTCCGCGTGGTCGAGGACGAAGGCGCCATCGAGGTCGAGGTCGTCGATGACGGCGTCGGGGGCGCCGACCCGACCCGCGGCTCCGGTCTCGAGGGCCTCGTCGACCGCATCGAGTCGCTCGACGGGACGTTCGCGCTCGAGAGCCCGCCCGGCGGCGGCACGCGCATCCGCGCGACGATCCCAACCCGGCCGCGCGCGATCTCGCCCTAGGCCGCTGCGAGCAGCGTCGAGCACATCCGTAGACTCCACCCGGATGAGCGCCCTCCCCACAGGCACCGTCACGTTCCTCTTCGCCGACGTCGAGGGCTCGACACAGCTGGTCCAGAGCGTCGGGCCGGCGTACTCCGGCCTGATCGCGGACGTCCGGCGCCTGCTGCGGGGGAGATCGCAGCCAACGGCGGCGTCGAGGTCGACGCGACCGGCGACGAGCTCTCCGCCGTCTTCGAAGAGGTGCCGCCCGCGCTCCGCGCCGCGCTCGACGGGCAGGCCCGCATCCGCGACCACGCCTGGCCCGACGAGACGACCGTCAAAGTGCGCATGGGCATCCACACCGGCGTCCCCCAGCTCGGCGAGGAGGGCTACACGGGCCTCGACGTGATCAGGGCATCGCGCATCGCGGCGGCGGGCCACGGCGGCCAGATCCTGCTCTCGTCGACGGCGGCGCCGTTCGCCTCCGGCGTCGAGACGCGCGACCTCGGCACGCACCGCCTGCAAGGGCTGCCCGACCCGGAGCGGATCCACCAGGTGATCGCCGACGGGCTGCCGCGCGACTTCCCGCCGCTCCGCGGCACTGTCTCGCAGCTGGGCGACGCACGGCGGGTCGTCCTCGCCGACGACTCCGTCCTGCTCCGCGAGGGCGTCGCACGGCTCCTCGAGGAGGCAGGATTCGAGGTCGTGGCCCAGTCGGGAACGGCGGAGGATCTCCTCCGCCACGTGGCGATGCACAAGCCCGACGTCGCGGTGATCGATATCCGGATGCCCCCGACGCACACCGACGAGGGGCTCCGGGCCGCACGCGAGATCCGCGAGCGCAATCCCGGCGTCGGCGTGCTGCTGCTCTCGCAGTACGTCGAGCCCGGCTACGCGATGGCGCTCCTCGAGACGAGCGCCGAGGGCGTCGGCTACCTCCTCAAGGACAGGGTCGCCGACCTCGAGCAGTTCGGGACCGCGGTACGCCGCGTCGCAGACGGCGGCTCGGCGCTCGATCCCGCGGTGGTGAGCGAGCTCGTCGGACGCAAGCGCCGAGACGACCCCCTCGAGCAGCTGACCGCACGCGAGCGCGAGGTGCTCGAGCTGATGGCCGAAGGACGCTCGAACCAGGCGATCGCCGAGCGCCTGTTCGTGACGCTCCGCGCCGTGGAGAAGCACGTGACGAGCATCTTCACGAAGCTCGGGCTGCCGGCCTCGACCGACGACCATCGCCGGGTCCTGGCCGTGCTCGCCTTCCTCCGCGCGTAGCGGCTCGCCCTTCGCCGACGCTCGAGGCGCCGGCACTTGCCCAGCCACTGCCGGAGGTGCGAACGTGGAAGGTCGACGACGTCGACTCGGGAGGCGAGTGATGGGCGGAACGGAGAGTGTCGACCTGCGCGCGGTTACGGCGATGCAGCAGAAGGTCTGGGCGGATGGCGACTTCTCGATCATCGGGAACCTGGTCGTCCTCGTCGCCGAGAACCTGACCGAGGCGGCGAACGTCCGCGCCGGGGAGCGTGTGCTCGACGTCGCGTGCGGCTCGGGGAACACGGCGATCGCGGCGGCGCGGCGGACGTGGGCGCCCGTGACCGGGCTCGACTTCGTGCCGGCTCTGCTCGAGCGCGGTCGCGAGCGTGCGGCCGCCGAGGGGCTCGAGGTCGAGTACGTCGAGGGCGACGCCCAGGAGCTGCCTTTCGAGGACGGGTCCTTCGACGTCGTGCTCTCCACGTTCGGGGCGATGTTCGCGCCGGACCAGCGGCGCACGGCCGACGAGCTCGTGCGCGTGTGCCGGCCGGGTGGGCGGATCGGGATGGCGAACTGGACGCCGGACGGGTTCGTCGGGCACCTGTTCAGGACCGTGGCGCGTCACGTTCCGCCACCGCCGGGCGCCGACCCGCCGCTCCTCTGGGGGACGGACGAGCACCTGGGCCGGCTCTTCGGCGACCGGGTTTCCGGAATCGACGTCGAGCGCCGCTCGCTCGTTCAGCGCTTCTACTCGCCCGAGCACTGGATCGACGTCTTTCGCACGTGGTTCGGCCCCACGAAGACGGCCTTCGAGCGCGTCGGCCCCGGGGGCGAGCAGGCGCTCTACGACGACCTCGCCGCCCTCGCCCGGGAGCACACGGTCGAGGAGGAGACGCTCGTGATCCCCGCGGAATACCTGGAGGTGGTCGCGGTCAAGGCGTGACGCAGGAGTGCGGTTCCCCGCACCGTGACCTGGCCGGGAGGCCGCATGGTCTCGGCCCTCCGCGGCGAGCAGACTCGGGTCATGGTTCGCAGCTGGCTCTCACGCTCGCACTCGGGCACCCGCGAGATCGCGGGCCTCGCCGTGCTCTACGGCCTCTACGAGGTGATCCGCGGCGCGGGCACCGAGAACGTCCAGGCTGCGATGACCCACACCGCGGACATCGTCGCCGTCGAGCAGGCGCTCGGCCTCTACGCCGAGCGCAGCGTGCAGCAGGCGTTCGAGGCGATTCCCTTCGCGCCTTCCCTGCTCGGGCTCCTCTACGTGTTGCTGCATTTCGCGGGTACGGCGGTCGCGCTCACGTGGATCCATCGCAAGCACCCGGACCGCTTCCCGCTCGTGCGGACGACGTTCGTCGCCGCGACCGCGCTCGCGCTCGTGGGCTACGTCTTCTATCCCGCCGCTCCCCCTCGGCTCGCCGACCTCGGCTTCTCCGACACGGTGACGCACTCGACCGGGCTCGACCTGAGCTCCGACCTGCTCGGGGCGCTGTACAACCCCTTCGCGGCCGTGCCGAGCCTGCACTTCGGCTATGCGCTGATCGTCGGCATCGCGCTCGCGACGATCGCGAGCCGGCGAGCGCTCCGCGTCGCCGGCGCGCTGTACCCGGCCGCGATGCTGCTCATCATCGTCGCGACGGGCAACCACTTCTTCGTCGACGCGGCTCTCGGCGGCCTCGCGGTCGTCGTCGGCTGGCTCGCCGCCCACATGCTCGTCGCCCCGCCCGCTCCGGGTCGGCCTGCGCCGCGTATGGCGACGAGCCCGGCGCGCGGGTGAGGCTGCCCCCCTCCGGGCGGAGCAGTTCGGCATCGGCCTCGCCACCGCCGTCCCGATCGACGCGACGGTCGTTCGGGCGGTCCCTGCTCCCCGAGGCGGTGACGCTGCTCGGGGGACTGGTATCTCCCGCGCTGGCTCGAGTGGCTGCCGAACGTCGAGCACGAGCGCTCGGAGGACGTCGCGCCGGCGGGTCTGGAGCCCGAGCCCGCGAGCCTCGCCGCCTGAGCTCGACTGCATCGGGGGTCGGGAGCCGCACCCGTCCCCGTCCACGTCGACGCCCCGCGACTAGCGCGCCGACTACCATCGGACGCGCGCCGGAGTAGCTCAGCTGGTCAGAGCACCGCTCTTGTAAAGCGGGGGCCAAGGGTTCGAATCCCTTCTCCGGCTCTCTGTCCCATCGGGCCAGGTTGTCCATCCGGTCAACTATCTACCCTGGATGAATGGATCATCCGAAGGACGTCGGAGACCGCACGACACTCGCCGTGATGCTGGCGCTCCGAGGCCTCGGATACCACGTATCCGTCCCGTTCGGCGGGAACACGCGGTACCTACGCACCGCCGCCGTGTACGTGACCCCGATCGAGGACGTGCCGCGAGAAGCGGCGACGCTCCGCATCGATCCACCGCGAAACGGCCAGAGCAAGCTCATCCGGCTTGCTGCGGACTACGCAATCGCTAAAGTCGACGTGGAGCTCGCGCCGCGATCCTGGCACGTTGCCGAAGCGGCTCGACCGTAGGATCGTCCCATGGAGCTCAGCGACATCCTGAAGCGCCGGCGGATGGTACGGAGCTATCTGCCGGACCCCGTCCTGCGCGAGACGGTCGAGCGGATCGTCGCGACCGTGCGCCGGGCGCCGAGCGGCGGGTTCAGCCAGGGGCACCGGCTCGTGGTCGTCACGGATCCCGACACCCGTCGCGAGCTCGCCCGCCTCGCCGGTGAGGACGAGTACGTCGCCGCCGGCGGGCAGGCCTGGCTCTCGACCGCGCCCGTCCACGTCTTCGTCGGCACCCGCGAGGAGAGCTACCACGAGCGCTACCGGCAGCCCGACAAGCTGCGCGACGGCGAGGAGATCGGCTGGCCCGCGCCCTACTGGTACGTCGACGCCGGCGCGGCGTTCCTGCTCCTCCAACTCGCCGCGATCGACGAGGGGCTCGCGGCTGGGGTCTACGGCGTCCTGCCCGAGCAGGTCCCCGGACGTCAAGGCCCTGCTCGGCGTCCCGAGCGACGTCCACTTCGTCTGCCTCGTGACGATCGGGCACGCGGCTTCCGACCCGCAGGAGACCCGGCTCGTCTCGCGACTCTCGCAGCGGCGGCTCTCGCTCGACGAGCTCGTCCGCTGGGAGCGCTGGGACGCCGGAGAGGCGTAGGCGTGCGCATCTTCCTCGCCGGCGCGACGGGCGTGATCGGCACGCGGCTGGTGCCGCTGCTCGTCGCCGCGGGCCACGAGGTAGCGGGAACGACCCGCTCGGCGGCCAGGGCCGGGTCGCTGCGCGAGGCCGGGGCGACGCCGGTGGTCTGCGACGTCTACGACGCAGATGCGCTCCGCGAGGCGGTCGTCGCGTTCTCCCCCGACCTCGTCCTGCACGAGCTGACCGACCTCCCGGACGACGCCTCGCTGATCGGGGACGGCGCCGCGAACGCCCGCATCCGCCGCGAGGGGACGCGCAACCTGCTCGCCGCGGCCCGCGCCGCCGGCGCGCAGCGGTTCGTCGCCCAGAGCGTCGCCTGGGAGCTCGAGGGCGAGGGCGGAGACGCCAAGGCGGAGCTCGAGCGTCTCGTGCTCGACGCCGGCGGCGTCGTTCTCCGCTACGGCAGCTTCCACGGCCCGGGCACGTACCACCCGGACGACCTTCCGCCGCGCCCACGCATCCACGTTGACGCCGCGGCGCGCCGGACGGTCGAGCTCCTCGACGCGCCCTCGGGGATCGTCGAGGTCGTCGACGACGCCTGAGACGCGCCCGCCCGTCGGTCAGGCCGTCGCGACCAGGAAGTGCCAGGTGTTCTCGAGGCGGTAACCGCCCTCGGCCGTCCGGAAGGGGGTCAGGACGTCGAGGAGCGCCGCCCGGACCTCCGGCTCGCGCTCGCCCGCAGCGTCACCGACCCCACCCGCCGCCAGCAGGCTCCGCGTCAGCGCGCCGTCGTCCTCGTACGCGAAAGCCCACGCGAGGTCGAACGTGTCGCGCGGCGCGAGACCCGCCGCGCCGGCGAGCCCTTCGAGCGCTCCGGGCTCCGCGAGATCGGGCGGCGGCGGCGCGTTCGGGTCATAGCCCGGGAAGAACGGCCGCACCACCGGCTTGATCACGTCGAGGTCGCACGTCCCGTGTCTCCCCCAGACCTGGATCACGACGGTGCCGCCCGGCACCGCGACCCGGCCGGCCTCGCGGAGGGCGGCAACCATGTCGCTCGCGAAGAAGAACGAGTTGAACCCCGCGACGACGTCGAATGCATCGCCCTCGAAGGGCAGGAACTGCAGGTCGCCGAGGCGCAGGTCGGCCCCGGGAGCCCGCGCGCGGGCCAGCTCGAGCAACGCCGCAGACGCATCGAGGCCCGTCACGCGCGCACCCCTGTCGGCCGCCGCGCGCAGGAACACGCCGGAGCCGCAGCCGACCTCGAGGACGCGCGTTCCCTCGCCGATCCCGACCCGCTCGATCGCGGCCTCGTACGTCGGGAGCTGCTGCTCTTCCGTCGCCGCCCATTCCGCCGCCCGCCCCCCAACGCGGCCCCCAACGGTCGGCACTCCCCCGCCTCACGGTCGTCGTGGACGTCATCATCTCCGCCTCCCAGGTAAGCTACGTTCCGTAGGTATAAACTATGGATCGTAGTTATGTCAAGGGATGAGCTGAGCCTGTTCTCATACGAGATCCTCGGTCTCGTCGGGCGCACGGGAGCCGGCGCGCACGACCTGTTGCGCCTTGCGCGCCGCGGCCGCATGCTGGACTGGGCCGGTGAGAGCCGGTACTACACCGAGCCCAAGCGTCTCGCGGGACTGGGCTACCTCGAGGCGCACCGGGAGCCGGGCAAGACCCGTGAGCGGACTGTCTACCGGCTGACCGACAAGGGCCTGGGCGCCCTGCGCGGCTACGCCGACACGCCCGCCATGTTCACGCCCCTGAAGAGTGATCCGCTGCTACGGCTCCTGATTGCCGACCTGGTCGGCGAAGAGGCGACACGGGAGAGCCTCGGCGCGCTCAGGCGGGACATCGCCGATCTCCGTCGGCGTCTCGACGAGAGCGTGGCCACCGCTGCGTCTCTCCCCCACAGGACCAAGTACCTGCTGATCGTGATCGGGTTCCTCCGTCGTTACCTCGAGCTCCACGAGGACCTGATCGAGGAGGTCGAGCGCGACCTCGGCCCTGCGCGCCGACGGGCGTCAGGCTGACGTCTCGACGACCGCCGGTCAGGCGAAGACGGCGCGCCCGGCCTGGTGCGCGAGGATCTTCCGTTTCACCCGCTGGAGCGCGTTGTCGATCGTCTTGCAGTCGCAGCCGAGCTCGTCGCCCATCGACTCGTACGAGTGCCCGTCCAGGTAGAGCCGGAGCGCTTCCGACTCGAGGCCGGAGAGGCTCGTACCGAGGCAGCCGACCAGCGCCTGGAGCTCCTCGGTCGAGATCACGCACACCGACGGGTCGTCGATCGCGGGTCCGGGGAGTGCGTCGCCGAGCGTGCAGTCGCCCTCCGAATCCTGCCCCGCCGGTGTATGGCTGAAGGAGACGTACGAGTTGAGCGGCGCGTGCTTGTAGCGCGTGGCGGACTTGATCGCGGTGATGATCTGCCGGGTCACGCAGAGCTCGGCGAACGAGCGGAACGACGACTCGCGGTCCGAGCGGTAGTCCCGGATCGCCTTGTAGAGCCCGATCATCCCCTCCTGGACGAGGTCCTCGGCGTCGCCGCCCGCGAGGAAGTACGAGCTGGCCTTGAGCCGCACGAACCCCTGGTAGCGGCGCATGAGCTCGTCACGCGCAGCGTCCGAGCCGTTCCGCGCCCGGAGCACGAGCTGAAGGTCCTCGAGCTCGCGCTGCAGCTTCTGCGGGCTCTTGGGCGCTGCTTGCGTGCGGACGGCCATCGCTTTCTCCCCTTCGTCGTGGTCTGTGTAGGCGTGCCCGAAGGCCAACTCTCACCCTCAGGTCGAGGAGGAAGCTAGCAGCTTTGCGCAAGCGTTACAACCCTCTTGCGTAAGTTCCATTGTAATAAGAACACATGTTCCCCCCCGGGCGCCGGCGGAGCGCTCTCGCGGGGCTAGAGTGCGGCTACTGCCCGCGCCGAAGCCGCTCGAGTCGCGCCCGCGTCTCCGGGTCCACCCGCTCGCCGAGCCGGCTCGGGGCGTCCTCACGGTGGGACACCGCCGCGAGCTCGGAGAGGAACTCTGCCGAGCCGCGCTTGCGGACTTCCTGACCGCTCGTTCCCCGTAACGTGGCGTCGGAGGTGACGAGCAGCACGGCCTCGCTCGTCCGGCGCTCGGCTGCCAGGCGCTCGAGCACGGAGTCGGCATCCGGCGCGAAGCGCACGGAGAGGGAACCGACCTCGCGATCCTCTCCCACGCCGTCGAACACGACCACGCCGCGCGCCCCCCGTACAGCGACGAAGCTCGCAAGCTCGTCGACGAGCTCGTCGCGTCGGTCGAAGCGCCCGGCGTGGAAGAGGTTGGAGCCGTCGAACAGGTAAAGCGAGATCTCGGACAACAATCAATCTCCAGTTGAGGTAGAGATCTGCCGCTGCCTTCGTGCCTCGAAGAGGACGACCGCCGCGGCGACACTCACGTTGAGCGACTCGACGGCCGTCGCGAGCGGAATCGCGACGGTCCCGTCGCAGGCGCGGCGGACGAGCGGCCGCACGCCCCTGCCCTCGGCCCCGAAGACGAGCGCGACGCCGTCCGTGAGATCGAGATCCCACAGTCGGGCCTCGCCGTCCGCCACGGCCGCGTAGGCCCACAGCCGGTCGCCCTTCACCTCGCCGACGTACCGCGCGAGGTTCGGCACGACGGCGACGGGCACGTGCTCCACCGCCCCCGCGGAGGCGCGACAGACGGCAGCGGTGACGACGGCCGCCCCGTGCGCCGGGAGGACGACGCCGGTCGCGCCCGCGCCGGCAGCGCTCCGCACGACCGCCCCGAGGTTCCGGGGATCGGTCACCTGGTCGAGGCAGCAGAGCAGCGGTCGCTCCACCGCGGCGAGGTCCCACGCGTCCGCGTACGGATACGGCTCGCACCACGCGACGACGCCCTGGTGGTCGGGCGATCCGGCAGCCTCGGTCAGCTCCCGCTCGCGCCGGACGCGGGGGCGAGGACCCTCGGCCAGCCAGTCGAGCGTCGCGGCAGCCCGCTCGCCGGCCCAGACCTCGAGCACCGCCCGGCGGCCGCGGAGTGCCTCGCGCACGGCGTTGCGCCCGTAGACGTGGTCACGCGTCATTCGCGCTCGCGAATGACCAGACGACTCCCGTCCGGCGTATCTTCGACCTCGAAGCCCTCAGCCTGTATCCGTGCGCGAAGCTCGTCCGAGGTCGCGTAGTCACGACGTCGCCGCGCCTCGAGTCGTTGCTCGAGGAGCTCCACGACGTGCGCGGGCACCTTACGGCTCATCTCACCCGGTACCGCGTCTTCGAACCTCATTCCGAACGACACGTGGGCCTTGTGCACCCGAGTGGGCGTTGGCAGGCCGAACACGTCGAGGCCGCGTTCGAGCAGGTCGGCAACTCCAGCCGCGTGCCAACGGTGGAGGATCGAAAGCGCTTCGGGTGTGTTGAAGTCGTCTTCCAGGCATGCCACGAACTCATCCCAAGACGGGCTCGGCGGGTGTTCATCGGCGACAGTCACCTCGGAGAGGCGGCGCCACTGGGCCGCGGCGGCCGCCATCGTCTGCTCCGAGAAGTCGATCGGCTTGCGCCAGTGGGCCGTCAGGAAGAACACGAGCGCGGTCTCCGCACCCCACTCGTCGAGGACTTCGCGGATCGTGGCGACGTTTCCGAGCGACTTCGACATCTTCTCGCCCGTGAAGCGGAGCAGGCCGTTGTGCATCCAGATCCGCGCGAACGGATGACCGACCGAGAGCGACTGCGCCCGCTCGTTCTCGTGATGAGGGAAGACGAGGTCGACGCCGCCGCCGTGGATCCAGAACTCGGGCCCGAGCTCCTTCGCCGCCATCGCCGAGCACTCGATATGCCAGCCCGGGCGTCCGACGCCCCACGGGGTCTCCCACGAGGTGTCCTCGCCTTCCTTCGTCGCCTTCCAGAGCGCGAAGTCGCGCGGGTCCTCCTTCGCCGGGCTCGGCTCCTGCTCCTCGACCTGGTCCGGCCGGTGACCCGACAGCGCGCCGTAGCCCGCGAAGCGCGCCACCCGGAAGTAGACGTCGCCGTCGACCGTGTACGCGTGCCCCGAGGCGAGGAGCTCCTCGATCATCGAGATGATCTCTGGGATCGTCTCCGTCGCGAGCGGCTGCGCGTCGGGCATGCCGAGGCCGAAACCCTCGGTGTCCTCGAGGTACCACGCCGTCGCCTCGCGGGCCCGCGCCGCGCTCCGCCCCGGCGCCGCCTCGTAGATCTTGTCGTTGACGTCGGTGATGTTGTGGACGAGCCGGACGTCGTGGCCCCGCGCGCGGAGCCAGCGCGCGAGCCACATGAAGACGACGAAGGGCCGCGCGTTGCCGATGTGCGCCCGCTGGTAGACCGTCGGGCCGCACACGTAGATCCCGATCGGCTCGGGCGGCGGCGGCAGCTCGACGAGCGAATCGGTCAGCGTATCCAGGAGGCGCATCTCGCCGATCGTAGTCGGCGGGGGCGGGGCTTTAGCCTCGCCCCGCCGCGCGGCGGGCGCGCTCGAGCGCCTCGGCTGCGGGCAGCGCGGCGACGACGGTCCAGAGCTCGGGCCCGCGCGGCTCTCCGGTCAGCGCGAGCCTGAGCGCGCGCAGGTCGCCGCCCACTGCCTTCAGCTCCCGCACGATCGTGCGGGCCGCGGCTTCGTCCAGCCTGTCCGGCGCTCCGGCGCGAAGCTCGGCGAACCGCTCGAGCGTCGGCCCCGTCTCGGGCGACAGCTCGACGGGCGCGGGCGAGACGACCTGACGGGCGATCTCTCGCGCCTCGACGAGCGTCCTCGCGCCCCGCAGCGCGGGCGCCGCCTCGACGGGCGCGCCGGCGGCGGCCACGAGCTCGTCGTCGGGCATCGCCGCGATCGCCTCGATCGCGAGCCTCCCGATGCGGGCGGGATCGAGATGGACGTCGTGGACGGGCAGCCCGAGCTCGTCGAGGTACGCGCGGAGCGCCGTGGCAGGGATGCCGTCCTCGCGGAGGTCGGCCACCGACGCGTGGCCGTGGCGCTTGGAGAGCTTCCTCCCGTCCTCGCCGAGCAGCAGCCCGTGGTGGATCACCTCGGGCAGCGCTCCCCCGAGCGCGACCGCGATGCGCCGCTGCAACGGCTCGTTCGGACGATGGTCGGAGCCGCGGATGACATGCGTGATCTCGAGGTCGAGGTCGTCGGCCACCGTCGCGAGCTGGTAGGTCGCGCTCCCGTCGCCCCGCAGCAGCGTCACCCCGTCGAGCCGGAGGGAGCCGTCGGCGTCCCGCACGGCGCCTCCGTCGCGCTCGGCGCGCTCCGCCGCTGCCGCGTAGAGCGCCGACCGCTCGCTCTGCCGCACCGGGCCCTCGTCCCAGCGGATTCCCAGCCAGCGAAGGTCCGCAAGGATCACCTTCTCACCGCCCTCGAACGTTCGCACCGGGTCGGTGTCGTCGATGCGAAGCACGAACAGGCCGCCGTGCTCGTCCGCGAAGCGCCTGTTCGCGACGGCCGTCAGCGCGTTGCCCAGATGGAGCGACCCCGTGGGGCTCGGTGCGAACCGGACTCGAACGGTCACTGCTGCGAATCTAGCGTCAGCGCGCGGCGCCGCCCCGGGTCGAACGGTGTCAGACACCGATCTGTGTCAAGGGCGAGCAATGCCGACTTCGTGTCAAGGATCCCACAGGTTCCGAGCCCTGCGTTCATGCGGTGCAACGGTTCGTTCGCACCCGGGCCGGCGTCCACGGTCTTCGCCGGCGCCGCCGATACCGTCATGCGAGCTATGCCCGCGTTGTGGACGAAGCGGCACAGAGTCGGCGCGGTTCGGCCTTGACGGACACCTGTGTCTGACACCGGGTCGGCGGGCCGCAGTCTCCGCCGCGCATGAAGAGCCGTCCCGGCTCAGGCGCCGATCGTCACGTGGCCCGGCTCGGCTGCGACCCGGCCGAGCCATGCCGTGATTGCCGGATGGCCGCCGAGGTCAAAGCCTCCCTCCCCCGCGACGTGCGTGTACGCGTAGAGGGCGATGTCCGCGAGGCTCATCGCCTCGCCCACGACGTACCCGTCCGCGCCAGCGAGATGCCGCTCGAGCGCGTCGAGGGCCCGGTACCCGTCCCGTGTCTTGCTCTCGACGAGCGCCGCGTGACTCTCCGCCTGGCCCGAGTAGGCGAGGAGGAACCGAACGACCGCGATCGCGGGCTCGTGCGTGTACTGCTCGAAGAACATCCATTGCAGTACCTTCGCCCGCTCGAACCGGTCGGCCGGAACGAAGCGGCTTCCCTCGCCCAGGTACCAGAGGATCGCGCCCGACTCGGCGAGCGGGCGTCCGTCGTCGAGCACGAGCGTCGGCACCCGCAGGTCGGGATTGAGGCTGCCCAGCACCTCGGCGCGGTTCGAGCGGTCGACGACGTCGAGGTCGCGGCGCTCGTATGGAAGGCCGAGGTGGGCGAGGAGCAGCCGCACCTTGTAGCAGTTGCCCGAGACCGGTGAGTTGTAGAGCAGCATGCCGCAACGCTACAGAGGTACGCGCCCGCCCTCCGGGCCGCGCAAACCGCTCGTTGCCGGAAAAGGCATCAGACAAGGAGGCGGCGGAAGGTGAGTCGAGCCGCGAGCGCGAACGCGACCGTGAGCCCGACCAGCCAGGCCGCCTCCCGGGCTGCAGCCCCCCAGGGGTCGGCGTCGTAGAGCGCCGCCGTCGCCAGGTCGACCGCGTGCCCGAACGGCATGAGCGAAGAGAGCGTGTCGGCGAGCGCGAAGGAGCCGGCGGGGACCACGCCGAGGAGCACGACGGGGAGCCCGACGAGAAGCGCGAGCAACATCGCGCCGCTCGCGTCGCGGGCGAGCGTCCCGAGCGCGACGCCGAGCGCAGCGAACGCCGCGGCGGCCAGCACGAGGCCGGCAGCGAGCAGCGGCAGGCGCGCCCACGGCTGTCCGCCGGTCACGCTGCCGAGCTCGACGACGGCACCGAAGACGACCGCGAGAAGCACGCCGATCGCCGCCCCGATCACCGCGACGAAGAGCACCTTCTCGGCGACGAGCACAGTGGGTGGCACGAGACCGCGGACCAGCCGCCCGAGCGTCCGCTCTTCCCGCTCGCCCGTGATCGAGGCTGCGCCGAGCAGCACCGCCACGAACGCGAGGGCGAGCCCGAGCGCGTACGACTGCACCTGCGCCGAGAGCAGCCACGTCCGCCCTCCCTCCTCCTCGCTGACGAGCTCGACCGGGTTCGCCGTGGCCTGCAGGTACGCCGCGACCTGATCGACGGCTCCCCCCACCTGCCCGACGAAGTCGGCGAGCTCTCTCGCCACCGCCGCCACCTCGCGGTCCCGCGAGCCGGCGAGCCGCTCGAGCTCGCGACGTGCCTCGTCGAGGCCCATCACCCTGACGTCGGTCTCGCCCAGCCTTCCCGTACCGCCACGCTTCAGCAGCTCGACGTAGCCGAGGTTCGCGTCGATGTACGCCTTCTGCAGGGTGAGGTTGATCCCGTAGGTGAGGGCGCGCATCTTCTCGACGACACGTGTGCCCACCACCCCACGGGAGGTGCGCAGGATCATGCGCGGGCTCTCGTTCAGCCGGCGAAGCTTGACCGTGAAGTCCCGGGGGATCGTGAGCGAGGCAACGACCCGCCCCGTTGCGAGCTCCCGCTCGGCCTGCTCGGACGGCATGCGCACGAGCTCGACCTCGGCGGCGTCCTCGAACAGGGCGCGCAGGTCGAAGCGCCGGTCGCCGAGCTGGAGACTCGCCGGCAAGCCGGCCGCGTCCACCAGTGCGACGCTCGGGCGCTCCTGCGCGTAGCGCACCACGAGCCCGAGCAGAAGGGCGATCAGGAGCGGATACACGACGAGTGCGGCGACGAGGAGCGGTGAGCGCGCGAGACGGCGCACATCCTTCGCGAGCAGGAGCGCGATCGCGGTCACGTGCCCTGGACCTCCGGCGTCGCACGATCGAGCTCGGCAGGCGCGCCCTCGAAGACGATCCGCCCTTCGAGCAGGACGGCGACGCGGCTCGCGAAGCGGGCGACCTCCTCGAGCGAGTGCGTCGCGAACAACACTGCGCCCTCGCGCTCGCGAACCTCGCCGAGCAGCTGCCAGAGCCGCCGCCGCTGCTCGGGGTCGAGGGAGGCGGTCGGCTCGTCCAGCAGCAGCACGGAGGGCTCGCCCAGCAGGCCGAGCCCGAGGTTGAGGCGCTGCTGGTTCCCGACCGAGAGTTGCGAGGCATGTCCCGGCCCCGCCGGAAGCCCCATCCGCTCGAGCATCGCCGACGCCGCCGCGTCCGGGTCGTCGAGACCGGTGAGCCGGGCGAACAGCTCGAGGTTCTCACGCGCCGAGAGGTGCCCGTACTGCGCCGGCCGTTGCGGCGCCCAGCCGACCCGCGTCACGGCGGGGCCCAGCTCGACCGTCCCCCCGGTCGCCGGAAGCGCGCCCGCGAGGATCGCCAGCAGCGTCGACTTACCGGCCCCGTTCGGGCCGACGAGCGCGACGACCTCGCCCGGTCGAACCGTGAGATCGGTCGGCGCTAGCGCCTCGAGGCGGCCGTAGGTCCGCGCAACCCCGTGGGCGGCGAGCAGGAGCGACACGGCTCGCAGGCGTGCCCGGCGGGCTAGCCGGCCCCGTCCGGCGCCTCGATCGTGACGGGCTCGTCGAACCGGGAGATCTCGACCACGCGCACGGCGTCGCCGGGCTCGCCGGCGGCCACAGGCCCCGAGACCTCGATTCGGTGGAGGAGCTGGTCGTCCTCGCCGATCCAGAGCATCACCGGCACCTCCCGCGCGGACGGCGCGACCGCGACGAGGGGCGCCACGTCGGCGGCGGTGGCCGTGCCGGACACCTTGCGCAGGGTCACGCCATCGACGTCTTCGGCGCCTTCGTCATTCGGGTCGACGATGCCCAGCATCACCCCGAGCACGCCGCGCGAGGGATCGAGGAGCGCGATCGGCGTGGTGGAGACGTCGATCGTCTCCCAGGCGCCGGAGAGCGGGTTCTCGAGCCAGACGTCCTCGCCGATCGCGACGATCCGGGTGGTGATCGACACCCCGGCGAAGTTGCCGGCGACGTCGGCCCGGGCGCGATCCGGCACGACGACGTCCCCCTCGGCCGAGGTGAGCTGAAGCCCCGTACTCGTGCGGGGCACGTTCCGGACGTCGAGCGTGAAATGGAACCGCTTCACCGCCTCCGTCGCCGACGCGCTCCGCGAGACGATCTCTGCCGCCGACGCGCCTTGGCCCCCGCCGCCGCAACCTGCCGTCGCGAGGAGGGCGACGACGGCGACCGCGGCCGGAGGCAGACGGATCACGTCACCGGCGAGTGTATGCCTCCCGGAGGCGGGACCAGAGCTCGAGCGCTCGCGCGGAGGCTCGTAGGATTACCGCCCTGGAGGATCTCCTGCTTGCCTGGTACGAGCGCGAAGGCCGCGACCTCCCGTGGCGGCGGACACGCGATCCGTACGCGATCCTCGTCAGCGAGGTGATGCTGCAGCAGACGCAGGTCGAGCGCGTCGTGCCGCGCTACGAGCGGTGGCTCGCTCGGTGGCCGACCGCAGCAGCGCTCGCCGAGGCACGGGCTGCCGAGGTCATCGTCGAGTGGCAGGGGCTCGGCTACAACCGCCGGGCGCTGGCGCTCCACCGCGCGGCACGCCACGTCGCGGAGCGCGGATGGCCCGACGACCTGTCCGGGCTGCCGGGCGTCGGCCCGTACACCGCCGCGGCGCTCCGCTGCTTCGCGTTCGGCGAGGACGTCCTCCCGCGGGACGTCAACGTCCAGCGCGTCGAGCGGCGCACTAGGCACGACTTCACGAGCCACGCCGGGCAGGCGCTGATGGACCTCGGAGCGACGGTCTGCCTCGCCCGCGTGCCGCGGTGTGGCTCGTGCCCGCTCGCGACGGCGTGCCCCTCCCGCGGCACCCGCGACGAGCCGCGGCGCAAGCAGACCCCGTTCCACGGCTCGTTCCGGCAGCGGAGAGCCGAGTTGCTTCGACTGGTCGCGAGCCGCCCTCAGCCGGTCGAGACGCTCGAGGCGAGCGTCGTCGAGGCGCTCGGGCGCGACGGCCTCGTGGTCGTCGCGGACGGCAAGGTACGCCTCCCCGGCCACGACGAGTGAGACGCGGTGGAGGGGGCATCCCCGGATCGCCGTCGAGGGCGCCAGGACGAACGCCGACGTGCTCGGGCGACCCCCGCGGCCGGCGAGCAGCGCCGAGCCACATCGACCGCAGCATGCCGCGACCCCCGGCGCGTCACGTCTGCCCGTCGGCGCACCAGGGGTCGCGAGGTGCCTCCCGGAGAACGCGCAGAACGCCATGCTGCCGGTCGGCTCCGATAAGGGTCTGGCCGCGGACGGACGTCGCGGCCGGCGCACGCCCACGTACTGGGCGGTGCGCGCTCGACTAGTCCGGTGGAATCTGCTCCAACGTCCACCCTTCCGTCTCGAAGGGACTGTCTCCTTCGACCATAGCGGGTCCGGACGCCGGTGGGAAGTCCTGGGTCGTGTCCCGGGCAGGCTCGATCAGGGAACCGTGCGCAGCAGCGCGACAGCCTCCGCGGCGAGACCTTCACCGCGGCCGGCGAACCCGAGCCGGTCGGTCGTCGTCGCGCGGACGTTCACGAGCCCCTGCTCGACCCAGAGTGCCTCGGCCAGGCGACGGCGCATCTCCGCGCGATGCGGTGCAACGCGCGGCTCCTCGCCGATCACCACGCAGTCGGCGTTGACGAGCGTGAAGCCTTCCTCGCGTACCTGCCGGTAGGCCTCGGCGAGCAGGGCGAGGGAGCTCGCGCCGCCGTAGCGCTCGTCGTCCGACGGAAAGAGCGCGCCGATATCCGCAAGGCCCGCGGCGCCGAGCAGCGCGTCGGTGAGCGCGTGGGCGACGACGTCGCCGTCCGAATGGCCGACGAGGCCGCGTGGATGGTCGATCGTCACGCCGCCGAGGACGAGAGGGACGCCGTCGCCGAAGGCGTGCGCGTCGACGCCGAGCCCGACCCGCAGGTCGGTCACCGGTCACCGCCGACCGCTGGGCCCGTGACGAGCGGC
Organism: Gaiella sp.; assembly: GCA_027493885.1. Lineage (GTDB taxonomy): Bacteria > Actinomycetota > Thermoleophilia > Gaiellales > Gaiellaceae > Gaiella. The sequence continues at coordinate 1,273,272 of JAOSJZ010000001.1, forward strand.
AGGAGGTTCGCGATCTCCCAGGCTTCGACGATCCTGCCGTCCGCGACGTGCGCGATGACGGCCTGGTCGAGACGGAAGGGCAGGCCCGTCGGCCGTAGCTCGCCGAGCGCTCGCTCGAACGTGCCCGTCACGACGACCCGGGCGACCAGCGTCGAGCCATCCCGCACGACCTCCTGGACGTCGTGACGCAGGCCTGGAATCGCGGCCAGCCCCTGGCGCCACACCTCCTTCTCCGCGTCGACCCCGTGGGTCGACAGCCCTGCGGGCGCGTGCACGACGACCTCGGGGTGCAGGACCTCGTCGAAGACGTCGAGGTCGCAGGCGTCGCCGGCGGCGAGCCAGCGCTCGACGAGCGACAGCTCGTGACCGTCGTTCATGGCGCCGCGATCGTCATCGTCAGCCGATTTCTAGCGCCTTGGGCGTCGTCGCGGCGACTTGACGTCACACACCTCGGCTATATAGTCCTATATATGACTAAATTCCGGAGAGAAGGAGAGCCAGTGGCCATGACACCTGGAACGACGACGCCGGCAGCGACGATCGAGCACTTCTCGGAGCTTCTCGAACAGGGTCGGCTCGATGCCATCCTCGATCTCTACGACGACAGCGCGGCCTTCGTGGCGGAACCCGGACGCACGGTCAGCGGGATCGAGGCGATCCGCACCGAGCTCGAGCGGCTCGCCGCGATGAGCCCGCGGATGAGCGGCCGCGTCGAGCAGGTGATCGAGGCAGGGGACACTGCCCTCGTCGCCTACCGTTGGACGATGGAGGCAACCTCGCCGGACGGGACCGCGATCCGACAGGGAGGACTGAGTGCAGACGTCCTCCGGCGCCGGCCTGACGGTTCGTGGAGCGTGATCATCGACGACCCGTACGGCGGAGCGCGCGCGACGCTCGAGACGGACGCGTAGACGGAGGATGGCCCGGGCGACCCGTGACGACCTCGGCTACCTGCTGGCGAAGGCGTCGCAGCGGTGGAACGAGCGCCTTCAGTCGGCCTTTCGGGCGGCCGGCTTTCCGGAGGTGCGAGCCTCGTACGGCTCGGTCCTGATCCCACTCCTCGAAGAGGACGGGCTCCGGATCGGGGAGATCGCGCGGCGCGCCGGTCTCTCGAAACAGACGATGACGACGATGGTGAGGCTGTGCGAGCGCGACGGTCTGGTCGAACGTCACGCCGATCCCGGCGACGGCCGCGCCACGGTCATCCACCTGACGGGGAAGGCACGCCGCTTCGAACCGGTTGCAGAGCACGTGCTGGCGCGACTCGAGCGCGACACGCGGGCCGAGCTGGGTGAGGCGCGGGTCGCAGAGCTGCGCGACGCCCTGCAAGCACTCGCGTAGAGGGGGCTCAGCGGCCCAGGGTCGCGAGGGCGCGCGGTAACTCGGAAAGCGACTCGATCGCAATCGCCCCGTCCGGGTGTCGGCTGCAACTGCTCCCACGGGCCACGCCGGAGGTGCACGGCAACGAGCCCGGCCGCGAGGGCCGGACGCACGTCGTTGTCGGCCCTGTCGCCCACGTATGCGACCTCGTCGGCCGGTACGCCGGAGAGGCCGACGAGTCGGTGGAAGAACGCAACGTCGGGCTTCCTGACGCCCAGGCCGTCCGAGCTCGTCACGACGTCGGCGGGAAGCGTCTCGCGCGCCCACGCCTCCATCGTTGCGCTCTGGTTGCCGGCGAGCCCGACGAACATCCCGTCCGCGCGGAGCCGCTCGAGGCACGCGACGGCGTCCGGACAGAGGTCTCGATCGCCTCGTAGCCGAATCGGTCCCAGATGCCCAGCGGCCGCTCGACGCCGAGATGGTCCCACAGCGCCCAGTGATCCTCTCCCCGCTCGATCGTCAGCCCGAGCGCCGCCGACACGACGTGGGGCGGAGCGCTGCGGCACGTGCCACCTCCCGCCAGATTCGCTCCTCGTCGACGAGGGTCTCGCCGACGTCGAAGAAGACGGCGCGGATCGTCACGGGGCCTCACCTGCGAGCAACCGGGCCACGTGCTCGAGGTCGTCCGCGGTCGTCACCTTGACGAGCCGCGGGTCGCCCGCGACGACGGCCACGCTCCCGCCCGCCCGCTCGACGAGCGAGGCGCAGTCGGTTGCGCCGGAGATCTCTCCCGCATACGCAGCGCGCAGGCGGTCGGCGACGAAGGCCTGCGGGGTCTGGACTGCGACGAGCCCGTCCCGGTCGACGGTCTCGGCGACGAGACCGCGTTCGACCCGCTTGACCGTGTCCCCGATCGGGAGACCGGGCACGACGCCGTCGGCCCCTTCCGCGAGCCGTCCGAGCAAGCGCTCGACGACGGCCTCGCCGACGAGTGGACGCGCGGCGTCGTGGACGAGCACCACGAGCACGTCGCCGGACACCTCGTCGAGGGCGATCCGTACCGACTCGGCGCGCGTCGCGCCGCCCGTGACGACGGCGGCGACCTTGGAGGCGACGAGCTCCTCCGCGAGGAGGATCGCCGGCTCCTCCCAACCCTCCGGGGCGGCGACGACGATCGCGTCGATCCAGTCCGAGGCGTCGAGGCGCTCGAGGCTCTCCGCGAGCAGCGGACGCCCGGCGAGATTCGCGAACGCCTTCGGGCGCTCACCTCCGAGCCGCGCGCCCGAGCCCGCGGCGACGAGAATGCACCACACGCCTCCGGCTCCGCCGGAGGCGCTAGACGCTCCGGTCACCGAACATGCTCGCCTAGCGCTTTTCGCGACGCGAAAGCGCTGTCAGGCGGTCGCGGTCGCCGCCGTCTTCGGCTTCGCCTTTGCCCGCTTCGGCTTCGCCGGATTGGCGAGCACCTCTTCGAGCCAGGCGTGAGCGTCGTCCTCGGAGAGGTCCTTCGCGTACATGAGCTCCGAGGCGAGGATCTTCTTCGCCTTGACGTACATCTGCTTCTCGCCCGTCGAGAGCCCCTTCTCGTGGTCGCGCAACGCGAGGTTCCGGACGACCTCCGCGAGCTCGAGGATGTCTCCGGTCTTCATCTTGTCGCGGTTGTGCTTGAAGCGGCGGTTCCAGTTCTTCGGCATTTCGGTCGACCCGCCGAGGAGGACCTTGACGACGACCTCGACCATCTCGAGGTCGATCACACCGCGAAGCCCGACCTTCTCGCAGTTGTCGACGGGCACGTTGACCGTCATCTCGTTGTGGAGGATCCGGATCGTCAGGTACTCGCGCTCCTCGCCGAGCACGACTTTGACTTCCTTCTTCTCGACCGTCCCCGCGCCGTGGTGGGGATACACGACCTTGTCGCCGACATCGAACACGCTTCGAGCCCTCCCGTCGTCCGGTCTGGATGCGCCTGTCTCACGAAAAGCGCCGGCTCCTGGATCCGCCGGCGTGTGCAGGACATTCTACCGGAAGAACGGGCTCGTCATCGCCCATCCGGCGCCACGCGACGTGTCGTCGGTACCGCATTCTCACCCCCTTCGTCGTGCGATCGCGCAGTCTCGAGCGAGGCCTGGAGCGCCTGCCTGAGCGTCTCGACGCCGACGACGCGCGGCGTGCCTTGCCCGCCACGGGTGCCGTCGGGAGCGACGACCACCGTGAGCCCTAGCTTGGCGCACTCCTCGAGCCTCCGTTCCGCCTGAGCGGCCGTGCGGAGCCGCCCCGTGAGCCCGAGCTCGCCGAACGCCGCGATGCCTTCCCGCAGCGGCGCCGCCCGCGCCGCCGACGCGATCGCAAGCGCGACGGCGAGGTCGGCACCGGGCTCGTCGATCCGCACGCCGCCGGCGACGTTGACGAAGACGTCTGCCGTCCCGAGCGGAACCCCGGCGTGGCGCCCGAGCACCGCGACGATCATCGCAAGACGCTTCGGGTCGACACCCGTGCCAACCCGACGGGGCATCGCGAGGTCCGTGCGGGAGACGAGCGCCTGCACCTCGAGCAGGATCGGCCGGGTTCCCTCGAGCGCGACAGCGACGGCCGCTCCCACCTCGCCCGCGCGGGTACGCCCGAACAACGTCGATGGATCCGGGACGCCGACGAGCCCCGCCGCCGTCATCTCGAAGACGCCGAGCTCGTTCGTCGACCCGAACCGGTTCTTCGCTGCACGGAGGATCCGGTGGGCGTGGTACCGGTCGCCCTCGAACTGGAGCACGCAGTCCACGAGGTGCTCGAGCACACGGGGCCCCGCCACCGCGCCGTCCTTCGTCACGTGCCCCACGAGGACGGTTGCGACGCCGCTTCGCTTCGCGACGCGAAGCAGTCGCGCAGCCGCCTCCCGCACCTGGGCGACCGAGCCGGGCGCCGAGCCCAGCTCGCTCGCATAGAGGGTCTGTACCGAGTCGATCACGCAAACGCCCGGCGCCTCCCTCTCGATCGTCGCGCAGACCGCGTCGAGCTCGGTCTCCGCGAGGATCGCGACGTCGTCGGCGCCGCCGAGCCGCTCGGCGCGAAGCCGCACCTGGGCGACGGACTCCTCCCCGGTGACGAGGAGCGCTCGCCTGCCGCTGCGCGCCACGGCCCCGAGGGCGGTCAGGAGCAGCGTGGACTTGCCGACGCCCGGCTCGCCGCCGAGCAGCACGAGGGACGCGGGGACGAGCCCTCCGCCGAGGACGCGGTCGAGCTCGGGCACGCCGGTCGAGAGCCTGGCCGCCTCTTCGACGCGGACGTCGCCGAGCCGTTCCGGGGCCCGCGGCGCGCTCCTCTCCGGCAGCCCGTCACGACCCTGCAGCTCCTCGACCAGCGTCCCGAACGCTCCGCAGCCGGGGCACTTCCCGAGCCAGCGCCCGGTGGTCGCGCCGCACTCGCTGCAGGTGAACTGAACGACGACCCTGGCCATGGGGTCATCGTACGGGGCCCGTCGGACGACACGGCGTCCATCCTGGCAACAGCGCCGGAGGGCAGGCGCCACGCCGATCCTACGAGACCGTCTCGGAGCGCGCGAGACGGCAGCTCGCGCCGCGTCACGCGCGGTGCCGGTTGCGCCGCGGGAGCGCGGCGCAACCGGCACCGGCCCGGATCAGTCATCCGCTTCCTCGGCCATCGCGAGAATGTCTTCCCGGCTGATCTTTCCGACGAGCTCGGGGTGGTCCTCGGCGACGTGGCGCTCGACGGCCGCCACGATCTCGTCTTCGGTGCCGGCTCGCACGATCCGGCCGCACTCGCAATTGATCACGAACCCCGTCATGCCTTGTGCTTCGCTCATCGGCAGACTATGGACCATCACGCGCGCCGGGACGTTGCACGGGACGTGGGAGAACCTTGGTAGGTGGCGGCACACGCATCCAGCTCTGCGGCAGGCTCGTCGTCAGGATCGCGGGCAGTCGCGTCGAGACGGCGCTCCCGGGACGTCAGGGGCGGCTTGCGTTCGCGTTCCTGACGCTCGCCCGCCACCGGGTCGTGACGCGGAGCATGCTTGCCGACGCGCTGTGGCCGGACGAGAAGCCCGGTCTCCTGGATACGGCGCTCAACGCGATGCTCTCGAAGCTCCGCAAGGCGATCCACCCGGCGACACTCGAAGGCCGCTCGGAGCTCCGGCTCCAGCTGCCCGATGCGTGGGTCGACGTGGAGGCGGCGCTCGAGGCGATCCACCGGGCCGAGGCAGCCGTTGCGCGCGGCGCCTGGCAGGACGCCTGGGGGCCTTCTCGGGTTGCGCTGCACATCGCGCGTCGGGGGTTCTCCCCGTGCGAGGCAGCCCCATGGGTCGAGGAGCAGCGGCTGACGCTCGCCGAGATCGAGCACCGCGCTCTCGAGTGCATTGCGGAGTCCAGCTTGAGCCTCGGGCGCGCGGAGCACGACTCGGCCCTCCGCTCGGGCCGCGACCTGATCCGGCTCGCCCCGTTCCGGGAGAGCGGCTACCGCCTCATGATGCGCGCCCTGGCCGCGGAGGGGAACGTCGCCGAGGCGCTGCGCGTCTACGAAGGCCTCAGGGTCAGGCTCCGCGAGGAGCTGGGCGCGCCGCCGAGCACCGAGACCCTGCTGCTGCACCGGTCACTGCTCGGCTGACGTCACACCTCGAGCGCAGCCGGCTTGACGGCGGCGGGGAGCGCGTTTTCGAGGTCGCGCCAGAGGTCGTCGACGTCCTCGAGCCCGACCGAGAGGCGCAACAGCCCCCTCGCCGATCCCGCTCGCGGCGCGTGCCTGCTCGTCGACGACGCGATGTGTCAGCCCTGCGGGATGCTCGATCAGGGTGTCGACGCAGCCGAGGCTGACCGCAGGCGTGATCAGCGTCACGGACGCCATGACCGCGGCCGCCGCCTCGAAGCCGCCGGCCGCCTCGAAGGCGAGCACCGAGCCCGGGCCGAGCAGCTGCCGTCCGTCCGCGACCGGGTAGTGGACGCGGGTCACGCCAGGGTGCCCCTGGAGGCGCGCGGCGAGGACCCGGGCACGCTCCTGCGCCTCGCGAACCCGGAACGGCAACGTCGGCAGGCTCCGGTGCAGCAGGTACGCCGCCAGCGGATGGAGGATCGCGCCCGTCGCGATCCGCACCTGTCGCAACCCGGCGGCCCGCTCGGCGGAGCACGAGACGACGCCGGCGACGACGTCGCCGTGGCCCGAGAGGAACTTCGTGGCGCTTTGCAGCGTGTACGCCGCCCCGTGGCGGGAGGGCTGCTGGAGGATCGGAGTCGCGAAGGTGTTGTCCACGAGGACGGGAACGTCCCCCGCGGCGACGACGACCGCTTCGATGTCGATCTGGCCGAGCGTCGGGTTCTGGGGCGTCTCGAGGACGACGAGCCCGGTGTCCTCGCGGACGGCAGGCGCGACGCCGTCGATGCCGGCGGCCCACTCGACGTCGAGCCCCAGGAGTCCCGAGGCGAGCAGGTTGTCGCTGCCGCCATAGAGCGGCCTCAGCGCGACGACGTGTCGCTTTGCGGCGCAGGTCGCGAGCAGCGTCGCCGTGAGCGCGGCCATCCCGGAGGCGAAGCACACCGCCTCCTCGGTACCGTCGAGCTCGGCCAGCGCGCGCTCGACGCGGTACACGGTCGGGTTGTGCACGCGTCCGTAGACGGGGCTCGCCGCGCACGCGGCACCCGCGGCGAGCGCGTCGACGGAGGCAACGCCGTCGCCCAGGTCGGGGAGCGGGTACGTCGTGGAAAGGTCGACCGGCGGTGCATGGACGCCGAGCACCGCGAGGTCGTCGCGTCCGGCGTGGACGGCCCGTGTCGTGCTCGGCCTCATGGCACCACTCTCGATGCTCCTGCCTCTGCAGGCATCCGTACATTCTTCGGAGCCTGCGGTGGAAACACCCCCGACCGAAACGCTCGGCGTCGGCTCGAGCGGCGCCACCCGTCGTGCCTATCCTCCACGTGTGAGCCACCCGGAACACCGCCACGCCCACGGGCACGAGGACCATCGCGGAGCTTCGCGCCGTGCGCTCGCGATCGTGCTCGCGCTCACGGTGGGCTTCACCGTGGTGGAGGTCGTGGGGGGCATCCTGACCGGGAGCCTCGCGCTGCTCGCGGACGCGGGGCACATGCTCTTCGACACCGTCGCGATCGGCCTCGCGCTCGCGGCGATCGCGCTCGCGCAGCGTCCGTCGACGCCCCGCCGGAGCTTCGGCTTCCAGCGCGCCGAGATCCTCGCCGCCTTCGTCAACGGGCTGACGCTCGTGCTCGTCGGCGGGTGGATCGTGTGGGAGGCGATCCAGCGTTTCCGCGACCCGCCCGAGATCCTCGGCGGCTGGATGCTCGCCGTGGCGCTCGTGGGGCTGGCGGTGAATGCGGTCTCCGCAGGGATCCTGATGCGATCGGAGCAGGAGAGCCTCAACGTGGAGGCCGCGCTGCGCCACGTTCTCGCCGATCTGCTCGGCTCCGCCGGCGTCCTCCTGGCGGCGGTCGTGATCCTGGCGACCGGGTGGACGGTCGTCGACCCGCTCGTCTCGCTCGGGATCGCGCTCCTGATCGTCGCGAGCGCCTGGAGCGTCCTTCGCGACTCGACCGCGATCCTGATGGAGGAGACGCCCTCGGGCATGGACGCGGACGCGATCGCGCGCGCGATCGTCTCCGTCCCGGGCGTGACAAATGTTCATGACCTCCACGTCTGGCGGATCACGTCGGGTTTCGACGCGCTCGCCGCTCACGTGCTCGTCGGCCGCGGCGAGGATTGCCACGGCCTGCGGCGAGAGATCGAAGGGGTGCTCGCGTCGCGCTTCGGCATCACCCACACGACGCTCCAGGTCGATCACGACGCCTCGGAGGCGCTGATCGAGCTGCGCCGAGACGCGGTGCGTCCCGGCTAATCGGCCGCAGCCTTCGGCGGCTTCGGCTTCGGCTTCGGCGTCGGCGTCGGCGTCGGCGTCGGGTCGCCCCGAGCCTCGGGGGCAGGCCGACGCCGCGGCCCGACCTCGACGATCGCGTTCTGGGGGTCGTAGCGGACCGTGTAGCGCTCGTCCTTCACGCGCTCGGTGCCCCTCCACACCTGGCGGGTGTACTGGACGGTGAAGCCGGACTCCCCGGCCGACTGCACCGTGCTCGTCGTGCCCGGCGGGAGCGCGGCGTTGAGCGTCCGGATCGTCCGCGGCGGGACGTACGCGTAGGGCTCCCCGGTCACGGTCTCGACGCGACGTCCGAGCCTCCGCGAGTAGAACCGCACCGTGATGCCCGTGTCGGAGGCGCTCACCTTGACGAGGATCGCTGCCGGCCAGTCGTTGCGGAAGATCAGCTCCGGGCCGCCCCAGGAGACCGTCGCCTCACGGCCCATCGGGTAGCGGGAGATGTAGAACTGGTGTGCCTGGTGGGCGACGAGCTTCACGCCGGCGAAGAAGGCGGCGTTGTAGAGCGTCGTCGCGACCTGGCTGATCCCGCCCCCGACCGCGTCCTCGAGGCGCCCGTCGAAGATCTGCGGCGCCGCGACGAACCCTTTCTCGACCGTCCGCTTGCCGAGCGCCTCGTTGAGCGAGAACGACGCGCCCGGGCGGACGATCGCCCCGTCGAGCAGCTGCGCCGCCCGCTGGATGTTCGTCACGCGCGGCTGGCAGCACGAGTAGTAGGTCGTGAACTCGGAGACGAGCTCGCGGATGTCGAGCTTCTCGGCGTCCTCCGTGGTGAGCGCGGGCAGGCTCGGCTCGAACCGCGCGAGGTGCGTCGTCGAGGTGAGGTTCGAGACGAGGGAGCGACCGATCCGCTCGACGTCCAGCTTCCGCCCGGGCCGCGACGGCACCACCTCCACGCCGGACGCCCCCACGGCGAACGTCGCGTCGCGGGGCGCGACCTCGTAGCGTCCCAGGCGAAGCCGCAGCGACGCGCCGAGGCCGGCGGGATCGAGCGAGACCGCGAGGCCGCCGTCCGCCCGGTCCGTGCGCACGAGATCTCTGAGGCGGCGCGGTGTCAACGTGGCTTCCGCGTCGGCGAACCGCACCCGTCGCGGCCCGTCGAGCAAGCGCTCGATCCGCGCGGCGGCCGCCTCGGCTTCGGCGGTCGAGACGACCGGCCGGACGGGGACGATCCGCAGCTCGATCCGCGAGGGAAGCGTGCGCAGCCCTCTGCGCAGCGCGTGCCTGTCGACGCCGCTTCCCGGCCGCGCGGCGACGACACGGATCGACTGCCGCGCGAGGTCGACCCGGGCGTCGCGCCACGGATCGCCGAACCGCCCGTCCAGGCGGTCTGCGAGCCTCGCGACGGCGACCGGCCCGAGGCGGTAGGCGAGGTCGACGTGGGGCCCCTCACGAAGCCCGACCCGCGCGAGGACACGTTCGAGCGTCCCCTCCTCGGCCGCGCGCGCGACGGCGTCGTCCAGGAACGGCCTGGCGCGGATCTCCCGCCCGGTCGCCGCCGCGAGCTCTCCCGCCGGGCCGACGAGCCGGATCGGCCGGTCGAGACGCGCCGCCGCAGCCCGCGCGACCACGGCACGTGCTTCTGCCTCGCTCATGCCGCCGACGTCGACCCCGCCGATCGTCGCACCGCGCGCGAGCGAGCCACGCTCGAGGAGGGCGATCGCGCCGAACGCGGCGGCCGAGAGCAGCGCGAGCACCGCGACGATCGCGGCCACGACCACGGCCCGCCTGAGGCGACGCCGTGGCCGTCTGACGGTCGACAGGAAGGGGCCGGACACGGAGCATCCGACGGTAGCGGACAGGCGGGGGTGCCCCGATGGCGCCTGTTACGCGAGGACCTTCACGAACAGGACCCGGTCCTCGCCGGGCCCGTCGTAGTCGCGTGCCACGCGCTCGGCCTCGAATCCGAGCGCCTCGTGGAACGCGACCGACTCCTCGTTCCCGGGCGACGTCACGCACCGGACACGTGTCCTTCCCTGGGCCTGCGCGTCTTCGCAGAACCGCTCGTAGAGCTGCCGCCCGAGCCCTTCGCCGCGGTGCTCCGGTGCGACGCCGACGAAGTGGACGTACGCCTCCTCGGGGTCGGTCTGCGAGAGGAAGCCGATCAGGAATCCGGCGAGCTGGCCGTCGTCGTCGTCGACGACGTAGCTCGTCCCCTCGAAGTGGACGAAGAAGAGCCGCGGCAGCATCGGCGCCATCTCGCGCCCGTCCCACCACGCGTTGACACGCCCGATGACACGGCCGTAGTCGGCAGGCTCGGCATGCCGGATCTTCACCGAGGCAAGCCTATGCGGTTGCGAGCCAGGCCGCGCTCCGTGGCATCGGCCAAGCGGTGATCCGCCCCGCAGCGGCCGCCGAGGACGGTGAGCGGGGGAGGCGCTCGCTACTCCTGCTCGTCCGCAGCGGGCGGCTCGTCCGGCGGCACCGTGACGGTCTCGGGCTGCACCTCGCCCTCGATCACCCGCATCTCGACCTTCGGGTCGTCCGGGCCCGGGTCCTCGCGGCGGTCGACGAGGATCGTCGAGCCGTCGGTCAGCTCCCGGCCGAGGACGAAGTCGGCGAGCGGGTCCTCGATCAGGCGCTGGATCGCGCGGCGCAGCGGCCGGGCGCCCATCGCCGGGTCGTAGCCCTCCTCGACGAGCAGCTCCTTCGCCTCCTGCGTCAGCTCCACGGTCGCGCCGTGCACCGACATCTGGTCGCGCAGCCGCTTCATCATCAGGTCGACGATCTGCAGGATCTCGCTCTTCTCGAGCTTGTGGAAGACGATGATCTCGTCGATCCGGTTCAGGAGCTCCGGCCGGAAGACCTTCTTCAGCTCGCCCATCACCCGCGACTTCATGTCCTCGTAGGAGAGCCCCTGCTCGTCGCCGATCGCGAACCCGAGCGACTGGTTCTTCGAGATCTGCGCCGCGCCGATGTTCGAGGTCATGATCACGATCGTGTTCCGGAAGTCGACCTTGCGCCCCTGGGCGTCGGTCAGCTTCCCGTCCTCCAGGATCTGCAGGAGGATGTTGAACACGTCCGGGTGCGCCTTCTCGATCTCGTCGAGCAACAGCACGGAGTACGGCTTGCGTCGGACGGCCTCGGTGAGCTGGCCGCCCTCGTCGTAGCCGACGTAGCCGGGGGGCGAGCCGACGAGCCGGGACACGGAGTGCTTCTCCATGTACTCCGACATGTCGACCTGGATCATCGCGTCCTCGTCGCCGAACAGGAACTCGGCGAGCGTGCGCGCTAGCTCGGTCTTTCCCACGCCGGAGGGGCCGAGGAAGATGAACGAGCCGGTCGGCCGCTTCGGGTCCCTGATCCCCGCGCGGGCGCGCCGGATCGCCTTCGAGACCGCGACGATCGCCGCCTCCTGGCCGATGACGCGCTTGTGCAGCTCCTCTTCCATCCGCACGAGCTTCTGCGACTCCGCCTCGGTGAGCTTGAAGACAGGGATGCCGGTCCACATCGAGACGATGTCGGCGATCTCGTCCTCGCCGATCTCCGGCTGCTCCTCGTCGGCCTCGTTGCGCCAGCGCTCCTCGAGCTCCTTCTTCTTCTGCGAGAGCTTGCGCTCCTTGTCGCGTAGCGAGGCGGCCTTCTCGAACTCCTGCGCCTCGATCGCGGCTTCCTTGTCGGCGCGGACGGTCTCGATCTCCTCCTCGAGCTCGCGGTAGCGGGGCGGCGCGGACATCGTCCGGATGCGGACGCGCGAGCCGGCCTCGTCGATCAGGTCGATCGCCTTGTCGGGGAGGTGGCGGTCCTGGATGTAGCGGTCGGCCAGCACGGCCGACGCCTGGAGCGCCTCGTCGGTGATCTTGACGCGATGGTGCGCCTCGTAGCGGTCGCGCAGGCCGCGCAGGATCTGCACGGTCTCGTCGATCGTCGGCTCCTCGACCCGCACCTGCTGGAAGCGCCGCTCGAGGGCGGCGTCGCGCTCGAGGTACTTGCGGTACTCGTCGAGCGTGGTCGCGCCGATCGTCTGCAGCTCGCCCCGGGCGAGCGCCGGCTTCAGGATCGAGGCCGCGTCGATCGCGCCCTCGGCCGCGCCGGCGCCGACGAGGTTGTGGAGCTCGTCGATGAACAGGATGATGTCGCCGCGCTGGGTGATCTCCTTCATCACCTTCTTCAGACGCTCCTCGAACTCGCCGCGGTACTTCGAGCCCGCCACGAGCGCGGCGAGGTCGAGGGTGTAGATCTGCTTGTTCTTCAGGAGCTCCGGCACCTGGTTCGCGGCGATCCGCGCGGCGAGCCCCTCGACGACGGCAGTCTTGCCGACGCCCGGCTCGCCGATCAGCACGGGGTTGTTCTTCTGGCGGCGCGAGAGGATCTGCATCACGCGCTCGATCTCGGTCTGGCGGCCGACGACCGGGTCGAGCTTGCCCTCCGTCGCCTGCTTCGTCAGGTTGCGGCCGAACTGGTCGAGCAGCTTCGAGTTCTTCGCCTTCTCGCCCTGGGCGGCGGCGCCCGACTGGCCGGACTGGCGGCGGCCCGGGCCGGAGAGCATGCGGATGATCTCGTTGCGGATCTTCTCCGCGTCGGCGTCGAAGTCGAGCAGGATCCGTGCGGCGACGCCCTCGTTCTCGCGGACGAGGCCGAGCAGGATGTGCTCGGTGCCGATGTAGTTGTGTCCGAGCGAGAGCGCCTCGCGCAGCGCGAGCTCGAGCACCTTCTTCGCGCGCGGCGTGAACGGGATCTGGCCGGTCGTGACCTCGTCGCCCTGGCCGACGATGCGCGCGACCTGGGCACGCACCTCTTCCACCGTGATGTCGAGCTGCTCGAGCACGCGCGCGGCGAGGCCCTCCTCCTCGCGCAGCAGGCCGAGCAGGATGTGCTCCGTGCCGATGTAGTTGTGCTTGAGCGCCCGCGCCTCGTCTTGCGCGAGGACGACCACCTGCCTTGCCCGTTCAGTGAATCGCTCGAACACGGCTGCCTCGACCCTCCTTTCCGCGTGATCCGGAGTCTGCGCTGCCGCCGGCTCCAGGTCGAAGGCACCACTGATCGTACCCGACGCCCGTGGCCTCGCCGGCCAGGCCGGTAGCGTTCCGGCGCGATGCGCATCCTGGTCACCGGCTCCTCGGGGCAGATCGGCACGAACCTCGCGCTGCGACTCCTACGCGACGGCCACGACGTGTTCGGGATCGACAAGCGGCTCAACACGTGGACCGACGCGTTCCCCTACCTCCTCCAGGACCTCGCGGGCCACTACGCGCCGTTCCCCGGAGGCGTCAACGGGGTCGAGTACCCCGAGGTCGACCTGGTCGTGCACCTCGCCGCGCACGCGAAGGTGCACCAGCTCGTGCGGGAGCCGCACCGCGCGCTCGAGAACGCGATGATGACCTTCAACGTCCTCGAGTACGCGCGGCAGGGGCGCATCCCGATCGTCTTCTCGTCGAGCCGCGAGGTGTACGGCGACGTGCACCGCTTCGAGGGCTACAGCGAGCAGGTAGCGGACTTCGCGTACACGGAGAGCACGTACTCGGCCTCCAAGATCGCGGGCGAGGCGTTCATCTACTCCTATGCGCGCTGCTACGGCCTCCCGTACCTCGTCTTTCGCTTCTCGAACGTCTACGGCCGCTACGACAACGACCTGCGCCGGATGGTGCGCGTGATCCCGCTCTTCATCCACTCGATGCTTCGCGGCGAGCCGATCACGATCTACGGCGGCCGCGACAAGACGCTCGACTTCACGTACGTCGACGACTGCGTCGACGGGATCACCCGCGGCATCGAGGCGCTCGCCGAGGGCCGCGTGGCCAACCAGACGATCAACCTCGCCTACGGTGAGGGGAACACGCTCGTCCACTGCGCGGAGCGCATCGCCGAGGAGCTCGGCGTGGGCCCGCAGATGACCCTTGCCCCCTCGCTCCTCGGCGAGGTGACGCACTACGTCGCCGATCTCTCGAAGGCGCGCGAGCTCCTCGGCTACGAACCGGCGGTGCCGCTCGACGAAGGCATCTCGCACGCGGTCGCCTGGTTCCGCGAGCATCGGAAGGCGCATCCCGACGAGAACGTGGAGATCGCCCCCGATCACGAGCGGTCCGTCCAGGTCGGGAGCGGCTGGAAGACAGCCGCGCCGTCGTAACGCCTACGGCCCCGGCCGAACGGCGGCAGGGGCGCCGTGCGGCGCCGGCCTGCGCGCGCGCCGCGCCGGCCTGCGGTCGGTGGCGACGGCGACCCACTGCCCGCATGCGGGCGGGACGAGGCCGTCGCGGAGCAACCGCTCGAAGCCGTCTGCCGGCAGCGGCCTCGCGAAGAGGAACCCCTGGCCCTCGCGGACGCCGAGCCGGCGCAGCTCGGCGAGCTGATGCTCGTTCTCGATCCCTGCGGTGACAAGCGAGAGCCCGAGAGCGCGTGCGAGGTCGACGATCGCTTGGACGAGAGGCACCGCCCCGCCGGAGGCGCCGATGCGCGTCACCGACGTCCGGTCGAGCTTCAAGCCGTCGAAGGGCAGTGCGTCGAGCATGGCGAGCGACGAGTAGCCGGTGCCGAAGCCGTCGAGGACGAGCCCGACTCCCATCGATCGGAGAGCGTCCAGCAGTCGTGCCCCGCTCTCCGGATCGCGGACGACCGACGCCTCCGTGATCTCGAGCACGAGCGCCTGCGGCTCGAGCGCCGCGCTCGCGAGGGCGCCGCGCACGTCGTCCGCGAAGCCCGCCGCCTGGAGCTGGCGGGCCGAGACGTTGACGCGCACGTGCAGGCCCCGCGCGGCGGGCGCTACGGTCCGCCAGAGCGCGAGCCGCCGGCACGCCTCCTGGAGCACCCACCGGCCGAGCGGCACGATCACCCCGCTCTCCTCGGCGATCGGGACGAACTCCCCGGGCAGCACCAACCCACGGGTCGGGTGCTGCCAGCGCAAGAGCGCCTCCGCACCAACCACCGCGACCGTCCGCAGGTCGACGACCGGCTGGTAGTGGAGCACGAACTCGCGGTCGATCCGCGCGCTGCGCAACTCGCCGAGCAGCGAGATCCGCTCGCCCACGTCGTCGTCGAGCGCCCCGTCGTAGAGGACGGACTGCGCCTTGCCGCTCGCCTTGGCCCGGTACATCGCCAGGTCCGCCTGGCGGAAGAGCCGGTCGGCGTCGTCGCCGATCGCGATGCCGATCGACGCGGTGACGAAGATCTCGACCCCCGCCAGCTGTGTCGGCGCCCGCAGCGCCTCGCACACGGCCCGTGCGGCCTTCTCCGCGTCTCCCGCGGGATTCTCGGACTCCACCAGCGCGGCGAACTCGTCGCCTCCGATCCGGGCGAGGGTCACCGTCGGCGGCAGGGCGACGCGGAGCCTCGAGCCGAGGTCCTGCAGGACCTCGTCGGCGTCCATGTGACCGAAGCGGTCGTTCACGGCCTTGAGGTCGTCGATGTCGAGCATGAGCACGGCCACGCCCGGCCCTGCGGGGCCGGAGCGGGCGAGCGCCTCCTCGACGCGCTCCTTGAAGAGCGCACGGTTGGGGAGACCCGTCAGGTGATCGTGATACGCCTGATGACGGAGGCGCTCCTCGGCCTCTCGTCGGGCGGTGACGTCGAGCAGGTAGCCCTGCAGCGCGACCGGCGTGCCGAATCGCCCGGGGATCGTCCGCGCCTCGTCGTGGACCCACACGACGCGACCGTCCCGCGCGATCAGCCGGTACTCGAGCGAGAGCCCATCGCCCTCGTGTGCCCGCCGGTGGGCGTCGAGCACGCGCTGGCGGTCCTCGGGGTGGAGGATGCGTACGAACAGCTCGCGATCCTGCTTCCACTCGGCGAGCGAGTATCCGAGCAGGGCCTCGACCTGCGGGCTCGAGTAGATGTTCGAGCTCTCGTCGTCGATCGCGTCGACGTAGACGACGAGCGGAAGCTGCTCGACGAGCGCCCGGAAGCGCTCTTCGGCCACCCGCACGCGATCCTCGCTGCGCTTGCGGTCACCCACGTCGCGGATCGAGGCGGTGAAGACCGGCGGCCCCGGAAGCTCGAGGCGCGCGATCGCAAGCTCGATCGGGAACTCGTCGCCTTGCGCGTTCCGTGCCGTGACCTCCACCCGTCTGCCGAGCATCGAGCCGCCACTCGCCGCCGGCGCGCCGGCTGCCCAGCGGGCGAGGCCTCGCCGGTGGGCCTCCCGGCTCACTGCGGGAATGATCAGCTCGGCCAGGTCCTGTCCGAGGATGTCCTCGCGGCGGTAGCCGAACAGCTCCTCCGCCGCACGGTTGAACTCGAGCACCCGCCCGCGGTGGTCGATCGTCACGACGACGTCGAGGATCGCGCGCAGCGCGGCGCTCGCGTGGGCGTCGGCGAGGTCCCGCGTCCGGCCCGCGAGGGTCGGCGCGAAAAGGTCGCCGGTATCGGCTCGGTGCGCCGCCACGCTGTCCGTATCGACTCCTCGTCGGCGGGCGGGCGACCCCTCGTCCGAGGTACCCCTTCGGTGGGAGTCAGCCGGCGCCCGGTAGTGCCCGCAGTGCGGGAAACAGCACGACGTCGCGGATCGACTCCTTGCCCGTGAGGAGCATCACGAAGCGGTCGATCCCGAAGCCGAGGCCGCCCGTCGGCGGCATCCCGTAGGAGAGCGCCTCGACGTAGTCCGGGTCACCGCGCTCGCCCTCGACCTGCTCGGACTGCTGCTCGAAGCGCGCCTGCTGCATCGCCGCCTCGTTGATCTCCGTGAAGGCGTTGCCGAGCTCCATCCCGCCCGCGAAGTACTCGAACCGCTCGGTGAGCGTCGGGTCGTCGTCGGTCGGCCGCGCGAACGGGGACAGCTCGACGGGATAGTCGTGGACGATCGTCGGCTGGATCAGCCCGGGCTCGACGTAGTGCGAGAAGGCGTGGTCGACGAGCTGCGTCCAGTCGCGGTCCGCCTCGGTGTCGACGCCCCGCTCGGTCAGCCACGCCCGCAGCTCGCCCGCGTCGCGCGTCCAGAGCTCGTGGCGCTCGAGCGCCTCGACGAACCGGATCCGCTCCCACGGCCCGGCGAGGTCGAGCTGGTTCCCGCGGAACGTCACCACCGTCGTCCCGAGCACCTCGCGGGCGACGCGCTCGACGAGCCCCTCGATCCGCGCCATCGTGTCGCGGTAGTCGGCGTACGCCTCGTACCACTCGAGCATCGTGAACTCCGGGTTGTGCTTGAACGAGACGCCCTCGTTGCGAAAGTCCTTGCCGATCTCGTAGACGCGCTCGAGCCCGCCGACGATCAGCCTCTTCAAGTAGAGCTCGGTCGCGATCCGCAGGTAGAGGTCGGCGCCGAGCTCGTTGTGGTGCGTGACGAACGGCCGCGCGAACGCGCCGCCGTAGCGCGGCTGGAGGACGGGGGTCTCGACCTCGACGAAGCCGTCCTCGTCGAGCGCCCGCCGGATCGCGGAGATCACGCGCGCCCGCGCGAGGAACGTCTCGCGCGTCTCCTCGTTCATCAGCAGGTCGAGGTAGCGCTTGCGGTAGCGCAGCTCGACGTCGGTGAGGCCGTGGAAGGTGTCGGGAAGCGGCTGGGTGGTACGGGCGAGGACCTCGACGCTCGCCGCGAGCACCGACGGCTCGCCCCGGCGCGACTTCGCGGGCCGTCCGACGACGCCGACGACGTCGCCGAGGCGGACGTCGAGCTCCCCTGTCACGGCGACGTCGCAGATCGCCTGGATGCGGCCCGAGCGGTCGACCACGTCGAGGAAGACGAGCTTCCCCATCGCTCGCCGCGCCATCGCGCGACCGGCGACGCGGACCGTGGAGCCCCCCTCCGCGCCGGCCTCGAGCGGCTCGGCCTCGGCTCGGACCGCGGCGATCTCGTCCCGGTCGGGGAAGCGCTTCGGCGCGGTCCGCTCGGGCTCTGGCTCGGGCATCGGCGGATCGTACGCTCTGGTGTCGGACTTCAGTCCGACACCGCGGGCGCGTGCTCACATCGGCTCGTCCGTGTGACGCCGCCACGCCGCGACGAGCCGCGCGGCGGCCGACCGGAGGCGGTGCTCCGCGTCTCGGAGAGAAGCTGCCTCGTCGAACGCCTGCCGCTCGACCGCCGCGTCTTTCTCCTGCGTGAGGCGCTCGAGCTCGGCGAGCACCTCGGGCGCGAGCGGTGGGGACGTCAGCTCGACGTCGTCGGGCTCGGGCTTCGCCTCGTGGAGCGGTGCCGACCCCGAGAGCATGCGGATGATCGCCTGTCGGATCCTCTCCGGGTCGGCGTCGTGCTCGCGGAGGATCTCGGCGCCGACGCCCTCGTCGGCCCGCACGAGGCCGAGCAGGATGTGCTCGGTGCCGATGTAGTTGTGGCCGAGCGCGATCGCCTCGCGCAGGGCGAGCTCGAGCGTCTTCTTCCCGCCGGGCGTGAATGGGATCTGACCGGTGGCCGGGGCCTCGCCGCGTCCGACGATCCGCTCGACCTCCGCCCGCACCTCCTCGAGCGTCACGTCCATGGCTCCGAGCACGCGTGCCGCCAGGCCCTCCTCTTCTCGCAGCAGGCCGAGCAGGAGGTGCTCCGTCCCGATGTGGTCGTGCCCCAGGCGGCGGGACTCGTCCTGCGCGAAGACGACGACCTGGCGCGCGCGCTCCGTGAAGCGCTCGAACATGACGCCCAGCGTACCCGGGCGGTCAGTGTCCGCGGTCAGGCGGTCGCAGCGACGTACCTACTCCTGGGCCGCGTGGCGGCCCAGGAGGTCACGCGGCCTTGATCTCCATGATCTTGAACTTGACGACGGAGCCGCGGGGGGTCGTGACCTCGACGGTCTCGCCCTTCTTGCGGCCCATGATCGCCTTGCCGACCGGGGACTCGTTCGAGAGCTTCTGCTCGGCGGGGTTCGCCTCGGCGGAGCCGACGATGTGGTACTCGAGCGTCTGCTTCGCGTCGACGTCGCGCAGGCGCACGACCGACCCGACCGAGACGACGCTCGTATCCACCTCCGACGTGTCGATCACGCGGGCGTGCGCCAACCGCTCCTCGAGCTGCGCGATCTTGTGCTCGAGCATCGCCTGCTGGTTCTTCGCGTCGTCATACTCCGCGTTCTCGGCGATGTCGCCGAACTCGCGCGCGGTCCGGATCCGCTCCGCGATCTCGCGGCGGCGGTCGGTGCGCAGGACGTCCAGCTCCTGCTTGAGGGAGTCGTACCCCTGAGGGGTGAGGATCACGTCCTTCAGAAGAGAGACCTCCGAGTAGCCAGAGACGAGAACGAGGCGCCGAGCGCGCCACGCGGACGCGCATGGTAGCGGCGGAAGCTGTCGCAATGCAAACCCTCCGACGGGCCTTCACGGAAAGCCCGGCCACTACCATTCCCGAGGGATGATCGACCTCCGCGACAGCTGGTCGATCGGGCCCGTCGAGATCCCGACGAGGCTCGTGCTCGCGCCGATGGCGGGCGTCAGCGTGCAGGCGTTTCGCCGTCAGGGGCGCCGTTTCGGGGCGGGGCTCGTGTGCTCGGAGATGGTCAGCTGCGCAGGGATCGAGCACCGCAACGAGCGGACGCTCGGCTACCTCCGCGTCGCCGCCGACGAGCATCCACTCGCGATCCAGCTCTTCGGCTCGGAGCCGCGCGCGATGGCCGAGGCGGCGCGCATGGTCGAGGCCGCCGGGGCCGACCTCGTCGACCTCAACTTCGGCTGCCCGGTGAAGAAGGTCACGAAGACCGGCGCCGGCGCCACGCTGCTCGAGGACCCGGCCCACGCCGCGCGCATCGTCGAGGCGCTGGTCGCCGCGGTGGACATCCCCGTGAGCGTGAAGCTCCGCCGCGGCGTTCGCGACGGGTCGCGCGACTGCCTCGTCGTCGGCCCGCGGCTCGTCGATGCCGGCGCGGCGTCACTCACGCTCCATCCACGCTCCGCCCGGCAGATGTACACGGGCACAGCCGACCACTCGCTCACGGCGGAGCTCGTCTCGCTCGTCGACGTCCCCGTGGTCGCCTCGGGTGACGTCACCTCCCGCGCGAGGGCCCGGGCGGTGCTCGCGCGGAGCGGCGCGGCGGCGGTGATGGTCGGCCGCGCCGCCCAGGGCAACCCCTGGGTGCTCGAGGAGATCGTCGACGGCTCGGCCCGCGAGCCGAGCCGCGAGGAGGTCGTCGCCGAGCTCGTCCTCTTCGTCCGCGAGACAGTGCGCGAGCTCGGCGAGCGCCGCGCGAGCGGGTTCCTGAAGAAGTTCTACGGCTGGTACCTCGGGCGCGGCCGCTTCCCGCGGCCGTTCAAGCAGGAGCTCGTCGTGCTCGACTCGACCGAGGAGGTCGAGCGCCGCCTGATCGCCGCGGCGCCCGGCGCCCTCGACCTGCTCGACCGCCTCGAGGCCGAGATCCCGACGGGCGACGAGGTGACGCTCGAGCTGCCGATCTCGATCTACGGGGGCGGCTAGGGGCGGAAGGCCATCCAGGACTGTGCACCACCACCTCTGCACGAACCGCCGCCGATACCGGGTCGGCGCCGCTGGGCTCGACCGAGGACGTAGAGCGGCGGCAGCTCGCGGCGGCGCCGGGCGCCCTCGACCTGCTCGACCGCCTCGAGGCCGAGATCCCGACGGGCGACGAGGTGACGCTCGAGCTGCCGATCTCGATCTACGGCGGCAGTTGAGCTCTGGTCGGCGCGCTACGGTACGAGCTCGAGCGCATCGCAGTGCTTGGGCCGGACGACGCCGAAATGCCGGCGGTCGAGCGTGGCGAGCGTCGTGACCCCGAGACGTTCGCAGGCCGCGACGACCGATGCGTCGACGATCCCGAGCCCGAGGTCCTGAGACTGCTCGAGCAGCTCCGCGATCCGGTCCCAGTCGGCCGGCTCGACCGGCTCCGGGACGAGCTCGCCGTCCGCGATGCTCGAGGCGAACGCGCGCTCGACGTGTCCTCCCAGCCGCTCGGTCATGAAGTGGGCCGCCTCGGTCACGACAAGCATCGGCACGACGAGCGGCGGCGATGCGTTCGCGAGCAGACCGACACATTGCAGGTGATGCCGCTCCCGCCGGGCAACGGCGGCCACGAGCACACCGGTGTCGACGACGAGCACGCCGGCTACAGCGTGCCGTCGCGATGCTTCTGCAGGATCGCGTCGCGGACGACCTCGTCGACGCGGGTGGCGTCGTCGACGGAGCCCTCGACGATCCCGATGAAGGAGAGCTTCCGCGGCTGCTCCGCCGGCAGGTGCTCCTCGACCGCCTCGCGGACGACGGCGGCCACGGAGACGCCGCGCCGCCGCGCCTCGCGGGCGACGCGCGCCGCGGTCTCGTCCGGGAGCATGATCGTCGTGCGCTTCATGCATCACGCATCACGCATCACGCAGTCGTGCGATGCGATCCCGTGAGCGCGGTCAGCATGCCGAGCCCCACGAACACCGTGCCGCTGACGTAGCGCTGCGCCCGTGCGAAGCCGACGTGGCCACGAAGCCGGTCGGACGCCGTGCCCGCGACGAGCGCCCAGGTGCCGTCGCTGACGACCGCGAGCGCGACGAGGAGGAGCCCGAGGAAGAGCATCTGGAGGCCGATGTGACCCGCCGAGCGGTCGACGAACTGCGGGAGGAAGGCGAGAACGAAGAGCGCGGTCTTCGGATTCAGGATCTGGACGACGACCCCCTGCGCGAACCGGCGCCGGTACCGGTACCGGGTCGGCTCGCGCGGCTGCTCTGCGTCCACCGGGCTGCCGCCCCGGAACAGGGTCAGAAGACCGATCCCGACGAGATAGGCGGCGCCGAGGTACTTCACGGTGTCGAACGCCAGGGCCGAGGCGGCGATCAGCCCCGAGAGCCCGGCCGCGGCGGCGGCGACGTGGACGAGCGCGCCGGTCTGGAGGCCGAGCACCGACGCGAACCCCGCCCGCCGCCCGCCGTCGATCGAGCTCGCGACGACGTAGAGAACGGCTGGACCGGGCACGACCAGCAGCGCGAGCACGGCGGCACAGAAGACGGCGAGCGTCGCGGGGTCCGGGATCACCGGTTCAGCTCCCAGACGAGGCGCAGGCCGTCGAGCGTGAGGAACGGGTCGACGCGCTCGATCGTCGCGCTGTGCGGTGCGATGAGCTCCGCGAGGCCGCCGGTCGCGACCACCGCCGCCTCCGGTGCCGCGAGCTCGGCCCGGATGCGGCCGACGATCCCGTCGACCTGGCCCGCGAAGCCGTAGACGAGGCCGCTCTGCAGCCCCCCCACAGTCGTCTTCCCGATCACGCTGGCGGGAGCCGTGAAGTCGACGTCGACGAGCCGCGCGGCGCGGGCGAAGAGCGCCTCCATCGAGATCTCGATGCCGGGCGCGAGCACCCCGCCGACGTACTCGCCCTGCGGCGAGACCACGTCGAAGTTCGTCGAGGTGCCGAAGTCGACGACGATCGCGGGCGCGCCGTAGCGCTCCCTGGCCGCCACGGCGTTGACGATCCGGTCGGGACCGACCTCGCGCGGGTCGTCGTAGCGGATCGGAATCCCGGTCTTCACTCCCGGCCCGACGAGTAAGAGCGGAGCGTGCGCCCAGCGCGCGGCGAGGCCCTCCCACTCGCGGCTGATGCTCGGGACGGTCGTCGCGAGGCAGATGCCGTCGACCGCGTCCGGGTCGAGCAGGCCCCCGAGGAGGACGCCGATCTCGTCGCCGGTACGCGTCCGGTCGGTCGCGACGCGCCAGTGCTCGGCGAGCGTGCTCGACTCGTACAGGCCGAGGACGGTCTGCGTGTTGCCGACGTCGACTGCGAGCAGCATCGCGGCGAGCGTACCGCCATGGGATCCTGCGTGGAGCTTCCTGTGCGGGCGACGGGGCAGTTGCGGGCGCCGCCGGCGCCGCCTTCAGGGATCTGCCCCCGCCGCAGGCGCGGGATCCGAGCGGGGGATTCCGCTCGGCGGCCCCCGTGCGAACAAGCTCAGAACGCGTCGCCGTCGTCGTCGTCGCCGCGACGACGCTCGCCGAGCCGCTCGGCGAGCGCCTCGGCGGTGAGGCGCGGCTCGTCGCCCTCGCCCCGGAGCTCTTCCACGGTCACGTCGCCCGAGGTGTAGACCTCGGCCCGCGGGATGATCCTCGTGGGCCGGTTCTTGTCCCAGACCCAGACGTCCTCCATCTGCGCGTGGAAGAACGGATAGCTCGCCTGCGGCACGACCTTGAGCTCGAGCTTGTTGCAGAGGTACGTCGCGTCCTGCGTCAGCACGCAGTAGCGGAAGAGCGGGAAGACCGCCGTGTACTCGCGCTTCAGCTGGAGCTCGAGCTCGGCCTCGAACTCGTCCAGCTCGTCCAGGTGGCTCATGGCGTCAGTGTACGGGACCCGTCTGCGGCGGTGACCCCGCGGCGAGGGCGCGCAGGAGCTCCGACACGGTGCCGCGGCCGGGAACGACGGCGCCGGGCGCGAGCTCGACGAGCGGCTCGAGCGCGAAACGCCGTTCGTGGAGGCGCGGATGCGGCACCGCGAGGCCGGGCTCGTCTACGACCTCGTCGCCGTAGAGCAGGAGGTCGAGGTCGATCGTGCGCGGGCCCCAGCGCTCGCGGGCCACGCGCACGCGACCGAGCCGACGCTCGACATCGAGGAGAAGGCCGAGGAGGGCCCGCGGCGCGAGCGCCGTCTCGACCGCCACGACGCCGTTCAGGTACGCCGGCTGCTCGACCGGCCCCCACGGCTCTGTCTCGCGCAGCGCCGAGACGGCGACGACCTCGACCCCGTCTGCCTCGGCGAGGAGCTCGATCGCGCGAGCGATCGTCGCCTCGCGATCGCCGAGGTTGGCCCCGAGCCCGACGTACGCACGCACGCGCGGACGGTACCGCCTCGACGGGCACCCCGGTCGTAACGACGCCTTAATCGGAACCTCATTCCCGGCTGACCGGGGTCCGAGACTATTCGTGACGCTCCGATGGCTGCCCTCTTCACACCGCGAACGGCCGCGGCACTCGTCGTCGCGCTCGCGATCGTCGCGACGGCCTCCGCCTCCGCCTCCCCGAGCGGGCCCGCGACGCTCGTCCAGCTGACGAAGAGTGCCGCCCGGAGCGAGTCGGCGTCCCTCACCCTGGCCGGCGCGACCGTCGTCGACGCACGCCTGCGGCTCTGGCGCCTCGATCCCGCGGTCGCCGCGTCAGCGCTGCCGGCGCTTCGGAAGCGAGACTCGCTCGTCTTCGCGCAGCGCGAGCGGACGTATCGCGTGGCGACCACGGCCGACACGCCCGAGCCGCTGCAGGGCGAGCAGTGGTGGCTCGGCCAGATCGGCATCGAGGGACTCACGCCGCCGGGGCCGGGCATGCCGGTCACGATCGTCGATTCGGGGCTCGACGTCGGGCATCCGGAGTTCCTCGGCCGTCCGGACACACAGACGCTCAACGCGCAGGAGCCGGCCCCCCTCGGCGGCGAGCACGGGACCTCCGTCGCTTCCATCCTCGGCGCACCCGTCAACGGGGTGGGGCTGGTCGGCGTCTATCCGCGCGTCGTCCTCCGCTCCTGGGACGCGGCGGTCGGGGACGGCACGCAGCTCGAGTCCAGCGAGATCGCCGGGGGCATCCTCGCAGCGGCACGTGCCGGGCGGAGCGTGATCAACCTCAGCCTCGGCTCCGACGCGAGCGACCTCTCCATCGAGCTCGCCGTGAGCGAGGCCGTCGCATCGGGCTCACTCGTCGTCGCCGCGTCCGGGAACGACGGCGAGCGGGGGAGCGCGCTCGGGTACCCGGCCGCCTACCCGCACGTGACGACGGTCGCCGCCACCGACCGCAGCGGTGCGGTCGCGTCCTTCTCGAGCCGGTCGCCCTACGTCGACCTCGCGGCGCCGGGTGACGACATCGTCGTCGCCAGCGCGCTCGGCAAGAACTGGCGGCCCGCTTCCGGCACGAGCTTCGCCTCGCCGATGGTCGCGGCTGCGGCGGCGTGGGTCTGGACCGCGCGGCCGGAGCTCTCCGCCGGCCAGGTCGGGGAGATCCTTCGCCGCTCGGCGACCGACATCCCGCCGAGCGGGCGCGACCAGGCGTCCGGCTTCCGGGATGCTGGACGTCGCCGCCGCCCTCGCCCTGCCGGCGCCGATCCGCGACCCGTACGAGCCGAACGACGACATCGACCAGGTCGACCCGAACGGCAACCGGTACGTGGCGAACGCGCCGGCGCTGACGACGCCGTCCCGGCGCGCGACGCGGATCGCGGGGAGGGTCGACCGGCACGAGGACCCGCGCGACGTCTACCGCGTCTGGCTTCCGGCGCGCAGCCGGTTCACGGCCACGCTGACGGCGACGACGGACGGCGACCTCGCGCTGTACGGCACCGCCGCGAGAAGCGTCGTCGGCCGGTTCGCCACGGACGGCCGGCTCACGGTGGCCGCGGCCAGGGGAACCTCCGAGCGGCTCACGTACACGAACACCGGCAAGGGCCGGTGGGCGTACGTCGTCGTCAAGCCGTCGCCGCGGGCGCCCGACGCGACGTACCGCCTCGCGCTCGGCTCTGCGCCGGCGCGCGCGGTCTAGGGACGGCGTCGCCCCAGCACGCGGCGATGTCGAGCACGTCGTGGAGCCCGCAGAGCTCGCCCGCAGCTCGGTCACGGCGCCACTGTGCCGCGCTCGACCGCGGCGGCCACTGCGAGCGCCTCGACGTGGGAGCGCACGTCGTGGACGCGGAAGAGCGTCGCGCCTCGGTCGAACGCCGCGACGGCCCCGCCGACCGAGGCGGCGTCCGTGGCGACCCGCGCGTCGCGCCCCTCGACCACGCGCGCCAGCGTCGACTTGCGGGACAGGCCGACGAGCACCGGACGCCCGATCGCGACGATGCGGTCGAGGCGCCGGACGAGCTCGAGGTTCTGGCCCGGCGTCTTGCCGAAGCCGATCCCGGGGTCGAGGCAGATCCGCTCCTCCGGGACGCCGGCCGCGACGGCGAGCGCGAGGCGCGCCTCGAGGAAGGACGCTACCTCCGAGACGACGTCCTCGTAGCGCGGCGCGAGCTGCATCGTGCGAGGCTCCCCCTGCATGTGCATGAGGCAGAGATCCGCACCGGCATCGGCGACGACGCCGGCCAGATCCGGCTCGCGCGCGAGGCCGGTGACGTCGTTGACCATGATCGCGCCGAGCGCGAGCGCGCGACGAGCGACCTCTGCGCGCGAGGTGTCGATAGACACGGGAGCCCCGGCGAGAAGCTCGAGCACCGGGACGATCCGGCGAAGCTCCTCCACCTCGGTCACCGGCTGGGCGCCCGGCCGCGTCGACTCGCCGCCCACGTCGACGAGCGCTGCGCCGTCGGCGAGCATCCGCCTCGCGGCAGCCGCGGCGTCGGCCGGAGTGCCGTGCAGCCCGCCGTCGGAGAAACTGTCGGGTGTGACGTTGACCACGCCCATGACCGCCGGCCGCGTCCAACGTTCGCCGCTCCTCTCGCGTCTCATCGGGCATGGACGCTAACGCGCCACGGGAGAGCGGTGGCCGAGGGCGCGCCGTCGCCGTCCCGCTCGGCGTCGTCGCGCTCGTCGCGATCGTGGCGATCGCCTCGCGCGGGTCGGCTCCGGACGGGGAGATCGGCGCCCACCGGCCCTCGCAGGGGCTGCTGGATGCGGTGCTCAGCCTGTTCGTGGTCGGCATGGGCGTCGCGGCCGTGCTCGCGGCCGTGATGCTCTCGTTCTTCGGTCGCTACACGCCCACGGGGCCCGTCCGGAAACGCCGCGGCCCGCTGAAGTCGCTCGTCACGTTCGTCGCGGCGGTCGTGCTGCTCGCCGTCGTCCTGCGCGCCCTCGGCGGCGACAGGGCGGAGCGGCTACGCACGGCACTGCGGCCCGGCGGCGACTCCCCGGGCGCCCCGCCGGACAGCGGGGGGCGCGCTACGAGCCGGAGTTCGTCCTCTGGCCCGTGCTCGTCGTCGGCGGGCTCGTCGCCGTCGCGCTGCTCGCCTGGTACCTGGCCGTGCGCGGACGGCGCTCGACGCGCGAGCCGGGGCCGCAGACGCCGGAGGAGGCGCTCGCCGACGTGCTTGCCGAGACGCTCGACGACCTCCGCGCCGAGCGCGACGCCCGCCGCGCCGTGATCGCCGCGTACGCACGCATGGAGCGGGCGCTGGCGGCGTCCGGCCTCCCCCGCGGCGGCACCGAGGCGCCCGAGGAGTACCTCGAGCGCGTCCTCGCGGAGATCGCGGTCTCGCGGCGCTCTGCCGGTCGTCTCACGTCGCTGTTCGCATGGGCGCGCTTCTCGGGGCACGATGTGCGCCCGGAGATGAAGGAGGAGGCGATCGAGACCCTCGAGGAGGTGCAGCGGGAGCTCGCCGCGGAGGACGCGGCGCGCATCGCCGGCTCGACCGGGAGCGCGGCGTGAGCCGGCTCGACCGCTCGATCGCCGTCGCGATCATCGCCACGATCTGGGCGGGCGTGTTCGTCGTCGTGCTACCCGGCAACGCCGCGATCGTCGGCCACGTCTGGCTCGTCGTCGTGCTCGCGCTCTCGCTCGGCGTCGCGCTCGGACGCGTCCGGCGCGAGCTGCCGCGCCGCTCGTCGTCGTTCGACGCCGCGTTCGCCCCCGGTCGCAGGGCGCACGCGCGGCCGGCCACTCTCGCGCGCGTCGAGCGGGAGCTCACGCTCGCCTCGGGCACGGCGTTCGACGTGCACTATCGGCTGCGACCGCTGTTGCAGCAGCTCGCCGCCGGCCTGCTCCTACGGCACGGCGTCGACCTGGAGCGACACCCCGCACGGGCCGAAGCGCTGCTCGGCCCCGGCCTCTGGGAGGTCGTCCGGCCGGGTCGCTCCGCGCCGGACGACCGGACGGCGCCCGGCCTCCCGATGGCCTCGATCGAGCAGGCGATCGACGACCTGGAACGCCTCGCGTGGAGCTGAACGAGGTCGCCGACCGGGCGCGCGCCGTGCTCGACGAGGTCGAGCGCGCAGTCGTGGGCAAGCGCGACCGGCTCGAGCTCGTCCTCGCCGGGATGCTCGCCGACGGCCACGTCCTCCTCGAGGACGTCCCCGGCCTCGCGAAGACGCTCACGGCGCGGTCGTTCGCGGAGGTGACCGGGCTCCGCTTCCGGCGGGTCCAGTTCACGCCCGACCTGCTCCCGTCCGACGTGACCGGCTCGTCGATCTGGAACCAGCGCGACGCGGCGTTCGAGTTCCGCGCCGGCCCGATCTTCACGAACATCCTGCTCGCCGACGAGATCAACCGCGCGCCGCCGAAGACCCAGGCTGCGCTGCTCGAGGCGATGCAGGAGCGGCAGGTCTCGATCGACGGGGAGACGCGCCTGCTCGAGCCGCCGTTCCTCGTCCTCGCGACCCAGAACCCGATCGAGTACGAGGGCACGTACCCGCTGCCGGAAGCACAGCTCGACCGGTTCGTCCTGCGCACCGGATTCGGCTACCCCGCGGCCGACGCCGAGTGGGAGATGCTCGAGCGGCGGCTCGAGCGGCGCGCGGATGCGGTCACGCTCGGCCGCGTCGTCGACCGCGAGACGGTGCTCGCGATGCAGGAGGCGGTCGAGGACGTCCACGTCGACGAGAGCGTCGGACGGTACGTCGTCGACCTCGTCACGGCGACACGGCAGAGCCCGAGCGTCTCGGTCGGAGCGAGCCCGCGCGGGTCGCTCGCGCTCGTCAAGCTCGCGCGCTGCCGTGCGGCGCTCTCCGGGCGCGACTTCGTCACTCCCGACGACGTCAAGAGCATGGCGGTGCCGGCCCTCGCGCACCGCCTCGTCCTCCGTCCCGAGCTCTGGGTGCAGCGTCGCAGCGGCGAAGACGTCGTCCGCGAGATCCTCGACCAGGTCGAGACGCCCGCCACCGAGGCGGCGTGACACGGTCTGCAGACCCTCGCCTCGGCGCGTACGCCGTGCTCGCCGCACTCGCCCTCGTCGCGGCGCTCGGCCTGCGGCGGACGGAGCTCGCGGCGATCGCGGCGCCGTTCGCGCTGTTCCTCGCGCTCGGAGCGCGTGCGCGCACGCCCGGCCTGCGCGCGTGGCTCGAGCTCGACCGCGAGCGCGCGCTCGAGGGGGACATCGTCGAGGCGACGCTGACCGTGCGGGCGGACGCGGCGGTCGACAGGCTCGAGGCCGGGCTCGCGCTCCCGGACGGCGTCGAGCTCGCAGAGGGACGGAACCCGGTCGCGCTCCGTCTGGCCGCGGGCGAGGAGCGCGAGCTGCCGCTCCGCCTGCGCTGTACGCGCTGGTCGTCGGTGGAGGTCGGCGACGTTTGGCTTCGGGCGCGGGACCTGATCGGCCTCGTCCGCTTCGAAGGCCGCGTCGACCGGCGTCGCACCTTGCGGATCTACCCCACTCCGGAGCGGCTTCGCCGGCTGCTCTCGCCGGCGCACACGCAGGCGACGACGGGCTCGGAGGTCGCCCGGCTGCGAGCGGAGGGGCTCGAGTTCGCGGACACGCGCCCATTCGTGGCAGGCGACCGCGTCCGGTCGATCAACTGGCGCGCGACGGCCCGGCGAGGGTCGCTCGTCGTGAACGAGCGCCACCCGGAGCGCAACGCCGACGTCGTGATCTTCCTCGACAGCTTCGCGGAGGCACGCACCTCTGACGAGGGCACGCTCGAGCACGCCGTTCGCACGGCAGCGACTCTCGCCGACCGCTTCCTCGCGCGCCGTGACCGGGTGGGGCTCGTCGCCTTCGGCGGCATTCTCCGTTGGCTCGAGCCGGGCGGCGGGCTGGTGCAGCGCTACCGCCTCGTCGACGCCCTGCTCGAGACGGGGGTCGAGCTGAGCTACGCGTGGAAGGACGTCGACGTGATCCCCGCGAGGACCCTGCCGCCGCGCGCGCTCGTCGTCGCGGTGACGCCGCTCCTGGACGAGCGCTCGATCGCAGCGCTGCTCGACCTGCGCGCGCGGGGTCACGACCTCGTCGTGCTCGAGGTATCGCCCGAGCCGTTCCTCGAGCCCGGCCGCGATCGCGCCGACCTTGCGGCGCTGCGGCTGTGGCGGCTGCAGCGGGCAGACCTGCGTGCCCGCTTCCAGCGGCTCGGCGTCGCGGTCGCGACGCTCGACGAGGTGACCGCGATGGAGGAAGCGCTCGAGGAGGTGAGGGCATTCAGGCGCCACGCCCGTCTGGCGCGCTAGCGGCCGGCGCGACTGCGTGCGCGGTGGCTTTCGGCGTCGCCGCGTGGCTCGGCGGCACCTCCAGCGGGGAGGCCGCGGCGCCCGTGCTCGCGCTCGGAGTCGCCGGCGCCGCTCTGACCGGCGCCGCCGTCGTCTGGCCGACGGCCCTCGGGCCGGCGCTCGCCGCGCTCGCCGGCGCCTACGCTGTCCTGCTGCTCGTCGACGACCCGCCGCCCGACAGCCGCGCGGCGGGGCTCGCGGCGGCGCTCGTCGTGATCGGCGAGCTCGTCGGCTGGTCGCACGAGCTCGCCGGCAGGACAACCGACGAGCCGGGCAACGCCTGGCGGCGACCGGCGTGGATCGCCGGCGCCGGCATCGGCGCGCTCGCCCTCGCCTGGGCCGTGCTCGCCGTGGCCGATCTCGCCCGCGTGCAGGGCCTCGCAGTCGAGGCGGTCGGCGCTCTCGCCGCGCTCGGCGCGCTGCTGCTCGTGCGGCGAGGCCTGGCGCCGAGCCCGCAGGACTAGACTAAGCTAAGCTTAGTCCGTGACCGTCGTGAACATGCACGAGGCGAAGACGCACCTGTCGAAGCTCGTCGAGCGAGCCGCGCAGGGCGAGGAGGTCGTGATCGCGAAGGCGGGCCGGCCGGTCGCGCGGCTCGTTCCGTACGTCGAGAGCGACGAGCCGCGCAAGCTCGGAGCCTGGAAGGGTCGTATCTGGATGGCAGACGACTTCGACGAGCTGCCGCCTGACATCCTCGCCGCGTTCGAGGGCGACGAGCCCTGAAATTGCTCCTCGACACCCACGTGCTCCTCTGGGCGCTCGCCGACCGGCCCATGCGCCCGGAGACACGTCGTCTGATCGAGGATCCACGAACGATCGTCCGCGTTAGCGCCGCCTCGACATGGGAGATCGGGATCAAGACGGCTATCGGCAAGCTGAGGGCTCCGGACGATCTGGAGAGGCAGCTTCGCGCCGCGCGGTTCGTGCCACTCCACGTCACCGTCGTCCACGGCCTCGCAGTCGCAGACCTTCCGCCACTCCACCGCGACCCGTTCGACCGACTGCTCGTGGCCCAGGCGCGGCTCGAGAACCTCACGCTCGTGACCCGCGACGAACGGCTCGCGGGCTACGACGTCGAGATTCTCACGGCGTAGCGCCGCCTACGAGGCGGCCGGGTCGGGCGGGGGCTGCATCGCGGCGCCCGGGAGGGGCCGCGGCGAGGGCTTGAGCTGTGGCTTCTTCTCCGGCTCCGGCTCGGGCTCCGCGGTCGGAGGCGGCGTCTCGTCGGCGAACACCGACTCCTCCGACTCGCCCTGCAGCAGACGCTCGAACTGGGTCTTGTCGATCGTCTCCCGCTCGATCAGGATCGCCGAGAGCCGGTGGAGCTCCTCCATGTGCTCGCGCAGGACGGTGGTCGCCTTGTCGTGCGCCTCCTCGATCACGCGCCGGATCTCGTCGTCGATCTCCTTCGCGACCTCCTCCGAGTAGTCCGGCTCGGCGCCCATCTCGCGGCCGAGGAACGGCATGTCGTGGTTGCGGCCGAGCACGCGCGGGCCGAGCTTCTCGCTCATCCCGAAGCGCATGATCATCTGCTTCGCCGTCGACGTGATCCGCTCGATGTCGTTCGCCGCCCCGGTCGTGACCTCGTTGAAGACGAGCTCCTCCGCCGCGCGGCCGCCGAGCGTCATCGCCATCTGGTCCATCAGCGTGCCCTTGGTCGTCAGGTAGCGATCCTCGGACGGCAGCGAGATCGTGTAGCCGAGCGCCTGGCCGCGCGAGACGATCGAGATCTTGTGCACCTCGTCCGTCCCCTCGAGGTAGTAGCCGACGAGCGCATGGCCCATCTCGTGGTAGGCGGTGATCTTCCGCTCCTTCTCCGAGAAGAGCCGCGACTTCTTCTCGGGGCCGGCGATCACGCGCATGATCCCTTCTTCGAGCTCCGGCTGGCCGATCGTCTTCTCGCCGCGGCGCGCGGCGAGGAGGGCCGCCTCGTTGATGACGTTCGCGAGATCCGCGCCCGTGAAGCCCGGAGTCGCGGCTGCGAGCACGTCGAGGTCGATCTCCTTGTCGAGCGGCTTGCCCTTGGCGTGCACCTCGAGGATCTGCTGGCGGCCCTTGCGGTCGGGCCGGTCGACCACGATCTGCCGATCGAAACGGCCGGGGCGCAGCAGCGCCGGGTCGAGGATGTCCGGGCGGTTCGTCGCCGCGATCAGGAT
This sequence comes from Gaiella sp., assembly GCA_027493885.1. Taxonomy (GTDB): domain Bacteria; phylum Actinomycetota; class Thermoleophilia; order Gaiellales; family Gaiellaceae; genus Gaiella. The sequence continues at coordinate 1,305,502 of JAOSJZ010000001.1, forward strand.
GATGTTGTCCTTGAGCTCGAACCCGTCCATCTCGACGAGGAGCTGGTTCAGCGTCTGCTCGCGCTCGTCGTGCCCGCCGCCGAGGCCGGCGCCGCGGTGGCGGCCGACGGCGTCGATCTCGTCGATGAAGATGATGCAGGGGCTCGCCTGCTTCGCCTGCTCGAACAGGTCGCGGACGCGCGACGCGCCGACGCCGACGAACATCTCGACGAAGTCGGAGCCCGAGATCGAGAAGAACGGCACGCCCGCCTCGCCGGCCGTCGCCCGCGCGAGCAGCGTCTTGCCGGTGCCGGGGGGCCCGTAGAGGAGGACGCCCTTGGGGATCCGGGCGCCGAGCGCCTGGAACTTCTTCGGGTTCTCGAGGAACTCCTTGATCTCGTGGAGCTCCTCGACCGCCTCGTCCGCACCCGCCACGTCCTTGTACGTGACCTTGGGCGAGTCGGGCGACATCCGCTTCGCGCGGCTCTTGCCGAAGCTCATCACCTTCGAGCCGCCGCCCTGCATCTGGTTCATGAGGAAGATCCAGAACCCGATCAGGAGCAGGAACGGCAGGAAGCCGGTGAGGAGCGCCCACCAGGCGCTCGTGCCGATCCCCTTCGAGTCGAACTTGACGTTGTTCTCCTCGAGCACCTTCTGGTAGGCGAGCTGCGACTGCGGCGAGGGGTAGTTGACCTTGACCTTCTGGCCCGAGTCGAGCACCGCGGTGATCGACTGGCGGTTCGGCGAGAACGTCACCTCGCTGACGTCGCCGTTCTCCGTCGCGGTGATGAGCTGCGAGTAGGTCATCTTCTCGTCGCTCTCGCGCCGGGGCATCAGCGTCTGGCTCGCCAGGTAGACGAGCAGCACGATGACGACGAGCGGGAAGAGCGCGCTGCGGAAGAAACGGTTCACCATTCCGGAGGGTAGCAGTGTCCCACCCGGTTTCCAGGCCCCGGACGGGCCGTCTCGAGGCGGCCGCAACCGGCTGCCGCGCGGAAAAACCCCTGCTAGATGCCGTCCGGCACCAGGTCGGGGTGGAGAACCCCGATGTACGGCAGATTGCGGTAGCGCTCGGCGAAGTCGAGGCCGTAGCCGATCACGAACCGGTTCGGGATCTCGAAGCCGACGTACCGCACCGGAACCTCGACCTCGCGCCGCTCCGGCTTCGTCAGGAGCGCGCAGATCTCGAGCGACGCCGGCTTTCGGGCGCCGAGCGTCCGCCGTAGGTACGAGAGCGTGAGGCCCGAGTCGATGATGTCTTCCACGACGAGCACGTCCCGGCCGGAGATGTTTATCTCGAGGTCCTTGAGGATCCGCACGACGCCCGAGGAGTCGGATCCGGCGCCATAGCTCGAGATCGCCATGAAGTCGATCTCGCAGGGGACGGTCAGCTCGCGCATCAGGTCGGAGATGAAGAAGATCGCCCCCTTCAGGACGCCGACGAGCAGCAGGTCGCGGCCCTCGTAGTCCGCGGAGATCTCGGCCCCGAGCTCCTCGACCCGGTTGCGCAGCACGGCCTGGTCGATCAGGACCTCGCCGACGTCCGCGTGCACGCTCGTCACGCGTCCTCCCGCGTCGCCCGCACGACGCCCGCCCAGCCGGGGGCCTCCTCGATCCCGACGACCGAGACGACCGTGCCGTTCTCCGTCGCCACGAGCGGCCACGCGTCGCGCTCGTCCCTCGGCACCTTCGCGTCCACGAGCACGTCCTGAACCTTACGGGAGCGACCCGCGAGCCGGTCGCCGGGCCTGCGCGAGCGGACGACGAGGCCCGCGTGGTCGCTCTCCAGCCGCCACGGGCCCCAGGTCACGGTTCCCTCGAGTCGCAGCTCGTCATAGGTGCGCACCGCGCGGATGCCGCTCCCGAGGTCGGCAGCCCGCGTCCCCTCGCGGGAGGAGAGAAGCTCGACGAGAGAGGCCTCGAGCGCCCGAGGCAGCCGTGGCCGCTCGGCCGCGAGCGCGAGGAGATTCGCGCGGGCGCGCGGATCGAGCTCCACGAGGAGCGGCACGAGGCGCTCGCGGATCAGTCCCCGCTTCGTGTCGCGGTTCGTGGAGTCGACGCGCCACGAGAGGCCCCGCGCGCGGCAGTACGCCTCCGTCTCCTCGCGCCAGACCGTGAGCAGCGGCCGCACGATCCCGTCGGCCCTCCGCGACCGGATCCCGCGCGTCGAGCCGCTCGAGACGAGCCGGTAGAGGACCGTCTCGAGCTGATCCGAGGCGGTGTGGCCGGTCGCCCGCAGGCCGCGGCCCGCGGTGAGCGCGTAGCGGAGCTCGCGCAGACCGGCCTCGGTCGGCGCGGGCTCGGCGTGGACGAGCTCCGCCCCGAAGGTCTCGGCGCAGTGCGCCGCGTCCGCATCCGCCTCGTCGCCGCGCAGCCCGTGGTGGACATGGACGGCGTGGACGCGGTACCCGAGCTCGCGCAGCACGTGCCACAGGCAGGTCGAGTCGGCGCCGCCCGAGACGAGGCAGGTGACGTCGCCGGCGGGCTCGATCAGCCGCTGCGCCCGGATCTGTGCCTCGACACGCTCGCGCAGGTCCATCTCTCGCAATGGTGCCGGATCAGCCCTCGAGGTCGACGAAGGCCGGTGCGCTCGCCCACGCGCGGAGCGTCTCTGCGGCGCGCGCGACCGCCTTCGCCGGGAGGACGAACGGCGTCGCGTGGGGCACCGGCGTGATGCGGGCCGTCGGGAACGTGCCGTCCGACGCGTCCACGACGTAGCGGATCGGCAGGGCATGCGAGACGGCCAGCACGACGTCCTCCGACCGCGCGAGGAGCTCGTCGAGCGCTCTCGAGATCCGCACCGCCGCCTCGGCACGACTCTCCCCGCCCCCCGGGCATTCGGCGTCCGGCGCGTGTGCCCACGCCCAGGCACGGTAGACCGCGAGCGGGCCGCCCTCGTACGCCCCGAAGCCGATCTCGTCGAGCGCCGGCAGGACGAGACGCTCGGTGCGGCGCGGGCCGAGCGCGAGCTCGAGCGTCTCCTGCGTCCGCACGAGGCGCGTGGCGACGGCGAGGTCGATCCCCTCGCCGTCGAGCGCGACGCGGAGCGCGAGCGCCTCCTGCACCCCCTGCTCCGAGAGCCCCTCGCCCGGCGGCACCGAGCTCACGCGGTCGGCGACGTTCGAGCGGGCGTGACCGTGACGGACGAGCAGCAACCGCTTCAGAAGAGCACGCTCCGGTAGTCGAGCACGTGCACCATCCCGACGGCGTCGTACAGCGCGATCGCGGGCGTGTTCTCCGCCCGCACGAAGAGGCAGACGGCGGGTGCCTGCGCGAGGAGCAGGCGGATCAGGTCGCGGAGCGCCCGAGCCGCATATCCCTGCCGGCGCACGGGCGGATCGACCCAGACCTGCTGGAGCTGCACCGCACCCGGCGTCCACGCGGAGGCCTCCGCCTTGAAGCGGATCGCGCCCTCCTCGAGCCAGATCCAGGAGCGGCCTTCCTCGATCTGCGCGCGTGTCCGCCAGCGGAACCCGTTCGGGTCGCGGCGGAGGGGGTCGACCCCGAGCTCCTCGAAGTGCGCCCGCGCACAGGCGGGCACCAGCAGATCGAGGTCGGCCCTCGTCGCGGCGCGAAGGCCCGTGTCGCCGGGCTCGGGCAGGGTCGTCGAGACGTAGACCGGTTGAGCCAGCCGGTCCTCGCGCGCCCTGGGCAGCTTCCGCCTGGCCGCCTCCCAGAGCTCGGTCACCGCGCCCTCCTCGCCGATCAGCATCCGCGGCGAGACCCGTCCCGCGACCTCCGCGAACGCGGAGCAGCCCGCGCCCGAAGGCACCACGTTCGTCCCGAGGTGGCAGAGCGCACGGAGCCCGCCGTCGCCGTTCTCGAGACCCGCGAACCGGCCGCTCTCCCGCCGGGCGACGTCCTCCAGGAAGACACGCTCCACCGGGTCGCCGGCACAGAAGGAGAGGATCTGCTCGGTCGACGGCTCGACGAGGCGGGGGCGCATGGCAGCGACACTCTAGGCGCGTAGCCCGTAGGCTTCCGCGCCATGCCTATCCACGTGCGTGCGAACGAGGGCGACTACGCCGAGGCGTGCCTCCTGCCCGGCGACCCGCTCCGGGCGAAGTACATCGCCGAGACCTTCATGGAGGACGTCGTCCAGCGGAACTCCGAGCGCGGGATGCTCGGCTACACCGGCACGTTCCGGGGGAAGCCCGTCTCCGTCCAGTCGAGCGGCATGGGCTGCCCGTCGGCGGCGATCGTGATCGAGGAGCTCGTCCAGCTCGGCGCGAAGAAGCTGCTGCGGGTGGGGACATGCGGCGGGCTGCAGCCCGACCTCGCGATGGGCGACCTGATCGTCGCGCTGTCGGCGACGCCGGCCGACTCGACCGCGAGCCATTACGTCCTCGGGGAGCCGCACGCGCCGACCGCGGACTTCGGCCTCGTCCACGAGGCCGTCCACCAGGCGAAGCATCTCGGTAAGCCGGTCCGCGTGGGGCCGATCGTGTCGAGCGATATCTTCTACCACCCCGACGAGGGCCTCGCCGGCCGCTGGTCGGAGCGGGGCATCCTCGCGGTCGAGATGGAGGCGGCGATCCTCTTCACGCTCGGCGCGCTCCGGAAGATCCAGGCGGGCTGCCTGCTCGTCGTCTCCGACGTCGTCGTCGAGGGCGAGTTCGTCCGCATCACCGACGAGGAGATGAGAGCGGCCGTCGACGAGATGACCGAGCTGGCCCTCCATGTGGTCACCGCCGGCTAGGCACTTCCGCTTCGCGGAACTGCCAGGTGACGAAACGTGAGGCCAGATGGTTCTCCTCGCACTCCGCCGGCGGAGCCGGGGAAGTGCGTCTTCCTCGTCAACCCCGCCTCGGCGAACGGCTCGACGGGGCGGCGGTGGCCGGAGCTCGCGCGCCGGGCGGCTGCCGCCGGGCTCGAGGGCGACACCCTCTTCAGCGAGCGGCCCGGCCACCTCGCCGAGCTCGCGCGCAAGGCTGCGCTCGGCGGCGCGGGCCTGCTCGTCGTCGTCGGCGGGGACGGGTCGGTGCACGAGGTCGCGAACGGGCTCGTCGGGCTTGCCGGGCAGCCGGACGTCGCCCTCGTGCCGCGCGGCACTGGCTGGGACTTCTCGCGGACGTTCGGGATCTCCCGCACGATCGACGAGGCCGTGCGCGTCGCGCTCGAGGGAGACGTCCGCACGATCGACCTCGGCCGCGTCTCCTACCGGGCGTGGGACGGCACCGACGCCACGGCGCACTTCGCGAACGTGGCGAGCGCCGGGATGAGCGGGGCGATCGCCAAGCGCGCGAACGAGACGACGAAGGCGCTCGGCGGGAGGGCGTCCTACCTCTGGGCGATCTTCGCGGTCTTCTCCGGCTGGCAGGCGAGCGAGATCGAGCTCTCCGTCGACGGGGAGCGACGGTCGGGCCGTATGTTCGACGTCGTCGTCGCGAACGGCCGCTTCTTCGGCGGCGGCCTCCGGATCTGCCCCGACGCGAAGCCCGACGACGCGCTGTTCGACGTCCTCACGATCGGCAACGTCACGAAGCGCGACCTCGTGCTGACCGTGCCGAAGATCTACCGGGGCACGCACCTGCCCCACCCGAAGGCGGAGCTCCTCCGGGGCACGACCGTCAGCGTGACGAGCGACACTCCGCTTCCGATCGAGCTCGATGGCGAGCAGCCCGGGACGACGCCGGTGACCTTCGACGTCGTACCGCAGGCCCTGAGGCTCAAGGTGCCGCGCAGCGCGAAGGTGTCCGACTGAAGTCGGACACCGATCGTCGCGGGCGCGCCTACGCCGCGGGCGCCGCGGGCTTCGTCGCGGGCGGCTTCTCGGGCGTGTGCTTCTGCGCCCGCTTCAGCGCGGCGAGGTCCTTCTCCAGCTTCGTGACCCGCTTCTCGAGCGCGTCGACCCCGCGCATCCTCTTCGACAGGTCGTCGACGCGCGCCTTGAGATCGTTGAACGCCTCGACCGCGCGGTGACCGCCTGGGAGGTCGGCGAGCCGTTTGATCGCCTCCTCGCCCTTGCCGGCGAGGCGCGCGATCACGTCGTCGTTCGTCTTCGTCGTCGCCATGCCTCAGTGATACCACGCACGCGCACCCTCCGCCTATGCGCGGATGCGCACCGGGGTCCCCTCGGGGATGAGCTCGATGAGCCGCTCGAGCACGCCGTTGTCGATGCGCAAGCACCCGTTCGACGCCGCCTCTCCGATCGTCTCCGGCCTGTTCGTTCCGTGGATTGCGATCGGCCCGCCCTGGACCCAGTCCACCAGCACCGGCGAGAACGCCGAGATCCCGATCCCGCCCGGGCCCCAGGGACCGGTCGGGTCGGCCGCGAGGAGACGCTGGTTGACGTAGAAGCTCCCCGTCGGCGTCGGCGTCGCCGGCTTTCCGATCGCGGCGGAGGTCGTGACCACGAGCCGGTCGCCGCGGTACACCGAGACGGTGCGGTCGGAGAGGTCGGCGACGATCCGGAAGTCGACTGCGTACGGTTGCGCCGCGTCGGCGCGCACCCAGCCGCGGGCGCCGTTCGGCCGGATCGGCAGCTGAACGTGGTACCAGGTCGGCCGGCAATCGGGCCCCACGCGCGCCGCGAGCACCCTGAACGTCGTCCGGACGCGATTGACGTTGAGCCTGCCGAACCTCGCCACCACGCGTCCACCGGGGGCGCTGTGGGCGGCGGCTGCCCGCCGGAGCACCACCGCGACGCCTCCGTTCGCGTAGGAGCGGGTCGTCTCCGCGAGGCAGCGGGCGGGGGCGACGCCCGGCGCCCCTTCTTGCCGGGCGAGGCGGCGTCGAGCACGTCTGCCGGTTGGCGTCCCTCGCGTCGCATGTTGTGCGTGCCCTCGTCGTCCCCGCCGCCGCAGCCGCCGGAGAGCGCCGCGACGGCCAGGCAGAGTACGAGCCCTGCGCGCATGCCGTTCATGATGACGCGGTTACGTCGTTGCGCAAGGAGCCGAGCCCGAGCAGCCGCACAACCTCCGCCAGCATCGACCCCGACGGGCCGCGCACGAGGACGGCGGCCTCCGCGTCGTAGGGCGTCTCCTCGAGGTTCACGATCGCGAGCGCGCCTCCCGCGCGAAGCGTTTCTCCCGGAAGCCCCGCAACGGGCCAGACCTGGAGCGACGAGCCGACGACGAGCAGGAGGCGCGTCTCCCGCGCCAGTCGCTCGGCGCGCTCCATCGCAGCCGGCGGCAGAAGCTCGCCGAACATGACGACGCCCGGCTTGAGTATCGCGCCGCACGACGGGCAGAGGGGCGCCTCGCGGGTCTCGAGCTGCGCCAGGACCGCCTCGAGCGACTCCTCCGCGCCACACGCGAGGCAGGGAAAGCGGCGGATCGAGCCGTGCACCTCGACGACGTCGCCGCTCCCCGCACGCGTGTGGAGCAGGTCGATGTTCTGCGTCACCACCGCCCGCACGTGGCCGGCCCGCTCGAGCGCCGCCAGCGCCTCGTGGCCGGCGTTCGGCGCCGCGGCGAGCAGCCCGCCGATCCGTTTGCCGTACCAGCGCCAGACGCGGAGCGGGTCGCGCAGGAACGCATCGATCGACGCAACCTCGAACGGGTCGACCTCGGCCCAGATCCCGGTCGCCGAGCGGAAGTCGGGGATCCCGCTCTCGGTCGACATGCCGGCGCCCGTGAGGACGACGGCGGGGCCTCGCTCCCGCACCGAAGCCGCGAGATCGGCGGCGGTTCCCACGGCGGACATCCTAGGCGCGCGCTATATCTCGCCCCGATGGACGGGTATCCCTTCGAGCACCGGGTGCGCGTCCGCTTCGCGGAGACGGACGCGCAAGGCATCGCCCATCATGCGTCGTTCGTCGTCTGGCTCGAGGAGGCTCGCGTCGCCTACCTCGCCGCCTTCGCGGGCGGCTACCGGGCGATCCGCGACGGGGGCATCGAGGCGCTCACGACCGCCGTCCACCTCGAGTACGAGCGCGCGGCGGCGTTCGACGACGTGCTCGCGATCGGGGTGCGGTGCGCGGAGATCCGCGGCGCCCGCTTTCGCTACGAGTACGCGGTAGAGCGCGACGGCGTTCCCGTCGCCCACGGCTGGACGGCCCACGCCACCGTCGACGCGGCGACCCACCGCCCGACGCGCGTTCCGGGATGGTTCGTCGAGGACGTCCTCAGGGCCGAGGCGTCGCCGCCGCTGCCCGCGGCAACGCCGGAGGCGTCGCAGGCTTCGGCTGCGCCGCGTCCGCCGGCGCGTCGGTGACCGGCGGCTTCGCGGGCTTTGCCGGCTTCGGTCGCGGCTTCGTCCCGATCCGCACCACGGTCGGCTCGCCGACGTAGTACGAGTGCCAGGTCGTGTCGTAGAGGAGTGTCCCGTCCGGGCGGTAGACCCGCCTCGTGACGCTCGTCGAGCGCGGCGGTGAGCCGCGCTGCTCGACGACCTTCTCGCCCTTTGGCATCGTGTCGTCGTCGATTCGCTCCCAGGGGACCTTGCCCTCGACGGCGAGCGGCGCTGTGTCGGTCTCGACGCGGCGGTGCTGCGGTGTCCCGTAGATGTTCACCGTGAGCGAGCCGGCGCCGACGAACGTGCGCACGAGCAGCCACGTGTCCGTGTCGTTCGTGAACACGAGGTCGATGTCGGGATAGTTCACGGTCGCGTCACGGCCGAGCGGGTAGTGGCTGATGTGGAGCGCGTGGTTCGTGCGCCGGTCGATCGAGAGGCCGGCTTCGAAAGCGGCATTGAAGAGCGTCGTCGAGACCTGGCAGACGCCGCCGCCGATCCCGTTCTCGAGCTCGCCGTTGATGATCACCGGCGCCTCCTCGAAGCCCCTTGCCGCGTTGCGCTCGCCCGTCGTCTCGTTGAAGGAGAACCGGGCGCCCGGCGCGACGAGCGCCCCGTCGATCAGCTCGGCGACGAGGGCGACGTTGTGAAGCCGGCCCGGAGTGCCGCCGTAGGCCGTCGTGTACGAGCCGACGACACCGGTGATCCCCATCGCCTCGGCGTCGGCGGTCGTGCGGGAGGGCTCGCTCGTGGTCGTCGCGACCGTCGCCGTACGGCCCGTAGGGGAGAAGGCCGCCCGCTCGACGGCTGCGAGCGCCTCGGCCGCCTCCAGCTGCAACCCGACCCGAGCCGGCACGACCTCGATTCCACCGCTGACGACCCTGAACGTCGCATCCTGCGGCGGACGGTTCACGGAGCCGGCGAAGCCCGCGAGCCAGCGCCGCGCGGCCGGGCCGCCGATGCCGGCCCGCGTCTCCCCGCCGCGTGGCAGCTCCAGCATCTGCGCGATCCGCCAGCGGGGAAGCCGGAAGCGGGTCGGGCCGACGGCGACGGTGACCGGCGCGCTGAGCGCGGTCCGCGCAGCGGCGGCCGCGGAGGCGAGCTCGCCCGCGGTGACCTTCGGCTCGGCCCGGACGACCGGCAGCCGCACGGGCCCGCCCCGCGACAGCGCGGCGAGCGCGTCGACCATGAGCGCGGAGGCGCGCTCGCGGTCGAGGACGACACCGGCGCGCGCCGGCGTGGTCACGATCCCGAGCCCGCGGCGTACGAGCCCCGCGTCGACCGCGGGCCGGTCGACCGCCGCGGCGATGCGGGCGACGGTGTAGCGCACCGCCGAGGGGTAGACGTCGACGTCCGGCTCGACGTCGGAGCCGAACAACCGCGCCTGGATCCGCCGGAGGCCGCGCACGGGCGCGACGCCGTCTCCGGCATCGGCCGCGGCGCGTACGGCGGCGGCCCACCCGGGCCGGACGCCGAGCTGCGACGCCGTGACCGCGAACCTCCGCCCGCCCGCGACGAACTCGATCGGCCTATGGGCGACCGACGCAGACCGCGCCTCGAGAGCCCTTGTCGCCGCGGCGAGCTCCATGCCGCCGACCTCGGAGCCCCCGATGGTCGTCCCCGCGGGAAGCCGTGTCGGCGACCCTGCGAGCAGCGTGCTCGTCAGGAATGCGAGGACGACGAGGAAGCCGACCACGAGGACGGCCCTGCGCACCGCGATGCGGCGTGAGCGTCGGCGGCGCGCCATTCTCGAGACGCTGGACGCGCCGGATGACACGGTGAGGAAATGTAGCCGAGCGCGACACCGCCTCGATCACCCGGGAACGGGAGAGCAGGCGGCGCGGTCAGAACACGAACAGCTCGACGCCGCCCGAGACGTTGAGCTCGATCCCGGTGACGTACCCGGCGAGGTCGGAGCAGAGGAAGGCGATTGCGTTCGCGATGTCCTGCGGCTCTCCGGCCCGCTTGAACACCGTGCGGTTCGCGATCCGCTCGTTCATCACGGGGCTCGCCATGTGGAACGCCTCCGTGCCGATGATGCCGGGGACGATCGCGTTGCACGTGATGCCGTGGCGGCCGCCCTCCATCGCGAGCGTTCTCGTCAGCCCGAGAAGACCGGCCTTCGTCGTCGAGTAGCTCGCCTGGCCGAAGCCGCCGAGCGTGCCCGCGACGGACGCCATGTTCACGATCCGCCCCCACCCTCGCTCGCGCATGTGCGGCCACGCGGCCTGCGAGCAGTTGAAGGCGCCGGTGAGATTGACCCGGAGATCGCGCTCCCAGAGGTCGAGGCGCTGGTCGAGGAACTGGCCGACGTGATCCAGCGTGCCCGCGTTGTTGACGAGGATGTCGACGGAGCCGAGCTCGCCGACGACCCGTGCCACGGCGGCATCCACCTGGCCGCGGTCGGTGACGTCGCAGCGGACGGCAAGCGCGCGTCTTCCGAGCGTGCGGATCTCCTCGACCGTCGACTCGGTGTGCACCATCCCCTGCGCCACGGCTGCCTGGGCGAGGGTGCCGTACTCCTCCGCGGCGCTCGTGTCGGACTCGACGAGGATGTCCGCGATCGCCACGTCCGCCCCCGCCCGTGCGAGCGTCAGCGCGTCTGCCCGTCCGAGCCCGCGCGAGCCGCCCGTCACGAGCGCGACGCGGCCGGAGAGGTCGATCTCGAGCGCCACGGCGACGATCCTATGCCCCTGCCGGTGGTAGAAGGCGCCCATGCGACGGTTTGGCGCGGACGAGCGGCGGGCGCGGCTCCTCGTCCGGCATCGGCTGACGCAGCAGACCCGCGCCGGTGAGCCCACCGAGACGGCCCACTCGCTCGTCGCGCTCCACTCGACCGACGCGGCGACCGTGTACCTCTCGACCTGGGCGAGGACGCGCGACTTCGAGCCGTCACAGCTCGAGCGAACGCTCTACGAGGAGCGGACGCTCGTGCGGATGCTCGGGATGCGCAGGACGCTCTGGGTCGTGCCGGACGAGCTGGCGCCGGTCGTGCACGCTGCCTGCACGAGGGCCGTCGCAGCCCGCGAGCGGCGCAGGCTCGAGCAGCTCGTCGCGCAGAGCGGCGTCGTCGACGACCCGGCCGGCTGGCTCGAACGGGTGGCGTCCGCGGCGCTCGACGCGCTCGCCGCGCTGGGCGAGGCGTTCACCTCGGACCTGACACGCGCCGACCCGCTGCTCGCGACGAAGCTCCGCCTCGGCATCGGCTCGCGGTGGGAGGCCGAGGTGAGCGTCGCGTCGCGCATCCTGCCGCTCCTCGCCGCCGAGGGCGCGATCGTCCGCGGTCGCCCGCGCGGCGGCTGGACGCACGGGCAGTACTGCTGGGCGCTCGCGCCGGACGCCCACGGGGACGCCGACACCGCCGCTGCCCAGGCGGAGCTGCTCCATCGCTGGCTGCACGCCTTCGGGCCGGCCACCGAGACCGACATCCGCTGGTGGACCGGCTGGACCGCGCGCGAGGCGCGGGCGGCGCTCGCCGCCACTCCCCATCACGTCGTCGAGCTCGACGGCTCGACCGGCTACGTCCTCGCCGACGACCTCGAGCCCGTCGAGCCGCCGCCACCTTCGGCGGCGCTCCTCCCGACGCTCGACCCCACGACGATGGGCTGGAAGGAACGGGAGTGGTACCTGGGGCCCCACGCGGACGTTCTGTTCGACCGCAACGGCAACGCGGGGCCGACGGCGTGGTGGGACGGCCGCGTCGTCGGCGGCTGGGCGCAGCGCGCGGACGGCGAGATCGCGTACCGCGTGCTCGAGAACGTCGGCCGCGAGGCCGTTCGAGCGATCGAAGCCGAGGCGAGCCGCCTCGCGGCGTGGCTCGGCGACGTCCGGGTCGCCCCCGGCTTCCTCCCGCCCTTCCAGCGCGGTCTCGCCTCCTGAACGCGGCCGAACGGTCGTGCCGAGCGCGTGTCAGGCGCTCGGCAGGAAGATCTCCTTCGCGATCACGAGTCGCTGGATCTGCGAGGTGCCCTCGTAGATCTGGAACAGCTTCGCGTCGCGCATCAGCTTCTCGACGGGGTACTCCTTGATGTAGCCGTAGCCGCCGAACACCTGGACGGCGTCCGTCGTGACCTTCATCGCCGTGTCCGCGGCGAAGCGCTTCGCGAAGGACGAGTACTTCGTCGCCTTCCGCCCGTACCCCTGGTCGATCATCCAGGCCGCCTGCCAGGTGAGGAGGCGCGCCGCCTCGATCTCCGCCGCCATGTCGGCGACGAGGAACGAGACGCCCTGGTTCATCGCGATCGGCATCCCGAACTGCGTGCGCTCCTTCGCGTAGTCGATCGAGAGCTCGTACGCCGCCTGGGCGACACCGACCGCGCCGACCGCGGTCCCGGGACGGGTGAAGTCGAGCGTCTGCATGGCGATCTTGAAGCCGTCGCCCTCGTGGCCGAGCCGGTTCGCCACGGGGACGACGACGTCCTGGAACGCGACCGCGGAGGTGTCCGTCGCGCGCTGGCCCATCTTGTCCAGGTGCTTCTCGATCGTGACGCCGGGCGCGTCCATGTCGATCACGAGGGCCGTCAGCCCGCGGTGGCCCTGCGAGCGGTCGGTCGAGGCGAAGCAGACGATCCACGACGCGTGGCCGGCATTCGTGATGAACATCTTGGAGCCGTTGACGAGGTACTCCTCGCCCTGGCGCACGGCGGTCGTCTGGATCCCCGAGACGTCCGACCCGGCGCCCGGCTCCGTCAGCCCGAAGCACCCGAGGATCGGCTCGGAGACGAGCGGCGCGAGCCACTCGCGCTTCTGCTCCTCGGTGCCCGCGACGAGGATCGGCCCCGCGGCGAGGCCGTTCGCGAGGATCGACGTCCCGATCCCCGAGCAGCCCCAGTTGAGCTCCTCGCCGACGAGCATCCCGTCGAAGGCGGAGAGCTCGGAGCCGCCGAGAGACTCCGGGATGTGGAGGTTCATGAGCCCGAGCTCGTGCGCCTTCGCGACGATCTCCGCCGGGTGCGTCTGATGCTCGTCGTACTCGGCCGCTCGCGGCCGGATCTCCTTCTCGGCGAACTCGCGCGCGAGCGCGCGGAGCTCCTTCTGCTCGTCGGTAAGCGCGAACGAGACGCCGTTCGCGAGCCCGGTCTCCATCGTCGCCATGGCGCGTGCTCCTGAATTTCGATTGACTAGTCAGTCAATAGCGTAGCTTCCGCGTGCCGCGACCGCAAGCGCGACGGGTCGCGTCCGGGGGTCGAGCCGCCCTCTCTACAATCACGGTCGCCCCGACCGACGGAGGAACCACCGTGGCGACGACAACCCAGGCACCGACCGCCCTCGACCCGCTCGACTTCCTGGCCCTCGACGTCCTGCTCAGCGACGAGGAACGCGCGATTCGCGACACCGTCCGCCAGTTCATCCGCGAGCGCGTGCTGCCCGACATCGGCGACTGGTTCGAGCAGGGCATCCTGCCGCGCGAGGTCATCCAGGAGCTGGCCGGGCTCGGCCTGTTCGGGATGCACCTCGACGGCTACGGCCTTCCGGGTGCGAGCGCGGTCGCGTACGGGCTCACCTGCCTCGAGCTCGAGGCGGGCGACGCGGGCATCCGCAGCACCGTCTCGGTGCAGGGCTCGCTCGCGATGTTCGCGATCTGGAAGTGGGGCTCGGATGAGCAGAAGGAGCGCTGGCTGCCCGCCATGCACCGCGGCGAGGCGATCGGCTGCTTCGGCCTCACCGAGCCGGATGCTGGCTCGGACCCCGGAACGATGCGGACGCACGCACGCCGCGACGGCTCCGACTGGGTCCTGAACGGCGCGAAGATGTGGATCACCAACGGAACGATCTCCGACGTCGCGGTCGTGTGGGCGCGTACCGACGCCGGGGAGATCCGTGGCTTCCTCGTCGAGAAGGGCACCCCGGGGTTCTCGGCGCCCGAGATCCACAAGAAGATCTCGCTGCGCGCGTCGGTCACCTCCGAGCTCGTGCTCCAGGACGTCCGTATCCCCGCGGACGCGATGCTCCCGGGCGCCTCGACGCTGCGCGGCCCCCTCTCGTGCCTCAACGAAGCGCGCTACGGGATCGTGTGGGGCGCCGTCGGCGCGGCACGCGCCTGCTTCGACGAGGCGCTCTCGTACGCGCGCGAGCGCATCGTCTTCGGCAAGCCGATCTCCGCGTACCAGCTGACGCAGCAGAAGCTCGCCGAGATGGCGCTCGAGATCAGCCGTGGCTCGCTCGTCGCGCTCCACCTCGGCCGGATGAAGGACCAGGGCACGCTCCGCCCGGAGCAGGTCAGCCTCGGGAAGATGGGCAACGTCAGAGGCGCGATGGAGGTCTGCCGTTCCGCGCGCACGATCCTCGGCGCCAACGGGGTGACGCTCGAGTACCCGGTGATCCGGCACGTCAACAACCTCGAGTCGGTGCTCACCTACGAGGGCACGCACGAGGTGCACACGCTCGTCGTCGGGCAGGCGCTGACCGGCGAGAACGCCTTCGGCCGCGCCTGATGCGGCCTCGCCGCACCGGGCGCTAGGAGAGGGGACGACGGCCCGAGCCGCCACGGGGCTGGTGCTCGCAGCGCTCACGGTGCTGCTCGCGGCGCCGGGCACGAGCGCCGCGCCGCCCGACGCGGGCCTGTTGGCCCCGGGGCGCTCGCTCGGCGGCATCGCCCTCGGCGCGAGCCGGGCGGAGGTCGTCGCCTCGTGGGGCCGTGCCTTCGGGCGCTGCCGGTTCTGCCCGATCGAGACGCTCTACTTCAACCGCTTCGCCTTCCGTCCCGAGGGCGCAGCCGTCGAGCTCGGGCAGGACCGCGTCGTCGCCGTGTTCACCCTCTGGGCTCCGCCTGGCTGGCGAACGACGGATGGGCTTCGCATCGACGAGCCGCTGGCCCGGCTCGAGGCGACCTACCGGCCGCTGCGTCGCTCTGCGTGTCGCGGCTACGACGCCTACGTCCTGCCCGGCTCAGGCGCCCGCTCGGTCGTCTACGTCCTCGACGGCCGCGTCTGGGGCTTCGCGCTGCTCGGCCGCGGCCACGCGGTCTGCCTCTGACTCCGCGCGCGCGAGGCGCGCGACGAGCGGGATCGCGAGGATGATCGGCACGCCGAGCACCGGCCAGAGCGCCTGGTAGCCCTCGGTCGCCTCGAGGTACGGGTGCAGGAGGTCGATCGCCCCACCCGCAACAAGCGGCCCGACGACGAGCCCGAGCCCCTTCGTCGTCGTCGCGAGACCCGAGACGGCGCCGCGTTCGCCCGCCGGCATGAGCTTGAACAGGAGGCCCCAGGCCAGCGTCATCACGGTGCCGCCCGCAATCGCCACGAGGAAGATCGGCGCCAGGTACCACGCGTGCCAGTCGCGGCCGAGACCACCCGCGAGCAGGCCGGCGCCGTAGATCGCCGACGCGACGGTGATCACACGGGCGAGCCCGATGCGATCGCCGACCCGCCCCGCGACGAGCGCGGCGACGATGTACCCGCCGGCGACCGCCGCGAGGATGGCGGTAGAGGTGGTCAGCGGCTCGTCGAGGCCGACCGTCACGTACAGGACCACGAACGTGCGGGCGCCCGCGAAGGTGCCCTCCCAGGCGGTGTTGGCGACGAGGAAGGTCGCGACGTCGCGGTTCGAGCGGAGCACGCCCCACGAGTGGGCGACGTAGGCCCGCACGCCCTCGAACACGCGCCCGTGCCCCCCGTCCTCGCTGACGAAGGCGATCGGGACGACGCAGGCGGTCGCGACGACGCCGGCGGCGACGAGGAACGGCGCCGGGTCCCAGACGTGGAAGAGGTAGCCGCCGCCGATCAGCGCGCCGGCGATCGCGAGCCCGCGGAAGACGTGCTGCACGCCCTGCGCGCGACCGAAGACGCGCTCGGGCAGCACGTCGGGGTACAGCCCCCGGTAGGGCGGCTCGTAGACGTAGTAGGCGAAGAACAGCGCGCTCAGCATGAGCGCCGTGGTCCACAGGTTCGGCATGAAGGCGAGCAGCGCGAGCGCAAACGTCATCGGGCCGACCGCGACGAGCATGAACGGACGGCGCCGCCCGAGCGGCGTGTGGAACGTGTCGCTCCACGGCCCGATCACGAGCGGCAGCGTCAGAGCGAACGCCCCCTCTGCCGCGAGCACGAGCCCAACTAGCGTCGTCGACTCGGTGTAGCGCCCGAGAACCGGGGGAAGGTAGGCGGCGGTCGTCGTGAGCGCCCATGCGAGCCCGAGCGCGCCCGCCCCGAGGACGAGCGTGTCGCGCCGCGCGCCGGCCTCAGGTGACGACGTCCGTCTTGCCGAGGCCGCCGAGGACGACGTCGACGAGCGTGCGCTCGGCACGGGCGACCTCCTCGTCGCCGTCAGGGAGCCTGCCCATCACCCAGCCGGTAAGGATCTCCTCGAGACCCCCGTAGACGACCCAGCTCGCGAGGCGCGCGTCGAGCTCTGGCCGGAAGACACCCTCGGCCTGCCCCCGTGCGATCACCCGCTCGACGACGGCGAACGCCTGCCCGATCACCTCGACCTGGCTTGCGAGGTGCGCGCTGCGACCGACCTCGCGCACCATCACCGTGACGAGCTCGGGGTCGTTCCGCCAAGTGCGCAGGAGGATCTTGACGATCCCCCGGAGCTTCTCGTCGGCGGGCTCCCGGGACGCCTCGACCTCCTCGAACCGCGCGAGGAGCTCGCTCCAGTTCTCGCGGAACACCGTCTGGAGCACGTCGTCCTTCGACGAGAAGTAGTGGTAGAGCAGCCCGTGGGCGACGCCCGCCTCCCCGGCGATGTCCCCGACGCGCGAGGCGTGGAACCCCCGCCGTGCGAACACCCGCACGGCCGCGTCGAGGATCAGCCGCCGCTTCTCCTCGGCGACGCCCTGGCGGTCGCGCGTTGCGATTGAACGTTCAGTCAACGTACTGTCAGGATAGGCGCAAGGGGTCTGGCACCGCCAGGTGCCTGACCCCAGCGGCGCTCCCACCCCGCGCGCGTCACTGGGGACAGGCACCTGCGGCGCCAGTCCCCGTTGGGGTTGGCCCCCTCTACAAGGGGGCCAACCCCAACGCCGCCGGCAGCGCGAGCAGCGTGTCGATCCGGTCGACCTCGTCGGGATGGCGACCGTCCCGGTCGAGCAGGATCGCCCGCATCCCGAGCGCCCGGGCTCCCGCGATGTCGTCGGCGTAGCTGTCGCCCACCATGGCGGCTTCGTCCGGCCCGGCCTCCAGGGCGGTGAGGGCCGCCTCGAAGATCGACCGGTGCGGCTTCACGTGGCCGTGCGCGAGCGAGCCGACGCACACGTCCACGTCGAGCGAATGGTGGCGTGCGAACTCGTCGAGGTCGCGCTGGCCGTTCGAGACGAGGCCGATTCGCAGGCCGTGATGGCGGAGCTCCTCGAGGATCGGCAACGTGTCGTCGTAGAGGAAGAAGTTCTCGTGCCGCTCCCACTCCCGCACGAGCTCGAAGGCACACGAGCGCGCCAGGACCGCGTCGCCGCCCATCCCGATGACGATGCCCTCGGTGAAGCGGACCCAGAGCTCCGCGTCGTGGACGAGCTCCGGATGGAGCTGGAGCTCGGCGATCGCGGCGAGCCGCGCACCTTCGTAGCGATCGGGGTCGAGCGTCAGCCCGTACCGGGCGCCGATCCGCACGTATCCCTCCGGACCGAGCTCGGGCCCGGGCCGGAACAGGGTGAAGTCCACGTCGAGAAGCACGGCGCGCAGCACGAGCCGAGGATACGTGCCGACCTCGTAGGCGACGACCCGCCAAGGCAGGTTCAGATCGGTGACCCGTGAAGCGGCGTCGGCGGCCGGAGGCCGGCTCTGCCGGCCGGGAGGCCAGGCACGGCCATTCCGTGCACGACGCAGAAGGAGGGGCTCGTGGGGGAACCACGGGTTCCCCCACGCCCAGTCGGGGTGCCCAGATTTGAACTGGGGACCTCTCCGACCCGAACGGAGCGCGCTACCAGGCTGCGCCACACCCCGAGCGGGAGAAGGGTAGCCGTTCGCGCTGCCTACCGTCTTCGCGGTGCGAGCCCGGAGATCCCAGGCCAATACACTCGGTTGCGATGGCGGGACGGAACGAGATCGTCGGGTACGCGAACGAGCTGCTGGAGATCGAGCGCTTCCCGGAGTTCGCCCCGCAGGGGCTCCAGGTCGTCGGCTCGGCCGAGGTGACGACGATCGCCTGCGGGGTCTCGTGCTCGCGCGAGCTGTTCGAGCGGGCGGTCGTGCTGGGCGCGGAGCTCGTGCTCGTCCACCACGGCCTCTTCTGGCGCAACGAGCCGCTCGTCGTCGACGCCCGGTTGCGCGGGCGCCTCGAGGCGCTCTTCCGCGGCAGCACCTCGCTCGCCGCCTACCACCTCGCGCTCGACGCGCACCCGACCCTCGGCAACAACGCGCAGCTTGCCGCGAGGCTCGGGGCGCTGCCTGCCGGGCCGTTCGGCGGGGTCGGCCGGGGCTGCACGCTCGACCCCGTTCGGGTCGACGAGCTCGCCGCGCGGGTCGCCGAGGTGGTCGGACGCGAGCCGCTCGTGCTCCGCGGCGGCGACAGGGAGATCCGCCGTCTCGCGGTCTCGACCGGCGCGGCCGGGCACGACCTCGTCCAGGCCGCGCACGAGGGCTACGACGCGCTCCTCACCGGCGAGCCGGAGGAACCGAGCGCCGCGACCGCCCGCGAGCTCGGGATCCACCTGATCGCGGCCGGCCACCATGCGACGGAGCAGTTCGGCGTCCAGGCGTTGGCCGCACACCTCGCCGAGCGGTTCGCGCTCGAGTGGACCTACCTCGACGTGGACAACCCGGTCTGAGCCGTGCACGACGTCCGAGCCGTGCGGGACCGCTGCGGCCGGCCGCGAGGCCGAGGAGCGGGCGACCCGTGCTCGACGGAGAGGAAGGGCCGGCGAGGGAGCTCGGCCTCCTCCGCGTCTAGTATCCTCGGGGTACATGGACTTTCTCGGGAGGCGGGCCCGTTGATCCCCGCCGCCAACGGAGGAGCGAGAATCGAGCCCGCTTGCACGCAGTCGCGTCGGCGGGCTTTTTCGTCGCTCGAGGGAGGACACGCTCGATGGCGAATCACCTGACGCCAGAGGAGCTCGCGAAGGAGCTCAACATGGACCGGGACGAGGTCATCAGGCTCTGCGTCGCGGAAGGCGTCCCGATCTACCAAGGCAAGATCGACAAGCATCTCTTCCAGGCCCAGCTCCAGGCCGTGGGGGCCGCGCAGGCGGCAGCCCACTAGAGCGAACCACACGAGATCGCTCACGAGGGGCCCGGCCGGGGCCCCTCGTCACGTGGTCGCTACTTCCGCGCAGCCTTGCGCGCCCGCCGCTTATCGGGGGCGGGCTTCGCTGGCGCGTTCTTGGCGCGCGCGGACGACGCCTTCGCGGCCGCGACGCTCGCCTTCAGGGCCTCGATCAGGTCGACCGCCGGCGCGGGCTCCGCGACGGGCTCCGGGACGGTGAGCTCCTCGCCCGCGAGCTTCGCCTCGAGCAGCGTGCGCAGGTCGCGGCGGTACGCGCTCGTGAGCTCGGCGGGGTCGAACTCGGCGGCGAGGCCGTCGACGATCTGGCGCGCGAGGTCGAGCTCCGCCCGCTTCACCTCGGTTGCCTCCATCGCCTCGTCGATCTCGGCTTGCGAGTAGACGTCCTCGACGAGGTACATCGTCTCGAGCACGAGGCCCTTGCCGCGCGTGCGAACGAGGCAGAGCGACTCGCGGCCCGAGCGGACGAAGCGGCCGATCGCCCCCACGCCCGCCGCCTCCATCGCCTCGAGCAGGAGCTTGTACGGCCGGCGCTGCGCGGGTGCGGCGCCCGGGACGAGAAAGTACGTGCGGTCCATCCAGACGGGGTCGACCTCGGCGAGCGGGACGAAGCGCTCGATGTCGATGGTGCGCGAGTCGTCGTGGCGCTCGAGCGCCTCGAGCTCCGCCTCCTCGACGACGACGAACTGGCCCTTCGCCACCTCCCACCCCTTGACGAGCTCGTCGGCCGCCACCTCGCGGTCGTGCGTCGGGCACCAGCGCTTCTGCTTGATCGGGGTGAGGCATTCCCGGTGGAGCAGCCGGAAGCTGACGTCCGACTGTCGCGCGGCCGGCTTCGTCGCGGGCGCGAGGCCGACAGGAATCGAGACGAGCCCGAAGCTCAGCGAGCCGTTCCAGGTGACGCGCATGACCCTCCAGTCTAGGGACGGACCGCACGAGTTCGCCGTCGGCGCGGCGTCCCCTCCGACTACTCTGCCGGTAGGATGGCCGGAAATCGCACGATTCCGCGCCTCTGGCGCGACGCCGTGGCACGCAACTCCGGGGTTGCGTACCTCGTCGAGGAGGACGCAGGCTGGCGCGAGGTGACGTGGGCGGAGGCAGCGGAGCGGGTCGAGAACCTCGCCGGCGGCCTTCTCTCGCGGGGCATCGGCAAGGGCGACGCCTTCGGGATCCTCGCGCGCAACACGCTCGAGTGGGCGCTGTTCGACTTTGCGCTCGGCCACGTCGGCGCGGTCGGGGCCGCGGTCTATGCGAACTCCTCGCCGCACGACGTCCAGTACGTCCTCGAGCACTCGGAGTCTGTCGGCGTGCTCTGCGAGGACGAGGCTCAGGGCGAGAAGGTCGAGGCAGGCCGCGACACCCTCCCCCGGCTCCGCCATGTGCTCACGTACGCCGACCTCGCCGAACTCGAGGAGGAGGGGCGAGCGTACCTCGCCTCGCACCCGGGGGCGCTCGACGAGGCGGTCGCGGCGCTCGACGAGGATGACCTCTTCACCTTCATCTACACGTCCGGCACGACGGGGCCGCCGAAGGGCTGCATGATCCGGCACCGCAACTACTACGCGATGGTCGCCACGATCGACGAGCTTCCCGACTACGGCGCACCCGGCGACGTGATGCTCCTCTATCTTCCGCTCGCCCACAACTTCGGACGCCTGATGCACCTCGCCGGCCCGTACGCCGGCTACACGATCGCGTTTCTCCCCGACCCGCTCGACGTGGCACGGGCGTTGCCCGAGGTGCGCCCGACGATCCTGCCGAGCGTGCCGCGCGTCTACGAGAAGGTGCACACCGCCGTCAGCTCGACGTTCGACGACGCAACCGGCGTGAAGCGGCGCCTGATCGACTGGGCGCTGCGCGTCGGTCGGCGGGCGAGCGCGCTGCGCCAGGAAGGAAGGCCGCTGCCGGCCGGGCTCGCGGCGCAGTATCGCGTCGCCGACAGGCTCGTCTACTCGAAGGTGAAGGAGCGCCTCGGGGGCCGCCTCCGGCTTCCGATCTCGGGCGGTGCCCCGCTCGCGAAGGAGATCGCAGAGTTCTTCGACGCGATCGGCATCTGCATCTTCGAGGGCTACGGCCTCACCGAGTGCACGACGGCCGCGACGACCAACACGTTCGAGCGCTACCGCTTCGGCACGGTCGGGCCGGCGCTTCCCGGCTTCGAGTTGCGGCTGGCGGACGACGACGAGCTCGAGATTCGCAGCCAGACGGTCTTCGCCGGGTACTTCAAGGAGCCCGAGGCGACGGCCGAGGTGCTCGCGCCGGACGGCTGGTTGCGCACGGGGACATCGCCGCGATCGACGACGACGGCTTCGTCACGATCACCGACCGCAAGAAGGACATCCTCGTCACCGCCGGCGGCAAGAACATCGCACCGCAGAACCTCGAGAACGACCTCAAGACGTCACGGTTCGTCTCGCAGGCGATCGTCGTCGGCGATCGCAGGCCCTACCCGGCGGCGCTGATCACGCTCGACCCGGTCGAGGCAGGCAAGTGGGCCGCCGAGCAGGGGATCGAGGGCGATCCGGAGGCGCTGGCGCGCGACCCGCGTGTCAGGGAGCTGGTGGCCGGCATCATCGAGAACGTCAACCGCGAGCGCTCCCGCTTCGAGCAGATCAAGCGCTTCACCATCCTCCCGCGCGACTTCGAGATGGAGCGCGGCGAGGTGACACCGACGCTCAAGCTCCGGCGCCGGGTCGTCCTCGACAACTTCGCCGACGACGTCGCCGCCCTGTACGACGGCGCAACGACTCCAACCGGTCGCGCCGAGACCTAGGCGCGGTGGAGCCGCGCTACGTGACGCGCTTCGCGCCGACGTACTTCGACGCGTACCACGAGTCGTTGAGGCTCGAGATCTTCACCACGTCGCCGGTGTGCGGCGCGTGGATGAACTGGTCGCCGCCCATGTAGATCCCCATGTGTCCGAGCCCGTCGAAGAAGACGAGATCGCCTGCCTGGAGCTCACCCCGCGAGACGGCGACGCCGACCGAGTTGTACTGCATCGCCGCGTTGTGCGGCAGCGAGATCCCTATCTGCGCGTAGACGTACATCGCGAAGCCCGAGCAGTCGAAGCCCGACGGGCTCGCGCCGCCCCAGACATACGGTACGCCGAGGTACTGCATCGCGATCCCGACGACGCCGCCGTACTTCGCCGGCGGCGCCGGCACGGTCACCGCGGCCTCCGACAAGGTCCCGCCTGCCGCATACTCCGACGCCGGCCCCGAGGAGACGTCGAGCGCCTGCTGGCGCGCGGATGCCCGCGCCGCGGCGGCCGCTGCGAGCCGCGCCCGCGCCTGCCGCTCGAGCTCCGCCTGACGCCTGGCCTCCGCGGCCTCCATGCGCACGATCTCGTCCTGGATCGACGCCTCGAGCCGCTTGCGCTCCGCGAGCTGTCCCTGGATCCACTGCTTTTGAGCGGATCGTTCGGCGACGACCTGCGCCTGGCGCGCACGGTCGCCGCGGAGCTTCGCGCCGCGCACCTGCACCTCGTTGCGGAACCTGCGCACGTCCCGCAGCACCTGCGCGTCCTGCCCGCCGACGCGCTCGGCCATGTCGAGGCGGTCGAGCAAGTCGTCGAGGCTCTTCGCGCCGAGGATGACCTCGACCGCGCCGCCCGAGTCGCCGTTGATGTAGAGCGCCCGCAGACGCTTGGCGATGTGCTGCTGTGCGACGGCGAGGCTCGATCTCGCGATCGTGAGGTGGCGGCCGTTCGTCCGGAGGTCGGCGTCGATCTGTCCGAGCTGGATGTTGGCGAGGTTCCACGACTCGCTCGCCTGCGCCAGCCTCGAGTCGAGCTCGCGGATCTGCGCGAGCACGGCCTGCGCCTGCTGGCGCTTGGAGGCGATCGACGGGTCGGCCGTCGCCGGGCCCGAGCCGACGAGCAGCAACGCCGAGAGCGCGGTCAGGGCGGCCAGGAGAAGGAGTCCTGGTCGCTTCGCGAGGGACTTCAGCTTCCGTCCCGATCGCGTGTCGACTGGCCCGCCGATGGTGGGGTCACCGGCCACAAGTCGGGGGAGCCTAGCAGCGCCTCACGACGTCTGCATGATCAACCGTCGCGAAAACATCTGCAAACAGCCGTGATTCCTCTGGTACGGTCCCGTGTCCTGTGGCGGAGCGTGCGCGATACCTCGTGCCGTGCGCGGCAATCGGGCTCCTCCTTGCCGGCGGCGCGGCGGCGTCGTCCGCGGCTCCTGGACCGCGCGCAGAGCTCGCGTCCCTGGCGCGCGCCGAGCGCTCCGCGACGCTCGAGCTGTTCGCGGCCGAGTCCTCGCTTGCGCGCGCCCGAATCGAGGCTCGGCGGCTCCAGCGACGCCGCAGTTCGCTCGAGGCGTCGCTCGAGCGCACGCGCCGGCAGGTCGTCGTCCTGCGAAGCTCGCTCGCGGCCGCGAACGCGCGCGTCGCGACCCTGCTGCGACGGCTGTACGTCGACGGCGGCGCCGATCCGATCGCGGTGCTCCTGGGCGCGCGGTCGCTGCCCGCGATGCTCGCCGGCATCGACGCGCTCGAGCGGGCGACGCTGGCGAACCGTACGCTCGCGGCGGAGGTCCGCGCGAGCGCCCGCGCGCTCGACCGCAGGCTCGTGCGGCTTGCGCGGCTGCGCCCCGAGCTTGCGGCCGCGGAGCGGCGCGCCGCCGCGGCCGTCGCAGCCCGCGCAGCGGCTGTGGCAGGGCGCCGCGACACGATCGCCGCGATCCGCCGACGCGCCGGCGTCACGCGCGCCCGCCTGGCCACGATCGAAGCGCGCGCCGCCGCCGCACAGGGTGCCTCCGAGCGCCTCGAGCGCGCCCGGACGCACGGCCCGGCGGCCGCGGAGCCCGCGCGTCCCGCTCCTGCGCCGGCCGTTGCGGCGCCCGCGCCGGAGACGTCGCCCGAGACCGCCCCGCCGGGAGCACGGACGCTCGTCGTCGACGCGGTCGCCTACCATCTGCCCGGCCGCACGGCGAGCGGGCTCCCCGTGGGGGTCGGCGTGATCGCAGTCGATCCCGCGGTGATCCCGCTCGGAACCCGTGTCTTCGTCCCGGGCTACGGCCCCGCGGTCGCGGCGGACGTCGGGTCGGCGATCCGTGGCAACATCATCGACCTGTGGATGCCGAGCACCGCGGCCGCGCGGGCGTGGGGGCGACGCACCGTCACGATCACCGTCTACGGTTAGGAGCCGTGCGACTCCGGCTCGGGCTCTTCCTGGTCGCGATCGCGGCGACCGCCGTCTCCTCGCCTCTCGCCGCGTCGAGCGACCTCGCGACCCGTCTTCAGAAGACGCTCCGCTCGCCCGCGCTGTCGGTCGCGAGGACGTCCGCGATCGCGGTCGACGCCAGCACCGGCGAGGTGCTCTTCGCGCACAACGAGACGCGACCCGTCCATCCCGCCTCGAACGAGAAGCTCCCGGTCTCCTGGGCGGCGTTGACGCGGCTCGGTCCGGGCTTCCGGTTCACGACGGAGGTGCTCGTCGTCGGCGAGCGCGTCGGTCCGGTGCTCGACGGCGACGTCTACGTCCGCGGCAACGGTGACCCGACGCTGACCTCGAACGACGTCGCCGCTCTCGCAGCTTCGGTACGCGCCTCCGGCATCCGGCGGATCACCGGCCGCATCCGGGGAGACGAGTCCGCGTTCGACAAGCGCCGCGGCGCGGACGGGTGGAAGAAGTACTTCGTCGGCGGTGAGTCGCCGCCGCTGTCCGCGCTCGTCGTCGACCGCGCGCGCGGCTGGCCGGCGCTCTCGCCGCCCCTCCTCGCCGCCCGCGCTCTCCGCGACGCGCTCGTCGCGCGCGGAGTGCGGGTGGACGGTCGCCCCGGGCTCGGGCGCGCCCCCGCACACGCAGCCGTCCTCGCGATCGACCGCTCGACCCGGCTCTCCGCGATCGTGCGCACGATGAACCGCGACAGCGACAACTTCACCGCGGAGATGCTCCTCAAGCACCTCGGCACCCTGGAGGGACGGGTCGGCACGAGCGCCCGCGGCGCCCGCGTCGTGCTCGCGGAGATGGAGGCCGCCCGGATCCCCGTCACAGGCGTCCGGCTGGTGGACGGCTCGGGCCTCTCGTCGCTCGACCGGATCACCGCGCAATCGCTCGCCGCGGTCATCCGCGCGGGGCTCGAGAACCCGCGTATCCGCGGCCCCTTCCTCGCGTCGCTCGCGGTCGCGGGTCGCAGCGGCACCCTCCGCTCGCGCCTTCCCGGCCTCGCCGGCGTCGTCCGCGGGAAGACCGGGACGACCGACCTCGCGTGCTCGCTCTCCGGCCTCGTCGGGACGAGCGTCGTCTTCGCCGTGCTCCAGAACGGATCGCCGGTCGCGTACTGGCCGGCCCGGATGGCGCAGGACCGCTTCGTCACGGCTCTGGCGCGATCGGTATCGCGATCGAGCCAGGGCTGAGAGTCAGTCGCGCTCTGCCAGCAGCGCGACCAGCGCCGCCTCGTCGAGTACCGCCACGCCCGCCTTCTCCGCCTTCTGCACCTTCGAGCCGGGGCTCTCGCCCACGATCACTCCGGCCGTCTTCTTCGAGACGGCGTCCGACACTCGCGCGCCGAGCGCCTCGAGCGCCGCCTTCGCCTCCTCGCGCGTGTACCCCTCGAGCGTCCCCGTGATCACGTACTGCCGGCCGCTGAGCGGACCTTCGACCGGCGCCTCCGCCTCGCCCGAACGCATCGTCAAGCCGAGCGACTCGAGCTCACGGACGAGAGCGACGTTCTCCTCCTCGGCGAACCACTCCGCGACGAGCTCGGCACGGTCTGGCCCGATGCCCTCCGTCAACTCGAGCTCCTCCTGGCTCGCGCCGATCAGCCCGTCGATCGAGCCGAAGCGACGCGCGAGGTTCCGCGCCAGCACCCACCCGATCTTCGGGATGTTGAGGCCGAAGAGGACGCGCGAGAACGGCTGGGCTTTGGACGCCTCGATCGAGGCGATCGCGTGGCGGGCGGAGACCTCGCCGTACCCGTCGAGCGCGGCGAGCTGCTCCGCGGTGAGACGATAGAGGTCGGGCATCGAGCGCAGCAGGCCCGCGTCCCAGAGCCGGCGCACGAACTGCTCGCCCACCCCCTCGATGTCCATCGCGGCGCTGACCCAGTGGATCAGCGTCTCGAGCCCGCGGGACGGGCAGGCCCGGTTCGGGCAGCGGTGCATCACCTCGCCCGGGGGCTTCACGACCTCGACGCCGCAGAGCGGGCAGGTCACCGGCATCCGGAACGGCCTCGTCCCCTTCGCGTGCGGTCCGGCCGGGCCGACGACTTGCGGGATCACGTCCCCTGCGCGCTGCACGACGACGAGGTCGCCCTCGCGGATGTCCTTGCGGTTGATGTCCTCCTCGTTGTGGAGCGTCGCGTTCGAGACCGTGACGCCGCCGACGTGGACGGGCTCGAGCTCGGCCCACGGGTTGAGCGCACCGGTGCGGCCGACGCGAATGTGGATCCTGTTCAGCCTCGTGATCGCCGTCGACGGCGCCCACTTGTAGGCGCGCGCCCAGCGGGGACGCTGGTGCAGCGCGCCGAGACGGCGCTGCTGGTCGAGGTCGTCGAGCTTGATCACGATCCCGTCGATCTCGTAGTCGAGCTCCGCGCGTCGCGTCTCCCAAACGGTGCAGGCCTCCGCGACCGCCTCGATCGTCTCGAGCCGCTCGGCGTGAGGATTCGTGCGAAAGCCGTGCTCCCGCAGCCAGCCGAGTAGCTCCCACTGCGTTCGCGGGAACTCCCCTTCGCGGGCGCCGGCACCGTAGACCCAGAGCGAGAGCGGCCGCCCGGCGGTGATGCGGGAGTCGAGCTGGCGGAGCGATCCGGCAGCGGCGTTGCGAGAGTTCGGCGCCGGCTTCTTCCCTGCCGCCACCTGCGCCTCGTTGAAGCGCGCAAAACCGGACAGCGGGAAGTAGATCTCTCCGCGGACCTCGAGCAGCGGCGGCGGCGCCTCGCCGTCGCGCGTCAGCACCCGGAGCGGGACGGCGTCGACGGTGCGGAGGTTCTGCGTCACGTCCTCGCCCCGCGTGCCGTCCCCGCGCGTGGCACCCCGGACGAAGACGCCGTTCTCGTAGACGAGCGAGATCGCCGAGCCGTCGATCTTCGGCTCGAGCACGTAGGCGACCGGCTCGTCGGTGCCGAGCCGCTTGCGGACGTCCGCCGCCCATTTTTCGAGCGCCTCGGGCGTCGTCACCTTCTCGAGCGAGCCCATCGCCTGGAGGTGCTCGACCTTCTTGAAGCCTGCCGCCGGCACGCCGCCGACGCGCTGCGTCGGCGAATCCGCGGTGACGAGCTCCGGATGGAGCTCCTCGAGCGCCTTCAACTCGTCGAAGAGCGCATCGTAGGCGCTGTCTGGGACCTCCGGGTCGTCGAGGACGTGGTAGCGGTAGTCGTGATGCGCGACGAGCCGGCGCAGCTCCGCGATCCGCCCTGCCGCCTCAGAGGACGGCATGCAGCTCCTCCGTCGTGTGCACGAGCGCATCCGGGCCTGCGTAGAGCAGACGCTCGTCGGGATGGATGCCTCCCCAGCCGACGGCGACGGTGAACACGCCGGCCGCGTTCCCGGCGCGGACGTCGAAGGGCGAGTCGCCGACGTAGGCGGCGTCCGCCGGGTCGGCGTCGAGCCGGCGGAGCGCCTCGAGCACCGGGTCGGGCGCCGGCTTGTGCCGCTCGGTGTCCTCGGCGCCTATCACGACGTCCATCGCGTCGGCGAGAGCGGGGAACCTCGTGAGCGCGAGACCGACCGTCCGCAGCCGCTTCGCGGTGACGATCCCGAGCCGGCGCCCCTCGTCGCGGAGCACGGTCAGCAGCTCCAGCACGCTCGGGAATGCCTCGAGCGTGTCGTGGAGCGGCTCGTTGTGGGCTCGGTAGGCCTCGACGAGCTCGTCCACCCGCGCGGGATCGAGATCCCGCATCTGCGCGATCAGGCCGGGGCCGCCGATCGCGGAGCGGACGAGCTCCTCGTCGGGCTCGCGCCCGAGCACGGTGAGCGAGGCGTGCTTCATCGAGGCGACGATGATCGGGCCCGAGTCGATCAGCGTGCCGTCGAGGTCGAAGAGGACCACGGATCTGCGCATACCGGCGATCGTAGCCATGAGGACTTGCACCGAAGGTGCCTGTCCCGGGCGACGCGTCGAGCGGAGGTCAGGCACCCTGCGGGCGCCAGACCCCTTCGTACTCCACGCGCTCCAGGTAGAGGCCCCAGGGCGGCGCGGTCGAGCCCGCCTCGCTTCGGGGTCTCCCCTCGAGCAGCGCCGCGAATGCGTCGGGCCGCGTCTCGAGCATCGTCCCGACGAGCGTCCGCACCATGTGCCGCAGGAACGAGTCCGCGGTCACCGTGAAGTGAAGCTCGTCCCCGCGCCGCTCCCACGCCGCGGCGCGGATCTCGCGGCGAAGCACCTCGTGCTGCGTCTCCGTCGGCGTGAACGCCGTGAAGTCGTGCTCGCCGGGGAGCGCCGCCGCACACGCCTCGAGCGACGCGAGGTCGGCACGCCGCGGCCACCAGAGCGCCCTCCTCGCTCGTAACGGCGCACGTTCCCGCCGAGGGAGCACGACGTACCGGTAGGAGCGGGCCGTCGCGGAGAAGCGGGCGTGGAAGCCGTGGGGCGCCTCGTCGGCGGCGATCACCGCGACGTCGTGCGGCAGTGCCGTGTTGAGCGCCTCGGCGAGCCGCTCGAGCGGAGGCCCGCCACCGGCGTCGAGGCTCGCGACCTGCCCGGTCGCGTGGACCCCCGCATCCGTCCTGCCGGCGACCGCGAGCCCGCTCCACGACGGCAGCACCGCGTCGAGCGCCTCGCGCAGCACGCCCTCCACCGTCCGCTCGCCGGGCTGGCGCGCCCAGCCGCGGAACCCGGTCCCGTCGTACTCGAGCGTGAGCCTGACAGCGGTCACCCCGTCCTTGTAACAGACTGTTACTTGATCGGCTCTACCTCGAGGACGAGGCCGTCGATCGCCGTGACGACGACCTCTTCGCCAGGTGCCAGGTCGGTGACCGCACGGGCCTCCCAGACTTCGCCGTCGAGCTTGACCTGTCCCCGCGGGGCGAGCGAACGGACGACGACGGCGGTGCGGCCGATCAGCGTCTCCGCCCCGACCGCGGCGCGCCGCCGCTTCGACCAGCGGACGAAGAAGGCCGTCTCGGCGACGTCGATCGCCGCGGCGAGCGGCACGACCACCCAGCCCCACGGCGCCGGGAGCACGGTGAGCGCGAGGGCGACGGCAACGATTGTGAGCACGCCGCCAGCCTACGGCGTGCCGACACGGGTTGCGCACTCCACGCCGACGCATCGTCAATTGTGATCATTTCGCGATCTCGAGCACGCCCATAGGGTCGGAGGGTGGACTTCGCGAGGGACGGTCGCCGCATCTCGCTCGCCCTCCTCGCCCTCGCGGCTCTCGTCCTCGCCGCCGGCGCGCCCGGGGCACCCCGAGCCGCGGCGATCCCCTCCGGATGCTGGCTCGGCAAGGGCGTCCACGCGGGCACGTTCGCCTCGGGGCCCCTGAAGGCGAGGGTGACGAGCGGCACGATCCAGCTGCACCTGTGGGTCGGCAAGGCGGGCACGGACGCGGTGGGGCTCCTGCGCACCGGCGGGGTCGGCAAGGGATCGCTCTCGATGAGCGGCTCGAAGCTGACGCTCACGGTCGTGATGAAGGGCCGCTTCGACGTCACCGGTACCCCGGTGAAGCTCGTCGTCAACGGAAAGGACACGTGGAACGGCAAGGCGGTCGGCAGCGGGCGGTTCCTCACGATTCCCGTGTCGCTCCAGTTGCCGGTCAAGGGGGCGCCGCTCACGATCGTCGCAGCCACCCCGAGCCGGGTCACGCTCCGCTACGGGAAGGCCGCGTTCGTCGCCACCCGCGTGAAGACCCTGCCCAAGCCGGTCGGTCAGCTCTGTGGCTAGTCCCTGCGACCCCCGATCGGAGGCTCGGATGCGCCTGGCCCTCACCCTCGCCGTCGCCGTGATGATCGCTCTTCTCGCCGGCGAGTCGGAGGCGGCGGCGTCGTGCGGGCCCGCCCAGGTCGGCAGCGCCACCGTCCGCACGTGGTGCGGTCCCGCGAAGGCCACCATCACCTGGGCCGGGAAGACGATCACAGTCAAGGGCGGCGCCTGCGAGCTGGTCGACTACCAGGGCATCGAGGCGTTCACGGTCAACACCGGCCGGTACACGGTCCCGCGCGCCAAGCCGCGGTTCACGAGCTTCAGCGCGGCGGGATCGGACACGAAGCCCGGGACGTACAAGGGTTGGCTCGTCAACTTCCAGACACCGGGAAAGCAGTGGACGCTCCGCCCCACGAAGACGACGGTGACGATCACAGCCCCCGGTGCGAAGAAGGGCACGTTCTCCGGAACGCTGTACGAGGGCGGGAAGACGGCCAAGGGATCGTGGACGTGCTGAGGCATCGCAGTCGCTCGACCGACCGAGACGAAGGAGACCGTCCGATGAAGCAGAGGCTGCCGCTCGTCCTCTCCGCGACCGCGCTCGCGGTCGCCGTTCTCGGGTCGACGCCGCTCGGCAACGCCGTCGTGAACGCGCTCCCGGCGAACAGCGTCGGCACGAAGCAGTTGAAGAGCAAGGCCGTTACCGCGGCGAAGCTCAAGCCGGGCGCGGTGACGAGCGCGCACGTCCTCGACGGCTCGCTCCTCGCCGCGGACTTCAAGGCGGGTCAGCTACCCGGCGGCTCGCAGGGCGCGCAGGGCCCCGCCGGACCGCAAGGGCCGAAAGGCGACCCGGGGGCCGCCGGCCCACCCGGCGTGAGCGGGATCGAGCGGGTCGTCGCCTTCTCGGCAAGCGACTCGACGAGCCCCAAGATCGTCGATGCGGTCTGCCCGGCAGGCAAGAAGGCGATCGGCGGTGGCCACCAGCTCGGCGGGAACGCAGACAGCATCCTCACGCACTACAGCTGGGCGTGGGACGACCTCACGAAGTGGCGCGCCTACGCGAAGTGGCCGTCCGGCGTCTGGCCGCAGAACTGGCAGCTCGTCGCCGTCGCGGTCTGCGCGAATACGACGTAGGGTGGCGACTGCGCCGGCTGCCCCGGGGCTCCCGGCGGCGGGATCTCGCGCGCGTACGCGCTGGTCGTCGAGCTCCGGCGGCAAACGCCCCTCGAGGTCGTGCTCGCGAGCCGCCCCGACCCCTGCAGGGCGCCGCCCGGCCCGACGAACCTCGCGCTCGGCAGGCCGGCGACCGCCTCGAGCGCCGCCCAGGCTCCGGCCGCGAACGCAGTCGACGGGAACCCGGCGACGAACTGGGGCTCGGGCGCCGACGCGCCCCAGTGGATCGAGATCGATCTCCAGCAGGCGGCGAGCGTAGGCTCGGTGCGGCTGCGTGTCGCCCAGTACCCGGCCGAGGGCGCGACCGCCCACCGCGTCTGGACGAGGGTCGACGGCGCGGGCGACTACGTCCTGCGCTAGGCGTTCGCGTCGAAGTCGACGAGCTCGAGGAGCGCCATCGAGGCGGCGTCACCCTGGCGCGGGCCGAGCTTGATCACGCGCGTGTAGCCGCCGTTCCGCTCGGCGAAGCGCGGCCCGACGTCCGAGAAGAGCTTGTGGACGACGTCGTTCGAGCGGAGCTCTGCCATGGCGAGTCGCCGGGCGTGGAGGTCGCCGCGCTTGCCGAGCGTGATCATCTTCTCGGCGAACGGCTTCACCGCCTTCGCCTTCGCCTCGGTCGTCTCGATCCGGCCGTGCGTGATCAGCGCACCGGCGAGGTTCGAGTAGAGCGCCTTGCGGTGCGCCGAGTCGCGGCCGAGCTTCTTGCCGGAGCGTGCGTGGCGCATCAGGCAGGGAGCTCCTCACCCTTGAGCGTCAGCCCGTGGGCGGCGAGCGTCTCGCGCACCTCCTCGATCGACTTGCGGCCGAAGTTCGGGATCGCGGCGAGCTCGTTCTCGGACTTCGAGGTCAGGTCGCCGATCGTCTCGATGCCGACGCGCTTCAGGCAGTTGTAGGAGCGGACGCCGAGCTCGAGCTCCTCGATCGGGAAGTTCTCCATCCCGTGGGAGGTGGCCGGTGCCTCGGCCTCGGCAGACGCCGCCAGGTCCGCGAGCCCCTCGATCCGCGCGGGATCGGCGAAGATCGTGAGCTGCTCGATCAGGAGCTCCGCGGCGCGCGCGATGGCTTCCTTCGGCTCGATCGAGCCGTCGGTCGTCACATCGAGCACGAGCTTGTCGTAGTCGGTGCGCTGGCCGACGCGTGACGAGTCGACCTCGTACGAGACGCGGCGGACCGGCGAGAAGATCGAGTCGATCGGGATCACGCCGATGGTCGTCTCCGGCCCGCGGTTCTGGTCGGCGGGCACGTACCCACGGCCGCGGCCGATCGTCAGGGTCATCTCGAGCTTGCCCTTGTCGGCGAGGTGCGCGAGCTCGAGGTCGGGGTTCAAGATCTCGAGATCGGCCGGTGCCTCGATGTCGGAGGCGGTGACGGCTCCGGGGCCCTTCTTCGAGAGGTGCACCTCGATCTCGGGCGAGTCGCCGTGCAGCCGGCAGACGAGCTCCTTGAGGTTCAAGATGATGTCGGTGACGTCCTCGCGGACGCCCGGCAGCGTCGTGAACTCGTGTGCGACGCCCTCGATCTTGACCGCGGTGACGGCCGCGCCCTCGAGCGAGGACAGCAGGACCCGCCGCAGCGAGTTGCCGAACGTGTAGCCGAAGCCCCGGTCGAGCGGCTCGATCGTGAAGCGACCCGAGCGCTCGTCGGAGTCCTCGGAGACGATCCTGGGCGTCTGGAAGTCGATCAGGGAAGAACGGGTGGCCATGTGATCCTTTCGGGCGGTTCTGGGCGAAAATCCGGGCGAGACGCGGGCGGGGCCGTGGTCGCCGCTACTTCGAGTAGAGCTCGACGATGAGCGATTCCTGGACAGGCGTGTCGATCTCGGCGCGCTCGGGCCACTTCAGCACCTTGCCGGTGAGGCC
The DNA here is from genome assembly GCA_027493885.1 of Gaiella sp. GTDB lineage: Bacteria > Actinomycetota > Thermoleophilia > Gaiellales > Gaiellaceae > Gaiella. The sequence goes on from JAOSJZ010000001.1 coordinate 1,338,655, forward strand.
GTCGTGGTCTGCCTGGAGCCACGGGGTGACCGTCGCCGTGAGGTCGGTGGCGTCACGGACGATCGGCTCTGCCGGGCTGCCCTGCTTCAGCGAGATGATGTGGTCCGGCCGCACGCCGTAGCTCGGGATGTTCACGCGCCGCCCGTTGACCAGGAAGTGGCCGTGGCGGACGAGCTGCCGTGCCTGGGCGCGGGAGCCCGCGAAGCCGAGGCGGTAGACGACGTTGTCGAGCCTCGTCTCGAGCATCAGCAGCAGATTCTCGCCGGTCGGGCCTGAGCGCCGCGAGGCCTTCTGGTACGTGTTGCGGAACTGCTTCTCGAGCAGCCCGTAGTAGCGACGCGCCTTCTGCTTCTCGCGCAGCTGGATCAGGTACTCGCTCTGCTTGATGCGGCCGCGGCCGTGCTCGCCCGGCGGGTACGAGCGGCGCTCGATCGCGCACTTCTCGGTCAGGCAGCGCTCGCCCTTCAGGAACAGCTTCAGCCCCTCGCGGCGGCACTGGCGACACTTCGGCCCCAAATCCCTGGCCATCAGCCGCGCCTCCGCTTCTTCTGTCGGACGCCGTTGTGGGCCTGCGGCGAGACGTCCTTGACGCCGAGGATCTCGAGGCCGGCGGCCTGGAGCGAGCGGATCGCCGTCTCGCGGCCCGACCCGGGGCCCTTGACGAACACCTCGACCTTCTGGAGGCCGTGCTCCATGCCCTTCCGCGCCGCGTTGTCGGCCGTCACCTGCGCGGCGAACGGCGTCGACTTGCGGGAGCCCTTGAACCCGGCCGAGCCGGCCGACTCCCCACGCGATCACGTTTCCCTCCTTGTCGGTCAGGGAGACGATCGTGTTGTTGAACGACGTCTTGATGTGCGCCTGCCCGATCGCGATGTTCTTGCGGACGCGGCGGCGAGTACGGCCGCGTGTGGCGGACTTGCGGGGCGGCGCCATTACTTCGCCTTCTTCCCGCGCCCGACGGTCTTCTTCGGACCCTTGCGCGTCCGCGCGTTCGTCTTCGTCCGCTGGCCGTGCACCGGCAGGTTGCGGCGGTGGCGCACCCGCGGTAGCAACCGATCTCGGAGAGGCGCTTGATCGCCTGCGTGCGCTCCCGGCGGAGATCGCCCTCGACCTCGAGGTTCGCGTCGATGTAGGTCCGCAGCTTGGTAACCTCGTCGTCGGTCAGGTCCTTGACCTTCTCGTCGGGATCGAGCCCGAGCTCCTTGCAGACCTTCTGCGCCGTCGACTGGCCGATCCCGTAGATGTAGGTCAGCCCGATCTCGAGGCGCTTCTGGTTCGGGAGGTTGACGCCGGCGATTCGTGCCATGTGGCTTCTAGCCCTGCCTTTGCTTGTGACGGGGATTGGTGCAGATGACGATCGTGCGCCCGTGCCGCTTGATCACGCGGCACCGCTCGCACATGGCCTTGACCGAGGGACGGACTTTCACGTGGGCTCCTGGATGGGTCGGCTACTTGAGGCGGAAGGTGATGCGACCGCGCGTGAGGTCGTACGGGGAGAGCTCCACCTTGACCCGGTCCCCGGGGAGGATCCGGATGTAGTGCTTGCGCATCTTCCCCGAGATCTTCGCGAGCACCCTCTGGCCGCCCTCGAGCTCGACGCGAAACATCGTGCTCGGCAGGGCCTCGACGACCTCGCCCTCGACCTCGATCTTCTCTTCCTTGACTGCCAACCGACTCCTCGCGCAGGGTCGCGCCCTGCTCGTCCTGGGTGTTCGTGGTACCCGCGACAGAGGCAACGCGGAGCGACCGGCTGCCGCGCGGGACTGCGCATGGTAGCAGAGGCCGCCGTGCGTGCCGTCGGCTCGGCCGGGCCCAGCCCGCGACGGTCAAACATGCATTGTGGCGTGCAAGATCGAGACTCCGCGCTAGCCCGTCAGGGCCGAGGCGTCCGCCGAGTCCCCGACCGGAGCCTCAGGCAGAGGCGCGAGGGGAGAGCGCGGCGAGGCTCTCGCGCTCGACCGCGATCCCGACGCGAGGCGTGAGGATCCGCGGACCGTCGGGGAGGATCGCCACGGTGTGCTCGAAATGCGCCGCGAGCGAGCCGTCGCTCGTCGCGATCGTCCAGCCGTCCTCGGCGAGGAAGACGTCCGGCTTGCCCATCGTGATCATCGGCTCGATCGCGATCGTCATCCCCTCCGAGAGGCGTGGGCCGCGCCCCGGCTCGCCGAAGTTGGGGACGTGCGGGTCCTCGTGGTAGTGGCGGCCGACGCCGTGGCCGACGAGGCTCTTCACGACCGAGAAGCCGGCACCCTCGACGACCGTCTGCACGGCGCGGGAGATGTCGCCGATCCGGTTGCCGAGCCGCGCCTCCGCGATACCGGCGGCGAGCGCGTCCTGGCAGGTGTGGAGGAGCCGCTGCGACTCCGGGTCGATCGCGCCGACCGCGAACGTGTACGCGCTGTCGGCGATCGCTCCGCCGAGCGTGACGCCGACGTCGATCGTCACGATGCTGCCGTCGTCGACCACCGTGTCGTCGGGGATGCCGTGGACGACGACGTCGTCGACGGAGATGCAGATCGCGCGCGGGTAGCCCTTGTAGCCCTGCGACGTCGGAACGCCTCCGTGGGAGCGGATGAACGCGTCTGCGATGCGGTCGAGCTCGAGCGTCGTCAGCCCGGGCTCGAGCCGCTCCCCCACGTGCGCGATCGTCTCGGCCACGAGCGCGCCGGCCTTCGCGATGCGCTCGATCTCCGCCTGGCCCTTGCGGATGATCACGCCCCCGCTCCCTCCCCGAGCAGGTCGAGCGCGTCCTCGATCTCGGTCGAGACCTGCTCGACCGTCCGCTCCGCGTGGAGCGGGACGAGCTTCCCGGTCGCGCGGTAGCGCTCCACCACCGGCTCGGTCTGCTCGTGGTAGATCGCGAGCCGACGCGCAACCGCCTCCGGGGTGTCGTCCTCGCGCCCCTCCTCGATCGCCCGCCCGTGGATCCGCTCGATCGCGACCTCGTCGGACAGGTCGAAGAAGAGGACGGCGTCGAGCGTCCGGCCGATCGCCTCGAGCATCGCGTCGAGCGCCTCCGCCTGCGCGAGGTTGCGGGGGAAGCCGTCGAGCACGAAGCCCTCGGCCGCGTCCGGGGCGGCGAGCCGCTCGCGGATCAAGGCCACGGTGAGGTCGTCGGGCACGAGCTCGCCGCTCGCGAGGATCGGCTCGACGCGCCGGCCGAGCTCGCTCCCCGCCGCGATCGCGGTACGGAACATGTCGCCCGTGGAGACGTGCGGGATCCGGTGCGCGGCCGAGATCCGCTTCGCCTGGGTCCCCTTGCCGGAGCCCTGCGGCCCCAGGACGAGCAGGTTCACCGCAGGAAGCCCTCGTAGTTGCGCATCATCATCTGCGACTCCATCTGCCGCATGGTGTCGAGCGCGACACCGACCGCGATGAGCACCGACGTGCCGCCGAGGGCGCCCGCCGAGGCCTGGGAGAAGCCGCCGTAGCGAATGAAGAGGCTCGGCGCGACCGCGACCACGGCGAGGAACAGCGAGCCCGGCAGCGTCAGGCGCGTGAGCACGCGGTCGAGGTACTGCGCGGTCGGCGGGCCGGGACGGATGCCCGGGATGTAGCCGCCGTGCTTGCGCAGGTTGTCGGCCTGGTCGACCGGGTTGAACTGCACGGCGGTGTAGAAGAACGTGAAGACGATGATCATGCCGCCCTCGATCATCAGGTAGAGCCAGTCGCCGGGCTGGAAGTAGGTGTTGACGAAGTCCTGCGTCTGGGGGAAGTACTGCGCCATCGTCGGCGGGAACGCGAGCACCGCGGCCGCGAAGATGACCGGGATGACGCCGGCCATGTTCACGCGGAGCGGCAGGTAGGTCGAGCCGCCCGACGTCATCCGCCGCCCGACCATTCGCTTTGCGTACTGGATCGGGATCTTCCGCTGGCCCTCCTGCACGAACACGACCGCAGCCACGATCGCGAGCGCGATCAGCGGGAAGAAGATCCGCTCCATCGGGCCGCCGTTCCACCACGCGGTGACGCCGAGCGGGAGGCCCGTGAGGATCGAGGCGAAGATCAGGATCGAGATCCCGTTCCCGATGCCGCGCTTCGTGATCTGCTCGCCCATCCACATGAGGAGGACGCTGCCGACGGTGAGCGTGACGACGATCAGCACCATCCGCCCGGCGTTGGCCTGGAGGATGTTCTGGTTGCGGAAGAGGAACGCGTAGCCGAGCGCCTGCGCCGCGGAGAGCGCAACCGTCAGGTACCGCGTGTACTGGTTGATCTTCGCGTAGCCGGACTCGCCCTCCTTCTGCAGCTCGGAGAGCCTCGGGATGACCACCGTCAGGAGCTGGAGGATGATCGACGCCGTGACGTACGGCATGATCCCGAGCGCGAAGAGCGAGAACTGCGAGAGCGCGCCGCCCGAGAACAGGTTCAGTAGGTCGAAGATGCCGCCGGTGCGAGAGAGGTACTGGTCGATCGCCTCGGAGTCGACGCCCGGCGCCGGGATCCACGACCCGAGCCGGTAGAGCGCGAGGACCAGCGCCGTGAACAGCAGGCGCTTCCGGAGCTCCGGGACCCTCCAGGCATTGGCGAGCCAAGAGAACATTCCCTACGCCTTCGGCTCCGGGACTGTTCTAGGCATCGGCGTCGGGCGACTCGTCTTCCCCGGGCTCCACGGCCTCGCGCTCGACGGCTCCCTCGGCCCCGGACCTGGCGGTTCGCCGCTTGCGGCGAACTGCCTCGACGGGCTCGCCTCGGAGCCACGTCACGCTCCCACCGGCAGCCTCGATCTTCTCCTTCGCGGTCTTCGAGAACCCGTGCGCCGACACGGTCAGCGCCTTCGAGAGGTCGCCGATGCCGAGGATCTTGACGTCGACCGACACCTTGCGGATCAGCCGCTTCGCCTTGAGCGCCTCGGGCGTCACCTCTTCGCCCGCCCCGAAACGCTCCTCGAGGTCGCGGAGGTTGACGGGCTGGCTGTACGTCCGGAACGGGCCGATCGGCATCGCGTCCGCCGACGTGTTGCCGCGCAGCTTGGGCAGCCGCATGTCGATCGGCATCTGGCCGCCCTCGAAGCCGGCCGGCAGCTTGTGCGAGCCGGAGCGCGCCTTCTGGCCCTTGATCCCGCGACCTGCGTAGCGGCCCTTGCCGGAGCCGAGGCCGCGCCCGACACGCTTGCGACCCTTGCGCGGCTGCGCGGGCTTCAGCGAATGCAGGTTGAGCTCGTCCATCGTGCTACGCGTCCTTCCCCTCGACCTGGGTCACGGAAACGAGGTGCGCGACGTGGCGCAGCTGACCCTCGAGCGTCGCGCTCCGCTCGTGCACCGCGCTCTTGCCGATGCGCCCGAGGCCGAGGGCGCGAAGCGTCCCCTCGTGGCGGCGGGTCTGGCCGATCGTCGAGCGTGTCTGCGTGATGCGAACCGCGGTCATGGCCGAGTCTCCTCCGGAGACTCGCCAGTGGTCTCGGCCACGGGCGCCGGCTGCTCGTCACTGGCACTTGCGTCAGCAAGTGCCGCTGGCCGGAACGGAAGCACGTCCCTGACCGACTTGCCGCGCGCACGCGCGACGTCCTCGGGCCGGCGGAGCCGCTTGAGGCCGTCGACGGTCGCCCGTGCCATGTTGATCGGATTCGTCGTCCCGAGGCTCTTCGAGAGCACGTCACGGATGCCCGCAAGCTCGAGCACCGCGCGCACGCCGCCGCCGGCGATGACGCCTGTCCCCTCGCTCGCGGGCCGCAGGACGACGCGCGCGGCGTCGAACTCGCCGGTGATCTCGTGGGTGATCGTCGCCCCGTGCTTGGGGACGGTGAAGATGTTCTTCTTCGCGTCGTCGACGGCCTTCGAGATGGCGAGCGGGACCTCGCGCGCCTTCCCGTACCCGACGCCGACGCGGTCGACCTCGTCGCCGATCACGACGAGCGCGGTGAACGAGAAGCGCCGGCCGCCCTTGACGACCTTCGCGACCCGGTTGATCTCGATCACGCGCTCCTTGAGCTCGCGCGACTCGGCTACTTCGACAACAGCCATCTAGAACCTGAGTCCTCCCTCGCGCGCGCCCTCGGCGAGCGCCTTGACGCGTCCGTGGTACAGGTAGCCGCCCCGGTCGAAGACGCACGTCTCGATCCCGGCCTTCTTCGCCTCGGCGGCAAGAGCCTTGCCGACCGCAGCGGCCTGCTCCGTCTTGGTGCCCTTGAACGAGCGCTGCGCGAGCCAGCTCGCGGATGCGAGCGTCCGGCCGGCCTCGTCGTCCACGAGCTGGGCGAAGATGCCGCGGTTGGAGCGGAAGACGGCGAGCCGCGGCCGCTCGACCGTGCCCGACACCTTGCCGCGCACCCGCCGGTGACGGCGGAGGCGCGCTTCCCTGACCGACATGCTCATGATGCTCTCTTCCCGACCTTCCTCCGCACGTGCTCGCCCTGGTAGCGGATGCCCTTGCCCTTGTACGGCTCGGGCGGGCGCACCTTCCGGATCTCGGCGGCGGTCTGCCCGACGACCTGCTTGTCGATGCCCTTGACGACGACCTGCGTCGGCTGCGGGACGTCGAACGAGACGCCCTCGCGGGGCACGATCGTGACCGGGTGCGAGAAGCCGACCTGGAGCTCGAGCTCGGGGCCCTTGAGCTGCGCCCGGTACCCGACGCCCTGGATCTCGAGGTGCTTCTCGAAGCCCTTGGTCACGCCCTCGACCATGTTCGCGACGAGTGTCCGCGTCAGCCCGTGAAGCGCGCGGTCCTCGCCGCGCTCGGTCGGTCTCGTGACCGTGACGACGCCGTCGTCCTGCGCGATCTGCATCCGCACCGGCACGCGCTGCTCGAGCGACCCGAGCGGCCCCGTGACCTTCACATTCCCCCCGGCGACACCTCGACGGTCACGCCGTTGGGGACTTCGATGGGCTGTCTTCCGATTCGGCTCATAGCTTTTCGCCTCCTTCGGAGGCGAAAAGCCTATTGATGATGAAATGATTCATTCCTTTACTCCTACGCTTTCGTCTGGTGATCTCCGATCACCAGACGAAAGCGAGCACCTCGCCGCCCACGCCGCGCTCGGCGGCCTGGCGCGTGGTGATCACCCCGGTCGACGTGGACAGGATCGCCGTGCCGAGCCCCCCGAGGACGCGGGGAAGGCGGTTCTTCTTCGCGTACACGCGGCGACCGGGCTTCGAGACCCGCTTCAGGTCGGTGATCACGCGCTCGCGGTTCCGGCCGAACTTCAGCTCGATCACGAGGGTGTTCACCGGCGTCGCCTCGACGACCGAGTAGCCCTTGATGTAGCCCTCCTCGTGGAGAAGGCGGGCGATCTCCTCCTTCATCCGGGAGGTCGGCATCGAGACGGTGTCGTGCATCGCGCGATTCGCGTTGCGGACTCTAGTCAACATATCGGCGATCGGATCAGTGAGCACTTCTTCCTCCGGAAGAAGTGCTAGGGAGAGCACAACCCCTGGCACTTCTGTCGTGTCGAGAACCAATTGCGTCATCGTCGGCCATTTCCGGCACTTGCGTAGCAAGTGCCCGATCACCACGAGCTCTTCGTCATTCCCGGGATGGCGCCCTCGTGGGCGAGGTCGCGCAGGCAGATCCGGCAGAGCTTGTACCTGCGGAACACGGCGCGCGGCCGGCCGCAGCGATTGCAGCGCGTGTAGGCGCGAACGCCGTGCTTGGGCTGGCGCTTCTGCTTCACGCGGAGCGAGGTCTTGGCCACTGCGAGTTCAGTCCCTTCTCTCGGTGGCGAAGGGCATCCCGAGCGCGCGCAGGAGGGCCCTGCCCTGCTCGTCGGTCTCCGCCGTCGTCGTGATTGCGATGTCGAGGCCCCGGATCGCCGGCACGGAGTCGTAGTCGATCTCGGGGAAGATGATCTGCTCCTTGATGCCGAGGGAGTAGTTGCCGCGGCCGTCGAAAGCGTCCGGGTTGAGCCCGCGGAAGTCCCGGATGCGCGGGAGCGCGATCGAGACGAGCCGGTCGAGGAACTCGTACATCCGCGCGCCGCGCAGCGTCACCCGCGCGCCGACCGACATCCCTTCGCGGAGCTTGAAGCTCGCGATCGACTTGCGGGCCCTGCGCACCTGGGCGCGCTGCCCGGCGATCGTCGTCAGCTCGTCGATCGCGGCGTCGAGCGCCTTCGCGTCGGTCTTCGCCTCGCCGACGCCCATGTTGAGCGTGATCTTCGAGACGCGCGGCACCTGCATGACGGAGCTCAGGCCGAGCTCGTCCTTGAGCACGGGCCGGATCTCCCCCTCGTAGCGCTGCTTGAGGCGCGGCACGGTCGTCTCGGTCGCGGTCGCCATCAGTCGATCTCCTGCCCGCAGCCGTCTCGCTTGCACACGCGAACGCGGACGCTCTCGCCCTTCAAGTCCTTGACCCTGACGCCGACGCGCGTGGGCTGCTTGCACGTCGGGCAGACGAGCATCACGTTCGACACGTCGAGCGGCATCGGCCTGTCGACGATGCCGCCCGGGATGATGTTCGTCCCGCCCATGCGCGTGGAGTCGCGCATAGGGCGCGGCTTCGTGTGCCGTTTCGCGAGGTTGAGGTTCTCGAGGACGACGCGACGGTCGCGCGGATGCGCGACGAGGACCCGTCCCTGCTTGCCTCGGTCCTTCCCGGCGAGCACCTGGACGAGGTCTCCCTTTTTCACTCTCATGATCGCTTCGCTCCGATGAGAGTGAAAAAAAGGAACGAAATGACTGGAATGCAATTGATTTCTCATGCGGATACTTTTTCGGTCTTCTTACGGTGTGATTCTGGGCTAGTTCAAGGGATAGATCGTATCAATCCCCGTTAGAGCACCTCAGGCGCTAGAGATACGATCTTCATGAAGTTCTTCTCGCGCAGCTCGCGGGCGACCGGCCCGAAGATGCGAGTTCCGCGCGGGTTCAGCTGGTTGTCGATGATGACGGCGGCGTTCTCGTCGAAGCCGATCAGCGTGCCGTCACCTCTGCCGTAGGGCTTCTTCGTCCGGACGACGACCGCTTTCACGACCTCGCCCTTCTTGACCGTGCCCTGCGGGGTTGCGGCCTTCACTGTAGCGACGATGATGTCGCCGACGCGGGCGTAGCGCCGGTGCGAGCCCCCGACCACGCGGATGCAGAGGAGCTCCCGCGCACCTGTGTTGTCGGCGACCTTGAGGCGTGATTCCTGCTGGATCATCTTTGGCTCGACTCCGCTACTTCGCAGCCTCGACGACCTCGGCGAGCCGCCAACGCTTCGTCTTCGAGAGCGGGCGCGTCTCCACGATCCGCACTATGTCGCCGACCTTCGCCTGGCCCGCTTCGTCGTGCGCGTGGAACTTGACGCTCCGGCGCACGACCTTCTTGTACCTGGGATGCGCCTTCACGACGTCGACGCGGACGACGATCGTCTTCTCCATCGCGTCCGAGACGACCGTGCCCTGGCGCTCCTGCCGCCGGCCGCGCTCGTCCTCGGGCTTCTCGAGCCGGACGATCGGCTTGCGCTCACCGGAAGCGACGCGCGCGCGCTTCGGACGCGATCGACGTTGCGCACGTGGCAGGCGCTTCCGCTTCCGCTTCGCGGCGGGCACTTCTGCTGGCCCGGAAGTGCCAGGGGCCTCTGCCTCGGCGGCCGGCGCCTCCGGGGCGGGCTCGTCGGCAGACGCCTCCGCAACCGGCTCTTCCACGGTCTCTTCGGCCACGGGCTCCTCGGCCGGAGTCTCGTCGGCTCTCGTTTCCACGGTCTCTTGCCTTTCCTCTGGCACTTCCGCGCCAGCGGAAGTGCCTGCGTCAGCGGAAGTGCCCTGCGTCTCGTCAGCCATGCGTCATCGTCCGTTCGTTCTGGATCGTCAGGATGCGTGCGATCTCCCGCCTCGTCTGGCGCAGCCGCGCGCTCGACTCGAGCCCGCCGGTGGCGGCCTGGAAGCGGATCCGGAAGAGCTCCTGCCGGCTCTCGCCGAGCTTCTCGTCGAGCTCCTCGTCGGTCAGGTCTCGCAGGTCTCTAGCCTTCAAAGAGATCGGCCTCCCGCTTCACGAACCGCGTCTTGACCGGGAGCTTCTGCGCCGCGAGGCGGAGCGCCTCGCGGGCGAGCGGCTCTGAGACACCCGAGAGCTCGAACATCACGCGCCCCGGCTTCACGACCGCGACCCAGCCCTCGGGCGAGCCCTTGCCGGAGCCCATGCGGGTCTCGGCCGGCTTCTTCGTGAACGGCTTGTCCGGGAACAGGTTGATCCAGACCTTGCCGCCGCGGCGGATCTTGCGGGTCATTGCGATCCGGGCCGCCTCGATCTGCCGGTTGGTGACCCAGCCGTTCTCGATCGACTTGATCCCGAAGTCGCCGTACTGCACGTCGAGCTGCCCCTTGGAGATGCCTGCGCGGCGCCCGCGGAACTGCTTGCGGTGCTTCGTCTTGCGCGGCATCAGCATCAGGACTCACCGCCCGTCTCCGGGGTGCCCTCGGGCTGCTGCTGCGGCGCAGGCTCGACGGCGGGCGTCTCGGTGGCCTGGTCAGCGGGCGGTGCCTGCTTCTCGGGTGCCGCGCCCGCGCCGCGCTCGCGGTCGCGCGGCGGACGGCCGCCCTGGCCGCCGCGGCCGCGGCCGCCGGGACGGCGGCGCTTCTGCACGAGCCCGAGGCCCTCGCGGTCCTGGCCGCGGCCACGGCCGCTCTCGCGAGAGGCGCCGAGGCCCTCCGTGTTCGAGCCGCGCCGGCGGCGCGAGCCGTCGGCCTCGGAGATCCGCTCGCGGCCGAGCGAGCCCTCGTAGCCCTCGGGCATGATCTCGCCCTTGTTGACCCACACCTTGACGCCGATCCGGCCGTAGGTCGTCTTCGCCTCGGCGAAGCCGTAGTCGATGTCGGCGCGGATCGTGTGGAGCGGGACGCGGCCCTCGGTGTAGCGCTCGCTGCGGCTCATCTCGCCGCCGCCGAGCCGCCCGCCGCACTGGATCTTGATGCCCTGCGCGCCCGAGCGCATCGCCGAGGCGAGGGAGCGCTTCATCGCGCGCCGGAACGAGACGCGGTTCTGGAGCTGCTCGGCGATCGACTGCGCGACGAGCTGCGCGTCGAGCTCCGGCCGCTTGATCTCGTTGATGTTGATGTGCACCGACTTGCCGGTGATCGCGTGGAGCTCCTTGCGGAGCGCGTCCACCTCGACCCCGGACTTGCCGATCACGATGCCCGGCCGCGCCGTGTAGATGTCGACCGTGATCCGCTGCTTGTCCTTGCGGATCAGGATGTCGGACAGCCCGGCGTGGGCGAGCTTGCCGTTGATGTGGCCGCGGATCCGGATGTCCTCGAGGATGTAGTCGGCGATCTCCTTCTTGCCGGTCCACCAGTTGGACTTCCAGTCGTGGATGACGCCGACCCGGAGGCCGCCGGGATGCACCTTCTGGCCCATTACGCGGCCACCTCCTGCTCGGTCTTCTTGCGCCGCGGGCGCGCCGCCTCCGGCGTCGCGCCAGGCTCGGGCTTGTCCGTGTCCTTCACCGGTGCGGCTGTCTCGGCCGGAGTCGCGGCCTTGCGCCCCTGACCTGGCCGGGGTCGGCGCTCCATAGGAGCGACGACAACGGTGATATGGCAGGTCCGCTTCTTGATCCGGTTGACCCGGCCGCGGGCGCGGGCGCGCCAGCGCTTCAGCGTCGGGCCCTCGTCGGCGAACGCCTCGAGCACGACGAGCTCGTCGCCGTCGAGGCCGTGAGCGGACTCGGCGTTGGCGACCGCCGAGGCGAGGACGCGGTCGATCTCGCGCGCGGCCGCGCGCGGCGTGAACGCGAGCACCGTCCGGGCCTCGGGCACCGTCCGGCCGCGGACGAGGTCGAGCACGAGCCGCGCTTTGCGAGCGGACATGCGCACCCACTTCGCCTGGGCGCGGACCTGCGTGGACGTGTCGGCCGTGGCCGCCATCAGCGCTTCTTCACCTGTGCCTGCCGGTCGCCCGCGTGACTGCGAAACGTCCGCGTCGGCGCGAACTCGCCGAGCTTGTGCCCGACCATCTGCTCGGAGACGAAGACCGGCACGTGCTTGCGGCCGTCGTGGACCGCGATCGTGTGGCCGACCATCTCGGGGAAGATCGTCGAGGCGCGCGACCAGGTGCGGATCATCCGCTTCTCGCCGGCGGCGTTCATCGCCTCGACCCGGGCAAGCAGCCGCTCCTCGACGAAGGGCCCCTTCTTCGACGATCTACTCATCAGCGACGCTCCTTGCCGCGGCGACGGCCGCGGACGATCAGCTTGTCGGATTCCTTGTGCTTCGAGCGGGTGCGCTTTCCGATCGTCGGGACGCCCCACGGGGTCACCGGGTGGTGACCCTTCGACTTGCCCTCGCCCCCGCCGTGCGGGTGGTCGACCGGGTTCATCGCGGTGCCGCGGACGGACGGGCGCTTGCCCAGCCAGCGGCTGCGTCCGGCCTTGCCGCTCGACTCGTTCGCGTGATCCGTGTTCCCGACCTGGCCGACCGTCGCGCGGCAGGTCAGCAGGACGCGGCGCATCTCCCCGGAGGGGAGCCGGAGCACGCCGTACGGGGCGTCCTTGGCGACGAGCTGGATGCCCGAGCCCGCCGAGCGCGCGAGCTTGGCGCCCTGGCCGGGGCGGAGCTCGACCGCGTGGACGATCGTGCCGGTCGGGATCTCGCCCAGCGGGAGTGCGTTGCCGGGCTTGATGTCCGCGCCCGCGCCCGCCTGAACGGTCGCGCCGACGCGCAGGCCGACGGGAGCGAGGATGTACGCCTTCGCGCCGTCCGCGTAGTGCAGCAGCGCGATGCGCGCCGAGCGGTTGGGGTCGTACTCGATCGACGCGACCTTCGCGGGCACGCCGTCCTTGACGCGCTTGAAGTCGATCTTGCGGTAGCGACGCTTGTGGCCGCCGCCCTGGTGGCGCGTCGTGATGCGTCCCCGGTTGTTGCGGCCGCCGGACTTCTTGAGCGGCTCGAGCAGCGACTTCTCGGGCGTCGACCGGGTGATCTCGTCGAACGACGAGGTCGCCATCTGCCGGCGTCCGGCGCTCGTGGGCTTGTGCTTTCTCACCGCCATGTCGCCCTACACCTGTGCCCCTTCGAAGATCTCGATCGACTCGCCCTCGCGGACCTGGACGATCGCCTTCTTCCAGCCCGGACGCGTGCCCTTGAAGAGCCCGCGGCGCTTCGGCTTCGACTGCACCTTGACGATGTTCACGCGCTCGACGTGGACCGAGAAGAGCTGCTCGACCGCCTGGCGCACCTGCGTCTTGTGCGCGTCCGGATGCACCTTGAACGTATACCGGCGCTCGGCGATCCCCGAGTAGCTCTTCTCCGAGACGACGGGCGAGAGCACCACCTGCTCGTTCGTGAGGCCGCTCATCTCTGCCCCTTCCCGGCGCGCTGGAGGACGAGCGGGAGCGCGCTCTCGGTGACGAGCAGCGCGCGGGCCCAGACGACGGCGGCCACCTCGAGCTCGGCCGGCACCGTGACGAGCACGCGCTCGAGGTTGCGGAACGACTTGACCACCGTCTCCTCGTCCTCGTGCGCCACGACGAGCACGGGCGCGTCCTTGCCCCAGCCGGCGAGCAACGCCTTCGCCTGCTTCGTCGACGGGGCCTCGAACGCGCTCGGGTCGAGCACGGCGAGCGTTCCGTTCGCCGCGTGGCTCGACAGCGCGCCGCGAAACGCAGCGCGCCTTGCCTTGCGGTTCACCTTGACGTCGAAGCTCCGCATCCCGGGCGGGAAGGCAACGCCGCCGCCCGTGAACTGCGGCGCGCGGATCGTGCCCTGGCGGGCGCGACCGGTGCCCTTCTGGCGCCACGGCTTCGAGCGGCCGCCGGCGACGAGGCCTCGGCTCTTCGCGCCACGCGTCCCGCGCCGTGCCGCGTTGAGCTCGGCCCGAACTGTCTCGTGCACGAGATGCGGCTTGGCCTCGGCCTCGAACACCGACGCGTCGAGCGCGACGTCGCTCGCCTTGCCGCCGAGCACCGCTGCCTTGACCGCCATCAGGCCGCCCCCCGGATCTCGACGATCCCGCTCTTCGGCCCCGGGACGGAGCCGCGCACGAGCAGGAGGTTCCGCTCGGCGTCGACCTCGTGGACCACGAGCCCGGTCTGCGTCACCCGCTGCGCGCCCATGCGCCCGGCCATCCGCGTTCCCTTGAACACGCGCGACGGCGTCGCGGACGCACCGATCGAGCCAGGCTTGCGGATGTTGTGCGAGCCGTGACTCATCGGGCCGCGGCTGAAGTTGTGCCGCTTGATCGTGCCCTGGAACCCCTTGCCGATCGACGTTCCCGACACCTTGACCCTGTCGCCCGGCGCGAACGCCTCGACGGTCACCGTCTCGCCGACCTGGAGCTCGCTCGACCCGCGGAACTCGACGAGGTGGCGGTGGCCACCGACCCCGGCCTTGCGCAGGTGGCCGAGCTCGCCCTTCGTCAGCTTCCGGTCGAGGACCGGCTCGAAGGCGAGCTGCACGGCGTGATAGCCGTCGGCCGCGTCGGTCCGGACGGTCACGACCGGGCAGGGCCCGGCCTCGATCACCGTCACGGCCTCGACGTTCCCCGTCTCCTCGTCGAAGACCTGGGTCATCCCAAGCTTTCTGCCCAGTATTCCTTTCACGAGAGCACCTCGTTATTCGGGGCAGAAAGCTTGGGATAGGAAACGGAATGAATGCTCTTATGCATTTTCCTGATCGAAATAAAATTGCTCACAATTTTATTTCGATGTCGACGCCGGCGGGGAGATCGAGGCGCATGAGCGAGTCGACCGTCCGCGGCGTGGGGCTGTGGATGTCGATCAGGCGCTTGTGCGTGCGCACCTCGAAGTGCTCGCGCGAGTCCTTGTCCTTGAACGGGCTGCGGATCACGCAGTAGACGTTCTTCTCGGTGGGCAGAGGCACCGGGCCCGTGATCGTGGCACCCGTGCGCTGCGCGGTCTCGACGATCTGGGTCGCCGAGCGGTCCACCTGCTGGTGGTCGTAGCCCTTGAGCCTGATTCTGATCTTCTGCTGAGCCATCTCTGGTGTTCTCTAGTGGCGGGCGCAGCCCGACACCTACTTCACGATCTCCGTCACGACGCCGGCGCCGACCGTGCGGCCGCCCTCGCGGATCGCGAAGCGGAGGCCCTGGTCCATGGCGATCGGCTGGATCAGCTCGATCTCCATGTTCGTGTTGTCGCCCGGCATGACCATCTCCTGGCCCTCGGGAAGCTTGATGGAGCCCGTCACGTCGGTCGTGCGGAAGTAGAACTGCGGCCGGTAGCCGTTGAAGAACGGCGTGTGGCGCCCGCCCTCGTCCTTCGAGAGGACGTACACCTCGGCCTTGTAGTGCGTGTGCGGCGTGATCGAGCCCGGCTTTGCGAGCACCTGGCCGCGCTCGACCTCCTCGCGCTTGATGCCGCGGAGGAGCGCGCCGGCGTTGTCGCCCGCCTGCGCGAAGTCGAGGATCTTCTGGAACATCTCGAGCCCGGTGACCGTCGTCTTCTCGGTCTTCTCGTGGATCCCGACGATCTCGACCTCGTTGCCGACCTCGATCTTGCCCTGCTCGATGCGGCCGGTCACGACGGTGCCACGGCCCGTGATCGTGAACACGTCCTCGATCGGCATCAGGAACGGCTTGTCGACGTCGCGGGTCGGCTCGGGGATGTACGAGTCGACGGCCTCCATCAGCTCGAGGATCTTCCCCGTCCACTCGGGGTCGCCCTCGAGCGCCTTGAGCGCCGAGACCTGGACGATCGGGATGTCGTCGCCCGGGAACTCGTACTTCGAGAGGAGCTCGCGCACCTCCATCTCGACGAGCTCGAGCAGCTCGGGGTCGTCCACCATGTCGGCCTTGTTCAGCGCAACGACCATCGCGGGCACCTCGACCTGGCGGGCGAGCAGGATGTGCTCTCGGGTCTGCGGCATCGGGCCGTCGGCCGCGGAGACGACGAGGATCGCGCCGTCCATCTGCGCGGCGCCCGTGATCATGTTCTTGATGTAGTCCGCGTGGCCCGGGCAGTCGACGTGCGCGTAGTGGCGGTTCGCGGTCTCGTACTCGACGTGCGCGGTGTTGATCGTGATGCCGCGCTGGCGCTCCTCGGGAGCCTTGTCGATCTCGTCGAAGGCGACAGCCGTGCCGCCGCCCTGCTCCGCGAGCACCTTCGTGATCGCAGCCGTCAGGGTGGTCTTGCCGTGGTCGATGTGACCGATCGTGCCGACGTTGACGTGCGGCTTCGTGCGCTCGAACTTCTGCTTTGCCATATTTTTTACCTCCGGCAAAAAATATAGATTGACGGAAAGAACAGCATTTATTCCCTTTCGATAATCGTATGAAGAAGTCCCTGCGGGACTTCTTCATACGATTTGAACTGCATGGTGAAGGTCGCGCGGCCCTGGGTCATCGACCGCAGGTCGGTCGCGTAGCCGAACATCTCGGACAGCGGCACGCTCGCCTTGATCGACTGCGAGTTGCCGAGCGGCTCGAGGTGCTCGACCCGGCCGCGTCGCGAGTTGAGGTTCCCCATTACGTCGCCCAGGTAGTCCTCGGGCGTGACGACCTCCACGGCCATCATCGGCTCGAGCAGCTTCGGCTTCGCTCGCTTCATCGCCTCCTTGAACGCCATCGAGCCGGCGATCTTGAAGGCGCGCTCGCTCGAGTCGACCTGGTGGTAGGAGCCCTCGACGAGCTCGACCTTCACGTCCACCACCGGGTAGCCGGCGAGAACGCCCGCGCCGAGCGCCTCCTGGATGCCCTCGTCGACCGGCTTGATGTACTCCTTCGGGATCTTCCCGCCGACGATCCGGTCCTCGAACTCGTAGCCGGCGCCCGGCGCCTGCGGGATGAGGTTGATGATCACGTCGCCGTACTGGCCCGAGCCGCCCGTCTGCCGGACGAACCGGCCCTGGACGTTCTCGACGGGACGCGAGGCCGTCTCGCGGTAGGCGACCTGGGGGCGGCCGACGTTCGCGTCGACCTTGAACTCGCGCATCAGCCGGTCGACGATGATCTCGAGGTGTAGCTCGCCCATCCCGGCGATGAGCGTCTGTCCGGTCTCGTCGTCGGTCGAGATCCGGAACGTCGGGTCCTCCTCGGCGAGGCGGGAGAGCCCCTGGCCCAGCTTGTCCTGGTCGCCCTTCGTCTTCGGCTCGATCGCGACCGAGATGACCGGGTCGGGGAACGTCATCGCCTCGAGCACGATCGGCGCGCTCTCGACGGCGAGCGTGTCGCCCGTCGTCGACTGCTTGAGCCCGACCGCCGCCGCGATCTCGCCCGCGCCGATCTCGTCGCGCTCCTCGCGGTGGTTCGCGTGCATCTGGAGGATGCGGCCGATCCGCTCCGTGCGGCCGTTCGTCGTGTTGAGAACGCGGTCGCCGGCCTTGACGTGCCCCGAGTAGACGCGGAAATACGTGAGCTTGCCGACGTACGGGTCGGACATCACCTTGAAGACGAGCGCCGAGAAGGGCGCGTCCTCCGACGCCGGCCGCGTGATCTCGTCGTCGGTCTTCGGGTCGGTGCCCTGGACGGCGGGAACGTCGAGCGGGCTCGGCAGGTACTCGACGACCGCGTCGAGGAGCGGCTGCACGCCCTTGTTCTTGAAGGCCGAGCCGAGGAGCACGGGCGTCAGCGCGTCGGCGAGCGTACCGGCGCGGAGCGCGCGGCGGATCATCTCGGGGGTGACCGAGGCCTCGTCGGAGAGGTACGTCTCCATCAGCTCGTCGTCGTGCTCGGCGATCGCGTCGATCAGCGCGTGGTGCGCCTCCTCGGCCGTGTCGGCGAGCTCCGCCGGGATCTCGCCGACCGTGAAGGTCTGGCCGAGGTCGTCCTCGTAGACGACCGACTTCATCTCGACGAGGTCGACGACGCCGCGATGCCGGTCCTCCTGGCCGACCGGGATCTGGATCGGCACCGGGTTCGCGCCGAGGCGGTCGCGCATCGACTGCACGGCGGCGTCGAAGTCGGCGCCGGTGCGGTCCATCTTGTTGATGAACGCGATGCGCGGCACGCCGTAGCGGTCGGCCTGCCGCCAGACGGTCTCCGACTGCGGCTGGACGCCCGCGACCGAGTCGAACACGGCAACGGCGCCGTCGAGGACGCGGAGCGAGCGCTCGACCTCGACCGTGAAGTCCACGTGCCCGGGAGTATCGATAATGTTGATCCGATGGTCGCGCCAGAACGCCGTCGTCGCCGCCGACGTGATGGTGATGCCGCGCTCCTGCTCCTGCGCCATCCAGTCCATCGTCGCGGCGCCCTCGTGGACCTCGCCGAGCTTGTGCGTGCGCCCGGTGTAGTAGAGGATCCGCTCCGTCGTCGTGGTCTTGCCCGCGTCGATGTGAGCCATGATCCCGATGTTGCGGACGCGGTCGAGCGCGACCTGGGTGGCTGTCGTCGTGCTCATCGTCGTGACCGTCACCAGCGATAGTGCGCGAAGGCCTTGTTCGCCTGCGCCATCCGGTACATGTCGTCCTTGCGCTTGAACGCGCCGCCCTGCTGCTCGATCGCGTCCATGAGCTCGCCCGCGAGCTTTGCCTCCATCCCCTTCTCGCGGCGCTCGCGCGCGTACGTGACGAGGTAGCGGATCGCGAGCGTGCGGCCGCGGCGGGGCGGCACCTCGACGGGCACCTGGTAGTTCGCGCCGCCGACGCGGCGCGAGCGCACCTCGAGCACCGGCGTCACGGACTTGACGGCGGCGTCGAGCGCCTCGAGCGCCGGCTTGCCCGTCTTGTCGGCGACGCGCTCGAGCGCGTCGTAGACGACCCGCTCGGCGATCGACTTCTTCCCGTCGACCATGAGCCGGTTGACGAGTTGCGTCACGAGCACCGAGCCGTACACGGGGTCCGCCTCGACGGGGCGCGGCTGGATCTCTGCGCGGCGGGGCATCGGTCTACGAGCCGCCCTTCTTCGCGCCGTACTTCGAGCGGCCCTGACGACGGTCGGCGACACCCGACGTGTCGAGCCCGCCGCGGATCACCTTGTAGCGGAAGCCAGGCAGGTCCTTGACGCGGCCGCCGCGGATCAGGACGACCGAGTGCTCCTGGAGGTTGTGTCCCTCGCCCGGGATGTACGCGCCGACCTCCATCTGGTTCGTCAGCTTCACGCGCGCGACCTTGCGCAGCGCGGAGTTCGGCTTCTTCGGGGTCGTCGTGTAGACGCGCGTGCACACGCCCCGCTTCTGCGGCGCGCCGCGAAGCGCGGGGGTCTTGACCTTCGCCTTGGGCGACTTGCGACCCTTGCGGACGAGCTGGTTGACGGTGGGCACGCTACTCCTCGAAGTCGATCTGCGTTTCTCTCAGGCCGAAAGGGCGGACAGGCACGACGTCCCGCCGCCCAGCGAGCGGCAATGGTAGCGGAAAAACGTGTGCAGGAACCGCCGCCCACCCGGACGAGATCACGGAGCATGCGCGGCGGACACGGATCGGGCCGGGCGACCATGCGAGGACGAGTTGCTCCCTGCCCGCGATCGGTTCCCGGCCAGGCTTGGTCGCATACGATTCCAGGCGTGAGGGGCGAGCGGACGCTAACCGCTGTATTTACCCCGGACGAGAACGGCTGGACGATGGCCCAGTTGGCGGAGTGGCCGGCCGTGGTGACCTGCGGGCGCACGGTAGAGGAGGCCCGAGAGCTGCTTCTCGACGCAGCACGCGAGATGATCGCCTCGTACCGTGACGAGGGCCGCGAGCCGCCGATCGGCGGGGGCCACGCAGAGGCGATCACGATCGACCTCGCCGCTGCGTGACGCGCCGCCAACTCGAGCGTCATCTCACGACAAACGGTTGCGCACCGCTTCGGGAGGGCGGGAGGCACAGCATCTGGCACAACCCCGCACCGTCTACCCGTGTCTAGCCCAACAGCGCGCTCCCGATTAAAGTGAGCGCGGGGAAGGGGTGGGGAGCGGCAATCTCGAGCGGAACGGCCATCATCCTGATCATCGCTGCGGCGGCTCTTCTGGGCCTCGGCGGCCTCGCCGTCGTGCTCGGGCGTCGGCGGCCTGCTTCGCCGCGCGACGACCGCCTCGTCGCCGCGGTCGACGAGATGCGCACGCGCATGGACGATCTGGGCCGCGACCTCTCGGAGGCGCTCGGGCGTGCCGAGCGCGAGAGCAGGCGCAACCGGTTCCTGAGCGACCTCGGCAGCTCGATCGAGTTCGACGAGCTGCTCGACCGGGTGCTCGACGCCGCGCTCGAGGTGCCGGGCTTCGACGCGGCGATGGTCGCGCTCGAGGAGGCCGGCGGCCAACCGACCACGGCGACGCGCGGGATGACGGCCGAGGAGGCCGCGCATCCCCCGTCGTCCGGCGCCGGAGGGGCGCTCTCCCCCGGTCCGATCACGGTCAGCTACCGCTACGGGGCCGCCGACGCCGCGGACACGCAGCTGATCCGCGGGGGCCTGTTCGTCCCGCTCGTCGGGCGCGAGGGGCATGCCCTCGGCAGCCTCGCGCTGTTCTGGCGGACGCCGGGTGACGAGCCGTCGCACGAGCGCGTCGCCGCGGTGGAGCAGATCGCCGCGACCTGCATCCCCGCGATCGAGAACGCGCGGCGCTACCGCGAGGCGCGCCAGCAGGCCGAGACCGACGCTCTGACCGGCTTCTTCAACCAGCGCTTCTTCCACGAGACGCTCCGCCGCGAGGCGCTCCGCGCGCAGCGCTACGACCGGCGCCTCGCCCTCCTCATCCTCGACCTCGACGACTTCAAGGCGGTGAACGACCGCATCGGGCATCTCGCCGGCGACGCCGTCCTCGCGCAGGTCGCGGAGCGGCTGCGGAACGAGATTCGCTCGGTCGACGTCGGCTGCCGTGTGGGCGGCGACGAGTTTGCGGTGATCATGCCCGAGTCGACGTCGGAGGACGCGTCGCAGCTCTTCGAGCGCATGCACGAGGCGGTCGCGTCGATGTCGGTCCCCGGCGGCGGCCGCGTGCGGATCTCGGCTGGCATCGCGGAGCTCCGCCACGGCGAAACCGCTGCCGGCCTGTTCGAGCGGGCCGATTCGGCGCTCTACAAGGCGAAGGAGCTGGGGAAGGACCGCGCGAGCGTCGCCGCGGACTGACGTCGAGGCGTCAGGGGCGGACGGCGACGAGCCGGAGCGGCCGCGACGGACGATCCGGCGCGGGCGAGCGTTCGAGCGTGATTCCGACACGCGCACCTCTCGGCACGGAATGCTCGAGGAGAACGGCGCGGTCGGCGCCGGAGAACGTCCCGGCTCGAAGCGGGGTCGCGGAGCCCGGCCGGACGAGCCACGCGACGTAGACCCGGCCCTCCGGGGCGACGCCGAGGCCGTCGAGCGCGAGCACCGCGCTGGAGTCGCGGCCGACCACGAGCGCGACGCGGCCCACGGAGCCGCGCAACGGCAGCCGTTCGGCACGCGCGTCGGTGAGCACGGCGAGCGACCGCTCGAGCGCGGGCGCCGGCACCGCCGAGTCGGCGGACGAGGCGCTCGCGACGAGCGCCCAGGCGCCGAGCCCGACGGCGGCGAAGCCGCAGGCCACGGCGAGCGCGGCCAGCGTCGGCCACCCGGGGCGCCGCTGGCGCGGCAGGTCGAGCACCGGCAACGGCACGGGAATGCCGGGCGAAGCGTCGAGGACCGCTCCCGCGAGCGAGTCGTCGGGTGGATCGAGAGCGACGAGATGGGCACGGGTCGTCCCCACGCGGGCGAGGATATCCCGCCTGCCTGACGGCAACCTCGCGCGGAGGGGCGACAGCCACCCCCCTCTGTAGGGTTAGCTCGATGGAGGGACAGGTGTCCGGCTCGGCACGGGACGGCGCGCTGTGACGAACTGGATCGCCGCGGCGGCGATCGTCCTCGCCGCGCTGTCAGTCGTTCTCTTCGTCCTTGCGATACGCCGGCTGCTCACCCGCCAGGCGGAGGTGACGGCGACGATGCTCCGTCGCTACGACGACCGGCTTGCAGGCTTCGCGCAGACCCTGAACGACTCGCTGACCGCGTTCCAGCGGTCGCGGCCGATGGCGACGCTCGAGCTCGAGGACGACCCCGAGCCGATGGTGCGCGCGCTCGAGCTCGCCCGCGAGCGCACGGCTGCGGACGGCGCCATCGCACTCGTCACGGGCAGCAAGGGAGCGCCGATCGTCGCGACGGTGGGGCTCTCGGAGTCGGAGACGAACCACATCGCCCGGATGGGATTCCCCGACTACCGCGGCGCGCGCGCGATCGAGGTCGGCTTCGCCGGCGACGTCGCGGCCCCCGACGGCGAGCCGCCCGTGCGATCGGGGCTGGTGTTGCCGCTGCTCGCCGAGGAGGAGGCGAAGAGCCTGCTCGGCGTCCTGACCCGTGATCGCGATCGCCGCTTCAGCGAGGAGGACGTCGACCAGCTGCAAGATCTCGTCCAGGTCGCGCGGCCTCCGATCACCCGTGCGCTCAACCTGCGCGAGCCCGACGTCGTGCCGGAGCTCGACCTCCTCACGAACCTCCTCGACCGGCAGTCGTTCACCGCGGTCCTCGAGCGGGAGATCCTCCGCGCGCGGCTGGCCCATCACCCGCTCGCGCTGCTCCTGATCGACGTCGACCGCCTGACGTGGCTGAACGCTCGGATCGGCATCCTCGCCGCCGACGGGGTGCTCCTCGAGCTCGCGAAGCGGCTCCGTGCGGTCGCGCACCGGCTCGACTACGTCTTCCGGCTCGGCGGCGGCAGATTCGCGGTCGCGCGGCCCGGATCCGAGGACGGAGACGCCGCTGAGCTCTTCCGGGCATTCCAAGCCGAGCTCGGCGGCCACCCCGTCGGGGACGCCGGCGTCGTGTCCGTGTCCGGCGGCGTCGCCGAGCTCTCGACGCGTGACGACGCCGAGTCGCTCGCCGCGCGTGCGGAGACAGCGCTCGCCGAGGCCAAGGCCGGCGGGCGCGGGACGGTCGTCGTCACCGGGGGCGACGTGGAGCACGCGCATCCGAACGGCACGCTCCGTCAGATCGCTCCCGGGGAGCGCGTGCTCGAAGGCTGACGTTCGCGCGGCGAGTGGCCGATACTCGAGAGCGTGAGTGTCGGAATCGCTCTCGTCGTCCTCGCCGCGGCCGTCGCCGTCGGGATCGCGTGCGCCTGCATCGCGGTGCGACGCAGACAGGACCGTGAGGCGCACCGAGCCGCACGGCTCCGGGAGGTCGTGGCCAGGATCGAGGCGGCGGTCTCGTCGATCGGCGAGGTCGCGGTCAGTCGTCCCGCTGCGGAAGAGCGCGCCGCGGCGACCGCGGGCGGCACGCCTCCCGAAGCCGGCAACGGTCTGCCTGGGCGTGCCGCCCTGCTCGGAGCCGTGGGCGCCCAGGTGCGGGTCGCACGCTCGAACGGCGGCAGGCTCTCGGCGGCGGTCGTCCGCTCCGCGGACGCCGAGACCGCTGAGCTGGCTGTCGAGACGCAGGCGGTCGCAGACGTCGATGCCTATGCCGTCGGCTCGCGCGCGGTCGCGCTCGTCCTCCCCGGGCTCGGGCGCGCCGACGCGCTCGGGGTCCTCGCCCGGATCGAGGCGCGCTGCCCGTCGTCCGGCAAGGCGGTCGAGCTCGAGCCGGGCGAGGATGCGGTCGAGCTCGTCGCCCGGCTGCTCTCACAGGGGTCTGGGGCGGGGTCTGGCACCACAGGTGCCTGACCCCGCCGACGCACCTGAGCTCCCGCAAGCCCCCGGGGACAACGCGCCGCCCCGGGGACAGGCACCCTGCGGTGCCAGTCCCCTGGTCTCTTCTACGCCTCGTCCGTGGGCTCGGTCGCCTCGGGGATCCCCGAGGCGTCGGGGAGCTCGTCCTCGTAGCCGAGCCCGAGCGACGCCAGGTCGAGGCCGTCGCCGTCGCCGATCTCCTCGAGCGCCGCAAGCAGCTCGGCATCGGTGCCCGGCCCGAACATCGCCGCGGGAAGCGGCTCGGACGGCTCGATGTCGATCCCGCGGTACTTCTTGAGACCGGTAGCCGCCGGGATGAGCTTCCCGATGATCACGTTCTCCTTGAGCCCGAGCAGGCGGTCGACCTTGCCCTCGATCGACGCGTCGGTGAGCACCTTCGTCGTCTCCTGGAAGGAGGCGGCCGAGAGGAACGACTCCGTCGCGAGCGACGCCTTCGTGATACCGAGGATGAGCGGCTCGAACGTCGCCTCCTCGCCCTTCGCGGCTCGCGCGGTGTCGTTTGCCCGCTCGAGGACGACCTTGTCGGCGAGCTGGCCCGGCAGGAGCTCGGTGTCGCCCGGCATCTCGACGCGCACCTTCTTCATCATCTGGCGGACGATCAGCTCGATGTGCTTGTCGTGGATGTCGACGCCCTGCGACTTGTAGACCTTCTGCACCTCGCCGACGAGGTAGAGCTCCGTCGGGGTCGAGCCCCGCCCGGCCCTCGTCTGCAGCTCGAGCATGTCGGCGGGGTTCCGCGAGCCCTCGTTGAGCGGGTTGCCCTGCTCGACGGTGTCGCCCGACCGGACGAGAAGCCTCGTCCGTCGCGGGAACGAGTACTCCTTGACGGGAAGCGGCTCGCCGCTCTCGTCGAGCGTGGTGGGCGTGACGGTGACGAGCACCGTCCGCTCCTGCTCGGAGACCGAGACCTTCCCGCTCACCTCGGAGAGCGTCGCGGCGCCCTTCGGGTTCCGCGCCTCGAAGATCTCCACCACGCGCGGCAGGCCGTGCGTGATGTCCGCGCCGGCGACGCCGCCCGTGTGGAACGTCCGCATCGTGAGCTGCGTGCCCGGCTCGCCGATCGACTGCGCGGCGACGATGCCCACCGCGTCGCCGATCTCGCACATGTCGCCGGTGGCGAGGAAGGTGCCGTAGCAGGCGCGGCACACGCCGACCTCGCTCCGGCACTTGAGCACCGTGCGCACCGGCAGCAGCGCCGTCTCGGCCGCCTCCTCGAGCTGCTCGACCACCTCGCGCAGGCGCGGCTTCGTGAGCAGCTCGCCCCTCTCGGCGAGGACCGTCTTGCCCGGCTTGCCGTCCTTGAGCGGCTTGTGGACGTCCTCGGCCAGCACGCGCCCGGCGGCGCTCAGGTTCACCTGGCTGTCGAGGACCGCCGGCAGCTCCACGCAGTCGGAGGTGCCACAGTCCTCCTCGCGGATGATCACGTCCTGGGAGACGTCGACGAGGCGCCGGGTGAGGTAGCCCGAGTCCGCCGTGCGGAGCGCCGTGTCGGCGAGGCCCTTGCGGGCACCGTGCGTCGAGATGAAGTACTCGAGCACCGACAGGCCCTCCATGAAGTTCGCCTTGATCGGGCGCTCGATGATCTCGCCCTTCGGGTTGGCCATCAAGCCGCGCATTCCGGCGAGCTGGCGGATCTGGTTAAACGACCCGCGGGCGCCCGAGTTGGCCATCATGAAGATCGAGTTCGTCTGGTGGAGGTTGTCCTTCATCGCGTCGGCGACCTCGTCCGTCGCCTCCGTCCAGACGGCGACGACCCGCTCCTTGCGCTCCTCCTCGGTCATCAGGCCGCGCTCGTACTCCTGCTCGATCTTCGCGACCTGTTCCTCGTAGCCCGCGAGGATCTCCTCCTTCGTGGGTGGGATCACGATGTCGTTCTTCGAGACGGTGATCCCGGCGCGGGTCGCGAACCGGAACGCGAGGCTCTTGATCGTGTCGAGCACCGAGGCAACCGCGTACGCGCCGTAGTCGCCGACGAGCCGGTCGATGAGCGTGTCGAGCTCGCGCTTCGTGAGCGCGCGGTCGACGACGAGCGGCTCGTGCAGGCCTTCTGCGACGGCGTCCGCCAGGGAGCGCCCGAGCTCGGACTCGAAGATCACCCGTCCCGGCGTCGTGAGGCGCACCTCGTCGCCGCGACGGAACTCGATCGGCTCCTGGAGCGCGATCGCGTCCCGCGGGTCCTCGAGCGCGAACTCGACCTGCTCCTCGGTCGCGAACCGCCGGAGCCCTTTCACGCGGAGCTTCTTCGCAAGCTCCTCGGCCGTCGTCGCCGAGAGGTCGTGCGCGCAGTAGGTCAGGTAGTACGCGCCGAGCACCATGTCCTGCGTCGGCGTCGCGAGCGGCCGCCCGTGGGCCGGCGAGAGGATGTTGTTCGAGGACAGCATCAGGATGCGGGCCTCCGCCTGCGCCTCCGCCGACAGCGGCAGATGGACCGCCATCTGGTCGCCGTCGAAGTCCGCGTTGAACGCGTGGCAGACGAGCGGGTGCACCTGGATCGCCTTGCCCTCGACGAGCACGGGCTCGAAAGCCTGGATCCCGAGGCGGTGGAGCGTCGGCGCCCGGTTCAGCAGCACCGGGTGCTCCGCGATGACCTCCTCGAGCACGTCCCAGACCTCCGGGACCATCGACTCGACGTGCTTCTTCGCCGCCTTGATGTTCTGGACGGCCTTCCGCTCGACGAGTCGGCTCATGATGAACGGCTTGAACAGCTCGAGCGCCATCAGCTTCGGCAGCCCGCACTGGTGCAGCTTGAGGCTCGGCCCGGCCACGATCACCGACCGGCCCGAGTAGTCGACGCGCTTGCCGAGCAGGTTCTGGCGGAACCGGCCCTGCTTGCCCTTGAGCATGTCCGAGAGCGACTTGAGCGGCCGGTTGCCCGGCCCCGTCACCGCGCGTCCGCGGCGGCCGTTGTCGAACAGCGCGTCGACGGCCTCCTGCAGCATCCGCTTCTCGTTGTTGACGATGATCTCGGGTGCGCCCAGGTCGAGTAGCCGCTTCAAGCGGTTGTTCCGGTTGATGACGCGCCGGTACAGGTCGTTGAGGTCGCTCGTCGCGAAGCGGCCGCCGTCGAGCTGCACCATCGGGCGGAGCTCCGGCGGGATCACGGGCACGGCCTCGAGCACCATCCACTCGGGCTTGTTCTCCGACGTGATGAACGCCTGCACGACCTTGAGCCGCTTGATCGCGCGCTGCTGCTTCTGCCCCTTCGACGTCTTGATCGTGTCGCGGAGCGTCATCGACTCCTGCTCGAGGTCGAGGTCGCGGAGCAGCTCGCGGATCGCCTCCGCGCCCATGCCGCCGCGGAAGTAGACGCCGAAGCCGTACGGCGAGCCGAAGCGGTCCTTGAGCTCGCGGAACAGCTGCTCGTCGTTGACGACCTGCTTGACGTCGAGCTCGCGGAACAGCTTCCACGTGTCCTCGAGCCGCCGGACGCCCTCGACCGCCGCTTCGCGCGTGTCCTCGCGACGGCTCTCCATGTCGGCGACCATCTCCTTGACCTTCGTCGCCCACTGCTGCACCGCCTCGAGGTCCTCCTTACGCGCTCCCTCGACGAGGCAGAGGTCGTACGCGAGCTCGCGCACCTGCTCGGGGTCGGCGTCGGCGTCCGCCCGCTCGAGCACGTCGCGCAGGAGACCGTTGCCGATCTGGCGCGCGCGCTCGAGGTTCTTCGCGTCGATCGACGCCGTGAGCTCGGCGTCGTCCGCCGAGAGCTCGTCGCCCGAGAGGAGCTGATCGAGAACCTTGTGGAGGTGCTTCGTGATCGCGCCCTTCTTCGCGCCGGACGAGCGCTCGAGCTCGGCGCGGAGCGGGTCGAGCGCAGCCCGGATCTCCTGGGCCGCCGTCCCGACGGACTCGATCTCGCGCGGCGCGAGCCGCCGGTCGTCCCGGGTCGCGGTCTGGCGGACGAGCTCGCGCAGGCGCTTCGGGTCCTCGCTCGCGACCGTCTTCGCAAGCTCGGGGAAGATGCCGCCGGCGAGCGAGCGCGCGTCCTCGAGGGACGGCATCACCTGGTCCTCCGCCCAGTTGGAGAGGCCGCGCGCCCAGAACTCGTCGTCCTCGTCGAATCCCTTGTCCTTGCCCGCTGCAAGGTAGTCGCGGCGGCGCTTGAGCCGATCCTCGAGCGCGGAGAGCTGCTCGTCGCGATCGACGTAGATCTGCTCGGACTCGCCACGCACCTTGTCCTCGAGGTCGGCGAGGTCGGCCGCGCGCTTCTCGTGGTCGACGCCCGTGACGATCGAGGCCGCGAAGTAGAGGACCTTCTCGAGCTCGCGCGGCGCGATGTCCAGGAGGTAGCCGATCCGGCTCGGAACGCCCTTGAAGAACCAGATGTGCGAGACGGGCGCGGCGAGGTCGATGTGGCCCATGCGCTCGCGGCGCACCTTCTGCCGCGTCACCTCGACGCCGCAGCGCTCGCAGATGATCCCCTTGTAGCGGACGCGCTTGTACTTGCCGCAGTAGCACTCCCAGTCCTTCGTGGGACCGAAGATGCGCTCGCAGAACAGGCCGTCCCGCTCGGGCTTCAGGGTGCGGTAGTTGATGGTCTCCGGCTTGGTGACCTCGCCCATCGACCAGTCACGGATCTGCTTCGGGGAAGCGAGCCCGATCCGGATCGCGTCGAAGTCGTTGATGTCGATCTGCGCCAAGGATTTCTCCTTCGGATAAAATCCTAGAAAAGGACTCTTCCTATCGAATTGCTTGTCCTGGTTTTCGCTGGCACTTCGCGGAGCGAAGTGCCCTACTCCTCAACTTCCAGTTCCACGTCGACCGGAGCGAGCTCCTCCTCGTCGATCGCGGCCGGCTCCGGCTCCTCCTCGAGGTCCTCGTCCGAGGCGACGGACAGGTCGGCACCCTCCTCGGGAGCACCTTCCTCGACCTCCTGGGCCGACGGTGCGCCGGCGCCGCGGACGGACGCGGGCGAGAGGTCGATCCCGAGCTCCTCGGCTGCGCGGAGCAGCTCGTCGTCCTCCTCGCGCACCTCGACCTCCCGGCCCTCGTCCGAGAGCACGTGCACGTCGAGGGAGAGCGACTGCATCTCCTTGAGGAGGACCTTGAACGACTCGGGAATCGACGGCTCGGCGATGTTCTCGCCCTTGACGATCGCCTCGTACGCCTTGACGCGCCCGATCGTGTCGTCGGACTTGATCGTGAGCATCTCCTGCAGCGTGTAGGCGGCGCCGTAGGCCTCGAGCGCCCACACCTCCATCTCGCCGAAGCGCTGGCCGCCGAACTGCGCCTTGCCGCCGAGCGGCTGCTGCGTCACGAGCGAGTACGGGCCCGTCGAGCGCGCGTGGATCTTGTCGTCGACGAGGTGGAGCAGCTTCAAGATGTACATGTAGCCGACGGTGACCTTCTCCTCGAAGGGCTCGCCGGACTTCCCGTCGTAGAGCCGCACCTTGCCCGAGCAGCGGCGGCCCTCGACCCGGTTCTCGTCGACGTTCATCGCGATCGTGACGCTCTGCTTCGCCCACGTGATGAGCGCCTCGTCGACGTCCGCCTCGGTGGCGCCGTCGAAGACCGGCGTCGCCACCGCGCGCGGATCGGGCGCGTTGATCGGCGCCCGCCCGTTGACGGGCTCGCCCTCGGCGAAGACGCCGTGCGCGGCCGCCCACCCGAGGTGTGTCTCGAGGATCTGGCCGATGTTCATGCGGCTCGGCACGCCGAGCGGGTTCAAGACGACGTCTACCGAGCGGCCGTCCTCGAGGAACGGCATGTCCTCCTCGGGGACGATCTTCGAGATCACGCCCTTGTTGCCGTGGCGCCCCGCGAGCTTGTCGCCCTCGGCGATCTTGCGCTTCTTCGCGACGAAGACGCGGACGAGCTCGTTGACGCCCGGCGGCAGGTCGTCGCCGGCGTCGCGCGAGAAGGTCTTGACGCCGATCACCTTGCCGCCCTCGCCGTGCGGCACCTTCAGCGAGGTGTCGCGCACCTCGCGCGCCTTCTCCTTGAAGATCGCACGGATCAGCTTCTCCTCCGCCGTCAGCTCGGTCTCGCCCTTCGGCGTCACCTTGCCGACGAGCAGGTCGCCCGAGCCGACCTCGGCGCCGATCCGGACGACGCCGCGCTCGTCGAGGTTCGCGAGCGACTCCTCCGAGCGGTTCGGGATGTCGCGCGTGATCTCCTCGTCGCCGAGCTTCGTCGAGCGCGCGTCGATCTCGTATTCGTGGATGTGGATCGAGCTCAGGACGTCGTCCTTGACGAGCCGCTCCGAGAGCACGATCGCGTCCTCGAAGTTGTAGCCCTCGAACGGCATGAACGCGACGAGCAGGTTCGCGCCGAGCGCGAGCTCGCCCCGGTCGGTGGCGGCGCCGTCGGCGAGCACCTCGCCCTTCGCGACGGGGTCGCCGAGCGAGACGACCGGCTTCTGGTGGATGAGCGTGCCCTGGTTCGAGCGCATGAACTTCGTCAGCGGGTACTCGTCCCGCGTGCCCTTGCCCTCCACGACGATCCGCTCCGCGTCCACGTCGATCACCGTGCCGTTCGAGCGGGCGAGCACGACGTCGCCGGTGTCGACCGCGGCGCGGTACTCGAGGCCGGTGCCGACGAGCGGCGCCTGCGGGATCATGAGCGGCACCGCCTGCTTCTGCATGTTGGCGCCCATCAGCGCGCGGTTCGCGTCGTTGTGCTCCAGGAACGGGATCAGCGCCGTCGCGACGGAGACGATCTGCGCGGGCGAGACGTCCATGTAATCGACCTGGCTGGCACGCGCGATCACCGCCTCGCCCGCGGCCGAGCGGCAGAGCACCTGCTCGTTGACGAACTTGCCCGTCTTCGGGTCGACCGGCTCGGACGCCTGCGCGATCGTGTACTGCGCCTCCTGCGCGGCGTCGACGTAGACGATCTCGTCGGTCACCTTGCCGGCCTTGACCACGCGGTAGGGCGTCTGGATGAAGCCGAACTCCGAGACGGTCGCGTACGAGGCGAGCGCGCCGATGAGACCGATGTTCGGGCCTTCAGGCGTCTCGATCGGGCACATGCGGCCGTAGTGGGTCGGGTGGACGTCGCGCACCTCGATCGGGGCCCGCTCGCGCGTGAGACCGCCCGCGCCGAGCGCCGACAGGCGGCGGCGGTGCGTGAGGCCGGAGAGCGAGTTCGTCTGGTCCATGAACTGCGACAGCTGCGACGACCCGAAGAACTCCTTGAGCGCCGCGACGACCGGGCGGATGTTGATGATCGTCTGCGGCGTGATCGTGTCGACGTCCTCCGTCGTCATCCGCTCCCGCACGACGCGCTCCATGCGGTAGAGGCCGACGCGGAACGCCTCCTGGATCAGCTCCCCGGTGGTGCGAAGGCGGCGGTTGCCGAAGTGCTCGTACTCGTCGAGCTCGCTCCGGATCGGCTCGCGCGAGATGACGGCGGCCTCGGCGGCGAAGTCCTTCGAGTCCTCGAGGACGCCGAGCCGGGCCGGCAGGTCGACCAGCTTGCGCACGAGCGCGATGATGTCCTGCGTCGTGAGGACGCGAACGTCCTCGCCGACGTCGACGCCGAGGCGCTGGTTCAGCTTGTAGCGGCCGACCCTGGTGAGGTCGTAGCGCTTGGGGTCGAAAAACAGCGAGCGCAGCAGGTTCCGCGCGTTGTCGAGCGTCGGCGGCTCGCCCGGCCGCTGCTTCTTGAACACCTCGATCAGCGCCTCCTCCTCGCGGGTGGAGGCGTCCTTCTCGAGCGTGTTGGCGATGTACACCCGCGTCGGCTCGTCGAAGAGCGCGAGGATCGCCTCGTTGGTCGAGGTGTCGAGCGGAAACCCGGTGGTCGGGTCCTCGGCGGGCAGCGCCCGCAGGAGCGTCGTGATCGGAAGCTTGCGCTTGCGGTCGATGCGGGCGTAGACGATGCCCTTCTTGTCGATCTCGAGCTCGAGCCACGAGCCGCGAGACGGCATCAGGTTCGCCGTGAAGACCTGCTTCGTGGCGTCCTTCGGCTCCATCAGGTAGGCGCCGGGCGAGCGCACGAGCTGCGTGACGATGACGCGCTCGGTGCCGTTGATGATGAACGTTCCGTGCTCGGTCATCATCGGGAAGTCGCCCATGAAGACCCGCTGCTCGCGGATCTCGCCCGTCTCCGTGTTGACGAAGCGGACGGTCATCGAGAGCGGCGCCTGGTAGGTCAGGTCCTTCTCACGGCACTCGGAGATCGTGTGCTGGGGCGGGCCGAACTCGTAGTCCCCGAACTCGACCGCGAGGGTGCCGGTGTAGTCCGTGATCGGCGAGATGTCGTCGATCGTCTCGCGCAGGCCCTCGTCCAGGAACCACTGGAACGATGCCTTCTGGATGTCGATCAGGTTGGGGAGGTCGAGGACGTGCTTCAGGCGCGAAAACGTCTTGCGCGCGCGCGGCGCGACGGCAGTGCTGCTCAAGAACAGCCTCCCTTACGTACGGCGGTCAGTGATGAGGACGGGCAGAGTGAGAGCCAGGCTCGAAGCGGAACAGCGAAGAATAGCGGACGCGCATGCCCCGCCGCAACCCCGAAGGGGCGTCGAGACAGTCCGCCGCACAGTGTAGCAGGGGGCCAGGTAGCAGGGGGCCAGGTAGCAGGGGGCCAGGTAGCAGGGGCCAGGCACTTCGCGGCTTGCGCCGCGAAGTGCCAGATCCCCTCTGGCACTTGCCGAAAGGCAAGTGCCAGAGTCTACTTCAGCTCGACGCCGGCTCCCGCCTCCTCGAGCTCCGCCTTGAGCTTCTCCGCCTCGTCCTTGGCGAGCGCCTCCTTGACGGGGTTCGGAGCGCCGTCGACGAGGTCCTTCGCCTCCTTGAGGCCGAGGCCGGTCGCTGCGCGGACGACCTTGATCACCTGGATCTTCTTGTCGCCCGCCGAGGTCAGCACGACGTCGAAGGAGTCCTTCTCCTCCGCGGCGGCGGCGCCCTCGCCGGCCGCCGGCGCGCCGGGCATCGCCGCGACCGCGACCGGAGCGGCGGCCGTGACGCCCCACTCCTCCTCGATCGCCTTCTTGAGCTCCACGAGCTCGAGCACCGTCATGCCGCCGAGCGTCCCGAGCACCTTCGCAGTGTCTGTTGCCATGTGGTCGTTCCTTTCGTGCAGGGGCGTGACGCTCCGCGTCCCGCCCAGGTCCTATTGAGATGCTTCCCCTTCGCTTCGGCCCTCGCTTGGTGCCTCCGCGTCAGCGGAGGCGCCCTCAGTGCCCTCCTCGAGCTGTTCGATGCGCGCGTCGATCAACCCGACGAGGTCGCTGAGCGGAGCAGCGAGCAGCCCTACGAGCTGAGTGAGCGGCGCGACGATGACGCCGACGAGCTGGCTCTTCACCACCTCGGGGGCCGGGAGCTTCGCGAGCTCCTCCACGTCGGCGCCCGAGAGCGAGCGGCCCGACAGCGTTCCCCCGCGGAGCGCGAGGAACTTCGTCTCCCTCGCCGTGTCGGAGAGCGCCTTCGCGACCGCGATCGGATCGCCGCCGGCGTCGACGAACGCGATCGCCGTGGGGCCCTCGAGCAGGGCGAGGAGCGACTCGGCACCGGCCTCCTCGGCCGCCCGCCGCGTGAGCGTGTTCTTCACGATCCGCAGCCGTGCGCCGCTCGAGCGCAGCTTCCCGCGGAGCGCCTCGAGCTGCGCGTTCGTCAGCCCGCGGTAATCGGCGACGATGAGCGACTCCGTCGACCGCAGTCGCTCGGCGAGCTCCGCGACGACCTGTTCCTTCTCGGTTCTCTGCATGGGTCGTTTCCTTCGGAAACGACTAGGCCCACCATGCGAGGCGGGCCTGGGACCGCGGGCTCGGCCCACGGCTGCTCCTGACCGACCTCGGCCGGACCTCTGCCCTGCGGCTGCCGGCTGTCTTCGGTGGTTCTAGTCGGGTTTGCGGTCGGACGGTAGCAGCAGCCTCCTGCCCACTCCTAGGCCGAATCCGCGGGAGCGGATTCGGCGATGTCGCGGGTCCGCGCCGGGTCGACGTGGAGCCCTGGGCCCATAGTCGTGGTGAGCGTGATGCCCTTGATGTAGCGCCCCTTTGCGGCCGCCGGCTTCGCGCGCACGATCTCCTCCACGACTACGGCGTAGTTCTCGAGCAGCTGCCGCTCGCCGAAGCTCTTCTTGCCGATCGGCAGATGGACGTTCGCGCCGCGGTCGGTGCGGTACTCGAGCTTGCCCGCCTTCGCATCGGAGACGGCCTTGGCGATGTCGAAGGTGACGGTGCCCGTCTTCGGGTTCGGCATCAGCCCGCGCGGGCCGAGCACGCGGCCGAGCTTGCCGACGTTCCCCATCT
Source organism: Gaiella sp. (assembly GCA_027493885.1). Taxonomy (GTDB): domain Bacteria; phylum Actinomycetota; class Thermoleophilia; order Gaiellales; family Gaiellaceae; genus Gaiella. The sequence continues at coordinate 1,372,269 of JAOSJZ010000001.1, forward strand.
GGTCGGGCGTCGCGATCGCGACGTCGAAGTCGAGGAAGCCGCCCTCGATCTTCGCCGCGAGATCGGCCGAGCCGACGACGTCCGCGCCGGCCTCCTGCGCCTCGCGCGCCTTGTCGCCCTCGGCGAACACCGCGACGCGCATCGCGCGGCCCGTGCCGTGCGGAAGCATGATCGTGCCGCGGAGCTGCTCGTCGGCGTGGCGAACGTTGAGCCCGAGTCGGAAGTGCACCTCGACCGTCTCGTCGAACCTCGCGGCGGGCAGCGACTTGAGCGTCGCCACGGCCTCGCCGGGCGCGTAGAGCTTCTCGCGGTCGATCGCCCTGCGCGACTCCTCGTACCTCTTGCCGTGCGCGCTCACGATGCACCCTCGACTTCCACGCCCATGCTCCGGGCGGTGCCGGCGATGACGAGCATCGCGGCCTCGACGTCGTTCGCGTTGAGGTCGGGCATCTTCGTCTCCGCGATCGAGCGGAGCTGCGCCTGCGTGAGGCGGCCGACCTTGTTGCGGTTCGGCTCCGCCGAGCCCGACTCGAGCCCGAGCGCCTCCTTGATCAGAACCGCCGCTGGCGGCGTCTTCGTGATGAACGTGAACGAGCGGTCCTCGAAGACGGTGATCTCGACCGGGATGATGCGGCCGTTCTCGTGCGCGGTCTGCGCGTTGAACGCCTTCGTGAACTCGACGATGTTGACGCCGTGCTGGCCCAGCGCGGGGCCGACCGGCGGCGCAGGGTTCGCCTGCCCGCCGGGGATCTGCAGCTTGATGAGTGTGAGGACTTTCTTCGCCATCGGAGTCCGTGCGGCGCCTGGCGCCTCCTCCTATCCGTCTCTGGTCTCTGGGTTTGCTCTTCTCTAGGGATTCGCGCAGCGAATCCCTAGTCGATCTTCTTGACCTGGTCGAACGCGAGCTCGACGGGCACCTGCCGCTCGAAGATGTCGACGAGCACCTTGAGCTTCTGCGCGTCGGCGTTGACGTCGACGATCTCGCCGTCGAAGTCCGAGAGCGGGCCGGACGTGACCTTCACCGACTCGCCGAGCGCGAACTCGACCTGTGCGCGCGCCGCCGGCGCACCGGCCGCCCCGCCCGCGTAGAGGATCCGCTCGACCTCCGCCGTGGACAGCGGCGACGGCTTCGCACCGGCGCCGACGAACGCCGTCACGCCGGGCGTCCCCTTGACGACCGTCCATGCCTCGTCGTTCAGGTCCATGTTGACGAGCACGTAGCCGGGGAGCACGCGCTTCTCGGTCTGCACCTTCTGCCCGTCCTTCGTCTCGATGACCTGCTCGGTCGGGACGACGACGCGCCGAAAGCGCTGCTGCTGGTTCATCGAGACGATCCGGTGCTCGAGGTTGGCCTTCACCTTGTTCTCGTGCCCGGAGTAGGTGTTGATCACGTACCAGTGGAACATCTGGGCTCTTCCCTCTCCTACTGTCCGAGGAGCACGTCGCGGACGAACGGCTTCAAGATCTGGTCGGCGCCCCAGAGGTACGCGCCGACGATGGCGCACGCGATGATCACGACGATCGTCCCCTGGATGACCTGCGAGCGGTTCGGCCATTCGACCTTCTTGAGCTCGCCGACGGACTCGCGGAGAAAGCCGCCGCGCCGCGCATGCGTCTCGATCGCCGGCGCCGAGGCGGGGCCTGCCGGGGCCGGCGCCGGCCGGCCGCCGCGCGCGGGCTCGGAGCCCGCGGCGCGCCGTGCGTCGCGTCGCTGGCGTCTCGTCTCTCCTGCCATCGCCGTCTGCCCGCGCCTACCGCGTCTCGCGATGGAGCGTGTGCGAGCCGCACCAGCGGCAGTACTTGCGGAGCTCGACCCGGTCGGGCGTGTTCCGCTTGGACTTCTCGGACTGATAGTTGCGCCGCTTGCACTCCGTGCAGGCGAGCGTGATCGCGACTCGGACTCCGGTGGCCATTCTCTATCTCGTTCTCGTCGGGGCGGAAAGTTGGAAAGGGGAAGGTAGCGGCGGTAGGACTCGAACCTACGACACGCGGATTATGATTCCGCTGCTCTAACCAACTGAGCTACGCCGCCGAGCCGAGGCGAGTGTAGCAAGGCTGTTTCGTGCCTTCGGCGCGAAACAGCCTTAGGTGAGGGCTCCGGGCGCACCTCCTCCTCCCCGGGTCGGCTGTCCGCCCGCGACACTAGGATCCGTCCTCGTGATCAGGGTGCCGCCGCGGCGGGGAGGCTGGCTCGAGGTGGTCTGCGGGCCGATGTTCTCGGGCAAGAGCGAGGAGATGATCCGGCGGCTCCGGCGCGCGGAGATCGCGGGCCAGCGGGTGCTGCTCTTCAAGCCGCGGATCGACGACCGCTACGACCTCGCCGACGTCGTCAGCCATGCCGGCGTCCGCATGTCCGCCGTCGCGGTGGACGGCTGCGCCGAGCTCGTCGCCCGCGCTCGCGGCTGCGACGTCGTCGGGATCGACGAGGCGCAGTTCTTCGAGTCCTCGATCGTCGACGCCGCCCTCGCGCTCGCCGACGGCGGCCTGCGCGTGATCGCCGCAGGCCTCGACCAGGACTTCCGCCGGCTCCCCTTCGGTCCCATGCCGGAGCTTCTCGCGCGGGCCGAGCTCGTGGACAAGCTCCAGGCCGTCTGTCACCGCTGCGGCGGCCCGGCGACGACCACGCAGCGGCTCGTCGACGGCCGGCCGGCCCCGTACGACGGCGAGACGATCGTCGTCGGCGCGCTCGACAGCTACGAGGCACGCTGCCGCGACTGCCACAGCGCTGGTCAGGATTCGGCCGCGTGGATGGCAGCCTGACGGGTCATCTCTGACAGCCACCCGGCGCTGCATCCTCGGGTGGCCGCATCGATCCCGAGCCCATTGACTTAATTTCTCATTATCTCTTCAGATTTGTATAGAGTCTAGTCCGTGCCACATCAGGTTCGGCCCGTCTACGAGGCCAAGGCAGGCCTCTTCCGCGTCCTCGGGCATCCCGCGCGCGTGCGGATCATCGAGCTCCTTCGCGACGGAGAGCGCTCGGTCGGCGCGCTCCAGGCCGAGCTCGGGCTCGAGTCGGGCGCCACGTCCCAGCACCTGGCCGCCCTGCGTCGCGTGGGACTGGTCGAGGCGCGGCGCGATGGGACGAGCGTCTTCTATCGCGCGTCCGACGAGAAGGTGTTCGACCTGCTCGACGCGGGGCGGGCGCTCGTCGCGCGGCAGCTCGAGGGTCAGCAGTCGATGCTGCGCGAGCTCGACCAGCCGTGAGCTTCGCGTTGCTCGCGCTCACCGGCCTCGTCGCGGTCGGCGCCGGTGGTCTGCTGGCGATCCCGCGGCGGTCGTTTCCCGTCGGACTGGCCGTGCAGGCCGCGGGATGCCTGCTGTTCGCCGTGGGCGGGTTCTGGGCGCTCGTTGACGACGCGACGGCTGGTGAGCCGTTCACGAGTGCGTTCACCCCGCGGGTGGGGATCGACGCTCTTACGGGGTTGTTCCTCGGTGTGCTCGGCGTCGTCGGTGCGGCCTCGCTCGTCTACGCGACCCGCTACCTGGCGCCGTCCGGCAAGGGGCGCGCGATCGGGGCGCTGACGGCGCTGTTCGTCTCCGTGCAGGTCCTCGTCCTCGTCGCGCGCGACCCGCTGACGTTCCTCGTCGCCTGGGAGGCGATGACGCTCGTCCCGGCGGCGGTGATTCTCGTCGCCCGGTCGGACGAGCCGGCGCGCCGCGCGGTGTTCTTCTACGTCGCGCTGACGCATCTCGCTGGGGCTGGGACGTGGGTGGCGATCCTGCTGCTCGCGCGCGAGGGCGCGGTCGGCGACCCGAGCGCGATCGCGTCGGGCTCCGGGGTGCAGGTCGCAATCGCCCTGGCTGCGCTCGTCGGAATGGGGGCGAAGGCAGGTCTGATGCCGCTCCACGTCTGGCTGCCGCTCGCCCATCCGATCGCGCCGGCGCATGTGTCGGCCCTGATGAGCGGCGTGATGATCAAGATCGCGATCTACGCGCTCGTCCGCGTCCTCGTCGAATGGCTCGGCGTGCTACCCGAGTGGCTGGCCGTCCTGGTGCTGGCGCTCGGCGCCCTCTCGTCGGTGGCGGGCGTCGTGTACGCGCTGTTCCAGCACGAGCTGAAGCGGCTGCTCGCGTTCCACTCGATCGAGAACGTCGGGATCATCGTTCTCGGCCTCGGGGCGTGTCTTCTGCTCCGCGCCCGCGGGGCCGACGCGTGGGCGGCGTTCGCGCTCGCAGCGGCGCTGCTCCACACCGTCAGCCACGCGTTGTTCAAGTCGCTGCTGTTCCTCGGCGCGGGGTCTTACGAAAAGGCCGTGGGGTCGCTCGAGCTCGATCGTCTCGGTGGGCTCGTCCGGCGGATGCCGTGGACGGCGGGCGCATTCTTCGTCGGCGCCGTGGCGATCGCCGGACTGCCGCCGCTCAACGGGTTCGCCTCCGAGTGGACGACGCTCCAGTCGCTCCTCCGGGTGCCCGCGTACGGGGGCGTCGCGGACGGTGTGGCGGGTGCGATCGCGCTGGCCGCACTCGCAGCGACCGCTGCGCTGGCGGCTCTCTGCTTCGTCAAGGTCATCGGCCTGGTCCTGCTCGGGCCGGCGCGGCGGGAGGCCGTAGCTCAGGCCGAAGAGGCGCCCGGCGCGATGCGCGCGGCGGTCGTCGCGCTGGCAAGCGCATGCGTGCTGCTCGGTATCGCGCCGGGGCTGCTCTTCGGGTCGCTCGTGGGGCTCGCTCCGTGGTCGAGCGACACTCCGACGACGGTTGGGCTCGACCTTCCGTCCACCGGGGACTTCCGCTCGGGCGGCGTCGCGCTCGCCCTCGCGGCGCTCGTCGGCGCGCTCGCGCTGCTCCGGAGGCGGCGCGTCGCCGTCGCGGCGCCGACCTGGGCCTGCGGCCAGCTCGTCGAGCGGCAGCTCGAGTGGACGAGCGCGGGTTTCACGAAACCGCTCCGCCTGATGCTCGAGGACATCCTCCGCCCCGAGCGCCAGGTGGTCGTGCGGAGCGAGGGCGGCGTCGTCCGAGAGGTCGCCTACGAGGGCCGTGTCCCCCACCATTTCGAGGAGCGCCTCTACCGTCCCGTCACGGCGCTCGCGATGTCAGGCGCCCACCACGCGCGACGCGTGCAGGGCGGCCGGCTCGGCGTCTACGTCGCCTACCTGCTCGGGCTCGTGCTGGTCGTGCTCACCGCCGCGAAGCTGGGGATCCTCGGGTGAGCGGGACGGCAGCCGTGGCTACCGCCGCCCAGCTCGTCGGCGGGATCGCGCTCGCGCCGCTGCTCCCGGGGCTCGTGCAGCACTGGAAGGCGCGGTTGCAGGGGCGGCGCGGCCCGACGCCGCTCCAGCCGTACCGCGAGCTCCGGCGCCTCTGGGGAAAGAGCGCGGTCGACGTGGAGGGGGCGGGGATCGTGTACCGGCTCGCGCCCTCGGTGGCCGCGGGAAGCATCGCGGTCGCGGTGCTGCTCGTCCCGGTTGCGTCCGACGCGCCCGACCTCGGCGTCGGCCACGACGCGCTCGTGCTCGCCGGGCTCCTGGCGCTCTCCCGCTTCGCCGTGGCCGCGTCGTCCTGGGAGGTGGCGAACGGGTTCGCGTTGATGGGCGCCAGCCGCGACATGACGATCGCGGTCTTCGTCGAGGCGGCGCTCGTGCTTGCGCTCGCGGTCGCGGCGCTCGTAGCCGGGACGACCGACCTCGTTCAGATGATCGCGGGGACGGCCGGGTCCGCAGCCTGGTCCGGTCCCGCGCTCGCGCTCGGCGCCCTGGCGTTCACGCTCGTCGTCGTCGCGGAGACCGGGCGTCAGCCCGTTGACAATCCCGACACCCATCTCGAGCTGACGATGATCCACGAAGGCCCGCTGCTCGAGTACGCGGGCCGCGATCTCGCGCAGCTCCAGTGGGCAGCCGCGGCGCGGCACTGGCTCGTGCTCGTGCTCGCCGCGCAGGTCTTCCTGCCCCATGCGGCCGACCCCCGCGTCCAGCTTGCTCTCCTGCCCGTCGTGCTCGTGGTGCTGTGCGGCGCGCTCGCGCTCACCGAGACGCTCGTCGCGAAGATGCGGATCCTGCTCGCGCCGCGGCTACTCGGTATCGCCGCGCTCGCCGCGCTGCTCGGCATCGTCGCGTGGCTCGTGGAGGCGACATGAGCGGAACGCTCGCGTGGGCGCTCGTGGCGCTCGGCCTCACCGTCGTCGTCGTGCGGCGCCGATCGGTCGCAGTCGGGCTCGTCACGGCGCAGGCGCTGCTGCTGGCGGGTGTCGCCACGGCGGAGGCAGTGAGCGCGGACGACGTCGCGGCCGCGTCGGCGCTGGCCGTCCGTGGGGGTGGCGCTCGCGGCGCTGTTCCTCGTCATCGTCGCTCGCACGCGCGAACCGCGGCCCGTCCGCGCGGGCGTCGCGCCCTTCGCGCGGGCGGGTCTCGCGATCCTTCTCGCGCTGGCATTCGTCTGGCTCGTGCCGCCGGTCGGCCTCGAGACCGAGCAGGCAGAGCGGGCGATGCTCGCGCTGGTCGCCTTCGGCGCTGCGGTCGTCGCCACGAGACGCGCGACGCTCCATCAGCTGCTCGGGATCGTGATGGTCGAGAACGGGCTCGTCCTCGGCGCCATCGAGCTCCCGGGCGGCGGGTCACTCGGGATCGAGCTCGGCGTGGCTCTCGACCTCGTGCTCATCGCGGTCGTCGCCGTCGTCTTCCACGAGCGGATCTTCGCCGAGTTCGGCTCCGGCGACACGGCTGCGCTGGAGAGCCTCCGTGACTAGCCGCGAGACGCTCGCGCTCGCGGCTGTCGCGCTCCCCGCCCTCACCGCGCTCGTCGTCGCGGTAGTGCCGCGGCGAGCCGTTCAGCCTGCCGCGCTCGCCGGCCTCGTCCTCTCGGGCGGCGTCGGCATCGCACTCGCGATCGCGGCGCTCGCCGACCCCGCCGACCTGACGGTCACCCGGTGGGTCGTGATCGATGCCGCCGCAGGGTTGATGACGGGGGTGATCGGCCTCGTCGGGCTGGCCAGTGCCCTCGCCTCGCCCTCCTACCTTCGGACCGTGACGTCGGGCCTCTTCGGCGCGCGTCACGGGATGCGCGCCTACTACGCCGCTCTCGCCGCGTTCGTCGCGGTGCTCACGGCAGTGCCGCTCGCCGGCAACCTCGGCGCCGCGTGGCTCCTCGTCGAGGCCACCACCGCGGCCTCGGCGATCCTCGTCGGCTGGAGCGGCAAGCCTCGCGCGCTCGAGGCCGGGTGGAAGTATCTCCTGCTCACGTCCCTCGGCCTCGGCTTCTCGCTCCTGGGCATCGTCCTCCTCGCGTCCGTGGCGCCCGGCGGCTCGCTCGACGCGCTCTCGTGGCGCTCGCTGTCGGCCGACGTGCCCGCGGGCGAGACGACACTCGTCGCATACCTCCTGGTCGTCGTCGGCCTCGCCGCGAAGATCGGGTGGGCGCCTGTCCACAACTGGCTCCCGGACGCGCACTCCGAGGCGCCGCCTCCCGTCTCCGCGCTCCTCTCGGCCGCGCTGCTGCCTGCGGTGCTGCTCGTCGCCTGGCGCGCCGAGCGGGCGCTCGAGCCGGCGGTCGGCGAGAGCGCGGGGCGCTCCGTGCTGATCGGCTTCGGGCTCGTCTCGCTCACGGTCGCGATCCCGTTCCTCTGGCGCCCGCTCGCCTGGAAGCGTCTTCTCGCGTACTCGAGCCTCGAGCACATGGGCGTCATAGCGCTCGGCGTCGGATTCGCGACCCCGCTCGCGCTCGCCGGCGTCGCCGTGCACATCGCCGGGCACGCCGTCGCAAAGGCCCTGGGCTTCTACGCGGCCACGCCGCTCCTGGGGCACGAGCCGCGCGCCGCCGGACACGCGGTGACGGGCATCGCACGGACGCAACCCAGCCTCGGCGCCACGATGGGCATCTCGCTCGGCGCGCTCGCGGGGCTTCCCCCTCACCCCTCTTTCTGAGCGAGATCCTCGTCATCGCCGGTGGGTTCCAGGCAGGCCGGGGATGGGCCGCGGCAGGCACCGCCGTCCTGCTCGCGCTCGGCTTCGTCGGGCTCGCTCACGCGCTCGTCGAGACCACCGGCGGGCGGCCACGCCGCCGCGACCGCTCCGTCGCGCCCGGGCTCCGGCCAGTCCTCGCGCTCGGGGGTGCCGCGACCGTGATACTCCTCGCACTCGCCGCCGTGGCCTTCTGGCTGCCGGACACCGACATCGTCGAGGCGCTCGCGCGGGGTGTCGGATGACGCTCCACGACGCGCGCGGCTACCGGGACGCCGTCGAGTCGGCGCTCGCGGACGGCTGCCGCTTCGCCGGGCTGCACGCGTCGGCCGGCGGGGCGGTCGTCCATGCCGCGCTTCTCGATCCCGACGGCACGATGCGGCTGGAGTCCGTCCGCACCGAGGAAAGCACGGCGCCGACGCTCGTCGACGTCGCGCCCGCCGCCAACTGGGACGAGCGCGAGGCGCACGACCTGTACGGCGTCCGCTTCGACGGGCACGAGCCGCTGCGGCCGCTCGTCGACCACGACCTCGCGCTCTCGCACTGGACGGTTCCCATGCGCGGCGACGACGCCTACCAGGTGGTCGTCGGCCCGATCCACGCCGGCGTGATCGAGTCCGGCCATTTCCGCTTCCACGTCGTCGGCGACCGCATCCTCCACCTCGACGCGCGCCTCTTCTACAAGCACCGCGGGCTCGAGCGCGCGGCCGAGGGCCACACGCTCGCCGAGGGCGCGCGCTACGTCGGTCGCGCCTGCGCCGCGTGCTCGGTCGCGAACGGCCTCGCGTACGCGCACGCCTGCGAGGAGAGCCTCGGGCTCGAATCGCCGTCCGAGCTCGCGCGGGCCCGGACGCTCCTGCTCGAGCTCGAGCGCGTCTGGAGCCACCTGAACGACATCGCGGCCGTCTGCGCAGGTGTCGGTCTCGCGGCAGGGAACAACCTGTTTGCCGCGCTGACCGAGCGCGCCCGGCGGCTCAATGCCGACCTGACGGGCCACCGCTTCCTCTTCGGCGGCGTCGCAGTCGGCGGCAGCTCGCTCGACCTGGACGCTCACGCGGTGGGCGACGCCCGAGAGGAGCTCGAGGCGATCGGTCGCGAAGCAGCGCGCGGCTGGCGCGAGCTCCAGTTCAGCGCCTCCTTCCAGGACCGCCTGCCCAACATCGGCGTCGTCAGCCGCGACGACGTCGACCGGCTCGGCACCGTCGGGCCGAGCGCACGCGCGGCCGGGGTCGCGATCGACGTGCGGTCGGTCTCCCCGCTGCTCGACTACGCGGGCTTCGAGTGCCGCCTGCCGGACCGCCCCGACGGGGACGTGCGCGCCAGGCTCGAGCAGCGCGCGCTCGAGCTCGAGCAGTCAATCGAGGTCGCGCTGCCGCTCCTCGACGGGCCGGTGCGGCCCGTCGCCGCGGCGCCCGGCGCCGCCGAGTCGACGATCGGCGTGGGCCTCGTCGAGTCCGCGCGCGGCGCGACGCTCTGCGTCGTCGAACGCGACGCCGACCGCCTCAGGCGCGTCCGGCTGCGCACCGGCTCCTACGCCAACTGGCCGTCCGTCGCATACGCCGCGACAGACAACCTCCTGCCCGACTTCCCGCTCATCAACAAGAGCTTCGAGCTCTGCTACGCCTGCGCCGACCGCTGATGCTGACGCTCCTCCGAGACCTCCGACACCTCCGCCGCAGCATCGCGCTGCCACGAGCCGGTCGCGGGCGGAGCCTCGCCGTCCGGCACGTGGATGCCGGCTCGTGCAACGGCTGCGAGCACGAGCTGACCCTCGTCTCAAGCCCGTACTACGACCTCCAGCGCTTCGGGCTCGGTATCGTCGCCTCGCCGCGCCACGCCGACCTGCTGCTCGTCACCGGGCCGGTCACGACCCGGATGCGCGAGCCGCTCCACACCGCGTACCACGCCATGCCCGAGCCCAGGCTCGTCGCCGCCCTCGGCGACTGCGCCCTCGGCTGCAACGTCCTCGGTGCCGACGACGAGCTCGTCGGGCCGGTCGACACCCTCCTTCCCGTTGACCTGCGCATCCCCGGCTGCCCGCCAACCCCGGAGACGATCGCAACAGCCCTCCTCGCGCTCGTCGATCGCCACCGCGAACACGACGGCGCCTAGCCCGAACGTCCTCTTGAGACGGTCCTTCCCCGCGACGGGTCGGACAACTCCGAACGTACGACGCGAGGAGGGGGGCGAAGACGGACAAGCACACGCTCGGCAGGGCGAACGCGGGAAGGCGAAGCGGGTCGCGAGGCTCACGCTCCGAGCCGACTTCGAGGACCCGGTGCCCCCGCGGGGCAAGGCCACCGGCCCCTGACTCGCCGGGCGGCTGACGCGCTGCCGCGACTGCCACGAAGCGGGGGCAGACGCGGTGCAGCTCGTCGCGTAGCCGGTGTCCGCCCCTCCGGTGTCCGACTTCAGTCGGACACCTCCGGCGCGCACGTTGCGCTGCCCTCTTCAGCCTGCGCTGAACTGACGGCCGATCGGGACGGTCTCGCTCCCCGTCTCTGCGCCGCCGGGTGCGCGGTCGATGACGGTAACCGACGTGTCGCCGCCGCGCCATCCGATGGTGCGGGTGCCGCCGCCTTCGAGCGGGTAGGTCCACGTGGCTCCCTGCAGTGTGGTGGGCAGCGTGTAGCGGCCGGGCGCCTCGGTGACGAGGCCGTAGGCAGCGACGATCTTCTCGGGGATCACGAGCGGTGTCGCGCGCGGTTCGCGCCACGGTTCCTGGCCGGCGAACGCCTCGTTGCGCTGTGGATAGATCCAGAGTGAGTAGCCCTCGCCGCGGCCGAGGTCGAGATCGACCGTGACGGCCTTGTCCGGCGTGTAGGGCCGGTCGTCGAGGGTGCCCGGGAGGAGCGGGACGACGTCGCCGGAGTGGAGCGTCGTCTCGGAGCTGGTGCCGTCGGCGAACCGGTCGGTCACGTCGAGGGTGCCCTGCCCGGGCGTCCAGGCGATCGTACGGGTGCCGCCGTCGGGCAGCGCGAACTCGACGTGTGAGCGGTCCTTCCCGTACTCGAGCGTTCCCGCAGCCGCCCGCCAGTACGTGCTCGGGTTCTCCGAGCCGACGGTGTTGCCTGCCGGGACGACCTGGACGTAGCGTCCGTCGGGGTCGATGAAAAGGATGCCGTCGGCCTCCTCGCCCATGATCTCCTTCACCGTCTCGACGCGTGGGGGGCTGCAGTCGCCGGGCGCGCGGCACTCGATCATCGTGCGGGTGACCGTTTCGACGCGGGCGTCCAGGTCGGCGCGGGTCACGTCGCGGTCGAAGATGCCGGTCGTCGCCGCTGCAGCCGCGAGGCCTGCGAGGACGAGCACGAGCGCGGCGGCGGCCAGCGCGATCGTCCGCCACGGGGCAGGCCGCCGCCGGTCGGCGCGGATGACGGCCTCGAGCCTGTGGTGCGCGCGCGCGAGCATCGCGGCGTCCGGATCGGGGGGCTGGGAATGCCTCGCGAATCATGGCCAGCTCATCCATGCAGGCTCCTTCCGTTGCCGAGCAGCTCGCCTCCGAGCGTCAACCGCAGCCGTCCAAGTGAGCGCCAGAGCCGCGTCGAGACCGTGCGCGCATCGGTCTCGAGCGCGATCGCGATCTCCGACGCGCCAAGCTCGGCGACGGCCGCAAGCATCACGATGTCGCGATCGACCGGCGAAAGCTCGGCGAGCGCCTCCCCGAGCCGGCGCCGGAGCTCGCGCGCCTCGACGCGCTCGACTGCGTCGTCGGCGTCCTCCCAGGCGACGACGTCCGCGCGCGGGCCCTGGAGCACGCGGCGCTCCTCGCGACGGCGTTCCCGCACGACGTTCGTCGCGATGCCGTACAGCCACGGCAGAGCGCTCGGGTGGTGGGGCCGGAACCTCGAGCGCGCGACGAACGCCCGGGTGAACGTCTCCTGCGCGCACTCCTCCGCGGCGTCGACGGGCAAGCGTCGTGAGAGGTAGCGGTAGACAGGCGTGTGATGGCGGGTCAGCAGCGCCGCGAACAGCTCGGGCTCGTCGAGCGAGCGAGCGATCAGCTCGACGTCGTCGAGGTCAGACGCGTCCCGCTCGTGGTTCGGTCTCACACCCGGTTCATGGCAGACAGCGCCCACGTGTCAACCAGAGGCTCGCGCGTCACGGCCGCAGCCCAGGACGGTAAACCGCGGCCTGGCGTCCGTTCGCGTCGCGGCCGACGACCTTCTCGACCGGGTATCGCTCCGGCGGGTATCGCTTCGGTGGCGGTCCGGCAGGCAGCGGAACGAGGACGAAGCCCTCGGTTGGTGTGACCGTCTCGACGCGGCCATCGTCGAGCACGACGTCGATGGTCGCGATCTCGTCGGCGACCTGTCCCGTCAGCCACGCGCCGTTCGGCCCGAGGTCGACGCTGAGGGCAAGCGTTGGCATGTCGGCCAGGCTCGCCTTCGGGGGCAGCCGCCCGAGCCCGCGCCGCCGGGGAGGCGGATCTCGAAGCAGCGGCCGCCGTCGCTCGAGGGGGCGACACGAACCTCGCTCACCCGGCCCTGCCGGTCGTGGGCGGTCAGCACCGTGCGCCAGGCACCGGCAAGCCGGGGCAACCGCGCATCCTCGTCGCCGATGTCCTGGATGCCGATGATCCTGCCCTCGCGGTCGTAGGCGACGACCCGGTACGGGCGGTCGGCGCGCGCGGCCCGGATCGCCCAGGCGTTGTCGTGCAACGGGATGGGCTGCGACGCGCCAGTCGCGAGGAAGAGCTGCAGGCGCGCGACGTCGTCGCTCGCGAGGCCGCTCAGGGTCGCGTACTGGTCGCCACCCTCGGCGATCGACTCGCCGAGCCAGAAGGGCGCGACGGAGAACGGGTCGGCGAGAAGGTTGCAGCCGCCCCCGGCGCCCTCCCCGGAGACGACGAAGACGCACAGCGACCGCTCGTCGCCGTGCGCCGCCAGGCGGGGCATGTGGCCGATCGCGACCAGCATGCGCAGATGACTCCCCGGATCCGGCGTCACGACGCGTGCGAACTCGTAGCCGCGGAGCATCTCGGTTCGCAGGTAACGCGCATCTTCCGGCGGCGCCTCGCCCCGGTTCTCATGGCGAAGCACCCAGCCGATCTCCCCGCCCTCGACCTTCCGCTCCACGCGCGAGGGGCCGGCGGGCCGGTCGTGCGTCGGGGCGGGCCAGTCCCACCGGCCGAACGGCGCCGAGGCGAAGGGCACCGGGATGCGGCGCCCACCGGCGATCGCGAACACCTCGCGTACGCGCGTTCCGACCTTCGGCCGTTCGGCGACGTAGAGGAACGCGTTCGCGGCCACCGTCGCGCGGTGCGTGCCGTCGTCGGCGACGAGCTCGACCGTGTCGACGCCGTCGGCGACAATGCCGAACGTCGCCTGTGCCTGCGGGGCGACCGGCTCGCCGCTCGGCGGGACGTGGTTCACGAGGCCCAGCCCGTGGTCGGCCTGCACGACCACGACCGGCGCGGCGGCACTCTCGAGGGCGGCGAGCGGCGCACAGGAGAGCGCGGGGCTCCCGCTCAGGCCGCGACCGACGATGCGCAGGCAGAGCGAGTCGCCCGAGCGGAAGCCGAACAGGTCGACCTCGTGGCCGCCCGCGGTGGTGGAGATCAGGCGGCGGAGCTTCGTGCCCGGAGGGAACCCCGCCCACGAGCGGCTGTTCGCCTCGTCGAACGCCGCCTGGTCGACCTCGGACGCCGCCGTGCCGGGCTCGCCCCGGACCCAGGTGGAGAAGTCCGCCACCCGGTCGGCGATCGCGCCGCCCACCGGCGAGACGCCGACGACGAGGGCCGCAACGACCACGCCGACAGTGGTGAGCCGGCGCCGTCGCATCCGCCGCCCGGCGGCGCGGACGATCGCGCTCCAGTCGCCGTCCACCGGCGCGACGGGGACGAGACGGTCGAGCGTGGACTCCAGAGGGGAAAGACGATCGTTCATGCTGCCGGCTCCTTCAGGGCGTGCTCGAGCTTGCGGTGAGCGGCGTTCAGCGTCGCCGCGACGGTTCCCGCCTCGGTCCCGAGCGCGAACCCGATCGCGGCGTAGTCGAGGTCGGCGAAGTAGCGCAGGAAGACGACGTGCCGCTGCCGCTCCGGCAGCGCGGCGATCGCCGCCCGCACCTCGGCGTCGACCACCGGATGCCCGTTCGCGGCCGCGACGTCCTCCGCCGGCGGCGCGAGCCTGGTCGCCGACGCCGCCCGCCTGCGTGCCTCGTTGACCACGATCCGCCACACCCACGCCTCGAGCGGGCCGCGCCGCCGGAACGAGCGCCGCTTCTCGACCGCCCGCGTGAACGCCTCCTGCACCGCGTCCCGCGCGCCCTGCTCCTCGCCCACGATCGCGCGGGCGACCCGGACGAAACGCGCGAGGTCGCGGCGGTAGAGCGACTCGAGCTCGGGGAGGGGGTCACGGCGCGGCACCACAGACATGATCCCCGGCACGGCGGTTTCCTTTAGTGAGCGCCGCGAAGACGACCCTCGCGACCATCATGACGGTGGCGCAGCAAGAGAGCGGCGGACGCTATGAGCCCGATCCGCGGCTGCCCGTGTGGAAACGGGTAGAGGCTCGCGCCGGCGGCCCACTCTCCGCCGCCGACGTGCGGTGCTCGCCAATGGTTGAACGTCGCCAGGTAGGGCACGCCGCGGCTCGTTTCCGCGACGAGGAAGTAGCCCTCGAAGTCGTAGCCGCTCGGATTCGCGGGCGTCGGGTGGTGGGGGTTGAACGCCTCGATGATCCGTGGAATCGCCCGCGCCATCCTCTGCTTGTCGTCCGAGCGGATCACGATCACCGACGCGCCCTGCAGCGGACGAAGCATCCGCACCGGCACGATCCGGAAGCCGTAGCGAGACTCCGCTCTCCGCAGCCGCTCGACGAGGATCGCGCGGCTCGGACTGGGGAATCGCGTTGCGCGATCGCCGGTCTTCGCCGCCGCTCGCAGTTCCTCGAGCCACTCGGCCTTCGCCTGCGCGACCGCACGGGCAGGGCTCGTTGCTGCAGTCGAGGACGTCGCACAGGCGGCGCCCAGAGCTGTGACGAGCAGCAGCGGGAGCAGCCGACGGGCCACACGGCCCACGGCTACCGGACCTCCCGCAGTGCCCGCGCGGCTGTGATGACCGTTTCTTTCGCGGAAGCCTCGATCGTGACGTAGATGCCGCGCAGCCGGAGGATCCCGCGGCGTTCTGTCTGCAGGAGCACCGTGCCGGGCGGCGGGACGTAGCCGCGCGGTCCGAACACGACGCCCGGGAAGAGCTCGGTGGTCTCGCTGAGCGAGAGATACGGCGCGCTGAAGTCGGGGATCCCGTCACGCGTCGACCCGTAGAAGAACCGCGCACCCCGCGTCTCGTGCTGCCAGAGACCGGTTGCCTGGTCGTAGCCGCTCGCGTAGCTCATCTGCTGAATCAGGGCGAGGGACAGCCCGGCGAACTCGTCGCCCAGCGAGACGGCGTGTCCTCCCAGCAGTGCGTTCGCCTCGCGCGCGGTGATGGTTCCTTCGGCGCCAATCCTGACCGCGGTCGGGGTCGGCTCCGGCCTGGGCGCCAGGTCGACGGCGCCGGTGGGTAGCGTCTCGAACGACAGCACGGCCGCACCGGTGTCGGGGCCAGGCTCTCCGTCGCGGGTTTCGCGGAGATAGACCGGGATGCCGCTGTCGCGTGCGACGGCCACCTCCTGCGCCCAGAGATGGTCGCGCTGGTCGGCGACGTCGGGCAGCGACTGTGCGTCGATCTGCAGCCAGGTCACGGGCGTCCCTTCGAGCGTTCCCTCGCCGACGGCCGTCGCGGTGCCACTCTGCAACGCGCTTCGATAGCGCGTGAGAAAGCCTCGGAGGAACGCGTCCTCGTGCGTCGCGAGCCTGTCGGGTGTGCGCACGACGTCGGACTGGACCGCGCCGCCGAACGTCGAGCGCTCACGCAGGCCGCGCTGCGGCTCGTACCAGATCTCCCGCTCGGCGTGAATGGTCGTGGTCGTGCCGCTCGCGAGGTCGACCAGCTCGCCGGCGGCCTCATCCTGGAGCACCAGGTGGAGCACCGGGCCGCCGGCGAGGGCGGCGCGGGCACGATCGAGGATCGACGTCTGATCCGTCCCCGACCACAGGAGCACTGCAGCTGCGACGGCGGCCGCGGCAACGGCGAGAGACAGCACCCGCACCTGCACCGAACGTGGCCGAACGCGCGACACGCGGGCGCGGCGAGGCCGAATCGGATCGGGACCGTTCGTGTGCGCACGGTCGGTTCCCTGCACGGCGTCGTAGAGCGCGACCCGCTTCACGCCCGCACGGTCGAGCACGTTGTCCCAGCTCTTGTGCGGCTCGCTCGCCGGCTCCGGAAACGCCTCCCAGAGGAGCGTATGGGCGTCACGTTCCGGCGTCATAGCGCCACCTCCTCGTCGACCCGCAGCCGAAGCGACGCATGCGCAGCATTCAACGTCGCCCCGACCGTGCCGGGGCTGATATCGAGCGCCGCCGCGATCGCCTGGTAGTCGAGATCCGCGTAGTAGCGAAGAAAGAGCACCAGCCGCTGCCCTCGGGCAGCCGGCCCATGAGCGACCGCAGGTGGCTCGCATGCATGTCTCGATCGGCGGCAGGCGCGTGCGGCGAACCAGTCATCACCTCGACGCCGAGACGGCCGTTTGCGACACGCCGAGCATGCGTCCGTGCCGAATTGACAACCAACTGCCACAACCACGCCTCGAGCTGACACTCACCACGGAACCCATGCCGGTACCGGACAGCACTCGCGAACGCCTCCTGCACCGCATCGGCGCCCGACTCGACGTCGCGTGTTATCGCGCTGGCGACGTGCAGGAAGCGGGTGGAACTGCTCGCGGTAGACGAGCTCGATCGCTTCCAAGCACGCTGGTTGATCGCTTCTCGTGCTCTATCGAGTTCCACCGGACGCGGATTCTTTAGAGCATCTTCGTCAAGGGGCCGCCGCCACGGAGGAGATGCCGAACGGAACGGCGGGTTAGAGATCCGGGCCGGGCTGCCCGCCGGCGCCGTGCTCGCGCTCGCCGTCGGCGAGTCGTCGTCGGAGCTCGAAGCGGCCCCCGTTCATCCGAACGACCGGTCTTGACTGTTATACTCCGTATGACCATGACACAGAAGCGAGCGTCAAGGGTGCTCGCCGTCTCTGTTCCGCCGGCTGCTGCCGAGGAATTTGACCGTTTGGCCGAGGCGGAGGGACGGAACAAGAGCGAGCTGTTTCGAGAGATGCTGCGCGTCTACCGTGGTTACCGCGAGACTCGGACGTTCGAGTCGTTGCAGCGCTACGGCGCAGCTCGGGCACGCAGCCTGGGGATTCGCGACGAGTACGACGTGGAGCGGTTGATCGACGAGTTCCGCCGCGGCGGGTGAGGGTTGTCGCCGACACCAACGTGCTGGTGTCGGCCCTGATCTTCCCCGGCGGGGCGCCGGAGTCGGTCTACCGGCTCGCGCTCGAAGGCCGGATCGAGCTTGTCACCTCGAGGCCGCTGCTCGCAGAGCTCGGGCGCGTCCTGACGGCGAAGTTCGGCTGGGGCGCGGAGAGGACGGAGGAGGCGGTGGCCGAGGTGATCCGCCTGGTCGAGCTGGTCGAGCCGCGACAACCGGTCGCCGAGATCGAGGCCGACCCGGCCGACGACCGCGTCCTCGAGGCCGCCGAGGAAGGCCATGCGAACGCGATCGTCTCCGGAGACCGTCACCTGCTCGCATTGGGGTCATGGCGAGGAATCAGGATCGAGTCGCCCGCCTCTTTTCTCGCAACGCTCTGAACCCACGCCGCGCTCCAGGCGCGAAGAACGTCAGGAGGGCGGTCGAGTCGCGCAACCACGTCCTCGCCCAGGGCTTCTGACGAGCTCGTCGCCAAACGACTACTTCGGCGTCGCCTTCCGGCAAATGTATGGAACTCCGCTCCGGGTGCCGCTCGCGACGCGGCCGTCGCGGCCGCTTATGAACCGCCTTTGGAACCGTCGAGGCCGGTTCGGGTAAGAGGCAGGTGTGAGGGCAGAGTCGTTCGAGGAACTCTTCGAGCTCCATTTCGACGCGATCTACGGCTACCTCGCGCGTCGCGTGGGGCCGGATCTCGCCGGCGACCTCGTGCGCGTCTCCTCCGAGGGGGTGGCAATCACAGCTTCTGGGGCTACGACGCGGAGCGCTCGACGGCGCTCCCTCGTCACCGCGAGATCGACTTCCGGCTCGCACGCAAGATCTGTGCGGACCTCGGCATTCCGCCGCCGACGGGCGCTCGCTGAGAGCTACGGGCCTCTCAGCGCGGCGGCATCGGTCCGCGCGCCCGACTCCCACAGGAGGGCTCCTCCGTCCACGGCACTCGACGCCCAGCGTTACCTTTTTCGCCGCGGGGCGATAGACGTGGTAGTGGCCGATCGCGCAGAGGAGGCATTTCGCCGCCACTATGGCCAGGTCTATCGCTATCTCCGTCGCCGGCTCCCCTCCGATCACGAGGCCGAGGAGCTCGCGCAGATGGTGTTCGTCGACGCGGCACGGAGGCTGGACGCCGCCACCTCGCAGGACGTGCCCGTGCTCGCCTGGCTGTACACGGTCGCGCAGCGGCGGCTGGCCGACCACGCGCGGCAGCTCGCCCGCCGGCAGACGCTCGCGGAGCTGGAGGCGGACCGGGTGCGCGTCGTGGCCGAGCACGAGTACGGCCCGGGCGTGGCGGAGCCGCTGCGGCGCGCGCTCGAGCGGCTGCCGGCCGCGCAGCGGAGGGTCGTCGTGCTGAAGCAGCTGCGCGGCCTCTCCTTCGCTGCGATCGCCGCGGAGGTCGGCGCCAGCGAGGCTGCGTGCAAGATGCGCTTCGCGCGCGGCCTCGAGACCGTCCGCGCCGAGCTCGAGCGGGAAGGGCTCGCGCCGTGAGCGCCGTCGTCCCACCCGTCCGTCTCGACGCGGAGGTGGTCGAGCTGCTGCGCGACTCGCCCGAGCTGCTGGCGATCGCCGACGCCATCGCCGCGACGCAGGTCGAGCCGGCAGCCGCCCGCCAGCCGCGGCGGCGCACGATGCGGCTCGCCGCGATCGCCGCGATACTCGGTCTCGCCGTGGCGCTGGCGCTCGCCTCGCCGTGGAGCGGGAGCGGCGGTCTCGTCGACCGCGCGCTGGCGGCGATCGGCGCCGGCGAGGTGATCCACGTCGTCCAGCGGGCGGAGGTCTCGGACAGCTCGGTCGTCGACCTGCGCACCGGCACCGAATCCCCGCTCGTGCGAACCACGGAGCTCTGGTTCGACGGCGAGCGCGGCCTGCTGCGCTCGGTGCAGCGGATCGGGGGAACCGTCACCCAGGAGGTGCTCGAGACGCCGGAGGGCTCCTGGACGGAGGCAGGCCGCGTCTACACGTGCGCGTGGATCGCGGCGCATCCGGTCGAGGCGACGAAGGCCCGCGTCAGCTGCAACCCCTCGGGCGAGAACGGGACGACCCCGCGGCACGTGCCCGAGCCACGACCCGCGCTCGACCCCGCCCTGGCGGGCTTCGTGACCGGGTATCGCGACGCCCTCGCGAGCGGGGAGGCGACCCGCGACGGATCGGGCACGGTCGACGGACGGGCCGTCGAATGGCTGCGCTTCACGCTTCCGGCCATGGGGGGCGGTTCACCCACCGTGGAGCGCGTCGCCGTCGACGCCGCCACCTACGAGCCGGTGCAGGTCGAGACGCTCTCCGGCGGACAGCTTGTCAGCCGAGCGCAGGTTTCGACCGCCGAGACACTCGACCGCGCCGATGTCTCGTTCGCCCGGCCGCGGCTCGTCCCGCCCGGGCAGGAGCAGGTCGTCAACCGGGTCGTCGACGAGGCCGTCGTCTCGCTCGACCAGGCCCGCGCGGCCCTCGGCGGGAAGCTCGTCGGCGGCGACTCGCTCGCGGGCCAGCCGCTTCGGGAGGTCAGCCTGAAGACGGTCGCAGTGGGCTACGGCGAGGATTCCGGTCGCAAGCCAAGGCGCGTACCGACCGTCGAGCTCTCCTACGGCAGTGCGGCGGGTAACGGTGACCTGACCGTCCAGGAGGCCCTCGAGCCGCTGATGCTCTACCGCTTCGCGCTCTACGGCCAGGAGCTGCCCGCAGGGTCGCTCGGGCTGACGCGCTTCGGCCAGGGCTACCTCGGCAAGATGCGGGTCCGCGACCTCTACGTATCGATCGAGGGTCCGCACAAGGCGCGCGTGATCGACGCCGCGCGCGCTCTCGCAACAGAAGCGACGCCGTGAGAACCCGACGGCTCGCCCTCTCGGTGCTCGCGACGGCTGCGCTCGCCGCCGGCCTGCTCGTCGCGAGCGGCACCGGCTCGACGACACGTACCTGGAGCTGGGACGGCGGAGTGCCCGGCGACCGAATCGCGGGTGCGGCCGGGCACGACAGCCTGCGGCTGCTCGCGGCCGGCGGCGACTTCGTCCTCGTCGCGGGCGACGAGGACGGCACGCTCGCAATCGGCGCCGGGACCGAGGACGACGTCTCGCTGCGCCCGCTCGCCGCCCTTGCCGGAGACGATCCGCTTGTCGCGTTCGCGGCCGCATCGCCCGACGGCGGGCCGCAACGGGTTGTCGGCGTCGCGCGCAGCGACGTGGATCAGGTCGAGGCGGTGCTCCGCGACGGCACGACCCGCGAGCTGCCGCTCAACGAGTGGCGGGCGTTCTCGTACACCGCGCCTACGACGACCGAGGCGGCAGTCGGGCTCGTCGCCCGCTCGGGTAACACCGAGGTGGGCGTCGTGCGGGTTCCCCAGACGACCGCCGTCACCGCCAGATCGCCGCCGCCAACCGCGTACACGATCTCGAATCGCGGCCGACTCGTCCCGCTGCGTGCGCCGCGGTCGAGCGTCATCTTCGCCAGCCAGCCGTACCGGCTTTACCTACTCGCGACCCGGAACGGCCGCGCCTTCTACCGCGTCCAGGTGACGCCCCGCTTCACGTGCTGGGCGGCCGGGAAGGCGTCCCGCATCGGTGAGATCGGAACTCTCGCCTGCCCGAATCTCGTCGGCGCCTACCCACTCCAGTTCGAGGACACCGTGTATCGAGGAGTCGCACCGCCCGGACTGGCAAGCTCTCACGGTGCTCGGCTGCGGTTCGCACTCGTCCGCGCCGGCGGAATCGCCGTCGACCAGGCAGCGAGAATGGCCCTCGTCGACGCGATGGGCAAGCGTCTCGCGACGACACCGATAGTCGACAACGTCTTTTCGTTCGCCAGCACGTACCCGAAGGTCATGGTCCACCTCGTTGCGCTCGACGGGCAGGGGAACCCGCTTCGCCCACGACTCCAGGTCGCAGAGCACCAGACGTCCCCCGCAGGGCTCTTCGGCCCCAGGGCGATCCGTGTGAAGGCCTCGAGGCTGGGCGCCGTGGCGCAGCGAGGCGCGTCCGACGGCGTGACCGTGTCGGTCGGGAGCAACGCGACCGTCGTCGTCTCCGGTCAGCCCAGCTCGGACGCGGCGCGCCGCGCGCTCGAGCGGAGCAAGGTCGGCTTCCGCTGCTTCGTGATCACCGGGCAGAACGTGCGCAAGACGAAATCTGCCGCGGTCACCGCGACATGGCGACCGCCTGTCGCATTCATGGTGCTGGGTTTCCGGGCGCCGTTCGACGGTTGCGACGTCCAGGGCACGCACGGGCACCGCTGGCGCGACGGACGCGGCACCCACAGCCTCGTCGAGGTGCCGCTTAGCACCCGTGGCCGCGTTTACTTCGAGGACCGAGCGGCTGCCCGCGACCTCGCGCTCTTCGTCCGCTCGCGCAAGACCAAGGAGATTCGCAAGCTCACCGGCGCACGGCTCGTCACCGAGTTGCGCCGCGCCTACGGGACCAGCGTCGCCGTGCTACCCACCCGCACCGCGACCGCGCCGGCCGGCGTCGTCGGTGTCCACGTCGACGGCACGCGCACCGTCGTCAGCGAGCGGAGCACCACGGGGAACCGGCTCTTCGTCGTGCTCGAGCGCGGCAAGATCGTCGACCAGAACCTCCGCGGGCTCGCCCTCGTGTATTGAGCCGCGGATAAAGGATTCGAGCCGGTTCAGACTCGTACTCGATGATGGACGAGCGCGCACGGGCACTCGAGGAGCTCTACCGGAGCCGGAGCACCGCGTTCCGGCGGGGCCTCGCCCCGATCGTCGGGCCCGAGCAGGCGCGCGACGTCGTCCAGGAGGCGTTCGCCCGCGCGCTGCGAGGGCGGCGAAAGTACCGCGGTGACGGCTCGCTCGAGGCCTGGGTGTGGCGGATCGCGTTCCGCGTCGCGCTCGGCTCCAGACGACAGGGTCGCGAGCTCGACCTCGACGCCGTCCCGGAGGTCGCCCATCTGCAGGACGAGCGCGATCCCGAGCTCGCGGCCGCGCTCCGCGCGCTGCCGCCGCGCCGGCGGCTGATCGTGTTCCTCCACTACTACGCTGACCTGCCGTATCGCGACATCGCCGGGATCTGCGGGATCTCGGAGGGAACCGTCGCCGCCTCACTCGCGCAGGCGCGGGCCGCATTGCTCGAGTCACTGGTCGAGAACGAGGTGAAGAGATGAACGAGGACGTGCTGCTCGCCGAGCGGCTCTCGCTGCTGGTGGACACGCCCGATGCGGGCGACTGGGGAGACGTCACCCGCCGCGTGCGGCACGCACGCCGCCAGCGGATGCTGACGACGACGGCAATCGTCGCGGCCGCGCTCGTCGTCGCCGTCCCCGCCGCCTTCGGCCTGCATCGCGTCGTGGTCGACTTCTTCTCGGCCGAGCCGGCGCCGGAGCGCGTCCAGCTCGACTTCGCGCGACTCGGCCTGGGGGCGCCGAAGGGGGATGGCGCCCGGCGTGATCGCCGGACAGACCCGGAAGGTTCCCGTACGCTCGGCCGACGGCAGCGAGACGTACGTGTGGGTGGCACCGACCCGACGCGGCGGCTTCTGCCTCACGTGGGCGAACGGGACCGGCGGCTGCCACGCCCGCACGGGCGGCGGCGTCGGCGCGACCTTCTCCGGATCGGGGGACGAGAACGGCGTCACCATCAGCCAGGTCACCGGGGCGACAACCCGAGACGACGCGGAGCGACTCGAGCTGCGCTTCGCCGACGGCACGACGCTGGAGCTCCCGCTCACGTGGGTGTCTCCACCGATCGACGCCGGCTTCTACGCGTACCAGATCCCGGCAGGAAGCCGGCCACAGGAGCTCCTCCTCTACGCCGCGAACGGCGACGTGGTCGCGCGCGAGTCGTTCCCGAACCCGGAGCAGCTCACCGCCTTCGACCCGGCCACCGGGCTGCCCAAGGCGGTCGTCTACGCGGAGCGGCGCGAGGTGCTCACGATCGAGACCGAAGGCGGCCGCCGGATCACGCTCTTCTCGGCGCCCTCACGGCTCCACACGCGCGGCTGGGACGGCCGCTGCTTCTGGCTGTCGGCGCGCGGAGGCCCCGTCGACCGGGCCTTCTACGGGTGCGGCAACCCCGTCCCCGGGGCACCGCCGCTCGCCGCCGGGATCCACGGTGGCGGCAGGCCGGTGCTCTTCGCGGGCGCGGTCGGCGAGCACGTCGCCTCGGTCGAGCTGCGATTCCAGGACGGAGACGTGATCGAGCTCCCCGCCGTCGAGGGCCACGTCCTCGGCGAGATCCCCGCACGTCACTACGCGCCCGGACTGCGCCTGACGCTCGCGATCGCGCTTGACGCCGCCGGCGCCGAGGTCGGACGAAAGAGCTTCGACCTGACCACGCGCGGAACCTATCCCTGCGCACCCGCGGACGAGGTCGATCTCGGGCTGGGCGTGACCACCTGCCCGTGAGGGAGCGGGCGCCTGTGGGGGGCGCCCGCTCCACGTCCTGGCACTTCGCGACGTCAGTCGCGAAGTGCGATCCAGATCGCCTTCAGATCCGTGAACTTCTCGAGCGCATGGATCGACTTGTCGCGGCCGAAGCCCGACTGCTTGAAGCCGCCGAACGGGCTCGTGATGTCGCCCGCGTCGAAGGTGTTCACCCACACGATCCCTGCGCGGATCGCGCGCGCCGCCCGGTGGGCGACATTGACGTCGTCCGTCCAGATGCCGGCGGAGAGCCCGTAGATCGTGTCGTTGGCGATCGTGATCGCCTCGTCGAGCTCCGAGAACGAGATCGCCGAGAGCACCGGCCCGAAGATCTCCTCGCGCGCGATGGTCATGTCGTTCGAGACCGCGTCGAAGATCGTCGGCTCGACGTAGTAGCCACCCGTGTCCTCGCGCACGCGCGCGCCGCCGAGATGGAGCCCCGCGCCCTCGCTCTTGCCCGAGTCGATGTAGCCGAGCACGCGAGAGAGCTGTGTCTGGTCGACGATCGCCCCCATCCGCGTCTTCGGGTCGAGCGGGTCGCCGGGGCGGATGCGCTGGGCGACGCCGACCACCTTCTCGAGCAGCTCGTCCTTGACCGCCTCGTGCACGAGCAGCCGCGAGCCGGCGTTGCAGACCTCGCCCTGGTTGTAGAAGACGCCCCACGCGACCGCCGTGGCCGCCGCGTCGAGGTCGCCGCATTCCCGCGTCACGATGTGCGGCGACTTGCCGCCGCACTCGAGCGCCGTCCGCTTCATGTTCGACTCGCCGGCGTAGCGGAGGAAGAGCTTGCCGACCTCGGTCGAGCCCGTGAACGCGATCATGTCCACGTCCGGATGGCGCCCGAGTGCCTGGCCGGCGGTCTCGCCGAACCCCGGCAGGACCTGGAGGACGCCGTCGGGGATCCCCGCCTCGGAGGCGAGCTCCGCGAGCCGGAGCGCGGTCAGCGGCGACTGCTCGGCCGGCTTCAAGACGACGCTGTTCCCCGTCGCGAGCGCCGGGCCGAGCTTCCAGGAGGCCATCATGAGCGGGAAGTTCCACGGGACGACGGCGCCGACGACGCCCAGCGGCTCGCGCACGATCGAGACGTGCGCGTCCGGCCCGGTCGGCGCGATCTCGTCGTAGACCTTGTCGATCGCCTCGCCGTACCAGGCGATGCACTCGGTCGCGAGCGGTACGTCGACGTTGGTCGCGTCACGGATCGGCTTGCCCATGTCGACGGTCTCGAGGAGCGCGAGCTCCTCGGCGTGCTCGGCCATGAGCCCGGCGAGCTTCTGCAGGACGCGCTTGCGCTTCTTCGGCGCGAGTCGCGACCAGACGCCCGACTCGAACGCCGCGCGCGCGCCGACGACGGCGCGATCGACGTCCACTGTGTCACAGGCGGCGACCTGCGCAACGACCTCGCCCGAGATCGGGCTGACGCAGTCGAACGTCTCGCCCGAGGCCGCGTCGACGTAGGCGCCGTCGAGGTAGGCCTGGGCACGGATGTCGAGCCCGGCGACGGCGTCGGCGACGCTGCGCGGGCCCTCGGAGATGGTCGTCATCTGGCTGCCTCCGTCGAGTCGGTTCAGGCGCGCGCCGGCGCGCGACCGTGGTTCGATGGTACGCGCCGCCCGGCTCGGGCGGCCGCGCTTGTACGCTGTCGCGGGTGAGCGGCGCCGCCGCCGAGATCGCGTTCGATCGTGCGACCAAGCGCTATCCCGGCCGCGCCGAGCCCGCCGTCCGGGAGCTGACGCTCACGGTCCCGCCGGGAGCGATCTGCTGCCTCGTCGGCCCGTCGGGGGCAGGCAAGACGACCGCGATGAAGATGGTCAACCGGCTGATCGACATCACGGAGGGCGACATCACGATCGGCGGCACGAGCGTCCGCTCGCTCGACGTCACGGCTCTGCGGCGGGGGATCGGCTACGTGATCCAGCAGGTCGGCCTCTTCCCGCACATGTCCGTCGCGGCGAACGTGGCGACCGTGCCCCGTCTGCTCGGCTGGCCGAGGGCCCGCATCGCGGAGCGGGTCGACGAGCTGCTCGAGCTCGTCGAGCTCCCGGCGGCGGACTACCGCGACCGCTACGCGTCGCAGCTCTCCGGCGGCGAGCGCCAGCGGGTGGGGCTTGCGCGGGCGCTCGCGGCCGATCCACCGGTGATGCTGATGGACGAGCCGTTCGGCGCGCTCGACCCGATCACGCGCGCGCGTCTCCAGCAGGAGCTCCTGCGGATCCAGCACGAGGTCGGGAAAACGGTCGTGTTCGTGACGCACGACATCGACGAGGCGATCCTGCTCGGCGACCGGATCGCGATTCTCCGCGAGGGCGGAGTCCTCGCCCAGTACGACACGCCGGCACGGCTGCTCGCGCGCCCCGCCGACGAGTTCGTGGCGCGGTTCCTCGGGGCCGACCGTGGGCTCAAGCTGCTCGCGCTCCGCCGGCTCGAGGAGCTGGAGCTCGGCCCGCTCGACGGCGTCGCGGCACCCACGGCGGCGGTGTCGACGACGCTGCGCGACGCGCTCTCGCAGATGATCGCCTCCGGAGAGCGGTCGCTCGTCGTCGTCGACGGCGCCGGCGCGCCGCAGGGCGTCGTCACGCTCGAGACGCTCGCAGGCGCAGCCTCGTGAGCGGCGAGCGCGTCGCGCAGAGCGGCCCGGTGATCCCGGACTTCGGCGAGGGCAGCGACTGCGTCGTCGAGAACCGCCTCTTCTGCCCGGACTGGGTACGCGACAACTGGTCGGACGTGCTGCAGCCCGCCCTCGTCGAGCACGTCCAGCTGACGGTGATCGCGGTCGCGATCGGGCTCGTGCTCTCGCTCACGGCCGCGCTCCTCACGCACCGGTTCCGGCTCCTCGAGCGACCGTTCGGCACGTTCTCCGCCGTCGTCTACACGATCCCGAGCCTCGCCCTCTTCCAGCTGCTCGTCCCCGTGACGGGGCTCACCGTGACGACGGTCGAGGTCGCGCTCGTCGGCTACACGCTGCTGATCCTCTATCGGAACATCCTCGAGGGCCTGCGGAGCGTCCCGCCCGAGGTGCTCGAGGCGGCCCGCGGCATGGGGGCTGACCCGACGCGAGACGCTCTGGCGGATCGAGCTGCCGCTGGCGGTCCCGGCGACGATGGCCGGTCTCCGCGTCGCGGTCGTGTCGACGATCGCGCTCGCGACCGTCGCCGCGCTCGTGATCCCGAAGGGTCTTGGCTACCCGATCTTCCTCGCCCTACGCGAGGCTTTCAACACGGAGATCATCGCGGCGGGTGCGCTCGCCGTCGGGTTGGCGCTCGTCGCGGACGCGCTGCTCGTGCTCGCCGAGCGGGCCCTGACCCCCTGGAGCAGGGCGCGGAGAGCGGCGTGATCGCGAGCCTCGACCTCGGGGTGTTCGCCGACGCGCTCGGGTTCGTCCTCGACGAGCGGCGGCTGGTCCTCGAGAAGACGTGGGAGCACCTCGTGCTCTCGGGTGCGGCGATGGCGATCGCGCTCGTGATCGCCCTGCCGGTCGGGGTGTGGCTCGGGCACCTCCATCGGGGATCGTTCGTCGCGGTGAACGTCGCGAATCTCGGTCGCGCGCTGCCGAGCCTCGCGGTGATCGCGGTCGGCTTCGTGCTGCTCGGGGTCGGGTTCTGGAGCGTCGCGCTGGCACTCGTCGTCCTGGCCGTGCCGCCGATCCTGACGAACGCGTACGTCGCGGTCGACGGCGTCGAGGCCGAGGCGGTCGAGGCGGCGCGCGGGATGGGGATGACCGGCAGGCAGATCCTGACGCGGGTTGAGCTACCGCTTGCGCTGCCGCTGATCTTTGCGGGGATTCGCACGGCCACGGTGTTCGTCGTCGCGACGGCCACGATCGCCGCCGTCGCCGGTGGTGGCGGGCTCGGTGACATCATCGTCAACCAGGCGGGCTACGGGCTCGACGGAGTCGTCGGAGCGGCCATCTGCGTGTCGGTGCTCGCCCTCCTGGCCGACGGCGCGCTCGGCCTCGTCCAGCGTGCGCTGACGCCGGCCGCGCTACAGGCAAGGGGGCACCCTCGTTCGAGCTCGACGTCGTCACGGGGACCGCCGAGCGCCGTCGCGTTGGTTGACAGGAGTAATCGGGCACGCGATTTCGCGGCCTCGATCCTCTAGGGTCCAGGCGCACCGCGCCCGTGGACACGTTCGACGGAAGGGGGCAGTATCGTGATTCGCAAGCACAACCGGCGCGCCGCGAAAGCTGCGTTCTCGATCGCATTCGGGGTCGCGCTCATCCTGGGTGGTACGACCGCGGCGTCCGCCGCGGGGACGACGCCGGAGCGACAGCGTCGAGCAAGGCCACTCCGATCATCGTCGGAACGAAGAACTTCCCCGAGCAGTACGTGCTGGGCCAGCTCTACAAGCAGGCGCTCGAGGCGCAGGGCTTCACCGTGCAGTACAAGGAGAACATCGCCTCGACGGAGCTGATCGACACGTCGCTCACGAGCGGGAAGATCACGATGTATCCCGAGTACACGGGGATCATGCTGTCGGTCACGTTCAAGCGGAAGACGCTGCCGAAGACCGCCGCCGCCACGTACCGGCTCGCGAAGCGACTCTACGAGAAGCGCGGCCAGACGCTGCTCGCGCGGACGCCGTTCCAGGACGTCGACGTGCTCGCGGTCACGCGCGCCACCGCTCGGAAGTACGGTCTCAGGACGATCGCCGACCTGAAGAAGGTCCCGAACCTGACGATCGCCGGGTTCCCCGAGTGGGAGACGCGCTGGACGGGCGAGATCGGTACCCGCTACGGGGTGCGCGGCTTCGACTTCGTCCCCCTCGCCGGGATCTCCGCCTACACGCTCCTCGACCAGAAGAAGGTGCTGGCCGCGGACGTGTTCACGACCGATCCGCAGCTGCTCTCGAAGAAGTACGTACAGCTCCGCGACCCGAAGAACATGTTCGGGTTCCAGCACGTCGCACCCGTCGTGAGCAAGAAGCTTCTCACCGAGTACGGCGCGAAGTTCCGCAGGACGATCGACAGGGTTTCGAGGCTCCTGAGCGTGAAGGCGATCGCGGCGATGAACAAGGCCGTGGGCGTGGACAAGAAGCCCGCCGAGGACGTCGCCGCGGCGTTCCTCGAGGCGAACGGGCTCGCCTAGGCGACCCCCGGGGCCGATGCGGGTGGGCGCCGCGGTGCGCGCCCACCCGCCGGCCTGCTACGCACGGCGTAGCGGGCGCAGCACCGTCGCCACCACGAACGAGGCAGCCGCGAGGAGCACGATCGTCCCGCCCGGCGGCAGATCGCCGTAGTACGCGACGGTCAACCCGGCGAGCACGGAGACGAGCCCGATCGCGGTTGCGAGGGCGAGCGTCGAGCGGAGGCTCCAGGCGAGGCGCTGCGCCGCGATCACCGGCAGCACCATCAGCGCCGCGATGAGGAGGATCCCGACGATCCGCATCGAGATGCCCACCGTCAGGGCGGCAAGCACCGCGACGGCCGTGTTGAGGAGCCCCACGGGCGCGCCGGCGACGCGGCTCCCCTCCTCGTCGAGCACGACCGCGACGAGGCCCCGGTAGAGCACGGCGATCGCGGCGAGCGAGACGCCGCCGAGCGCGAGCACGACCCAGAGATCCTCGCGCGTGACCGTGAGGATGGAGCCGAACAGGAACTGGAAGAGCCCGGCGTCGAGCCGGTCGGCCCTCGAGACGAGGACGATCCCGAGCGCGATCCCGGTGTAGAAGACGAGCGCAAGGGCCTGGTCGCCGGCGGTGCCGCCACGGGAGCGCAACCACTCGATCGCGAAGGCGCCGACGACGGCGAAGCAGAGCGCGGTCAGCACGGGCGAGATCCCGAGCAGGTACCCGGCGGCGACGCCCGCGAAGGCGACGTGCCCGAGGCCGTCACCCACGAGCGACTGCCGCCGCTCCACGAGGAAGAAGCCCACCGCCGGGGCGAGAATGCCGACGACGATGCCGACGGCGAAGGCGAGGCGCATGAACTCGAGCTCGAGCATCAGTGCGGCCCCTCCAGGTGTTGCGCCGGAAGCTCGCTTGCCTCTTGGGGGGCCGCACTACGTTTGGCGGTCGGCCGCTTCGCGGCCGGCTTCTTTGTCGCGCCAGGCTCCGCTGCGCGGAGGAGCCGTGCCTCCGGCGCGGCTCGATGGCGTGCCGGGATTCGTTTCCGGTGTAACGACACGAGAGAGCGCACTAGGAGTGTGAGTGGGAGGGTCGTGCCAGAGGGCGGGGAGGTCGGCCGGGTCGCCGTCGAAGGCGATCCGGCCGCGCACGAGCACGAGCCGGGAGACGACGTGCTCGACGGCGCCGAACTCGTGCGAGACGTAGAGGATCGTCACGCCGAGCTCGCTGCGAAGCTCGGCGAGCAGCGCGGCAAGAGACTCCTGCGACGCCGCGTCGACGCCGGTCGTCGGCTCGTCGAGGGCGAGCAGGGCCGGCTCGGCGGCGAGCGCGCGCGCGATGAAGGCGCGCTGCTGCATGCCCCCCGACAGCGTTCGTAGGGGTGCGCCAGCCCGCTCGGCGAGGCCGACGCGACCGATCGCGCGGTTGACGGCTTCGCGGTCGTCCGTCCTGAGTGGGCCGAGCGGCCCGCGGACCGTGAGCCGCCCCGCCTCGACCACTTCGCGGACGGTCACCGGCGTCGCCGACGCGAGCTGCGCTCGCTGCGACACGTACCCCACCCGGGGGCGCCGCGCGCTCCCGGCGCGGCGCCGTGGAGCCGCACCGCCCCCTCGCTCGGCCGCTCGAGGCCGAGCGCGAGCCGGAGCAACGTCGTCTTGCCTCCGCCGTTCGGGCCTGCGATCCCGACGAACGCACCGCGCTCCACGGCCAGCGAGACGTCCTCGAGGACGCGTGGCCCGCCGCGGTACGCAAACGAGACGCCGTCGAGCTCGACGGCGGGCGTCTCCGCGCCTAGGGGCACGCGAGGGCGTCCCGGAGCGCGGCGAGGTTCCCTCGCATCACGCTGAAGTAGTCGGCGCCGCCGTCGATCTCGGCCTGCGTGAGCCCCTCGAGCGGATCGAGCACGGCGGTCTTCGCACCGGCCTCGCGAGCCACGGTGTCGGCGAGCGCCGGCGAGGCGAGCGGCTCGGAGAAGACGGTCGTCGCGCCGGTGGCGCGGACATCCTCGACGAGCCGCTCGATCTTCTTCGGCGCCGGCTCCGCCTCGGGCTGGAGCCCGACGAGCGGCACCTGGACGAGCCCGTACCGCTCGGCGAGGTAGCCGAACGCCGCATGGCTCGTCACGAGCTCCCGTCGCGCACAGCGTGCAAGCGCGCGTCGATATTCGCGATCGAGCGCGTGGAGCCGGGCGACGAGGTCGTCCGCAGCGGTGGGCGTGCCGAGCGCGCGCGCGATCGTCCGCGCGATCGTCGCATAGCGCAACGGGTCGAGCCAGACGTGCGGGTCGAGCTCGTCCTCCGCATCCCCCCGTCGCTGCTCGACGCCGTCCAGGACGTCGAGGGACTCTCCCTCGCGACTCGCGACCGCCCGGTCGACGGCGGGCTGGAAGCCGCCCCCCGCGTACACGACGAGGGACGCGTCGCGCACGCGGCCGACCGCCCGCGCCGTGAGCTCGACGTCGTGCGGCTCGGCGCCGGGCGGCGTCAGGCTCTCGACCTCGATGCCGGCACCGCCCACCTGCTCGGCCGCGTACGCGAGCGGGTAGAAGGCGGCGACGACGGTCGTTCGCGCGTGCGCGTCGCCACCACAGCCGCTCGCCGTCGCGACGACCAGCCCGACCGTGGCGCAGAAGAGAACGATTCTCGGGAGCACGCCGGCCGAGCGTACCAGAGATGAGAACCGCTATCGTTTTGGAAATGCCGACCTGGAGTGCGCTCGCGCTCGACGGGCTCCGGGCCGCGGGCCTGCGCCGCGGGGGCGCGCGCAGAGCCGTGGTCGAGTACCTCGGGGCGCAGGACTGCTGCTGTTCCGCGCAGGAGATCCGCGAGGGGATCGCCGCGTCGGGGAGCGCGGTCGGCGTCGCGAGCGTCTACCGCGCGCTCGACACGCTCGCCGAGCTACGGCTCGTCCAGCGGGTCGACGTCGGGGACGGTGTCGCGCGCTTCGAGCCCGTTCGCGCGGATCACCATCACCACCATCATCTCGTCTGCGACGACTGCGGCCGGGTCGCGCCGTTCACCGACGAGCCGCTCGAGCGCGCGCTCGAGCGGGCAGCCGGGCGCCTCGGCTACACCCTCGAGCAGCACGACGTCGTCCTGCGCGGTGCCTGCGACGACTGCCGACGAGGTCTGGCACCGCCAGGCGCCTGACCCGAGCGGGCGTCACCGGGGTCAGTCCCCTTCGGGGACAGACCCCGATGGCGGGGTCGCCGCATGCGCGAGCGCGACCGCGGCACGCCGCTCGGTGGTGAGCTCGCGGATGACGATCTGCACCGAGGCGGTCAGCGGCACGGCGATCAGCGCTCCGACGACGCCGAGGAGGGCCGCACCCACGATCACGCTGGCGATCACGAAGAAGCCCGAGATGTCTGCGGCGCGACCCTGGATCGTCGGCTGGAGCACGTAGTTCTCGACCTGCTGATACCCGATGCAGACCGCGAGCATGATCAGCGCCTGCGGCACGCCCTGTGTCAACGCGACGAGCGAGAGCACGATCGCGGCGAGCGTCGCCCCGACCTGGGGATGAGCCCGAGGAGGCCGGCGACGATCCCGAGCGCGAGCGCGAACGGCACGCCGATGATCCACGCCGCCGTGCCCTGCACCGTCCCGGCGATCGTGGCGATCGCGACCGCGCCGATCGCGTAGCGCCCGATCGTGCGCGTGATCCGCTCCTCGAGCACCGCCGTCCGTGCCGAGTCGCGCGGATAGAGGATGCTGTGGAGCGAGCGGGACAGGTTCGGCAGGTCGATCACGAGAAACAGGGTCATGAACGTGATCGTGATCGCGCCGAGCCCGAATCCGAAGACGCGGCCGCCGACCTCGAACGCGTCGCCGAGCTTCGTCGGCAGCTCGGCGGCGAGCGTCTGGGCCCTCTCCTGGAGCCTGTCGAAGAGGTCGGTGCGCTGGTCGATCTGCTGGAAGAGGTGCGAGGCGCGAATCCGCTCGACGATGGTGGGCAGGTCCTCGATCAGGTTCCGCACCGCGCCGACGAACGGGCTGACGAGCAGGTATGCCAGCGTGCCGAGAAACCCGATCACTCCGAGGACGACGATCATCGCCGCATTGCCGCGCCGCATCCCGGTTCGTTGTTCGAGCCAGGTGACCGGAGTCTGGAGGACGATCGCGAGAAAGAGCGCGATGAAGACCCAGAGCACGGCCTGGCGGGCCGCGAGGAAGGCCCAGACGAAGGCGACGACCCCGAGGACCAGCGTGATCGTCCGCAGCGAGATCGTGATCTCGACGCGCTGAGGCGGCGGGTCGGGCACGCTCGACACGCTGCGAGTCTAGGAAGCGCGTCGGCGGGCGCCCGCCCGGTTCAGCCGGCGGTGGGAGCGGCCCGGGTGATGCGGATGTCGCCCGAGACCGACCGTGCCCGGAGCTCGACCCGGGCGCCGCCCTCGCCTTCGCCCTCACCGTCACCCACGTCGAGGTCCGACGTGACGGATCCCGAGACCGACTGGGCGTCGATCCAGAGCGCAAGGCCTCGCCGGGCTGCGACGTGGAGGTCACCCGAGACCGAGTTGAGCCGCGCGCCGGCGACGACAGCGTCGAGCTCGACGTCGCCGGAGACCGACGTCACCGAGGCAAGCCCCTGGGTCTCGCCGAGCCGGGCGTCGCCCGACACGGTGTTGACGGTTGCCGCGCCGCCGACCGCGTGGACGGAGACGTCGCCCGAGGCTGATTTCACGTTCAGGGTTCCGGTGACGGTCCCCGCGTCGAGGTCGCCGCTCGCCGTCGTGAACAAGAGCTCGCCGACGTCCGCGAGGCGGACGTCGCCCGAGGCGGAGCGCACGCCTACGGCGCCGAGGCGGCCGTTCCCGTCGAGGTCGGCGCTATGGGTCGTGAGCTCGAGGTCGGCGTCCTGCGGGCAGCGGATCTTCACGTCGAGCTCCGGGGCGCGGCTGAAGAAGCGACGGCCTTGCTGCTTGGGCACCGACACGGAGACCTCGTAGCGGCCGCCGCGCTCGACGAGCTCGATGCGCGTCTCGGCTGCCGCAGCCGCCGAGGCGTCGTCGCCGCGCGCCGGGCGGACGTCGACGTCGACGCGAGGCTCGTCCCACGTGGCGACCGAGACCTCGCCCGCCGGAACGTCGACGTCGAGGGCGACCCGACCGGGTGTCTCGAACGTCGGCACGGTCAGCGGATGCCCGGACGGGGGCGGCACCGACGGACGCGAGTCGACGCGGCCGTCACCACGCCGCGGCGGCCGTCGCCGCTCGACCGGGTCGGGATCGAAGGGACCGAAGAGCGCGAGCGAGAACATGGTGCTCCTTTCCGCTAGCTCCGGGCGAAGCCCTGGAGCCGGTTGGACGATCGCCGCGCGGTGCGCGGCTCGAGCGCCCGGGCGAGCGCGCGGACGATCCAGGCGTTGGTGGAGACCGCCTCGCGGGCGGCGGCCACCTCGAGGCTTGCCTTGAGCCCCTCTGGCAGGCGAAGCGTGATGCGGGCGCTCAGGTCGTCGCCCGGCGCGGGCGGCTCCCGGGGCGCGGGGGGCTCGTCGACGAACACGAGCTCGGGGTCGCGCCCGGCCATGCGCACCTCGACGTGCCCTACCTCGAGCTGCGAGTTGAGCGACAGCGCGGCCTCTGAGAGCAGGTCGATCAGCCGCAGGCGGAGCGACGGCTCGACGGCATCCGCGAGGCGGCGCCACCGCTCGACGACGTCCTCGTCGCCGAGCGCGGCGACGACCCCGGCCAGGTCGCGCTTGATCGCATCGATGTGCAGCTCCATGGCACTAGTATGACATCAAAATGATGTCTGTCAAGTGCGGATTGCTGTCTCCCAGGCGTCACAATGGCGCAGCCTCCGCGATCCCGCACGGGGGCGGAAAACCGAACATCCGCGACGCTCCCGCTGGAGTAGGCTTGCCGTGCCCGGTCAGGGATGCAGGTCCCGCCGGGCTGCCTTTGGCCCCGCCGCGCGGGGCTTCCGTACGACCACCGTGTCATCCGGCACGGCGAGGAGCGCTCCCGTGACGACCGTCGATCCCCCGGACCTCACCCTCTGGCCGACGATCCGGCACCTCTACCCCCTCTGGCGGGCGCAGTGGCGGCTGGTCTCGGTCGGGCTCAGCTGCGCTCTGGGGTTCACGATCCTCTCGCTCCTCATCCCGATCCTCATCCAGCGCACGATCGACGATGCGATCGACGGCGGCGACCGGTCGCTCCTCGTCCCCTACCTCGTCGCGATCGTCGCCGTCGCGACGCTCCGTTTCGCCATCAACTTCACGCGCCGCTACGCGACCGCCAGGATCGGCGTCACCGTCGAGGCGCGCCTGCGCTCGAAGCTCTACGACGCCTACCTCCGCTACCCGCGCGCGTTCTACGACCGGCACGCCACCGGCGAGGTGATCTCGCGCGCCACGAACGACATCTACCCCGTGCGTTACTTCATCGGCTGGGGCGTCGTCCAGGCGATCCAGAGCGTGCTCATGCTGGTCGGGGCGGCGATCGTCCTCGCAGTCGTCAACTGGCAGCTCGCGCTGACCGCGGCCGTCGCGATGCCGCCGATCGCCGTCCTCGCCTACTTCTTCGCGCACCGTGTGTTCCCGATCTCGCGCGAGGTGCAGCGGAAGAAGGGGCATCTCACCGAAGCGTCCGACGAGGCCGTCGTCGGCATCGAGATGGTGCAGGCGTTCGGACGTGAGGACGACGTGCGCGACCGCTTCTCGGACCGCGCCGAGGCCGTCCGCCACGAGACGATGCGCCAGGCGTCGGTCGAGGCGCGCTTCCTGCCCGGCCTCGTCTTCCTCCCCACGCTCGGGATCGCGGCCGTGCTGCTCGTCGGCGGCCGCGAGGCGATCGCGGGGAACCTCACGATCGGGCAGTTCACGCTGTTCGTCACGCTCCTGCTCCAGCTCGTCTGGCCGCTCGAGGCGCTCGGCTGGATCATCAACCTCGGCCAGCGCGCGACCGCAGCAGCGTCGCGGAGCTTCGCCTGGCTCGACGGGATCGAGTCGCTCCCGGAGCCCGAGCGGCCGGTCGCGCTGCCGGAGGGCGCCCTGCCGGTCCGGTTCGAGGGCGTGCATTTCACGTACCCGACCGGGGGCGAGGTGCTCTCCGGCATCGACCTCGACGCGGCACCGGGCGAGATCGTCGCGGTCTGCGGCGCGACCGGTGCGGGCAAGACCTCGCTCCTCCAGCTCCTCCCTCGCTTCTACGATCCGACCGCGGGGCGGGTGCTGCTCGGCGGCGTCGACGCGCGCGACGTCCCGCTCACGGAGCTGCGCAGGGCGGTCGCCGTCGTGACGCAGAGGCCCGTGCTGTTCTCCGTCCCGCTGCGCGACAACCTGCTTGCGGCACGGCCGGACGCCGACTGGGCGGACGTGCTCGACGCATGCGAGGCCGCCGGGGTTGCCGAGTTCGTCGACGACCTGCCCGACGGGTACGACACGCTGATCGGCGAGCGCGGCGTCAATCTGTCCGGTGGGCAGCGCCAGCGGGTCGCGCTCGCGCGCGCCCTCATCGCAGGGTCGCGAGTGCTCGTGCTCGACGACCCGATGTCCGCCGTCGACACGGAGACCGAGCGGCACCTCGTGGAGAACCTGCGCTCCGCGGTCGCCGGACGGACGGTGCTGATCTCCGGGCAGCGCCTCTCCACGGTGCTCGTCGCCGACCGCGCCGTGGTCCTGCGCGACGGCAAGCTCGTCGAGCAGGGCTTCCCGGACGAGCTGATCCGGGCGGGCGGCCCCTTCGCGGAGCTGTTCGGCGAGGAGGCGCTCGCGGCATGAAGGCGAGGCGCACGGGGCTCTCGAGGCTGTGGCGGTACACGGAGGGACGACGCCGCCGTCTCGCGATCGTTCTCGCGCTCGCCGCCGTCTCCGCCGCCGCGCCGGTGGCGATGTGGCACGTCGTCGGGGACGCGATCGACAACGGCATCCGGGCCGGCGACACCGCAAGGCTCACGGAGGACGTCGTCGCGTACGTCGCGATCGGCGTGGTCGCGTGGCTCCTCGGCACGGCGACGTGGCTGATGCTCGCCGGGATCGGCCAGCGGATGGTCCTCGAGCTGCGCCGCGACCTGTTCGAGCACCTGACGTCGCTGTCGCTGCGCTACTTCTCCGAGCAGAAGGCGGGCTGGATCATCGCCCGCCTCACGAGCGACGTGGACGCCCTCTCCGACGTGCTCAACCAGGGCCTGACGACGCTCGTCGTCAACACGCTGACGCTCGTGGCGGCGATCGGCGGCCTCTTCCTGCTCGACTGGCGGCTCGGCCTGGTGGCGCTGCTCGTGCTGCCGCCGGGGATCGTGGTGACCCGCTGGTTCCAGCGCCGCTCGCACGCGGCGTTCTCCGACGTCCGCACGCGGATCGCCGCCGTCACCGCGCAGCTCGCGGAGTCGGTCGCCGGGATGGCGGTCGTGCAGGCTTTCAACCGCGAGCGCGCCTTCCAGCGCGAGTTCGAGGAGCTGAACGAGGCGAACCGCGTATCGAACACGTACGCGCAGAAGCTCTCGTCGGTCTTCTTCCCCGCGATCGAGCTGCTCGGCGTGGTCGCGCAGGTGGCCGTGCTCTACGCGGGCGCCAGGCTGATCGACGGCGGCAGCCTCGAGATCGGCACGCTGATCGCCGCGGTCGGGATGCTGTCGCTCGTCTTCCAGCCGCTGCAGGAGCTCTCGGAGCTCTACGGCCAGGTGCAGGCCGCGAGCGCCGCGATGGGGAAGATCTCGACCGTCCTCGACGCCGAGCACGACATCGTCGACCGGCCCGGCGCGCGCGACCTCGGCCGCATCGACGGCCGCCTCCAGCTCGACCGGATCGTCTTCGCGTACGGCGAGGAGCCGGTCATCCACGGGCTCGAGCTGGAGATCCCCGCCGGCGGCTGCATCGCACTCGTCGGCGAGTCGGGCGGCGGCAAGTCGACGACGGCGAAGCTCGTCGCGCGGTTCTACGACCCCGACGACGGCGCCGTGCGCGTGGACGGCACCGACCTCCGTGACGTCCGACTGCGCTCGTACCGCCGGCAGCTCGGCGTCGTGCTGCAGGACCCGTTCCTCTTCAGCGGCACGATCGCCGACAACATCCGCTTCGCGCGGCCCGACGCGACGGACGCGGAGGTCGCCGCCGCGGCGCATGCGATCGGGGTCGACCGCGTGGCGTCGCGCTTCGAGGACGGGCTCGACCACGTCGTCCGCGAGGGCGGCGCCGGCCTCTCCGCGGGCGAGCGGCAGCTGATCTCGATCGCGCGGGCGCTCGTCGCCGACCCGCGGATCCTGATCCTCGACGAGGCGACCTCGAACATCGACCGCCCAACCGAGGTGCTGATCGAGCGCGCCTTCGACACGCTGCTGCGCGGGCGCACCTCGATCATCATCGCCCACCGGCTCACGACCGTGCGCCGCGCGGACGAGATCCTCGTGATGGAACGGGGCCGGATCACCCAGCGGGGCACGTTCGACGACCTGGTCGCCGTCGAGGGCCCGTTCCGGCGCCTCGCGACGACCTTGCAGGGCGTCACGACGCGTCGGGTCGCGTAGGCGCGGCTCGAGCCGGAGCAGGCCGCTGCACTCCTGGCGCCCCGGTCTGCTTGACTGCGCACCGCCCGTCGCGTTGCGGCCCGCCATTCTCCCCCTCTCGCGGTTCCACGGCCGTCCTCGCAGCCCGCGGGCGGTGGGGATCCTCGCGAACGAGTTCGTCGATCAGGCGCTCGGCCGGATGGGCGGGTTCGGCTGGGCTGCGCGGACGAGCGCCGAGTGCCTTGCCGACGCACGACCGGGCCGCTACCGGCCCGTTCTGCTCGCCGGGAACGGCGGGCTCGGGCGCAACCGGCCCGAACGGCACGAGAGCGGCATCCCGCTCGTCAGGTATGCCGACGGCAAGCGCTACACCCGGCGGCTCGACAGGATGGGGCTCGGTCTGCTTCTCACGGTCGACTACCGCCCGAACTACCTCCCCGTCCTCGCAGCCCGGGACGTTCCCACCGTCGTGTGGGTTCGTGACCCGCGTGCGCCGGCCGACGAGGACGGCTCGATCCCATCAAGCGCTCCTGGGTCTTCGTCCACCTCGCACGGCGGTTCCCACGCGTGGAGTTCGTGATCTTCGGACGACCGCACTTCTCGGGGCCGGGCAGCTGGCACCCGACGCGGCTACCCGCGAACGTCTCGCTGTTCGGCCATCTGGACGGCGAGGCAAAGCGGCGGATGATCGGCTCGGCCTGGATGCTCGCCAACACGTCGATCCACGAGTCGCTTCCGGTCAGCTTTCTCGAGGCTCTCCACTGCGGCACACCGATCGTCTCGTACCAGGATCCGGAGAGCGTCACGTCGCGGTTCGGCGCGTACGTCGGTTCCTGGGAAGGGAGCGGGCTGGACGCTCTGGACACGTTCGCGGACGCCGTTCAGCAACTCCTCGACGACGAAGACGTGCGGCTCGGG
This sequence comes from Gaiella sp., assembly GCA_027493885.1. Lineage (GTDB taxonomy): Bacteria > Actinomycetota > Thermoleophilia > Gaiellales > Gaiellaceae > Gaiella. The sequence goes on from JAOSJZ010000001.1 coordinate 1,411,258, forward strand.
CTCGGCGCCGCGGGCCGTGACTGGGTTCGCGCGAACCACACTCCCGAGCGGTTCCTCGCGGAGTTCGGGGCGCTCGCGGGAGCATTGGACCGTTGAGGAACATGCGCATCGCCTTCCTCCTCGGACGCTTCCCCGTGCTGAGCGAGACATTCGTCGCGACGCAGATGCGCGGCCTCCTGCGGGCCGGCCACGAGATCGACGTCATCTCACAGCACCGACCGCGCCCCGGGGAGCCGGTGCACGACGAGGTGACCCGATCGACGCTGCTCGACCGGACGCACTACGTCGATGCGAGGCTGACGGCGGATTCCCTGGAACCGGTGCCGTCCATCCCGCTCGCGCCCGGTCGCCACGACGTGCTCCATGCGCATTTCGGCCCGACGGGGCGGCGGTTCGCCTTCGCCGGGGGCCAGGCCGACGCGCCGCTCGTGGTCACGTTCCACGGCTACGACTACAGCGCCCAGCCGCGCGAGCACGGACGGTCGATGTACGACGTGCTCTTCGAGCGCTACGGCGCTCCGGGCGATCGCCGAGGTCGCGCGGGACGTTCCGCTCTGCTACGACGTCGTCGGCGGCGGCCCGCTCGCCGAGCGGCTCGCGAGCCTCGTGCACGACCTGGGCCTCGAGCGCGTCGTGCAGTTGCACGGTCCGCGCGACAGCGCCTTCGTTCGCGGCCTGCTCGACCGCGCGCATCTCTTCCTGCTCGCGAGCGGAGAAGCCGCGGACGGAGACGCCGAGGGCACACCCCTCGCCCTCATGGAGGCACAGGCGTGCGGGATCCCGGTCGTCAGCACGCACCACGCCGGTATCCCCGAAGTCGTCCTCGACGGCCGCAGCGGGCTCCTCGTCCCCGAGCACGATGTGCTCGCGCTCGCGGACGCCGTCCGCACGCTGGTCGGCGATCACGAGTCGTGGCCGGCGCTCGGCGCTTGCCGGCGCGATCACGTGGCCAGGACGTTCGACCTCACCGTTTGCACCGAGGAGCTCCTCGACGTCTACGCCCGTGCCCTACGCGCTCGCGACGACGGTCGGGAACGCCTGCGCGACGTGGCGACCGGCTAGAGCACCCAGAGGTTGTCGCGGAGGAGCGGGGTCACCGAGCCGTCCGCCGACACTCCGTCGACGTCGACCTCCGGCCCGCCGACCATGAAGTCCGTGTGGACGGCCGACACGTTGATACCGGCCTCGACGAGCTCCTCCGTGCCCAGGCCCTCGGCGTCGTCGACCGCGAACGGGAGGCCGCTGCCGTAGGCGAGGTGGCAAGCCGCGTTCTCGTCGAACAGCGTGCTCGAGAAGACGAGCCCGGTCTGGAAGACGCGGGACGACCCGTCGACGAGGGCGATCTCGCCGAGGAACGGAGCCCGCTCGTCGCTGGCGAGCTGGGTTCGGATCACGTCCGCCCCGTCGCCGGCCGCGCGGACGTCCACGAGCTTGCCTGCCTCGAAGCGCAGCTCGAGTCCTTCGACGCGCGCGCCGATGCCCGGGACGACGAGCGGATAGGTCGAGCGCACGACGCCCTCCGTCCGCCGCCAGTCGGGCGTCGTGAAGACCTCCTCCGTGGGGAGGTTCGGGAGGTGCGGGATCCCGGTCTCGGTCTCGAACGTCGCACAGAGCCAGCGGGAGCCGCCGAGCAGGCCGACGACGAGGTCGGTGCCCGGCCCGCGGAAGCGGACCGCGTCGAAGCGCGCCGCGTTGAGCGCCGCGGCTCGGGCCTCGAGCATCGCGGCGTGCTCGCGCCAGGCCGCGACGGGATCGTCCTCGTCGAGGCGCAACGTTCGTGCCACCGCCTGCCAGAGCCGTTCGACGTCCGGCTCCCCGAGCACGGCCTGCGCCCAGCCGGGGTTCGGCGCGGGCACGATCACCCAGTTCAGCTTCCGGCCCATGACGAGCGGCAGGTAGAGCCCACGCATGTCGGTCGGGTCCGCCTTGCCCACGAGGACGGGATCGAGCCCGTCGAACAGGTGGGGCTCGGGCTCGCCGGCCAGGCTGATCAGCGCCGGCCGGGTCTCGCCCCACGTACGTACCCAGTCGAGGAGGTACGGGGGAGTACGACCGAGCTCCTCCTCGGGCCCGAGCTCGATCGCCGCCTTGCGCAGGTGGAGGTCGGTGACGACCGGAAGCACGCGGACGGCGCCCGCCTTCAGGGCGGCCCGCGCGATCGCGCGTGCGGTGTCGACGTGCTCGATCAGGTAGACGAGCACGACCTGCTGGCCAGGCTGGACGTTTGCGCCGATCCGGACGACGAGGTCGGCGAAGCGCTCGAGACGTTGCTCGGGGGTCACGAGGCGCGACGATATCGGCAGTGCGGCGGTCGTTGCGGCGCGATCGACGCCGGAGGGCGGTCACTCGCCCCAGTCGAAGTCGCGCGAGCGGCCCCAGAGGCCGTCGTCGAGCGCCGCCCCTCGGCCGTCTCGTCCTCGCCGGGCCACGGCAGCGGCTGCTTGGGCTCGGGCGCCGCGACGCCCTCGAGGGTCTCCTCGAGGCGTGCCTGCTCCTCCGACTTGAACAGCGGGTGGTTCTCGAAGGGGTCCTCGATCGCGTAACGGTCGAGCGGCATGTCGCCGTCGAGCGCGGCGTTGCGCTGCTTGAGGTCGAGGTGCTCCTGGATCGCACGCGCGAGCGACGACGGGTCGTCGCCCTCGACGGCATCGGTGGTGAACGGGTTGTCCGGAATGCTCGTGTCCGAAGGCATGCGCTCTCCGTTACGACTATCGGGGCGGCCGCGGGCCACGCCGCAGTGTAGCCGCGCCCACCGACCCCGCCGGCCGCCTCGGGACGGCCCGGGCGCTACCGCGCGCCGAGCGCGGTACGTACGATGCGATCCTGCTCGACCTGGTGCGCGGTCGGGTACCCCTCGCTCGGGCTCGCTTTCCACGTGCGGCCGACGTACTGGAGGCTCTCGGCTGAGGTTCTGCGAACCGTCTCCTCGAGCCGGTGCCTGATCGAGCGCCATGGGCCCATGTTCTGCGGCTCCTCCTGCGCCCAGACGACCTGGCGCAGACCCGGATAGCGGGCGAGGAGCATCTCGACCGCCTCGACGGGGAACGGATAGAGCTGCTCGAGGCGGGCGATCGCGACGTGGCGGGCCCCCTCGTGCAGGTCGTGCCCGGCGATGTCGTAGTAGAGCTTCCCCGAGCAGAGGACGAGGCGCTCTACCTCGTCGTGATGCGCCCTCGGGTCGTCGACGACCGCCTGGAACGTCCCCTCCGACAGCTCCTCGAGCGTCGAGGAGGCCTGCTTCAGGCGCAGGAGGCCCTTCGGGGTCATCACGACGAGCGGCCGGGCGACGGCGTCGAGCGCCTGCCGCCGCAGCAGGTGGAAGAGCTGGGCCGCGGTCGTGCAGTTGCAGACCCTGATGTTGTCCTGGGCGCCCTGCTGGAGAAACCGCTCGAGGCGCGCGCTCGAGTGCTCGGGGCCGTTGCCCTCGTAGCCGTGCGGGAGGAGCAACGTCAGCCGGGAGGTCTGGTTCCACTTCGACCGGCCGGCGACGACGAACTGGTCGATCACGATCTGGGCGCCGTTGACGAAGTCGCCGAACTGCGCCTCCCAGAGAACGAGCGCGTCGGGCGCCGAGACGGAGTAGCCGTACTCGAAGCCGACGGTCGCGTACTCGGAGAGCGGGGAGTTGTACACCTCGAACGCCGCGTTCGCGCTCGGCAGCAGCTGGATCGGCGTCGCGGTCTCGCCGGTCTCGGGATCGTGCAGCACGAGGTGGCGATGCGAGAACGTTCCGCGCTCCGTGTCCTGGCCCGAGAGCCTGATCGGGATGCCGTCCTCGAGCAGGGACGCGAACGCGAGGGACTCGGCCTGGCCCCAGTCGATGCCTCCGCTCTCGATCGTCTCACGACGACGCTCGAGCTGCCGGGCGAGCTTCGGGTTGACGGTGAATTCCGCGGGCACGGCCAGCAGCTGCTCGTTCAGCGTGCGTAGGCGCTCGGCGGGTACCGCGGTCTCGACCGCTTCTCCCGTGCCGGTGACCGCCGGCGGCTCGGGCGGCGGCGACGGCGGCTCCGCGATCGACGCGCGCAGGCGGTCGTGGGCGCTGCGGAGGGTTGCGGTCACCTCCTCGACCATCGCCTCGGCTTCGCCGGGCCGGAGCGCTCCTTCCTCGACGAGGCGCTCGGCGTACTGCTCGCGGACGGTCGGCTGCTCGTGGATCCGCTCGACCTGGAGCGGCTGCGTGTACGCGGCCTCGTCCTGCTCGTTGTGCCCGAAGCGGCGGTATCCGACGACGTCGATCACGAAGTCGTGGCCGAACTCCGCCCGGTACGCCAGGGCGAGCCTGACCGCGCTCAGCGCGGCTTCCGGATCGTCGGCGTTGACGTGCACGATCGGGATGTCGAACCCCTTGGCGAGATCGCTCGAGTATCGCGTCGAGCGGCTCTCCATCGGGTCGGTCGTGAACCCGACCTGGTTGTTCGTGATCAGGTGGAGCGTTCCGCCGGTGGAGTAACCCTCGAGGCTCTGAAGGTTGAGGGTCTCCGCGACGACTCCCTGGCCCGCGAACGCCGCGTCGCCGTGGATGAGGATCGGGAATGCGACGGTCGGGTCGTGCAGGCCCGCCCCGTGCGAGCGGTCGGTTTGCTCGGCGCGCGTCCAGCCCTCGACGACGGGATCGACGGCCTCGAGGTGACTCGGGTTGGGCGAGATCGTCACCTCCACCTCCCCGGCGGCGGTCGCCCGCGTTCCGGACGCCGGAAGGTGGTACTTGACGTCGCCGCTCCCGCCTTCGGGATCGACGACGAGCGCGTCGTAGGAGCGCTCGCCCTCGAACTCGCGCAGGATCGACTCGTACGAGCGCCCGACCGTGTGCACGAGCGCGTTCAGCCTGCCGCGGTGCGCCATCCCGATCACGACCTCGTGCGCGCCCGCCTCCGCTCCGAGCTCGATCGCCTCGTCGAGCATCGGGACGAGCACGTCGAGCCCCTCGAGCGAGAATTGCTTCTGGCCGAGGAACGATCGCCGCAGATACTGCTCGAAGCCCTCCACCTGGGACAGGCGGCGGAGGAGGCGAGCCCGCTGCTCCGGCTCGAGCGCGACCTGGAAGCGCCCGGACTCGATCGCCTTTCGCAGCCAGACGCGCTCGGCGTGGTCCGAGATGTGCTCGATCTCGTATGCGCTCGAGCCCGTGTAGACCTCACGCAGCCGCGGCAGCGCCTCGAGCAGCGTCTCTCCCGGGACGTAGAGGCGCAGCAGGCTTGCCGGGATCCGGGCCCGCAGCTCCGGGGTGAGTGGCGGGACGAGTCTCGTCTCGTCGAGCGCCGGGTCGCCCATCGGCTCCGACCCGAGCGGATCGAGCCGAGCGGCGAGGTGCCCGTGCATCCGATACGCCTTGACGAGGGCCATGGCCGCCGCGACCGCGCCCAGGAGGCTCGCGTCCTCCGCCGCCTCGGTCGTCGCAGGTGCGCCGGCCGGCATGGGAGCGGGCACCGGCGCGTGCGCGGCAGCCCTGGTGCCGGCCGGTGCTCCGTTCCCCGCGGCGCCGTCGCCGGCCGCGGCGGGAGCCTCTGCCTGCTCGAACAGGCGCCGCCACTCGGGAGGCACGCTCGCCGGCGCGTCGTGGTACTCCTCCAGGAGCTGCGCGACGTACGCGGCGTTCGGCCCGGTGAGGTCGGTGGCTGCCATCGACCTTGTTGTACCAGCGGCCTCCGCAGCCTCCTGCCTTCGGCGTCAGCGCCGGGCGCGCGGGTCAGAAGAGCGGGCCGCCGGTCACGACGGCGACGACCATGCCGACGACCCAGGCAAACGCGCCGAAGAGCGCGGCCTTGAGCGCCAGCGGCTCGTATCGCCGGCTCATCGCGGCGGCGACGAGCGCGACGACGATCGCCACCGGCGCGAGTCGCGCCGGGTGGGCGTCGAGCTGCAGCAGCAGCCCGAGGCCCATCGCGATGGCGGAGAGGACGATGGAGCCGGCAGCGAGGAGCCCGCCGATCGTGTCGGCGGCGGACGACCGCCCGCGAGCGGGCTCGTCGACGGAGCTCACGACCGCGCCTCGGAGCGTGCGGCGTGCGGCCGCGACGGCACTCTCGCACGGGTGCGCGCACCGCGCCTGCCGGGATCGCGGCGCCCGCCACGCGGGCTCGAGGGTCCGCCCGTGATCAGCGTGGATGGCGTATCGCTGACCCGGGCGGCGACGGTCGGCTGCTCGTCGCGGGGCTCCGCCCGGATCGCCCACCAGACCACCATGCAGAGGTAGACGAGCGGGATCTTGAGCAGCACGAGCATGAAGACGACCTCGAAGACCACTGCTGCGAGTCTACGCGCTCGGGCATCGCTGCGGGACGCTCGAGGGGGAGACCTCTCCAGACGCGGGACGGGCGGCGTGCCGGGGCACGGCGGACGAGGGCTTCGAGAGCCCGCGTCGAAGTCACGGGCTTACACCGCCCTTACGCGGCGGGGCTACCGTGCCCCGCGTTCCGATCCCGCCCAAGGAGGTCCTCGTGCGTTCCATCGTCCGCCCGCTCGTCCTCGCCTGTCTCGCCGCCGCCGTTCTCGTCCCCGCCGCCACCGCCGCCGACCGCATGTGGGTCGGCTTCCAGGACGATCCCGTGCTCCGCTGGGACGGGACCCGCCTGGAGGCGATGGACCGGGCGGTCTCGAACAACGCGTCGATCCTGCGGACGATCGTGGACTGGTCGAAGGTCGCGCCGGAGCGCCCCGCCCAGGCCAGCGACCCGTTCGACCCGGCGTACAAGTTCGGCGACGTCGACGAGTTCGTCCGGAACGCACAGCAGCGCGGCCTCGAGGTGCTGATCACTCTCTGGGGCACCCCGCCGTGGGCGAACGGCGACCAGAAGCCGCAGGCGATGCCGAAGAACGTCGCCGACTTCCAGAACTTTGCGCGCGCCGTCGCGTTGCGTTACTCGGGACGCTACGCGGGCTACCCGTACGTGCGCTTCTACACGATCTGGAACGAGTCGAACCTGGCGACGTTCCTCGTCCCGCAGTTCAACGCGAAGGGCAAGATCGTGAGCCCCGCGAACTACGCGAAGCTGGCCAAGGCGGGGATCGCCGGGATCAAGGCCGGCAACCGGAACGCGCAGGTCGCGATCGGCGAGACCTCCTCCAACGGGCGCGACAAGAAGAAGCCCGGTGTCACCGACACCGTCGCCCCGGCGACGTTCATGAAGGGCGTCGCGGCCGCGCTGAAGGGCGTCCGCTTCGACGCCTGGGCCCACCACCCCTATCCCTTCCCGGTGAACCAGAAGCCGACGCAGCTCGTCCGCTACCCGAACGTCACGCTCAAGAGCATGCCGCGCTTCGAGAAGGACCTCGACGCCGCGTTCCGCCGCAAGAACGTCCCGATCTGGATCACGGAGTACGGCAACGAGACGAGGCCCGGCGAGCCGAAGGGCGTCACCGAGGCCCAGCAGGCGAAGTACCTCCCGCAGGCGATCGCGATGGCCCGCAAGGACCGGCGCGTCGAGATGTTCATCTGGTTCGTGATGCAGGACTCGCAGGGGAGCCTCTGGCAGAGCGGCATCTACCGGCAGGACGCGACCCCGAAGCGTGCACAGGCGGGCTTTGCGAGGGCGGCGGCTCCGCTCGACCCGGTCGACGGGAAGCTGACCGTCCGCGGCGGCACCCGAAATCCGAAGCTCACCGTGTACCTGCGCGACTACTGCGCGAACAACGCCGCCGGCACGACGGTCGGCTACACGATCCGCAGCTACGAGAAGAACAAGCTCGTGCAGGTCTCCCAGGGTGCCTCCCCGCTCGGGCTCGACTGCACCGTGAAGCCGCGCGTCGCGGGCCTCACGGTCGCGAAGAAAAAGACCTACCGCGTCACGGTGTCGGCGAACACCGCCACGACCGGCGAGATCGTGCGGACGATCACCGTCGTCGGCGCGTAGATCGCTTCCAGGTGTGGGGCGGGTATCGATCCCGCCCCACACCTGGCTACTCGACCCAGCCGAGGCGTTCGATCGTCACGACGGCGTCGGGCGCGTTGCCGGCGAGCGCATCGTCGATTCGCCTGCACGGTGAAGTCGCTTATCGGGCGTGCGAGCTCGTCGCGCTCCTAGGTGTGCCTGACGAGCAGGGTGCGGCCGGCGTCGTCCACGATCGCGGTCGCCGCCCCGACGAATCGTGCTGGCCAGGACATGGATTGACGCTAGTCGTTCGCCGCGAAGAGCCGTAGACGACGGGAACCAGTGGAGCCGAGGGGGCTCGAACCCCTGGCCTCCGCGATGCCATCGCGGCGCTCTCCCAGCTGAGCTACGGCCCCGAGAGCACCTAGTGTAACCGCGAAGTCATAGTCGTCGGCCCAGTTGATGAGAGCACGTTGGTTATTCCTGCTTGGCACCAGACGCAGCTGGACATACGTTCGGGCGCTGAACGTGCCCATCGGAAGGAGAAAGCAGCGTTCTAGCTCCGGCCAATAGGCCGCGATCGCATCGATCTCAGCGCTCGTGTAGATGCGCTTGACAAAGCCATTCGCCGTTCGTCGGTTCGAGTACAGGGGGACCGCGAGAACGTCGCCGTGCATGACGGCCGTCTTGCACTGCACTCGTATGAGCCGAGGCCGTAGGTTGAAGATGAGGTCGTAGCGCTCTCCGTCGGAGAGCGGCCGGAACACACCCAGACCGAGCTTGATCGCTGCGTGAACGATTGCGGACTCGGCAACCGCTCCCTTCTGGTCGGGCGTAAGCTCGACATCCACGTTCTCAGTATGGAGAACGGATCGGAGGAACCCCGACCGATCTGCGAACGCCACCGACTACGCAGAAGCGAACGGCCGCCGGTCTGCCAGGTGTCCGACTTGAAGTCGGACACCACGGCTACGCCGTCGCGGCGGCCTCGAGCTTCGGGACGTCGTCCCAGAGCTCCTCGAGGCGGTAGTACGCGCGCGTCTCGGGCGTGAAGACGTGGAGGACGACGTCGAGGTAGTCGTCGACGATCCAGGTCGCCTCGGGGAGGCCGCTCGAGGAGCGTGGGGTCAGCTTCGCGTCGCGCTTGAGCGTCGCGTAGACCTCGTCGTGGATCGCCTTGGTGAGCCGCGGGTTCTTCCCCGTCGCGATCACGAAGTAGTCGGTGTAGTCGCACACCGACCGCATGTCGAGGATAACCACGTCCGTCGCCAGCTTCTCCTCGCAGAGGGCGGCGATGCGGCGTGCGTGCTCGAGAGAGGTCAGGTCGGTGTCGTCCCTTCGGTCGTGCTCGCCCGAAGCATACCCCGGCGTCCGCCGGCTCAGCCCGCACGGTAGAGGCGAAGCCGCGCGATCTCGGCGGCGACCGCGGGCGGCACCAAACCGTCGATCGGCTTCCCCGCCGCGGCACGCGCGCGGATCTCGGAGGACGACACCGGGAGCGGCTCGATCTCGAAGATCGTCACCCGTTCGCGCCGGTCGAGCCGGGCGAGGACGGCGTCGAGCTCGCTCCGGTCGAACCCCGGTCGGCTCGCGACGCCGAGCCGCGCGAGCTCGAGCACGCGCTCCGGCTCCTTCCACCCCGGGAAGTCGACGAACTCGTCTGCCCCGACCAGGAACACCGGGTCGGCGAGCCCGAGCGCCTCGAGCGAGTCGACCGTGCGCGCGAATCGGTCGAGGGCCACCTCGACCTCGTCGAGCGGGGCGAAGGCGAGCTCGGCGAGAAACAGCCGGATCTGCGGCGCGGTCGTCACGTGCTTGTGACCCGGATCGTCGACCACACGGACGAGCAGCCGGTCGAGCCGGAAGCGCTCGATCGCGGCACGGGCGAGCGCGACGTGGCCCACGTGCGGCGGGTCGAACGCCCCGCCGAGAACCCCGATGTTCACGGCTGCCATTCGAGCTCCTCGTCGCCGACCTCGACGAGCGCGCCGCGGCGGACGCCCGCGCCGCGGAGGGCCTCCTCGAGCTCCTCCTCGTCGGGCACGTCGCCGACGACCCGGTAGCCGCGGTCGGTGCGCAGCACGCGGAACGGGCGGCGCCGCGGTGGCGTCGGCCGGTAGTCGAGGAACTCCGGGAGCTGCGCCTCGGCCTCGACGAGCTCGGGCGCGGCAGGGCAGAGGGCGAAGAGCGCCCGTCTCAGCCCCTCGATTCCGGCTCCCGTCGCGCACGAGACGCGGTGGACGGCGAGGATGCGCGGATCGTCGACGGAGAACGGCGCCGGCCCGGGCGTGAGGTCGGCCTTGTTGAGGACGACCACCTGCGGCCGCTCGGCGAGCCCGGCGCCGTACAGCGAGAGCTCACGCTCGATCGTCGCGAAGCGTGCGTCGGCGTCCCCGTCGGAGGCGTCGATCACGTGGAGGAGCAGGCGCGCGCGCTCGAGATGCGCGAGGAAGTCGTGCCCGAGCCCCACGCCGTCGCTCGCGCCTTCGATCAGCCCGGGCACGTCGGCGACGGTCAGCTGGCTCCCGTCGGGCGCCTCGACCGTGCCGAGCACCGGCTGGAGCGTGGTGAACGGGTAGTCGGCCACCTTCGGGGTCGCGTTCGAGATGCGGCGCAGGAGCGAGGACTTGCCTGCGTTGGGGAGCCCGGCCAGCGCCGCGTCGGCGACCAGCTTGAGCCGGAGCTCGAGCTCGTGCTCCTCGCCCGGGAGGCCGGTCTCCGCGAAGCGCGGCGCCTGCCGCGTCGGCGTCGCGAAGCGGGCGTTGCCGCGACCGCCGGTGCCCCCACGCGCCACGACGACGCGGGCGCCGGCATGCGCGAGGTCGGCGACGAGCCGGTCGTCGGTGCCCCTCACCTGGGTCCCGACGGGAACTCCGAGCTCGACCGACTCCCCGTCGGCGCCGTGCTTGCGGGCGCCGCGACCGCTGCCGCCGCGGTCCGCGACGAAGACCCTGCGGCCGCGGAGCGAGGAGAGGTCGCGGAGCGACGGGTCGGCGACGAGCGTGACGTCGCCGCCGCGACCGCCGTCGCCGCCGTCGGGCCCGCCCTTCGGGACGTACTTCTCGCGACGAAAGGAGAGCGCGCCGTCACCGCCGCGGCCGGAGCGGACGACGATGCGGACGCGATCGTGGAACACGCGGGCTCCGGGGCCGCCCGGCGGACGGCGTGCCGGGTCAGGACGACTCGGAAGCCGTGACCGAGATCGAGCGCCGCTCGCCGCTGCGATGGAACTCGACGGTTCCCGGGCGCAGCGCGAAGAGAGTGTCGTCGCGCCCGATGCCGACGCCGGGCCCGGGCCGGAAGCGCGTCCCGCGCTGGCGGACGATGATCATGCCGGCCTTGACCTCCTGGCCTGCGAAGATCTTCACGCCGAGCCGCTGGCTCTGTGAGTCGCGGCCGTTCTTCGAGGAGCCGAGCCCCTTCTTGTGCGCCATTAGCCTGAAGCCTCCTCTGCGATCGCCGCCTCCAGCGCGGCGATCGCGCCCTTGCGCTTGCCGTGGGCCTGCTCGTACGCGAGCGCCGCGGCCCGTCCCTCGGCGTCCCAGCTCGACGCGTTCTCCTTGACCTGGGCGACCGTCATCTCCGCGTAGCCGTCCGGCAGCGCGGGCGCCGCCTCGACGGGCACCTGCTCGACTGCCGGCTTGGGCTTGGCGCGCTCGCGCTTCGCGGCGGCGCCGCCGATCGAGTCGATCCTGATCCGAGTCAGCGACGCGCGGAAGCCGGTGTGCCGCTTGTAGCCCGTGCGCTGCTTGTACTTGCCGATCCGGAGCTTCGGCCCCTTCTCCTGCGAGAGGACCGTCGCCGTGACGACGACGTCCGCCGGCGCGATCTGGGGATCGCCGGAGCCGCCCGCGAGCAGCACCGAAGGCGTGAACGACGCGCCGTCCTCGAGCGCGAGGCGGTCGACGAGCAGCCGCTCGCCCTCGCGGACACGGTACTGCTTGCCACCGACGGAGATGATCGCGTAGCTCATGGTCGACGCCTTCTGAGGAGGAAATCGCGGGCGGTGCCCGCGAGCCGCCGGATTGTAGCGGAGACGGGCATCACGCCCGCCGGTCGAAGTCCTCGATCCACTCGGACATCGGGACGTACGGCTCCCCTTCCCGGCCGTCGGCCGCGACGGGCTCGGCGGTGTTGCCGGGCTGATCGCCGTCGGCCTGCGCGGTACCGTCGCCGTTCGCCGCCGCGGTCTTCTTGCGGCGATTGCGGCCCCCGCGTGACCCGCGACGCGTGCGCCTGCGCGGCGCAGCACCGTCGTCTCCGGCGGGCTGCTCCAGCTCGCCCTCTTCGCCGACGGCCTCCGTCTCGGCCGCCGGTGGCCCGGCGTCGCCGTCGCTCGGCGGGGCATCCGCCGGGACGTGGATCGTCGGCGTTCGCCGGCGCGCGCGGGGCTTCGCGGGCACGACCTCCTCGGCGGCTGCCTCCCGATCGGCCTCGGCGGTCTCTGCCTCCCCTGTCTCGATCGCGTCGTCGGTTGCCTCCGACTCCGCGGTCGCGGCCGGCTTCTTCCGGCGCCTGCCGCCCCGCGACCCCCGCCGGGTGCGCTTCTTGGCCGGTGCCTGAGCCTCGCCGGCCTCCGCCGCCTCGTCGGCCACCGTCGCCTCGCCGGCAGGCTCCGCCTCGCCCGGCTCGACCTCGACGGCTGCGTCCGGCTCGGCCGTCACGGGGGCGGTCTCGTCCGCCTTCCGCCGGGCGGGGGCGCGAGTCGGCTTCTCGGCCTCGCTCTCGAAGGTGATCGGCGCGACGGCCGGCTCACTCGCCGCGAGGGTCGCGAACGCCTGTCCCTCGAGGACGAGCCCCACCGAGACCTTCGCCTTCTTGCCGACGCGCTTCGCGGCCCCGGCGACGACGACGTCGAGCCCCTCGGCCTTGCCGACCGCGGCGGTCACATCGTGCAGGTCGATCTCGACCAGCTTCAGCTCGAGCTCCGTGCCCTCCGCGAGCGGCGCCTTGGGCGCGAGGTCGTCGCGCCGTCCTTCCGCAAGCACCTCGAAATGGTCGAGGTGGGCGTGCCCCTCGGCGGGAGCGAGAAAGAACCGGCGCCGGGTCGCATCCTCGAGCGCATGCAGCCGCTCCCCGCCGGGGCCGGCCAGGAGCGACAGCGTCTTGGGATGCAGCGCGATGCGGTACGCCTGGACGCGTGACCCCGCACCCGCCGCTGCGAGCGCCTTCAGGCGGCGCTCGACCTGGAGCGCGACGGTCGCCTCCGAGACGACGATGCCGTCCCCCCCGCAGGTGGGGCACTTGCGCGTCATCACCTCGCGCGGCCCGTCGGTCACCTTCTGGCGCGTCATCTCGACGAGGCCGAGCGGTGAGATCTCGACGACGTACGTCTTCGTACGGTCGCGCTCGAGCTCGGCGCGGAAGGCGTCCTCGACGGCCTGCCGGTTCTTCGGGTTCGCCATGTCGATGAAGTCGATGACGACGATCCCGCCGATGTCGCGGAGCCGCAGCTGGCGGACGACCTCCTTCACCGCCTCGAGGTTGTTCTTCACGATCGTGTCCTCGAGGCGCTGCGTCGAGCTCTTCGAGCGCGAGCCGACGAAGCTGCCCGTGTTCACGTCGATGACGGTGAACGCCTCGGCGTAGTCGAAGACCAGGTAGCCGCCCGAAGGGAGGTCGACGCGCCGATCGAGGGTCGACTCGATCTCCTTGTCGACGCCGTACTTCGCGAACAGCGGCTCCCTGTCCTTCGTGCGGTGGACCCGCTCGACCATGTGCGGCGAGGTCTTCTTCAGGTAGCCGACGATGCGCTTGAAGGTTCGCTCCGAGTCGACGTGTGCGCCGACGAAGTCACCGGCAAACAGGTCGCGAACGATCCGCAGGGGCAGCTCCGCCTCCTGGTACACGAGCTCCGGCCCGGTCGCGAGCTTGGCGCGCGCCTGGATCGTCTTCCAGAGCCGCTGCAGGAAGACGAGGTCGCGCTCGACGTCCTCCGCCGAGGCGCCCTCCGCGGCCGTGCGCACGATCACGCCGCCCGTCGCCGGGGCGATCTCCTTGAGGATGTCCTTCAGCCTCGTGCGCTCGGCGTCTTCGAGGCGGCGCGACACGCCGAGCCCCTCGCCGTTCGGGACGAAGACGAGGAAGCGGCCGGGGAGCGAGATCTCCGTCGTCAGCCGCGCCCCCTTCGTCTTCATCGGGTCCTTCACGGCCTGGACGACGATCTGCTGGCCGCGCTGGATCAGATCCGTGATCTTCTTCCCGTGCCGCTTGCCCTCGAGCTCTGGCCCGACGATCTCGTCGACGAAGAGGAACCCGTTCTTTTCCAGGCCGATCTCGACGAATGCGGCCTCCATCCCCGGGAGTACGTTGTCTACCTTGCCAACATAGATGTTCCCGGTGATCGAGCGGCGCTCGGGTCGCTCGAGGTAGACCTCGGTGACGCGGTCGTCCTCGAGCAGCGCGACGCGCTGCTCCCCGACGTCGACGGAGATCAGAAGCTCGCGCTTCGCCTGGGGCAGCGGGGCCCGCCGCGGGATCTGGCGGCGCCGCTCGCGGCCGCCCGAGCGCTGGCCGGAGCGGCTCCGCGAGGGCTTCTCGGACGACTCCTTGCGCTGCTTCGGCGCCTCCTCCGCGGCAGGAGGCGCTCCATCCTGCTCTGCCAGGTCGGCGGCTCCGCCGGCCTTGCGGCGACCCTTTCCTCCGCGACCACCGCGACGCCGCCGCTTGCGCGGTGCCACGCCGTCGGCCGCGGCGGTCGGCTCCTGCTCCTCCTGCTCCTCCTGCTCCTCGACGTCCTCGCTAGCGAGCTCCTCAGCCGGTGCGGGCGTCTCCTGTGTGGTCGTGGCGGCCTCTGCCGCCTGGTCGTCCTTGCGTCGTCGAAACCGGAACCAGGGCAATCCTCGTATCTCCTCGTGTCAGCGCGCGCGGGCGCACGACCGCAGGAGCGGAGCGCCACGCGCAGCGTCGGATGTCGAAATCAGCGGCCATACGCCTGGCGCAAGGCTATCAGCGAAGCCACCCGTGCCCGCGGCGACGGCGACGGGCCAGGCTCAGGCAGCGGCCGGGCGGAGCCGCGCGCGGCGCGCACGCACGGCGCGCAGCCGCTGCATGAGGCGCGCCCACGCCCACGGCTCGAGCTCGTGGTAGCGGCCAGGGCCCTGCCCGCGGGTCGACTCCAGATACTCGAACCAGGCGTCCGCTTCCTCGATCTGCAGCAGTTCCTCTGCGAACTCCGTATCGGGCACCGTCGACCTCCGCGTCAAGGGACCGTGAACGCGTGCGATCCTAGGACCCGCGCCGGACGGAGCGGCCGCGTAGGTCAGCGGCGCGGGAGCCGTCGGAACGCCGCCGCGAGCGCGTACGTCGCGGCGGCCGCGACGGCGACGTCGGACATGCGGTTGCGGACCCGGAGCCGGCGCACGAGCGTCCGGGCGGCGAGCCCGGTCGCGAGGGCGGCGGCGAGAGGCACGGCAACCGCCTCGGCCGTCCCTCGTGACGTCGTCGCGGCGGCGGCGCCGTCTGCCGCCGCGACGTCGGACAGCATGCGCGCCTGGCCGAGGGCGAGAAGCGGCAGCCGGGCCTCCCCGCGACCGGCCGCGACCACGCCGGCCGCGATCACGCCGTCGCGAGTCCGGCGGTCACGAACGGCGTCGCGCAAGACCGGCAGCGCTCCGGCGAGCGCGGCTCCGTCCCGTCCGAGCGCCGCGGCGAGCGCCCGCGTGATCGCCTCGAGGGGAAAGCGCTTTCCGGGCTCGCAGTCGACGACGTCGGTCGCGAGCACGTACGGGATCCGCGTCCCCGACGCTCCGGTCTGGACCGCAACGACCGGGACGAGCGACCGCGCCGCGATCCGCAGCGCCTCCTCGTCCGCCGGCCTCGCCGCGCCGGCGACGACGCAGACGACCGCGGAGGCGGCGGACGGGTCGCCCTCCGTGCGGACGAGCGAGGAGTCGCCGCCGGCAGCCAGCTCGCGTGCGAGTTGCCCGGCGAGCACGCCCCTCACCAGGAGCGGCCCCGTCGGCGCGGCTGTGCTCTGGGTGTGGCGCGCCAGCGCGAGGACGTCGCGCGGCCCGATGCCGAACGCGCTCACCGCAGCGCTTCCCCGACCCGGCCCCGGGCGTGGATCGCCTGGAGCAGCCCGATCGCGACGAGGTTCGCGACCATGGACGAGCCCCCGACCGTCACGAACGGAAGCGGGATTCCGGTCACCGGCGCGATCCCCATCGTCATGCCCACGTTGACGAAGACCTGGAAGAGAAACGCGCACACGATCCCACCGGCGACGACCGCGCCGTAGAGGTCGCCCGCGACCGTGACCACGCGGAGCCCTCGCCAGACGACGAGGAGGTAGAGCAGCAGCAGGATCGCGGTGCCGAAGAAGCCGCGCTGCTCGGCGAACGACGCAAAGACGAAGTCGGTGGCGTGCTCGGGGAGGTAGTCGAACCGCGTCTGGCTCGCCTCGTCCACCCCCGACCGTCGATGCCGCCCGAGCCGACCGCGGTGATCGACTGGTTGACGTTGTACGTGAGGTCACTCGGGTCGGCGCCGGGGTTCGTGAACCCGGTCAGACGGGCGGTCTGGTACGGCTTCAGCACCTCGACGCCCGCGGCGGGCAGGAACCAGAGAACGCCGAGAACGACGGTGGCCGCCAGCGTCGCGAGCAACGCCAGGTGCAGCCAGCGGACGCCGGCGACGAAGAGCACGGCCGTGAGGGCGGCGACATAGACGAGCGCGGTTCCGAGATCGGGCTGGAGGAAGACGAACACCATCGGCACGGCGCCGAGCGCGATCGCGACGGCGACCGTCCGCAGACGGCCGATCTCACGTTGCCGCTCGACGAGGAAGCCCGCGATCGCGAGGACGAACAGCATCTTGCCGAACTCCGAGGGCTGGAACTGGAGCGGCCCGACGTCGATCCAGCGCTTCGAGCCGCGCACCGCTTCGGCGAACGCGAACACGACGACCATGCCGCCCAGGGCGATCAGGTAGACGACCCGCCAGTGACGCCGGTAGAGGCTCGGCGGGATCGCGATCGCGACGACGAGGCCGACACTGCCGAGTGCCGCGGCGATCGCCTGCCGCGTGACGTAGTAGCCGGGATCGCCGGGGATGTCGAAGCGCGTGATTCCGGCGACCGCCCACAGGCCGTACCCCACGAGCGCGCCGGCCGCGAGCAGAAGCACGAGATCGAGACGCCGGACGACCGCGGCGAGGTCGACCGTGTCGCGGCGGAGCGGGATCCTCTGGCGGCCGGCGTCGACGATCATCAGTCCGTGCTCACCAGCGTCTGGTGGGTCGCCTTCCGCCCGAAGAACTTCTCGAACACCCGCAGGGCCGCCGGCGCGGCGGCGGTCGAGCCGTGGCCGCCGTTCTCGATCACCGCGCAGACGACGATGCGCGGCGCCTCGGTCAGCGCCGGCCCGTACCCGCACCACCACGACTGGTCCTCCAGGTGCCCCGCGGGGTAGCCCGCGAACTGGACGACCTTCTCCGCCGTCCCGGTCTTTCCCGCGATCGGGACGGGGAAGCTCGCGAATACGCCCGACGACGTGCCGTAGGTCGAGTGCGTGGCCGAGTAGAGCCCGTCGCGGACGACCTGCAGCGCGGCGGGGTCCACCCCGGCCTGCTTCGGCGGATCTGGCGCGAAACGCTGCTCGACGACGGGGGATTGCCCGGTCGGCACGGCCGTCTCCACCTGGGAGACGACGTACGGCGTGACGAGCTTGCCGCCGTTCGCGATCATCGCGTAGAAGCGCGCCATCTGCAGCGGCGTCACCTGGACGTCCTGCTGCCCGATCGAGAGCTGGATCGAGTTCCCCGGGTTCCAGGCGCGATCCCAGTCGCTGGTGAAATGCTGCTTTCGCCAGGCGGGGGTCGGTACGAGCCCCACCGCCTCGCCGCCGAGGTCGAACCCGGTCGGGACCCCGAAGCCGAACGTCCGCGCCCACTGCTGCATGCGGCTCCGGCCGCGGTCGCCCTCGAGGTAGAACTGGTAGCCGAGCTGGTAGAAGTAGGTGTCGCACGAGCGGGCGAGCGCCTCGACCAGCGTCATCGGCTGGTTGACGTAGGGGTCCCAGTTGCGGAACTGCTGCTTGTCGAGGCCGTACGTGGCCGTCGGCGTGCACTGGAGCGCCTGGTAGGGCTGGAGCATGTGCTCCTGCATGGCCGCGAGCGCGGTGACCGGCTTCCACGTCGAGCCGGGCGGGTAGACGCCGCTCGTGACGCGATTGATCCCGGGGTAGTTCTTCTCCTCCGCGGCCCTGTCGTCCACGAGCGGCTCGATCTTCTTCGGGTTCACCCGGCCGACGTAGACCGAGGGCTTGTACGTCGGGCTCGAGGCCATCGCGAGGACCGCTCCGTCGGAGGGGTCGAGCGCGACGATCGCGCCGCCGTCGGCGTAGTACGACTTGTTCGCCCGTGCCGTCTCGATCCCGTAGCGGAGTGCTCGCTCCGCGGCCCGCTGGAGCTCGATGTCGATCGTGAGCCGTACCGCGTTCCCGGGGCGGGCCTCGCGCCGCAGCTCGATCGGCCCCTGGGGCCGCCCCAGCGAGTCGACCCGGATCTCCGCCTGGCCGGCCTCGCCGCGGAGGTACTCGTCCTGGTTCGCCTCGACGCCGGTCTTCCCGACCTTGTCGCCGGGCTTGTAGAGCCGCGGCTTGCGGTCGAGCTCGCCCTGCGAGACCTCGCCGACGTACCCGAGCACCTGCGCCGCGAGCGACTGGTACGGATAGTGCCGCAGGTAGGTCTGCTGGATCTGGACTCCGGGGAACTCGGAGGAATGCTCGTAGAGGTAGGCGACCTGGTCCTCGCCGACCGCGGTCTTCACCGTGATCGGGTTGAGCGGGTCGGCGCTGCGCTCGTCGACCTGCTTCGCGAGCTCGAGCGGCGGGACGCGCAGGACCTCGGCGAGATGCTTGATGACGGCGTAGCGGCGGCTCTTCGGCAGATCGCCGACCCAGAGCTTCACCGCCGTCCCGGCCACGTTGTCCACGATCACGCGCCCGTTCCGGTCGAGGATCGTCCCGCGCGGCGCCTCGATCCGGATCGATCGCAGCTGGTTGCCCTGCGCGGCGACGAGGTACCTGTCGCCCGAGAGGACCTGGAGCGACCAGAGCCTGAAGAACAGCACGGCGAAGACGGCGAGGGCGACGACGCCGAGGATGCCGACCCGGAAGGCGAGCCCCGGGGTCAGGCGGTAGGGCGCCTCGACGCCGGGGTCGGGCGGCAGGAACCGGCTCGAAGGCGCGCGCGGCTCGCCGTACGGCGTGTGGGTGCTCACACGAGCTCGACCTGCCTCGCTCGCTCGAGCCGGGGTGGCTCGGAGATCGACGCGCGGGCGATGCGCTGCACCCCGAGGGCCAGCGCGGCGGCGACGATCGCGCTCGGCAGCGCTGTGACGAACGCCACGCGCGCGGATACCGGCTGATCGAGCAGGAAGTGCAGCGCCACGCCGCCGATCCCGGCGAGGAGCGAGATCGCAAACGTCGCGATGACCGGTGCGAACCGCCGGCCGCGCCCGGTCGTCTCGCCGTACCGACCAGCCCAGTATCCCGCCAGGGTGAGCACGATGGACGTCACGCCGAGCGTGCCGAGCGTCATCACGTCGATCAGGAGCCCGCCCGCGAAGCCGGCGACCGCGCCTGGGACGGAACCGGCAACGAGCGCGACGCAGACGA
This sequence comes from Gaiella sp., assembly GCA_027493885.1. Taxonomy (GTDB): domain Bacteria; phylum Actinomycetota; class Thermoleophilia; order Gaiellales; family Gaiellaceae; genus Gaiella. Next base: position 1,430,687 of record JAOSJZ010000001.1, read on the forward strand.
TCGTGACGAGCAGCAGGTCCGGCTCGGCCCAGAGCAGCCGGGCTCCCGTGAGCACGGTCACCTGGACGACCGCGGCGACGAAGACGAGCAGCGCGATCCCGAGCGCGAGCCTCACGGGAAGGTGGCCCCGCGGTCCGACGGGATGAGCACGACCACGGCCTCGAGCGCGTTCAGGTCGGCGAAGGGCTTCACCTGCACCTGCGTGTAGAGGTCGGTGTCGGTGAGGCCGACGCTCGTGACGCGCCCGATGCGGATCCCGCGGGGATAGAGCGAGGAGAGCCGCGGCGAGCTCCACCCCGAGGTGACGATCGTGTCTCCGAACCGGACGTTCGCCTCCTTGGGCACGCGGTCGAGACGGAGCGGCGCGCGCGGCCCGTCGCCCGAGCGCACGATGCCGAACGCCTGCGTCTCGACGTCGAGCGCCGAGGCCGCGCTCGAGTCGTCGGTCAGGAGGGTGACCTGGGCGGTGCGCGAGCCCGCGCGGCTGACCCGGCCGACGAGGCCGTCCTGCGTGACGACCGGATCGTCCACGCGGACGCCGTCGTTGCGCCCGGCGGCGATGACGATCGCCTGCGCGTACGCACCTGCCGGCCGGGAGAGCACTGCGGCCGCGAGGCCGTCGTAGCCCTCGGGAAAGCGCGGGCCGTTCCGGTAGGCGAGCAGCTTGCGCAGCCGGACGTTCTCGCGCAGCGCGAGCTGCCGCTCGGCGACCTGCTGCCGGAGGAGCTCGTTCTCCTTCTCGAGCCGTGCGGCGTCGGAGCGGGCGTCGAGCAGGCTGCTCGACCACCCGTAGGCGTCCCGGAACGGCTTCGCGACGCGGTCGGCCGCGATCTGAAACGGTCGCAGCCCCGCCGCGGCCACGTTCTGAGCGCCGGCGACCGGCCCGTCGCCGTCCTCGCGGTACGACAGCGTGACGAGCACGAGCGAGAGCAGGACGAGACCGCCCACGACGAGCCTGCGCCGAAGGGCGGCTGTGGTTCGCGTCGGGAGCTTGCCGTCGGCGGGGCGCCGGACGCTCACGCCCAGCACCGCCGTCCGTGCGGTGCGGTTCCGGGGCACCGGCCAATGGTAGCCGGGGTCGGGGACTGGCTCGGGGACTGGCGCCGCAGGTGCCAGACCCCGGTGGCGGGCGGATCGTCGGGAGCGTCACCGGGGACAGGCACCTTGCAGGTGCCGGACCCCTACCTGCGGTTCCCGTTGCGGCGGGCGCGGGCGCGGTTCGAGCGGTGAATCGCCTCGAACTCCTCGAGGCTGCGCCCGGAGCCGACCGCGACGCACGTGAGCGGGCTCTCGGCGAGGTGGACCGGCATCTGCGTCTCGTGACGGAGCCGCTCGTCGAGCCCCTGCAGCAGCGCGCCGCCGCCGGCGAGCACGATGCCGCGGTCCATGATGTCGGCGGCGAGCTCGGGCGGCGTCTTGTCGAGCGTCGACTTGATCGCGTCGACGATCTGCGAGACCGGCTCGTCGAGGGCGCGCCGGATCTCCTCCGAGGCGATGATCACGGTCTTTGGTAGGCCGGTGAGCATGTCGCGGCCGCGGACCTCCGCCTGCACCTCCTCGGTCATCGGGTGGGCCGAGCCGACCTCGAGCTTGATCTCCTCGGCGGTCTGCTGGCCGACGAGGAGCTTGTAGTCCTTCTTGATGTGGTTGACGATCGCCTCGTCCATCTCGTCGCCGCCGACGCGGAGCGACTGCGAGACGACGATGCCCCCGAGCGAGATCACGGCGACCTCGGTCGTCCCGCCGCCGATGTCGACGATCATGTTCCCCGTCGGCTCGGCGACGGGGGAGCCCCGCGCCGATCGCGGCGGCCATCGGCTCCTCGATCAGGTACGCCTGGCGCGCGCCGGCGGAGAGCGTCGCCTCCTCGACGGCCCGCTTCTCGACGCCGGTCACGCCGGAGGGAACGCACACGACGACGCGCGGGTGCGCGAAGCGGTGCTGGTGCACCTTCTGGATGAAGTGCCGGAGCATCTGCTCGGTGACGTCGAAGTCGGCGATGACGCCGTCCTTGAGCGGCCGGATCGCCGAGATCGAGCCGGGCGTGCGGCCGAGCATCCGCTTCGCCTCGACCCCGACCGCGTGAACGTCGCCCGTGCGCTGGTCGATCGCGACGACCGACGGCTCGGAGAGCACGATGCCGCGCCCGCGGACGTAGACGAGGGTGTTGGCGGTGCCGAGGTCGACGGCCATGTCGCGTCCGCCGAAGCCGGTCATGGAGCGAAAGAGGCTCACGGGGACGTGAGTGTAGCTCCGAGCGTATTTGCAGCCGTTTTCGACCGTCAGAGGAGAAGGCCGGGTGTGTGCTCCTCGAGCAGGCGAAGCAAGAGCGCGCCGGGGAGACCGACGACGTTGAGGTAGTCGCCGTCGATCCGCTCGACGAGCCTGCCGCCGAGGCCCTGGATCGCGTAGCCGCCGGCGCGGCCCTCCCACTCGCCGCTCGAGACGTACCGCTCGACCGCCGCGTCGTCGAGCGGGCGGAACGTCACGAGCGTCTCGGCGTGCTCGACGACCTCGCCCTCCGCCACGACGAGGCACAGGCCGGAGAGCACCGCGTGGGTGCGGCCGGCGAGCTCGCGCAGCATCACACGCGCGTCGTCCGCGTCCCGCGGCTTGGCGTAGACACGCCGGCCGAGGTGCACGGTGGTGTCGACGCCGAGCGTCACCGCGCCTAGCTCGTGCACCGAGCGCGCCTTGCCGCGCGCGTGCTCGGTGACGAGCGCAACGGGGTCGGCGTCGGGCGGGTCGTGCTCGACGTACCGCGGCGCGACGGCGACGAACGGGATCTCGAGCTGCGTGAGGATCGCCCGGCGCTGCGGCGACGTCGAGGCGAGGACGAGCCCCGGCGTCACCGCGGCTTCGCCGCGACCCAGATCTCCTCGGCCGGCCAGGTCCGTGCCCAGTCGGCCGAGAACGCCGTGTAGTGCTCGTGGTCGATCGCCTCGTCGGGCGCGTAGAGCTCGACGAGGTCGACGACGTCGAAGCCCGTCCTGCGGAGCAGCCGGAACAGCTCGCCGTGCGGAAGCTGCCACTCGACGCCGATCTCACCCGGCCACTCGAGCCGCCCGAGGCCCCGCTGTGGCCGCAGCAGCGTCTCGGCCGGCGGGCCCTCGTCGGGGGCGCATAGGATCGAGAGCGTCGAGTTGCGAAGAAACCAGAGGCGCCCGCCGGGGCGGAGCAGCCGGAAGGCCTCGGGCAGCCAGCGGTGCGGGTCGCACCAGATGCTCGCGCCGTACTCCGAGAGCGCGAGATCGAAGCTCTCCGACTCGAGAGGCACCTCCTCGGCACTCGCCTCGACGAGCGGAAAGACGATCCCGGTCTCCTGCTGGCAGCGCCGCGCCGTGGCGAGCTGCGCCGGCGTGACGTCGACGCCGACCGGCCGTGCGCCGCGACGCGCGAGCCAGGCGGAGACGTACGCCGTCCCGCAGCCGAGCTCGACGGCGTCGAGGCCGTCCACCTCGCCGAGCGTCTCGACCGACGCCTCGGGCACGGAGAAGACGCCCCAGGTGATCTCCTCCTGCGCCCAGGCCGCGCTCGCGCGCGCGTCGGTGTAGTCCTCGTTCGCCCGCGTCCAGTCCTCGCGGTTGCGACGCGCGTCGTCCGACAGCTCGCCCACGCCCGGCGCTACACGAGGCCGTCGGGGAAGAACAGCCCGAGCTCGCGCCTTGCGCTCGCGCGGGAGTCGGAGCCGTGGACGACGTTCTCGGAGAGCAGCGTCGCGAAGTCGCCCCGGATCGTCCCCGGCGCCGAGTCGGCGGGGTTCGTCGCGCCCATCAGAGCGCGGACGCCGGCGATCGCGTCCTCGCCCCGGACGGCGAGCGCGAGCACGGGGCCCGAGGTGATGAAGTCGACGAGGTCGGCGAAGAACGGCTTGCCGCGGTGCTCCGCGTAGTGCTCGCGGGCGAGCTGCTTCGAGACCTTCAGGAGGCGGGCGCCGCGCAGGTCGTAGCCGCGGCGCTCGAAGCGCGCGAGGATCTCGCCGCAGAGGGCGCGGCGGACGCCGTCCGGCTTCACGAGCACGAGGGTTGTCTCGACGGCCACGGCGGAGAAATGTAGACGAAGACGAAGGCGGGTCAGCCGCCGCGGCGCGAGCGGCGCAGGCGGACCGGCTGCAGCACGTCCTCGCCCGTGACGATTCCCGGCGGCACCGGCGTCGCGCAGTACGGGCATACCTGCCAGATCGGCTCGAGCGGCGAGCCGCACTCCTCGCAGGCCTGCTTGAGACGGGTCGTGCAGACCGGGCAGACGAGAAACGACGGGTCGACCGCGCCGCGGCAGACCGGGCAGCGGAGATCCCGCTCCGCGAGCTGCTCCTCGATCGCCGCCATCTCGAGCTCCCGCTCGCGCACGTCATCGAGGTACTCGGGCGGGCGGAACAGCATGTAGATGAGCGGGCCGAGGAACGGCGGCACGGCGCCCAGCACCGTCGCGACCGCGACGAGCCACGGGTCCTCGATCCGGCGGCGCGCGTCCTTGTAGACCCAGTAGACGGTCGCCGCCCAGAAGACGAGCCCGAGGACGATCGCGACGTTGCGCGTCACCGTCCACGCGCTCGAGTCGAAGATGCTGTCGGCGGCGATCATCAGAGAAGGAGCTTGCCGAGGATATACCCGACCGCAAACGCGCTCCCCACGATCGCGAGCACGACCGCGAGCGCGAACGAGAGCACCGCGAGCCGTTCCCGCGCGCCCGCCCTCACCGGCCCGCCTCGAGATCGGCAAGCAGGTAGAGCGAGCCCGTCACGAGCACCGGCTCGCCGAGCTCGTGGGCGAGCGCGAGCGCCTCGCGGGGCTCGTCCCGCGTCTCGACCCGATCGAACGGGACGGCGGCACGCCGCGCGAGCTCGGCGGCGGGGGAGCGCGCGGGCGTTCGACGAACGGCAGGCGACGAACCGCCGCCCGACCGCGGCGAGCCCCGCAAGCATCGCATCCACATCCTTGTCGGCGAGAATCGACGCCATCACCGTGTAGTCGTCCGGTGGCAGATGCTCCACGAGCCATCGGACGCCGCCGGGGTTGTGGGCACCGTCCCGGATCTCGCCGGGCCGCCGCTCGAGGCGCCCCGGAAGCGAGACGAGGTCGAGCACGCTCGTGTCTCGGGGCTGCCCGATGAATGCCTCGGCCGCCGCCGCGGCGAGCGCCCTCGAGCTTGCAACAGTCTGATGCAAGGGCTCGTCGCGGACCACGACGACTCGCGCCGCCCCCGCCGCCACTGCCTGTGCCTCCCACTCCGGCTCGCCCAGTACGACCGTGCAACCGGGCCGGATCACCGCAAGCTTCTCGGCCGCGATCGCCTGACGGGTCGCCCCGAGCACCTCGGTGTGCTCGAGCGACACGTTGGTGAGCACGACGACGCGGGTTTCGTCGAGGACGTTCGTCGCGTCGTGGCGGCCGCCAAGCCCGGCCTCGATTGCGGCCGCCCGCACACCTCCTTCGCGGAAGGCAACGAACGCGGCCGCGGTGAGCACCTCGAACTGCGTCGCGTCGAGGCGTTCCGCCGCGGGTCGGACCTCGGCGAGGACCGCGTCGAGATCGGCCTCGCGCCCGTCGACGCGAATCCGCTCGGCCCACGACCGGACGTGCGGCGAGAGATAGGCGCCGGTGCGGAGCCCCGCGTCTCGCAGGAGCTCCTCGACCATCCGCGTCGTCGTCGACTTCCCGTTCGTCCCGACGACGTGGACGGCCGGCAGCCCCGCCTGCGGCTCGCCGAGGTCCGCGAGCAGCGCGCGCATCCGTGCCGTCCCGAAACCGCCCTTCGGCCACGGCGACAGCGCCTCGAGCCAGGCGAGGTGAGTCATCGTGCTAGGAGCCGAGCAGGTCGAGCTCCCGCCTGTACCGCTCGAGCTTCGCCCGCTCGCCGTCGACGACGTCGGCCGGCGCGTTCGCGACGAACCGCTCGTTTGCGAGCATCCCCTCGGCCCGGGCGATCTCCTTCGCGAGACGTGCCCGCTCGGCCTCGATGTCGCCAGCTGCCTGCCGCCGCTCGGGTCGCACGACCGCGGCGAAGATGCGGCGTTCGTCCTCCGAGCCGAGCTCGACCTGGACACCGCTGCGGCGAAAGACCTGCGCGGCCTCCTTGACGCGATCGAGCGCGCCCGCCTCGTCGGCGTGCGCGGCATCGCGCTCCGGCCAGGGCGAGACGATCAGCCGCGCGGCACGGGGCGGAAGGTGCGACCAGATCTCCTCGGTCACATGCGGCATCAGCGGGTGGAGGAGCGAGAGGAGCGTCTCGAGCGCGGCGAGGGCGGTCGCCCGGCAGTCGGCGTCGCCGTCGTAGAGACGGGGCTTGATCGCCTCTGCGTACCAGTCGCAGAAGTCGTCGAAGGTGAGGTGGTAGAGGACGCCGGTCGCGGCGGCGAAGTCGAACCGCGCCCAGGCGTCCTCGACGGCCGCGCGTGCCGCGTCCAGCCGGGCGAGGATCCACCGCTCCTCGAGGGCGCTCGGACGCCGCTCGGGCACCACCCCTGCCGCCTGCTGGAGGATCAGCCGCGCGACGTTCCAGAGCTTGTTCGCGAGCTTCCGCCCCTCCTCGATCGCGCCGACCGCGTAGCGCACGTCCTGCGTCGAGGAGATCTTCAGCAGCCCGTAGCGGGTCGCGTCCGCGCCGTGGGCCTCGACCGGCTCCATCGGGTCGACGCCGGTGCCGAGGCTCTTCGACATCCGCCGCCCGTCCGCGGCGAGCACCGTCGAGTGGATGATCACGTCCGTGAACGGGATCTCGCCGAGCAGGAAGAGCCCGGAGAAGATCATCCGGTTCTCCCAGAGGCGGATGATCTCGCGTGCGGTCGAGCTCACGTCGCCGCGGTAGTAGCGCTCGAGCTCGGGCGTCGCCGCCGGCCAGCCGAGCGTCGCGAACGGCCAGAGCGCCGACGAGAACCAGGTGTCGAGCACGTCCGGGTCACGCTCGAGCTCGCCCGAGCCGCACTCGGCGCAGGAGTCCGGGGGCGGCCAGGCGCACGTGAGATGGCCGTCCGGGCACGTCCAGATCGGGATCTGGTGGCCCCACCAGAGCTGGCGCGAGACGCACCAGTCGGGTGCCTGCTCGAGCGACTCGATCGCGAAGCGGTGCTGGCTCTCGGGGTGGAAGCGGACGCGGCGCTCGCTGAGCGCCGCGAGCGCCGGTCGCGCGAGGCCCTCCATCGCGCACCACCACTGCGGCGAGACGAGCGGCTCGATGCGCGAGTGGCAGCGCTCGCAGGTCCCGACCGAGTGGCGGTAGTGCTCCCGCTTCTCGACGAGGCCGCGCTCGTCGGCCCAGGCGACGATGCGCGCGTCGGCCTCCTTCTGGTCGAGCCTCTCGAAGCCCTCGGCGAGCATCCGCCCGTCTGGCCCGATCACCGTCAGCGTCTCGAGGCCGTGGTCGCGGCCGATCTCGAAGTCCGTCGGGTCGTGCCCAGGCGTGACCTTGACCGCGCCCGTGCCGAACTCCGGGTCGACGCGCGCGTCGGCGATCACCGGCACGCGGCGCTCGACCACCGGGACGACGACCTCGCGGCCGACCGCGTCGCGGTAGCGCGGGTCGTCGGGGTGCACCGCGACCGCGACGTCGGCGAGCATCGTCGCGGGCCGCACCGTCGCCACCGCGATCCCACCCTCACGCGCGTCGGCGAACGGATAGCGGATCGCGGTGAGCATGTCGTCCATCTCGACGTGCTCGACCTCGAGGTCCGAGATCGCCGTTTGGTGGTACGGGCACCAGTTGACGATCCGGTTCGCGCGGTAGACCCAGCCCGCCTCCCAGAGACGGACGAAGAACGTCATCACCGCCTCGACGTAGCCGTCGTCCATCGTGAAGCGCTCGCGCGAGTAGTCGAGCGACGCGCCGAGGCGGCGGTACTGGCCCATGATCGTCCGGCCGGTCGTCTCGAGCCAGCGCCACGTCCGCTCGAGGAACGCCTCGCGGCCGACCTCCTGGCGCGACGTCCCCTCGGCGAGCAGTTGCTTCTCGATCACGTTCTGCGTCGAGATGCCCGCGTGGTCGTAGCCGGGCTGCCAGAGCGTGTCGAAGCCGCGCATCCGGTGCCAGCGGATCAGCACGTCCTGGATCGAGCCGTTGAGCGCATGGCCCATGTGCAGCTCGCCCGTCACGTTGGGCGGCGGCACGCAGATCACGAAGGTGTCGTCGCGGCGACGCCCGGAGCCCGCCGCGTAGAGGCCCTCGCCCTCCCACGTCTCCTGCCAGCGGCGCTCGACCGCCCCGGGCTCGTACAACGACTCCATCAGGCGAGGGAGTGTACGGAGGGCGTCAGTCCCGGAGGACGAGAATGGTGCTCGTCCCGTGCGCGAGGAGCCGGCCCTCCGCGTCCTCGAGGCGGGCCTCGGTCGTCACGACCGTGCGGCCCGGGTGGACGACCGTGCCGGTGCACCGGACCGGTCCCGTGTCGGACGTGATCGCGCGGGTGAAGTTCGCCTTCAGCTCGAGCGTCGTCCAGCGCGTGCCGGCCTCGGCGGTCGACACGAAGGCCGTCCCCATCGCCGAGTCGAGGATCGTCGTCGCGAACCCGGCATGAACGGTCCCGATCGGGTTGTAGTGCTCCTCGCCCGGGACCGCCTCCCAGACGACGCGCCCCGGCACGAGCTCCACGAGCCGCATGCTCATCAGCTGCGTGATCGGGGGGTACGGCAGCTCGCCCGCCAGCATTCGCTCCAGCGCCACGAGACCGGGCAGCGTCGTGATCCCGGCGACGGTCTCGGCCGGGTCGGACCACGAGAACGTGCGCGACCGCTGCTGCACGGGGCCTGCTCAGGCCGTCTCGGCCGCAGCCGCCCCGAGGTCCTCGTCCGGCACGCCGTGCGTGACGAGGGTCGGGTTCAGGCCCTTCGAGATCGTCTCGCGCGTGATCACGCACTTCGTCACGTCGCGCCGCGAGGGCAGCTCGAACATCACGTCGAGCAACGCACCCTCGATGATCGAGCGCAGGCCGCGCGCGCCGGTCTCCCGCTCGAGCGCGCGGTCGGCGATCTCCCACAGCGCGTCGTCGGTGAAGACGAGCTCGATCGTGTCGTACCCGAAGAAGCGCTGGTACTGGCGGACGAGCGCGTTCTTGGGCTCGGTCAGGATCCTGACGAGATCCTCGCGGCGCAGCTGGTGGACGGCCGACACGACGGGCAGGCGCCCGATGAACTCGGGGATGAGCCCGAAGTTCATCAGGTCCTCGGGCATCACCTGCGTGAGCAGCTCCGCCGACTCCTCGGCATGCTTGGAGCGGACCTCGGCGCCGAAGCCGACCGCGTTCTTGCCGATCCGGCGCGCGATGATCTTGTCGAGCCCGGCAAACGCGCCGCCGCAGATGAAGAGCACGTTCGTCGTGTCGATCGTCAGGAACTCCTGGTGCGGGTGCTTGCGCCCGCCCTGGGGCGGCACGGAGGCGACGGTGCCCTCGAGGATCTTGAGGAGCGCCTGCTGGACGCCCTCGCCGGAGACGTCGCGCGTGATGGACGGGTTGTCCGCCTTGCGCGCGATCTTGTCGACCTCGTCGATGTAGATGATCCCGGTCTCGGCCTTCTTGATGTCGAAGTCGGCGGCCTGGATCAGCTTCAGGAGGATGTTCTCGACGTCCTCGCCGACGTACCCCGCCTCGGTGAGCGCCGTCGCGTCGGCGATCGCGAACGGCACGTTCAGGATCCGCGCGAGCGTCTGCGCGAGGAGCGTCTTGCCGCAGCCGGTCGGGCCGAGCAGGAGGATGTTCGACTTCTGCAGCTCGACGTCCGCCTCGTCGGTCTGTCCCATGCGGACCCGCTTGTAGTGGTTGTAGACGGCGACCGCGAGGATGCGCTTGGCCTCCTCCTGCGAGACGACGTAGTCGTTCAGGACGGAGTAGATGTCCCTGGGGCGCGGCAGGTTGTCGAGGTCGAGCGTCGTCGGAGCGGTGAGCTCCTCGTCGAGGATCTCGTTGCAGAGATCGATGCACTCGTCGCAGATGTAGACGCCGGGACCGGCGATCAGCTTCTTGACCTGACGCTGACTCTTCCCGCAGAAGCTGCAGAGCAGCTGCTCGTTCCCCTCGCTCGCTCGGGCCACTGGTCTCCTCTTTTACTCCGATTCTGCGGGTTCGGCTACCCCGTGGGGGTCCCACTCGGGGTCAGCGGTGCGTGATCACACGGTCGATGATCCCGTACTCCGTCGCCTCCTCGGCGGTCATGAAGTAGTCGCGATCCATGTCCGTGCGCACCCTGTCGATCTCCTTGCCCGTGTGGTGGGACATGATCTCCTCCAGCTTCCGCTTGAGGGCGATCGTCTCCCGTGCGTGGATTTCGATGTCGCTCGCCTGACCCTGGTAGCCGCCCCACACCTGGTGGATGAGGATCTTCGAATTCGGCAGCGCCGTCCGCTTCCCTGCGGCGCCGCCCGCGAGGAGCAGCGCGCCCATGCTCATCGCGATCCCGACGCACGTCGTCGCGACGTCCGGCTTGATGAACTGCATCGTGTCGTAGATCGCGAGCCCCGAGTAGACCGAGCCGCCGGGGGAGTTGATGTAGAGGTTGATGTCCTTGTCCGGGTCCTCGGACTCGAGGTGGAGCAGCTGCGCGATGATGAGGTTCGCGATCTGGTCGTCCACCTGCGTCCCGAGGAAGATGATCCGTTCGTTGAGCAGGCGGGAGTAGATGTCGAACGACCGCTCGCCGCGCGACGTCTGCTCGATCACCATCGGGATCAGAGGCATTCCGTTTCCCTCCCTCCGGTCGGGAACCGGCTAGGTGTGCTCAGCCGTTCTCTTGCGACCATCGCGTCCATTTCTCTCATACCTAGCGATCGCGCGGAGCGGGATCGCCAGGGGTCCACAACTTCGTCTCGCCCGCGGGCTTCTCCTTGTCCGGCGTCCAGATCGCCTCACGGGCGGCGTGCGTCTCGGGCGCGATCGGCTTCACGTCGGCAGCGAGCCGGTCGAGCGCCGCGCGCAGCCGCAGGTCCTCGCGCAGCGCCTCCTGGTGCCCGTGCGCCCAGATGTCGGCGATCATCTCCTCCGCGTCGTCGCCCGACGCCTCGGCCTGCTCGCGGATCAGATCCTCGACCTCGTCGTCCGAGACCACGATCCCCGCCTTCTCGGCGACGGCCTCGAGCGCGAGCTCGCGAGCCACCGACTGGGACGCCTCGGCGCGGATCTGCGCCGTGAGCAGCTCGGGTGTCTGGCCGGTCGCCCCGAAGTAGGCCTCGGGGGTCAGCCCGCGGCCCGCCAGCGAGCGGACGAACCCGTTCAGGAGCTCGCGGGCGCGCGACTCGACGAGCGGCCCTGCGCCGTGGACGTTCGACGCCCGGACGAGCTCGTCGACGGCCGCGGCGCGGAACGCGGCGTCGATCCGCTCGTCGACCGCCTCGCGCACGCGGCCCTCGATGTCGGCGCGCAGCTCGGCGATCGTGTCGAACTCGCTCGCCGACCGGGCGAGCTCGTCGTCGGCCTCGGGCAGCACCTTCTCGTTGACGTGCTTGACGGTCACCTCGACGGCGGCCTCCTTGCCGTCGGGGAGGTCGTAACGCACCCGGCGCGTGTCGCCGACGCTCGCCCCGACGAGGGCGCTCTCGATCTCGGGGACGAGCCGGCCCGAGCCGAGCTCGACGACCGTGTCCGACTGGCCGGTGCCGTCGCCACCGGCGAGGTCGACGACGACCGTGTCGCCCTCCTGCGCCGGCCGGTCGTCGGCGGGCACGAGCTCGGCGATCGAGCTGCGGAGCGCGTCGAGCTCCGCCTGGACGAGCTCGTCGGGCACGACCGACTCGGCGCGGGGCACCTCGAGCGTCGTCCAGTCGACGATCTCGGGCGTCGGCTGCACCTCCACGGTGGCGCTGAAGCTCCACGGCTCCGTCTCGGTCGAGGGAAGCTCGAAGTCGTACTCCGGCGTCGCCACCGGACGCAGGCGCGAGCGCGCGGCTGCGTTCCAGAACCACCCGCCGATGTGCGACTCGACGGCCTCGACCCAGAGACGGTCCTTGCCGACGTTCGCGAGCAGCACCTGCCGCGGCACCTTGCCCTTGCGGAAGCCGGGGATCTTGACCGACCCCGCCAGGTCGGACGCCGCGTGCTCGACCGCGTGCTCGAGCTCGTGCGGCGTGACGTCGACCGTGAGGCGGACGCGGTTCCCGCCGAGCTCCTCGACCTGGCTCATGCCACGGATTCAAGCAGAGGGGATGCATCACGCCTTCGGCGTGCCGCACCTGGGAGGACATGCGGGCGGAGGGATTCGAACCCCCATGCTCTCTCGAGCACCGGCTCCTAAGGCCGGCGTGTCTCGCCAATTCCACCACGCCCGCGACGCCCAGTCAGTCTAGGCCGCGCCGAAGGCGGGGGCTACCGGCCGAGCAGGAGCCCCACCGTCTCGCGCACCGAGTCGACGACCAGCCCCGCGAGCGCGATCAGCGCGAACGCCGCGAACGCGACGAACGGGTCGTTCGCCTGCATCACCAGCACCGCGCAGAAGGCGCCGACGACGACGCAGGCGGTGCAGAGGGGGCGCCGGGTCCTCGTCCCGATCGCGAGCCCGGCGACGAACACGAGCCCGAACACGACGATTCCCACTGTCATGGCCGGAGCGTAGGACCCGGACCGGACGGACCGGACCGTCGGGGCGGCGCGCGCATCCAGGGCCGGGCAAACCACGGCATGCCTGCGCCGAGAGGACGGCAGCTCCAGGGCGCTTGGTGTCGAGGGGGCAGCGGCTGGCCGAGCCGACGCGTAACCCGCGATGCGGGCCCCACGGCCCGGCCACCGTCAGCGGACGACGTCGAAGGCCCGGTCGAGGCGCGGACCGTATCGGTAGATCGCGAAGTGGTCGTCGAAGCTGGCCGCTCGGGTCAGGCCGAGCCGCTCCATCACGACGAAGCTCGTGCGGTCGACGAGCGAGAATCCCTGGTCCGAGAAGCGGCGGCCGACCTCCCAGGCTCGTTCGAGGTCGCCTGCGCCGACGAGCGCGACCTCGGCGACACCGGAGCGGATGCCGTCCCACCAACGCTCCGCGACCGTGGGTGCGTGACGGTAGGCGAGCAGCCGCCAGGTCTCGACGAGGACGTGATCGGTGAGGACGAGGCGCTCCGCCACGAGTATCTCCTTCGCGCGGGCGTTGCTCCGATCGCCGGTCGACGCCGCCGCGTACCACGCGGACGTGTCGACGAACAGGCTCACGACTCGACAGGAAGGGCCGGGGCGAGCGCTTCCCCGAGCAGCGCGTCCTTGTCGCGAGCGACGTCGGTTCGGCCGCCGTCCCCGAGGTCGAAGACCGCGTGGACGTCCACGCCGGTGCTCGTCGGCTCCGCGAGGTCGGCGTCGACCAGCCTGCGGACGTACTCGGCAAACGAGATCCCGAGCTCGCTCGCACGCGTCCGCGCGCGCCGGTGCGCCTCGGCATCGAGGCTGATCTGGGTACGCATCATGGTGTCGCCATCATGATACTCCTCCAGCGGGAAGGTGGTGCGAGTGGACGTCCACCCGACGACGTCGCGCTGTACGGAGGAGGCCCAAGCACCCGGTTCCTGCAGGCGGCTTGCGTCAGAATGGCCCCGGGAGGAGTCGAACCTCCGCACGCAGGTTCGAAGCCTGCCGCTCTATCCGCTGAGCTACGGGGCCTTGCGTACCTCAGGGTATCGCCGGGCCGATACTGGAGCCATGGCGCTCGTCGTCGTCGACGCGGAGAACACCCGGCGCTCGCAGTGGCCGAACCTCTCACGCGAGGAGCTCGTCCGGCGCTCGCGCGAGTGGGCCGAGCGCGAGGGGCACGAGCTCCTCGTCGTCTTCGACGGCGCGCCCCCGGAGGAGGCGCCGGATCTCGTCGGCTCGCGCAACGCCGACGACGCGATCGCCGAGCTCGCGGGGCGGCTCCGCTCGCCGTGGTGGCTCGTGACCTCCGACCGCGAGCTCCGCCGCCGCGTCGGCGATCGGCCGGCGCGCGTGATCGGCGGCGGGTCGTTCGCCCGCGCGATCTGAGCCGCCCGACGGCGAGCGCGAGGAAGACAGGTGGCGGACGGGACTCGAACCCGCGACCACCGGGACCACAACCCGGGGCTCTACCAGCTGAGCTACCGCCACCGCGCGCTGACCCAGGATAGTCCAAGCAACAGTCTGTTACGTGCGCGGCCGAACCGTGGTCCGGGGGTGCCGTCACGCACGGCGGGCGGCGCGGAGCCACTACCCTCGAGCGCGATGGACGGCATGCGGCACACGCGCTACGGCTGGTGGCTCGAGGAGGCCGGGCCCGTCGAGGCGACGGCGCCGCTCGAGGAGGACACGACCGCCGACGTGGTGATCGTCGGCGGCGGCTACCTCGGGCTCTGGACCGCCTGGCAGCTGAAGGCGCTCGAGCCGGAGTGCGACGTCGTCGTCCTCGAGGCGGGTCTCGCGGGGCACGGCCCGAGCGGACGGAACGGCGGCTTCGTCTCGACGCTGTGGGACGACCTGCCGATCCTCCGCGACCGCGTCGGCGACGTGCGCGCGCTCGGGGTCGCGCGAGCCTCCGAGCGCGGCGTGCACGGAATCGGCGAGTGGTGCGAGCGCGAGGCCGTCGACGCCTGGTACCGCGCCGCGCCGACGCTCTGCGTTGCGACGAGCGAGGCGCAGCGCGGCGCCTTCGACGACGCGATCGAGGCGTGCGCTGCGGTCGGCGCGCCGGACGAGGTCCGACGGATCGGAGCGGCTGAGCTACGCGAGCGCTGCGACGCGGGCTTCCTCGGCGGCGCGATCCTGCGCACCTCAGCCACCGTCCAGCCGGCGCGGCTCGCGCTCGGGCTGCGCGCAAAGGTGCTCGCAGCCGGCGTCCGGCTCCACGAGCGGACTCCCATGCGACGGCTGAGCCACCCCGCCGTCGCGGCAACGCCTCGAGGCCGCGTACGCGCCGGCGCGGCAGTCCTCGCGGTGAACAGCGCGACGGCCGGCTTCACGGGCTTCCGTCTCGCGCACGCGGTCGCTTCGAGCCACATGGTCGTCACCGAGCCCGTGCCCGACGTGATCGACGAGCTCGGCTGGACGGGCGGCGAAGGGATCGCGGACGGACGGACGCTCCTGCACTATCTCCGCACGACGCGCGACGGGCGGATCGCCTTCGGCTGGGGCGGCGGGAAGATGGGCTTCGGCGCAAGCCGGCTCGGGCGGCTCGAGGTCGATCCGGACGCGGCGCGGACGGCCCGCGACGACCTGCTCCGCTTCTTCCCGCAGCTTCGGGGCCGGCGGATCACCCATGCGTGGGGTGGACCGATCGACGTCTCGCCGACCCACCTGCCGATCTTCGGCAGCCGCAGCCGCATCCACCACGGCTTCGGCTTCACCGGGAACGGCGTCGGCCCCGCTTACCTCGGCGGCGAGATCCTGGCCCGGCTCGCGCTCGACCGCCGCGACGAGCTCACCCGCCTGGCCCTGGTCGACCCGGACCGCAAGCTGATGCCGCCCGAGCCGCTCCGCTGGGCGGGCGGGTCCGCGATCCGCTCCGCGCTCGTCCGCTCCGACCGCGCGGAGGACGAAGGACGCCTGCCCGGTCCCCTGACGCGGCTCGTGGCGACGATCCCGCGGCGGCTCGGCCTGCGGCTGCCCCGGTGACGGCGACCCGGGCCACGGCCGGGCGTTAGGTTACGCGTCGTGAGCGCCGCCGAGCTCCACGAGATCGAGCCGTCGGCCGAGGAGACCGCGCACCGCGGCCTCGTGCCCGTCCCGATCGAGCTCCTCGCGCCCGACGTCGTTCGCGAGACGCTCGCCGCGCTCGGCCGGACCGAGGACGTCCGGCTCTCGCCGAGCGGGAAACGCCTGGCGATCGCGTGCTATGCGATCGACCGGGTCGCGGTCGCCGACGTCGCGCTCACGGCAGCGGAGGTGAGGATCGAGCGGATCCACTTCCTCTCCTCACCGGCACTCGGCGAGCCACACGGCGCCGACTTCATCGACGACGAGACCGTCGTAGTCGTCGGTCGGCGAAGCGGTCTCGGCGTCTTCCACCTGCCGCCGTCCGACGCCCCGCCGGAGGCGTGGGACACCACACCGGTCGTCGCGATCGAGGCCCGCGAGTGGCTCGAGGCGCCGGGGTCGGTCTTGGCTCGCCGCGTTGCTGCCGACAGGCACGAGCTGCTCGTCTGCGTCAACTGGGCCCACGAGGTCCGGCGCTACGTCCTCGAGGCCGGCCGCCTCTCCCCGGGCGCGATCGCCGTTCGCAAGTGGCTCGACGTCCCGGACGGCGTCGCCGTCAGCGGCGACGGCGCCTGGACGGCGGTCTCGAACCACTACACGCACAGCGTCTTCGTCTACGACTCGGCCGCGCTCGGAGAGGACGCCGAGCCCGTCGCCGTGCTGCGCGGGGCGACGTATCCCCATGGCGTGCGCTTCGCGGCGGACGACCGTCGGCTGCTCGTCGCGGACGCGGGCGCACCGTACGTCCACGTGTTCGCAGCGGACGATGCATGGCACGGAGTCTCCTATCCCGCCGCCACGATCCGGGTGATGGACGACGAGACCTTCGAGCGCGCCCGGCACAACCCGCAGGAAGGGGGCCCGAAGGGCATCGACGTCGATGCGCGCACGAAACTCCTCCTCGTCACGTCGGAGTCGACGCCGTTGGCGTTCTTCGACGTCGCGAAAACCGTCGAGCGTCCCCGCGAGACCGGCTGCGACGCGGCGGCGCTGCTCCGCTTCGAGCTGCAGGCGCTGGCGGCGCGCGAAGAGTCCACGGCGTCCGCGAAGGCGACCGAGGCAAAGGTTCGGGAGCAGCTCGCCGCGATCGAGCAGTCGCTGACGTGGCGGCTCACCGAGCCCGCCCGAGGGCTCTACCGCTCGGCGCGCCGGCTCGCGTCACGGGGCTAGCCGGGGGCGCGCCCCGGGGCACGAGACGCAGAAGCAGACCAGTCGCGCACCCGCCCGGTGGCTCCGGCCATCGCGTCGGGGAGCTCGGCCGCCTCGCCGCCGGGCGGCCCGGCCGTGTCGGCCGGGCTGTGCTGTCGCCGGGAGAGGGCGAGCGCGGGAACGGCAAGGGCGCTGATCCCGGCGCTGACGAGGTACGAGGGGGCGTAGCCCCACACGTCTGCGGTACGCCCGAGCACCGGCTGAGCCCAGACGCCGCCGGCCGAGCTCATCAACGAGTCGAGCGACAGGATCGTCGCCCGCTGCCGCGACGGGATCATCCCGTTCATGTACGCCTGCCGCACCGGTGTCGCGGCCGAGGACAGCAGGCCCCACGCGACGATCAGCCCGAGCACGGCCCAGAAGCTGTCGACGGTCCCGATCAACCCGAGCGCGAGGGCGCCGAGCAGCGCGAGCACGATCAGCCCCGAGGTGCGGCGACGGAAGCGCGCGCGTACCCGGGGCGCGACGACGCCGCCGAGGATCTGGGCGCCGGCGACGATCGCGGCCACGAGACCCGCGATCTGGTAGGCCTCCGGGTCGCCCCAGAGCTCGAGCAGGTACGGCTGGAGCGCGTAGAACGCGTAGATGCCGACACCCCCCACGAGCAGCGACTCGACCATGAGCCACTTGACGGCGGGCACGCGCCAGCCGAACTCGACCGAGCCGCCCGCGATCCGTTTCACCTCGGCGCCGAAGCCGGCGGTCCTGTCGGGTGTGAAGCCGACGTCCTGCATCAGGCGAAACGCGACGAGGAACATCACGATCAGGACGACGGCGCGGAGGACGAAGGGCACGCCGAGGCCCGCCTGCTCGGCTATGAACCCACCCGCGACCGAGCCGACCAGCATCGCCGTGCCCGTCGCGATCTGTCCGCGCGCGAAAACCGCGTCGAGGTCGCCGGCGAAGCCGGTCGCGTTCAGCGCGTCGACGAGCCACGCCTCGACCGCCCCGGAGAAGAACGTGAACCCGAGCCCGATCAGGATCGACACGATCGCCCAGGCCGAAAACGGCGCCTCGAGCCGCCAGAGCAGTACGTAGAGGAGGGTCGACGCGGACAGCGTCAGCGTCCCGAGCAGGTACGACGCGCGGCGCCCGACCGTGTCGGCCACGACCCCGGTCGGCACCTCGAACAGCATCATCCCCGCCGTGAAGAACGCATTCGCGGCGAAAGCCTCGAGGTTCGAGAGGCCGGCGTCGAGCAGGAAGATCGTGTTGATCCCCCAGATCAGGGACGCGGCCAGCGTGTTCCCCAGCACGAGCACGAGGTACGTGCGTTGGACGGAGCGTGGTGTCGACATCGGTTCGAGTCACGCTACGCGCCCCCCTCACCCTGCGCGGTGCGGGGAACCGGAATGCCGGACGCGCGGCACGCACCCGCCGAGGTGCGGCGAGCCGAAGCCGCGCAGTCCCTCGTTCGAGGGTTCCGTAGTCGGGGGTACACGTCCTCTCCCGGACGCATCATCATGCGGGAGGGAACGTCAGCTGACGGCGAACAGGAGAGAGTTCAGATGAAGCTCAGGCTGTTGCTCGTTGCACTCTGTGCGGTCGCCCTTGGCGTGTCGGGCGCAGTCGCCGCTCCTCCACCTGGGAAGGGCAAGCCGGATACGGCCGGGAAGCCCGCGCCCACGGGGCCGGCGTGCCGGCCGAAGGTCACGGTCGTGCTCAAGGGGACGCTCACGAGCGCCGGTGTGGCATCGCTCGGCGTGGACGTAACGCGTGGCAACCGGTGGGCACGGGCCTACGTCAGCCTCGGCACCGCGACGGTGGCCGTCAGCGACACGACGAAGGTTCGCCGGAACGGCAAGAAGCTGCTCGCCGACCTCGCCGTCGGTGACCGCGTGCTCGTCCAGGCGCGCGCCTGCAAGGCCGACCTGCTCGCAGCAAGCCCGCCGGGCCTGATCGCAGTGCGGGTCGTGGCGCACCCGGCTAAGGCCTAGCGGGCCGGCCCTCACGACCAGCCGTGGAGCCGGCACGAGCACCGCACGGGTGCCGATGTCGGGACTGAGCGGACGGCTCACCGTGACCGCGACCCTGGCGCAGGCCGGGAGCGGGAACGTCATGGTGACCAAGAAGTCACGCCGCTTCTGAGCAAGAGGCTGCCGGGACGAAGCCGGCAACCGCAGCTTGACTCGGTCCGATCATTCGTGCAAGTCTGTGTCGCAACCGAGGGCCTCCAGGATGGGGAGGGACGGCCGGATGGGCCGTCGCGGCGCGGCTGAGCACCCCGCAACCCGCTGTAAACCTCGGGGCGGCCTACTTTCGTCGGGCCACGCTGCCCCCGCCAAGGAGGATCAGATGACCGCACGCGGGATCGCGTTCGCTTCGTCCTTCGGCCTTGTGCTCGCAGTCGCGATGGTCGCAGCGCTCCTACCGCTGCCAGCCGGGAATGCGGCCACGACGGTGCTTCCGAGCGGAAACCTCGTGAAGAACCCGGGAGCCGAGACGCCGGCCGGCGCGCCAGTCCAGTCCAACCCGCCCGTGTTTCCGGCGCTGTGGCAGTCGGAGGAGGGCCTGATGGCGCAGGGACAGCCGGGCAAGCCCGCCCAATCACTTCGGTACGGACCGCACCAGTTCGTGCTGACGCCGGCGCTGTCCGCGGCGATCGGGGGCGGCAGGACCTTCTTCTCCGGCGGGTACGCGGGTCACATCTCCAGCGCATTCCAGACAATCGACGTCAGCGGAGCGGCCGCCGACTTCGGCGCAGGCGACGTGAAGGCATGCTTCTCCGCGTATCTCGGCGGCGGGCTGGAAGGAGCCGCCGCACAGAACCCCACGGCACGGGCCGACCTCCAGTTCCTCGCCGAGGACGGATCCGCCCTCGGGCAGTTGGGTCTCGGGCCCGTGACGAAGGGACATCGCAAGAACGCAGCGACGCTGCTCTGGCGGGCTTCCGAGCGGGCGGTGCCGGAGCAGACGCGGCAGCTGAGGGTCTCTCTGACGTTCACTGGCTTCTTCGCCAGCGGCGCCTTCGCCGACAACGTCTCGGTCGCACTCACCAAGGGCCGCTGCATTCCGCAGCTGGCGGTTCGCTGCCAGCGGGGCGCGCTCGTCGCGACGGTGAGCCCATCCGACGGCCTGCGGACGCAGCGCGTGCGCTTCCAGGTTCGGGGCGCTAAGGGTCAGAAGCTCGCCAACGACGCGCGCGCGCCCTATACCGCACGGGTGCCGATGTCGGGACTGAGCGGACGGCTCACCGTGACCGCGACCCTGGCGCAGGCCGGGAGCGGGAACGTCGTCCTGACGAAGAAATCGCGCCGCTGTTGAGGTCGGCAGCGGTATTCGTGACGGTCCTCGCCGCCGCCATGGCCCTGTCAGGCTGCGGTGGCGGCGGGGGCGCGGAAGCCGGGGACGGGACGCTCACCGTCGATACCGGGAGCGAGCCGACGGGCACACGGAGCGAGCCGGCGACGCTCGATCCCGCCGCCGTCCCGGCTCCCGGCGAGGCACGTGTCGAGGTGGACGGACAGGTCCACGTCCTGCGCGCGAGCGGGTCGGGCAACTTCACGTGCGTTGTCGCCGACGACGACATCCGGATCAACTTTCAGCAGACGGCCGGAGGCGATCTCTCGTTCCAGGCAAGCGTGCTGGACGGCGAGTGGCTCGGCAACGTCACTTTCGCGCCGACCGGGCTCGACAACTACGGGGGCTCGCTCTCGCGAAGCGGACCGGGGCTCGTGATCGGGACGAATGCGATGTCGTACACCGGAACCCTCACCTACCGGTCGCCCTCGGACCCGACGAACACCCGTGATGTCGGGGCGAGGATCGCCGTGAACTGCGAGACGTCCGGCCCGGACGGAGCCGGCGAGGCGACGGCCGGGCTCGACGGTACGACCCTGGCCTTCCCGGCGAGCGGCGCGCAGAGCTACGAGTGCGAGATCGCCCCGACGAGCGTCCGGGTGCTCGTCAACCGCCTCGCGCTCGAGGAGAAGCAGATCCAGATCGACGCTACGCAGACGTCCGGTGAGTGGCTCGGAAACGTCTACGTGATCTCCGGAACCGACCGGTACAACGGAATCATCCCCGCAGACGGGACGGGACTCGACATCATCGGCAACGCGTTGACATTCACCGGCACGTTTACGCACACGTCCGAGACCGATCCCTCCGTCGAGCGCGAGCTCTCCGGGAGCGCCTCCGTGACGTGCCCTTGAGCCGACGCCGCCGAAGATGCGCCCGGGAGGATTCGAACCTCCGACCCGCGGATTAGAAGTCCGCCGCTCTGTCCCCTGAGCTACGGGCGCTCGGGAAGCAGGGTAGACGGTTCGGCGGCCTTCGCAGGGGAGGGCGGCCGCAGCGTCCCGCGCCGCGCCCAGCCCAGAAGCGCCCCGGCGAAAGTGACGGCCGCCCCGGCGGCGAACGCCGCGCGCACGCCCCGCTCGTCGACGAGCAGCCCGGACACGGCGGAGCCGTCGCGATTCCGATCGAGACGGCCGTGCCGAACCACGCGAACGCCTCGGCCGCCGTCCCCGGCCGCGCGGAGCGGTCGATGAGCGAGTAGAGCGCCCCGATCGTGGGGGCGATCGGAAGCCCCGCGACGAACGCGAGCAGGCAGAGCGTCGGGATCGAGACGGCGAGCTGCAGGCCGAGCAGCGCCGCGGCGAGCACGACCGAGCCGGCGACGAAGCGGCGTAACACCGAAGGCGGCGGGCGCATCCCGGCAAGAAGCCCGCCGACGAGGCTGCCGCCCGAGAGGGAGGCGAGCGCGACCCCGCCGAGCTCCCGCGCGCCGTGATCCTCCGCGAAGGCCGGCATCGCGAGCTCCACCGCGCCCAAGCCGACGCCGACCGTGGCCGCGTAGAGGACGACCGTCCGCACGCCGGGCGAGCCGAGCGCGCCGAGGAGGCCGGCGGCGCCGCTGCGCGAGGGCGGTGTCTCGCGTACCGGCGGGAGTCGCGAGGTCGCGGTCGCGCCGACGAGGCTCGCGACCGCGGCGCCGGCAAGTCCCGCGGGAGGGCTCACGACTGCGAGTGCTGCGGCGAGCAAGGGCCCCCCGACGAAGAAGACCTCCTGCAGCGCCGCCTCGAGGGCATACGCCGTCGACCGCAGCTCGCCCGGAGCGAGGCGCGGCCAGACGACGCGCACCGTCGAGGAGAGGGGAGGCAGCGCCACCCCGGCGAGGGCGGCCGCAGCGGCGATCGCGACGATTCCGGCGTCGAGCACGGCGAGCACGACGACGGCTCCGGTGAGCACGGCGTACAGCACGGCGCGGACGCGGAGCACGGACGCCGGCCCCCTGCGGTCGACCTGCCGGCCCGCGATCGGCGCACCGACCCCCACCGCGACGGCGTAGACCGCGACGACGACGCCGGCTGCCCCGTAGCTCCTGCCTTCGCCGCGGAGGAGGAAGAGCAGCGAGAGCGGTGCCATCCCGAGCGGCAGCCGGCCGAGAAGCGACCAGGCGAGCATCGAGCGCGCGTACGGCAGGCCGAGAAGGGCGCGATAGTGGTGCGTACCGGTCTCGACGGGGCCGCTCACGTCGCCCGGAGGACGAGCGGCGCGCACGGGACGCCCGTCGCGTCGAGCACGGCCCTGCCGGTCGCCGTCCGCGGCTGCACGGTCAGGGTGGTCGGCGTGACGGTCACCTGCGCGTACCCGTAGGCGTCCGTCTGCGCGCAGCGAAGCCCGAGGCCGCGGGGCGGCGCGGGCCTGAGGAACGCGCCCGTGACGACAGCGCCGGACCCCGGCGCGCCGAGGAAGGAGTCGATCTCCTTCGCGTACGTGTTGGTCGCGACCGGCCCCGTGACGACCTCCCAGATGCCCGTCCCGACCGGTCCGCCCGGCGCGAACGTGTCGGTGCGGATCTCGCCGATCACGTGGGCGTGCATGTCGGTCGTGAGGACGACGACGTTCCGCACCGAGCGGAGCACGTCGAGCACGCGCGCCCGCTCGGCCGCGTAGCCCTCCCAGCGGTCGTACGGAAGTGCGTAGAGCTGCAGCAGGGGCTCGGGGTTGAGGACGACCTTGAACGTCGCCGTCGATGCGCGGATCGCCTTCGTGAACGCGGCGAGTTGGGCCGCGCCGAGGAGCGTCCGCTGCGGCGAGGCGAGCGCGTCGAGGCACGCCTGCGGCACGGGCTGCGCCAGCGCCGGCGCGAGCGCGGCGAACGCCTGGCGGACAGCGGCGGGCGCTGTCGGCGCGATATCGCCGCCGCAGGCCGCGGTCGCCTTCGCGCTCCGGAAGCTGCGCCCGTCGAGGAGGAAGAGCTCGAGGTTCTTCCCCCAGCGAAACGTGCGGTAGCCGCCGGTTCGCCCGGAGTACGACGCGGGCGTGTAGTCGAGGAATGCCTTCACGCCGGCGCGGTAGATCGCGGCGCCGTGCTCGGCGCGGGAGAAGTCGTTGACGAACTCGTGGTCGTCCCACCCGCTGTAGAGACCCGTGGAGGAACGCAGGCGCCGGAGCGGCTCGAGCCCGAGCCCGAGCCGGTACTTCGCCCACTTCTGCGCCACGGTCCGCGCGACGGGCGTGCCACCGACACCCGAGTCCGAGTAGATCGTGTCGCCGAGGTTGACGGCGAAGTCGTTGCGGGCGCGCGCCATCGCACCGTAGGTCTCGAACCCGTTGAAGCCCGGCTTGCCGTTCGGTCCCGGGGTGGCGTCGGCGTCGCCGGAGACGGCGAACCGGACACGGGCCGCCGCGCCCGGCGCCGGCGCCGTCTCGAAGCGGCCGACCCGGCTCCTCGCCGCTCCCTGCGCGAACGAGTAGCGGTAGCTCGCGCCCGGCCGCAGGCCGCTCACGCTGCGCTGCACGGTGAGGTCGCTCGCGCGCCTCGCGGTGAGCACGAAGGTGCGGGTCGCGCCTGCTCCGGTGACCGTCAGCATCACCTTCCCGGCGCGCGGCGCGCGCGTCCACAGCTTCGCCGAGGTCGGCGTCATCTCGCCGGCGGCGACGCCGTCCGAGAAGCCCGATGGAGACGCCGCCGCGAGCGCCGCGGCGGCCGTCGTCGCGGCGCCGAGGACGGCGGCACACGCGACCAGGGCGCGGGCAGGCATCGCGTCAGGCTACTTCCTCGAGGCGTTCCTGCTCGGCGAGGAAGCGCGCGAACCAGTACGCGAACACGGCGAAGAAGACGAGCGACTGCTCGCCGGCCATGGTCATCCCGCCGAGTTGCTGGTCCTCGAGCCGCGAGAGCCCCCACACCCGCTCCGGCGCCTCGGCGTAGAAGTCGTACAGGGGTCGCGGGACGAGAGCGAGCACGAGCCCGAGCGGCGCCGAGAAGACGAACGCCGCGAACGCGTACCCGGCCCGCGCCACCGAGGAGAGCCGGTGCGGGGCGTCCTGCCACACGCACCACCAGAAGAGGACGCCCGAGGCGACGTAGGTCGCGTGCTCGAGCGCGAGGAGGCTCTCCGGGCGGCGAAGGGCGGCGTCGTAGAGCGCCGGTACGTGCCACAGGGCGTACGTCCCCACCCACACGGGCAGCGCGACGAATGGATGCGTGAGCGCGCGGGCGACGCGCGGCCGTGCCATCGGCTCGGCGAGTCGCGGTGGAATGCCGAGCACGAGCAGGAGCGGCGCCCATTCGGCGAGGACGACGTTCTGCAGCAGGTGCGCCCAGACGAGGTACTCGCGCGCGAGCGTGTCGAGCGGCGTGACGAGGGCCGCCGCGAGGAGCGCGCAGCCGGCGAGGAACGACGTCGTGCGCAGCGCATGCCGGTCGCCGCGGGTGGCGACCAGGTAGAGCACCGCGAGCGTGACGGCGACGAACGCTTCTGCGTTCCAGGACCATGCGCCGGGGACCACGGCGCTACGCTAGTTCTCGATACGCGGCGTTGGTGTAGTGGTAGCACCGGACCCTTCCAAGGTTCAGGCGCCGGTTCGAGCCCGGCACGCCGCTTTCTTCTTTCCGTCCGGCCGACGAGCTACGTTATCAATCGTGAAAACGAGAGAGCGGAGCCTGGCCCGGAAGATGCGCTCGGAGGGGCTTTCGGTGAAGGAAATCGCCTCGGCGCTCCGCGTCTCGCCATCGTCCGTCAGCCGTTGGGTGCGCGACGTCCAACTGACACTCGAGCAACGAGCACTGTGCGCGGGCACGATCGAGGGAATCGTGTAGAAGCGGGCCGCAAACACGCCGCCAGTGCGCGCCGCCGCCGTGAGGCGTGGCAAGCCGAGGGTCGGGAGCGTGCTCGCGCCCGGCAGCCGCTTCACATGGCGGGATGCATGCTGGACTGGGCCGAGGGCTCGCGGTCTCGGAACTCGGTCTACTTCACGAACTCCGACCCGGCGATGGTTCGCTTCTTCCTCGGGTTCCTCGTATCCGAGCTCGGGATCGCGCGCGACGTCGTGCGTCTCGACCTGAATCTCTTCCCTGACCACGCGTGCGATCAGCGCAGGATCGAAACACACTGGCTGACGGTTCTCGTGGTCCTTGCGAGCGGCGTGGACAGCCGACCCGAGCGCATCGCCGGGAGACGCCGGTCAGCGCCCGCTCGCCGAGAAGTGCTGGTAGTCGCGGTCGCCCGACCAGCGGCCGCCCCACGCCCAGCCTGCGGCCGCGAACGCGCGAACCACGACGCCGCCCTCGACCGCCATGCCGGGGCGGTACGGCGCCCGGCGGAGGTACCGGCGGCTCGCCGCGTGCGAGGTCGTCCCGCGCGCCGTGACGTAGGGGTTCTCGATCGGGTTGAGGTCGATCGCGCGGCCGTACGCGTGCTCCGACCAGCGGGTCGTGCCGTCGACGAAGCGGCAGTTGAAGGCCGAGGTGTTGTCGGCCTCGATCGAGCGAAAGTCCGAGCCGCCGTACGCATCCACCGGGACCATCCGGCGGATCGGGAAGCGCGCCGCATACAGCCTCCGGAAGACGGAGAGCACGTCGGCGGCGACGTCGCGGTGCACGACGATCCGCCCCGTGTGCGCGCGGCCGTCGAACCCGACAAGCCGGGCACGCACGAGCCGCAACTCGTCGAGCGAGACCGGGCAGCCGGGCTTCCACGAGACGCCGCTCATCGTCTGGCGAACGGCGGGTGCGAGCGACGCGACGGAGCCGGCGAACGGCGGCAACGTGCGCGGTGCGGCCGCTGCCACGCCGACGGCGGTCGCTGAGACGGCAACGGCAAGAACGCACGCGCGGGTCCGCACACGCCGAACGGTAGTCCCGCCTGAAAGAGGCTGCGGCGCCGAAGGCGACGCCTTCAGGGATCTGCCCCGCCGCAGGCGGGGATCAAGCCGCAGGAATCCGCTCCCGCGGATTCCTGCCTGGCGAGCAAGATCGGGGTGGCCGGATTCCCGGAGGCAGTTGCGGCGCCGAAGGCGACGCCTTCAGGGATCTGCCCCGCCGCAGGCGGGGATCAAGCCGCAGGAATCCGCTCCCGCGGATTCCTGCCTGGCGAGCAAGATCGGGGTGGCCGGATTCGAACCGGCGGCCTCCTGTCCCCAAAACAGGCGCTCTAGCCAGGCTGAGCTACACCCCGTGCCCCCGAAGTCTACGGCCGGCCGCGGATAGGTTCAGCCGGTGACCGAGATCACGCTCCACGGCGCGCGGCCTGCCGGCCCGCCGCACCCGCCCCTCGGCTACGCGATGGTCACGGCCGCCTCGGCGCTCTTCGCCGTCAACGGCACCGTCTCGAAGATCATCCTCACCGAGGGCGGCATCTCGAACCTGCGCCTCACCGAGCTTCGCGCGACGGGAGCGTTTCTCGGGCTCGCCGCGTTCGTCCTCGCGACCACACCGGGGCGGCTGCGGGTCGCGCGCGAAGAGCTCCCGCTCCTCGTCTTCTACGGGATCGTCGGCTTCGCGCTCGTCCAGTGGCTCTACCTCGTCGCGATCGAGCGGCTCCCGATCGGGATCGGCCTCCTGCTCGAGTTCACCGCGCCCGTGCTCGTCGCGCTCTGGGCACGGCTCGTCTGGCACGAGCCGGTACGGCGCCGCGTCTGGGCGGCGCTCGCGCTGGCACTGTCGGGGCTCGTGCTCGTCGGCGAGGTCTGGGAGGACGTCCGGCTCGATACGATCGGCGTCGCCGCGGGGCTGCTCGCGGCCGGCGCGCTCGCGACGTACTACCTCGCCGGCGAGCACCAGACCGCGCGCCGGGACGCGCTCTCGCTGACCTGCCTCTCGCTCGGCGTGGCGGCGCTCTTCTGGGCGGTGCTGCAGCCGTGGTGGGGCTTCCCGTTCGACGCGCTCGGCAACACCGTCTCGCTCGAGGGTGCGCTCGACTCGGTCGACGCCCCCGTGTGGGTGCTCTGCCTCTGGATGATCGTGCTCGGCACGATCCTGCCGTTCGTGCTCTCCCTGGGCGCACTGCACCACCTCCCCGCGACCCGGGTCGCGACCGTCTCGATGATCGAGGTGCTGCTCGCCGCGCTCGTCGCGTGGGTCTGGCTCGGAGAGGCGCTCTCCGCGGCGCAGCTGGTCGGCGGCGCCGTCGTGCTGGTGGGCGTGATCCTCGCGCAGACGTCACGCTGAGTACCCTGCGTACGTGAGCGTCAAGCGCGTCCTCCTCGCCTCGCCCCGCGGCTACTGCGCCGGGGTCGAGCGTGCCGTCGAGACGGTCGAGCGCGCGCTCGAGCACTACGGTGCGCCGGTGTACGTGCGCAAGCAGATCGTCCACAACATCCACGTCGTCCGCGATCTCGAGGCCAGGGGCGCGATCTTCGTCGAGGAGGAGACCGACGTGCCGGCCGGAGCGACCGTCGTCTACTCCGCCCACGGCGTCGCCCCGTCCGTCCACGAGGCGTCGCGTGCGCTCGGGCACGACGTGATCGACGCGACCTGTCCGCTCGTCACGAAGGTGCACGTGCAGGCGAAGCGCTACGCGGCCGCGGGCTACACCGTGCTCCTGATCGGGCACGAGGGCCACGAGGAGGTCGTGGGCACGATGGGCGAGGCGCCCGACGCGACACTCCTCGTCCAGGACGTCGCCGAGGCGGAGGCGCTCGATCTCCCGTCCGAGACCCCGGTCGCCTACGTCACGCAGACGACGCTCTCGGTCGACGAGACGGCGGAGATCATCGGCACGCTCCGGCGTCGCTTCCCCGGGATCGTCGGGCCGAAGAAAGAGGACATCTGCTACGCGACCTCCAACCGCCAGTGGGCGGTGAAGGACATGCTCGGCGAGATCGACCTCCTGCTCGTGATCGGCTCGCGGAACTCGTCGAACTCGAACAGGCTCGTCGACGTCGCCCGCGCGGCCGACGTGCCGGCGCACCTGGTCGACGACGACGCGGAGATCGACGAGACGTGGCTCGACGGCGTCGAGACGGTCGGCATCACGTCGGGGGCCTCGGCGCCCGAGCGGCTCGTGACCCGCGTCTGCGACTGGTTCCGGGC
Organism: Gaiella sp.; assembly: GCA_027493885.1. GTDB lineage: Bacteria > Actinomycetota > Thermoleophilia > Gaiellales > Gaiellaceae > Gaiella. The sequence goes on from JAOSJZ010000001.1 coordinate 1,458,757, forward strand.
GCGCGGGGTCGAGCGGATCGAGTCGCACAGGATGGTCGACGAGGATGTCACCTTCCGGCTTCCCGTCGAGCTGCGCCGCGAGCTGCAGCTGGCCGAGCGTCGGTAGTCAGGCCTTCTCGAGCGCCGGAGCGTCCCCCGACGCGTCGAGGGAGACGGCGAGCGTCTCGGCCTTGATCCACTCCCCGTGCTCGAGGAGGTCGGCGTCGGCGGCCGGGATCGTGAGCGCGATGCGATCTGTCAGCGCGAGCCCCGCCTCCTTGCGCATCGTGTTCACCTGGTGGATGAGCTCGTAGACGCGCGCCTCGCGCTCGAGCCCGTCGTCGAGCTCCGTGTCGAGCGCGACCGTGACGCCGTCGGACGAGGCGATCGCCCAGCCGTCGCGGGCCGAGCGCTCGACCAGGACCTCGTCGGCCGAGAGCTCGTGCCCCGCGGCGCGGAAGCGGCCGCCGCCGAGCTCCTCGAACTCGCCCGCTGCGAGCGCCGCCCGCACGGTGCCGAGCTCGGAGCCGAGCTTCGGGCCGAGGACCGGCAGGTTGGGCTTGACGACGAGCTCCGCCTCGACGTGCCCCAGCTCGACGTCTCTGACCCTGAGCTCGTCGCGGACGATCGCGACCAGGTCGCGGGCGGGCGTGGCTCCCTCGACGACGAGGCGAGCCAGGGGCTGGCGGAGCTTGACGCCGGCGGTCGCGCGCGCCGTGCGCCCGAGGTCGACGATCCGCCGGGCGTCGGCCATCGCGTCCAGCGATGCCGCATCGGGGGCGGCGACGCCGGGCCACCCGGCGAGGAAGACCGAGTCGGGGGCGTCGTCGCACGGCTCCCGGACGAGCACCTGCCAGAGGTGCTCGGCGAGAAAGGGCAACACCGGCGAGACGACCCTCAGAGACTGGACAACCGCATGCCAGAGGACGCGGAGCGCGGTCTCGTCGCCCTCCCAGAAGCGCCGGCGCGAGCAGCGGATGTACCAGTTGGAAAGGTCGTCGACGAACGACTCGAAGGCGCGGATCACGTCGACCGTGAGCCAGCGCTCGTAGGCGTCCGTCGCCTCCTCGACGAGTCGCCTCACGCGCTCGACCAGCCAGCGGTCGAGCGGGCCGAGGTCGGCTCCGACGCCTTCGAGGTCGGCGTACTGCGGGGTGAACGACTCCACGTTCCCGTACTGGACGAGGAACCCGACCGAGTTCCAGAGCGTGAGCAGTTTGCGCTGGATCTCGCGCGCCGGGCCGAACCCGAAGAGGAGATTGCGGTCGGGCGGCTGGGCGCAGTACTGCCAGCGCATCACGTCGGCGCCCATCCGCGCGAACGCGTCCTGCGCGTCGATCATGTTCCCCCACGAGCCGTGCATCTCGCGGCCCGTCTCGTCGAGCATCTTCTCGTAGCCGAGCACCTTCGTGAACGGCGCCCGCCCCGTCAGCGCCACCGACATGAAGAGCTGCGAGTAGAACCAGAGGCGGATCTGCTCGCGCATCTCCGAGACCCAGTCGGCCGGGAACCACGCCTCCCAGTAGGCGTGGTCGGGCAGGTCGGCCCGCGTCAGCCCCTCCGCCGCGCCGGTGGCGTAGCCCCCGGGGACGTACTCGGGGCTCTGCCAGCCGAGCGTCGAGAACGGGACGATCCCCGCGTCCAGCCAGACGTCGCCGACCTCGGCGATCCGCTCGACTTCCTCGCCGCAGGCGTCGCAGCGGATGCGGACCTCGTCCACCCAAGGGCGCCGGAGCTCCGGCAGGTCCTCCACGGGCGCGGTCGCCCGCGCGAGCAGCTCCTCCTTCGAGCCCACGACGTTCAGCCGCCCGCATCCGCAGGGGTAGAACGGCAGTGGCAACCCGTAGTAGCGGCGGCGAGAGATGTTCCAGTCGCCCATGTTGCGCAGCCAGTCGTCCATCCGCTTGCCCATGTAGGCAGGCGTCCACTCGACGGTCGCGTTCGCGTCCAGGAGCGGCTGGCGCAGCTCGTCGACGGCGAGGAACCAGTCGTCGGAGATGCGGAAGATGAGCGGCGTGTCGCAGCGCCAGCAGTGCGGGTAGCGGTGCTCGTAGAGGCCGGCGTGGACGAGCAGCCCGCGCTCGGCGAGATCGCCGACGATCTGGTCGGCCGCGTCACCGGTCGACGTACCGTGCAGCCAGCCGTAGTCGTCGTAGAAGCGGCCCGACTCGTCGACCGGCGTGAGGATCGGCAGGTCGTGGACGCGAGACAGCTCGAAGTCCTCGGCGCCGCAGCCGGGCGCGATGTGCACGATCCCCGTCCCCTCGTCGACCGAGACCTCGTCCCATCCGATCACCCGGTGCTCGACCGCGGCCCCGGGGGGCAGCGTGTCGAAGGGGCCGGTGTAGCGGAGCCCCACGAGCTCCGAGCCGGGCAGCGCCTCGGCGAACGCCTCGTCCGGATAGCGCGCCGCCATCACCCAGTCGCCGTTCTCACGCCTGCCGTAGGACGCGTCGGGGTGGACGGCGGCGGCGACGTTCGCGGGCAGCGTCCACGGCGTCGTCGTCCAGATCACGAGCGACTCGCCGGCCCGGTCGACGAGGGGGAAGCGGACGGTCAGCGACGGGTCGGAGCGGTCCTGGTAGACGCCCGACTGCGACAGCTCGTGTTGGGAGAGCGAGGTGCCGCAGCGCGGGCACCACTCGGTCGAGCGGTGCCCCAGGTACACCCGGCCCCGGTCGTGCATCAGCCGGAGGAACCGCCAGATGTAGTCGATGTTCGTGTCGCTGAACGTGAAGTAGTCCGCGCCCCAGTCCATCCACTGGCCGAGACGGATCGAGCCCGCCGTCAGCTCCCTGGCCGACCAGATCACCTTCTCGCGACAGCGGCGCGCGAACTCCGCGAGGCCGAACTCCTCGATCTCGCGCTTCGAGTTGAGCCCCAGCTCCCGCTCGACCCCGACCTCGATCCAGAGGCCCTGGCAGTCGAAGCCGTTCTGGTAGCGCTGGTGATGGCCGCGCAGCGCCTTGTAGCGCTGGAACACGTCCTTGAGCGTCCTCCCCCACGCCGTGTGCACGGCCAGCGACTTGTTGGCCGTGACCGGACCGTCCACGAAGCTGAAGCGGGGACCGCCAGCGTTCTGCTCGCGCAGGCGCCGGAACGTCTCCTCGCGCTCCCAGCGCTCGAGGACTTCCCGCTCGAGCGCATCGTGATCCGGCTTGTCCGGGAGCCGTGCGAACATGCGGTCGATTCTAGGGAAGGGGCTTTCGGAGCTCGTCGTCAGGTATAAGTACTTGCACATGCAACATCGAACACGGAAGGACAAATGGCACTCCACGTGACGACCGAGACCTTCGAGCAGGAGGTCATTCGCAGCGACAGGCCCGTTCTCGTCGACTTCTGGGCGGAGTGGTGCGGCCCGTGCCACGCCGTCGCCCCGGTGCTCGACCGCATCGCCGCCGAGCACGAGAGCGAGCTGAAGCTGGTGAAGGTCAACATCGACACCGAGCACGAGCTCCCGCAGCGCTACGGCGTCGCGTCGATCCCGACGATGATCCTCTTCCGCGACGGCGAGCCCTCCGCGTCGGTCGTCGGTGCGCAGCCCAAGGGCGCGATCGAGCGCTCGCTCGGCCTGGCGGTCTAGCCCGGGGTCTGGCACCCTCCGGGTGCCAGTCCCCTTACGCTGTCGCCGTGAGCCCGCGCCACGTTCCGGCCTCGGTGACCGAGCTCTCCCGCGTCGGCCTGCTCTCCTCGCTCCCCGGCGAGGCGCTGACGAGGCTCGCCGAGCGGATGGTGCGGGAGGACGTGCCCGCCGGCCGGACGATCGTGGCCGAGGGAGAGACCGGCGAGCGCTTCTACGTCCTCCTCTCCGGGATGGCGACCGTCGCGCAGGCGGGCCGCGGCGCCCGGTCGGTGCTCCGTCCCGGCGAGACCTTCGGCGAGGTCGCGCTGGCGATGGGCGTCCCGCGCACGGCGACCGTGACCGCGATGCTGCCCTCGGTTGTCGCGAGCTGCGACCGCGCGACGTTCGACGAGCTGCTCCGGCCCCTGTTCGCCGACGACGAGTGAGGCGCCCAGCGCGACGGCGCTCGTGTCGACTCGACACGTACGTCTGCGACCCGCGTTTGCCGGGCCGGCACCGCGCGAGCAACGGACTGTTGCTCGGCGCTAGCGGGCGAGCTCCGAGACCACGGCATCCGACAGACGCGGCCACGCCTCCTTCGCCCAGTCGCCGAACTCGCGGGTCGTCAGCGCGGCGCAGGCGATCCCGCGGACGGGGTCGACCCAGAGGAAGGTGCCGCTGCCGCCGAAGTGGCCGTACGTGCGCGGCGAGGTCCGCGCGCCCGACCAGTGGCCCTCCTTCGTGCCCTTGAGCTCGACGCCGAGCCCCCAATCGAGCGGCCGGAAACGCCCGAAGTCGGGCAGCACGCCGTCGAGGCCGGGGAACTGGACGGCGACCATCTCCGCGTGCGTCTCGGAGGCGACGAGCCGCGGTGCGAGCAGCTCCCGGCCCAGCGCGAGCACGTCGTCGAGCGAGCCGCGCATACCGGCCCCGGGGTGCCCGCTCGGGTCGAGGGCGAGCCCGAGCGGCTCGACCACCGCCTCGCGCACGTACTCCGTGAACGGCATCTCGGCCAGCAGCGCAACGTGCTCGCCGAGGACGCGGAAGCCCTCGTTGGAGTAGATCCTTCGCCTGCCCGGCGGGGGCGATCGGCGTCTCGCCCTCGAACGGGAGGCCCGAGGCGTGCGCCAGCAGGTGACGGACGGTGGAGCCGGGCGGCCCGGCGGTCTCGTCGAGGTCGACGACGCCCTCCTCCGCGGCGACGAGCGTCGCGAGCGCGGCGATCGGCTTCGAGATCGACGCGAGCCCGACGGGATCGGACGCGTCGCCCCGTGTCGCCACCGGCCCGTCGGCCCGTGTCACGCCCGCCGAGGCAAACGGCACGTCCCAGGCGTCGATCTGGTGCAGAGCCTCCATGGAGCGCGATACTAGGCGCCCCATGGAGCGCAGGCTGATCAGCGGCCACTCCCCGTTCGAGGGCGTCGCCGGCTTCTCGCGCGCCGTCGTCGCCGGCGACCGCGTGCACGTAGCCGGCACCGCGCCGATCCCGGCCGACGGCTCCGCGCCACCCGAGAGCGCCTACGAGCAGGCCCGTCTCTGCCTAGCGATCGTCGGCGAGGCGCTCGAGCGGGCCGGCTCGGGGCTCGAGCACGTCGTCCGCACCAACCTCTACGTGACCGACCGGGCGCACTGGGACGAGGTCGCGCGCGCGCACGGGGACGTGTTCCGCGACGTCCGCCCGGCCGCGACCTGCGTCGTCGCGGCGCTCCTCGACCCGGCCTGGAAGGTGGAGATCGAGGCCGAGGCGGTGCTGCCGTGAAGCAACTCGTGCCGGGAACGATCACCGGTATCGGCGATGCACCCGCGGCGAGCGTCCTCGACCATCGCTTCGGTACCAGCGATCCCTACACCCTCGGCGTCGAGGAGGAGTACATGCTCCTCGACCCGGAGAGCCTCGACCTCGTCCAGCACATCGAGATGGTGCTCGACGCGATCCAGGGCGACGAGCTCGCGAGTCGCCTGAACGCCGAGCTGATGCAGTCCGTGCTCGAGATCGCGACGCCGGTCTGCCGCACGACGGGCGACGTGCTGCGCGAGCTCACCACGCTCCGGAGCTACGTCCGCGACGTGGCGCACGGCCAGGGGCTCCGCGTCGGCTCGGCGGGGACGCACCCGTTCAGCCTCTTCGAGCGCCAGCGGATCACGGCGAAGGACCGCTACCACGCGCTGATCGACCAGCTCCAGTACGTCGCGCGGCGCGAGCTGATCTTCGGGATGCACATCCACGTCGCCGTCGACGACCCCGACAAGGCGATCCAGGTGGTGAACGGGCTGCTCCCCCAGCTCGCGCCGCTTCTCGCCCTCTCGGCGAGCTCCCCGTTCTGGCGCGGCGAGCCGACCGGCCTCGCCTCGAGCAGGCAGATCGTCTTCTCCGCCTTCCCGCGCTCGGGCCCGCCGCCGCGCTTCCGCGACTACGAGGACTACGCCTTGGTCGTCGGCCAGCTGGAGCGAACGGGGCTGCATCGCCGACTACACGCACATCTGGTGGGACATTCGCCCCCATCCGAAGTGGGGGACGATCGAGGTGCGGATCTGCGACGCGGTCACGCGGCTCGAGGACGCGGTTGCGATCGCCGCGTACTGCCAGGCGCTCGTCAAGCTCTTGAGCGAGCGCTTCGATGCCGGTCAGGAGATCCCCTCCTACCACCGCATTCTCACGAGCGAGAACAAGTGGCTCGCGGCGCGCTACGGGCTCGACGCGCCGGTTATGGACCTCGCGACGGGCCGGCGGATCCGCGTACCGGTGGCAAAGCTCGTTCGCCGCACGCTGCACGAGCTCGAGCCGCACGCGCGAGAGCTCGGCTCGGAGCGCGAGCTGGAGGGAGTCGGCGCGATCCTCGACCGCGGCAACTCCGCCGAGCGGCAGCTGCGCGTCTTCAACGCGAACCGCGACGTCGTCGAGGTCGTGCGCGCGATCGCCGACGCCACCGAGCCGGCGGGCGCCGGCGCGCCCAGCGGCTGACCGCTCCGCCCTCGCGGCGAACGTTCGCGGGGCGGCGGTCGTCTCCCCCTGGGCTCCGCCGTCGGGATACGTTCGCGGCCTGTGACCGGTCGCTCCCGCTTCGTCCTCGTCGCGCTCGCGCTCTACGCCGCGTGCGCCGTCTGGGCGACGTGGCCCGCGATCCGCCATCTCGACGGCGCCCACTACCTTGCCCGCCCCGCCGCAGGGCACGGGGAGGCGGCGGCGGGCGACCACCTGCAGCTCGGCTGGGCGTTCTGGCTCGTCGGCCACCAGGTCGCGCGCGGCGCCTCACCGCTCGCCGACCCCTACTCCTTTCGGCCCGAGGCGGACGCGCCGCCGAACCTGCAGGGCTGGCTGCTCGGCGTGCCGTACTGGCCGCTCCGGGCCGCCTCCGGCGACGTCTGGGCCTACGACCTCGTCGTGCTGCTCTCCTTCGTGCTCGCCGGCGGGCTCGCGTGCTGGTGGCTCCGCGCGCTCGGGGCTGTCGCGCGCGGCGGCGCTCGTCGGCGGCGTCGTCTTCTGCCTGATGCCCTACCGGGTCGGCCAGTCGACGGGGCACCTGCTCGGCCTCGTCTCGTTCCTGCTTCCGGCGACGCTCCTCGCGCTCGAGCGGAGGCGGTTCGTGCTCGCGGCCGCGTGCCTCGCCGCCGTCCCGCTCTCGGGGCAGCTCCACCTTGCGCTCGGCGCGATCCCGCTTGCGCTCGGCTACGCCTGGTCGCGGGCACCGCGAGCCGACTGGCGGAAGGCGGGTCTGGGCGCTGCCGCCGCGCTCGCCGCCGGGGTCGCCGTCGATCGCTGGGCGGTGGTGGGGTCGATCGGCGCCGGCCGTTCCTTCGCCCAGGTCGGCCGCTATTCGGCAGAGCTCTCGGACTTCGTCACCCGCGGCGTCGGCAGCGGGATCGAGGAGCTCGTCTTCGTCGGCTGGCTCACCCCCTCCTCGCGCTCGCCGGTCTCGTTGCGGTCCGGCGGCGGCCCGGTCTTGCTGTTCTGCTCGGAGCGGCGGCGCTGATCCCGTGCCTGCTCGCGCTCGGCGCCAACCTGCCCGGCTACGAGACGCTCTGGCGGCTCGTCCCCGGCCTCGACTCGACGCGCGTGCCCGAGAGGCTCATGCCGGTCGCCTGCCTCGCGCTCGCCGCCCTGGCCGCGTTCGGCGTGGAGCAAGCAACAGTCTGTTACAAGCGGCTCTCCCCCGCGGCGAGGTGGGGGCTTGCGGGAACGGTGATCGTGCTGCTGGCGGTCGATCTGCGGGTGCCGGTGTTCGGCGCGGTCGCGGCGGACACGCCGAACGACGCCTACGCCGCCATCCGTGGCGGCGGGCGGCTGCTCGAGCTCCCCGTCTTTCGGCCCGACCTCCACTACGGCAGCGTCTACCTCGCCTACGTCCGCCAGAGTCCGAGGGAGCGACCGCAGGGGTACTCGACGATCGCGCCGAAGCGCGCTGTCGGGCTCGCGCGCGAGCTCCGCCCGCTCTCGTGCGGCCGCGGCACGATCCCCGCAGACCTCGGCGTCCGCTTCGTCGCCGTCCACCGCGGGCTCTACGCCCAGAGTGGCTTCTTCGGCGCTGGCTGTCCCGGCCGGGCAGAGGAGATGCTCCGCCGGACGGGGTGGCGCCTCCTCGCCCGAGACGGCCCGATCGTGACGTACTCGCGTTAGCCGTGCGCCCGTCCGCCCTCGGCGAGTGCCCGGGCGACGACGGTGAGGTTCGCGCGCCAGAGCTTTTCGGGGAGCGGCCGAGGCGAGGCCGTGGGGTCAGCTGCGAGGGCGCCCCGAGCGCGCTCCCACGGCGAGCGGCACGAGCTCGAAGCGGTCGACGTCGACCAGCCCCCGGTCGGTCAGCTTGAGCGAGGGGATCACCGACAGCGCGAGGAAGGCGAGCGTGAGGAACGGCGTCGCACCGCTCCAGCCGAGCTCCTGCGCCGCGTCGTTGCAGGCGCGGCTCTGCGCCACGACGACGTCGAGCGGCTGGTCGGAGAGCAGACCCGCCACGGGGAGCGGGCATTCCGCCACGACGCGACCGCCGTCGACCACGACGATCCCGCCACCGAGATCGGCGAGACGCTGCGCGGCGACCGCCATGTCGGCGTCGTCGGCGCCGACGAGGACGACGTTGTGTGCATCGTGGGCCACGGTCGACCCGAGCGCGCCGCGGCGCAGCCCCGAGCCCGACAAGAGCCCGTGCCCGATCCGGCCCGTCGCGAGGTGCCGCTCCGCCACGGCGAGCTTCACGAGATCGCGGTCCGGGTCGGAGACGACGCGGCCGTCCTCGATGCGGGGATCCACCTCGAGCGACTCGGTCACGACCTGGTCGCGCACGAGCCCGATCGCCCGCGCCTTGCCGCCCTCCCACGGGATCGCGAAGTCCGCCGCGGACACGGGCTGCAGGCGAACGGTGTGACGCACCCACTCGGGGACGTCCGCCGCGGGCACGTCCTCGATGCGGTGCCCTCGCTTCAGGACGAGGTCGGGGACGAAGTGCTCGAGATCGGGGAGCAGCAGCAGGTCGGCGACGTACCCCGGCGCGACGGCGCCGTGCTGCGTCAGGCGGTGCCAGAGCGCGGGCTGGAACGACGCCATCACGACCGCGTCGGCCGGGTCGATCCCGGCGGCGACGGCGTCGCGCACCATCCCGTTCACGTGGCCGTTGTCGACGATGTCCTCCGGGTCGCGGTCGTCGGTGCAGAACGCGATCCGGCTCGGCCCGTACTCGGCGACGAGCGGGAGCAGCGCCAGCAGGTTGCGCGCCATCGACGCCTCGCGGACCAGGAGCCAGACGCCGGCGCGGAGCCGCTCGCGCCCCTCTTCGACCGTCAGCATCTCGTGGTCCGAGCGGATGCCGGACGCGGCATAGGCCTGGAGCTGCTTGCCGAGCACGCCCGGAGCGTGCCCGTCGACGTGGTCCGCCCCTTCCAGCCGAAGCTTCGCGAGCTCGTGCTCGGAGCCGGCGATGACTCCGGGGAAGTTCATCATCTCCGCGAGCCCGAGCACCCGGCTGCGCCGCATGAGCGCCTCGAGGTCGCCGAGCTCGAGCGGCCGTCTCGGCGACTCGAACGGCGATGCCGGCACGCAGGACGAGGCCATGAAGAACACCTCGAGTTGGAGCCCGGCCGACGCGTCGTGCAGCCAGTGGACGCCGTCCGTCCCGAGGACGTTCGCGATCTCGTGCGGATCCGCCACGATCGCGGTCGTTCCCATCGGCAGGATCAGGCGCTGGAGCTCGTCGGGAAGCAGCTTCGTCGACTCGATGTGCATGTGCGAGTCGATGAACCCCGGGACGACGTAGCGGCCCGCCGCGTCGACGGTCTCCCGCCCCTCGTACGCGCCGACGCCGGCGATGAACCCGTCGACGATCGCGACGTCCGCCTCGAGCCACTCCCTCGTGAAGACGGAGAGCACCTTCCCGCCGCGGACGACGAGATCCGCAGGCTCGTCCCCGCGGGCGACGGCGACACGGCGTGCGAGCCTCGACATCCGCTGGACGATATCCGGCAGGCCGACAGGGCTCAATCGTCCGGCTGCATGCCTCCGTCTCCTCGTCGTCCGGCCCTCGCCTCGGAGAGCTCGCAAGCCTCGCCGGCCGGCCACAGCGGACCGGGCGCCGGTGGCTCCATCGTTCCCTGAACACATGAACAACTTCTCAGCTATCGTCTGCCATGCGGATGGGTCACGGGGTTGGCCGATATTCCTCGAACGCGCGTCTCGACGCTGCAACGGCCGCTCAGGTCGCCGAGACGATGCAGGCGCTCGCCACGCCGAGCCGGGTGCGCATCCTCGGGCGGCTGCGCGAGGGCCCCTGCCCGGTGACCGAGCTCGCCGAGGCGGTGGCGATGGAGCCGTCGGCCGTCTCCCACCAGCTACGGCTGCTTCGCCACCTCGGGCTCGTCGTCGGCGAGCGGCGAGGCCGCCGGGTCGTCTACGCGCTGCACGACTCGCACGTCGCCGATCTCCTCGAGCAGGCGGTCTTCCACGTCGAGCACGTGCGTCTCGGCTACACGGAGCCGGTCCGCGTAGCTTCATAAGCCACCCGCGTGGACGTGCACAGCCGTGAAGGCCACCACCGTTACCATGGCGACGCCGGGCACGGCCACTCGCACGGTCTCGTCGACCGCTCGCTCCTCCGCTCGCGAAAGGGAATCGAGGCCGTTCTCCGCAGCCTGGGCATCCTCGGGCTCACGGCGCTCCTGCAGGCGGGGATCTTCCTTCTCACCGGCTCCGTCGCCCTCCTCGCGGACCTGATCCACAACGTCGGCGACGCGCTCACCGCGATCCCCCGTCGGCATCGCCTTCTTCCTCCGCTCCTACCGGGCCGAGAAGATCGCCGGCCTCGTCGTCGTGCTCGCGATCTTCGTCTCGGCATGCGTCGCTGCCTACGAATCGATCCAGCGTCTCCTCGGCCCCGAGGAGCTCACCCACCTGTGGGCGCTCGCCCTCGCGGGTGCGGTCGGCTTCCTCGGCAACGAGCTCGCGGCGCAGGTGCGGCTGCGGGCGGGCAGGAGGCTTGCGAGCCCCGCGCTCGTCGCCGACGGAAACCACGCCCGCGTCGACGGCTTCGTCTCCCTCGGCGTCGTCGCGAGCGCGGGAGCGGTCGCGACGACGCCGCGGTTGCCGACGCGCTGATCGGCCTGCTCATCACCCTTGTGATCCTCCGGATCACCTGGGACTCCTGGCGCCTGATCTCGACCACCGAGCCGGGAGAGATCGAGGACGCGCACGAGCACCAAGCGTCACGCACGAGGCCGTGACCGCGGGCGCGCGGCGCCGCTCGGCAGCATCGCGGCGGCGGTGTCGCCGCGCCCGAGCGCTCGGATGAGCTGGGCGCAGGAGGCGACCGGCAGCCGTTCGGTCACGCGGGAATCGGGTAGCCGCCTTCATCCTGCGGCTCGAAGACGAGCTCGATCTCCCGCGGCTGCATGCCCGAAGCGTACGACGGAGCACCGCCGGACAACGGTTACATGCCCATCGCGTGAGGAAGAAGCGCGAGCACATCTCTTATCTGACGTGGCAATCACGCATGACCATGAGTAGCTCCCGGCGTGCTGATTCGGTCCAAGCCAATTTCGGCTCTCGATTTTGATTCCGTGTCATCACCGGGTCCTCACCACAACGGCAGTGGCCATCACGAAGCACCTCCCTGCCACAGAGGGCGTCCTCGAGCGAGTCGGTCCGCGCACGCCGGGACGGAAGCCCGATAGCGTCGAGCCCTTCCGCTAAGCGCATTGTGTCTGCGCAGCGGGCGTCGAGGTAGCCGCTGTAGCGTCTGCTCGGCGTCCCGACCAGCCACGGCCTTGAAGTCGTCAGGGCTCGCTCTTACAAACGGGCCGGCGCTTGCTCGCCTACTCCTCGTCTTGAAGTTCCGGCATGGGTCGATTCTTTCGGGCGATCCGCTCGCGGACCCAGACGGCCGCAAACACCGCGCCGACGGCTATCACGGTGCAGAACTCGACGACCGCGCCGGCTGTACCGCCGTGAGCGACTACTTCACTGAACGGACACATCGCCTTGCGCTCACCCCGGCTCGGGCGCGGTCGCCGCGACCGACCCTACATCGAAAAGCTCGTGCATCCGGGCACCCCGCTCGCACGAGTCGTCCACAGGCGAGACACACGCCAGGCAGCTGAGGTCGCGCTGGCGATGAGTCCCCATCCGGACAATCACACTCGGCCCGGCGAAGCGAGCCCCACAGCCGGCGCCCGCAACAGCCGCATGCCGATGAGTCCCTGGGCAGGAGAAGGCCGGAGATGACCAGTGGAATTGGATAGTCGAGGGAAGCCGCGACGCCCACCATGCCGATTGGCATCAACCCGGCGATCCAGACGGACAGGATTCCGGCCCGGTTGAGGCCGACCTGACGGTCGTACCGTGAGCGGGGTACGGGGACGGCCGGCCCATCGCTGAGCCACCAGCGTGGCGAGCGTCGGCCTGGCGACGATGACGCTCGTGAGCACGGCCGCACCCGGGTCCCTCCCGCTCAAGCTATCGCTCGCAGGGGGCATGGCGCGCCGTGGTGCTGTCGGTCGCATGTTCCTGCTTCAGCCTTCGAGGATGCCGCCCGGAGTCTGGCTGACGATAGCGATGAGGACGATGGCATAGACCGCAACCGCGCCAGCGATCGCGAGATTGACGCGGGTGGTCAGCGGCTCGTCCGGATGCCTCAGCAGGCGCACGCCGATCGGAAGGAGGGCCGCGGCCACGAAGATGCCGGAGGTGATCTCCAGCGGCGGATATTCGAGGAAGCTGATCACGCCGGCTATGCCGATTGGCAGCAACAACGCGCGCCAGAGGGGGCGATACCCGCCCGGTGGAGTCCAACGGCGGTCACAGCGACACCGATGATGGCCAACGAGAAGACGCCGAATACCGGGGTCAGGACGAGTTGGTCTCCCAGCGCGTCATCGATATAGGCCTGCATCGTGTTGAAGTCCAGGCCCTGAGGCTGGTTAGCGAACCTGCCGGCGTTGAAGGTCATGAAATCCATCCCGTCGATCGCGCCCCAGCCCACAAAACCCATGGCCGAGAGCACCAGACCCCAGAAGGCCGCCTTGGGATGGGTCGGCCGTACCAGCCATGTCAGCCCGATCATTGCCACGATCAGGGTGGTCGCCGTCAGGAAGTACCCCGTGTGCGCAATGTAGAACCGGACCGTGTGGTCGTATGCGGCGCCGAAGTACTCCGCCCCGTCCGTGGGCTGGATGCCGTGCCTCGGATGGATGATCGTTGCGGGTATCAGGATGAGTGGGGCGATGATCATGAAGATGGCGAAGACTCGCCGCTCCATGCGGGCGTAGCTGTCGTCCGTGGCCATCTCGAACCGACTGGTTGACGTGGCCGTTGCGGGCTGACTGATAGACGTGTCCACTGCTTGGACTCCTTCCTATAGGGCTACGCGGACGCCTGAGTGCAACTCGGAGCATCCTCCGACAACCGATCGAGCCATCAGGCGAGTCACATGAGGATCGGCTCCGCAGTGGCGTAGCTGTTCGCAACGCCTGCCGGCTGCGCGGCTTCGCTGGTCGACATGTCTGACCTCCGCTTGAAGAGATAACTGGATTGGCGCGAAGTCTTCTCTCGATCTCGGCGACGTCGCATCGGCCAAAGTGGCTGATATGGACGACCCCCTACGCAGAGCCGGGACGCCGTGAGTCGATGACCGGAGGCTCCCCCACTGTGGCCGATGCGCCGCCCCAGAACCGCCAATAGAGTCGCCTCGTGCTCGAGGCATTCGGCTGGGGATTGCTCGCGCAATCATCCCTGCTCGTAGGAGGGCTCCTCGTCTGCTGGGTGACGGTGCCCAGCAAGCTCGTCGGGATCCTCGGTGGCTTCGGAGCCGGAGCGATGATCGCCGCCGTTTCCTTCGACCTGCTTCCGGAGTCGATGGAGCACATCGAGGCCTGGCAGACCGGTGTCTGGATGCTGGTGGGCGTCGCCGTGTTCCTCGTCGCCGACGCCTTCGTCGAGAAGCGCTTCGGCTCGGCGGGGTCGGGCGGCGCGATGGGGATCATCGTCGGATCGGTCGTCGACGGCGTCCCCGAGTCGCTGATCCTCGGCATTCAGGTGGGGGTCGGCATCCCGATCAGCCTCGGCTTCGTCGCCGCCATCTTCATCTCGAACTTCCCGCAGGCGATCGCGCCCTCGGCCGACCTCGCGAGAAGCGGCTGGGGGCCCCGCCGGCTCGGACAGGTCTGGCTGCTCGTCGTCCTCGCCTGCGGCGTGGCCGCGGCCATCGGCTTCCTTGGAACGGACCTCTCGGCGGCCGTGCACGGCGACCGTGCGGCGGCCCTCGCTGCGGGAGGGCTGCTCGCGATGCTGACCAACTCCCTGATGCCGTTCTCGTTCGAGCGCGGAGGGCCGCTCGCCGGGGCCGCGACCGCTCTCGGCTTCTGCCTCGCCGTACTGAACAGCTGACGAGCCCCGCCCCGTTCGGGAGGCGAGTCAGGATAGTGGCGTGAAACCGAGCGACATCAGCTGGAACTGGCGATTCGCCGGCTTCGGCGCGGTCATGGCGCTCGCCGCCCTGATCACGATCTTGAGCGGCGAGGTCCTCTACGGCACCTTCCTCCTGCTCGGGTCGATTCCGGCAGCAATCGTCGGGCTAGCCCCAGAACGCAGGGAGAGAAAGGTCGTGCTGATCGTCGGGCTCTTCTTCGGCGTCTCCATCCTCCTCGGCTCGATCCTGGCGCTGTGGGTTCCGCTGGCCATCGTCGGCATGTTCGTCGTGTCCTACTGGGCTGCTCAGGTGGCCGCGGAAAAGGCTGCCGGCGTCCTGGCGTTGAGCGTGATCATGCCCCTGACGGCGATCGGGCTGACCTACAGCGGAATCGGCGAGTCGGCCAAGGTCGCCAGACTGATGATCCTGGGCGGCGCTCTTGCTGCTGGTTCTTCCGTCGTACGGCGTCATCGCCGTCGTCCTCTGGCTGGTCCTGGTGATGATGGCGGCGACCTCGGAGAGCCGCTGGTACGTCACCCCCGCGTTCACGTCATTCCTGATCCTGTGGGCGTTGCTCTACGGCGAGGCCGAGCTGGCCGACGTGAAGATCGAGTTACATGAACGCGTTTCGGACACGGTCATCGGCGTCGCCGTCGCGTACCTGGCCGGAGCTGCTCTCCCCGCTCTCCTGGCACGCAGGAAGGCGTCGTGAGGTAGCCGCTCGCGAGGAGCGCGGTCACGAGTCTTGCTTCGGGGCCGGCTGGCCTGAAAGCAGGGCTTCGATCCGGTCCAGGCGCGCGTGGAGCTCGTCGATCCGGCCGTGGACTGCCTGGGTGTCCGCGGTTCGGCGTTCGTCGGCAGCGTCGCGTGCGGCTTCCCACTCGCGCCCCGCGCGCGATACGAAGGCGGAGGTGATCGCGGCGGTCGCGATCGCCAGGAAGGCGACACCCTCGAGCATGACGAAGGCCGCGACGAGCCGGCCCAACGGCTCCTGTGGAACGACGTCGCCATAGCCGACCGTCGTCACCGTCTGCAGCGCCCACCACATGCCCTCCCAGATCGACGAGTACTCGTCGCCGTCGAGCACGCGTATGAGGGCGCCCCCGATGACGACGACCGCGAAGGTCGCGACGACGATCACGTTGACAGCGCTGCGTACCGAGAGGCGACTGCTCTCGAATCGTGATAGCTGTCGCTCGACGAAGCTCGGGCGAGTCATGCGCGGGACCGCAGTCGCCTCGGCGGGCACAGCACGAGGAGCAGAGCGGCTGGCCGGGGTCGCCGGACAGCGACTGTGTCGTCCTCGGCGCGACCGCGTCGATCAGGCATCTTGGGTGACTGCGAGCGCGACTCGGACCGGCCGCTCGCCGTAGCCGGGGGCGGCCATCTAGCCGCCCTCGTCCCGGTGCTCGGCGTCGTCGGAGTCGTCCCGGTGCCGAAGCCGCGCGAACCTGCCCGCGCCAGACTCCCCGAGCTGCTCCCGCTTCGCTTCCTTCTTCGCCGCCCGCTGCTCCTTCTGCTCGGCGACCTTCTCCTTGGCGCCTGTGTACGACTCGCTCACCAGCTGCTTCCCGCCGGTCCAGCCGAACACCCACACGGTGAGGACGAGGGCGACGAGCACGTTCCAGGCCGTCGTGATCAGTTGCTGCGCCGTCGAGTAGTCGACCGCCTGCACCTGCGGGACGTCGCAGCACCTGTCCAGGGCGAGCGCGTTCGTCGCCTGGGTGATCCCAACCGCGCCCGGCGTGAACGAGACGACGTTCGCCAGGGAGCCCGAACCGACCACCCACATGATCGACTCGAACGTCACGGGGATGGCGAATGCCGCGAGGAAGATCCCGACCACGACCAGCTTGCAGATCCACGAGAGGAACGAGGGCAGGAATGCGCGGGTGAAGTAGCGCTTCGGCTGCGAAAGGATGACACCGCCCTTCTTCGCCTTCGCCCACAACTTCTTCACCTGTGCCCAGAACGTGCGGCTGAGCAGGACGATCAGGAGCACGACCCCCACGGCGATGGAGACCGCCAGCACCGGGTGCTCGGTGATGTTGCCGAGGTTCTCGTCGAACGAGCCCGGCACCGAGAGGAACAGGTAGAGATAGACGAACGTCCCCGCGAGGGTGAAGAAGATCTTCTGCACGAGGTAGGCGGCGAACGCGCCGGCGAAGGCGCAGGAGGGGATGATCGCCACGAACATGAGCAGCGTCACGAACGTGCCGATGTTCGCGGGCAAGAAGTTGTTCATCGCAACGCCCACCGCGTAGGCGGTCAGGATCGGCGGGAACGTGACCTCACGTGGGTAGGCGGCGCTCAGGATCCCGTAATAGGAGACCGCCGCGAAGACCGTCACTCCGGTCTGGAAGACGAGCCCTCCGACGATGTAGCCCGCCGGCACGGCCTTGATCTCGTCCCACAGGTTCTCCAGCCAGTCGAGGACGTCGATACCGGCGAGCTGAAGGACGCCGAGGACGAGCACGGTCCCGACGATCCAGCTCCCGACCTTGACAAGCCGCCGACGGCGGGACGGATCGTGGAACGGGAGGACACTGGAGGGCTTCGCAGCCGCTGCGGACGGGCTCATGCTCCCCCGGGGACCTCGGCCGGGGTCGCGGAGCCCGCCTCCGTCTCCGGCTGAGCCTTCCTGCGGGCCTCGGCCTTCGCGCGGGCGAGCTCCGCGCTGATGTGCACGGCCGCCGACGTGAGCGGAGCGGCCAGCACGAGGCCGACCATGCCGAAGAGCGCGCCGGCGCCGACCGTGACGATGAGGACGACGAGCGGGTTCAGTCCGAGCGTCGCCCCGAACGCGATCGGCTGGAGGATGTTCTGGAGCAGGCCGTTCGCGAGCAGGACGATGACGAGCATGATGATCGCTTCGGTGGTGCCCTCCGACCCGAGCGTGAGGACGACGGCAAACGCCCCGGCGACGAAAGCGCCGATGTACGGGATGTAGGCCGTGACGAACGAGATGAGCGCGATGGTGCCGGCGAGCGGGACGCCGAGCACGATCGCGCCGATGCCCACGACGACGGCGTTGAAGGCGGCCACGATCGTCACTCCCCCGAAGTAGCGCCGCAGGGAAACGATCACGTTGCTCGTGATCGTTCGGGCGACCGGCTCCTCGACCCCCATGTTCCGGTCGACCCAGCCGCGCATCGAGGGCCCGTCCTTCAGCAGAAAGAAGAGGCTGAGGGCGGCGAAGGAGAGGCCGAGCGCCACCGACGCGAGGCTCTCGATTCCGTTCACGATCCCGTGGAGGAACGTGGAGACGCTCGTGGAGACGCTGTCCTGGGTGGCGTCATTGGCGCTCGCGGCGCCCGAGGAGTCGACGCCGGCGTCTTCGAGCCAGCCCTGCACCTTGTCGGCAGCACTACCGGCCGTTGAACCGATCTCGTCGGACTGGGATGAGATGCCGCCGATCACCAGGATGATCATCAGCACCGCGAGCGAGACCAGGCCCAGGAGAACCAACGCGGCCCCGGCGGCGCGCGGGACTCCGTGCAGTTGCAGCCAGCCCACGAGGGGTGAGGCGACGCAGGCGACGACGAACGCGGCCAGTACCGGCTGCGTGATCGCGGACGTCGCGCCCAGGAGGAGGACGAGGCCGACGAGGAGTGCGGCGACCCCCACGACGAACCACGAGGCAAGTCCGAGGTCGCGCAGCCAGCGCGGCGCCGCGAAGACCGCCGACAGCTCGCCCACGTCGATCTGGATGACCTGGGAGTCGTCCTCGGACGGGGATCGCGCCGACTCGTCGTGACGCCTGCCGCGGAAGCGAAGGGTCCTCACGTCGGCTCCGCTCGGGTCCTCGTCGAGTTCGCGCCGCGGAGCAGCCCAAGTTCCCGCGCTCGCTCCACAGCTGCCCCGCGCGAGGTGACCGCCAGCTTCGCGTAGATGTGCGCGACGTGCGTCTTCACCGTGGATCGGCTCGACCCGAGTCGATCGCCGATCGCCGCGAGCGTCAGGTGCGTGGAGAGCAGGCCGAGCACCCGTGACTCGGCCGGGGTGAGCCGTACCGCCGCGGGAGAGCTGCTGTTCCTCGGGGCTTCGTCCTGCACGGTGTCCGAGCCTTCCACGACGGACCACCGATGAGCCTCGGCCAAAGTGGCCGATATCGCTTCATCGAGCCGCCCGCGCCCGCGAACTCCATCAGCCCGAGCAAGAGCTCGGCCATGAACGCCGAGCACGACCATTGCGCATGGCCGTGCTCGGCGAGAGCGAGGCGGCACAGAGCAGTAGCGCGCCGTCGAGTGCCTACACGAGCGGTCGTCGCGACGCTCGTCCACGCCGCCGTGAAGCCGCTACTGGCGCGCCGTCGCGATGCGGAGTCGCTCCTCGGGGTCGATGTAGTGATCGTGGTCGTCGGAGCCGAGGTCGAGTTGCACCCAGTGCAGCTTCCCGTTGAGCTTGCTCTCTCGGGTGGTGTAGTCGGGACTCACGGGCGTGCCCGACTCGTAGCCGATGTCGGTGGTCTCGTCGGCGGAGAAGATCATCGGCTGGGTCGCCTCGACCCGTCCGGTTCCGATCTGCTCGCCGTCGCAGTACAGGGTGACGCCGCCGCCCTTCGCGAGCCCACCACCGTCGTAGGCGAACTCGGCGCGGAGCTGGTGCTTGCCCGACGGGATGGGCGCATCCCCTGCCGCGGTGTAGTGGTTGATGCCGAGCAGGTTGTAGGTGAACTTGAGCTGTCCACCGGTGGCGTACACGGCCCAGCCGCCGAACTGGCCGCCCTGGGCGATGATCACCCCGTGCAGCGGCCGGTCGTCGGGGACATCCACCTCGGCGGTCACCGAGAACGACTTGTTCTTGATGCTCACGACCGAGTTCTCCGAGAGCCGCCCCATCCCCGGAAAGAACTGCTGGGAGTTTCCGTGAACGAGGGTGGGACGCCCGGCGATGTCGGGGTTGACTCGCTCGCCGCTGCGGTCGTCCAAGGGCAGCACGTTGTACGTGGTCGCCTCGATCAGCCAAAGCCGCTGCAGCTTGGCGAGCATCTCCGGATGCTCGGCCTTCAGATCGTTGGCCTGGCTGTAGTCGACGCTGCCGTCATACAGCTCCCAGACGTCGTCGTCGAACGCCGGCAGGTCGCCGCCGACGAGCACCCACGGCGTCTTGTGCTTGGTGACCGCGCTCCAGCCCTTGTGATAGATGCCGCGGTTGCCGAACATCTCGAAGTACTGCAGGTCGTGACGCTCTGAGGCGTCCGCGCCCTTGAACGTGTACAGCATGCTGGTGCCTTCCATCGGCGACTGCTGGACGCCGTTGACCATCGTCGGCTCGGGGAGCCCGGCCGCCTCGAGGACCGTGGGGGCGACGTCGATCACATGGGTGAACTGCTGCCGCAATCCGCCCTTCTCGTCGATCCCGTTGGGCCAGTGCACGACGGTGCCGTTTCGGGTGCCACCCCAGTGGGAGGCGACCTGCTTGGTCCACTGGAACGGCGTGTTCATCGCCCATGCCCAGCCCACCGAGTAGTGGTTGTACGACTCGGGCGATCCGAACTCGTCCATCTTGGAGAGCATGAACTCGGGGGTCTCCAGGGCGGCCATCCCGTTGAAGTTCGCCATCTCGTTGAAGGCGCCGTTCATCGTCCCCTCTGCGGAGGCGCCGTTGTCGCCGACGATGTAGAAGATGAGCGTGTCGTCGAGGATGCCGAGGTCCTCGATGGCGTCGATGATGCGTCCGACCTGGTGGTCGGTGTGCTCGAGGAACCCGGCGTAGACCTCCATCTCGCGGGCGAGCACCGGCCTGAGGTCGTCGGGCATGTCGTCCCAGGCGGTGATCTCATCGTGGCGGGCGGTCAGCTCGGCATCCGCGGGGATCGCGCCCATCTCCTTCTGCTTCGCGAAGGTCCGCTCCCGCTGCACGTCCCAACCCCCGTCGAACTGGCCGGCGTACTTGTCGGCCCACTCCTTCGGGACGTGGTGCGGCGCGTGCGTCGCGCCCGGCGCGAAGTACGTGAAGAAGGGGCGGTCGGGCATCAGAGCCTTCTGCTGGCGGATCCACCCGATCGCCCGGTCGGCGAGGTCCTCGGTCAGGTGATAGCCCTCCTCGGGGGTCGCCGGCGGCTCGACCGGGGTCGTGCCGTCGTACAGCGCGGGATCCCACTGGTTGTTCTCCCCGCCGATGAACCCGTAGAAGGTCTCGAACCCGCCGCCTGCGGACGGCCAGGCGTCGAATGGCCCCAGCGGCGACGTCTGCCACACCGGCACCTCGTGGCACTTGCCGAACTGCGCGGTCGAGTACCCGTTCAGCTTCAGCGTCATCGCCAACGGCGCCTTGGTGTTCGGCCGCAGCGAGCTGTTGCCCGGCGCCGACGTCGCGGTCTCGGTGATGCTTCCCATTCCAACCGAGTGGTGGTTGCGACCGGTCAGCAACGCCTGACGGGTGGGCGCGCACAGCGCGGTGGTGTGGAAGCGGTTGTAGCGAAGACCCCCCGCGGCGAGACGCTCGGCCGTCGGCGTCTGGCACGGTCCGCCGAACGCGCTCGACGCGCCGAAGCCGACGTCGTCGAGCAACACGATGAGCACGTTGGGCGCACCCTCTGGCGGGAGCAGCGGCTCGATCGGCGGATACGCGGTGTCGGGATCCTTGGCGTCGTAGGTCGTGAGCCCCGGCTTCGGGCGATCTGGGATCGGCAGCATCGCGCGCGCATGACGGTCAGGCGTTGTCGCCATCGAGTGGTCTCCTTCCTTGAGCGTGTACACGGCGAGCTTGTCATTGGCGGGCGTCACGGCTCCTCGGCCAAAGTGGCCGATATGCTCCAAGCGTCGTTGACTGATCGAGACAACTCTGGTCCGGGGGGTCGGGGCGCATGCGCGTTGCTGGCAGGCGAGTGCTGACGCGTGGCGAGAGCCATGGCTGAGGCTCGGGCGGCGCCTCCTCCGGCGAGCGCACAGACGACTCGGCCGGTGCCGCCACTCCGGTACTCGAAGGTTCGCGCACCCCGCCACGAGCATGCCGTCGAGCGGCCACGGCTGCTGCGGCAACTCACTTCCGCGAGCGATGCCCCGATCGTCCTGATCTCGGCCGCGGGTGGCTACGGGAAGTCGACGCTCGCGGCCCAGTGGGCTGCGGGCTGCGGTCGTCCGGCCACGTGGATCAACCTCGACCACGGGCACAACGACCCGATCGTGTTCCTCAGCGACTTCGCGCATGCCCTCGATCTGCTCGACCCGGTCGCCCCGGAGCTCTTCGACGAGCTCTCGACCATGGCGCCGCGGGTCGAGGAGGTCGTGCTCCCCGCACTGGCGACCGAGCTCGCCCGCCTCGCCCCGCTGGAGCTGATTCTCGACGACGTACACGAGCTGAGCGGGCAGCACAGCCTCGCGCTTCTCGAGTCCCTTCTCGGCGAGATTCCTGCGGGCTCGCAGGTCGTGCTCGTATCGCGCAGAGACCCCGAGCTCCCCTTGGCGCGCCGACGCGCCGCGGGCGACCTGGTCGAGCTCCGCGCCGAGCACCTCACGTTCGACGCTCGCGAGGCGAGGGCACTCACGACGCTGAGCGGTGCAGATCTCTCCGAGCCGTCGCTGGAGCGTCTTCGGGAGCGAACGGAGGGATGGCCGGCCGGCATGGTGCTCGCCCTGCAAGCGCTCCGCGGGTCCGCATCGGGCGACGGCGTCCTCGAGCGGATCAGCGGTCCGCAGCGGGCGATCGCCGACTACTTCGCCGAGGTGATCGTCGCCGAGGCCACCGAGGAGCGGCAGCGGTTCCTGCTCGCAACCTCCGTGCTCCGACGGATGTCCGCGCCCCTGTGCGACGCCGTCCTCGGAACGACCGGTTCCAGGGACGAGCTGCTCGAGCTCGAGCGCTCGAACTCGTTCCTGATACCGCTCGACGACCAGCGCGGCTGGTACCGCTACCACCACCTCTTCGGCGAGCTCCTCCGCGCCGAGCTCGACCGGTCGCACCCGGAACTCGCGGCGACGTATCTGGCCCGCGCAGCCGAGTGGCACGAGCGAGACGGCGGCGACCCGGAGGAGGCCTTCCGCTGCGCACGCGAGTGCGGCGACTTCGCGCAGGCGGGAAGGGTCGCGGCGACAGTCGCGGACACCATGGTGAACCGCGGCCAGGTCGAGACGCTACGCCTCTGGCTCGAGGCGTGCAGCGACGACGAGATCGCGTCCGACCCCCAGCTCGCGATCGTGGCGGGCTGGACCGAGCTGCTCCTTGGCGGCGCGGACCGAGTGGACCGAGCTCAGCGCTTCATCAACGCCGCTGAGCAGGGCGAGCTCGACGTGCCCTGCGCGGCCGGAGCAACCTCTGTCCGCTCGTGGCTGGCGATTCTCCGCGGGACCCTGGCCCCGCACGGGATCCACCAGATGCTCGACGACGCTCGATCCGCGTACGCAACAGAACAAGCTGCCGGCTCGCCCTGGACGAAGGACTGCTGCCTCTCCATCGGCACGGCGTACGTCCTGCTCGGCGACACCGAGCAGGCGATCGGCTGGCTGCAACGGGCGGTGTTGCTCTTCCCCGGTCCCGAGCTCGCCGCAGACCGCGCCTTCGTGCTCGCCTATCTCGCTTTCGCCGCCGCGGACGCCGGCCGCTGGGCCGACGCCCGCAAGTGGGCCAGAGAGGGGAGGGCGGACAGCGCCGAGCACCACCTCGATCACACCATCCAGGCGGTCCCCGGACTCCTGGTTCATGCACTCGTGCTCGCCCATGACGGCGACACGGCCCGAGCGGCGCTCGAACTCGATCACATCAGTGAAACGGTCTCGCCCATGTGGGGCGTGCATTGGTTCGATGCGGACATCAACGTGCGCTGGGGGAACCTCAGCCTCGACCTCGGCGACCGCGTGGCCGCGGGGGAGCATGCCGACCTCGCACGAGCCGCGTTGCACGACTACCCAGATCCGGGAACGCTCCCGGCGCGGCTCGCCGAGCTCGATGCGAGGATCGCTCGCGCGGACGATCTTCACCTCACGGCCGCCGAGCTTCGGATACTCCCTTTCCTCCCGACCCACCTGTCCGTGAAGGAGATTGCAGGGCGCCTCCATCTGTCTCGCGCAACCGTGAAGACGCACGTGTCGTCGATCTACAACAAGCTCGGCGTCTCGACGCGATCGGAGGCCGTCGAGAGGATGGAGCAATTCGGCATGCACTAGCGAGCACGGTGCGAGAGCACGGCACGGACGTGCAATCCGCATCGGTCAGCGCCCACTGTCCGACCCTGCCGCCTCGAAGGCCGCGACGGCGGCCTGCACGGTGGGGAACAGGCGGTCGCGCCCGATCCGACTAGCGAGGCCAGTGTCTTCGAGAATCGTGCGCTGGCGTGCCTTCAGGCGTGCCAGACAGAGGACGACGCCGCGTTCTTCGAGCTCGTCGACGAGCCGAGCCAGCACGTCGATCGCCGTCGAGTCGAGGTACGTCCACGCCTCGGCGTTGAGCACTAGCCACGTGACGTCTTCGGCGGCATCGACGACGGCCAAGACGCGCTCTCGGAGATACGTGGCGTTGACGAAGAACGGCGGCGCGTCGAAGCGGTACACGAGCAGCCCGGGCACCGTCTCGGCACGTCCCCAGCGTGCGATGTCGTGGTAGCCGTCGACGTCCTCGACCCGGCCGAGCACGGCGTCGTGCGGCCGCGCGGCACGGTAGAGGAACACGCCGATCGAGAGCGCGATCGCGACCACGACACCGCCCACGACGCCGAAGACGAGCACGCCGCCGAAAGCGACCAGCGCAAGCGCGACCTCTTCCCCGCGGACGCGTCGAAGACGCCAGATCGAGCGAACGTTGATCAGGCCAGCCGCTGCGACCACGATGATCACCCCGAGCGCCGCGGTCGGAAGCGGCTCGATCAGCGGCATCGCGAAGAGCAGGAAGAGGCCGACCACTCCCGCAGCAACGACGACCGCGGCCTGCGACCTCGCACCGGTGGAGTCGTTGACCGCGGACCGGGAATTGGACGAGGAGACCGGAAACGCGCCCGTCAGACCTCCGACGAGGTTGGCGCCGCCGACCGCGGTCAGCTCGCGGTTGGCGTCCACCTCGTACCCGTGCTTCTGGGCGAAGGTGCGTACGGTGGCGGTCAGGTCGGCGAAGGCGATGAGCGAGAACGCCGCCGCCGGAAGCACGAGCTCGAGGAAATCGCTTGCTCCGACCCCCGGCAGCCCGAACGAGGGGAGGCCGCCCGATACCTTCCCGACGACTGCGATCCCATGATCCTCCAGGTCGACGAGCGCTGCGATCACGAGCGCGAGCGCGAGCACGACGAGCGACGGAGGCACCGACGGAACGAAGCGCCGAACGGCGATCGCGCCCGTTAGCAGCGCAGCGCTCAACAGCACAGTGGGCCGGTTCGCGTCGCCCAGCTCCGACAGCACCTCCCAGACCACGGCGAAGAAGTCGCTCACCTCCACGCTGATCCCGAGGAGCTTCCCGAGTTGGGACGAGATCACGATCAACGCGACGCCGTTGATGTACCCGAGCAGTACGGGCTTCCCGAAGAAGTCCGCGACGAACCCCATCCGAAGCGCCCCGGCCAGGAACAGGAGCAGCCCCATCGCGAGCGCCAGTGCGGCGGCGAGCGCGACGTACTGCGCCGGGTCCACCTCACCTCCGGCCGTCGCCAGCGGAGCGACCGTCACCGCGGTCAGCGCCGCGAGCGTGGAGTCGGGCCCGATCACGTGCTGGCGCGACGTCCCCAGCAGCCCATAGACGGCGAGCGGCAGGAACGTCCCATATAGGCCATAGACGACGGGCATTCCGGCAAGCTCCGCCATCGCCAGCGACGACGGCACCGCCACCGCCCCCACCGTGACACCTGCGACGAGATCCGAGCGGAGATACGTGCGCGGGTAGCGCAGCAGCGTCGCGAGCCCGGGCGCAGCCTCGGCCAGCGACCGTGGAGCAAGCGCATGCAGGTACGCAGCCAACGCAGACGTGATCCCGCTGTCCGTCACGTCATCGACCTTCGCGCTGCGAGTGCCTGTCCATGCCTACGCCTCGCCCATCTCACCCTGACCTCGGACGCCGAGCGCGGGCCGTTCGCGCTGAGCGCGTGTGCGACACTCGCCCGGTGACGGCGACTCGGTTCGAGCCGGCCTCGCCCGGGCCGTCCCCCGCCCCGGGGATGCGCTGGGTCCCTGACGGGACGTTCCTGATGGGCTCGGAGGACTTTTATCCCGAGGAGCGGCCCGTGCATCGCGTCGAGGTCGACGGGTTCTGGATGGACGAGGCGCCGGTGACGGCGGCTGAGTTTCGCCGCTTCGTGCGCGAGACCGGGTACGTCACCGTCGCCGAGCGCCCGCTCGACCCAGAGGACTATCCCGGTGCAGACCCGGAGCTGCTCGTCCCCGGCTCGCTCGTGTTCCGGAAGACGGCCGGCCCGGTGAACCTGGACGACTTCCGCAACTGGTGGGAGTACGTGCCCGGTGCGTACTGGAAACGCCCGAGCGGGCCGAAGACCTCGATCAACGGTCGCGATCGCTATCCGGTCGTGCACGTCGCCTACGAGGACGCCGAGGCCTATGCGGCCTGGGCCGGGAAGGAGCTCCCGACCGAGGCCGAGTGGGAGCGCGCCGCTCGCGGCGGCCTCGAGGGCGCTCCGTTTGCATGGGGCAGCGAACACTTCCCGCACGGAAAGCCGGCCGCCAACACCTGGCAGGGCGAGTTCCCCTGGCAGAACCTGCGCCTCGACGGCCACGAGGGCACGTCCCCGGTGAAGAGCTTCCCACCGAACGGCTACGGCCTTTTCGACGTCTGCGGCAACGTCTGGGAGTGGACGAGCGACTGGTTCACGCCGCGGCACGCAGACGAGGTCCAGTCGCCGTGCTGCGTGCCGCGTAACCCGCGCGTGACCTCACACGACCCGAGCAACGCGACCGGCCAGCCGGGTGAGCACGTCCCGCGCAAGGTCATCAAGGGCGGCTCGCACCTGTGCGCGCCGAATTACTGCCTGCGCTACAGGCCAGCCGCACGCCAGGGCGAGGCCCTCGACACCTCGACCGGCCACATCGGTTTTCGCTGCATCGCGCGCGCGCACTGACCTCGTTCGAGAGCGATGCGCCCAGCCGTGGGCCGAGCGAGCGTATGTCGTCCGTGCCCCTATGTCGTCCTCGCCGCCTCGAGGTCGGCGATCTCGAGCTCCATCTCGAGCGCCTCGACGATCTTCCCCGTCGCAGATGCGATGCGCGCGGTGCCGACGATCGGGGCGATCGCGGCCAGAACGCCGCGAATCCTGTCGGGGTCGATCTCGAACTCGCTCGCAGCCTCGAGATTGAGGAGGTACGAAACCGCCGGTGCGTCGACCGCCACGAGCGCTGCGATTCGGGCAAGGACGAGCGCCTCGGGGTCGAGGCTCGACGCCCCGATCGAATCCGCGGTCATGCTCGCGAGTAGGTCGAGCACGGGAGTGTCGTTCGTTGACTCGGGCATGGTGTTTCCTTTCGTCTCGCTTGCGTGCTCCCAAGAGCCTCCATCCTGGGCCTCCCGCGGCAAGACTCGCATCGGCCACTTTGGCCGAAGACGTGCCAGAGTCTTGCGTGAGAGTGTCGGAGCACGTCGTGGCGATGCCACGGAAGAACGGCAGCTCTGACGAGCTCCAACCGTTCGAGTCGTGGATCTCGATCAACGAGAAGGGATGAGCACACCAACCACCGTTGCGCATGGGTGAGGCAATCGGCGACATGCTCCCGGCCGCCGTGGGCGTCGCGATCAGCCCGTTGCCCATCGTCGCCGTCGTGCTCATGCTCGTGACAGCACGCGGACGAGCGAACGGGCCTGCGTTCCTCCTAGGCTGGATCGTTGGTGTGGCTGGCGCGGGCGCAATCCTGCTCGTCATCGCCAGTGGCGCGGACGCCCATGCCGAGGGTCAGCCGGCGGACTGGGTCAACTGGCTGAAGCTGATCCTCGGCCTCGGCCTCCTCGCCCTCGCCGCCACGCAATGGCGACGCCGCCCGCACGAGGGAGCAGAAGCGGCAACCCCGAGGTGGATGGGAAGCCTGGATGCATTCACCCCTGCCAAGGCGGGCGGCGCGGGCATCGTCCTTTCGGCCCTCAACCCCAAGAACCTGCTCCTCATCGTGGCCGGGATGGCCGCGATCGCCGAGACCGGGATCTCCGCCGGCGAGCAGACGGTCGCGCTCCTCGTCTTCACGGTCGTCGCGTCGATCGGCGTGGCGGCCCCGGTAGTCATCTACTTCGCCCTCGGCGAGCGCTCGGCCGACCTCCTCGATCGCCTAAAGACATGGATGACCCAGAACAACGCCGTGATCATGGCTGTGCTACTGCTCGTCATCGGGGTGAAGCTGATCGGCGACGCGATCTCGGGCGTTGCCTGACGCCCATTCCGCGACCGAGAGGGTCGCTCCCTTTCAGGGAGGTGCTCCACGATCGAGGATGGGGAGAGGTTCTGGGGACAGGTCGGGGCGTCTTCGGGGTCGTTCAGGGAGCTTCGAGGAGGGGTGACGTAGGCACAAGAAACGCGGTAGATGCAGGGAAGACGGCGCAGGGAGCCGATTCCTGAAGCCTGGAGGCCCCTTTATGGTAAGGAGGGCGCCGAAGCGCAACTGCAGAAGCCGTGCGACCGCACTCCTTGTTGGCGCAGTAGGCGACAATTTCTGTCATCACCGGGTCCACACAAGGACGACATTCGGCGGTCCTCTAGAGCCGGCAAATCGGCTTGGTTGAGCCAAAATCGGCTTGCCTAGAAGGCGCCCCTACATCCCCATCGCGTGGTAGCCGGCGTCGACGTAGAGCGTCGTCCCGGTGACGTTGCGCGCGTCGTCGGAGAGGAGATATGCGGCGGCCGCGCCGCAGTCGGCGGCGTCGATCGCGCGGTGGAGCGGAGCCCGCTGCTCGAACATCTCCTCCATCGTCGTGAACCCCGCGATCGAGCGCGCCGCGAGCGTCCGCACAGGGCCCGCCGAGATCGCGTTGACGCGGATCTGCTTCTGCCCCAGGTCCCAGGCGAGGTAGCGCATCGACGCGTCGAGCGTCGCCTTCGCGACGCCCATCACGTTGTAGTGCGGCACGGCGCGCACGCCGCCGAGGTAGGTCATCGTCACGATCGAGCCGCCGCCACGCGCCTCCATCAGCGGCTCGGCCCGCTTCGCGCAGGCGACGAGCGAGTAGGCGCTGATGTCGACCGCCAGCCAGAACCGGTCGCGGGGCGTGTCGGTGAACCGGCCCTCGAGGTCCTCGGCGGCCGCGAAGGCGACCGAGTGGACGAGGACGTCGAGCCCGCCGCCGAACGCGTCCGCGGTCTCGGCGAAGACGCGGTCGAGGTCGTCGTCCGAGCGGACGTCGCACGGTGTCACGAGCCTCGTCTCGACCGTCGCGGCGAGGTCGCGCACGTTCTTCTCGATGCGCTCGCCCTGAAAGGTGAATGCAAGCTCGGCACCCTCGGCTGCGAGGCGCTCCGCGATCGCCCACGCGATCGAGCGCCGGTTGGCCACGCCGAGCACCAGCGCGTGCTTGCCCTCGAACCGTCCCGCCACGGCGCGATCCTATGCGAACCCGCCGCCCGCGTTCACTACATTCCCCCGGATGCCCGGAGAGAGGATCGCGATCGTCACCGGCGCGTCGTCGGGGATCGGCGAGGCGACGGCCCGCCTGCTCGCGCAGAAGGGCTGGCGGTGCGTGCTCGTCGCCAGGCGGGAGGACCGGCTGCGCGCGCTCGCGGACGAGCTCGGCGGGGAGCTCGAGCTCTGCGACGTGGGCGAGCGCGAGGCGGTCGAGGCGCTGGCGGCGCGCGTGCTCGAGCGCCATCCCGCGATCCACCTGCTCGTCAACAACGCCGGCATGCCGGCGCGCGGGACGTTCCTCGCGGTCGACCCCGACCTCGTGCGGCGGGTGATCGAGGTGAACTACCTGGGGGCGTCTGGTGCACCCGGGCGCTACTCTCCGGGCTCCGCCAGGCGGCGGCGGACGGCGGCTCGCACGTCGTCAACGTCGTGTCCGTGGCGGGGACGGTCGCGTTCGCCCCCGCCGGGGCGTACGCCTCGTCCAAGCACGCACAGCTCGCCTTCTCGCGCTCGCTGGCAGCGGCGCTCCGTGGCAGCGGGATCTCTGTCCACGCGGTCATGCCGGGCTTCGTCGAGACCGAGGGCTTCCCGCAGAAAGGCGTCCTCCGCAGCCGGCTCCTGGGGCGGTTCGTGATCCAGCCGCCGCGGGTCGCGGAGGCGATCGTCGGCGCCGTCGAGAAGGGGAAGCGCGAGGTCACGGTGCCGTGGTTTCCGTACCGGCTCGTCTCGATCGCCCAGGTGCTGGCACCCGGGCTCGTCGCCCGCTTCTCGGGGATGTCGGACTACCGGCCCGGGTCGATCTGACAGGCGTCAGGCATCCGCGCCGGCGCGGTCGTTGAGGCGCCCGACCCACTCCGCCAACAGCGGGTCGACGATCTCGTACCCGCCTCCCTCGCGCTCCTCGATCTCGGCGGTCGCCGCGAGCCGGGGCAACGCTCTCCGAACCGCGTCCTTCGTCAGCTCGAGGCGCCGGAGCGCGGCGCCGCGGTAGGGGGAGCCGTCGCCGAGGACGAGCGCCCGGAGGGTCTTCTGCTCCGAGGTGTCGAAGCCGCGCCAGAGAGCGTCGAGCTCTGGCTCGAGCTCGCGCATCGCGGCCGCGTGCGCCGCCTCCCAGTCCTCGAGCGAGCCTTCCCCGCCGGGGCCGACCCGGTTCCACAGGCGGTACGCGAGCAGCATCGCCCGCTGCGGATGGCCGCGGGCCGCCGCGAGCAGGGGGTTGAGCGCCTCGCCCACCTCCCGTCCGGAGGCGGCGAAGCGGCCGGAGACGTGCGCCGCGAGATCGGCGTCCTCGAGCCGGCCCAGGCGCATCGGCACCGCCGAGCCGTACAGCGGGCGGTCCTTCGTCTCGAACAGGAGCCGCATCAGCCCCGGCTCGGAGCCGGCGAAGACGTAGGAGGCGACCTCGCCCTGGTGCTGGATGTGGCTGCGGAGCAGGCCGTCGAGCCCGTCGATCCGGCCGATGTCCTGGAACTCGTCGAACACGATCAGCGCGCGGTATCCCCCCGACGCCTCGAGCCGGAGTGGCAGGTCGAGCAGGGCGTGCAGGGCGGGCAGCGGGTCACGGGCGGGGTCGAGCTGGAGCCGCGCGCTGATTCCGAACGCGCCGAGCGAGAGCCCGACGCCGGTGCGCTGGAGGAGCGCCTCGACGCGCCGGCGCACCTCGCCGCGCAGGTGCCTCGCGTACGCCCGCTCGAGCCGCACCGTCACGTCGGCGACCGACGAGACGCGGTACAGGTCGACGAGCACGCCGGTCAGGCCCTCCGTCCGCTCGCCGTCGCGGAGCGCGCGCGTGAGCAGGCTCGTCTTGCCGTACTTGCGGGGCGCGAAGAGACGCACGTAGTGGCCTCCGACGGCGTTCCCGAGCAACTCACGAACCTCGTCGTCGCGATCGACGACGTCCTCGGGCGCCACGGGGCGCGAGTAGACGAACGGGTTGACGTCGTCGATCATGCGTCAGACAGACTACCATTGTTGCGTCACGGAGACGCATAGGCAGTCGTCTCCTCGACGCAGGCTCAGGGCTTCCGCGCCACGTACCAGCCCATCTCGACCTCGAAGACGGCGGGGGCCATGCGCGCCACGCGCTCGCGCGCCTCGCCCTCGAGGCCGGCGACGTCGAGGTACCGCTCCCGGTCACGGCGCTCCGTGACGATCTCGTTGGCGCTCACGACGAGGTCGTTTGCGTCGAGGTAGCCACGGATGTCGGCGTCGGGGAGAAGACGGGTGTGGGAGGCGTCGCGGGCACGCTCGAAGCGGTCGAGCTCGAGGCTGCGCATCGGGTCGACGTCGCCGAGCTGGTCGACGACGAGGAGCCGGCCGCCTGGCCGCGTCACCCGTGCCATCTCCGCGACGACGAGCTCCGGCCGGCGGACGTGGTGGAGGACGCGCAGGCACCCGACGAGGTCGAAGTCGCCGTACGGGAACGGCAGCGCCGCCGCGTCCCCGAGGACGAACGTGCATCCGGGCGGCGCGTGCTCGCGCGCGAGCGCCAGGTACTCCTCCGAGGCGTCGACGCCGACGACCTCCCCCACGAGCGGCGCGAGGGCGTACGCGAGAGCGCCGGTGCCGCAGCCGACGTCGAGGACGCGCTCGTCGCCCGAGAGCGGCGCGAGCAGCCTCGTCAGGCGGGCGACGAGGTCGGCGTGACGCTCTTCCTGGAGCGCGCGGCGGTGCTCCGCCCGATCCGTCATCCGACGATCCTCCGCGTCGCCCGCCCGGGCGGCGTGCGGATCCCGCACGCAAGCTCGTAGCCGATCGTCTCGGCGACGACCGCATGGGCCTCGAGGGTGATGCCGTCGCCGACGAGCGCCACCGGCGTTCCCACCTCAACGGGCCCGGGCAGCCGTACGGCGAGCGTGTCCATCGAGACGATCCCGACGACCGGGGCACGAAGGCCGCCGACCAGGATCTCCGTGCCCGTGAGGTCACGCCGGAAGCCGTCCGCGTACCCGACGGGGACCACGCCGACCCATGTCTCCTCGAGCGCCACGAACCGCCGACCGTAGCCCGTCGAGGCACCGGGCGCGAGCCGCCGCACCTGTGCGAGCTCCGACTCCCAGCGAAGCGCCGGCCGGAGCCCGAACCGCCCCGCGTCCTCGCCGAACGGATCGATGCCGTACAGCGCGATCCCGCACCGCACCGCGTCGAGCCTCGTCTCGGGCATCGTGAGCGCCGCGGCGCTGTTCGCGACGTGGCGCACGTAGCGGCCGGCGTACGGGTCGGTCGCCCGCAGGAACCGCTCCAGCTGCTGACGCGCGAACGGCTGATCGGTGTCGGAGGTCGCGAAATGACTCATCAACCCGACGACGTCGCGCCCTGGCGCCGGCAGCTCCGCGAGGCCCCACCGTCCCATTCCGGTGTCGAGCTTGAGGTGGACCTGCACGCCCTCCGGCACGCGTTCGCCGGCGACGACGAGCTCGAGTGACGCCTCACGCGCACGCGCGTCGTCCCCGGGGTCGGCCGGGCAGAGGACGAGGATCCGCACGCCGGCGAACGCCTCGCGCAACGGCAGCGCTTCGCCGACCGTCGCGACGCACAGGGCGGTCGCCCCACCCTCGAGCGCGGCCCGCGCGGCGTCCGCCGCCCCGTGCCCGTAACCGTCGGCCTTGACGACCGCCCACAGCTCGGCGCCCTCGAGCCCGTCGGCTAGGACGCGGGCGTTGTGCCTGATCGCAGCGAGGTCGATCGTGACGAGCGAGCGTGGCATGCCCGGCATTGTCGCTGCCCGCGCGGGCGGAGGGCCGCCGGTCGAGTGCGTCGAGCACGGCCGGTCACTCGAACGGGCGATCGGGCGGAGGAGATGGCGGGCCGACCGTCATTCGAGCGGCCGCCTTCGCACGGGCGGGAACTCGACTCAGGGGAACGGATCGACTTGAACAGCTGCGGCATCGGCTGGGGCGCGACGATCGACGCGCATCCCGCACCATCCTACGGCAGTGACGCGACGGCCGGTGAGGTCGGCCGGTGGACCGTCGAGCTCCGGCGAGACCCGCTCGACCTGGTTCGGAGCGACGACGCTCTCGAGCGCCTCCGCGCGCACGCGGCCAGGCTGGCACCCGGGGCGGAGCCAACCTGCTCGCTGACGCTCGGCGGCCTCGGCATGGTCCTGTGCATCGAGGCCTGCGACCCTCACGAAGCCGCAGACCTCGGCGAGGAGCTGTTCGCGCGCTCTCTGGAGGCTACGCTCTGGCCGAGGGAGGTCCGACGCGCGCTGATGGACCGCCCGGAGGTCCGGGTGACCCCCGCGGGCGGGCGCGTGATCGCCGCCTGAGTGGTCGACCGGCGACCTCGTCGCGGGCGGCTCGCTGGTTGCTAGGAGAGCACGAGCGGGAGCGCCGCCGCGACGTCGGACGCGACGAGCCCGACCTGGTGCGGCACTGCCCTGGCGGCGAGGCCGTGAGCGACGGCCGCCGCCGCGGCGGCGTCGGCGGGGTCGAGCCCCTTCGCGAGGAAGGCGCCGACGACGCCGGTGAGGACGTCGCCCGTGCCCGCCGTCGCGAGTGAGGGCGGGCCGGTGTCGCAGACGACCGTCGTGCCGTCGGGCGCGCGCACGATCGTGTCCGCCCCCTTGAGGAGGACGACGGCGTGGAAGCGCTCCGCCGCCCGCGCCGCCGCCTCGAGCCGGTGCGCCGAGACCCACGCCGTCTCTGCCTCGAGCAGCCGGGCGAGCTCGCCGGCATGCGGGGTGAGCACTGTCGGCGCCTCCCGGGCGACGGGCTCGAGGCCGAAGAGGCCGTCCGCATCGACGACCGTCGGGAGCTCTGTCTGCTCGAGCAGCGCGCGGACGAGAGCGCGCGCCTCGTCGGAGCGGCCGAGGCCGGGGCCGAGCGCGAGCGCCGAGGAGCGCTCGGCGTCCGCGGCGAGGGTCGTGTCCGCGTCGGCCCAGGAGAAGCCGCGCTTGACGGGCTCGAGAGCGAGCGCCTCCGCGACCGGCAGCGCGTGCTCGGGGACGGCGAGCGTGACGTAGCCCGCATCGGCGCGGAGGGCGGCGGTCGCGGCGAGCACCGCGGCGCTCGTCGTGCCGGGCGCGCCGCCGACGACGAGCAGCGAGCCGGCCGAGAACTTCGTGTCGCGGGCGCCGCGCCGCGGCACACGCTCGAGCACGGCCGGCGTCGCGCGCACGACCGCGGTCGGTGCGGGCTCGAGACCGATGTCCGCCACGACGACGCGGCCCGCGTGGAACCGCCCCGGCGCGACGGCGAGACCAACCTTCGGGCCGTGGAAGGTGACGGTCAGGGCGGCCGCGACGGCGGCGCCCGCGATCTCGCCGGTGGAGGCGTCCACCCCGGAGGGCAGGTCGACCGAGACGACTGGCGCCCCGCTCGCGTTCATCCGCTCGATCGCGGCGGTCGCCTCGGGGCGAGGCTCGCCGTGGAAGCCCGTGCCGAAGAGGGCGTCGAGCACGAGGTCGGCGCCGGCGGGGTCGTTCGTCTCCACGACGTCCCGGCCCGCCTCGCGGAGGATTCTCGCCGCGATCCTCCCGTCGCCGCCGTTCGCGCCGCCGCCGCAGAGCGCAACGATCCGGCGCGCTTCGGGATAGGCGCGGAGCACCTCGGCCGCAACCGCCTCGCCGGCGCGCTCCATCAACTCCCCGGTGGTCTCGGGATAGCCGGGGTAGCGCTCCTCGGCCGCGCGCATCTCGGCCGCGCCGTAGAGCGGCTCGTGCATCACGACCGCGGGCGGCGCAGCAGGGGCGTCTCGAGGTCGGCGACGCACGTCGCCCCGGCGATCGTGTGCGAGTGCGTGAGCGAGACGTCGATCTCGCGCATCCCGACCCGCTCCGCGAAGGCGAGCGTCTTGCCGGCGAGCGTGACGCCCGGCTTCGGCGGCCCGACGATCTCGATCTCCTTCCACGTGAAGAGCACGCCGCAGCCGAGCGCTTTCCCGACCGCCTCCTTGCCGCAGAAGCGTGCCGCGTACGACTCGGCAGGGTTGCGGCGCGACTCGCAGTAGGCCTGCTCGTCGGGCGTGAAGCAGCGATCGCGGAAGCCGGGACGCTCGAGCGCGCGGCGGATCCGCTCGATCTCGATCACGTCCGTCCCGACCCGCACCGCCATCGCGTTACGCCGACCGCTCGAGCCAACCCGGCAAGTCGGCGATCGAGCTGAGCACGACATCCGGGGTCACGTCGAGCGCGTCGAGGGTGTCGGGACGGAACTTCCCGGTACGGACGAGCGCCGTCCGCATGCCGAAGAGCTGCGCGGCGCGGATGTCGGACTCGGCGTCGTCGCCGACGAGCCACGTGAGCTCGGGCTCGGCGCCGAGCGCGTCGAGGGCCGAGGCGAAGTACGCAGGGCTCGGCTTGCCGAGCACGGTCGCCTCGACGCCCGTCGCGTACTCGAGGCCCGCGACGAACGCGCCCGCGTCGAGCAGCGGCCCGCGGCTCGTCTGCCACCAGCGGTTCTTGTGCAGGCAGTAGAGCTCGGCGCCCAGCTGGATCTCTGCGAACGCCCGCGCGAGATTCATGTAGCTGAACACCTGGTTCGGCTCGAGCGTCTCGTCGCAGCCGCCGATCAGCACCGCGTGCGCGCCCTCGCCGACGAGATCGAGCCCGTCGAGGTCGGGGACGACCCCCGCCATCACGAGCGCGAAGACGCGCTTCCCCGCGAGCTCGCGCGCCGCTGTTCGCGCAGTCGTCTGGAGCTCGTCGTCCGGGAGCTCGAACCCGAGCGCTCGGAGCTCGCCGGCGAGCTGCGCCCGGGGCCGTGTCGAGTTGTTCGTCACGAACCGGAGCGCGTGCCCCGCCGCCCGTAGCTCGGCGACCGCTCCCGGCGCGCCCGGGATCGCGACCCCGGAGACGTGCAGCACCCCGTCGACGTCGAGGAGAATGCACGCCATGGGGCGGGAGTCTATTCGTGTCACACGCTCGGTCTCGCTCGACCCGCGCGAGATCGAGCTTCGCGTCTCACGCTCGTCCGGCCCGGGCGGCCAGCACGCCAACACGGCCGAGACGCGGGTCGAGGCCGTCTTCGACGTCGAGGGCTCCGCGTCGCTCTCCCGGGCGCAGAAGCGACGCGTCGCGGCTCGCGCCGGGTCGGTCCTTCGCGCTGTCGCGCAGGACGAGCGGAGCCAGGCGCGGAACCGCGAGCTCGCGGTGGAGCGGCTCGTCGCGAAGCTCGCCGAGGCCTTGCGGGTGGAGCGGCGCCGTGTGCCGACCCGCCCGACGGAGGCCTCTCGCGAGCGGCGACTGACCGAGAAGCGCCGCCGGGCCGCGGTGAAGCGCGGTCGCGGGCAGCCGGAGACGGACTAGAGGGAGCTCGTGTCGACCCGACGCAAGCGGCTTGCACCGGGCATCGTGGAGCCGCGGCTCCGGGGTCGCTTCGGCCGGCCGTACCTCTGGAGCGAGGCGTGCCGGTCGACGCAGGACGTCCTCCGCGGCACCGAGGCGCCCGAGGGCGCGGTCGCGCTGACCGAGCACCAGACCGCCGGCAGGGGGCGCGAGGGGCGGCGCTGGGAGGACGTCGCCGGGACGTCGCTCCTGTTCTCGTTGCTGCTCCGTCCGCCGGCCGGCCCGCCGGCGGAGCAGCTCTCGCTCGTCGCCGGCCTCGCGGTCGCGGAGGCGGTCGAGGAGACCCGCGACGCGGCGGGGATCAAGTGGCCGAACGACGTCCTGCTTCGCGGGCGCAAGGTCGCCGGCGTGCTGCTCGAGGCGGCAGAGGGCGTCGTCGTCTGCGGGGTGGGCGTCAACGTCCTGCAGGCGGAGGACGAGCTGCCGGTCGGCACGCCGGTGCCCGCGGGCTCGCTGCTCTCGGTCACGGGCCGGGCGCCCGACCGAGCGGAGCTTCTCGTGACGTTGCTCGAGATCCTGGAGCACCGCTACGACGCGTGGCGCCGGGCGGGGCTCGCTCCCATGCTGGACGAGCTCGAGGCCCGAAACGTGCTGCGAGGGCGGCGGGTGGAGGTCGGCGGCGAGCGCGGGGTCGCCGGGCCGATCGCGACGGACGGGCGTCTGACGCTCGGTCGCGACGACGGCACCACCGTGCTCGTGGGGAGCGGCGAAGTCGTCACGCGTCCGACGTGAAGTCGGACACCACGGGAGTGGCGGCGCCGGACGCGCGGCCCGGCCAGCGGTCGGCCACGTAGCTTGCGATCTCGCCCGCGGGCAGCGCGCGACTCGAGCTGTTCATGCGCACGAAGAAGACTCCCGGCTCCTCGCTCGTCCACGCCCAGACGGGCTCGGACGACGCGGCGACGTCGGGCCGGCAGACTTCGACGCTGTCCCAGGGCAGGACCCGCGCCCGCGTCCGCATCGCGGCCGCCGAGCCGAGCCTGTCGACGAGGAGCTGCGTCAGCCAGTTGACGAACCCATCGGCGTTCGCCGGCTTCACCTGCGCGTAGTCGAGCTCGAGCCCGAGCGCCGTCCGGTCCGGCCGGACGCCGATCAGCAGCGTGCCTCCGTCGGTGTTGGACGGCCCCGTCGAGCTCACGTCGACGGCTCGCTGGGACATCCGGGAGGGACGGCGCAATCCGTCGCTGGAAGACGTGCGCGCATCCTATCGACGGCTGCGGCGCAGTCCCAGGCGAGTCGCTGCCCAAGCCGAGTAGCCGTCTGTCGGGCTAGCGACCACTGGACTATTGGCGAGCGACGAGGCCAGTGACGCGGCTTACGTTGCGAGAGCTGTGCTGAGACGAGCGGCCGTCTTGCTAGCTGTGCTCGCCTGTTCAGCGGGCCCGTTGGCGACGGCAGCGTCAGCGGATTCGTCCGTCATCCCGGACACGCCGGATCTCCCGTGGGCGGACCCGAATCACCATTCACCGCTCGAGGTGTTCGTGAGCCAGATTGCCTCCTCGCTCGCAGGCCGGCCGGTGCGCGCGTACTGCAACGGCCAGAACGACTGGGACTCGCTCGCCACGCGAGTCGGTTTTGATGGAGCAAGGATCTGGGGGTACGTGGCGCGGCCGCAATACTGGTACCCGGCTCTCGGAACGTGGGCGGAGGATTCGACGTACACGCAGCTCGCCACGAAGGCGTGCGAGCGGCTCTGGCAGTTCGCCAAGGCATCCACCAAGCCGACCCGCTGCTCCGCGTACCGGACGACGACGAAGACGGTTCCAGTGCGCGTCCGGTATCGCGCGAGGCTGCCGGTAGTCGTCCGCAAGCGCGTGAAGGTCAACGGGCGGTGGGTGACAAGAACCGTCAAACGCACGCGACTCGTCTGGAAGACCCGAGTGGAGACCCGAATGCAGGATGCGCAGCAACAGCTAGGGCTTCTCCCCTGCTACTCGAAGCCGGAACCCGGCGTGACGCTGTCCTCGTTCTCCGGCGGCACATCCGGCTACGCGGAGCTCGTCTTCGCGATCGCCACCGTCGCACACGAGAGCGGCCATCTCCGGGACTTCACGAGCGGCGCGCGAGTCTTGACTTCGAAGGCAGCCGCCGAGTCGCGCGCGGAGTGCTTCGGCCTCCAGAACATCGCGCGAGTGGCGATCGCGCTCGGCACCGGCGCTGACGATGCGGCGAACATGCAGTGGCGGTACTGGGAGAACGTCTATCCATCGCGTAAGACAGGACAACCCGACTACTGGTCGGCCGACTGTCGCCAGGATGGTCCTCTCGACTTCTCACCGGGGACGGCGCCTGGCCCTGATCTTGGCCGCTCCGGTTGGGCGAACGAAGTGGCGTGTCGCCCTGTCAGGTGTCCGACTTCAAGTCGGACACCACCCGGCTCAGTCCTGCACGTGCGAGAAGCCGAAGCGGCCCTTGATGCAGAGGTTGCCGAGCGTGATGTCGTGGTCGGCGGGGCTCGTGACCTTGACGATCCGGTTCGACTGGACGTGGAGCTCGAGCGAGCAGCCGACGCCGCAGTAGGGGCACGTCGTCTCGGTCACGGTCTGCTCCTCCTCGCGCCAGTCACCGGCGGCACGGAGCTCGTGCTCGGAGCGGAACACGAGCGCGCCGGTCGGACAGACCTCGATGCAATTCCCGCAGTAGACGCAGGCCGACTCGGGCAGCGGCGTCGCGAGCTCGGTCGAGATGCGGGCGTCGAAGCCGCGGCCGGCGACCGCGATCGCGAAGGTGTTCTGGTGCTGCTCGCCGCAGGCGTCGACGCAGCGGTAGCAGAGAATGCATTTCGCGTAGTCGCGCACGTAGAGCTCGTTGTCGACCTTGACCGGCTGCTGGACGGTCGCCGCCGTGCGGCCGTCCGGGGCCTCGTGGTGACCCGTCCGCGCCCGGTCACGGTCGTCGCTCGGCGGGGCGGGAGGCCCGAACCGCCCCGGCTCCGCGTCGTACCGCTCGAGGTAGCCGGCGGCCACGGGGGTCGTCGAGAGGTCGACCGAGGAGGCGAGGAGCTCGAGCACGAGCTTCCGCGAGAGCCGGACTCGCTCGGAGTCGGTGTGCACCTTCATGCCCGCCTCGGCCTTGCGCGAGCACGAGGGGACGAGCACGCGCGAGCCTTCCAGCTCGACGACGCAGACACGGCAGACGTTCGCCGGCTCGAGCGTCTCGCCGTAGCAGAGCGTCGGCGTGTCGATCTCGAGCCGCCGGCACGCGTCGAGGATCGTCGAGCCCTCGAAGACGCGCACCGGCTGCCCGTCGACCTCGAGCTCGACCATGCGACGTGGAGCGAGGAGCTCGCTCATGTTCCGCTGCCCTCGAAGACGGGCAGCCGACGGATCGCGGACTCGAGCGCGCTCGAAGCCGTCTGGCCGAGGCCGCAGATCGAGGAGTCACGCATGCACTGGCCGACCTCGGCGATGAGCGCGAGCTCGGTCTCGACGCCCCCGCGCGGCTCGCCGGCGACGAGCCGGGCGAGCGCCTCCTCCTGGCGCACTGTGCCGACGCGACAGGGGACGCACTGGCCGCACGACTCGTCGCGGAAGAACGCGGCGATCCGCTGGAGCAGGCGGGGCAGGTCGACGGTGTCGTCGAGCACGAGCACGACGCCGGAGCCGAGCGTCGTGCCGGCCGCGCGGGCGCCCTCGAAGGTGAGGGGCACGTCGAGGTCGCCCGGGCCGAGGAAGCCGCCCGCGGCGCCGCCCATCAACACGGCCCGGAGCGGCCGTCCGCCCGGGACGCCGCCCGCGAGGTCGAGCACCTGCCGCAGCGTGACGCCGAAGGCAATCTCGTACGTCCCGGGTCGCGCGACGTGCCCCGAAAGGCAGAGGAGCTTCGTGCCGGTCGAGCCCTCGGTGCCGACCTCCGCGAACGAGGGGCCGGAGCCGAGCACGACGCCGAGCACGTTCACGAGCGTCTCGACGTTGTTGACGACGGTCGGCTTGCCGAAGAGCCCGACCTCGACCGGGAAGGGCGGCTTGTTGCGGGGCTCGCCGCGCCTGCCTTCGATCGACTCGAAGATCGCCGTCTCCTCGCCGCAGATGTACGCACCTGCGCCACGCCGGATCTCGACGTCGAAGGAGAAGCCCTCGCCCATCACGCTCTCGCCGAGGAAGCCGCGGTGACGTGCCTGCGCGAGCGCATGCTCCAGCCTCTCGCGCGCCTCGGGGTACTCGCCGCGAATGTAGAGGTAGCCGCGCTCGCAGCCCGTGGCGAACGCCGCGATCGTCATCGCCTCGATCACCGCGAAGGGGTCGCCCTCCATCAGCTCGCGGTCCTTGAACGTCCCCGGCTCCGACTCGTCGGCGTTGCAGACGAGGTAGTGCGGACGCGCGGGCTGTCGGGCGACCGCCTCCCACTTCACCCCGGTCGGGAACGCGGCGCCGCCGCGGCCGACGAGCTTCGAGTCCTTCACCTCGCGCAGGACGCCCTCGGGACCGAGCGCGAACGCGTGGCGAAGCGCGGCGTAGCCGCCGTGCGCGCGGTAGTCGTCGATGCTGTCGGGGTCGGCGATGCCGACGCGACGCAGGAGTCTGAGCCGCGGCTCGCCGTCTTGCGGGAGCGATGACGCCGGCGACGGCGCGGCCTCTCCGCCCGCGAGCAGGTCGAGCACGGCCGCGGCGGTGACCGGCGCCTGTGCCCGCTCGAGGGGCTGCTCCCCCGCGACCGCGACCAGCGCCGCGGGGCTCGGTCGCACTGGCCGAGGCAGGGGCTTCGGTACCACGTCGCGGAGCCGTCGTCCGAGAGCTCGCCCTCGGCACCGAACCGCTCCTCCAGCTGCGCGATCAGCTCCTCGGAGCCGTGACAGCGGCAGGCGACGTCCTCGCAGACGTGGACGACGCGCGGCGGGCGCGGCTCGAGCGCGAAGAGCGCGTAGAACGTCGCGACGCCGTACGCGTCGGCCGGCGGCACCGTCAGGCGACGGCAGATCTCGTTCAGCCCGCCGGGGCTGATCCAGCCGATCCGCTCCTGCAGCGCCCAGAGCGCGGGGAGCAGCAGGTGGCGCCGCGCACGGGCGGCATGTCCGCCGGCGGCGGTGTTGCCGTCGACTCCCGCGAGCCGCGCGCCCCCCTCCCAGCCCGACTCCGGCGGGCCAAGCACGTGGTCGAGCGCGGCGCGCTCACTCGGCGTCGGCTCTGCGTTCGGAACGAGCTCGAGGTCCATTCAGGCGGTGGCCTCCGTGGGCTCCCGTTCGCCCGCGCTTTGGGCTCGCTCCGGAGGAGCGAGCCGGTCGACCCGCACCGCCGCCGCCTTGAACTCGGCGGTGCCCGACTTCGGGTCGGTCGCGTCGATCGTGAGCTGGTTCACGTCCACGTCGTCCGGGAAGTGGAACGACATGAAGGCGAGCCCCGCGCGCAGCGAGTCGTCGATCCGGACGGGCGCCTCGACCGAGCCCCGCCGCGAGGAGACGCGCACGACCTCGCCCTCCGTCACCTCGAGCCGCGCGGCGTCCTCGGGCGAGAGCTGGAGCGCCTCGCCGCGGTGGAGCGGCGAGCGGTAGCGGTTCGACTGCGCGCCCGTGTTGAACGACTCGAGCCGGCGGCCCGTCGTGAGGCGGATCGGGTACTCGGCGTCGAGCGCCTCGAACGGCGGCTTCGCCTCGACGACGCTGAAGGGCGCTCGCGGCCCCTCGATCGGGTCGGCCCCAGAGCCGCTCGTGGAGGAAGAGCGAGCCCGGATGCTCCTCGTCCGGGCACGGCCACCGAAGGCCGCGGAGCGCGTCGAGGCGGTCGTAGCGCATCCCCGCGTGCATCGGCGAGAGCGAGCGCAGCTCGTCCCAGACCTCCTCGGCGCTCGGGTGCCCCCAGTCGTGGCCGAGGCGCCGCGCCAGCTCGCCGAGGATCCACATGTCGTCGCGCGCGTCACCCGGCGGCTCGAGCGCCTTGCGCACCCGCTGGACGCGCCGCTCGCTGTTCGTCACCGTCCCCTCGCCCTCGCACCAGGACGCGGTGCCGGGGAGCACGACGTCGGCCAGCTCGGCCGTCCTCGTCATCACGATGTCCTGGACGACGAGCAGCTCGAGACCTGCGAGCAGCCGGCGCGTCCGGTTGACGTCGGCCTCGGACTGCGCGGGGTTCTCGCCGATCACGTACAGCGTCCGGAGCTCGCCGCGCTCCATCGCGTGGAACATCTGCGTCAGGTGCCAGCCGTAGTAGAGCGGCAGCGGCACACCGTAGGCGGCCTCGAAGCGGGCACGCGCGTCGGCGTCGCGCTCGACGTCCTGGAAGCCGGGGAGCTTGTTCGGGATCGCGCCCATGTCGCCGCCGCCCTGGACGTTGTTCTGGCCGCGCAGCGGGTTGAGCCCGGAGCCGTAGCGGCCGACATGGCCGGTCAGGAGCGAGAGGTTGATCAGCGCGAGCACGTTGTCGACCGCGTTCGCGTGCTCGG
Organism: Gaiella sp.; assembly: GCA_027493885.1. GTDB lineage: Bacteria > Actinomycetota > Thermoleophilia > Gaiellales > Gaiellaceae > Gaiella. Next base: position 1,501,315 of record JAOSJZ010000001.1, read on the forward strand.
TGATCCCGAGCGTCCAGCAGATCATCGCGCGGTCGGCGCGCGCATAGGCGTGCGCCGTCTCGCCGATCACCTCGGCCGGGACGCCGGTCAGCCGCTCTCCCTCCGCGAGCGTGAACGACTCCACCGAGGCCGCGAACGCCTCGAAGCCTTCGGTCGCGCGCTCGACGAACGGCTCGTTGACGAGCCCCGCGTGGATGATCTCCCGGGCCATCGCGTTCGCGAGCGCGATGTCCGAGCCGACGTCGAGCCCGAGCCAGCGGTCGGCCCACTGGGCCGACGTCGTCCGGCGCGGGTCGATCCCGTAGAGCCGCGCACCGTTGCGGACCCCCTCAGGAGGTGGTGGAAGATGATCGGGTGCGTCTCGCGGGCGTTCGAGCCCCAGAGGAGGATCACGTCCGTCTCCTCCATCTCGCGGTACGACGTCGTCCCGCCGCCCGCTCCGAACACCGTCGCCAGACCGACGACGCTTGGCGCGTGTCAGGTGCGGTTACACGAGTCGACGTTGTTGGAGCCCATCACCTGCCGCGCGAGCTTCTGCGCCAGGTAGTTCATCTCGTTCGTCGCCTTCGAGCAGGAGAAGACGCCGAACGACCGGGTCGCGTCCCCCTCGCGCGCCCGCGCGAACCCCCCGGCGACGGTGTCGAGCGCCTCGTCCCACGAGACGGGCCGGAGCCCGGCGCCGTCGCGGACGAGCGGCTGAGTGAGGCGGCCCTGCGGCTTCGACATGCCGAGAAGCTCCTTTCGACGCTTGCATGGACAATCTACCCCTGCGGGCCTGCGGCGGCGTCCAGGCGGGCGAGCGCCTCCGGCGTGTCCACGTCGACGAGCATCGCCTCCGGCAACGCCAGCGTGACCCGGTTGACTCCCCGAAGCGAGAGGTCTCCCGCCGCGACCCGCGCCTCGAGCGTCCCGAGGAGTGCCCGGGGGTATGCGCCGGGCAGCGGGATGGTCGCGGACGGGACGGCGCCCGCCGCGCCGAGCGCCCGCAGCGCGTCGGCGGTCACGAGGGGGACGTCGACCGGGAGCGCGACGATGACCTCGAAGCGCGCCCGGCGAAGACCGGCGACGAGGCCGTGGACCGGTGCCCGGTCGGGGCTTCCGTCGTCGACGACGGGGAACGGCAGTCCTTCGAGCTCGTCCGCCTTGCCGACGACGAGCACCTCGTCGCACGCCTCGGCGAGGAGCCTGTGGCCGCGTTCGGCGAGCGTCTCCCCGCGAAACCGTGCGAGCGCCTTCGGTGAGCCGAAGCGCCGCGACGCGCCGCCCACGAGGAGGACGCCGGTCAGCTCAGGCATCGCCGATGCGGTGCGGGTGCGTGTAGACCGTTGCGCGGCCGTCGCGGACGAACGCGCACAGCGTGATACCGCGGTCGCGGGCGAGATCGACGGCGAGCGACGACGGCGCGCCGACCGCGACAAGCACGGGACAGCCCGCGACGGCGGCCTTCTGCACGAGCTCGAAGGAGAGCCGGCCGCTGACGCAAAGCACGCCCCAGGCGAGCGGAACCACACGCTCGAGGAACGCCCAGCCCACGACCTTGTCCATCGCGTTGTGCCTGCCGACGTCCTCGCGAGCGCAGCGCAGCTCGCCGTCGGCCGTGAAGAGCCCGGTCGCGTGCAGTCCCCCCGTGATGTCGAAGGTCGGCTGCGCGGCGCGTAGCCGCTGCGGCAACGAAGCGACGACAGCGAGGCCGACGTCGAGCGGGACGTCGATGCGGGGTGCCTCCACCGCGACCGCCTCGAGCGCCCCTTTTCCCGCAGACGCCGCACGACGACGACGTGTAGAACGAGCGCTGGATCGCCGTGAGGTCGGCGCCCGGTGCGTCCACCTCGACGACATTCGCCGCCAGGTCGGCGGACGGGTGCGCCGCCCGAGGACGCAGCCCCTCGGTGAGGCAGAAGCCGAGCGCCAGCTCCTCGTCGTGCCCCGGCGTCCGCATCGTCACCGCCACCGCCGTCCCCTCGATCCGGATCTCGAGCGGCTCCTCCACGGCGAGGCGGTCGCTCTCCACGGCGCTCCCGGGAAGCCGGGTCACGCTCGCGCGCACCGTCTCGTGGGGTACGGGCTCCATGGCTGGAGCGTAGTGGTCCGCGCGCCGCGCTCCGGGAGCTCCTCCGTCGACACCGCCCGGCGCATCTCTACCGCACCGACGGTGCACGATCGTGCATGACGTTCTCGAAGCAAGTCCTTCCGGCATCCCGAATGCATGATCGTGCATAACGACTCGACAGAGGCGTGACTGGCGGCTAGAATGCACGATCATGCATTGCGACGAGGTTGCGCTCCAGATAGCCCGTCGCGTGCGCTCCGCGCGCGAGGGTCTGGGCCTGCGCCAGGACGAGCTCGCGCTTGCGGCGGGCGTCTCGACGCGGCTCGTGCACATGATCGAGAGCGGCAAGCCGACGAGCCGCCTCGACAGCGTCGTCCGCGTGCTCGCTGCCCTCGGGCTGACGCTCGAAGTCGCCGACCGACAACCGCGACCCGCGAGAACGACGGGGAAGTGAGCACCGGCCGCTGGCCGAACGAGCACCTGGCCGCCCAGCGGAGAGGACGGCGCCAGCCGACCGCCACGCCGCGCCGGCCGAGGCAACGACTCGACGTCTATCTCGAGGATCGGAAGCTCGGGGAGCTCGAGCGCCAGGGCCCGACGCGGTACCGCTTTCGCTACGCGGACGAGGCGGTCGAGCGTCACGGCGACGGGACGCTCCTCCTCTCGGCGTCGCTCCCGCTCCGCGCCGCCGCGTTTCCGAACGGCGAGACGAAGCCGTTCTTCGAGGGACTGCTGCCCGAGGGGGCGACGCGCGCCGCGATCGCGCGGTCGTTCGGCCTGAGCGAGGACAACGGCTTCGGGCTCCTTGCCGAGCTCGGGTCCGACTGCGCGGGCGCGGTCGTGATCCTCCCGGCAGGCACGCCGCCACCGAGCGCGGGAAGCGGATCGATCGACTGGCTCACGGACGATCAGCTCGTGCAGCGGATCGAAGACCTGCCGCGGAACCCGCTGGGTATCACGGACGCCGAGGGTCGCGTCCGGCTGAGCCTGGCCGGGGTGCAGCCGAAGCTCGTCGTCACACGATCCCCGTCGGGGCGGATCGGGCAGCCGACGGGTGGCGCCCCGAGCACGCACCTGCTCAAGCCCGCCCAGGAGCGGTACCCCGACCTCGTCGCGAACGAGGCGTTCTGCCTGCGCGTCGCCCGCTCGGTAGGCCTCCGAGCCGCGAACGCCAAGATCGTCACGTTCGGCGATCGGGAGTGTCTTCTCGTCGAGCGCTGGGACAGAACGATCGACGGCGACGGCCGCATCACCCGGCTTCATCAAGAGGACTTCTGCCAGGCACTCGGACGCCTGCCCTCGGCGAAGTACGAGGTCGAAGGCGGGCCGTCGTTCGCCGAGATGATCGCGCTGCTGCGCAGCATGGGGGCGCCGACCCTCGCGCGTGATGTGCTCGAGCTTCTCCGGGCGCTCGTCCTGAACTTCGTGCTCGGCAACGCGGACGCCCACGGCAAGAACTACGCGCTCCTCTACGAGACGCTCGGCGTGCCCGGGCTCGCGCCGCTCTACGACATCGTCTCGACGAGCGTCTACGCCGACGTGAACCCGCGGCTCGCAATGCGTATAGGCGCAGTCGACGACGCGGACGCCGTCGACCTCGCGGCGTGGAGCTCCCTTGCGGTCGAGTCGGGCCTCGGGGCTCAGGTGACCCGGACAGCGTCCGCCTTCGCTGCGCGGGTCGTCGCGAGCGCGCGGGCGCTACGCGAGCTCTCACGAGCCGAGGGATGGCACCGGCCGGTGCTCGACGGGATCGTGGCCCTCGCCGAGCGCCGAGCAGCTCGGCTCGGTCTCTGAGCGCAAGCGGCCGTGCGGGCCTATTCGACCGTGACGGTCTTCGCCAGGTTGCGCGGCTCAGCCGCCGGTGCCGGTCATTCGACCGTCACCGTCTTGGCAAGGTTCCTCGGTTGATCCACGTTCAGGCCGCGCAGCCGGGCGATGCGGTACGCGAGCAGCTGGAGCGGGATCACCGCGATAATCGCCGAGAGGAACGCCGGCACCTTCGGCACGTAGATCACGTCGTCGGCGTGATGCTGGATGTCCTCGTTCCCGTCCGAGGCGATCGCGATCACGTGGGCGCCGCGGGCACGCACCTCCTGGATGTTCGAGACGAGCTTGTCGTAGACGCGCTCCATCCGGGTCGCGACGACGACGACCGGCGTCGACTCGTCGAGCAGGGCGATCGGCCCGTGCTTCATCTCCCCGGCCGAGTAGGCCTCGGTGGGGATGTACGAGATCTCCTTGAGCTTGAGCGCGCCCTCGAGCGCCACGGGGAGCCCGATGTTGCGGCCGAGGTAGAGGAAGAACGGCCTGTCGTGGAACTTGCGTGCGATCTCGTCGATCGGATGGTCGCCCGCGAGGAACTGCTGGATCTTGTCCGGCAGCCCGTAGAGCGCGTTGACGATGTACTCGAGCTCGCCGGGCGGCAGGGTCTCGCGCACCTGCGCGAGCTTCAGCGCAACGAGGAAGAGCAGCGAGAGCTGGGCCGTGAACGTCTTCGACGCCGCCACCGCCATCTCGATCCCGCAGCGCGTGTAGAGCACGCTGTCGACCTCTCGCGTGATCTGCGAGCCCATCATGTTCGTGATCGCGACCGTGTGCGCCCCCATCGAGCGGGCGAGCTTCATCGCCTCGATCGTGTCGCGCGTCTCGCCCGACTGCGAGATGCCTATCACGAGCGTGTCGGCGTCGAGCACGGGGTTCCGGTAGATCCACTCGGAGGCGATGTCGTGCTCGACCGGAACGCGGCCCCACTCCTCGATCGCGTAGCGCGCCGCGACGCCGGCGTGGTAGGCCGTGCCCGCGGCGAGGATCACGATGCGCCGCAGGTGCTTGAGCTCCTCGTCGGACATCCCGAGCCCCTCGAGCTCGAGGCGGCCCTTGCGCAGGCGGTCGCCGATCGTCTCGGCGACGGCATCCGGCTGCTCGTGGATCTCCTTCAGCATGAACGTCTCGAAGCCGCCCTTCTCGGCGCCCTCGTCGTCCCAGTCGAGCTCGACGACCTCGTGCTCGACCGGCGCGGCGTCGTCGGCGCGGAAGAAGCGCGAGCCCTCGGCGGTGACCGCCACCACCTCGCCGTCGGAGGGGAACTGCACCTCGCGCGTCTCGCGCAGGAACGCCGCCGCGTTCGACGCGAGGTACGTCTCGCCCGACGCGAGCCCGACGACCAGAGGGCACTGATGCCGGGCGGCGACCAGCATGCCAGGGTGGTCGCGGTGGATCGCGACGAACGCGTAGTGCCCCTCCAGCTCGTTGTACGAGCGGCGCACCGCCTCGACGAGGTCGCCGTCGTAGTGCTCCTCGATCAGGTGCGTCACCGTCTCTGCATCGGTCTCCGACGAGAACATGTGCCCCTGCTCCGAGAGCCGCGCCCGGAGCTCGCGGTAGTTCTCGACGATCCCGTTGAGGACGACGGCGAGCTTCTCGGGCTCCTCGGCCGCGAGCGGGTGGGCGTTCTCCTCGGTCACCCCGCCGTGGGTCGCCCAGCGCGTATGGCCGAGCCCCGTCGTCGCTGGAGACGGCGCGTCGCCGGCGCGCTCCCTCAGGTTCTTGAGATTCCCGACCGCGCGCGTGTACGAGAGACCGCCCTCCTCGAGCAGCGCGATCCCGGCCGAGTCGTAGCCGCGGTACTCGAGGCGCTCGAGGCCGTGCAGGAGCAGCGGCTTGCATGCGCGGGGGCCGACGTATCCGATGATCCCGCACATCGCGCCCTCCTTTACGTCACGCGCTCCCCGGTCGGAATGTCACCCGTATGCAGGGCCTTTACCGGACTCCGGCCTCCTGCCGGACGAGCGCCGCGATGCTACCACAGAGCTCCTCCGCATCCTCGGGGCGCTCCGCCTCGGCGAGCACGCGCACGACGGGCTCCGTCCCCGACGGGCGCACCAGCACGCGCCCACGCCCGGCGAGCTCCGCATTCAGGCGTTCCACCTCGGCCTCCACGCGCGCGGGAACCTCGAGGCTCGAAACCGCGAGGTTCGCCTTCGCCTGGGGAAAGCGAGGCATGACCGCGGCTGCCTCCGCGAGCGGCCGCCCACCGAGCGAGCGGCAGAGCGTGAGCGCCGCAACGAGCCCGTCGCCGCTCGCGTGCCCGTCGAGGACGATCAGGTGTCCCGACTGCTCGCCACCGAGGACTCCTCCTTCACGGCGTAGGGCCTCGAGCACGTAGCGGTCGCCGACGTCGGTCGTCAGCACCCGGATCCCGTGCTCCGCCATCAGGCGGTGGAACCCGAGGTTCGTCATGACCGTCACCGCCACGAGGTCGACCTCGAGGGCGAGCGCGCAGACGGCGATGATCTGGTCGCCGTCGACGACGTCGCCGTTGCGGTCGACCGCAAGCATCCGGTCGCCGTCCCCGTCGAATGCGACGCCGAGGTCGTGCCCGCCGGCGCGGACGGTCGCCTGCAGCAGCGCGAGGTCCGTCGCGCCGCAGCCCGCGTTGATGTTCGTCCCGTCGGGCGACGCGGCGATCGCGGTCACCTCGGCGCCGAGCTGCCCGAACACGCCGGGCGCGATCGCGGAGAAGGCGCCGTTCGCGCAGTCGACCGCGATCCGCAGTCCGCCGAGGTCCGACCCGAACCGCTCGACGACGTGGTCGACGTAGCTCTCCACCGCGTCCTCGGCGTGCTCGACGGTGCCCCCGCCGGGCCCGCGGACCCCGACGAGACCCTCGATCTCGAGCTCGTCGGCGTCCGTCAGCTTGTGTCCCTCGCGGTCGAAGACCTTGAGGCCGTTGTACTCGGGCGGGTTGTGCGAGGCGGAGACGACGAGGCCGAGGTCCTGCGAGAGCAGCGCGACGGCAGGCGTCGGCAGGATGCCGCCGAGGACCGCCGTCCCGCCGGCGTCGACGATGCCCCGCGTGAGCGCCTCCTCGAGCAGCGGGCCGGAGCGCCGCGTGTCGCGCCCGACGAGGACGCGGCCGCGACCCGACCACACGGTCGCCGCGCGGCCGATCGACTCGACGAGCTCCTCGGACAGCGTCTCCCCGACGACGCCGCGCACGCCGTCGGTGCCGAACCAGCGGCGTCTCGGGCACTTCCGCCTTCGGCGCGAAGTGCCGGGACATCAGGCATGCGGATATCCGTCAGCTCGAGCCTCCAACCGCCCCATAGTGGGTCGAACCGGCACTTCCCGCAAGGGAGGTGCCCCCGCTAGCGCTTGCTGAACTGCGGCGCCTTGCGCGCCTTGTGCAGCCCCCGCCTTCTTCCGCTCGACCTGCCGTGCGTCGCGCGTGAGGAAGCCCTGCCGCTTGAGCGGGATGCGGAGCTCGGGGTCGGCCTCGACGAGCGCGCGCGCGATTCCGTGCCGCACCGCGCCCGCCTGCCCGCTGACGCCGCCTCCGTGCACGCGGACACGCAAGTCGTAACGGCCCTCGGCGTCCGCCACGGCGAGCGGTGAGAGCGCCAGCTTGCGCAGGGTCGCCCGGGGAAGTAGTCGTCCAGCGAGCGGCCGTTGACCCACGTCGTCCCGTCACCGGGACGGAGGATCACGCGCGCGACCGACGTCTTGCGCTTGCCGGTGCCGCGGTACGTCGCGAGCTCGGTCATGACGGTGTCGGAAACACGCTCGAGCCTGTCACCGACGCTCCTCCAATCCCTTCGGGGACTGCGCGGCATGCGGATGCTCGGGGCCGGCGTACACCTTGAGCTTGCGGAGCTGTGCCGCGGCGAGCCTGTTCTTCGGGAGCATCCCCTTGACGGCCTTGCGGATGACCTCTGTCGGCCGCCGCTCGAGCTGCTCGCGCAGCGTCCGCTCCTTGAGGCCGCCCGGGTAGCCGGAGTGCGTGCGCACCATCTTCTCGTCGAGCTTCTTCCCGGTGACGCGCACCTTCTCCGCGTTGACGACGATGACGAAATCGCCGGTGTCGACGTGCGGCGTGTACTGCGGCTTCCCCTTGCCGCGCAGAGTGTCGGCGATCTCGGTCGCGAGACGGCCCAGGACCTTGCCCTCGGCGTCGACGACGAACCAGTCGCGCTGGATCTCGCCCGGCTTGGCGGTGTAGGTGGTCATCGCTCGGAGAGAGGGCGGTCGCGTGACCGCCGGCGGCGGAGTGTAGCAGGCGAGCTACCGCGTCCCGCGAGACTTCGCCCGACTCCGGCGCGCGCGGCGCTGCAATCATGTGCGCCGATGCACGTGACGACGACTGACGTTCGGCAGCGCCTCGGCGAGATCCTCGAACGGGTGAGCGGCGGCGAGGAGGTCGTGGTCACCCGTCGCAGCGACCCGGTGGCCGCGATCGTCCCCGCCCCGCTCGACACCGGCGGGGGCGGCGCCCGCTCGGACTGGCGGCGCACGTCGGAGCGCTCGCCCGGCTCGACGGCTTCGGCGAGACCATTGCCACGGCCGTCTCGCTGCGCTCGGTCGCGCGTGACCGGGAGCCCCCGGGGCTCGGGTAGCCGTGTTCTGCTTCGACACCGACACCCTCGCGGCCGCGCTGCTCGCCGACCCCCCGCTGCACCTCGTGCGGCGCCTCGCGACAACGCCGGCCGAAGAGCAGTGCACGACCTCCGTCGCGCTCGGCGAGCTCGCATACGCCGCCGCGCGGAACGGCGACCGGGACCCGATCTCGCGCCTGGGGGAGCTCGTCGCCGGTGCGACAACGGTGCTCGCCTTCGACGTCCAGGCGGCCGAGACCTACGGATCGCTTCGCGCCCACCTCGAGACGCTCGGCACGCGCCTCGACGAGCCGAGCCTCCGCGTGGCGGCGATCGCCGTCGCGAACGACCTCACGCTCGTGACGGCGAACGCGCGGCTCTACGACCGCGTGCCGGGGCTCGAGATCGAGAACTGGCTCGAGCCGGACGGGGCCGAGCTCGAGCGAGAGCACGAGGAGGTCGTAGAGCCTGCCGTCCGCGTGCCCCCGCACGTCGAGGGAGCCGTCAGGCACCCCGGGCTCGTGCCGAGCCTCGAGGAGCGGGCACGCGCCGCCGCCGGCGACGACCGCGCCGACTAGCGCTACCGGACGAGGACAACCACGGTTCCCGCGGCGCGGTCGTGGATCGTCCTGCGGCGGGCGTCGCCGAGCGGCAGCAGCGAATCGACGATCCCGCCGATCACGGTGATCCAGAGCAGGCACTGGACGACTGCGCGCCCGAGCGCCCGCCCGAGGTCGACGGCCTCGTCGTCGGCACAGCGCACCGCGATCCCGAAGGCCCACTTGCCGATCGTCCGGCCGTGTCCGTACGCATGGAGGCCTGCGAAGTAGGCGATGGGCAGCACGAAGACGGCGAAGACGAGCGCCCCGTCGGACTCCTCGGGCACCACGGCCATCACCGAGAAGAGCGCCACCCAGTCGACGACGAACGCGGCGGCGCGACGCCACCAGCCCGCGTAGCGAACGACGGCGGGCGGCGGCTCACCCATCTCGGTGGCGACGTCCCGCGCGGGAAGGGCCGCCGGCAGGGCCGCCGCAGCGGCGCGCGCCCGCGTCGCCGCGACCGCAAGGCCGCGCCCGTCCGCTCTCGCGAGCGCCGCGCCGGCGAGGACCTCGGCGAGACGAACGAGCGTCGTCGCGTCGCCGGCCTCGGTCGCGTGCTCGATCGCCTCGTCGACGAGCTCGAGCACGTCCTCGACGGGCGCGCCGCCTCCGAGCGCGGCCACGAGCCGATCCACGCCGGTCAGGCTCGGCGGGGCGCTCATCTCGCGGCTGCCCGCGGGCCGGCCCCGCCGGCCCCGCCCCCCGCTCTCCCCCGACGATGCGCTCCGCGAAGAAGCCTGCGGCGAGGAGGACCGCGCCCAGTGCGAGGAACGACAGCGCCCGCGTGATCGAGCTGAGGGTCGAGAGGTCGTACAGGAAGAGCTTGCCGAGCGCGAGCCCGAACAACGTCAGCCCGGCGATCCGCAGGCCCCGGTGGTCGCGCGCCAGCCCGACGACGTACACCGCGAGCGCACCGAGGCCGAGAAGCGTGCTGAGCGCCGTGTGGCCTCGCTGGAAGTCGGTCTCGATCGAGGCGCCCGAGACCCGTTCGGCGAGCTCGAGCACGGTGAGCGAGACGGCGTAGACGCCGAGCACCGCGGCGGCCGCCGAGAGCCAGGCCAGGAGCTCGCCCCGGTACGGCGTCGTGGCCACCAGCGTCGCGGCCGCGACCACGCAGGCGACGAGGGCGGTGAATCCCTCTGCCGGGTGCGCCGTGGCGACGACGAGCCGGTCCGGGGGCGCGACGACCGCGACGACGCCGAGAGCCGAGGACGCGCCGACCACGAGCCCTGCGATCCAGAGGCGGGGCTCACCCGCGGGTCTCCAGGCGAGTGCGAGCAGGGTCGCCGTCGCTCCCCACGCGATCAGCGTCCGCGTCGCCCCGTACTCCGCGAGGGCCGACTCCGCGACCAGCAGCGTCGCGAGCGCGAGCGCCCAGTACCCGGTCGCGAGCGTCCGCGACCAGGCCGGCTCGCGGTGCCGCCGCCAGCGCACGAACGGGGGTGCCGCGACGACCGCGAGCGCGGCGGCGACGAGCAGGGCTCCTGCGCCGAACGCCCGCACGTCGCCGTCCGCGAGGCGATCGACGGCGACCAGCGCGGCGAACGTCGCGACCGCGGCGGCGGCCAGCGCGAGCACCTCGATGCCGTCTGGGATGCGGTCGAGCCAGCGCCCGAGGAAGCCGGCGGCGAGCAGCGCGACGGAGACGAGGAGCAGCGAGGTCGAGGCGGCGGTGGCGCCGAGCTCACCCCAGTCGAAGGCAATTGCCTTGACGAATCCGAACGCGACCACGCCCCAACCGGCGATCTCCGTCCCCGCGCGCGCCCGCGCGCCGCGCGCGACGAGCGCGACGCCGAGCGCCGCCCACGTGGCCGTCGCGGCGACCTGGCCCCAGTCGTAGGAGCGATCGACGGAGGCGAGCCCTGCCGCCCATGCCCCGAGGGCGAGCGCGAGGACGAGCAGCGCTTCGCGCAGGACCGCGCCGGCCGCCCCTCCGAGGCCGGCGAGGTGACGCTCCAGATCCTCGAGGGAGCCGAGCAGCCGGACGCCGCCCTGCTCGAACGCGCACGTCAGCCCGAGAACGGCCGCGGCGATGCCCAGCGCCAGGAGGCTCGGGATCGGAGCGAGTGGGTCGAGCCCCCGCTCGAGGGCGAGCGTCGAGACCGGCGCCTCGAACGTCCACGCATGCGTCGCGGCGAACGCGAGCGCCGGCAGGGCGACCGCGACGAGACGGGACTCGCGCGCCGCGAACGCCGCTCCGCCGAGCGCCGCCGCCGCGCCCGCCCAGAGGATCGTGAGCCAGCGGCCCGAGAGGATGCCGGCCGACCCCGCGGCCGCGAGACCGAGCGCGAGCGCCGTGAGCAGGGCGCGAATGAGGATCCGCTCTCGCTCGAGGCCTTGCCAGAGCGGCTCGAGCACGCCGAGGACGCCGGTCGACGCGCGCTCGGACCGGCGTGGGGGCAGCAGCAGCCCGGTCGCGAGGGACGCTGCGGCAAGGGCGAAGAGCGCCGTGACCGCGGCCGACGGGACGTCACGCGCCTCGGCCGCGCCCTGGAGCTCGACCGAGGCGACGTGGACGACGCCCGCCGCCAGGTACGCGAGGGCGCTCAGCTCGAAGCGGAGCGAGCCGAGGCGCCGGGCGAGGCCGGCGAGCACGACCGCCTGGATCGCGAGCGCGAGACTCAGCGAGCGACCCGAGAGGAGGTCCGCGGTCGAGACACCCGCGAGGACGAGCGCGGCGGCCGCGAGCACCCAGCCGAGGTCTCGGTAGCGGCGCCCGGCGACGATCGCGGCCGCGCCGTAGATCGCGGTTGCGGCCGCGAGCGCGAGGCCCGCGTCCCGGGCGTCCGGCAGGAGCACTCGCGCGGCGCCGAGGGCGACGCCGGCGCCGAGGAGCGCCATCGTCGCCGAGGCCGGGTCCGCGCCGTCGGAGTCGGAGGTCGCCTGCCAGGCGATCGCGCCCGCGAGCAGGACGAGCGACGCGGCGGCGGCGACGGCGAGCGCCGCCTCGTCCTCGGCCGGCACCTCGGCGACGAGCCACGCCACCTGCGGCAGGGCGGCGGCGGCGACCGCCGTCACGAGCCAGAGCCAGCGCCGCGGCGCGGCGACGGCGATGGCCACGGAGAGGACGACGAGCGCGAACGCAGGCGCCGGAGCGGTGATGCCGTCGTCGAGCGCGACGAGCCCGGGAGCGGCGGCCGCGCCGACGAGCGCGAGGCCTGCGAGCAGCTGGGACGACCAGGCGAGCGCGACCGCCCCTCCGACCGAGGCGATCGCCGCGGCGAGGAGCAGCGCCGCTCCCGCGGGAACGAGCCCGTAGAGGATCGTCGCCGCCGCGAGCGTCGTGTAGAGGCCGCCGATGCCCACCCCGACCGCCGCGAGGGAGGCCTGGAGCCGCCCGTACCGCCGGCGCAGCACGAGGCCGGCGGCGAGGACGGCGCCCGACGCGACGGCGCCGAGCACGACGCGGTCTCCCGGCCCGATCCAGCCGCGGTTGGCGGCAACGACGAACAGGAAGACGATCCCGAGCAGCATCAATGCGCCGCCGCCGAGCACGAACAGGCGCGATCCCGTGAGCTCTCGCCTCGCCCACTCCGCGACACGGCCGGGCCTCGCAGGACCCGGCGACGGAGCCGTGGCAGCGGGCACGCGACGCGGCGGGGGCGCCGCGACCGGGGGCAGCGGCGGCGCGACCGGAGCCGCCGGCCCAGTGCGCTCGTCCGCCTGTGCGGCAGCCCGTTCCGGGGCGCGACCGGCGAGCCTCGCGAGCCGCACGGCGAGCTCCGGATCGAGCACGAGCCCGGACGCGGTCTCGGCGAACGCGACGAGGGCTCGGTGCTCGTCGGCGTCGCCCGCCTCGGCCGCCTGCGCGAGCGCGGCCTCGGCGAGCTCGACCGCGTCGCGCTCGCGCCCTCGCTCGAGGGCCCGCCAGGCCGCGGCAGCCGAGGCGGCCGTCGTCGTCACGGCCGGCGTGACGGTCCCGGGCGGCGCGGCCGGCGCCACGAGCTCGGTGACGGGGGCGGCGGCATCCGCACCGGCCCAGGCACGGATCTCGTCGAGCTCTGCCTGGAGGCTCCGCAGTGCCTCTTCGATCCGGTCGAGCCTCTCGCCGATCTCGCCCGTCGCTGGCATCCCGAGTCCTCGCGTCGCAGTGACCTGATCGTGCTCCCTCGCTCGTATCCGCATATCGGAGCGCCCCCCGGTTCCGCATCGGGGGAAACCCGGACTCGGGATACTTGGCCGATGGCCGTCGTCCGTCGCCGCGTGACCGTCAGGGGCCGCGTCCAGGGCGTGTGGTTCCGCGAGAGCGCCCGCAGGCGGGCCGGCGAGCTCGGCGTCTCCGGATGGGTGCGCAACAACCCGGACGGCACGGTCGAGGCGGAGATCGAGGGGCCCTGCCCAGGAGGTCGCCGTCCTCGTCTCGTGGCTCGGGCTCGGCCCTCCCCAGGCGCGGGTCGACGCGATCGACGTCGCGGAGCGCGTTCCGCGCGGCGAGCGCGGCTTCCACGTCCTGTAGGCCCGTCCACGGGTAGGATTCGCGTGGAGCGAACGGGGGAGCTCGGGCAGCCGGGCTGAGAGGGCGGCCGCAAGCGCCGCCGACCCGCAGAACCTGATCTGGGTAATGCCAGCGGAGGAAGGCGTGAGCGAACCGGATATCGTGGTCGTCGCCTCGGGCCAGGGGCCCGTCGTCGAGCTGCCCGCCGCACGGGCTGTCGTCGCGGCGGACGGCGGGCTCGACCGTGCGGCAGCGCTCGGGCTGGCGGTGGACGTCGTCGTCGGCGACCTCGACTCGGTCTCGCCCGAGGCGCTCGGACGGGCGGAGGCCGGCGGGACGCGGGTCGTGCGCCATCCCGCGGCGAAGGACGCCACCGACCTCGAGCTGGCGCTCGACGAGGCGGTCGCCCTCGGCGCTCGCTCGGTGCTCGTGGTCGCGAGCGCAGAGGGCCGCCTCGACCACCTGCTCGCGTTGCTCGCGCTGCTCACGGCGGATCGCTACGCCGGCATGCAGGTGGACGCGCTCGTCGGCGACGCAGCCGTCCACGTCGTGCGCAGCGAGCGCACGCTTCGCGGCACTCCCGGAGAGCTGCTCACGCTGCTGCCGCTCGGCGGCGAGGCGGCGGGAGTGAGGACGTCGGGCCTCGAGTACCCGCTCGCCGGAGAGACCCTCGCGCCGGGCTCGACGCGCGGCGTCTCCAACGTCTTCACGGCGCCGACGGCGCGCGTCACGGTGGCCTCCGGCGTGCTTCTCGCGATCCGTCCCAACGGAGCCGGAGCCGCGCGGTGAGAACGGCGCTTGCAACAGTCTGTTGCAAGGGTGTTCTCGGCGCCGGCGCCTTGGTCGCCGCCGGGCTCGTCGCGGCGGGGTGCGGCGGGGGCGGCGCGCCGCCGACCGACGTCGTGCTCGTGACGCACGACTCGTTCGCGGTCTCGAAGAACGTCAAGCGCGCGTTCGAGCAGGAGACCGGGCTGACGCTCCGGATCCTGCAGGGCGGCGACGCGAACGAGACCCTCAACAGGGCACTCCTCACGGCGGGCGATCCGCAGGGTGACGTGATCTTCGGGATCGACGACAGCGTCCTCTCCCGCGCCCTCGCCGGCGACCTGCTCGACGAGTACCGCTCGCCCGCCCTGGCACAGCTGCAGCCCGACTTCAGCTCCCCCGACCCGCACGTGACCCCGATCGACCACGGCGAGGTGTGCCTCAACGTCGACCGCGGCTGGTTCGCCTCGCACCGGGTTGCGCCGCCGGCGACCCTGGCCGACCTGACGCTCGACCGCTACCGCAACCTGCTCGTCGTCGAGAACCCGGCGACCTCCTCGCCGGGGCTGGCGTTCCTGCTTGCGACGGTGGCGACGTACGGCGACCCCGGCTGGGAGACGTACTGGCGGGCGCTCCGCGCAAACGGGGTGCGCGTCGTCGACGGCTGGGAGGAGGCGTACACGCAACAGTTCTCCGGCGCGGCGGGCAGCCCCGGCAAGCGCCCCATCGTGGTCTCGTATGCCTCCAGCCCGGCCGCCGAGGTGATCTTCGCCTCGAAGCCGCCGGCGACGGCCCCGACGGCGGCGGTCGAGAACGGCTGCTACCGCCAGGTCGAGTACGCCGGGATCCTCCGGGGCGCACGTAACGAGCCGGGTGCGAAGAAGCTGATCGACTTCCTGCTCTCGGAGCGCTTCCAGGCCGACGTCCCGGGATCGATGTTCGTCTACCCCGTGCGGGCAGGCGTGCGCCTGCCGGCGGCGTTCACGAAGCACGCCGTCGTGCCGAAGGACCCCCTCCAGCTCCCCGCAGCCGAGATCGACGAGAACCGCGACCGCTGGGTCGCACGGTGGACCGAGATCGTCGTCCGCTGAGCCGGGGACGCGCAGGCCGGCTGCTCGCCGTCGGGGTGCCGGTCGCGTTCCTGGCCGTCTTCTTCGTCTGGCCGCTCGTCGCCATCTTCCGCCGCAGCCTCGTCGTCGACGGGCGGCTCGACGTCCCCTGGGAAGTGCTGACGAGCGGCGTCACGCGGGACGTCGCCTGGTTCACGCTCTGGCAGGCGACGGTCTCCACCGTGCTGACGCTGGTCGCCGCGTTGCCGCTCACGTGGGCGCTGTCCCGGTTCCGCTTCCCCGGGCGCTCCGTCGTCGAGGCGCTCGTCCTCGTCCCGTTCGTCCTCCCCACGATCGTCGTCGCGACGGCGTTCCTCGCCCTCCTGCCCGACCGCGTGGAGCGCTCGCTCTCGGCGATCCTCCTCGCGCACGTGTTCTTCAACGTCGCCGTCGTCGTGCGGGTGGTGGGCGCGTTCTGGGCGAGCCTCGACCGCCGGCTGTGGGACGCCGCGGCGACTCTCGGCGCGTCCGGTTCGCAACGCCGGCTGCGGCTGACGGTGCCGCTGCTCGCGCCGGCGCTCGCCTCGGCGGCCTCGATCGTGTTCCTCTTCTGCTTTACGTCGCTCGGGGTGATCGTCGTGCTCGGCGGCCCGCGCTACGCGACGCTCGAGACGGAGATCTACAACCAGGCCGCACGCCTCTTCGACCTGCGGACGGCGGCCGTGCTCGGGCTGCTCCAACTCGCGGCCGTCGCCGCGACCGTGCTCGTGTCCGGACAGCTCGAGCGGCGGCTCGGGGGTGCGCGCGGGAGAGCGCAGGAGGCGCCGCGCCCCGAGGGCGCCCAGCGCGCGGCGGTCGCGGTGGTGGTGATCGGCTCTACCGGGCTGCTCCTGCTTCCACTGGCGGCGCTGCTCGTCCGCTCGGTGCAGGTGGGCCAGGGCTACGGGCTGCGCCACTTCGCCTCGCTGGCGCACGAGACCCCCGCCCTGCTCGTCGCGCCGTGGCACGCCGTGCTCAACTCGCTCCTCTTCGCGACCGCGGCGACCGCGCTCGCGCTCGCAATCGGGATCCCGGCCGCTGTCGCCGTCGCCGGCGGGCGGCGCGGCCTGGACGTGCTCCTGATGCTTCCCCTCGGCGCGTCGGCTGCGCTGCTCGGCTTCGGCTTCCTGCTCGCGTTCGCGGACCCGCCGCTCGAGCTTCGCTCGTCGCCGTGGATCGTCCCCTTCGCACAGTCGCTCGTGGCCCTGCCGTTCGTCGTCCGCGCCCTCGTCCCCGCGCTGCGTGCAGTCGACGCCCGGTTGCGAGAGGCGGCCGCCGTCCTCGGGGCGGCTCCGGCCCAGGTCCGCCGCGAGATCGAATTGCCGCTCCTCGCGCGCCCGCTCGCCGTCGCCGCTGGGCTCGCGTTCGCGGTGGCGCTCGGCGAGTTCGGCGCGACGGTGTTCGTCGTCCGGGCCGACTGGCCGACCGTCCCAGTAGCGATCTTCCGCTTCCTCGGCCGTCCCGGAGAGGACAACGTCGGCACCGCGATGGCGCTCTGCGTCGTCCTGATGGGGCTCGTCGTCGCCGTCGCGCTCGTCTCGGAGCGTGTCCTCGTGCGGGAGGGAGCGAGATGAGGCTGTCGCTCGAGCGGATCGGCGTCGAGCTCGAAGGCCGCCCGATCCTCGAGGACATCTCGCTCGACGTCGCGGACGGCGAGCGGCTGGCGTTGCTCGGGCCGAGCGGATCGGGGAAGACGACGGTGCTCCGCGTGGTAGCCGGCCTCCAGCGCCCGTCGGCAGGACGCGTCCTCCTCGGCGGCGTCGAGGTGACGGGGACGCCGCCGCACCGCCGCGGTGTCGGCTTCGTCTTCCAGGACGCGGCGCTGTTCCCGCATCGCGACGTGGCGGGGAACGTCGGCTTCGGGCCACGGGTGGCGAGGCTCCCCGCGAGCGAGCAGGAGGAGCGCATCGCGGACGCGCTCGCGCTCGTCGGCCTCGCAGGGACGGAGCGGCGCGACGTGACGACGCTCTCCGGAGGAGAGGCGCAGCGCGTGGCGCTCGCCCGCGCGCTGGCGATGCGTCCCGCCGTCCTGCTCCTCGACGAGCCGCTCGGGTCGCTCGACGGCCCACTGCGGCGGAGGCTCCAGACCGACCTGCGCGACCTCTTCGAGCGGCTCTCGCTCACCGTCGTCCACGTCACCCACGACGTCGGCGAGGCGTTCGAGCTCGGCGACCGTGTCGCCGTTCTGCGCGACGGACGGCTGGCACAGGTCGCAACGCCCGACGAGCTCTGGGCGCGGCCGGTGGACGACTGGGTCGCGGGCTTCCTCGGCATGGCGAACGTCGAGCGTGACGGGAACCGCGCGACGGTCGTCCGGCCGGAAGCGGTACGCGTGCGGCCCGGCCGCGGCGCGGTCGTGGTCGCGGCGGACCGCGACGGTGCGGTCGTGAGGCTACGCGTGCGGCGCGAGGACGGCGTCGAGCTCGAGGCCGTCGCCGTCGGGGTCGACGTTCCCGCGGTCGGGGGCGACGTCGCGGTGGACGTGGACCCAGCCGGGGTGGTCGAGGTGGGGGTATGGAGCCCAGAGGTGTCCGACTGAAGTCGGACACCGGGAGCGAGTGGGAGTAGCCGGCCCCGTCCGGGGCCGGCTACTCCCACTCGATCGTCGCCGGAGGCTTCGACGAGAGGTCGAGCGCGACCCGGTTGACCCCGGCCACCTCGTTGACGATACGGCTGGAGATCGTGTCCAGCAGGTCGTACGGCAGGCGTGCCCAATCGGCGGTCATCGCATCCTCGGACGTGACCGCGCGGATCACGACCGGGTAGGCGTAGGTCCGCTCGTCGCCCTGCACGCCGACGGAGCGGATCGCGGGCAGCACGGCGAAGCACTGCCAGAGCTCGCGGTAGAGGCCGGCGCGCCGGATCTCCTCGAGCAGGATCGCGTCGGCGGCGCGGAGGATCGCGAGTCGCTCCTCGGTGACGCCGCCGATGATCCGGATCGAGAGACCGGGGCCGGGGAACGGGTGACGCCAGACCATGCGCTCGGGGAGGCCGAGCTGCTCGCCCACCCGCCGCACCTCGTCCTTGAAGAGCGACCGCAGCGGCTCGACGAGCTCCATCCGCATGTCGGCGGGGAGGCCGCCGACGTTGTGGTGCGACTTGATCTTGGCGGCGACGCCGACGTCGCCCCCCGACTCGATCACGTCCGAGTAGAGCGTCCCTTGGACGAGGAAGCGGACGTCACCGAGCTTCCGGGCTTCCTCCTCGAAGACGCGGATGAACTCCTCGCCGACGATCGCTCGCTTCTCCTCCGGTTCCGTCACGCCCGCCAGGCGCGCGAGGAAGCGCTCGCGCGCATCGACCGCGACGAGCGGGACATGGAGGTGGCGGCCGAACGTCTCGACGACCTGCTCGGCCTCGTTCTCGCGCAGGAGGCCGTGGTCGACGAAGACGCACGTGAGCTGGTCGCCGACCGCCTTGTGGACGAGGAGCGCGGCGACCGCGGAGTCGACGCCGCCGGAGAGGCCGCAGATGACCCGCTCGGAGCCGACCTGCGCGCGGATCCGCTCGACCTGCTCCTCGATCACCGCCGCGGGCGTCCAGGCGGGCGCCGCGCCGGCGACGTCGTAGAGGAACGCCTCGAGCATGCGCTGGCCCTGCGGCGTGTGCACGACCTCGGGGTGGAACTGGACGCCGTAGCGGCCGCGCTCTCGGTCCTCGAAGGCCGCGATCGGCGTCGTCTCGGACGAGGCAGTCACACGCGCGCCCGCCGGCGCCGCGGTGACCGAGTCCCGGTGGCTCATCCAGACGACCTGGTCGGGGGGCAGGTCGTGGAACAGGGTGGACGAGCCGTCGAGCGCGACCTCCGCCTTGCCGTACTCCGAGACGTCGTTCGCCTCGACCGCGCCGCCGAGCTCGAGCGCCATCAGCTGCATCCCGTAGCAGATGCCGAGGGTAGGGACGCCGAGGTCGAAGATCGCCGTGTCCGCATGCGGCGCGCCCTCCGCGTACACGGACGCCGGGCCGCCGGAGAGGATCAGCGCCGCGGGGTTGCGGCTCGCGATCTCGTCGGGGCCGAGCCGGTGCGAGACGAGCTCCGAGTAGACGCGCGCCTCGCGCACCCGGCGCGCGATGAGCTGGCTGTACTGGCCGCCGAAGTCGAGGACGAGGACCGGGCGCTCCTCCGGCTCGGACGCGGGCTCCCGGCCGGAACGAGGCGCTATCTCCTCAGCCTCGGCGGTAATTGGGCGCGTCCTTCGTGATCGTCACGTCGTGCGGGTGGCTCTCGCGCAGGCCCGCGCCGGTGATCCGGACGAACCGCGCGCTCTGCAACGCCTCGATCGTCGGCGCGCCGCAGTACCCCATCGCCTGCCTGATGCCGCCGACGAGCTGGTGCACGATCGGCCCGAGCGGCCCCTTGTAGGCAACTCGACCCTCGATTCCCTCGGGAATCAGCTCGGCGACGTCCTCGACGTCGCCCTGGAAATAGCGGTCCTTCGAGAACGAGCGCGCCTTCATCGCGCCGAGCGAGCCCATGCCGCGGTACTCCTTGAACCGCTCGCCCTGGACGACGATCACCGCGCCGGGGGCCTCGTCGGTGCCGGCGAGCATCGAGCCGAGCATCACCGTGTCGGCGCCCGCGGCGATCGCCTTCGCGACATCGCCCGACGACGTGATCCCGCCGTCGGCGATCACCGGCACGTCGTGGTCGGCGGCGACCGACGCGATGTCCCATACCGCCGTGACCTGCGGCACGCCGACTCCGGCCACCACGCGGGTGGTGCAGATCGATCCCGGACCTTGCCCTGCCTTTAGACAATCCGCGCCCGCGTCGATCAGCGCCTCGGCCGCCTCGGCGGTCGAGATGTTCCCCGCGACGATCTCGACGTCGTGGGCGTCCTTCAGGCGGCGAACCATCTCGACGACGCCGAGCGAGTGGCCGTGGGCGGTGTCGACGACGAGCGCATCGACCTCGGCCTCGACGAGCGCCGCCGCACGTTCGACGGCGTCGGTGCCGACGCCCACTGCCGCCGCGACCCGGAGCCGTCCACGCGGGTCCTTGGTCGCGAGCGGGTACGCCTCGCGCTTCGAGATGTCCTTGACGGTGATCAGGCCCTTGAGCCGGCCGTCGAGGTCGACGATCGGGAGCTTCTCGATCCGGTGCCGGCCGAGGATCGCCTGCGCCTCCTCGAGCGTCGTCCCGACCGGAGCCGTCACGAGCCCCTCCTTGGTCATCGCGTCGGACACCCGCATCGTCGAGGGCACGCCGAAGCGGAGGTCGCGGTTCGTGAGGATGCCGACGAGCAGGCCCTCGTCGTCCGTGATCGGGATCCCGGAGACGCGGTAGCGCTCCATCAGCGTGAGCGCGTCGCCGACGAGCGCGTCGGGGGAGAGCGTCACCGGCTCGACGATCATCCCTGCCTCGGACCGCTTGACCTTGTCGACCTCTGTCACCTGGTCGGCGATCGAGAGGTTCCGGTGCAGCACTCCGATCCCGCCCAGGCGCGCGAGCGCGATCGCCATCCGCGCCTCGGTGACGGTGTCCATCGCGGCGGAGAGAAGTGGGATCTCGAGCGCGATCGTGCGCGTCAGCCGCGTCGCGGTCGAGACGTGGTTCGGCAGGACGGCCGACTCGGCCGGGACGAGCAGGACGTCGTCGAAGGTGAGGCCCTCTTTCGCGAACTTGTCTCCGCCGTCGCCCAAGTGGTGCGAGCTTAGCGCCTGGGCTGGACGCCCGCGCGCCTAGGAAACCGGCTGCAGCTCGCGCACCTCGACCGCCGCCGTGAGCCGGCGCGCCTCGGACGGGTCGAACCGGCCCGCACCGACGTCGAGCACGGAGGCGGAGCCGGCCGCCACGGCCATGCGAAGCGCCTCGTCCGCAGGCGCGGAGTCGAGGATCGCGGCGAGCCACTGCGCCAGCAGCGCATCGCCCGCGCCGACCACCGACACGGGCTCGAGACGCGGGGCGTCGGCCCGGTAGCGGCGCACCTGGCGGTCCTCGCGGACGAGCGCGAAGCAGCCGCTCTCCAGCGTCACGAGCACGTTGCGCGCACCGAGCTCCGCGATCGTCTCGAGCGCCATCACGAAGTCCTCCTCGTCGTCGAGCTCCTGCCCGACGAGCTGCTCGGCCTCGTGCTGGTTCGGGGAGACGAGCCAGGGCTCCGCGTCGAGGCCGAGCCGAAGCGGCTCTCCCTCCGCGTCGATCGCCACCTGTACGCCGCGGCGCGCAAGCTCGCGCGTCGCCTCGGCGTAGAACGTGTCGGCCACCCCGCGTGGCAACGACCCCGCGAGGACGACCGCGTCGGCGCCGCGCGCGAGGTATCGGAGCTTGTCCATCAGCATCTCGAGCTCGCCCCCGGTGACCTTGGGGCCCCACTCGTTGATCTCGGTCTGCGTCCCGGAGGTGGGGTCGACGACGAGCGTCGACGTCCTCGACTCGCCGCCGATGCGGACGAAGTCGTTGAGGATCGCTTCGCCGGTGAGCTCCTCGACGATGCGCGTGCCGGTGCGGCCGCCCGCGAGCCCCGTCGCCACGACCGGGACGTCGAGCCGCTTCAGCGCCCGCGCGACGTTGATCCCCTTCCCGCCCGCGAGCGTGAGGACCTCGCTGGCGCGATGGCGCTGCCCGAGCTGCAGCGTCGGGACCGTGAGCGAGCGATCGAGCGCCGTGTTGAGCGTGACGGTGACGATCAGCTGCTGCTTGCGCGCCGCCATCAGGAGACGAGCCCCACGAGACGATGCGCGGCGCGGCGCGTGACCCACCACGCCCGGACGCCGGGGCTCGGCGCCGGACGTGACGTCGCCGCGACGAGCGGCGACCGGGCGACGACGCGCGAGCCGTCGGTGACGACGATGGTTCCGAGCCGCTGCCCGGCCAGGACGGGGAGCGCGGCAACCGCGGGCACGACGACGCGCTCCCTGAGGGGCCGCTCGATCGAGGTCGGACGGAGGATCGCGCGAGGTGCGACCGCACGGACGGGCGGCTCGCCCCACCCGACCGGAACGCTCGCGTAGGTGCGCCCGGGATCGATCACGCGGGCCGTGCGATAGCTCTGGAGGCCGAACCGGAGCAGCGCCGCGAGCTCCCCGTCACGCTGTGCCTCGCTCGCCGACCCGAGCACCGCGGCCGTGATGCCGACACCGCCCCGCCGGGCAAACGCGACCTGCGACCAGCCGGCGAGCGACGTGTGCCCCGTCTTGCCACCGACGATGCCCGCGAAGCGGCCGAGCAGGTTGTCGGTCGACTCGACGACACGGCCGTCGCTCAGCCGTGCCCGCGACATGCCCGCGAAGCGGCGGATCTCAGGGACGCGGAGCGCGGCGCGCAGCAGGCCGGCGACGTCGCGTGCGGTGGAGACGTGACCGGGCTGGTCGAGCCCGTGCGGGTTGCGATAGCGGGTATGCCGGAGCCCGAGCTCGCGCGCCTTCCGGTTCATCAGCGCGACGAACCTCGCCTCGCTGCCCGCGGCTGCAACGGCGAGCGCGGTCGCGGCATCGTTCGCGCTCGGGACGAGCGTGCCGACGAGCAGGTCGCGGACGCCGACTCGCTGTCCCGCGCGGAGCCCCAGCGACGACTCGCCGACGCGGGCGGCGACCGCGGGCACCGTCACGACCTCGTCGAGCGAGAGATGCTCCAGCGCGACCAGCGCGGTCATCAGCTTCGTGATGCTCGCCATCGGGCGGGGCACGTCCGCGTCGCGCGCGGCGAGGGTGTGGCCGTCGACCGAGCTCTGCACGATGTACGCGCGGGCCTGCACCGAGGGCACGCCCGAAGCCTGGGCGGGCGCGCACACCCCCAGCGCGGCGATCGCGACGGCAAGACCGAGGCGCCTCACGCCGCTCAAGCGTAGTCGACGCGGCAGCGCCGCCACGATCCTGCTCACCACCCCGCGGCCGACCAGACGGCGGCGGCGAGCCGGGCGGCCTCCGCGCCGGCCGCGGTCCTCCAGTCGTCGGGCGGCGCTTCGCGGAATGCGTAGATCACCGACCGGGATGCGTTGACGAGCGCGCTTGCGGGACCGCTCGTGAACGCTCGGGCGACGTCGGCCGGGGTCGCGCCCTGCGCACCGACGCCGGGGAGGAGGATGATCGCGCGTGGCATCGCGCGGCGTGCCTCGCCGACGATGCGGGGAACGGTCGCGCCGACGACCGCTCCGACGCTCGACAGACCGCGCCCGCCGACGAGGTCCTCGCCCCACTCGTCGACGAGCTGGGCAACGTGGCGCCAGACGGGCCGGCCGTCGGCGAGCACCGCGTCCTGGAGCTCCGCCGCACCCGCATTCGAGGTGCGGACGAGGAGGAACAGGCCCGCGCCGTCGCGCCGGCAGGCCGCGAGGAAGGGGTCGAGCGAGTCCCGGCCGAGGTACGGGTTGACGGTCAGCGCGTCGGCGAGCGGCGGGCCGTCGGCGAAGGGCTCGAGGAAGGCGGTGGCGTAGGCGCGTGCGGTCGAGCCGATGTCCCCGCGCTTCGCGTCGGCGATCACGAGCAGCCCCGCCTCACGCGCGTAGGCGGCGACGCTCTCGAGCGCTCGCCAGCCGTCGCTCCCGAGCGCCTCGAAGAAGGCCGCCTGCGGCTTGACCGCGACGACGTACGGCGCGACCGCGTCGACGATGCCCTTGCAGAACCGCTCGACCGCACCCGCCGCCGCGGCCCGTCCCGCGGCCGCCTCTCCGCGCAGCTCGACGGGCAACAGGTCGACGACCGGGTCGAGCCCCACCACGAGCTGCGAGCGCTTGCGCTCGACGGCATCGGCGAGGCGGTCGGCGAAGGGGGTCGGAGCGCCTGCGGCGTCGCTCGTCACGCGGCCAAGGGTAACCCCTCGACGAGCGCGCAGATCGCCGCGACCTCGAGCGCGGCGACGCGCAGCTCGGGCGGCGGCCGCCGCAGGAACGACCCCACGAGCCGCAGCTCGTCGGCGTCCTCGGGCGCGCGCGAAAGAGCGACACGCTGCGCCTCGGCGACCAGCGCCGCCGCCTCGTGGACGGCGCCCACGCCGCGGGGGACGACGCGCACCGCGGCGATCCGTCCGCCCGCGAGCGCGTGGGCGCGCACGAACCCGGGCTCGAGCGCCGGGACCGCGACGCACGCGCGCAGCGACCGCAGCCGTTCGAGCTCGCGCAGCGCTATGACCGCCTCCTCGAGGCCCTCGAGCCGGCCCCGCAGCCTGGCCGCGTCCTCGAAGCGCTGCTCGCGGGCGAGCCTCCGCATCCGGTCGCGGAGCGGCGGGAGCGCGGCCGCGACATCGTCGGCGTCGTGGCCGTCGAGCGCGCGGGCGGCGAGCTGCGCCAGCCGTCTGCCCGGCAGCGGGCCGATCGGCGTCGGGTCGGTCGTGACGCCCCAGCGGGCGCCGCGCCGGCGGAGGTAGGCGTGGCGGTCGGGCCGCGTGCCACGCGCGTTCGCCGGCGGGCGGAGGTCGCGCAGCAGCCGGAGCTCCTCCAGCGCGGCCTCGAGCTCGGAGCCGGTCTCGCGCCATTCGACCTCCTCCAGCGCGCCCAGCGCTGCCTCGACCGCGGGGCGCTGACGGCCGCCGGCGAAGTAGGAGCGCAGCCGCGCCCGCAGATCGCGCGCGCGGCCGACGTAGAGCGCGATCCCGCCTCGCCCGCGAAAGACGTAGACCCCCGGACGCGACGGCGCGCCCGCCACGAGCGAGCGCTTCGCGTGGAGGCGGCGGGCCCTCGGCGCCGCCAGCTCCACGAGGTCGGCCAGCGTGCGCGCGCCGCGCTCCTGCGCGAGGCCCACGAGGACGACGAGGATCTCCGCCGTCGCCCGCGCGTCGGGGGAGCGCGCGGTGGCACGGCTCCGTCGGCACGCCGAAGAAGTGGGCGAGCGTCGCGAGGCCCACCCGGCGGGCTCGCTCACCGAGCAGGCGCCGTGCGAGCCACACCGTGTCCACGACGGGCGCCGCGATCCGCCGACCGGTGAGCCGCTCGACCTCGACGTCGAGAAACGCGAGGTCGAACCGCGCGTTGTGCGCGACGATCGCCGCGTCGCCCGTGAAGGCGAGCAGCCGCCGTACCGCGAGCTCCGCCCGCGGAGCGCCGCGGAGCGCCTCGGCCCGGATCCCCGTCAGCGAGGTGACGGCAGCGGGAAGGGCGACGCGGGGGTCGACCAGGGTCTCGAACGCGTCGGCGAGCTCGAGCGCGCGGACCCGCTGCGCGCCGATCTCGCAGATCCGCGACGTTCGCGGCGAGAGCCCGGTCGTCTCGAGATCGACGACGACGAAGTGCGCGTGCTCGAGCAGGAGGTCCGCGCCCGGAGGCGCGGCCAGCCCGACCGAGGCGCCACGCCACGCGAGTCGCGCGTCGCCCGAGACGACGTCGTCGAGGAGCGACCGCGCGAGGGCCGTCGGGGCGCTCGCGAGCGCGAAGAGGGCGCGCGCCGCCTCGTCGGCGGCCACCGGCCCGCGCCGCGCCTCGACGAGCTCGACGAGCCGGTCGGCGGCGTCGAAGGACAGCTGCATGCTGTGGGATGGTAATCGAACGTACGTTCGATTGTCCATCCCACAGCCTAGGCGCGGGACGAAGCGCCGTGACAAACCGGCGCGGGATGTCGGGCGGGCGGGGCGCAACGCCCCGCCCGGAGTGGGCCTGGCACGTCGCGGGCTGCGCCCGCGACGTGCTAGTTGACGGCCTTCTTCAGCTGCGAGCCGGCCGAGAACTTCGGCACGTTCGCGGCGGCGATCTGCACCGGCGCACCGGTACGCGGGTTGACGCCCTGCCGGGCGGCCCGCCGCGTCACGTGGAACTTGCCGAAGCCGGTGAACGTGATCGCGTCGCCGTTCTTCAGGGTGCTCTCGATCACGCCGAGGGCCGCGTCGACCGCCGAGCCGGCGTCGCGCTTGGTGAGGCCGGCCTTCTCGGCGACGGCATCCACGAACTCCTGCTTGGTCACCTTTGTTCCTCCCTGGTCGATGGTCTTCGAGATCTCCCGCCCGAGCCTATAGCGCGGGCGGATTCGGCTCAACCATGCGGGTTCATCCCCTGCTCCCGTGTCGCGAGCAACTCGCCTGCGCGGTAGAGCGAGGCGAGCCGCACGCCGAGCCGCGCGAGGGCGTCGGCGCCCCCCTCTTCGCGGTCGACGACGCACACCGCATGGCGGACGACGAGCCCGGCTGCGCGAACGGCTTCCACCGCTTCGCGGAGGGCGCCGCCCGACGTGACCACGTCCTCGACGAGGCACACGACCTCGCCCGGCTCGTGAGGTCCCTCGATGCGGTTCCCGGTGGCGTATTCCTTGGCTTCACCGCGGACGATGATGAAGGGCAGACCGGACGCCATGGCCGCCGAGGCGGCGAGCGCGACCGCTCCGAGCGCAGGCCCGCCGATGCGCGCGGCCCCCGGCTCCGACTCGCGGATCGCCGCCGCGAGCCGCTCGCCGAGTTCGCGCAGGAGGCCGGGCTCCGTCTCGAAGCGGTACTTGTCGAGGTACCAGCGGGACCGTCTTCCGGAACGGAGGGTGAAGTCACCCTCGAGCAGCGCGACGTCGACGAGGCGCCGCCCGAGCTCGTCGACTGCGCTCACGCGCACACCGCTTCCACGACCCGGGTCGAGAGTGCGACGAGCTCCGAGGGGGCGGCGAACGCAGCCATGCCGGCGCCGGAAGCTACCAGACCTCCCGACGGGCGACCGCCTCCTGCGGCACGATCCACGGGTGCGCGCCCTCGGAGCGACCTTCGACCGGTTCTTCTCCGAGCGCGGCACCCACCTCGCGGCGATGGTCGCGTACTTCGCGCTCGCGTCGTTCGTGCCGCTGATCTTCCTCGCCCTCTCGGTGCTCGGCTTCCTCGACCAGGCCGACTCGTCGAGCGCGCTCGTCTCGTACCTCGAGGACGTCTTCCCCGACCGGTCGGTCGAGTCGATCGTCAAGGTGGTCGACGCGGTGCAGCAGAACGCGGCGACGCTCTCGGTTGTCGGCGCCGTCGCGCTCCTCTGGAGCTCCGTGTCACTCTTCTCGGCGCTCGAGTCGGCGTTCAACATCCTCTACGGCCGGCCGAACCGGCCCTTCCTCCGCGGAAAGGCGCTCGCGAGCGTCTACATGAGCGCGGCGCTCGTCGTCCTCTTCGCGGGCCTCACGGTCGGGACGTTCGGCTACGACGTGCTCCGGCGCTACTCGAGCGACGTCGTCTCGAACCGGTGGGTCGCGCTCGCGCTGACCCTGCTCGCGTCGGGTGCCGCGCTGTTCGTGTTTCTCCAGTCCGCGTACTACCGGCTGCCGAACGCGCGGCTGACGCACCGCGAGGTGCTGCCCGGAGCGATCGTCGGGGCGGCCCTGCTGGTGGGAACGCTCCAGGCCCTGCCGCTGTTCGTCTCGCTCACCTCGGAGGTGGTCGCGCTGCAGGCGCTCGGGACGACGTTCCTCCTCCTCGTCTGGCTCTACGTGATGGCGAACGTGATCGTGTTCGGCGCGGCGCTCAACTACGTGCTCGCGTACGTCGACACCGGACGAGAGGTGCAGCCGCGGAGTCGCGCCCTGCCCGTGTCAGGGCCGTAGACGACGCCGGAGCTCCGCGGCGGCCTTCGCGCGGTGCGAGCGCGTCTCCTTCCAGCCGTTCCCGAGCACGGCGACCGTGTCGGTCTCGCCGTCGGGGAGGAAGACCGGGTCGAAGCCGAAGCCCTCGCTGCCGGAGGCCTCGCGGGCGATCATGCCCTCGAGCGCCCCCTCGGCGACGACCTCCTCCCCCTCGGGGCCGATCGCGACCAGCACGCAGACGTAGCGCGCCCGGCGGTCCTCCCTCCCCGCGAGCGCCGCGACCATCCGCCCGACCGGGTCGCCGGCCGCCCAGCGCGCGGTGCGGACCCCGGGCCGGCCGCCGAGCGCCGCCGCCTCGATGCCCGAGTCCTCGCCCACGACCCATGCGTCCGCCGGCGCGTGCAGCCTGCCCCAGCGGGCCTTGATGCGCGCGTTCTCCTCGAACGTGGCTCCGTCCTCGACCGGTGCGTCGTCCCGCCCGAGCAGCTCGATCTCGAGCCCGGGCAGCGCCCGCCTGAGCTCCTCGAGCTTGTGAGCGTTGCCCGAGGCGAGAACGAGCTTGCAACAGTCTGTTGCTTGGCCATGGCCGGTCCGGGGTGGAGCGCTTGCTCCTTGCTCCGGGTCGCGTCGGTCGCCGGCCACCGCAGGCCCTACAGGAGCGACGCGGCCTCGCAGGCGGTGCGCTGCGCGGTGCGGAGCTCCTCGATCCCACCGGTCGCGAGGTCGAGCAGCCGGTCGAGCAGCTCGCGCGAGAACGGCTCCTTCTCGGCCGTCGCCTGCACCTCGACGAGGCGCCCGTCGGCGGCCATCACGACGTTCATGTCCGTCTCGGCGGAGGAGTCCTCGACGTAGTCGAGGTCGAGAACCGGCTCGCCGTCGACCACGCCGACCGAGACCGCGGCCACCGACGAGGGAAGCGCCTTCGTCAGCCCGAAGCGATCGAGGGCGCGGTACGCGGCGACGTACGCGCCGGTGATCGCGGCGCAGCGCGTACCGCCGTCGGCCTGGAGGACGTCGCAGTCGAGCCACAGCGTCCGCTCGCCGAGCGCGCGGAAGTCGCAGACGCTGCGCAGCGCGCGGCCGATCAGCCGCTGGATCTCCACCGTCCGCCCGTCCGGGCGCCCGCGTGACACGGCGCGCTGCGTTCGCTCGCCGGTCGAGGCGGGGAGCAGCGAGTACTCGGCCGTCATCCAGCCCTTGCCCTTGCCGCGCAGCCAGCGAGGGATGTCCTCCTCGATCGTCGCGGTGCAGAGGACGACCGTCCGCCCCTGGGCGTACAGCACCGACCCGTGGGGCTGCTCGAGAAAGTCGGGCTGGAGGTCGAGCTCGCGGAGCTCGTCGGGCCTGCGTCCGTCGTGGCGTGTCACTGCGTCTCCCTCTCGAGTGGGCCGGCGTCGGGCGGGATCATGCCGCCTGCGGCGCCGCTCCGGCGAGCGTCACGCGCTCGACGTCGCGCACGGGCAGCTGCAGGAAGCGCTTGCCCATCTCGGCGAAGTCGGTCGGCTCGCCGGTCGTGAGGAAGCGCACGCGCCCCTCACGGTCCTCGACGTTCTCGATGCGCTTCCGCGCGAGCGTCTCCGACACCTCGCGGGCGGTCTCGTCGGCGGAGAAGACGAGCGTCACGGCGCGTCCGAAGACCCGCTGGAAGATCGGTCGGATGATCGGGTAGTGGGTGCAGCCGAGGATCACGGTGTCGACGCCTGCGTCCTTGAGAGGCGACGCCACCTCGCGCACCGCCTGGGTCGTCTCCTCGCCGAAGGGGTCGGGGCCCTCGATCAGCGGGACGAGACGCGGGCACGGGACGGCGACCACCTGGACGCCCGCGTCGTGTGCGTGGACGAGCTCCTCGTAGCGGCGGCTCGCGACGGTCGCCTCGGTCGCGAGCAGCCCGACCCGGCGGTTGCGCGTCGCGAGCGCCGCCGCGTGCGCCTCCGGGTGGAGGACGCCGACGACCGGCACGCCGAGCGCGCGCTGGAGGTCGGGCAGGCCCGCCGCGGTCGCCGTGTTGCAGGCGACGACGACGAGCTTCACGCCCTCCGCCTCGAGGTGACGACCGACCTCGAGGGCGAACCGACGCACCTCGCCGAGCGGCCTCGGGCCGTACGGCAGCCGCGCGTTGTCGCCGAGGTAGACGGCGTCCTCGTGCGGTAGCGTCACGAGCAGCTCGTGCAGGACGGTGAGGCCGCCCACGCCCGAGTCGAACACGCCGATCGGCCGCCCGTCCATCGCGCGGATGATACGGGCGCCGCCCCGCACCGCCCGCTCACACACGTGGGCTACCCTCCGCGGCCGTGATCGTGCCTCGCAGATTTGCGCTCCTCGTCCTGCTCGCGGCCGTCGCGCCGGCGCTCCTCGCCTCGGGGCCCGCCGGTGCGTTCTCGAAGCAGGAGGGCACGATCACGTCCGCCGACGGGCTCGCGGTCACGGCCGCCGCGGCCGCCTCCACGAGCGCCGACCCCGGGGTCACGCCGACCTCCGTCCTGATCGGCGGCACCGTCCCGCTCACCGGCGAGGCCGCCGCCTTCGGCGCCGTCGCGCCGGGCGCGAAGGCGTACTTCGACTACGTCAACTCGAAGGGCGGGGTCAACGGGAGGACGATCGAGTACCGCTACTACGACGACGCCTATAGCCCGGCCCTGACCGTCCAGCTGACGCGCCAGCTCGTCGAGCAGGACCGCGTGTTCGCGATCTTCAACGCCCTCGGCACCGCGAACAACCTCGCGATCCGCGACTACCTGAATGCGCAGAAGGTGCCGCAGCTCTTCGCCGGCGACGGCTCGCAGGCGCTCGGCGGCGCCTCCGAGCGCTACCCGTGGACGGTCGGCTTCCTGCCCAGCTACCGCGGCGAGGGGGCTGTGCTCGGACGCGATCTCGTGCGCACGCGGTCGAAGGCGAAAGTCGCCGTGCTGCTCGAGAACACGGAGCTCGGGAAGGACATGACGCGCGGCCTCTCGCGAGCCATCGCCCGCAAGGGGCCGAGGATCGTCGCGTCCGAGCCGTACGAGCTGACGGCGACGGACGTCGTGGCGCAGGTCGCGAGGCTGAAAGCCTCCGGGGCCGACACGCTGATGCTGTTCGCGACGCCGAAGTTCATGATCCAGGCGATCGTGGCCGCAAAGAAGCTCGCCTGGAAGCCGCAGCTCTACCTGGCGTCGGTCTCGATCGAGCCGACGATCATGGCGATCGCCCGGGCGAACGCCCCGGACCTCACGCTCGGCGCGCGCGCGATCGCGTTCGTGAAGAACCCGAACGACCCTGTCTGGCGCAAGGATCCGGCGGTCGCGCTCTACAAGTCCGTCCTGAAGCGCTTCGCCCCGTCGGCGAGATGGAGCGATGTCTACAACTGGTACGGGATGACCGTCGCCTGGACGATGGTCGACACGCTCCGGCGGGCCGGGAAGAACCTCACCCGCGCGGCGCTCCTCCGCTCCGCGAGAAGCCTGGACACCACCGCGAACCCGTTCCTGCTGCCCGGCACGCGCCTGCGCACCTCGGCGGCCGATGCCTTCCCGATCGACACGGTCTACCTCTACCGCTACGACAACCGGCAGTGGATCCGCACCGCCGGCCCCTTCGCCGCACGATGACTCAACCCACCAAGGAGGGAACACCCACGATGAGGAACCGGACACGGACGGCCGTGCTCGCGCTCGCTGCGCTCGCCGCGCTCGCGCTGGCGGCCGTCGCCACCGCGGCGTACACCTCCCCGAAGCTCTCGGTGTCGTACGCGCCCGGGAACGTCACGAACATCGTCGCCTCGGCGTCCGTCGACGACGACTCGACCGCCCGCGCGGCGATCGTGATCCCGAACGGGAGCGCGGTCACGGCGACCGCGGCGCCGGGCACGAAGGTCGGTACGGCCAAGGCGCAGGTCAGCGCCCTCGCGCTCGGCGGCGCGTTGCTCCCGCTCGCGGGCGACATCGTCGTCGCGCCGCCCGGCGCCGTCGCGGCCGCCTCGCAGGTCGGCTGCATCGGACCGGTGGCACCGCAGCTCACGCTGCTGCTCGTGCTCCAGGCCGCGGGGCAGACGATCAACCTCCCCGCCTACATCGTCCCGACGAGCGGGGCGCAGACTGCGCTCGGCTCGACGCAGCTCGTCTTCTGCCTGCCCCCGCCGGACATCCCCGCCGACAAGGGCGGCGCCACGTTCGGCGCGAAGTTCCTGACCGCCGACCTGACGCTGACGAACGTGATCGGGCCGGTCGTGCAGGGCGCGTGGATCGCGTTCTGGACGCCGTACAACGCCGGCGTCGGCACCGCCAACCAGGCGGCCACGGTCGCCTCGCCGGCCGCGATCGCCCCGGGCGGGATCACGCTCGCCGGTCGGAAGGTGAAGGGCGTCCGCCGGCTCACGGGGCGGGTCACCCAGGCCGGGCAGGGCTTCGCGACCCGCGTGACCATCCTCGCCGGGACGAGGCGCCTGGCGACCGTCGCCGCGAGGGCGAACGGCACGTTCACGTACCGGGTGCCGAAGACGTCGAAGGCGACGACGTTCCGCGCCCGCACGGTCGTCGCCGGCCGGAGCGCGCCGCCCCTGTGCACCGCGCTCGGCTCGCTCGGCGTCCCGTGCGTCAACCCGACGGTGAGCGGCTTCACCGCGACGTCGCGCGCCGTCCGGCTCCGCTAGCAGCCGGTCGACGCCTTCGAGAGACGGGAACGGGCGCCCGCAAGGGCGCCAGTTCCACTACAACCACCTTCGTGGGCGCGACCGTCCGGATCGGGACCTGCTCGTGGGCCGACAAGGGGCTCCTCGAGGCGTGGTACCCGCGCGGCGTCTCGACGGCGGAGAAGCGCCTGCGCTACTACGCCGAGCGGTTCGACGTGGTCGAGGTCGACTCCCCCTACTACGCGCTGCCCGACCCCGCGGTGACCGAGCGCTGGGCGCGGCGAACGCCGGACGGGTTCACGTTCCACGTCAAGGCGGCGGCGGCGATGACGTGGCACGAGGGCGAGCCGAGCGACGAGGCGTTCCGCCTCTTCCGGGCCGCGCTCGAGCCGCTCGAGCTCTCCGGGAAGCTCCGTGGCGTGCTCCTCCAGTACCACCCGCGCTTCGTCAAGTCCGCCGCGGCGAAGGCGGAGCTCGCACGGGCGCCGGAGCGGCTCGCGCCGCTCGTCCCGCTGGTCGAGTTCCGTCACCGCTCCTGGACCGAGGACGGCGAGCGCGAGGACACGCTCTCGTTCCTCGAAGCGCACGGGCTCGCGTTCGTCTCGCTCGACAGCCCCCGCACGAGCGCCTCGAACGTCTCCCCCACGATCGCCGCGTCGACGCACCGGGTCGCGTACGTGCGCTTCCACGGCCGCAACGCGCAGACCTGGAACATCCGCCGTGCCGAGAGCGCGGCCGAGCGCTTCGACTGGCTCTACACCGCCGAGGAGCTTGCCGAGTGGGTGGAGCCGCTCGCGCAGCTCGCCGACGAGGCGGAGGAGGTGTACGCGCTGTTCAACAACAACCGCGACGACTTCGCGCCGCGCAGCGCGCAGATCCTGCGCGGGCTGCTCGACGAGGCCGGCGTGCCGGCCGCCGGCGGCATCGAGCCGCCGCCGTCGGAGCTGACGCTGTTCTGACGCCCAGCCCCAGGTGCGGTCGTCAGGATCAGAAAGTCGATGCCCAGCCGTCCGTCAGTCGGCGGCCCCTGCTCTGCCGACAAGGGGGTCTCTGGCGCCAGGATCCGGCGCCGACGCTTTCGACGGCCAGAGGGCTCTCTGGTCGAGCAACGTGACGATCGCCGGCACGAGCAGCGGGCGCACGACGAAGGTGTCGAGCAGGAGGCCGAACGCCATCGCGAAGCCGAACTGAAAGAGCTCGCGGATCGGCTGGGTCATCAACACCGAGAACGTCGCGGCGAGGATCACGCCGGCCGAAGAAACGACGCCGCCCGTCTGGGTGACCGCGGTGCGGATCGCCTGAAGCGGTGGGCTGTTGCGAAGCTCCTGCTTGAAGCGACTCATGATGAAGATGTTGTAATCCACGCCGAGCGCTACGAGAAAGACGAAGATGTAGACGGCCACACGGTTGCCGATGCCCTCGTCGCCGAGCACCGTGAGCGTGAAGAACGTCGTTGCGCCGAGGGTGGCGAGGAACGACAGCAGGAGAGTCCCGACGAGATAGACGGGGGCGAGCAGCGAACGCAAGAGCAGCGCCAGGATGCCGGCCACGATCAAGAGCACCAACGGCACGATACGAGCGGTGTCGCGATCGAGCGCGCTGCGGATGTCGGCAGTCTGAGCTGTCTCGCCGCCGATCAGCACGATCGCGCCGGTGATGCCTGCGTTCCTCGCGGAGCTCTCGACGGCATCTCGCAGCGGCACCATGGAATCCAACGCCGCCCAGCTGTAGGGATCGTGGTCGAGAGTGACCTTGAACAGCGCGGTGTGGCCGTCGGCGCTGACCTGCGCGACGGGATCGACGCTCGCCACTCCCTTCAGCTCCGAAGCGGCCCTGGGGAGCTTCCCGAGCGCGCTCGAGCCGCGCAGATCCTGACTGCTGTGAACCAGGACGTTGCTCGGCGCGACAGCGCCGGGGCCAAACCCCTCGCGAACCAGCTGTTGTCCCTGGCTCGACTGGGTGGCGACGCGGAATCCACTCACCATGTCGAAGCTCTGTTCGTAACCGAGCAGACCCATGGTCAGGACCGCCAGCAGGAGAACCGAGGCACCGATCACCTTGGCCGGCGATGTCGTAACAATGTGCGCAAGTCGCTGCCAGCCACGACCACCGACCGCAACCGGTTTGCGGGCTGGCCAGAAGATGCTCGGACCGAGCAGCAGGATCAGCGCGGGAATGAACGTGAAGGCGACCAGCGCCATGATCGCCACGCTGAGCGCGAGGTAGGGGCCGAAGTCGCGCAGCGCGGGCGAGACGGCGACGAGCAAGGCAAGCATCGAGAGCACGACCGTCGAGGCACTCGACATGATCGTCTCGCCGACCCAGCGCATGGCCGACTGCATTGCCTTGAAGCGGTCCGGTTCCGTGCCGAGCTCCTCGCGATAGCGCGCGGTGATGATCAGCGCGTAGTCGGTACCGACGCCGAAGAGCAGCACGGTCATGATCGACGCTGTCTGCGCGCTGATGTCGAACCAACCTGCCTGCGCCATGAGCGCGCCCGTACCCTGCGTGACCCGCATCGCCAGGAACACGGCAAGCAATGGCACCAACGCCATCAGCGGCGAGCGGTAGATGACCAGCAGCAGGACGAGGACCAGCAGGATCGTCGCGAACAACAACGTCAGGTCGGCGCTGCTGAAGACCTTGATCGCATCGGCTGCGATGCCCGCCGGACCGGTGACCGCGACGGTGGCATCACCCGCGGCGGCACCGGTCACCTCGCGCAGGGCGGTGACGGCATCGATGAACGAGTCGTCCGAGGGGCTCCCCGCGATCGGCACGAGGATCAGCTGGGTGCCGCCGTCGGCCGACACGAGCCCGCCTGCGGATCGGGGCACCGTTTCGCTCGAGACGAAGCCGAGCACACCGCGTGGCCGGGCCGGACCGGAGAGTACGGCACTGATCCGCTCGACGGCCCGGGCGGCCGAGCGCGCATCCCCGCCCTTTCCACGAACCGCAATAACGGCGGGAACGGCGGCCTGCCCGGGAAACGCCGCCTGCGTCAGCCGCTTCGCCCTCATCGAATCGGAGGAGGCAGGCGGGAGACTGGCCCCGGAGTTGTTCTCCACCGACTTGAGCGTCGGGGCGAAGCTGCTCAGCAGCCCGACCAGCACGAACCAGAAGACGACCGTGACCGCCGCGCGCTTTCGCGACGCGAACAAGCTCGTGGTCAACTTGGCGAACATCCGACTCCTCGCTGGTCTGTCACTTTTTGCGACACTGGTGTCGCTAAGATCGCGCGTACGGTAGCACCGCGCAGCGATCCGGACGACGACAGGCACGAGAGAGGGTGACGCAATGCCGAAGATCGACGCTGCCACCGTCAGCGAACATCGCACCCGGAGGCTCGAGCTGCTGGTTTCAGCGGCCGAGGAGATCCTCGCCGAGGATGGCCTGGACGCACTCACCGCGGGGGCAGTCGCCCGCCGCGCAGGGCTCGCGCGCAACAGCCTCTACCGCTACTTCGCGTCGATCGACGACCTCGTGGAGCTCGTCGTCACCCGCGGGTTCCCGCAGTGGGTCGAGGCCGTCGAGACCGCCGTCGCTGCGCAGTCGACTCCGCAAGGCCGCATCACGGCTTACGTCGAGTCCAGTCTGCGGCAGGCTGCTGAGAGCACGCACGGCTGGCGCAGCTCGCTCTCGAGAGCCTCTCTCTCGGACACGGCGCGACGCCGCGTGCTCGACATGCACCTCCAGCTCCAGGCGATCGCACACGAGGCCTTCGCCGAGATCGACGCCGAGCACCCGGAGCTGCTGCTGACGGTCGTCCAGTCATTGGTCGACGCCTGCACCCGCCGTATCGACGCCGGCGACGAACCC
Source organism: Gaiella sp. (assembly GCA_027493885.1). Taxonomy (GTDB): domain Bacteria; phylum Actinomycetota; class Thermoleophilia; order Gaiellales; family Gaiellaceae; genus Gaiella. Next base: position 1,537,459 of record JAOSJZ010000001.1, read on the forward strand.
GACGTCGTCATCTCCTATGCCGTCGCGGCGACCGAACGGCTGCTCGAGCCCGCGACAGACGCTGTCAGCCCCCGCCCGCGAATCGGGAAGACCGTCCGGCCAGATGAACCCACCTCGATGCCGAACGACAAGGAGATGTGATGCGCGGCTCGCCGGGGACTGGCACCCGGAGGGTGCCTATCCCCGGTGGCGCGTTGTCCCTTGGGTCAGGCACCTACGGTGCCAGACCCCTTGGCTACAGTCGCCGCCATGCGCGTCCTCTCCGTCGTCCACGACCCGGCCGTCACGGGTGGCGGCGGGATCTTCGAGCGCATCGTGATCGAGCGCGGCGACCACCTCGACCGCTGGGTCGTGGCAGACGGAGACGCGGCCCCCGCCGACCCGGCGCGCTGGGACGTCCTCATGGTCTTCGGCGGGGCGATGCACCCCGACCAGGACGCCGAGCATCCCTGGCTCCGAAGCGAGGTGGAGTTCATCGAACGGGCGCTCGCCGAGGGAGTGCCCACGATCGGGGTCTGCCTGGGCTCGCAGCTGATCGCGCGGGCGGCGGGTGCGTGGGTCGGGCCCGCCGAGCAGCCAGAGGTCGGCTGGTTCAGCGTCGAGCTGAACGACGAAGGCACAGCGGATCCGGTGCTGGGTGTCGTCCCACGCCGGGTCGAAGCGTTCCAGTGGCACCACTACACCTTCGCGCTCCCGGAGGGCGCGGTCGAGCTCGCGTCGAGCGCGGCCGCGAAGCAGGCCTACCGGCTCGGCGAGCGCGCCTGGGGCATCCAGTTCCACGCGGAGGTCGACCGGCGCATGCTCGACAGCTGGCTCCGCGAGGGCGCCTCCGAGCTCCCGAAGCCGATCGCACAGGTCCGGGACGACACCGACCGGCATCTTCGCGCCTGGAACGCGCACGGCCGAGCGCTCTGCCACGCGTTTCTCGACGAGGCGGGGCGTCTCAGCGCATAGAGCCGGTCTCGGCCGGCAGCGTGGCATCGCGCGACCACTCGTGCCACGAGCCGACGTAGTTCCGCGCCGCGTAGCCCGCCGCGGCAAGCACCTGGACGGCGAGCGCCGAGCGGCTACCCGAGTGGCAGTAGGCGATCACCTCTGCCCCCTCGGGCTCGCCGACGAGGCCGCGCACGGCGGCGGGGTCCCCCGCCAGCTCGAGCAGGCGGCCGAGCTCGACGCTCCTCGCGCCGGGGATGTGACCGGGCCGGGGATCGCACGGTGCGACGAGGTCCCCCGCGAACTCGTCGGCACGGCGGACGTCGAGCACGACGAGGCCCGGCTCGCCCAGCCGAGCCGCGAGCTCCCCGATCGCGACGTCGCTCACGCTGCGAGCGAGGCGACCGTCTCGATCTCGGCCGCGACGGGCGGGCGCTCGGCGCAGCGGTCGAGCCAGCGGATGAGCGTGGGGTAGCCGTCGAGGGGGACACCCATCAGATCGCGCATCCGCAGGAGCCAGGGCAGGTACGCGACGTCGGCGAGGCCGAATGCAGCACCGGTCAGGAACGGCGTCCCGGCGAGGCGGTGGTCGAGGCCGGTGAGCGCGTGCGCGAGGCGCTCCTCCGCGCCGGCCTCCCCGCGCCGCACCGCGTAGTAGGGCTTGCCGAGATCGTCGAAGCGGAAGGCGAGGAGCCGCGCGGCCGCCCGCTCGCCCGGATCGGGCGGCAGGAGCGGCGGCTCCGGGTAGCGCTCCTCGAGGTACTCGTCGATCACCGAGGACTCCGGCAGCATCCACCCGCCGTCATCGAGGATCGGTACGCGGCCGTGCGGCGGGTTGTGCTCGAGGAGCCATGCGGGCCGGTTCGCGAGGTCGATCGTCACCGTCTCGTACGCCACGCCCTTCTCGCCGAGCGCGATGCGCACCCGGGCGCAGTACGGGCACCGCAGGGCGTCGTAGAGCGTCAGCACGATTCGAGGCTACCCGCGGGGGCCCGCGTGACCGTGCAGTGCGCCCTCGAGCCCGAGGACGGCCGCCAGCTCCGCGAGGATCTCGCGCGCCGGCGGCAGGTCGGCCGGCGAGGCCGCGGTCGGCGCCGCGTCGCGGACACGTTGCGGATCGGCGCCCGTCAGCCGCGCCAGCACGGTGGGGTTCGCGGCCAGCCCGATCACGTCGCCCGGCGCGAGCGGCCCGTAGAACTCCGGTACCGAGAGATACTCGTCGACGATCCCGCCCCGGTCGAGCGCGACCATCCGCACGACCTCGTCCACCTCCAGGGAGAGCGCGACGACGACGGCGCCCATGCGCGAGGAGACCTCCCGCGCGAACCGGACGAGCGCGGTCGGGTCCTCGTCGGTCACCTCGTCGTAGACGGTCACCCAGCCGTTCCGCGGGCCGACCACCTGAGATGCGGCCGAGCCGATCCGCGGCGCGAACGCCCGCACCGCGCGCTCGACGTCGGCGACCGCATCGGTCTGGACGTGGAGGGAGGCGAACGACTCGGCGTGACGACCCGGCGCCAGCCGCTCGCGGAGAGCCGCAACGGGCGCGACGAGGACGACGACGTCCTCCCCGAAGCCCCAGCGGTGGTAGACGGCTCGTGCGCCGGTGTTGGCAGCCGTCACCTCGAGGTCGAGATACTCGACCCCGCGCTCGGCCAGGGCTCCCACCACCGCGCTGACGAGCGCGGCCGCGACGCCGCCCCGGCGCGCGTCAGGGACGACGTAGAGGTCGGTGAGCCGGCCGAGGCGCGCACCCGTCTGCCGCGCGAGGGCGAAGCCGACGGCGGCTCCGTCGCTCTCGGCGAGGAAGGCGAGCCCCGCCTCGGCGATCTCGCGCACCTCCTCGAGCTCCTGCCCGGGATCGTGGTCGACGTGCGGCGGCGGCGGGACCTCGCGCTCGAACTCCCGCCAGAGGCGCTCGAGCGCCGGGAGGTCGTTGCGGGCGGCGGCGCGGATCTCCACGCGCGCAAATGTAGTCCGAGCCGGCCCGGCGCCTTCCGCACGGGCCTTCCGCGCTCTATCCTTGAAGGAGCCCGGCGGCGGTCATCCCCCTCGGCCGTCGCCGGCACTCTTCCCCTGCAGTCCGCGACGAGGTCGCCGGCCGGGCCCTTGCCGGGCGACGGCTTGCCGCCGCCGCTCGGTGTCGGCGGGACGACCGCGGCAGCGTCATGCGAGCGAGCGCCCGACCTCGGCGAGGTCGTCGAACGGCTCGAAGGCGACGCCCTGCTCGCCGAGCCACTCCGCGAGGCCGTCGCGCGCGAAGCGCAGCTCGGCGGCGAGCGCCACGCAGCGGTCGGAGTAGCCGTCGCCCGCGTAGGCGAACCGCCCGAGACCGGCAACCGCGCTCCGCTTGCACCGCTCGCCGCAGACGCCGCAGACCGGGCCCTCGGCAAACGAGGCGCTCCAGCCGGCGGGACCGTCCGCGACGTGGTTCGCGACGACCCGCACGCGCACGCCCTCTCTCCCGAGGACCGGCTCGATCAGCTCGAGGAACCCGGACGAGACGATCAGCGGATCGTGCGAGGCGGCGAGCTCCCGGAAGCCGCGGCGCACGCGGACGTGCTCGACGAGCCATGCGCGCACCTCCCGAAGCGGCGCGGTGATGGTCGCCATCTCGGCGGCGATCACCTCGTCGAGCGTCATCGTCCGCCCCAGCGCCCGCTCGTGCGCGGCGAACACCTCGAGGTCGCCGAAGCGCTCGATCGCCATGTGCAGCGTGTCGCGCTCGGTCACCGTGCCGTCCCAGTCGAGGACGAGCGGGAGCCGGCGCGCGAGCTTGTCTCGACCCGGCACGAGCGTTGTCAGCGCGCGGGCAGGGACCAGCCGCCGTCGATCACGAGCGTCTGGCCGCGGATCATCTCGGCGTCGGGCGAGCAGAGGAACGCGACGACGCCGGCGACGTCTTCCGGGGTCACGAGCCGTCCCGCCGGGTTGCCTTCGCCCGACGTGAGCATCTCCTCGCGGTTCGGAAAGTGGGTGAGCGCCCCGGTCTCGACGACGCCGGCCGAGACGGCGTTCACGCGGATTCCGCGCGGTGCGAGCTCGACGGCGAGGTAGCGGACGAGCGCCTCGAGCGCGGCCTTCGACGTGCCGACGAGCGAGTAGTTCTCGAGCACGCGCACCGACCCGAGGCTCGAGACGCCGACGATCGACGATCCGGGGGACATCGCGGGAGCGGCGATCCGCGTCAGCGAGAGGAGCGCCCGCGCGTTGGCGTTGAGCGTCCAGTCCCAGTGCTTGTCCTCGGTCTCGAGCGCGGGCCGGATCACCCCCGTGGCGGCGTTGTGGACGAGGACGTCGAGGGGCCCGAGCGCGGCGACCTGCTCCGCGACGCGCGACGAGGTGACGTTGCCGCGGACGAGGACGGGCTCCGTCCCGAGCGCGCGGAGCTCCTCCGCCGTCTCCTCGGCGGCCGCGTCGGCGCGGAAGTAGCCGATCGCGACGGCGGACGCGCCCTCGCGCGCAAGGCGAAGGGCGATCGCCCTCCCGATGCCGCGCGACCCTCCGGTGACGAGGACCCGGCGCCCGGGCGCGCTCACCGCTCGCCGCGCGGCAGCGGCTGCGATGCGGGCGCCGACGACGGAATCGTTCCCCAGCCGATTCGCTGCCGGGACTCCGGCTCGGAGTTCTCCGCCTTCGTCGAGGCGTAGCCGAGGCGGTCGAGCAGCTCCAGCTTGGCCTCGCCGTAGCGGCGCACCGGGTCGTCGGCGGGCAGGCCGGCGATCGCCTCGCCGACGCGCGCGCGGATCTGGAAGGCGAAATGCGGCGTCGCGGGGCCGACGAGGGCGTCGATGTCGTCGGTGGTCGGCTCGCTCATCGGCCCGCGAAGCCTACCCGCCTGTAGCGTCGCCGGGATGCGGCGCCCGTCGACAGTCGAGGTGATGCTCCTCACGACGATCGGGCTCTGGTCGCTCAACCTGACGGTCTCGAGGGTGATCCTCACGCACGGGTTCCAGCCACTCGCGTACGCGAGCGTCCGGTACGGCCTCGCGGCGGTCGTGGTCGTCTCGCTCGCGCTGCTCGTCGAGCGGTCCCTCCGCCTGCACCGGCGCGACCTCCCGCTCGCCGCCGTCGCAGCGCTGCTCCTCTACGTGAACCAGCTCGGCTTCGTCTCCGCGCTCGACCGCACGTCTGCCTCCGTCCTCGGGCTGATCCTCGGCGCGACCCCGATCTTCGCGGCGCTGGCCGGCGTCGCGCTCGGTACCGAGACGCTTCCCTCGCGCTTCTGGGCCGGGGCCGTCCTCTCCTTCGCCGGGGTCGCGCTGGTCGCGCTCGGGTCCGGCGGCGAGGTGTCCGGCGACCTCGGCGGCGTCCTCCTCGGCGTCCTCACGGCCGCGTCCTGGGCCGGCTACTCGATGGCCGTGACGCCGCTCATGCAGCAGTACTCGGCGCGACGGATCAGCGCGGTCGTCCTCGCGGGAGCCTGGGTGCCGATCACGCTGACGGCGATGCCGCAGGTGGCGGGCCAGGAGTGGGGCCTCGGCTGGGAGATCTGGGCGCTCCTGGTGTTCGCGACGCTCGGGCCGCTCGTCCTGACGAACGAGCTGTGGTTCAGGTCGCTCGACCGGATCGGGCCGGCACGGGCGACGCTGGCGTCGAACCTGATGCCGTTCCTCGGCGCGGCGATCGCCGTCCTGCTGCTCTCCGAGCGACTCGCGCCGATCGAGCTCGTGGGCGGCGCCTTCATCGGGGCGGGGATTCTCGTCGCGCGCCGGCGCGGCACCCCTCGCCACCCTCCGAGTAGCGTTCTCGGCACGTGTCGCCGCTCCGCCGCACCGCGTTGGCCTCGGTCGCCGCCGCGATCGGGCTGATCGCGATCAAGCTGGCCACGGGTCTGGCGGCCGGCAGTCTCGGCTTCGTCGCCGAGGCCGCGCATTCGGGCACCGACCTGGTGGCGGCGCTGCTCACCCTCTTCGCGGTGGGGATCGCGACGAAGCCGGCCGACGACGCGCACCTCTACGGGCACGGCAAGGTGGAGCACCTCGCTGCGCTCGCCGAGGCCGCGTTCCTGGTGCTCGTCTCGCTCGTCGTGGCCGGCCTCGCCGTGGCGCGCCTCGCTGGATGGCTCGAGCTCGACGTGGAGCCCGCGTGGTGGGCGTTTGCCGCCGCTCTCCTCGTGATCGCGATCGACGTCTCGCGCACCGTCGTCTCGTACCGGAGCGCGCGCCGCTACAGGAGCCCAGCGCTCCACTCGAACGCCCTTCACTTCGGCGCGGACCTGCTCGGCACGGTCGCCGTGCTCGCAGGGCTCGTCGCCGCCCGGGCCGGGTTCCCGGAGGGAGACTCGATCGCCGCGCTCTTCGTGGCGGCGCTCGTGGTGGCGGCCGCGACACGACTGATCGGGCGCAACGTCGACGTGCTCATGGACCGGGCGCCTGCGGACGCTGTCGACGCGGCGCGTGAGGCGATCAACCGGCTCGAGCCGCCCGTCGCCGTCCGGCGGCTGCGGCTGCGCCAGGCGGGCGGGCGCACGTTCGCCGACGTCGTGATCGGCGTCTCGCCCGGCGCGGCGGTCGGCCAGGGGCATGCGGTCGCCGATCGCGTCGAGGCGGCCGTCCAGCGCGCCTTGCCGGAGAGCGACGTCGTCGTGCACGTCGAGCCCACCGGCCGCGAGACGGAGCTGCGCGAGCGGGTACGGGCGGCCGCGATGACCGTCTCTTACGTGCGCGAGCTCCACGACCTCTCGCTCATCGAGACCGACCAGGGCCTCCAGGCGTCGCTCCACCTGAAGCTCCCGGGCGACCTCGACCTCGCCGCCGCGCACGCACTCGCCGAGCAGGTCGAGCGGGCAATCGAGCGGGACGTCCCCGAGGTGCGCGCGGTCCTGACGCACCTCGAGCCCCTCGCCGACCGGTCTCCCGGGTCCGTGCGGACGAGCGACCTCGCCGAGATCGAGCGCGAGATCGTCCAGCTGACCGGCGCACCGCCACGCGAGCTCCGCGCGCTCGAGACGGGTCAGGGGCTCGTCGTGCTGATCACGCTCGCGCTCGACGGCGGGACGAGCCTGCGAGATGCGCACGACGGGGCGACGGCAGTGTCGGAGCAGATCCGCGCCGCCCTCCCGGGGATCGCCGACGTCGTCGTCCACACCGAGCCGTAGCCGCGACTACCGGCCGGGCACGAGCCGGCCCACCATGTCGCGGGCGACGTAGCCGGCCACTTTCGGGTTCTCCTGCAGCCTGCGGAGCGAGTACTCGTACCAGCGCTTCCCGTAGGGCACGTAGACCCGGAGCAGATGCCCGGCAGCCGCGAGCTCGCGCCCTCGGTCGATGCGGACGCCGAGGAGCATCTGGAACTCGTACGCATCCGGCCCGAGCCCCTGCACGCGCTCGAGCGAGCGCTCGAGCAGCCACTCGTCGTGCGTCGCGATCGCCGTGCGGCAGCCGGCCTCGAGGAGCGCGTCGAGGCAGGCGACGAAGCTCTTGCGGATCACGTCGGGCTCCTGGAAGGCGATCGACGACGGCTCGAGATAGATGCCCTTGCAGAGACGGACGCTCGGGCGCAGGTCGGCGAGCGCGGCGATGTCGTCGAGCGTCCGCCGGAGCGCGGCCTGCAGGACGATGCCGACCTCCCCGTGACCGCCCGCGCGGAGGGCGCGGTACAGCTCGAGCGTGTCGTCCGTCATGCTCGAGTCCTCCATGTCGATGCGGACGAAGATGCCCCGCTCCGAGGCGTCGCGCAGCACACGCTCGGTCAGCGACCGGCAGAGGGCCATGTCGACCTTCGCCCCGAGCGCCGTCAGCTTGACCGACACGTTCGCGGCGAGACCGTCGTGCTCGATCGCCTCGAGCGCGTCGTGGTAGGCACGGGCGATCGCCTCCGCCTCGTCCGGCCGGGTCACCTCCTCGCCGAGTACGTCGACCGTCGCCTCGATGCCCGCCGCGGTCAGCCCGGCGACGACGCGTCGCGCGTCCCCGAGCGTCTCGCCCGCGATGTAGGGCGCCGCGACGCGGCGGACGACCCCTCGCGGGACGACGGGCAGCAGCCGGACGACGGCGTGGTCGAAGACCTTCACGAGCGCGATCCTATTCGCGCATGAAGCCACCGGGGACTGGCACCGAAGGTGCCTGTCCAAAGCGACGGCGAGGCCACGCGCGTGTGCTCCACGCACGCGTCACCGGGGTCAGGCACCTGTGGGTGCCAGACCCCGTACTACTCGCGCATGAAGCCCTGGCGGGCGGCGGAGACCAGCGCGACGGCCTCCGGGAACAGGATGCGCATCGCGTCGCGCAGCTGGAGCGACTGCTCCTCGGGCGTTCCCGACGGCGTGACCTGCGCGAGCGCCGCCTGCGTGAGCTCGACGGCGGTCGAGAGCGTCAGCGTCGCGAACTGCTCCCGCTGCGCCTCCTTGACGCCCTCCGCCTGCTGCTCGGCGAAGTCGCGCAACCCCCGCAGGATCTCCTCCGGGTCACCGCCGAACGGAAAGAAGCCCCCACCTTCCATGCCTCAAGGGTAGTCGAGGGAGCCCCGATAGGCTGCCGCGACGTCCGCCCAGAGGGCATCCGCGACCTCGACGGCGCTCCGCATGGCCTCGGTGAACGGCGACGGCGCCGTCGGGTCGAGCGCCAGCTCGAGCCGGCGGACGGCCCGGCCGATCTCGTCGAGCCGCTCGGGGGAGGCAACGTGGGGCGGCGCCCCGAGGACGTGCTGGAGGTCCCGCGCCGCGTCCTCGGCCTCGTCGATCCCTTCCGGCGCCTCCGTGATCCGGAGCGCGACGAGCCGGGCCCGCAGCTCGTCGAGGTCGCCGGGGAAGCTGGACTCCTCGGCGACCTCGCAGAGCGCAGCGATCGAGACCGCCTCGCGCACGTCGCGCTCCGACCTCACCGGCTCGCCGTGGGCATCGAGCGCGAGCCAGGAGCGTTCCCCCGCCTGCGACTCGAACGCGCACACGTAGACGCGGTGCCCCCCGGCGGGCTCGGTGGCCAGCACCCCGGTCACGACCGTGCCGTCGCGGTGGCCCGCGGCTGCCGCGATACGCTCGAGGTCGTCGGCGAGTGGCACCGTGCCAGGATACGGTCGCATGGTCTCCGAGCGACGCCGCCATGCCCGGGCGCTCTTCGCGCCGCTCGGGCCGACCTACGACCGGGTCGGCGCCGTGCTCTCGTTCGGGCAGGATCCGCGCTGGCGGCGCTTCCTCGTCTCCCGGCTGCCGGTCGACGGCGGGCACGTGCTCGACGTCGCGACGGGCACGGGGCTCGTCGCGGCGGCCCTGCTCGAGCGCGAGTTCCGGGTCACCGGCCTGGACCAGAGCACGGAGATGCTCGCCCGTGCGCGCGAGCGGTTCGGCGGCCGGGTCGAGCTCGTCGAAGCGTCCGCCGACGAGCTGCCGTTCCCGGATGCGACGTTCGACCACCTGACCTTCACCTACCTCCTGCGCTACGTCGACGATCCCGGGGCCACGCTGCGCGAGCTCGCGCGCGTGGTGCGGCCCGGCGGCACGGTCGCGATGCTCGAGTTCGGTGTCCCGCACGGGCTCTGGCGGCCGCCCTGGGAGCTGTGGGTCGGCGTCGGGCTGCCCCTCGCCGGCAGGCTGATCTCGTCCGGGTGGCACGAGGTAGGGCGTTTTCTCGGGCCGTCCATCCGCGGCTTTCACGAGACGTACCCCGAGACGGCGCTCCTCGCGCTCTGGCGGGACGCCGGCATCGTCGAGGTTCGGTCCCGCCGCCTGAGCCTCGGCGGCGGCCTCGTCATGTGGGGACGGCTCGAAAGTGGCAAGTAACAGTCTGTTGCTTGGCGCCCTCTGCGGCGTCGGTGGACGGGGCGTCGCGTGACGGCGCCGGCGTTCTACGCGCTCCGGCCCGGCGGCTGGCGGGACTACGTCACCTTGCTCCACCTGCCCTACACGGCGTGGCACCTGTCGTACGTCGTGGTCGGCGGCTGCCTCGCGGCGACCGTCGACTGGGGGGTGCTCGGGCTCACAGTGGTCGCCTTCGCCCTCGCGATGGGCGTCGGCGCGCACGCGCTCGACGAGCTGAACGGGCGACCGCTCGGGACGCACATCCCGGCGAAGGTGCTCGTCGGGCTGGCGGCCGGCTCCGTGGGGGTCGCGTGCGCGGTCGGAATCGCCGTCGCGGTCGAGCGCACGCTCTGGATCGTGCCGCTCGTCGCGCTCGGCGCGGCGCTCGTGCCGGTGTACAACCTCGAGCTCCTCGGCGGCAGAGCGCACACCGACCTCGGGTTCGCGCTCTCGTGGGGCGCGTTCCCGGCGATCACGGCGTTCGTCGCGCAGGCGGGCTCTCTGCGGGCGGAGGGGCTTCTTGCAGCCGGCTGGGCCACCGTGCTCTCGCTCGCCCAGCGCCGCCTCTCGACGCCCGTGCGCCGCCTTCGCCGTGAGGTCACCTCGGTCGAGGGCGGGCTCGTTCGCAGCGACGGCGCGCGCAAGCCGCTCGACAGGGAGGCGCTCACGGCGCCGGCGGAAGCGGCGCTCCGACTGCTCGCGGCTGCCTCCGCCCTGCTCGCGGCGACGCTCGTGACGCTCCGCATCTGAGAGCAAGGCTCTACCCTGCAGCCGTGACCGTCTGGATCCTCGCCGCCGCGCTCGCCGCCGCAGTCGTGCTCGCCGGCGCCCTGTGGGCGGCGCTGCGCAGGGCGCGCAGCGCAGCGACCGCGACCTCGCGACTCGTGGACGAGGCGCGCAGGGCCGTGCGCGACGCGGTCAGCGAGGAGACGGCCGCGCACGTCGAGGAGATTCGCCGCGTGCTCGCGCGCGAGCGGGCGGAGACTGCGTCGCTCCTCGCGGCCGAGGAGCGCCGGCTCGCGGAGGAGCGGCGCGCCGTCTTCACCGAGCGGGCCCGGCGTACCGGCGAGGCGCTCGCCGACGAGCTGGCCCGCACGGAGCGGCGGCTCGAGGAGCGTCTTCGCGCGTTCGCGGACGACCTCGACCGTGCCCAGCGTCACCTCGAAGCGCAGCTCCAGGCGCTCGGACAGCGATACCGGCAGGCGATCGCGGACGTAGAGGCGCGCCTCGAGGCCGAGTCCGCCGAGCTCGGGTCGACGGCCGACGAGCAGCGCAAGACGGTCCTGCGCCTCCGCGAGGAGCTCGAGCGTGCCGCCGGGCAGGCGGTCACCGAGGCGCTCGACGAGCTCGAGGCCCAGACGCTCGAGCGGCGGCGGGCGATCGACGAGATCACGGAGCGTCTCCGCCAGCGCGAGCAGGCGGTCGCCGACTCGATCGAGCGCGCGGAATCGGACGTCCGCGGCCGGCTCGACGTCGTCCTCGTCGAGTGGGAGCGCCGCCAGACGGAGCGCCTCGAGCGCGTCACCGACCGCGAGGTCGAGCGGCATGCGCAGATCGCGATGCAGGCCCTCGACGAGCGGTTCCGCGAGGCCCGCGAGGAGGCTGCGACGCGACTCCAGCGCGAGCTCGAGCGGGCCGTCGAGCTCCTCGCCCGCGAGGAGCTGGCGCAGCGCCTCGACGCACGCTGACCCCGAGACTCGAAGCCGCCGCCAACTTTCCGGCGGTAGGAATCGTCAAAGCCAGCACGAATCCCCCGTGCATCATGGCCGAGGCGACCGAGACACCCGTGTGGCGCGAGGACGAGCAGTCCAAGGTCGAGAGCTGGCGCCTGCACGTGCTGATCGAGGCCGGCTTCCCGCTGCCGCTCGCGGAGCGGCTGGCGGCGAGCGACGTCGATCTCCACGCGTGCGTCCAGCTCGTCCGCAAGGGCTGCAGCCCCGTGACCGCTACAGAGATCCTGCTGTAAGGGCCGCGGCTTCGAGCCGTCGGCGGTCCGACGATCTCCCGGACGCCAGGCTCGCCGGCTACGATCGCCCCTCGGCCGGCCGGCCCGTCGCGGAAGCACGATCCCAGGATGCCGGTCGAGCCGCGTGCAATACGCTCACGGCGTGTCGGTGGCTCCCGCCGAGCGCAGGGTCTACGGCGTCGCCGAGTTCAACCGGCGGCTCGCGACGTACCTCGCACGCGTACGGGACGTCTGGGTCGAGGGCGAGGTGTCCGAGCTCCGTCGAAGCGCTGCCTGGGCGACCGTGTTCCTCACGCTGAAGGACGCACGCACGGGCGCCTGCCTCGCGGTGACGATGGCGCGACGGCGCTTCGACCTGATCGAGCCGCCGCTCGCGGAGGGCGAGCGTGTCCAGGCGAACGGAGCGCTGCAGCTCTACGAGGCGCGCGGCGAGGTCAGCTTCCGCGCCGCGGCGATCGAGCGGGTCGGCGCCGGCGGCCATGCGGCAGCGCTCGCCCGCCTCCGCGCGGCGCTCGCGGCGGAGGGGCTGTTCGCGCCAGAGCGCAAGCGGCGACTACCGCGTTTCCCGCGCGCGGTCGCGCTGCTCACCGGCACCGACGCCGCCGCGCGTGGTGACGTCGTCGCCGCGATCGGCGCGCGCTTTCCCGCCGTTCGACTCGTGATCGCCGAGACTCGGGTCCAGGGGCCCTCCGCACCAGCCGCGATCGTCTCGACGCTCGCACGGGTCGCGTCCCACCCCGAGGTCGACGTCGTGATCCTCGCGCGTGGCGGCGGCAGCTTCGAGGACCTGCTCCCGTTCAGCGACGAGCGTGTCGTGCGCGCCGTGGCCGCCTGTCCCGTTCCCGTCGTTTCGGCGGTCGGACACGAGCAGGACGAGCCGCTCTGCGATCTCGCGGCGGACGTGCGCGCGCCGACTCCGACGGCGGCGGCCCGGCTCGTCGTGCCCGATCTCGACGAGCTGCGCGGCAGGCTCGATCGTGCCCGCGACCGGCTCGCCGCCGGACCCGCGCGGCTCCTCGAGCGCGACCGGACGCGTGTCGAGCGTATGGGCGAGCGGCTTCGCGCCGCGCCCGGTCTGCTCCTCGAGCGGCGACGCGCGGCCCTCGATCGCTCGTCGGCGCGCCTCGGGGCGCTCTCGCCGCTCGCGACGCTCGCCCGCGGCTATGCGATCGTCCGCGCCGGCGGCGAGGTCGTCCGCGACGCCCGGTCGGTCGCGGCGGGCGGCGTCGTCGGCGTCCAGCTGGCCAGCGGCTCGCTCGCCGCGCGCGTCGAGGAGGTACGGCCGTGAGCCCCGAGCCCACGTTCGAGGAGCTCCAGCGCGAGCTCGACGAGCTCGTCGCGCGGCTCGAGCGCGGCGACGTCCCGCTCGACGAGGCGCTCGCGCTCTGGCGGCGAGGCAACGAGCTCTACCGCGCCTGCGTCGAGCGGCTCGATCGCGCCGAGCTCGAGATCGAGGAGCTGCGCTCGGGCGACCCTCCCGCTGCGCGTGACAGCGACGCGCCGACAGGGTAAGGTCGCCGCCATGGCACAGCCGAGCCCCGACCTGATCCGCGGCATCCCGATCTTCTCCGATCTCGACGACCCGTCGATCTCCCAGCTCGCGACCGACTTCATCGAGCGCGAGTTCGAGGCCGGCCAGGCGATCGCGACGGAGGGCGAGGGAGGGCTCAACTTCTTCGTCGTCGAGAGCGGCACCGCCGACGTGTCGGTGGGCGGCAAGCAGGTCGGATCGCTCGGGCCGGGCGCGTCGTTCGGCGAGATCGCCCTCGTCGACAAGTCGGCTCGCTCGGCGACCGTCACGGCGACCTCGCGCCTGCGTGCCTTCGCGCTTCCCGTGTGGAGCTTTCGGAGCTTCGCGGAGTCCCGTCCGACCGTGACGTGGAAGCTGCTCGAGCTGCTCGCGGAGCGGCTCCGCGCCGCCGAGCAACGGTAGGAGCCGGCCGCGGTGGACGCCGCGTCGGATGCCGAGCTGGTCGAGCGCTGCCGCGCGGGCGACGACGTCGCCTGGGCGGCGCTCGTCGATCGCTACGCCCGCTATGTGCACGCAATCCTGACGCGCGTCTACCGCCTCGGGCAACACGACGCCGAGGACGTGTTCCAGGAGGTCTTCGCACGGATCTTCGAGCGGCTCGACACGCTTCGCGACACCGATGCGCTGCGGCCGTGGATCGCCCAGACCGCCCGCAACTGCGCGGTCGACGCGCTCCGCCGCTCCGGGCGCGAGGTGCCCGTCGACGAGGTTCCCGAGGGCGCAGACGACGGTCTCGCGCGGCTCGACGAGGCGCTCACGGTGCACGCGGCGCTCGACCGGCTCTCGCCCGAGTGCCACGAGATCCTCGACCGCTTCTTCTGCCGGGACGAGAGCTACCGCACGATCGGGGCCGAGCTCGGGCTCCCCGCGGGCACGATCGCGAGCCGGATCGCGCGCTGCCTCTCGCGCCTTCGCGACGTCCTCGATCCCGGCGCGGGGAGAGCCCGGGGAAGAAAGTCGGCCCCTTCGACGTCGGGTATGCAGGTGGAAGAACGACGATGACGCCCGAGGAACGAATCGCCGAGCTCCTGCGTGCCGTGCCCGCGCCGCCACAGGGATGGGTGGAGGCCGCGAAGGAGCTGCCCCGGACGAGCCGGGAGCTGGACGCGATCCTCGAGCGCGTCGAGCAGGCAGAGCGTCTGCGCGAGCTCGCCGTCCGCGAGCTCGAGGAGCTGCTCCGCGCCGAGGGCGTCGAGCCGACGCCGGCCGTCGTCTCCCACCTGCGCCGCCGTCTCGCGTCGTGACGGCCGCGACGACGGGGCTCCAGCTCGCGGCGCTTCCGGTCGGACGCCTGCACGACGTGCTCGCGCAGGCCGGGCCGGGGCCTGCCGGCGGATCCGCTGCCGCGATCGCCACCACGATGGCGTCCGGCCTCGTCCGCCTCGTCGCCCGCGTCTCGCACGAGTGGGAGGAGGCACCGGGCATCGCGGCGCAGGCCGCCGCGCTCGGCGACCGGTCGCTCGAGCTTGCGGACGAGGACCACCGCGCGTACGCGCACGCCGTCGATCAGCTGCGTGCGCCCGACCGCGACGCCGCGCTCGGAAGAGCGCTGCGCCGCGCGGCCGAGATCCCGCTCCTGATCGCCGAGGCGGCCGCGGACGTCGGCGCGCTCGCGGCCCTTGCTGCCCGGGAGGGCGAGGAGTCCGTCCGCGGAGACGCGTGGGCGGCCGCGACGCTCGCGGAGGCGGCCGGGGTCGCGGCGGCGCGGCTCGTCCACGTGAACCTCTCGACCCGGCCCGACGACGAGCTCTCGACGCGAGCCGAGCTCGCCGCACGCTCGGCCACCGCGGCACGCGAGGTGGCCCTCGCCGCCACGTGAGCACGCGCCCGGTCCCAGCCTGGAGCCTGCCGCCCGGGGACGCGCCGCGGGTTGAGGCGGACCCTGCCTGGCGCGCCGCCGTCACCCGCGACTGGGCGATCGGCGGCTCGAGAGGGGACGTCGACGTCTGCATCGTCGACAGCGGCGTCGACCCGGCACATCCGCTCGTCCGTCCGGTGGCGAGCGCGCATGCGGTCGTGCGCAAGGGCGACGAGGTGGGGATCGTCGCCGACGAGGTCGGCGACGTATGCGGCCATGGCACGGCGTGCGCGGGCATAGTCCGGGCGCTCGCTCCCGACTGCCGGCTGCACAGCGTCCGCGTCCTCGGCCAGGGAGCGACGGGCGCGGCGGACCTGATCCTCGCCGGTCTCCGGCACGCGGTCGAGGCAGAGCACCGGGTGATCAGCCTGAGCCTCTCGACGACGAAGCGCCGCTTCGCGGAGGAGCTGCACGAGCTGGCCGACCTCGCGTACTTCGAGCGGACGATCCTCGTTGCCTCCGCACACAACCTGCCGGTCGACAGCTACCCCTGGCGGTTCTCGTCGGTGATCTCGGTCGGCAGCCACGAGGAGCGTGACCCGCTCGTCTGGTACGCAAACCCCGACCCGCCGGTCGAGCTCTTTGCGCGCGGCGTGGATGTCGAGGTCGCCTGGCCCGGGGGCGGGACGCTGCGCTGCACGGGGAACAGCTTCGCGGCGCCGCACGTGGCCGGCATCGCCGCGCTCGTTCTCGCGAAGCACCCGGAGCTGACGCCGTACCAGCTGAAGAGCGTGCTGCACCTGACGGCGACGAACGCAGGAGGATCGACATGAGCGACGAGACGGAGGCGCGCGGCGCCGCGGCCGCGGGGATGCTCGGCGGGGACGAGAACACCTTCCGTGAGCTCCTGCAGTCGATCGTCGACGTCGCGCGCACGATCTTCGGCGGCGAGGCCGCCTCGATCTTCCTCCTCGACGGCGAGGCGGACGAGCTCGTGTTCGAGGCCGTCTCCGGCCAGGGCGAGGAAAGCCTCGTGGGCTCGCGCTTCCCCCTCGAGCACGGGCATCGCGGGCTTCGCGCTCTTCACCCGCCAGCCGATCGTCGTGGACGACCTCGCGTCCGACCCCCGCTTCTCGCAGGAGCGCGCCGAGACGACCGGCTACGTACCGTCGAGCATCGTCGCGTCGCCGCTGCTCCACGGCGAGCGAGCGCTCGGCGTGCTCTCGGTGCTCGACCGGGCCGCCGACCGGCCGTTCGGGTTGAGCGAGCTCGAGCTCCTCTCCCGCTTCTCGACGCAGGCCGCGATCGGCCTCGATCTCTTGCTCCGGGCGCGCGGCGCGCGAGCGGCGATCGCCGGCGACGGCACCGGCGGCCTCGTCGCCCGCGTCGCGGCGCTGCTCGAGGAGGCGGACGACGACGCCGGTCGCCGTCTCCTCGAGGCGCTCGAGCAGGTGCTCGCGGGTCGCACGGCCAAGGCGTGACCGGAAGCGGAGACGGCGCCGGGAGGCGCCGTCTCCAACCGTCGGCCCCCGCGCGGCGGGGCCGAGACGGAAGCTCAGCCGACGTCGACCGGGCCGCCGGTGTCGACCGGGCTGCGCCCGACGTCCACGGGGCCGCCCACGTCCACGGGGCTCCGGCCTACGTCCACGGGGCTACCGGTCTCCAGCATGTGCCCCTCGAAGTCCTCGCCCTCGGTCGCCTCGTCCGCCTCGTCGAGGTCGATCTTCTCGCGCTCGTCCGACACCGTTGCCTCCTTTTGCCGTGACACCCGTGCGGGCATCCTCACCCCACCCGACGTGCGAGCGGGATGAAATCTTCCCGCATTTCTGGTGGGGTGCGCAAGAGCATGACCGGATACGCCTCGTCCGAGAGGGAGAGCCGCGCGCGAGCTGCCCTGCGCTCGCTCGGCGCCGTCGCCTCGAGCCCGGCGCTGCGCCGGCTGCAGCTCGCCTGGCTCGGCTCGATCCTCGGCAACTGGGCCTACCTCGTCGCGCTCGGCGTCTACGCGTACGACCAGGGTGGCGCCGCCGCCGTCGGCCTCGTCGGGCTCATCCGCCTGATTCCCGGCGCGCTCGTCTCGCCCTTCGCCGCAGCGCTGGTCGACCGGTACTCGCGGGTGGGCGTGATGGTTGCCTCGGACGTCGTCCGGGTCGTCCTGATGGCCCTCGCGGCGCTCGTGATCGCGACCGACGGGCCGGCGCCGGTCGTCTATGCCCTCGTGGCGCTGACGACGGCGGCGGGCACCGTCTTCCGGCCGGCACAGGCCGCGCTCCTGCCGTCGCTCGTATCGACGCCCGGGGAGCTGACGGCGTCGAACGCCGCAGCGAGCACGCTCGAGAGCGTGGGCACCTTCCTGGGCCCCGCGCTCGGGGGCGCGCTGCTGGCGGTCAGCGACCCTGCGACCGTGTTCGCCGCGAACGGGGCCACCTTCCTCTGGTCGGCGCTGCTCGTCCTCGGCCTGCGCGGGCGCGAGCAGCCCCGGGAGGCGCCGGAGCCGCCGGCCGGGCCCGCCGTAGGCGCCTCGAGCGGCGTCCTGGCGGGGATCACGACGATCGTGCGCGAGCCGGCGCTCCGCACGCTCGTCGGCCTGTATGCCGCGCAGACGCTCGTCGCCGGTGCGCTCAACGTGCTCGTCGTGGTGACGTCGTTCGAGCTGCTCGGGCTCGACGATGCCGGCGTCGGCCTGCTCTACGCGGCCGTCGGCGTCGGCGGGCTGCTCGGCGGGCTCGTCGCGCTGCTTCTCGCCGCCCGGGGGCGTCTCGCCCGTGACTTCGCGATCGGCCTCGCACTCTTCGGTCTCCCGCTCGCCCTGATCGGGGGCCTCCCCGTCTCCGTGGTCGCGGTCGTCGGGCTGGCGATCATGGGAATCGGCAACTCCATCGTCGACGTCAACGCGCTCACGATCATGCAGCGCGCCGTCCCCGACGCGGTCCTCGGCCGTGTGCTCGGGGCGCTCAACGGGCTGCTCCTCGCGACGCTCGGCCTCGGCGCGCTCGTCGCTCCCGCCCTGATCGCGCTGACCAGCACGGAAGCCGCGCTCGTCGTGACGGGCGCGCTGCTGCCGGTGCTCGTGCTGTTCGCGCGCCCACGGCTCCGCGCGCTCGACCGTGCGACCGGGGCGCCGGAGGCGACCGCGCTGCTCCGCCGGGTGCCGTTGCTCGCCGCGCTGCCGGAGGCCGTGCTCGAGCGGCTTGCGCGCGAGGCGGTGCACGCGAGGTTCGCGGCGGGCACGCCGATCATCCGCGAGGGAGACGTCGGCGACCGGTTCTACGTCGTCGAGTCGGGATCGGTCGAGATCCGCGGCCGGCGCTTCGGCGCGGGCGACTCGTTCGGCGAGATCGCGCTCCTGCGCGACGTCCCGCGAACGGCGACGGCGATGGCCGTGACGGACGTCCGCGCCCTTGCGCTCTCGCGCGACCCGTTCGTCGCCGCGGTCACCGGCCACGCGCCGAGCGCCGCGGCGGCCGACACCGTGATCGCGGCGCGGCTCGGCTCCTTCAGCGTCGGGAACGCCCCTCTGTGAGGACGCGGCCCTTGTCGCCGGAGGCCCGCTCCTCGCGTGCGGCGTCCGCCTCGACCAGCTCGTCGAGGGCGTCCTCCGCGGATGACTCCTCCTCGTCCTCCATCCGCCGGAGGGCGGCGAGCGAGAGGCCTTCGCGGGCGAGCATCACGAGGCCGACCCCGACGCCGACCGACATCTCGACGGCCTGGAGCACGAGCCCGAAGGCAAACCCCGTCCCGTAGGCGACGCCGTACTGGACGAGCGGCAGGGCGACGGCGGCCTGCAGGAGCCCCACGTTCCCCGGCCACAGCGGAAACACGGTCGCGATGTTCATCAGGAGCAGCACGAGCGCAGCGGCCGGGAGCGGGACGTCGAGGGTGAACGCCGCCGTCACGGCCCACACCGCGAACAGCTGGAACGTCCACCCCACGGTCTGGAAGAAGATCGCCGCGACGGCGGCAGCCGGGGCGCGGAGGACGGCAAGGCCCTGGCGCGCCATCGCGAGCAGCCGGCGCACGGTCTGCTGCCCGTGCGTGGGCAGCCCCGTCGGCGCGGCGGGCCGAGATGACCGCCAGCGCCAGCAGCCCGAGCCCGACCAGGCCGACGACGATCACCCCGGTGACCGCCCAGTGGGGAAGCTTGGCGGTCGCCATGACGTAGGCGACGAGCAGCGCGATCGGGAAGAGGTCGAAGAGGCGGTGCGCGAACACCGTCCCGAGGAGCGTGGCGCTCGTCCCCTTCCCGTGCGGGACGTGCCGGCGGAGGACGGCGACACGCGCGAGCTCGCCGGCACGCGCCGGCAGCACGGCGTTTCCGAGCAGGCCGACGCCGAACGCGGAGAACACCTGCCGGAAGGGCGGCCGCGGCGGCGGCATCGCATGGTGGATCGTCACGTTCCAGGCGAGTGCGCGCGCGAGGACCGACAGCAGGTTGAAGACCACGGCGACGACCACCCAACGCCAGGCGACGAAGTCGAACGCGTGGTAGACGGTGTTCCAGTCGGGCCCGCGCCACCAGAGCGCCAGGATCGCGAGCACGAGCATCGCGAGGACGAAGAGCCCGCGAGCCCACGGGTTCCGCGAGAGCGCGACCAACCGGCTCATGCGGCGGCGGCCTCGCGCACCGGCGACCGCGGGGCGCCGGCGACGCGCTCGTAGATTGCCTCGAGGCGCCGGGCGATGTCCGGCCACGCGTAGTGCCGCTCCGCCCGCTGTCGCGCGGCAGCACCCATCGCCGCGCGGCGCGGCTCGTCGGCCAGGAGCGCCTCGACCGCGGCGACGAGCGCGGCGTCGTCGTCCGGCGGCACCGACAGCGCCGTCTCCCGGGTCACGACCTCGCGATACCCCTCGATGTCCGACGCGACGACCGGCGCCGCGCACGCGAACGCGCGCGTCAGCACCATCCCGAAGCTCTCGCCGCCGAGCGACGGCGCGAGGAGCGCCTTCGTCGAGCAGAGGAGCTCGGTGAGCGCGTCCTGCGAGAGGAAGCCCACCACGTCGATGCCCTCGTCGGCGACGCCGAGCCTCGTGAGCAGCAGACGGACGGCGAGCGGGTCGGCGCCCGCGACGACGAGACGCGCCCCCGTGCGCCGCCGCAGCTCCGGCCACGCGCGGAGCAGCACCTGGAGCCCCTTGCGCGGCTCGTGCCTGCCGGCGAAGACGACCGTGTGCTCGCGCCCGCCCGGATCGGCGTCAGGCGGGATCAGGACCCCGTTGGGAACGACCTCCCAGGGCCCGCCGAGCCAGCGGTCGGCCGAGTCGCGGGCGCGCTGCGACACCGCGATGCGCTGGTCGACACGATCCATCAGGAACCCCCACGCAGGCATCCCGAGGCGCATCCACCCGAGCTCGCCCGACGCGTGGTGGGTCGCGACGATCGGCTCCTTGGCGAGCGCGAGCACGGCGATGCAGATCGCGGGCGTCATCGGCTCGTGAAGGTGGAGGACGTCGAAGCGCTCGCGCTCGAGCACCCGCCGGATGCGGAAGAAGGACCGCGGGCTGAGCACGATGTTCGGCAGCGACCCGTTCGCCGGCACGATCACCGACCGGCCGACGGGAATCACGTTCGACGGCGGATCGCCGTGCCGCCCGACGCGGGGATGGAGCGCGCGCGTGAACTGCCCGGGCGGGTCGTTGCCCATCACGAGCCGCACCTCGTGACCTCGCTCCTCGAGCGCGGCCGCCTGCAGCTCCGCATGCTCGACGACCGCCCCCAGAACGACCACGAGAACGGCACGACGATGCCGATCTTCACGCGGGGAGCCTACAAGCGCCGCGCCGCCCGGCGGGCCCGAGCCTGCCGAGGCGCGCCTACGGGACCGCGGTCGCCTGCAGCCGCTCCCAGGCGTCGCCGAGTGCGCGCAGCCCGTCCTCGTCGAACTGGTCGACGAAGCGGGCCCGGACCCCGGCGAGATGGGTCGGGCGGGCCTCCGCGAGGCAGGCGGCGCCCTCGTCGGTCAGCTGCGCCCAGAGGACGCGGCGGTCCTCGGCGCAGGGTGCGCGTTCGACGAGCCCCCGCGCCTCGAGGCGGTCGACGAGGCGCGTGATCCCGCTCTGGCTCAGGAGGACCGAGCGCGCGAGCTCGCTCATCCGGAGCCGGTGCTCTGGCGCGGCCTCGAGGTGGAGCAGGACCTCGTACTGGGTCAGCGGAAGCCCGTGTCTCGTCTCGAGCTCCCGGTCGAGCGCGCGGACGAGCTCGGCGTGCGTGCGCAGAAAGCCGCCCCAGGCGGCGAACTCGAGCGCGGAGAGCTGTTTCACGTGCTGTCCTTGCATATGCAAGTACAGTGTACTCGAAGGGACAGGCACAATCCATCACCGCCTCACGCGCAGTGCCCCCGGGCGCCGCGCCGACCGACCGCCATGCAGCTCGAGGGCATCCACCACGTCACGTGCATCACGGGCGACGCGCCCGGGAACGTCGACTTCTACACGCGGGTCCTCGGCCTGCGGCTGGTGAAGAAGACGGTCAACCAGGACGACCCGACCGTCTACCACCTCTTCTACGCCGACGAGGACGGGAGCGCCGGCGCCGATATCACGTTCTTCGAGTATCCCGGGGCACGGCGCGGGCGCGCGGGCACGGGGATGGTGCACACGATCTCGTTTCGGGTCGCCTCGGACGACGCGCTCACGTTCTGGGAGGACCGCCTCGCCGCCGAGAGCGTCGAGACGAGGCGCGCTCCCGGCCGCCTGCGCTTCGCCGACCCCGAGGGCCTGGGGCTCGCGCTGGTCGTCTCGGAGGTCGCAGACGAGCCGCTCGTCGCGAAGCATCCCGAGATCGCCCCGGACGTCGCGCTGCAGGGTTTCGACGGCGTCCGCGCCTTCGCAGGGGATCCCGAGCCGAGCCGGAGCCTGTTGGAGCGCGTGCTCGGGTTCACGGCGACCGGGCCCGCCGGCTGGCAGTGCCGCGGCGCGAGCCGGGGCGGGCTCTACGGGTACGACCGCGCGCCGGCCGGGGCCGGCATGCCGGGCGCGGGAACGGTCCATCACGTCGCCTGGGCCTCCACGATGGCAGACCACGAGGAGTGGCAGCGCCAGGTCTCCGAGGCCGGGATGCATGCGACACCGGTGATCGATCGGTTCTGGTTCCGCTCGGTCTACTTCCGCGAGCCGAGCGGCGTCCTCTTCGAGCTGGCGACGCTCGGGCCGGGCTTCGCGATCGACGAGGACCCCCGGCACCTCGGCGAGGCGCTCATCCTCCCGCCGGCCTTCGAGCACCTCCGCCCGAAGATCGAGCCGGTGCTGACACCGCTGCCCGACCCGCGGGCCGCGTGGACGGCGTGAGCGGCGCCGTCGCCCCGCTACCGGCGTTGTGGCGCGAGGCGCGTGGCGAGCCCGAGGGAGCGCTTGTCCTGCTCCACGGCCGCGGCGCCGACGAGCACGACCTCTACCCGCTGCTCGATCTCTTCGACCCCGGGCGGAGGCTGCTCGGCGTGACACCAGGTGGCCCGCTCGACCTCGCGCCGGGAGGGCGCCACTGGTATGCGCTCGGCGGCATCCCGACCCCCGATTCCGCGACGTTCCACGCGACGGCCTCCCGGCTCGCCGCGTTTCTCGACACGCTGCCCGTGCCGATGGGGCGGACCGTGCTCGGCGGCTTCTCGCAGGGCGCGGTGATGGCCTACGCGTTGAGCCTCGGGCCGGGCAGGGAGCACCCCGCCGCGCTCGTCGCCATCTCCGGCTTCCTGCCCCGCGTCGAGGGCTGGCCGCTCGAGCTCGAGCGGCTCGCCGGCGTCCCGGTCGCGATCGCGCACGGCGCTCTCGATCCCGTCATCCCGGCGCAGTTCGCCACGGAAGCGGCAGCCGCGCTGACGTCCGCCGGCGCGGACGTCCTGCGGCTGCAGAGCCCCGTGCCCCACATGGTCGACCCGGACTGGGTCGAGCCGATCCGCGGGCTCGTTCAGGGCGCACTCGCGCCCCGACACGCGGAATAGACTCGCGCGCATGCTCCTGCCCGACGTCGGCCTCGCCGAGCTCCACACGCACCTCGGCGGCTCGGTCGCGTCGGACATCATGTGGAGCCTCGCGCACGAGCAGGGCATCGCCCTTCCGGTCAAGGACTACTGGGCCTTCGACGCGCTCGTCACGGTCTCCGACCCGCGCGGCGTCCGGAGCCTCGACGAGCTCGACGCGATCTACCACTGGACGGAGCTGATCCAGTCGTCGCCGCTCGCGGTCGAGCGCTCCGTCCACGCGGCGATCGGCGGGGCGTACCGCTCGCAGCGCATCACGACGCTCGAGCTGCGCTTCAACCCGATGAAGCGAAATCGCGGCGGCGAGCGCGACCTCGACCACATCATCCTCGCCGCGATCCGGGGCCTCGACATCGCGCGGCTCGAATACCCGCAGGTGCGCGCGGGGCTGATCCTGATGATGGACAGGACGTTCGACGCCCGCCAGAACGAGATCATCGTCGACAAGGCGCTCACGTGGTCGAGTCGCGGCGTCGTGGGCGTCGACATCGCCGGTCCGCGCCCCGGCGGCCTCCGCTACGACTACACGCAGGTGGCGCCGATGGTCGAGACGGCGCGCGCCGCCGGGCTCGGCGTGACGATCCACGTCGGCGAGGAGGGCGAGACGGGTGCGGAGGAGATCGGCGAGGTGGTCGAGTCGCTCCGGCCCGACCGGATCGGCCACGGAATCCTCGCGGCTCGCGACCCCGGCCTCATGACGCTGATCCGCCGGGCGGAGGTGACGCTCGAGATCTGCCCGACCTCCAACCTGCTGACGAAGGCGCTCGCCGGCGAGGACGAGGTGCGCGAGACGTTCCGCCGGTTCGTCGAGCACGACGTGCCCTTCACGATCGCCACCGACGGCCCCGAGATGATGCGCACGCACCTGCGCGACGAGTTCGCGCTCGTCCACCGGATCGGCGCGCTCGACGAGGAGGGCCTGGCGGCGGCCAACGCGCGCGGCCATGCGGCGTCGTTCGTGCGACACGCGGGCCGGTAGGGCTACGCCGCGGCGGCGGGGCCCGAGCCCGGGGCGTCGTCGCCCGAGTCCGGCTCGGGGTCGAGGTGCAGCCGGTCCAGGAGCTCGCCGGCCTCCTCGTCCGCCTTCTCGACGGCGTCGTAGAAGCGCCCGCCCGTGGCGTCGTCGAGCCGGTCCTCGACCTGGTGGACTGCGTCGATGGCGGCGTAGTCCGCCTCGGTCAGTGCCCGATCGGCACGGCCGAACAGTCGCCGGATGGAATCGAGAAGGGTCATCGTTGAAACCGTAGATGCTCCGCACGCCGTCCACCACTGCGAGCCGTCTCACACGGGGGTGCCTCGCCGCGTTTCCCCCTGGATGAGCCGTTCACGCGTCCAGCTGTGGGTGGCGCTCTGGGTCGTGTACCTCGTCTGGGGTTCGACCTACCTCGGGATCAAGCTCGCCGTGCGGACGCTGCCGCCGCTGCTCACCGCGGGCACCCGCTTCCTCGCCGCGGCCGCGATCCTCGGCGCGATCCTCGCGCTCGTTCGCCGCCCGCTCCGCGTCACCCGGCGTGAGGCGCTGGCGGCCGCCGGCCTCGGCGTCGCCCTGCTCGCGTGCGGTGTCGGCATGGTGCACGTCGCCGAGACGAGGATCGACTCTGGCGTCGCCGCGATGATCGCCGGCTCGGTGCCGCTCCAGGTCGTCGTCTGGCGGGCCCTGGCCGGCGAGCGGGTCGCCCGCCCCACGGTGCTGGCGGCGGCCGTCGGCCTCGCCGGGCTCGCGCTCGTGGTGGGGCCGGACGGCGTCAGCGGCGGCTCGGTCGCGATCGGCCTGCTCGTCATGCTCGCCGCGTCGATGGCGTGGTCGCGCGGCTCCTTCGTCTCGCGGCGGCTCGCGCTTCCCGCCGATCCCTTCGTCGCAACCGTCTACGAGATGCTCGGCGGCGGGCTCGTGCTCACCGCGGTGGCGCTGGCCGCCGGCGAGGGAGGCGACCTGGGCGCCGACGCGTTGCAGCCCGGTCCCCTCGCGGCCTGGGCCTATCTCGCGATCTTCGGCTCGGTCGTCGGCTTCAGCGCGTACGTTTGGCTCCTGCGGAACGCGCCGATCTCGCAGGTCGTCACGCACCAGTACGTCAACCCGCTCGTCGCCGTCGCCCTCGGCGCGCTCCTGCTCGGCGAGCGCCCCGGGCCGACGACGCTCGCCGGCGCCGCGCTCATCGTGGGCGCGGTCGTCGTCACGGCCCGCCACGAAGGGGGGCAGCGCGCAGTCGGCGTCGGAGCCCGAGCCCGGGCTGGAGCCGGAGCAGCAGGCGGCTTAGCCCTGCGGGCTACGCCTCGACGCGCGTGCGCTGCGCGGCGAGGAACTCGAGCAGGTCGGAGCGCGTGAGGATCGCGACCGGCTTCCCGGCGCGCCCGACGACGACGGCGCCGCCGCTCGCCCCGGTCAGCTCGGCGAACACCTCGTCGACCGTCGCCGCCGCGTCGACCGTGGCGAGCGGCGGCTGCATCGCGACCGCGACGTCGTCCGAGAGCGCGTCCGGGTCCCGGAACACGCGGTCGAGGAGGCTACGCTCGGAGATCGAGCCGACGATGTCGGTCAGCTCGTCGGCCGGCTCGTGCCGGACGACGGGCAGCTGCGAGATGCCGTAGCGCTGCATCAGGTCGATTGCCGCGCCGACCTTCTTGTGGGCGTCGACGACGACGAGCTCGGGCACGGCGCCTTCGTCCCCGTTCTTCGTGCGAATCACCTGGCCGACCGTCGGCACCGCCGCGCGCCGCTCCATGAAGCCGTACTGGATCATCCAGTTGTCGTCGTAGAACTTCGAGAGGTACGAGCGGCCGCCGTCCGGGAAGGTCATCAGGATCGTCGCGCCGGGCCCGAGGCGCTTGGCGACCTCGAGCGCCGCCCACGCGGTCGTGCCGCACGAGCCGCCCACGAGCAGCCCCTCCTCCCGCGCGAGCCGCCGTGCGGTCAGGAAGGAGTCGCGGTCGGACACGCGCACCCACTCGTCGACGACGGCGGGATCGACCGTCTCGGGCCACGTGTCCTTGCCGATCCCCTCGACGAGGTACGGATGCAGCGGGTGCGCGTCGTCCGCGGTGAAGACGGAGCCCTCCGGGTCGACGCCGACGATCCTGACCTCGGGCTTGCGCTCCTTGAAGTAACGCCCGACGCCGGTGATCGACCCGCCCGTCCCGACCGAGACGACGATCGCGTCCACCTCGCCGCCCGTCTGCTCCCAGAGCTCCGGGCCCGTGGTCTCGTAGTGGGCGTCCGGGTTCGCCTGGTTCGAGTACTGGTCGGGCTTGAAGCCGCCGGGAATCTCCTCCGCGAGCCGGTCGGAGACGGAGTAGTAGCTCTCGGGCGAGTCGTGCTCGACAGCGGTCGGCGTGATCACGACCTCGGCGCCGTAGGCGCGAAGAGTCGAGATCTTCTCCTGGCTCATCTTGTCGGGCATCACGAAGATGCAGCGATACCCCTTGTGCGCCGCCGCGATCGCGAGGCCCACGCCGGTGTTCCCCGAGGTCGGCTCGACGATCGTTCCGCCCGCGCGGAGACGGCCGTCGCGCTCGGCGGCCTCGATCATCGCGAAGCCGATCCGGTCCTTGTTCGACCCTCCGGGGTTCATGAACTCGAGCTTCGCGAGCAGCGTCGCGCCCGTCTCCTGCCCGAACGAGACCAGCCTGACGATCGGCGTGCCGCCGACCAGGTCGAGGAGGGTCGGGTACTCGCGGCCCATGCGCGCGGAAGCCTAGCCGGGGTCTGGTGCCGGAGGTGCCTGACCCCGGTGGCGCCCGAGCGGCCCGGGTCAGCTCGCGGCCACCCGCCGCGCGCCGACGGGAGGATACGACCGCGCGTCGAGCGCCTCGACCTCGACCCTCCGCCCGGACTGCGGCGCGTGGATCATCCTGCCCTGCCCGACGTAGATCCCCACGTGCCCCAGGCCGGGGAAGAAGACGAGGTCGCCCGGGCGCATGGCCCGGAGCGGCACCGGCCGCCCGCTGCCGTACAGCGCCGCGGCGTTGTGCGGGAGGCTGATCCCGAGCCGGGCGTACACCCACATCACGAGGCCGGAGCAGTCGAACCCTCCCGGTGAGGCGCCGCCCCACACGTAACGGACGCCGAGCTGCGCGCGGGCCAGGCGCGCCGCACGCTCGCCGAGCGGAAGCCGCACCGGCCGGGCCGGCAGCCTGAACGCCACCGGGCTCTCGAGGCGGAGGCCCCGTATGGGCGCGACCGCGTCCGCGTCGGCCGTGCTACCGGCGACGGCGAGGACCGCCGCACAGGCGATCACGGGAATGGCGAGGCGAGGACGCATCGGCACGGGAGGGCAGCACGGGACGGCGTCGAGCGCGAGGGCCGCGGGAGCGCGGTGCACCGTCGGTGTCGGCGAAGGCAGGACGGTAGCAGCCGTCAGTGACGGAAGTGCCTGCGCCCCGTGAGGACCATCGTCGCCCCGGCGGCGCGGACAGCGTCGAGCACCTCGGGGTCGCGCCGGGAGCCTCCCGGCTGGATGATCGCCCGGACGCCCGCCTCGAGCGCCAGTTGCGGGCCGTCCTTGAAGGGGAAGAACGCGTCGGAGGCGAGCACCGCGCCCTCGAGCGAGTGCCCTTGCTCATGGGCCTTGCCGACCGCGAGGCGTACGGCGTCCACGCGGCTCATCTGCCCCGCGCCGATCCCGATGGTCTGTCCTCCGCGCGAGATCACGATCGCGTTCGACGTGACGTGCTTCGAGACCGTCCACGCGAACAGGAGCTCCTCCCAGAGCGCGGGGTCGGGGTCGCCGCACGCGACGTCCATCGCGTCGAGGGGATCGCCGTCGGCATCGCGGTCCTGAACGAGCAGCCCCCCGAGGACTCGTCGGAGGTCGCGCTCGCTCGTCACGAACGCGCGCCGCTCGCCGTCCTGGAGCACGCGGGCCTTCTCCTTCGCGGAGAGCTCTTCGAGCGCGGCCTCGTCGTAGCCGGGCGCGAACACGACCTCGACGAACTGCGCCGCGAGCGCCTTGGCGAGGACGGCGCCGACCGGCCTGTTCACTACCACGACGCCACCGTAGGCCGAGACCGGGTCGGCGGCGAGAGCCTTCTCGTACGCTTCCTCGACGGTGTCGGCGACCCCCACGCCGCAGGGGTTCGCGTGCTTGACGATCACCGCCGCCGGCCCGTCGAGCTCGAGCGCCAGGAGGCGCGCGGCCGAGAGGTCGCCGAGGTTGTTGAACGAGAGCGGCCGTCCCTGCAGCTGCTCCACGCGGGCGAGGAGGTGTGTTCTCGCGCCCTTCTGCGCGTAGTAGGCGGCGCGCTGGTGAGGGTTTTCGCCGTATGGCAGATCGAGGTACCGCTCGAACACCGGGACGTACGTCTCGGGGAACGCGTCGTCACGGCCGAGCCAGCCCGCGACCGCGGCGTCGTAGGCCGCGGTGCGCTGGAACGCGCGAGCCGCGAGCGCCCTCCGCGTCGCCGGCGCGATCTCCGCGCGGAGGCGCAGCTCCTCGACGACCGCATCGTAGTCCTCCGGCCGGCACACGGGCACGACGTGCGCGTGGTTCTTGGCCGCGGCGCGCAGGAGAGCCGGGCCGCCGACGTCGATCTGCTCGATCGCATCCTCCCACGCGACGTCGAGCCGTCCGACCGTGCGCTCGAACGGGTAGAGGTTGACGCAGACGAGGTCGATCGGGCCGATCCCGTGCGCCGCGAGCTGCGCCATGTCCTCCGGGACGTCGCGGCGCGCGAGGATCCCGCCGTGCACCGCCGGATGGAGCGTCACGACGCGGTGTCCGAGGAGCTCGCCGAACCCCGTCAGCTGCTCGAGCGGAGTTGCCGGAATCCGCTCGTCGGCGAGCGCCTTCGCCGTCCCGGTGCTCGCGAGCAGCTCGACGCCGAGCCCGGAGAGCTCGCGCGCGAACGCCGCGAGGCCGGTCTTGTCGTAGACCGAGAGGAGGGCGCGGCGGATCGTCACGCGGCGATCAGCTCCTTCACGACCTCGGGCAGGAGACGATGCTCGACGGCCTGCACCCGCGTCCGGAGCGTCTGCGGCGTGTCGCCCGGCTCGACGGGGACGGGCTCCGCGCGGATCACGGGGCCGGTGTCCATGCCCTCGTCGACCCAGTGCACCGTGGCGGCTGTCTCGGGAACCCCAGCGGCGAGCACGTCCTCGATCGGGTGCGGGCCCGGGAAGGCTGGAAGCGGCGCCGAGTGGGTGTTGACCACCCGTCGGCCGAAGACCTCGAAGAAGCGTGGCCGCAGCAGATGCATGTAGCCGGCGAGCACCCCGAGCTCGACGCCGCGCTCGAGGAGCCAGCGCGCCAGCGCCTCGTCGCGCGCCTCGCGGGAGGAGTAGTCCTCGGCGCCGAAGACCGCCGTGGGGATGCCGGCCGCCTCGGCGCGTGCGAGCGCCGGGACGCCCGGCCGGTTCGAGGCGACCGCCACGATCGGGAGACCGGCGTCGATCAGCGCCTGGAGGTTCGTCCCCTCGCCGCTCACGAGCACCCCGATCACGCGTCGCTCCAGCCGACGCCCTCGACGCCCGCCTCGATCCGGCCGATCAGCAGGTCGCCGGGCGCCAGGTCCGCGGCCGGGACGACGGCGCAGTAGCCGATCCCGAGGTTGAACACGCGACGGAGCTCGTCCTCGGCGACGCCGCGAGCCGCGAGCCAGCCGAACACGGCGGGGCGCTCCCAGGACGATGCGTCGACCACCGCGCCCACGCCGGGGGGGAGGACGCGCGCGAGGTTGCCGGCGATCCCGCCGCCCGTGACGTGCGCGAGCGCGCGAACGTCCGCCCGGGCGCGAAGCGCTCTCACCTCGTCGAGGTAGCAGCGCGTCGGGGGGAGCAGGAGCTCGTCGTCGAACGGGCCCTCGCCGACGATGCGGCGCACGAGCGAGAAGCCGTTCGCGTGGATGCCCGCGGAGCGAAATCCCACGACGACGTCGCCGGGCGCCACGCGCGAGCCGTCGATCAGGTCCTCGCGGTCGACGAGGCCGACGACCGTCCCGCAGAAGTCGAGCTCCTCGTCGCGATAGATGCCGGGCAGCTCGGCCGTCTCGCCGCCGAGGATCGCGCAACCCGCGGCCCGGCAGACCTCGGCGGCGCCCTCGACGAGCTCGACCACGTGTGCGGGGTCGATCGTCGCGGCCGCGACGTAGTCGAGGAAGAAGAGGGGTGTCGCGCCGGTTGTCGAGACGTCGTTGATTCCGTGGGCGGCGAGGTCGGCGCCGCACCAGCGGAGCCGGCCGGCGCGTCGGGCCAGGACGAGCTTCGAGCCGACGGAGTCCGTCGACGCGGCGAGCAGGCGGCGGTCGTCGATCGCGAAGAGCCCGGCGAACGCCCCGAAGCTGCCACGGACGGCGGGCGTGCGCGTCGAGTCGACGGCCGCGCGCAGGCGGTCGACGATCGCCTCGGCGGTGGCGAGCGAGACGCCGGCGGCGGCGTACGTCTGGTCGTCCGGCGGCACGCTGCGAGCGTAGTCGACTGCCCGGCGGAAGTGGCCGCATACCGTGCCCCGGACGGGGGATGCGCCCGTCAGCGCCCGTCCGCCGCGCGACTGCCTGGCGCTGCGGTCGAGGGCGGCGAGACGCCGGATGGCGGGATGGCGGGTGGCGGGTCGGCGGGTCGGCGGGTCGGCGGTGGTATGCCGCAGGCTGCCGCCACGCTCCCGGGGGCAGGCCTCCCTCTCACCCGTCCCGTCTCTTGCCCCCGTCCGTCTTCAGCGCGCCGCCGTCTCGAAGCGGTGCTTCGCGGCAGGCCCGTTGGCCGGCACGCGCGTGGGGTAGCTGCGCGTGAAGCACGCGCGGCAGACGTCCTCCCCGGGAATGCCGGTCGCCCACTGCATCCCCTCGAGCGAGAGGTACCGCAGGCTCGTGGCGCCGACGTGCTCGCGCATCTCCTCGACGGAGCGGTGGGCGGCGGCGAGCTCCGCCTCGTCGGCCATGTCGATCCCGTAGAAGCAGGGAGAGACGACGGGAGGCGACGAGATGCGCACGTGCACCTCGGCTGCGCCGCCGTCCTCGAGCATCTGGACGAGCGCGCGCATCGTGTTGCCGCGGACGATCGAATCGTCGACGATCGCGAGTCGCTTGCCGGCGATCTCGTCGAGCGGGTTGAACTTGAGCCGGATCCCCTGGCGGCGGAGCTCCTGGTCGGGCTCGATGAACGTCCGGCCGACGTAGCGGTTCTTGATCAGCCCCTCCTCGAACGGGATCCCGGAGCGCTTCGCGAAGCCGATCGCAGCGGGCGTGCCGGAGTCCGGGATCGGCATCACGAGGTCGGCTTCGACCGGCGCCTCCTCGGCGAGGCGCTCCCCCATCCGCACCCGCGCGGCGTGGACCCCGGTGCCGCCGAGCGTCGAGTCGGGGCGCGCGAAGTAGACGTGCTCGAAGATGCACGCGGCGTGCCGGCCGCGCGGAACCGCCTGCGCGGAGTGACAGCCGTCCTCGTCGACCCATACCACCTCGCCCGGGAGCACGTCGCGAACGACGTCGGCGCCGACAAGGTCGAGCGCGCACGTCTCGGAGGCCACGACCCAGTCCTCGCCGATCCGCCCGAGCGTGAGCGGGCGGATCCCGAACGGGTCGCGAAACGCGACCAGCGTCCCGTCTGCGACCGCGACGATCGAGTAGGCGCCGTCGAGCCTACGCATCGCGGCCCCGACCGCCTCGGGCAGCGGCGCCGGGTCGCGGCCGAGCAGCGCGGCGATCACCTCCGTGTCCGAGGTGGAGGCGATCCGTACGCCCGACGCGAGGAGCTCGTCGCGCAGCGGGGCCGGGTCGACGAGGTTCCCGTTGTGCGCCAGCGCCACCGTGCGGGCTGCGCCGTGGTGGACGAGCGGCTGGGCGTTCGACCAGTGGGCGCCGCCGGTGGTCGAGTAGCGCGTGTGGCCGATCGCGACCTCGCCGGGAAGCGCCGCGAGCTTCTCCTCGTCGAACACCTGCGGGACGAGCCCCATCTCGCGGAGCGCCGTGACCCGTCCGTCGTCGGAGACGGCGATCCCGGCGGACTCCTGACCGCGATGCTGGAGGGCGAAGAGACCGAAGTAGGCGAGCCGCGCGACGTCGCGCTCGCGTGAGCGGATGCCGAAGACGCCGCACATCAGGCTTCCCCCTCGTAGGCGCAGGCGAGCTCCGCGAGCGGGATTCCGAGGAGCGCGTCGCCGCCGACCGTGCCGATCCGGCGCACCTCGACGTCTGCGCCGGTCGGGTCGGGCTCCACGTCGCCCGATGGCAGCGCGACGATCACCTGGCCGCCGACTTCGCCGAAGAGCGTGAGCGCGTCGTCCTCGAGGTCGAGCTCCGCGCCGGCGGCGCTCCAGAGCGCTGCCTCGGCGAGGGCGACGGCGAGCCCACCCTCGGCGGCGTCGTGGACGAGAGAGGCGTGCTGCGCGACCCGGCTGGCGTAACGGACCAGCGCGCCCTCGCTCGCGAGGTCGAGTGAGGGTGACCCCCCGAGCGAGCCCCAGCGCGCCTGCGCCTCGGAGCCCGCGAACGTGAGCGGGGAGCGCGAGCGCGCCAGCAAGATCGCGTCGCCCTCCCTCCAGCCGCGCGGCACGCGGCGCACATCGGGGACGAGACCGACGCACCCGACGACGGGCGTCGGCGGGATCGACCGGCCGTCCGTGTCGTTGTAGAGCGAGACGTTGCCGGAGACGACCGGCACGCCCAGAGCCTCGCAGGCGAGCGCCATACCCTCGATCGCCTCGGCGAGCTCCCACCCGACCTCGGGCTTCTCCGGATTGCCGAAGTTGAGACAGTCCGTGAACCCGATCGGCTCACCGCCGGCGCAGGCGACGTTCCGCGCAGCCTCGAGAATCGCGAGCTGCCCAGCGAGCCGGGGATCGAGGACGCCGAGGCGGCTCTGACCGTCGAGCGTGACGGCGATGCCGCGCCACTCGGGACGCAGCCGCAGCACGGCGGCGTCGAGGCCCGGCCGGCGGACGGTGCGCGACTGGACGAGCTGGTCGTAGCGGCGCGTCACGAAGGCGCGCGAGCGGAGCGCCGGCGAGGCGAGGAGCTCGCGCAGCGCTTGTCGTGCCGGCGGCGTGGTGGTGGTCGTCTCGGATGGGGGCGTCCGGGGCTCCCGAGCGACGGCGTAGCGGGGGCACTCGCCGGTCAGAAGCCGTGCGGGGATCGCGCCGACCTCCTCGCCGTTCCAGGTCGCACGGAGGATTCCCGTCGCGGTGACCTCGCCGATCACCGCGCGGTGGAGCTCCCAGCGGTCGATCACTGCCTCGACCTCGCCGAGGCGCTCCGGCTCGACGATCGCGACCATCCGCTCCTGCGACTCGGAGATCATCACCTCCCACGGCTCCATCCCCTCCTCGCGCTGGGGGACTCGGTCGAGGCGGACATCGATCCCGTAGTCGGCCGCCATCTCCGACAGCGACGACGCGAGCCCGGCGGCGCCGCAGTCCTGCAGCGAGCGGACGAGTCCTCGCTCGACGAGCTCGACCGACACCTCGATCAGCCGCTTGCCGGTGAACGGATCGCCCACCTGGACGGACGGGCGCTTGTCGGCATCGTCGTCGCCGAGCTCGGCGCTCGCGAGCACGGAGGCGCCGCCGATCCCGTCGCGTCCGGTCGTCGCTCCGTAGAGCACGACCAGCGCCCCCGCCGCCGTCGCCTTCGCCCGGACGACGCGCTCGGCCGGGAGCAGCCCGACGCACATCGCGTTGACGAGACAGTTAGAGGCGTAGTCCTCGTCGAAGACGATCTCGCCGCCCACGTTCGGCACTCCGACGCAGTTGCCATAATGGCCAACGCCGTCGACCGCGCGCGAGAAATGATCGTCGGGCTCGCCGAAGCGGAGCCCGTCGAGGAGCGCGACCGGACGGGCACCCATCGCCGCGATGTCGCGGAGGATGCCGCCGACGCCCGTCGCGGCACCCTGGAAGGGCTCGACGGCGGACGGGTGGTTGTGGCTCTCCACCTTGAACGCGACCGCGAGCCCCTCACCAAGGTCCAGCACGCCGGCGTTCTCGCCGGGACCCTGCAGAACGCGCGGCCCGTCGCTCGGCAGGCGGCGCAGGAGCAGCGCGGAGTGCTTGTAGCCGCAGTGCTCCGACCAGAGCAGCGAGAAGACCGCGAGCTCGAAGTGGTTCGGCTCGCGCCGAAGCAGCGAGACGATGCGGTCGAGCTCCCCGTCCGTGAGGCCGAGCTGACGATGGAGCGGCTGTTCCGCGACCTGGCTCAGGAGGTCAGTCTAGCCGTGGCGCCTGTCGACTCACGGCGCCGCCGTCGGTGCGGGTCACGCGGCCACTCCCGGCAACGCGTCACCGGGGACAGGCACCTGCGGTGCCAGTCCCCTCGGGTAGCGTCGCGCCGTGGCCCGCCGCGACACCGGTCTCCTGCTCGTGCTCGCTGCGATCTGGGGCTCGTCGTTTCTCTTCATCAAGCTTGGAGTCGAGGAGCTCGAGCCCGCCGTGGTCGTCCTCGGCCGCCTCCTCGTCGGCATCCTCGTGCTGCTGCCGGTGGTCCTGATGCGGGGCTCGCTGCCGGATTTCCGCTCGATGTGGCTCCCGTTCCTCGTGCTCGGCGCGCTCAACAACGCGGTGCCGTACTGGCTGCTCGCGTTCGCCGAGACGCGGATCGACTCGGGGCTCGCCGCAGTGATGCAGGCTTCGGCGCCGATCCTGACGGTCGTGCTCGCGACGCGCATCGACCCGTCGCAGCGCGTTCGCGGGGTACGGCTGGTCGGGATCGCCGTCGGCTTCTTCGGCGTCGCGCTGCTCGTCGGCGTCCAGGAGGGAGGCCAGCTGGTCGGGGCGCTCGCCGTGCTCGGCACGTCGACGTGCTACGCGCTCTCGGTCCTCTACGCCGGGCGGGCGGTCAGGCGCGTGCCGGCGCTCGAGGTGACGACCGGCCAGCTCGCGATGGGCGTGCTGCTCGCGGCCCCGGCTGCGCTTCTCCAGCTTCCCTCGGAGGCGCCGCCGGCGAAGGCGGTCGCCGCGATCGTCGCGCTCGGCGTGCTCGGCACGGGGGTCGCCTACGTCCTCTACTTCACCCTCATCTCGCGCGCCGGCGCCTCGCGCGCGATCCTCGTCACATATCTCGTGCCCGGGTTCGCGCTCGTCTACGGAGCGCTGCTCCTCGACGAGCCGATCACGACGTCGGCCGTCGCTGGGCTCGCGTTGATCCTCGGTGGAACGGCGCTCGGGACCGGCTCCCGATTGCGCCGCTAGCGTGGCTGCGTGAACGTCTCGCTGCGCCGCGCGACGGCCGACGATGTCGGGTTCCTCGTCGCGCTCGCGGCGCACCCGGACGTCGCGCCCTTTCTCGCGGCCGTGCGCTCGTCGGCCGCGGAAGCGATCGTGAGCGAGATCGAGCGCGCGACGGGCGAGCCGGAGGGCTTCGGCGTCCTCGTCCTCGAGCTGGACGGGGAGCGGGTCGGCACCGCGACCTGGGAGCGCGTCAACCGGCGCTCGCGGATCGCATCCGTGAGCGGCTTCGCGATCGACCCCGCCTTTCGCAGGGGCGGCGTCGGCGTCGCCGCCGCTCGCGCGGTGCAGCGGCACCTGCTCCGCGACCTCGGCTTCCACCGTCTTCAGATGGAGGTCTACGGCTTCAACGAGCGCGCCCTTCGCCACGCCGAGCGCGTCGGCTGGGTGCGCGAAGGCGTGCGCCGCCGCGCCTACTGGCGAAACGGCGAGTGGGTCGACGGCGTCCTCTTCGGCCTTCTCGACGACGAGCTCGACAGCGCCGGCTGAGCGCCGCCCGCGACGCCGGTGTCAGACACCGATTTTGTCAAGGGTGGGACCGTGCCGGTTCCGTGCCAATCGATCCACAGCCTCCGCCCGATTCGCGCCGTGGATCGCCCCGCTTCCCGCGGACGGCAGGCACCGGCCGGGCAACCCCGACG
Source organism: Gaiella sp. (assembly GCA_027493885.1). Classification (GTDB taxonomy): domain Bacteria; phylum Actinomycetota; class Thermoleophilia; order Gaiellales; family Gaiellaceae; genus Gaiella. Next base: position 1,573,184 of record JAOSJZ010000001.1, read on the forward strand.
TTGCGGCGGACTGTCGTGTCTGGACAGGGCGGGTGTTGAAGGATCGGCACAGTCCCTGACACCAGGGTTCCCATGACCGCGAGCGGTGTCTGACACCGCTCGTCCACCCTTGGCACAGGTGTGCGTTGCGAAGTAGGCTCACGCGACCCACGAGAGAAGGAGAAGCAATGGGGTTGCTCGTCGCCCTTGGCGTGTTCGTCGCAGCGATCGTCGTCGGCGTGGTCTTCTTCGTGACCGGACACACCGTGCTCGGCATCATCTTCCTGCTCGCGAGCCTCCCGTTCGCACTCGCCAGCTGGGTGAAGTGGGCCGACCGAGGGATCTGAGACCCCGCCGAGCGGGGTCGGACGGGGACAGCGGCAGGTACCGCGAGTCCCCGGCGACCCCGGCCTCCGGTCGAGCTCTCGCCTAGGCCACCACGCCGGGCCGCTCGAGGTTCTGCATGACGACGGCGATCGTCTCGTGCAGCGGGCCCGTCGGGCTGAACTCGACGATCTCGGCGCCCGCGTAATGCAGCGGCGTGTGGCCGGGCGGCACGTAGTAGGCGTCGCCGGCCTCGTACGTCTCCTCGCGGTCCGCGAAGCGGAAGGCGGTCTTCCCGCTAACCACGTAGCCCCAGCGCGCGACCTGGCAGCGGTCCTCGGGCAACCCGCGGAACAGCGTCGCGAGATCCCCGTCGGTGGTGTGCTGCTCGAAGCAGACCGTGTACCCGCCCTCGAGGTCCTCGGTGCGGACGTCGAGACCGTCGAGCGCGACGTGCTGGGAGGCCGTGTCCCTCGATACCTTCGGCATCTCGTCTCCTTTCACGGTTGGACGTTCCCGAGGCTAGAGGCCGGTGTCCGGGGCGGCTTCGGTCGAAGCACCCAACCTCGCCTGGTGGGCGCTATGGGTGGTTCCGCCCAGCGGCTCGGACCAGGTCGTGCTCGTAGGCGTACGCCGTCGCTGCAGCGCGGGAGGAGACCTGCAGCTTCGCGAGGATGTTGCTCACGTGCCGGTCGATCGTCCGCGCGCTCGAGACGAGCTCCCGGGCGATCACCTTGTTCGTGTTGCCGACGGCCACGAGCCGGAGCACCTCGAGCTCCCGAGGGCTCAGCCCGTGCCCCGCGGCGACCTTCGCACCGCTACCCCCACGGCCGAGGCGCCCGAGATCGTGCGCGGCACCCAGCTCCTGGAAGGCGCCGCGGGCGGCGGCGAGCTCGAGCGAGGCCGAGTCGTCGTCACCGAGGGCACGGCAGGCGAGGCCGACGAGCTCGCGCGCTCGCGCCTCCTCGTACGGCGCGCCGAGCTCCTGCCAGGTCTCGAGCGCCCGCCGCAGCGACACGAGCGCGCGTACCGGCTCGCGCTCGGCGAGCTCGACCGCGCCCCGCGCATGGGACGCGGCTCCCTGCAGGAGCTCGCTCCCGATAGCGGTCGCCAACCGCTCGAGCTTCGCGCACGCCCTCGCGGCGGCAGGGACGTCGCCCACGGCCAGGTGGATCTCGACGGCCGCAGCGAGCAGGCCGGCGCGTCGGTGCGGCACGGTCGTCTCGCCGAGCACGCGGTGGATCGCCGCCGACGCCGCCTCGTCGCGCCCCTGCGAGAGGCGAAGGAGCGCGAGGCCCGGCTGCGGCTCGTGCCCGAGGCGACTCGCCTCCCGGTAGGCGCGCTCGGCCTCGGCCAGCTCGCCCCGGACGCGACGAAGCTCCGCCTGCCGGTAGAGGGCGTCCGCGGCCGCGACCTGGTTGAAGCCGGCCGCGAGCCGCTCCGCCGCCCGCCTCGCCTCGAGCAGCGCGTCATCCCAGTCGCCTGCGAGCTGCAGGATCTCGGCCCGGTGCACGAGGCAGCGGCCGGTGAACGCCACGAGATCGGACTGGCCGTCACACCAGCGGCTGAGGGCCGTGGTCCACTCGCGCGCCCGGCGCACCTCGTAGACCTCCTGACACGCGAGGATCACGCCGCAGTAGACGAGCCCCGCGACGATCGGCGAGAGCTCGCTCGTCTTCAGGGTCACCATCGCCTCGTCGAGGAGAGCAAGGCCCTCGGCCATCCTGCCGCCGGTCGCCAAGAGCTGGCCCTGAGCATGGGTCGCGAGGGCGAAGAGGTCGGCGTCGCCGAAGCGCCCGCCGATCGCCGCCGCCTCGCCCGCCGCGGTGGCCGCGGCCTCCCACTCCCCCGCCGCCGCGTGGCGGAAGATGCTCGGGATCACCGCGTAGCCACGCTCGACGCAGTCGCCCTCGTCGTCGAGGAGGCGCTGCGCCCGCGCGAGCCAGCCGGTCGCCGGGCCGATTTCCCCACGCATCAGGTGGTTGATGCCGATCCAGCCCGCGCAGCGAGCGGCGCGACGGCGGTTGCCGACCTCCGCGTAGCGCTGCTGGGCGCGCTCGAGGACGGCCATCCACTCGTCGTCACGGCCGAGCATGTACGCGGTGGTGGCGAGGAGCTCGAGGTCGGCAGGCTGGAGCGGCCTCTCACCGTCCTCCTGCACGAGCGCGCCGTACGCGTCCCGCCAGGCCCCGGCGGCGTAGGACGCTCGGCCACGCTCGAGTGCGTCGGTGGGCTCCATGCAGGTCGCGCGCTGCGGCGCAGCCCATTATCCGCCCTGACCGGAGCTGCGGGCGCTACGCGGCGACGGGTGCGACCTCGCCCTCGGCGACCGCGACCACGTCGCGGCGGCGGAGGAGGGCGAAGAGCAGCACGGCCGCGATCGCGAGCAGGATCGCGCTGCCCAGCCACGCGACGTGGAAGCCGTCCACGAGCGCGCCCGCCTGGTCGGCCTCGGTCGGCCGGCGACCGAGCGAGGACAGCGTGTCCGTGGTCCGGTTCGTCGCGAAGGTCGAGAGGAGGGCGAGCCCGAGCGCACCGCCGATCTGCTGCGACGTGTTGAAGAGCCCCGAGGCGAGACCGGCGTCCTCGCCGGGGACGCCGCTCGTCGCGATCAGCGTGATCGGGACGAACACGAGCCCCATCCCGACGGACGTCAGGAGGATTCCCGGCAGGAAGTCGGTCGCATAGGACGAGTCCGGCGTCAGGCGCAGGAACGACAGCAGCCCGAGCACCGCGAAGCCCATGCCGATCAGCGGGACCTCGCGCGCGCCGAGCGCCGGCACGAGCTTCTGCGAGATCGTCGCGCCGACGATCACGCCGGCGGTGAACGGGACGAACGCGAAGCCTGCCTCGAGCGGCGAGAAGCCGAGCACCCGCTGGAGGTAGAGGGTGTTGAAGAAGAACATCGCGAACAGCCCGGCGGCCACGATCAGCATCGCGACGTTCGCGCCGCGCACGGTCTTCACCGCGAAGATCGAGAGTCGAACGAGCGGCTCAGCCGACCGCGCCTCGATCAGCACGAATCCGGTGAGGAGCACCGCGGACAGCGCGAGGATGCCGAGCACCTCGGTCGAGCCCCAGCCGGACTCCGACGAGCGCACGATCCCGTAGACGAGTGCGATCAGGCCTCCGGTCACCGTCGCCGCCCCGGCGAGGTCGAAGCTCCGGTGCACGTGCTCGTCCTTCGATTCCGGCACGAAGCGGAGCGAGAACGCGAACGCGGCGATCCCGACCGGCACGTTGACGAAGAAGATCCACGGCCAGGAGAGCGTCTCCACGAGGAAGCCGCCCAGCACGAGGCCGACGGCACCGCCGCCGACCGCGATCGCGGCCCAGACGCCGAGCGCCTTCGTCCGCTCCGCGCCCTCCGCGAAGGTCGTCGTCACGATCGAGAGCGCCGCCGGCGAGACGAGGGCGGCGCCGAGGCCCTGGAGCCCACGCGAGAGGATCAGCATCGTCTCGCCGGTCGCGAGGGCGCAGAGGAGCGAAGCCGAGGTGAAGAGGACGAGGCCCGCAAGGAACACGCGCTTCCGGCCGATCAGATCGCCCGCGCGACCGCCGAGCAGGAGGAACCCGCCGAAGAGCAGCGCGTATGCGTTGACGATCCACTGCAGGCCCGACTCCGACATGCCGAGATCGGCCTGGATCGAGGGCAATGCGACGTTCACGATCGTCGCGTCGAGGACGACCATGAACTGGGCGATGCAGACGAGAACGAGGACGAGCCACGGGTTGACATGGTGCGCGCGGAGGTCCACGCGGCCCACCGTAGCCGGCGCCACGCGTCCCCGAGGTGCGGTTTGCCGCACCGCCACGTCGGGGCAGCCCGAAGACGTGGCCGGCGAGAGCAGCCGGGAAATGCTTACGGGATCTTTGCTTCCTCCCGGTTTGCGGCACCGCCCGGTCGGGGAGAAGCGAGCGTGGATCGCCAGCAACGAAAGGAGACTTGGATGAGGCGGTTCCTCCGCAGGATCTCCGTCAGGCTCGTCGTGCTCGGCACGGTCGGGGTCGTCGCGCTCGCAGGCGCGGGATCCGCGCTCGCGGCCGACAACCCCGCGCCTCTCCCCCGCGTCGGCTACTGCCTGAGCGGGAAGTTCGTCAACCTCGCGCTGGGTCAGCCGCTCGTCGACCCGATGTACGAGGGCGCGGTCGTCGCGAACTACATCAAGGGAGTCGGCATCACGTGCAAGGCTCCGCCCCCAGGCTGGGTGAGCGTCACCACGGCGCCCGACGAGTTCGGCGTCCCCGGTCGGCTGTATCCGTACTGGGTTCCGCCCGCAACGAGCTGAGGCCCGCGATCGGGCGTGGCCGCCCCGGGGACCGAGAACCCGGGGCGGCCAGCGTCGCTCGAACCCTGATGCGCGTCGGCGCGTCCTGATCGGCGAATCGGGTGAGGGCCGCCGGTCTGGCCGGCTGCGCACGAGGAGGTCGTCTTCGTCGACGGGGCCACCGTCCACCTCTGGATCACCGAACCGGCGGCGCCTGCGGTGCGAGCGACCGACGACGTCGACGTGATCTGCGACGTGACGAGCTACGACGAATACCAGTTGCTCGCCGAACGACTCCGTCAACGCGGACGGCCTCCACGAGGCGATGGGCGAGAACGTCATTTGCCGCTGGCGCCACCGTGAAAGCGGCCTGGCGATCGATGTCATGCCGATCGCGGAAGACGTGCTCGGCTTCTCCAACCGCTGGTACGAGCTCGGCATCCGAACCGCCACCGAACGCAGACTGCCCTCGGGAACCGGCATCCGCGCCGTCACGCCACGGCTCGTGATCGCCACCAAGCTCACCGCCTGGCGCGGACGCGGAGGAGACGACGTGATCAGCAGCCTCGACGTCCACGACATCATCGTCCTCCTCAACGGACGCCCCGAGCTGGCAGATGAGCTCGCCGCTCAAGGGGAGGAACTCCGCGCCTACGTCGCCACGGAGCTCGAGCTGCTCCGCACCCACGGGTACTTCGACTATGTCATCCGGGACGCCGTAGCCGGCTACGGCGACGGGGCCACCGCGCGCGCGGCGATCATCCACGAGCGAATCGACTCCCTCATCGACCGCCTCCGACAAGGACACCTAGACTGACCGCATGGCTCGCTACCTGCACACGATGCTGCGCATCACCGACGTCGAAGCCTCTCGCGCGTTCTACGAGGCGCTCGGGATGGAGTTCCGCCGCGACCTACCGATCGTTCGCAACGGCGAGCTCGAAGCAACCAACTACTTCTTCGGCTTCCCCGGCCAGGACGAGGAGCTCGAGCTCACCTTCAACCACGACGGCCGCAGCTACGAGCTGGGCACCGCCTACGGTCACATCGCAATCGGCGCCGACGACCTCGACGCCACGCTCGCGCGCCTCGCGGCCGAGGGCATCGAGCCCGAGCGACCGCCCTACCAGGTGCGCGAGGGCGGCGCGTTCATCGCGTTCGTCCGCGATCCGGACTCCTACCGGATCGAGCTCATCGAGCTCGGCTCCGACCCGCGCCGAGGCAGCTGACCTCCCTCACCCGCGCGGCCGCACGCCTCGGCGACGGTAGCGTCGGTCGTCGATGTCCAGTCAGGTGACCGGTTCCTCGTCGGCCTGGCGCATGCTCCGCATGCGCAACTTCGGGCCGTTCTTCGTCGGCAACGCGGCGTCGGCGAGCGGCACCTGGTTCCAGAACCTCGCGGCGTCGATCTTCGTGTACGAGCTGACGCATTCCGCGCTCTTGCTCGGCGTCCTCAACGCATGCCAGTTCGGGCCGGTCCTGCTCCTCTCGCCGTGGGCGGGGGGCATCGCGGACGCGTTCGACCGGCGGCTGCTGCTCGTCTACACGCAGTCGGCCGCGGTGGCCATCAGTGCGACGCTCGCGGTGCTGGTCTGGACCGGGGCGGCCACGCCGTGGCTCGTGATCGGCTTCGGCGCTGCGCTCGGCGTGGTCATGGCGATCTCGAGCCCTGCCCAGATGGCGATCGTCGGCTCGCTCGTCCCCCGCGCCGACTTCCCGCAGGCCGTCGCGCTCAACGCGATGACGTTCAACGTCGCGCGGGCGATCGGCCCGCTCGCGGCGGCGGGAGTGATCGCCGCGTTCGGGATCGCGCCGGCGTTCGCGGTCAATGCGCTGACGTTTCTCCTGTTCGTCGGAGCGCTGCTCATGGTCTCCCCGACCCCCGTTCCACGCGTTCCCCGGAGCTCGTTCCGCGACAGCATCGGCCTCGTCCGCGCCGATCGGCGGCTCGCCGGCTACCTCGCGATCGTGATGGCGATCGGGATCACCACCGACCCGATCAACACCGAGGCTCCGGCGATCGTCCACGCCTTCGGCTACTCGCCGGTCTGGGCGGGCGCCGTCGTGGGCTGCTTCGGTCTCGGCGCGATCATCGCCGCCGTCGCCATGTCGGACAGGGTCGGGCCCTCGCGGCGCCAGATGGCTCGCAACCTGCTGATCTTCGGAGGCGGCATCGTGCTGATGGCAGCGAGCCCGTGGCTTCCGCTCGCGCTCGCGCTCGTTGTCCTCGCGGGCTTCGGGTACCTGAACGTGAACGCCTCCGCGACCGCGCAGCTCCAGCTCGGCGTGGCGGAGGAGCAGCGAGGCCGGATCATGGCGCTCTGGTCGATCGCCTTCATGGGGACGCGACCGTTCGCGAGCCTCGTCGACGGTGCGCTCGCGAGCTGGGCCGGCGTCCGCGTCGCCACGGCGGTGCTGGCGATCCCGGTGCTGCTCGCCGCCGCGATCCTCTTGCGCTCGCCGAGCGCAACAAGGGAGCCGGAGACGGTCGGCCTTCCCGGAGAACGCACTATTTGACAACTACATAGTTGTTCAGTTACCTTGCCGCGGTTGCCTTCCCCGACCACGGAGCCCGAATGACCCTTCCGCACCCTCTACCCGATCCCATCGTCGAGCTCGTCGCGCGCCGGTTTCGCGTGATCGGCGAGCCCATGCGGATCCGCATCCTCGACCGCCTGCGCGACGGCGAGACGACCGTCGCCGAGCTGACCGCGAGCCTCGGCACCTCCCAGCAGAACGTCTCCAAGCACCTCGGCGTCCTCCACGAAGCCGGCATCGTCGGCCGCCGGAAGCGAGGAAACAACACGCTGTACGTCATCAGCGACGACAGCGTCCTCGGTCTCTGCGAGACGGTCTGCGGGGGCCTACAGCGCCAGTTCTCCGACCTCGCCGAGCTCGTCGGGGGGCCGTCCGATGAGCTACCGGAACGTGTCGCTCCAGCGCGTCCTCTTCGGCCTCGCGGGCACGATGACGCTCCTCGCGGTCGTCCTCGCCGTCACCGTGAGCCCTTGGTTCCTCCTGCTCGCCGTGTTCGTCGCGGTGAACCAGTGGCTGTTCGCGCTCGTCGGCGCATGCCCCGCCTCGCTCGTGCTCGGCCGCGCGGTTTGCGGCGGGGAGGGATGCAGATGACCGTCGTCGACAAGGGAGCGAAGACGGGCGAGGCTGAAACCACGCCCGTGAAGGTCGGGCCGATCGGGCGGCTCGGACGGTGGACGACTGCTCACACGCGGCTCGTCGTCATCGCCTGGGTCGTCGTCGCCGTCGGTCTCGGCGCGCTCGCGCCCAGGGCCGAGCATGCGCTCTCCGGCGCAGGCTGGGAGGCGTCCGGCTCCGAGTCCGTGGCCGCACGCGCTGCGATCGACGCCTCGTTCGGCGGTCAGGGCGGCTACGCGCTGATGGCAGTCGTGCACGGCACCGGTGACCTCGACGCCACCGTCGCGGAGGCGACGAGGATCCTCGAGGCCGACCCCCGCGTCTCGGGCGTCGCTCCGCCCCAGGTGTCGAAGGACGGGCGGACCGTGATCCTGAGCGGCGGCGCCGCGGCGAATCCCACCGAGATGGTGCGCGCCGCGGACGATCTCAAGGGGAAGCTCGCCGACCTCTCGCAGGGCGCGACGACCGTCAGCCTCACCGGCGCCCCGGGCATGTGGTCCGACTTCAACGAGGCGAACAAGAACGCGATGTTGAAGTCGGAGGTCATCTCGTGGCCGATCACGCTCGCGATCCTCGTGCTGGCGTTCGGCTCGCTGGTCGCCGCCGGCCTGCCGCTCCTGCTCACGATCCTCGGCCTGATGGCCTCGGCGGGGAGCCTCTTTCTCATCACCCATCTCTTCGACGTCTCGATCTGGTCGATGAACTTCGCCCTCATGTTCGCGCTCGCGCTCGGGATCGACTACGCCCTGTTCATCGTCGCGCGCTTCCGCGGCGCCCACTTCGGCTCTTCGCTCACGACGCGTGACGCGGTCGCCGTCACGATGGACACCGCCGGCAAGGCGGTGCTCTTCTCGGGTGTGACCGTGCTGATCTCGCTGTCGGCCGTGATGCTCGTGCCGAGCCCCGCGTTCCGCTCGATGGCTCTCGGGATCATGCTCTCGGTCGTCTTCATCCTCCTCGCGACGCTGACGCTCCTGCCCGCGGTGCTCGGGTGGCTCGGCGACCGCGTCGACAAGCTGGCGCTGCCCTGGGTGCACGCCGGCGAGCACCGCTCGCCGCGCTTTGCCCGCTGGGGCGAGCGCCTCTGGCGACGTCCCGCGCTCTTCGGCATCCCGGCTGTCGCGATCCTCCTCGTCCTCGCGGCGCCGGTGCTGCGGCTCGACACCGGGATGCCGTCGATCAAGGTCGTGCCGGGAAGCGACGGCTCGCGCGTCGGCTACACGCAGGTGCAGGACGCCTTCGGGCCCGGCGCGCCGGGGACGCTGCAGGTCGTCGCGCCGGCGGCCGACGCGGCGCGTGTCGAGTCGGTGGTCGGGGCGGATCCCGGCATCGCGGCGGCCGGGCCGGCCCAGCGCTCGGGCGAGCGCGCCCTCGTCCTCGCCGTCCCCACTGCCGACCCGTCCGATCCGGCCGTGGGCGCGACGATCGACCGGCTCCGCGCCGCACTCCCACCCGAAGCGCTCGTCGGTGGCGCGGCGGCGGAGAACCACGACCTCGAGCAAGCGCTCGCTGCGAAGACCTTGCCCGTCTTCGGAATCGTCCTGGGTCTCGGCTTCCTGCTCCTCCTCGTCGCGCTGCAGGCGCCGCTCATCGCCCTCGCCGGAGTCGTCACGAATCTGCTCGCGACCGCTGCGGCGTTCGGGGTCGGCGTCCTGATCTTCCAGGACGGGAGCCTCCAGGGTCTGCTCGGCTTCGAGTCGCAGGGCTTCCTCAACGCCTGGGGACCGGTGTTCTTCTTCGCGATGATCTTCGCGATCTCGATGGACTACACCGTGTTCCTGCTCTCCTCGGCCAAGGAGCACTGGGACCGGTCGCACGACGCGCACGAGGCGATGGTGGGCGGCGTCGCGCACTCGGGCCGCACGATCTTCGCCGCGGCGGCGGTGATGGTCGCCGTGTTCTTCACGTTCGCGCTCTCCGGACCGATCCCGCCGAAGGAGATGGGCGTGATCCTCGGCGTCGCCGTGCTCCTCGACGCGATGCTGATCCGGCTCGTGCTGATGCCGGTGCTCCTGCGCGTGATGGGGCGTCACGCCTGGGCGCTGCCGCGGTGGCTCGACCGCATGCTGCCGGACGTGACCTTCGGGCATTCCTGAGGCGCCGCCGGCCGACGCGCCGGGCGGGGCAAGTACCAGTCTGTTGCTTGCCCCGCGCCGCGGCGCGGGGTACGTGCGAAGATCGCGGCATGGCCTACACCGTGTTCCACGCCGCCGACCTCGACTGGCACCCGCGCCACGAGGGCGACCCGCGGCTCGTCTCGGAGCTCTCGGACTCGATGACTCGCTCGCGGGCGAACCTCTACCGGTACCCGCCGGGCGCTGTCGGACGGCGTCACAGCGACCCCGTGCAAGAAGAGGTCTTCGTCGTCCTCGACGGGACGCTCACGATCCACATGGGCGAGGGTGACGCGCCGGAACGCGACGAGCTCGAGCGCGGCAGCGTCCTGATCGTGCAGCCGGGGACCGTGCTCCAGCTCTCGAACCGCGGTACCGACGAGCTCCGCCTCTTTGTCTACGGCGCTCCGCCCGAGCACGGCGAGGCGACGTTCTACCCGGCTGTCGAGTAGGACGCGCGCTCACCGGCGTCTCCGAGCGGCCGGCCCGACGCGGCCCCGAGGCTGTGTGGTCGCTGTACGGAATCCGCAAGGGAACGGTAAGCGCGGGGATTCGCTTCGCACGACCGGGTAACGGCCAGGGGTGCGGATCGCACGGCGATCCACCAGCGACAAGGAAGGAGGCTGGACATGGCAAGACGCGCAAAGAGCCTGCTCGGCCTGGCTGCGGCGATGACCGGGGTCTCCCTGCTCTGGCTCGCCGGAGCCGGGACGGCGGCGAGCGAGGCGGTGCCGACGAACACGACCGAGCCGCGCATCCTGGGCGACCCGAATGTCGGGTCCACGCTCACCGCGACCCGGGGGCTCTGGACGGGGAGCCCGACGTCCTATCGATTCCAGTGGGTCCGTTGCCCCGACTCCGGCGGACGCCCGGACGGCGCCGACTGCGCCGCGATCGGCGGCGCCACGACACAGCAGTACGTCGTCGCGGAGGCGGACGCCGGCCGGCGGCTACGCGTTCGCGTGACGGCGTCGAATGCGGACGGGCCGCAGACGGCGGCGTCGAACGCGACGCCGAAGGTCGGCGAGGTCACGATGCCGGTCAACACGCGGCCGCCGACGATCTCGGGCACCGTCGCGGTGGGCTCGACGCTTCGGGCCGACCCGGGCGAATGGACGAACCGTCCAGGCTTCGCCTACCAGTGGCGCCGCTGCAACACGAACGGCGGCGGCTGCTCCGACATCCGCGGCGCGGACGGGCAGACGTACCGGCTGGGGCAGGCCGACCGCGGGACGACGATCCGCGTTCGCGTGACGGCGAGGTCCGGGGGCTCGATCGCGACGGCGACGTCGGTCCCGACCGCGGTCGTCCGGGCGACGGCTCCACCGGCGGCCACGAACGGCTGTCCCGCAGGCACCGGGCCGATCCGCGCCGACAGGCTCTCCGCTCCGGCGCGGATGCTGATCCAGGGACAGCAGCTCGTCCCGGCTGTCGTCACGGGAGGCACGAACAGCCTCACGGCGCGGTTCCGCGTCACCGCTTGCGGCGGCCGGCCGGTGCAGGGCGCCGAGCTGTACGCGACTGCCGTCCCCTACTTCCAGTTCACGCCGCGCCGGCAGCCGACCGGCTCGGACGGCTGGGCGACGCTCCGGATGGGCCGGCTGGGCGGCTTCCCCGCCAATCCCGGGCAGCAGGAGCTGCTCGTGATGATGGTGCGGGCGACGAAGGGCGGAACCGTCCTCGGCGGGGTCTCGACCCGTCGCCTCGTGTCGTTCCCGGTCAACCTCGCGACCTGACGGGGGAGGGGCCGGCGCCGGCGTGCGGAGCCCGGCGCCTCCGGTTCCTCAGCCGGGGGCGGGAGGGAAGGGGGAGCGGCGGCCTCCCCCTACCTCCCTCGCCCCGGCTCAGCCGATCTCGTGCTTGGCGCGAAGCACGCCGTCGGGATCGGCCTGGGCTCGAATCTCGGCCAGCCGGCGGTAGCGGTCGCCGGGATAGAACGTGCTCGCGTCCACGTCCCGCTCGCTGAGGTTGAAGTACGCCGTCCGCGCTAGCCACGGCTCCGACGCCGAGCGGAGCGCCTCGATCCGCTCGTCGATCGCCGCGACGGCCTCGGAGCTCGGCGCGATCCCGACCGCGTACACGGCGTAGGGCGCCTCGAAGTGCGAGAGCACGCCGCCGTTCGGGTCGGGGCGGCCGAGGGCTCCCTCGAGGTGCCTGAGCTCGACCGAGATGAGCGGCGAGGTGCCGTCCATCGCGGCGGCGCCGGCAATCGCGGACGCCGCGTCCGGATCGAACGCGTCGAGCATCCAGCCCTCGCCACGGGCCGGGGCGGGGCCGGGCGGGTCCTGGTGGAGCTCGGTCAGCGTCGCGGCCGGCACGGTCGCGAAGGTGTCGAGCTCGGGCCCGAGCTCGAGCAGCGGCCGGAGAAGCTCGCGACCCGCGACCTCGTCGCCGAGGAACGCCGCCTCGACCACGACGAGCTGCCGGCCGCGGAGCGGCTCGGGCATCTCCGGGATCGGCGGGATCTGGAGCAGCCGGCCGACCGACGTCACCTCGTCCGGGACGTCCTTCGTCCACGCGGCCCAGGCGCCGAGCACCTCCCTGGCGCGCTCGACCGGCCAGACGAGCCAGCCGGCGAACGCCTCGGTCACGGGGTACAGCGCGATCTCCATCTCCGTCACGACGCCGAAGCTGCCCCCGCCGCCGCGGAGCGCCCAGAACAGGTCGGCGTTCGTCTCCGCGTCACAGTGGACGACCTCGCCGTCCACTGTGACGAGCTCCGCCGAGAGCACGCTCGACGACGAGAGCCCGTGCTTGCGCGCGAGCCAGCCGATCCCTCCGCCGAGCGAGTAGCCGACGACGCCGACGTCGTGGGCCGACCCGTGCAGCGCGGTGAGCCCGTGCGGGACGGCGGCCTCGACGACCTCGGCCCAGATGGTGCCGGCCCGGACGCGAGCGACCCGCGCCGCCGCGTCGATCTCGACGCCGGTCATCCGGGACGTGTTCACGAGCAGCGTCTCGTCGAGCGGCGTCCCCGGAGCTCCGTGTCCCGTCCCCTGGACGGCAGTTCGAAGCCCGAGCTCGCGCGCGTACGCGACCACGGAGACGACGTCGCCGGTGGTTCGGGGGAGCGCGACGACGGCGGGGCGTTGGTCGACGGCGAGGTTCCAGGCGCGGCGGGCGTCGTCCCAGCCGGAGTCGCCCGGGAAGACGAGGACGCCCGGCGAGACGGTCGTCCGGACGGCGGCGTGGCTGTCGATGAGCTGTGGCATGGGTGGGGTCTCCTCGTGTGTGGCGATGTCGTGCCTGCAGCCTTGCGACGACCTGCGGCGCGTACGGTGCGGTTGCCCGCACGGCGGGCGGGTGTCGACCGGCGTCGTGACGACGTCCGCCGCGAGTCACCACGAGCGGCGACGCTCAGAGGCGCGCCGCGAGCGACGCCGCCGCCTCAGCGGCGAGTCGCGCGGCGTCGCGCTGCGCGCCGGCGGCGGACCCTGCCAGCTCCACGAGCGTGATGCACGCCGCTACGTCCTGCAGGGCACCGGGATCGGCGTCGCCGATGACGAGCCCGGCAGCCACTGCGAGCGTGCCCGCCTCGCGGAGGACGTGACCGACGACCTTGCCCGCGAACGACGTTGCGTCGAGCCTGCCCTCGCCGGTGAGGACGAGAGACGCGGCCGCCAGCGACGAACGGAGCCCGACCGTCTCCGCGACGAGCGCGGCGCCCGGGACGAGCCTCGCGCCGTGCGCGGCGAGCCCGCCCGCGAGACCGCCGGCGGCTCCGGAGCCCGGCAGGTCGCGGACGTCGACGCCGCGCTCCTCCCGGAACCGCTCGGCGAGCCGCACGAGCCGGAGCTCGAGCTCGGCGACCGTCGCCGCGTCGGCTCCCTTCTGCGGGCCGAAGACCCGCGCGGCTTCGACGAACGTCGTCGAGACGTCGCAGGCAACGAGGACGTCGGCGCCGCGCAGGTCGAAGGCGAGTGCCTCTAGCGCACCGAGGCCGCCGTCGACCGTCGCCGAGCCGCCGACGGCGACGATCGCACGCCGCGCACCCGCGTCGAGGGCCGCCGCGAGGAGCTCGCCCGTCCCGGACGTCGTCGCGCGAAGCGGTTCGTTCGCGCCGGCGACGAGCGCGAGGCCGCTGGCGCGGGCCATCTCGATCACGGCGGTGTCGCCGCGGATCCCCCACTCGGCGTCGACGGGGCCTCCGAGCGGCCCCGTCACGCGACTCACACGGCGGTCGCCGGCCGCGGGGCAGAGGACGTCGAGCGTGCCCTCGCCGCCGTCGGCGAGCGGGAGCCGCACGGCGGGGCGGCCGGTACGCGCGACACCGGCCGCCAGCGCCTCCGCCGCCTCGCGCGCCGTCAGCGTGCCGCGAAACTTGTCGGGGCAGCAGAGGACGGGCCGGGCGTCCGTCACGCAGCCGAGCATACGACGACGTCGAACCACACTCGGGCAGGGCCACCGGGGGTCAGGCACCTGACGGTGCCAGACCCCCGGCTCAGGCGTCCGCTCCGAGGAGCTCCCCGAGCCGCCGGAAGTCGCTGCGCGCCCTCCGCTCCGCGGCCCGGCGCACGAGCGGGCCGCCGAGGCCGACGAGCTTCCCCGCGTCCGCCTCGGCCTCGACCAGGAGGAGCGTGCCCACCTCGGCCGGCTCGAGGAGGTGGCGGATCGTGACGTGCACGGGCCCGGCGACCGTGCGCAGCGAGAACTCCTTCCCCGGCTCCGCGGCGACCACCTCGAGCGTCGACTCCGCGCGCTTGCCGAGGAACGACCGCACCTCGGTGAATGTCGCCCCGGCGGGTAGCGGCCCGCCCGGAGCCCCACGCACCTCCTCGACGTCCGCCTGCCAATCGGGCAGATGAGCCGGGTCGGCGAGGTAGGCGTAAACCTCCGCCGGCGGCCGCGTGATCTCGACCGCCAGCTCGTACCTCATCCCGCCGCTACCCAGTCGATCGTCTTCGACGCGAGCCGGTCGAGCGCCGCGACGGAGACCTCGATGTGCTCGGGCTTCGTGTCCTCGAGCTTCGTGTGCGAGAGGCCGCGCAGGCTCTGCACGAACAGCATCACCGTCGGGACGCCCGCGCGCGCGACCTCGGCAGCGTCGTGGAGCGGCCCAGACGGAAGGCGGTGCGACGCCCCCGCGACCTCGCGGATCGCGTCGTCCGCGAGCCCGATCAGGGTCTCGTCGAACAGGATCGGCTGGATCGACCAGAGCCGCTCCCAGGCGACGTCGATCCGCTCCTCCGCCGCGAACTCGCGCGACAGCTTCTGCGCGCGCGCGAGCATCGAGGCGAGCTTCGCCGCATCGAGGTGGCGCTGGTCGAGCAGCTGCTCCGCGGTCTCGACGACCGAGGTGACGATTCCCGGCTTGCAGACGACGCCGCCGGAGGTGCACACGGCGCCGTCGCCGGTCTCGCGGGCGATGTCGCGGATCGCGAGCGCGAGCTTCGCGGCGCCGGCAAGCGCGTCACGACGCTGCTCCATCGGCGTCGACCCGGCGTGTGCGGCCTGGCCCGTCCACGTGATCCGGTGGCGCTCCACGCCGAACGTCCCGAGCACGGCGCCGAGTGGCAGGTCGAGCGACTCGAGCACCGGGCCCTGCTCGATGTGGAGCTCGAGGTAGGCCGCCGCGCTCTCGAGCTGGGAGCTGGCCTCGAGTGCTCGGTCGAGGTCGACGCCGAACGCGCCGACCGCCTCCGGCAGCGAGACCCCGTCCCGGTCGACCAGCTTCCGGAGCTCGTCCTGGTCGGCCATCGACCCGCCCGCGGCCGAGGAGCCGAAGAGGGAGCGGCCGAAGCGGGCGCCCTCCTCGTCGGCCCAGTCGACGAGACGCACGGTGACGGGCGGCGTCCCTCCTCTGCGATCCGCCGCAGCACCTCCGCGCCGGCGAGCGCGTTGAGGCAGCCGTCGAGCCAGCCGCCGTTGGGCACCGAGTCCATGTGGCCGCCGATCAACACCGCCCGGTCGGACTCGCCGCGCAGCGTGTACCAGTCGTTGCCGGCGGCGTCGCGCTCGATCGCGAGCGAGAGGTCGGCAAGCGAGTCGGCGAGCCACGCGCGCGCCCTTGCCCACGTCTCCGTCCAGGCGACGCGCTGCTCGCCGTTCTCGTCGCCGGTCAGCGACCGCAGCTCGCGGAGGCGGGCGACGACGCGCGCGGGGTCGAGCGGCATGCGCCGAGCTTAACGCCGTCGAGCCTGCCGCCGTGTGGTGGAATGCGCGCCACATGGAGGCGGCGGCGAGCGAACGGCGCGTGTGGAAGGTCGTCCCGGGCCTCTCGAAGCTCGCGACCTACGCGATCGTGATCGTCGCCCTCTGCGCCGCGTGGGAGGGCTACAAGTGGCTCTGGGAGACGACGGGCTGGACGTGGCCGTTCCTCGTCGACGACACGACGATGCCCCACCTCTGGGACATCCTGAAGGCCTTCGGCGAGCCGGTCACGACGGGCGGCCCGGCGCTGATCCACCCGCTGCTCGACGCGGCCTGGTTCACCGCGAAGGAAGCGATCGCCGGCTTCGTCCTCGGGGCGGTCGTCGGCTTCGCCCTCGCGGTGCTGCTCGTCCACTCGCGCCTGCTCGAGCGCGGTCTCCTCCCCTACATCGTCGCCTCGCAGACCGTGCCGATCCTCGCGATCGCGCCGATGGTCGTGATCGGTCTCGGCTCGAAGGGCGTCGAGGGCTGGAAGGCGGTCGCCGTCCTCGCCGCGTACCTGACCTTCTTCCCGGTCGCGATCAACGCGCTGCGCGGCCTCCAGTCGGCCGACCCGCGCGCCTTCGAGCTGATGGAGTCCTACGCCTCGAGTCGCTGGAGCATCCTCTGGCGGTTGCGCGTGCCGGCGTCGCTGCCGTACCTCTTCACCGCCCTCAAGATCTCGGCGACCGCGTCGGTGATCGGCGCCATCATCGGCGAGACACCCGCATCGATCCAGGAGGGGCTCGGCGGAGCGATCGTCAACTTCAACCAGTACTACTCGCTGCAGCCGACATTCCTCTGGGCGACGAACATCGTCTGCGCGGTGCTCGGGCTGGTGCTGTTCGGCGCCGTCGCATTGACCGAGCGCCTCGTCCTGCGGCGCGCGCCGGAGCACTACGCATGAGGGGGCGGGGCGACAGCGTCGTCTCCATCCAGACGCTCACGAAGTCCTTCAGCACGGGCGTCACGGCCCTGCAGGACATCGACCTCGAGATCGCCCCCGGCGAGTTCATCTCGCTGATCGGGCCGTCGGGCTGCGGCAAGTCGACGCTCCTGCGGGTCATCGGCGACCTCGTGGAGCCCACCTCGGGGACGCTCCGCGTGAACGGCAAGACGGCGCACCAGGCCCGGGTCGACCACGACTACGGGATCGTCTTCCAGGACGCCGTGCTCTACGACTGGCGCACGGTGCAACGCAACGTGTCGCTCCCGCTCGAGCTGCTCGGCTGGGACCGCGCGAAGCGGAAGGAGCGCGTCCGCGAGATGCTCGAGCTCGTCGAGCTGACCGGCTTCGAGTCGAGCCGGCCGTGGCAGCTCTCGGGCGGGATGCAGCAGCGCGTCTCGATCGCGCGCGCGCTCTCCTTCGACCCCGCCCTCCTCCTGATGGACGAGCCCTTCGGCGCGCTCGACGAGATGACCCGCGAGCGGCTCAACATGGAGCTCCTGCGCATCTGGGAGAAGTCGGGCTCGACCGTCGTCTTCGTGACGCACTCGATCCCGGAGGCAGTGTTCCTCTCGACGCGCGTGGTCGTGATGTCCGCGCGGCCCGGCCGGATCGCGGCCACGATCGACGTCGACCTGCGACAGCCGCGAGGCGGCGAGACGCGCGAGGACGCGCGGTTCTTCGAGCTCGTCACCGAGGTGCGCGAGGCGCTCGCCGCCGGGCACGGCGAGGCCGCGGGCGGCCGCTCGTCGTCCGTGGAGGAGCTCTTCTGAGCTCGACCGTCGTCGAGCCGATCCCGCCCGGCTTCGGCCGGGAGATCGGCACACGCCTCGTGGACTGGGTCCCGGCGGTCGTCGTCTTCCTCGTCGGGATCGGGCTCTGGCAAGGGCTCACGACGCTCTTCGACGTGGAGACGTTCCTGCTCCCCAAGCCCTCCGAGATCGCGCAGGCGTTCTGGGAGGACAAGGCGACGCTCTGGGACTACGGGCTCTACACGTTCAAGGAAGCGGCGGGCGGGTTCGTGCTCGGCTCGAGCCTCGGCATCCTCACCGCGCTCGTCCTCGCACGCTTCCGGACGGTCGGGCTCGCGCTGATGCCGTTCGCCGTCGCGGCGAACGCGGTGCCGATCATCGCCTTCGCGCCGATCACGAACAACTGGTTCGGCCTCTTGAACCCGTTCTCGAAGATGGCGATCGCCGCGGTCCTGTGCTTCTTCCCCGTGATGGTCAACACGCTGCGCGGGCTCACGTCGGTCAACCCGCGCGCGATCGAGCTGATGCGCTCGTACGCGGCGGGGAACGCCTCCGTGTTCCGCCACGTCCGGATCCCGAGCTCGCTCCCCTTCATGTTCACCGGGCTCAAGGTGGCGGCGGTGCTCTCGATGATCGGCGCGATCGTCGGCGAGTACTTCGGCGGCCCGACGAACGCGCTCGGCGTGAGCATCCTGAACGACACGCAGCTGTTCAACTTCCCGCGCGCCTGGGCGGGGATCGCGCTCGCGAGCGCCTTCGGGATCGCGTTCTACGGCGCGGTCGCGCTCGCCGAGCGGCTGACGACGAGCTGGCACCCGTCCACACGCGGCTTTCGCGGCGAGTGACCAGGGTCCAGAATGGCAACCACGCGGCCGATGGGGTCGCACGAAACCCGGAGGAGGGCGAATTGAGGAAGCAGTGGGTCATGGCCGTCGCCGTGCTCGCCGGCGCGGCGTTCGCGGCGTGGGTCGCCGTCGCGGCGGCGGCGCCCGAGCAGAAGGCGGCGACGAAGGTCAACCTGCAGCTCAAGTGGGTCACGCAGGCGCAGTTCGCCGGCTACTACGCGGCACTCGAGAAGGGCTACTACGACAAGGAAGGCCTCGACGTCACGATCAAGGTCGGCGGCCCGAGCATCACGCCGGAGACCGTCGTCGCGGGCAAGCGGGCCGAGTTCGGCGTCGACTGGCTCCCGAGCCTGCTCGCGACGCGCGAGAAGGGATCGAACCTCGTCTCGATCGCCCAGGTGTTCGCCCGCTCGGGGATGACCGAGCTCACCTGGCGTGACAGCGGGATCGACACGATCAAGAAGATGCGGGGCAAGAAGGTCGGGGTCTGGTGCTGCGGCAACGAGCCCGAGCTCTTCGCCGCCTTGAACAAGAACGGGATCGACCCGAAGAACCCGAACGACGTCACGATCGTCAACCAGCCGTTCGACATGCAGCTGTTCCTCAAGCGCCAGGTCGACGCCGCGGCGGCGATGACCTACAACGAGCTGGCGCAGGTGCTCGAGACGAAGAACCCGAAGACGGGCAAGCTCTACACGATGAAGGACCTGAACGTCTTCATGATGTCCGACCCGAAGGTGGGGACGGGCATGCTCGAGGACAACCTGTTCGTCCGCGGCGACTGGATCGCCGAGAAGGCCAACCAGGCGACCGCGGTGAAGTTCCTCAAGGCCTCGTTCAAGGGGTGGGTCTACTGCCGTGACCACCGGGCCGAGTGCGTGAGCTTCGTGCTGAAGAGCGGCTCGCTCCTCGGCAAGGGCCACCAGACCTGGATGATGAACGAGATCAACGCGCTGATCTGGCCGAACCCCAAGGGCATCGGCCTGCCGCCGGCCGGCGCGGTCGCGCAGACGACGAAGATCGCGAAGACGTACGGCGTGATCACGAAGACGCCGAAGGGGGCGACCAACTACGCCTACGCTGCACGGGCTGTCGCGCAGCTGAAGAAGGAGGGCGTGGACGTCCTCGGCAAGAAGTGGAAGAAGGCGGTGGTCAAGGTGACGCCGGGCGGGAAGTAGAGAGAACGACCGAGGAGGGAGATCCGCGATGTCCGTACTGATCAAGGGCGGCCGCATCGTCACGGCGGCCGACGACTACGTCGGCGACGTCTTCGTCGACGGCGAGCGGATCTCGCTGCTCGGAGAGGCGCTCGACGTGAGCGCCTCTACGGTGATCGACGCGACCGGGAAGCTCGTGCTTCCCGGTCTCGTCGACCCCCACACGCACCTCGACATGCCGTTCGGCGGCACGACCACGATCGACGACGTCACGTCGGGGCACACGGCCGCCGCGTTCGGCGGCACAACCTGCCACGTCGACTTCTGTATCCAGGGCCGGGGCCAGAGCTTCGCCGACGCGCTCGCCGCCTGGCACGGAAAGCGCGACGGCAAGGCGATCATCGACATGGGCTTCCACATCGCCGTCACCGACCTGTCGGCTCCGGGACGGCTCGACGAGCTCGCGACGCTGCCCGACCAGGGCATCACCTCGTACAAGCTGTTCATGGCCTACAAGGGCGCGCTGATGGTGGACGACCAGACGCTGTTCCGGACGATGGAGGTCGCGGCGAGGACCGGCGCGCTCGTGATGGTGCACGCCGAGAACGGCGACGCGATCGACGTGCTCGTCTCCGACGCGCTCGCCGCAGGCAACACCGCGCCGGTCTACCACGCGCTCACCCGCCCGCCCGAGACGGAGGGCGAGGCGACGAACCGCGCGATCCAGCTCGCCCGGGTCGCGGGCTGCCCGCTCTACGTCGTCCACGTCTCCTGCAAGGAGTCGGTGGAGCCGATCATGCTCGCGCGCGAGAAGGGCTGGGACGTCTGGGGCGAGACGTGCACGCAGTACTTCTTCGTCGACACGACGTTCCTCGAGCGACCGGACTTCGAGGGCGCGAAGTACGTCTACACGCCGCCACCGCGCGACAAGGCGAACCAGGACGTGCTCTGGAACGCGGTGCGGACGGACGTCCTCTCGGCGATCTCGACCGACCACTGCGCGTTCCTCTGGGATGGCCAGAAGACGATGGGGCGCGACGACTTCTCGAAGATCCCGAACGGTGGGCCCGGCCTCGAGAACCGGCTCCACATGATCCACCACTTCGGCGTCGGCGAGGGGCGCATCACGCTCAACCGGATGGTCGAGCTCCTCTGCACGAATCCAGCGAAGCTGTTCGGCCTCTACCCGCGCAAGGGGACGATCGCCCCCGGCTCGGACGCCGACCTCGTGATCTTCGACCCGTCCAGGCGGAAGACCATCACCGCCGCCGACCAGCACTCGAAGACCGACTACAACCTCTACGAGGGCACGGACGTGACGGGCGACGTCGACACCGTTCTCGTCCGTGGCACGGTCGTCGTCGAAGACGGCGAGCTCAGGGTGGAGCCGGGGTTCGGCGAGTTCGTCGAGCGCGCGAGGTTCGGCGAGGAGCTGCACGCCGCGACGGCGACCGCCTGACCCGGGTGTCCGCCCCTGGTGTCCGACCCCGGTGTCCGACTTCAGTCGGACACCTCCGGCGGTTGGTGTCGGACTGAAGTCCGACACGAGGCACGCGTCCGGCGAGCGCACCCCTCCGGCGGTTGGTGTCGGACTGAAGTCCGACACCGGGGGAACACAGGCTACGGCACGAGGACGAGCTTCGTGCCGGCGCCCTCGGCCTGGCGGCGCCACGCGTCGCCGACGTCGTCGAGCGGAACGCGCTCCAGCTCGAGCCGGATCTCGCCGGCGACGGCGTGGCCGACGAGGCGCCGGTAATGCTCGGCGAGCGCGGCGGGCGGGACGAGGTAGTTCGTGTGCCCGAGGAGCGTCAGATTCTTGCCGCGGACCGCGCCCGACGCGAGCTCGCTCGTCGGCCCGGCCGACTGGCCGAGGTTGACGACGGTCGCGAACGGGGCCGCCGCCTGGACGGCCGCCGCAGCGGGGGCTCCCCACAGCACGTCGAACACGAACGTGGGGCCGTCGCCGCCGCACGCCTCGCGGAACGCGGACACGAGATCCTCGTTCTCGCCGAGCCTGACCGTCGCGTCCGCTCCGAGCGAGGCGGCGCGCTCGAGCCCCTCGGCACTCCTGCCCGCCGCGACGACGCGCGCTGCGCCGAGGAGCTTCGCGGTCTGCACGGCGACAAGGCCCACCGTGCCGGTTGCGCCGAGAACGAGAACCGTCTCGCCGCCGCCGAGAGGCGCGCGCCACGCGAGCGGCAGCCAGCCGGCCAGGCCCGCGATCCCGAGGGCCGCCGCGAGCACCGGATCGGCATCGCCGGGAAGCTCGACGACCGACGACTCGCCGACCGAGACGCGCTCGGTCATCGCGCCGCCGCGCGAGATCCCGAGGCCGCCGTCGAAGATCCAGACGACCCTGCCCTCCGCGGTGCGGCCGACCGCCTCGCAACCGGGAACGTACGGCAGCGGCGGGTGCCCGAGATAGTGGAGCCCGCGCGAGACGGCGAGGTCGATCGGGTTGAGCGGCGCGGCCAGCACCTCGAGGACGTCTTCACCCTCGGGCGCCGTCACCTCGCCGACCCCGGGCGCGGCCTCGAGCTCGCGGATCAGGGCGGCCCTCACCTCCCGAGCCTATCGGCTCGATGGAGCGCGGGCGGCCACGTTCGCGCGACGCGGCGCGGACGGCCCTCGGCCGTCCGCGCCGCACCCAGCGGGCAGAGGATCGCCCGGTCCTCTAGTCGACAGGCGGCGCCGAACGAGCCGTGCGTCGCGCCCGGCAACGGAGCCTTTGCGGGCTTCTTCGCGAACACCGACTCGAACGCGACGAGCTGCCAGGTCCCCTAGCTCGAGGTGAAGTGCTCCGGGGTCGTGAAGCCGTTCGGGTGCGCCTGCTCGTTGCAGAACGACGCTCCGGGCGCCAGACCCGGGATCGTGAAGTGGAATCCAGGGCCGGGCCCGCCCGGGACGGCCGCTCCGCCACCGTTTGCCTGGATCGCGGCACCGACCTCGCCTGCCGGCGGCCAGTCCAGCCCGCCGCCAATGCCGCCGAGCCCGGTGACGTAGTCGCCGATCACATGCTGGCCGTGGACTTCGATGCCGCCGAGACCGCTGCACGTCGCTCCCTCGTGTGCGGAGGCGGTCGCACCGGTGTACGCAGCCAGTAGCGCGCAGGCCGCGATGGCGCCGACGATCTGTCTGCTTCTCTTCATGGCGTCCTCCTTGTGGTTGTCGTTCTCACGTGGCGACCGGCACCGGGTCGGGCCGGACGATGACGGTGTCGGCGACCTTGACGATCTCGTCCACGGGCAGGTCCGCGGCCGTCGCATGGCGACGGACCGCCTCGGGGCTCGACGCCTGGTAGACGCAGACGGTCCCGACCGAGCCGTCGAGCTCCTCGAGCACGTAGCTGCGGATCCACGCGACGTCGTCGGACATGCTCTCGCCCGCGGCGGTCGAGCGCTCGGCCGCGGCCGCGAGGTCGGTGGCCGTCCGCCAGCCGCCGCGCCGCAGGATCACGTAGGTCTCCATCCAGGCCTCCTTCTTCGTCGGTCTCGACTCCGTCGAAGGTAGGCCGAACGGGCGGCAGCCCGAATCGGCGGAACTGCCTACGTTTCGTCTTCGCGCTACCGGTCTTGGAGGCGCTCTCGCCGTTCCGGGAGCCCCTGCGCGACCAGCGCGATGACCTCGACCTCCCGTCGCGTCAAGCCTGCCGGGTTCGCGCGGGTGGATGCCCGTGGCCCCGCGTGGCAGTGCGACGCCGAGCTCTCGCAGGCGCCGCGCCACCACGGAGCCGAGCGGCGCGGCACCGCGCTGCGAGCAGATGTCGAGCGCCTCGCGCAGCCCGGCCTCGGCGTCTGCCTCCGAGCGGGAGAGCGCGAGCTCGCGGCGCGCGGGGACCGCCTCGAGGTGTCTACGGCCTCCCGCCCCACGGTGCTTGCCTCGGGTGTGCGACCCGCTGACCACAATGCGTGGCGAGCAGCCGTCCGCCCACCACCCGTGCGAGGTCGTGGATCGGGCCGAGCGGTCTCGGCGTGAAGAGCGCCTCGCAGGCGCCCGTCACGACTCGCACGCGATCACGGGCGTGCTCCTCGAGCTCGCGAACCAGCGTCGTCTTCCCGATCCCCGCCTCTCCCGCGACGAGAGCGATCCGACCCGAGCCCGCCAGGGACGTCGTGAGCGCCTCCTCGAGGGTCGCGAGCGCCCCCTTCCGTTCGAGGAAGGGGACGGCGGCGTCGGACGAGGCATCCGTTCGCTCACGCGCGCAGGGGCTGTCGCCATTCCCTACCCGGCTAGCGGACGTCGAGGAGGCCGAGACGACCAGCCGCGGCGACCGCCTCACCGCGGGTGCGGGCGCCGAGCTTGCGCAGGAGCGCGGAGACGTGGTGGTCGACCGTGCGAGGTGAGAGATAGAGCCGCTCGGCGATGCCCGCGTTGCGCAAACCCTCGGCGACGAGCACGAGGACCTCGAGCTCGCGGGGCGTCAGCGCCGCTTCATTCGCTCTCGTGGCCGCCCGCGGGCCCCGTGGGACGGCGCGAGCGCCGGACGCGCGCAGCCTTCGCGCGATCAGGGTCGCGAGCGGGCGCGCACCCAGGCGGAGGCACTCCGCGTGCGCCTGCCGGAGCGCCCCGACGTCGTCGGTGCGTGACAGCGCGAGCGCCGCCTCGTAGGGGCAGCTCCGCTCGGCCCACTCCCCGGCCGCCTCGTGCCAGCGACCGGCAAGGGCGAGCGCGTATGGGCTCGAGCTGGCGGCGGGCACTTCACCGGGAAGCCCTGCCAGCCTGCGCCAGAAGTGGAGGCGCGCGGCGGCACGCGGGTCGCCGAGCTCGCTCGGCCCCATGAGCATCGTCGCGGTGGCTGCCTCGACGTCGTCCACCGCGCGCTCGAACCAGGCGACCTCCGCCCGCGCCGCAGCGAGGTCGACGTGCGCGAACTCCTCCTCGAGCGGGACGCCGACGGCGGCCGCCTCGGCAAGCGCGTCTCTCGCTCCCGGGTCACCCCGTCGCGTGCGGACGAGCGCCAGGACGCACAACGCCTCGTGGTGCGTCCAGGGCGACTCTCGCGGGTCGTCGAGAACGGCCTCGGCATACGCGACGGCGTCGTCCCAGCGGCCGCGGTCGAGTGCCCAGCGCGCCGCGATCGCCAGGACGTTGATGCGCCACAGGTCCTCGGTGTGCTCGGTGCAGTACTCGATCGCGTCGGCGATGAATCGCTCGGCGAGGTCGTGCCGGTGCCGGTCCATCGACCGGAAGACGAGGGCGTTCAAGCCGCGGGCCGCGACCTCGTGCTCGCCCTTCCGCCGCGCGGCGTCGACCGCGTCCTCGAGCATGCTCAGGCCGTGACCGAAGTCGCGGCGGGCGGTCGTGCTCGCGACGGTGACCCGCGCGTGTCCGGCGATCCTCTCGTCGCCGAAGCGCCCGCCGACCGCCAGCGCAGCACGTGCTCGCTCGAGGCAGACGTCGAGGTCGCCACGTCCCAGCGCCTCGAGCGCCTGCGTGTGGAAGACGTATGCGTGCTCGCGCTGCTCGGGGCGGTCCGCGGCGAGCTCGACCGCCCTGGCCGCGGCGTCGGCGGCCTCGCCGTTGTAGCCACGGCACCAGAGATAGTCGGTGAGCTCGGTCAGCGCGCGCGCCTCCTCGACGGGTGCGCCCTGTTGCTGCCTGCACCGGATCGCCTCCCGGATGACGTCGATCGCTTCTGTCTGGTCGTCCGCGAGATAGCACGCACGCGATCGTCCCTCGAGCAACGCAGCGCGCTCGCCCGGCGGCAGGTCGTCGCCGAAACGGAGCGCACGGGCATACTGGGCGGCCGCCTCCCGGTATGCCCCTATCCTCGCCGCCTGCGCGGCCGCGGCAGGCGCGAACCGGAGCACGGCGTCCCGGTCCGCCGCCCGCTCGGCGTGATGCGCGAGGCGCGCGAGGTCGCCCGATCCTCGCGCCGTGTCCGCGAGAGCGAGGAGCACGGCGCGGTGCAGCGCGAGACGCCGGGTCGGCGAGAGCGACTCCTCGACAGCCACGCGCGCGAGCTCGTGGCGGAAGGCGACGCGGTCGCCCTCCACGTGCAGAACGCCCGATGCGAGGCATTCGTCGATCGAGTCGGACGCCTCGCCGACCACGGTGAGGATCGTCACGGCGTCGAGCGCAGGCGGCGCGACGGAGGCGGCCTCGACGACCGCGGTCGCGTGCGGACCGAGCCTGGCCACCCGCGCGAGCACGGCGTCGCGCACGGTCGGCGGGACTTCATTCCCGCCCGCGGCAAGCGCCTCGGTCACGTAGAACGGATTCCCGGACGTCAGCCGGTAGAGGGCGGCCGGGTCGACGGCGCACCCGTCGGCCAGCAACGCCACCCCCGGCTGCCGTCAGCGGCTCGACCTGCAGGCGGCGCACGCCGTCGGCCGTGGCGAGGTCGCCGAGCAGGACCCGCAGAGGATGCTCTCGCTCGAGCTCGTCGTCGCGGTACGTCGCGACGACGAGCGTCGGGGGTGCCGGCGACGCGCCGGCCGAGGACACGAAGCACGTCGAGCGTCGCCTCGTCGGCCCAGTGCACGTCCTCGAGGACGAGGAGCAGCGGCGGGTCCTGCTCGCCCGCCGCGAGCAGCGCGGCCGCCACCGCGTGCGCGCCGGCATCGGCACGGATCGCCTCGGAGACGACGGGCGGCGCGGCGGCGGCGACCTCGAGGAACGGGCCGAGCGGAGGGGGGGTGACGAGCGGATCGCACCTCCCCCAGAGCCTGGTGGCTTCCCGATCCACCTCGTCGACGAAGCGCCGCGCCAGCGCGGTCTTGCCGATGCCCGCCTCACCGCCGACGAGGAGAAGCGCACCGTCCCCCGCCCCGGCGCCACCGAGTGCCGCCTCGAGCGCGGCGAGCAGGTTCTCGCGTTCCAGCAGCGCTCCGGTCCTCGCGGACTCGACGATCGCCATCGTCAGATCCTGACGGCTCGGGTGAGGTCTGCGCAATCCCGCAGCCCGACGAGGTCCCGCCGCTCGAGGGCTACGATCGGGGAACGAGCGAGCGAAGGAGCGTGGAGATGGCCATCGTCGAGGCGAACCCGAACCTCGGTGCCGAGATCGTCGCGGACGCGAAGGAGTACGTCCTCTACTCCTGGTCGGTGCAGGACCAGATCAACCCGATCGCGGTCGCGGGAGCCGAGGGGCGTCACTTCTGGGACTACGACGGCAAGCGCTACCTGGACTTCGCCTCGCAGCTCGTCAACGTCTCGATCGGGCATCAGCACCCGAAGATCATCCAGGCGATCAAGGACCAGGCCGACGTGCTCTGCACGATCGGCCCGCCGATGGCGAACGAGTCCCGCTCGCGGCTCGGGCGGATGCTCGCCGAGGTCACGCCGGGCGACCTCTCCGTCTCCTTCTTCACGAACGGCGGGGCGGAGGCGAACGAGAACGCGGTCAAGCTCGCGCGCCTCGTCACCGGCCGCAACAAGATCATCGCCCGCTATCGCTCCTACCACGGCGCGACCAACGGGGCCGTCACGCTGACCGGCGACCCGCGCCGCTGGGCGGTCGAGCCGGGCATGCCCGGCGTCGTACGGATGTTCGACCCCTATACCTACCGCTGCCCGGCCGGGCATCCCGACCCGTGCCCGGTCTGCACGGGAGCGCCGCATCTCGAGGAGATCCTCGCCTACGAGGGCGCGCACACCGTGGCGGCGGTGATCCTCGAGACGGTGACGGGCACGAACGGGATCATCCCACCGCCGGACGGCTACCTCAGGGCAATCCGCGAGGTCTGCGACCGGCACGGCATCCTGCTGATCCTCGACGAGGTGATGGCCGGGTTCGGCCGCACCGGCAAGTGGTTCGCCTGCGAGCACTGGGACGTGGTGCCGGACATCGTCACGGTGGCGAAGGGGATCAACTCCGGCTACGTGCCGCTCGGAGCGATGATCGCGCGCGGCGAGATCGTCGACCAGGTGCGCGGCCGCTTCTTCCCCGGCGGGCTGACGTACGCGGGCCACCCGCTCGCCTGCGCCTCCGCGGTCGCGTCGATCGAGGCGTTCCAGGAGGAGCGGGTCGTCGAGAACGCGGCAGAGATGGGTGCGCACATCGGCGACTCGCTGCGGGCCCTCGCCGACCGCCATCCGTCGGTCGGCGACGTGCGCGGTCTCGGCTGCTTCTGGGGCCTCGAGCTCGTGAGGAACCGCGTGACGAAGGAGATGCTCGTACCCTTCAACGCCTCGGGCGAGGCGGCGGCTCCTGTGGCCCGGCTCGCGAAGGCGGCGCTCGACCAGGGCCTCTACCTGATGACCCACTGGAACGTGGTCATGGTCGTGCCGCCGCTGACGATCACGCGCGAGGAGGTCGACGCCGGTATCGCGATCCTCGACGAGGCGCTCGCGATCGCCGACGAGTACGCGAGCTGAGCCTGGGGCACACCCTCCCCCGGGCGACCTCAGCCGGGGCGACGGACGAAGTCCGCGATCACCGCCGCGGTCTCGTCGAGCGCGTCCCAGAGGACGGTGTGGCCGCCGGCGACGGTGACGACCTCGAGCAGGTCGCCGAGCGCTGCGCGGTGCCCGTCGAGCAGGTGGTCGTAGGGGACGTACGACTCGGCACCGAGGACGAGCAGCGTCGGCACCCGCACGTCTGCGAAGGAGGGCGGTGGCGCGGCCATCTCGCCGTAGGCGGCGACGACCGCCGCCTGCGTATAGCGGTAGCGCCAGCCGTCCTCCTCCTCGACCATGTGCTTGCGGAGCTCGGCCTCGACCAGCGGTCGCGGGGCGTCGTGAAGCTGGCTCTCCTCGTAGCGACGTACGACCGCGGCGGCGAAGCTCCGGTAGACCCGCTCGCGGCGTGCGTTCTCGGCGGCGAAGAGCGCGACATGCGGCGGCAGCAGGATCGCCGGGTCGAGGAGCACGAGCCGCTCGACGGCGCCCGGCCGCCGAGCCGCCTGCTCGAGCGCGAGGCGCCCGCCGAACGAATGGCCGAGCCAGATCGGGGCGTCGCCCACCGAGCCCTCCACCGCGTCCAGGTGGTCGCGCAGGCGCCACGGCGGCTCACGAGGGGAGTCGCCGTGGCCGAGGAGGTCGGGCGCGAGCACGCGATGCGACGGGGCGAGCCGCGCCGCCAGGTGCTCGAAATGCCGCCCGCTACTCGTCACTCCGTGGAGGCAGACGACGGCCGGCGCCTGCTCATCGCCCCATGCATGAACGTAAAGGCGGCTCATCCAGACCACCCGACGCGGCCCCCGCGTCGCCGGAGACGCGTGACGCGCTCGGGCCCGGCACTCCGTGCGTGCGCTCCCGGCGCACCGGCTCGATTCCGGCGCAGACGGCCGCCGGGCCTATCGAGGCGGAGACGGCAGCGGCGGTCGCCGCCGTCGCCGTCGCCGTCGCTTTGGTCCACTCCCCCTTGGGGGAGCGAGCCCCCTGGATTCACCGTAGCGGCAGATGTGTGACAGGACTGTGCCGGCTTCGTGCCGGATCCGTGACGAGGGCAGAGCGCCGTCCACCGTCGCACCGGAGATGCCATGCCGGCCGAACGACGCACCGACCGGGTCACGCGTCGTGGCCGAGCGTCTCGAGCGACTCCGGCACCATCTCGGTCCGGCGCGTCGAGCCGTCTTTGACGAGCGTCCAGATCACGATCCCTTCCCTGTCGATGAGGAAGGTGCCGCGGATCGGTGCGCCGTTGTCCTCGTTGAACACGCCGTAGCGCTTCGCCGTCTCGCCGTGCGACCAGAAGTCGGACGCGAATGTGTACTCCGCCCCGAGCTCGCGCTTCCACGCCTGCCGCGCCGCCGAGGTGTCGCACGAGACGAACACGATCTCCGTGTTCGCGTTGCGGAACGAGTCGAGGTTCTCCTGCAGGTCGAGCGCCTCCTCCGTGCAGACGGGCGTGAACGCGAACGGGTGGAACACGAGCAGGATGTTGGAGCGGCCGAGGTAGCTCGAGAGACGAACGCGCGGCCTCCCCGGCGTCTCCTCCAGGTCGAACTCCGGCGCCCTGTCACCCGTCACGATCGCCATCGACCGTACCCTCCGCCTCCTCGCCGTTCGGGGACGGAACATAGTACGCCCGGCCTCTCAGGCTCTCGGGAAGGTGGTCGACGCCGGCCCGCGCGGGATCGTCGTGGGGTGAGACGTAGCCCTCGCCGTGCCCCCGCGCCGCGGCGCCGCGATAGTGGGCGTCGCGCATCATCGCCGGCGGTGGCGCGATTCCGTCCCGGCGCACATCGGCGCGCGCCGTCCAGATCGCCCGCGCGGCCGCGTTCGACTTCGGCGCCCGGGCGACGTAGATCGCCGCCTGGGCGAGGTTGAGCTGCGCCTCGGGGAGGCCGACATGCTCGACTGCCTGTGCGGCGGCAACGGCCACGACGAGTGCTCTCGGGTCGGCGTTGCCTACGTCCTCGCTCGCCGCGATGACGATCCGACGCGCGAGGAAGCGAGGATCCTCGCCCCCCTCGAGCATCGCGGCGAGGTAGTAGACGGCGGCGTCCGGGTCGCTCCCTCGCATCGACTTGATGAACGCCGAGGCGAGATCGTAGTGGCGGTCGCCGGCGCGGTCGTACCGGAGTGGGCGCTTGCGCGCGACATCCTCGACGTGGCCGACCGTGAGCTCCTCACCCGCGGCCGTCGCGGTCTCCCAGGCGAGCTCGACCGTCTGTAGCGCCGTCCGGGCGTCGCCGCCCGCCCGCCGCGCGATCTCGGCGGAAACCTCCTCGGGCACGGTCGCCCCCAGCGCGTCGGCGCCGCGGCGGATCACCTGCTCGAGCTCCTCGAGCGTCAGCGGCTCGAGCTCGATCACGGTGCACCGGGAGAGCAGCGCCTGGTTGACCTCGAAGTAGGGATTCTCGGTCGTCGCGCCGATCAGCGTCACGAGCCCGTCCTCGACCGCGTGGAGCACCGAGTCCTGCTGTCGCTTGTCGAACCGGTGGATCTCGTCGATGAAGAGCAAGGTCCGGACGCCGTTTCCGCCCAGGCGGTCTCGTGCGCGGGCGAGCACGGCGCGTACATCGTCGACCCTCGCCGAGACTGCGGAGAGCTCCTCGAACGCCGCCGACGAGGCGTCGGCGACGATCCGCGCGATCGTCGTTTTCCCCACGCCGGGGGGGCCGTGGAGGATCATCGACGGCGCCCGTCCCTCCTCGATCGCCCGCCGCAGCGCCGTGCCAGGGCCGAGCACGTGCTGCTGGCCGACGAGATCGTCGAGCGTCCGCGGTCGGACCCGGTGCGGAAGCGGCGCGAGCACGTCCCCGCGCGCAGCCGCGGCGTCGCTGAAGAGGTCGCCCACCCGGCCAGTATGCTCACCGCGATGTCCGCGACGGGCGAGGACTTCGACACGCCGGTCCTGCCCGGAGCGGCGGCGTCCGACTACGAGCGCTATGTCCGCACGGACGGGCTGCTCGCGCTTCAGAAGGGGCCGGACGACCGCATGCGCCGGAAAGGGCTCATCTCTCGGGTCGTCTACCAGTCGTCCGAGCGCTCGCCCCGGCGCGCCGCGTGCGACGCCGCAGAGGCCGTCCCCCTCGTGAAGGCTGATCAGCTCGAAGAAGCGGCTCGCCAGCTCCGGCGGCCGCTCTCCCGCCTCCGCTTCGTCACCGAGCAGCTCGACATGCTCGAGGAGCTCTCGCCGCGGGGGCCCCAGGACGTCCCGAACGGGCTGACGACGGGGCCGAAGGTCGAGGCCTAGTCGGTGTCTCTCCGCGAGGAGGTCACGCGACTCCTGCAGGAGCTGATCCGCCGCGACACGGTCAACCCGCCGGGCAACGAGACCCGCGCGGCGACCGCGCTCGAGCGCTACCTCACCGGGAACGGCGTCGCCTGCCGGCTGCTCGCGAAGGCGCCCGAGCGCGCCAACCTCGTCGCCCGGCTCGAGGGAGGTGACGGGCCGGGACTGCTCCTGCTCGCGCACACCGACACCGTGCTCGCCGATCCGGCCGAATGGACGCGCGACCCCTGGTCGGGCGACCTCGTCGAGGGGAGATCTGGGGCCGCGGCGCCCTCGACATGAAGGGGCATGTAGCCGCCGCGGCGGTCGCCTTCGCCTCGCTCGCGCGCGAGGGCGCGCGCCTGCCCGGCGACGTCGTCCTCGCGCTGACCGCGGACGAGGAGGTGGGCGACGACTACGGCGCCTCCTGGCTCGCGCGCGAGCATCCCGATGCCGTCCGGACGGCGTTCGCTCTGAACGAGGGCGGCGGCGAGCGCTGCGTCTTCGGCGGCCGTGTCTACTACCTCTGCGCCGTGGGCGAGAAGGCGACCGCACCGTTCAAGCTTCGGCTTCGAGGGCGCAGCGGGCACGCGTCCGACCCGCACGCCGCCGACAACGCGCTCCTCCGCGCGGGACCGGTGCTCGAGGCGCTCGCCCGCCTCGAGCCGCCACGGACGCTCGTCACCGAGGTGCGGGGCTTTCTCGAGACGATCCTCGGCGAGGTGCCTCCGGTCGAGGAGGCGCTCGACCGGGCGCGCTCGCTGCACCCGCTCGCGGGACAGCTCCTGGCGCCCCTGCTCGCCGCGACCCTCTCCCCCACGATGATCGAAGCCTCGCGCAAGCGGAACGTGATTCCCGGGACGTGCGTGATCGAAGTCGACTGCCGCCTGCTGCCCGGACAGCGGCGCGACGAGGTGGAAGCGCTCCTCCGCGCCGGCGTCCCGGGCGGCTGGGAGCTCGAGTGGATCGTCGCAGAGCACGTGGGCGGGACGAGCTCGCCGCTCGAGACCCCTCTCTGGGCTGGGCTCGAGGCCTGGGTCGAGGAAACCGAGCCGGGCGCCCGGCTCGCGCCGGTCGTCTGCGCGGGCTTCACGGACAGCCACTACCTGCGCAAGCATCTCGGGACGACCGTCTACGGGTTCTTCCCACTCCGCGCGATGGACGTGGAGCTCGCGGCGAGCCTCGTCCACTCGGCCGACGAGAGGATCGCGGTCGACGACCTGGAGCTCGGCGTCGACCTCTTCCGCCACGTCGCCACCACCCTCCGAGCGTGAGTGACGGGAGGGCTCGAGGATCGCGCCGCCGGCTGGATCCGCTTCGCGCGGAGGGAGGGGCAAGACGCGTACTGGGCCCACGCGCTCGTCGGCAACCGGAACGGGATCCGGTCTCGCTTCGCGAGCCGCCGGTGCCCGCTCGAGTCGTGCTCCCAGGCGCCCGAGCGCAACCGGGCTTGCGATCGGGGCGGTGCGCGAGCGGCGGCTTCCCGGTGACGAGGGTCACCGCCGTGGACGCGCGCCGCTGGCTCTGCTCTCGCGAGTGACGAGGGTCCCGAGCCGTGGATAGAGCACGTGCGACCGCGGGCACGCTGCTCTTCCTCGTCCTCGTACCCGGAGTGGTCGCGGGCGTGATCCCCTGGGCGCTGACCGGATGGGAGGCGGGCGACGCCCCGGGGTCGTCTCGCCTCTTCAGAGTCGTCGGCGCCGTGGTCCTCGTGGCCGGCAT
Source organism: Gaiella sp. (assembly GCA_027493885.1). Classification (GTDB taxonomy): domain Bacteria; phylum Actinomycetota; class Thermoleophilia; order Gaiellales; family Gaiellaceae; genus Gaiella. The sequence continues at coordinate 1,606,178 of JAOSJZ010000001.1, forward strand.
CGCCGTCCTGCTGGAAGGCGTTCGGCCGGGTTTGCGCTCGAAGGACGCCGGACACCCGCGCCGGTTGCCCCCACGGAGCGTCGTGACACTGGTGGGAAGATCCCCCAGAGGGGGCTACCTTGGCAGAGAAGAGTATCTGGGAGCGATTGATCAGGAAGCTCCGCCCTCCGCGCCGGAGGACGACCCGATCTACTCGAATCCGCTGATCGTGCTGTCACCGAGGCCACGGACGCCATCCGCGCCCGATACCTCGCAGACCCCGACGGAGCAGCCGCAGCCCACGCAGCCCGAGGAGCAGTAGATGGAGAAGAGTCCGTTCTCGGAGGGGTGCGAACTGCGTCACATCTCGGGGACGAGATGGGAGTTGGTCGACCCGAAGGGGCGACAGGTGGCTACGACGATCCTCGACTTGCAGGTCGTTCCGCCTACTTCCGGGTCTTCCCCCGAACCTCCCAGGAGCAGTTCGACGCAGCAGTAGGGCCAGGAGCCACCTCCTACCACGAGGCCCGCCAGGCGGGCCGGGACGCCGCTTTCAACCACGGCGCCCAGAGCGCCTTCGAGAACGACGAGGGCCGTGTCGTGGAAGCGATGGTCAACGTGTCCGAGAGCACGGCGATCCCGGCCGCGGTCTGGGCAGAGGAGCTGACCCACTGGGTGCAGACGTTCTTCCCGGGAGCCAAGAAGACCCTCACTGCTGCTCCGCCCGATCCTCCTCGTCTACGCGACCGTGTTCGTCCTCGCCGTCGCCCTGTTCGTACGCTGGTACGAGGAGCCGACGCTCGCGCGCAGGTATGGCGGCCTGGGCGAGGCCTACCGGGGCGCCGTCCCCGGCTGGTGTCCTCGGCGGACGCCGTGGAGCGGCGACGACTCAGAGGATTTCGAACGAACGACATGCGCGAAGGCGCTCGGGCCCCGGAGGGTGGGTGGCGCGCGACCGACTACAGTCACTTCCGAGGCGTCCGCACACGGCGCCGCCGTCGCGACGCGACAACGACCCCAATGCCGAGAAACGGTTCCAGCGGACGTGCGGCCGAGGTGCTCCAGGTCCACGAGGCCGACGGAGCGCTCGAGCGGATCGAGGCATGGCTCCGCGACAGAGGCTTCTTCGCGCCCGGCGGGGAATCGCTCGTCGCGGATCTCTACCTCGGCTACGGGCTCTCCGAGACGATCCGTCGCACCGCCGCGCCTGCCCCGCCGGAGCCCTGCTCGCTTCCACTCGCCGCGTGTGCCGTCCGGTCGAGGGCTCATGATGTCGAGAATGGCAACGAGAATCGGGATCTGGAGATCGGACGCTGGGAGCGGACGTGGGCCGAGCGCGACCACGCTGCCGCGGTCGGAGCGGTGCGGGCGGCGATCGCCCGCGGCGACGTCTACCAGGTCAACCTCGTGCAGCATCTCTCGGCGCCGTTCGCGGGGAGCGCGCGCGCGCTCGCCGCCCGCCTCGCCCCTCTGACACAACCGAACGACGCGCCACTCGGCGACAGCGACTGGCGGCTCTTCGAGGGGAAGGCTGGACGATCCTCTCCGCCTCGCCCGAGCTCTTCCTCTCCCGCCGCGGACGGACGCTCCGAACCCGGCCGATCAAGGGGACCAGGCCCCTCGGCGACCGGGCGGAGCTCCTCGCGTCGGCCAAGGACGCCGCCGAGCACGTGATGATCGTCGACCTCGAGCGGAACGACCTCTCGCGCGTCTGCCTCCCGGGCAGCATCCGCTGGCCGGAGCTGATGGCCGCGGAGACGCTCGCGGGCGTCGAGCACCTCGTCTCCACCGTCGAGGGCACGGTGCGGTCCGAGGTCGGTCTCGCCGGGATCCTGCGGGCGACGTTTCCGGGCGGTTCGGTGACCGGCGCGCCGAAGATCGCGGCGGTCGATCTCATCGCTTCCCTCGAGCCGGTGGGGCGAGGAGCATCGATGGGAGCGCTCGGCCGCGTTCACGGAAACGGCGACCTCGAGCTGGCCCTGACGATCCGCACGTTCGCGATCGCCGGCGAACGGATCCACCTCTGGGTCGGCGGCGCGATCGTGTGGGACTCCGACCCGCACGAGGAGGTCGCGGAGTCGCTCGTCAAGGCCGCCCCGCTCCTCGAGGCGGCCGGTGCGCCGCTCGGGGGCCGTAGGACCGGGGTGGGCGGAACCGCCGTGCGACGTACCGGACGGCTTGCGAGCAGGCGGCGATGAGCTACCGGCCCCTCGCGGCGGCGGTCTCCGACCTCGGCGTTGTCGACCCGGCGCAGGCGGTCGTCGCGGTGAGCGACGAGGGTTTCGCGCGGGGGCGCGCGGCGTTCGAGACGCTGCGCGTCTACGACGGGCGCCCGTTCCGCCTCGACGAGCATCTTGCGCGGCTCGGAGGCTCGGCGGCGCGGCTCGGGCTGCCCGAGCCCGACGCCGGGGCGCTGCGTACGCTCGTCGAGGCGGCGCTCGAGGCCGCGGGTGCCGGCGACGTCGGCGTCCGGATCTACTGGACGCCGGGCGCACCGGGAGCCGGCCCGTCGGCGATCGTGCTCGTGTCGGCGATTCCCGACTGGGTCGAGGAGACGCGGAGGCGCGGCCAGCGGCTCGTCTCGCTCGCCTTCCCGGGTCGTTCGCTCCCCTGGCTGCTCCCGGGCACGAAGTCTGTCAGCTACGCGACGCACGTCGCGGCCGAGGCCGAGGCGAGACGCCGCGGCGCCGACGACGCGGTGCTCGTCGACCTCGACGACACGGTGCTCGAGGGCACGGTGACGAACGTCTGGTGGCGCGAGCGAGACGTTCTCGTCACCCCAGCGCTCGCGCTCGGCATCCTCGCGGGGGAGACGCGGGCGGCGCTGATCGAGCTCGCGGGCGACGAGGGCTACGCCGTCGAGACCGGGGCGTACCCGCTCGAGCGGCTGCTCGGCGCCGACGAGGTGTTCACGTCCTCGTCCGTCCGCGAGGTGATGCCGGTCGTCGAGGTCGACGGGCGCGCATTCGCGAGCCGGGCCGCCGCGGATGCGCTCCAGCGCGCGTTGCGGCAGCTCGCCGGAGCGTGAGCCCCCGCGCCGGTCGTCCGGAGGCGCACGCGGCCCGCACGCGACCGCTCGCTACCCTCACGGCATGGAGAAGCTCCGCGTCGGCGGCATGGCGCTCCAGAACGGCGTCCTCGTCCACGGGCCGCGAACGTGGGGCGCCGCCGTGCGCCTGCCGGACGGTACGGTCAAGACTGCGTCGGGCACCAAGCCGCGCATCGCTCTCGGAGAGTCGGTGCCGTTCGTCCGCGGCCCCGTCCGCCTCGCCGAGGCGTTCGCCGTGCTGCCCGCGATGAAGCGCGTCCTCCCCGAGGCGAGGCTCCCGTTCGAGCGCCCCGCCGTCGCCGTCGCGCTCGTGGCCGCGTCGACGAGCGCGAGCCTCGTCCGGCGCTCGTCGCTGCCGCTCGCGCCACGCGAGGCCGCGGTTGTGGTCGCGTCGCTCGTCCCTGCCTTGATCGCGCTGCGCGGCGAGGAGCTGACCTCGTACCACGGCGCGGAGCACGTCTCGATCGGCACCTACGAGACCGGGGAGCGGGCGCCCAAGGAGCATGAGCGGTGCGGCTCCCATCTCGTGGGCCCGCTCACCATCGCGACGGCTCTCGCCGGCGCTGCCGCGGAGCTCGTTCCCGCCCGCCATCGCACTGCGGCGCGGCTCGTCGGCGCCCTCGGCGCGGTCGGGGCCGCCGTGGAGGTCTTCGGCTGGATGGGCCGCAACCCGGAGCGACGGCTCTCCCGTGCGCTGGCGCGGCCCGGCACGGAGCTCCAGCGCCGCCTCTCCACGAGCGAGCCGAGCCCCGCACAGCTAGAGGTGGCAGAGGCCGCGCTCCGCACCGTGCTCGAGGCGGAGGCGGAGGCGGCTTGACGGTCGTCCCCACGCGTCCGAAGCGGGAGCGGCTCGATCCGGCCGTGTTCGACCTGCCGGTCGAGAAGATGCGCGACGGCTACTACACGGACGCGTACTTCAACTACACGCGCTCGGCGCTGCTGCACGACGACCGCCATCCACGAGTCGTGATGCAGGTGTTCCAGAAGCACCACGCAATGCTCGGCGGGATGGACGAGGCGCTCGCGATCCTCGAGCTCTGCTCGCACGACCGGGCGGGCCTCACCGTCCATGCCCTCCGCGACGGCGACTGGGTCGATCCGTGGGAGACGGTGATGACGATCGAGGGCGACTACACGACCTTCGCGCACCTCGAGACGGTCGTGCTCGGCACGCTCGCACGACGCACGCTCATCGCGACGAACACGGCGCGCGTGCTCGAGGCGGCGAACGGGAAGCCGATCATCTTCATGCCCGCTCGTCACGACCATCACCGCGTGCAGACAGGCGACGGCTACGCCGCCTACGTCGCAGGCGCCGTGCTCGGGGCCGAGATCGGCGTCACCTCGGACGCGCAGGCGTCGTGGTGGGGGGGTCGGGGCGTCGGCACGGTGCCGCACTCGCTGATCGCCTCCTACGGCGGGAACACCGTGCTCGCCGCGACGAAGTTCGCCGAGTGGGCGCCGGAAGACTTCCACATCACAGTGCTCGTCGACTTCGACAACGACTCGGTGCGCACGGCGCTCGACGTCGCCCGTGCTCTGGGCCCGCGACTCTGGGGCGTTCGCCTCGACACCTCGGGTCAGCTCGTCGACCGCGCGCTCTGGGACGAGATGGGCGACTTCGACCCGCGCGGGGTCAACGAGCGCCTCGTGCGCAAGGTGCGCGCCGCGCTCGACGAAGACGGGTTCGAGCACGTGCGCATCGTCGCCTCCGGCGGCTTCACGGTGGCGAAGATCGAGACGTTCGAGCGTCGCGGCGTCCCCGTCGACGCGTACGGCGTCGGCTCGTCGCTGATCCGCGGCGAGAACGACTTCACCGGGGACATCGTGATGGCCGACGGGAGGCCGACGGCGAAGGTCGGGCGGGCATACCGGTCGAACCCGCGGCTGGAGCTCGTCGAATGACCGCGAGCTACCGGGCCGCGGCGGCGCGCGTCCGGGAGCACCTGCTCGGCCCCGAGCCTGCCCCCGTCGCGGCGGGAACGGCGTGAGCAGACCCCTGCTCTGGGACGTCGACACGCAGGTCGACTTCGTCCACGCCGACGCGAAGCTCCCCGTTCCGGGCGCCGAGGACGCGGTGCCCGCGATGGCGCGCCTCGTCCGCTGGGCGGCCGAGCACGACCTGACGCACCTGGCGACGGCCGACGACCACGAGCTGACCGACCCCGAGATCTCCGACGAGCCCGACTACGAGGCGACCTACCCGCCGCACTGCCTGCGCGGCACCCCCGGCGCGGCGAAGATCCCCGAGACGGCGCAGCGTGACCCGCTCCCGGTCTCGCTGACGCCGTACCCACCCTCCCTCGTCCCGCGGCTCGTCGACGGCCATCGCGAGCTCCTCGTCCTCAAGAAGACCTACAGCCCGTTCTCGAACCCGAACCTCGATTCCGTGCTCACGGCGCTCGCCCCGAGCGAGGCGATCGTGTTCGGCGTCGCGACCGATGTCTGCAACCACGCCGCGATCATGGGGCTCCTCGCGCGCGGCGTCGCCGTCGCGTTCGTCGAGGACGCCTCGCGCGGCCTCTCGGAGGAGCGCGTCGCCGCCGTCCTCCAGCAGTGGCGCCGCGGCGGTGTCCGCTTCACGACCGCCGACGAGGTCGTCGCGACGGCCCCGTGAGGCGGCCGCCGCTCTTCGACCTTGCCCTCGCCGCAGCGGCGGAGCTCGGCTTCGAGACGAGCTGCCGCGACGAGCACGGGATGCTGCTCCACGCGCTCGCCGCCCGGCGCGGCGTCGACCGCGTCACGGAGATCGGGACCGGGACGGGGGTCGCCACCGCCTGGCTCGCAGCAGCGCTGCCTAGGCTCGCCGCCCCGGCTGCCACACTCCGGCCGTGCACGCGGAGCGACAGCCGGAGCGGTCCGGTCGGCGCGAGCTCGTTGCCGCCGCTGCCGTCTACGTGCTCACGACACTGCAGCTCGCGATCGCGACCTTCGTGCCCGGGCTCCCGCAGTTCGAGGGAAAGGCGTTCGGCGCCCGGCTCCTGGCGTACCCGCTCCTGATGGCCGCGCCGCCGGCCGTCTGGTGGCTGGCGGCGCGCCGGCCGCCGCTCCGGGAGCTGCCGTGGGGCGCGTTCGCGCTCGTCATGTCCCCGTTCCTCGTCGACGCGACCGGGAACACGCTCGACCTCTACGACCGCGTCTTCTGGTGGGACGACCTGAACCACTTCGTCAACTGGCTGCTCCTCTGCTGGGGATGCGGGCTGCTGCTCGTACGAGGGCGGGTCACTCCCACGTGGGCACTCGGCCTGGCGATCGCCGGCCTCGGAGCGCTGCTCGCGATCGGCTGGGAGATCGCCGAGTGGTACACGTTCATCCGCGGCGGGACCGAGCTCGAGACGGCATACGAGGACACGCTGGGCGACGAGATGCTCGGCGCCCTCGGCGGGATCGTGGCGTCGTTGATCGTCGTGCGGACGACGCGCGGTGCTCGACGGCCGATCGCCGATCCTGCCGCAGTCGGTCCCTGACCCGCGCAGCACGATCTCCCGTCCGGTCTTCTCGCGCAACCTCCTACGAGGCCATGCAGCAAGCGGTCGAGTCCGGGCTCGTCGACGAGGTCCTCGCTCCACCGCGAAACCGGCCGAGTACGATCGCAGCGTGAGCTTCCGGGGATGCACCATCTCGGGTTCGCCGTGATCGACCTCGACGAGGCGGTCGCAACCTATGAGCGGCTGTTCGGTGCGACGCTCGAGCATCGCGAGGTCGTGCCCGACCAGGGCGTCGAGGCCGCCTCCGTGCTCCTCGGCACGAGCAGGGTCGAGCTCCTCGCCCCCACCGGAGACGACACGCCTGTCGGGCGGTTTCTCGCGAAGCGCGGCCCCGGGATGCACCACGTGGCGTACGAGGTCCCGGACGTTGGCGCCGCGCTCGCCGGGCTCGAGCGTGCCGGCGCCGAGCTGATCGACCATGCCCCGCGGCGCGGGCTCTTCGGGCTCGAGGTCGCCTTCGTCCATCCCGACGCCGTCCACGGCGTCCTCACCGAGGTGGTGTGCCCTGTCTGACGATTCGATCCGCATCGAGCTCGCCTTCGAGGGCGGGCAGATCATCGCGGCGATGGTCTCCCCCGCGACGGCCGACGCCGTCGAGCGTGCCGTGAGCGCCGGTGCCGGCGGAGCGGTCGACCTCGACACGGACGACGGCCGCATCACGGTCGTCGTACCGCGCGTCGTCTACTTCAAGCGCTTCACGAAGGGCGCCCAGCCCGGCTTCCTGCGCGCATGAGCTTCGCCGTCGGCGCCGGCGCCTACGACCGCTTCATGGGGCGGTACTCGACGCCGCTCGCGCCGGTCTTCGCCGGGCTCGCCGGGGTCGAGGTGGGTGCGCGCGTGCTCGACGTCGGCTGCGGGCCGGGCGCGCTCACGACCGAGCTGGCACGGATCGCGAGGCCTGAGGCGGTCGCCGCCGTCGATCCCTCGCCCGCGTTCGTCGAGGCGGCCCGCGAGCGCAACCCGGGCGTCGAGGTGCGGCACGGGTCCGCCGAGAGCCTGCCGTACGCCGACGGCGCGTTCGACGCCGCGCTCGCGCAGTTGGTCGTCCACTTCATGCCGGACCCCGCCGTGGGCCTGCGCGAGATGCGGCGCGTGACGCGGGCAGGCGGCACGGTGGCCGCGTGCGTCTGGGACCACGCGGGAGGCGCCGGCCCACTCGCGCGCTTCTGGGAGGCGGCCCGCGGCATCGACCCGGCGGTGGAGGACGAGTCCCGGCTCCCCGGCGCCCGCAAGGGAGACCTGGAGCGGCTCTTCGTGGATGCGGGGGCTGCGCGATGTCGAGGAGCGGCTGCTCTCCGTCGAGGTCGAGCATCCGAGCTTCGACGAGTGGTGGGAGCCGTTCACGCTCGGTGTCGGCCCTGCCGGGGCGTACGTGACCGGGCTCGACGCCGACCTGCGCGGGCGGTTGCGCGAGCGCTGCCGCGCGCTCTTCTCGTCCGGCCCCTTCGTGGTCCGCGCGGGCGCGTGGGCGGCGCGCGGGTCGGCCTGAGCGGCACTCCTCCGCGCTGACGCCGGGGACCGCGGCCTCGACTACCCTGGCCGCCGATGGCGCTCGAGGTCGGGATCGTCGGTCTGCCGAACAGCGGCAAGACGACGCTGTTCAACGCGTTGACGCACGCGGGCGCGGAGATCACGGCGTACGCGTCGGTGACCGAGAAGCCGAACGTCGGCATGGCGACGATCGCCGACGAGCGGCTCGGCCGCCTCGCCGAGCTCGTCCACGCCAAGAAGGTGACACCCGCGGCGATCAGGATCGTCGACGTTCCCGGTACAGGCCCGCAGCTCCTCGGGAACCTCCGCCAGGTGGATGCGATCCTCGCGGTGCTCGACGGCTTCTCCGACGGCGCAACCCCCGCCGACGATCTCGAGACGCTCCGGCTCGAGCTCCTCGTCGCCGATCGCGACCACGTCGAGCGCCGGCACGAGCGCGTGCAGAAGGAGGCGAAGTCGGGCGAGGTCGCGAAGCGCGCCGAGCTCGAGACGCTGACGGCGCTGCTTGCGCACCTCGACGCCGACCACACGCTCGCCGACTGGCCCGGTGAGCTCCCTGGCGAGCTCGACCCGCTGACGACGAAGCCGCTGATCGCGGTCGAGAACGGTCCGGGCGGGATCGACTGCAAGCTCGAGGCCGAGCTCGCCGAGCTCCCCGACGAGGAGGCGGCCGCGTTCCGCGAGGGGCCGTCGGCGCTCGACGAGGTGGTGCGTCGCCTCAAGGACGCGCTCGGGCTGATCACGTTCTTCACCGCGGGCGAGAAGGAGACGCGCGCCTGGACGCTGCGGAGCGGCCAGACCGCGCTCGACGCTGCGGCGACGATCCACTCGGACATCGCCCGCGGGTTCATCCGCTGCGAGGTGATCTCGGCGGAGGACTACCTCGACGCCGGCTCCCATGCCGAGGCCGCGCACCGCGGCAAGCTGCGCCTCGAGGGGAAGACCTACGTCGTCGCCGACGGCGACGTGCTCAACATCCGCTTCAACGTCTGATCGGACATGTCGTCGTGCCTATCGCGAAGATATGTCCCGTCGAACGGGATCAGGGCTACCCGGCGGCGACGACTGCAGCACCACCGAGCGCGAGCGCCCCGCCGAGCCGGCGCGTCCGGTCGAGCCGCTCGCCAAGGATCATCCGCGCAAGGACGATCGTCGCGACGGGGTACAGCGCGCTCAGGACTGCGACGACGCCGGCAGACCCGACCGTCGTCGCGAACGCGACGAGCACGTTGGCGGTCGTGTCGAAGAGGCCGACAGCCACGATCGCGGGCAGCAGGCGTGCCGGCGGCCGGATCGTGACGGACGCGGCGGCCGCGAGCACGAGCGCGAAGGCAGTCGACGTCCCGCGGGCGACGAGCACGGTCCACGGGACGCTCTCGTCGGCGGCGGCGTCCAGCCCCACGACGAACAAGCCGAAGGCGAGCGCGGCCACGAGCGCAAGCGTGACGCCCGAGGCGAGCTTCGCCGCCTGTCCCGCTTCGGAGTCGCGCGCCAGGAGGACGATCCCGCCGAGCGCCGCAGCGATCCCGAGCCATTGGTACGGGCTGGGCGACACCCCGCGCACGACGTCGACCGTTAGCGGTACGACGGGGCTCGCGGCGGAGATCGGGGCGACGACGCCCATCGCGCCGACCGCCATGCCCCGGTAGAGAGCCGCGAGCCCGATCGCGCCGCAGGCGCCCGCCCCCGCGGCGGGCAGCAGGTGGACAACGTCGGGTGACTTCTCGGCGGAGGCGGCGACCCACGCGGCTGCGCCGGCGAGACCCACCGCCTGCGACAACACGACGACCGTGAGCACGTGCACGCGCCGAGCCGCAAGCCCGCCGAAGAAGTCGCCGACACCCCACGAGACGGCCCCGAGAAGCGCGAGGATCGCGACGCCCAATGCGGTGTCAGTCGGTACCGACCGGGCGCGTCGCGGCGGCCGCGTCGAGCTGGTTCGCGTGGTAGAGGACGACCGCCTCCGCCGAGCGAGCCGCGCTGCGGTCGTGGTGCGCAGCGATCGCGTGGAGGAGCTCCGCGCGAACGGTGGAGTCGAGCGCGCCCGCCCGCTCGTCGACGAGCCTGACCCCGAGGTGGACATGACCGAGAAGCGCCCCCTCCGGGGTCGGCCGGAAGGTTGGCCCGCGGGAGAGCTCTCGCACACGGCCGACGTCGTGCAGGAGCGCAGCCGCGAGCAGCAGGTCGGCGCGCAACCTTGGGTGGAGCTGGGCGGTCTCCCGGCAGAGCGTAGCGACGCCTACTGTGTGCTCGAGCAGTCCGCCTGCGTAGCCGTGGTGGCCGTCAGCTCCCGCCGCGGGGAGGAGGCGCATTCCTTGGCGCACCTCGTCGGACAGGACGTCCGCGACGACGGCGGCCAGCGCCGGGTACGACACCTCGGCCGCGAGAAAGTCGAGAAAGCCGTCGAGCTCGTCCGTGTCGCGGCGCATCGCGGGCGCAAGCGTCGCGGGATCGGCGTCGGCGGCCTCGACCGTGCGCACGGCGAGCTGGAGCCGCCCGCCGAAGCGCTCGACGCGACCGAGGACGCGGACGGCGTCCCCCTCCTCGAAGCGGCGATCGAGCAGCTCGACGTCGTCCCAGACCCGGCCCTCGATGCGGCCGCTCGGGTCGACGAGCTCGAGCGCCAGGTACGGCTTCCCGGCGCGCGTCACGAGCCGGCGCTTGCGGGCGACGGCAAAGACGCCGTCGACGGTTCTGTCCTCGACGAGCTCGGCGATCGTCGCCACCGCGTGAGTGTAGGCTCGGGCGGTGGCCGACGTCCGCCCGTTCCGCGCCGTCCGGTACGCGCGGCCGACGGATGCTGTGACGACTCCGCCGTACGACGTGATCGACCTCGACCAGCGCCGCGAGCTCCTGGCGCGCGACCCCCACAACATCGCCCACCTCACGCTCGAGCCCGACCCTGCGATAGCGGGCACGCAGCTGCGTCAGTGGCTGGCCGACGGGGTCCTCGTGCGCGACGAGACGCCCGCCGTCTGGTGGCTCGAGCAGGACTTCGTGGGACCAGACGGCGTCCGCCGCTCACGGCACGGGATCGTCGCCTCGCTCGGAGTCGAGCCCTATGCGACGGGGGCCGTGCTGCCCCACGAGCGGACGCATCCGGGCCCGATCGAAGGCAGGCTCGCGCTGCTCCGAGCGACCCGGACGCAGCTCGAGCCGATCTTTCTCCTGTACGAGGATCCGCCGCCGATCGAGGCGCCGAGATGGGCGCCGGAGATGCAGCTTGCCGACGTCCGGCTGTGGCGCATCGACGGCGACCATGGCGTCCACGAGTTCTTCGCAGACCGCCAGGTGCTCATCGCCGACGGCCATCATCGCTACGAGACCGCCGTCGCGTTCGCCGCCGAGGACGGCGCCGACCGGATCCTCGCCGTGCTCGTCTCCGCGACGGATCCCGGTCTCGCGGTCTTCCCCACGCACAGGGTCTTCGTCGGGCGCCCCGACGTCGACCCCCCGGGTGAGCCGTTCGCAAGCGTCGGCGACGCGCTCGGGGCGCTCGACGAGGAGCCGGCGGCACGCTCGGCCGCGGTGCTGGTCCGCGCGGACGAGATACGCCTCGTGCGGGGCGGGGCCGGCGAGCTCGACGTCGAGCTGGTCGACCGCTTCGGGCACGGCGGCCTCTCGTACACGCCCGATGGCGGCGAGGCGGTGAGACGGGTGGCGAGCGGCGAGGCCGACTCGGCGTTTCTCCTGCGGCCGCTCCGGGTGGCCGACGTGTTCGCGCGCGCGCGGATCGGAAAGACGATGCCGCCGAAGGCGACGTACTTCTTCCCGAAGCTCCTCTCGGGCCTGCTCCTCCAGCCCGTCGACGCGTGACCGACTGGCTCGACCTCGCCCGCGCCTGCGTTCGCGATCTCGAGCGCGTGCTCGAGGCGCTCCCCACGCGCGTCGAGCGCGAGCCGGTGCTGCGGGCCGGCAAAGGGGGCGACGACACGACGGCAATCGACGGGGCCGCAGAGGACGCCGTCGTCCGGCGGCTGGACGCGCTCGGCATCGACCTCACGCTCGTCTCCGAGGAGCTCGGCCTGCGCGTGTTCGGGAAAGGCGGCCCACCCGTGATCGTGGTCGACCCGGTCGACGGCTCGGTGAACGCAAAGCGTGGGATCCCGTTCTTCTCGCTCTCGCTCGCCGTCGCCGACGGTGAGACGATGGACGGCGTGTTCTTCGGGTACGTCTACGACTTCGGCGCGCGCGAGGAATGGGTCGCGGAGCGCGGGCGCGGTGCGTTCCTCGACGGCTCTGCGATCGAGGGGCCTGGCCCCAAGGACTCGCTCGAGATCCTCTCGCTCGAGGGGACGACGACGGGGGCGGTCGCGGCTGCGGTGCCGGCGATGAGCGGCGTGGCACACCGCGTGCGGATCATGGGGTCGCTCGCACTGTCGCTCTGCCACCTCGCCGCCGGCCGTGTCGACGGGGTCTGTTGCCTCAAGCCCGCGCGCTCGATCGACATCGCGGCCGCGCAGCTTCTCGTCCGCGAGCGCGGGTACGCGATCGACCTCTTCGAGGACCCCCGTTCGGCGAAGCGCCGCTCGACCTCGGCCAGCGCTCCCGGGTCGTCGCCGCCGCGACCGACGAGCTCTGCGCGAAGATCGCCGCTGCGCTCGTGTAGGCCGAGACCCCGGCAGACGGGGCGCCGGTGTCAGACACCGCTTGGTGTCAAGGGGCAACCGTGCCGGGTGTGTGCCAATCACTCCACAGGGACGTCGGTGTCAGACACCGTGTTGGGGCGCCGGTGTCAGACACCGTGTTGTGTCAAGGGAGACCGTGCCGGGTGTGTGGCGATCGCTCCACAGGGCGCGATTCGAGGCCCGATCCGCGGTCGGTGGCGGCGGACAGCCAGGCACAACCTGCAGCGTACGACAGGGCCCGAGATGACGACCTGACAGGAATCGGTGTCTGACACCGCTCTGCCAACAGTCACCGCGCGCCGGTGAGGGTCGCTGGGCCGCCCGCGTTCGGTAGGCTGAGCCCATGGCGCCCGATCGCGACGCGGTCCTGAAAGCGCTCGAGCGCGTGATCGATCCCGAGCTCCGGCGCCCCGTCACCGACCTCGACATGGTGCGCGACGTCGTCGTCTCGCCCGAGGGGTCGGTCGAGGTCGTGATCGCGCTCACCGTCGCGGGGTGCCCGCTGCGGTCGAGCTTCCAGGACCAGGTCGCCGAGCACGTCGGCGCGGTCCCGGGTGTCACGAGCGTCGCGCTCCGCTTCGACGTGATGACGCCCGAGGAGAAGGCCGCGCTCGCCACGCGGCTTCGTGGCGGCGGTCCCGAGCGTGAGATCCGGCTCGACGCGAGCACCCGCGTCGTCGCCGTGGCCTCGGGCAAGGGCGGCGTCGGTAAGTCGACGCTCACCGCAAACCTCGCGGCGGCGCTCGCGGAGCGCGGCGAGCGCGTCGGCGTGCTCGACGCCGACGTCTACGGCTACTCGATCCCGCACGTGCTCGGCGTCGCGCAGCGCCCGGTCGTCGTCGACTCGCTCATCGTTCCCCCCGTCCGGGGCGACCTCAAGGTGATGTCGATCGGGCTCTTCGCGGAGGACAACGGCCCGATCATGTGGCGCGGACCGATGCTCCACAAGGCGCTCCAGCAGTTCCTCTCCGACGTCCACTGGGGCGAGCTCGACACCCTCGTGGTCGACATGCCTCCCGGCACGGGCGACGTGGCGATCTCGGTCGGCCAACTCCTGCCGCGCGCCGAGGCGATCGTCGTCACCACGCCGCAGCCCGCCGCGCAGCAGGTCGCGGTCCGGGCGGCGGTGATGGCGCAGAAGACGGGGATGCGACTGCTCGGCGTCGTCGAGAACATGTCGTGGCTCGTCGGCTCGGGGCAGGAGCTCTTCGGCTCCGGCGGCGGCGAGGCGCTGGCCGCGGAGGTCGACGCCCCGCTTCTCGCCCGGATCCCGTTCGACCCGGCGCTCCGCGAGGCGTCGGACGCGGGCCGGCCGGTGCTGGAGGCCGCGACCGACGCGGAGGCGTCGGTCGCGATCAGGGCCCTCGCCGACGCAGTCGTGGAACGACGCGGCGCCGCGATCCGCAAGGCGCTGACCGTGCTCTGATCGAGAGCGGAAGGGAGCCCGAAGGCTCCCTTCCGGCGACGGCGAGCCCTGCGGCGGTGGGCTGGCGCCGTCCTGCACGCCCGCGCCGGGGGGAGGCGCGGCCATCCAGTCCACATCCTCACAGAGATGTGTGAGGAGGCTGTAAGCCTACCCCTCTCGTGGCCGAGCCAAACCTCACGCTCGCACGTCGACCCTTTAGGGTCACAGTGTGACGCGCGCGAGGGCGATCGGCGAGCTCCGCGCCGGCGGGCTCTCGGAGGGCGACGCGGCGATCGTCGTCGACCATCTGCTCGGCGCCGATGCGGCTGGGCGGCACGGTCACGGGCTGACCCGCATTCCGTGGCTCGTCGACCTGCTCGGCTCGCAGTGCGACCCCGAGGGCCGGCCCGAGCGCGTCGAGCACACCGAGGGCTTCGAGCGCTGGGAGGGACGCCGTGCGCTCGGCCACCTCGTTCTCTCCGCGATCTGCGACGGGCTCGTAGCGGAGCCGCCCCAGCGGGCGCGTTTCGTCGTTGCGGAGTCGTGCTTCCCCACCGGGATGCTCGGCGCGTGGGCGCGGCGCCTGGCGGACGCCGGCCTCGTCGCGATCGTCACCGCGACCTCGCCGCCGCGGCTACCGCATCCCGAAGGCGGCCCGCCGCTCACCGGGACGAACCCGATCGCGATCGCCGTCCCGGCTGCGGACGGGCGGCCGTTCGTCGCCGACGTCTCGATGGGTGCCGTCACGCACGGCGACGTCCTGCTCGGGCGGGCGCGCCCCGAAGACCTCGTCCCGTTCGGCGGGCCGCTCGCGCACAAGGCGTTCGCGCTCGCCGCCGGAGTCCAGCTGCTCGTTGCGGCGCTCGCCGGACCGGAGCCCGGCGCGGTCGTCCTCGCGGCCCGGCCGGCCCACGACCCCGTCCCGGCGTTCCGCGAGCTTGCCGCAGGCCGGCGGCTGCCGGGCGACGCGGGCTAGCGCCGACCCGCCTCAGGACGCGCCGGCGTCCTGCGCCTCGTCGCCCCCCTCGAGCGCGGACGCGCCGCGGTTCGCTTTCATCTCCGCGGCCTTCCCCTTCGCGTCGGCATACGAGTCCTTGACGAGCTTCGAGCCGCCGCTCCAGCCGAAGACGATGCAGATGAGCACCACCGCGAAGCCCACGTTGAACGCGGTCGTGACCAGCTGCTGGCCGATGGAGTACGCGGTCGCGGTGGTCGAGTCCGTGTAGCTGTCGAGCGCGAACGTGTTGAACGCCTGGTTGACGCCGACGCCGCCGGGCGTGAACGAGAGGATGTTGGCGAGCTGGTTCGAGCCGAGCACGCTCATGATCGAGCCGAACGTCACGGGGATCGAGTACGCGGCGAGGAAGACGACGATCACGAGCACCTTGGCGGCATAGCCGGCGGCCTGCGGAAGCACGACGAGCTTCAGGTAGGCGCGGACGTCACCGAGGATCGCCGCCCCCTTCTTCGCCCTCGCCCACATCTCCTTGACCCAGCGCCAGAAGATCCGGAGCAGGAGGACGACGAGGAAGATCGCGCCGCCGATCGTCCCGAGCGTCAGGACGGGGTGGTTCACGATCGCGTCGCGCTCGTCGCCGAACTGGAAGTCGAACGAACCCGTGACCTGCGTGAACAGGTAGACGTAGATCAGCGTCCCGATCACGAGGTAGAAGATCTTCTGGACGACGTAGCCGGCGAGGATCCCCGGGAAGGTCGAGCCGCGGACGATCGCGACGTACATCACGAGCGTCACGAACGTCCCGATGTTCGCGGGAAGGAAGTTGTTGAGCGCCACCCCGGCGGCATATGCGGCGAGCACGGGCATGAACTCGACCCCGCCGGGATAGGCGTAGCGCAGGATTCCATACCAGCCGAGGGCGGTCAGCACCGTCTGCGCTCCCTGGAAGACGCAGCCGAGGACGACGTAGACGAGCGAGATCTCGGTGACGGTGTCCCAGAGCTGTGTGAGCCAGCCCCACACGTCGACGCCCGCGAGGTGGAGCAGCCCGAGCAGCACCACCAGGCCCGCGATCCAGGCGATGATCTTGACGATCCGGCGCCCCCTGGACGGAGGCTGGAGCGCGACGGCGACGTCGGACATCGCCGGGAGCGTAAACCCTGCGCCGGCCCCCGATTCCCGCGCGCCCCAGGGCCACCCGGGTGAATCGCGATGGCGTGCGGGTGATTACCGATGCCCGCGCGGCAGCCGGGCCGTAGCCTCGAGGGGCGCGACAACGGAGGTGGACCATGTGGAAGGGCAATGCGCGGGAGTTCGGCGCCATCCCGATCGTGCTCGCCGTCCTCGGAGCCCTGGCGCTGGTCATGCTCGCCTACACCCAGGGGCTCTGGGCGTGGCTCGCGCTCGGCGCGATCATGCTGGCCGGGCTCGTCGGCATCGCGGCCTACCGGGCCGCGACGCCCCACCACCCGTCCGCCGCCTCGTCGCCGCGAGTCGAGCGAGAACCGGTCGCGCGAGACGGCGTTCATCGCGTCCTCGTCGTCGCCGACGAGGCGTGCGCGCCCGGACAGCTCGGAACCGCGCTCGCACAGCACCCGCACCCTGGGCCGACCGAGGTGTTCGTCGTCGCGCCCGCTCTCGGGTCGCGCACCGCCCGCTGGACGGGCGACGACCGGCCCTATGAGGAGGCGGCGCGCCATCTCGACACCACCCTCGAGGCGCTCCGGGAGCTGCGCGTCCGGGCAGACGGCCGGATCGCGTCGCACGACCCGCTCCAGGCCGCCGACGACGGGCTGCGCGAGTTTCCCGCAGACGAGATCGTGTTCGCGGTCCACCCCGACGGGGAGGCCAACTGGCTGGAGCGCGACGTGCTCGAGTCGGCGCGCGCCCGCTACCCGGTTCCCGTCACCGCCCTCACGGTCGCCCGATCGTGAGGCACACCGAAGAGACGAAGGAGCACCCATGCCGAAGGATGTCACCGAGACACCCGTCCTCGACCTGCTCGCGACGATGACGGCAGCCTCGTTCGAGGCCTCGAGCCTCGACCCCGAAGCGCTCATGCTCGTGCGCATCGCGGCGCTCGCCGCGGTCGATGCACCGCCCGCCTCGTACATGTTGAACCTCGCCATGGCGAAGGAGCTCGAGATCGACGAGGAGAAGGTCCGCGGCGTCTTCGCGGCGATCGCGCCGATCGTCGGCACGGCCCGCGTCGCCTCGGCGATGGGCAACATCGTCCGCGCGCTCGGGCTCGCGATCGAGCTCGCCGAGCTGGAGGAGGAGATCGAGGCGTAAGCCTGGGACCAACCGCGGCGGGAGGGGCCTGCCGTGGTGCCGGCCCCTCCCGCCCAGGCACCGCCGCCGCCGGCGCTTCACCCGGGTGAACCTCGTCCGCAGCGACGGCGCACGCCGGTGCCGGCTGGGACGATCGAAGGACGGTCGAGACGCCATCCTCGACCGTACCCACCTGCGACTCAGGAGGCACACGACCATGAGCGACGTCGACGACCGTTCGATCCTTCCCGTCCCTGACCGGGACGAGCCCGGGCCGACGATCCTGGATGCCAAGGATCCCGCGGCGACCTTCCCGGCCATCGAGCCGGTACGACCGCCTGCCGAAGCCCCCAACGTCCTCATCGTGCTGCTCGACGACGCCGGCTTCGCCGCCTCGAGCGCGTTCGGCGGCCCGTGCTCGACACCGACGGCCGAACGGCTCGCCGCGGGCGGCCTGAAGTACAACCGCTTCCACACGACTGCGCTCTGCTCGCCGACGAGGCAGGCCCTCCTGACCGGTCGCAACCACCACACCGTCGGCATGGGCGGGATCACCGAGATCGCGACCTCGGCGCCCGGTTACACCTCGATGCGACCCAACACCTGCGCGCCGCTCGCAGAGACGCTACGGCTGAACGGGTACTCGACCGCGCAGTTCGGTAAGTGCCACGAGGTACCCGTCTGGGAGACGAGCCCGATGGGCCCGTTCGACCGCTGGCCGAGCCCCGGCGGGGGGTTCGAGTACTTCTACGGGTTCATCGGCGGCGAGGCGAACCAGTGGTACCCGGCGCTCTACGAGGGAACGATCCCGGTGGAGCCCGACCGGACGCCGGAAGAGGGCTACCACCTGACGGAGGACATCGCCGACAAGGCGATCAAGTGGGTCCGCCAGCAGAAGGCCCTGATGCCCGACAAACCGTTCTTCGTCTACTTCGCCCCAGGCGCGACGCACGCGCCGCACCACGTGCCGGCGGAGTGGTCGGACAGGTACAAGGGGGCCTTCGACGACGGCTGGGACGCGCTCCGCGAGCGGATCTTCGAGCGGCAGAAGGAGCTCGGCGTGATCCCGGGCGACGCGGAGCTGACGGCCCGGCCGGCAGAGATCCCCGCCTGGGAGGAGATGGCCGACGACCTCAAGCCCGTGCTCGCGCGGCAGATGGAGGTGTACGCGGGCTTCCTCGAGCACACCGATCACCACGTCGGGCGGCTCGTGGACGCCCTCGACGACCTGGGCGTGCTCGAGGACACGCTCGTCTACTACATCGTCGGCGACAACGGCGCGAGCGCCGAGGGCACGACCCGCGGGACCTTCAACGAGTACTTCATGCTGAACGGCGCCGCCGACATGGAGACGGTCGAGATGATGGCCGGGAACATCGACGCGTTCGGAACCCCGGAGGCGTACAACCACTATGCGGTGGGCTGGGCGCATGCGCTCGACACGCCGTACCAGTGGACGAAGCAGGTGGCCTCGCACTGGGGCGGGACACGCAACGGCACCGTCGTCCACTGGCCGCGCGGCTTCGAGGCGAGGGGCGAGGTTCGCACCCAGTTCCACCACGTGATCGACGTCGCCCCGACGGTGCTCGCGGTGGCGGGCCTGCCCGAGCCGAAGGTCGTCCACGGCGTCGAGCAGCGGCCGATCGAGGGCGTGAGCATGGCGTACACGTTCGAAGACCCGTCCGCGGCGGAGCGCCGGACGACGCAGTACTTCGAGATGTTCGTCAACCGGGGTGTCTACCACGAGGGCTGGACGGCCGTGACGCGGCACTCGACCCCGTGGGTGATGGGCCCGCTGCCGCGGATCGACGAGGACGTCTGGGAGCTGTACGACACGAACACGGACTGGACGCAGGCCAGGGACCTCGCCGCGGAGATGCCCGAGAAGCTCGCCGAGCTCCAGGAGCTGTTCCTCGAGGAGGCGCGCAAGCACAACGTGCTTCCACTCGACGACCGGCGCGTGGAGCGGCTCGACCCCGAGACCTCGGGCCGGCCGACGCTGATCAAGGGCTCCTCGCAGCTGCTCTTCGCGGGCATGGGCCGGCTCAGCGAGGCCTCGCTCCTCAACATCAAGAACAAGTCGCACGCGGTGACGGCCGAGATCCTCGTCCCGGAGGGCGGCGCGAGTGGTGTCCTCGTCGCCCAGGGAGGCGCGTTCGGCGGCTGGTCGCTCTACCTCCACGAAGGGCGGCCGACGTACTGCTACAGCTTCTTCGGCGTCCGGCGCTTCAAGGTCGCGGCCGACGCGCCCGTCGCCGCCGGCAGGCACCAGGTCCGCATGGAGTTCGCCTACGACGGAGGCGGCCTGGCGAAGGGCGGCGGCGTGACGCTCTACGTCGACGGCGAGAACGTCGCAGCGGGCCGGGTCGAGCACACCCAGCCGCTGATCTTCTCCGCCGACGAGACCGCGGACGTCGGGCACGAGACGGGCACGACGGTGAGCGACGACTACGACGCCGGGTCGAGCCGGTTCACCGGCACGATCGACTGGGTGCAGATCGACCTCGGCGAGGACGCCGGCGACGCCGACCACCTGATCTCCCCGGAGGAGCGGTTGCGCATCGCCATGGCGCGCCAGTAGCCGAGGCGGGACACGAGGCCGCCATGCGGAAGACGAGGACGACAGTCACCACTGACGCCGACGGCGACGAGGCGGTCCCGTTCCTGACCGCGATACCCGGATGAGCGCGAGGGCTCGACACTCGCCCACGTCGTTTCACCTGCTCGCGAAGCCGACGGGGGCGGTCTGCAACCTCGACTGCGCGTACTGCTTCTTCCTCTCGAAGGAGATGCTGTACCCGGGCTCTCGCTTCCGGATGGCGGACGACCTGCTCGAGACGTACGTCCGGCAGCTGATCGAAGCGCACTCGCGTGTGCCGGAGGTGACGATCGCCTGGCAGGGCGGCGAGCCGACGCTGATGGGGCTCGACTTCTTCCGGCGCTCCGTCGAGCTCGCCGAGCGCCATCTCCGACCCGGCCAGCGCGCCGTCTACACGATCCAGACGAACGGGACGCTGCTCGACCCCGAGTGGGCCGCGTTCCTCCGGGAGCACGGATTCCTCGTGGGAATCTCGATCGACGGGCCGCGCGAGCTGCACGATGCCTACCGCGTGAACAAGGGCGGCAAGGGCTCCTTCGACCAGGTCATGCAAGGGCTCGGCCACCTGCGCGAGGCCGGCGTGGAGTGGAACGCGCTCACGACGATCCACGCCGCGAACGCCGGCCGCGGGGGCGAGGTGTATCGCTTTCTGCGGGACGAATGTCGTGCACGGTTCGTGCAGCTGATCCCGATCATCGAGCGCGTCGCCGAGGCCGACGGGGAGGACACGGTGCCGTGGGCCTCGTGGCGCGACCGGCCGCTATACGTGCAGGAAGGGGACCGCGTCACCGGGCGTTCCGTCACCGCCGAGCAGTACGGGCGGTTCCTGATCGACGTGTTCGAGGAGTGGGTGCGCCGGGACGTCGGCGAGGTGTACGTGCAGCTGTTCGACGTGGCGCTCGCGAACTGGGTCGGCGAGCCACCCGGCCTCTGCGTCCACTCCGAGACGTGCGGCCTCGCGCTCGCGCTCGAGCACACCGGCGACGTCTACTCCTGCGACCACTTCGTCGAGCCGCGCTTCAGGCTGGGCAACGTTCGCGAGACGCACATGCTCGAGCTCGTGGCGTCGCAGCGGCAGCGGCGGTTCGGGCTCGACAAGCGGGACACGCTTCCCCGCTACTGCCGCGAGTGCGACGTCCGCTTTGCCTGCCACGGGGGCTGCCCGAAGGACCGCTTCGTTCGCACGCCCGACGGCGAGCCCGGCCTCAACTACCTGTGCGCCGGGTACAAGGCGTTCTTCCACCATGTCGAGCGGCCGATGCGGTTCATGGCCGAGCAGCTCCGCCACGGACGAGCACCCGCGGAGCTCATGCGGGTCTACGCCACGGAGGACGCCCACCGCGGTCGCAACGACCACTGCACCTGCGGGTCGGGGCGGAAGTGGAAGCACTGCCACGGCGCGCATACGCCGACCATGGCTTCACCCGGGTGATTCCACCCGGAGCGCCTCCCGGTCACCATTCGCCGGAGTACGTTCCCGCCCGGAGCTATCCGACGAGCGGAGGCGGTGCAGGTGAAGCTGGGGTTCCTCGATCGGCTCGCGAAGCGCGACGGCGGACCCGACGTCGCGCCCCCGTCCGTGGGTGCGGCCCCGACCGTCGTCCAGATCGACGCGACATCGCTCTCGCGCATCTTCTCGGCCCCGCTGTGGCTCCGCGATCTCGGCCTGCTCGCATGGTTCCTCGTCGGCGTCTCGATCCTGCTCGTCGGGCTCGTCTGGCTGCTCGACCTGACCTCGACGATCGTCGTCCCGGTCACGCTCGGCGCGATCCTCGCGACGGTCTCAGGGCCGCTCGTGACGAAGCTCGAGCACCATCGCCTTCCCCGGGCGGCGGGAGCGGCGATCGTGCTCGTCGGCCTGCTCGCGATCGCGGTCGTGATCGCGCTGATGGTCTTCGGCGGGATCTTCGAGCAGTCGTCCCAGATCAAGGCGGCCGCGAACGAGGCGGTCGACAAGGTCCAGGGCTGGATGAACGACGCCGGTGCCGGGGGGACGTCATCGACGGCGGAGCAGGTGAAGAGCTCGGCGGCGGAGACCGGCAAGACGCTGCTGCAGGGCGTCTCCGAGGGGATCAAGGGCTTGACCTCGCTCGTGTTCTTCCTGACGTTCACCGCCTTCTCGACGTTCTTCCTGTTGAAGGACGGCCCGACGGTGCGGCGGTTCGTCGACAGCAACCTGGGAGTGCCGCGCGAGGTCGCCACGATCATCACCGGGAACGTGATGAGGTCGCTCCGGCGGTACTTTCTCGGCGTCAGCTACGTGGCCGCGTTCAACGCCGTGGTCGTCGGGCTCGCGGCGCTCGTCCTCGACGTGCCGCTCGCGGGCACGATCGCGGTGGTCGTCTTCGTCACGGCGTACGTCCCGTTCATCGGCGCCTTCGTCTCGGGCGCGTTCGCCGTGATCCTCACGCTCGCGGCCCAGGGCACGACGAGCGCCGTGATCATGCTCGTGGTCGTGATCCTCGCGAACGGCCTCTTGCAGAACATCGTCCAGCCGATCGCCTTCGGTGCGACGCTCGACCTGAACCCGCTCGTCGTCCTCATCGTCACGATCGGCTTCGGCAGCCTCTTCGGGATGATCGGGATGATCCTCGCCGCGCCGCTCACGTCGGCCGCGATCCACATCAGCCGGGAGCTGGCGCAGGCGAAAGCGGCGCAGGCCGCGGCGGAGCGACCGCCGCCGACACCCGAGCCCGGTCCCGCGGCGGCCTGACTCGCCTCCGGACGGAGCACGTCGGCCGGCGCGGTCGCCGGCTCCGTTCTCGCCGTTCTCCCCCGCGACGCTCACGAGCCGCAGCCCGAGGTCGGCGATCCGCTCGAGTGAGAAGACGCGCCGCGAGGGGTCGTTGTCGCCCGTCTCGAGCGACACCCAGGCGACCGCGCCGTCGTGCCGGGCGCACCACGACTCGACGAGCAGCGTCTTCCCGAAGCCGACGGGCGCGTCGACGAGCGTCAACGGGGCCTCGGCCAAGCAGGTCCGGCCCGACCGGCTCACCCGGGTGAGAGGCTCACGCGGTGCGCGCCACGCGGGCACGAATGACGGAGAATGGGCGGCAACTCGGAACAGGGAGGTGGACGTTGCTCGCGGCCGACTATCCATTCCTCGACGTGATGTGGACGATGCTCGTCTTCTTCGCGTGGATCATCTGGTTCTGGCTCCTGATCACCGTCTTCGCGGACGTCTTCCGCCGCCGCGACGCGTCGGGGCTCGCGAAGGTGCTCTGGATCATCTTCGTGATCGTGCTGCCGTTCCTCGGCGTCTTCATCTACCTGATCGCCAACCACGAGGGGATGTCCGAGCGGAGCGTCAGGGAGGTGCACGCCCAGCAGCAGGCGACGGACGAGTACATCCGGTCGGTCGCCGGCTCGGGCGGCGCGGCCGGGGAGATCGAGCGGGCCAAGGGGCTGCTCGACTCCGGCGCGATCACGCAGGCGGAGTTCGAGGCCCTCAAGGCGAAGGCGCTCGGCTGAGCCGGCCGCGCAGCAGGCGGCCGCTCCTCCGCCTCCGGCCGCGGCTGCTCCCGCCGCCCCCGACCACGCCGCGGAGCTCGAGCAGCTCGCGCAGCTGAAGGCGCAGGGCATCCTCACCGACGAGGAGTTCGAGGCGAAGAAGAAGCAGATCCTCGGGATCTGGCGACGGAGGTGCGGCGGCGCCCGCCGCCCCTCCGTGCTACAGGTTGTCGACGAGGAGCTTCGCGCCGAGGATCAGTGACAGGTTCTTGACGTTGGCGAGCGCCAGGGCCACGCCGATCCCGGCGGCGCGGGCGGGCGACGCGACGGCGGCGCGATCGAGCATGCCCCGCGGAAGCGGGATCGCGCAGGGAGGATTTCGAGGCGCTCGGGGCGAAAGCGCTCGCCGTGAAGCCGGGCGGAGGCCCGGACCCCACTCAACGGGAGGAACGATGTCCACGTTCGACCTCGAGGAACGCGAGGCCGTCGCCGAGCTCGGCCGGGCCTGGTGGCTCTTCCTCGTGACCGGGATCCTCTGGCTCCTGGTCTCGATCATCATCCTGCGGTTCGACTACACGTCGGTCAGCGCGATCTCGATCCTCTTCGGGATCGTCGCGATCTTCGCCGGCGTCAACGAGTTCTTCATGCTGGCCGCGTCCGCGCGGTGGTGGAAGCTGCTGCACGGGCTTCTCGGCGTGCTGTTCATCGGCGTCGGGATCGTGGCCTTCATCCATCCGGGCAACACGTTCGCCGCGCTGGCCGCCGTGATGAGCTTCTTTCTCATTTTCAAGGGCTTCTTCGACATCATCGTCTCGATCGCCACGAAGGACGAGATCCCCGTCTGGTGGGTGCAGCTCGTGGCCGGGATCGTCGAGGTGCTGATCGGCTTCTGGGCCGCCGGCTACTGGGGCCGGAGCGCGATCCTGCTCGTGATCTGGGTCGGCGTGATCGCGCTCATACGCGGCATCACGGAGATCGTCTTCGCCTTCAAGCTCCGCTCGGCGCGCAAGGCCGTCGCCGCGGCGTAGCGAGCGTCCGCACGCGCGTGGGTGCCCGGCCGAGGCGGGCACCCCGCCCGGCCGGCATCGTCGTCACTCGAACGCGCTCACGGCGAAGGCCGTCGCGAAGCCGAAGGTGGTGAGCACGCCGGCCCAGCGGCCACCGTGGGCGAACGCCTCCGGCATCATCGTGTCGGCGAGCATCGTCAGGATCGCGCCGCCGGCGAAGGCGAGCACGACCGCGATCGCGCTCGACGAGGCGCCGTCGAGGAAGGCGTAGCCGGCGAGCGAGGCGAGGCCCGACACCGCCGTCACGCCGAGCCAGAGCCCGAGGATCCTCGACCGCCGCCACCCGCCCTCCACGAGGCCCGACGTGGCCGCGATCGCCTCGGGAAGGTTCGAGAGGAAGACCGCGACGAGCATCGCAACGCTGACGGCGCCGCCCTCGAGGATCGTCAGGCCGATCACGACGGACTCGGGGATCCCGTCGAGCACGATCCCGAGCACGATCGCGAGGGGCGAGCCTTCCTCGTCACGGCCCGCGATGCGCTTTCGCTCGGCGCCTCCGAGACGGTCGATGACGAGGTCGCCCAGCGAGTACGCGGCGCAGCCGGCCAGCAGCCCGAGTGCCACGTCCCGCAGGAGTCGCGATTGGTCGAATGCCTCCTCGACGAGCTCGAACGAGACTGCGCTCAGGAGAACGCCGGCGCCGAACGCCATCACGAGCCCGAGCAGGAGCCTGTCGAGCTCGACCCGCATCGCGACGAGCCCGCCGATGACGAGCGACGAGCTGGCGGCGAGCCCCCAGAGCAGGGACTCGAGCACTCCTACCCCGGCGCTACCGGGTCGACCGGCTCGTCGCGCGCGAGCGCGGCCCGGGCGGCCTCGATCGTCGCCCGGCGCGCCTTCGTCACCTCCTGCGCGATGATCTGCAGCGACGCGGTGACCGGGACCGCGACGAGCGCCCCCAGCACGCCGAGCAGCGCGCCGAAGATCGTCACCCCGAGGATGACGAAGAAGGCCGAGATGCTCACGGCCTTGCCGTAGATCGTCGGGCTCAGCAGGTTGTTCTCGAGCTGCTGATAGACGAGGATGACGACGAGCATGATGATCGCGTCGGTGAGCCCCTCCTCGGCGAGGATCGTCGGCACGAGGATGAAGCCGGCGATCGTCGCGCCGAGGTTCGGGATCAGGTCGAAGAGCCCCGCGATCAAGCCCAGCGCGAGCGCGTAGCTCGACCCGAGCAGCGCAGCCGTGCCGCCCTGGACGGTCCCCGCGATCACGGCGATCGTGACGGCGCCGATCGCCCAGCGGGAGACGGTCTGCGTGACGTGCTCCCACACCGCGAGCCACCGCTCGGCGTCGCTCGGCAGCAACATGCTGCGGGTCACTTCCCGCAGGCGGTCCATATCGACCAGCAGGAACAGCGTCAGGAAGATCACCGTGAAGATCGCGAGCCCGGCCGAGAACGCCGACCCGGCGACCCCGAGGATCGCCGAGATCGCGTCCGGGACCGCGTCGGCGAGGTTCGAGGCGCCCTGCTGGGTGTTCTCCGCCGCACCCGAGTCGCCGAGCCACGAGAGCTCGTCGGAGTCGCGGAGCTCGTCGATCAACTGCGGCAGGTCCTTGAGGAAGTCGCGGAGCGCGCCCACGAGCGGGACGAGGAGCACGAGCGCGAGCACGGTGACCGCGACCGCGGTCCCGAGGACGAGGATCGTCGCCGACAGTCCGCGCCCGAGCTTCGTCCAGCGCGTGAAAGCCCGCAGCGGCACCTCGAAGACGAGCGCGAGGAAGACGCCGAGAAAGACCATGATCAGCGTGCTCTTGATCGAGATCACCGCGGCGCCGGTCATCGCGACGAGCACGGCGGCGAGCAGCGTGCGCCACGGCACACGGCGATCGACGGGACGCGGCAGCGTCGTTATCGGCGTCCTCCCGACACGCGGCCGAGGATAGAGCACCCCCCGGCCGGAGGGCCGCCGCCGAGAGCGCGAAGCCGCTCCTCCGCGGGCCGGGCTACTCGGCCAGCGCGAACGAGCCTCACATGATCTCGCCGGCCATCTCGTACGTCGCGATCGTGATGCCCGTGGTCGAGGTTTCCATCCCACACCGGCCTGCAGGCGGGATCTCAGCGGCCGCGAGAGCCCCCGGTGGCGCCGCGGAGCTCGCCGACCCGCACCTGCTCGGTGAGCAGGCGGCGCAGGCGCTCCGGACGGCTGCCGGCAAAGGCACGGCAGAGCTCGAGCCCGGCGGCGTAGGTGAGGATGTAGGTGCGGGACGTGGGCTCCCGCAGGAACCGGATCACGTGCGCGGCGTGCTCGGGGTCGAGCAACCCCCACCGCTCGAGATATGCCTGAGCCTCTTCATCCGTCTTCCCGTCCTCGTGGAGCATGAGCGCCGCGTTCACCTCGGCCCACGTGCACGGCTCCCAGGCGCGCTGCAGCGCGACGGCATGGGCGAGGTCGAGGCCGATCCCCGCGTCGTGGACGATCGCGGCGAGCGCCTCGCCGGCGGCCGTCTCGAGGAGGACGTACGGCGCGAGGCCGGCGATCCCCTCGGAGACGAGCGACTGCGGCGTGGGCACGAGCACGATCGCCTCCTCCAGCAGTCCGCGCCCGCGAACGAGCAGCCGCTCCTTGCAGCACCGCTCCGCGTGGTGCCCTGGATAGGTCTCGTGCATCGCGAGGACGAGGAGCTCGATCGCGGTCATGGGCAGGTCGACGTTGACCGAGATCCGGCTGCGGAAGCGGCCGAGGTACTGGCAGAACGCGAGCCACGGCTTGTCGCGCACGCTCTCGACGACGACGCCCTCTCCCTCGGGGAGCTCGACCAGCTCCCGTGTTCGCCTGCCCGCCTCCTGGATCACCGCCGTGATCGTCGGCTCGATCAGCTCGGCAGGGACGCGAAGCGAGCGCTCGAAGCGCCGGTAGCGCCCGACCAGAGGGCCGTCGCCCGGAAGCAGCCGCTCCAGCTCGTCGTGCGCGGCGGCGAACACCCGCTCGTCGGTGCGCACGGGCCGCACGCCGTAGCAGCCCTCGACCTCGTCCGCGTACGACACGGCCTCGCTCGCGAGCGCACCGGCGTAGGCGCGGAGCCCGGCCACCTGGTCGCGCAGCCAGCCGTCGTCGAGCTCGGCGAGCAGCGCGTCCGCGTCGGCGGCGAGGTGTCTCGGCTCGCGGAGGGGCTCCTCGTCGACGGCGGTGGCGAGCTCGGGCGGGCCGAAGTACGCGCCGACGATGCCCTCGACGTGGCGGCCGAGCCGGAGGCCGAGCCGGAGGTAGCGCTCGGCGGCAGGGGCGGTGGTCACGCGCGGGCTCGCGACGTCAACCTCGTGCGACCACCTCCGGGGCAGGCTCGGGCTCGGTCGCCGGCCGGATCTCACCGTCGTGCGGCGGCTCGATGGTGAAGTTCGGCAGCAGCCGGTCGAGCCAGCGCGGGATGTACCAGGCGTGCTTCCCCATCAGCGTGAGGAACGCCGGCACGAGCGTCATCTTCACCACGAGCGCATCGGTGAGGATGGCGACCGCGAGGAGGAGGCCGAACTCCTTCGAGATCCGGTCGGGCGTGAGGATGAACGCCGCGAAGACCGTGCCCATGATGATCGCCGCGGCGACGACGACGCGGCCGATCGCGGCGATGCCGTGCTCGACCGCCTCCCTCGTCTCGAGGCCGTGGACGTGCTCCTCGCGGATCCGGCTCGTGAGGAAGACCATGTAGTCCATCGAGAGCCCGAACAGGATCGCGAAGGCGATCGGCGGCACGAAGGTCTCGATCGGCCCCGTTCGGTCGAGCCCCGTGAGGCTCATCAGGTGCCCCTCCTGGATGACCAGGGTCAACACGCCGAAGCCGACGAACGCGGACAGGATGGTCGTGATCGCGGCGGTGAGCGAGATCACGATCGAGCGGAACGCCATCGCGAGCACGATGAACGTCACGCCGATCACGTAGAGGAGGAAGAGCGGGAGCCGCTCCATGATCCGGTCGGCGATGTCCTTGAAGGCCGCGTTGAGGCCGGACACGTAGACGGCCGAGCTGCCGCCGGCGACCGCCTCGGGGAGGACCTCGTCGCGCAGACGGTCGACGAGCTGCCCGGTCGCCTCGTCCTGTGGCGCCGAGCTCGGCGTGACAAAGACGATCGAGACGGTCTTTGCGTCGTTGAACTGGGGCTCCGCCACCGAGGCGACGCCCTCGAGGCCCTGGACGCCCTCGTAGACGCGCTGCGGCGTTCCGGGGTCGCCGTTGACGTCGACCACGATCGGGATCGGCCCGTTGAACCCGGGCCCGAAGCCCTCGGCGAGGAGGTCGTACGCGCGCCGCGCCGTCTGGTCCGTCGGCTGCGTGCCCTGGTCGGAGGCGCCGAGCCGGACGAGCGCCGACGACCCGGCGAGCACCACGCCGAGCACGAGCAGGACGACGAACACCGGCTTCGCATGGGCCGTGACGAAACGGCCCCAGCGCGCGATGAGCGTCTTCTCGCGGGCGGCCTCCGAGTCGTCGAGCGGGCGGAGGAACGGCACCTTGAGCCGGTCGACCCTGTGGCCGAGCTTTGCGAGCATCGCGATCAGCAGCGAGTTCGCGATCAGCACCGTGGTGAGCACGCCGAGCGCGGAGCCGATACCCAGCTTCGTCACGAAGTCGAGACCGAAGAACGCGAGCCCCGTGACGGAGATGGCCACGGTGAGGCCGGCGAAGAGCACCGCGCGCCCGGCCGACGCGCCCGCCTCCGCGGCCGCGTCGTGCGGCGAGAGCCCCTCGTGCAGGAGCTGCCGGAAGCGCGTGACGATGAACAGC
Source organism: Gaiella sp. (assembly GCA_027493885.1). Taxonomy (GTDB): domain Bacteria; phylum Actinomycetota; class Thermoleophilia; order Gaiellales; family Gaiellaceae; genus Gaiella. The sequence goes on from JAOSJZ010000001.1 coordinate 1,635,285, forward strand.
GAGTAGTCGATCCCGACGCCGATTCCGATCATCGAGACGAGGAGCGGCGTGACCGTGTTGATGTCGGTCAGCCCGGCGAGGATGAAGAGGAGGATGAACGCCGTGCCGACGGCGACGATCGCGAGCCCGATCGGAATTGCGGCCGCCACGAACGTCCGGAACACGATCAGCAGCACGATCAGCGCCGCGAGCAGGCCGAGCAGCTCCTGCGTGCCCTGCTCGATCGGCGGGAACTCGGCGTCGCCGTTGAACTCGACGATCACCCCGGCCGGCTCGACGACCTCTCGGACGGCGTCCTGCACCGCCTCGACCTGGGGGCGATCCTCGGTCTCGATCGTCTCCGAGAACTGCGCCTCGGCGTAGGCGATCCGGCCGTTCCCCGAGAACGTGTCCTCGCCGAACGGGTCGCCCACGCTCTCGATCCCGGCCTTGCCGTTCTTCGGGGCGAACGCGGGCGTCTGCAGCTTCGCGACCGCCTCCTCGATTGCGGCCCTGCGCTCGGGGGTGTCCAGCCGCTGCCCCTCGGGCGCGGCGAAGACGAGGTTGAGCACGGCGCCCTGCTCGGACCTGAACTCCGACTCGATCAGGTCGGTCGCCCTCTGGGTGTCCGACCCGGGGATCTCGAACACGTCCTTGAGGCCGCCGCCGACCGTGACGACGAGCACGACGAGCGCGACGAGGATCCCGAGCCAGGCGAGCGCGACCCGCCAGGGGTGCGACGCGCAGGCCCACGCCCAACGCGCGAGCGCCCCCGTCGACATCCGCTCGTGCGCAGCGAGGCGCCCGCTGCCGTTCCCGTTCGAGGTTGCGATCCGCTCGCTCATGTAGCTGCCCCTTCTCTCTCGCCTGCTCGACCGTTCACCCGAGGATCCCCATCGCCGCGCGGTTGCACACTACGGCGATCGCGACTCCCGCGGGTTCGGTCTGCCACACCATCTACGGGTACGACCGTGGTGGAGCGCGGACCTCATCGGCGACCGCCGCGGCAGCGCTCTCCCCGCGCCGTATGCTCAACTCGTGGAGCGGGACGTCGCGACCTCGGCCCCGCTTGCCTACGAGGAGCGCGGGAGCGGGCCGGCGATCGTGCTCGTGCACGGGCACCCGTTCGACCGGGCAATGTGGGTCGGACAGCTCGACTCGCTGAGCGATGCGTTCCGTGTCGTCGCGCCCGACCTGCCCGGGTACGGCGAGTCGACGCCGCGCGGCGAGACGATCACTCCGCGCGGGCTCGCCGACGCGGTCGTCGAGTTGATGGACGCGATCGAGGTCGATCGTGCGACGGTCGTCGGGCTCAGCCTCGGCGGCCTCGTCGCGATGGAGCTCGGGCTCGGGAGCCCGGAGCGGGTCTCGGGGCTCGTCCTGACCGCGACGACGGCGGCACCGCTCACGCCGGAGGAGGCCGAGACGCGGCGCTCGACAGCCGCGCAACTCGAGCGGGACGGGATGTTCGACCATGCGCTCGAGATGGCGGGGCGCCTGTTCGGGCCGGCGGCGCGGCGCGACCCGCAGCTCGTGCTCGACGTCCTCGGGACGATGCTGACGACGTCGCCCGCGGGCGCCTCGGCCGCGCTTCGCGGCCGGGCCGAGCGACCTGCCTACGACCGGCTCCTGCGCGACCTCCGGGTGCCGGTGCTGGTCGTCGCGGGCGACGCGGACTCGTTCTCCACCGCGGAGGTCACAGCGCAGCTCGTCGCGTCGCTGCCCGACCCCGAGGTACTGATCCTCCCCGGCGTGGGCCACCTCCCGAACCTCGAGGCTCCCGACCGCTTCGACGCCGCCGTACGGGCGTTCGTCACGGCCCACCGCTGACAGCCGCCCCGCCACGTAGGGTCCGCGCGGCGACCGTCCGACGACCCCGGGGAGGAACCTTGACGTCGATCTCGCTCCACGAGTCCGCGCTCGCCGCGACCCGCGTCGCCCGCCGCTCCGCGGCAAGCTGGCTGGTCGGGTACCGGGAGAGCGCGGACGCCTTTGCCCGCTACTGGGCCGGCGCGATCGCACGCGGGGCGACGCCGCTCGATCTGCTGACGGACTCCGCGCGCTGGGCGCGAATCGCCGCGGACCGGCGCCCGCCCACCTGGAGCACTCCGAACGAGGTCGTCGAGCGCTCGCGTCTTGCGGCGCTGCGGCGCTTCGGGGCGTCCCGGAAGGGGCGACCGCTGCTCGTGCTCCCCCCGCAGGCGGGACACCACTCGTGCATCGTCGACTTCCATCCCGACCAGAGCCAGGTGCGGACGGCGCTCGCCGCCGGCTACCGGCAGGTGCACGTCCTCGAGTGGCTCGGCGCCACGGACGAGACGAAGGACGCGTCCGTCGACGACTACCTGGAGGTCGTCGCGTCGGCGATCGCGCGGATCGGCGGCCCGGTCGACCTCGTCGGCGACTGTCAGGGCGGCTGGCTCGCGACGATCTACGCCGCGCTCCATCCGGACGACGTCGCGACGCTCACGGTCGCGGGCGCGCCGATCGACGCGCACGCCGGCGACTCGGCGATCGCCGACTACGTCCGCCTCGGCGGCGGGATGACGCCGTACCGGCTCGCGGTCGAGCTTGGCGGCGGGATGCTCAAGGGCTCTTTCATGCTCGGCGGCTTCGTCGCGCTCCAGCCCGAGACCGAGCTCGCGACGCACCTCGACCTCGCGTTTCACCTCGACGACGATGCGTACGTCGCCCGCTACGGGGCGTTTCGCGACTGGTACGCGCACACGCAGCCGATCCCGGGCGCCATGTACCTGTGGGCGGTCGAGCACCTCTTTCTCGGCAACGAGCTCGTCCGTGCGGAGATGGCGATCGACGGGAGGCCGGTGGCGCTCGCCGCGATCAGCTGCCCCGTCTGGCTCCTCGGCGGGGCGAAGGATCACATCACCCCGCCGGAGCAGGTGTTCGCCCTTGCCGGGCACGTCGGCTCCGATCCGGCCGACGTCACGACGCTGCTCGTGGGCGGTGGCCACCTCGGTCTCTTCATGGGGCACGACGCGCTCGCAACCGCCTGGCGCCCGCTCCTCGAGCGGCTGTCGGCGACGTCATAGGGTTGCGATCGGCACGAGATCGACCGCCGCTCAGCCGGTGGTCGCGCAGATCCCGTGCGGCCGGCCAGGGGCGACGTGTGCTCGGTCAACGGCGGCCTCACGATGTGACCGGCCGCGCTACGGTGCGGGCGATGGCAGAGGCACGAGACGACGGAGCGGGCGCGCCCGACCCCGACTGGGGCCTCGGCGCGATCGCCGACCCGGTTGCGTTCGGCGAGGCGATCGCCGGGCTCGGGAAGCGGCTGGCCGGCGACCCGGGGGCGCTCGCGGGCGCGACGATGCGGTTCGCGACGGGGCTCGTCGAGATCGGCGCCACCGTCGCCGCACGCGCCGTCGGCGCCAAGACGGAAGGACCGATGCCGACGGCCGACCGCGATCCGCGCTTCGCGGACCAGGCGTGGGAGTCCAACCCGGGGTTCTACGGGCTCCGGCAGTGCTACCTCCTCTGGGCAAGGACGATGCGCGAGCTCGCCGCCTCGGGCTCGGACGACGAGCTCGGCGGCAAGGCCGAGTTCGCCGTCGGGCAGCTGGTGGACGCGCTCGCGCCCACGAACTTCCTGCTCGGGAACCCGACCGCGCTCAAGCGCGCGTTCGAGACCGGCGGCTCGAGCGTCGCGCGGGGCGTCGCGCGGTTCCTCGACGACGTGGCGACGAACGGCGGCTGGCCGCGCCAGGTCGACACGTCCGAGCTCGAGCTCGGCAGGGACCTCGCGGCGACACCCGGCAAGGTCGTGTATCGCAACCGGCTGATGGAGCTGATCCAGTACGAGCCGCGCACGGAGTCGGTCTTCGAGCTCCCGATCCTCTTGAGCCCGCCGTGGATCAACAAGTACTACGTGATGGACCTCGCCCCGGGGAAGAGCTTCGCCGAGTGGGCGCTCGACCAGGGCCACACGGTCTTCTGCATCTCCTATCGCAACCCGGACGAGTCGTTCCGCGAGATCGGGTTCGAGGACTACCTGCGCGAGGGGCCGCTCGAGGCGCTCGACGTCGTGCAGGAGATCACGGGCGCGAGCCAGGTGAACGTCGTGGGCCTCTGCCTCGGCGCGACGCTGGCGGCGGTGATGCTCGCGGACCTCGCGCGAACGAAGGGCGGAAGGGAGCGGATCCGCTCCGCGACGCTCCTGAACGCGCTCGTCGACTTCTCCGAGCCGGGACCGCTCGGGAACTTCGTCGACGCGAGGACGGTCGCGCGCCTCGAGCAGCGGATGGCGAAGCGCGGCTACCTCGAGGCGAGCGAGATGGCCGGCACGTTCAACCTGCTACGTGCAAACGACCTGATCTGGCGCTACGTCTCCTCGAGCTGGCTCCAGGGCGAGGACCCGCCCACGTTCGACATCCTCCAGTGGAACGAGGACGCGACGCGGATGCCGGCCCGCATGCACTCCGAGTACCTGCACTGGATGTACCTCGAGAACCGGCTCGCACAGGGCACGCTCGAGATCGGCGGTCGCACGGTCTCGCTCGCGAAAAGTCCGGTCGAGCTCTACATCCTCTCCGCGCGCGAGGACCACATCACGCCCTGGCACGGCTGTTACCGCACGACGCAGCTCGCCGGCGGGCCGAAGCGGTTCGTGCTCACCTCCTCCGGTCACATCGCGGGAATCGTCAACCCGCCCGGCCCGAAGCGGAAGCACTGGATGAACGACGCGCTCCCGGCCGACGCTGACGAGTGGCTCGCGGGGGCGGCGGAGCAGCCCGGCTCCTGGTGGGAGGACTGGGCCCGCTGGGCCGCCGACCGCGGCGGCAAGCGGCGCGAGCCGCCCGCGACGGGAAGCGCGGCGCACCCACCGCTCGAGGGCGCGCCGGGCACCTACGTGCGCGGCTAGAACCGGCGGTCTCATCGGCATCGTTGCCAATGTAGACAATCGGTGTCAGACACCGTTCTTGTCAAGGGGACAGCGCGCCGACTCTGTGCCAATCTGTGCACAGGGTCGTCCGCCGCATGGACGCGCGTCTTCCGCCGCTCTCTGATGACCGCATCGGATCCGCGTCGTCCGCCGCTCTCTGATCACGCCGGCTTGTTTTGTTTCCTCGGAGGCAGAGATCTCGCCGACACGCCCGCCGGCCACCGGCAGGGTGTGGATCGACTGTCCCGAAGACGGCACCGTCTCACCCTTTGACACAAACGGTGTCTGACACCGCTCCGACAGCGCTCCGGCGATTTGTGCTTGACATAGTATGCAGTTCTCGCGTACTATTACGATCAAGCAAACCCCGAAAGGACACCGTTATGACCACGTACGTCGAGCTTTCCAAGGCCGCGCAGGAGCAGGTCCTCGCCGCCGTCAAGCAGAGCCAGGAGCTCGCGCTGGCCGGTGTCGAGCTGTGGGCGTCGAGCGTCGCCCCGCTCGCCAAGGGCCAGCAGCTTCCGGTCCCGTTCGAGACGCCCGCCCCGAAGGACGTGGTCGCGAGCTCGTTCGGCTTCGCCGAGCAGCTGCTCGCCTCGCAGAAGAACTTCGCCGAGAAGGTCGTCGCCGCGTCCGCCCCCGTCTTCCAGGCATCCCCGCCGAAGAAGGCATAGGCGGCCGCTTCGTTCTCCGGCGGCGGGGACGGCGTCTGCCTTCCCCGCCGCTCGTGCCCTGCGCTGCCGCGTCCTCCACGGGCGGGTAGACGCCGAACTACGCTTCCCGCGATGACCGGCTCGGACGAAGCCTGGAAGGCGCAGCAGGAGGCGCTCGGCGCCTTCATCAAGGCGCAGCGGCAGGTCGCGAACCTCTCGCTCCGCGAGATGGCCCGGCTCACCGATGTCTCGAACGCGTACCTGAGCCAGATCGAGCGGGGCCTCCATCAACCCTCGGTGCGCGTGCTCCGCTCGCTCGCCGAGGCGCTGAACGTCTCCGCGGAGACGCTGCTCCAGCAGGCGGGGTTGATCGACGACGAGCACGCCGGCGAGGAACGGGCTGCGGAGCCTCCCGCGGGGCCCGAGCGGACGGTCGCGGCGATCCTCGCCGACCCGAGCCTCACGCCCGAGCAGCGCGACGCGCTGCTCACGGTCTACCGCAGCTACTCGACTGGGGCCTGATCGCGCGACAACGCCGGTGAGCCACGGTCCCGTGGAGCCGGCGGGGCTGGACTGCCCTCGCCAACGGGTCGCTGGCGCGACGCACGCGCGTTGTTCGAACGAGCGCTCGGCGACTACCACCGCTTTGCGCGGGAGACGGTGCGGGAGATCGGCCGCGTGCTCGTCGAGGCGTGCGGCGTCGTCCCGGGAATGCGCGTCTCAGCCCCGGGAGACGATCTCGCGCACGACATCGTCGATCGCAGCGACGCGCTCGTGGTCTCCGAGCCGGCGCGTGGCGTAGCCGATCGCATACTCCTCCTCGCCCCACCACCCGAGGTTGCCGCCGAGCCCGCCCATCCCGAAGCCGCCCTCGTCGAGGTCGATCTGCACGCCGAGGCCCCAGGCGACGTCGCGGCCGAGGACCCTGTCCCCGGCGACGAGCTGCGGCGTCGTCAGCTCTTCGACGAGCCCGCTCGACAGCAGGCGGACCCCGTCGAGCGTCCCACCCGCGCCGAGCGCCGCGTAGAAGCGAGCGAGGGCGAGCGCGGTGCCGTGACCGTTGACGGCGGGGATCTCCGCGGCCCGCCAGGCGGCCCCGTTGACGATGTCGGGGTCCGCGATCTCCTTCGGCCGCGCGAGCGGCGCGACGAACGTCCCCTCGGGGTCGACCATGTCGGCGGCCCGGCGCTGCAGGCCGCGCGAGAGCCCGACGTGGTAGTCCAGCCCCCACGGCCCGGCGAGCTCGTCACGGAGAAAGCCGCCGAGTGAACGCCCGTCGACGCGGCGGACGACCTCCCCGACGAGGTGGCCGTACGTCACGACGTGCTCGGCGTGTGCTGTGCCGGGCGGCCACTCGGGTGGCGAGGCCTCGAGGAGGGCGACGGTCGCGTCCCAGTCGAGCAGCGTCGCGAGCGTCGGAGGGTCGTCGAAGAGCGTCAGGCCGGCCTCGTGGGCGAGCAGCTGGCGAACGGTGAGGTCCTCCTTCCCGGCGCTGCCGAGCGCGGGCCACCAGCGTGTCACCCGATCGTCGAGCCCGACGTGCCCGCGCTCGACGAGGAGCAGGAGGCACGTCGCGACGAGAGGCTTGACCACGGAGTACGCGTTGACGATCGTCCCGGGGCCCCAGAGCGAGCCCGAGTCGTCCGCCGTCCCGCCGGCGAGATCCACCACGACCCGGCCCTCGACGATCACCGCGAGCGCCGCACCGATCTCGCCCGCCCCGCGTCGCGAAGCCGTCCGTAAACGCGTCAGCGACCGCCGCAAAGGCGGGATCGACCGTTCCCCGCGACGACTCGGCCGGCATCGGCGGAGGTATACGCGAAGCCGGCGCCCCGCTCACCGTATCCTGGGCACGGTGAACGATCGGACCGCGTCGGCTCCGGTGCGCGCGCTCTGGCTCGGCCTCGCGGGAGCGAGCCTCGCCCTCGGGGCGCTCGGCGTCGTCCTCCCGCTGCTGCCGACGACGCCGTTCGTCCTCGTCGCCGCGTACGCGGCTGCGAGGGGCTCGACGCGGCTCCACGCCTGGATCCTCCGTCACCGCGCCTTTGGTCCGGTCGTCCGGGACTGGCAGGCGAGCGGCGCCGTCGCACCGCGGACGAAGCGTGTCGCGCTCGCGACGATGATGCTCTCGGCGGCCGTGGTGGCGCTCGTCGCGCCGCTCGCGGTCGCGGCTGCTGCCACCGCGGCGATGGCACTTGTCGGTGCGTGGCTCTGGCGACGGCCGGAGCCCGCACGCGAACGCTCCGGCGGCGCCTGACCGTCAGCCGCACCCGCCCGCTTCGGCAGCGACCGGGCGGCCGCCGCGCGCCCGACCGAAGGCGGCGCGCGCGTCCGACAGCCGGCGCCTGCTCGGCTTCGGCGCCCGACCGGCGCGATACCGGTCGGCGGAAGCCTCCCACGCGAACGGGGGGCCGTACAGGTACGGGCGCGCGGAGCGCATGGCCAGCTCCTCGATCGACGTCATCTGCATCCGGGGCATCGTCTGCTTCCTCCTCATGGGCTCGGTCGGACGCTCCGAGCATGCCCCTCCCCGACCCGCGCCTCGGGGGTGCCGACCGGCATTCGACGGTGCGGGTCACCGTACGCGCGGCTTGACCCGATCCGCTGAAAGCCGCAGCACGGCGCGGTGTTCACCCGAGGCGCCCGGCGCCCGGCGACGGGATACTCGGGCAGACGGTGGACGGCTCTTACCTCGCAGCCCTGGATTTCTCCGACGACGTGTTCGTGCAGGTCGCGGCGATTCTCGTGGTCTCGGCGGCGGCCGGCGCGGTGGCGGTCTGGCTCCGGCTCCCGCTCGTGATCGCCTACGTCGCCGTCGGCGTGATCGTCGGGCCGAGCGCGGCGGACCTCGTCGAGCCGGGCGGCCAGCTCGAGCTGTTCGCGCAGCTCGGGATCGCCCTCCTGCTCTTCGTCGTCGGGCTGAAGCTCGACGTCCACGTCATCCGTACGCTCGGCCCGGTCGCGCTCGCCGCGGGCGGCGCCCAGGTGGCGATCGTCGCGGCGGGCGGCTTCCTCCTCGCCCTCGCGCTCGGGCTTGCCGCCACACCGGCGTTGTACGTGGGGATCGGCGTCGCGTTCTCGAGCACCATCATCGTGGTCAAGCTCCTCTCCGACCGACGCGAGCTCGACGACCTCCACGGCCGTCTCGCGCTCGGAATCCTCATCGTGCAGGACCTCGTCGTCGTGGTCGTGCTGATCGCCGTCACCGCGGAGGGCTCGACCGGCGCCGCGCTCGTCGGCGTCGGCGCAAGGGGCACGGCTCTGCTCATCGTGCTCGTGGCCCTCGCGCGCTACGCCCTGACGCCGCTGCTCCACCGGCTCGCGCGCCTCCCCGACCTGCTGGTGCTGTTCGCGATCGCCTGGGCGGTGGCACTCGGCGCGATCGCCGAGGAGATCGGTCTGGGGATCGAGGTCGGCGCGTTCCTCGGCGGCGTCTCGCTCGCCTCGACGCCCTACCGCGAAGCGATCGGATCGCGTCTCGTCACGCTCCGCGACTTCCTCCTGCTCTTCTTCTTCATCGACCTCGGCTCGCGGCTCGAGCCCGGCCGGGTCGTGGACCACCTCGCGATCGCGGTCGTCCTCTCCGCCTTCGTGCTCATGGTCAAGCCCGCCGTGGTGATGGGTCTGCTCGGCGCGCTGCGCTACCGCGCGAGGGTCTCGCTCCAGACGGGGCTCGCGCTGGCGCAGATCAGCGAGTTCTCACTCATCCTCGCGGCGGTCGGGCTACGGCTCCGGGCACGTCGACGAGGAGACGACCTCACTGCTCACCGTCGTCGCGCTCGTCACGATCGCCGTCTCGGTCTACGTGTACCCGCAGGCGGACGCTCTTGGCATGCGATTCGCCGGCGCGCTCGCCCTGTTCGAGCGCGGCACGCCGCGGCCGGACGGGCAGCGGGAGCCCGACGTGCAGCCCGAGGTCATCGTCCTCGGCCTGGGGCGCTACGGCGCGGGAGTGGTCGAGGGCCTGCGTCAACGCGGCTTCGCCGTCCTCGGCGTCGACTTCGACCCGGTCGCGCTCGGGCAATGGGCGGATCGCGGCGTCGACGTGCTCTACGCCGACGCGGAGGATCCGGGGCTCCCCCACCTCCTCCCGCTGCCCGAGCGCGGGTGGGTCGTCAGCACGCTTCGCCGTGTCGACGCGAACCTCGCGCTCCTCCACGCACTCGCACACGACGGGTACCGCGGCCAGGTCGCCGTGGCCGCGCACCAGCCCGCGGACATCGTCCGGCTCACGCGGGCGGGCGCCCACCACGTGCTGATGCCGTACGGCTCCGCCGCTCGGGACGTCGTCGACCTGATCGCAGACGGCGGCTAGGCGGGCTGCTGCGAAGCCTCGGCCTGGAGCTTCGCGAGCAGCTGCTTGACACTGCGAAGGACGTCCGCCTCCTCGTGACCGAAGTCGTCGAGGTACGCGCGGACCGCCGCCAGGAGCAACTTCAGCTCCTCGTCGTCGAGCACGAGTGTCTTCATGCCTCGAGCCTACTCCAGTCCCTGCTCTCGGAGGAGGGCGAGCAGGCTCTCGTGCTCCTCGTGGCATGCCGGGCACCCCTGAAGATGCGCCGCGAGGCCCGGGAGGGCGGCGTCGGCGTCGGCGCCGGCGAGCTCGAGCTCGACGTAGCGGTCGAGCTCCGCGAAGCAGGTCTCGCAGCTCACCTCGGGCGCGGCAGGCCCGAGCAGCCGCGCGACGAGGCGCTCCGTGCTGGTCGGTTGGGTCACGTCACCTCCTTCGTCGTCCCGCCCGGCGCGTGCCCCGATTTCTCGAGGTGCCGGCGCAGCCTGCGACGGGCATCGTGCAACGTCTTGTAGAGCGCGCCCCGGGTCGTGTGCCGGCGCTCCGCCAGCACGTCGATGGGAACCTCGTTCAGGGCCAGAGCGACGAGCACGTCACGCTGGTTCGGGGTCAGCACCCCGGCGATGCCGTCGCGGATCGCCCGGAGGAGCTCGCTCGTCTCGACCGTTTCCCCCGGCCCTGCGGCCGCGTCCGAGAGGACTGCCCACGCGTTGTCCTCGACGGGAACCTCGCGGCCCTGCCAGGCGCGCCGGCGCACGGTCACGGACGCCTGGTAGAGCGCGAACTTGTAGGCCCAGGTCGTGAAGCGGGAGAGCCCGCGGAACTCGTCGAGTCGCGTGAGAACGGCCAGCAGCGCGTCGTCCGCCGCCTCCTGCGCGATGTCGTCGAGGTCGCCGCGCAGGTGTGGCTGCGACGCGCGCCTGCGGCTCGTCTCGAACCGCGTGGCGCGAAGCAGCAGCGCGTGGAGGCGCGCGACCGCCTGCTCGCGCGCCGCGCCGGCACCGCGGAGGTCGTCGAGCCAGGCCCGCGACTCGGCATCGAGCGGCACGGCCACGCCGGCCTCACCGGCCGGCGAACGCGGCGCCGCGGCTCGCTCCACGGGAGAGACGATAGAGGTGACTCCGCTCACGCGGCGTGCGCCCCGTCGTCCAGGGGAGCGAGGATGCGCGCCGCGAGCGCCGGGACGCAGCCGCGCTCGACGAGGTCGACGAGCTCGTGGAGGTCGTAGCGCGTGTCCCGCGCGAGCCGGGCGGCGAGCCCGCGCGGGAACCCCGTGTCCACGAGCCGGCCGAAGCGCCACTCGATCGGGGACGCGGGCGCCGGGTCCCGTGCCCCTGTCTCCCGCTCGTGGTCGATGTACGGCATGCCGCCCTCGTCCTCCCCGGCCTAGGCGAACCGCGCCGGGAACTGCTGGACGATGCCCTCGCTCAGCATGTCCGCCATGCCGAGTGCCTGCTTCACGATCGCGTCGTAGACACGCACGTCGAGCGTCCAGCGGCCCTGCAGGCGCGCGACCACCTCCTGGGTGGTGAGGGCGAGGTGAGTCCGCAGCATCGACTTCATCTCGCCGAGCTTCCAGGAGTCCGGGTTGGCGTCGTGGAGGAACCCGGCGATCGCGTCAGCGTTTCGCTGCCACGCAGCCTGCTCGCTGGCGAGCTTCGCCTTGTTCCCCGCCTTCGCCGCAGCGATGAGGTCGGCGGCGACGAGGATGTGCTGCCGCAGGAGCCGCGTCAGCTCGTTTCCGGCCGCGTCCCCGTAGAAGGGCTTGACTGCATTGCCGATGTCCGCCTGGTTGCGGAGCAGCCGAGCCACCGTCGCCTTCGTGTCCGGGGAGCCGGTCGTGAGGCTGATGATCGCGAGCCTCGTCCAGCTCACGTGGTCCTCCCAGAGGCTCCGGAGCCCCTGGTACAGCGCGACCTCCGAGCTCGTCCTCGCCGCGGTCGACGTGTCGTGCGCGAGGCCGTGGGCCTGGGCGCCCTGCCCTCCCGAGAGTGCGAGCGCGGCGAGGGCGGCGGCGAGGGCTGTCACCAGCGTGAGCGCGAGCCGGCCCGCGGGCCACGTGCGTGCGTGAGTCATCTCGATCCTTTCGGTTGCAGTCGTGTGAGCCGGCCGGCGCGGCGGCCGTCGGCTGTCAGGTGGAGCGCGGCGGCGAGCCCGACGAGCTCGATCGCCTTGGTCGCAAGGCCGAGCTCGTCGGCCGGCTCGGGCCCCGGGTGGAGAACGGGGATGCCTGTCGTGACGGCGAACGCATACGCGACGACGAGCCCGGCGAGGACGCCGCCGGCCGCGACGACGGCAGCTCGGCTCACCGGCCAGAGGGCGAGCGCGACGCACACGACGGCGAGGAGGACGGTCGAGACGAGGAAGCCGGTGCCGGCCGCCGGCTCCTCGCGGAGATGCTCGGGGGTCAGCGCGCCGTGGACGCCCGCGCTGACGGCGCACGAGACGATGAGCGCCTCACGAGCGACGCTCCCGCCCTGACTTCGCCTGCCGTCCCTTCCGAGCCCTCCCCGCTGCATCGTTCCTCCCGCGTCGGTGGTCGATGCACATTCGTGTCGCCGGGGAGGCCGGTTCTTACGCGGGGCCGGTCAGCGCAGACGGTGGGCGCGGACGAAGGCGTCGAGCGCGATCGCCTCGCCGTCCTCGAGCGGCACGCTGCGGCCGACCGCTTCCGCCCGCTCGACCTCGAGCTCCAGGAGCTCCGGGACGAGGTCGGCGGCGGTGTAGAGCACCGATGCGTCCTTCGGCCCGCCGTAGCCCGCGGTCAGGTTCGTCGTGTCGTGGGCGAGGACGAGCAGCGTCCCGCCGGGCGCCACCGCGCCCACCGCGCTGCGAACGGCGTGGAGCAGCTCCTCGCGCGGGAGCTGGAGGTACAGCATTGCGACGAGGTCGAACGCGCGCGGCTCGGGCTCGTACTCGAGCACGTCGGCGACGACCCAGTCGACGTGAACGCCGCGGCTCGCCGCCAGCTCGGCAGCCTTCGCGAGAGCGACGTCGGAGAAGTCGACGCCGGTGACGTGCCAGCCCTGCTCGGCGAGCCAGACCGCGTTCCGGCCCTCGCCGCAGGCGAGGTCGAGGGCGCGGCCGGGCTCGAGGCTCGCCGTCTCGGTCGCGAACAGCCGGTTCGGCTCCGCCGTCCAGACGAGCTCCTTCTGCGCGTAGCGCGTGTTCCAGTCGTCCCGGGCGAAGCCGGGCCTGACGGACGACACCGGTCGGCGCTGCTCGGTCACGCCGTCAGGCTACGCCACGAGAGGGTTCGACCAGCGCAGCCCCGCGAAGCGCGAGATGTCGGCGCCGGCGGAGCAGAGCTCTGCGTCGTGGGCGTCGGAGAGGGTCACTTCCGCAGCTCGAGCTTCCGCAGCGTCTCCTCGTCCTCGAGCCTGGCGGCGAGATCGAGCGCGCGGTCGAGATCGACGTGATGCCTAGATGCCGAGGCGAGCTGCCGCCGTCTCCGCCATCAGCGGCACCGCGCGCTCGAGCTCGGCCGCGCGGGCATCCTCCGTGGCCAGCTCGCCCCGCAGGAAACGACCGTAGATCGCCTCGCAGAAGACGGCCGCCTTCCAGAGCGCGAGCGCCTCGAACCAGTCGAGCGGACCGACGTCCCGGCCGCTGCGCGCGGCATAACGCGCCATGAGCTCGGCCTTCGTGGGAAACCCCTCGAGCGCCGTCACCGGCGAGACGCCGAGCGGGCTCTCGCCGCCGCCCGGCTCGGTGTACGTGGCGAGCAGGTAGCCGAGATCCGCACGCGGGTCGCCGATCGCGCCCATCTCCCAGTCGAGCACCGCCTGCACGCGATCCGGCCGGTCGCGCTCGACCATCAGGTTCCCGAGCCGGTAGTCGCCGTGGACGACCGTGTCGGGGAACGGCTCGGGGAGCCCCGCGGCGAGCCGACTGCCGACCTCGGCCACGGCAGGGAGGTCCCGCGTGGCATTGATCTCCCAGAGCTGGGAGAAGCGGCGCACCTGCCGCTCGAGGTAGCTCCCGGGGCGGGCGAATGCGGCGAGCGCGGGCGCCGTCACGTCCGCGGCGTGGATCTCGACGAGCGCGTCGACGAGCTCGTCGCCGAGCCGGCGCCGAGCCTCCGGACGCTCGAGCCCTGGGGGCAGCCGGTCGGTGACGACGTGCCCGTCGAGGAACGCCATCACGTAGAACGCCACCCCGAGCACACCCTCGTCCTCGCAGACGGCGAGGATCGGCGGCAGCCGGATCCCCTGCGGCGAGAGCGCGAGCTGGAGACGCGCCTCGCGCACCATGTCGTGCGCCGAGGGAGGCAGCGGCGGGCGCGGCGGACGGCGGAGGACGTAACGCCTCTCACCCCGGACGAGCAGGAACGAGAAGTTCGAGCCGCCACCGTCGCCGATCCGCGTCGCCGTGACCGGCCCCGCTCCGAGCCCGTGGGCGTCGAGGAACGCCTCGAGCCGGTCGAGCACGAGGAGCGGCGGCCGCCCGGCCGCCGCCTCACCCGCCGTCGCGACGATGTCGCCGGTGCCCACGGGGCGATCGTGCCACGACCGCTCCGCGCCGGGCCGGGACTACGCGATGAAGGCCGCCGCGGTGCAGCGCTCACCCGTACGGCTCGTCGCCCTCGCGACGAAGCGACCGGCACCGCGCCGGACGAACCGCGCCTCGAACGACCCGCTCGGCGGCCGCGTCACGCGGACCTTCCGCCCGACGACCCTGCCGTTCCGGACGAGCACGACGCGCCAGACGACGCCATTCCGGTTCTGGTCGACCTCGAGCTCGACCTCCACGAGCCCGTTCTCGCGGGAGAGCTTCAGCTCCGAGGTGCTCGCGCCGGTGCACGTCCCCTCCACGCGCACGTCGCCGTCCTTCGCGACTGCCGCCGGCGCGAGCGCGAGCGCCGCTAGAGCGATACCCAGTGCAACGATCAAGCCGGTCTGCCTCATCCTCGTCTCCTTTGCCTCGAGTGGCCAACGGGTGCGAGCGTGCCGCGGCGCGGGTCCGGGCGACAATGGGACCTTGGTCGCAGACCGAGAGCAGCACCGATGAGGCACCCCGTGACCCAGTTCGCGCTCGCCGGGCTCGCCGTGGTGGCCGTGTTCGGCGCGGCCGCGCTGCTCGCGCTGCAAAGCCTGGCCCGGAGCGAGGCGCTCCGCGACGCGCGCCAGTTCGCCACGCTCGCCGGCCAGGGCATCGTCGAGCCCGTGATCGCGCCCGGCCTCGTGCGCGGCGACGGTGCGGCGATCGCCGCCGTCGACCGGGTCGTGAACGAGCGCGTGCTCGGGGAGCGCGTCGTCCGCGTCAAGGTCTGGGACGCCGCCGGCAGGATCGTCTACTCCGACGAGCCGCGTCTCGTCGGCATGCGGTTTGCGCTCGGCGTCGAGAAGCGTGCCGCGCTCCGCACCGGGGCCGCGCGGGCGGAGGAGAGCGACCTCGGCGCGCCGGAGAACCGCTTCGAGCGCGGGCAGGGCGAGCTGTACGAGGTCTACGTCCCGGTGCGCGCGCCGGACGGGACGCCGCTCCTCTTCGAGACCTACCAGCCGCGGAGCGCCGTCGCCGCGACCGGGCGGAGGATCTGGCTGCCGTTCGCTGCGCTCCTGCTCGCGAGCCTCGTCCTCCTCTGGCTCGTCCAGGTGCCGCTCGCGGCGCGGCTCGGCCGGCGGCTGCGGGCGACGCAGCGGGAGCGCGAGGAGCTGCTCGTCCAGGCTGCCGACGCCTCCGCAGACGAGCGGCGCAGGATCGCGGCCGACCTCCACGACGGCCCCGTCCAGGACCTTGCCGGGATCTCGTACTCGTTGAGCGCGGCAGCCGAGCGGGATGCACCGCCGGAGCTCCGCGAGACGCTGCGCGACGCGGCCGCGGGGACGCGGGCGGCGATGCGCCGGCTCAGGACGCTGCTCGTCGAGATCCACCCGCCGAATCTCCGGGCGAGCGGGATCGAGGCGGCGCTCGCGGACCTCCTCGCCCCGCTCGGCGCGCGTGGGCTCGTCACGGAGCTCGAGGTCGAGCCCGGCGTCGCGCTCGCAGAGGGGGACGAGCGGCTCGTCTACCGCGCCGCCGCGGAGGCGCTCCGCAACGTCGACCGTCACGCGCACGCCACCCGCGTCGCAGTCACGCTGCGACAGGACGGCGACGCGGTGCGGCTCGAGGTCGTCGACGACGGCGCCGGGTTCGCTGCGACGGAGCGGATCAGGCGGCACGAGGACGGCCACGTCGGCCTCGCGCTGCTCGAGGACGTTGCCGGCCGCGCGGGCGCGACCGTGGCGGTACGCTCGTCGCCCGGGGCCGGGACGTCCGTCGCCCTGGAGGTACCCCGCCGATGATCAGGCTGCTCATCGCCGACGACCACGCCGTCGTCCGCACGGGTCTCGAGCATCTCGTCGCGACGTTCGCCGACGTCGAGCTCGTCGGGGCGGCCGAGGACGGCGAGGAGGCGCTGCGCCTCTGCGCCGAGCGCAGCCCCGACGTCGTCCTGATGGACCTCGAGATGCCCGTGCTCGACGGGATCGAGGCGACTCGCCGCCTGGTTGCGGCGCGGCCGGACGCCGCCATCGTGGTGCTCACCTCGTTCTCCGACCGCGAGCAGATCCTGCGCGCGCTCGACGCCGGGGCAATCGGCTACCTGCTGAAGGACGCCGAGCCGGACGAGATCGCGCGCGCGGTGCGTGCGGCGGCGCGTGGCGAGGCGCCGCTCGATCCCCGCGCCGGTCGTGCGCTCCTTCACGCCCGTGCCGCGAGAGCACCGCTCGACGGGCTCTCGGACCGCGAGCGCCAGGTTCTGGCGATGGTCGCGCGCGGGCTTCCGAACGAGCTCATCGCGCGGGAGCTCGCGATCAGCGAGAAGACCGTCAAGGCGCACCTGACGAGCGTCTTTCGCACGATCGGCGTGACCGACCGGACGCAGGCCGCGCTCTGGGCCGAGCGGAACGGGCTCGGGTCGTAGGACCGAGGTCCGATTGCGCCCGCACCGCTTCGGACGGCACCATCGACGGGTGCCGAGCCGTTCCGTCCGCTACCTGGCCGTCTTCGCCCTGGTCGGGCTCGCCGCCCTGGTGACGCCGCTCGCGGCGCCGGCCGACGACGGCGGCGACGACGAGGCCGACGTCCGCGTCGAGCGCCGCTGCACCGACGGGAGCAGGATCCGGCTCCGCGCCCGCGAGAACGACGACGCCCTGCGAGTGGTGCTCGACGTCCGCACGACGCGCCGCAGCGCACGCTGGCTCGTCGTCGTCGTGCACGAGCGGCGATTCGTGCTGCGGGCCGTCCGCCGCCCCGGCCAGCGCTCGCGCTCGTTCACCGTTCGCCTCACCGTCCCCGACTGGCCCGGGCGGGACACGGTCGTCGCACGCGCGCTCGGCCCCCGTGGCCAGCTCTGCCGGGCCGCGCTGACCGTTCCCGGCGCGTGAGTCAGCCGAGCCCCCGGGCCTTCCTGCTCGCGGCCTGCTGGCGCTTCGACGCCGACAGCTCGACCTTGCGCAGGCGGATCGACGCCGGCGTCACCTCGACGCACTCGTCGTCGCGGATGAGCTCGAGCGCCTGCTCGAGCGACAACGGCCGCGGCGGAATCAGCCGGACGAGCTCGTCGGCCGTGGAGGAGCGGATGTTCGTCAGCTTCTTCTCCTTCGTCGCGTTCACGTCGAGGTCCTCGGCGCGGGCGTTCTCGCCGACGATCATCCCCTCGTAGACCTCGACGCCCGGCCCGACGAAGAGCGAGCCACGCTCCTGCAGGTTGAGCAGCGCGAAGGTCGTCGTCGGGCCGCGCCGGTCGGCGACGAGGCTGCCGCTCGGGCGAGTACGCAGCTCGCCGTGCCACGGCTCGTAGCCGTCGAAGACGTGGTGCAGGATCCCGGTGCCGCGCGTCTCGGTGAGGAACTCGGTGCGGAAGCCGACGAGCCCCCGCGCGGGCACGAGGTACTCGAGCCGCACCCAGCCGGTCCCGTGGTTGACCATCTGCTGCAGGCGCCCCTTGCGCAGCGCGAGGAGCTGCGTGAGCACGCCGACGTACTCGTCGGGCGCGTCGATCGCCACGCGCTCGACGGGCTCGTGCACGTTGCCAGCGACCTCGCGCGTGACGACCTGCGGCTTCCCGACGGTGAGCTCGAACCCCTCCCGGCGCATGAGCTCCACGAGCACCGCGAGCTGGAGCTCCCCGCGGCCCTGCACCTCCCACGCGTCCGGTCGCTCGGTGGGCACGACCCGCAGCGAGACGTTCCCGACGAGCTCCTGGTCGAGCCGCTGCTTCACCATCGGCGCGGTCAGCTTCGCTCCCTCTTGCCCCGCGAGCGGCGAGGAGTTGATCCCGATCGTCATCGCGAGGCTCGGCTCGTCGACCGCCACGACCGGGAGCGGCCTCGGCTCGTCGGGATCGGCGAGCGTCTCGCCGATCGTGACCTCCGGGATCCCCGCAACCGCCACGATCTCCCCCGGCCCCGCCTCCTCGGCCTCGACGCGGTCGAGCGCCTCGGTGACGTAGAGCTCCGTCACCTTGGCGCGCTCGACGCTCCCGTCGGCGCGGCACCAGGCGACCTGCCGTCCCCTCCGCACCGTCCCGTTCGCGACCCGGCAGATCGCGAGCCGGCCGACGTACGGCGAGGCGTCGAGGTTCGCGACGAGGGCCTGCAGGGGATGCCCCTCCTCGAAGGTCGGCGGCGGGATGGTGGCGAGCAGCGCTGCGAACAGCGGCTCGAGGGTTGCCTCCAGGGCGTGAGCGTCTGGCGTCAGCCCGGCCTTCCCGGCGCGTGCGTTGCAGTACACGATGGGAAACTCGATCTGGGTCTCGTCCGCGTCGAGGTCGAGGAAGAGCTCGTAGACCTCGTCCACGACCTCGCCGGAGCGGGCGTCCGGGCGGTCGACCTTGTTCACGACGAGGACGACCGGAAGGCGTGCCTCGAGCGCCTTGCGCAGGACGAAGCGGGTCTGCGGGAGCGGGCCCTCGCTCGCGTCCACGAGCAGCAGGACGCCGTCGACCATCCGCAGCGCGCGCTCGACCTCGCCGCCGAAGTCGGCGTGGCCCGGAGTGTCCACGATGTTGATCTTCACCCCACCGTGGCGGACGGCCGTGTTCTTGGCCAGGATCGTGATGCCCTTCTCGCGCTCGAGGTCCATGGAGTCCATGACGCGCTCGGCGACCTCCTGGTGCTCGCGAAACGAGCCGGACTGCCAGAGCATCGCGTCGACGAGCGTCGTCTTCCCGTGGTCGACGTGTGCCACGATCGCGACGTTGCGGATGTCCTCGCGGGCCGGCATCGCGGGAGGGTAGCCCGACCCCGCGCGGCGTCGTATCCTCGATCGGGGGTTCTCTCGAGCGTCGGGAGGCGTGATGTCAACCGTGACCCAGGAAGCGATCGACGACCTCTCGGAGGAGGCGGCCTCCTGGGGTCGTGCCGAAGCGACACGCCGCGGGCTCGAAAACCTGTCGTTCGTCCCGCGCGACCTCGCGACCTACGACGTGGACGCGGAGCCGGAGGCGTTCGACCTGGTCACGACCTTCGACGCGGTTCACGACCAGCCGAAGCCGATGGCCCTCCTGCGCGGGATCCGCAGGACGCTCCGCGCCGGCGGCGTCTACCTGATGCAGGACATCGCCGGGCACACGGACGTGGACGGCAACCGCGACCACCCGCTGGGGACGTTCCTCTACGCGATCTCGACGTTCCACTGCATGACGGTGTCGCTCGCCCAGGGCGGCGACGGGCTCGGCACGCTGTGGGGCGAGGAGCTCGCCGGCCAGATGCTCCGCGAGGCCGGCTTCGGCTCGGTGGAGGTGCATCACCTCCCGCACGACCCGCGGAACGCCTACACGGTCGTACGGCCGTAGGTCATGCCGCCCTGCGTGGACGACCCTCGCGTCGCTGTCGGCGCAACCGTCGTCCGCCGTACGGCTGGCCCCACTGCCGGCCGGTCGGCGTCGCTGCGATGCTGAGCTCACGATGAGCTTGCCGGTCATCCTCGCCGTCGACGGCGACCTCGCGGGGCTCGCGAGCGTGGAGCACGAGCTGCTCGACCGGTACGCGCGCCACTACCGCGTCGAATGCACGAGCTCGCCCACCGAGGCGCGGCGCCTCCTCGCGGAGCTCCGGGCCGCGGACGAGCCCGTCGCGCTCGTGCTCTCGGGAACGGAGCTCGACGACGCCACCGGCGGCGAGCTGCTCGGCGAGGTGCGCCAGCTGCACCCGCACACGAAGCGCGCGCTCTTGGTCGGCTGGGGCGACTGGGGCTTCCGCGCGACCGGCGGCGCGATCCTGGAGGCGATCGAGCACGGCAAGATCGACCACTACGTCGTCAGGCCCGCGACGCCGCCGGACGAGCTCTTCCACCAGGCGATCTCGACGTTCCTGCTCGAGTGGGCCGAAGAGCGGCGCACCGCCCCCTACGCGATTCACGTCGTCGGCGACTCGTGGTCGGGTCGGGCCGCGGAGCTGCGCACCGTGCTCGAGCAGTGCGCGTTCCCGCATGCGTTCTGCCTGGCCGACTCCGAGGAGGGGCGGAGGCTGCTCGGCGCTCCGCCCGCCGGCGCGGAGCTGCCGGTGGTCATCCTCCCGGACGGGACGACGCTCGTGAACCCGAGCGACGTCGAGCTCTCGCGGGCGACGGGCGTCGCGGTCGAGCCGGAGGACTCGGAGGTCGACCTGCTCATCGTCGGCGCCGGCCCCGCGGGGCTCTCCGCGGCCGTCTACGGCGCCTCCGAAGGACTCCGCACCCTCGTCGTCGACACGCGCGGAATCGGCGGGCAGGCGCGGTCGAGCTCGCTGATCCGCAACTACCTCGGGTTCCCGCGCGGCGTCAGCGGCAGCCTCCTTGCGCGTCATGCCCACGAGCAGGCATGGGTCTTCGGCGCGCGGTTCGTCTTCCTCCAGGATGTGACAGGGCTCCGCGGAGCGGAGGACCGTCTCGTCGCGACCCTCTCGGACGACGCCGTCGTCACTGCCCGCGCCGTCGTCCTCGCCACCGGCGCGACGTACCACAGGCTCGGCATTCCCTCGCTCGAGGCCCTCTCCGGCGCGGGGGTCTACTACGGCGGCGCCGGCTCCGAGGCGCCTCGGATGGCGGGTCAGGAGGTCTACGTCGTCGGGGGCGCGAACTCCGCCGGCCAGGCGGCGCTCCATCTCGCACGCTACGCGCGCCGCGTGACGCTCGTCGTGCGCGGCGCTCCGGGAATGTCGCACTACCTCACCCGCCAGCTCGCGGCGACGCCCAACGTCGAGCTGAGGCTCGGCACGGAGATCGTCGGCGGTGGCGGCGACGGCTGGCTGAGCCAGCTCGTGCTGCGCGACCGGGCGAGCGGCGCCGAGAAGACGGTCGCGGCGGACGGGTTGTACCTGTCGATCGGCGCCCGGCCCCACACGGAGTGGCTGCCTGCCGAGATCGCGCGGGACGAGCGGGGCTTCGTCCTCACCGGCTCCGACATCCCGAGGGACCGCTCGTGGCCGCTCGCCCGCGAGCCGTTCCCGCTCGAGACGAGCATGCCCGGGGTGCTCGCGATCGGCGACGTCCGGCACGGGTCTGTCAAGCGCGTCGCCTCGGCGGTGGGCGCCGGCTCGATCGCGATCAGGATCGTCCACCGCCTTCTCGACCCCGACACGACGGCGTCGGCGGAGGACGTGACCGAGTTGCGAAGCGCCTAGAGCCCGCGCTCGATCATCCGCGCCGCGTGGGCCGCGGTCAGCGGCTCGCCCGTCGCCTGCTCGACGAGTCGATCCCACCGGAGGGACTGTCCTGGCCGGAAGACGCGCTCGCGCAGGAGCGCCCCCGCCTCGCGCCGGCCGACCAGGCCGCCGGCGACGCGGTCGAGCGTCGCGCGCAGCTGCGAGGCGACGAGGTTGCCGTAGAGATACGTGTGGTAGTAGACCGGCGCGCAGGCGATGTGGATCTTTGCCGCCCAGTCCGGCGCGCTCCGACCGTCGGCCGGCGTCAGCAGCTGGTAGCGGGACACGAGCCCCCACCAGAGCGCGGACAGATCCGCCTCGGGGTCCGCGTAGAGCGCGCGCTCGAAGTTCGTCATCACGAGCACCCAGCGCGTGAAGACGAGGAGCTCGGCCGCCTGTGCCGCCCGCAGGGCCGCATCCAGCCGCTCCGCTTCGGCAGCGTCGACGCCGGCCACCTCGCTGAGCCACTCCGCCTCCATCGCGAGGCGGCCCATGAGGATCGCTACGCCCTCGGTGACGGTCAGGTGGCAGTCGCGCAGCAGCCACGGCAACGAGCGATCGAAGCCGAGGTCGTAGGCGCCGTGGCCGAGCTCGTGGAGCATCGTGTCCGCCCAGTAGCGGTCGTCCGCGACGTTTGCGAGGACACGCACGTCGCCCTCGCGGTCGACGTCGACGCAGAACGCGTGCTGGCACTTCCCGGCCCGCGGGTGGAGGTCGCTGCGGTCGAGGATCGGCCCCGTGTCGACGCCGATGCCGTCGTACGTCGCGCGGGCCAGCGCGACGACGTCCGTGCCGGAGAAGACATCGGCGAGGTCGACGCCTCCCGCCGTGGGAACCTCCTGGAAGAACGGGTCCTCGTAGTGCCACGGCCGCAGCTCCCCGACCTGGCAGCCGAACCGCTCGGCGAGCTGCGCGTCCGTGTCCGCCTTCCAGGCGGCGAAGGCGCCGGCCGTGAGGCGGTCGCACTCGTCGAGGGTCTCGAAGAGGCGGGTCTCGTCCAGCTCGGACGTCTCGACCGCGAGCGCGAACCAGTCGCGGTAGCCGAGAGAGCGCGCCGCCTCGTTGCGCAGCCGCGCGAGCTCACGCACGTCGTCGGCGACGGCGGCGCCGACGGTCTTCGACGCCTCCCACGCCTCGCGCCGCTCGGCCACGTCGCCGCTCGTGCGCAGGATCCGCTTGATCTCGTTGTCGTCGACCGCACGTCCGCCGACCTCGCCCCGATGCCGAGCAAACCGCGATTCGACGGACGCCTCGAGCTCGACGATCCGGTGCCGGAGCGCCTCCGGGACCTGCTGCGGCACGAGGCTCGCGTGGAGCAGGTCGAGCTGGCGCCTGAGGAGGTCCGGCGCGCCGTTTGCGCGAGCGGCCTGGACGTTCCCGAAGAGGTCGGCGTCGGCCAGTGCGTCGGAGAGAGCGAGCTCGGCCGCGACGCGCCGCCTCTCGTTCTCCTCCGTCGCCGACACGTTCGCCTCCCACCAGGAGAGCGAGGCTGCCGTGAACAGGGGACGCAGCCGCTCGACGGCCCGCTCGACGACGGCTTCGGGATCGCTCACGGCGCGTGGAGGGTACCCGTTCCGAGCGCGCGGCAATCTACGATCACCGGGTGGGCAGCGACGCACATCGCACTGCCGCCGCCGAGCTCGGCCCGGTCGACGTCGGTGTGATCACCGTCAGCGACACGCGCACGACCGACGACGACCCGAATGGGCGCTGGCTGCACGAGCGGATCGCCGCCGCCGGTGCGGTCGTCTCCGGGTACCGGGTCGTACGGGACGAGCCCGACGAGGTTCGCGCCGCGGTCGACGAGCTCGTCGCCGGCGCCCGTGTCGTCGTCGTCAACGGCGGCACCGGGGTCTCCCGCCGCGACACGACGTACGACACGCTGGCGGGAATGCTCGAGAAGACGCTGCCCGGGTTCGGCGAGCTCTTCCGGATGCTGAGCTTCGAGCAGGTCGGCGCTGCGGCGATGCTCTCCCGCGCGACCGCGGGCACGTACCGCGGCGCCGTCGTCGTCTCCGTCCCCGGCTCGCCCAAGGCCGTCGCGCTCGCGTGGGAGAGGCTGATCGAGCCCGAGCTGGCCCACCTCGCCTGGGAGGTCGGGCGCTGAGAGGCACGGGCGGGGCTCCGGCCGTCAACCCATGGCGACGCTGACCGACTCGGCGCCACCGCGCCTGCTGAACCGCGAGCTCTCGTGGCTCGAGTTCAA
Organism: Gaiella sp.; assembly: GCA_027493885.1. Lineage (GTDB taxonomy): Bacteria > Actinomycetota > Thermoleophilia > Gaiellales > Gaiellaceae > Gaiella. Next base: position 1,658,920 of record JAOSJZ010000001.1, read on the forward strand.
CGCCCGCGTGCTCGAGCTCGCAGAGGACGAGCGCCTACGGCTGCTCGACCGCGTCCGGTTCGCGGCGATCTTCTCCCAGAACCTCGACGAGTTCTTCATGGTGCGCGTCGCCGGCCTCCTCGAGCTCGACGCGGCTGACGTGCCGGTGCGCTCGGCCGACGGGATCGCGCCCGGCCAGGCGCTGGGCGCGATCCGAAAGCGCGTCGCCGAGCTCGTCGCGCGCCAGGGACGGCTCTGGAGGCGCGAGCTGCGTCCGGCACTCGCGAGAGCGGGCCTCGAGATCGCGACGCTCGACGAGTGCACGGACCGCGAGCAGCAGAAGCTCGGACGGTACTTCGAGCGGGAAGTCTTCCCGATCCTGACACCGCTCGCCGTCGGCCCCGGCCAGCCGTTCCCCTACGTCTCGGGGCTCTCGCTCTCGCTCGCCGTGATCGCCACCGACCCCGAGACGGGCGAGGAGCGTTTCGCCCGCGTGAAGGTGCCGGAGGTGCTCGACCGGTTCGTCGGCGTCGGCAAGCGCCTCGTCCCGCTGGAGTCGGTCATCGCGCACTTCCTGCCCATGCTGTTTCCGGGGATGGAGATCTCCGAGCGGGTCCTCTTCCGCGTCACCCGCGACGCGGACTTCGAGCTCTCGGATGACGCCGACGACCTTCTCGAGGCGGTCGAGTCCGAGCTCCGCAGGCGCCGCTTCGGCGATGTCGTCCGGCTCGAGCTGTCGAGCTCCGCGTCCCTCGGCATGCGCGCGCGCCTGGAGGCGGGGCTCCGCGTCCGCCCGGGGCAGGTGTACGACGTCGAAGGGCTGCTCGACCAGTCCGAGCTCTCGCAGCTCCTCGGCGTCGACCGGCCCGACCTGAAGGACGAGCCGTGGGCGCCGGTCGTCCCGCCTCGCTGGGCCCGCGTGACGGACGCGAGCGACGTGTTCGAGGAGATCCGCCGCGGAGAGATCTTCGTCCAGCAACCGTACGTCTCGTTCCGTGCGAGCTTCGAGGCGTTCGCCGAGGCGGCGGCCCGCGATCCGGACGTGATCGCCATCAAGACAGCCGTCTACCGGACGAGTGACGAGTCCTCGTTGATCGCTTCGCTCATCGAGTGCGCCGAGCAGGGCAAGCAGTCGGTCTGTCTCGTGGAGCTGAAGGCACGCTTCGACGAGCGGCGCAACATCGAGTGGTCGCGGGCGATGGAGGAGGCGGGCGTCCACGTCGTGCACGGATTCCCCGACCTCAAGATCCACGCCAAGATGACGCTCGTCGTCCGGCGCGAGCAGGGCGGTCTCCGGCGATACGTCCACGTCGGCACGGGGAACTACAACGCCTCGACGGCGCGGGTGTACGAGGACATGGGGCTGTTCACCGCCGACGAGGAGATCTCCGCCGACGTCGCGGATCTCTTCAACCACGTGACCGGCTTCGGGCGGCCGCAGCGGTTCCGAAAGCTCCTCGTGGCACCCTTCACGATGCGGGCCCGCCTCGTGGAGGAGATCCGGCGCGTGACCGCTGCCGCCGCCGACGGCCGCCCGGCGAGGATCCGTCTGAAGCTGAACGCGCTCGTGGATCCGACCGTTGTCGAGGAGCTCTACGCGGCCTCCGCGGCCGGCGTCCCGATCGAGATCCTCGCGCGCTCGATCTGCATGCTCCGGCCCGGGGTCGAGGGGGCTGTCGGAGACGATCCGCGTCACGTCGATCGTGGGGCGATTCCTCGAGCACAGCCGGGTCTACTGGTTCGAGGCCGACGGTGAGGCCAGCGTGTACCTCGGCAGCGCCGACCTCATGCCGCGCAACCTCGACCGCAGGATCGAGGTGCTGACTCCCGTCGAGAGCGCCCGCGCGCGATCCGAGATCGGCGCAATCCTCGACAGCGCGTTCGCGGACACGACGAACACCTGGGAGCTCGGCCCCGACGGGTCGTGGAGCCGGGTCGAGCGGAAGGGGAAGAAGCAGCGCACGCACCAGGAGGCCATGATGCGGCGCGCCCAGCGCCGGGCGCGCCGCGGCGCCCGCTGACGACGCCGACGGCCGGTCGCGATCAGGAGCGCCAGGACTCCCACAGCGCCGCGTACGCGCCGCCGTCCTCGAGCAGCTCCTCGTGGGTCCCGAGCTCGTGGAGGCGGCCGTCTTCGACGACGGCGACGCGATCGGCGTCGTGGGCCGTGTGCAGGCGGTGGGCGATCGCGACGACCGTGCGCCCCGCGAGCACCGCGCCGAGCGACCGCTCGAGGTGGCGTGCGGCCCGCGGGTCGAGCAACGACGTCGCCTCGTCGAGGACGAGCGTGTGCGGGTCGGCGAGCACGAGTCGCGCCAGGGCGAGCTGCTGCGTCTGGGGCGGCGTGAGCGGATGCCCGCCGGCGCCGACGGTTGTCTCCAGCCCCTCCGGGAGCGCCCTCGCCCAGGCGAGGGCGTCGACGGCGTCGAGCGCAGCCTCCAGCTCGCCGGCGGACGCGCCAGGCCGCGCGAGGCGGAGGTTGTCGGCCAGCGTGCCGACGAAGACGTGCTGCTCCTGCGTGACGAGCGCGACCTCCTGCCGCAGCTGCTCCAGCGGCAGCTCGACGAGGCCCACGCCGCCGACCTCGACGCGTCCGGTGCGCGGCGGGTGGATGCCCGCGAGCAGCCGCCCGAGCGTCGACTTTCCGGCACCGGACGGGCCGACGACCGCGACACGCTCACCCGGCCGCAGGTCGAGGTCGATGCCGTGGAGGACGTCGCGACCCACGACGTACGCGTAGCGGACGTCCCGTGCGCGGAGGTCGTCGCCCGTGGGCGTGCGCCCCGTCGCCGTCCGGTCCGGCGGCACCGACTCGATGCCGACGAGCCGTGCCAGAGAGGCCCCGCCGACCTGGATCTCATCGAGCCAGGAGATCAGCCGGTCGACGGGATCGGCGAGCTGCTGCGCGTAGAGGATCACCGCCGTGATCTCGCCGACCGACGCATGGCCGGCGTGGACGAGCCAGCCGCCCCACAGCATGCCCGCCACGACCGGCAGCACGTACGCGATCTCCGCGGCGGGGAACCAGTACGTCCGGAGCCGGAGCGTGTAGCGCTCCGCGGCGTACGCCTCGCGCAGGTCGTCGTCGACCCGGCGGACACGGTGGCCGTTGAGGGCGAGCGCCTCGACGGTGAGCCCGCCGTCGACGGTCTCGCCGACCGTGCCCGCGAGCGTCGCGTACGCCGCCCGCTCCCGCAGGTAGCCCTGCGGGGCGCGCCGGAGGTACCAGCGGGTGGCGATCCAGAGGGCGGGCACGCCGGCGACGAGCGACAGCGCCGCCGACGGGCTCACCCAGACGGCGGCGGCGACCGTGAGCGTCGTCGTCAGGGCGGCGATCAGCGTCTCCGGGATCGCGAAGCGGATCGTCCGCGCGAGCGCGTCGACGTCGGCCGTCGTGCGCGAGACGAGATCGCCGGTGCCCGCGCGCTCGACGGTCGAGAGCGGCAGCGCGAGCACGCGGCTCATGAAGTCTTCGCGCAGCTCGGCGAAGATCCGCTCGGAGACGACGAACGACGCCCGCCGCGCGGCCCACGTGAACGCCGTCTGCAGGAAGATGAACCCGGCGAGCACGAGCACAACCCGGTCGACGTGGGAGGTGGTCGTCCCGTCGACGACCGCCTGGACGAGCCTGCCGAGCAGCGCAGGCCCGACGAGCCCGGCGCCGGCGGCAAGGGCGTGCAGCACGACGACGCCGGCGAGCGCGCCGCGGTGGTGGCGCGCGAGCCTCCGGGCGCGGTGGCGGAGCTCGCCTCCGTCTGCGATCGGGAGCAACACGCTCAGTCACCCTCCCCGCGCGTGACGATCTCGCGGTAGTCCGCCCGCCGCAGGAGCTCGCGGTGCGTTCCCTCGGCGACGACCCGCCCGTCCTCGACGAGGGCGACGCGGTCGGCGCGGTCGAGCACGAGCGGGCTCGTCGTCAGGACCAGCGTGGTCTTCCCGGCTCTCGCCGCACGCAGCTCACGGGCGATGCGCGCCTCGGTGTGCGCGTCGACGGCGCTCGTCGGCTCGACGAGGACGAGGATCTCCGGGTCCGCGACGAGCGCGCGCGCGAGCACGAGCCGCTGCCGCTGCCCGCCGGAGAACGAGCGGCCCCGCTCGTCGATCGGCGTCTCGAGCCCCTCGGGGAGGGCATCCAGCACGTCCTGGGCGTTCGCGACGGCAAGCGCGTCGAGGATCGCCTGGTCCGAGGACGTACGACCCCATGGGTCGAGCTGCCCGCGGAGCGGGCCGGAGAAGAGGATCGGCTCGTGCTCGCTGACCAGGATCCGGCGGCGGACGGTCTCCAGGTCGAGGTCCTCGAGGCGGCGGTCGCCGAGCAGGACGCCGCGCTCGGCGGAGAGCCGGCCGAGCCGCATCGCGATCGCCGTCGCCTCGTCGGGCACCGCGGCGACGAGGCAGGTCAGGAGGCCCGGCGCGATCGCGACGCCCGACGTGACGTCCACGAGCGGGGAGCCGACCGGAGGCTCCGCCAGCGGCGCCACCGGCCCGGAGACCGTCCGCTCGACGGCGAGCACGACCAGCATGCGGCGCGCCCCGACGAGAGCGCGCGTGACCTTCTCCACGGCCTCCGCGGCGGTGCGGAGCGGGATGACGAGGAACGCCGCGTACCCGTAGAAGGCGACGAGGTCGCCGGCGTCGATGCGTCCCGAGACGACGAACCGCGCCCCCACCCACGTGACGAGGACGACGAAGATCCCGGGCAGGAGCACCTGGGCCGCGTCGAGCAGCGACTGCGGCCCGGCCACCCGCACGCCTGCGACCCGCACCGCCTGTGAGCGCTCCCGGTAGCGGTCGAAGAACGCCCGCTCGCCGCCGATCCCGCGCAGGATACGCAGGCCGGCCGCCGTGTCGGCGCCGAGCGCGGTGAGCCTGCCGACCTCCTCCCGCTGCTCGCGCTGCCGGGCCTGCAGCGGCCGGATCACGGTGCCGAGCGTGAGCACGAGCACAGGCACGCCGACGAGGACGAGGACGCCGAGGGCGACCGAGGTCGAGAGCAGGATCGCCGCGACCACCGCGTACGAGGCGATCGCGCCCGCGAGTCGCGCCGTGATGTCGAACGCCCCGCCGCCGCGCATCGCGTCGTTCGTGACGGTGGCGACGACCTCCCCGGTGGAGAGCCTCTCGCGGACGGCCGGGCCGCCCCGTGCCGCGTGGTGGCTGACGAGCTGCGCCATGAGGAACGACGCGCGAAGCCAGTTCTGGACGGCGTAGCGATGGCGCATGACGCCGGCCGCGCCCTGGACGATCCCGAGCCCGAGCAACACGAGCGCCCACTCCGCGAGGGCCGACCCGTCGTCGGCCACGATCCCGTCCTGGATCCCGCGGCCGATCGTGTAGGGCATGATCGCCTGTGCGACCATCCAGACGATCCCGAACGCGACGCCGAGCGCGAGCGACCCGAGCTGCTGCCGGCCGACCCAGGCGAGGAGCCGCGTCGGGGAGCGCGTGTCCGGCGTCCCCGGATCGGGGATCGGAAGGTCGCGCATCAGCGGCACCCCGGCTCGCGGGCGCCTCTCACCCCTTGCTCACCCCGGCCGGACGAGCGGCTTGTAGGCGATGCGGTGCGGCTCGAGCGCCTCGGGGCCACGCGTCTCGCGGGCCCAGTCGGCGTATTCGGCGTACGAGCCCTCGAACCACGCCACCTGCGAGTCGCCCTCGAAGGCGAGCATGTGCGTCGCGACGCGGTCGAGGAACCAGCGGTCGTGCGAGATGACGACGGCGCAGCCCGCGAAGTCTGTGAGCGCCTCCTCGAGCGCGCGCAACGTGTCGACGTCGAGGTCGTTCGTCGGCTCGTCGAGGAGCAGCAGGTTGCCGCCCGAGCGGAGGAGCTTTGCGAGGTGGACACGATTCCGCTCCCCCGCCGGAGAGATCCTTCACGAGCTTTTGCTGGTCCGAGCCACGGAAGTTGAACCACGAGACGTACTGCCGCGAGTTGACCTCCCGCTTGCCGAGCTGGATCACGTCCTGGTTCCCGGAGATCTCCTTCCAGACGGTGTTCGTGCCCTCGAGCGCTCCCCGCGACTGGTCGACGTAGGCGAGCTCCACCGTCTCGCCGATCTCGAGCTTCCCCGCGTCGGGCCGCTCCTCGCCGGCGATCATCCGGAAGAGGGTCGTCTTGCCGGCGCCGTTCGGGCCGATCACGCCGACGATGCCGCCCGGCGGCAGGTCGAAGGTCAGGTCCTCGATCAACAGCCGGTCGCCGAAGCCCTTCTGGACGTGCTCGGCGCGGACGACGACGTCACCCAGGCGCGGGCCGGCGGGGATGTGGATCTCGACGGTGCCGATCCGCTCCGCCTGGTCCTCCGCGAGCAGCTTCTCGTAGGCGGCGAGTCGCGCCTTCGACTTCGCGTGGCGCGCGGTCGGGCTCATGCGCACCCATTCGAGCTCGCGCTGGAGGGTACGGCGCCGCGCGGCATTCTGCTTCTCCTCGACCGCGAGGCGAGCCTCCTTCTGCTCGAGCCACGACGAGTAGTTGCCCTGGAACGGGATGCCGCGGCCGCGGTCGAGCTCGAGGATCCAGCCGGCGACGTTGTCGAGGAAGTAGCGATCGTGGGTCACCGCGATGACGGTGCCCCGGTACGCCTCGAGGTGCCGCTCGAGCCAGGCGACCGACTCCGCGTCGAGGTGGTTCGTCGGCTCGTCGAGGAGCAGCAGATCCGGCGCCGAGAGCAGCAGGCGGCAGAGAGCGACGCGCCGCCGCTCGCCGCCCGAGAGCGTCGTCACGTCACGGTCCCCGTCCGGGAGCCGGAGGGCGTCCATCGCCCGGTCCAGATGCCGGTCGAGGCTCCACGCGTCGGCGCGGTCGATTCGATCCTGCACCTCCGCCTGCTCGGCGAGGAGCACGTCGAAGTCGGCGTCGGGCTCGGCGAACGCGGCAGAGATCGCGCCGAAGCGGTCGAGCAGCTCGCGTAGCTCGCGGACGCCGTCCTCGACGTTTCCCCGGACGTCTTTCGCCGGGTCGAGCTCGGGCTCCTGCGGCAGCAGCCCGACGGTCGCCTTCGGATCGAGCTCGGCGACGCCGGACGACGGCTCCTCGAGCCCCGCCATGATCCTGAGCAGCGTCGACTTCCCGGCTCCGTTCGGCCCGAGCACGCCGATCTTGGCCCCGTGCAGGAACGAGAGCGAGATGTTCGCGAGCACCTGGCGCTCGGGCCCGTAGAACTTGTCGGCCCGGTACATCGTGTAGATCACGTCGCTCGACACGGCCGCCCAGTGTAGGCCGAGACGGTTCTCGCCCCGGCCGGTTCCGGGACGCGTGACCGACAGGCACGGTGACCGCCCTGCCGGGACAGCGCGCATAGTACTTGCATAGTACTTGCATAGTGCTTGCATAGTGCTCGTGTAGTGCTATCATAATGCGACGTGAGAGTCCTCTATCTCCGGAACGTGCCCGACGAGGTCGGCGAGCGACTCGAGAGACTTGCGGCTCGCGAGGGCCTGTCGGTGTCTGCGTTCGCCGTCCGGGAGCTGGCGTGGGTCGCGCTCCGGGCGGACAATCCCGCGCTTCTCGCCGGCCTGCCCGACCTCGGCGTCGACCCGCGAGCCGTGGTCGACGACCTCGAAGCCGGCCGCAGCGGCCGGTGATCGTCGTCGACGCCTCGGCTGCGGTGCTCGGTCTGCTGAACGACGGCGACGCGCGCGCGTACCTGGCCGGCGAGCCGTTCGCATGTCCCCACCTCGCCGACTCCGAGGTCGTCCATGCGCTCCGCACGCAGGCGCACCGCGGCGCCGTCGAGGCGGCGGACGCCGAGCGGGCAATCGTGACCTGGGCCCGGCTCGGCATGCGGCGGATGCCGATCGTCGGCATGCTCGAGCGGATCTGGGAGCTGCGCGAGAACCTGAGCGCGTGCGACGCCGCCTACGTCGCCGTCGCGGAGGCACTCGACGCGCCGCTCGTCACCGCAGACGCACGACTCGCGCGGGCACCGGGCCCGACGTGTCCGGTCACCGTCGTGCGCAGCTGACGCTCAGCTGCCCGGCCTTGCCCCCGGGGCTCGCACCGCAGCGTGCAGCACGTCGAGGTCGCGCCCGTACGTGAGCAGCTGCTCTGCCTCGGCCGGCGTGACCCAGCGCGCCTCGTCGACCTCGTGGTCGAACGAGAGAGCACCGCCGGCGACACGCAGGCGCCAGTAGCGCACGCGCTTCGGGCGGTGACGCGAGTCGACGTAGGACGTCGAGGGGAGCTCTCCCTCGAGCGCGCACGCGAGACCGGTCTCCTCGGCGACCTCGCGAAGCGCGCATGCCTCGTCCGCCTCGCCCGGCTCGCACTTGCCCTTCGGGAACGTCCAGTCGTCGTACTTCGGGCGATGGACGACGAGCACCTCGAGCCCTTCGGCGCCCGTGCGGAGCGCGACACCGCCCGCCGCGCGGACAACGGTCACGAGAGCGGCGTCGCGGCGCGACGCAGTGCCTTCCAGGCCGACGGCCAGGCCGCGCGAGCGGCCGCCTTCTGCTCGTCCTCGCGCGCGAGGAGCCGGCTCGCGGCGTTCGCGTCGCCGCCGCCCGTGGCCCACTCACGCAGCCGCGCCTCGGCGACCGTGGCGTCCTGGTGCTCTCCGAGCACGTCCTGGAGCGCCTTCGCGGCGTCGACGAACGCCCTCCCTCGCTTGCCGAGCGCCGGCGACGCGAGCTCGGCGGCGTATCGGGCTCGCTTGACCCGGATCCGGCCCGCATGCAGCTCCGCGTCCGGCGAATCGCCGTCGAGCCGGTCCAACACGCGGCGCGTCCTGCGCCACTCGCGGCGCCAGACCTCCGCGAGAGGCGTCTCCACCCCGCTCGGCGGGGGCTCCGCGACCGCGTCGAGCCGATCGAGAAGCGCCAGGTAGCGGTCGCTCGAGAGCGCGTCGACGACGACGGCACGGGCCTCCACCCGCTCCTCCTCGAGCGTCGCGAGAAGCGCGGCGGGCACGGTCTCGTCTCCGAGCGCCTCGGCGTCTGCAGTGAGCCGCTCGAGCAGGACGTCGAGGTCGCGCGCGGGCCCGAGCGCGCGGCCGAGCCAGCCGAGCTCGTCGCGCAGCGACGCGGCCCACGACGCGTCGACGAGCTCTCGGCCGGCACGAAGGAACGCGCGCAGGCGGCGCGTCGCCACGCGAAGCTGGTGGAGCTCCTCGGGGTCGGATCCCAGGCGGGTGCCCGGGTCGTGGAGCAGGAGGCGGCGCGCCTGCTCGGCGAGAGCGTGACCGAGGGTATCGAGCGGGCCCGCGTCCCGGCTCGGTTCGCTGACGGCGGGCGGGGGAGATCGAGCGCCCGGAAGAGCTTCGGGCGCAGATCCCGGCTCGGCGTCGCGCCTGCCCGCTCGAGCTCCCGCGCGAGCGACCGGAGCGTGCGCTCGCCTCCGCCGACGAGCTCGATCTCGAGCTCGCGGAAGCGCCGCGTGACGCGCTGGCCCTCGAGAAGCGACACGGCGTCGTCGACGATCTCCGCCCCGTCGGCCAGGACGACCTCCCTGCGGGTGCGAAGGCGGGCGACGGGGCGCAGCTCGCGGCCGCGGAGGAACGCGACGAGCAGCGACGAGAGCTCCAGCGGAGGCCGCGCCGGCGGCCCGGCCTGCTCGAGCTCGAGACGAGCCGCGCCGCGGGGCAGCTTCAGCTGCCAGAGCCCCGCGCCCGCTTCGACCCGGTGGCGGAGCGTGAGGCCGTGCCGGGCGAGCACGAGGTCGTCCGTGTCGTGGTACGTCGAGGTGAACACGCGGACCGGCTGCGCCTTGCCCCCGAGCTCGGGAAGCACGAACCCGGCGCCCGGGGTCAGCTTGAGCTCGCGCTCGAGGGTCTTCTTCACGCTCCGAGCGTAACCGGCGATCGTGGTCGTGATGGGCGCGACCGTCACGCGGGCGAGGCGTGGGCCGATCGATCTCCCGCGCGAGCACCAGGACGGGGACGCTCCCGTCGACCGGCGCCAGGTGGAGTTGTGGAACGCAGCTCCGGCAACGGCCTTCGGGTTTCCGTTAACGTGCGCGCCCGTGCGCCTGTCGCTCACGCCGAAGACGACCGAGTTCTTCGTGCTCTTCGCCCAGGCGGGCGAGAACGCGCTCGAGGTCGCGCGCCTCGTCGACCGCCGCTTCCGCGAGCATCCGAGCTCGGGGATCACGCAGGAGGAGGTGAAGGCGGCGGAGACCGAGGGCGACGAGATCACGCGCGACCTGATCCAGCTCCTCAACACGCAGTACCTGACGCCGTTCGACCGCGACGACATCTACATGCTCGCGATCGAGATCGACGACATCGTCGACGATCTAGAAGAGGCCTCCGACCTGCTCGGGCTCTACGGGATCGAGCTGCCGACGAAGCACGCGGTGCAGCAGACCGGGCTCATCGTGGCGGCAACGGAGCAACTCTCGATCGCGTGCGACAACCTGAAGAGCTTCGCCGGCGTCCAGGAGGCGCTCCTCGAGCTCAAGCGGCTCGAGGACGAGGGCGACCGGATCCTGCGCGACGGGCTCGCGTCGCTGTTCCGCGACGACCGGATCGACCCGCTGATGGTGATCCGCTGGAAGGACGTCTACGACCGGCTCGAGCGCGCGCTCGACAGCTGCGAGACGGCGGCGAACGTGATCGCGAACATCGTGGTCAAGAACGCGTAGATGGTGTCCGACCTCAGTCGGACACCATCGGGTCGCGACGGGCGGGGTGTCGAAGCGAAGCCCGCCACCGGTCGGAGCACGCGATGGAGCTGACGCTGTGGGCGGTCGTGGCGATCGCGCTGTTCTTCGACTTCACGAACGGCTTCCACGACACCGCGAACTCGATCGCGACGAGCGTCTCGACGCGCGCGCTGAGCCCACGGGTCGCGGTGGTGAGCGCAGCGGTCCTCAACTTCGCCGGCGCGTTCGTCTCGGTCGAGGTCGCCGCCACGATCGCGAAGGGCATCGTCGATCAGGAGGTGATCACCCTCGAAGTGGTCATGGCCGGGCTCGTCGGCGCCGTCACCTGGAACCTGATCACCTGGCTCGGTGGCCTCCCGTCGAGCTCGAGCCACGCGCTGATCGGCGGCATCGTCGGCTCGGCGATCGCGGCGTCAGGCTGGGACGTCGTCAACTGGGGCGGCGTCAAGGATAAGGTCCTGATCCCGTCATTTCTCGCGCCGCTCCTCGGCGTCGTGCTCGCGTTCGTCCTGATCCTGGTGATCACATGGCTCATCGCCCGCAGGCCACCATCGAGGGTCAACCGCGGCTTCCGGCATGCACAGCTCGTCTCCGGCGGCTTCGTGGCGTTCACGCACGGGACGAACGACGCGCAGAAGACGATGGGGATCATCGCGCTCGCGCTCGTCGCGTCGGGTCACCTCGATGCGGACTTCGAGCGCCCGCCGACCTGGGTCATCGCCTCCGCCGCGTTCGCGATGGGCGCGGGCACGTACGCCGGGGGCTGGCGGATCATCAAGACCCTCGGCCAGCGGATCGCGAAGATCGACCCGCCGCAGGGGTTCGCGGCACAGACGGCGACCGCCTCGATCCTGTGGGCGACCGCGCATCTCGGCTTCCCCGTCTCGACCACCCACACCGTCTCGGGCTCCGTGCTGGGAGCGGGCGCGATCCGCGGCTTCTCCGCGGTGCGCTGGGGCGTGGCGGGGAACATCCTCGTCGCGTGGATCCTCACGCTTCCCGCTGCGGCGCTCGTCGGCGCCTTGATGGAGCTCGTCACGCGGCTCCCCGGCGGACACGTGATCGTGTTCGTGCTCGCGATCGTCATCGCAGCCGCCGCGTTCGGCGCCAGGCGCTGGGAGACCCGCAGGCTCGTTCCGGCGGAGCCTGTGCCCGCAGCGGCGGGATAGCGGGCGGGCGCACGGCCGTCGACGCGAGAGGGCGGCCCGCCGGCTGCCTTCTCGCTCTCCCGCTCCCTCCGTGGGCATGCGGCGCGTGAGGAGGTGGTGCAGAGGTGGTGAACGCCACCCCCTCCGGGCAGGGCTAGTGGCTCGCGTCGGAGAACTCGTGGAACTCGCCCGTCACGTCGCACAGCTCCGCGTCCTGCGAGATCAGCGCCTCGAGCGCGCCGCGCAGTGCCTCGAGCACGACCGCGCCCTGCTCCTGGAGGCTCGACTCGAGCTCGTCGAGCCGATGCCGGTGCTCGGCCCTCATCCGAACCTCCCCGTCACGTAGTCCTCGGTGCGCCTGTCGGCGGGTTGGGTGAAGAGCTTCGTCGTCGTGTCGTACTCGACGAGGACGCCATGACGGTCGACCCCGTCCTCGCCCAGCTCGACGGAGAAGAACGCAGTCAGGTCGGCGACGCGCGCTGCCTGCTGCATGTTGTGCGTGACGACGATGATCGTGTAGTCCCGCTTGAGCTCGCGCATCAGGTCCTCGATCGCCGCGGTCGCGATCGGGTCGAGCGCCGACGCGGGCTCGTCCATCAGCAGCACGTCGGGCTCCGTCGCGAGAGCGCGCGCGATGCAGAGCCGCTGTTGCTGTCCCCCGGAGAGCGAGAGCGCGGAGTCGCCGAGCCGGTTCTTCACCTCGTCCCACAACGCCGCCCGGCGCAGGCAGCGCTCGACGCGCTCGTCGAGGCCGTGCTTCGTGCCGAGCACCCGCGGGCCGAAGGCGACGTTGTCGTAGATCGACTTCGGGAACGGGTTGGGCTTCTGGAAGACCATCCCGATGCGCCGGCGTACCTCGACCGGGTCGACGACACGCGCATAGAGGTCCCTCCCGTGGTACTCCACGGTGCCGGTCACCCTCGCGTTCGGAATCAGGTCGTTCATGCGGTTGAAGCAGCGGATGAACGTCGACTTGCCACAGCCCGACGGGCCGATGAAGGCCGTCACGGTGTGCTCGAAGATGTCGATCGAGACGTCCCGGAGGACGAGGTTGTCGCCGTAGGAGACGTCGAGGTCGTCCACGTGGAACACCCGCTCGCGCCGCTCGATCTCCTCCCGCGGCGTGCCGAGCGAGACCTCGGCGATCCTGCCGCTGTCGATCGACGGGCTGTCGGCGCTCAGGCGCGGGCGGGTCGTGGGCGCTATCTGCTCGGACTCCATCTGGGTCATCACTCTCACCAGGTCTGCCGGTAGCGGTTGCGGAGGAAGATCGCGATCGCGTTCATCGAGAGCACGATCGCGAGGAGGACGATGATCCCGGCGGCAGCGAGGGTCTGGAAGGCCGGGTCCGGAAGCTTGACCCACGTGTAGATCTGCACCGGCAGCGCCGTAAAGGCGCCGAGGATCGTCGGGTCGAAGGCGACGTACTGGAGGGCGCCGATCAGGAGGAGCGGCGCCGTCTCGCCCACCGCCCGCGAGAGCGCGAGGATCGAGCCGGTCGCGATGCCCGGGATCGAGGCCGGCAGCACCTGGCGCGAGACGACCTGCCACTTCGTGGCGCCGAGGGCGTACCCGCCCTGGCGGATCGAGCCCGGGACGGCTCGGATCGCCTCGCGGGAGGCGATGATCACCGTCGGCAGCACGAGGAGGGTGAGGATGATCGCGCCCGCGAGCAGCACGCGCCCGACGCTCACCGGGCCGCGGACGACGAACGCGAGCCCGAGGATCCCGTAGACGATCGAGGGGACGGCTGCGAGGTTCTGGATGTTGAGCTCGAGCAGCCGGTTGTACCAGCGCTCCTTTCGCGCGTACTCCTCGAGGTAGATCGCCGTCAGCACCCCCACCGGCACCGCCATCAGGAGGAGCAGCGCCGCGAGGTAGACCGTCGCGAGGATCGCAGGCCTCGCGCCCGCCTCCTCGGCGACCGTCGAGGGCGGATCGATGAAGAGCTGCTGCGAGAGCGCCGGGATGCCGTCGATCAACGTCGTCACGAGCAGCCATGCGAGCGTCCCGAAGGAGACCCCGAGGCAGAGCATCATTGCCGCGACGAACAGCCTGCTCTTCGTTCTCCGCGACATCAGTCGTACACCTCCCGGAACCGGCGGACGAGCCGGATCGAGATCACGTTCATCACGAGCGTCAGCGCGAAAAGCGTGAGGCCGACGGCGAAGATCGTCTTGTACTCGATCGAACCGGTCGGGAGATCGCCGTTCCCGGTGGCGCCGATGAACGCCGTCATCGTCTCCATCGGCTCCCGGGGGTCGAACGTGATCTGCGGGAGCTGCCCGACGGCGATCAGCACGATCATCGTCTCGCCGACCGCCCGGGAGATCCCGAGCACGAAGGAGGCGATGATCCCCGAGATCGCGGCCGGCACGACGACGCGCGTCGAGACCTGGAGGCGATCGGCGCCGAGGGCGTAGGCACCGTCCCGGAGCGCCTGCGGGACTGCGGCCATCGCATCCTCGGAGAGCGAGGCGATCGTCGGGATCAGCATCACGCCGAGCACGAGGCCGCCCGCCAGCACGTTGAAGATCTCGACCTCGAGGCCGAGCGACCGAAGCAGCGGCGTCACGGCGGTCAGGGCGAAGTAGCCGTAGACCACGGTCGGGATCGCGGCCAGGATCTCGAGAACCGGCTTGAGGACGGCCCGGACGCGCGGGCCGGCGTACTCGCTCAGGAAGATCGCCGATCCGAGCCCGGCCGGCACCGCCACGAGGAGGGCCCAGAAGGTGACGACGAAGGTCGCGAGGATCAGCGGCAGGACGCCGAACGTCCCGGGCTCGAAGAGCGGCGCCCACTCGGTGCCCGTGAAGGACTTCCACGGGCTCACCTCGGAGAAGAACTCGATCGCCGGGAAGAGCAGCGAGACGACGATCCCGACGGTCGTCACGACGGACACGAGCGCGGCCAGCCCCAGGACCCCCTTGATCGCCAGCTCGCCGAGCCTGCGGCTCGACGGGCTCAGGTCGATCTCGGTGATCGCCCGAACGGGCGGCGCGCTCACGTCCGTCGCCACTACGTCACGTCGTCCAGCTTCGCGAGGTTCTCGTCGATCTGGGCCTGGTTCAGCGGGACGAACTGCGCCCGCTCGGCGATCTCCGTCTCGTGCTCGAGCATGTAGCGGAGGAAGCTCTCGACCTCGCTGCGCCCGAGCGCCTCCGTGCTCGCGTAGACGAAGAGCGGCCGCGCGAGGGGAACGTACTCGCCGCCCTGCGCCGCCTCGACGCTCGGCGCGACGCAGCCCGAGCCGCCGTCGATCTCGAGCGCCTTCAGTTCGGCCTGGTTCTCCTCGTAGTAGGAGAAGCCGAAGTAGCCCATGCCGCCCTCGGTTCCCTTGACGCCCTGCACGAGCACGTTGTCGTCCTCCGAGGCCTGGTAGTCGGTGCGGCTCGCGCCGCCGTCGCCGTTGATCACCTCGGTGAAGTAGTCGAACGTCCCCGAGTCCGTTCCCGGCCCGAAGAGCTCGAGCGGCTCGTCCGGGAACGATGCCCTCACCTGGCTCCACGAGCTGGCGGTCGAGCCCGGCTTCCAGATCGCGTTCAGCTCGTCGACGGTCAGGCACGTCGCCCAGTCGTTCGCGGAGCTGACGACGACCGTGAGCGCGTCGTTCGCGACCTGGAGCTCGACGTACTCGACGCCGTTCTCCTTGCAGATCGCGACCTCGTCCTCGTCGATCGGCCGCGACGCGTTCGAGATGTCCGTCTCGCCGCGGCAGAAGCGCTCGAAGCCGCCGCCCGTGCCGGAGATGCCCACGGTGACGTCCGCGCCGTTCTCGTCCCTGAAGCTCTCGGCCGCCGCCGTAACGTACGGGCCGACGGTGCTCGATCCGTCGGCGGTGACGGAGCCGCCGTCCGAGCCGCCGCCGCACCCCGCGGCGACGAGCGTTGCCGCGGCGATCGCTCCGGCGGCGAGGGCTGTGCGCAATGTCATCGACCCCTCCCTTTAATCGGTGTCGGGGCCAGTGTTCCGGCCGCCCTGCCGCACATGGGCGCCCGACTGGTGAACGGATGGTGAGGAAGTGGAGAGGCCCCTCAGACGAGCGCGGAGCGCCTGGCGGGAAGGATGCAACGGATCTCGAGCCCCGCACCCAGGCCGCCGCGCGCCTCGACGGTGCCGCCCGCCTGGGTCACGACGTGCTTCACGATCGCGAGCCCGAGCCCGGTCCCGCGGGAGGCACGGGCGCGGTCCGCGCGGTAGAAGCGCTCGAACAGCCGGCCGAGATCGCTCTCGGCGACGCCCACGCCGTCGTCCGTGCCGCGGAGGATCACGTTGCCCGCGTCGCGCTCGACCGCGAGGGTGAACGTCGCGCCGGGTCCCGCGTAGCGGATCGCGTTCTCGGCGAGGTTCTGCGCGACGACCCGGAGCATCCGCGGCCGGACCTCGAGCTCGATGCCGGGGTCCCCCGCGACCGCGAGCGCGACACCCACACGGCTCGCGCGCTCCTCGAGCTCGCCGGCGACGGCCGCGAGCTCCGGAAGCACGGCGACGGCGCCGAGCGAGACCACCCGGGAGCCGGACTCGAGCTCCGAGAGGAAGAGCACCTCGTCGATCAGCTCCCGGATCTGGTCGACCTCCCCCCGGGCCTGCTCGACGAGCGCGTGCACGTCCTCCCCGGGGAGCGTCGCCATCTCGAGCAGCGAGAGGAGGCGTGCCAGGGGGTGCGGAGCTCGTGCGAGACGGCGGCGGTGAATCCCGTGCGGAGCTCCTCGTAGGCGGTGAGGTCGCCACCGCGGCTCAGGTACACGAGACGCTCGCGCCGGCCGCCGACGTCGTACGGGACGACGAGTGGGATGATCCCCGCGTCGCCGGAAAGGAGGCCCTCGGGGATCCGCTCGCCCTCGCGGAGCCCGTCGATCGACTGCCGCGCGCGGCGACTCGCGCCCAGCACCCGGTCGGCGTCGTCGAGCACGACGACCGACTCGCGGCTCTCCTCGAGCAGCACGCGGCCGCGTGTGGCGTCGACCTTCATCGTCGCGGTTGTAACAGACGCGTCAGGCACTTCTCGCCGACGCGAGAGGTGCCAGGTAAGTGCCTCCTCACCACTCGGATACCATTCGTTCCCCAGCCGTCGCCCCCACGGCCGTCGGGTCGATGCCACACTCGAGTGCGCATGGCGAAGATCCTGATCATCGAGGACGACGACGTCATCGCACAGGGCATGGCCCGGCACCTCCAGGCGGCCGGGTTCGACGCCGTCGGCGTCGCCAACGGCGAGACAGGCCTCGCGCGCCTGCGGTACGAGCGCCCGGACGTCTGCGTGCTCGACCTGATGCTCCCCGGGCTCGACGGCTGGAAGGTGATCGAACAGGCTCGTGGAGAAGGGATCGGGACGCCGATCGTCGTCGTCTCGGCCCGCGGCACCGAGCACGATCGGGTGCACGCGCTCGAGATCGGCGCCGACGACTACCTCGTGAAGCCGTTCTCGATGAAGGAGCTCGTCGCCCGCGTCGGTGCGGCCGCCCGTCGCGGCACGCGCGCCCAGGACCCGCGGCGCGGCGAGGAGATCGTCATCGAGGAGCTCCGGCTCGATCCGCGCAACGTGCAGGCGTACGTGGACGGGCAGAGCGCCGATCTGACCCCCACCGAGTTCAGGCTCCTATACACCCTCGCGCTCGAGGCCGGTCGCGTCCTGACCCGTGACGAGCTGCTGCAGCGCGTCTGGGGCCGGCGTGCCTCGCACCGCGATCGCACGGTCGACGTCTTCGTCCGCAAGCTGCGGGAGAAGATCGACGGCCGTGCCCCACGCCACACGTTCCTCCAGACCCGCTACGGCGTCGGGTACAAGCTCGAGGCGGAGGGCAAGCTGCCGGCCGGCTAGCGGCGCTTGCGTTATACTTAGCCTCACGAATGATTCGTGAGGCTACGCGTTCACCGCTCGAGATCGCCGAGGAGCTTCGCCCGGCGATCCTCCGACTCGCCCGCAAGCTCCGCCGTGAGACCGAGGCGCTCGGCGTCACGTCCCACCAGGCCGCGCTGCTCGGGTTCGTGTTCGCGCGGCCGGGCCTTTCGCTCCGAGAGCTCGCAGACGCCGAGGGCATCTCCCCACCGTCGCTCTCGGGCCACGTCGACCGCCTCGAGGCGGCCGGGCTCCTGGTCCGCGTGCGCTCGACCGACGACCGCCGGCGGGTCGGGCTCGAGCTGACGAAGGAGGGCAGGGCGGTCGTGCGGCGCGTCCGGGCACGCCGCACGACGTGGCTCGCCGAACGCCTCGCCGGCCTATCGGACGACGACCGGGAGCGCGTCGAGGCGGCGCTGCCGGCGCTGTCCGCCTTGCTCGAGGAGCCCCGGTGAGACTGCTCTCGATCGCGCTGCGACGGCGGACGTTCCGCTCGCTGCGCCGCCACCGCAACTACCGGCTCTTCTTCGCCGGCCAGGTCGTCTCCGTCGCGGGTACCTGGATGCAGAACATCGCGCTCGCCTGGCTCGTGATCGAGCTCTCGGCATCCCCCCTTGCCGTCGGCGCTCTCGCGTTCTGCCGGTTCGTCCCGTTCCTCGTCTTCGGGCTGGCCGCGGGCGTGGTCGTCGACCGCCTGGACACGCGGCGCCTCCTGATCGTGACCCAGGGCGCGGCGATGTTCGTCTCGGTGGCGCTGGCCGTCGTCACGCTCGCCGGGTGGGCCACCCTCCCGGTCGTGTACGCGCTCGCGGCGCTGGGCGGCCTCGTGCTCGTCTTCGACGCTCCGGGCCGGCAGACGTTGACGTTCCAGATGGTCGGGCAGTCGGAGCTGCAGAACGCGGTCGCACTCAACTCAGGGCTCTTCAACGCCTCGCGCGTGGTCGGGCCGGCGCTGGCCGGATTTCTCATCGCCGCGGTCGGGACCGGCCTCTGCTTCGTCGTCAACGCGATCAGCTTCCTCGCCGTCCTCGTGGCGCTCTACGTGATCCGCGAGGAGGAGCTCTTCCCGGTCGAGAAGCGTCCCGACACGCGGATCGTGGCGGGGATCAGCGAGGGGCTCGCATGGGCCGTCCGCACGCCCCTCGCGCGGATCGTGCTCGGCATGGTGACGGTCGTGAGCGTGGTCGGCTTCAACTTCCACGTGCTCGTGCCGTTGCTCGCGTCGGAGACGCTCGACGTCGGAGCGGGCACGTTCGGCGTTCTCTCCGCCGCGTTCGGCCTCGGCGCGCTCGCCGGAGCGCTGGCCACCGCGACCCTTCGCGAGGCGAGCCCCCGCGTGTTCGTCGGGGGGCGGTCGGGTTCAGCGTGGCGATGCTCGGGCTCGCGCTCGCGCACACGGTCGACGTCGCGCTCGTCCTGCTGCTCCTGCTCGGCATGTGCTTCTCGCTCTTCACGTCGAGCGCCAACGCGCTCGTCCAGCTCGCGTCACCGCCGCACCTCCGCGGCCGCGTGATGAGCCTCTACCTGTTCGCGTTCGCCGGGCTCGCGCCGGTCGGCGGCCTGGTCGCCGGCTGGCTCGCCGAGGTGGGCGGGACGCCGCTCGCGTTCGGAGTCGCCGGGATCGCCGGCCTGGCCGCGATCTCGTGGGCGGCCCACGAGCTCTTCGCCGAGCGGCTGCGGCCCGCGCGCGTGGAGCTCTGACACGCACGTCCCGGGGCTGCGTTACCGTTCGAGACGGCATCGCACGGACGTGACCCCGCCGCCGCCGCGGCATCCCGGACGTGCGATGCCGCTTCGCCCTCGACGACGGCGCCCACCGGCCGCCCGTGACGCGGGTCAGGGCGGCGTGATCTCGGCGAAGACAGCCAGGCGACGCAGATCGGTGCGCGGCGGGTGGCAGGCCGTGAGGACGAGCATCTCACGCGTGCGGCGAATGCGAATGGGCCAGATCTCCTTCGGCGCGACGATACGCATCGCGAAGACGCGATAGACGAATCGGCGCGATCGCCGGGTCACGACGATCCGTTGCCCGTACCGAAGCTCGTTGATGCGCATGAAGGGGCGCGTGTGCGTGACGCGATGCCCCGCGATGCCGATCGTGCCCCCCCGGCCCGGGGCGCTCGTGCTTCGGTAGTGCCCAGGGCCGCGGTCGAGCACCTTGCTCGTCACGCCCTCCCGCACGAGCGCGTGGAGGCCGATCGCGGGGATCGCGATCGTGGCGAACGGCGCCCCCGCCGCGGGCGGCGCGGCGGGGGCGTAGAGCGCCAGCGCTGTCGCGGTGACCGCAGCTGCGATCACGGCGTGTGCGCCAGCGTGGTCCCGCTCTTCGCGTACGCTCCGGCCACCGCCTGCTTCGGCGGCAGGGGGGCGGGCCTTTCCTGTGCGGGAGCCGTCTCGGTTGTCTTCTTCGTCGTCTTCTTCGTCGGCGGCGTCAACGGGGGCCGGCTTGGGCTCGGGCTTGGCCTCCGGCTCTGCCGGCGGCGTCACCGCTGGCGGCGTCACAGCCGGCGGCACGACCTCCGGCGGTGCCACGACCGGCGGCTTTGCCGTGCTGCACGTGCCGTCCGTCGTCACCGTCTTCCTCACCGAGGTGTCACCCCTGGTGACGGTCACCTCCGTGGTGCCTGCGAAGTCGCCTGCGATGGTCGCGGGCCGAACCTCGTCGGCAGCCTGACCGTCGACGGTGCCGCCCACGCGGTAGTACCCGTCCGGCAGGATGCACGACACCGATGCGTCGCCCACCAGGACATGCGGTGGGATGTCGTTGTTCGTGATCGTGACGGTCGTCGTCTCGCCTGCCTCGACGTCGACCGTGCCGCCACCCTGCGAGCTGTAGCCCTCGGCCGCGACCTCGGCCACGACGTATGTCCCGGGGTCGAGAACCAGCTTGTTGGACGCGTCGGCCTCGAACGCGTACGGCGTGCCATCGAGCGTGAACGAGAAGTCGTCCGCGGTCTTCGTGCCGCCGTTGTCGTTGACGACCACCTTGTTGACGATCAACGCTCCCTTCGCGGGCGCAGGCGGCGTCGGGCAGTCCGTGATGTCCAGAACCGGGAAGCCCTCACCGACCCAGCCGATCGCGACGGAGTTGCCCTGAGCGTCCGCGAACGCGAACGGGAACGTCCCGCCGGGGTAGCCGGGGAAGCCAGGCAGGCTGTGGTAATCCGTCTCGATCGGGTTCTGGCCCGTCTGGAGGCGCTCGTCCACGCCGGGTTTCCCGACGTACTTGCACACGTAGACCTTGTGCGGTTCCTTCGGAGGCTGGGTCGCCGTCGCCGACGTGACCGCGACGAGCGCGATCGCGCCGAGCGCCGCCATCGCCAGCGCGAGCCCGAAGACTGCCACTGGGCGCTTCATGGTGGCCCCCTCTTCCTGCGGCCGCCCTCGGAGCTCGGTGCCACACGGAAGCGACCGCCTGTCGTACCACGCTCATCGTGGCCGCGCGACAAGCCGGTCGCATGCGTTGAATCCCCCGTCGCGGGTACGCGTTACTACTGATTCCCCGGCGAGCGAGGTACGCGAAGCCGCCGCCCGGAGGGCCTGCGACCGGCCGAGCGTGTCGGCCTGCCGGCGTCGTGTTCACCGCCGTCCGCCGAGCCCGGCCTCGTTACGGTGGGTGCGACGTGGACGAGCCGCGCCAGCACTACGGGCTCACGCTCGGGATCCTCGCCTTTGCCGCGAGCGCCTTCGCGCTGCAGCAGACGATGGTCGTCCCCGCCTTGCCGGAGCTCCAGCGCGAGCTCGGCGCCTCCACGACGTGGGTGACGTGGGTGCTGACCGGGTTCCTCCTGTCCGCGGCCGTGCTCACGCCGATCCTCGGCAAGCTCGGCGACCGCTTTGGCAAGGAGCGCCTGCTCGTCGTCTCGCTCGGCGCCTTCCTCGTCGGGTGCGTCGGCTGCGCTGCCGCGCCGAACATCTGGGCCCTGATCGCCTTCCGCATCGTCTCGGGCGCGGCGGGCGCGGTCTTCCCGCTGAGCTTCGGGATCATCCGCGACGAGTTCCCGCCCGAGCGGACGAAGATCGGGATCGGCCTCCTCTCGGCCGTGTTCGGCGTGGGCGGCGGCTTCGGGCTCGTGCTCTCGGGCCTGATCATCGATCATGCGAGCTGGCGCTGGCTGTTCGTCGTCGGCGCGATCGGCGTCGCGGTCGCGCTCGTCTTCGTGCACCGCTTCGTGCCGGAGTCGCCTGTCCGCTCGACCTCGCGCATCGACGTCCCCGGGGCAATCCTCCTCTCGGTCTTCCTCGTGACGCTGCTGCTCGGCCTCTCCGAGGGAGCGAGCTGGGGCTGGACGTCGTCCGCCGTGCTCGGGCTCGTCGCGCTGTCGGCCGCCTCGGGCGTGCTCTGGGTCGTCCTCGAGCTGAACGTCGACCAGCCTCTGATCGACATGCGCGTGCTCGCGGAGCGCCCGGTGCTCCTCACGAACATCACCGCGCTGATCTCCGGGTTCGCCATGTTCGGCTCGTTCGTCCTCGTGCCCCGTTTCGTGGAGGCTCCCGGAGGCGTGCCGGCAGAGGTCGCCGCGCGGGTCGACTACGGGTTCGGCGCGAGCGCCACGACCACGGGCCTGTACCTGCTGCCGGGGTCGCTGCTCATGCTCTTCGCAGGCCCGGCGGCCGGGCTCCTCGGACGCCGCATCGGCTCGAAATGGCCGCTCGCGATCGGGATGGCGCTCATCGCGATCTCGGCCGCGACTCTGGCAGCGCTCCACGCCGCGCCGTGGCACGTCGTCGCCGCGATGGCGGGCATGAGCCTCGGGGTCGGCTTCGCGTTCGCGGCGATGGCCGCGCTGATCACCGAGGCTGTTCCACCCACGGAGACGGGCATCGCGACGGGAATCAACACCGTGATGCGCACGGTCGGGGCCGTGATCGGCGCGCAGGTGGGTGCTGCGATCCTCACCGCGGACACGCTCGCCGGGACGGAGGTGCCGACGGAAGGTGCCTACGTGATCGCGTTCGCGCTCGCCGCCGCCGCGGCGGCTGTGGCCGTCGTCGTGGCGGTCCTCGTCACCCCCACGCGCCGACGGCGGCCGGCCGAGGTCGCGCTGGGGGCGTCCTGAGCGGGACGTCCGGCGCCGGACGGGCGCCCGACGCGGTCGCGAGTCTCCTCGCGGCGGTGGCCGACCCGCGCCACGGCCGCCGCTGACGCGCAGGTCAGCCGATCGTCCAGGTGTCGGCGCCGCGGATCAGCGCCTGGAGGTCGCCCTCGCCTTTCTCCTCGATGCTCGTGCGCACCTGCTCGTGCACCATGTCCTCGTACACGGGCCGCGTGACGGAGCGGAAGACGCCGAGCGGTACCGCACCGGCCGACTCGAAGGTCAGGCGCGCGAGCGCGAACGCGAGGCCGGGGTCGTCGCGCAACGGATCGTGACGCAGCAGGCCGCCGACCGAGGCGTCGACGATCTCGAGCGTCCCGTCCGGCCGCATGCGGACACCCTTGTCACCCCAGCGGATCTCCTCGCCGGCGCGCAGATAGAGGCGGTTCTCCTTCTGGTCGCGGACGACGTCGAAGGCCCCGTCGTTGTAGATGTTGCAGTTCTGGAGGATCTCGACGAACGCGGCGCCGCGGTGGGCGGCAGCCGCACGAAGGATCTCCGCCGACCCCTGCTTGTCGGTGTCGATCGCGCGGGCGACGAAGGTCGCCTCGGCGCCGATCGCGACGGACAGCGGGTTGAAGGGCTGGTCGACGGAGCCGAGCGGCGCCGACTTCGTGACCTTGCCGAGCTCCGAGGTGGGCGAGTACTGCCCCTTCGTGAGCCCGTAGATCCGGTTGTTGAAGAGGAGGATGGTGAGGTTGACGTTACGGCGGAGGGCGTGGATCAGGTGGTTGCCCCCGATCGAGAGCGCGTCGCCGTCGCCGGTGACGATCCAGACGGAGAGGTCGGGGCGGGACGTCGAGAGCCCGGTCGCAATCGCCGGCGCACGTCCGTGGATGGAGTGCATGCCGTACGTCTCCATGTAGTACGGGAACCGCGCGGCGCAGCCGATCCCTGAGACGAAGACGAGGTTCTCGCGCGGGACGCCGAGCTCGGGAAGGAACGACTGGACGCCCGCCAGGATCGCGTAGTCGCCGCAGCCGGGGCACCAGCGCACCTCCTGGTCGGACTTGAAGTCCTTCGCGGTCAGCTGGACGAGGCCGTCGCCGGGGCTCATGCCGTGGCCACCATCGTCGTGATCGCCTCCTCGAGCTCGCGAGCGCTCAGCGGGCGACCGCGCACCTTCGTGTACGAGACCGCGTCGACCAGGAACTCCGCCCGCAGGAGCATGGCGAGCTGGCCGAGGTTCATCTCCGGAACGAGCACCCTCTCGTAGCGCCGCAGGACGTCGCCCGTGTTGCGCGGCAACGGGTTCAGATGGTGGAGGTGCGCGCGCGCGACCGGGATGCCCTGCTTGCGGGCGCGGCGGACGCCGGCCATGATCGGGCCGTAGGTCGAGCCCCACCCGATCACGAGGAGCTCCGCGTCCCCGTCCGGATCGTCGACCTCGAGCTCGGGGATGTCGGCGGCGATGCCCGCCACCTTCTGCGCCCGCAGCCGCACCATCAGATCGTGGTTGTCCGGGTCGTACGAGATCGCCCCGGTGACGTCAGCCTTCTCGAGGCCGCCGATCCGATGCTCGAGGCCCGCGGTGCCGGGGATCGCCCACGGGCGCGCCAGCGTCGCTCGATCGCGGCGGTACGGCTCGAACGGGTCGCCGTTCGGCTCGGCGAAGCTCGTGGAGATGTCGGGGAGATCGGCGACGTCCGGTACGAGCCAGGGCTCGGAGCCGTTCGCAAGGTACGCGTCGGAGAGGAGGTAGACCGGCGTCCGGTACTTGAGCGCGAGGCGCGCGGCCTCGATCGCCGCGTCGAAGCACTGTGACGGGCTCGAGGCGGCCAGGACCGGTACGGGGCTCTCGCCGTTTCGCCCGAAGAGCACCATCAGCAGATCGGCCTGTTCCGGCTTCGTCGGCATCCCGGTCGAGGGCCCGGCGCGCTGGACGTCCACGATGACGAGCGGCAGCTCGAGCGCGACCGCGAGACCGATGGTCTCGGCCTTGAGGACGATCCCCGGGCCGGCAGACACCGTCACCCCCAGCGCTCCGCCGAACGAGGCGCCGACTGCGGCACCGACCGCGGCGATCTCGTCCTCCGCCTGCACGGTGATCACGCCGAAGTCCTTGCGGCTCGCGAGCTCCTCGAGGACCGCCGACGCCGGCGTGATCGGGTAGGCGCCGAGAAAGAGCGGGAGCCCGGCGAGCCTGGAGGCAGCGATCAGCCCGTAGGAGATGGCCGTGTTGCCGGTGATCTGCCGGTAGGTTCCGGACGCGAGTGGGGCGGGCGCGACCTCGTACGACACCGCGAAGTCCTCGGAGGTCTCGCCGTAGTTCCAGCCGGCGCGGAACGCACGCGTGTTCGCCTCGACGATCTCCGGGCGCTTCGCGAACTTCTTCGCGATGAAGTCGACCGTCCCCTCCGTCGGGCGGTGGTAGAGCCATGACATGAGCCCGAGCGCGAAGAAGTTCTTCGACCGTTCTGCCTCGCGCGGGGTGACGCCCTCGACCCCCTTGAGGGCGCCCACCGTCATCGACGTCAGCGCAACGCCGTGGAGGTGGTAGTCGGCCAGCGAGCCGTCGTCCAGCGGACTTGCGGGGTAGCCCGCCTTCTGGAGCGTGCGGTCGTTGAACGCGTCGGTGTCGACGATGACCGTGCCGCCCTTCGGGACGTCGCGAAGGTTCGCCTTGAGCGCCGCCGGGTTCATCGCCACGAGCACATCGGGACGGTCGCCGGCGGTGAGGATGTCGTGGTCGGCGAAGTGGACCTGAAAGCCGGACACACCCGGAAGCGACCCGGCGGGGGGCACGGATCTCGGCCGGGAAGTCCGGGAACGTGGCGAGGTCGTTGCCGAGCATCGCCGTCTCGCTCGTGAAGCGGTCGCCCGTAAGCTGCATCCCGTCGCCGGAGTCACCCGCGAAGCGGATGATCACGCCCTCGAGTGGCTCAACTCTCTTGACGCTCACCTACCCAAGGGTAGCGCGGTTACGTTCTCGCCGCGTCAGCGGACTGCGGTGTCAGACACCGTTTCTGTCAATGGCAAAGGGTGCCGAAACTGCGTCGATCGCTCCACAGCCCACGACCCCGCACGCCTGCGGCGCTCCACCCGCTTTCGCCCTACGTCCATCTGCCCGCAGGGCCATGGCTCGAGCGACATCTTTGACACGACCGTGTCAGACACGGACGTCCGGCTCACGCCCGCCGCCGCACGAGGCGCACGCCCCACGCGGCCCCCGAGGCGAACAACTCGTCCGGGTCGACCTCGCCCGCCCAGCCGAGGAAATGGCGCTCCGGGGCGTCGGGCGTGCAGCCCTCGACGGCGAGGCGGGTGCTCGGCGGCGTCGCTGGCACGCCTGCATCGAGCTCCTCGCGCCTGCGCTCGGCCTCTTCGGCCGCCGGCCCTTCGGCGTACCCCTTCGCCATAGCGGGCAGTCTAGGCGGGTGGTGCCACGATCTCGGGCGCGTGGTGGCAGGCCGCGGGAGCCGAGCGCGTGGGCCCCACGCTACGACGCGAGCGACGCGGCGGCCCGCCGGAAGGCATTGAAGCTCGGCTTCCGCTTGTCGTCGAACGTCGTCAGCCCGGACTGCCAGCCCTCGAGCCGCTCCTCGTCACGGAGAAGGAACCAGAGAAACATGTCGATCCGCGGGTTCGCACGGGCGACCGCGACGGCCTGCGTCAGGTACTTCGCCTGCTTCGACGCCGTGACACCGAAGATCCGGTCGGGCGGGCTCGTCTGGTAGCCGTACTCGGTCACCCACACGCGCATCCGCTTCCCGTAGAGGCGATCGAGCTCGGAGATCAGGTCGTCGATGTTGGCCAGGGTGACGGCGGTCGGCGGCTGGCCCCGCTTCCCGGGCGGCGGCTTGGTCGTCGGCGTCTCCGCCGGCGACCCGTAGTACGGATGGTGCGCGTACGCGTCGAAGCCCTTCGCCCCTCCCGCCTTCATCGCCCGCAGGAACGGGATCGGGGAGACGGAGGGACGGCTCGAGTTCGGGTTGTTGTTCCCGCGCGGCCCGGTGGCCCCGCATGCCACCTTCGACGAGCGCTGGACGGACTTGATGCCCTCGACGACCGCGTTGCAGATCTTCGCGTAGTCCCGTCCCGACAGGATCGTCCACTTCTTGCCGGCGCGACGGAACTGCGGCTTCAGGAAGACCGGGTTGTTGGGCTCGTTCCAGGCCATCCACAGGCTCACGCGCGGCAGCGTGACGCCGTCCGCGTTGACGAACGTACCGCTGTAGCGCTTCTGCGCGGCCGCCGCGAACAGCCGCAGGTCGCGCGGCTTCGTCGGTGCGACGTTCCAGCCCTTCGCCGCGTTCGCCCACGGCGGCGTCCCGATGATCGAGAACACCGGCTCGATCCCGCTCACGATCGAGAAGCGGACCGTACGGTCGTACGTGTCCCAGTCGTAGGCAGGGTCGTTCGGGTCGGCCGGGCGCTTCGGCTTCCGTGTCGCGACGCGGATCCCGGGGCCGGACCACCAGAGGTTGACGCGCAGGAGCTGCGTGCGCGTCTTCTCGAGCTCTCCGAACACGAGCTCCGGCTCGCCGTAGAGCACGACCCCGTCGTCGAAGATCCCGATCCGCAGCGACCGCGACGCGTCGGCCGTTGGAGCGAGGCACGCCGCGGCCGCGACCGAGACGACCGCGAGCACCGCTGCGACCCTACGCACGCGCCGGATTCCTCGGAAGCGAAGCGAGCGTCCGGCGAAGACCCTCGTCCAGCGGGATCTCGGGCTCCCAGCCCAGGATCTGCCGCGCCCGTGTGATGTCCGGCTGCCGCACCTGCGGGTCGTCGATCGGCAGCGCCTCGTGGACGATCTGGCTCGGCGATCCCGTCGCCGCCAGGACGGCCTCGGCGAGCTGGAGGATCGTGTACTCGCCCGGATTGCCGATGTTGACCGGCAGATGCTCGCCGGACTCGGCGAGCAGGACCAGGCCCCGGATCAGATCGTCGACGTAGCAGAAGCTCCGAGTCTGCGACCCGTCGCCGTAGACGGTCAGCGGCTTCTCCGCGAGCGCCTGGCTCAAGAAGTTCGGGATCGCGCGCCCGTCGTTCGGCCTCATCCTCGGCCCGTACGTATTGAAGATTCTTATGATCCCTGTGTCTACGCCTTGCTGACGGTTATACGCCATCGTCAGCGCCTCGGCATAGCGCTTCGCCTCGTCGTAGACGCCTCGCGGGCCGATCGGGTTGACGTTGCCCCAGTACGTCTCCGGCTGGGGATGCACCTCGGGGTCGCCGTACACCTCGCTCGTGGACGCGAGCAGGAACCGCGCACGCTTCCACTTCGCAAGCCCGAGCGCATGGTGCGTCCCGTACGAGCCGGTCTTCAGCGAGTGCAGCGGCAGCCGCATGTAGTCGATCGGGCTTGCGAGCGCCGCGAGGTGATAGACGAAGTCGAGCGGCTCCGCCACCGCGATCGGCTCGCTGACGTCGTGGTGGATGAACGCAAACGCGTCGTCTCGCAGGTGCTCGATGTTCGCGAGCGACCCCGTCTCCAGGTTGTCGAGGCAGATGACCCGCTGGCCCTGGGCGAGCAGCGCCTCACAGAGGTGAGAGCCGAGGAAGCCGGCGCCACCGGTCACGAGGGAGGTGGGCATCGCGCGCGATCCTACCCTCGCGGGAGGCCGGTATCCGCGATCCCTAACGCCGTCCTCACGTTCCTCGCGCCCGACCGCGTGGGCTCCCCGGCGAGCGTCCCGGACGGCCCGTCCGGCGACGAACCGGCGGTGTGGTCGCCGTCGGCGCCTGGGGGCAGTGGCGACGGGGATCGCGGGCTACGGCGTTTCGACCGCAGGCTCGGACGCGCGCAGCGCGTCGCGCCCGGACGACGAAGCGACGAACAGGGCGCCGAGGAGCGCGAGCGCGGTCGCGCCGAGCGCGAGGGGCGCCGGGCTGTCCGTCCAGCTGTAGAGCACCCCGCCGCCGATCGCGAAGACGGCGGCGCCCAGGCTCGCGGAGAGATCGGTCGCGCCCACGAGGCGGCCACGCTCGACCGGGCCGGCGAGGTCGACGAGCTCGGTGGAGCCGGCGACATAGGCGAAGCACCAGCCGAGACCGAGGCCGAACATCGAGATGCTCATCCCCGCGACGCTGTCGAGCCAGACGAGCGACAGGTTGGACACCGCCATCGTGAGCAGACCGCCCGCCATCGCCGCGCGACGCCCCAGCCGCTCCACCAGCTCGCCCACGACGAGGACGAGGCCGTACATGCCGACGATATGGATGCTGATGATCGTGAACACCGCCCCGTGCTGGTGACCGTGCCCGACCGCGACGAACCCGCTCAGGTTCATCACGCCGGCCATCACCAGATAGCTGCCGCCCGCGGCGACCATCGCACGGAGGATGCCTCGCCGGCCGATCAGCGCGGCCAGGCTCGCCTCGCGTGCCGCCGCGACGCGTGCGGTGCGCGCCTCCCGCGTGCGCTCCTCCGGCGGCATGCGGACGAACAGCGTCACGACGAAGCCTGCGAGCGGGAAGAGGCCGGCGACGAGCCACGGCTCCACGAGATCGGCGGTGGTGATGTGCTTGCCGGCGAACATCGGGCCGAAGACGAGCGGTCCCCAGATCGCGCCGAAGACGACGCCGAAGAGCACGACCGACAGCGCTCGCGCGCGCCTCTCGGGCCGGAACATCTCGGCCGCCGCCGTGCGCGAGAGGAGCACGATCGCATGCGCCGCCCCGCAGAGGGCGAGCCCGCCGAACGCAAGCGGAGCGACGCCGGTCGCGCAGCCTGCGGCCGTGAGGACGGGGCCGGCGACGCCGAGCAGGTACCCGCCCCGGACGACCGTGATCCGGCCGAGGGAATCGGACAGGCGACCGGCAGGGGCGACGGCGAGAGCGCCCGAGACGAGATACACGGCCGGGCCCAGGCCCAGCACGGCCTCCATCCCGGTGACGGCGACGATCGTGACGGTGCCGAGGGCAACCGCGAGCTGGATCATCCCGCCGTGCAGGACGAGCCCGCCGGCGAGGAGCAGAGCATTGCGGCGCCTGTGCGGCGCGACTCCCTCGACCGGCTGACGCGCCCCGGACGAGGAGGTCGCGTCGTCGCGAGCCGATGCCCCGTGAACGCCCCGTTCGGGACCGGCGTCAGGGAGTTGCGACTCGACGGTCAAGGCGCGGACGGCCGAAAGAAGTCGATGCGCATCACGACCCGGCGCGGAGTCGGATGCCCGACCTCTGCGAACCCGGCTGCGGCGAAGGTGTCCCGCGTGCCGACGTGGAGCTCCTCGAGCAGCACGTCCGTCGTCGTGATCGGGTACCCCTCGAGGGCCCGGGCGCCGCGTTCCCGGGCGAAGCCGACGGCGGCGCGCGCGAGCGCGCGGCTCACGCCTCGGCGCCGGAAGCCCACGCGCGTGACGAGACAGGTCACGGCCCAGACTCCTCCGTCGGCCTTGTCCTCGGCTCTGCCCTCCCACGGGACGCGGTTGTTGCGGAGCATGCGCGGGTACTCGGTGCGCGGCTCGACCGGGCACCAGCCCACGGGCTCGGCGTCGAGGTAGGCGACGAGGCCGCTCGTCGTGGTCGACTCGGGGTGACCGCACTCGGTTTGCGTACGGAGCCGGAAGGCGAGCTCGTCGGCGCCGACCCCGGCCCAGGATTCCCCGGGGTGCAGCTTGTACCGCTGACACCAGCACCTCGACGTGTTGCCGCGCGTGCCGACCACGGCCCGGAGATCCTCCCAGCTCGCCTCGTTGGCTGGGACGATCGCGAGCCCAGGTGGACGAGCTACGCCGGTCACCGAGGACAGCCTAGGGCAGGCGTGCCGTCCGCGCGGGCACGGGCAACCCCTCGGGCTCGGTCGCGAACGACTACGCCGTTGCCGGGTGCCGGCGGCGCGATTCGCACGAGGGTGTGGCCCTGTAGGCTCCGGCTCGATCGCGTGAAGCGTGCCGCTCGAGCGGCTTCCCCAGGCAAGGCCCCCGACGAATACGACCAGGAGCCCCACCGACGCCACGCGGCGCCGGATTGCAGCCACGGTGGCGAGCCTGCCGACGAGCGACCGGCAGGACGTCGAGGACGCGAGCCGCGGTTTCCTCGGTCGTGCCGAGGAACGCCAGATCCGCGCCGCGGACGGCCGGGTCGTGTGGGATCTCGACGCCTACGCGTTCATGCGCGACGCGGAGCCGCCGGATACGGCAAACCCGAGCCTCTGGCGCCAGGGCCAGCTCTCGATCGAGGACGGCCTGTTCGAGGTCGCCGAGGGGATCTACCAGCTGCGCGGGTTCGACAACTCGGCCATGACCGTCATCGAAGGGGACGCGGGCGTGATCGTGGTCGACCCGCTGATCAGCTCGGAGGCAGCGGCGGCGGCGTTCGGGCTCTACACGGCTCACCGCGGCGAACGTCCGGTGAAGGCGATGATCTACACCCACTCGCACGTCGATCATTTCGGCGGGGTGAAGGGGATCCTCGCGGAGGAGCGGGTGGCCTCCGGTGAGGTCCCCGTGATCGCCCCGGACGGGTTCCTCCACCACGCGGTCGCCGAGAACGTCTTCGCCGGGCCGGCGATGCTTCGCCGGGCCGGCTACATGTTCGGCGCCGCGCTGGAGTGCGGGCCGGCCGGCCAGATCGGCGCCGGGATCGGGCAGACGATCTCGACCGGCACGGTGACGCTGATCGCACCCACCCTGGACATCACTCGCACGGGCGAGACGCTCACGCTCGACGGCGTCGAGCTCGTGTTCCAGCTCACGCCGGGGACCGAGGCGCCGGCCGAGATGAACTTCTACGTTCCGCGGCACCGAGCGTTGTACGCAGCCGACAACGCATCCCACACCCAGCACAACATCCTCACGATCCGCGGCGCGCTCGTCCGGGACGCCCATGCCTGGGCGCACTATCTGACCGAGACGATCGCTCTCTGGGGCGACGAGCTGGAGGTCGTCTTCGGGGGACATCACTGGCCCACCTGGGGTCGCGAGCGCGCCGTCGAGTACCTGGCGACGCAACGCGACCTGTACCTGTACCTGCACGACCAGACGCTGCGCTTGCTCAACCAGGGCTACACGGGCCCGGAAATCGCCGAGCTGCTCGAGCTGCCGCCCGCGCTCGAGCAGCAGTGGCATACGCGCGGCTACTACGGCTCGGTGAGCCACAACGTGAAGGCGATCTACCAGCGCTACATGGGCTGGTACGACGGGAACCCCGCGAACCTCTGGCCGCATCCGCCCGAGGCCGCGGCGAAGCGCTACGTCGAGGCGATGGGCGGTCCCGGAGCAGCTCTCGCCGTTGCGCGGCGGGCCTTCGACGAGGGCGACTACCGCTGGTGCGTCGAGGTCGGGAAGCACCTGGTCTTCGCCGACGAGACGGATACCGAGGCCCGCCATCTCCTCGCCGACGCGATGGAGCAGCTCGGCTACGGCGCCGAGAACGGCACCTGGCGCAATGCCTACCTCGTCGGTGCCACGGAGCTGCGGCAGGGCGTCCTGGGCACACCCGCCGCTCCCTCGCCGGACCTGCTGCGGGCTCTCACCGTCACGCAGATCCTCGACAGCGTGGCCGTCCGCATCGACGGGCCGCGCGCCTGGGACGACCGACTCCGGATCGCCTGGCTCATCGCCGACGAGCACGCCACCCACCTCGCCGAGCTGCGCAACGGCGTCCTCAGCCACCGGATCGTCGAGACGGCACCCCGGGAGGTGACCGCGTTCACGCTCCCGCGCCTCGCACTGATCGAGCTCGTCACGGGCACGCTCGAGCTCTCGAAGGCGCTCGCCGACGGCACGGTCTCCGTCGCGGGAGACCCGCAGGTCCTCGAGCGCCTGCTGTCGCTGCTCGCGCCGCTCGACCCCGAGTTCGCCATCGTCACCCCCTGACCCGGCGTCACGCGGCACGTATGGATCGGGCGTCACACAGTCCCCCGCGGCCGCGTGTACGAGCGAGCCACCCGTGCCGACAGTCGCGGAGCTGAGTGCTGCCACCCAGAGCTACGGAAGAGGTCTCTACTCGGGACTTTGCGGGAGCAATTGGGCGTCCGAGCCCTCGGGACGCGTTGACGACTCGGCGTCGGCCGTCGAGCCTGAGTCGACCGTCGTGTCCGAGGCAGCCAGCTTGCGCGCCTCCTTCTTCTCCTGCTTCCGTACACGCTTCTCGAGCCGAGCCGCCTCGCGGGCGCGCTTTGCCTGTGTCAGCTGAGCCTTCGATCGCGACATCTGTGTCCTTTAGGGGCGCTCGCTCGAGCGTGCCCGGGAAGGCGGGCCCGCCTCGGCGACGTACGGGAGTAGCGCCATCTCGCGGGCGCGCTTGATCGCGACCGCGAGCTGTCGCTGATGCTTGCGGCACGCGCCGGTCATGCGGGGCGCGCGAATCTTCCCACGCTCGGAGATGTAGCGGCGCAGCTGGTTGACGTTCTTGTAGTCGACCTCGCGCACCTTGTCCTTGCAGAAGAGGCACGACTTGCGTCGCAGCGGCTTCCCCGGACCACCGGGACGACCAGAAGGCCGTCCTGTCTCGCCGTCCTTCCTCATGCGCGGCTTCCGTGGCACCAGAAGGACTCTACATCGCCGGGGCTCGGCTCGGTCTCGGACAGCGCCTCCGGCGCCACCGAGGGGTCAGCTTTCAGCCGGCGCCAGGGGGTGACGGACGCGCTCACCAGGGCCGGAAGCGAGCCCCGCGGTCGGATCGAGCCGTTCCGCTCGGCCGCCGCGCCGCTCGTGATCGGGACCTGCGCCAGTCAGCGCAGCTCCTTGTTCGCCTCCTGGTCGAACCACATGGCGAAGAGGGTGAACTGCGTCCCCGAGACGAGGAGGAGAGCGACGAGGACGATCGTCGCGGTCGTGATCTCGTTGCCGCCGAAGATCCGCGAGGCGGCGACGACGAGGCCGAGGAGGAAGCCGACGGCGCTCATCAGGATCCCGAGCACGTAGAAGAACACGAGCGGGTGGAAGTCGCGGATCACGTACTTCTCCTTCAGCCGCCACCAGAAGCCCTTGCAGAGCAGCCACGCGATCCGCGGCGCGACGCGGCGGATGCGGATCCCCGACCGCTCGCCGACGCCGTAGATCGGCCGCGAGGGCACGTCGCGGACGCGTGCGTTCTGGACGTTCAGGTGCACGAGCATGTCGTTTGGGAACCCGTAGCGGCGGTAGAGCCGCTCGAGGTCGAGCCGTCGCAACGCGTCGAGCGAGAGCGCCGTGTAGCCCGCCTGCGAGTCTGCGACGTGCCAGTAGCCGGACGCGATCTTCGTCAGGAGCGAGAGCACGGCGTTGCCGAGGTAGCGGGAGCGGGGGATGAGCTTCCATGCCTCGCCCGAGAAGAGCCGGTTCGCCTTCGCGTACTCCACCTCGCCCCGGGCCACGGGCGCGACGAGCGCAACGAGCTCCTCGGGGTCCATCTGGTTGTCGGCGGCCATCACGCACGTGACGTCGATGCCGAGCTCCCGGCAGCGGGCATAGCCGGTCGCGATCGCACCGCCGACGCCCCGGTTCTCGCCGTGCTCGAGCACCTCGAGGCGCGGGTCGCCGGTCGCCCGCGCACGTTCGGCGGTGGCGTCCTGCGAGCGGTCGTCGACGACGACGATCGTGTCGACGAAGTCGGGGATCCCGCGGATCGTGTCCGCGACGAGGAGCTCCTCCTGGAAGGCGGGGACGACGACCGCGACGCGCTTGCCCTCGACCACGGCGGCTTCCTACGCGGCGGCCGTGCTCCTGCGGCGGAGCCACGGGTCGGCGATCAGCGCCGCGATCGCGCCCAGCAGAAGGCCGGCGAGCCCGCCGATCGCCGCCGCGTTACGCCTGCTCGTTGCCGAGGCCCGCTTGGCGACGCCCGGCTGCACGACGTGGCTCAGCTCGACGTTCTGGGCGAGCGAGAGGAGCTGGCGCGCGTTGTTCAGGTCCTGGAGCACCGTCCCGCGGCGCTGCTCGGCGCTGTTCACGGTCGCGTTCGAGTTGGTCGAGACGAGGAGCTTCTCGGCGAGCGAGAGCGTCTTGTCCTTCAACGCGACGTTCTGCTGGCTCGTCGCGGCGGCGATGCGCCTGTTGATGTCGTCGAGCTGCTGCTTGTCGTCGTCGATCTGCGCGCGGAGCAGCTTCATCTTCTGCTCGACGTACGGGACGACCGCGGTGACGACCGTGTTCGCGAACGAGTTCACCGCGCGCTCGGCCTTGGCCTTCGTCGGCCCGCGCACCTCGATCTCGACGAGCGGCGTGAAGTTGCGCGCGACCTGCCCGGGCTGCACGACGGCGGTGGAGGTGACGTTACCGCGCAGCTGCGCGGGTCGCAGGTTCGCCGCGTCGGCGGCGACCTTGATCGCGGCCTCGCTGCGGATGATCTCGCTCACCGTCTTGGGGTTGGTCTGCAGGCTCTGCAGCTGACCGCCGCCCGACGGGGTGAACGGCTGGCCGAGGTAGATCAGCGCCTGCGCCTTGTAGACGTCACCGCTGCCGATCGAGACGAGCACGCCGAGGATCGCGCCCACGACGAGCCCACCGACCGGCAGCCACCAGCGCGCGGTGATGCGCTCCCAGCCCGAGCGGAGGTCGACCTCGCGCTCGGCGTCGGGGTCGACGAGGCGCTCCCTCTCCCGAACCTCGCTCACGGCGCCGCGACCCTACCAGCGACCCAGTCCCACTGGGCCTGCAGCCCCGTCGGCGAGTGGCGTCGTGGGGCGCCAGCCGAGCTCGCGCTCCGCCTTGGCCACGTCCGCACGCGTCCGGCGCACGTCGCCGACCGCCGCGCCGTGGCGCTCGACGCGAAGCCGTCGCCCCGCCACGCGTTCGGCGAGCGCGATCGCATCGGTCAGCGAGGACTCCTCGCCGCCGCCGAGGTTGTAGATCTCTCCCGGGCGGCCGCGCTCCATCGCAGCGATCGTTCCGGCGACCGCGTCCGCGACGTACGTGAAGCTGCGCGACACCGAGCCGTCGCCGAAGAGCCGGAAGGGCGCGCCCGCGTCGAGTGCCTCGAGCATCGGCGTGAACGCCATGTCGGGGCGCTGCCTCGGGCCGTAGACGGTGAAGTAGCGCACGCCGACGGCGTCGAGGCCCGCGGTGCGGGAGTGGGCGTAGGCGAGGTGCTCGACGCAGAGCTTCGTCACGCCGTAGGGCGAGATCGGGCGAGGCACCGTCTCCTCGCTCGTCGGGTAGCTCTCGGCGTCGCCGTAGATCGAGGACGACGACGCGTAGACCACTCGGGCGCCGCGCCGCGCCGCGGCCTCGAACAGGCGACCGCTCGCGTGGACGTTGCGGCTGACGTAGTGCTCGAAGCCCGGGCCGAAGCTCGCGCGGACGCCGGGCTGCCCCGCGAGGTGGTAGACCGCGTCGACGCCCGCGAGCAGGCCGTCGAGGTCGGCAGCGAGCAGATCCGCCTCGAGGACGTCCAGCGCCGCGGCGTTCTCCCGCTTCCGCGCGGGGTCGTAGTAGTCGGTGAACGCGTCGAGCGCGACGAGCTCGTGACCCGCGTCGAGCAGCGCCTCGGCGAGGTGCGAGCCGATGAAGCCGGCCGCGCCGGTGACGAGCGCCCGCACCTCAGGTCTCCCCCGGCTCGGCGGCGATCGGCTCCGGCAGCTCCTCCGCGAACGGCACGAGCTCGCCGTCGCCGTCGGTGACGAGGCAGAGGTCGGAGAAGAAGCGGGTCATCACGACGCCGGCGCGGAACTCGCCGAGCCGAGGCTCGGGGCGCTCGCCGCGTGCGAGCGCGAGCGCGAGCTCCGGGTAGCGGCTGCCTGCGGCGAGCGGCAGGGGGAACGCGCCGCCGAACCGTGGGTTCACGTCGGTCACGGGCAGCGAGCCGTCCGGCTCGCGGAAGCACTGGATGTTCGCGGGGCCGACGATCCCGATCGTCTCGGCCACGCGGGCGCCGTGCTCGATCAGCTCGGGGTCCTGGAGCGACTCGCCCTTGATCGACTCGCCGCCCTTCGACTGGATCATCGAGCGGGGGATCGCGTTGAGGCATCGCGCGTCCGTGTCGCAGAAGACGTCGATCGAGAACTCGACCCCGAGGCAGCGCTCCTGCACCATCGACTCGACCGGCGTCGTGCGGACGTGGAAGGCCAGCTGCTCGGGGTCCTCGGCGTGGTAGATGTGGCGCGAGCCGAAGCCCTCGCGCACCTTGACGAGCAGCGGGTAGCGGGCGTCGGCGGGCACCTCGCCCGGCAGCCAGGTTCGCGGGCTCGGGATCCCGCGCGCCTCGAAGAACGCGTGCGCGAGATACTTGTCGCCCATCGTCCGGCACACGTCCGGGGCGGGCGCGAGCACGAGCGCCGGCGCCAGCGCGCTGCGTGCCGCGGAGACGATCTCCTGGTCGAGGTCGGTGAGCGGGACGACGAGAGCGACGTCGTGCTCGGCGACGAGCGCGGCGAGCGCCGACACGTAGCCGGGGTCGTCGACCCGGGGCACGAGCGCCTTGTGGTCGGCGTGGTAGAGCGCCGGCGCGAGCGGGTCGAGGTCGGCGGCGACGGTCGTGGCGCCGGCGCGGGCGAAGGCGCTGACGATGTCGACGCGCTGCCCGGCGCAGGTGAACATGACCGTGGGCATCTCGACGTGGGAGGGTAGCGGGGGTCAGAGGACGAGGAACGGCAGCTGGGCGGCGACGAACGCGCCGAGCGCGGCCACGCCGACCGCCGTCCACGGCCGCCCGCGTGGGCGCAGCACGTCGATCACGAACGCCGCGCCCACCGCGGCCGCGGGAAGCGCCATCAGCAGGTACGTCCCCTTGATCGTGTCGCCGTCGGGCGAGGGGTAACGCACCGCGAAGGCGAGGAAGGCGACCGCGACCGCCGCCGCGCCGAGCGGGAGCACGGCGAGCGCGGCCGATCGCCGCGCGATCGCGAGCAGCCCCAGGGCGAGCACCCCCGCCAGCGCGAGCACCGTGGGCACGAGCCCGACGAGCGACTGTCGCGCGCGCTCGGCGACGACATGCGAGGGCAGCAGCCCCGCCGGCGGAGGCGGCGGGGGGCCGGCCCAGGTCAGCGCCCAGTCGCCCCACCAGTCCGCGTAGAGGTGCGGGACGAGCTCGTTCCGGAAGAGCGGCGTGATCGGATGCCCGAGCGCGCGGAGCGAGCGCGGCCCGAGGTAGAAGCTCGCCGGCCGCCGCTCGAGCAACGACCCGGGCGCGGCCGTCCGGTTGAACGCGAGCGCGCTGCCGTGCGCGACCTGCTGGTTCGCGAGCCATGGCGCGAGCAGGGCGACCGCGACGGCCGCCGAGACCGCGGGCGGAGCCCAGCGCCGGGTGCGCCGGGCGTCGACGGCGGCGACGACGAGCACCGCCGCGAGGACCGGGAGCGCCCAGGCCCGCGTCAGGCAGGCGAGGCCGAGAAGCCCGCCGGTCGCCGCCGCCGACCAGGGCGTCCATCGGGTGCGGAGCGCGCGCACCGCGACCAGGAGGCCGCCGCCCGCGAGGGCGACGGCGAGCGTCTCCGGGTGGTACATGGCCGCTGCCCGGACGAGCGCGGGCGACGCGGCCGTGAGGACGAGCGCAACGAGGTGGAGCGCGTGCCGCTCCGGCCAGAGGACGCGCGCGAGGAGCAAGACGAGCACGCAGACTGCAAGCCCCGCCACGGCCGCGAGGAGCTGGCCGGGACGCTGAGGGTCTCCCAGGTCCAGGGAGGCGGTCACCCGGCCGAGAGCGCCGGCCAGCGCGAACCAGAGCGGCGGGGTATGCCAGACGCCCGATTCCTCCGCCGAGGGCAACCGGTACTCGTTCGAGACGACCCTGGCGTAGCGCTCGTTTGCGAACGCGTCGTAGCCGCGCAGCCAGTCGTAGTGCCACGCGTTCCAGGCGAGGAGCGCCGCCTCGGCGAGGAGCACCGCCGCCACCGCGTCCCGGTAGCGGCGCGACACGCGCTCAGTACGCGCAGTCGTAGGTCACCTGCCGCTGCGTGGGGGACGGCTCCCGCTGCCAGCGGGTCACGTAGCGGCCGCGGACATCGAGGAACGCCGCCGTGACGCCGCGCCCGGCATAGCCGGCCCGGAGCCGCTCGACCTCCGGCTCGCTTCTCGCGATGCTGATCGTGACCGGGTTCGTCTCGATCACCGTGCCGAGCGCGCCGCCGCTCGCCGAGGCCGCGACGGGGTCGTCGGTCGTCGTCTCGACCGGGACACCCTTCTCGCGCTCGAGGCACGTTCGCGTGCGGTCGAGGGCGGTCGGGTCGTCGTGGCCCAGCGACCACGCCGACGCCACCACGAGCTGCGCGAGCACGACGGGGAGCGCAGCGGCGAGCCCGATCCTGGCCGCCCGCCGCTCGGTCATTCGCCGGGACGCCAGCCGCCGGTCGCTCCCTTGTAGGTGCCGCCGAAGAGCGCGAGCGGGGTGCGCGCGAGGATCTTCAGGTCCACGCGCGGGGAGCGGTGCTCGACGTACCAGACGTCGAGCTCGATCCGGTCGGCCCAGGGCAGGGTCGCGCGGCCGTGGATCTGCGCCCAGCCGGTGAGGCCCGGCCTGACCTCGAGGCGGCGCCGCTGGCGCTCCGTGTAGCGCTCGACCTGGTAGCGGAGCGTCGGCCGGGGGCCGATCACGGACATGTCGCCGCGGACGACGTTCCAGAGCTGCGGCAGCTCGTCGATCGACGTGCGCCGCAGAAGCCGGCCCGCCCGCGTGATGCGGGCATCGCCCCGGTCGACGGCGAAGCCTGCGCCCTGGCGCTCGGCGCCCTCGACCATCGTGCGGAGCTTCAGGAGCTCGAAGTCCTCACCGTCCTTTCCCACCCGCGTCTGCCGGAAGAGCACCGGCCCGCCGTCCTCGAGCTTCACCGCGAGCGCGGCGGCCGCGAGCAACGGGCTCGCGACGACGAGCCCGGAGCCCGGCGAGCGCGACGTCCGCGACGCGGTTCACGCGCCGAGGCGCCTCATCGGCTGGCCCGTGACGTCGGCGATCAGCTCGAAGTGGCGGTCGCAGTGCCAGAGCTCCGCGCCTGCATCCTCCGCGGCGGCGGCGGCCATCAGGTCGACGGGCGACGGACCACGGTGGTATCCGCGCCACGCGAGCTTCCCGAGTACCTCGACAGCGCGCGCCTCGATCGCAGTGGACAGGGGAATGCGCCGCAGAATGCCGTACTCCCGAGCAAGCCCGCCGAGCGCATCTGCGCTTCTCGCGGCCCGCAACAACTCGAGCTCGATGACCGTCGTCATCACCACCCGGTCGGACTCCAGCGCCTCCGCGAGCTGGACCGCGACGTCGTCGGAGCCGCGTCGCATCCAGACGCTCGTATCGGCGAGCACATCGCTCACGCCGTCGGACGGCGCTTCTTGGGAGGCGTGCTCAGAGCGCCCACCGGCACCCTGGGACGCCGAAGCTCCTCGTATTCCTCCTGCGTGGGGACAGGCAGCGTCCCGTCGAGGACCCTCTGCGTCAGCCGGCGCCGCAGCACTGCTCCCCGGGCCTCGAGAAGGGCCTGATGAACCGTCTCCTTGAGCGTTCGGGTGCCGAGCAGCTCCGCCACCTCGTCCGACAGCTCGCGGTCGATGTCGATACTCGTCTTCACACGCTCAGGATATCCGAGGGAGCGGCGGGCGGATATCCGCCTTTCCCGCCCTGTCTCAACGCGTCCCCTCCGCCGCCTCCCACGTGGCGGGGACGCCGCGGCGAAGGTAGTTCCAGAGCGCCTGCACCGTCGCCCAGGTGACGTAGACGTAGTACCGCGCGATCGGGACGCCGGCCGCAAAGGCCGCGAGCACGGCGAGCTGGCCGAGCAGCGCGAGGGCGTACGGCCAGCCGGTGGGGGCGAGGACGACGCTCGTCCCGAGCAGCGCGACGTGGAGGAGGCCGCTCGCGTAGCGAAGGACGCGGTGCGAGAGGACCGACACGAGGTAGCCGGGCGGCAGCCGGCGCAGCATGGAGCCGCGGAGCGTGATCTCCCAGCAGTGCTCGAACATCCGCACCTTGCGCGCGTACTCGGTCTCGTTCGTCGGCGTCGGCTTCTCGAACGCGACCGCCTCGGGCTCGTACACCGCGCGGCGGCCGGCCTGCACCATCCGGTAGGGAAAGGCGAGGTCGTGACCCCAGCGGGGGTCGACCTCGACGTAGTCGGCGCGGCGGAGGGCGTAGATCGAGCCGTTGCCGCCGGTGACCGACCCGAGGCGCGACTCCCGCTCCCGCAGCCAGAGCTCGTAGCGCCAGTAGAGACCCTCCCGGTTCGACCCGGTCGCGTCCTCGAGGCGGAGCCTGCCGCACACGTAGGCGACCTCCGGGTCGGCCAGGCTCGCGGCGAGGCGGCGGAGGGCGTCGGGGGCCCACGTCGCGTTCGCGTCGGAGAACGCGACCACGTCGCTCTGGGTCTCCCGCACCGCCCGGTCCTGCGCGGCGACCTTGCCGCCGCGCGGGCAGTCGAGCAGCCGCACGCGCGGCTCGCGCGCCGCGACGGCCTCGACGAGCTCGTTCGTCCGGTCGCTCGACGCGTCGGAGGCGACCACGATCTCGAGCTTCTCCGCGGGGTAGTCGAGCGCGAGGAGGTTCTCGAGTCGCCGCTCGATCACGGCCTCCTCGTTGTAGGCGGCGACGATCACGGCGGCCGACGGCTCGGCGGTCTCGTCCTCTGCCACGCGGCGCTCTCGGACGCGAGCGAGCGCGCCGGCGGCCAGTGGGTAGCCGACGTGCGTCCACGCGAGCGCGGCGGCCGAGCCCCAGAACAGCGTCTTCAGCACGGGCATCGGCGCGAGTGTAGTTCCGCCCGCGCAGCTAGTCTCGCCCGCCATGGGCACACCCTCCGTGACCCGGCCGATCCGTGTCCTGCGCGTGATCGCGCGGCTCAATGTCGGCGGCCCCGCACTGCACGTCACCTACCTCGCGCGCGGCCTCGCCGAACGCGGCTACGAGACCACGCTCGTCGCGGGAGACGTGGCGCGCGGCGAGGAGTCGATGGCCTTCGTCGCGGATCGGGTGGGAGTCGAGGTCGTGCGACTGCCGGGGCTGTCGCGCGAGCTGTCGCCCGTGCGCGACGCGGTGGCGGCCTGGCGGCTCGCGCGGATCATCCGGGCCGTCCGGCCGGACATCGTCCACACGCACACCGCGAAGGCCGGCGCGGTGGGACGTGCGGCGGCGCTGCTGGCGCGCACGCGGCGACCCGTCGTCGTCCACACCTTCCACGGGCATGTCCTCCGCGGCTACTTCGGCCGAGCCGGAACGCTTCTCTTCCGCGCGATCGAGACGGTGCTCGCGCGCGCGACCGACCGCCTGATCGCGGTCAGCCCCGAGGTGCGAGACGAGCTCGTGGCGCTCCACGTGGCGCCGAGGGACAAGTTCTCCGTGATCCGGCTCGGCATCGAGCTCGAGCCACGCGTCTCCTTCGACGGCGACGTCGCGGAGCTGCGCCGCCGTACCGGCATCCCGGCGGACAGGTTCGTCGTCGGCTGGTTCGGTCGGATGACCGCGGTCAAGCGCACCGACGACCTGCTGACGATGCTCGCAGGCCTCCGGGTGCGCGGCGTGGACGCGCTGCTCCTGCTCGTCGGCGACGGCGACGACCGCGCGCGGCTCGAGCAGCGCGCGCACGACCTCGGTCTCGCGCGCTCGTGCCTCTTTCTCGGCTACCAGGAGCACGTGGCGCCGTGGTACGCCCTCTGCGACGCCGTCGTGCTGACGTCCGCGAGCGAGGGCACGCCGGTGACGATCATCGAGGCCCTCGCGGCCGGACGGGCCGTCGTCGCCACGAGGGTGGGTGGTGTTCCGGACGTGGTGGACGAGGGCGAGACGGGCTTCCTCGTCCGGCCGGGCGACACGCATGCGATCGCCGAGCGACTCGAGCTTCTCGCCCGCCAGCCCGAGCGGCGGGCCGAGATGGGGCGCACCGGGCGAGAGCGCGTGCTGCGCCGCTACGCCGTCGAGCGGCTCGTCGACGACGTCGACCGGCTCTACCGCGAGCTGCTCGGGCTCGGGGACGGGGCCACGAGCT
Organism: Gaiella sp.; assembly: GCA_027493885.1. Taxonomy (GTDB): domain Bacteria; phylum Actinomycetota; class Thermoleophilia; order Gaiellales; family Gaiellaceae; genus Gaiella. Next base: position 1,701,350 of record JAOSJZ010000001.1, read on the forward strand.
CGGAGACGAGTCGCCGGTAACGGTCGAAGGCGACCTCGCGGTCGGCCTCGCGCTCCACCCACGCGCGTCCCCGCTCACCCATTCCCTCGAGCGAGAGCCGGCCCTCGACGACATCCCGGATGAGACCGGCGACGAGCTCGGGGCGACCGGGCGGCACGACGAGGCCGCACTCCGCCTCCTCGACGAGCCTGACCGTCTCGCTGTCCGGATCGGCCGACACGAGCACCGGGCGCCCGGCCGCGAGGACGCCGTACACGCGGCTCGGCACGACGTAGCCGGACAGGCCGCGGGCGAGGCCGATGTAGTGGAGGTCGCCCGAGGCGAGCGAGAGTGGAAGCACGTCCCGCGGCTGGTAGCCGAGGAAGCGGACGGTTCCCGTCACCTCCAGCCGTTGCGCGAGCCGCGTGACGTCGCCCTCGCGCGCGCCCGACCCGATCACGACGATCCGGAGCGACCCGAGGTCGCGGAGAAACGTCGCGGCGCGGACGAGCGCGTCGAGGTCCTGCGCGTGCCCGACGTTTCCCGAGTGCATCACGACGAAGGCGTCGTCGAGCCCGTGTGCCTGGGACCACGCGTTCCGGCGCGGTCTCGGCGTCAGCTCGGCCGTGTCGACCCAGTTCGGGATCACGGCGATGCGCGCTGCGGGGGCGCCCTTCTGCTCGAGCCGCTGCTTCATCGTCTCGCCGATCGCGACGACGCGGTCGGCCCGCTTGAGGTACAGCCCCACCAGGCTGCGCAGCGCTCCGAGCACGATCGGTTGCCGCAGCCGCTCGACGCGCTCCGCGATCTCGGGGAAGACATCCTGGCTGATGACGAGCAACGGCACGTCGAAGCGCCGCGCGACTACGAGGCCGACGTCCCCGACGATCGGAGGATCGGTCATGCAGAGCACGAGATCGGGCGGCGTGTCGCGGAGCGCCGTCAGCGCGGTGTCGGCGAGGTAGGTGCCGTAGTTCGCGGCCCGTAGGTGGAGCTGCGAGCGGTCGTAGGCAGTCGACCGCGCCCGCAGGATGCGAACGCCGTTGCGAGTCTCCTCCGCCGGGAGGTCCTGGCCTCGGAGCTGGCCCGTGACGACGGTCACGTCGTAGTCGCGCGCGAGCGCCTCGCAGAGCTGCGCGAGCAGCTGCGCCGTCGCCTCGATCCCCGGCCAGTAGTACTGGTTGAGGACGAGGATCCTGGCGCGCGGGTCCGCGGTCATCGACCGCGGACGCTAGACGATCCCCGGCGCGCCCCGTCCGCCGTAGGGTCCCGGCGATGCGCATCCTGCTCGCGAGCCCCGCCTACTGGCCCGCGCACGCGTTCGGCGGCCCCGTCGTCGTCGCGCGCGAGCTCGTCTCGCGGCTCGTCGCACGCGGCCACGAGGTCGAGGTGGTGACGACGACGCTCACGGACGTCGGCGTCCGTCCCGGCCGCCGCACGCGGGTCGAGACGGTGGACGGCGCGCGGGTGACGTACCTCGGGACGCCGCTCCGCTACCGGTGGATGGGCATCACGCCGACCCTCCCGCCGGCGCTCGGCCGTCTGCGGCGGCCGGACGTCGTCCACGTGCTCGGCTTCCGCGACCCCGTCACCACCGGCGTCGCCGCATGGTGCCGGCTTCGCCGCGTGCCGTACGTCTTCGAGCCGGTCGGCATGTTCCGTCCGCGGCTGCGCAAGGTGCTCCTGAAGCGCCTGGTCGACTCGACCCTCACGCGCGGCGTCGCGGCCGGGGCGAAGCTCGTGATCGTGTCGTCGCCGCGGGAGCGCGACGACGTCCTCGCCGGCGGGCTCGGTGCCGGGCTGGTGAGGATTCGCGGCAACGCGTTTCCCGAGCCGCCGCCGCCGACAGAGGCCGACCCGCTCGAGGGCATCGTGCCGTCGGAGGCGCCGGTCGCCCTGTACGTCGGCCGCATCGCGGCCGAGAAGGGCGTCGAGCACCTGCTCGAGGCCGCGCGCAGGCTCCGGGAGCTCCACGTGGTCCTGGCCGGCCCGGACGACCGGCACGGGACGATGGCCGCCGTCCGCGCCGCCCTGGTCGCTCCGGCGACGGCTGGACGTGTCCACGTCCTGCCGCCGACCCCCGGGCCGCCGTTCGATCTCTACCGCCGCGCCGACGTCTTCGTGCTCGCCTCGGGAGGGGAGAGCTTCGGCCTCGTCGCCGCGGAGGCGGCGTCGGTCGGGACGGCGGTGATCGTCTCCGACCGGACCGGCGTCGCGGCGTCGTTCGAGGACGGCGAAGCGCTCGTCGTCCCGTACGGGACCGAGACGACGGTCGACGCGATCGCCCGTGTGCTCGGCGACTCCGCGCTGCGGGAGCGGCTCTCGGCGGGCGCGCTCCGTGCCGCGGCCCGTTCGACGTGGGATGCCGTGATCGACGCCCAGGTGGCGATCTACCTCGAGGCGGTCGGGAAGGTGGAAGGCAGAGGCTGAAGCGGACCGGGGCCGCGAGCCGCTCAGGCCCCGCGCCCGGCGACGCGGCGGACGACCCGGATCAGGTTCTCGATGCTGGGCTCGTAGCCCCACGCGCGGACGAGGTCGCGCGACGCTTCGCCGGCACTGCGACGCCAGTCTGGGTCGGCCGCGAGCCTGCCGAGCGCGGCGGCGGCGGCGGCAACGTCCTCGGCCGGGACGAGGGCGCCGTTGCGGCCGTCCTCGAGCAGGTCGAACGCCGCCCCCACGCGGTCCGAGAGCACGAGCGGCAGCCCGCATGCCGCCGCCTCGTTGACGACCACGCCCCAGGGCTCGTGGCGCGAGAGAAGCGCGAAGACGTCGGCGAGGACGTAGCGCTCGACGATTCGCTCCCACGGGACGTCCGGCAGCAGCACGAGGCGAACGCCGAGGTCGTTCGCGAGCGAGCGCAGGCGCTCCCGCTCGGGGCCCGAGCCGGCGAGGAGGACGACGACGCCCGGGTCACCCGTTGCCCCGACGGCGCGTACGAGCGTGTCGAGCCCCTTCTCGGGGGCAAGGCGGGCGACGGAGAGCACCGCGACGTCGTCCTCCGCGAGGCCGGCCTCGGTGCGCAGGTCGTCGCGCCGCCCCGCGAGCTCGTCCGCCTGCCGTGCGAATCGCTCGACGTCGACGGTGTTCGCGACGACGGACACCCGCTCCGGGGCGATCCCTCTCGCGAGCATTGCCTGGCGCGCGAGCGTGCCGACGACGAGGATCTCGGCCGCGCCACCGACCACCGACGGGACGACCGCACCCTTGACGGCTCTCCGCCAGCCCGGCCGGGAGTCGCGCTCGTTCGACTCGACGAGCACGACGTAGGGGGACACCCCGCCGCCGGCACCAGGCTATCGTCGCCTGCGAGGCGAACGTGCTCCAGCCGGAGACGACCACGACCTCCGGGCGCGCATCGCGCAAGGCGCCGAAGATGCCGAGGGAGAGCGGGTAGTCGTGGCGGAGCACACGGGCGGCCCCCGGAACCCGCTTGCCGTCGACCACCACCGCGCGATGCCCGAGCTCGACGTCCCAGACCCGTTGCTGTACCGCGCGGGCGGCGTAGACGACCGTGAGCTCGAGCTCGGGCCGCTCCGCGAGGCGGTCGAGCATCCCCGTCCGGTACGGCGTCGGCTCCGGCAGCACGAGAACGGCGCGCACGGCGCCGGTCGCGCTCGCGCGGAGCGTGGCGCGCGCGATCGCCGTCGCCCGCCGGCGCGCCCGGGCACGTCCGGCACGGCGCTCGGAGACACGGAGAGGGAGCGCGGGATCCAGCGCGAGCGCCCGCCGCACGAGGCGTGCCCTCACCGCGCCCGTGGCGGGCCCGGCCCGGCGCGCGACCGTCCGCGCGGCGATCCGCCGGACCGGCTCGAGCTCGTCCCTGCCGTACCTGCCCGCACCCGTGAAGGCGCGGAGCAGCTCGAGGTACGCCTCCGCGCCGCGCTCGAGCTCGTCCATGGCGAGCGCCTGCAGGAACCCGAACCGCCACGCGAGCGCGCGGTCCGCCTCGGAGAGATTCGGGGCGGTTCCCCTGATCTGGCCGAGCGCGACGCGCCGGCCCAGCTCGTGCTGGAGCTCCGCACGGCGCTGCGACGCCTGGGCGGCGTGCACCCGGTAGGCGACGAGCGGCTCCTCGACGACGTCCGCCTCGGCGCCCGCGAGAACGCGCGTCCAGAGCTCGTAGTCCTCGCTCTCCCCGAACGACTCGTCGTAGCGGAGCCCGTTCCGCGCGAAGTGGTCTCGCTCGAACACGACGGTGTTGTGGAAGAACGGGGAGCTCGAGAAGAGCGAGTGCCAGCGCGTCACCGCCGGGCCCGCCTCCGGCACGTGGACAGCCCCGAAGCCGCCGGACGTCCGGAGCTCGAGCACGCCCGCGCCGACGAGCACGACCCGCGGCGTGCCGTCCAGGCGCGCGAGGACGCGCGCGAGCCAGTGCGGGAAGGCGACGTCGTCCGCGTCCATGCGCGCGACCCGTCGTCCGCGCACCTCGTCGAGCCCGAGGTTGAGCGCGCCCGCGAGCCCGCGACGACGCTCGCTGCGCACCACGCGCAGGCGCGGGTCGCCGACCGATGCGAGAACGTCCGGCGTCTCGTCCGTCGATCCGTCGTCCACCACCACCAGCTCGAGATCGGACACCGTCTGTCGCAGGATGCTCGCGAGCGCCGGGCGGAGGTAGCGGGCCCCGTCGTGGACGGCGACCAGCACCGAGACAGCGGGGTCGCGTGCCATGACGTCCCGTAGCCTAGGCCACGTGCCGACGGCCTCCCCGACGTTCGACCTGGTCGTCGCGACCCTTGGACGCGTCGAGGAGCCCGGACGCCTGCTCGACTCGCTGGAGGAGCAGACGTACGGGTCGTTCCGCGTGCTCGTCGTCGACCAGAACCCCGATGCGCGGCTCGAGCCGGCGCTCGCCGGGCGCGGGCTCGAGGTCGTTCGGGTGACGTCGGACGCCGGGCTCGCACGGGCCCGCAACGCCGTGCTGCCGCTCGTCTCGGCCGACCTCGTTGCCTTTCCGGACGACGACTGCGCCTACGCGCCGACGCTCCTCGAGCGGGTCGCGGAGCGTTTCGAGGCGGAGCCCGGGCTCGACGGTCTCTCGCTGCCGATGGCCGACGCCGAAGGACGGCGTGACGCAGGCTGGGGGAGCGAGGCGACGCTCCTGACGACCCGGAACGTGTGGAACCTCGTCGCCTCGGCGGGCCTCTTCCTGCGAAGGCCGCTCGTCGAGCGCATCGGGCGCTTCGACGAGCAACTCGGCGCCGGCGGCCCCGGGCCGTGGCGATCGAGCGAGGAGACGGACTACGTGATCCGGGCGCTCGCGGCCGGCGCGCGGGTCGCGTACGACCCGGCGCTCAGCGTCGAGCACGCGCTGACCGTTCGCTCCGGCCAGGCGCTCGCGGCGCGGGGGCGCAGCGAGGGCGCGAGCGTCGGCTACCTCCTTCGCAAGCACCGCTATCCGCCCGGGACGCTCGGGCGGATGCTCGTCCGCCCGGTCGGCGGCGTCGTCGTCTCGCTCGCGAAGCTCGACCCCGACCGGGCGCGATTCCACGCGGCGACGCTCGCCGGACGGGTCCGGGGCTACGCCGGAGCGAGCCGCTCGAAGAGCTCGGCGTGACGGTCGAGCCAGGGCCCGAGGGCGAACCGCCCCACGGCGCGCGACCGGGCGCGCGCCGAGAACCCGTCCAGGTTCGCCAGCACGCGGTCGACGGCGTCCGCGAGTGCCTCCGGGCTCGGCGGCTCGTCACGCTCCCAACTCTCCGGATGCGGAACGCCCACGCCCGCCTCGTCGCCGACGAGCTCGACCGTCCCGCCGCTTGCGGGGTACACGACCGGCAGGCCCGTCGCCATCGCCTCGAGCACGAGCGTCGGGCATGGATCCTTGACCTTGGTGTGGAGCAGCAGATGGCCCCGCCGGAGGACGTCGGGCGCGTCACGCTGCGTGTACTCGCCGACGAGGGCCACGCGGCCCCCGAGGCGGAGCCCGTCGACGAGCGGCTCGAGAGGTGAGACGAGGCGGCCCGTGACGAGCAGCCGGGCGTCCGGATGGCGCTCCGCGACGAGCGCAAAGGCGCGGAGGGCGAGCTCGAGCCTGTACTCCTGGGTCTGGTCGCCGCCCAGGATCAGGACGGGCCCGTCGGCCGGCCGCGCCGGCGCCGGGGTGAAGACGTCCACGTCGACCGCGTTCGGGAGGATCTCCCACGACCCCGGCGGCTCGCCGAGGAAGAGGTCGCTCGAGAGCTTCGAGAACGCGCTCTGGTAGATGACGTGCTCCGACGCACGCAGCACGCGGCGCAGCGGGCGGTTCACGTCGTCGGTCCGGTCACCCGCCCAGCCCGGGTAGCCGACGCCGTCCTGGTTCGCGACGACCGGTATGCGCCTGCGCCGCGCGAACGCGAGGAGCGGTCCGAGGTCGCGCGGCAGCCACGTCGTCCCGAGGTACAGGATCGAGAAGTCCGTCGGGCTGTTCGGGAAGCGGGCCGCCAGCTTCTGCATCTTCACGGTGCCTCCCGCGGCGCGCTCGCCCGGCGCCGGCACCTGGTCGTGACCGTAGAAGACGCGCGCACCCGGGCGCGGTCTGCCCCGGAAAAGCAGCCTCGCCCACCGGCTCCCGGCCCGCCCGTAGCGTGCGGCTCGTGCGGGGCTCAGGTCCACTCAGTCCGCTTCCGCGTCAGGGATCGTCACGAGCCCCTCGAGCAGCCGTCGCCACCGCGGCCGCAACGCCTCGTACGAGTTCTCCTCGGCGGTGCGCCGGCCGGCACGCAGGGCCTCGTCGAGCGTGTCCCGCGGCGCCTCGGCCACGTGCCTTCCCCAGGCCACGATCGCGTCCACGTCCTCGACCTCCGTCAGCCAGCCGTTCTCGCCGTGGCGGACGAGGTCGGCCGCCTGGCCGACGCGCGTCGTCACGAGTGGGACGCCGATCGCCATCGACTCGAGCACGGCCCTCGGCCCGCCTTCGTCGCGCGACGCGACGACGCAGAGATCGATCGCCTCGTAGGCCCGTGCCACCGCCTCGAGGCTCGGGAGGTACCGGTGGCGATACGGAATCCCGGCGCGCTCGAGGCCGGCCATGACGTAGCCGCGCGACGGGCCGGTGAGCAGGAACCACAGCTCGGGAACGGCGTCGCGAAGCCGTTCCGCCGCGGCGACGAGCACGTCGGGCCCCTTGATCAGCTTCGGCTCGTGTCCCTCGCCCCAGCCGACGCCGTCCTTCTGGAACGAGCCGACGACGAACGCCGACGCGGGCAGCCCGAGCTCGCGGCGTGCGTGCGCCTTCACCTCGTCCGTCCGCCGCGGGAAGGCGGCGGGGTCGATGCCGATGGGGATCCGATGCACCTTCTCCGCGGCGATCCCGGTCTCGAGCACGAGGGCCTCCATCGACGCGTTCGTGACCTGGACTCCGTCGATCTCCTCGTGCCGCTGCCGAAGCCTCTCGTAGCAGACGTCGAACTCCGGGAACCCGGCCGTTCCGGGCCGCCCGTGGAAGTACGCGAAGCCGATGCGGTTCCCGCGACGCTCGAAGTCGTCGAGGAGAAGCGTGAACTGGCTCTCGTGGAAGACCGCCTGGCCGGCGACGGCGTTGACCCAGCGCTCCGATCCGACGGGGGATGCCGAGCCGGGCGGCGAGCTTCGCGAGCTGACGCGACTCGTACGCCAGCACCCAGTCGGCCCCCTCCTGCGCGATGAAGAGGCGGGTGTGCGGCGGCCACGCGCGCGTGCGGCGATCGACGTACGCCCGGCGCAACGGGCGCGCGACCGGGCCGGCGAGGCGCCGGGCGTGCCACGCGAGGCTCATCGGCGGAGGAGCGCCTTCCTCTCCGGCCACCCATCGGCGAACGGTCGTCTCCCGGCCACGGGCGGCGAGGATAGCGGCGCCGCCGAAGCGCGCGTCAGCAGCCGCCGCGGCTAGCATCGCGCGGGCGTGACGACGGAGATCGAGACGGCGCCGGACGTCGACACGGCGTCGGCCGAACGCGAGCGGAAGCCGGCGCCCGGCGGTGACCGCAGGCCGGCACTCGTTCTCGGCCTGGTCGTCCTGGGAGCGCTCGCGCTGTACGCCCTGGTCTCGCTCGCCGTGCACGCGCCCCGCGTCCATCCCGACGAGGAGCGCTACCTGATCGCCGCGTCCTCGCTCGTGGAAGGCGAGGGGCTGACGATGCGCGGCGGGGAGTACGGCTTCGGGCCGCTGCTCGCGCTCGTGCTCGCGGCGATCATCTGGCTCGCGGGGAGCATCGACGCCGCGTACGACTGGTTCAAGGTCGCCAACGCGCTCTTCTTCGCGCTGACCGCCGTGCCGGTGTACCTGCTCGCGCGCCGCCTCGTCTCCGCCTGGTGGGCCGTGCTGGCGGCGGCGCTGGCGGTTGCGATCCCCTCGTCCGTCTCGGTCGCGACCGTGATGCAGGAGAGCCTCTCGTACCTGACGACGGCCTGGGCCCTGCTCGCGATCACGTGGGCGCTCGAGCGGCCGACCGTCGTCCGCCAGCTCGCGGTGCTCGCCGCGATCGCGGCGGCGGTCCTCACGCGAACGCAGTTCGGGATCCTCTACGTCACGTGGGTCCTCGCCCTCGCCGCCCTGTGGCTCGTGGCACCGTGGGCGAGACCGCGCACCCGGGCCGACCTCGTCCGCCTCTGGCCGACCGTGCTGCCTCCGATCCTCGCCGCGCTCGCCTTCGTGATCAGGCTCGCCTCGGGTGACTCGGCGGCCAGCTCGCTCGGCGCGTACTGGTCGCTCTGGCGCGGGTACGACCTGCTCGCGGTCGGGAAGTGGTTCGTCTACACGCTCGGCGACTTCGCGGTCTACCTCGCGATCGTGCCGCTCGCGGTGGCGCCGATCGTGCTGTGGGAGCTCGGGCGCGCCGGGAGAGCCGGGTCGCGGCGCGAGGCGTCCTTCGTCGCGGTGTTCGTGGCTGCGAACGCCTCCGGGCTCCTCGTCGTCGCCGCCTTCTCGAGCACGCCGTGGGGGTACGACCGGCTCCACGACCGCTACGCGTTCTATCTCCTGCCGCTCTGGCTGATCGCGCTCGTGGTGTGGCTCGCGTCCGGCCTTCCGCGCCCGCTCGTCGCCGGTGCGATCGGGGCGGCGGCCGCGCTCGCCCTCGTCCTCGCCCTGCCGTTCGGCCAGCTCGCGAACGAAGCCGGCATCGACACCGTCCCCGGCGCGCTGTGGCTCCGGATCGAGGCGGAGCTCGCCGGGCCCGGGCCGGCATCGGGCCGTCTCGCCCTGCTTCTGTTCGTGGTCGGCCTGCTCGCGGCGGCGTTCCTCCTGCCACGGCGAGTCGCGCGGGTCGCGCTGCCGGCTGCCGTCGCGGTGACGTTTCTCGCCACGTCGTACTTCGCGTGGGAGCGCATCATCGAGGCGCCGGAGGACAACGTGTTCGCGGGCGGCCTCGAGCGAGCCTGGGTCGACGACAGCGTCGCTCACGACGCGTCGGTGACGAAGGTCTACATCGACACCGACTGCGGGTCGGCCCTCGAGCGTCACGCGCTCTTCCTGACGGAGTTCTTCAACTCGACCGTCGATCGCGCGGTGTACATCGGCGACTCGGTTCCCGACGGGATCCCGCTCCCGCGTGTCGACGTCGCGGCGTCCGGCACGTTGGAGCTCGCACCCGGCGACCCCCTGCGGGCGCAGTACGTGTACACGCAGCCGGGCGTCGAGCTCGTCGGGCGGCGCGTCGCCGAGGGAACCGCGGCCCGCCTCGCCCTCTGGCACGTGGGCGGGCCGGTGCGCGTCGTGGGCGCCTCGTCGAACGACGAGCTGCGACGGAACGTCTGCGCCCGGTAGCCCGGCGACCGCATCACTCGAGCGCGTAGAGCAGCACACCGTTGCGGCCGGCCGCGACCGGTCGGTAGCCGATGCGCCGCAGGAACGGCAGCACGCCCCGATCCGCCTCGGGCCAGACGACGACCCACCTGGCCCCGAGTCGCTCCGCGTCCGCCCTGGCCGCCGCGGCGCTCGACGCGGGAACGCTCGGGGCGCTCCCCTCGGGGACCTGGCGGAGGAGGAGCGCACGGTAGAGCGGATGCTGAAGCATGATGTCGTAGCGAGCGCGATCGATCCGTGAGATGTACCCGGATGCGATCGGCTTCCCGTGGATCGTCTGCTGGAACAACGGCCGGCTCACGACCGGCGCGTAGCCGATCGAGGAGAAGCCGTCCGCCCAGGCGAGCGGGAGGTCGACGACGATGCCGTCCCGCGGGTCGCTTGCGATCAGGCGGGCGATCCGCTTCGCCTCCGGGTCGGCGTCGCCGCGCATCGTGACCGCGCCCTCCGCCACCGCCGCCGCACACAGGCAGGCGACCGCGGCCACGCCGAGACCACTGTGCCGGCGCACCGCGGTGCGTGCCCCGAGGCCCGCCAGCAGCACGGCGGCGAACGCGCCGAGCAGCATGAACCGAGGCGGGATCCGGAGGTCACTCAGCACCGGCATCGCGGTCACCCAGGTGCCGGGCAGGATCGCGGACATGACCTCCTCACGGGAGACGGGCAGCGGCCGGTAGACGTGCCCCGCCACCTTGAGCGTCGGGCCGAGGGAGAGGACGGCGCAGGCGAGGACAGAGGCGGCGAGCCAGCGTGTCCGTCTGCTGCCGCGCGTTGCGACGAGCCCGACGAGCGCCAGCGCGAGCGTTGCGTAGCCGAGTGACACCGGAGTGTCCACGCTGAAGTCCGAGAGGCTTCCCAGCTCGTCCGCAGCCCAGCGGTACGCATCACCCAGGAGACGACTGAACGGGCTCGGGAGCAGGAACTGGGCGACGTCGGCGTTGAATGCCCGGGCCGACCCGATCCGGTCTCCTCGGGTTGCGGCGTAGTGCCCGCTCGACTCCGCTCGGATCGTCATCGCCCAGAGTGGGAGGCCGACTACGAGAAACGTGCCGGCAGCCGCGAGGAGGGCCGGAGCGCGCCGGCGAAGGCTCGTCGGGCCCGAGCCGAAGAGCACGTACGCTTCGGCCGCACCCAGCGCGAGCAGCAGGTACGCGGCGACCAGGAGATCCGTCTCGAGCCCGACGCCGACGAAGGCTCCGAGGAGGATGCCGTCGCGAATGCGACCGGTGCGTACCAGCCGTCGCCAGAGCAGGAATGCCGCCGGGAGCGCCGCGATGAGGACGAGCTGGTGAACGTGCGCGGTCGCCTTGAACACGACGATCGGTGAGGACGCCCAGAGAAGCCCGGCGGCTGCGGCGCCGACGTCCCCCATGCCCATCGCGAGGGCCAGGCGCCACATGAGGAGCGCGGCGGCCGCGTGGAGACCGATGATCGTGAGCCCGTAGACGGGAACAGGCCCGATCACAGCCGTCAGCGGAGCCAGTACGGCGAACAACAGCGTGTCGAGCGTGTGGAAGGTGAGAAATGCCCCAGCCGGCGCGTACTGGTAGTCCGTCCACCACGGATTGCCGAGGGAGAGAACCTGATGCGCGACCCACCAGGCGTTCCACGTGAACTGGCCGGCGTCGCCGAAGACTCTCCCCCGCCAGAGCTCGATCGCCCAGGGCCAGGTCAGGACGATCGCGAGCGCGAGCGAGGAGACTGCGGCGGCGACCCAGCGGCGCCGGTCGGGGTGACCTCGCGCTTCCCTCTCCGGACCAGCCTCGGACGGCACCCGGCGGTCTTTCCGTCAATGCACCCGGCGGAGGTAGCCGCTCGGGTTGTGCGTGATGAGGAACTTCTCCCGGGTGCGGTCGATCTCGAACCCCTTCGCCCCGGCGAGGAAGGCTTCGATCGCCTCGAGCGGGCCGGGAAGCAGGTCTTTTCGGATCTGCCCGATGTTCGAGTCCTCGACGATCACGTAACCCCCGACGGGGACGAGCGGCGCGTACTCGGCCAGCTCGGCCTCGACGTGGGCCTGCGAGTGATCGGAGTCGAGGATCACGAGCGTCCGCTTGCCTTCCGCGCGCGCCCGCACCACCTCGACGACGGCGGGATCGGTGGAGGAGCGCCCGCCGAGGTAGGTGACCCGCGGATGCGAGGGATAGTCGCCGCGAACGGGCTCGATGTCGATCGAGACGACCTCGCCGGCTCCGAGCAGGTCACACATCGAGGCGAGGAAGAATGCGCTGCCGCCCCGGTAGGTGCCGGTCTCGACGACGAGCTCCGGGCGGGTCTCGAACATGATCTCCTGGTAGATCCAGAGGTCGAGCGGGTTCTTGAGAGCCTGGGCGCCGAGCCAGGTCGCGTCGGTCCAAGCATCCGACAGGTAGAAGACGTCGTGGGCGCGCGAGACGGCGGCCCGGTCGAGTCGCTTGCCGACACGGAAGGTGATGCCGCGGATGCCTCTGGGCAGGTGCTTCGCCACGGCCGCGGATTCTAGGGCGACGCTCGCAGGCCGAGGACTTCCAGGTAGCGGTCCGCGACCCACGAGATCGGGCGGGTCGAGATCGACGCCCGCCGCTCCTCGAGCTCGCCGGCCAGACGCTCGAGAGCCTCGCCCGCCTCTGCGTCCTCGCGGAACGGCACGCCGGCGTCGCCGACGAGCTCCGGGTGTCCCCCGCTCTCGCGGTAGGCAGCGGGAAGGCCGCACGCAAGCGCCTCGAGCAGCGCGTTCGAGCAAGGATCGTCATAGCTCGGCGCGAGGTAGACGTCCTGGCCCCGGAGAAGCTCCGCAAGGCCCTCGGAGGCCAGCGGTGTGACGACCTTCCAGCCGGTGAGGCCTCCCGGCGAGCGACCGGCGAACGTCAGCTCGAACCTCTTCGGATCGACCCGGGTGCCGAGCGCGCGGAGCACCTCCGTGCCCTTGCGGGGGTTGTCGGACCAGCTCACGGCGACGACCCGTACCCGTCTCCCGTCGAGCGGATCGCGGCTCTCGGGCGGGTGGAAGATCGCCGGGTCGACCGCGTTCGGGATCACGACCGGCGCGCGGAGCCGGAGCCCGAGCTCACGATGCTTCTCGAGCGAGAAGCGCGACTGGAAGATCGTCGCGGCCGCGAGCTCGGCGTTGACCTCTGCGATCCGCGTGTCGGTGCCGTCGTCGAAGCCGCGGTAGACGCCGATCGGGCCGTCGACACGGTGCACCATCCGCGCGCCCCGGTCGGCGAACCGGCGCAGCCGCTCGAAGTCGAAGTTGAACGAGTTGAAGAGGCAGGCGGGCGTCTCGGCGGAGACCCGGTTCAGCTCAACGGCGAGACGGCGGCGCTCGATCTCCCGCACGAGCGCCCGGATGAACTGGTGCCCTCCGCCGGACGGCGACGGTGCGAGCTCGTGGAAGACCGCCAGGTCGGCACGTCCGTGCCGGGTCGCCCGCAGGTCGAGCTCGGTTCGCAGCCGGCGTCCGATCGTCCTCGCGATCCGCCTCGGTCTCACCGGCGCTTCCACACCTGCGACATCCCGGCCTCGCTCACGAGCCGGTAGCGAGACGCGAGCACGGCGCGAGCCTCGGCGACGAACGCCTCCCACCGGGGCTGGCCCCGCATCGGGTCGTAGAGGCTGGTCGTCACGAGGACGAGCATCGGCTCCTCGTGCCGTACGCAGTCGATCGTCTCGTCGAGCTGGTCCTGCCGGTAGAACGGATACTGGTGGAAGTAGCGGCAGCGCAGATCCATCGTGCCGTCCACGAACGCAGCGTGCCCGTCCTCGGTGTTCCGGCCGAGAACGGCGTACGTCACCCGCTCGCTGCCCGGGAACGCGACCAGGCGCGCAGACTCGAGCGTGTGCCCCGGCGTGCTCACCGGCGCTGTCGTCCAGGCGCCGGTCGTCCACCTGGAGAGGTCTTCGAGCTCGAGCGAGGACCGCACGGCGAACACGACGAACCCCGCCGCCGCGAGCGCCGCGAACGGCTTCCACACGTGCTTCGCGACGAGAACGAGCATTGCCGCGCCGAGCGCCGCGGGATAGGCGAGCATCTGCAGGTGGACGACGAAGATCGCGGTCGCCGCGAGCGTCACCATGGCCGCCGCGAACGCGGCGACCGCGACCGCCGAGACCCTCCTGAAGGTCTGCCCGAGGCGCACCCAGCCGACGAGAGCGGTCAGGAGCAGTACCACCGCGGCAAGCTCCGCCGCCGGAAGCTGCCATTTTCCGGCCGCGGCGAACAGCTCTCGAACGACGTGGAGGTGCGCTCCGACTCCGCCCCCGTGGACGCCGGCGTCCGAGTAGTGGACGTTGTAGGCGATCAGGTCGAGGTAGGGGTGAAGCTCGCCGCGGACCGCGAGCACGATCGCCGTGAGCAGCAGCGCGACCCCCGCGCCGCCAAGCCCCTCGAGCGCACGCCGGCGGCGCGACACGCCGTCCCCGCCGAGGGCGAGGAGCGCGAGCAGGGGAGCGGCGACGACCAGACCGAGGTTCAGCTTGAAGAGCATCGACACGACGACGAGCGCGCCCGACGCGGAGGTCGATCCACGTACCCAGAGCCACAGCGCGAGCGGCGCCAGCGCGAGGGCGGGCACCATCGTCGCTCCCGGCACGTACCACGCCGCCGTCAGCGCGAACGGATAGACGAGCGCCCCGGCGAGCATCGCGGCCGTTCCCACGCGGAGCGCACGGAGCGCGAGCGCCATCCCGCCCGTCGCGACCCCGAGCCAGACGACCTCGAGGACGAACGGCCCGCGCACGCCCCCGGCCCACAGCGCCGCCGCGTAGCTGTAGAAGAAGAACGGATCCTTGTTGTCGAAGACGTCCGCGTAGAGGCGGTCGCCGTCGAGCAGCCTCGCTCCCACGCTGAGCCAGACGCCGGGGTCTCCCCAGACCTGCGGCTCGACGCGCACGCCCGCAAGCGCAACGCCGGCCACGAGCGAGGCGACGACGCCGACCGAGCGCCACGGAACCGGACGGGCGCCGGGTGCGGCAACCGGCGCCGACCTCAGCTCGGCCGGACCGACCTCCGCTGTTCCAAGCCCTGTCCCTTCAGGCACGTGCCCTCTGCTCCTCGCGCGCGGACGGTCGATCCGGCCGGTGCACGCCGGACGGGATGCTACGGGAGTCCAAGGACGCGACGCTCGTGCAACGTTGACACGCGCCGCTCTCCGCCGTGACCCGATACCCTCGCCCGGCGCCGGGATGCCCACGACCAGCCGCCTCTCTCGTGCCCTCCGCCACAGCGGCCTGACGCTGCGGACGCGCGCCGGGCTGCTCAGGCTCGAGGTCGCACGCCGCGTGATGCCCCGCGAGGCATACGCACTGCCGCTCGGGTCGGTGACAGCGTACCTCTCGCACGACGACTACGAGATCGACTGGGCATCCTGGACCTTCGTCGCAATCGACGAGGCGTACGCCGGCAACTACAGCGGCGCCGTGGTCGTGGACATCGGCGCACACAAGGGCTACTACGGCGCGTATGCGCTGGCGCACGGCGCACGAGCGGTCATCTCGTACGAGCCGGAGAGCGCCAACTCCGCGCTCCTCGAGCGGGCCGCCGCGCTCCGGGATCGGCCCGGCGACTGGCACACGAGACGGTGCGCGGTCGGGCCCGCGGCGGGTGAGGCCGACCTCCACGTGATGGGCGCGTCCTGGGGGCACGCGCTCTCCCCGCCCGAGAAGTTCGCCCGTCACGAGGTCGGGCTCGAGCGCGTCCGCGTGGAAGCGCTGGCCGACGTCCTCGCCGAGGCGACCGGCCTCGCGAGCGGCGCGCGCGTGATCGTCAAGGTGAACATCGAGGGCGAGGAGTGCCCGACGGTCCTCGGGACGCCGCCGTCCGCCTGGGACGGGATCGACGAGCTCTACGTCGAGACGCACCCGTGGGCGACGTGCGACGCCGACGACCTCACACGGTACCTCGGCGCCGCGGGGCTCGTGCGCCGCGAGAGCGCTCATCCGGCCGTTCTGCGGATGGCGCGAGGCGCGAACGCCCCTGCATAGCGACCCTTCCACCGACAGAGTCGGCGCTATCGACGCGACGAGAGCGAGCTCCCCTTCCCGACCACGAGCACGCGCGTGCTACTCGTGCTCCCGTGACCCGGCACGTGCGAGCACAGCGGCGAGCCGGTCGACGTAGCGCTCCCAACCGAGCCCCGACTCGACGGTGGCGCGCGCGCGCCTGCCGAGGCCCCGGGCACGCACGTCGTCGCGGAGCAGCAGGATGAGCGCTTCGCCGAAAGCCTCGGCGTCGCCCGGCGCCACGAGCCGGGCGTTGGCTCCGTCCTCGAGGCCGTAGCCCGTCGCGATCGCGGCCGTGCGCGTCACCACGACCGGCTTCGCGAGCGCCATCGCCTGCAGCAGCACCGTCGTCGCGCCCGAGTAGCTGTTCTCGCGAACCGGGAGCGCGACGACGCGGGCGCGCTCGAGCCGGCGGCGCATCTCGTCGAACGGCAGGTCCGTCTCGACCGAGACGTTGGCCGGGCGGTCGTCGAGCGCGCGGGCGCGGTCAGATGTCGTCACGGCGAGGAAGCCGGTCTCGGGCATCGCGCGGGCGACGTCGAGGAGCAGCTCGAAGTCGCGGTGGGGATCCGCCCCGACCGAGACGACGTCGAGATCCGGGCGAGCGCTCGGCGGCCGAAACGCCTCGACGTCGACTCCCAACGGCACGAACTCGACGGGCACTACCGCACCGCGCGGGCGGAGCCATTCCGTGAGCACGCGCGCCTCGTGCTCGCTGTAGGTGACGATCGCGGAGGCTCTGCCGAGGGCCGCCGCGTAGAGCCGCTCCATGCGACCCGGGCGAAGCTGCGCCAGACGCTCGGGCAGCCCGATCGCCGTGTACACGAACGGCCGGCGGACGACACGTCCGCGCGCGAGCAGCATCAGCGGGATGCCCACGGTGTCGACGGTCGAGAGCACGACGTCGGCACGGTTCAGCCGCCGCAGCGAGGAGAGCACGGTCGCGAAGTCGCCCCCGTACCCGCCGGCGCCCTCGAGGCCGCGCTTCAGCGCCACCCCCGTCCCCCGTGCCCAGGCCGAAGGCCGCGGTCGCTCGAGGTTGTGCCCCACCGCGAACCCGCGTTCCGCGAGCTGATCCATCCCGAAGAGCGCGTAGCGGGCCGGGGAGCCCGGCTCGAGCTCGAGGGCCGCGCGTCGTGGCGGCGCATCGCGGAAGAGGTAGAAGACGGAGGTCACTGGTGCCGCCGGTAAGGTAGGCGACTGTCGCGCCCGCCGACCCGAGGTGACCATGCACAGGCAGCGAACGACATTCTCCCGTCGCATGAACCGCGTGTTCACGCATCGCGCGAACCGCGTGTCGAAGGCGATCGAGCGCCAGGGCATCCGGGCGACGTACGAGCTGCACGACCGGCTCCTCTCGAACCGGACGAGCCGAGAGCGCTTCGACGAGGCGCCGCCGCAGCTCGACGACCTCCAGCGAGGCATCCTCGCCGAGGTCCGGGAGCAGGGGTATGCGCTGCGCTCCTTCCAGGACCTCGTCCCCGACGAAAGCCACTGGGCAGAGCTCCTGGCCGAGCGCGACCGGTTCGTCGCCTCGACGGAGGCCGATCTCGCCGCGGGCGGGGAGCATGTGCGTGTCCGGCCGGGCAAGGAGTTCGTCGTGCGGCTCTGCAGCTACGGGGTCGAGCTCGGCCCGGACGACCCCTGGTTCAGGGTGGCGTCCTCCCGGCGCCTGCTCGACGTCGCGAACGCGTACCTCGAGATGTGGTCGAAGCTCGAGTACGTCGACGTCTGGTACTCGGTGCCGCAGCCCGGGTCGGCGCAGCGCATCTCCTCGCAGCGCTGGCACCGCGACTACAACGACAAGCATCTGCTCAAGATCTTCCTCTACCTCGTCGACGTCGACGAGAACATGGGCCCGTTCCAGTACGTCGCCGGCAGCCAGCCCGGCGGGCCGTACGCGGACGCGTGGGCCTGGCGCCCGCTCGGCCAGAACTACCCGACCGAGGAGGAGCTCGAGTCACGCATTCCGGCGGAGGCGGTCAGGACGTTCACCGGGCCTGCGGGGTCGTTCCTCTTCTGCAACACCGCCGGCTTCCACCGCGGCGGCTTCTCGACCACGAAGCCCCGGGTGCTCGCGACGGCCACGTACTCGTCGCCGGCCTCGCTCGCGTCGCTGACCGTGCGCAGCTACACCTACACGGGCGCGCTCGAGGAGCTCGACCCGGCCTCGCGGTTCGCGCTCGGCTGAGCCGAGCGTCGCCCGGAGGCGTCAGACCGTCAGGCGCTCGGCCGGGTACACGAACGGCGTTCCTTCGAGGATGCCGTCGCAGATGACGTCGAGCCCTTCGTGCCTGCCCGGCAACAGATCGCCGAGACCGTCGATCTCGACGGAGAACGGCGCGGGCTGGTTGCCCTCGACGTGCCGCATGAACGGAAGCGGGATCATGCGCCTGAAGAAGAAGTGGTAGGCGTACATCCGCGCGCGCCGTACCGTGTCCTCGTCGAGCCGGCGGCCGAGCGGCAGCCGGTCGAGGATCCGGAAGTACTCCTCGGGCGAGCTGGCGTCGAGCGTGACGCCCTTGCCGCGCACCCATGCCTCGCCGGCGACGACGACCGGGGTGCCCCGGCTCGCGAGCTCGACACCGGTCTTCGTTCCGTAGATCAGCACCGCGTCGCAGACGTCCATCGCCGCGTACGTGCTGCTGTTGCTCTCCGGCGGGATGACGAACACGTTGGGCGGCAGCGCCGGGAAGGCCTTCTCGAGCTCCGCCAGCATCGGCTGGCGTGAGGGGATGGTTCCCCGGACCTCGGCCGGATGGATGCGGACGAGCAACTGGAGCTCGGGCCGGCCCGCGAAGTACGCGATCGTCTGCACGACCCAGTCGAGCATGTCCGCGAACGCGTTCGCTCGATAGTGCAGCTGAGCGTCCCAGAAGACGTTCGTCAAGAGCCCGACCGTCGGCCGACCCAGCTCGAGGCCGAGGTCGCCGGCGATCTTTGCACATCCTCGATCGGGTTCTCGTGAAACCAGATCCAGTCGCGCGTGCCGGTCAGCCGGCTCTCGAGATATTCCATAATCGCTCGCTCCTGGGCGGGCTCCCACGCCATCTCCTCCCACACGTCGAGAGGCTCCGTGAGCATGGTGTGGTGGTAGGTGTCGTCGTGACTGAACAGAAAGCAGCCTTTGCGGTACGCGACGTTCCATGTCACCATCGGCACGGCGGCGTGCCGGCAGGCTTCTGCGATCAACCCCTGGGGGACGTAGATGCCGTGATGAAGACAGGCGCGGTCGATCCGTTCGCGCGCCAGCAGAGCCCGAACCGCGGCCGCACTGACGAGCGCCGCCTCGAAGAAGCGGCGAAGAGTCGTCTCCGCGCCGTCGGTACCGGGCAGCTGCCCGCGGGCGAGGTAGCGGAGCGACCCTGCGAGCGCGTGCTCGCCGACTGCGAGGCCGTGCCTGCGATACCCAGGTATCTCATCGAGTGCGACCGCGTGCGCGAGCGTCCGCGCCTCGCGCAGCTCGCGCTGCGAGACGTACTCGCCATAGCGGGAAACCGGCAGCCCGTGCGAGGCATAGAACGCCGACCCGGTCTCGTAACACGAATCGCAGAGCACGGTTCGGAGCTCGTAGCGGGCGAGCAGCCCCGGGTCGGGTGGCATGAGGTGAGTCTGCAGGCAGGCGGGCAACTGCTTGTCGCAGAGGAGGAAGCGGACACGGGCTCCACGCAGCGTGAGGCACACACCGAGGAGGCTCTCGATGATCGTCGCCGGCGCGAAGCCGCCCATGCTCGTCGCGAGGAGGACCGCCGGCCCGCCCGCCGCGCGCTCGCGTGCGCCGTCCCACAGGGCCCGATCGCGCTCGATCCAGCGTGACCAGTCGGGAAGGTGGGCGTTACCGGAAGACACGTACCTCGGGCCTGTCGTGGAAGCTGCGTCGAAGACCGCGCCGATTGTACGAGCCCCGGGCGGCGGGCACCGATCCGGCTTCCGTGCGCTCGACGACGTCACGCCCGGACACGGCGAGTGAAGCTAACGTGGGCCGACAGGAGGAATCGACCAAGCTGGCCGAACGAACCGTCGACCTCCTCGAGCGCTCCGCTCACGAGCTGCTCGAGGCACGCCGGGCAGGGCCCGTCGTCGTTTCGTACGCCCAGAATGCCGAGGACGTCCGCCTCTGGCGAGTGTTCGCAGCGAAGCGAGCGGGCTTCTACGTGGACGTCGGCGCGGGTGACCCAATCACACACTCGGTCACGAAGCTGTTCTACGACGCCGGGTGGAACGGCATCAACATCGAGCCCGGCCCCGCCTTCGACGAGCTCTGCAGGTTCCGCGAACGGGACGTCAATCTCGATGTCGCCGTCGCCTCCGAGGCCGGAGAAGCCGATCTCTGGGTGACGTCCCCCGAGCCGGGCCTGTCGTCGCTCGTACGCCCCGACGACGCCCGCCTGCCGCGTGGCTTCACCGTCTCGCGCACGACCGTCCGCAAGGAGCGGCTCGAGGATCTCTTGCGGAAGCACGCCGCCGGCCGAGAGATCGACTTCCTCAAGATCGACGCCGAGGGTGCGGAGCGCGACGTCCTCGAGTCGCTCGACCTGCGGGAGTTCCGGCCGAGGATCGTCGTCGCCGAAGCCGTCTCGGCGCTCGACTTCCGGCCGGCACACGAGGAGTGGGAGCCGCTGCTGGTCGAGGCGGGCTATGTCGCCGCCTGCTTCGACGGAGTGAACCGGTTCTACGTCGACGGCGCCGAGGCACATCTCGTACCGGCACTCGCCTATCCGATCACGCTCCTCGATCGGTACGTGCTCCACGACTCGAAATGGCGCCGCGACTCGAGCATCCCGACCGACGTCACCCAGGGGCGCGCTCCGATCGCCTGGGGGCCGCAGGGCTCACCGACCGACGCAGAGGTCGAGGCGCTCCGGGCGAGGCAGCAGCTCCAAGCCATTCAGGCGACCCTCTCCTGGCGCGTGACGCGTCCACTGCGAACAGTCCGGCGGCTCCAACTCGGCGGCCTGCGGCGTCCAGCCCCGGACATGGACGTGAGAGAGGATGGCGAAGCACTCGACACCGTCGGGCTCGAGCATGCCTGCGTGGAGCGTCTCCTTCAGGCAACGAGCCTCTTCGCAGAGGCCGGGCCTCGCGGCGAAGCCGCAGCCGAGTCCCGAGGAGATTCCGTCTCGCTCGCAGATGCCGCGTCAGCGCTCGAAGCCGCGATCGAGACGTGTCCGGCGCCGCATGGCGCGAAAGCCTGGCTCGCGCTGACCGCGGTCGACGGCCGCTATCCCGACGACGAGACCGTCGACGCCGTCGCCCGACTGCTTCGCGCCTCGGGCCCACGAAGCCTCGCTCACCTCCTGCAGCGCCGCTTCGAGGAGGCTCTGAGATCGGACGCTCCCACCGCCGCCCTGCTCGACGTCGTTCGCGACGGCATCGTCATCGTCTCGGAGTCGACGGTTCTCGGGGACCTCCACACCGGGATCCAGCGCGTCGCTCGCGAAACCGTCTCCCGCTGGCTGGATGCGCCGTCACGGCTGCTCGCGTTCTACGACGCGGATGCGGCGAGCCTCAAGCTGCTCTCCCAACCCGAGCACGAGCGCGTTCGAAGCTGGCGGGACCACATGCCGGACTCCGGCGCCGCGGTTGGCCAGCGAACGCCCGAGGTCGCTTCGGACAACGTCCTCGTGCCGTGGAACTGCCGCCTTCTGGTCACCGAGCTTCTGCTCCGACAGAGCCACAGCCGTGCGCTCGCCACGATCGCGCGAGTGGGCGTAAGCCGAACGCTTTCGTTCATCTGCTTCGACCTCATCCCGGTCGTCGCCCCGGAGACCGTCGAACCCGGGCTGGCGGAGGCGTACTGCGGCTACCTCGCCGCCGTCAAACGGGCCGACCATGTCTCGGCCATCAGCGAGCAGTCCGCTCGCGACTTCCGCGCGTACGTGACGATGCTCGAGACCGAAGGACTGAACGGGCCAGAGGTACGTACCCACGCCCTGCCGACCCCGGCGCCGTCGCTCTCGGAGGCGGATCTGGCCGCGGGGACCGCCGCGCTGGAGCTCGAGGGGCTCCCCCTCGTTCTCGTCGTTGGAGTCCACGTACCGCGCAAGAACCACGCGGCAGTCCTCGAGGCTTCCGAACGCCTGTGGATGGAAGGGAACGCCTTCGAGCTGCTGTTCATCGGAGGCTTCGACCGCACGTCGGGTCGCGATTTCGACGGGTACGTACACCAGCTCCGCAGGAATGGCTGGCCAGTACGCGTTCGGCGCAGGGCATCGGAGACGGAGCTCTGGGCGGCCTATGCGAGGGCGCGGTTCACCGTCTACCCCTCCTTGCTCGAGGGCTTCGGGCTGCCCGTCGCCGAGTCGCTCGCCTCCGGCACGCCCGTCATCACGTCCTCGCACGGGAGCATGGCCGAGATCGGCAGGGGCGGCGGCACGGTGCTCGTCGACCCGCGCGACATCGACGAGCTCACGACGCAGATGCGACGGCTCCTGGAGGACGACGAGCTTCTCGAACGGCTTCGGCACGAGGCACGGGCGCGTGATCTCGGGCGCTGGGACGACTACGCGCGCGACGTCTGGGAGTTCTTCACGGCCGAGCCGGGCGCCCGGTAGCCGCATCGTCGCCGTTCTCCGTCTCGGAGCCCTCCAGATGTCGTAGCCGACGTTCCAGACCGTCGACCGAGCGCTGCAGCGAGCTCACCGCTTCGAGCAGAGCGGTGTCGACACGCCGCTGACCCTCGAGGGACGGCCAGAGGGCCCGCCGGAGCAGGCGGCGGGCGAACGAGGTCGGTCGCGCGCCGCCTCGCTCCACGAGGCTCGCTCCCGCGTCCCCGGCAAGCGCCTGCGAAGCGTCGACGATCGCGGGGCGAGCGTCGTGGCCCGACGCGCGGGCGGCGATCGCACCGTGCGCTCGCAGCTCTTCGCGCCGGCGCTCGACGAAGTCGGCGGTCCGCCCGGGTGGGAAGCGCTCGAGCAGCTCGTGGCGCGCCCGCTCCCCGAGCGCCCGGGCCTCGTCTCGCTGCTCCCAGACGCGACGCATGAGCGCTGCCGCCGCCTCGACGTCCGGCTCGGCCCAGGTCGCGCCCGGAGCATACGCCCACCAGCTCGACGGGACGTCCGACAGCTCGTAGGGCACGAGGTAGCTGTTCGACTCGCTCATGAACTCGAGGTTCCCCGAGTACCCGGTTGCGATGACCGGCTTGCCGAGCGCCATCGCCTCGGCCATGGTCAGCCCGAGGCCCTCGCTGCGGTGGAGCGACACGTAGCAGTCGCACCCGGCGAGATACGAGTCGCGCTCGTGCGGGGAGACGTAGCCGTCTCGTACGACGATGTCGCCGCGGTCTCCGCCCAGTGCGCGGAGCCGCTCGAGCTCGTGCGTCTTCGAGTCGCCGTGGATGCTCTTCAGCACGAGCGTCGGCCCCTCTCCCGGCGCGAAGGCTCTCGTGAACGCGTCGACCACCGCGCGCGGGTTCTTGCGCTCCTCGCTCCAGAGGTCGAAGACGAACAGAAACGTGAAGGCGTCGGGCAGGGAGAGCTCCGCGCGGGTGCGAAACGGCCCGGGTGGCGGCTCCATCGGCGTCGGCATGACATGCACGGGGATGTCGAGCTCGGGCTCGACCACGTTCCGGATGTAGCGGCTCGCCACCCACAGCTCGTCGAAGAATCGAGCGGCGTCCCGCTCGGCGGCGCGCAGCCGGCTCGTCTCCCAGAACCACACGCCGATCGCGTACCGCCTCGCGAAGAAGCCGGAGCCCGCCTCGGCGACGAACGACGGGAGGTGGCCGGGGTTGAGGCAGACGAGGTTCGTGTCGTACGGCGCCTCGTCCCGGAGCGAGAGCGCGCGCGGATGGAGCTGCCGTCGCCGTGTCCGGCCGTGAGAGATCGCCGCCACCGGGACGCCGGAGCGCTCGAGCGCCGCCGCGATCCGTCTCGCGATCTCGCCGAGACCCGACTCGGCTTCGAGAAACCCGACGACGTTCACTCCCGGCGACGGGTCCCCGGGGACAGCGAGCCGTGCCGGGCGAGGCTCGGTGTCGACGGATGCCTGTCCGTCGCCGGTCACGTCACCCGTCGACTCGTGGCCGGGGCCCCGTTCCACTTCCTTGGCCTGCGAGAGCCAGCTCGCGGAGGCCCTCGACCGCCTCGACCCGCTCGCTCCGCTCGGTCTCCTGCAGGAGATACCAGTTCGGCCGCTCGGCGGGGACGTCCGAGTCGTGCCAGAGGTGGATCAACGTCGCGTCGGGCCCGGCGTGTCCGCAGCGCAGGCCGACCCGACGGAGTCGCAACGCGATGTCGACGTCTTCCTCGCCCCAGCCCACGAAGCGTGTGTCGTACCCGTTGACCTGCTCGAAATGCCGCCGGTCGACACCCAGGAGATATCCGTACGACCGGTTGCCAGGGACGAACTCCGGGAGCGCAGCCGCGCCCACCCGGCGGCGGTCACGGCGGGTCAGGGCGACGAGCGGGCCGGCCTCCCGGCGGGCGCGGAGCCAGCGGCGCAGCCCCCACCGATGCACCGGAAGCTGCTCGTCGAGAACGCGCTCCGTCAACGACGGTGACATGTTCACACGGCGGCCCGCGACGAACCAGCCCGGCTTCATGCACGACCGGATCGCGCGGACGAAGTGGCGCCGGGGTATCGACTCGCCGTGCAGGAACGCGAGGTAGTCCGCCTCGGTGGTCAGCGCGCCGAGGTTCAGGACCCGGGCGAGACGAAAGCCCTCGTCGGGCTGCCGCACGTGGACGAGCCGCTCACCGAAGGACGGTCGCCATCGGTCGACGACAGCGGCCGTGTCGGGGCCCGAGCCGTCGTCGGCCACGACGAGCGTGAACCGCCGGTCGGATTGCTCGTCGAACGCACGCAGGACTGCGGCGAGCGCGTCGGGCCACTCGTACGTGCTGACGACGATCGCGAGCCGGGCCGGCGAGCTCGCGACGCTCGGCTTCACGAGCTCGTGCGGAGACCGGTCACGCCCGCTCCACGGTCCACTCGAGCAGCGGGCGGACGACGCCTCGCCACTGGCCGCCGAACTGGCCGCGGGCGGTGTCGCCCTCGCCGGGGTCGAGCACCTCGAACGACACCGCCTCGTAGACCGCGGCGTGATGCTGCAGCTTGGGGAAGTCGAGACTGCAGATCGCGGCCTCGACGATCGCCGAGCCCTCGTTCAGGAGGTTGCCGGGGATCCAGGCGGTCGAGACGTAGTCGCCCGGCGGCGTCGGCCGCAGCCAGCGCTCGTCCGTGTCGATCGCGTTGAAGGCCGTCGCTCCCTCGCGGTCCAAGACCTTGAGCTTCGGAAAGACGGGCTTGCCCTCGCGCAACACCCTGAAGACGACCTCGATCGCGATCGGGCGGCGGACGTCCATGACCCCCGGAGGCATGTTCTCGTGGGAGGGCACGCGGATCGCGAGGATCTTGGCGAGATCGTTGCCGGGCGCCGACTCCTCCGGCCAAACGCGCTCCGTGCCCGAGCTGTGCGTCTGGTGGAGGTAGTTCGCGATCACATCCGCCGGGCTCCCGTCGCCCACGACACGGCCGCCGTTGATCCAGATCGCGCGGTCGCAGAGCTGGGCGACAGCGGGGAGGGCGTGCGAGACGAACAGCACCGTCCTTCCCGTGTTGCCGAGCTCCTCCATGCGCCCGAGACACCGCCGCTGGAACTCGGCGTCCCCGACCGAGAGCACCTCGTCCACGAGCATGATCTCCGGCTCGAAGTGGGCCGCCACCGCGAACGCGAGGCGGACGTACATGCCGCTCGAGTAGCGCTTCACCGGGGTGTCGATGAACTTCTCGACGCCCGAGAACTCGACGATGTCGTCGAAGCGCTGCTCGATCTCGCGCCGCTTCATGCCGAGGATCGCGCCGTTCAGGTAGACGTTCTCGCGCCCGGTGAGCTCGCCGCTGAACCCCGTCCCGACCTCGAGCAGGCTGCCGACCCGGCCCCGGATCGCGGCACGACCGGCGGTCGGCGTCGCGATCCTGGTGAGGATCTTGAGGAGCGTCGACTTCCCCGCGCCGTTGCGGCCGATGATCCCGAGCACCTGTCCCTCGGGCACGCTGAAGGAGATGTCGTTGAGCGCCCAGATCTCCCGTGCGGGCGAGTGGCGCTCCTTTCGCGTCACGCGCCGTGCGGCATGAACGAGCGTCTCGCGCAGCGTCCCGTACGCCGCCTGGTACTCGCCGAGGCGGTACTTCTTCGAGAGCGAGTCGACCTCGATCGCGACGGGCATCAGATCGTGTCGGCGAAGCGCGGCTCGGAGGAACGGAAGACGGCGAGCCCGGAGACGAAGAGCACGAGCGCGACCCCGACGCCGACGGCAAGCTGCGCCGGGTCGGGCGGGTTCGCATCGAGCATCGCCCAGCGCCACCCGGCGATCACCGCCGTCATGGGGTTGAGGGCGAGGATCCATTGCCACTTCTCGGGGATCTGGTCGACGGCGAACATCACGCCCGAGAGGAGGGGGAGCACCTGGAGGAACACCGGGATCATGTAACGCACGTCGCGGTAGCGGACGTTGATCGCGGCGAGCAGGAGCCCGAGGCCGAGCACGGTCACGACCGCGAGCAGGATGAAGAGCGGCGCCGTCGCGGTCTCCCAGCCGCTCGGCCACGTGTCGTACTTCCAGATCAGGGCGAGCAGCACCGGAAAGCCGATCACGAAGTCGACGAGCGGCACGGAGACGCCGGCCAGGGGCAGCAGGGTCCGCGGGAAGTACACCTTCGTGACGAGGGGCAGGTTCGAGAGAAGGCTCATGCTCGAGAGCGTGAGGGCGGACGCGAAGTACTGCATCGGCAGCACGCCCGCGACGACGAGGCTGGGATACGGCGTCGAGCCGGCCGGGAAGTTCGCGAACTTGCCGAAGACGATCACGTAGACCAGCGCGGTGAAGGCGGGCACGAGGATCGCCCAGGCGACGCCGAGGAACGTCTGCTTGTAGCGGACGGAGACGTCGCGCCAGACGAGCGTCCAGAGGAGCTCGCGGTAGTGCCAGAGCTCGCCGACGTCGAGACGAGGGACCCGGCTGGCCGGGCGAATGACCGTCACGCGGGCCGCTACCTCGAGGTCGGCGACGTCGCGCGGCCCGGGCGAGGGGGAGATCGCGGTCGCCGCATCCACGACGTAGGGCGTCGTGCGCTCCTCTTCGAGAGCGGTTTCGGTTCGGCGCACGCCGGGATGCTAGCGGCGGTGGCGGCCCGAGCCGCCCCGGGCACGGGTGCTCAGGGGCCTTGCAGCAGGACGCCGGGTTGCTCGTCCGCGGCGAGCGCGAGGCCGGTCAGCGTCGAGATCGGCACGAACGTCGGTCGCACCGCACGGTAGAGGACGAGCGTGAACGTCGGCGTCCGTTCGATCTCGACGACGCGAAAGCCCCTCACCGCGCTCGGGGCGGTCACGGTCGGAGGCCGGACGGCGCCCGCCGAGTAGCCCCCCTCGGTCGCGAGGCCGATCGTCGCGACCTCCCGGACGAGCGCGCCGTCCGGGTCGGGCTCCCGCAGGCCCGGCAGGTAGGGACGCCAGAGCGTCCGGCTCATGTACGGCGTCACCACGATCGCGCGCGGGACGTCAGCCGGCCGAAGCCGCTCCGCCGCGCCGCGCCAGTCCGTACGGCCGTACGTCGCGTCGAGCGCAGGGGGCGAGCGCGACCGCCGCCGAGAGGACGCAGAGGACGCCCGCCGCCGCGAGGCCGAGACGCCCGGTCGCATAGCCGGCGCCGAGGCAAACGGCGGCGGGCACGGCCGCCGCAATCGTGTTCCGCGCGACGAGGAAGTCGATCCTTGCCACCGCGAGCGCGGCCGGGACGAGGAGCGCGGCGAGAGCGAGCGAGCCGGCGGCGAGGGCTCCCCGGCGTTCGGCGGGAGCGAGACGTGCGACGAGCACGATCCCGGCGAGGACGAGCAGCGCCGCGACGGCGGTGCCGGGCGCCTCGGCCGGGAAGCTGTAGCCGACCACGAGGTTCTTCGGGATCCCGGCGATCCGCGCGGCGAGCGAGGAGCCAGCGACAGCCTCGCCGTTTCCCCGTTGTGCGAGGACGAGCGGCACGTGGGCGAGCGTCACGGCGGCGGGCACGAGCGACGCGACGACGGCCCGACTCCGCGGACGGAGACGAGCGAGCAGCCAGACCGCTTCCGCCACGACGAGGAAGACCGCGAAGTAGTGGGTCGCGATGGCGAGCCCCGCGACGGCGGCCCACGCGGCGAGCGACAGGCCGCCGCCCCGCAGCGCGTGACCGAACGCAAGCACCGAGCCGGCGCCGAGCAGCGCCAGCAGGGCGTACGAGCGTGCCTCCTGCGAGTACCAGACGAGAAACGGGTTCGCGGCCACGAGCGCGGCGGCGACGAGGCCGGCACGGCGCGAGACCAGCACGGCGCCGGCGCCGAAGGCGATCGGAATGGTGGCGGTGCCCGCCACCGCCGAGAGCGAGCGGAGACCGACCTCGCCGAGCCCAGCGATCGATCCCCAGGCCCAGGCGACGACGTAGTAGAGAAACGGCGTCGCCTCCGTGCGGGGAATCTCGCGGAGGACGTCACCGAGACCCCGGTCGAGGAGCGACACGGTGACGAGCTCGTCGAGCCAGTAGCTCTGGCGGTCGAGCGTCAAGAGACGGAGCGCCGCCCCGACGACGGTGAGGAGGACGAGCGGCAGAAGCGGCGCTGCCGACCGTCTCACGTCGGCACCGGCCGCTCCCTGCTCCGCTCGCCCGCGAGCGCACCGAGCGCGGTCACGATGAACAGCGGGTAGAGCGGCAGCGAGAACTCGGGTGCGATCCCCTGCGAGGCGGCGTGGATTCCGAGCACCGCGGCCGCCGACGCCCAGAGAGCCACGATCGTCCTCCAGCCGCGCGGCCTGCGCCAGACGAGCGCGACCACGCCGACCGCGAGCCAGAGCGGCGGCCGGGGGAAGCGCGGCGTGATCCGGTCGAGGATCTCGGTGACCCACGCCTCGCCGGTCCGTGACGGGAGCTCGGCGTCCCAGGCGCGGACCTGCGAGACGACCTCGCGGTAGCGCCGCTGGACGGCCGGGTCGTGGAAGACGAGCGCGGGGTCGCGGAGCGTGCAGGAGTCGATGTAGTCCGACGCGCACCAGACGAACCCGTACGGGACGGCGTCGAGGAGGATCGTCGCCTGCGGGTTCGGCAGCACGACGCCGTCGCTCGTGAACGTGGCTCGAGGCGGCGCCGGCGCCGTCTGGGCCCGCGGCGCGACCCCCTCTCGGATGGGGGCCTGCACGAGGAAGTCCCAGGACACGTCGGCGACGCCACGCAGGTACGTCCCGGGGTGCTCGCGGATCGCCTCGAGGGCGGAGTCGAAGATCACGCCGTAGTTGCTGTCGCGTCCGAAGTACCGGTCGGACAGCGCGATCAGCCTCACCGTCTCGTAGTTCGAGCCGTTCGCGAGATACGCGTCGAGCGAGACGTCGAGCTTCTCGAACGGCTCCTCGGTGAGGACGTGGTCCTCGATCAAGCCCGCGAGCCGGCGCGAGGCGGGGCCGTTCTCGGGCGCAACCGTCCGGTCGGCGAGCCACACGCGCAGGAACGGCACCCACGCGCGGCCGCCGCGGGTAACCGTGTAGTCGTCGTACCGGACGCCGTTGTGCAGAGCCCAGCCCGCGAGCGGCAACGCGGCCGCCGCGAAGCAGGCGGCGACCCAGGTGAGGCGCCGGCGCCAGGGGGCCGCGGCCAGGAGCGGCACGAGCACCGCGGGCAGCAGGATCTGGTTCGCCGGCCGGATCAGCGCCAGCACCGCGATCCCGGCACCGAGCAGGACGAAGCCCCGGGTCGTCGGCCGCCGCAGCGCCCTGGCGAGGACGAGCGCCCACACGGCCAGCCCGGTCGCGAACACGGCGTCGCTCGAGGCCTGGTGGTACAGCGTCGCCCAGGCGGGGTACACGAGGAGGAGCACGGCCGCTGCGAGTCCGGGAACGCGACCGAAGGTGAGCGCGGTCGCGCTCCAGGCGACGACGGACACGGCGAACAGCACGCTGAAGAAGATCTCGAGCGCGAGGCTGCCACCGACGGCCATCGGCAGCCCGACGGCGAGCGGCGTGAGCGGCGCCCGGAAGAGCTGCACCTGCGAGAGCGGCGGCTCCGAGTCGAGCAGCTGCAGGTAATAGACGAGGTAGTCCCAGGTGTCGCGCCCCTTGGCCATCGGCCAGCCGAGCGCCTGGAGCCAGAAGACGGCGAGCGCGAGCGCGAAGAGGACGGCGGCGGCGCGCCGGGTCGGGACGAAGGCCAGGAGCCGCGCCATGTACCCGCTCACGGGCGCAGGCTCCCGGCGAGGCGGCGCGCGTCCGCGACGGGGCTCCGCTCGAGCCGGGCGAGCCGCGCTTCCAGCTCGTCGAGCCGGGCGCCGAAGAACGCGCCGAGGTCGGCCTCGCCGAGCGCCGCATATTCGGCGGCGAAGAGCGCGGCGTCCGCGACGGGCGAGCGTGGCTTCGGATCCGCGGGGCTCGCGCCGGCTCTCGCCCCGAATCCAAGCCGGCGCAGCGTGTCCCGCAGCCGTGTGTCCACGGCGTAGGTGCCGTCGGCGAGCCCGCGTTCGAGCGCCTCGTCGTCCACGACGAGCGGCGCGTAGAACCCGTCGAGCTCTCCCGCGCGGTAGGCCTCGTAAGCCTCGGCCATGTGGCCCGGGATCCCCTTCTCCGCGTTCCGCTCGAGCGCGACGAACTGCGTCACGTACTTCCGCCGGCAGTGCTCGTACGAGCGGACCGGGAAATGGAGGATCTCGATCGGGTACCACCCACGCAGCGCGACGAGGCCGTCTGCCAGGGCCTCGTGATTGCCACGCCCGATGCGCACGTCGGGCCGCGCGCGATGCGCGGACTTGAAGTGCGTGCTGAGCGGATGCGGGTGAAAGCTCGGCGTGCAGAGCCGTACCGTCATCCGCTCTGCGAAGAAGCGCTCGTCGTCGGGTCGCGGGACGAAGTTCCGCCAGGCGCCGCGCACCGCCCCGAACCGGTCGGGCACGGCGCCGAGCAGGTCCTTGAGGCTCGCGCCGCGCGCGTGCCAGAACTCGTCTGCGTCGGTGTTGATCACCCAATCCGCCCCGAGCTCGGTCGCGGCCAGCCGCGCCATCCGGGTGACCCACTCCGTCTGGCGGAGGTCGTCACCCGGCTCGCGGATCAGGTGGAGCACGCCCTCGCGCGCGTAGCGCTCGAGGATCTCGGTGGTCGAATCCTCGGAGCGGTTGTCGGTCGCGACCACGACGTCGACACCCGCGTGCAGGTGATACGCGATCTGGGCATCGACGATGTCTGCCTCGTCGCGAACGAGGAGGGTCATGGCGAGCTTCATGCCGGCGGCGAAGGGTAGCCCTGCGCCCAGCCGATCCATTCGGCAGCGACGGCATACCGATGCGGGCCGCGCCGCAGGCTCCGACGCATCCCGAGGAGCGGTAGCTGGGAGCGGTAGCAGCGGATCGCGCGCCATTTCGCGATCCGGTCGCGGAGCCCGAGTGGGAGCGGCTCGAACGCCGCCTGCCCGAAGAGCTGTGTGAGCCATGCGTGCACATGCGGCCGCTCTCCCACGCGGCGTGTGTAGGGCTGCTCGCCGTAGAGCCCCATCCCACCCGCGCCGCGGCTGGTGTCCGACTTCAAGTCGGACACCAGCCGCCGCACGAGCCAGCTGTGATCGGGGTGGCTGAGCGGAAACCCCGGCAGGAGCACGAGGTCCGCGCCCTCCACGGCCTCTGCGACCGCTCGGCGCACCTCGCGGTCGTCGCCGTGGCGCTCGTAGTCGACGGCTCCCGAACGGGAGCCACCTCGGAGTCACGCCGAGCACGGCCGACGCGGCCGCGTCCTCGGCGCGTCGCGCCTGCGCGGCCTCGCCCTCCGTCCGAAAGCCCGCACGCCGGTCCCAACCGCCGCTCGGGGCCACGGAGCCCGGGTCGAGTGCGAGCACCGTGAGCAACTCGACACGAGCGCCGCCGCGCACCCACCGCGACATGGATGCGCCCAACGAAAGCACGCCGTCGTCGGAGTGCGGCGAGACGACGACGATCCGCTGTCCTCGAGACCCGGCCATGCCCGACTATCATCGCCGCCTTGACCGGCTGGCGACGATACGTGCCTGCGTCCGTGCGCGCCCGCCTCAGTCCGCTGCGCGCCGCCTACGTCGACCGGCGCCGGCGGCGCCCCCCGGCGCTCGGCGACCTCCGCCGCGTGACGCCGATCGACCCGAACTGGGGCTTCGAGCGAGGCACCCCCGATCGACCGCGTCTACGTCGAGGAGTTCGTCGGCTCGCACGCAGCAGACATCCGAGGGCGGGTGCTCGAGATCGCCGCGCCCGACTACACGACCCGCTTCGGCCGCGGCGTCGAGCGGGTCGACATCCTGATGGCGACCGAGGGTAATCCGCAGGCGACGATCGTCGGCGACCTCACCGACGCGCCGCAGATCCGAGGCGACGCGTTCGACTGCGCGATCGTCACCCAGACGCTCCAGTTCGTCTATGACGTCCGCGCCGCGCTCGCGACGATCCACCGCATCCTCGCGCCGGGCGGGGTGCTGCTCGCGACCGTGCCCGGGATCACGAAGCTCTCGCCGCCCGAGGACGAGCAGTACGGGGAGTGGTGGCACTACACCGCCCGCTCCGCGCGACGGCTCGCGGAGGAGGCGTTCGGGGAGGGAAACGTCGAGGCGCGCTCGTTCGGGAACGTGTTGAGCGCGACGGGGTTCCTCTACGGCCTCGCTGCATCCGACCTGAAGCCCGAGGAGCTCGCCGCGCACGACCGCCTCTACGAGGTGATCGTGGGCCTACGGGCCGTGAAGCAGACGGGTTAGTCGGATCGGTCGGGACGAGGCGCTCAGCGCGGCGGCGTCGCGTGGGCAAGATTCGCCCGCACCTCGGCGTAGAGTGGCTCGGGAGCCATGTCGATCCCGTTGGGCCACGTGATCGTGCCAGCGGCGGTGTCCACGGCAACGCGCCGGAAGTACGCGGGGTCGCGCAGCGGTTCGAACACGCCCCGCCACGTGCGCCCCGAGAAGTCCACGTCGCCAACGGTTCCATCCTCGAAGGTGAGGCGCAGACGGTAGTCATCGATCACGTCGACGCCGGTGATGTCCACTAACGGCTCCATCCTCCTGATGTTACGGCGATGATCTCTCCGGAGAAGCTCACCGAGACGGCCTGACCCGCATACCGGACATGGAAGTGCGGCCGTGCGTGTGCGCCCTCGTTCCAGTACATCCAGATGCCGATCCCGTAGAAGAAGCTGATCCGCGGTATCCCGATACGCTAGGGCCACGACCAACTCGGCGGAATCGCCCGAGACGGAACCTGCGCCGCAACGACCCCCGCTAGCGGAGTTCCGGCGAGCGGCCGAGGACGCGCTGTGCGCTGCGCGTGAGCCTCCGGTAGACCCTTCTCGGGAGCCGCTGCTCGACGGTTTGCAGCCGGCGCTCCAGCTCGTCGAGCCTCCGCTGGAGCCGGACGACGTCGGCCTCGCCGAGCACCGCCGCCTCGACGGCGTACTCGGCGTCCTCGACCAGCGTCGGCAGCGGGAAGCGAAGCTCCCGAGCGCTCCCGGGCGGCAGATAGCCCTCACCCGAAGGATCACGGAGGGCGCGGAGCGCGTCGCGCAGGCGCGTGTCGACGACGAGCCTACCCTCGGCCGTCCCCCGCTCGAGCTCTGCATCCGAGACGACCAGCGACTCGTAGTACCGGTCGATCCGGTCGCTCCGGAGCGCCGCGTACATGTCGGCGTGGTAGCCGGTCGGGGGCCTCGCGATGTGCCGCTCGAACGCCGTGCCCTGCAGTCGTGCCTTGTGCTCGCACTGGGCGACGGACCGGAGCGGGAAGTGGAAGCACTCGATCGGGAACCAGCCCCGGAGCGGCGCGAACGGGCTGTCCACGAGCGCATGGTTCCCGCGCGTTACCCGGATCTCCGGATGGCCGCGATGGACCACCTTGCGGATCGGCTTGTAGATCGAGGCCGGGTCGTTGATCGGTGCGAGCGCCGAGAAGCGCACCGTCATCCGCTCGGCGAAGTGCTCCTCCCCGGGCCGCGGGCAGAACACGCGCAGGAACGCCCCCACGGTCCCGTAGCGCGGCGGCACCGCGCCGAGCACCTCCGAGAGCGAGGCCCCGCGCGGCCACCAGAACTCGTCCGCGTCGGAGTTGACCACCCAGTCCGCGCCGTAGTCGGTCGCCGCGAGCCGCGCCATGCGGGTCACCCATTCGTCCTGGCGCAGGTCCTCGCCCGGCTCGTGGATGAGGTGGACGTGGCCCGAGCGGGCGTACTCCTCGAGCACCTCGGTCGTGCCGTCCTGCGAGCGGTTGTCGGTCGCGATCACGAAGTCGACCCCGGCGTTCAGGTGGAACGCGAGCCACGAGTCGATCATGTCGATCTCGTCGCGCGCGAGGAGCGTCATCACCAGCGTCATCGACGCGCCAGTCTACGAGCTACCCGGCGCGGCCCTCGCGCGAGGGCGTCGAGACGTCGCTCGAGCGCGTGGACGCGCTGCTCGGCCCGGACGAGCCGGTCGACGTCGAGCAGCACCGACGCCTCGGCGGCGTACGCGGCGGCATCGGGGGATCGGGGAGGGAAACGTGAGCCTCCGGCCGGCGCCGGGGAGCCCGAACGTCCCGTCGTCGTCGCGCAGGACGCGAAGCGCGTCGCGCAGGCGCGTGTCGAGCGCGAGCGTCCCGTCCGCGAGACCGCGCGCGAGCGCGTGGTCGTCGACGGCATGCGAGTCGTAGAACGCCTCCAGCCGGCCCTCGCGAAACGCCTCGTCGAGCAGGAGCTGGTGCCGGGTCGGCTCGTAGTCCCGGTTGCGCAGCCAGCCGCCCCGTGCCTTCCGCTCCAGCTGCGCGACCGAGCGGAAGGAGAAGTGGAGGACTTCGAGCGGATGCCAGCCGCGCAGAGGCTCGAGCCCGGGTGCCTCGGCGCTGTGGTTCCCGAACTCGACCTCCACCTCGGGATGCGCGCGATGAGCGACCTTCTGGTGGGCGTGGAAGATCGTCTCCTTGTCACCAGACGGGGCGGGTGCGGCAAGACGTACCGTCATCCGCTCGGCGAAGAACGCCCCGTCGTCGGGACGCGGCAGAAAATGACGCCAGCAGCCTCCCACCGCGCCGAACCGCGTCGGCACGGTCGCGAGGACGTCCTTCAGCGAGCCGCCACGGGGCCACCAGAACTCGTCCGCGTCCGCGTGGATCAGCCAGTCCGCCCCGTGCTCGGCCGCGGCGAGCCGCGCCATCCGCGTCACCCACTCGCCCTGGCGCATGTCGTCACCGGGCTCGCGGAGCAATCGCAGACAGCCTGCGTCCGCGTACCGCTCGAGAATCTCGGTCGTCCCGTCGCTCGAGGCGTTGTCCGTCGCGAGCACGAGGTCGACGCCCGCATGGAGATGGAACGCGATCTGCGCGTCCACGACGTCGGCCTCGTTTCGCGCGAGCAGCGTCAGGGCCAGCGTCATCGACGCGCCAGTCTACGAGCTACCCGGGCGCGGCCCTCCCGTGAGCGCGTCGAGACGTCGCTCGAGCGCGACGACACGCTCCTCGGCACGGACGATCCCGTCGATCTCGACCAGCACCGACGCCTCGGCGGCGTAGGCAGCGTCGTCGGCCGCGCTCTCGCGCCGGAACTCGATCGTCCGCCTCTCCCCGGGAAGGGCGAACGAGCCGTCGTCGCCGCGAAGACCGCGGAGCGCGTCGCGCAGACGGGTGTCGACGGCGAGCGTCCCGTCCGCGAGACCGCGGCCGAGCGCCTCGTCGTCGACGGCATGCGAGTCGTAGAACGCCTCCAGCCGGCCCTCGCGAAACGCCTCGTCGAGCAGGAGCCGGTGACCGGTGGGCTCGTAGGCCGGGCTGCGGAGCCAGCCGCCCCGTGCCTTCTGCTCGAGCTGCGCGACCGAGCGGAAGGAGAAGTGGAGGACTTCGAGCGGATGCCAGCCGCGCAGAGGCTCGAGCCCGGGCGCGTCGGCGTTGTGGTTTCCCCGTTCGATCTCCACGCCGGAGTGTCCACGGTGCGCGACCTTCTGGTGGGCGTGGAAGATCGTCTCCTTGTCGCCCGGGTGCGCCGGCGTGGCGAGGCGAACCGTCATCCGCTCCGCGAAGAACGAGCCGTCGTCGGGGCGGGGCAGGAAATGGCGCCAGCAGCCGCGGACGACGCCGTACCGCGCGGGCACTCTCGCGAGGACGTCCTTCAGCGAGCCGCCTCGCGGCCACCAGAACTCGTCGGCGTCGGCGTTGAGCACCCAGTCGGCGCCGTGCCGGGTGGCCGCGAGCCGCGCCATCCGCGTCACCCACTCGCCCTGGCGCATGTCGTCGCGACGCTCGCGGAGGAGCTGTAGGCATCCCGCGCGCTCGTAGCGCTCGAGGATCGCGGTCGTCCCGTCGCTCGAGGCGTTGTCCATCGCGATCACGTGGTCGACCCCGGCGTGGAGGTGGTACGACACCTGCGCGTCGACGACGTCGGCCTCGTCGCGGGCGAGGAGCGTCATCACGAGCTTCATCGCTGCACCGTCCTTCGCAGACGGAAGGCCCACCTGCGCCCATCGCCGTCGGCATCCTCCGCCCGCGGGCGCCGCTCCAGCGCCGTGAGCCGGCGCTCGAGCTCGGCGACCCGGGACCGCACCCGGTCGGCAGGGTCCGGGAGGACCGAGACGTCACCCGCGAGGTCGGCGGCCGCTGCTACCCCGTGGCGCGCGTGCGCCGGCTGTGCGGCTCTCGCCCCGAGCGCCTCAGGGCCGAAGCGAAAGCCGGGCACGAGGGGACGATCCCGCCTCTCGCCCGCGAGCCCGCGCAGCGCGTCCCGAACTCTCGTGTCGACCGCCAACGTGCCCGCGGCGAGCCCCGCGGGCAGCTGGTCGTCGCGGACGACGTACCTCTCGTAGCGCTCGCGAAAGCTGCCCGCGTGAAGCGCCGCATGTGCCGCGCCGACGTGGGGGCCCACGTCACCCGGAGCCGCGAGCGCTCGCCCCCAGGCCTCGATCTTCGCCTGCGCCTGCGCGAGCGTGCGAAGCGGGAAGTGGAGGACTTCGATCGGGAACCACCCGCGCAGCACGGGCGCGGCGATCACGAGATCGTGGTTGCCGGGCCTGACCAGGACATCGGGATCGCCGCGGTGGATCACGTTCACGTTGGGGTGGAACGGATGCTCCGGCGACGTCCAGGGGCCGTGCGCCGCGAGGCGCACGGTCATGCGCTCCGCAAAATGCGAACCGTCCTCGGGACGCGGCGCGAAGTGCCGCCACACCCCGAAGAGCGCGCCGTAGCGAGCCGGCACCGCGTCGAGCACCGCCTTCAGGTCGCCCCCCAGCGGCCACCAGAACTCGTCGGCGTCGGCGTGGATCACCCAGTCGGCGCCATGGCGCTCGTACGCTACGCGCGCCATGTCGTTGACCCAGGCGCCGGGCTCGTAGCGCTCCTCGTCCTTGCAGTGGAGCTCCAGGAGCCCCGCCCGCTCGAACTCGCGGAGGACGTCCCTCGTCGTGTCCCGCGAGAGGTGATCCGTCGCCACGACGAAGTCCACGCCCGAGCTCAGGTGGTACGCGAGCTGGGCTCCGACGACGTCCTCGTGGTCGCGCGTCCTCAGCGTCATCACGAGCCTCATAGCGCGACGGTCACGGTACCACTGCCTCCGCCAAACGACGTACGATCGCGCGGTGCGGCGAACGGAGGTGCCGATTCACCGGCCGTATCTCGGCCAGGCGGAGCTCGAGCGGATCGCCGCGGTCCTCGAGTCGCGCTGGCTCGGCTCGGGGCCCGTCACGCGCGAGTTCGAGGACCGCGTTGCCGCCCTCTGCGGCGCGCGGAACGTCGTCGCCGTCTCGAGCGGAACCGCTGCCCTTCAGCTTGCGCTGCACGCGTGCGGGCTCGAGCCCGGAGACGAGGTGATCCTCCCGTCACTGACGTTCGTCGCCTGCTCCCAGGCGATCGTCGCGGCGGGTGGACGGCCGGTGTACTGCGACGTCGAGCTCAAGACGGCGACGATCGACGTCGCGAGCGCCGCGGAGCGGATCGGCCCCCGTACGCGGGCGATCATGCCGGTGCACTTCGGAGGCTTCGCCTGCGACCTCGACGCGCTGCTCGAGCTCGGCCGGACGCGAGGGGTACGTGTGGTCGAGGACGCCGCGCATGCCTTCGGCTCGTCGTTTCGCGGGAGCCCGCTCGGCTCGATCGGCGACGTCACGTGCTTCAGCTTCGACCCGATCAAGAACGTGACCTGCGGCGAGGGCGGCGCGGTCGTCACGGCCGACGACGAGCTCGCCGGCCTCGTGCGCAGGGCCCGGGGGCTCGGTGTCGACCGGGACGGGTGGACGCGCCGCGACGCCCACCGGCCGTGGCACCAGGAGGCGGTCTCGTTCGGCCTCCGGGCCCACATGTCGGACCTGAACGCTGCGATCGGCCTCGCCCAGCTCGAGCGACTCGAGGAGCTCCGAAGCCAGCGGCAGGCGCTCCTGCGCCGCTACCGGGAAGGGCTCGCGACCGTCGAGGGCGTCGTGCCGCAGCAGGGCGACGTCGACACCGTGTTCCCGTTCCTCGCTCTCGTCCGCGTCCTCGACGGGCGGCGCGACGCCCTCCTCGCCCACCTCGAGAGCGAGGGCATCCGGGCCTGGGTGCATTACCTCCCGAACCATCTCCACCAGGCCTTTGCCGACCCGGCCAGCTCGCTTCCGGCGACCGAGCGGCTCTTCGCCGAGCTGCTCAGCCTCCCGCTCTACCACGAGCTCGCGGAGGAGGACGTCGACCGGATCGTCGAGGCGGTTCGAGCATTCTTCGACGCATGAGCGAGCCCACGCCGCTCCTCGTGCTCGGAACGCGCGAGATCTCCGCGGAGATCGCCGACGTGGCGACGCAGGCCGGGTACCGCGTCGAGGGATTCGTCGAGAACCTCGACCGCGAGCGCTGCGACGCCACGCTCGCAGGGCTCCCCATCCGCTGGATCGACGACGTGGCGGCGCTCGCCGACACGCACCTGGCGGTGCTCGGCATCGGCACGACGAGGCGCTGGCTCTTCGCCGAGCAGGCGGCGGGCCTCGGCTTCCGCTTCGCGACGGTCGTGCACCCGTCGGCAAACGTCTCGCCGACGACGAGCGTGGGAGCAGGGTCGATCGTGAGCGCAGGCGTGTCGATCGGCGCGCACACGACGATCGGTCGCCACGTGTTTCTCAACCGCGGTTGCCTCGTCGGCCACCACAGCGTGCTCGACGACTACGTGACCGTCTCGCCCGGCGCGATCGTCTCCGGTCTCTGTCACGTCGGCACCTCCGCCTTCGTGGCGACCGGCGCGGTGGTGATCGACCGTGTCTCGATCGGAGAGCGCTCGGTCGTTGGTGCGGGCGCCGTCGTGACGCGGGACGTCCCGGAGCGCGTGCAGGTGCTCGGCGTGCCCGCGAAGGTCGTGAAGGAAGGCGTCGAAGGACGATGAGCGCCCCGCAGCCGCTGATCGTCAACGCCGCGCTGACCGGCATGGTCCCGACCCGCGCGGACAACGCCGACGTCCCGCTGACGCCGGAGGAGATCGCGGCCGACGCCGAGCGCTGTGTCCTGGCGGGGGCATCGATCGTCCACCTGCATGCGAGGGATACCGACGGCTCCGCCACCTATCGCAAGGACGTCTACGCCGAGATCGTCCTCCGCGTCCGGGAGCGCTGCCCCGACGTCGTGGTCTGCGTGTCGACGAGCGGCAGGGTGTTCAAGTCGTTCGAGGAGCGGGCGGAGGTGCTCGACCTCGAGGGCGACCTGAAGCCCGAGCTTGCGTCGCTCACGCTCGGCTCGCTCAACTTCCCGAAGCAGGCCTCGGTCAACGAGCCCGAGATGATCCGGCGTCTCGCCGAACGGATGGCCGAGCGCGGGATCGTTCCCGAGCTCGAGGTGTTCGACGTCGGGATGCTCGACACCGCCGCGTACCTCGTCGAGCGGGGGGTGCTGCGGCCGCCGCTCTACGTCAACCTGTTGCTGGGGTCGCTCGGCACCCTGAGCGCGACGCCGTTCAACCTCGCGCTGCTCGTCGAGAAGCTTCCACCTCGGATGACGTGGGCGGCCGCCGGGATCGGACGGTTCCAGTTCCCGGTGAACACGCTTGCGATCGCCATGGGCGGGCACGTCCGCGTGGGGCTCGAGGACAACCTCTGGCTCGACGTCGAGAAGACACGACCCGCGACCAATCTCGCGCTCGTCGAGCGCCTCGTCCGGGTCGCGACGGCGATGGAGCGCGAGATCGCGACCCCGGCGGAGGCGCGGGAGCTCATCGGCTTGCCTCCACGCTCGGCCGGCTGACCACCTCAGAGATCGCATCGACGACGCGCTCGGCGGCGCGGCCGTCGACCGCGCCGACGACCTGCGCCACGGCACGGCGCCGCTCCGCGGCGAGCTCGTCCGGCCGCTCGAGCGCACGCTCGATCCCGGCGACGACCTCCTCGAAGCGCCCCGCGCGGTAGAAGGCGCCGGAGGCGGCCAGCTCCTCGTAGTGCTTCCCGACGACGTTCTTCGCCGCCCACGACTCGCCCGCCGGTGCGCCCTCGTCGTAGAGCACGCAGACGGCGGGACGGTCGCCCACGAGCGCGTCCAGCAGGATGGTGCCGGCGTTGCAAACGACGGCGTCGACGTGCTGGAGCAGGGTGGCGAGGCCCTCGATGTCGGTGTAGCTCGCCTCCTGGACGGCGACGCCCTCGTGCCCCTCGGCGGCGGCGAAGCGCTCCCGCCACCGCCGGTCGCGTGGATGCGGCCGGAACACGAGCTGCACGCGCTCGTGCGCGCCGCCCTTCCACCAGCCGAGCAGGCGCTCGACGAACGCGCCCTCGTACGGCGCGTTGCTCGGCGTATTCCCCGCGACGAGCACGAGGCGGCGCGAAGGGTCGAGCCCGAGCCGGCGTACCAGCTCCTCGTAGCGCGCGCGCGGCCGCGCTCGGTGGAAGAGATCGGTCTGCGGCCACCCGGTGACCCGCACCCGCTCCGGCTCGATCCCGTGGTAGCGGCGGAGGTCGTCCTCCATCACGCGGTTCTGGACGACGTAGAGCTCGCAGTGCGGGGAGATGACTCCCTTGCCCACCGTGTGATCCCAGCTCGCGACGTGCGCCACGACCGGGAGGCGCAGGCGGCGCGCCGCGGCGAGAAACGGGACGGCGCTCGCGGGCTGTACGTTCGAGAGCACGAGGCCGCAGCAATCGTCGCGCATCGCCGCGAGCAGCCGCCGCGGCACGTGCCGCCACGCGCTGAAGAACCAGCGCTCCATCCCGCGCTCGAGCACCGGCCAGCGCGGCAGCGGCCCGTCCCGGTCGGTGTCGAGCATCCAGTTCGGGTGCCCGGGCTGCATCCGCTCGGCGTGGAAGCCGTGCCGGTAGTTCAGCCGCATCGCGAGCGGGTAGTAGCCGAGCCGGCGATCGAGCGCGGCATCGACGCGCGCAAACGCCCGCTCACGGATCGTGAGTGGCGCAGTGAGCTCCTCACCGTAGAGCACATCCTCGACCGGAAGCCGCGGCGCCCACTCCGCGGCAGCCTCCCGGGGCACCAGGAACACCACGGCGAGCCGCCCGTCCAGGCGCTCCGCGAGACCGTTCGCGATCCCGGTGTCGACGAAGACGCGAATCGAGAGCAGGTCGGGGAGCACCAACCAGGTGCGCCGGGCGCTCACCGAGCGGCGTGCGAGCCGGCCCGGAGGCCGACGCAAGCGGCGATCCGCGCCGCGAGCGACGCGCCGTCGAGACCGTGGTGGCGAAGCGCCTCGACGGGCGTCCCGCACGCCGGCCAGCCATCGACGCCGAAGACCGTGACCCCCGCCGCGCGAGCACGGCCCG
Organism: Gaiella sp.; assembly: GCA_027493885.1. GTDB lineage: Bacteria > Actinomycetota > Thermoleophilia > Gaiellales > Gaiellaceae > Gaiella. The sequence goes on from JAOSJZ010000001.1 coordinate 1,742,744, forward strand.
GAGACCGTCGCCGAGACCGCCGACGGCGGCGTGGTCCTCGAGCACGAAGACGTGCTCGAAGGGAGCGACCTCGGCGGCGAGCCAGTCCTCGTCGAAGCGGTTGAGCCACGGCATCGCCACGACCCGCAGCGAGAGCTCGCCGTCGTCGGCCAGCCGCTCGGCCGCCAGCAGCGCCTCGTGGAGCATCACGGGCCCGTACGAGAGCAGCACTCCGTCGCTCCCCTCCCGCAGCACGGTGCCGCACCCGACCCCCCGCGGCTCGCCGAGCTCGATCCGCCGGGGCGAGGGGCCGATCGCCAGTCGGATCGCGACGCTCTCCCCCGCCTCGCTCACCGCCCAGCGAACGAGCCCGCGAGTCTCCTCCCGCGAGCCCGGCTGCACGATCGCGACGTTCGGCAGCGCGCCGAGCAGCGAGATGTCGCGGAGGCTCTGATGCGACTTTCCGGGACCTGCGGGGATCAGCCCGGCGTAGTGGAGCGCGTACACCACCTTCGAGCCCTCGCTCGCCTGGTTGTAGATCTGCTCGTTCGCCCGCGAGGCGAGGAACGACGCAAAGGAGTTGACGACCGGGAGGAGCCCGTGGCGCGCCATGCCGGCCGCGGTCGAGACCATGTCCTGCTCGGCGATCCCGCACTGGACGAAGCGATCCGGGTACGCGAGCTCGAACGCCCGCGTGCGGCAGTCCGAGGCGAGGTCGGCGTCGAGCACGACGAGGTCGTCCCGCTCGTCCCCGAGCTCGAGCAGCGCCTCACCGTACGCCTCGACCACGTACTCCTCCGTCACCGCGCGCCTCGCCCGCGCATCGGACGCCGGACGTCCTGCCGTTCCCGCGCCGCTTTGCGGCTCTCCCTGGAGCACGGTCCCCTGAGCCTCCTCGAGCGGCGGTACCTCTTCGAGCGAGGGCGGCGCGACGCCGAGCGCCGCGCACCGCTCGCCGATGCGTGCCTCGAGCTCGGCCACCGCCCGCGCGAACGACTCGTCGTCCGGCGCGCCGGCGTGCCAGCGATACGTGCCGCCGCCCTCGGCGAGCGCCACCGGGTGCTCCATGAACGAGACGCCCTTGCCCTTGACCGTCCGCGCTACGAGCGCCTTCGGCGCGTCGTCTCCGGCGCGGAACCGCGCAAAGACCTCGCGCAGCGCTCCGTGGTCGTGCCCGTCGACGGTCTCGACCCGCCAGCCGAACGCGCTGAGCTTCTGCTCGAGGTCGCCGAGCGCGACGATCTCCTCGGTGCGCTTGTCGGACTGCACCTCGTTGCGGTCGACGACGACCCAGAGCCCGCCGAGGCGCTCGTGCGCAGCCGCCTGCAGCGCCTCCCAGTTCTGCCCCTCCTGGAGCTCTCCGTCACCGGTCATCACGACGACGCGGCCGCCACGGCCGAGCAGTCGCTTCGCGAGCGCGATCCCTCGCCCCTTCGAGATGCCCATCCCGAGCGAGCCCGAGCTCGCCTCGATGCCCGGCACGCCGACGTCCGGGTGTCCGTCGAGGCCTCCGAGGCGGCGCAGGCGCACGAGCCGCTCGCGCGGGACGACGCCGAGCGCGTAGAGCGCCGCGTACAGACCGGGCACGTCGTGGCCCTTCGAGGAGAAGAAGACGTCGCGATCGGGGTCGGCGAAGCCCCGTTCCGCCGTGTCGAGCTCGTCGAACAGGAGGTGGACGACGACGTCGAGCGCGCTGAAGGTCGAGCCGAGGTGCCCCGAGCCGGCGCGCTTCACGGCGACGAGCGCGTTGAGCCGGCACGCGTCGGCGAGCGCGGCGAGCTTCGCGTCGGGATCGGCGTCGGCGGCGCGGAGGCGGTCGAGCTCGGTCTTCGGGACGAGGCGCAGGTCCGGCATTCGACCTGAGACCGTAGCCGACGCGCCCGCGTGCCTCAGGCGGTGCGCCGGCCGAAGAGACCGGCCGTCGCGAGGAGGACGAACGCGGGGACGACCGGCACCGCATAGGCCGCGACCGCGTACACCGCGAACGACGTCGAGAGCAGGACGAGGAGAGCCGAGGCGGCGAGCACCGCGGGAATGGCGATGCCACGTGGCCGCCGCCACAGCGCGGCCGCGAGGCCGACGAGCAGCCACATGAACGGCCGCGGATAGAGCCGGGACACGTCGTTGAGCCGCGCGACGAGCGCCGGTCGCTGCCCGCGCTCCGGGAGATTTCCGAGCAGGAGGCCCACCTCGCGGTCGAGCGCCGCCGACCGAATCGCGTCGGCCGGATCGCGGAAGACGATCGAGTGCTCGGTCGGAGACGTCCACACCTCGCGGATCCGCCCGTCGGGCGTCGAGAGGTACGGCGCTTCCCGCGAGGAGGGAATCGGCTCGTCGTCCGCCACGGGCGGGGGCGCAGACGGAGTGGCCTGTCCCGCTTGCTGCGAGGGCGACGGGGTCGGCGTCGGGCGCTCCTCGTCTTCGACGGGCGCGTAGAGGGGCCAGAGAAGCAGCCGCCGGAGATCGCGGCCGACGCCGCGCGCATACGCCCCCGGATGCGCGCGGATCGCCTCCCGCGCCACCCGGCCGAGGCGGCGGTAGTCGTCGTCCCAGCCCCAGACGCGGTCGGAGAGCATGGTGAGGTCGTCGTGCATGCGCGAGCTGCCCGACGAGAAGAACGTCTCGAGATCGATCCCCCGGGATCGGTAGGGCTCGTGCGGAAGCAGCTCGCGCGCGACGACCCGCGCGAGCTCCGCGGAGGCGTCGCCGTTCGCCGGCTCGACGATGCGGTCGGCGACGAAGCCGCGGAAGAGGAGGGACGCCGATCCGCCGCGGACGACCGCGAAGTCGTCGGCGCGGAGGGCGTTGTGGGTGGCGAGGGCGACGAGCGGCAGCACCGCCGCACAGGCGAAGGCGGTCGCTGCCGTCAGTCGCGGCCCGAGACCGCGCGCCGCGAGCAAGGGAACGAGCCCGAGCAGCAGGAGCGCCTGGGCGACGGGCCGGGCGAAGACGAGGGCCGCGACGCCGAGCCCCAGAGCCGCGGCCCGGGCGGCCGTCGGCCGTTCGATCGCGCGCGCCAGGAGCACGGCGACGAGCGCGAAGGCAGCGGCGAAGACCGCGTCGCTCGCGAGCTGGTGGAAGAGCAGGACGTACCCCGGGTACGCGAGCAACGAGACGGCGGTCGCGAGCGCGGCGAGCGGGCCGAAGCGGCGGGCGACGGAGAACCACGCGACGACCGAGAGGCTGTACAGCAGCGCGAGCCCGATCTCGCTCGCGACCGGACCGGCGTCCAGGAGCAGCCCTGCGACGAGCGGCGTTCCCGGCGTCCGCTGGACGAGCGCGTTCGGGAAGACGACGTGCGCGTCGAAGAGCTGTGCGTAGACCAGGAGGTACCGCGCCAGATCGCGCCCGGCCTCGAGGGGGAGCGCGAGCGAGACCGCCGCGTAGACGACGAGTGACGTGACGAGCACGGCGGGTATCGCGAAGCGGCTCCCGGTGAACCGCTCGGCGGCGCGGCTGGCGCGAACGAGCGTGCCTTCCGGGGCGGCCACGCGGGCCAGCCTAACGGCGCCCCGGGACGGGGCTACAGCGGGTCCGCGTGCTACGGTCGAGCGTCCGATCGCGATGTCCGCCGCCGCGCCCGAGATCTCCGTCGTCATCCCCTGCCTGAACGAGGAGGCGGCGGTCGGCTCGGTCGTCGACCAGGCGTGGGAGGGATCCACGCGTCGGGCCGCCCGGGCGAGGTGATCGTCGTCGACAACGCCTCGACCGACGGCTCGGCCGAGGTCGCCGCCGAGCACGGAGCGATCGTCGTGCGCGAGGAGCGGCCCGGCTACGGCAGCGCCTATCTGGCCGGGCTCGCGGTCGCGCGCGGCGAGTACATCGTGATGGGCGACGCCGACGAGACCTACCCGATGGCGGATCTCGCACCGTTCGTCGAGCGCCTGGCGGCGGGGGACGATCTCGTGATGGGGTCGCGTTTCGAGGGGACGATCCACGGCGAGGCGATGCCGTGGCTCAACCGCCACGTCGGGAACCCGATCCTCACGGGCATGCTCAACCTGCTCTTCGGCGTGAAGATCTCCGACGCCCACTGCGGGATGCGGGCCGTCCGCCGGGACGCCCTCGCGACCCTGGATCTCCACTCGACGGGCATGGAGTTCGCCTCCGAGATGGTCTTCAAGGCCTTCCGGCGCAAGCTGCGGGTGAGCGAGATCCCGATCGACTACTACCCGCGCGTCGGCGAGTCGAAGCTCAACCGCTTCGGCGACGCGTGGCGCCACGTGAAGTTCATGCTGCTCTACAGCCCGAGCTGGCTGTACTTCGTTCCCGGCGCGGTGATGCTCCTCCTCGGTCTCGTGGGGGCGATCGCCCTTGCCGCCGGACCGGTGACGGTCCTCGGCCGCACGTGGCAGATCCACACGCTGTTCCTCTTCATGTTCGCGATCCTGCTCGGCATCCAGATCCTCCAGCTCGGGCTCTTCGCGCGCGCGTTCGCGGCGGCGCATCTCGGCGAGGCGGACGGGCTGATCGAACGCGCGAAGGGCCGGTTCAGCCTCGAGCACGGTCTCGCGCTCGGCGGCCTGGTGCTCACGGCGGGCCTCGTCACGCTCGTGGTGATCTTCGTCGGCTGGGCGCTCGACGGCTTCGGCGCCCTCTCGCACGAGTACGCGACCGCGTTCGGCTTCACCCTCGTCGCGGTGGGCCTCCAGGTGATCTTGGGCTCGTTCTTCCTGAGCCTGCTCACGATGCGGACGACGGAGCCGTCGCGCTCACGCCTCGTCGAGCCCGGTCGGGATGTCTCGGGCGGGACTCGCTCGAGGGTCAGCGCCTGACACCTCGTGCGGGTCTGCCTCGTCTACGACCATGTCTACCCAACCACGGTCGGTGGTGGCGAGCGGTGGATGCACGATCTCGCCGTCGCCCTCGTGGCGGCAGGGCACGACGTGACGTACCTCACGATGCGGCACTGGACGGGCGCGCCGCCGAAGATCGACGGGGTCGAGATCGTCGGCCTCGTCCCGGCCGGCACGGTGTACGCCGAGGGGCGCCGCTCGCTCGGCCCCCCCGCCCGCTTCGGGCTCGCGGCCGGGCGCTATCTCCTCCGTCACGGCGGCCGCTTCGACGTCGTGCACACCGCCGCGTTCCCTTTCTTTCCGATGCTCGCCGCAGGCCTCGTCCGTCGCCGCTTCGGGTACCGACTCGTCGCGGACTGGTACGAGGTCTGGTCGCGAGGCTACTGGCAGCGCTACGCGGGTCGGATCGTCGGCACGGCCGGCTGGCTCGTGCAGCGACGATGCGTTCGCCTCCGGCATCGCGCGTTCTGCATCTCCCGCCTCACCGACCGTCGCCTTCTGGAAGAGGGCTTCCGGGGCGAGCACACCATCCTGCCGGGCCTCTACGCGGGCACGGTCCTCCCCGCCCCGGGCATGGTCCTCGAGCCGGTCGTCGTCTACGCCGGGCGCCATGTGCGCGAGAAGCGGGTGCCGCTGCTCGTCGAGGGGTTCGCCGCGGCCCGCCGGGCCGTGCCGTCCCTCCGGCTCGCGCTCTACGGCGACGGCCCCGAGCGCGCGAGGGCCGAGGAGATGGCCGCGCGCCTCGGCGTCGCCGAGGCCGTCGACTGCTTCGGCCGCCGCCCGCAGGAGGAGCTGGAGGACGCCTTCTCGCGCGCCGCGTGCGTCGCCAGCGCATCCGAGCGCGAGGGGTACGGCCTCATCGTCGTCGAGGCCGCCGCCCGGGGGACGCCGAGTGTCGTCGTCGCCGGGCCGGAGAACGCGTCGACCGAACTCGTCCTCGACGGCGTGAACGGCGCCGTCGCCCGCGAGGCGACCGCCGAGTCGATCGGACGGTCGATCGTCGAGGTCGTCGACGCCGGCAGGGCATTGCGCGACACGACGCTCGAGTGGTTCGTCGACAACGCAGCGAGCCTGCGCAGCGAGCGCTCGGTCGAGCTCGTGACGCGAAGCTACGGCGAGATCCGGTAGACGACGCTTCCGCCCAGCACCGGCACGCGCTCCAGCATCGACTCGAGCCGCTCGACGAGCCCCGGGACCGAGGCCACGGCCCCCGGGACGAGAAATGCGGTCGAGCGATCGACGACCCTGAGCCCCGCCGTGTCCACGGCCGCTTCGAAGGTTGCCCGGCGGAAGTGGTCCTCGTCGAGCCCCGAGCGGCGCATCCGCTCCTGGTGGAGCCAGATGTACGGATTGCGGCTGTTGGGCTCGACGGCGACCCAGAGGCCGTCCGGCTCGAGCATCTCCGCGACGGAGCGAACGAACGGCCCCAGGGCACAAACGTGGTGGAGGACGTCGATGCCGAAGACGATGCGAGCCTTCACCGGAAGAGGACGCTCCGCGATGTCGGCCAGGCGGAACGTGACGTTCGCCGACCCGTGCGCGTCCTGCGCGTGCGCGACCATCCGCTCGTCGACGTCGATGCCCACGAACTCGAGATCGGGCCGGGCCAGGCCCAGCACCGCGAGCACGTCCCCGGGACCGCAGCCGAGCTCTACGACGCGGTCGCCCGTGCGCGCCCGCGCGTCCACCTCCGCCGCGACGAGGCGCACCCTGCGGCGCTGGAGATGGCCCTGGCGCCTCGCTTCGTACTCGGCGGGGGAGAGCTCGAAATGCGACCCGTAGTGGTGGCCCCTCACGACACCGGGTGAGCGGCCAGAACGTCCTCGCGGACGTCGCAGCCCCACCCTGCCCCGCCCGGCACGACGAGCTCGCCGTCGTGCACCTCAGGCACGGCGGTCGTCAGCTCCTCGCGCCAGGGGACGTCGTCGACGTCGATCTCCAGCAGGCGGACGTTCGGGATCGCCGCGCACCACTGCGCGGCGATAAACGTCGCCAGGTGGCTGTAGTAGTTGTGCGGCGCGCACGCGACCTCGTGCGCCTCGGCCAGCGCGGCGATCTTCAGCGACTGCGCGAAGCCGTTCCAGATCACGTCGACCGAGGCGATGTCCATCGCGCCCGCCTCGAGGTACGGGCGAAAGCCGCGCAGCGTGTAGAGGTTCTCGCCGGAGCAGAGCGGGACCGGGGAGCGGCGCCGGGCGTGGGCGAGCGCGGCGGGGTCGTACGAGTCGACCTCGAGCCAGGCGAGGTCGTACGGCTCGAGTGCCCTGGCGACGCGAACGATCCCCTCGGTGGTGAGGTTGAAGTTCAGGTCGACGATCGGCTGCGCCTTGCCGCCCGTTCCCTCGCGGAACGCCTCGAGCAGCCTGGTCAGCGCGCCCGTGAGCTCGGGCGTCGGGTTGCGGTCGATGCCGCCGTCGCGGCCGAAGCCGGGCATCAGCACGCGCGGCTCCTTGCCGGGCGCGACGATGTTCGTCTTGAAGGCGCCGTACCCACGCTCGACGACCTCGCGGCCGAGGGCCGCGACGGCCTCGTACGAGTCGAGCTTCGGCGTCCCGGTGACCTCCCAGGCACGTGCCCGGGTCGTGCCGCAGTGCGACCAGTAGAGCGGAATCGTCTCGCGGGTCGGGCCGCCAAAGAGCTCGCACACCGAGACGCCGAGCGCCTTCCCCTTGAGGTCGAGGAGCGCGTTCTCGATCCCGCCGATCGCCTTCTGCACGATCGAGCCGGGGCTCTGGCGGGTGCGCCGGTAGAGATCCCAGTGGATCGCCTCCACCGCGCGCGGGTCGCGCCCGACGACGAGCGGCGCAAGGTCGGAGATGACGCCCGCGAGCCCCGTCGGCGAGCCGTGGGAGTCGGTCACCTCCGACCAGCCGACGAGCCCGTCGTCCGCCGTCGCCTTGACGAACAGCCACGGCCGCCAGCCCGCGTCGCAGGCGAGCGTCTCGAGGGAGGCGAGCTTCATGCGAGCGAGCATACGGCTCGCGCCCGGACGGCGTATCCGGCCTACAGGAGACCAGGTCAGGTTGGTCGACCAGATGATACGATGGCGGTATGGAGGTGACGGTCCAGGAGGCAAAGACGCAGCTCTCCCGTCTCTTGCGGCGGGTCGAGGCGGGCGAGGAGGTCGTCATCCGCCGCGGGCGCGAGCCCGTCGCGAGACTCGTCCGGATCCCGGCGCACGAGGGGAAGCGAGCGATCTGGGGCGACCTCGAGGGCTCGCTGGAACCCGACTTCGACGAAGTGCCGAGCGACTTCCGCGGCTACGCGTGACGCGCCTTCTGCTCGACACGAACGTCGCGCTCTGGCTCCTGTTCGGCGACCGCCGGCGCGTGTCCGAGGCAGCCGTCCGAGCCCTCGAGAACGAGGCCGACGAGATCGTGCTGAGCGCCGCGAGCGTGTGGGAGATCGCCATCAAGCGCTCGCTGGGGAAGCTGACCGTGGCAGACGGCTGGGCGACGGCGCTCCGCCGTCTCGGCTTCGAGCCGCTGCCGGTGACCGCGCTCCACGCCGAGGCGGTCGAGCGGCTGCCCTGGCACCATCGCGACCCCTTCGACCGCCTGCTCGTCGCCCAGGCGCTCGTCGAGGATCTCGTCCTCGTGAGCGCCGATCCCCGGCTCGTGACCTACGGCGTCGACGTGGTCTGGTGATCGGGACGCGGGGCTATCCGGGGTACGCGTCGCGCGGGATGTCGACGAGACGGGCTCGCCCCGAGCCGGCGAGCTCCTCGGCGCGCTCGAAGTCGTCCTCGTCGTCGATGTTGATCCCCTCGTAGCCCTCGGTGAAGTACGGCGCGAGCACCCGTCCCTCCCGCGTCCCGGTCGCCTCGACGACGCGCGTCCACGCGATCTCGAGCGCGCTGTTCTGGACGTAGACCGGCGGCAGCGCCTGGTACTGACCTGCGTGCCAGGCGACGTCGAGGTGCGACTGGTCGAGGAGCGGCCGCATCAATCGGCCAACCTCGTCGACGATCCACATCTTCCCGGGGTGCTGCTTGACGAGCTCGACGGCCCGGATCGAGTCGGCCTCGGGCGTCGCGAGCAACTGCTCGAGCCCGCGGCGGATCACGTCGGGCCCGCGGAACGGGTTCGTCGCGCGCACGATCGCATAGAGGTCGTAGCGCTCCTCGAGCCGCGGCAGCGTCCAGGCGATCCACTCGATGTCCGGCGACGTCGAGGTCGCATGCTCCTCCGGACGGAGGAACGGGACGTCGGCGCCGTACCAGCGGGCGACCTTCGCGATCTGCTCGCTGTCGGTGGAGACGACGATGCGCTCGAAGACCCCGGACTGCCGCGCGGTCTCGATCGCGTACGCGAGCAGCGGGTGGCCCGCAAGCCGGCGGACGTTCTTCCCCGGCACCCGTTCGGACCCCGCGCGGGCTCCGATCAGGGCTACCGCGCTCGGCACGCTGCCTCCTCGAGAAGGGCGGAGAGCGCCGGGGTGGGCACCTGGAGCCGCCCGCCGGCGCGAACCACCGAGCCTGTGATCGCGTCGAGCTCGGTCGGCCGCCCCGCCACCGCGTCGCGCGCTGCGGACGTCGTCAGGTCCGGTGCCATCGCCTCGATGATCGCCCATTGGGCGGCGGGATCGAGCGTGACGTCGTCGGCCGCCGCGACAGCGCAGGCCTCGCGAAGCGCGGCGTCGAGGCGCGGACGCCACACGCCGTCCTCACGCAGCGCTCCGACCGGGCGACCGCTCGCGACCGTCGCCGCGGCGAGGACGGCCAGCCGCGCCGCCTTCTCCCACAGCACCGCGCGCTCGTCGCCGGCGCCGAGAACGTCGATCCCGGGCACGCGGAGCGGCGCCAGCACGGCAGTGAGCGCCCCGGCGTCGAGCTCGCGCGAGGCGGCGGTGACGACCGCGTCCCCGGCCGAGCGCTGCGCGACGACGCCCGGCGCGGGCGAGAGCGCCTCGAGCCGGCCGATGCTCCCCGCGGCGACAACGGGGGGCGCTGCCGCTTGTGCCACTGTGTCACTTGCGGCGAGTTGCCGGCGCAAGGCGTCGACGTGCTCGAGGCCGTTCATGAGCGGCAGGACGACCGCGCCGTCGAGCGCCGCCGACGCGACCCGCGCGAGCGCCGCGTCGAGGTCGTAGGCCTTGACCGCGACGACGAGCAGGGACACCGGCTCCTCGAGCCGCTCGACCGCCCGGGGGTGGGAGACCGTCGTGCGGTCGCCGTGGACGAGCGTGAGACCGCTCGCGCGAATCGCTGCCACCGAACGCTCGGTAGCAACGACGAGCGCGCCGGTTCGGGCCGCGAGCATGCCGCCGACGGCCCCGGCGCCGAGGACGGCGACGGCCGCCGGGGTCACTGAAGCGCCCCTGCGACGACGAACGGTGTCAGACACCGTTGTGTGTCAAGGGAAAACCGCGCCAACTCCGTGCCCATCTCTCCACAGACCGCAAACCGCGAGGTCATGCTGGATACCCGTGAGTGTGCGCCACCGACGCGCCCTCCAGGACGACCGAGCCACGGCTTCGACCGACATCCGCCACAACCGGGTGTCAGACACCGCCGTCGCGCCCTCACGCAAGGGCGGGGTCGACGACGAGGTTGACGTACTGCGTCTCCGAGTAGACGTCGAGCGACTCGAGCCCCGCCTCCTTCCACCCCGTCCCGGATTGCTTGACGCCGCCGAAGCCCATGTGCGGCTCGCTGCCGTGCGTCCCCGCGTTGACGACGACGACGCCGGCAGCGACGCACTCCGCGAACCGCATCGCGCGGTGGATGCTCGCCGTGTGGATCGCCGCGGTGAGGCCGTACGGCGAGTCGTTGACGACCGCGACGGCGTCGTCGAGCCCCGTGACCCGGTAAAGGGCCGCCACCGGGCCGAAGAGCTCGTCGCAGGAGAGCGGCGCGTCCGGCGCGACGCCCTCGACGAGCGTCGGCGCGACGTACCAGCCCCGGTCGCCGACCCGCGTCCCGCCCGCGAGCACGGTCGCGCCGCCGGCGCGTGCCGCCTCGATCGCGGCGAGGATCCTGTCCATGGCGGCTTCCGAGATCACCGGGCCGACGTCGCCGAGCGCCCCCGTCGCATGCGCGAGCCGCCCGCGGAAGTCGTCGTAGACGGCGTCCATCACGACGATCCGGCTCGCCGCGGCGCAACGCTGGCCCGCGTTCGAGAACGCTGCGGCGAGCACCCACTCGACGGCGCGGTCGAGATCGGCGTCGTCGCACACGACGAGCGCGTTCTTGCCGCCGAGCTCCAGCACCGTCTTGGCGAGGCGACGGCCCGCGGCCTCCGCGATCACCCGGCCGGTCGTAGCGGAGCCGGTGAACGAGACGAGGTCGACGAGCGGGTCGTCGACGAGCGGCATCCCCGCCTCCGGCCCGAGCCCCTGCAGTACGTTCAGCACTCCCGGCGGCAGCCCTGCCTCGAGGCAGAGCCGCCCGAGCCACCAGGCGGAGGCCGGGGCGTGCTCGGAGGGCTTCAGCACCGACCCGTTCCCGCAGAAGATCGAGGGGAAGGCCTTCCAGGCGACGTTCGGGAGCGGCGTGTTGAAGGAGATCAGAAGCGCCGCGACGCCGACGGGCCGTCGTAGCGTCAGCACGGTACGGTGCGGCATCGACGCCGTCGTCGTGCGCCCGTACGATCGCCGCCCCTCGCCGGCGACGAAGAACCCCATCTCCACCGCGGCGTCCGTCTCTCCGAGCGCAAGCGCGAGCGGCTTGCCGGTCTCCTCGGAGACGAGCTCGCTCGCCACCTCGCGACGCTCGCGCAGGAGCTCCGCGATCGCGCGCACGACGTTCCCGCGCTCGACCGGCGTGCGCTCGGCCCACTCGGCCTGCGCCTCGCGGGCGGCGGCCACCGCCGCTGCGACGTCGTCCGGGCCGGAGCGTGCGACCCGGCAGAGAGGCTCCCCCGTCCGCCGGCCTGGCCTTCTCGAGCCAACCTCCGCTCGCTGCCGGCCGCTCCTCGCCGCCGACGAGGTTCGGCACCTCGGCCGGGATCACCAGGCCGACCAGCCCCCGTCGACGACGAGGTTCGTTCCGGTCACGTACGACGACGCGTCCGAGGCGAGGAAGACGACCGCGCCGACGGTCTCCGACACGTCCATCAGCCGTCCGAGCGGCGAGCGGCCCGCGAACGCCTCCACGAACGGCGCCGGCTGCCCGTTCTCGATCCCGTGCGGGGTGAGCGTGTTGACCCGGACGCCGCTGCGGCCCCAGTACGTCGCCAGATAGCGGGTCAGGTTGACGAGCGCGGACTTCGAGACCGAGTACGCCACCGGCTTGAAGAACACCTCGCCCGCCTCGCGGCGGAAGTCGTAGAGCCGCTGGTCGGGCGAGAGGATCCCGTAGACCGAGCCGACGTTGACGATCGAGCCGCGTCCTTCCCGCGCCATCGCTCCGCCGATCACCTGGCAGGGGACGACGACGCCGAGGACGTTGACGTCGACGACGCGCTCGAGGGCCTCGAACGGCACGTCCTCGAACGGCCCTACCTCCGCGGCGGGCGCGTCCGGCGGGGCGTCGATCCCCGCCGCGTTGACGAGCACGTGCGGCACGCCCCAGTCGACCTCGACCAGCGCGAGCGCGGCCTCGACCTGCGCCCGATCGGTCACGTCGCATTCGCGCACGCGGACGGTGGCGTCGTCGATCGCCCGCACGAGGGCCTTTGCGCCCGGCGGCGGATCGGTCGAGAGATCGAGGATCGCGACGCGCATCCCCCGCGCAGCGAGCGAGGCAGCGAGCACGGCGCCGAGCTGTCCCATCCCGCCCGTGATCACGGCGACACGCCCGGCGAGGTCGAAGAGCGGGTCGACCAGCGTGTCGCTCACGTCGTCCGAGCGGCGGGTCGCACGCCGTCCTGTGACACCGGGCCGTTTGCGCCTTCGGCCACCACGTCGCCGGCGGCGATCGCCTCGTCCTCCGCCAGCGAACGGGCGAGCGTCCGCCCGAGCAGGTCGTCGAGCCGGTACGGCGGCAGGCCCCCGCCGGCCGGCGACTTCGCGACGAGATCGCCGTCGGCGAGGACGTGCCCCTCCCGGAGCGTCCGCGCGGCGACGAGCTTCTTCCCCATCTTCTCGAGCGGCGCCTCCTCGCTCGGGAGCCGCCGCTTGACGCCGTCCCCGATCGCGTACGGGACGCGCCGCAGATCGCGGACGAGCTTGCGCATTCCCTCGGGCATCAGCGAGAACGCATGGTCGGTGCCCTTCGCGGTGTGGCTCTGGGTGAAGTGCTTCTCGATCACGCGGGCGCCGAGCATGTAGGCGACAGGCGCCATCGCGATCCCGTCCTGGTGGTCGGAGAGGCCGACGACGAGCTCGGGGTACCGCTTGCGGTACGTCGCGATCACGCCGAGCTCGAGCTCCTCGACGGCGGCCGGGTACGACGCCGTGCACTGCAGCAGGCAGAGCTGCGTGTTGACCGCGGTCACGGCCTCGACCGCGCGATCCACGTCCTCGAGCGTCGCCCCGCCCGTGGACACGATCAACGGCTTGCCGAAGGAGGCCACGTGGCGCAGGAGCGGGGTGTTGCGGAGGTCGCCGGAGGCGATCTTGTACGCGGGCACGTCGAGCTCCTCGAGCAGATCGGCGCTCGCCTCGTCGAACGCGGTCGCGAAGAAGACGAGGCCCAGCTCGCGCGCGCACGCCTGCAGCTCCGCGTACGCGCTGCGGTCGAGCTCGAGCGCCTCGCGGTGCGCGCCGTAGGTCGGGCCGAAGCTGTTCTCGTTGTCGTACGGGCTGTCGTAGAGCGTGCGGGTGAAGAGACGCCGGTTGTCGCGCTTCTGCAGCTTCACCGCGTCGACGCCCGCCTGCTTGGCGAGCACGAAGAGCTCCTGTGCCCTCTCGACCGAGCCCTGGTGGTTGTGGCCGATCTCGGCGATGACGAAGCAGTCGGTGTCGTCGGCGATGCGCCGGCCGTCGATCGTGAGCTCGCGCACTGCGCGATCGTAGCGTCGCCGGTCGCCGTGCTCGGGCGGGCCCGTCGGACCCGACTCACGTCCGGAGCCCCCGCCGCCGATAGGGATAGCCTGCGTCGATGCCGAGCTCGCTGACCATTCTGATGCCCGTCTACAACGAGCGCTCGACGGTCGAGCGCGCGATCGAGGACGCGCTCACCGCGGAGCTCCCCGTGGATTCGCGCCAGCTCGTCCTGATCGACGACGGCTCGACCGACGGGACGCGCGAGCTCCTCACCGGCCGCACGTGGCCCGAGAACGTGACGCTCCTGCTCCACGACCGGAACCGCGGCAAGGGCGCAGCGCTGCAGACGGGGCTCCGGCATGCGACGGGAGAGCTCTCGGCGATCCTGGACGCCGACCTCGAGTACCGCGCGGCCGATCTCGGGCCGCTGCTCGAGCCGCTCCTCTCCGGCGACGCGCACGTCGTCTTCGGGACGCGTTCCTGGTCGAGCCACGCCGCCTTCAGCTTCTGGTACGTGATGGGCAACAAGGCCGTCACGATGGCGACGAACGTGATCTACAACTGCTGGATCTCGGACGTGATGACGTGCCACAAGGCGATGTCGACCGAGCTCTTCCGCTCTCTCGAGCTCCGGGAGCGGGGGTTCGCGATCGAGCCGGAGATCGCCGCGCGCGTCCTTCGCGCCGGCGAGCGAATCTACGAGGTCCCGATCACCTACAAGGCGCGCTCGCGCGAGGAAGGGAAGAAGCTCACCGCGCTCGACGGGCTTCGCGTGCTCCGGACGCTCGTCCGCTGCCGCGCGGACTGAGCGCGTCCTCGAGCGCCTCCCGGAGCCGCGCGCCGAAGGCCTCGCTGCTCCACGCGGCCTCCGCCCGCTCCCGCGCGCCCGCGCCGAGCCGAGCCCGCTCCTCCCCGTCCGACAGCAGCCGCTCGATCGCGCGGCGGAGCGCAGGGACGTCGCCGGGCGGGACGAGGAGACCGGTGACGCCGTCCTCGACGGCGTCCACGAGCCCCCCGACCGCCGTCGCCACGACCGGCCGTCCGTGCGCCATCGCTTCGCGCGCTGCCATCCCGTACCCCTCCCGGCGGGAGGGAACGACGACGACCGCGGCGCGCTCGTACCACGGCCCGAGCTCCCGCGGCGGGACGAACCCTACGGCCTGCGGGACGAGTGGGCGCAGCGGGCCGTCGCCGACGACGACGAGCGGCAGGCCGCGCGCAGCCTCGGCGAGCTCGCGCACGCCCTTCTCCTCGGAGAGCCGCCCGACGTAGAGCGCGTGTGGCGGCTCGTCCGGCTCGACCACCACCGCAGGGATCGCGACGCCGCTCGGGATCACGCGGACGTCCCGCGCGCCGAGCGCCCCGGCGTCGTCCGCGAGCGCGGTGGAGGCGCAGACGACGATCCGCGCGCGGCCGAGCAGGTGACGCGCGAGTGGTCGCAGGTGCCACGCAAGCGCGACGTCCGAGCCCCAGAGCTGGAGGACGATCGGCTTCCCGGTCGCGAGGGCGGGAAGCACGCTCGGCAGCCAGTGGGCGTGGACGACGTCCGCCTCACGCGCGGCCTTCCGCGCCGCGCGTGCGAATCCCAGCAGGAAGAGTGGAAGCGCGAGCGCCTTCCACGGCGCGCGGCGCAGGTTGTTGACGATCCCGTCGCCGTACGCGATCCCGTAGTGGCGGAACGCCACGGGGGACACGACTCGCACGCCGACGCCGGTCGCACGCAGCGCCTCGACGCCGTCCCGAACGAACGACCCGGCGACGTCGTCCGCGTCGCGCGGGTACGACGTCGTCAGGACGCAGACCTTCACCTGGCGAGACGCTGCGCGAACACCGCCGGCGCGGCGATCGCGAGCAGGGCGATCACGTAGAAGTAGTAGAAGGACATCGTCAGGTAGAAGACGTTCGAGGCCATCGTCGCGACGAGCGCCGCGGTGAGGCCCCAGCCGAGCGGCCAGACTCGCGCGGAGAGCGGGTCGCGCATCGTCGCCAGCGCCCTCCCGATGCGCCGGGTCGCACCTGCACGGCGGAAGAGATAGACGAGGAACGCCGCGAAGACGAGCGTCCCGACGAGCCCCGTCTCGACGAACGACGCGACGTAGAACGAATGCGGGCCGAAGTTCGTCTTCCCGGTCTGGAACTCGTAGTACACCGAGAACGTGTTCAGCCCCAAACCGAAGAGCGGGTGCACGGAGAGGACGTCGGGGATGAAGTCGTAGACGAGGAAGTGCGTCGACGCGCCGCGACCCTCCGTCTGCAGCCGGGAGGTCAGGACCTGCTCGAAGAAGCTCGCGCGCTGCGCGACGAACACGGCGAGCGCCGCGAGCACGACCCCGAGCGGGACGAGGAAGCGCGCGGTCAGGAGGTGGCGCCGGTAGGGGATGGCCAGCACCAGGAAGCCGCAGCCGAGTCCGAGCATCCCGCTCCGCGAGAGCGTCCCCAGCTCGACGACGAAGAGGAAGCCGAGCAGCGCCGCCAGCGGTGTCCGGTACCGATGATCGCGCTCGAGACGCAGGTAGATGGGGAGCAGGAGCACGATCGCGGCGGCGAGCTCGATCCCGAGGTGGTTCGGGTCGCCGGTGAGAGCGTTGATGCGGAAGACGCTCTGTCCCTCGATCGCACCGTAGACGTTGATCCGGCTCGCGCCGCCCGTGAGCGGCTGCAGCCAGCCGGCGTCGAGGTTCCGTCCGAGCCCCTGTGCGACCGCGAGCTGCGCGACTCCGTACGCCGCGTTGGCGGCGACGCCGCCGACGAACGTGGCGAGCGTGAGCCAGTAGAACCGCGGGCCGCGGCGCGCGACGAGCGAGACGGCCGCGACGAGGAACAGGAAGTGCAGGAGGAACTTCACCATCCCCTTCGCCCACTGCGCGAGCGACTGCGCCGTCTCCAGGTTGAACCAGCCGAACAGGTAGACGAGCAGGAAGGCGAGGAAGAACCCGAGCGTGACGACCGCGGCGCGCTCCAGCCGCGCGTCGAGACGCTCCGCGCGGTAGACGAGGAAGGCGAGCAGGAAGAGGCCCGTGACGACGTCGGAGAACGACAGCGTTCCGGCCACCTCCCACTGGAGCTTCGCGAACGTGACGGTGAAGATGGTCGCGAAGAAGAGCCCTTCGACGAAGGGCGCTCGCGCGGCGACGGCGCGCGGACGGTCGAGGGCGATCGCGGTCACGGCCGCGTCATGGTACGGCCCGGCGCGCGGGAGCTTCGCTCGAGTGGCGCGAGCGGCGCGCTCCTCTTCCTCCCGTCCCTAGCCCCCGCCCACCCACGGGGACACCGACGGTATCCGGGAATCCGTCACGTCTCCGTGCCGGATGTGCGCCGATTTCGTGACGCACGGGCACCGGCAGGGCGTCCGTCCCGACTCCCGAACGAGGTCAGGAGCCGGGGTCGAGCTCGACCTGTGCCGGGAACCCCGCCCGCCGCGCCTCGGCGGCCGCGCTCTCGCCCTGCGCGTACGTGTCGATGCCGTCGTTCGTGACCTTCCAGTAGCCGCACCCGTCCGCCTTCACCTGGACGTTCTGGAAGCCCTCCGCCGCAAGCCGGGCCTCGAGCGCCTGCGCCGCCGGGATCGAGGAGAGGTGGCCGAAGACGAGCTCGAGCTCGCCCTCCCCGTCGGCGGTCGCGACACGGGCGCACTCCCCCGTCCGCCAGGGAAGCGCGGCTCACCCGAGGCGACCACGACGAGCGGATAGACGACGAGCGGTACCGCGGCGACGAGCGCGGCGACGAGCAGGATGCGACGGCCGCTCACGACTCGTACCGCGCCGAGCGGCCGGCCCAGACGCCCGCGAGGAGAAGCGGCGTCAGACACGCGACGAGCAGGACCGTGCCGCCGGTCAGGCGCACGATGGGGTTGACCGCCTCGTCGGCGGTGACGCCGATGTCGGGGAAGACCACGGACGTGGACGCGCCGGCGAGCGTCAGCAGCCCGACGGCCACGCCGGCGAACGCCGCGTGCGAGCGGCGCCCCCAGACGGCGGCGAGCACGACCGCGACGAGCCCGATCGTCGGGACGACCGACCAGCGGCCCGATCCGGCGAGAACGTCGACCGCGAGCCGCAGCGAGTCGAGCGTCCGCCGGGAGAAGAGCTCGTGCGACCCTCCGCTCCCGAGCTCGCCGCGGATCCCGTGCGCCCGGTACCAGAGCTGCCAGGGAACCGTCGCGACGGCCGCCACGGCGGCCACCGCCGCGAGCCGCGGCCACGCCCAGCGACGCGAGCGCCACGAGGCGACTGCAGCCCCGGCGAGCACGCAGCCGGCGAGCACGAGGCCCTCCCGCTTGACGATCGCCCCGCAGGCGAGCAGGAGCGCCGCGGCGTGGAGCTGCCACGGCCGCCGTTCCGAGAGCCAGAGGAGCAGCAGGATCGCGGCGGTGACGACGAGGTAGTCGAGCAGGTAGTCGGCCTGGGCGGCGAGCAGCGACGCGCGCATGCGCGGCAGGACGAGGACGAGCGCGACCGACGGCCAGAGGATCCACGCCGGCACCCGGCGGACGAGCAGCCCGGCCACGGCGGCGAGGAAGCCGAGCGCGAAGAGCCAGTACTGGACGTGAAGGGTGACGACGTCCGCCGACCCCATCGCGTGGAACGCCGCCGCATCGAGGATCGGCACCACCGGCGGGTACGACGCGTGCGGGACCGCGGCGAACACGTCCGGGTCGAAGCCGCCTGCGTAGTAGATCGCCTTGCCACGCGGGACCCAGAAGGCCCAGCCGTCGAACGAGTAGAGGCCCTCGAGCCTCGCCGAGCGGAACAGCACCTCGAGATAGAGGCCCACCAGCGCGACACCGGCTGCGCCGACGAGCAGCGCCCGCCGGGCGACGATCGGCGCGCCGTCGGCGAGCGCGAGCCCCCGCCCACGGCCGACGACGACGCCGGCCGCGGCCGCGAGCCCGATCGTCACCACGACGGTTACGAGCCCGAAGGGGACGCCTGCGGCGAGGAGGCAGGTCCACGCGATCCCGAGCACGGAGATCCCGAGCAGGTAGGAGAGGCCGGCGAGCCGAACGGCTTCCCGCCGGTACCCGAGGCCACCGAGCGCGAAGAGCACCGCCGTGCCGGCCCCGAGGAAGCCGGCGTGCAGCACCACGAGCCCGAGGAGCGCCCTGACCGTCATCCCGTCCGCGCGAGGATCGAGATGTCGTCGCTGCCGGTCCACACCGTCTCGAACCCGGGGTGCTCGGCGGCATCGCACGCGTAGCAGAGAACCCAGGGGGCGCCGTCCACCTGGCGGCGCGGCAGCAGGAAGTAGCGGGCGAACCACGGCACGAACGGCGCCGTCAGATCGGTCCAGCCCTCGGCGGGCGCGCCGACGGAGACGCTGTAGCTCCCCCCGGGGGGGACGAGCCCGCGGAGCTGGTAGAGACCGCCCTGGTCTGCGACGACGGCGTTGCCGCCGGCGAACTCGCGGTCCGCGTACGAGAGCGCGGCGTTGCTCGCGGCGCGCGAGCCGGCCGCCCGGAACGCGGCGGGGTACTCGTACGCGAGCGCCGCGACGAGGACCGCGACGCAGGCGAGCACGGCGAGCCGTCTGATGCCGTCAGGCCACTCCAGAAGCTCGAGGACGGGCCTCGCACCGCGCACGGGCGCGATCCTAGTCCCGGGGCCGGACCGGGCTTCAGCGGGCGACGACG
The DNA here is from genome assembly GCA_027493885.1 of Gaiella sp. Taxonomy (GTDB): domain Bacteria; phylum Actinomycetota; class Thermoleophilia; order Gaiellales; family Gaiellaceae; genus Gaiella. The sequence continues at coordinate 1,762,016 of JAOSJZ010000001.1, forward strand.
TCCCGCAGCACCCCGGCCATCTCCTCGACGCGCGTCCGCCGCGAGAGCCGGTCGTGCCACTCGGGCGACAGCTCCACGTCCGGCAGGCCGCCGTCGCGCCACCGCGCATGCAGCTCCTCGAGCGCCGAGCGGATGGCCGCGACGTCGTCGGGCGGCGCGACCACCCCCGCCCCCGTCTCCCGGATCAGCTCGGCCGCGGCGCCCTCGGGCGGAACGGCAGCGAGGATCGGCCGGCCCACCGCGATGTACTCGAACACCTTCCCGGAGAGAACGCCCTTGCCGCGGCCGTCCGCGTCCGGGATGAGCAGCAGCAGTGCCTCGGAGTCCCGTTGGAGCGCGAGCGACTCGGCCCGCGGGGCGTAGGGCCGAAGCTCGAGCCGGTCGCCGAGGCCGAGGCCCGCCGCCCACTCCCGGTCGGCGTCGCGGAAGTCGCCGAGGAACCGCGCTCGGACGTCGAGCCCGGAGCCCGCGAGCGCCTGCAGGAACGGCCGCGGGTCGCGACGCCCGAAGAAGCTCCCGGTGTGGGTGATGCGGAACCGCGTCGACGGCTGCCGCTCGAGACCCGCGACGTCGTCGAAGTCGGCCCCGTTCGGAATCGTGACGACGGGCCCCCTGGGCTGGAGCGCTCGCGTCTCCTCGCTGATCGCCTCCGAGACACAGACGACCGCGTCGGCGCGGGAGGCGACCAGCCGCGCGACGCGCTCGTGCAACGCGGCCTTCGCCTTCGTCGCCGCCGTGTCCGACCGGCGGTGCGCATGCAGGAGCAGGGAGTCACGGAGGTCCGCGACCCAGCGTGCCCCCGTGGCCCTCGCGATCGCCGCCGCGATCAGATGGGTCGAGGGAGGGGGCGAGGTCGAGAGGACGACGTCGATCCCGTGACCGCGCACGAGCCGGATCCCGGCCGGGATCGCGGTGAGCGCCCAGGTCGCGTTCTCGTCCGGGACGACGAGCCGCCGTAGCTGGAGGCGCGCGCGCGTGACCGCCCGCTCGATCCCCTGCGTTCCCGCGAGCACCTCGGACGGCTTTCCGCCCGAGACGCCGACGTACCGCGCCCTGTGCACCCAGGCCTGCGAGGGCATCCGCAGGCCCTCGTCGCGATGGAGCCACCGCGGGTCGTCCGGTGCGAGCACGTGCGTCTCGATGCCCATCGCGGGCAGGTACTGGGCGAGCTTGAGCGGCCGCTGCACCCCGCCCCCGCCCGCGGGCGGGAAGTAGAAGCTGACGATGAGCGCCTTCACCGCGGCCAGCGTAGTCGCGAGACCCGGAGGGAAACGGGGCGCGGCTCGGCGGCGAGCGTCGGCGACGGTCTCGATAGAGTCGCGCGATGCCGACTCGGGTGGAGCGGGCCACGGCGGTCGCGTCACTCGCCGACGCATTCGAGCTCACCGCGTCCGCGCGTCCGGGCGCCGTGGCGGTCGAGGCCGGCGACCGGCGGCTCACGTACGCGCAGCTCGACCGGCGCTCCCGGCGTCTGGCGCGCCGCCTCCGGGCGCTCGGGGTCGCGCGCGACGAGGTGGTCGGGGTCGTGGCCGAGCGGGGGCCCGAGACCGTCGTCGCCGCGGTCGCGGTCGCCAGGGCGGGCGCGGCCTACGCCCCGCTCGATCCCGACAGCCCGCACGCCCGGACGCTCGCTCAGCTCGCCGGCGCACGTGCGAGGGTCGTGGTCGCTCCGGAGGGCCTCGCAGACCGGGTCTCCGGCAGCGGCCTGCCGCTCGTCACCGTCGCCGTGGCGGACGGCGGCACAGAGGGCAACGGTGTCGTCGACGGGCCGCTCGACGTGGACGTGCGGCCCGAGGATCTGTTCGCGGTCGTCTTCACGTCAGGGTCGACCGGGCGCCCGAAGGGCGTCGCGCTCGAGCACCGCAACCTGCTCAACCTGCTCGCCGGCGCACCCGAGCTGGCCCCGCTCCCCGGCGAGGGCGCGCTCCAGGTCTGCGCGCCGCAGTTCGACATGGCGATCTTCGAGCTCTGGGCGACCCTGCTCGCCGGCGGCCGGCTCGTCTGCCACCCGCCCGGCCGGCCGGACCCCGTCGCCGTGCGCCGGACGATCGTCGAGCACGATGTCGGCTGGGCGTTCATGGCGACGAGCACGTTCCACCAGCTCGTCGAGGCAGGCCCGGAGGAGTTGGCCGGCCTGCGCACGCTGATCGCGGGCGGTGAGGTGATGCGGCTGCGATACGCCCGCCGCTTCCGGTCGGCGTGCCCCGGCACGCGGCTCGTCAACCTCTACGGGCCGGCCGAGACGACGGTCTGCTGCACCGCGCACGTCGTCGGGGACGAGGTGGACGGCGACCGTGCCCTTCCGGTCGGCAGCGCGCTCGCGGGTGCCCTGCTCGACGTGCGGGACCGTGAGGGCCGACCCGTCGAGACCGGCGCGAAGGGTGAGCTCTGGGTGGGCGGGGCGGGGATCTCCCGCGGCTACCTGCACGAGCCGGAGCTGACCGCGGAGCGCTTCCGGATCGAGCCCGACGGCGAGCGCTGGTACAGGACGGGCGACGTGGTGCGGGCACGCGCGGACGGCGTCTTCGAGATCTACGGCCGCGTCGACGACCAGGTCAAGCTCCGCGGGTACCGCGTCGAGCCGCTCGAGGTCGAGGCGCACGTCGTCGCGTGCGGCGGCGTGGCGCGCGCGGCGGTCGTCGTCCAGGAGCCCGCGCCCGGACGCAAGCGGCTCGTCGCGTTCGTGGTGCTCGAAGCGGGGGCGTCGCCCGACACCGTCCGGGCGGAGCTCGAGCAGGCGCTACCCGCCTACATGGTCCCCGGCACGATCGTCCCCGTCTCGGACCTGCCGCTGAGCCCGAACGGGAAGGTCGACCGGGCGGCGCTGCGCGCGATCCCCGTCGAGAGCTCCGCCACGACGATTGGCACCGCCGGAACACGCGCCGCGAAGGTCGCCGAGGTGTTCGCGGAGGTGCTCGACCTCACCACCGTGGGGGTCGACGACGACTTCTTCGCGCTCGGCGGCGACTCGCTTCTCGCCCTTCAGGCCCTCGCGCGACTCGAGGCGCGGCACGGGCTCGAGGCGCCGCTCGCGGCGATCTTCCGCTCGAAGACCGCCGCGGCCGTCGCGGGGGAGCTCGACCGGCGAGCCGGGCCTGCGCTGCCGCCCCTTCGCGCCCGCTCACACGGCGAGCTCGTGCCCGCCACGGCCGGACAGGCGAAAGCGCTCTACGTCTCGGAGCTCGCCCAGGAGAGCCTGCCGTACCAGAGCCAGGCGCTCCACCGCATCCGAGGCCGGCTCGACGTGGGCGCGCTCGAGCGCGCCCTCTCGGCGATCGTCGAGCGTCACGAGATCCTGCGCACGACGTTCCCCCGCGTCGGCGGGCGCTTCGTGCAACACGTCCACGAGCCGCGACCGATCCGCCTCCACGTCGAGGACCTGCGTGCGGCCGCCGATCCCGAGCGTGCGCTCGAGGAGCACTTCGTCGAGGTGGTGCGCGTGCGACTGGATCCCGAGCGACTCCCTCTCGGGCGCTGGTCGCTGGCCCGTGTCGCCGAGGACGACCACGCCCTGCTCGTCGTCGAGCACCACGTCGTGCACGACGGGTTCACAACCGCCCGCTTCCTCCAGGAGCTGGCCGAGCTGTACACGGCCGAGGTCGATCGCCGAGCGCCGTCGTTGCGCCCCCCAGCCGCGCAGTTCAGGGACTTCTCGTCCTGGCAGCGCGAGGTCGCCGAGAGCGAGCTGGGACGGAGCACGCTCGACCACTGGCGCGAGCGGCTCGCCGAGCCGCCGCCGGAGCTCGTGCTGCCGTTCGACCGGCCTCGCCCTCCGCGGCAGACATACCGCGGCGAGACGCTCCGGCAGCGACTTCCCCGTCACTCGTCGAGCGCCTCGCCGCCCGCGCGGCCGAGTCCGGCGCGACCATGTTCGCCGTCATGCTCGCGGGATACGCCGCGCTGCTCGCCAGGACGTGCTCGGCCGAGGAGCTCGTGCTCGGCACCGGGGTCGCGAACCGGCGCACGCTCGCGAGCGAGGACGTGTTCGGCATGGTCGTCAACACCGTGCCGTTGCGGATCGACCTGCGCGGCGACCCCGGCGTCGCGGTGCTGGTCGCGCGCGTCCAGCAGGAGGTCCTCGCCGCGCACGCTCATCAGGACGTGCCGTTCGAGACGGTCGTCTCGCATCTCGCTCCGGCGCGCGCGGCGAGCAGCACGCCCCTCTACCAGACGCTGTTCTCGTTCCACGACTCGCCGGTGCGGGCCCTGAGGGTTCCCGGCGCGACGATCCTGCCCCGTGACACGCTCGCGAACGGCTCGGCCAAGCTCGACCTCTCAGTCGTCGTCGTCAACCGGCGTTCCGAGACGCCGCCGGAGCACGCCACGCTCGCCGAGGACGGGCTCACGGTGGTGTGGGAGTACAACACCGACCTGTTCGACAGGACGACGGCGGAGCGGATGCTCGCGCACTACGTCGCGCTCCTCGAGCAGCTCGCAGCGGACGGCGCCACGCGACTCGGCGAGCTGACCCCGGTCGGCTCGCGGGAGCGGGAGCGAATCGTCCGCTTCGAGCGCGGAGCGGCGACGCCGTACGAGCGCGAGGCCACGATCGACCAGGTCTTCCGCGAGCGTGCGAGCGAGCGTCCCGACGCCGTCGCGGTCTCCGCGCCCGGCGGCCGATCGCTCCGGTACGGAGAGCTGGCCACCTGGGCACGGCGACTCGCCGAGCGGCTCCGTCACGACGGAGTCCTGCCCGGCGGACGCGTCGCCGTCTGCCTCGAGCGCTCGCCCGAGCAGATCGCCGCGTACCTGGCGGTCGCCACCGCCGGCGCGGCGTACGTCCCGCTCGACCCGCGCGACCCGGACGAGCGCCTGCGCGAAGCGCTCGCGTCGGCGGGTGTCGAGCTCGTGCTGACCCACTCGCGTCACTACGCCGAGCTGCACGCGCTCCCGGCGCGCGTCCTCTGCGTCGACGAGCTCCACCTCCGTGGTGTCCCGACGGACGTCCCGTCGAGGGGCGTGGACGCACTCGCCGCCGCGTACGTGATGTTCACGTCGGGCTCGACCGGTCGTCCGAAGGGCGTGGAGGTGCCGCACCGGGCGATCCTCCGCCTCGTCCGCGGAGCGGACTACGCCGACCTGGGGCCCGGGGAGACGCTGCTCGCGCTCGCCCACCCCGCCTTCGACGCGTCGACGTTCGAGCTCTGGGGCGCGCTCCTGAACGGCGGTCGCGTGGTGCTCGCCCCGCCGGGGCCTCTCTCGACGGCGGAGCTGCACGAGCTCGTCGAGCGCGAGCGGGTGACGACGCTCTGGCTGACGGCCGGTCTCTTCCACCGCGTGGCGGACGACCGCCCGGAGCTGTTCGGCTCGCTTCGTCAGCTTCTCGCCGGCGGCGACGTTCTCTCCCCGACACACGTACGCCGTGCGCTCGACGCGCTCCCGCCGGACGCGAGGTTCGTCAACGGCTACGGGCCGACGGAGGGGACGACCTTCACCACGGTCCACTCGCTCCGCCCCGGCGACGCCGTGCCCGACCCGGTGCCGATCGGCCGGCCGATCGCCAACACGCACGTCCGGATCCTCGACCGCTTCGGTGCGAGGGCGCCGATCGGCGGCGTCGGTGAGCTCTGCATCGGCGGCGACGGCGTCGCCAGCGGATACGCAGGCGATCCCACACTGACGGCGGAGAGGTTCGTGGCCGACCCGTTCGAGCCCGGAGGACGGATGTACCGGAGCGGCGATCGGGCGCGCTGGCGAGAGGACGGGACGATCGAGTTCCTCGGCCGCGTCGACCGTCAGCTCAAGATCCGGGGCTTTCGCGTGGAGCCGGCAGAGGTGGAGGAGGCGCTGCGCCGCCATCCGGCCGTAGCCGACGTCCACGTCGCGCCGTACGCACGAGAAGGAGGGGACACGGGTCTCGCCGCGTACGTCGTCCGGGCTCCGGAGACCGCGCCGGACGCCGGCGAGCTCCGGGCCCACGCCGCCCGGCTGCTTCCGGCATACGCGGTGCCCACGGCCTGGAGCCTCGTCGAGCGCCTGCCGCTCTCCTCGACGGGGAAGGTCGACGCGGGCGCGCTCCCGCCTCCCCGGGCCGCGACGCAGAGCCCACGCGGCGGCAGCGCGCTCGACCCCGTCGAGCGCCGCTTGGCCTCGCTTTGGGAGCGGATCCTCGGCGTGGACGGCATCGGGCCCGACGACGACTTCTTCGAGCTCGGCGGCCACTCGCTCCTCGCGGTCGAGATGTTCGACGCGATCGAGCGGACGTTCGGATCGCGGCTGCCCCTCGCCACGGTGTTCGAGACGCCAACGCTCGCCGGGCTCGCGGCGGTGCTCGGCGAGGAGCAGAGGGGCGGCCGGGGTAGCCTCGTCGCCCTCACCAAGACGGGGACGCGTCCGCCGCTGTTCTTCGTCACGGCCGGGGACGGGAATGCTGTCGGGTTCGGCGCGCTCGCGCGTAGGCTCGGCCCGGAGCAGCCGTCCTACGCGCTCCAGCAGCGCGGCCTGGACGGAGGCGCTCTCCTCCATCGCTCGGTCGAGCGGATGGCGGCTCACTACCTCCGCGCGATCCGCCGCGTGCGTCCGACCGGCCCGTACCTCCTCGGCGGCCGCTGTCTCGGGAGCGCCGTCGCGTACGAGATCGCCCGGCGCCTTCGGGCCGCCGGCGAGGACGTCCCGCTGCTCGTGGTCCTCGACTCGAGCGGGCCGCTCTGGGCCCCGAGGCAGCTGCCCGACGGGACGCCGTTCGACGAGCACGTCAACGCGGCGCTCCGCCGCGCGCTGCGGAGCGGCACCGACCTCGGCGACCCGTTCACCCCGACCGGGGCCGAGCGTCTGCTCGAGTGGCTCGAGGAGCCGTTCGCGCCGCCGGCCGGCGAGCCCGTGAGTCGCTACCTGTACGAGGTCTACCGGTCGTCCCTCTGGCTCGAGGAGAGCTTCCCGGATCTCGCCGGCGCCGACGCGACCCCGTTTCTCGACGCGCTGGGCACACGGTGTGCGACGTTCGGCGTCGGGCCGCGCTTCCGGCCGCGGCGAGCCGCACCACCGGCGAGAAGGCCGGTCGGCGCACCCGTGCGCGAGGCATGGCGCGTGCTGCTCTGGCGCGCTGCGGAGGTGCGGGCGCTCGTCGTCGGCGACAGGCTGAGCGACGCGGCGGAGCGAAGGCGCCGGCGCGTCAACGAGGCTGCCACCCGCGCCTGGTGGGCCTACCGCGCCGGCCCGCTCGACGCCGTCGTGACGCTCGTACGCTCCGACGAGTTCGAGATACACCGCGGCGTCGACCGCTGGCACGGGCTCGAGACGCGCGGCGTGCGCGAGGCGACCGTCCGCGGCACGCACCGCTCCATGCTGCGCGAGCCAGACGTCGCGGGGCTCGCCGAGCTGATCGCGACGCTGGTGGACGAGACGATCGGCGAGCTCGATCGGCGCCCCTCGGAGACGTGACATGTGGGCCGAGCTCACGCCGGGAGCGGTGGATGTGTGGCAGATCGACCTGAAAGCGGACGAGAACGACCCGCCCGTCGTCTCACCGGAGGAGAACGCCCGCGCGGAGCGGTTCCGGCAGCCGGACGACGGCCGCCGCTCGCGCCGCGCCCGAAGCGCGCTGCGGCGCCTGCTCGCAGGCTATGTCGGCGCCGACCCGCGGGCGCTCGTGCTCGAGACCGCGCGACACGGCAAGCCGTACCTCGCCGACCCGCCGTCGGACGTCCGCTTCAACGTGTCGCACGCCGGGCCCATCGCACTCGTCGCGTTCGCGCGCGGCGCGGAGGTCGGCGTCGACGTCGAGCTGCGCGAACGGCGGGTCGACGCGGTCACGGTCGCCCGCCACACGTTCGGCGAGAGCTGCGCCCGCAGGCTCGCGGGTCTTCCCCCGGGGCGCCGGCACGAAGCATTTCTCCACGCCTGGGTGCGCCACGAGGCGACGGTCAAGTGTCTCGGGTCGGGCCTGGGCTCGCCGCCCTCCGAGGCGGCGGACGTCTGGGTGACCGGCCTCGACGTTGCGCCCGACATGGTCGCCGCGGTCGCCGCGAGACCCGGCCCGTGCAGCATCCGCCTGCGCGTGCTGCCCGCGGCCGGCGCCTGAGCCGCGCGCAGCCGGTCACAGCCGGTACAGCAGCCAGCGTGCGTCGCGGTAGGCCACGGGGAGATCTGGTGCGACGTCTGCGAAGCGCGTTCGGTCGACCACGAGCCAGGTCGCTCCGCAGTCGCGCGGGATCGCGAGGTCGCCGGTGCGCACGAAGCGACGAAACTCCTCGACACGCTCGCGCGGGCGGTTCGCCACCGTGTCGGCGACGTGGCCGGGCGGGTTGAGGCACACGCGCACCGGCGCGAAGGCGCCGAGGCGGTAGCTCGCCTCGGGGTCGGCGTAGACGGTCGCTCCCACGGGAACGTCGCGGTGCACGGCCGCGATCAGGCCCTCGGAGAGTGGGCTCGGGCGCCGTGCCTCGGAGGGGCTCCAGTGCGTCAGCCCGTGGACGTACGCCGGGAGCAGGACGAGGACGAAGGCGAGCGCGGCCGTGCGCTCGAGCGGCTGCCGGCGCCGGAGGCCGAGCCCCAGGGCGACGACTGCGCCCACGACGGCGAGCCACGTCGCCCAGGCCGGCCCGCCCGTCTCGAGCGTGTAGCCGAAGTCGCCCGGGTACGCGAGCTGGAGCACGAGCCCGCCCGCGAGGGCCAGCGGGACGACGAGCCGGCCGACGAGCCGAGCGAGGACGCCGATGCCGCCGGCGAGCGCGAACGCGAGCGGGACGAACCCGGCGAGCCGCCGCGACTGCGAGAGCGAGACGACGTCGGAGAACGGGGTGAAGATCCAGGGCACGAGGCAGACCGCGAAGACCGCGAGCGAGCCGCCGACCACGTACGCGGCCCAGCGGCGCCGCGACGCGAACCCCGCCAGCGGCAGGACGAGCAGCGCGGCCACCGCAACGGCGCCCGTCCGGCCGAAGAGCTCCGGCACGACGGAGAACCGGTCGGAGGTGCCGCTCAGCTGCCCCGCGTACTGCTCGAACCCACGCGTCCGCTCATCGGCGTCGGGGCTCACCGAGGCGGTGTCGCCGATCACCGGCAGCAGCCAGGCGAAGAAGAGCCCCGCGGGCACGACGAGGGCGGCGAGCGCGAGGCCGCCCGCGCGCGCGTCGCGTCGCTCCCAGAGCCAGCGCACCGCGAGGAAGCCCGCGAACGGGATCCAGAGGAAGAGCGCGTAGGTCGGATGGACGGCGGCGAGTGCGAGCGAGGCCGCGGCGGCCGACGCGAGGAGCGCGGGCACCGGCCTTCGCACTGACTCGAGCGCGAGCGCGAGGGCGAGCGGGACGAGCAGCTGCCGCGACGCCGTCGCCGGGAGTGCGAGCGCGGTCAGCGCGCCGCCGTGCGCGGGCGCCATCGCGACGAGCGCCACGCCCGCGGCGGCCGCCGCGGCGGCGGGCACGGCGCGGCGGAACAGCGCCCACCCCGCCTCGTACGCGACGAGGACGGCGAGCGGGGCGAGCACGGTCGGGCCGTGGAGGACGACGTCCACGGGATCGGCGCCGGAGACCTTCGCGACGAGCGCGAGCAGCCCGTGCCAGAGAGGGAACGCGTAGCCCGGATGGAGGCCGCCGTCGGGGAACTCGTTTGCGCTTCCGAGCGAGAGGTCGCCGAAGGCGAGCAGCTTCTGGATCCGGGCGAGGTGGAAGAACCCGTCACCGCCGATGTTCCCCGCGACGCGCCAGAGCAGCAGGCCGAGCACCGTCCCGGCCGCGAGAACGGCACCCCGATGGGGAACTGTCGGTCGAGTCGACACGGGCGGCTTCGGCCCGCGGCGCACACCGACCGCCGCAGCCGCCACGCCTGCCGCGAGGACGAGGACGAGGGTCAGCGTCAGCGAGGCGTGGACGGCGAACGTCACGGACAGGGCGGCGAAGACGAGGCCGAGCGACCAGGCGAGGGCGGCCGAGAGGCCCCGGACACCGAGCGTCCGGGCGAGGAGGGCTCCGGGGGCGAGCACGACGGCGAGGCCGAAGGCGAGTTGGACGACGAGCGAGACGCTGCTCATGCGACAGCACCACCGGGGACAGGCACCTGCGCTGCCGGTCCCCGATTCCGTGCCGACCTCACCGTGCGAGCAGGGTCTCGACGTCGCCGGAGCCGAGCCACGCCGCCGCCTCGCGATAGAGGCGCGCGCGCTCCCCGCGGTGGAGCCGCCCGCGCACGAGAAGCGACGCGCGCAGGAGCTTCCGCGCCTGCTCCGCCTCGCCGGGGCGGCCGTGGAGCGAGAGGTAGCGGAGATTGCCGCGGACGTTCTCCCGGAACATCCGCCCGCCGTGCGAGGCACCCCCGACGTGGACGCAGCGCGCCTCGGGCGTGAAGACGACCGACCAGCCCCCGTTCGCGGCGCGGCACATCCAGTCGACCTCCTCGCTGAAGAGGAAGTACCGCTCGTCGAACGGCCCGACCTCGTCGTACGCGCCGCGTCGGAGGAGGAAGCACGCGCCCATCACCCACTCCACCTCGCGCTCGCTCTCGTGGTCGAAGCCCGCGCCGTAGAAGGCGTTGAGCGCCTGCGACCGAGGGGCCAGCTTGCGCAGGTAGAGATACTCGGTGGCGAGTCGCCAGAGGGTCGGATACCCCCGCACCGAGCGCTGGAGCGTCCCGTCGGCGTTCTGCAGCCGGGGTCCGACGGCGGCGGCGCGTGGATGCGCATCCGCCACCGCGAGCAGGCGCGACAGCGCATCCTCGACGAGCCAGGCGTCGGCGTTCAGGACGAGCACGTGCTCGGCGTCTGTCTCTGCGATGCCACGGTTCCACCCGGCGGCGAGGCCACGGTTCTCCGCCTCGACCACACGGACCGCCGGGAACCGCTCGCGGACGGCGTCCGGGGTCCCGTCAGACGAGCCGTTGTCGACGACGACCGTCTGGGTTCCTGCGACGCTCGCGAGACACTTCTCGATCCACGGGAGGGCGTCGTGCGTGACCACCACGCAGGCGGCGCGCGGGCGGGGGTCAGCCATGCTCGAGCCGCGGGCGGGATCCCCCGCGCACACCCTCCCAGAGCAGGATCGCGGCCCCGGGGAGCGCGAGCGCGGTCGTCACGAGGAAGAAGAGGAACCCGGCGGCGAATGCCTGGTCGGCCGGAACGCCGACGCTCCCGAGGAAGCTGACGAAGAACGCCTCGCGCACGGCGATCCCGTTGAGGGTGAACGGGACGAGGAGGACGAGGAAGAAGAGCGGGCCCATCACGTAGTAGATCCGCGGGCCGAGCTCGATCCCGACCGCCTTCCCGGCCGCCCAGATCGACAGCACCCGGACCGCCTGGATCACCGTCGTGAACACGAAGACCGCCACCAGCAGGCGGACATGCCCGCGGTAGTGGTGGACGCCGTCGTAGAAGGCGCGGAGCGGGCGCTCGAGCCGGACGCGACGGAGAAGCGGCCGCGCGCGGGCGAGCAGCGGTCGCGCCGAGCGGGAGAAGAAGAGGAAGAGGAGCAGCATCGTCCCGAAGACGAACGCTCCCTCGAGCCACAGGTAGGCGCCGACGTCGTACGTCCCGACCGCGAGCACGAACCCGATCGCACCGAGGAGCACTGTCCCGGCGCCGCCGAGGCCGCGCTCGAGCAGGATGATCGCCGTCACGTCGGCGGTGCGGCCCGGATGCCTGCGCGCCGTCTCGTACACGCGCATCGCGTCGCCTCCGATCGACGTGGGCAGCACCTGGCTCGCCGCGTACGAGACGAAGTACGCGCGGGTCAGCCACCAGAACCTCTCCTCCATTCGCTGCGCGCGCATGAGCCACTGCCAGCGCAGGGCCATCGGCAACGCGGTGCCGATCATGATCGCGACGGCGAGCGCGACCCACCATGGGTTGGCGTCGAGGAGCGTGTCGACCGTCTCGTGGAGGTCGACCTTCCAGACGAGGTACGCGATCGCGAGCCCCGTCAGGAGAAGCGTGAGCCCGATCCGGACCGACCGCTTCATGCGGTGAGGCGAGCGTGGACGCGGCGGAGCGCGTCGATCGCGTCCGCGATGTCTTCGTCCGTGTGAGCCGCTGAGAGCGGGAGCGAGAGCACCTCCTCCCCCGCGCGCTCGGCGACCGGGAGCCGCGGCTGGGCCGGGTAGCGCTCCCGGAACCACGTGAGGCGGTGAACGGGGAGGAAGTGGATGCTCGTCGCGATGCCTTCTCCTGCCAGCGCGCGCTGGTAGTCGTCGCGGGTCGCGCCCGCACCACGCGGGTCGATCCGCACGACGTAGAGGTGGAGCGCATGCGTGTCGCGCGGGTCGCGCGCGAGCGGGGCGATCCCCTCGAGGTCGGCCAGGCCGTCGTCGTAGAGGGCGAACTGGCGCGCCCGGGCCTCCGCGTGCCGCTCGAGCTTCGCGAACTGGACGAGCGCGATCGCGGCCAGCACGTCGGAGAGGTTCGCCTTGAAGCCAGGCGTCAGCTGGTCGTAGCGCGACGTGTCGCCGCGGCGGGTGAGGCGCATGCTCCGGATCGTGTCGGCGACGTCGTCGCGATTGGTGGCGACGAGCCCGCCCTCGCCCGCGGCGAGATTCTTGGTCGCGTACAGCGAGAAGCACGTCGCGTCGGAGAGCCCGCCGAGCTTCCGTCCCCGGTAGCGGCTCTCGAGCGCGTGGGCGGCGTCCTCGATCACCGGGAGCCCGAGCGCCCGGATCGCGTCGAGGTCACAGGGCTGGCCGGCCAGGTGGACGGGGAGGATCGCCTTCGTCCGCTCCGTGACGAGTGGTGCCAGCAGCGACGTGTCGAGGTTCAGGTCGTCCTCGCGGACGTCGCAGAAGATCGGCGTCGCTCCCGCATGCTCGATCACGTTCGCCGTCGCCGGCCAGGTGACCGGCGACGTGATCACCTCGTCGCCGGGCCCGACCCCGACGGCGAGCAAAGCGAGGTGCAGCGCGGCCGTGCCCGAGCTGACGGCGAGGACGTGCGCCGCTTCGAGGTACGCGGCGAGGCGCTCCTCGAGCAGCGCCGCGCGCGGCCCGGTCGTGAGCCAGCCCGAGCGCAGCGTCTCGGCGACAGCCGCCACCTCCTCCTCGCCGATCGCGGGAGGCTGAAAGCCGAGTGGGGTGCTACGACGCGTCCGCATCGACCCGGAAGCGTACGGCGTCCGCCGCCCGGCGCCCCCGCTCGAGCGCCTCGTCGCGGTCGGCGGCGGTGGCGAGCACCGCCCCGGCCCGGTCGGCGCCGCGCAGGAGCGGGCCGAAGACGTAGCCTGCGCGCCGGTAGACCCTGACCCACCGGACACCCGGGAGCGCCTCTGCCTCCGCGACGCCCTCGACCTCGGCGAGCCGCCCGGGGGCGGGACGAGAAAGACGACGGCCGCGCCGCCCGCAAGGGGACTGGCACCGGAGGTGCGTGTCCCCGGTGACGCGTTGTCCCGAAGGGCGCTCTCGAGGCGCGAAACGGCCACCGGGGTAGTCAGGCACCTCACGGTGCCAGCCCCCAGCGCGTACGCGACCGCGAGCGCGTTTAGGTCGACGCCGGTCGCGACCGCGCAGAGCTCGGCGTCGTGCCCGCCGCCGAGGCGCGCGGCCACCTCCATCACGACCGGCCCGCCGGGGCCAACCCGGACCTGCGTGTAAGAAGGCCCGCTCGAGATCCCGAGCGCCTCGACGGCGGCGCGGGCGGCCTCGACGACGGCCTCTGTGTCGAGCAGGGACGGCCAGACGTGCGCGAGCGCGACGCCGAAGGCGGGCGCCTCGGCGGTGAGCCGGTCCGTCACCGTCAGCGGCACGAAGCTTCCGTCGACCGAGACCGCGTTGACGGTCACCTCCGGCCCCTCGACGTGCTCCTCGACGAGCACGGCGCCGCTTCGCGACTCGCCGGCCGCCGTCGCGACGGCGGCGTCGAGCTCGTGCTGGGAGCGAACGAGCGTGAGCCCGCGCTGGCCCTGCCGGTCGGGGGCCTTGACGACGACGGGGGAAGGTCAGGCCCGGGTCGCGCGGGTCGAGTGCCCGCGCGTGGGGGAACACCGGCCGCCGCGAACGCCTCGCGCTGGCGCGCCTTCGAGGTCGCGATCGATCCCGTCCGCGCGGAGATCGGGTGCGCGAGGCCGATTCGTTCCGCAACGCGGGCCGCGATCCCGACGGGCCAGTCGGCGCCCGGCGAGACGATCCCGTCCACGTCGCGGGCCCGCGCGAGCCGATCGACCGCCTCCTCGTCCTCCGAGGAGAGGATCGCGCGCTCGTCTGCCAGAGCGAGCCCGACCGCCTGCGCGTCCCGGTCGACGGCGATCACGTAGACGTCCGGCCGCGCCCGCGCCGCTTCGAGCAGCCCGAGCTGGGCGGGGCCCGCGCCTAGGACGAGGAGACGCCGACGCGCCCGAGGACGCCCCGCCACCACGCCTCGTTATCGCGGTACCAGGCGACGGTCCGCTCGAGCCCTCCTCGAACCCGATCGACGCTCGCCAGCCGGTGAGGAGCTCGAGCTTGTCGGTCGAGCCGATGTGTCGGTCGACCTGGCCCGGCCGCTCCTCGACATTGACCGTCGTCCCGCCGCGGCCGCCGATCGCCTCGAGCACGAGGCGCGCGATCTCGTTGACCGAGATGTCGACACCCGTCGCAACGTTGATCACCTCTCCGGCGATACGGTCGAGGGGTGCGTCGATGAGCGCCTCGATCGCCGAGGACGTGTCGTCGACGTGGAGCCAGTCGCGGCTCGCGCGTCCCTCGCCGTGGATGGTCAGCGGCTCGGCCGCGAGCGCCTGCGTGATGAAGCGCGGCACGACCTTCTCTGGATGCTGCCGCGGGCCGTAGTTGTTGAACGGGCGGACGATCACGACGGGAAGGCCGTACGTGACGCGGTAGCTGTAGGCGAGCCGGTCGCCGCCAGCCTTCGTCGCCGCGTACGGGCTGCGCGGATTCAACGGGTGCTCCTCGTCCATCGGGTCGCGTTCGGCGGTGCCGTAGACCTCGCTCGAGGAGACGAGCAGGAACCGCTCGACGGGCGTCTCGCGGATGGCATCGAGGAGGATCTGGGTGCCCTCGACGTTCGTCGTCACGAACTCGGAGGCGCCCTCACGGATCGACTTCTCGACGTGCGACTCGGCGGCCGCATTGACGATCACGTCGACGCCGCCGACGACCTCGCGCACGAGGCCGGCGTCGCGGATGTCGCCGTGCAGGAACTCGAGCCGCGGGTGGCTCATCACGTCGGCGAGGTTCTCGAGGTTGCCCGCGTACGTGAGCGCGTCCAGCGAGATGACGTTGTGGCCGGTGTGCTCGAGCAGGTGCCGGATCAGGTTCGACGGGATGAACCCCGCGCCACCCGTGACGAGGACTCTGCTCACGCTAGAGCTCGCGGTCGACGAGGTAGAGGGGACGGTGCTCCACGACCCTCTGGATTCTGCCGAGATGCTCGCCGACGAGGGCGAGAATGAAGCCCTGGACGCCGAGCACGGCGACCACGAGCGCGCCGAGGAGGAGGGGGCCCGGGAAGTCCGCCTGGCTGATCCAGAAGACGACCCCGTAGACGCCGAGCGCGAGCGAGGCGAGCGAGCAGACGGTGCCGAGGACGATGCCGGCGGTCTGGATCGGCTGCGGCCAGAACCCCGCCAGGACGTGGAGCGCGAGGCGGGTGAGGCGGAGCGGCGAGTAGCGCGACGCGCCCTGGCGCGGCGCATGGCCGACGTCGACCTCGACGACCGACGCTCCGCCCGAGAGAACGAGCGCCTTCGTGAACTTCTGCCGGCCGATCGCGCCGAGCATCGGTTCGACCGCCTGGCGCCGGTACGCGTTGAACGCACAGCCGAAGTCGGCGATCTCGACGCGCGTGAAGCGGCGCAGCATCCCGTTGATGAGCCGCGAGGGCAGCGTCCGCCCCCACGAGTCGTGCCGCGCCGTGCGGCGACCGCTCGCGACGTCGTAGCCGGCGTCGATCCCCTCGACGAGCCGCGGCACGTCCTCGGGGGGTTCTGCAGGTCGCCGTCCATCGTCACGACGACGGCGCCGCGCGCCCGCGAGAGCCCGGCGTGCATCGCGGGATGCTGGCCGACGTTGCGCTTGAGGCGGACGGCGCGGACGTTGTGGTCGGCGGCGTGGATCCGCTCGAGCGCCGCGAAGGTGCCGTCGGTCGACCCGTCGTCGACGTAGATCACCTCGTACGGCCGGCCGAACGCGTCGAGCGTCACCGAGAGGCGCCCGTGGAGCTCCTCGAGCGTTGCGCGCTCCTGGAACAGGGTCACGACGACGGAGAGCTCGGGCGCGCCGCCCGCGTCGGTCTCCGGCACGGCGATTCCATGCACGCGGGTCTCGCTCATGGAGGGCCTGAGGGTACACGCCGGGGCGTCCCACTAGACTTTGCCCGTGGGCTGGCGGCACGGGGAGACGATCGTCCACCGCGAGGTGTGGCGCGGGAGGCCGTGGTGCGTGTCGCCGGTCGTGGTCGTCGAGGACACGCCCGAGCTCCTCGTCACGTACCTGCCCGAGGAAGCGCCGTTCGCGTTCCCGCCGAGCGCCGACGGTCGCCCGCACCCGTGGCGCGGGAAGCACGCCTGGGCCGGACACGGCGTCCTCCAGCTCCGCCGCCCGGGAGAGGCGTGCTCCGTGTGGCATTTCTGGGACGGCCCGCAGCGGACGTTCGCCGGCTGGTACCTGAACCTGGAGGAGCCGTTCCGCCGCACCACGATCGGCTACGACACGCAGGACCTCGAGCTCGACCTCTGGATCCCGGTAGACGGCGCCTGGCGCTTCAAGGACAAGGAGCTCCTCGAGGCGCGCGTGGCGGACGGCCGCTACACGGAGGAGCAGGTGGAGGCGACGCTGGCGCTTGGCGCGAGGCTCGGCGCGATGCTCGAGCGGGGCGAGCGCTGGTGGGACGCGCGCTGGGCGGCGTTCGAGCCTGACCCCGCGTGGCGTGGGCCGTCGTTCCCCGACGGCTGGGAGGAGGCCCCGGTGTCGCCCGCGCCCCCGCCGAGCGCGTACCGCACGCTCGCCTGACCGTCCCCCGGCGCACCGGGAGAACTCGGCGTGGATCCGGCACGTTTGACCCTTGACGAAATCGGTGTCTGACACCGACCTCCCGCTCGCGGTGCGCGGGGCCCGATGGCAGCAGGACGCTGTGAAGAATCCGTCACGAAGCAGGCACGAAGTGTCTGACACCGTGGTGCCGAGCGGCGCCTCACGCCGCCCCGGCGACCGGCGACGCCTCGACCTCGCCCCGCCGGGAGCGCGGCCGGCCCGACTCGTAGCCGCCGCTGTGGGAGAACACAGCGGCGAGGACCGCGACTCCGAAGACGCCGCCCAGCTCCCGAATCGCGTTGTTGGCGCCCGACGCCTGTCCCTCCTCCGCGGGTCGCACCGCCGAGAGTACGACCGTTCGCGACGGGCGCGAAGAAGAGCGCCATGCCGACGTCGGCGACCACGAGCGGTCCGACGGGCTCCGAGTACGCTACGGTCGCGGTCGATACGAGGCTGATCCAGGCGAGCGCGACCGCCTGCATCGTCAGCCCCGTGCCGATGATCAGCCGGGCGCTGATCCTGTCGGACAGGGCTCCGGCGAGGGGCGCGATGAACATCGGCCGTGGCCCGGCTGTCATTGTTGTCCTCCGATACTTGTGATCAGTCACTCATAATCGCCAGCAATAGGAGAGTGCGCCCTACGGAACCCGGGCACCGAGCCCCGCGGCCGTGACCTCGCTCGGTGCCGCCCCCGCTAGCAGCCTGCCCGCCCACGGCTCGCGCGCGTTCCGGAGATCCATGGCCGCGATGACGTTGAGAAGCATCCCGAACGCGAAGAAGCGCGCGACACGCGCCTCGCTCTCCCCGGAGACCGTCTCGACGAAGAGGTGCAGCGTCCCGTAGCCCGAGCGCACCGTCTCCCGCACGTCCCGGTCGTCGCACGCCGCATACGCTTGCATCTGCATGAGTAGCTGCGTCCGATCGTCCGTGACCGTCGCCGCGTACGCCTCGCCCATCGCACGCAGCGCCTGCTCGCCGCGCGCCTCGCCGGCCGCGTCGCGGAAGAGCTCGAGCGTGTCGGCCAGGCAGCGATCGACCGTCGCCAGGAAGAGCTTCTTCTTCGTGCCGAAGAGGCGGAACAGATACGGCTGCGAGATGCCGGCGGCCGCGGCGATCTCCTCCGTCGACGTGCCGTCGAGGCCGCCCCGCGCGAACGCCGACCGCGCCGCGGCGAGAACGGCCTCCCGACGCTGCTCCGCCGTCTGCCGGGTCGTGCCGGTCACATATGAGTGATAGATCACAAACCTGAGACTGTCAAGTGCGGTCGCCCGGAGGCTCGCCTGCTTTGTCTCCCGACCGAAGTCGGACACGAACCACACGGCGGACATCGGGCCCGCGGTGTGGTTGTCTTCCCCCATGGAGGTCTTCCGGCCGTCGACGCTCGACGAGGCGCTGCGCCTCCGCGCCGAGCACCCGCAGGCGCGCCCGATCCAGGGAGGGACAGACGTGATGGTCGAGCTCACCTTCGGCGATGCGCGGCCCGAGGCGCTTCTCGACCTGAGCGAGCTCGCGGAGTTGCGAGGCTTCGCCGAGGAGGACGGCCTCCTGCGGCTCGGCGCGGGCCTGACGTACACGGAGGCGATGCAGACGCCCCTTGCATCGCGCCTCCCGGCGCTCGCCGAGGCGTCCCGGACAGTGGGCTCGCCCCAGATCCGCAACCGCGGCACGATCGGCGGGAACCTCGGCACCGCGTCACCCGCGGGTGACGCGCTCCCACCGCTGCTCGCCGAGCGCGCCGAAGTGGAGCTCGCAAGCGCTCGAGGCACGCGAACGATGCCGCTCGCGGAGTTCCTGCTCGGCGTCAAGCGGACGGCGCTCGCGCCGGGCGAGCTCGTCACCGCGGTCCGGGTACGGCCGTGCGAAGGGCCGCAGACGTTCGCCAAGGTCGGGCAGCGGAACGCGATGGTGATCGCGATCTGCTCGCTCGCGGTCGTCGTCGACGCGGAGGCCGGCGAGGTGCGGGCGGCGTTCGGGTCCTCTGCCGTGACCGCCCGCTGCGTCGTCGTACCGCTCGCCGAGGCGGCCGAGCTCCCCGAACGCGTCGTCGAGGCCGCCTCCCCGATCGACGACGTCCGCGCGACGGCCGCCTACCGCCGCCACGCTCTCCGCGTGCTCGCGGCGCGGACGCTCGAGAGGTGCTTGCGCACGTGAGGATCGACCTCACCGTCAACGGCGAGCGTCGCGAGGGTGTGCTCCGGGGCGGAGAGAGCCTGCTCACGTTCCTCCGCGACACGCTCGAGCTCCCCGGCTCGAAGAACGCCTGCGAGCAGGGCGAGTGCGGTTCCTGCTCCGTCCTGCTCGACGGGACGCTCGTCTGCTCGTGCCTCGTGCTCGCCGCGCAGGCCGAGGGCCACGACGTCGTCACGGTCGAGGGCCTGGCGCGAGACGGTGCGCTGCACCCTGTCCAGCAGGCCTTCGTCGACGCCGGCGCCGTCCAGTGCGGCTTCTGCACGCCGGGGCTCGTCGTCGCCGTCGTCGACCTGCTCGAACGAATGCCTCACCCCTCCGACGACCAGATTCGCGAGGCGCTGTCGGGCAACCTCTGCCGTTGCACGGGCTACGCGAAGATCTTCGACGCCGTGCGGCTCGCCGCGGGGCGGGCATGAGCGCGACCACCGAGCGCCCGCGCCTCGCGGTCGGCCGTATCGGCGAGCGGCTCCCGCGCGAGGACGCGGTGCCCAAGGTCACGGGGGAGTTCTCGTACGCGAGCGACCTCTCGACGCCGGGCATGCTCTGGGGCGACACGCTGCGTAGCCCGCACGCGCACGCGCGCGTCGTCTCGATCGACGTCACCGCCGCGCTCGGTCTCCCCGGCATCCACGGAGCCCTGACCCACGAGGATGTCCCGGGAAAGAAGCTCTACGGGCTCGAGTTCGCCGACCAGCCCGTGCTCGCGATCGACCGCGTGCGCTACGTCGGGGAGCCGGTGGCGCTGGTGGTCGCGGAGCACCCCGAGCAGGCGAGGCGCGCGCTCGAGGCGATCGTGGTCGAGTACGAGCCGCTCGAGCCGGTCGTCGACATGGAGCGCGCGCTCGAGCAGGAGCCGCTCCACCCCGACCGACCGACGATGGGGCACGGCTACCGCGACGACCGGCGACCGAACGTCGTCCGGCACCTCGTCATCAGGCACGGCGACCCCGACATTGCGGGCGACGTCGTCGTGACCGGGACGTACGAGCTCGGGATCCAGGACCAGGCCTTCCTCGGGCCGGAATCCGGGCTCGCGATCCCGGACGGGGAGGGCGGGGTCGACATCCACGTCGCGACCCAGTGGCTCCACGTCGATCGCGACCAGGTCGCCCCGTGCCTCGACCTGCGGCCCGAGCAGGTGCGGTTGCACCTCTCCGGGGTCGGTGGCTCGTTCGGCGGCCGCGAGGACCTCTCGATGCAGATCCACTCCGCGCTCCTCGCCCTCCACACGGGCCGGCCGGTGAAGATGGTCTACGACCGCGCCGAGTCGTTCACCGGGCACGTGCACCGGCACCCGGCGCGGATCCGTTGCGAGCACCGCGCGACCCGCGACGGGAGGCTCACGTCCGTCCGCATGCAGATCCTCCTCGACGGGGGCGCGTACGCGTCGAGCTCGACGGCCGTCGCCTCGAACGCCGCCTCGTTCGGGCTGGGGCCGTACCGGGTCGACAACGCCCTGATCGAGACGACCGCGGTGTACACGAACAACCCACCCTGTGGAGCGATGCGCGGCTTCGGCGCGGTGCAGACGTGCTTCGCAGCGGAGGCCCAGATGGACCAGCTCGCAGCGGAGCTCGGCCTCGACCCGGTGGAGCTCCGGCTGCTGAACGCGCTCGAGCCGGGCGACAGCCTGCCGACCGGGCAGGTGATCGAGGGCTCACTGCCGACGCGCGAGGTGATCCGGCGGGCGGCTGCGCTCCCGGTGCCCGACCAGGAGACGCTGCCCCGGGACCCGCTGCGGCTCCCGGGCGGCACGGGGAACACGACGACGGGAGAGGGCATCCGCCGCGGTGTCGGCTTCGCGCTCGGGTTCAAGAACATCTGCTACTCGGAGGGCTTCGACGACTTCTGCGCCGCGCGGGTCGTGCTCCACGCCGACGGGAGCGCGGTCGTCCACTCGGCGGCGGCCGAGGTCGGGCAGGGGGTCGTCGGCGTCATGCTCCAGGTCGCACGTACGGAGCTCGGGACCGACGAGGTGACGCTCGCACCGCACACGACGGCGACGGTCGGCTCGGCGGGCTCCACCTCGGCGTCGCGGATGACCTGGATGGCGGCGGGGGCCGTGCGCGACGCGTGCCGCGCGGCGCTCGAGGAGCGCGAGCGGCGGGGTGGCGGCGAGGTCGACGTCGAGCGCGTCCACCGGCATCCGCGGACGACGCCCCTCGACCCGGAGACGGGGCAGATCACCGGCGAGCGCGCCCACGTCGCGCTGGCCGTCGCCGCGATGCGCGTCGTCGTCGAGGTGGACGTGGAGCTCGGGCTCACGCGCGTCGTCTGGGTCGGCACGGCACAGGACGTCGGCAAGGCGGTCAACCCGC
The DNA here is from genome assembly GCA_027493885.1 of Gaiella sp. Lineage (GTDB taxonomy): Bacteria > Actinomycetota > Thermoleophilia > Gaiellales > Gaiellaceae > Gaiella. The sequence continues at coordinate 1,783,402 of JAOSJZ010000001.1, forward strand.
TCGCGCTCGAGGGGCAGATCGAGGGCGGCACCGCACAGGGGCTCGGGCTCGCGCTGATGGAGGAGATCGTCACGCGCAACGGCGCGATCCAGAACGCGAGCTTCACCGACTACCTGATCCCGACCGCGCTCGATATGCCGCCCGTCGAGATCGAGCTGGTCGAGGTGCCGGAGCCGGACGCGCCCTACGGCGTCAAGGGGGTCGGAGAGCCGCCGACGGTCGTCTCGACCGCCGCGATCGTCTCCGCGATGCGCGCGGCGACCGGGCGCCCGCTCACGCGTGCTCCCGTGCGCCCGGACGACATCTGTCTCTAGGGGCTGGGGGAAACCATCCCCCACGAGCCCCCTTCTTCAGCCAAGCGACGCGGACGGCCCCATCCGGCCTCCCGGCCGGCAGAAGCCGGCTTCCGGCCGCGAGCGGTCGCGCCGCCGCGAAGCGAAGCCGTCAGAGATCGGGAGCTCACGCTCGTAGTTCCGTCGCCAGTTGATCCATCGCGGCAAGGAAGGCACGCTCGAGATCGACGCCGCACTCCTCGGCGATGACGATGGTCGCCCAGAGCACGTCGGCCAACTCGTGCTCGAGACGAGCCTGCACGTCGTCGACCTTTCTCACGCCCTCGCGTGCTTGGACGAGCTTCGCCAGGTCGCCCACGTCGCCGACGAGCCCGAGCGCAAGCTCCTCGAGCGACCACGAGCGCCCGTATGCGTCTCGCTCGATCGCCTCGTAGAGCAACCGAATCTCGCGTGCCCGTTCGGTGATGCCGCGGAACTCCATCCGGTCAGGCGTACCGCGCCAGCGCCGCGGTGACGCGGTCGACCTCGTCCTCGGTCGTCGAGGTCGCGAACGGCAGCGCGAGCGCCCGCGCGAACGCCGCGTCCGCGCCCGGGAACGCGCCGCGGTCGCGATAGGCGGTCAGCTGATTCACGGCATACGTGCCGATCTGGGCCTCGATGCCCTCCGCGCGCAGGCCGGCGAGGGCCTCGTCGCGCCGGTCGAGCGCGACGACGTACGCCTGCCAGCCGTGCCGGTCGCCCTCGTCGGCCGACGGCACGCCGACGAAATGCTCGAGCCGCTCCGTGTACCAGCCGGCGACCCGCTCCCGCGCCTGCAGGAGGCCTTCGAGCCGCTCGAGCTGCGGGATCCCGAGCGCGCAGAGGACGTCGGGCAGCCGGTAGTTGAAGCCGGGGGAGGAGATGTCGACCGTCGTCCCCGCCGCGATCCCGTGGTGGCGGAGGCGCCTGACCGCCGCCGCGAGCTCCGCTTCGTCCGTCGTCACGGCGCCGCCCTCGCCGGTGGTCACGATCTTGCGCGGATGGAAGGAGAGACACGCGAGCAGGCCGAGCGCGCCGCATGGGGTGCCGCGGTAGCGGGCGCCGAGCGCTCCCGCCGCGTCCTCCACGAGCGCGACCTCCTGCGGGACCACGGTCTGGAGCTCCTCCCAGGCGACCGGCCGGCCGAACAGGTGCACGGCGAGGACGGCGCGCGTGCGGGGCGTGACCGCGTCGGCGACGAGCTCGGGCCGCACGAGGAAGGTCTCCGGGTCGACGTCCACGAGCACGGCGCGCGCGCCGCAGAGCTCGACCGCGTTAGCCGTGGCGGGGAACGTGTACGCCGGGACGATCACCTCGTCGCTGGGGCCGATCCGGAGGGCGAGCAGCGCGAGGTGGATTGCCGCGGTCCCCGACGAGACGGCGACCGCATCCTGCGTCCCCACCGCCCGGGCGAGCGCCGCCTCGAACGCCGCGACCTGCGGCCCCATCGTCAACTGGCCGCTGGCCAGCACGTCCGCCACCGCCGCGAGCTCGGCCCCCCCGACGTCGGGCCGCGCCAGTCTGATCGGCTCGCTCACGCCGCCGCGCCGAGCCGGGCGCGATACCAGGCGATCGTCCGCTCGAGCCCCTCGTCGAGCTCGACGTCCGCTTCGAAGCCGAGCAGCGACCGTGCCTTGTCGACGTTCGGGATCCGCAGCTCGACGTCCGTGTAGTGCAAGGGCACGAAGCGGATCTCCCCGGGGCAGCCGGTCAGCCTTCTGATCCGGGTGGCCAGGTCGAAGATCGTCACCGCCGAGCGCGCGTTGCCGATGTTGAAGCTCTCGCCGACGGCGGCGGCGTGCTCGAGCGCGAGCAGCGTCCCCTCGACCATGTCGTCGACGTAGCACCAGGCGCGGATCTGCGACCCGTCGCCGTGGATCTCGAGGTCGCGGCCGGCGAGTGCCGCCTCGATGAACGCCCGGATCGCACCACCTCCGATCTGACCAGGCCCGTAGATGTTGAACGGCCGTACCGAGACCGCCGGGAGGCCGAGCTCCGAGTGGTAGGCGTGCGCCATGTGCTCGCCCGCGAGCTTCGACACGGCGTACGTCCACCGCGCCTCCCCGACCGAGCCGATGGTCGTGACGTGGGCCTCCTGGACGTTGAACGCGTGCTGCCCGAAGACCTCGCTGGTCGAGAACTCGACGATCCGCTCGAGCGTGTCGCGCGTCGCGAGCCCGGCCTCGAGCGCGTTGTACGTGCCGATCACGTTCACGCGCATCGTGCGCACCGGGCTGGAGAGCACGGTGTCGACGCCGGCGATGCCCGCCGCGTGCACGAGGTGCGTGCATCCCGCGGCGAGCTCGGTCAGCCGTGCGAGGTCGAGGACGTCGCCCTCGACGAAGCGGAAGTTCGCGTGTGCGGCGAGATCGGTGCCCGAGAGGGCGTCGCGGTGAAGGTTGTCGACCGCGACCACCTCGTTGTCCTCGACGAGGCGGGTCGCCAGCGTGGTGCCGATGAAGCCGGCACCACCCGTGATCAGCACGCGCTTCCCCCGTCAGCGCCACGGCGAGATCGTAGACGCGCCCGGCCCACTCCTCCCGCCCATTCTGTCTGGAACGGACATGTCTGCTCGCCCCAACCTCGGGCCGCCGACCTCCTCCCCACGGCTCATAGCCTAACTGGACAACAAAGACGCGTGGGAAACGACATCGTGCCGAGCTCGTGCCGATCGTTCCACAGACAGGCCGGGCGGCGCGGCTCGTCTAGCATCGCGCCGTGTCGAGCGTCCTCTTCGTCGGCGCGGGACGCCACCAGCGCCGCGCGATCGCCCAGGCGCGCACGCGGGGCCTCCACGTCGTGGCGGTCGACCGCAACCCCGACGCGCCGGGGCTCGTGGTCGCTCACGCTCCGGAGGTGGTCGACTTCTCCGACATCGACGCTGTCGAGGCGGTCGCGAGGCGCCACGGCGTCGACGGCGCCCTGACGGTCTCCGCCGACCGCGCCGTCCCCGTCGTCGCCGCCGTGACCGAGCGGCTCGGCCTCCCCTCGATCGGCACCGCCGTCGCGCATCGCATGACGCACAAGCTGGCGATGCGGCGCACGCTCGCCGAGGAGGGGATCCCCAGCCGGCCTTCGCCGCGGTTCGCAGCCTCGCCGAGGGCCGGGCTGCGATCGAGGCCGTCGGGCTCCCGGCGGTGCTGAAGCCCGTCGACTCGGGCGGCCAGCGCGGGGTGTTCCGGATCGAGACGCCCGGAGACCTCGAGTCGAACCTCCACGCGGCGCTCGCAGAGTCCCCCGGGCGCGAGACGATCCTCGAGGGCTTCGTCGAGGGGACGGAGATGAACGCGATCGTTGTCGCGCGCGGCGGCAGGGCGAGCCTCGTGACGCTCTCCGACCGGCTCCGGCCGCCAGGTATCGGCTTCGGCGTCGGCTGGATCCACGTCTTCCCGGCGTCCATCCACTCGGACCAGCTCGAGCTCGCCGAGCGGGTCGCCGAGCGGTCGGCGACGGCGCTCGGACTCCGCGACGGGATCGCGTTCCCCCAGCTCATCGCGTCGTCGGACGGCAGCGTGGCCGTCGTCGAGGTCGCCGCGCGCATCCCGGGTGGCCAGATGGCCGACCTCGTCCGCCATGCCGTCGGCGTGGACCTCGTCGAGCTTGCTCTCCGCTTCGCGCTCGGGGAGAACGCCCCGGACGAGCTCGCGCTGCCCCGCTTCTCGCAGCCGCTCGCGATCCGCTTCCTCACGGCCTCGCCGGGGCCGCTGCCGACCGGGAAGGTGACCCGCATCGGCCCGCTCGACGCCGTCCTCGACGCGCCCGGCGTCGTCCAGGCCGAGACGTACCTCGCCGAGGGCGAGACGATCCGTCCCGTCCGGCTCGACGGCGATCGTCGGGGGTACGTGATCGCCACCGCGGACACGTCCGTCGAGGCGCTGCGCCGCGCCGAGCACGCTGCGACCCTCCTCGAGGTCGAGGTCGGATGAGCTGCGCGTTCACCCTCGACCACTACCGCGAGCTGCTCGAGGCGGCACGCGCGGGCGGCTATCGCTTCGCGCACTTCGACGAGCCGCCGCGGCGCGGAGACGTGCTGCTGCGCCACGACGTCGACCTCTCGCTCGACGCGGCGCTCCGGATGGCCGAGCTCGAGGCGGGCGTAGGCGCCTCCGCGACGTACTTCCTGATGACCGAGTCGGTCTTCTACAACCTCGCCTCGACTGAGGGCACCGCCGCGTCGCAGAGGCTGCGCGAGCTCGGCCACCGGGTCGGCCTCCATGCGGTCTACCCGAACGCGGCGCTGGACGAGCGCTTCGACCCGGTCGTCGCGTGGCACAACCCCGACCCGGAGTACATGTCGGCGCCGGTCCGCGGCGCCGTCAACGTGATGCAGGAGGGGTACTTCGACCCGCCGACGTACCGCTCCGACTCGAACCAGCGCTGGCGCTCGGGCTGCCCGCACGAGGAGCTCCGCGCCGGCGGCTTCCCCTGGCTCCAGCTCCTCACGCACCCCGAGCTCTGGGTCTACCCGGGCGCGACCATGGGAGCCACGATGCGCGCGATGCTCGACGCCGAGCGCGAGCGCCGGCTCGGCCAGCTCGCCGAGGACCGGATCGACCTGTCGTAGGCCTACGCTGGGAGGAGCTCGAACGAATCGCAATGCCGGGGGCGAACGACCGAGAAGTGCCTCCGGTCGAGTGTGATCACCGTCCGTGCGTCGAGACGTCGGCGAGCGCGAGCAGTGACGCGTCCGTCCCTCCGAGCCCGAGGTCGAGGTATTCCTCGACGAGGTCGCCGATTCGCAGCCATTCCTCGGGCTCGGGCTCCTCGATCTCGAACCGCTCGAGGCCGCGAAGGAATGCAGCCTCGGGACGAGGCCCGAGCCGATTCCCGACGAGATAGGTCGCCTCCGCGACCGCCAGCGCAGGAATGACGAAAGGCAGGCGAGGGTCGGAGAGTACGTCGGCGCAGCGTCTGTGATCCCGGTCGTCGGTAGGGCGTCCTCCTCGATGTCATCCGCCCACGTTTCTGCGAGGAGCTCGTCCAGCTCCGCCGCGCCAAGGCCGCCGCCGCTGCTTGGATACGTGCCCGTGAGCCTGCGTCCCGTGACCGTGCTCGTCTCCGCCTCCGGGGCGCCCGGGACCGCCGCGCTCCTGCGCGCGCTGCGCGAGAACGGCGAGCGCGAGGTGCGGCTCGTCGGCACGGACATGTCGGAGCGCTCGGTCGGACGGCACCTGTGCAACGCGTTCCACCTCGTGCCGCCGGGCTCCGACGCCGGCTTCGCCGACGCGATCCTCGGGATCGTCGAGCGCGAGCGGGTCGACGTCGTCCTGCCGCAGTCGTCGTTCGACCTCGAAGGCCTCGCCGCCCACCGCGACCGCTTCCCCGTGCCGGTCCTCGTCTCGGGTCCCGACACGATCCACCGCTCGAACGACAAGGCGGAGAGCTACGCGCTCCTCCAGCGGATCGGGGTCGCCGCACCGGCGTTCCGGCGCGTCAACGGGGCCGCCCAGGTCGCAACCGCCGCCGCCGAGCTCGGCTACCCCGACCGCCCCGTCTGCTTCAAGCCCGTCTTCTCGTCGGGGTCGCGCGGGTTCCGGGTGCTCGACCCGACGGTCGACCGCGCGCACCAGCTCCTCCACGAGCGCCCCGGCTCGGTCGCGATGCGCCTCGAGGAGGCGGTCGAGCTCCTCCCGGACGAGGGCGGGCCCGACCTGCTCGTGATGGAGCTCGCGACCGGCGGCGAGCGCACGATCGACGGGATCGCCGACGGCGAGCGGGTCGTCCTCGGCCACGCGAAGACCCGCGAGGCGATGCGCGCGGGCCTCGCGATGTACTTCGTGACGCTCGACGACTCCGCCCTCGAGGAGATCGCCGACCGGATCGTCGCCGAGCTCGGGATCGAGTGGTTCTTCAACATCCAGCTCGTGGGCGAGCACGTGATCGAGGTCAACCCGCGCATCTCGACGGTCGTCTACCAGGAGGACCTGAACCTCCCCTACCTCGGTGTCAAGCGCGCCCTCGGCGAGGTCGGCGACGACGAGCTGACCGCGCTGCGGAGCCGCGTCCGCCCAGGCCGCACGGCGCTGCGCTACTTCGACCAGCTCGAATGGGGATAGAAGGCTCGATGATCCCTGTCACACTCGGCTGCCCTCGGTCACCACGGTTGCGTGGGGGAACCAGGGGCTCCGCCACGTGAGGCGCCCGCTCCGCGTCGTCCACTGCCCGGTCAACACGGCCGGGATCCCTTGGACGAACGTCGAGGCTTTGCGCCGCCGCGGTATCGACGCGTCGCTCGTCGTCTTCAACCGGTACACGCTCCACCCCGAGGCCGACCGCTCGCTCGAGCTCCACGGCGGGCTCGCCCGGCGCCAGCTCGCGCAGTGGAAGGCGCTCGCAGAGCTGCTGCCCCGCACCGACCTGTTCCACTTCACCTTCGGCCTGACGCTCGTCCCCCAGTCGCTCCAGTTCCCGATCCTTCGCGCTCTGCGCAAGCGCTCCGTGATGCACTACCTCGGCTCGGACATCCGGGGCAAGGCGCCGGAGGAGCTCGCTTCCGGCAAGAAGGCCGGAGCCGAGATCGTGGGGAGCTACGACGCGGTGCGGTGGGCGCCGGACGCGACCGTGATCCCGCCGGGAATCGATCTCACCCGCGTCGGGCCGGCCCTGCCTTCAGGCCGCCGGCGGCCGGTGGTCGTCCATGCCCCCTCCTCGCGGAGTCGCAAGGGGACCGACCACGTGCTCCGCGCATGCGCGGAGCTCGACGTCGAGTTGCGGATCGTGGAGGGCCTTCGTCATGACGAAGCGCTCGAGCGCTACCGCGATGCCGACATCGTGGTCGACCAGCTGAACGCCGGCTGGTACGGCCTCTTCGCGATCGAGTGCATGGCGCTCGGCAAGCCGGTCGTCACCTACCTGCACGAGGAGGCGGCGAGGCGGACGGAAGAGGCCTTCGGCCTGCCCGTGCCGATCGTCAACGCGTCCGCCGAGACGCTCCACGAGCGCCTCGCGGAGCTCGTCGCGCTGGGCCCCTCCGGGCGCGAGGAGGTCGGGCGCGCCTCCCGCGCGTACGCCGAGCGGGTGCACGACCTCGACCGCGTCACCGACCGCCTCCTCGAGGTCTACGCGAGCGTCGTCGAGCCGGCACCCGACCGGCACGCGACCATCGTGGTTCCGCCGACGCAGCCATCCGACCTCCCGACGGCGCTGCCGATCGCCGGCGAGGACGTCGACGCGCCGCCGCCCGCCGGGCCCGGGCTCCCGCCCCGGGCGGAGGCGGCCTCCGAGGCAGGCCTCGCCCGGCAGCTCCGCAGGCTCGGGCGCCACTCGGCGGTCTACGGCATCGGCGGGCTCGTCTCCCGCGTGATCGCGGTGATCCTGCTCCCGCTCTACACGCGGTACCTGACACCGGCCGACTACGGCAAGATCGAGACGCTCCTGGCGCTGACGACGGTGATGGGCCTCGTGCTCCGGGCTGGGATCACGAGCGCGTTCTTCCGCTTCTACTTCGACGTGGCCGACGACGCCGGGCGGCTGCGCGTGCTCCGCACGTCGTTCTGGTTCACGATGGGCGGCGGCACGCTCGGGCTGGCGCTGCTGCTCGTGCTCGCCGAGCCCGTGTCGTCGCTCTTGTTCGGGACGGCGGAGGCTGCCGACCTCGTCCGCGCGGCCGGCGTCGCGCTCTGGGCGACCGTCAACTACGAGCAGATGACGTCGCTCTTCCGGGTGGAGGAGCGGTCGGTGGCGTTCGTCTCCGCGAGCCTCGCCAACGTCTTCATCACGATCGGCCTCACGCTCCTGCTCGTCGTCGGGCTCGAGCAGGGCGCGCTCGGCGTCATCGTCGGCAACTTCAGCGGCACGTTGATCGTCTACCTCGCGCTGCTCGGCTACCGCCGCGAGCAGCTCGGGCTGCAGTTCGACCGCGGGCTGCTCCGCGAGATGAACCGCTTCGGCGTGCCGCTCGTCCCCACGGCGCTCTTCCTCTGGATCACGAACTTCTCCGACCGCTTCTTCCTGGTCAAGCTCGCGGACGTCTCCGAGGCCGGCCTCTACTCGGTGGGCGTGCGCGTCGCCTCGGCGATGGTCCTCCTCCTGACGGCGTTCCGCATGGCCTGGCCGGCGTTCGCGTACTCGATCCGCGACGAGCGCGAGGCCCGCAGGACGTACGCGTACGTCCTCACGTACCTGACGGTCGTCACGGCCTGGGCCGCGCTCGCGCTGACGCTGCTCTCGCCGTGGCTCGTCGACCTCCTCGCGGCGCCGCGGTTCGCGGAGTCGTCGCGCGTCGTCGGCCCGCTCGCCTTTGCGACCGTCTCGTACGCCGCGTACATCGTGATCGCGATCGGCGTCGGGCGCGCCCGGCGTACGCAGTTCAACTGGGTCGTGACGGGGGCCGCCGCGGCGGTCAACGCGGCGCTCAACCTCGCGCTGATCCCGAGCTACGGGATGATGGGGGCTGCGATCGCGACGGTCGCCGCCTACACGACGATGGCCGTGGGGATGGCCTGGTGGTCGCAGCGGATCTACCCCGTGCCGTACCAGTGGCGCAGGGTCGCGACGGCCGCCGTGGCGGCAGTGGCCCTCGCGGCGATCGGCATGGAGCTGGACGCCGGGCTCGTGCCGTCGGTCGCGCTCGCGCTCGCATACCCACCCGTGCTCGTGCTGTTCGGCTTCACGAGCGCGGAGGAGCGGCGCCGCCTCGGCCGGCTCGTCGCGCGCAAGCGCCTTCCTACCGGCTGATCAGAGCAGCGTCTGCTGGAGCAGGAAGGCGTTGAGCCCGACGATTAGCGCGGTGATCGCGGAGGCGAGGACGGTGGTCGAGCGCCGGTTGACGAGCGTCCCCATCAGCGAGCGGTCGCGACAGAACCAGAGCAGCGGGACGAGCGCGAAGGGGATGCCGAACGAGAGCACGACCTGGCTCAGGACGAGCGCGCGCGAGGCGTCGATCCCGATCGCGATGACCAGCAGCGCCGGCGCCATCGTGATCGCCCGGCGCAGGAAGAGCGGGATCCGGCGGCGGATGAAGCCCTGCATCACGACCTGACCGGCTAGCGTCCCGACGCTCGACGAGGAAAGCCCCGAGGCGAGGAGCGCGACGCCGAAGAGCACGTCCGCATGGCTGCCGAGGTGCGTCCCGAGCTGGTCGGCCACGAGGACGAGGTCGTCGCCCACGTCCGTGAGCCCGTTCTCGTGGAAGACCGCGGCGGCAATGACGAGCATGCTCATGTTGACGATCCCCGCGATCCCCATCGCGATCACGACGTCGACCAGCTCGAACCGGAAGATCCGCCGCTTTTCCTCCTCTGTCGCGCCGACGACCCGGTGCTGCGTGAGCGCCGAGTGGAGGTAGATCACGTGCGGCATCACGGTCGCGCCGAGGATCCCGACCGCCAGGAGTACGCTCTCCGAGCCCTCGAAGCCGGGCACGAAGCCCTGCATGACGTCCGAGCGGTTCGGGTCGGCGAGGAAGACCTGCGCGGCGAAGGCGACGACGATCACGCCGATGAACGCCGCGATCACGGCCTCGAGCCGCCGGAACCCGCGCGCCTGGAGAGCCAGGATCGCGAACGCCGCCGCGCTCGTGATCAGCGCAGCGGGAAAGAGCGGGATCCCGAAGAGGATGTTGAGGCCGATCGCAGCGCCGATGAACTCGGCGAGGTCGGTCGCCATCGCGATCAGCTCGGCCTGGATCCAGAGGAGAAACGAGGCCGTGCGCGGGAAGCGCTCGCGGCAGACCTCGGGCAGGTTCATCCCCGTGGCGATCCCGAGCTTCGCGCTCATCGACTGGATCACCATCCCCATCAGGTTCGCTGTCAGGATCACCCAGAGGAGCAGGTACCCGAACTGGGCGCCGCCGGCCATGTTCGTCGCGAAGTTGCCCGGATCGACGTAGGCGACCGAGGCCACGAAGGCCGGGCCGAGGAACGGCCACAGCCCCCGCGCGCCGCGACGCCCCCCCGCGAGGGACTCGTGCGCCGCCTCGAAGACCCGCGCCTCGCCGGGGGAGGACGTCGTCGAGCGGGTGGACGGGAGCGGAGCGGTCGTGACCGAACGGCATCTCCCGCGACCTTACGGAACGCGCCGAATCGTCAACCGACCATGAGCCCCGTGGTCCACATCGCGGCGATCCCGGCGAGGAAGCCCCCGATCACCCAGCCCGAGCGCAGCCCGCCGGGCGCCGTCCGCGCCACGTACCGCCCCACCTCGACGACCACCTGGAGCGCGGCGCCCGCCGCTACCCCGAAGAAGAGGGCCGCCAGCACGTCGTTGGAGGCGTAGCCGCCGAGCCAGGCCCCGAAGATCGCAGGCGCGCCCGCGACCAGCGCGAGGCCCGCGAGCTGCGCGAGCGTCACGCGCCCGCGGCTGGCCGGGGCGGCGATCCCGAGGCCCTCGGTGACGTTGTGCACCATGAACCCGATCACGAGGAATGCGCCGAGCTGGAGCTCGCCGATCGCGAAGGACGTGCCGATCGCCAGCCCCTCCCCGAGGTTGTGGACGCCGATCCCGAGCGCGACGAGGAAGGCAAGCGCGAGCCCGCTCATCCCGGCCCGGCCGCGTGCCAGCCGCGCCGAGAGGAAGGTCATCCCGAGAGCGCTCGCGGCGACGCCGAGCAGCACGAGCCCCGGGCCGCCGAGCGATGCGGGGAGCGCGGCCTGGAGCGCCATCGCCTCGTCGAGCGCGTCGACACCGAGGAACGTCAGCAAGCCCGCCGTGAGCGCCATGAAGGCGGCGAGCCAGCGGGGGTCGGCCCGGCGGAGCGACGGCAGCCAGAGCAACCCGAGCGCGACCGGTACGACCCCGACCAGAAACCCGATCAGCCCGTAGCCGAGGAATCCGCGAGGGCTCGGCTGCGGGGTGAGGACGGCCGCGGCGACCTCCTCGACCGTCTCGATTCCCGTCGAGCTCGTCACCCCGACCGCGATCGGCTCGTCGGCGACCCAGTCGTACGGGACGACCACCGTGCTCGACCGCAGCCGCCCGAGCGTCGCAGGCCCGTCGAGCGTGAACGGGACGATCGCGTCGTCCACGGTGACCGAGGCGATCGTCAGGTCGTCGGGCTGCGGGTTCCGCACCAGGATGCGGATCTCGCCCTCCCGGAACTCGACGCGCCGGACGTCGAACACGTCGGCGGGCGGCGGTGAGCCCCCGACGAGGTCGATGACGCGATCGCCCTGCGCCACGACGGTCGCCACGGCGAGCGCGAGCCCGACGAGCGGTACCACCGCCCACAGGCGCCACGCGAGCCCGCCCGCGGTCTCGGCGCGCGACTCCATCACGACTCCTCGACCTGGAAGTAGCCCATCCAGCCGAGCTCGGTGAACTCCGACTGGTGCGCGTGGAACATGAACGTCCCCGCGTGGGCGAAGCGGATCTCGAGCACCCCCGCTGGCCCTGGCACTGCATCACCGTGTCCGTGTACTCCCAGTGCTCGCCGGTGCCGGTCGGCTGGTAGCGGAAGAAGTCGGCATGGAGGTGAAACGAGTTGATCAGGTCGAACTCGGTCAGGTTCGCCAGGTAGACGCGCACGAGCTCGCCGCGGCGCACGCGGATCGGGTAGCGCGCGTAGTAGAACGTGCGCCCGTTGACGGTGTAGAAGTTGTTCCCGCCGTCGGCGTCCGTGTCGAAGCCGTTCATCACCATGACGAGCTCGCGGGCGGGCTCGCGCGGCGCCTTCGGGTCGACGATGAACGCGCCGTAGAGGCCCTTGTGGATGTGCTTCTTGAGCGGCGTCGCGTGGCAGTGGTACACGTGGAAGCCGGCCGGCCGGGCCGGGAACTCGTACGTGAGCTCCTCGCCTGGGCCGACGATCTCGAAGACGCCGTCCATGTTCGTGGGATGGATCCCGTGAAAATGGATCGTGTGAGGGTGCGCACCCGCGTTGGCGAATCGCACCCGCAGGAGGTCGTCCTCGGTCGCTCTGATCACGGGCCCCGGAACGGTGCCGTTGTACGTCCAGGCGGGAAAGAAGACGCCCGGCGCGATCTCGAGCTCCTCGTCGCGGGCAACGAGCGTGTACTCGCGGGCGCGTCCCGGCCGGTACGGAAGCGCGGGCGGAGGGTAGAGCAGGGCGTCGAGGTCGTTCGGCCCGCCGACGGCCGGCGCGCCCTCGCCGATCATCGCCGCGTGCCCGACCGCCGGCGACCCGGCGTGGGAGGCCGTCGCGCGGTGCGTGGTGTGCTCGTGCCCCGCCGCATCGGCCTCCCCTGCGAGCGCGACCTTGACGCCGAGCGGCGCCGCAGCGAGCGGCGCCGTCGCGCAGAGCAGACTCCGTCGCGTGAGTTTAGGCATGCCTAAACTCTACTCGTGATCTTTAGCCTTGTCTAAACCCCGGGCGATTATCCCATCAGGACACGTACGTGCTAGCCTGCCCGCCGCTTGGCGACCCAACCGCAGCCGCTCTACTCTGTGTATCGCGCCCGCCTTCGTGCGGTCACGTGCCACCGCGTCGTCGCGCAGAACCCGGCACAGGTCGGCGATTTCCTGAGCTTCGCCGAGATGGGCGCGAACTTCGAGTGGTGGGATCTCCACCGCGCGGTAGGCGTCTCTCACTGGGAGGACGCGGAGACCGCGGCTGCCGTTGCGCGAGGCCAGGGTAAGGACTGGCTCGCCGTCTTGGATCTTTCGCGAGCGGACGGACGCACGCCGTGGGCATACATCGGGAGACGCGGCCACATCACAGTCTGGGCGCCTCCCCCGGTGCTCCTGGCCGCAGTGGTCGATTACGTGCGAGTGTAGGAAAGCCGCGGTAAGTCGATAACTACGATAGATGCGATTGATGCCATAGACGCAATAGCCACGAAACCTGCTAATACCCTCATAACGGCGAAATCTGTAACGTGCGACGTAGCGATGTTCCTCGTCTACGACAACATCACCAACAACGTGCTCGATGAGTTCGACACGTTCCATGAGGCCGAGCAGCGGCGCATCCAAGTGATTGGAGCCAATCCGCATCTTGCTGAGGCCATCCAGGTTGTGGACCTGGACGCGACCGTCGCCCGCTACCGGGTCGAGGTCGAAACGCGCGACGCCCAGCCTGCGTAGTACCGCGCGATCATTGCAGGTCGAACGGCGTCCCGAGGGGCGCCTTTTTCTTCGGGAGCCATCACAGCGCACACCCACACGTGTGGGATGGCGGTGGGTCCCACCGTGGGGAGTGTCGTCCGGCCCGTCTGGGACTATGCGCGGGTGCAGTTGGACCCACGCAATCAGGAACAGCCGACCCCCTCTGTACCGTCGGGAGAGATGGAAGGAGCGTCCGCCATGACCAGCGATCTCGTAGAGCGCCTGCCCGAGTTGGAACGCGAGGCCGAGGACTACGAACGGAAGGCCCATGCGATCCGACAGATCATTGAGGGCGTCCGCGCCTTGAACGGCGAGGCCCACGTCATACTTGCGCCGCGACCCGTTCGCAGTCGCCCGCCCGCGGACACACCGAGGGGTCGGGCGGCCGTGGTCGCCCTCATGTCCGAGAAGGCTCCCGGCTGGGAGTGGGACTTGCAGGAGATCAAACTCGAGATCGTCGAGCGCGGATGGGCGCCCTCCCCGAAGGCCGTGGAGATCGCTGTCAAGCGCGCTTGGAATCACGGAGAGATCGAACCCGCCGGTCGACCCGGCGCAGGTCTCTACAGGCTTGTCGTCCGCCGGGACGGCGCCCAACTTCCGATCGGCCACCGGCAAGGTATGCCGGACCGTGAGGAAGCCGCGGGAGGGGGACCGGAGACCGTATCTCCGGCCCCCTCCGCTTTCACGGAGCGGGTTGCCACTCGGTAGTGGACCCTGACTTAGACCCAGCGGACACCACTTCCGTGGTGTGCGGTTCAACCCCGCCCCGCTCCGATTTATCGACATCGTGCCACCTGGACCTGACGGAGGCGAGCCGGTACGCTCGATCCAGCATGAACACTGAGCCGAAAAAGAACACGCGCGGCAAGCCGCGCAAGGTCCCGAAGGACGTGCGCGAGAAGCAGGATCCCGAGTACGACGAGGACGCCTTTGAGGACGCCCTCAAGCGCGTCAGTCGACGGCTAGACGATCCTTCCGAACCTGATCGAGGATCGCCCAAAAGAGCGGCGTAGCCTCGTCCCGGTGATTCCACCGGAAGGTGTACTCGTTCAAGTAGCCCTGCAAGTGCTTCCGCGAGACGCCGTGATGGACGCCACGGAGCGCGTTCTTGATTAGGCCGAAGAACCCGTCGATGGTCTGCGTATGCACGTCGCCGTCCACGTAGATCCGCGTGTGGTGCTGGATCCGATGGTGGTTCGGATACTCGCGCCGAATGTCGAGATCCATCCGGTAGACGTTCGCGTCGTCCGTGTAGACGACCGACGCCGGTAGCACGTACTGCCGCATGTTCGACTTGATCGACGGCGCTAGCGCGTCCGTCATGACCCGCGCCACGACCCGGCCGCCGCGCTCCACCGCTCCGAACACCGGCACCTTCCGCGCCGCATGCTCCGCACGGCTGCGCTTCGGATAGGCACGAGCCTTGCCGCCCACGTACGTCTCGTCCACTTCCACCGCTCCCGAGAGAGGCGGCTCCGTGTCCTGGCCGAGCATGTCGCGGATCACGTTGAACATCCGCCACGCCGTTTTGTAGGTGACGCCGATCTCCCGTTCGAGCTGCTTCGCGGAGATCCCGCAGCGCGTCGAGGACATTAGGAAGATCGCCCAGAACCATAGGGTGAGGCTCGTCGTGGACTTGTGGAAGATCGTCCCTGACGTGGGGGTAGACCTGGTGCCGGCAGTACTGGCAGGAGTACGCCGAGCGCCCCGAGACGCGATGGAACTTCGTCGCCTTGCCGCACTTCGGGCACTCGGAGCCGTCCGGGTAGAACCGATCCTTCAAGTAGTCCAGGCAGTGATCGTTCGTCGGGAACCGGGCCATGAACTCGGCCAGGTTGAACTGCGACTCGCTCGACGGCTGCCGCATGACCGACTCCCTCTGACGTGCGCTCATGCACCGAATAGTACTCGTTACACGTACGTGTTGTCAAGGGATAATCACCAAACCCCGCAGCGGGAGGGCGACAGGCCGAGAAAGCGGAGCGTGCCGCGGCAGAGGCCGAGCGCGGCCCGCTGCCGCACGGCCGGCGTCGCGAGCGCGCGATCCTCGGCGGCGTTCGTCATGAAGCCCAGCTCGACGAGGATCACCGGCACGTCGGCCCAGTTGAAGCCCGTGAAGTCGGCGCGCTCCCGGATCCCCCGGTCGGGGAAGCCGAGTGCCCGCACGAGCTCGACCTGGACGAGCCGCGCCGCGCGGCGGCTCGCTCGGTGGACGTCGTCCGTCCAGCCGCGCCGCAAGGCCGGGGTCAGCGTGTGCGTGCCGCGCGCGTGCGGGCTCGCCGCTCCGTCCGCGTGCACGCGCAGGAAGAGCGCGGCGCCGGCGCGGTTCGCGATGCGGGCGCGAGCGACGTTCCCCATGCTCGGCCCCGAGGTGCGGGCCCGGGTCATCACGACGCGGACGCCGGCCGCGCGCAGCAGCGTCCGGAGACGGAGCGACACGGCGAGCGTCAGCTCGGGCTCGCGGATGCCCGTGACCACGCCGTGGGTACCGCCGCCGTCCGAGATCTTCCGCGTCGCCGAGCCGGGGCCGATCGGCTCCGTCGCGAGGTTCGCCCGCGCGTCGTGCCCCGGGTCGACCACGACGACCGGCCCCTCCGGACGTGAGCCCTCCGCGGCGGCGACACCGCCGAGGCCCGTCAGAGCCAGCCCGATCAGCGCAAGCACAAGACTGTTACTTGCTCGTCTCCGGGAGGGCGCCCTCACCGTGGCGGCATCCGCAGCCGCATCCAGACGTAGGTCAGGAGCGCGCCCGGAACGAAGAGCGCGGCGGCGGCGGCCATCAGCACCTTCGCCCCGGTCGAGTCGAGGTCGACCGCGAGCCCCGCGAGCATGCAGAGCCCGCCCGCGACGCAGAGCCCGGCGCCGATCAGCCCGGTGCGCATCGCGTGAGGCTACTGCCCGCCTAGGCCACGACGCGGTACACCTGGAACACCTCGGCGTACTCGCGGTTGACGTTCGCCCCGTGGACGCGGGCGAGGTTCCAGATGTACTCCGCGTCGGCGTAGCGGCGGTGCTGCTGAGACGCGTAGCGCGCGACCGCCGCGACCTTCCGCTCGACGTGGCGGCGCTCGAGCGCGAGGTAGGCGCCGTAGGCGAAGTCGAAGTTGTTCCAGGGGATCTCGTAGCCGAGGATCGTCGTCCGCTTGAACGCCCGCAGGCCCTCCTGCGCGATCGTCTGGTGGTCCTGGTGGACGTCGTGGTGCGACGGCTGGAAGACGACGTCGGGGCGCCACTCCTCCCAGAGCGCAACGAGCAGCTCGAGGATGTCCTGGCGCCGCTCGGGGAACGTTCTCACGTCGAAGTCGTGGACGGTCAGGTGTGACTCGGAGATCCCGAGCTCGGTGGTCGCCTCGCGCACCTCGCGCGCGAGCGTGTCGGGCGGGAAGCCGGGCGGCAGCGAGCGCGTCGCGATCGAGAAGGCGACGTAGCGCACCTCGCAGCCCGACTCGACGAGACGGGCCATCGTGCCGCCGCAACCGAACTCGCCGTCGTCGGTGTGAGGCGCGAGGACGAGCGCGCGCTGGAGGCCGTCGAGCACGGGGGCGAGTCTATGCCGTCGGAGTAGGAGCGGGCTCGGGCACGCGGGGGGCCGGCTCGGCAGGCAGGGGCGGCACTCCGCCGCCGGGCTTCTTGGGCACGCGCGAGGCGAGCCCGACGAGCCCGAGCAGCGCCCAGGTCATCGGATCCTCGAAGAACGCGGCATAGAACACGCTGTGGACCGTGATCGCCACGAGGGCGACCCCGGTTGCCAGCGAGACGCGCGAGGTGAACCCGCGGCCGAGTCCGCGCAGCGTTGCGAGGAAGGCGCCGGCGAGCAGCCAGCCGAGCAGCCCCAGCCCCACGACGCCGAGCTCGGCCGCCACCGTCACGGGCATCGTGTGCGAGGCGACACGCTTAGGGTCCTTGCCCGGGATCCCGAGACGGCGCTGGTACTCGCGCGAGAACCCACCCACGCCGACGCCGGCAACGGGGTGGTCGAGCGCGATCCGGGCTCCCTGGCCGACGAGGTTCGCCCGGCCGGAGGTGATGCGGTTGACGCCCGCGCGCGACTTGCCGACGAGCTCGTCGCGAACCTGCGGGACGGCGACGACGACGGCCGTCGTGACGAGGCCGAGCGCGATCAGCGCGAGCGTCGCCCGGCGGCCCCAGGCAACCGCGACGGCGACGACGATTCCGGTCGCCAGGGCGACGAAGCTCGACTGCGAGAACGAGATCAGCAGGCCGAGCCACGTGGCGACGACGACCGCGTACAGGCCCGCCATCCGCCAGCCACGGACCCCGCCGAGAACGATCCCCGCGAGGGCGGCGAGGATCGCGACCGTGAGGTAGCGGCCGTAGACGGAAGGGTCCCAGAAGACGGAGTTGACGCGGAAGAACGGCGCGTAGGCGTTGAAGACCTCGACGCTCGGGTTCCAGAAGACGTCACGCGTGAACCACTGGTACCCGCCGACGGCCGCGTAGGCGAGCGCCGTGCCGGCGAGCCCGACCCAGAGCCACGTCAGCCAGCGGCCGCGCCAGGGAAGCCGGGCGAACCCGATCGCCAGCAGCCCGAAGGGGAGCAGGAAGGCGCCGAGGAAGATCGCGCCGCGGTGGACGTCGACCGCCCACAGCAGCGAGAGGCTGCTCCAGCCGGCGAACGCCGCCGCCGGCCACGCGACCGGCCCGAGCTCGCGGCTGCGCTCGTCGCCTCGCACGAGCGCCCACGCAAGCGCGAGCGCGAGCCCGCCGACGACGGCGTAGAGCGGCAGCAGGAGATTCACCTTCTCGTCGCCGATGTCGACGGGAAGGCGGAGCGGGATGCACGCGAGCGTCGCGAACGCGAGGAAGTAGGGCCAGCGCCCGAGGACGAGGGCGACGCCGATCGCGACGACGAGCCCGCCGGCCGCCGCGGCCGCGAGCTTCGCACGCGAGATGTCGGGGAGGAGGTAGAGGCCGAGGACGGCAAGACCGGAGGCCCACGCGACGAGGCCCGCGAGACGTGCGATCCGGGTCGGCGCCAGGAGCAGCGCGACGAGGCCCGCCGAGCCCAGCACCGCCGCCGCCTGCGCCGCCGCGCTCACGGCGCCTCCGGCCGCACGACGACGAGCGCACGCTTCACGTGCCCGTTGGCCTCGACCCGGAGGACGTGGCGTCCGGGGGCGTCGGGAGCGCGGAACCGCAGCGTGCCGGGACGCGCGACGCCCGAGCGGCCCCCGAGCTTCCAGCGAAGCGTTCGCGCGTGGGAGATCGCAAGGATCGCGAACCGCTCGCCGGGCTTCGTCACGACCCGTTCCCGTCCGAGGGAGAGGAAGTGGATGCGGACGGTGCGCGAGCCGGAACGCGGCCCGAGGTTCCCGGCGAGGTCGCGCGCGACGAGCCGCAGCGTGTGGGCGCCCTGTGGCAGCGGTTCCCCGCCGGCCGTGCCGAACCAGTCCATCGTCCCGGACGTCCGCGTCCCGAGGCGGCGCAGCGCCCGCACGCCGTCGACGTAGAGCTCGACCACGGCCTTCTCGTCGACGCGGTAGCGGATCTTCGCGCGGTCGAAGCGGCCGTCGCCGTCGGGCGAGATGACGAGCGGCCGGGCGGTGAAGGTCGTGACATGGGGCGGGGTGGTGTCGACGCGAATGCGGTTCGGCATCACTATCGTCCGGCGCTGCCGGGCGAGGTGGACCCGTGGCTTGTACGTGCCCTCGGCGACCACGCGGCCGGCGTCGTCGCGGCCGTCCCAGACGTACGCCACGAAGCGGCGCCCCTGCGGCTGGTCGCGCGCGAGCTCCCGGACGATGTCGCCGCCGGAGTCGACGATCGCGACGCTGACGCGATCGGGCTGGCGCAGCCGAAAGCGGATCTCCGCCGACGCCGTCCCGCAGTCGCAGGTCGGCGAGAAGACCTTCGCGACGGTCGGTCCGACGATCGGGCTCCGCGTGAGCTTGAGCTTCTCCGTGACCACGAACGCCGCGGAGGTCGCGACGAGCAGCGCCGCGACCAGCGCCGCCGGTGCGAGCCGCGCCCTCACGGCTGCGGCGAAGCGGGAGCGGGACGCAGCCGGACGCGCCCGGGTCGGCGCGCAGCCGCCTCGTCGTGCGGAGAGCTCCCGGCCACCTGAACGGCGATTGTAAGGACGACCGGGCGGCGCCCGGCGGCACAGGCACACTGGGTGCCGGCGGCACCCGCCGCTGACGACGTCTCCATGCGCCGCCGCCTCATCCTCGCCCTCACCGCCGTCGTCGCGCTCTCCGCGGGGGCGCTGATCGCATTCCTCGCGACGCGTCAGCCCCCTGCGGGGACGCTCGAGACGGCGGTCACCGACGTGACCGTCGTCGCGCCGACCGTCCCGGAGCCGCCCCCTCGACCGGCGCCGCCGACCGCGCCGGCGGCGCCGGAGGTCGACAGGCGCTGCTGGCCGATGTTCGGCGGCGGGCCGTCGCGCGACCTCGCCCGGCTCGGCATCGACCTCGGCGTGCCCGGGGAGAAGCTCTGGGCGCGCGGGCTCAAGTCGTACGTCGAGTACCCGCCGAGCTACTGCGACGGGATGCTCTACGTCAACACCGTCAAGGGCGACACCTGGGCGATCGAGGCCGCGACCGGGAAGGTGCTCTGGCGGCGGGTCAGCGACGCGCACAAGCCGTCGACACCCGCAATCTCGGGCGACAACCTCATCGTCAGCGCGAAGGACGGCACGGTGACCGCGCTGACGCGACGGAGCGGGAGGGTCGTCTGGCAGCTCCGCACGCACGCGATCGTCGAGTCGTCGCCGGCCGTCGTCGACGGCATTGCCTACTTCGGCGCCACGGACGGCCGTCTCTTCGCCGTCGACGCCGACACCGGGCGCGTGCGCTGGGCCTACGACACGGGCGGCCGCATCAACTCGAGCCCCTCGCTCGCACGCGGCCGGGTCTGCATCACGACCTACGCGGGCTCGATCTTCTGCCTGCGGCAATCGGACGGGACGAAGCTCTGGAGCACGTACGTGAAGCGCGACGCGTTCCGCTACGAGAGCTTCTACGCGAGCGCCTCCACGGACGGCGAGCGGCTCTACACCGTCGCCCGCTCCGGGAAGATCGTCGCGCTCGACGCCGCCACCGGGCGCGTGCTCTGGACGGACGGCGTCGACTCCCTCGGCTACTCGACGCCCGCGATCGGGCGCGACCGGATCTTCGTCGGCGACTTCAACGGCGGCCTGCGCGCCTACCGCAAGACCGACGGCAGGCTGCTCTGGCGCACGGTCGTCGGCGGGCGCGTCCTCGGCGGCGCCGTCGTCGTGGGCGACCTCGTCTTCTTCTCGACCCTCGAGACGGAGACGTACGCGGCCCGCGTCTCCGACGGCAAGGTCGTGTGGCACTTCCCGATCGGCAAGTACTCGCCGGGAATCGCGACCGAGCGGGCGTACTACTTCACCCTGAACGGCATCCTCGTCGCGTTCCGCGGCAAGGACGGCCCGGCGTAGCGGCACGCTCCGCCTCCCGTCCGCGATCATCGCATCGCCGGTGGCGCTCCCGCCGAGGTCGTTTCTCCTCTCGGTCCCCGAGCCTCACGGAGCGCGGGCTCGACCGGCTGCGCCGCGAAATGATGTATACTGCGGTGTATGCGTCGGAAACAGATCTACCTCGACGATGCGAGCGAGCGGGCGCTCAAGCGGCTGGCCGCGCGCACGGGCCGCTCGGAGGCGTTCCACATCCGCGAGGCCCTGCAGCGGTACCTCGCGACCGGCGGCGAGGGCGCCGACGACCCGCTCGAGCGGCTGATCGGGCTCGTCGCCGACGAAGCCGGCCCCGACGACGTCGCCGAGGAGCACGACCACTATCTCTACGGTGTCCCGAAGGAGCGGGCCTGAGGGTCGTCTACGCGGACTCCGGCGCGTTCATCGCGCTCCTCTGGCGGCGGGACCGCGCTCATCAGCGCGTCCGCGACCACTACACGATGCTGCGCGACGCGGGCGACGTGCTCCTCACCTCCGACCTCGTCGTCTCGGAGACCGCGACGCGGCTGCGCTTCGACGCGGGCCTCGACGCCGCGCTCGCGTTCCGCAATCTGCTCGAGGAGGCCGTCGAGACAGGTCGCCTGATCGTCCGCCATGCCGACGCCGCGCTCGACGCACGGGCGTGGGACGTGATGGAGCGGCACCCTGGTCTCACGCTCTCGTTCACCGACTGCGTCGGCGCGGTCACGGCGACCGAGGGCCGCGCCGCCGCCGTCTTCGGTCTCGACAACGACTTCCGTGCCCTCGGCTTCCCTCTCGAGCCGGGCGCGCCACCCACCCCGAACCGACAGGAGGAGCAATGACCCGTCCCGACACCTTCGGAGCCCGCTCCACCCTGGCGATCGGAGGCGCGAGCCACGAGATCTACCGGCTCGACGCCCTGCAGAGCCGCTTCGACGTCGCGCGTCTTCCCTACACGCTGCGGATCCTGCTCGAGAACCTCCTGCGACGCGAGGACGGCGAGACCGTCACCGCCGGGGACGTGGAGGCGGTCGCCGCCTGGAACGCGAGCGCCGAGCCGTCGCGCGAGATCACGTTCGCGCCGGCGCGCGTCCTCCTGCAGGACTTCACGGGCGTCCCCGCGGTCGTCGACCTCGCGGCGATGCGCGATGCGATGAACGCCCTCGGCGGCGACCCGAGTCGAATCGACCCCTTGATCCCCGCCGAGCTCGTGATCGACCACTCGGTCCAGGTCGACGACTTTGCGAGCAGGCTCGCGATCCGCCGCAACGCCGAGCTCGAGTTCGAGCGAAACCGCGAGCGCTACGCCTTCCTGCGCTGGGGTCAGAGCGCCTTCGACGCGCTCGAGGTCGTGCCGCCCAACACCGGCATCTGCCACCAGGTGAACCTCGAGTTCCTCGCGCGCGTCGTCGAGGAGCGCGGCGGACAGGCCTTCCCCGACACGCTCGTCGGCACCGACTCCCACACGACCATGGTCAACGGCCTCGGCGTGCTCGGCTGGGGTGTCGGGGGGATCGAGGCCGAGGCGGCGATGCTGGGCGAATCGATCTCGATGCTCGTCCCGCAGGTTGTGGGGTTCCGGCTCCACGGCCGGCTTCCGGACGGCGCGACCGCGACCGACCTCGTGCTGACGGTGACGGAGATCCTGCGAGCGACCGGCGTCGTCGGGAAGTTCGTCGAGTACTTCGGCGAGGGCCTCGCGAGCCTGCCGCTCGCCGACCGCGCGACGATCGGGAACATGTCGCCCGAGTACGGCGCCACGTGCGGCTTCTTCCCGGTCGACGACGAGACCCTGCGCTACCTGCGCCTGACGGGGCGCAGCGAGGAGCGGGTGGCGCTCGTCGAGGCGTACTGCAAGGAGAACATGCTCTGGCACGAGCCGTCGGAGCCCGCCACGTACTCCGAGGTCGTCGAGCTCGACCTCTCCACCGTCGAGCCGTCGCTCGCCGGCCCGCGACGCCCGCAGGACAGGATCCCGCTAAAGCAGGCGAAGGAGTCGTTCCTCGGAGCGCTGGCGACCTTCGGCGTCGCCTACGGCGACGGCGTGGACGAGGCCGTGGTGGAGTCGTTCCCCGCGAGCGACTCCCCCGCTCACGCCGATCCTGGCGCCGCCGAGCCGTCGACCGGTCAGGGGGTGTCGCCCGCTCCGGTCGCCCTCGCCCCGACGTGGACCGCGGGTGTCCCCTGCGAGCTCGACGGCGAGGTCGTCCACCTCTCGCACGGCGCCGTCGTGATCGCCGCGATCACGTCCTGCACGAACACCTCGAACCCCTCGGTGATGGTGGCGGCGGGGCTCCTCGCGAAGAAGGCGGTCGAGCGCGGCCTCGACCGGAAGCCGTGGGTGAAGTCGAGCCTCGCCCCCGGGTCGAAGGTCGTGACCGAGTACTTCGAGCGCGCCGGCCTGACGCCCTACCTCGAGGCGCTCGGCTTCCACACGGTCGGCTACGGCTGCACGACCTGCATCGGGAACTCGGGGCCGCTCCCCGAGCCCGTCTCGCAGGCGATCGCCGAGGGAGACCTCGTCGCCTGCGCCGTGCTCTCCGGCAACCGCAACTTCGAGGCGCGGATCCACCCGGAGGTGAAGGCGAACTACCTCGCGAGCCCCCCGCTCGTGGTCGCGTACGCCCTCGCGGGACGGATGGACGTCGACCTCGCGACCGAGCCGCTCGGTCACGACGCGAGCGGAGAGCCGGTCTACCTGGCCGACGTGTGGCCCTCCCCGGAGGAGGTCCGCGAGACGGTCGAGGGCGCGATCGGGCGCGAGATGTTCGAGCGCACCTACGCGGACGTCTACACCGGTGACCCCGACTGGCGCGAGCTCGAGATCCCCTCCGGGGATCTCTACGCCTGGAGCGACGACTCCACCTACGTCCGGCGTCCTCCGTACTTCGAGGGGATGTCGATCGAGGTGGGCTCCGTGGGCGACGTTCACGGAGCGCGCTGCCTCGTCTCGCTCGGCGACTCGGTCACGACCGACCACATCTCGCCCGCCGGGTCGGTCAAGCCGGATGCACCGGCGGGCCGCTACCTCGTCGAGCACGGTGTCGAGCGCAAGGCGTTCAACTCGTACGGCTCCCGGCGCGGCAACCACGAGGTGATGGTGCGCGGCACCTTCGCCAACGTGCGGCTCCGCAACCTGCTCGTTCCGGGCTCGGAGGGCACCTGGACCGTGCATCTGCCCTCGGGCGAGGAGACGACGATCTTCGAGGCCGCGGAGCGCTACCTCGCCGAAGGCGTGCCGACGATCGTCCTTGCAGGGAAGGAGTACGGCTCGGGCTCGTCACGCGACTGGGCGGCGAAGGGGCCGAACCTGCTCGGCGTGAAGGCCGTGATTGCCGAGAGCTACGAGCGGATCCACCGCTCGAACCTGCTGATGATGGGCGTTCTCCCGCTCCAGTACCTCCCCGGCGAGAGCCGCGAGTCGCTCGGCCTCACCGGGCGCGAGGAGTTCTCCGTCACCGGCGTCGAGAACGGCGAGGCGCGCGAGGTGACGGTGCACGCGGGCGGGAAGGAGTTCCGCACGATCCTGCGGCTCGACACGCCGCGCGAGCGCGAGTACGTGCGCCACGGCGGGATCCTCCCCTACGTGCTGCGGAAGCTGGCCGCGAGCTGAGTCCCCCAAGGTGTCCGACTGAAGTCGGACACACACGGCCAGCGCCAACGCCACACGGGAGGTGTCCGACTTCAGTCGGACACCCACGTCGAACACCACGTCGGACAGCTGGCCCGTAGGCTACGCGGCGAGCGACGCGAGCTCGCGCAGCGCGGCGAGCCGGCTCAGGGCCTGGCCCTCGAGCTGGCGCACGCGCTCGCGCGTCAGGTCGAGCTCGTGGCCGATCGCCTCGAGCGTCCACGGCTCGCCCTCGAACCCGAAGCGCAGCTCGAGGATCCGCCGCTCCCGCTCGGGGAGCGCGTCGAGCGCGCGCCGGACGCCCTGCCGGCGAAGCGACTCCTCCGCCTCGTCGAACGGGTCGACCGCCTCGCGGTCCGCGAACAGGTCGCCGAGCTCGCCCTCGTCGTCCGCACCGACCGACTGGTTGAGCGAGACCGACGCGTGGGCGGCGCTCATCGCCTCCTCGACGTGCTGGATCGGCAGGCCCGTGGCCTCCGCGAGCTCCTCCTTCGTCGCCTCTCGGCCGAGCTCGACCTCGAGCCGGCGGGCGGCGCGAGAGAGCTTCTGCTGCCGCTCGACGACGTGGACGGGCACGCGGATCGTGCGCGCGTGATTCGCGACGGCACGCTGCACCGACTGGCGGATCCACCACGTCGCGTACGTCGAGAACTTGAAGCCGCGGCGCCAGTCGAACTTCTCGACTGCCCGGTTGAGCCCGAGCGTGCCCTCCTGGATCAGGTCGAGGAACGGGACGCCGAGCCCGCGGTAGCCCTTCGCGATCGAGACGACGAGCCGCAGGTTCGACTCGATCATGTGGCGCTTCGCGACCGGGTCGCCGCGCTCGATCCGCTTCGCCAGCTGTACCTCCTGGGCGGCGTTCAACAGCTTGTGACGGCCGACGTCCGCGAGGAAGAGCTGCAGCGAGTCGGCGGCGCCGGAGAGGGACTCGCTCGCCCACACGGCCGCCTCGGCTGCCTCCTTCGCCTTCTCCTGCTCGGTGTCGATCGGCGCGCCGATCTCGAGGCCCATCGCCTCGAGCTCGCGCGTGACCTGCTCGACCTCCTCCGCGGCAAGCTCCTGCTCGGTGACGAATCCTTCGAGCTCGACCGGGTCCACCCAGCCGCGCTCCTCCGAGCGTTCCACGATCGACTTCAGCTGCTCGGTCTCGAACAGTTCGATGAGCTGGTTCTGCGTCAAGCCGGTGTGTCGTCCTTTCGACCTCGGCGGAGCACAATCTCCCTGACTCTATGCACCTGCTGCCGTTCTTTCCACGGGATCGGGACGGCAAACCGTGTCACAAACCGGCAACGCGTGCGTCAGCACTCGTATTCCGACCCGTGACGCCCTGCACCGCCCGGCCCGTCTGCGGCTCTACCCGACTCTGACATGATAGGACGGTTGCGGGACGCGCGTGTTAGCGACGCGCTCCGCCGCGCCGACGCCGCTCCACGGGGCCCTTCGCTCGGCGCTCGGCAAGGAGCTCGAGCGCACGCTCCAGCGTCAGCCCGTCCACGTCGTCCCCCGGCGGAGGCTGGCGTTCGTCACGCCGTCGGTGACGTACGGCCCGAAGCGGCCGTCCTTGAGGACGAGCGGCTTGCCGCTTCCGGGATCGACGCCGAGCTCCCTGAGCGGAGGCTTCGGCGCTCCCCGGCCCCGGCGCTGCTTCGGCTGGGCGAGGATCGCCTCGGCGTCTTCCGGCGTAAGCTCGAGGAGCTGCTCCTCGGACTCCAGCGAGCGGGTCTCCGAGCCACGCTTCACGTAGGGGCCGTAGCGGCCGTTCGCGACGACGATCTCCTGGCCGTCCGAGCCCGCGAGCGTGCGCGGAAGCGTGAGCACGCGCTGCGCCTCGGCGAGCGTGACCGTCTCTGGGCTCATCGAGGCGAACAGGGAGGCGGTGCGGGGCTTGCCCTCGGCGCCTTCGGGGAGCACCTCGGTCACGTAGGGGCCGTAGCGACCGACGCGGACGACGATCTCGCGGCCGGTCTCCGAATGCCGCCCGAGCGAGCGCTCGGCGCCGGCCGGCGTAGCGAGAAGCTCTTCGGCACGCTCGGCGGTGAGCTCGTCCGGCGCCAGGTCGTCGGGGATGCTCGCGCGTTCCTCGCCGCGCTCGAGATACGGGCCGTAGCGGCCGACGCGGGCGACGACGTCCGAACGGGGGATCGCGATCGAGTTCACCTCGCGCGCGTCGATGCCCTCGAGGTGGTCGGTGACGAGCGCGTGGAGCCCCGGATCGCCGTCGCCGAAGTAGAACCGGCGGAGCCACGCGACCCGGTCCTCGTTCCCGCTCGCGATCCGGTCGAGGTCGTCCTCGAGCCGCGCCGTGAAGTCGTAGTCCACGAGCTGGTCGAAATGCCGCTCGAGGAGCTGCGTCACCGCAAAGGCCAGGAAGGTCGGCACGAGCGCCGTGCCCTTCTTGTAGACGTAGCCGCGATCGAGGATCGTCCCCATGATCGACGCGTAGGTCGACGGTCGCCCGATCCCGCGCTCCTCGAGCGCCTTCACGAGGCTCGCCTCGGTGTAGCGCGCCGGCGGGCTCGTCTCGTGGCCCTGCGGCTCGAGCGCGGAGGCCGTGAGCTCCTGGCCGGCCGCTACGGGCGGCAGCCGCCGCTCCTCGTCCTCGTCCGCCGGCTCGTCCCGGCCGGCCGAGTATGCGAGCATGAAGCCCGGGAAGGTGATCACCGTTCCGCTCGCGCGGAAGGTCGCCTCGGTGCCGTCAGCCGTCGTCGCGCCGAGCTCGATCGAGACGGTCTGCCCGACCGCATCCTTCATCTGGGACGCGATCGTGCGCTTGAAGATCAGGTCGTACAGCGCCAGCTCGTCGCGGCTGAGCTCCCGCGCCAGCTGCGCAGGCGTGCGGAAGACGTCGCCCGCCGGGCGGATCGCCTCGTGTGCTTCCTGCGCGTTCGCGACGGCGCGCTCGTAGCGCCGCGGCTCGGCCGGCACGGTCTCCGGGCCGTGCTCGCGGGCGGCATGGGCGCGCGCCGCCTGCGAGGCCGCGTCGGAGAGCGTCACCGAGTCCGTGCGCATGTACGTGATGTGCCCGTTCTCGTACAGCCGCTGCGCCAGGCTCATGGTCGTCTGCGACGAGAAGCGGAGCTTGCGGCTCGCCTCCTGCTGGAGCGTCGAGGTTCGGAAGGGCGCGGCCGGCCGCCGGGTGTAGGGCTTCTCGTCGACCTTCGAGACGGTGAAGGTGCGATGCTCGAGGGCGGCCGCGACCTCGCGCGCCCGCTGCTCGTCGAGCACGAGGACCCCCGTGCCCGGGATGCCCGCCTCGCCGAAGTCGCGGCCCTGGGCGAGCCTCGTGCCTCCGAGCGCGACGAGGCGCGCCTCGAACGGGCCCGGCTCGAACGTCCCCAGCACGTCCCAGTAGCCGGCCGCGACGAACCGCATCCGCTCGCGCTCGCGCTCGACCACGAGACGGGTCGCGACCGACTGCACGCGCCCCGCGGAGAGGCGCGGCATCACCTTCTTCCAGAGCACGGGCGAGACCTCGAACCCGTAGAGCCGATCGAGGATGCGGCGCGTCTCTTGCGCGTCGACGAGCCGCTCGTCGATGTCACGCGTCTGGCCGAGCGCACGCTCGATCGCGTCCCGCGTGATCTCGTGGAAGACCATGCGCCGCACGGGGACCTTCGGCTTCAACACCTCGCGCAGGTGCCAGGCGATCGCCTCGCCCTCGCGGTCCTCGTCGGTGGCGAGCAGGAGCTCGTCGGCGTCGCGCAGCTTCTTCTTCAGGTCGGAGACGACGCGCTTCTTGTCGGCGTCGACGACGTACATCGGCTCGAACTCGTCCTCGACGGCGACGCCGAGCTGGCCGAACCGCTCTCGCTGCTCCTTCGGGATCTCGGAGGCACGGTTGGGCAGGTCGCGGATGTGGCCGATGCTCGACTCCACGACGAAGTCCTTGCCGAGATAGCCGGCGATCGTCCGCGCCTTGGCGGGGGACTCGACGATTACGAGACTGGTCATGGATCGGTCAGAGTAACGACGGTGTCGCGCGCCGCTTCGCCTGCGGGCGAGCGTATCCTGCGCGCGAATGGTGCGCAGGGCGAGGCCCAGCTGGCTGTACTCCCTCGTAGCGGCGCTGACCTGGCCCGTGCTGATGGTGCTCTTCCGGCTCCGCTCGACGGGCCGGGAGCACGTTCCCGACGGCGGCTGCGTGCTCGCCGCGAACCACTGGTCGAACTTCGACCCGTGGCCCCTCGGGATGCCGCTCTTCCCGCGGCGGTTCCTGCGCTTCATGGCGAAGAAGGAGCTGTTCTGGCCGCCGCTCGGCTGGATCATCCGCGCCGGCGGCGGCTTCCGCGTCGACCGCGGCCAGCGCGACCAGCAGGCAATCGACACGGCCGTCGCCCTCTGCAGGGAGGGCCATGCCGTGGTGATGTTCCCCGAGGGGACGCGGCGAAGAAAGGGCCTGCGCAAGCGACACGAGGCGCGCTGGCACACGGGCGCCGCCCGGATCGCGCTCGAGGCGGGCGTGCCGCTCGTGCCGGCGGGGATCGCCGGCACCGAGCGCCTCGGCCGGCTCGGGCCGCTGCGCGTCGCGTACGGGCCGCCGATCGAGACGGGCGACCTCACAGGGCTCGACCCCGCCGAGGCCGCGCAGGTGGCGACCGACCGGCTGCGCGAGGCGATCACGGGGCTGGAGGCGACGGCGGGAGGGAAGCTGTGACGTCGCGCGCAAGCCCCGGTGTCCGACTTCAGTCGGACACCCATGTCGGGGCGACGGCGTCGGGCCGGAGGTGTCGGACTGAAGTCCGACACCTGACCAAGGCGACGCTGGGGAGCGCGTGAGGCGGCCGCTGCTCGTGATCGACGGAGACTCGTTCGCGCACCGCGCGTTCCACGCGCTGCCGCGCTCGATTCGCCGGGCGGACGGCCGGCCGGGCAACCTGCTCACCGGGCTCGTCTCGATGGTGCTGCGACTGTGCGAGGCGGAGCGGCCGCGTGCGGTCGTCGTCGGCTGGGACACGCTCACCGTCCCGACCTACCGGCACGAGCTGCTGCCCGGCTACCAGGCGGGGCGCGTGTTCGACCCCGAGCTCCTCGAGCAGCTCGACCTCGCCCCGGGGCTGCTCGAGTCGGGCGGCATCGCGTGCGCGAAGGCGCCCGGGTACGAGGCGGACGACTTCCTCGCCGCCGCGGTCGCCGCCGAGCGAAAGGCCGGCGGCACCTCGCTCGTCGCGACATCCGACCGCGACGCGTTCCAGCTCGCCGCGGAGGACGTGACGATCCTGCAGCCGGTGCGCGGCGTGAGCGAGCTCGCGCGGATCGGACCGGCCGAGGTGCGCGAGCGCTACGGCGTCGAGCCCGCACAGGTGCCCGACTTCATCGCGCTCCGCGGCGACCCGTCGGACAGGATTCCCGGCGCTCGCGGCGTCGGCGCGAAGACCGCCGCCTCGCTCCTCGCCGGGCACGGAAGCCTGGACGCGCTCCTTGGCGCGGGTCGCTTCTCGGCCGAGGCGGACGCTCTGCTGACCTACCGGCGGATCGCGACGCTCGACTCCGCGGCACCACTCCCGCCGCTCCCCGAGCACGGGCCGGACTGGCGCGCGCTGGCCGCCGCTGCCGCTTCTCTCGGAATGGGGCGCCTCGCGGAAGGCTCGAGGAGGCCGCATCGAGCTGATCTCCCACCCGGCGATGGCGCACCTGCATCCGACGGGGCACCACCACCATCCGGAGCGGCCGGAGCGCCTCGCGACCCTGCTCGAAGCGCTCGGCGGCGCTCGCCACGGCACGCGTGCAAGCAGGGCGCAGATCGAGCGCGTGCACGATGCGGCGTACGTCGAGACGATCGCCTCGCTCAGGGAAGAGACGTGGCTCGACGGCGACACGCTCGCCGGCCCGACCTCGTGGGAGGCGGCCCGCCTCGCGGCCGGCTGCGCCGCCGAGGCCGCCGCGGCGAACGGGTTCGCGCTCGTGCGGCCGCCGGGGCACCACGCCCTACGACATCATGCGATGGGCTTCTGCCTCTTCGACAACGTCGCCGTCGCGGCCCGGCATGCGCAGGACGAGCTCGGGGTCGAGCGCATCGCGATCGTCGACTGGGACGTCCACCACGGCAACGGGACCGACGCGATCTTTCGAGGCGACGACTCGGTGCTCGCCGTCTCGCTTCACCAGTGGCCGTTCTACCCGGGCAGCGGCGGGCCCGGGACGAGCGACGAGACGACGCTGAACGTCCCCCTGCCGGAAGGCTCCGGCGACGCCGAGTACGCGGCGGCGTTCCGCGATCTCGTCGAGCCGGCCGTCGCCGCCTTCGACCCGGGTCTCGTGCTCGTCGCGGCCGGGTTCGACGCCCATGTCGAGGACCCCTCGCTGGCATGGAGGTGACGGAGGAGGGCTTCGCCGAGCTCGCGCGGCGCTCGGCACAGCTCGGCCCGCGGGTCGCCGCGGTGCTCGAGGGCGGCTACAACCTCGCCACGCTGCCGCGGCTCGTGGAGGCCGCGCTCGCGGGGTTCGCCGCCGGGTAGCGCCGGCCGGTCAGACGGAGACGCTGACGGGCGAGGCCGCGATCCAGGCGAAGGTCGAGAGGAAGACGACGATCCCGATCGCGAGCATGGCGAGCCGGAGCCGCGGGGACGGGAGCTTCGTGCTCATGCCCGCGAAGAACAACGCCGCCGCGAACAGGACGACGCCGAGCACGTAGTTCGTCGAGCGCTGGATGTTCCTGCGCGCCGTCGCCGCCAGCTCGTCCGCCTGGGCCTCGAGCCGCTCCGCGCTCTCGCGCGCGGCGGAGCGGTACTGCGGCATCGCGAACGGCGTGAGCGGGGCGTTCGGGTTCGTCCGCGGCGTTGTCGCGATCCACGCGTCGAGCGCCGGCTTGAACTCGGGCCGGAAGCGCGCGAAGTAGAAGTCGCTGAGCTCCTGCTCGCCCTTCGCGTACGCGTCGACCCACTGCATGAACATGGCGACGTCGACCTGGGTGAGCGCATTCGCGCGATCGGAGTCGCGCGTCGACTCCACGCGCGCGGCGTTGCTCCGCCCGGTCGCCTTCGTCGCCTCCGCGTTCCAGCGGCTTGCCTGGTAGCCGCTCCAGGCGGTCGCCACCGTCGCGAGCGCGAGCAGGATCGTCGCGACGAGCGCGACGCGATCGGCCCCCGCCTCGCCGCTCACAGCGGCCGGCCCCGCTCGTCGCACGGTGGCACGACCCCGGTGCGAAGGACGGCAGCACCTCGTCCAGCGCGGCCAGCGACCGCTCCATCGCGACGGGCTTCAGGCCGCCGACACCGGAGTGGAACGGGCTGTCGAGGAACGAGAGGAGCAGGAGCATCGTCACGATCACCGACGTCACCGCGCCCATCAGGAGGCCCTGCGTCACGGCGCGCTCACCGCTGTCGGCGAAGAACAGCATGTAGACGAAGATCACGGCCGTGATGAAGAAGAGAACGATCCAGAGCGGGGACGGAATCACCCCCGCGGCCCCGTGGACGCGATCGCGGCGGGCCTCCTCCCGCGTCGAGGTCTGCTCGAGCCACTTGTCGTAGGCGGACTGCTGCGCCGCCGTCTGCGGCTGGACGCTGCCGAGGGTGCGAAACAGCTCCAGCGACCACGGGTTCGGCGCGTCGCCCACCGTGCCGCCGCTCTCCATGCGACGCCACTCGTCCCCCACGACCGAGCGGGCATAGCAGAGGAGCTGCCCGGTCAGCTTCGCCGACGAGGCGGCCGGGAACTGCTGCGCGTTCTCGACCTGCTGCACGAGGACGAGCGCCTCGCTCTCCGCGCCGAGGCGCGACTGGTCGTAGCTCGTGAACGCGAGGAAGATGATGAACCCGAGCAGGACCGAGAAGCCGGTCGCGAGGACGCCGAACACGCCCGACGCACGGTCGCCGTCCGAGAAGTAGCTGCCCTCCGGCGCCCGGCGCCGCACGACGAGCATCGCCGTCACGGCGAGGGCCGTCGCGGCCGCGACGACGAGCGCGCCCCAGACGAGGTTCACGGTGGCGAACGTAACGCGTCAACCACGCGACCGCCGCCGGCCGCCTCCTTTCCACCCGGGTGAACCGCTTTGCGCCGTTTGCGACCGCTCGGCGCGTGCGGCCGGCCCGGCCACTCCGCGATGGGGGATTCCCTGATCGCGCCTGCGTGAAAGGCCCGAAGTCGCGGGCCGCGCTCCGACCTACTGTCGGTCGGGAGCCACCCAGGAGGCGACGTGCGTAGCGAGCCGGTTCACCGGGAGGTCGTCGACGACGACGCTCTCTCGCGGACCGTGGTGCGACTGCGCGAGGCCGGGATCGCGCTG
The DNA here is from genome assembly GCA_027493885.1 of Gaiella sp. Lineage (GTDB taxonomy): Bacteria > Actinomycetota > Thermoleophilia > Gaiellales > Gaiellaceae > Gaiella. The sequence continues at coordinate 1,815,990 of JAOSJZ010000001.1, forward strand.
CCGACGTTCGCCCAGCTCGCGAGCCCGTCGCTGATCCCCCCGCGTGTCCTAGCGGCTCTCGCGGACGTCGGCCTGGACGACCCGCATCCGCTCAACCTCTTCCGGGTGCACTGGTCGAACGGCTCCGACCGCACCCGTCTCGTCGACGTCCCCGAGCACCTCGTCCTGCCGAGAGCGCTGACGGGAGTCGAGGCGAGGATCGTCGTCGCGCTCGGCGACCGCTTCCCGCTGATCCGGGCCCACAAGGTGCTCGCCGCGTACGGGTGCCTCGCGCCGCGCCTCGCGAGCGGCACCTTCGATCCCACGCGCCACCGCGCCGTCTGGCCCTCGACGGGAAACTACTGCCGCGGCGGCGTCGCCATCTCACGGCTGCTCGGCTGCCGCGGGGTCGCGGTCCTGCCCGAAGGTATGAGCCGCGAGCGCTTCGACTGGCTCGACCGCTGGGTCTCGGACCCGGCCGACGTCGTGACGACGCCGGGGACCGAGAGCAACGTCAAGGAGATCTACGACCGTTGCAGGGAGCTCGCCGCCGACCCGGACAACGTGGTCCTCAACCAGTTCTCCGAGCTCGGGAACTACCTCGTCCACTACCTGGCGACCGGGACCGCCCTCGAGCGCGTGTTCGAGTCGCTGCGCGAGCGCGAGCCGAAGCTCCGGCTGCGGGCGTTCGTGTCGGCCACGGGCTCGGCGGGGACGATCGCCGCAGGCGACCGCCTGAAGGAGCGCTACGGCTCGCTGACCGTCGCCTGCGAGGCGCTCGAGTGCCCGACGCTCCTCTACAACGGCTTCGGCGAGCACAACATCCAGGGGATCGGCGACAAGCACGTTCCCCTGATCCACAACGTGCTCGCGACGGACGTCGTCCTCGCCGTCTCCGACCGGGCGACCGACCGGCTCGGCGTCCTCTTCGGCACCGAGGCCGGCCGGCGCCATCTCGCGCGGCGCGGCGTGTCCGACGGGGCGCTCGCCGGCCTTCCGTCGCTCGGTCTCTCGAGCATCTGCAACGTGCTCGGCGCGATCAAGGTCGCGAAGCACTTCGGGCTCGGCTCCGACGACGTCCTGGTCACCGTCGCGACCGACGGTGCGCCGATGTACGACAGCGAGCGCGAGACGGCGCGCGCCCGGTACTTCCCGGACGGCTTCGACCGCGTCGCGGCGGCCGAGACGTACGGCGAGCACCTGCTCGGCGCCGCGACCGACCACCTTCGCGAGCTCGACTCGAATGAGCGCCGGCGGATCTTCAACCTCGGCTACTACACCTGGGTCGAGCAGCAGGACGTCTCGCTCGCGGATTTCGAGGCGCGCCGCGACCCGGCGTTCTGGAAGGCGCTCCCCGACCGCGTGGCGGCGTGGGACGACCTCATCGACGACCTCAACGCCCGGACCGGCGTCCTGGAGGCCCTATGAGCACGATCGGAAGCCGCCTCGTCTGTTCGGGCTGCGGCGCCTCGCCCGGGCCGTGGGAGCCGTACCCCTTCCGCTGCCCCGAGGCGCGCCCCGGCGACGACGTCGACCACGTCCTGCGCCGCAGGCTCGACCTCGCGCGCGTCTCCTTCCCCCTCGACGACCCCGAGCCGAACCCGTTCCTCCGCTACCGCGGGCTGCTCCACGCCGCGCGACTCGCACTCGCGGGGGGTATCGCCGACGACCGGCTCCGCGCGCTCGTGCGCCGCCTCGACGACGCGGTGGCGGCGGTCGACGGGCACGGCTTCCGCACGACGCCGTTCCGGCGCAGCGAGGAGCTCGGCCGTGCTTGCGGCTTTTCCGGGGCGGGCGGGGTCTGGGTGAAGGACGAGACGGGCAACGTCTCCGGCTCGCACAAGGCGCGGCACCTGTTCGGTGTCCTGCTCCAGCTCGCGGTGGCAGAGGAGCTCGGCCTCGTAGAACGCGCGCCGAGGCCCGAGCTCGCGATCGCGAGCTGCGGCAACGCGGCGCTCGCAGCGGCCATCCTCGCCGCGGCGAGCGGGCGCACGCTGCGCGTCTTCGTCCCGCCCCACGCCGAGCCGGCCGTGCTCGCGCGGCTGCGTGAGCTCGGCGCCCTGGTGGAGGAGTGCCCGCGCGACGGCCGTCCCGGCGATCCGGCCTACCACCGCCTGCTCGAGGCGCTCGCCGCCGGCGCGCTTCCGTTCACCTGCCAGGGGAACCTCAACGGCCTCGCCGTCGAAGGAGGCCAGACGCTCGGGTGGGAGCTCGCCGCCGCCGGTGTCCCACTCGACCGGCTCGTCGTCCAGGTCGGAGGCGGCGCGCTCGCGAGCGCGTGCGCCCACGCCTTCGACGAGGCGGTCGCCCTCGGCGCGCTCGCGAGCGCGCCGCGGCTGGACACGGTGCAGACGGAGGGGGCCCGGCCGCTCCGGCGCGCGTTCGAGGCGCTCGAGCGGGTCGACGCCGACGACCCCGTCGCGTTCGCGGCGCGGCACCGCTCCCGCTTCATGTGGCCGTGGGAGACGGAGCCGCGAGGCGTCGCGCACGGGATCCTCGACGACGAGACGTACGACTGGCTCGCGGTGGTCGAGGCGATGCGCGCGACGGGCGGGCGGCCGCTCGTGGTGGACGACGAGTCGCTCATGGCGGCGAACGCGCTCGCGCGGGAGGCGACCGGGATCGACGTCGACCCCACGGGCTCCGCGGGGCTCGCCGGCCTGCTCGCGCTCCGCGCGGCCGGGGACCTCGACCCGGAAGAGCGGGTCGCGGTGTTGTTCACGGGAGTCGTGCGAACGGCTCCGACCGAGAGGAGGAGACACGATGAGGAGCTTCCTCGGACGAGACATCCTGTCGCTTCGGGACTTCGAGCGCGCTGACTTCCAGCGCATCTTCGAGGTCTGCGACGAGCTCGCGCCGATCGCGAAGACCCGCCGGAACGCAGATCTCCTGTCCGGCAAGACGCTCCTGACGGCGTTCTACCAGCCGAGCACGCGGACGCGTCTCGCGACGGAGGCAGCCATGCACCGCCTGGGCGGGCACGTGCTCGGCTTCTCCGACGCGAAGATGACCCGGGCGGGCGACTTCTACCAGGAGTCGATCAAGGACACGGTCCACATGCTCGAGTACTACGGCGACGTCATCGCCATGCGCCACTTCGAGCAGGGCGCGCCCGCGGAGGCCGCGAGGTGGGCGTCGATCCCGGTGATCAACTGCGGCGACGGCTGGGGCGAGCACCCGACCCAGGTGCTGACCGACCTCTACACGACGCAGAAGGAGCTCGGGCGCCTCGACGGCCTCACCTATCTCCTCGTCGGCGACATGCGCATGCGGACGATGCACTCGATCCTCTACGCGCTCTCGCAGTTCGACGCGAAGGCGTACGTCGTCGGGCCGCCGGAGATGTCCCTCACGCCCGAGTTCACGCGCGAGCTGGAGGAGCGGAACGTCCGCTACGAGGAGGCGTTCTCGGTCGAGGACGTGATCGAGGCGTGCGACGTCATCTACATGGAGCCGGTCGTGCAGGCCGACTACACGGCCTCGCGCGAGGAGCGCGGGGGCGGCGGCGTCGCGACGACCCCGGCCACGTACCGCGTCACCCGCCAGCTCTTGCGGGAGAAGGCGAAGCCGGGCGCGATCATCCTGCACAGCCTGCCGCGCATGGACGAGCTGCCCGCGGACGTCGACCAGACGCGCCACGCGCGCTACTGGCAGGAGGCGTTCAACGGCGTCGTCATGCGGATGGCGCTGCTCGCGCTCGTGCTCGGGGCCGTCGAGTAGGGGGTGAAGCCGAGGTGGAGCTCACGCTCAACGGCCTGACCGTCGTCGCGGAGCCCTGCGACGGGCAGAGCCTGCTCGAGCTGCTCCGCGACGACTTCGGCCTGCGCTCGCCGAAGGACGGGTGCGCCCCGGAGGGCTCGTGCGGGGCGTGCACCGTCCTCGTCGACGGTCACGCGGTCGTCTCGTGCGCCCAGAAGGCGACCCGGGTGGAGGGCAAGAGCGTCGTCACGCAGGAGGGGCTCGACGAGGAGTCGCGGCGGCTCTGGGCGGAGAGCTTCGTCGCCGCAGGCGCTTCGCAGTGCGGGTTCTGCTCGCCCGGCGTCGTGATGAAGGCCGAGGCGCTGCTCCGCAAGAACGCGGCGCCGACGCGCGCCGAGATCGCGCACGCGCTCCTCGGCAACCTCTGCCGCTGCACGGGCTACGCGAAGATCGTCGACGCGGTCGAGCGGGCGGCAGCGGCCAGGCGGGGGAAGCGCGCGCGGGCGCCGAGCCGGTGACCGGCATCGGCGCCCGCGCCCCGCGCTACGAGGGCGCAGAGCTCGCGCTCGGCGACCGGCCCTTCGTCGCGGACCTCGTCGAGCCGGGCATGCTCCAGGGAGCCCTCCGCTTCTCCGACCACCCGCGGGCGCGGGTCCTCGCGATCGACACGGCCGCCGCCGGGGCGTGCCCTGGCGTGGTCGCGGTCGTGACCGCGGCGGACGTCCCCGGCGAGCGGCTGCAGGGGCCGTTGACGCGCGACCGGCCGCAGCTCGTCGCGGTCGGCGAGACCACGGCGTACGTGGGCGACGTGCTGGCCGCGGTCGCCGCCGAGAGCCGGGCCGCGGCGCGTGAGGCGGCCGCGCTCGTCCGAGTGGAGTACGAGGTGCTCGAGCCCGTCGCCGACCCCTTCGAGGCGACGGCCGCCGGCGCGCCCGAGCTCCACCCCGGCGGCAACGTCCTCTCGGTCTCGCGCGTGCACCGCGGCGACGCCGACCGCGCGCTCGCCGGCGCGGCGCACCTGGTGCACGAGCGGTTCCGGACGCAGACGATCGAGCACGCCTTCCTCGAGCCCGAGGCCGCGCTCGCGGTGCCCGTCGACGACGGCTTCCGGGTCTTCTCGCAGGGCCAGGGCGCCTGGGAGGACCGGCGGCAGCTCGCCTCGTTCCTCGGTCTCCCGGCGGGGCGCGTCCGGGTGACGCAGGTCGCGACCGGCGGCGCCTTCGGCGGCAAGGAGGACCTGAGCGTCCAGCCCCATGCCGCCCTGCTCGCCCTGGTCACCGGGCGTCCTGTCCTCGTCGTGCTCGGCCGGCGCGAGAGCATCCGCTTCCACCCCAAGCGCCACCCGCTGTGGCTCGACTACACGGCGGGCTGCGACGAGGAGGGGAGGCTCGTCGCCGTGCGGGCGCGGATCGTCGGCGACACCGGCGCCTACGCGAGCGTCGGCGACAAGGTGCTCGAGCGCGCCGCGGGCCACGCCTGCGGCGCCTACCGCGTGCCGAACGTCGACGTCGAGGCCCGGGCCGTCTACACGAACAATCCGCCGTGCGGCGCGATGCGCGGCTTCGGCGTCAGCCAGGCCAACTTTGCCGTCGAGGGCGTCCTCGACCGGCTCGCCGAGAAAGCCGGCATCGACGGCTGGGAGATCCGCTGGCGCAACGCCCTGCGCGTCGGCGACCGCACGGGCACGGGACAGAAGCTCGGTCAGGGAGTCGGCCTCGAGGAGACGCTGCTCGCGGTGCGGGACGCCTACCGCGAGGCGCGCCACGCGGGCATCGCCTGCGGGATCAAGAACACGGGCATCGGCAACGGCGTCGTCGAGGAGGGGCATGCCGTCCTCCGGCCCGAGGCCGACGGCACGGTCACGCTGCTCCACTCCTGGACGGAGATGGGCCAGGGCGTGCACACCGTCCTGCGCCAGATCGCCTGCGAGGAGCTCGGCGTCGCGCCCGACCGGATCCGCGTCGCCGTCGACACGGAGCGCGAGCTCGACACGGGCATCACGACCGCGTCGCGCGCGACCGTGCTGGGCGGCAACGCCGTGCTCGACGCCGCCCGCCGGTTGCGTGAAGCCCTCGGCGTGGCCCCGCTCGAGTCGCTTGCCGGACAGGAGTTCCGCGGCGACGTCGTCGTCGACTGGACGACCGCGAACGACGCCGACGAGCCCGTTACGCACCTCGCGTACGCCTGGGCGACGCAGGTCGTCGTGCTCGACGGCGAGGGCCGGCTCGAGAAGGTGATCGCCGCGCACGATGTCGGCCGCGCGCTCAACCCGACCCTCGTCGAGGGCCAGATCGAGGGCGGCATCCACATGGGTCTCGGCCAGGCGCTCTCCGAGGAGCTCGTGCTCGAGCGCTGCGTGCCCGTGACCGAGACCCTCAAGTCCCTGCACCTGATCCCGCCGACCGGCATGCCGGAGGTGGAGTGCATCCTCGTGGAGGTGCCGCAGCCCGAGGGCCCGTACGGGGCGAAGGGCGTCGGCGAGGCGTCGCTGGTGCCCACCGCGGCGGCGGCGGCGGCCGCGCTCCACGCGTTCGACGGCGTTCGCCGGACGGAGCTTCCGATGAAGGACGCGCCCGCCGCGCTCGCCGCGGTCCCGCATCTCCGACGCGCAAAGGAGCGGACATGATCCTCACCGGCGCAACCGTCGTCACGTCCCTCGACCCCGTGCGGCTCGCGCGCCGAGACCTCCACCTCGAGGACGGACGTGTCGTGGCCGAGGCCGGAGGCCCGAGCCGCGACTGCTCGGGCTGCCTCGTCGTCCCCGGCAACGTCTGTGCGCACACGCACCTGTACTCCGCGCTCGCGCGCGGGATGCCGTACCGGCTCCCGCCACCCGAGAGCTTCCTCCAGATCCTGCAGCGGGTCTGGTGGCGCCTCGACCGGGCGCTCGACGAGGAGAGCGTCCGTGCCTCGGCCCTCGTCGGCGGGATGGAGGCGCTGCTCTCCGGGACGACCACCCTCGTCGATCACCATGCCTCGCCGAACGCGATCGACGGCTCGCTCGACGTGATCGCCGACGCGCTCGGCTCGCTCGGCGCCCGCTCCGTCCTCTGCTACGAGACCTCCGACCGCGACGGCCCGGAACGGGCGCAGGCGGGGGTCGCGGAGAACGCCCGCTTCGCGTCGCGCGTCGCGCGCGAGCGGCCGCCGCTGACCCGGGGCCTGATCGGCGCCCACGCGTCGTTCACGCTCTCGGACGAGACGCTCGCGGCCTGCGTCGAGGCCGCGCGGACGCACGGCGTCGGCATCCACGTGCACGCGGCGGAGGACCTCGCGGACGAGGCGGACTCCGAGGCCCTGCACGGGGCGCGGGTCGCCGCGCGGCTCGCGGCAGGCGGCGCGCTCGACGAGCGCACGCTGCTCGCGCACGGCGTCCACCTGGACGACGGCGAAGTCGCGCTCGTGCGCGGTCGTGGCGCGACGATCGCGCACAACGCCCGCTCGAACATGAACAACGGGATCGGCCGCGCGCGCGTCGACGTCCTCGGGCCGCACGTCGCGCTCGGCACGGACGGGATCGGCTCCGACATGTTCGAGGAGTCGCGGACGGCGTTCTTCCGCCTGCACGAGGACGGGGTCGGCGCGGGCGCCGGCTGGGCCCTCGCCCGCCTCGCCGAGGGCGCGCGACTCGCCGGACGGGCCTTCGACGAGCCGGCGCTCGGCACGCTCGTGCCCGGCGCGCCCGCCGACCTCGCCGTGCTCGACTACGCCGCCCCGGCGCCGCTCGACACCGGGAGCTTCGCCGGGCACTGGATCTTCGGGCTCTCCTCCCGCTCCGTGCGCGACGTGATGGTCGCGGGAGAGTGGGTCGTCCTCGACCGGCGCCTCGCGCGCGTCGACCAGCAGGAGCTCGTCGAGCGGGCACGCCCGCAGGCGGAGCGACTCTGGGCTCGCCTCGACGAGATCGACCCTCATCCGTTCGAGCCGAAAGGAGGCCGGCGATGGCCGTCGCCGCTTCAGACCGCATAGCGCTCTACCTGCAGGACAAGCACCCGCTCCGCGACGGCATGCGCTACGCGCAGCTCGCCGAGGCCAGCGGCTTCGAGGCGGTCTGGCAGGCCGAGAGCCGCCTCGTCCGCGAGGCGACGGTGCCGATGGCCGCATTCGCCGCGGTGACCGAGCGGATCGGGATCGCCTCCGGCGTCGTGAACCCGTGGACGCGAAACGTCGGCCTGCTCGCGGCGACGTTCTCGACCCTCGACGACCTCGCCCCAGGCCGGATCACGCTCGGCATCGGCGCCTGGTGGGACCCGCTCGCGCGGAAGGTCGGGATCCGCCGGCGCAGGCACGTGCAGGCGATGCGCGAGACCGTCGAGGTGACCCGCCGGTTGCTCGCGATGGAGCGGGTCACCTTCCATGGGGAGTTCGTCGACGTCGACGAGATCGAGATCGACATCGTCCACGGCGACCGCTCGCCGAAGCACGTCCCGATCTACATCGCCGCGACCACGGGCATGAGGATGATGGAGCTCGCCGGGGAGATCGCCGACGGCGTCGTCCTCAACTACCTCGTCGGGCCCGACTACAACCGCGCCGCGCTCGCCCACCTGGCGGCCGGGGCGATCCGCGGCGGGCGCACGCTCGACGACGTCGACCGGCCGCAGCTCGTCGTCTGCTCGCTCGACCGCGACCGCTCGGTCGCGCTCGACCGCGCGCGGGAGCTCGTCACGCAGTACCTCGGCCAGCAGCCGCACATCGGCAAGGCGAGCGGCGTCGACGAGTCGCTGCTCGAGGAGATCGGGCGCATCCTCACCTGGCCGGCGACCCAGGCGCAGATCGAGCGGGCGATGGGCCTCGTCCCGGACGAGGTCGTCCAGCTGATCACCGCCTCCGGGACGGCCGAGGAGTGCCGGGAGAAGGTGCAGGAGTACGTCGACGCAGGCTGCACCTGCCCCGTCCTCTACCCGCTCGGCGACGACGTGCCGGCGATGCTCGAGGCCTTCGCGACGGCGAGGGTGTGACACGTGTTCGAGAAAGCGAGGTAGCCATGCACCGCCTAGCCATCGACCGCGCCACGCTTGCGGGGCGCGACTACATCGAGACGCTCGACTGGACGGTCGAGGAGATCGAAGAGGCGCTCGCCGTCTCCGGCGAGCTCAAGGCCGCCTTCAGAAACGGCGAGCCGCACCGGCTGCTGCCGGACAAGACGCTCTTCATGCTCTTCCTCGACAAGTCGACCCGGACGCGGAACGCCTTCGAGTCGGGCATGACCCAGCTCGGCGGGCACGCGATCTACCTCGACGCCGAGAAGACCCAGGTCGCCCACGGCGAGAGCCCGAAGGACATGGGCGTGATCCTCTCCCGCTACGGCCACGGCCTCGCGATCCGGCACGACCTCGCGCCCTACGAGGGCAACGCGTGGATGCGCGAGATCGCCCGCTTCGCCGACATCCCGCTGATCAACCTGCAGTGCGACGTCGACCACCCGACGCAGACGCTCGCCGACCTGATGACGCTGCGCGAGCAGCGCGGCGAGAACCTGCGCGGGATGAGGGTCGCCGTGTCGTGGGCGTACGCCCCCTCGTACGCCAAGCCGCTCTCCGTGCCGCAGGGGCTCGCAACGTTGCTGCCGCGGTTCGGGATCGACGTCGTCCTCGCGTACCCGCACGGCTTCGAGCTGATGCCCGAGGTGATGGAACGGGCGCAGGCCGCCGCGGCCGAGGCCGGGTCGACGCTCACCACGGTCCACGACATGGACGAGGCCTTCCGCGGCGCCGACGTCGTCTACCCGAAGTCCTGGGGCAGGATCGACGCCTTCCGTGACGAGCAGAAGGCGCTCGCCGAGTCCGCGGCGTTCCGCGACTGGATCTGCGACGCCCGCCGCATGACGCTCGCGGCGCCGGACGCGCTCTACATGCACTGCCTGCCGGCAGACCGCGGCACCGAGGTCACGGACGAGGTCATCGACGGGCCGCAGTCGGTCGTCTACGACGAGGCCGAGAACCGCATGCACACCGCCAAGGCGCTCATGGCGCTGACGATGGGCGGGTACCCGCTGCGAGAGGAGGCGCCCGCGTGAAGCGGCGCACCGCGGTGGTCGCGATCGGCGGCAACTCGCTGATCAAGGACCGAGAGCACCAGACGGTGCGCGACCAGTACGTCGCGGCCGGGGAGACGTGCTGGCACATCGCCGCGATGATCCGGGACGGCTGGAACGTCGTGATCGGCCACGGGAACGGGCCGCAGGTCGGCTTCATCCTGCGTCGCTCCGAGCTCGCGGCGCACGAGTTGCACGAGGTGCCGCTCGACGTCTGCGGAGCGGACAGCCAGGGGGCGATCGGCTACGCGCTCGCCCAGAACCTCGAGAACGACTTCCGTCGCCTCGGGCTCGACCGCCACGCCGTGGCGGTCGTGACGCAGGTCGAGGTGGCGGCTGACGACCCCGCCTTCACCCATCCCTCGAAGCCGATCGGCTCGTTCATGGACGAGGCGGAGGCGCTGCGTCGTCGCGAGCGGAACGGCTGGTCTGTCGTGGAGGACGCGTGCCGCGGCTGGCGGAGGGTCGTGCCCTCGCCGGCACCGCTCCGAATCGTGGAGGAGGACGCCGTCCGCTCGCTCGTCGACGCCGGCTTCGTCGTGATCGCGACGGGTGGCGGCGGCATCCCGGTGGTCGCGGACGCCGACGGCAACCTCGCCGGGGTCGCGGCGGTGATCGACAAGGATCTCGCCTGCTCGCTCCTCGCGACCCGTCTCGACGCCGAGCTGCTCCTGATCACGACCGCGGTCGAGCACGTCTTCCTCGACTACGGCACGCCGCGCCAGCGCCCGATCGAGCGGATGACGCTGCCCGAGGCGAGGCGGTACCTCGCCGAGGGCGGCCACTTCGCCCCCGGCAGCATGGCGCCGAAGATCGAGGCGGTGATCGGGTTCCTCGAGCGGGGCGGTGGGCGGGCGATCGTCACCGACCCGGACAACGTCGAGCGGGCGCTGGCCGGCGAGACCGGCACGCTCGTGGTCCCCGGACAGCCGTGACCGGCGCCTCCGGCGTGCTCGACCGCTTCGCCGACCGGAGGGGCCCGACGGTGCTCGAGGTGGCGGAGGAGATCAGTCGGGAAGGAGCGGCATGACGAGGCCCGTGTCGCGCCCGAGCAGCACCGCACGGGTGATCGCGGCCGTGCCGTAGCGGTCGCGGATCTCGTCGACGGCGGCGTCGAGAGCCGCGCCGCCGGCGGCGTCGAACGGCAGCACGAGTTGGAGAGCCCGCGCGCTCTCGAGGTTGGCGACCGCGATCCCGATCAGGGTCAGCCCGCGCTCGGCGACAAGTGGCGCAGCGTCGGCATGCAGCTTGCGCGCGGCGCGGAGGACGACCTCCGTCTCCGCGGTCGGCCGCGGCAGGGTGTGCGAGCGGGTCGCACGGCCGAAGTCGTCGAAGCGCAGGCGCAGCACCACCGTGCGCCCCGCCCTCCCCGCCCGGCGTAGCCGGCGGGTCACCCGGTCGACAAGGCCGACGAGGATCGCGTCGACCTCGCCCGGCGCCCGCGCGCGGCGGCCGAGCGCGCACTGCGACCCGACCGAGCCGCGCCGCCGGCCGGTCCGGACCCGGCGCCGGTCCTCTCCCCGAGCGAGCGCATGCAGGTGGCGGCCCGACGCACGCCCGAGCATCGCGACGAGGGCCTCCTGCGAGACGAGGGCGACATCGCCCACGGTGCGCAGGCCGCGGTCGCGGAGCTTCGCCGCGGTCACGGGCCCGACGCCCCACAGCCGCTCGACCGGCAGGGGATGGAGGAACGCGAGCTCGCCGCCCGGCGGGACGACGAGCAACCCGTCGGGCTTCGCGACGCCGCTCGCCACCTTGGCGACGAACTTCGTCGTCGCGACGCCGACCGTGACGGGTAGCCCGACCCGCTCCCGGATGTCCTGCCGAAGGCGGGCCGCGATGTCGGCCGGGGTGCCGGCAAGCCGGCGCATGCCGCGGACGTCGAGGAACGCCTCGTCGATCGAGAGGCCCTCGACGAGCGGCGTCGCATCCTCGAAGACGCGGTGGAGCGCCCGGCTCGCCTCTGCGTACGCCGCCATGCGCGGCCTGACGACGACGGCGTGCGGGCAGAGGCGCCGCGCCTGCCGGCCGCCCATCGCGGTTCGCACCCCGTACGCCTTCGCCTCGTAGCTTGCGGCGAGGACGACTCCCGCGCCGACGATCACGGGGCGGCCGCGCAGCCCCGGGTCGTCGCGCTGCTCGACCGAGGCGAAGAACGAGTCCGCGTCGGCGTGCAGGATCGTCGCGTCCATACGAACGCATGTTCGCACGAACCGGGCGGGCCCGTGCTCCCTGACATGTCAGCACTTGCGCTCGGTGCGCGACACTGGTAGGTACGTCCAACCGATCCGGGCGTCCGAGAGCCCGGGCGAGCGAAAGAGAGGGAGCCGATGAGGCGACCGTTGATCGGACTGCTGGTGGTGTTGGTCGCAGTGCTCGTGGGAGCAGTCGCCCAGACCGCGACGGGCTCCTCCGGAGCGGCATCCGCCACCACCGCCGGGACGCTGACCGGGCCGCCGCCCGCGCAGCCGCTCAAGATCCGCATGGGGTGGGGCATCCCGGCGGAGGAGATCAAGTACGCCATGCAGCGCTACGGCAGCGAGATCGCGCCGAACATGGGCAAGTGGTACTCGATCGAATGGTTCCAGTTCGCCGGGACGGCACTCGGCGTGCAGGGCCTCGCGGCAGGGACGCTCGACTGCGCCACGGTCGGGTCGCTGTCCGCGCCGAACGGCATCGAGCAGGGAGCGCCGATCGTCCTCACGGGCGAGTTCATCGAGGAGCGGACGCCGTTCTTCTCGACCGCCTGGATGGTGAAGAACGGCTCCGGGATCAACACCCTGAACGACCTCAAGGGCAAGACGGTCGCGACGTCGGCGATCGGTGGCTCGACCGACTACCTCCAGGACTTCTACATCCAGCAGAAGACCGGGATGAAGCCGGGGAGCGACTACAAGAAGGTCGAGCTTCCGTTCTCGCAGCAGCAGGAGGCGTTGCTCGCCGGACGGATCGACATGGGGCTCTACCCGCAGCCGTTCTACGGCCGGATCATCGCGACCGGCCAGGTGAAGTCGATGTTCCGGGTCGTCGACGTGCAGAACCCGTTCGTGCAGCTCCTGAACGGCTGCCGCCGGAGCTTCCTCCAGGATCATCCGCGCGAGATGCAGGCGTTCGTGCTCGACTGGGTCAGGGTCGCGAACTGGATCCGCAACCCGGCGAACCGCGAGAAGGTGATCGACGCGAGCGTGGCGGCGACGAAGCTCCCGCGCGCCGTCCTCGAGACCTATCTGATCACCCAGCAAGACTTCTACCGGCCGCCGAACGGCGCGGTGAACGTCAAGGCCCTCCAGGCGAACTGGAACTTCTTCCAGCGCATGGGCGGGATCAAGAAGCAGCTCAAGGTCACCGACTACCTGATGCCGGGCTTCTACCCTTCGGCCGCGGTCGTCGCGGAAGCGCTCGGCAAGAAGTTCGTCGAGGGCGTCGAGAAGCTCGGCTCGGCGAGGTCGGAGACCCTGCGTGGCACGGACGGCGAGGACCGGCTGTACGGCCTCGGCGGCAACGACCGGCTCCTCGGCTTCAAGGGCAACGACCTGCTCGACGGCGGCGCCGGCAACGACAACCTCGCCGGTGGCGCGGGCGACGACGCGCTGATCGGAGCGGCGGGGAACGACCGCCTCGACGGCGGCGCCGGCGACGACTCGCTCGTCGCGGGGCCCGGAAACGACAGCATCCGAGGTGGCCCGGGCCTCGACGACTTCAACTGCGGCGCCGGGCGCGACACCGCGCTCGACGTGCAGGCCGGTGAGCGCACAGAGGGCTGCGAGGTCGTGCGGCGACGCTGATCGTGGAAGCCGGGACGACACCGCCAGGAACGGGGGCGCCGGACGTCGCGTCCGGCGCCCCCGGCATCCGCGCCGAGGGGGTGCGCAAGGAGTTCTCGAGCCGTCGCGGCGAGGTCGTCGCGCTCGACGAGATCGAGCTCGAGGTCCACCCCGGCGAGTTCGTCTCGATCCTCGGTCCCTCGGGGTGCGGCAAGTCGACGTTCCTCTACATCGTGGGCGGCTTCGTCGAGCCGAGCGCCGGCACCGTCGTCGTCGGCGCCGAGCCGGTGCGGCGGCCCTCGCCCGAGCGCGGCATCGTCTTCCAGGAGTTCGTCCTCTTTCCCTGGAAGACCGTGCTCGGGAACGTCACCTTCGGGCTCGCGCGGAAGGGTCTGGGCCGGGCAGAGCGCAAGCAGCTCGCACAGCGCTACATCGAGATGGTGCACCTGCACGGCTTCGAGCACCACTATCCGAAGGAGCTCTCGGGCGGCATGAAGCAGCGACTCGCGATCGCTCGCACGCTCGCCACCGACCCGTCGGTGCTGCTGATGGACGAGCCGTTCGGGGCGGTCGACGCCCAGACGCGCGTCGTGCTGCAGCAGGAGTTGATGGAGATCTGGGAGCGGACGAAGAAGACCGTCCTCTTCGTCACGCACTCGGTCGACGAGGCGATCTTCCTCTCCGACCGGATCTACGTGTTCTCGCAGCGGCCGGCGCGGGTCAAGGCGGTGCTCGAGGTCAACCTGCCGCGCCCACGGTCGGACGAGGAGATCCGCGCCTCGGCCGAGTACGCGGAGCTGCACCGTGAGCTCTGGAGCCTGCTGCGCCGCGAGCAGCCCGAGGAGCTCGGTGACGACGGGCCCTAGCGGGGCCGCGACCGCGGCGCCGGCTTCACCCTCCCCGGGGCTGCTCTCCCGCCTGCCCATCGCGCAGGTCGCCCTCGGGGCGCTCGGGTTCCTGTTTCTGATCGGCCTCTGGGAGATCGCCCCTCGGATCGGCTGGGTGCGCTCCGAGTCGGTGCCGCCGTTCTCCGAGGTCGTGCGCGAGATCGGAAACGTGCTCTCCGATCCGGACTTCTGGACGAATCTCCGGGCCTCGGCAGGGCGCTGGGCGGCCGGGCTCGGCATCGCGATCGCGATCGGGATCCCGCTCGGGATGCTGATGGGCCGCTTCCGGGTGCTCTTCTACTCGATCGACCCGATCCTCACCGTGAGCTACCCGGTGCCGAAGGCCGCGCTCATCCTCATCTTCGTCCTCTGGTGGGGCGCCGGCGACCTGTCACGGATCGCGATCATCGTCACGGGCTGCCTGATCCCGATCGTGATCTCGTCCTACCACGGCGCGAAGGCGGTCGAGCCACGGCTGCTCTGGTCGGCCCGCTCGCTCGGCTCCGGCCGGGTGGGGACGCTCGCTCGCGTCGTCCTCCCGGCCGCGCTCCCGCAGATCCTCACCGGGTTGCGCCTCGCGATCGCGATCTCGATCTTCACGCTGCTCGCGTCCGAGCTCCTGATCCGCCAGTCCGGCGTCGGCGCGTACATGTTCACCGCCCTCGACATCGGCTCGAACCTCGTCGTCTGGGCGGTGATGGTAATCCTCGCCGTGATCGGCTTCCTGCTCGACTTCGTGTACGTGCGGGGCGTCAAGCTCGCGTGCCGCTGGCTCGAGGAGGACGTGTGACGGACACCGAGAGCCTCGGCGGCGCCGGCTCCGGCGCCGTCCTGCCGCCGCCGTCCGGCCGCGAGGGCGGCCCGCGGGGCGGACGGGCCCTGCGCACGGCCCTCTCGCTGCTCGCACACGTCTACGCGCTCGGCGTCCTGCTCCTGCTCTGGTACCTGCTCGCGCAGAGCGGCGTGCTCGGCAACAAGTTCGTGATGCCGACGCCGGCGATGGTGTGGGACGCAGCCCGCGTCCTGATCGACGAGGGGACGCTGCAGCAGGAGGCGTGGGCGACGCTGCGGCGCGTGCTGATCGCCTTCGGTCTCGCGCTCGTCGTCGGTGCCACGATCGGGATCCTGATCGGCCGGATCCGCACCGTCCGCTACCTCCTGCGCCCGCTGGTGCAGTTCCTGTTCCCGACGCCGAAGGTGGCGATCTACCCTGCCATGCTGATCATCTTCGGGCTCGGCTCGGCGTCGAAGATCGCATTCGGCTTCGCCGAGGCGCTCTTCCCGATCCTGATCGCCTCCGCCGCTGCCGCGTCGCAGATCGACTCGCGCCTGCTGTGGTCGGCGGAGGGGCTCGGTCTCTCGCGCGTCGCGACGTTCCCTCGCGTGGTGCTCCCGGCTGCGCTGCCCGGGATCCTCACGGGGGCCCGCATCGGGCTCGTCGGGGCGCTCATCGGCGTGTTCCTCGGGGAGCTGATCGCCGGCTCCGACGGGCTCGGCCAGATGATGGCGATCGCGTACCGCACGCTCGCCACGGCGGACATGTACGTCGTGATCGTGACGGTGTCGCTGATCGGCTTCTTCCTCGACCGGATCTTCCTCTTCATTCGCGCCCGGCTCCTCGCCTGGAGCCCGGAGGAGGGCCGTTGACGACGGCGCTCGCGCACGGCCTCGTCCTCACCCTCGACCCCGAGCGCACCATCCTCCGTGACGGCACCGTCGCGTTCGACGAGGACGGGACGATCGTCGCGGTGGGGCCGTCCCGGGAGACGCTCGCGTCGCTGCGGCCGGGCACCGAGGTCGTCGACTGCTCGCGGTGCGTGCTGACGCCCGGCTTCGTCGACGCACACGCGCACCTCGGCGAGGAGGTGATGCGCGGCCTCGTCCCCGATGCTGCCCCGCCCGACGAGTGGCTTCCCCGCTGGCTCCTGCCCGCGTATGCAGCGCTGACGCCCGAGGACGAGCGGCTCTCCGCCGAGCTCGGGATCGCGCAGATGCTGCTCACCGGGACGACGACCTTCTGCGAGGCGGGAACGCTGCTCGACTGGCGCTCGGCGGCCGACGTCGTCGTCGAGACAGGGATCCGCGGCCAGCTCGGCCGCTGGGCGTGGGACCTGCCGCCGGAGCCCGCAGCGATGCGCCGGACGACCGACGAGGTGCTCGCGGCCTGCGAGGACCTCGTCACCGGCGTGCGGGCGACGGGCTCTGCCCGCCTCACCGGCGCGGTGATCCTGCTCGGGATCGGGACGGCCTCGCCGGCGCTCCTCACCGGCGCGGCCGCGCTCGCCGGGCGGCTCGACGCGCCGCTCGCGACGATGTACGCGAGCGTCGCGCCCGAGCACGGCGGCACGTCTCTGCCGCTCGCCGCTCTCGGCGAGGCCGGCTGGCTGGCACCCCGCACGAAGCTGACCCACGCCGTCTACGTCTCCGAGGCGGATGTCGCGGAGCTCGCCCGGGCCGGCGTCTCGGTCGCGCACTGCCCCACGGCGGCCCTCCGGCACGTCAAGGGCATCCACCGCCACGGCCTCGTGCCGGAGATGCTCGCGCAGGGGATCCCCGTGGCACTCGGAGGCGACTCCGCGAACGGCTCGAACCACCTCGACGTGCTGCGGCTGATGTACCTCGCGGCGACGCTCTACAAGGACTTCCGCATGGACCCGACGATGGTGCCGCCCGAGACGGCGCTCGAGATGGCGACCCTCCACGGCGCCCGCGCGCTCGGGCTCGCGGACGAGATCGGCTCGCTCGAGCCCGGCAAGCGCGCGGACGTCGTCGTCTTCTCCACCGACCACCCCGAGTGGCGCCCGCTCCTGCATCCCGTGCAGAACCTCGTGCTCACCGCGACCGACCGCAGCATCGAGTCGGTCTGGGTCGACGGACGGAAGGTCGTCGACCGCGGGACGCTCCTCACGATCGACCTCCCACGCCTGCTCGAGCGCGTGGACTCGGCCGCGGCCGCGCTTCTCGACCGCATCGGCCTCCAAGCACCCTGGACGTGGCCCGCGCGATGAGCGGCGCGCTCGAGGGCAGGGCGGCGCTGGTCACCGGCGGGAACCGGGGCATCGGCCTCGCGATCGCCGGGGCGCTCCAGGGCGCAGGCGCACGGGTCTGCGTCACGGGGCGCGACGAGGATGCGCTCGAGGCGGCGCTCGCCGAGCTGGGCGACAGCGCGGTCGGCGTCGCCGGGGACGTTGCCGAGGCCGCCGACGTGCTGCATGCGGTCGAGCAGGCCGAGGCCCTCGGGCCGCTCGAGGTCATCGTCAACAACGCCGCCTCCGCCGGCCCCACGCTGCCGGTGCACGAGCTGCCGCCGGAGGAGTTCGAGGCCGTGCTGCGCACGAACCTGCTCGGCCCGTTCCTCGTCGCACACCATGCGCTGCCGGGCATGATCGCGCGCGGCCGCGGCTCGATCGTCAACATCGGCTCGATCGCCGGGGTCGAGGGCTATCCGCTCCGCTCGCCGTACTCCGCCTCGAAATGGGGTCTGGTCGGCTTCACGCGGACGCTGGCCGGCGAGGTGGGCCCGCACGGGATCCGCGTCAATCTCGTCGCTCCGGGCCCGACCGAGGGCGAGCGCTCGACGAACGTGATCGCGGCGCGCGCCGAAGCGCTGGGGCAGCCCTTCGAGGAGCTCCGCGCGCGCTACGAGCGCGAGATCCCGCTCCGGCGCTTCGTGCGCGCCGACGAGGTTGCCGCCGCTGTGCTGTTCCTCGCCTCGGACGCGGCCAGCGGGATCACGGGCCAGTCGTTCTGCGTCAGCGGCGGGATCGAGATCTGATGCGCTTCGCCGACTACCTGCTCGACGCGGTCGGCGCGCGTGACGGCGAGCGGCTCGCCGTGATCGCCGACGCCGGCCGCGCCGTGGCCGCGGCCGCCACGGCGAAGGCTGCCCGCGCCCGCGGCCTCGAGGTGGAGCTCGTCACGACGGCCGAGGACTACCGCCGCGAGGCGGACATGCCGGCCCCGGCGATCGCCGCCGTCGAGAGGGCTGACGTCGCGCTCCTCCATGTCGATTTTCCCCGGATCCAGTTCGGCGGCCACAGCGAGTACCGTCGCCGGGCGACGGCGCGCGGGGCGCGCGTCGGCTTCGTCACCTACGACCTCGCGGACGTCGACGGCGAGGCGCTCCGGCGCGTGGCCGAGGACACGCGCCGGCTCGCCGACCTGCTCGGCGCGGCCTCCTCCGCGCGCCTGACGACGGCCGCGGGCACGGAGCTCGAGCTCGCGCTCGGCGACCGGCCGGGGACGGCGCTCACGAACGAGCTCGCGTTCCCGGGCGGCTGGGGCGCCCTTCCGGACTTCTTCGAGGCCGCGGTCGCTCCGCTCGAGGAGAGCGCCCTTGGCGTGCTCGTCGTCGACGGGATGTCGCTCGTGACCGGGCTCGCGGACGAGCCGATCGTCCTACAGGTCGAGCAGGGGCGCGTCGCCGGGCTCCGGGGCGGCGCGGCGGAGATGCTCCGCGCGTACCTCGAGGCGGCGGGCGAGAACGCGGACGTCGTCTGCGAGCTGGGCGTCGGCACGAACGGCGTCGCGCCGACGGCGCTCACGGGAGGGTTCGTGGACAAGCGGATCGCAGGCACGGCCCACCTCGGTCTCGGCGACAACCTCGGCCTCGGGGGCGCCTCGCGCGCCGCGACGCACACCGACGTGCTCGTCCGCGACGCCCGCCTCGAGCTCGACGGCCGCGTCGTCGTCGCGGACGGCCGGCTGCGGCTGCCTCAGGCGCCGAGCTCGGTGAGCCGCTCGCGATAGCGCTCGAGGTTGCGGAGCTTGATTCCCTCGTAGCCCTTGACCAGGTCGATCGCGCTCGCGGTCTCGACCGCGCGGTCGTAGCCCTCGGCGTCGAGCGCCGTCGTCAGCGACGCGCACAGCTCGGTGTACTCCCGGGCGAGTGCACGCTCCACCTTGCGCACGTGCGCGTAGCCGAACGGGTCGAACGGCGTGCCGCGCAGGAACCGCATCCGGGCGAGCGTGCGCAGGAACGGTGTCGCCCAGCGGGCGTCGAGGGCGATCTTCTTCTTCATCCCTATCGAGCGCAGAAGGGGCGGATGCAGCCGGTAGTGGACGCGCTTCACACCGGGAAGCTCGTCGCCGATCGAGGCGAGGAACTCGGGCGTGGTGGCCAGCCGGGCGACCTCGTACTCGTCCTTGTAGGCGAGCGCCTTGTGAAGGCCCGCGGCGACGGCCTCGCTGTAGTCGGTGCGCTCGGTGACGCGCCGCTCTGCCTGCCAGGCCGCCTCGACCGCGTCGAGGTAGGAGCGGACGAGGGCGCGACCGCCGTAGGCCTCGAGCTGCGGCACGCGCACCGCCGCGGCTTCGCGCGTCGCTCCCGCGAGCGGGCTTCCGGGCAGCGCAGCGACCGGGAGCGTCCGCGCGTCCTTGCGCGTGACCGCGTCGGTGAACGCCCCCGGGTCGGCGATCGCGACGCGACCCCAGCGGAACGCGGCGAGGTTGTCCGCAACGCCGACCTTGTTCAGCTCGATCGCGCGCTCGATCGCCTCGGCCGGGATCGGCAGCGCACCCGCCTGGTAGGCAGCCCCGATCAGGAGGAAGTGGCTCGGGGTCGTCGAGCCGAACAGCGCCTCCGCGGCGGCGAACGTGTCGAGGTCGAAGACCTCGCGCGAGGAGGCGGCGATCCGCGCCAGGAGGTCCTCCCGGGCGGGGAACCCGGCCGCGTACGAGCCCTCCACCATCGGGCCTGTCGGCACCTCCGTCGTGGAGACGAACGCCGCCGTCCGCGACGGATCGGCGTACGCGAGCGTGCGCGGCTCGCTGCCCGTGAGCACGTCGAGCGCCAGGTAGCAGTCGGCCTGCCCGTAGCCGACCCGGTTCGCCGGCTCGAGACCGCCGCCCCGGTGAAGCCGCAGGTGCGAGATCACCGGCCCCGCCTTCTGCGACATCCCCGTCTGGTCGAGGGTCGAGACCCGCATCCCGTCGAGGAGAGCGGCGGTCGCGAGCACCTGGTTGACCGTGACGATCCCCGTGCCCCCGACCCCGGTGAAGAAGACGTTGAACGTCCCGTTCGCGCCCGCCGCGGGAGGCTCGGGCGACTCGGGCGGCGTCGGCGCCTCGACGCGCCGGCGCGCGGACGGGTCGACGTCGACCGTGACGAACGAGGGGCAGTCGCCGTCCAGGCACGAGTAGTCGGTGTTGCACGAGGTCTGGTCGATGCGCCGCTTCGTGCCGAGCTCGGTCTCGAGCGGCTGCACCGAGAGGCAGTTGCTCTTGTGCCCGCAGTCGCCGCAGCCCTCGCAGACCTCCGGGTTGATCAGCACCCGCATCGTGCGCACGGGTGCCTTGCCCCGCTTGCGGAGCCGGCGGAGCTGGTTCGCGCACGTCTGGTCGTAGACCAGGACTGTGACCCCGGGCGTCTCGCGCAGCTCGCGCTGGGCCCGGTCGAGGCGGTCGCGGTCCCACGCAACGGCGTTGTCTGCAAGCGCAACTCCGTTGTAGCGGTGGATCTCGTCGGTCAGCACGATCGTGCGCCGGACGCCCTCCGCGGCGAGCTTGCGGGTCAGCTCGGGGACCGCCACCGAGCCGGCGGCGTCCTGGCCGCCCGTCATCGCGACCGTCGAGTTGTAGAGCAGCTTGAAGGTGATGTCGACACCCGCCGCGACGCACGCCTGCACGCACTGCTGGGCGGAGTGGAAGTACGTCCCGTCGCCCACGTTCTGGAAGATGTGGCCGCCTTCGTGGAGGAAGGACTGGCCGATCCACTGCGCACCCTCGCCGCCCATGTGGGTGAGCCCGGTGACCGCGCTCTCCTCGCGGTCCATCATCCCCACGAGACCGTGGCAGCCGATCCCGCCGCCGGCGAGCGACCCCTCGGGCACGACGGTGGAGCGGTTGTGCGGGCAGCCGGAGCAGAAGTACGGCATTCGCCGCAGCGGCAGCACCGGCAGCGACAGCCCCTCGGGCACCGGCACGTCGCGCACCTCGACCCGTGGCGCCAGCACGCGGCGCAGCACCGGCGCGAGCCGCGGCGAGGTCAGATCGCCGTCCGCCGGCACGAGCGGGAGACCCTCGAGGTCGCGCTTGCCGAGCACGGGCGGGGCCGGCGTCGTCCCGTACAGCGCGTCACGCACCTGCGTCTCCAGAAACGGCAGCTTCTCCTCGACGACGAGCACCGTCTCCAGGCCGCGCGCGAACTCGCGCACGCTCTCTCGCTCGAGCGGGTTGAGCATCCCGATCCGCAGGACCCGGATCCCGCGCCGCGCAAGCGTCTCCCGGTCGAGCCCGAGGTCGGCGAGCGCCTGCAGCGTGTCGTCGCACGTCTTGCCGCCGACGACGATCCCGAGCCACGCGTCGGGCGCCTCGACCTCGACCGCGTTCAGCCGGTTTGCGCGCGCGAACGCGTGCACCAGCTCCCAGCGCGGGCCGACCAGGTCGCGCTCGGCGCCGACCGCCGCAGGCGGCCCCGGCGGCGCCGCCTGCCGGTACGTCCACGGCACTCCCTCCCACTCCAGCGACGGGACGGCGATCTCGAGCTCCGAGAAGTCCCGCGCCACGCTCCAGGCGCCGTCGGCGACATCCGTCGTGATCTTCAGCGCCACGAAGCAGCCCGACGCCCGCGAGAGCGCCACCCCGAGCAGACCATGCTCGACGACCTGCTCGCTGTCGCGCGGATAGAGCACCGGCAGCCCGAACGAGGCCAGCGTCGCCTCGCTCGCCGACGGCACGGTCGACGACTTCGCGGCCGGGTCGTCACCCGCGAGCACGAGCACGCCGCCGCGCGGGTGCGCACCGAACAGGTTCCCGTTGCGAAACGGATCGCCGCAACGATCGACGCCCGGCGACTTGCCGTACCAGACGCCGACGGTGCCGTCGAACGCCAGCCCGAGCCCGGGCAAGGGCTGCTGCGACCCCCACACGGCGGTCGCCGCCATCTCCTCGTTGACCCCCGCGACGAAGCGAAAGTCCGGCCGGCCGGCAAGATCGGGCGAAGACGCGAGCATTCCCTCCACACCGCCGAGCGGACTCCCCGGATAGCCGGACACGAACGCCGCGCTGCTCAGCCCGCTCCGCGCGTCGCGCTCGCGCTGCTCCACGAGCAACCGCGCGATCGCGGCCACCCCCCCGAGCAGCACCGGCGCGCTCGTCGCGCGCAGCCGGTCGCTCGGAACGTAGTCCGAAAGAGTCGTGCCCACGGCACCAAGAGTATGGCCGGACTGGTGAGGGCGCCGCCGGGAGAGGCGCTACCGGGGCGCGCCGGCCGTCGCGAGCCCGGCCCGCGCGGCAGCCGTGACCTCGTCGAGGAACCCGTGCAGCGCCTCGGTGAACGCCCCTGGCTCCTCGAGGTGCGGGCAGTGGGCGCTTCCCTCCAGCGTCACCAGGCGCGCGTGCGGGAGGTGCGCGAGGAGGTACTCGGCGCCGTCGTAGCGGGTCTTCTCGTCGTGGCGGCCGTGGAGCAGCAGGACCGGCACGTCGATCGTGGCGAGCGCGTCCCGGTGGTCGAGGTCGTGCAGGGTCTCCGCGAGCTGCACGAAGACGGCGAGTGGCCACTCCGCGGCCATCCCGAGGCTCCAGAGCCGCATCCCCTCGCTCAGCTCGCCGTGGAAGAACGCCTCGTCGATGAGATCCAGGTCTGCCTGCGCCCGGTTCCGCGCGGCGCCGCCCTGCATCCGCTCCCAGAGATCGTCCGGGAAGCCGCCGGCAGCGTCGCGGCGCTCGCCGACGAACCACGGCGCCGCCGAGGCGAGCGCGAGACCGGCGACGAGGCCCGGCCTCGTGGCCGCAAGGCGCAGCGCGACGTGGGAGCCGAGGCCGTGACCGGCGACGACCGGGCGCTCGAGCCCGAGCGCCTCGATCAGCGCCGCGAGGTCGGCGGCGAAGAGGTCGACCGAGTACCCCGTGGGCGGCTTGTCCGAGCCACCGCTCCCGCGCAGGTCGACCGCGAGCGTCCGGTAGCGGCGCTGCAGCGCGGCGACCTGGTGGTCCCAGACACGGTGCGTCATCGCCCCGCCGGGAACCAGCACCACGGGCGGCCCCGAGCCGAACTCCTGGACCTCCAGCGCGACGCCGGTTGAAAGCGCGATCCGGGTCACCGGTCAATCGTAGCCTCGGGCCGCCGGGAGCCCGCTATGCGACCGAGGGAAAGGCCAGGACGTCGACGAAGCGCTCGTTGAAGTCCGGGCGATCGGACAGCTCGGCGTACGAGACGGTGTGCAGGATCGCGGCTGCCGCGTGCCGATCCTGGAGCGAGAGGAGCGCCATCTTCGCGCCTTCGCCGGCAGCGTTGCCGGCAGCCACGATACGCGTCGTCGGCAGGTGCGGAACGAGGCCGATCCGGATCGCGCTCGCCGGGGAGAGGAACGATCCGAACGAGCCAGCGAGCAGTACCTGCTGGATCTCCGACTCGCGGATTCCGAGCTCGTCGACCAAGAGCCGCCAGCCGGTCGCGATCCGGGGCCTTGGCGAACTGTAGCTCCCGTACGTCACGCTCGGACACGAAGAGCGGCCGCGACGCCTCGCCCCGCCTCGTCCGGCCACTGGATGACGAAAGCCCGCTCCTCGCCTCGCGCACGATCAGGCGCGTGGCGAGCGCGGGCGAGAGCGCTACAGCCGTGTCGTCGCCGACGAACCGTCGCGTGGCGTCGAGGAGCCCGATGCGGACGCGCTCCGCAACAGCGTCGACGAGGCCCGACCCGCGGGTACCGGCAGGCTCGACGTCGCCGACGACGCCCAGCTCGACGCCGTCCGGCTCGATGCGGACGGCCTCGACGGCGCCCGCCGCCGCCCGCATGCCGCACGTGATCTGCGCCGCCCAGGTCGAACGCTATCGCGAGGAGCGAGCCGGTCGTGTCACCGGCCTCGACGTCGATCAGAACGTCGTCGACCCCGGTGGATCCGGCGATTCAACCGAGGGAGGCGGGGCCGGACGCCGCTTCTGCGCCGGCAATCATTCCGAAGACACCGCACGAGGCAAGCATTCCGCCGTAGTAGCGGTCGTGGACGCCGCCCGCGGCGCCGGGGACGGCGCGCAGTCCCGGGATCGGTGCGCCTCGAGTGTTGAGAACTCGTGCCCGGGAATCGATAGCGATCCCACCGTACGTCATGCTGACGCCGGGCGCGAGCTTGATCGCATGATAGGGCCGGGTCACGAGGGGCACGCCGCCCGTGCTGGGGACATCGAGTGCCGCGCTACGGTCGGCCAGCGCGGAGTTGTATCCACGGATTGTCCGGCCGAGGCGTACGGGGTCGAGGCCATGGCCGGCGAGCTTCTCTACGAGCTCCTCGATCGTTCGCGCGACGACCACGGTGGCGCCGCGAGCGCGGGACAGACGCAGCCCGTCGATCCCAATACTCGGCCGTGTCCCGCGACGGTGTGCTCGGAAGTAGGGTAGGAAGGCTGAGTACCGTAGGTTGCGCGGACGCAGACTCCCGGGCGGCAGCTCGTAGACGGCGTGCTCTCGCCGGATCGCTTCGTCGAGGATCGCCCACAGCCCACCCGGCGGCTGACGGGTCGCGATGTCCAGCACCTCACCGTTGAGCTCGGACGGCCCTTCGTCCATGAACCTCTCGCCATCCGAGTTCACGACGATGCTGTGGCTGGCGTAGAACGCGGAGAGCAGCAGCGGATCGAGGAAGTTCGACCACCGAATTTCGCACGGCGGCGCGGGCATCAGCTGCCCGTAGAGGCTGCCCATGGCTGGAGTGAGCGCGGCGCCGACCGCCACGGCCATCCTCAGAGCGTCGCCGACCGCCTCCGGCACCGCGCGCGGGACGATCTCCGCCGCCGCCGGGCCAACATACGTACGCAGCAGCTCCCCGTCTCGCTGGAATCCGCCGGAAGCTAGGATCACCTCGCGCGCCGCCACCGACATCTTCCGACCGTTACGCTCGCACGCGACGCCCACGACGACCCCGTCCTCCCGAAGCAGCTCTCGCGCGCGGGTCTCGAAGAGGATCGTGCCTCCCAGCCGCTCGAGTCGGCGTCCCAGTTCCGAGAACCAGGCGATCTTCGCGTCGGGCATCATGCTGTCGCCGATCTGGTACTTAGGAACGGTGACCCCCCGGAAGGTCACCGTGGCATAGGACCCACGGGCGCCCGACGACGAGAGCCAGTCGACGAAGGTGCGGAACTCCTCCACCAGAGTGCGCGCAAGCTCCGGGGCAGTCGGACAGTGCGCGCGGTATTCATCCCACGACTCGGCGCCCCAGATGTGGACCGCCCCGCCGGAATGGAGCGCAGTGCCCCCGAGCTTCGACGCGGCCTCGACCAGGAGCACGCGTTGCCCGAGCTCGGCAGCCTTCAGCGCCGCACAGATGCCGCCCAGGCCTCCTCCGACCACCACGACGTCCTCAGCCACTGGGATACCTTGGTGAGGTGACGAACGTCGCATCAAGGAAGCAGCGACGGGCGGTGACGCGACGCAGATCGGACAGTGCCGAGGGATGAACGGTCGACAGCGGCAGAGAGATCAGAAGTTCTCCGATGATTCGCAGGCGTGGAACGCCCACCCCGGGATAGGCGCTCTAAGCTCGGCGCCAACATGGCGGAACGCATTAACAGTCTCCGCCACGGCCGGAATCCGGAGCATGCCCTGGCGAGTCTCAAGCAGCACCTCCCGCGTCGGGGTTGGACTGAGGCTCCCAAATACGAGGTCCGGATGGCGGCTGGCAACCCCAGAGAGTGCCGGGAGCAGAGCGACCCCGAACCCGGCTGCTACGAGCGCCTGAGCAGCGACATGGTCATCGAGCTGATGGGTGACCCTAGGCTCAAAGCCAGCATCACGACAAATGTGCTCGAGATGGGGTCGGTGGAGGCCTGCGATCCAATCCTCATCGGCCAGATCGGCCAACCGCACCTTGCGACGACCCGCGAGCCGATGGCTTCGCGGCAGAGCGACTCGGATGTCCTCCGTAAACAACCTGATGCGGACGAGATCCCTGTCTCTATTACCGGTTGGGATTGGGAGCACACTGTAACGAAACACGACTGCGATGTCATACGCCCCTTGAACGAGCAAGTCACGGGCGACTTCGGGACGTGCTTCGCGAAAGGTCAGCGTGAGATTCGGAGTTCGCTGGCGGAGATGGTCGAGCGTTCTTGGCACGAGAGCCGCGCTAGCAGTGGAGAACGCAACAACACGCACTCTTCCCGCACCGAGACTGCCGAGACTGGCGATCTCGCGTTCGGCAGACTCGAGCAGCGCGAGCGCGGCCGACCCGCGTTCGAGCAGGATCTCCGCGGCCTCCGTTAGCATCAGTCGACGACCTTGCCGTAACACGAGCGTCACCCCGAGTCGCGCCTCGAGCCTCCTGATTCGCTGGCCTACGGCCGGCTGGCTGTAGCCAAGTGTTCGCGCCGCGCCGCTGAAGGAGCGTGCGTCGGCGACAGCCCGGATCATCCGGAGCTCGGCGACATCGACCATGACGACAATCTAAAACATTCGGTTTCTCAAGAGCAAGCATATTCTCTCTTGACTTCTACACGAGGGTTTGGCAGCGTGACTAGGGTGGTGGCAGCGCGGCAAGAACGCGTGAAGTGCAGGCTTCCCGCGTCGCCCATCAGCTGTACCGTCTCCAGACGTAACGCACTTTGGATTCAATGGTGCGTCGATCGCAAGCTCCTCGACCTATCAAGCGACGAGGCGTGCTCTGTCCCGAGCCGCCAGCGGAGAAGCTGACGAAGGTGACGGTCCTGCAGTCGCCCTCTTGGAGACACCGGGCCGTTTGTGGCGCGCCAGTGCTCCGTGCCGCGGACGGATACGTGAGTCAGGAACGACGAAAGGAAGGGTGATGTACTCCCGCTACTCCGCATTCACCTTCGATGACGAGGCCCGCGGGCGCGCGATGGCGTTCTGGAGTGACGTCGGTGCGCCCGTCGCGGCAACCCAACCGGGCTTCCAGCTAGCGACCATCCTCGAGTCCGATGAGACTCCCGGCCGATTGCGCACTCTCACTGTCTGGCGGCGCCAGGAGGACTTCGAACGCTTCTACTCAAGCGACGACCACCAGGTCATCAATGCGAGGATCCGCGAGTCGGGCCTTCGGATAGACGATCGCGATGGCCTGACTGTCAGGCATCTTGTCGAGCCCGAAGCCGGTGAGGTGCGACTGATCCGCGCGCGCGTGCCGGTGGAGCGACTCGATGAGGTGGTCGGGTTCTGGCGCCGCACCGGACGGGCAATCATCGAGTCGCAGCCGGGCTGTGTGCGTGCGCGGGCGTTCATCGACCGCGATCAGTCTCTGTTGATCCTGCAGATTCACTGGCGCAGTGCCTCGGATGGAAGGGCCTTTGTTGAATCCGAGCAGCACGAGACTGAGTTCGTCGCCGGGCTTGGCCCGGGCGTTGAACGACTCGAGCGGCTTCATCTCGAGTCCATCGACCAGGGCGGGGCCTCATGAAGAAGGGACTGGGGCTTCTCGGTGTGGCCGGAACGACTCCTTTGTCGGAGGTGTGTCAGCGTGCATTGGCGCTTTTTGACGACCACCCGACGATCGAGGTCCGCGCGCTGATCGCCGACGACCCGGCAGACGTCGGCCGCTCCTTCGGCGAAGTCACCGTCGGCCGGTGGCTCCGACCTGAGCCCGTTCCCGAGCGCTGGGTCGACACTCCCCTGGCCGGTATCGACGACGACTTGAGGACGGCCGGTGTCGACCTTGTCCTTTCGTCCTTGATAGGCCCTCGCGCTCGGGAACTGGATCCAGTTGTGGCAGCGCTCGGACTACCGGTCGTCTCCGAGTCGATGGGACTGCGTCTTGAGCCGGACGTACCCCTAGTCGTGCCAGAGGTGAACCCTGAGCACATCGGGCTCGTTGAACACCAGCGAAGCACGCGCGGGTGGAAGGGGTACATCGTCGCGAGCCCGCTCTGCACCGCCGTGATAGCGGCGCTTGTCCAGAAGCCGCTCGACATCGTGTTCGGGGTTGACTCGCTCGTCGTCACATCCCTACAGGCACTGTCGGGCGCGGGACCCAGCGGCGTGCCGGCGATGGCGAGCCTGGACAATGTGCTACCACACATCGACGGGGAGGAGGAGAAGCTCTCGGCTGAGCTCCCCAAGATACTCGGAAAGGTCGAAGGCACTGCCATCCGACCACACGACGCGCAGATCGCTGCCACGTGTACACGCGTCGGTGTGCGTCATGGTCACACTTTGTCGATGACGTTCGGGCTAACCTCGCCCGCCACGGCGGGCGAGGTTAGCGAAGTGCTGATGAGCTTCCGCGGCTCCTGGCCCGCGGGCACAGCCTCGCTGCGCCCCGATGCCCCGCTAACAGTCGAGTCGGCGGCAGCCCGCCCACAGCCACTCTTAGATCGTGACCGTGATGGCGGCCGGGTCGTGACGGTGGGCCGTGTGCGGGAGCAGGCGACGCCAGCGAACGGCATCGGACTCGTGGCGGTCGGGCACAACCACGAACGGGGAACGTGGGGAAACGCCGCGATGCTCTGCGAGCACCTCGTCGCTGATGGCTGGGCCTGAACAATCGCCGACGTCGGCCCGAGAGGCCGTCAGCGTTACGACGACCCCGGAAGCCCTACAATGCGCGGTGCGCGCAGCGATTCGGGTGCCCGGACTCGCTGGAGACCTCACCGCTGCGGCGCTGGTCGAGGCTGAGCAGCTCGGCGAGCGTCGCTTCGGCGTTTCTCTTCTCTCCGGCGTCGCACGCGATGAGGAGCGGTGTGACTTGCCCTGCTTCGACAATGCGAACCGAGTCGCCGAGCTTTGTTGCGCCGCGGGCCTCTTCGGACCAGTCGTCGTAGCATCGGTGGCTGAGCGGATGGTCGCAGCCGCACGATCGGGCGGCGTAGGAATCGCCGTACTTCGGAATCTCGGTGCCCTTGGGCGTCTCGCACCGTACGTGCGCTGGGTGGCGACCGAAGGTCTTGTCGGAGTGCTCGCGGTCGATGCGCCACCGTTCGTCGCTCCCTACGGAGGGAGCGCTGCTGTCCTCGGGACGAACCCGATCGCATTTGCGCTACCGGCGAAACCTCGTCCTATCGTTGTCGACGTCAGCACAAGTTCGATCACCATGGCTGGCCTGCGCGATGCTCAAGCGGCGGGCCGAGATCTCCCTCTTGGAGTCGCGCTGAATAGCGACGGCCTATCAACCGCGGACATCGACGAGGCGGTGTCTGCCACACCGCGCGGCGGACTGATGGGCACTCTCCTGGCGCTCCTCGTCGAGTCTCTCACCGGTGGGCTGTCTGGCGTCCTACCTGGCCCTGAAAAGCGTACGGGTACGTTGCTCGTGCTACGTCCCGTGGACGCAAAGCCGCTCGTCGGCACCCGACTCGTAGAGTCCTTCGAGAAAGTCGGAGCGCGCGCTCCGGGACTTGGGCCTACGCCGGAGGCCGAACGTATTACGCTTGAGCCCACAACCGTGTACATACTTGATCGCCTCGTGCCGGGGTGGCGCGACGATGAGTTCGTTGAGGCACGAGCGGCTCGGCCATCTCGTAACACATTCCCAAAGGTCAGTGGATCACGAGATCGACCACCGTGACCGTGGTCTCCGACAGCGTGCTCGTGAACAAGATCCGAGAGTCCGTGATCGGCGACGATCAGGTGATGCAGGGTCCATTCGGCGCTCGTCGCATCACCTACGCAGACTACACGGCGAGCGGCCGTTCACTCACCTTCATCGAGGATGTCATCCGAGATGAAGTACTTCCGCGCTACGCAAATACACATACCGAATCGTCGGGCACCGGATTGCAGACAACCCGTCTGCGAGAGGATGCCCGCCGCATCATCCGGGACGCGGTCGGCGGCGACGATGACACGTGCGTGATCTTCTGTGGCTCCGGCGCCACAGGTGCAGTTGACAAGCTCGTTGGCATCCTCGGCATCCGCATCCCATCCGAACTCGACGACCACTACAAGCTCTCGCGCCACATTCCGGAAGATGAGCGGCCAATCGTTTTTGTCGGGCCGTTCGAGCACCACTCGAACGAACTGCCCTGGCGTGAGTCAATAGCGGACGTTATCGAGATTCCCGAGGACGTGGATGGCCACATCGACCTAGGGCGACTTGAGGCAGAACTCGTGCGCTACGCGGCTCGTCCGCTCAAGATCGCGTCATTCTCGGCCGCCTCCAACGTGACGGGCATTCTCTCCAACACGTGCGCGATCGCGGATCTCGCGCACCAACACGGGGCTCTTTCGTTCTGGGACTACGCTGCAGCTGCGCCCTACATTGGGATCGAAATGTATCCCTATTGCGACAGTCATCCGCTCGGATACAAGGACGCGGTGTTCTTCAGCCCGCATAAGTTCGTTGGCGGGCCCGAGACTCCCGGCGTGCTGGTCGTACGGCGGGAGCTACTGCGTAATCGAGTGCCTGACATCGTCGGTGGCGGCACTGTTGCCTACGTCAACGACCGCGAACACCGGTATCTGAGGGATCCCGTGCACCGCGAAGAAGGCGGAACACCGGCAATTGTTGGCGCGATTCGCGCTGGCCTCGTCGTACAACTCAAGCAAGCGGTCGGCATCGACGTTATCCGGGCGCGAGAGGCGGCCTTCTGGCGGCGCGCCGTCGGCCGCTGGACGGAGAACCCCGCGATCGAAATTCTTGGCAATGCCAACGTAGAAAGGCTCTCGATCGTCTCGTTCGTCGTGCGGAGACCGAACGCCCGGTACCTACATCACAACTATGTCGTCGCCCTGCTCAATGACCTCTTCGGCATCCAGGCACGCGGAGGGTGCTCATGCGCGGGCCCGTACGGTCATAGACTCCTCGGGATCGACACCGCGCGCTCCCGCGAGTTCGAGACTGCGATTACTCGAGGATACGAGGGGATCAAGCCCGGCTGGACGCGTGTCTCGTTCAACTACTTCATCTCTGACACGGTATTCGAGTACATCGTCTCTGCCGTCGATCTGGTCGCGGCCGACGGGTGGCGCCTTCTGCCCGCCTACCGATTTGACCCTGCCAGCGGACTCTGGCGTCACGGGGAGGGCCCCCGTGAGCCAGCACTGCGCCTGAACGCGCTATCGTACGATCCGGCGACCGGCGACTTGAGATTGCCCGAAGTTCCTCACGACCGCGCGCCGGAGTCGGCGCTCGCCATCCACTTGGAAGATGGGAGACGGATCCTCGCGTCTGCAACTCCCGACGAGATGGACGACGGCGACCTCGGTGCCGTAATCGGCGCCGGCTTCGAGCACCTCCGGTGGTTCGACCTCCCCCCGTCCTGTCTTGCTTAAGTGCTCCCGGCCGTCAGTTCGCTCGCCATCATGCCGCGAGCTGAAGTTGAGAGACGACGGACTGGCGTCTGAACCCGAAGCCGTTTCACGCGAACGACAGGCTCTGCGTCGGAGTTCGCTACGTCGCTCTACCGTCCAGATCGACTCAAGTATCGTACGCTCGCCAGCAAGCGACCTCCCTTCCGTTCGGCGCAGGAATGAATGGCGGTGGCTCTACGCAGCGGTCGAACGCGATCGGGCAACGAGGCGCGAACGGGCAGCCCGGCGGGGGGTCGATCATGTTCGGCGGCGATCCGTCAATGCCGATCATTCGGTGCTGAGCGAGGTCGATCCGTGGCGTCGAGCGCAGGAGGCCGGCGGTGTAGGGATGGCCAGGATGCTGAAAAACATCTGTAGCACTCCCGCGCTCCATGATCTTGCCGCCGTACATGACCACGACGCGATCGCACACCCCCGCCACGACGCCGAGGTCGTGTGTGACGAGCAGCACGGCCAGTCCGAGTCGCTGCTGGATCTCGCCGATCAACTCGAGGATCTGCGCCTGGATCGTCACGTCCAGCGCGGTCGTCGGCTCGTCGGCGATGAGGAGCTCGGGCTCGCATGCGAGCGCCATCGCGATCAGTGCGCGCTGCCGCTGGCCGCCGGACAATTCGTGCGGATACGCCTTGGCGCGCTCCCGCGGCGATGGGATGCCGACGAGGTCGAGCAGCTCGACGACGCGTTCCTCCGCCCGCTTGCGCCCCATCCCGAGATGGTGGCGAAGCACCTCGCCGATCTGCCAGCGGAGGGTGAACAGCGGATTGAGCGATGTCATGGGATCCTGGAAGACGATCGCGAGCTCCTTCCCGCGGACCTGCTTGACCCACTTCAGTCCGGCGCGGTTAAGGAGGGAACTCCCCTTCCAACGCACGTCGCCGCCGGTGATCTTTCCCGGGAGGTCAATCAAGCCGAGGATCGCGAGCGAGGTCACGCTCTTGCCCGACCCGGATTCGCCCACGAGTCCGACGGTTTCGCCTCGTGCGATGTCGAAGGTCGTGCCACGCACAGCCCGGACGACGCCGTGTTGCGTGAAGAAGCTGACCTCGAGCTTCTCGACCTCGAGTAGCGGCACGCGGTGCCCGCTCTCGCTCACCTCGTCTCGGTGGTCTGGGTCAACCTCGAGGTCTGCGCGAAGCGGCGATCCCTCTGCTGCGGGTCGGCCGCCACGCGCAGCCAGCTCGCGAACAGATTGACTGCGAGCACGAGGACAGAGATCGCGATCCCGGGCCAGGTCGCCACCCACCATGCGGTGAAGAGATACTCGCGGCCGGACGCAACCATCAGCCCCCACGAGACCTCTGGCGGCTGGATGCCGAGTCCGAGAAAGGAAAGCGCCGCCTCCGCCACCACAATCCCGGCGAACTCGAGGACGGCGAGCGTCAGAAGGGGCGAGGCTAGATGGGGGAGGATATGCTTGAAGATCACGCGGCGCGGCTTGCATCCGACGATCTCGGCCGCCTCGACGTAGGGCGTTTCTCGTGCCTGCAGCACGATTCCACGCGTCATACGAGCGTAAACCATCCAGCCGTTCAGGGCCAGAACGACGATCACCGACTTCAGGCTCGGCGGGACGACCGTAAGGATCGTGAGGGCGAGCAACAGGCCGGGGAAGGCGACCTGAACGTCGACCACTCGCATCACGGTCGAGTCCCACCTGCCGCCGCGGTAGCCTGCGAAAAGCCCTAGCACGATCCCGAATGTGCCTGAGAGGAGTACGACCGCACCGCCCACCACAAGGGACGTACGGGCTCCGTAGAGCAGCTGCGAAAGCTCGTCCTTGCCGACGCCATCGGTGCCGAGCGGATGGTCCCAAGACTGGAAGGGCGGTGTCAGCCGGTTCAGCAGTGACTGCTCGCTTGGCTCGTGCGGTGCGAGCCAGGGCGCGAAGACCGCACAAGCGATGATCAATACGATGACCGTGAGGCCGAGCAGTCCCGCCTTGTCCAACCAGAGCTCAGACAGGCCCGAGCGGAGAGCGTGGCTGACCCCGTAGAGCCGCCCACGGACAACGTCCCGCTCGTGGCCCGCGTCGACGGATTCCCGCGTCGTCGACGACATTCAGCCGAGCTTGATCCTGGGGTCGACGACCCGGTAGAGAATGTCGATGCCGACGTTGACGAAGACGACGAGGACAGCCACGACCAGCACAATCGTCTGCACGAGGAACACGTCCTGTTCCCTGACCGCCTGGAAGGCGAGGTACCCGACCCCGGGCCAGGCAAAGACCGTTTCGACAGTTACCGCGTAGCCCGCGAGCGCTCGCATCAACTCCCAACCCGAGAGCGTGAGTACGGGAATCAACGCGTTTCGAAGGGCATGGATGCCGACGACGCGCCATCGTGGGATTCCTTTGGCTTTCGCCGTCTGGACGTATGCCTGGCCGAGCTGGTCGATCATCGACGACCGCGCGATCATCGTCAGCCTCCCGACCGCGGGGAGGGCGAGCGTCAGCGCGGGCAGAATCAGGTGCTCGATGCCTCCCTTCCCCGACGCGGGCAGGACGCCAAGCTCCACAGCGAAGAAGAGGATCAAGAGGATTCCGAGGAAGAACTCCGGTACGGACAGCCCGAGCAGGCTGAGAGAGACGCTCATCCGGTCGACCAGGCTGCCGGGCCGCACAGCCGCGACCACACCGAGGGGCACGGCGATCAGGATCGCGAGCGCTATACCGGCGAAGACGAGCTCGAACGTCGCCGGCAGGTGCTCGAGCACGATGCTGATCGTCGGACGATCCTGCAGCAGTGATGTCCCGAAGTCGCCGCGCGCTAGGTTGGTGATGTACTCGCCGAACTGCTCCAGAATGGGCCGGTCGAACCCGAGTTGGTGTCGAAGAGCCGCGCGCTGCTCGTGCGTCGCCTCGAACGGGAGTATAACCCCGACCGGGTCGCCCACGAGCCGGCTCGTCGCAAACACGACGATCGCGACGCAGAACACGACCACGACGCCATGGACGATCCTACCGATCGCGAACCGGCCCACTGTGGAGTTCCTTCTATGCCATTCCTAGCCCACAAACCTCATCGTGTTGACGAAGATGTAGCCGTCGCTGCGCGGCTGCCACCGGAGGTTCTCGTCCATGCCCCAGAGCGTCGAAAAGTTGACGAGCCAGGTGAAATACGCCTGCTGACGTGCCCTGCGGATGGCCAAGTGGTAGAGGTTGGCCCGCTTGTTCTCGTTCAGCTCACTCCGCGCCTTGTCGATCCACTGCTTGAGACGCTGGTCGGCATTCGAGGAAGCGATGCCGGACGGCGCGTAGTACATCGTGAGTTGTTGGTCGGCGTCGTAGAGGTCGGTCGAACTCGAGATGAAGATCGCGTCGGGCCGCCGCTTCGGGTCGACGAGCCGGCTCACGAACTCCCGGAAGTCGTAGATCTTGACGTCGACCTCGAGACCTATTGCACGCCATGACTGCGTCACGACCTCGATCAGCTCGCGGTCCTTGAGCCAGCGGCCGGAGGTACCAACGACGTTGACCGTCTTGCCCGTCGCACCTGCCTCCTCGATCAACTGCTTCGCCCTGGCGACGTTGTGCGGGTAGGCCTTGGTCGCCTTGTCGAAGCCGAACACTGACGGGCTCAGCACTTGCCCGGCGTCGACGGTCGCGTAGCCGAGGAACAGTTTGCTCGCGATCGCCTTCTTGTCGATCGCGTAGTTCATCGCCTGACGCACCCTGACGTCTGCCGTCACCTGGCTCCCGGGCCGTGCGTTAAGGACGAACTTCGGGTGCTCGGTGGACGGAACCGAGAGCACCTTCGGTGCGCGCTTGGCGTTCTCCGGGATCAGATTCGTGATGAGGTCGAAATTGCCGGCGACGAGACCCGCGAGCTGCGTTGAGCCCTCGGGCACGAACTTGAACGTCACCGTCCGGATCGACGGCTTGGGTTTGCCCCAGTAGTCCGGATTGGCGGTCAGCGTGATGTGATCGCCGCGCGCCCATTCGGAAAAAACGTACGGCCCCGTCCCGACGGGCCTGTTTGCGAAGTCGGGCAGACTCTTCCAGTCGGCGGGCATAATCCGCATGTAGCTCATCCGCGACGGAAAGATCGGATCGGCACCCTTCGTGAGGATGTCGACGGTCAGGTCGTTGACCTTCTTCGCCCCCTTGATCGTACCGAGCCAGGAGGCCTGTTCGGTGACCACCTTCGGCTCGAGGAGATGCCTAACAGTCGCGACGACCGAGTCGGCGTTAAAAGGCGTGCCGTTCGAGAACCTAATCCCGGGGCGCAGCTTGAACCGCCACGCGGAACGCGACACGCGTCTCGGATGGTGGCTCGCGAGCTTCGGATACAAGCGCGAACCGTTGGGCGTGCGGCCCAACAGTGTGTCGAAGACGTTCTGCGTTACGGCGCGCTGGTTGCCGTCGTCCCGTACGAGCGGGTCGAGCGTTGATGGCTCCCCACCGATCGCGATCGTGATCGATTCCGCTGTGGCATGCGTCGATGTAGATGTCGCGTCAGCGGCACTCGCCGCGCTCAGCGCTGCTGACGCGACTGTCGCGACGACGACGGCCGAGATCGCCGCCATAGTGTGACGTCTCATCATGCTTCTCCTCTCGAGATCGTGGACGAGGCACGGCCCGGTGTCTGCAAGAGGGCGACCGCGGGACCGTCACCTTCGTCAGCTTTTCCGCTGGGGGCTCGAGTTCTTGTAGTGGTGGAGGTTGAGTGTTCCGAACTGCAGTGAGCCACAACCGCCGTTGGAGACGCATGCCGGCGTGACGGCCATGTTGTTGGCTCCGGCACGGTGCCACGACCCTCTGCTTCGCTCGGGACAGAGCACGCGCTCTTGCCGCGCTGGCCACCACGCTGGTCACGCTGCCAAACCCTCGTGTAGAAGTCAAGAGAGAATATGCTTGCCTTTGAAAAACCGAACGTTTTAGATCGACGTCATGGTCGATGTCGCCGAACTCGCGATGATCCAGGCTGTCGCCGACGCACGCTCCTTCAACGATGCCGCATGCATTGCTGTCTCGCTCCCCGTCCCGGACAACCCGCTGACCTGACGCTTCCGACCGGGCCAGAGTGATCCGGCGGCCGACTAACTGGACCGACCTCGACTGACAAGGAGACTGAGCTGCATTCTGACGGGGAAGGAAAGTGGCTCAGTAGCCGGCCGTGAGGTCGATGGTGCCGGCGAGTGGGCGGCCCTCGGCGAACGCGCTGACGTTGCCGGCGAGGTGCTCGAGCAGCTCGGCCAGGTGCGAGTCCCACGGGTTGCCCGCGTTCGGGTTCGCGACGTGAGGGGTGATCAGGACGTTGTCGAGGGCCCAGAGCGGATGCCCGTCGGGGAGCGGCTCGGGGTCGGTGACGTCGAGGAGCGCGGCGCCGAGCCTGCCGTCGCGAAGTCGCTCGACCAGCGCGCCGGTGTCGACGAGCTCCCCGCGTGCGACGTTGACGAGCGCCCCGCGCGGTCCGAGCGCGTCGAGCACGGCGCCGTCGACGATCCCGCGCGTCTCGTCGGTCAGGGCCGCGGTCAGCACGAGGTAGCGCGTGCTCGGTAGCGCCTCGCCGAGCGCGGACGACGGGTACGTGCGGTCGAAGCCCGGGAGCCGGTCGCCGTGACGGGTCACGGCGACGAGGCGCACCCCGAGCGGCGCCAACAGCTCCGCCAGCCGGCGGCCGATCGCGCCGGCGCCGAGGATCGTCACGGTCTCGCCGCGGAGCCGTTCGGTGTCGAGCTGCCGCCAGGTCTGCGCCCGCGCGTAGGCCGGGAGCCGCCGAGCCGCCGCGAGCAGGAGCGCGAGCGCGTGCTCGGCGACACCGTCGGCGTAGACGCCACGGGCGCAGGTCCACGTGCGCGCGTCGTCGACGACCCCGGAGGCGAGCCAGCGCTCGACGCCCGCGATCACGAGCGCGACCCACCGGTGCCGCGGCTCGAGCAGCGCCGCAAGCCGGTCGGGCTGGCCCGGGGACGTCCACACGAGCGCGTCCGCGTCCGACGGCTCGACCAGCGTCGCGCCGGCTGCCTCCAGCGCTTCCGCCATCCCGGGGAGCACCTCGGGCGTGACCGCGAGCGGGACCGAACGGCTCACCCGGCCACCACCCGCGACACGCGCAACGCGTGGCGGCCCGCGGCGAGGAACGCCGCCGCACCGGCGACGGACAGCCCCGCGCAGACGGCCCAGGCGACCTCGAACGAGGCGATCGTCGCCACGAGCGCGACGAGGAGCGGCCCCAGCGTGGCGCCGGCGAACGAGCCCGTGACGGCGGTTCCGACCGCACGGCCCGCCCCGGCCGTGCCGTGCTCGACGGCGGCCAGGATGTAGAGCCCGGACCAGCCCCAGCCGACGCCGACGGCGAGCAGGGCACCGGCCACCACGGCCGGGACGGCGCCGACGACGAGGAGCGCGAAGCCGACCGTGCCCACGACGACGAGCACGGCCATCTGCGGCAGGAGCGGGTCGCGCCGTCGATCGACGCGGACGCCCAGCCGGATCCGGGTGGCGACGCAGATGACGCTCGCGACCGCGAGCAGGATACCCGCGGCGCCCTCCGAGAGGCCGGAGTCGGCCGCGTAGACGACGAGGTACGCGATCAGCCCGTTCGCGGCGGCGCTCGCGAGCAGGCCCCCGAGCGCGAGCAGGCGGATGAAGCCCCGCTCGTCGCCACCGTGGGGGTGGGCGGCCGCCCGAAGGGCGAGCGGCCTGCCCTCGCCGCCGCGTACGGCGAGCGTCGCGAGCGCGGCCGCGGCCGCTCCGAGCACGAAGACGGGTCGCCAGCCAAGGCTCGTCCCGAGCGTCGGCAGCGCCAGTCCCGCGACCACGCTCGCGAGCGGCGGCCCCGCCTGCTGCAGGCCGAGCACGGTCCCCCGCCGCCGTGCGCGGAGCTCTCCCGTGACCAGCGCGCTCATCGCCGTGGGGATGATCGCGTTGCCGATCGCGGTCACGGCGAGGAACGCGGTGAAGACGACAAACGACGGAGCGGCCGCGATCCCGAGCGACCCGGCGACGACGAGCGCACCCGCGACCCGGCCGGTGCGGATGGCGCCGATGCGGTCGACGAGACGCCCGGCCGGGAACGACGCAGCCGTCGCGACGACCCAGAACGCCGTGATCGCCACCCCGAGCCGCGCGACCGTCAGGTCGAGATCCCGCTGGATGTCGAGCGCGAGGCTCGCCGTGAAGAAGAGCGGCAGCGCGTACGTCGCGACCGTCGCGACGGCGACCGTCATCGCGTGCGCGTCGGTGGGGGCCGCGCGCCTCGTCAGCTCGATCGGTGGTCGAAGACGCGCTGCGTCTTGCGCTCGCTGCGCGGCAGGCTGCCCGGCTCGACGAGCTCGACCTGCGGCCGCACCGAGAGACCCTCGCGCAGCTGGTGGACGAGATCCTCCTGCAGCCCTTCCCGCGCCTCGGCCTCGACCCGCACGAGGAGCACGTCGCCGTGGCCGGGCTCGCGGTGGATGTGGAGCTGGTACTCGGAGCCGACGCCCTCCACGCGTGCGAGCACGCTCTCGACCTGGGCGGGGAAGACCGCGACGCCCTTCACCTTCACCATGTCGTCCGTCCTGCCCGCCAGCTGGCCGATCCGCGGATGGACGTTCCCGCAGCGGCACGGCTCCGGATAGACGAACGAGAGGTCGCGCGTGCGATAGCGGATCAGCGGCATCGCCTCCTTGCGCAGCGTCGTCAGCACGATCTCGCCCTGCTCCCCCGGCGCAAGAGCCTTCCCCGTCTCGGGGTCGACGACCTCGACGACGTAGTAGTCCGACCAGGTGTGCATCCCCTCGTGCTCGGGGCATTCGATCCCGGTGCCGGGGCCGTAGAGCTCGGTCAGCCCGTAGATGTCGAACGCCTCGATTCCGAGGAGGGCCCGGATCCGCTCGCGCACCTTCGGGCCCCATCGCTCCGAGCCGAAGATGCCGATCCGCGCAGCAAGCTTCCCGGCCAGCCCGCGCTCCTCGACCGCCTCCGCGATCAGGAGCCCGAACGACGAGGTCGCGCACAGCACCGTGCTCTCGAAGTCGAGCATCATCTCGAGCTGGAGCTCGAGGTTGCCGGGGCCGGTCGGGACGACCATCGCGCCGAGGCGCTCCGCCCCCGCCTGGAAGCCCGCGCCGGCCGTCCAGAGGCCGTAGCCGACCATCACCTGCACGCGGTCGTCCGGCGTGACGCCGGCCGTCTCGAAGCAGCGCGCGAACTGGTCGGCCCAGTCGTCGACGTCGCCGCGCGTGTAGGCGCACACCGTCCGCTTGCCCGTCGTGCCCGAGGAGGCGTGGATCCGCGTCACATCCGACTCCGGCACGCACGACCAGCCGAGCGGATAGCTGTCACGCAGATCCATCTTGGTCGAGAACGGCAGCCGCTCGAGGTCGGCGAGGCCCGTGATCGAGGCCGGGTCGACGCCG
Organism: Gaiella sp.; assembly: GCA_027493885.1. Taxonomy (GTDB): domain Bacteria; phylum Actinomycetota; class Thermoleophilia; order Gaiellales; family Gaiellaceae; genus Gaiella. The sequence continues at coordinate 1,855,894 of JAOSJZ010000001.1, forward strand.
GCCCCCTCGAGATGGGCCCGCCACCACGGCGAGCCCTCGTATGCGTGCCGCACCGTCCAGCGGATCCCAGCGTCGGCGTCGCCGGGGGCGGGCCTCGCGTCGGGTGCCGCCGTCCCGGTCATCAGCTCCCGGTGAACTTCGGCTCGCGCTTCTCGCCGAAGGCGGCGAAGCCCTCGCGGAGATCGTCGGTCTTCAAGAGCTCCCAGACCGCGTCGCCCTCGCGTTGCAGGCCCGAGGGCAGCTCCCGGCCCCAGCACTCGTAGACGAGCCGCTTGATCTGCCCGATCGCCCGCGTCGCCCCGCCCGCGAGCTGCTCGGCGATCTCGGTCGCGCGCGCGACGACACCGTCGTCCGGCACGACCTCGTTGACGAGGCCCCACTCCATGGCCTGCGCCGCGGGCACCTTCATGCCGGTCGCCATCATCCAGAAGGCGCGCTGCGTGCCGACGAGGCGGGTGAGCCGCTGCGTGCCGCCCGCGCCGGGGAGGAGCCCGAGCCCCGCCTCGGGCAGGCCGATGACCGCGCCCTCGCCCATCACGCGCACGTCACAGGCGAGCGCAAGCTCGCAACCCCCGCCGAGCGCCCAGCGCTCGATGGCGACGACGACCGGCTTCTCGAGCCGCTCGAGCGCGTCCTCCACCTCGACCTGCCGGCGCATGCGCCGGTACGTCTTGCGCGTGTGGTCGCTCATCACGCCGATGTCCGCGCCCGCGCACCAGCGGTCGTTCGCGCCGCGGAAGAGAACGGCACGGGCGCTCCCGTCCTCGGCCAGCATGTCGACCGCGTCCAGCAGCTCGTCGATCAGCTCCGGGCTCATCGCGTTCACGGGTGGGCGGCGGAGCGTCAGCGTGACGACGCCGGTCTCCGACCGCTCGATTCCCAGGATGTCGGTGCTCTCGCTCGTGGTCATGCCCGCTCGCCCTCGCTCTGTCGGTTTCCCACGAATCTACGCGAACGGGGGCCACGGCGACCGCACCAGGCGCAGCTCGGCAGCAGAGACCCGATAGAGTGGCTCGTCGTGTGTGGACGTCCTGGCGTCGTGACCGAAGCTGACGCGGCGTCTCTCCACCTCCGACCGCCGCCTCTCGGACGCCCTGCGCGCGAGCGTCCCGACTGGGGCAGCGGCGCGGGGGGGCATGAAGGCGCGCCTCGCGCCACCGCTCCCGCTCGCCGAGCAGACGGTGTACGGCGCGCTCACCCGCGGCGCCGATCGCTTCAGCGGGCGCGTGCTCCTACGGCACTCCGACGGCGAGCGGACGTATACCGAGATGCGGGAAGCGGTGGCCCGAACGGCCGGAATGCTTCGGGATGCCAGCGTGGGGCCGGGTGACCGTGTCCTCTTCGTCTCGGGGAACCGCGTCGAGATGCTCGACGCGTTCCTCGCCTGCGGCTGGCTCGGCGCCGCGTTCGTCCCGGTCAACGTCGCGAGCCGGGGCCCGCAGCTGGAGCACGTCGTCGCGAACGCCGACCCCCGCATCGTCGTCGCCGAAGCGGAGCAGCTCGAGCACCTCGCCGTGGTCGAGCCCGAGCTGGCCGCGCTCGAGCGCGTCTGGTGCCTGGACGGAGCGCCGGGCGGAACGCTCTGGGGCCGCCCGATCGACCCCGTCCCCGGCCCGGGCGAAGCCGCCGATCCGTACCCCGCGCGCCCGGGCGACACGCTCGCGGTGCTCTACACCTCGGGCACGACGGGCCCTTCCAAGGGCGTGCAGTGCCCGCACGCGCAGTTCTACTGGTGGGGGATCCTCACCGGTCGCTACCTCGAGATCACGGACGAGGACACGCTCTACGTCACGCTCCCGATGTTCCACACCAACGCGCTCAACGCTTTCTGGCAGGCGATGCTCGCTGGCGCGACGTACTCGTTCGGACGCCGCTTCTCCGCCTCGGCCTTCTGGCACGAGGTGCGGGACACCGACGCGACCGTCACCTTTCTCCTCGGCGCGATGGTGCACATCCTGCTCAAGGGCGAACGGGGGCCGGCCGACCGCCACCACCGGCTCCGCTCCGTCCAGTCGCCCGCGACGAGCGCCGAGGCGGCGGAGGCGTTCCGCCGGCGATTCGGTGTGGAGCGCCTCGTGGACGGGTACGGATCGACCGAGACCACGTACGTGTTCTCGAACCACGAGGGCGGCTTCGTCCCGGCCTGTATGGGCCGCCCCGTGCCGGAGTTCGAGGCGCGCGTCGTCGACGAGCTCGACGAGGAGGTGGCAGACGGCGCTGCCGGCGAGCTCGTGCTCCGTCCGCGCGAGCCGTGGAGCGTGTTCACCGGCTACTGGCGGAACCCGGAGGCGACCGTCGAGGCCTGGCGGAACCTCTGGTTCCATACCGGCGACCGGGTCGTTCGCGACGAGCACGGCGTGTACCGCTTCCTCGATCGGCTCAAGGACTCGATCCGGCGCCGTGGCGAGAACATCTCCTCGATGGAGGTCGAGGACGTGCTCCAGTCGCATCCGGACGTCGTCACCAGCGCCGTCGTGCCCGTTCCCTCCGAGCTCGGCGAGGACGAGGTGATGGCGTTCGTCAGGCTCCGCCCCGGAGCCGATCCCGACCCGGAGTCGATCGTCCGTCACTGCGAGGGCCGGCTCGCGTACTTCGCGATCCCGCGTTACGTCGAGTTCGTCGACGAGCTGCCGGCAACCCCGAGCGGGAAGATCCGCAAGGTCGTGCTGCGCGGCCGCGGCGTCGGGCCCGCCACCTGGGATCGCGAGGCCGCCGGCGTGACGCTCCGGCGCTGAGGGGGCGGCCAGCTCGCGCCGAGGGGATTCGAGGCCGATGTCGAGCGCGAGCCTCGATTCGGGCCCCGCCGTGTCACCGCACCACGGGCAGGACGTCGCGGGCGAAGCGGGCGACCTGGCCAGGCTGGTCGAGCGAGGCGAAGCGACAGACGAACGCCGTCACGCCGGCCTCGGCGAAGCGGCGGATCCACGCGGCGACGTCGGCGGCGGTGCCCGCCGGCCCCCAGTCGGCCAGCGCGACCGCGTCGTTGAAGCCCGGGTAATAGGCGTCGATGTACCGCCGCTGCTCGACCAGCGCGCCCTCCACGGTCGCGCCGAGCGAGATCGTCACCTGGTAGGCGACCTCGAACCCCTCCAGGCTACGTAACCCGCGGAGCTCTTCGAGGAAGACCTCCACGTCCCCGGGATCCGAGGCCCGGCAGCATGTCATCCAGCCGTCTCCCAGCCCCGCGACGCGCCGCGCCGCCTTCGAGACTCCCTTCCGCTCGGTCGCGCCGATCGACGGGTTTGCGACCACCCAGATCGGCGGGGGGCTCTGCACCGGGAGCAGCGGCTCCGGCTCGGTTCCGGTGTAGAAGCCGATCTCCCCGTAGGGGAACAGCTCCCCCTCGAACACACCCCGGCCCTCGGCGAGCAGGGCCCGCACCACCCGCAACCCCTCCTCGAAGGTCTTCATCCGCTTGCGATGGTCGACGCCGACGACCGCGAGCTCCTTCTTCACCGCGTCCTCGACCACGTTTCCCGAGCAGGCGCCCATCACCATCCGGCCGGCCGAGGCGACGTCGAGCGTCGCCCAGGCATGGGCGAGCTGCACCGGGTTGCGCATCGTCGTCACGAGGCACGCCGTCCCCAGCCGCACGCTCGAGGTTCGCTGCGACAGCGCCCCGAGGAGCGCGAGCGGCTCGTAGCGCGGCTTCGACAGCAGGCTGTCGCCGACCCAGACCGAGTCGAAGCCGGACTGCTCCACGAGCTCGCCCAGGTCGAGCAGCTGCGCCACCCCGTAGTCCGGAGCGATCAGCGCCTCGCGGTTGTTCAGATTCACCCCGATGTGCATGCTCACCGTCCCAGGCCGTAGACGCGCCGCGCCGACTCGGGCGTGACGACGCCTTCGCGGACGTCCCGCTCGACGCTCTCTCGCGCGCGGTCGCGCGGATCGCCGACCCCGCCGCTGCCGGAGACGCGGAAGCTGACGACGTCGCCGTGCGCGAGCCGTACGGCCTCCTTCGAGTGGAGCTTTCGCTCGTCTGCGCTGCCGGGATTGAGCACGATCTCACCGAGAGTGCCCGGCGCGCCGCCGTCCAACCCGTACGGCGCGAACACGTGCCTGTCGGTGAGATTGGAGAGGACGACGTCGTCGGCCAGCACGAGGATGTCCTTGCGGACACCGAGGCCGCCGCGAAACTGGCCCGCTCCACCCGAGTCGGGGATCAGCTCGTGTCGCTCGACCACGATCGGGTTGCGCGCCTCCTGGGCCTCGATCGGGATGTTCTCCACCGAGACCACCGGCGACATGGCGTCGATCCCGTCCTTCGCCGAGCGCGCTCCGACACCGCCCATCACGTAGTCGTAGAAGATGAACTCCCGGCCGCGGCGCGGCTCGGTGCCGCCGAAGATCGGGTTCAGCCACTGGCCGCTCGCTGCGCATACCCGCTCCGGCACGGCATGGGCGAACGCACCGAAGAGGAGCTCGACGATCCGCTGGTTCATGAGCGCACGGCCGCCGAGCGCGGCGGGTGGGACGGGGTTGAAGAAGCAGCCCGGCGGCGCGACGACGCTCACCGGTCGCAGCTGCCCCTCGTTCTGCGGGATCGTGTCACGCGTCGTGATCGCCTTTGTCGCCCAGTAGCAGTAGGCCTTGACGTAGGAGAGCGTGCAGTTGAGCGACGACGGGGTCTGCGGGTCGGTCCCGCTGAAGTCGAACACGATGCCGCCGTCACGGATCGTCACCGTCACCTCCATCCGGATCGGTGGCGTGCCGGGGCCGTAGTCGTCGACGTGGTCGACGAAGCTGGCCGTGCACTCGGGGATCTCGGCCAGGCCGCGACGCACGGCCTCCTCGGAGCGATCGAGGATCTCCTCGGCCACCAGCCCGACGAGCTCGGGGCCCCGCAGCGCGTACAGCTCGGCGAGCTTCGTCGCGCCGACATGGAGCGCCGCGCGCTGGGCCCGCATGTCGCCGAGCACCGCGTCCGGCACGCGCACGTTCGCCTCGATCAGGCGCAGGATCTCGTCCACGGGCTCGCCCCGCCGGTAGACGAGCGTCGGCAGGAAGCGCAGCCCCTCCTGCACGAGGTCGGTGACGCCGACCACCGCCTGGCTCCCGGGCGCCGGGCCGCCGACGTCGGTCAGGTGGACGCAGCTTGCGACGAACCCGACGAGCGCCGCGCCGACGAAGGCGGGGCTCATGGCGAACATGTCCGGCAGGTGGCCCGACCCCATGTACGGGTCGTTGAGGACGACGACGTCACCGGGCTCGAGACCCTCCGCCGGGTACATCTCGAGCATGTGCCGGACGGCGTTCGGCATCGCCCCGAGGTGGGCCGGGCTCCGATTCGCCTGCGCGAGCATCCGTCCGTCGCGGTCGAAGACGGCGGTCGAGTAGTCGCCGCCCTCGCGGACCTGGTCGGAGTACGCGGTCCGCTGCTGAGCCTCGGCCATCTCCTCGGCCACCGCAGCGAGCCGGCCCCAGACGACGGCGACGTCGAGCGGGTCGATCACGGAGCCGCCTCCACGTGGATCACGAGCGAGCCGTCGCGCGCGACCTCGACGCGGTCGCCGGGCAGCACGACCGTCGTCGTCGTCGTCTCGGCGACGAGACAGGGGCCCTCCAGCACGCTGCCCTCGTGCAGTGCGTCCCGCTCGTGGACCGCGACCTCGACGACTCCCGTCTCGGGAAAGTACGCGTCGCGCCGGCGGGGCAGCGCCGCGGTCCCCGCGTGGCGTCGCCCGCTGCCGCCGCCCCGTTCGACCGCGTCGCGCACGAGCGCCGCATGCCAGGTCACGGCCTCCACCGGCTGTTCGCCCCGGTAGCCGTACGCATGCTCGTAGCGCCGGTGGAACGCCTCGGCGATCGTGGCCGGATCCCGCTCCTCCGGGTCGATCGGGACGAGCAGCTCGTAGCCCTGGCCCGCGTAGCGCATGCCGAGCGCGAGGCGCAGCGTGCTGGTGCCGCCCGCGCCAAATGACCCGCGCGCGGCCTCTTCGACGAGCCCGGCGATCACCTGCTCGCACAGCTCTGCGGCGTCGGGACGGTCGAGCGGCACGAGCGCCGTCCGCGTCACCTCGCTCGACGCCGCCGCCTCGAGCAGGCCGCGCGCGGAGCCGCCGCTCGCCGCGAGCGGGACGATCGCGCGCCGGCAGCCGAGCGCGCGCGCCAGCCGTGGCCCGTGCGCGGGACCGGCGCCGCCGGTGCAGACGAGCGCGTGCTGCCGAGGGTCGAAGCCGCGGTTGATCGAGACGAGGCGGATCGCATGCTCCATGTCGAGCGTCGCAACCTGATGGATGCCCCATGCCGCCTCCAGCCGCGTGAGGCCGAGCCCCACGGCCACGGTGTCGACGGCGCGGCTCGCGGCCTCGACGTCCAGCCGGAGGCCGCCCGCGAACGACCCGGCGTCGTAGTAGCCGAGCAGGAGATTGGCGTCCGTCACCGTCGCGCCCTCGCCCCCGCGGCCGTAGCACGCCGGCCCGGGATCGGCACCCGCGCTGCGCGGCCCCACGCGGAGCGTGCCCTCCCGCACCTCGGCGATGCTGCCGCCGCCGGTGCCGACCTCGACGAGGTCGAGGGCCGGGATGTCGACCGGCAACCCGCTCCCGCGCCGGCTGCCGACGCGCTGCAGCTCGAAGTACGTGGCCATCGCGGCGACGCCGCCGCTGACGAGGGCCGCCTTCGCCGTCGTTCCGCCCATGTCGAAGGAGATGACGTCGTCGTCGCCGAGCGACTTCCCGAACGCCGACGCGCCGACGACGCCCGCGGCCGGCCCCGACTCGAGGATCCGAACCGGCCGCTCCACTGCCTGGGCGACCGACGCAAGGCCCCCGCTCGACTGCATCACCCACACCGGCGCCTCGAGGCCGAGGTCGGCGAGCGCTCCGACGAGGCGCTGCATGTACTCGGAGAGCGAGCGCGCGATGTACGCGTTGACGACGGCGGTGTTCGCCCGCTCGTACTCCCGTGCCTGCAACGAGACGTCGCTCGACGCAGTCACGACGGTATCGGGCAGCCGCTCGCGCAGGACGGCCGCGGCCCGCCGCTCGTGGGCCGGGTTGGCGTACGAGTGGAGGAATGCCACGGCGACCGCCTCGACCCGGGCGGCCGCCAGCCGGCTCGCGACTTCCTCGAGCTCCGCCTCGGCGAGCGGAACGTGCACCGAGCCGTCGGCGAGGACACGCTCGGTCACCTCGAAGGAGAGCGAGCGCGGTACGAGCGGCTCGGGCTTCTCGAGCTGGACGTCGTACATGCTCCAGCGCAGAGCCCGCTGGATCTGGAGGACGTCCTTGAAGCCGCGCGTCGCGACGAGCGCGGTCCGAGGCCCCGAGCGCTCCAGCACCGTGTTGGAGCCACGGGTCGTCGCGTGCACGACCTCGGCCACGTCGCCACCCTCGACGCCGGTCCGCGCGAGTAGCGCCCCCACCCCCTCGACGATCGACTCCACGAGGGCGGAGGGCTGCGCGAGCACCTTCTCGAACGCGAGCCCACCGTCGTCGGTCGCCAGTACGAGGTCGACAAAGGTGCCGCCGACATCGACCCCCAGCCTCACCATCTACGGCACCCCCGGCTCCTCGAGCGAGCCCCGGACGTCCGGCCGCCGCCGCCCCCGCTCGAGCCCCCGCGTGGAGCCGCGAGCCAACCCTGCAGACGCGGCTCCACGGTGCCCATCATCGAGTAGCCAAGGTGGCGCGGAGGACAGCGGTCAGACCTTGACCGCGTACCTCCCGAAGAGCCGCACGACCGAGAAGCGGATCGCGCGATCGAAGACGAAGCCCATGAGCCCGAGCACGACGATGCCCACGAAGACCCAATCCGTCCGCCCGTAGTTGCGCGAGGTCCAGATCAGGGCGCCGAGGCCCTGCTCGGCCGCCACGATCTCCGCCGAGACGACGGTGAGGAACGAGTTCCCCATCGCGAGCCGCGAGCCGGTGACGACGTAGGGCATGGTGGAAGGCAGGATCACCGACAGGAGCGTCCGGGTCGGACCGGCACCGAGCGACGCCGCCGCCCGCAGGCGGGACTCTTCCACCGCGAGCACCCCTGCCGTCGTGCTGATGACGATGATGAAGACGGTCGTGTAGAAGATCAGGACGACCTTCGAGGCCTCGCCCACCCCGAACCAGATGATCGCCAGCGTGACGAACGCGATCGGCGGGATGAACCGGAAGAACTGGATGTACGGGTCGAGCGCCCGCCGGATCAGCAACACCTGCCCCATCAGCAGCCCGACGGGTACCCCGACGAGGACGCCGAGCGCCCAACCGATCAGGATGCGCTGCGCCGAGGCGACGATCGAAGCACCGAGCGTCCCGTCGGAGGCGAGCTCCCGCCCGGCTTCGAAGGTCGTGAGCGGCGAGGGGAGGAAGTAATCCGAGTAGCGCAGGCTCACCAGCCACCAGAGGGCGACGCCGAGCACGACCGACACCGCGTAGGTCACGAGTGCACCGAGCGGGAGCTTCCGGCGCCAGAGGGAGCCCCAGGAGGTGATCGTCGGAGCCAGGCGCGTCCTGCCGGCAGGCGGCTGGCTGCTCACCCCGCCATCCGCTCCTGTGTACGGAGTGTCTTCGAGACCTCGACCGCGATGTCGTTTCGCAACGCCCGATGGAGCTCGATCGCCTCCTCGCTCGTCTCGTCGCGCGGACGAGGGAGCTCGATCCGGTACTCGCTCTTGATGCGCCCGCTGGGCCCCGCGGTCATGGTGAGCACACGATCGGCGAGCAGCACCGCCTCGTCGATGTCGTGGGTCACGAACAGGATCGTCGGGTGCGTCTCCTGCCAGATCCGCTCGACCTCGCGCTGCATCACCTCGCGGGTCTGCGCGTCGAGCGCGCCGAACGGCTCGTCCATCAGCACGACCGAGGGCTCGTTCGCAAGCACCCGGGCGATCTGGACCCGCTGCTTCATCCCGCCGGAGAGCTGGGGAGGGAAGCGGTCAGCAGCGTGCGCGAGACCGACGAGGTCGACGTAGCGAGCAACGATCTCGTCGCGCCGGCCCTTCGGGACGCGGCGCATACGCGGCCCGAAGGCGATGTTCTCCGACACACGAAGCCACGGGAAGAGGGCGTCGCTCGACTGGAAGACCATGCCGCGCGAGACGTCCGGGCCCCGCACCGGTTGCCCGTCGACGAGCGCCTCGCCATCCGTCACGGCGACGAAGCCGGCAACGACGTTGAGCAGGGTCGACTTGCCGCATCCGCTCGGTCCGAGCAGGCACACGAACTCTCCCGGGGCGATGTCGACGGACGCGTCCGCCACGGCATCGGTCCCGTCGAACGTCACCCGGACTCGGCGGAGTGAGACGGCGCCGCCCGAGCTCGCCGAGCCGGCGGTCACCGCTCACTCCCACCTTGTCTGGCGGAGCACCGCGACAGGCCTAGATCTCCCCGGCGAGCGCCTTCTCGGCGAATCCCTCGACGATGAGCTCCTTCGGGTCCGGCCTGGTCTCGGTGATCTTGCGCTGGACGAGGAAGTCCGCCACCTCCTCGAGGTACGTGATGTCCGCGTCCGTGAAGGGGCGAACCTTGAACAGCGCCTCGTCGATCACCTGCAACGACAGCTCGATCGGGATCTTCACCTCGGCCTTCGTGTCCTCAGCGGCGAGCTGTGGATCCTCCTCCACCGTGTCGGCACCCTTCGCCATCGCCCTCACGTAGGCTGCCGCTTCGGCTTCGTGGTCTGCGAACCAGTCCTCGTTCACGACCAGCATGAAGAGGTAGCTGTAGCCGAAGTCCTTCGTGTGCATGAGGATCTTGCCCCCGAGCTCCTCGCCCTTGGTCGGCCACGGCTCCCAGAGGACGTAGGCGTCGATGTCGCCCTTCTGGAGCAGCGGCGGCATCTCCGGAGGGCCGGCCGAGACGAACTTGATCGAGCTCTCGGGGATGTCGAAGTGCTTCAGGAGCTGGGCCGCCGCGTACTCGCTGAGCGAGCCCGGGACGATGCCGATCGTCTTGATCTGCTCGACGTCCGTGATCTCCTGGCGGACGACGAGCTTCAGGATGTCGCCGGAGGTCTGGAGCACGGCGAGCGCCTTGATGTTGCCGTGTACCGACTTCCCGAGCACGGTCGCGTCTCCCGAGCCGCCCGCGTCCATCTGCCCTGCGATGAGCGCGTCGACGCCCTCGCCGCCCTGGGTGAACTGGGTCAGGTCGGCGTTGATGCCCTCGTCCTCGAAGTACCCCTGGCGCTCGGCGACGAAGAACGGCGAGTAGGCCGTGTCGATGCCGACGAAGACGCGAATCGGCTCCTGCGAGAGCTCTTGCCCCGCGGTCCCTCCCTCGCCCTCGCTCGACTCCGAGCCGCCGCATGCTGCCACGGCGAGCGCCATGGCCATGCCGCCGAAGAGGACTGCGCAGACCCGCACCCAACGCTTCATTGTCACGTCCTTCCTCTGATCCGAGCTGAATCGGACAACGATGGTGAATTCTCGACGATACGCTGACATTTCACCGGGCGCAAGTCGCCCGGGGGCTCACGTCCCGAGGAAGCCCGAGACGGCCGCGGCGAACTGCTCGGGCAGCTGGTCGGGGAGCGGCACCATCCCTCCCTCGATCTCGACCGTCTCGGCGTCGGGCAGGAGGGCCTGCGCGCGGGCGAGGTGCGGGTAGGCGTACGGGTCGGCCGGCGCCCCGATCAGCAGCACGCGGCAGCGGACACGCCCGAGCGCGGCCATCGTGTCGTAGCGGGCTGCGACGCGATGGCCCTCCGCCGCAAGGGGGCCGGCCTTGAGGGCATCGACGAGATACCGCTCGAGAAGGTCGATCCGGTCGGCCGGGTAGAAGGCGGCACGTCCGCGCCACAGCTCGAGCACGTGCGAGCCGTCCGTGCTCGTATCGACGTCATCGACGACCGCGCGGCCGCTCAGGCGCCGCGCCCGTTCCTCGGCCGTGTACACCGGCACCGACGAGAGCACGAGCGCGCGCACCCGCTCGGGCGCCTGCGACGCGAGCTCGACACCCACGACCGCCCCCGTGTGGTGACCGACGACACACGCCTCCTCGAGACCGAGCGCGTCGAGCACCGTCAGCGCCACGCGCGCCCAGGCCTCGATCGAGTCCTCAGCCTGCGGCAGCCGCGAGGAATCGCCGAAGCCGATCGTGTCCATCGCCACCGCCCGGTAGCGCTCGCCGAGGAGCGGAAGCACGTCGCGGTACTCGTCCCAGGAACGGGGCGTCTGATGAAGAAGGAGCAGGGGAGGACCGCTCTCACCGGCCTGCGCCACGTGCACCGTCCCCGCGGGGACCTCGACGAAGGCGCGCCTGACCGCGGCGGGCTGTCGCAGGCTCACCAGCGGAGCACCACTCGGCCGGTCGCCCGGCCGCTCCGCAGCCGTTCGACGGCGGCGTCGAGCGTATCGATGCCGACGACGTCGGTCGCGAGCGCAAGCCGCCCTGCGGCAAAGTCGTCGAGCAGCCCGACGGCGACCTCGCGCGGTACGCGGAACCGCATCATGTTGAGCGGAACGAGCGAGACGTCCACCACCATCAGCTCGGGGAGCTCGAAGCAGACGCGCTCGCCGGCGGTGTAGCCCACGAGCACCGCGCGCCCTCCCGGACGGACGGCGTGCAACCGCCGCGGCAAGAGCTCGCCGCCGACCGTGTCGACGAGGGCGTCGACCGGCTCCGCCGGGCCCTCGTCGGCGGCTACCTCGACGCCCTCGGGCAGCGCCTCCCGCGAGCGCGTCCACGCGACCACGCGCGCCGCGCCCCGCTGCCGCGCAAGCTGGACGGCGAGGGAGCCGACCGCGCCGCTCGCGCCGGTGACGCCGATGCTCCCGCCCGCCTCGAGGCCTGCCCGCTCGAGCGCCGCCCAGGCCGCCACCGCAACCGTGCCGCAGGCCGCGGCGACCGTGGGCTCGAGCCCTGCGGGCACCGGGACGAGCGCCCGCGCCGGTGCGGCGACGTACTCCGCCCACGTGCCGTTTGCCTGCCCGCGAGTCACCACGCGGACAAGCGCACCGACGGCGAGCCCGCCGTCGTCGACGCCCTCCCCGAGCGCCACGACGACGCCGGCGCCCTCGAGACCGGGCGTGAACGGCGGCGGCTGGTGCGGAAGCGTCCCCGCGACGACGCCGAGGTCGTGGTGACCGACGGCCGCTGCGACCATTCGCAGGAGCACCTCGCCCTCGCCCGGATGGGGCACCGGCACCTGCTCCGGCCGCGGTGCCTCGCCGAACGCGTGCACGCGCAGCGCGGTCGCCGTCTGCGGCACGGCGGTCAATACGAGCGCGGCAGCCCCAGATCCTGCTGCGCGAGGTAGTTCAGGGTCATCTCGTCGGAGACGGGGCTCATCCGGTAGAGCCGCAGGTTCCGCCAGTGGCGCTCGATCCCGGAGTCGACCACGTAGCCGGCGCCGCCGTGCACCTGGATCGCCCAGTCGGCCGCGTCGAGCGCGGCGTGCGCGGCGGCGTACTTCGCCATCGCCGCGGCGACGCCGACGTCGCGACCCTGATCGTAGAGCCAGGCCGCCTGGTAGACCTTGAGCCGCGCGCTCTCGAGATGGATCCGGGCCTGCGCGAGCGGGAACTGGAGGCTCTGGTAGGCGCCGATCGGCTTCCCCCACGGGCTCCGCTCCTTCGCGTACTCGACCGCCCGCCGGATGCAGAGATTTCCCGTTCCGACGGCCGCGGCGCCGAGGATGATCCGTTCGGGGTTGAGCACGTCGTACAGCGGCCCCCAGGCGTTTCCCTCCTCGCCGACGATGTTCTCCGCGGGCACCTCGTAGTCGGAGAAGTAGACGCGGTTCGTGTCCATGAAGCGGTTGCCGAGCTTCTTGAACGGCGCAGTGCGAACGGCATCGGAGGGCAGGTCGCCCAGCAGCAGCGAGATGCCGCGGGTGCGGTGCTCGGGGTCGTAGGGCTGCGTCCGCGCCATCACGACGATCTGCTGCGACTGCTGGACGAGCGAGATGAACACCTTCTGGCCGTTGATCACGTAGCGGTCGCCGCGCAGCTCGGCACGGGTCTTGATCGCCGTGATGTTCGACCCCGACTCGGGCTCGGTGAACGCGCCGGCGCACATCTGCCCGGAGGCGAGGCCGGGGAGGTAGGCCTCCTTCTGGGCCTGCGTCCCGTGCCGATCGAGCAGGCAGCCGCCGAACACGGGGCCGGCGAGGAAGATCGAGCCGCCCTCCATGCCGCCGCCGCCCTCGGCGATCCCCTCGACCGCGATCGCGAGCTCGAGCAGGCCCTTGCCGCCGCCGCCGAACTCCTCCGGCAGCGCGATCCCGAGCATGCCCGCCTCGGCGAGCGAGTCCCAGAACTCCTGGGGGAAGCGATATTCGAGGTCGGCCTCCTGCCAGTAGGCGTCCTCGGTCCTCCCTGCGAGCTCGAGCCCGAACTCGCGCAGCGCCGCTTGGTCGTCGTCGAAGTCGAAGTTCACGCCCGCGCCACCGGCACGTCGCCGTCCTCGGAGAGCGAGACCTCGGCGCCCGCCTCCGCGTCGCCCTCGACCCGGGCGATCGCCAGCGGCCCCTGCGGCAGCCTCACCGCGCCGAGCCGCACCTCGCCGCGGTCGGCGACGGCCTCGAGCGTGCCCGAGGCGGCCTCCTCCTCGCGCCACTCGCGCGCCCCGCAGGCCGGACAGAGGAAGGGCGGCGGAAACGACGCCTTGCCGCACGACCCGCAGACTGCGACCCGCAGGCTCACGACGGCCCCTCGAGGACGATCGCGTTCGCGCAGCCGCCGTAGCGGTAGAGCACCATCCCGTAGCCCGTCACGAGCGCGAGCCGCGCGTTCGAGACCTGGCGGTCGCCCGCCTGCCCGAGCAGCTGCGCGACCGCCTCGACGAGCCCGATCGTGCCACCCGCGGTGCCCGCCTGGCCGGCAGACAGCTGGCCGCCCGACGTGTTGAGCGCCATCCGCCCCTCGTCGATCCGCTCGCGGAGGAAGCGCGAGAGATCGCCGTCCGGGACGTAGCCGAGGTCGACGAGCTGCGCGAGCGCCATCGCGGGGTAGTCGTCGTAGACCGAGACGACGTCCATCTCCTCGGGGCCGGCGCCGGCGTCGGCGAACAGGCCCTCGGCGATCTGCGAGAGCCCGGTCTGGAGACCGTCGCCCTCCTGGCCGTCCCAGTTGTGGAGCGCGCGCAGCGCGCGGATCCGCACGCCGTCGCCACCGGCGCGGAGGACGAGCGCGTCGGCGCCGCTGACGACGGGCACGCAGTCGAGCCGCCCGAGCGGCTCGACGACGATCGGTGCCGCGAGGTAGTCCTCGAGCGTGATCGGGTCGCGGTACACGGCCACCGGGTTGAGACCCGCCCAGCGGCGCTGCGCGACCGCGAGCCGGCCGTAGTCGGCGCGCTCGAGGCCGTGCCGCTCCATCTGCTGCCGGGTCAGCATCGCGAACAGCGCGTTCGGCCCGCCGTGCGGGATCCCCGCGAGGTACTGCGCCGTCGTGCGGTTGTAGTTGTCGACGAGCCGCGTGAAGTCCTCCCGCGTGAAGTGATCGCCCGAGACGAGGACGATCGTCTCCGCGTCACCCGCGTCGAGCGCGCGCATCGCGTGCTGGATCAGCTGGATGCCCGAGACGCCGCCGTTGCCGTCGTCCATCAGCCAGCGCGGGCGGAGGCCGAGCTTCCAGGCGAGGTCGATCGCGCGGTCGGGGACGAGCGTGAACGACGCGACGCCGAGCCCGTCGACCTCCTCGCGCCGGATCCCGGTCGCCTCGAGGACGCGGACGAACGCGTCGGCCAGGACGGATCCCGTCGTCGTGCCCTCGGGCGGATGGCGGCTGTACGGCGACTGCGCGGCACCGACGATGACGGCGTTCGTCACCCGTGACATGTCTGCGACTCTACTCGAACCGGCGCGCGAGGCTCACGGCCATCACGCGGCCCCGCCGACGGCTCCCGAAGGCGACCCGGCTCGGCGCCCGGACGGGGAGCGGTATGGTCGGGGACGGAGGCCTGACGATGCGCGTCTACGAGGCTATTGCGGAGGAGCTCCGCCGATCGGGGGTCGAGCGGGTGTTCGGCCTGATGGGCGAGGACGTCGCGAAGCTGCTCATCGAGCTCGATCGCATCGGCATCGGGTACGTCGCGGCGCGCCACGAGAACCAGGCCGTGGGGATGGCCGACGGGTACGCGCGCGTGTCCGGCAAGCTCGGTGTCGCGTTCGTCACGAGCGGCCCGGGGTTCACGAACGCGCTCACCTTGATCACGACTGCCGCCAGGGCCGCGTCGCCGGTGATCGTGGTCGTGGGCGGGAAGACCTGGACGGAGGAGAAGCCCGACCGTGCGCAGCTGCGCGGCACGAAGCACTACCCCGTGCTGCCGACATGTGCGGCCGGCGGCATCAGCGCGGTGAGACCGCGCGACGCCGCGGAGGCCGTCGCCGCCACGCGTTCGACGATCGCCAGGGCGACCCGGGGCGAGACCGTCGTCGTCGAGCTCACGACCGACGTGCTCGACTCCCCCGGCACCGAAGGGCGACGGCGACGCCGGCGAGCTGCCGCACGTGGCGGCGCCTCCGGCCGTCGATCCTGCGCGGCTCGAGGCCGTCACCGACCTGCTCCAGGAGTCGTGGGCGGTCTCGCGTCCGGTGATCCTCGCGGGCTCGGGCGCGGTGCACGCCGGTGCCGGGCCCGCGCTGCGCCGCCTCGGCGAGCTGACGGGCGCGCTCCTCGCGACGACGCTGCTCGCACGTGGGCTCTTCGAGGGCGACGCGTTCGAGCTCGACGTCGCCGGCACGTTCTCGACCTCGCTCGGGGCCGAGCTTCTCGGTCACGCCGATACGGTGATCGCCGTCGGCGCCTCGCTCAACCCGTTCACCACCCTCTCGGGAACGCTGTTTCGGGAAGCGCGCGTCATCCAGATCGACACGGACGAGACGGCGTTCGGCCGTCACGTCCAGGTCGAGGCGGAGCTCGCCCTCGTAGGCGACGCCCGGGAGGTGGCCGAGGGCCTCGTCGCCGAGCTCGAGCGGCGCGGGCACTCCTCGGACGGCCTCAGGACGCCGGAGATCGCCCAGAGGCTCGCCGAGTTCGACCCGCTGTCGGAGCTCTCCGACCAGAGCGTTCCCGGCGCAATCGATCCGCGGACGCTGATGGTGGAGCTCCACCGGATCCTGCCGCGCAACCGCGTCGTCGTCGTCGATCCCGGCCATCACTGCTCCTTTGCGGCCCGTTACCTGCGCGCCCCGGGCCCGGAGAGCTTCGTGTGGCCGTTCGACGCAGGCTCGATCGGCGTCGGGGTCGGCGAGGGGATCGGTGCGACGCTCGGCTCACCCGAGGGCACGGTCGGCGTGGTCGCGGTCGGCGACGGCGCGCTGATGATGGCACTGGCCGACATCGAGACGGCCGTCCGGTACCGCGTCCCCGTGGTCTTCGTCTGCTCGAACGACAGTGCACTCGGCGCCGAGGTGCACTTTCTCGACATGATCGGGCAGCCGACGGAGCTGGCGACTCACACGACACCCGACCTCGCCCGTGTCGCCGAGGCTCTCGGCGCGGAGGGGTTCACGGTGCGGACGGCCGGCGATCTCGCGGCGCTCCGGGAGCGCTTCCGGCATCCGCTCGAGGGACCGGTCCTCCTCGACTGCTACGTCAACCCACAGGTCCGGGGCGAGGGGCTCGAGATCGTCTACGAGTCGTATCTCCGACCGTCCGATGCGGAGGTCGCCGCCGCCGGGCCCGGCAGCATTCGGCCGTGACATGTCTGCGGCCCTGCCCGGACCGGCGCGGTAGGCTCGGCGCCTGAGATGCACACCATCGTCCTGTTGAAGCAGATCCTCGACTGGGAGCTCCCGGCCGCGAAGTTCCGCGTCGACCCGGCGACGAACCGCCCCGCCGAGGGTCTCGCGCCGACCCTCCTCGGCCCGTTCGAGCAGAACGCGCTCGAGCTCGCGCTGAAGCTCCGCGACGCGGGCGCGGTCACGAAGCTGACCGCGCTTCTCGCCGGCCCGGCCGACGGCGTCGACGCGCTCCGCAAGGCGCTGGCCGTGCGCGCGGACGAGGCCGTGCACGTCCCGTGCGAGCCCGCGATCGTCGACCCGGCGCAGACGGCGGCGCTCCTCGCCGCGGCGCTCGGCCGCCTCGACCCGGCGCCGGAGCTCGTGCTCGCGGGCCGCCAGGCGGGCGACTGGGACCACGGCCAGGTGGGCTACCTCGTCGCCGAGCGGCTCGGCTGGCCCGCGGTCGGGCTCGTCTGGGAGGCGGAGCCGCGCGACGGCCGCCTCGTCGTCCGCCGCTCGGGCGCGGGCGCCGACGAAGAGCTCGCGGTGCGCCCGCCCGCGGTGCTGACGGTGACGAGCCATCCGACGCTCCAGCTGCGGATGGGGAGCGTGATGGACCGGATGGCGGCGAACAAGAAGCCGATCGTGGAGCTGACGCCCGACGAGCTCGGTCTCGGCGCCGACTCTCTCGCTGGAGAGCGGCGCATCGAGCTCGCGCGCGTCTCCGTGCCGGAGGTCCACCGCGAGTGCGAGCTGGTCGAGGGCGAGAACGCGACGGATGTCGCCGCGCGCCTCCTCGCGAGGCTCGAGGAGCTGAAGCTGCTGGGGTCGAGCTCGTGATCCTCGCGGCGTCGTGGGACGGCGAGCGGCTCTCGCCCGCCGGCGCCGAGGTCGTCGCCGCTGCCGCGCGCCTCGGCGAGGCCCTCGGCGCCGGGGCGGCGTTCGCCTCGCTCGGCGGCCCGGGCGCCGCGGCCGAGTCCGGCGGCCCGGGCGCCGCGCGGGCGTTCGCCTTCGACGGCGACCTCGCCTCGTCCGGAGCGGAGGGAGCCGTGACGGCCCTCGCCGAGCTCGCCCGCGAGCTTGGCGCCCGCGCGGTGCTCCTGCCCGCCGACGAGCGGTCGGCGGAGGTCGCTCCGCGCCTCGCCGGGAGGCTCGGCGGCGCGGCCGTGCTGAACGCGACCGCACTCGACGTCCGCGACGGCGGTGTGGTGCTGACGACGCCGGTGTTCGGCGGCAAGGCGGTGGCCGAGATCGCCGCCGCCGAGCCCCTGATCGCGACGCTGCGGCGCGGAGTCGTCGAGACCCCGGTGGCGGGCGAGGCAGGCGCGACCGTCGAGACCCGGGCCGTTCCCGCGGTCGGCGACGCGGTCGAGCTGCTCGGCCGCGGCGCAGCGGCCGAGGGCGCCTCGCTCGAGGACGCGAAGGTGATCGTCTCCGGCGGCGCGGGCCTCGGGGACGCCTCGGCGTTCTCGGAGCTCGAGGAGCTCGCGCGGCTGCTCGGCGGCGCCGTGGGCGCGTCACTCGCCGCCGTGGACGCGGGCTGGGCGCCGCCCGACCGCCAGGTCGGCCTCACGGGGAAGAGCGTCGCGCCGGACGTCTACTTCGCGCTCGGCATCTCCGGCGCGAGCCAGCACCTTGCAGGAATCGGCGACGCGAAGGCCGTCGTCGCGGTCAACACCGATCCCGAGGCGCCGATCTTCGGCAGCGCGAAGCTCGGGGCGGTGATGGACTGCCGGGCCTTCGTCGCGGCCTTGACGGACGAGCTCCGCCGGCGCCGCTCGCCGTGAACGCCCTCCTCGCCGCGACCGCGACGCGGGAGGTCCAGTGGAACGTCCCTGACGGCCTCGTCGTCTTCATGTACGCGAGCATGGCCGCCGCGCTCGCGATCTTCGCCTACGGGATCTGGCGGCGCGCGCGGATCTGGCGGCTGGGACGGCCGTACTCCGTCCGCGGCCGGCCCTGGCTTCGCACGCGGCGCATGCTCGCCGGGCTCGCCCAGGTGACGGTGCTGCGCCGCGTGTTCCCGGGCGTCATGCACGCGCTCCTCTACTACGGCTTCCTCGTCCTCTTCGCCGCGACGGTGATGGTCTTCCTCTACGACGACCTGGGGATCGACGGGGTGTTCGAAGGCGACTTCTACCTCTGGTTCGAGAGCCTCACGGTCGACATCTTCGGGATCCTCTTCCTCGTCGGCGCCGGCATCGGCTTCTATCGCCGCTACGTCGTCCGCCCTGCGTACCTCGCCCGCAACGAGCCGTGGGACGCCCTCCTCCTCGGCTCGCTCTTCGCAATCGCCCTCACCGGGTTCGGGCTCGAGGGGATCCGGATCGAGGCGACGGCGGACCCGTGGGCGTCCTGGTCGCCGGGCGGCAACGTCGTCGCCCACGCCGTCTCGCCGCTGTCCGACGGCGTGCTCGAGGACGTGTTCCCGTGGCTCTGGGGGCTGCACGTCCTCATGTGGCACGTGCTCCTCGCCGCGCTGCCGTTCACGAAGGCCCTGCACTGGTTTACGACCCCGGCCAACCTCTTCTTCGCACGCCCGGTCGCGCCCCGCAGCGTGCCGACGCCGACGGACTTCGAGGCCGAGGAGGTCCGGCTCGGGATCAAGAACGCCTCCGACATGACGTGGAAGCAGCTCTTCGACCTCGACTCCTGCACCGAGTGCGGCCGCTGCACCTCGGTCTGCCCCGCCTACGCGTCCGGCTCGGCGCTCGACCCGAAGCGGGTGATCATCGACCTGCGCGACGCGATCCGGGCGCGGGGTCTCGCGGCGGAACCGCTGGCGGGCGACGTCGTCTCCTACGAGGCGCTCTGGGCGTGCACCACCTGCCGCGCCTGCGAGGAGGCCTGCCCGGTGGGGATCGAGCACGTGCCGACGATCCTCGGGCTGCGCCAGAACCTCGCGATGGAGCAGGTGCGCATGCCGGGCGGCGTCTCGGATCTCGTCGCGAACCTCGAGGCGCGCGAGCACCCCTTCCGCGGCGCGACCGCCGGCCGCACCGACTGGGCGGAGGGACTCGACGTCCCCGCGCTCGGCTCGGTCGCGGAGGCGGGCGGTGCCGAGGTCGTCTACTGGATCGGCTGCGCGGCCGCCTTCGACGAGCGCGCGCAGAAGATCGCCCGGGCGGTCGTCCGCGTCCTCCGGCACGCGGGCGTCCGCTTCGCGGTCGTCTCCTCGCAGGAGCGCTGCAACGGCGACGTCGCGCGACGGACCGGCAACGAGTTCCACTACGACCTGCTCGCGCGGGAGAACGTCGAGATGCTGAACGGCGCCGGCGTCACGACGCTGCTCACCCACTGCCCGCACTGCCTCGAGCAGCTCCGCTACGAGTACGAGCGCTTTGGCGGTCGCTACGAGGTGCGCCACCACTCCGCGCTGGTGAGCGCGCTGATCGAGGAGGGCCGGGTGCGCCTGCGCCCGGGCGAGCGCGAGCGCGTCACCTACCACGACCCCTGCTACCTCGGCCGCTACAACCGCGAGTTCGACGCGCCGCGGCGGGTGCTCGACGTCCTCGGAGTCGAGCGGGTGGAGATGCCGCGGCACGGCGCGGAGAGCTTCTGCTGCGGCGCGGGCGGCGGGCATGCGTTCTTCGACGAGACCGAGGGCCCCGACAAGGTGAACCAGATCCGCACGCGTGAGGCGGCCGCCACCGGCGCGACGACCGTCGTCACGGGCTGCCCGTTCTGCCTGACGATGCTCGCGAGCGGCGCCCGAGCCGTGGGGACGCCCGAGCGGACGCTCCGCACGATGGACTTCGTCGAGCTCGTCGCGGAGGCGCTCGACGAATGACCCGGTTCGGGTGGCGTGCGCCGCCCGGTTCGGCTATACCAGAGTGGTCCGTGACATGACACGAGGCCGACGGAGGCGGAGATCGCCGTAGAAGAGAAACCGCTCGTCGAGCGCGGCGAGGAGCTTCGGGTCGTCGGGCGCCGGCTGCCGAAGCTCGACGCGCCGCAGAAGGTCTCCGGCAAGACCGCGTACGCCGACGACCTGCGCATGTCGGGGCTCCTGGTGGGCGCGATCCTTCGCAGTCCGCACCCGCACGCACGCATCGTCTCGATCGACATCTCCGAGGCCGAGGCCCTGCCCGGCGTCCACGCCGTGATCCACGCCGGGAACGTCGAGCAGCGCCCGTACGGCTACAACCACGACAACGTCCCGCTGAAGGGCGAGAAGGTCCGTTTCATCGGCGACGAGGTCGCTGCGGTGGCGGCGGTGGACGAGGAGACGGCGCGCAGGGCGCTCGAGCTGATCACGGTCCAGTACGAGCCGCTACCGACGGTGTTCGACCCGTTCGAGTCGCTCGACCCGTCGTCGCCTCAGATCCATGACGAGCTCGAGAACGTCGAGGGCAACGTCGCGATGCGCTGGGACTGGGACCACGGCGACGTCGCGGCGGCCGAGGCCGAGGCGGCGGCGATCGTCGAGGGGATGTACTCGGCGCCGCAGGCGGCACCCGTGCCGATCGAGACGCACATCGTGATCGCGTCGTTCGACCCGGCCGAGCACCTGACGGTGTGGAGCCCGATCCACATGGTCTTCATGTACCGCAAGGAGCTCGCCGACTGCCTCGGGCTCGACTGGGAGCACATCACGGTGATCCAGCCGCCCGTCGGCGGCAGCTTCGGCGGCAAGATCGACATCGACCCGCACGACTTCATCACGGTGATGCTCGCGCGCAAGACGCGACGGCCGGTGAAGCTCGTGATGAGCCGCGAGGAGGAGTTCATCGGCACGCGGACGCGGCAGCCGATCCACTTCAAGCTGCGCACGGGGGCCGACGCCGACGGGAACCTCCTCTTCCGCGACGCGGAGATCGTCTCCGACAACGGCGCGTACAACGGCTGGGGGTCGCACGCGATGCTCGTCGCGATGCAGACGATCACGTCGATGTACCGGGTGCCCGCGAGCCGCGTCCGCTGCGCGGTCGTCTACACGAACAAGAACTACGGCGGCTCCGTGCGCGGCTTCGGCAATCCGCAGGCCACGTTCGCGGTCGAGCAGCAGATGGAGGAGATTGCCGACGCGCTCGGGCTCGACCCGATGGACGTGCGGCTCCGCAACGCGAACCAGCCGGGCGACGTGACGCCGCAGGGGATGCAGATCACCTCCTGCGGGCTCGAGGAATGCCTCGAGATCGTGCGCGAGCAGTCCGGCTGGGACAAGCGCCGCGGCACGATGCGCGAGCGCCATCGCGGCCTCGGCGCGGCGGCGTTCGTCCACGTCGGCGGCGGCGCGCGCATCTACCGCTCGGACGGCTGCGGCGCGATGGTGAAGGTGGACGACTCGGCGCAGGTGACGCTGATCACCGGCGCCTCCGAGCTCGGCCAGGGGTCGGAGACCGTGCTCGCGATGATCGTCGCCGAGGAGATCGGCGTGCCGCTCGACGCGGTGCACGTGATCAACTCGAACACGGACGTGAAGCCGTGGGACGTGGGCGTGCACGCGAGCCGCACGACGTTCGTCGCGGGCAACGCGGCGAAGCTGGCCGCGACGAAGGTGCGCGAGCAGCTGCTCGAGACGGCGGTCGAGGTGCTCGGGGCGCCGGTCGACGAGCTGCGCATCGTCGACGGCGTCGTCGAGGTCTCGGGCGACGAGGAGAAGCGGATGCCGCTCGGCAAGCTGATGCGGCGCCGCCTCTTGCGCGAGCAGGGCAGCATCGTGATGGCGACGGCGTTCTACGACCCGCCGACGCAGATGCAGAAGGACTACTACGGCAACGTCTCCGCCGCGTACGGCTTCGGCGCACACGTCGCGGAGGTCGAGGTCGACCCGGGCACCGGCATGGTGCGCCTGCTCAACCTCTGGACGGCGCACGACGTCGGCCGCGCGATCAACCCGATGTCCGCCGAGGGACAGATCGAGGGCGGTGCCGCGATGGGAATCGGCCTCGCGCTCTCCGAGGAGCTCGTGATCTTCGACGGCCAGATCGCCGCCCCGAATCTCCACGACTACGGGCTGCCGACGGCGGTCGACGTGCCCCGCATCGTCGTCAACCTCGTCGAGACGATCGACCCGCGCGGGCCGTTCGGCGCGAAGGGACTCGGGGAGGCGGGGATCATCCCGCCCGCCGCGGCGATCGCGAACGCCGTCGCGGACGCGACGGGGATCCGTCCGCGTGCCTACCCGATGCGCCCCTGGAAGGTGAAGGAGTGGCTCGACGCGGGCGAGCGGTCGCACGTCGCGCGACAGGGAGCCGCGGATGCCTGACGTCTTCGTCCCCGCCGCGCTCGACGACGCGATCGGGTTCATGAGCGAGCACGCCGGCGCCGCGATGCCGATCGCCGGTGGCACCGACGTCCTCATCGACACGCGGATCGGCCGCGCGAGCCCCGAGTGGCTCGTCGACCTGAGCCCGCTCGCAACGCTCGCGGGCATCGAGCTCGACGGCGAGGAGCTCCGCATCGGAGCGCTGACGAGGATCCGTGCGATCGAGCTCGACGACCAGCTCGCCCGGCGCGCGGCGGCGCTCGTCGAGGCCGCGCGGGTGCTCGGCTCGGTGCAGATCCGGACGATGGCGACGATCGGGGGCAACCTCTGCCATGCGACGCCGTCGGCGGAGATGCCGCCCGCGCTGCTCGTGCACGACGCGACGGCGGAGATCGCGGGGCCGGACGGCGCCCGCTCGCTCCCGCTCGCCGAGCTCTTTGCGGGGCCAGGACGTACGACGCTCGCCCCCGGCGAGCTCTTGACCGGCCTCCGGCTCCGCGCGCCGAGCGGCGCCGCAGGTTCCTGCTACCTGCGCCAGACCGTGCGCTGGTCGATGGACCTCGCCGGCGTCGGGGTCGCGGCCTCCGTCGAGGTCGACGGGGAGACGGTGACCGGAGCGCGTGTCGCGCTCGGCGCGGTCGCGCCGGTGCCGCTCCTCGTCCCGGCGGCGGCCGAGGCCGTGGTCGGGGCGGAGCTCACGAGCGACGCCGCGGGCGAGGCCGGCGCGCGCGCAGCGGCGGCGTGCTCGCCGATCACGGACGCACGCGGCACGGAGCGCTACCGCCGCGACGTCGTCTCGGTGCTCGTCCCGCGCGCGCTGCGGATCGCGTGGCTGCGCGCGACGGGCAGCTGGCCCGCGGGTGTTCCGGCCCCGATCAACGGCGTGCTCTCGGGGACGAGCGGTGAGGGTCGAGCTCTCGGTCAACGGCGACCCGTACCGGCGCGAGATCGAGCCGGACGCGACCCTCCTCTCGCTGCTCCGCGAGACCCTGGGCCTGACCGGGACGAAATGGGGCTGCGAGACCGGCGACTGCGGCGCCTGCACCGTCCTCGTCGACGGCGAGCCGGTCGTCTCGTGCCTGCAGCTCGCGCGCCAGGTCGACGGCACCGACGTGACGACGGTGGAGGGGCTCGAGGTCGAGGGCGAGCTCGGCGACCTCCAGGCGGCGTTCGTGCGAAACGGCGCCGCCCAGTGCGGCTTCTGCACGCCCGGGATGCTGATGTCGGCCGAGGCGCTGCTTCGGCGCAACGAGGCTCCGGCCGAGGCCGAGATCCGGGAGGCGCTCTCGGGCAACCTCTGCCGTTGCACCGGCTACAGCAAGATCGTCGACGCGGTCCTCGAGGCCGCGGAGAGCCGGCAGGCACCCGTCGACGCCTCGGCGTGAGGGTCGCCGTCCTCGGCGGCGGCCACGGCGCCGTGGCGACCGCGGGCGACCTCGCGCTGCGCGGCCACGACGTCCGGCTCGCGCTCCGCAACCGCGAGCGCTTCGCGGAGATCTTCGCCACGCGCCGGATCCGCCTGCGGGGCCGGATCGACGGCGAGGCGAAGGTGGCCGGGGTCACGGACGACCATGCCGCGGCCGTCGAGGGCGCCGACGTCGTCGTCGTGCCGCTGCCCGCGTACGCGCAGGAGGCGATGGCCGAGCGTGTCGCGGGTGCGCTGCGGCCGGGGCAGATCGTCTACCTGACGACCGGGACGTTCGGCTCCTACGTGTTCCGCGAGGCGCTCCTGCGCGCGGGCGGGACGGACGTTCCCGTCGCCGAGAACGCGACGCTCCCCTACGGCGCGCGAATGTCGGGGCCCGCCGAGGTGACGATCGGGCTCCTCGCGGCACATCTGCCCGCCGGCGTCTACCCCGCCGTGCGCACCGAGGAGGCGCTCGGCCCCGTGCGCGAGCTCTACCCGGTGACGGAGCCGGTCGAGGACGCGCTCTCGGCGGGTCTCTTGAACTTCGACGGCGCGCTCCACGCGCCGCTCGTGTTCATGAACGCCGGCCCGATCGAGTGGAGCGACACGTTCGACATCCACGTCGACGGCAACCCGCCGTCGGTCGTCACGGTCAGCGTCGCGCTCGACCGCGAGCGGATCGCGCTGCGCGAGGCGCTCGGGTACACGTCGCACCACTGGCCGCTCGAGGACCTCTACTCCCGGGTCGGGGAGACCTTCTACGGCGTCATCTCCCGCGACCGGATCGAGCGGCAGTCGGTGTGGCGCGAGAAGATCGACTTCCACCACCGCTACGTCACCGAGGACGTCGCCTGCGGGCTCGCCCTCTGGGCCTCGCTCGGGCGCCGGCTCGGCCTGCCGACGCCGCTCGCGGACGTCTTCCTGACGCTCGCCTCGACGGTCAACGGCGAGGACTACGCGGCCACCGGCCGCACGCTCGAAAAACCTCGGGCTCGCAGGCCTGGCCGTCCCCGAGCTGCAGGAGAAGCTGCGCGCCGGATGACGGAGTTCGGCGTGCAGCTGCACGGCACGTTCCCGATGCGCCGCTACGTCGAGCTCGCACGGACGGTCGAGTCGTATCCCTTTCACGAGCTGACGGTGCACGACGTCGTCTGGTGGCGGCCCGTCTGGCCGATCCTGACGCTGATCGCCGAGCACACCGAGCGCGTGCTCGTCGGGCCGGACGTCACGCACCCCTACCTGCGCCATCCGGTCGACACCGCGGCGTGCATCGCCGCGCTCGACGAGCTCTCGGGCGGCCGCGCGATCCTCGGTCTCGGCGCCGGGTCGATGCTCGACCGGATCGAGGTGCAGGTCGAGCGCCCGCTCGTCGCGGTGCGCGAGACCGCCGAGCTCGTGGAGCGCTTCCTCTCGCGCGACCGCACCCCCTACGAGGGCGAGCGCTTCCGAGCGCACGCGGACGCGCAGTTCTACTGGGAGCCGCTGCGCCCGCACGTGCCGACGTTCGTCGGCGCCTACGCACCGCGGATGGTTGCGGAGGCGCCCGGCTGGGTCGACGAGCTGCGCCCCCCGGCATGTGGGCGCCGGGGTTCTTCCGCGACGTCCAGCGACGGGCGCGCGAGGCGGCGGGCGACGAGCGCTTCCGGGTCGGCTGCGACGTGTGGATCTCGATCGGCGACGACCGCGGCGAGGCGCGCTCGCTCGGCCGCCGGATCCTCGCCCAGTTCCTGGCGCTGCCCAGCTTCCTGCCCCACGTCGAGTTCCACGAGATCGATCCGGCCGAGACCGCTGCCGTCGGCGAGGCGATGCGGGCGGGAGACGTCGACGGCGCGGCAGGGCTCGTCACCGACCCCACCCTCGACACCTTCGTCGCTGCCGGCACGGTCGCCGACGTCGTCGCCGGCCTCGAGCGGCTGCTCGAGGCGGCGCCGTCGACCGTGACCTTCTCGGGCCGCCTCGGCCCGGACCCGGACCGCGCACTCGAGCTCCTCGGCCGCGAGGTGCTCCCGGCGGTCGCCTGACCGGTCGCCGCGACAGGTATTGGATCGCCGGGCCTCCGGCAGCGCGCGACGCAAGGCGGTGCTCAGGCCGCGAGCTCGTCGTCGAGACCAAGCTCGTCACGCAGCTCGGCGACGTCGATCGCCGGCTCCCCTCGCCGCCGCGCACGCTCGGCGCTGTTCTCGAGCTGGTGGAGCAGACGAACCACTTCCCCGCGATCCGGGCTGACGGCCGCTTCGCGCGGCGTGCGCCCGGCCAGCAGCTGGTGCGGCTCGTCCAGCCAGCGCCGCATCCGCTCGTTCGCGAGGTCGCCGAGCAGTTGCAACTCCGCTGCATCGACCCGTTCGCGTTGCCGCGGACGGCGTCTCACGCTAGGTTCGGCCAGGGCCTCGTCGACCGAGGTCACGTCGCAGCCCTGGAGCTCGACGAGCTCGGCGAAGTCGGCGGCAACGATCTCGAGCGTCTGCTCCAACCGCTCCTCGGAGATCGCCTCGGCGCGAAGCTCGCCGCCGTCGAGCTGCAGTGTTGCGATCGGGATCGTGTCGATGGCCCCGACCGGGCTCGCCTCGACAACGATCGCGCCCGGAGGCAGCGGCGGACGCTGCCTGACGAGCGTCGCACGCTCCGCCGTGATCTCGAGCTCGAGTGGATCGCCCGCGACGAGCCCGCCGAGCTCGCGCATCCTCTCGGCGACCAGGGCGCGATCGTGGACCTTCCAGCGTGCCGCCGCGAGGACGACCAAGTCGCCCTCGAGCGTGTAGAAGCTCGGCTCTGCGCGCCTGCCGGGCGGGATATATCGCATCAGTGCGAGCGCCGACGCCCCCGGCGACCCACCCTCGAGCCGATCGAGCTCCGCGCGCAGCTCGGGCTCCTCGCACGGCTCGAAGAACCGCGTCGGCCCCCACAGGCTCGGCGGGTCGCCGGCCATCAGGCGGCCGAGCAGGATGTC
The DNA here is from genome assembly GCA_027493885.1 of Gaiella sp. Classification (GTDB taxonomy): domain Bacteria; phylum Actinomycetota; class Thermoleophilia; order Gaiellales; family Gaiellaceae; genus Gaiella. The sequence continues at coordinate 1,883,068 of JAOSJZ010000001.1, forward strand.
CCAGCGAATCGCGTCATGCGAGACGTGCGGGCTGCGCACTTCGATGCGCTCGCCGTCGAGGAGCGCCTCCAAGGTCAGCTTGCGGCCCGGTTCGAGGTCGAGCACGCGGTAGAGGCCAAGGCGCGCGGACGCTATTCGCTCCGCAGCAGCGCGCTCTGCGTCCGGCAGGTCACGGCGCGCCGCGTACCGCCGCGCCGGTGTACCACCGCATCCGAGCTCGCGGTCGTTGTGGAACCAGGTGGCGAAGATCTGGACATCTACGTCGTCCATGACGAGCTCGCCGCCCGCGATGAACTCCTCGAGCGCACGGGCGATCTCGTCGTCGAAGACCGTCGACGACCAGTCCTGGATACGTCGGCCGACCGCGTCGTCAAAGCGCGCTTCGCGTACGGCCCGCTCCTCGGCGGCAAGACAGCAGCGCTTGAACTTCCGTCCGCTGCCGCACGGACATGGAGCATTCCGCGAGACCGATGGCCAAGCCATACCCGCGGACGGTAACGCCGGCGCCGGACGCCGCCCCGGTGCGTGGGTCGGCCGCCTATCCTCCTCGCGTGGCGATCGACGTCTCGAAGCTGCGCCGTGGGCGCGTTCGTGGGCGCTACTTCCGCGAGAACTTCGCGCAGGCGGGGATCGATCTCTCGCAGATCATTCCCGAGCTGGTGACGAACGCCGACGCGGCGATCGCCGCCGCCGGACGCGAGCGCGGCCGCATCCAGCTGCGGATCGGGCCTGCCGACCCGGAGTTCCAGCGGGCGTGGAAGACTGCCCTCCGCAACCTTCGGTTGCCGGCGCTGCGCGAGTGGCGCTACGAGCTCGTCTGCTCCGACGACGGCGAGGGCGTGGACGCCGCGGTCGTCGATCAGCGCCTCGGTGCGCTGGGCGTGGTTCCAGAGCGCGAGGGGCAGCGAGGCTTGTTCGGCCGCGGCCTGCGCGACGTCTGGCTCGCTCAGGGCGGCGGACGGATCCAGGGTGTGCGAGGCGATCAGGCGGTCGAGACCTGGTTCCTGCCCGCTGACGGCGACGAGCCGTACGTCTACACGCACGTCCTCGACGCTCGCGCAACGCGGGCGATCCGCCGTGAGCTTGGAATCGCTCACGAGGGCACGCGTGTGACCGTGCCCCTCGCGGACCGGCGGCTGCCGCCGAGCGCGCGTCTGCGCCGGCTCGTCGCGGACCTCGTGCAGCTGCGGCCGATTCTCGAGGACGAGCGTCGAGAGCTGCTGCTCGAGATTCCCGGCGGGCCGCTCCAGCTCGTCCACTACACGCCCCCCGAACCAGACCCCGAGCGGCCTGTGCTCTTCGACGACGAGCTCGAGCTCCAGCGCGGCGTCACTGCGAGGGTCGTCGTCCGTCGAGCCGCCCACCCGATCCCGCTCAGTCCCGCACGTGCGACGCGCCGTGGCGGCCTCGTCGTCCTGTCGGGCCGTGCGGCGCACGAGACGACGCTTGCCGGCTTCGAGTCCCGCCCGGGCGCCCGGCACCTGTACGGAGAGATCCGCTGCGAGGCGATCGAGCAGCTGCAACGGGAAGCCCTCGACACGCCGCGGCCGCAGGTCGTCGTGCGCGTCGATCGCAGCGGCCTCAACGACACGCATCCGCTCGTGAAGCGTCTGTACGCGGCGATCGAGCGAATCGTGCGTCCGATCGTCGAGGCCGAGGAGCGGCGAGCGGGCGCACGGCTGGTGCGCGCCGGGAAGGAGATCACGGCCCGCGACGAGGTCGGGCTGCGCGCGTTGAACGACGCGCTCCGCGCTGCCTTCGATTCACCGGGACAGGCAGGCTTCGCCCGCGGGGGCGATGCTGACCAGCGGCCGGTCGAGGAACCGGAGCGGCAAGCGGTCCCGCCGCCGCCGCCGATAGCGGCAGCGCCCGCTCCGATGCTCGACGCGGCGATGCGCTTCAAGCAGTCGCCGATCCGGGTTCACCCGGGCGAGCAGAGGACCGTCTCGCTGCTCTTCGATCCGACGCGGATCCCGCCGGGAACGCCGATCGAGATCGCGACCGACCCGGGACTGTCGCTCTCCCTTCGGCGTCAGGAGGCTCCCGCGCCTGGGGCGCGCGGCTGGTCGCGTACGAGCGGCAGCCTGCGTGCGCTCGTCTCAGCCGAGCCCGGGTCGCAGCTATCCGTGTTCGCCGAGGCGGGCGGCTACGTGGCCGAGTTGTCCGTCGTCGTCGTCCGTCATCACGCGAGCGGTTGGGTGCGCGAGATCGCCCGCAAAGACGAGGACTCCCCTGTCGAGGCCGAGTTCGAGCCCGAGACCGGCATCGTCACCGTCTACGAGGGCCGCCGCGAGTTCAAGGCGCTCGAACGCGCCGCCCGTCGGGCGGGGCTGGCGCGCTCGCGCGTCCGCGAGTACGTCCCCTACCGAATCCTCGAGGTCGAGGTGGCCGCGAACGCCGTCTACTGGTGGGCGGCCGAACGGATCCTCGAACGGAGGCTTCCCGGCGAGCGGCCCGGCGACCCGGCCGAATACGCTGCCGCGACGCGCATCGAAGCCCAGATGCTCCGGCACGGCTCCCACGACAAGCTGATGAGGGCGTTCCTCGGGCCCGAGGTGTTCGAGGGCACGGTGATGGTCGCCCCGACCGCTGCGCCGACGAGCGAGCAGCTTCGGCTCGCCTGAGAAGCGCCGAGCGCGGCCCCCTCCACGACTGGATTCCCCGCATGAGGCGAGCCTCAGCGACCGACGTCCGTCTAAAAACCCCCGCATTCGCGGGGGTTTCGGTAAGCGTTCAGGTCCCCCCGGTGATCAGGCGAGCGCGGGGACGGGATCCCCGCGGATGCTGGCGCTGAGCACATCGGCGAGGTAGGCGAAGAGCGAGCGCTTCTGTAGGCGGCAGGTGACCGAGGTCGAGAGCAGCCGCTCGATCGTGCGCTCGCCTTGCTCGGATTGGCTGCCGAGGGAGAGCTTGCGGTAGATGACGGCGCCGCGCAGCCCGCGCTCGGCGTGGTTGTTGGTCGGCTCGACACCGTCGGTGTGAGTGAAGGTCCACAGCGCCGGCCAGCGCTCGAGCAGGTTCTTGGCGAACAAGCGGTGGTACTTCGTCCTGGTGCTTTTGCGGGCGGCGTGCTCGAGCAGCGCGCGCAGCTCGTCTTGGAGCGGGGCGATCTCCGCCTGCAGCCGGGCACGGTCGCCGTCTTGCTGGTAGCCCTCCCAGGCGGCGAAAAGGTGGCGGGCGATGCGGAGGCCGTCTTCGCCGAAGGTCTTCTGTTCGCCCATGCCTTCGCTGTGGGCGGTGAAGTCTCTGAGCAGGTGCGCCCAGCAGAGCTGCCGTTGGCTGGGATCGAGGTAGTCGTAGCCGCGCCAGCGGTCGGAGCAGACGATGCCGGGGAAGCGCTCGCCGAGCAGCGTCCTGGCCTCGAAGCCGTGGCGGCCGGCTGCGATCCCGAAGACCGCGCTCTGGCTGCTCAGGGCGCCCCACAGCGTCCGGCTGGCGCCGGCGGTCTTCCAGCCGGTCTCGTCGATGTTGACGACCGGCGCCGCCTTGAGCTCCCGCTCGAGCCGGGTGTGGGGCGCGGCGAGGGCTTCCCCGGCGCGGTGCATGATCGCGTCCACCGTCCCGGTCGAGTCGCCGTCAATGCCCGCAATCGGCTTGATAAGCTAACCTCTCAATTGAAACGATTTCCTCTCACATGAGTGCTATTCTTATCGCCATGGATCTCTCCCGGCCATGGGCACCAATCCGCTCGTCAATCGACATGGAGGTCCTGCGCGTTCTCCGCGGGACCACGCGCCCGCTCACCGGGCGCGACGTCGCGCGCCTTGTCCGCGCCGGCTCGCAGCCCAGTGTCAACGTCTCGCTCCGGCGCCTCAGCGACGAAGGACTCGTGCATGTCGAAGAGGCGGGCAACGCCTACCTCTACACGTTCAACCGCGAGCACCTCGCCGCGCCGGCCGTCGAGGTCCTCGCCGACATCCGGGCCGAGCTCGAGCGCCGCCTGCGCGACGAGATCGGCAGCTGGAAGATCGCGCCCGTCCACCTCTCGCTCTTCGGCTCGGCCGCTCGCGGCGATGGTGACACGAAGAGCGACATCGACATCTTCGTCGTCCGACCGCGCGAAGTCCCGGGCGACGACCCGCATTGGCGCGAGCAGCTCGACACGCTTTCGGACCAAGTGCTCGCCTGGACCGGTAACCACGTCGGGCTCTCCGAGATGTCCGAAGCCGACATCCGCAGGCTTCGGCGCGAGCGACCACCGGTTGTAGCCGAGCTGAGCCGGGACGCGATCGCGATCGTCGGCCCGGAACCCGCCGAGCTGCTCGGAGGACGCAGATGAGTCCGCGTGGCGGCCGCACCCAGCCCTGTGATCGCGCACACGAGCACCCAGCCCTGTGATCGCGCACACGCGCGGAACCGTCTCGACCATGCTGAGAAGTCGCTCGAGGTGGCCGAACTCGTCGCAGGCGAACGCGAGATGCCGATCACGCAACGTGAGTTGACCGTCGCGCTCCGCCGCGCAAAGCGTCTGCTCGAGTTTGCGGGCGACGTCCTGCGTCGATAGCCGACGCCCCCACCGTCTAGCGGTGGCGACCGTGCCCGCGGCGACGGCTGCGTCTACGAGGCGGACGCGCCGCACTCGCTGAACCATCGCGAGTGGGCGAGGGCGGATCGGGTGGGACGTCCGATTCCGCGTCGAGCCCAGGTTGCGCGATTGGTTCGTCGACCGTCCTGCAAGCTGCTCCAGTCGACCGGCCGCGTCGAACAGCTCCTCGCGGTCGACGTGCGCGTAGCGCGCGACGGTCGGGAGGTCGGCGTGGTGGCTGCAAGCACCAGCGAGCAGGAAGGCGGTGACGGCAAGCTGGTAGCGGATGCCGGCGACGGTCGCCGCACCGGCACGAACGCGCTGCCACAACTCGTCCAGGTCGAGAGGCGGCCTGGTCTCGCGCCTTTCCCGCGTCTCAGACGTCTGACGCGCCTTGGACTCTGTTCGCTTGGAGCGCCGCGGCACTGAGCTCAACTCAGTACCTCAAGCGGGGCGATACCGCCGATCCCCGATCAGACATCCCGGGACTAGAGCCATCCCGACTCCAGCATCGCTAGCAAGCGTTCAACCGTCTCGACAAACGTCTGCCAGTAGTGCTCACCCTCCCGTTCCGGCATCCCAGAGCGCGGTACGCCGGCAAGAGCGAGTTCCGGCTCGAGTTGCTCCATGAGCGTGCGGGCGTGACTTGCAAGCATGTAGGGCGTGAGCTGATCGAGCGTCCCATCCTGGAGCCAGCGAGAGAGTCTCCGGAGGGCGCCGAGGAGGCGCGGCCAATCGCGGTAGGTGGGCCAGCTCTCCGGTTGGAAGCGAAGGAACTGGCCCCAGAGCGCGCGATCCAGGTAATAGCGCCGCTCGTTGCCGTGCTCGTATGCCGTCACGATGCGGGGAGGCCACGAGGGAGGTGAGCGTCTCGTTCACGTTGCGCTTGGCGTAGCCGGCCGCGTCGGCGATGGCGAGTGCGGAGGCGTCGGTGACAAGGTGCGGTAATCAGGTAGCGGACGACTTCGGCTCGACTCCCGAGCCCGAAGAGGTGCCGCATCCTGAAGGCGAAGTTGATCGGAGCGTCCGAGTCAGGCGCCCGCGACTTCCCGCTCGGCCCGGTCGCCGGCTTCAGCAGGCCCGCGGCGAGAAACGCATCGTCGGGCTCGCGGACCTGCCGCGCAACCTCGTAGAAGAGTGGCCGGGGTTCGGTCGGCCGTTGTGCTCGTGAAGGTGGAGCGGGTCGTGAGCGGGGCTGCTGGCGCACAAGCCATAGGTGAACCGCTTCGACGAGGTCGCGATCTTCATCGTCCCGGCACAGGTTCCGGAGTCGCTGGACGCTCACGAGACGCTCGTTTTTCAGAAGCCAGTCGAGCGTCTCATCGAAGAGGCGGGGATCGCTTCGCCCGATCTCGAAGGTGAAGAGCAGAAGCGCTTCCGGGTCCGCCGCCCATTGATCGCGCCGGCCGGTCGGTGCGAAGACGCCGAGCTGCGCCCACTGGTCCCAGGCGAACGCCGTCAGCCGGCTTGTGACGTTGCCTCTAAGCGTCGAGGCTGACATCCTCGACTCCGAGGTAGGCAAGCGCGGCGAGAAGTTGCCCGCGGAATCCTTCTGATGGGTCGTGCGTGCGCGTCCAGCGCGCCGCGGCGAGCAGCTCCTCGCGTGTCGGATTCAGGTTGCGCAGGTCGGCCTCGTGCTTCCCAGCGCCCTGGTCGACCATCGCGTGCAGCTTGAAGTGGATCTGATCGAAACGGCTCGCGAAGTGAACCGTGAGCGCCTCGCCGTAGTCACGGCGCTCGGGGCGATCGACGAACCCGTCGGGCAGGCCGAAGTCGAGCAGGTCGGCCGGGCGGCGTTCAGCCAGCTCTCGGGGAGCCAGAAGTCGCGCGCAACCCGATCACGCGCGGCGACCAGCTCGCTGGGGAGCGGACGGGGCTCGATGAGCGTCTGCCCAGAGAGTTGGGCGACGATGTCGACGTCGCGCGTCGTCCGGCTGGTCAGACCTACCGCGAGCAGCGCCGAGCCGCCGATAACGACGAGTTCGGCGTGAGCGCCCCGAGCAGCCAGCTGCTCCCCCAGTGCTTCGAGCAGCTCGTGCATGCGCGTCCGATCCAGGTCACTCATGCTTCGAGATGATACACATCCCGAATCAGGATGTTAAACATCGCGATTCGGGATGTTAGTCATCCCAGCATCACGCAGACACGCAGCACCTCCCTCACCAACCGCGAGGCCCGTACGGGCTCCATCGGCCGAGGTACGGCTCGAGCGCTTCGCGTGTCACTTCGGGGTCGGCCGGCATGCGCGGGAGGCACTGGGCGTGGTCGGCGTGCTCGCGGGCGAATGCGAGCCAGTCAGCAGCCTCGGGATCGGTGGTAATCGTGTCCATCCCGTAGCGATCCTCGGCGGCATCACAATAGGCACGGATCGCGTCGGCCTCGTTCCAGGCGGTCACACGGCGACGCAGAACCTCGCGGCGGTGGTCTTCGATCACACACCACCGCGTGCCGTCTCGTCGGGCAGGGTCAGGCGGCCGCCGGCGGCGAGCACGTCGGCGACCAGTTGCTCGTCTTGGAGAGCGGCTTGGGTCTGGGTGCGGGGACCGCGGCGGCTCGAGGCTCAACCCCGGGCGTCAGCTGCGCGGGGGCGGGAATGCCCCCGTTCCTCCCGTCGGTCGCCTGCGAGGACAGCTCGCGTTCGAGCCGCTCGAGCTGCTCGCGTCCGCGGTCGGTCAGCTCGGCGCGCCAGGTTTCGCCTCGACCGGAGATCCGAACCAGGTCGCGCGTCCGCAGGGCCGAGGCGGAGATCCGATGCGTGTAGCCCTCCATCACGCCGGCCGGCGAGCCGGCGGCGATCCAGCGCAAGACGGCGACCTGAGCATCGTTCAAGGAGACGGCCGGCCGGGGCATGGCCGATTGATATCGGGCTACAGAGGCCGGCGTCGCGCCAGCGGGCGACCAGAGCTCGGGCGAGCCTGCCTACCGGCCGCAGGACGAGCTATGGTCTGAGCGCGGTTCGGGACGTTGCCGGCACAGCGCAAGGCGCAGGCCGGGCGCCCGGGCCGAGCGGTTCCAGAGAAACCGCCGAGAGGCTGCCGACCCACGAGCGTCACGAGTCACCCGCTTACCGAGACATAGAAAAGCCCCGCCTTAGCAGGGCTTTTCCGTAGCAGGCCTGTAAGCCGGATTCTGTCGTGGATGGCCATCCATCTGGGCCTTCGGTTCCCCGGAGGCTCGAGCGGCGTACCCGGTCCCTCGGCGGGCCACGTCAACGGGACCTGCTTCGCCTTGCACCGGACGGGGTTTGGCGAGCCGGCCGTGTCACCACGGTCGCTGGTGGGCTCTTACCCCACCGTTTCACCCTTACCGGTCGCGTGACCGGCGGTCTCCTCTCTGTTCCACTTTCCGTCGGCTTTCGCCGCCTGGGGTTTCCCCAGCGTCCTGCCCTGCGGTGTCCGGACTTTCCTCGGACGGCCGAGGCCGCCCGCGGCCACCCGGCCTGCATTCCCACGGTAGCGTGAAGACGCGAGCGCCGACGTCACGGACGTCGAGGTGCCGGAGCGGGCCCCTGCTGTCCGAAAGACCTAGACTCGACGGAGGATGGGCGTCTCGACCGAGGTCTCGTTCGAGGAGGGCGCGAGCATCCCCCTCGCCGACTACCGCCGTCTGCGCTCGGAGGTCGGCTGGGGCGGGCCGAGCCTCGAGGACGCCGAGCTGGCGGCGGCACTCGAGCGCACCTGGAACGTCGTCGCGCGCCGGAGCGGCGAGGTCGTCGGCTTCGGCAGGCTGCTCGACGACGGAGCGCTCTACGCCTCGATCTGGGACATGCTCGTGTCGCCCCTGCTGCAGCGTCGCGGGATCGGCAACGAGATCCTCACCCGACTTATTGCGCACGCGGCGACGCGGAGCCTGACCGTGTTGGTGGCCACCCCCAAGGGACGCCCGCTCTACGAGCGGCACGGCTTCGTGGCCGGCGACCCGCGAGCCAGCGCGCTCCTGCGCCGCCGCACGTAGCGGGGTCCCGGCGAAGGCGGTGACTGCAGCGTCAGCCCGCGGCCGACACGCGCGGAAGCACGATCTCCGGCACCTCCTTCCCGTCGGCGAGCAGCGCGCGGCACTCGGGGCACGCGAGCACGCCGCGCAGTCGCATGACGAACTCGCCACAACAGAGGCATTCGAGGCTGGCACCTCGCGCGAGGGCGAGGAGCTCCTGGTCGAGCGTGCGGGCGAGAGGGGTCACCGCGGTGCTCATCGCAGGCTCCGGAACACCCCCACCACCTTGCCCAGGATCTTGACGTGGTCGGCGTAGATCGGCGCGAGCGCCGCGTTCTCCGGCTGGAGACGGACGCGGCCGTCCGTCTCGCGGTAGAAGGTCTTGACCGTCGCCTCGTCCGCCGACTCGTCCTCGCCGACGAGCGCGACGACGACATCGCCGCTGCGGGCGTCGTCGCGGCGCTGGACGACGATCGTGTCGCCGTCGAGGATGCCCGCCTCGATCATCGAGTCGCCGTGGATCGTGAGGAGGAAGTCCGCGCCGCGCCCGATCGTCTCCGGGACGGCGACGACGTCCTCGATGTTCTCCTCTGCGAGCAGCGGGCCGCCCGCCGCGACGCGGCCGAGCAGCGGCAGGCGCGGCACGTCGGCGGCCGCGGGAGTCTCGACGCGGCGATGGCCGGTCAGCTCGATCGCGCGCGGCTTCGTCGGATCGCGCCGGATCAGGCCGACGCGCTCGAGGTTCGCGAGGTGGGCGTGCACCGTCGACGGCGATGCGAGCCCGACCTCGTTGCCGATCTCGCGCACGGTCGGCGGGTAGCCGTGGTCGCCCACGTACGTGACGAGGAACTGCCAGATCTCCTGTTGGCGCGCGGTGAGCGGGGTCTCTGCCGGCACGGCTACCTCCTGATGGGTATCAACGAACGTATGTTCGTCAGAAAGGGTACGGATCCTGCCGGACGGCGTCAACCGGCCGCCGGTCAGCGAGCTCACGACACGCGCATGATCCCCGGGATCCCGTCGAATCCCGCGTCGAAGCTCATGATCCGCTCGATGCCATGCCGGTACATGACCGCGACGTGAACGGCATCGCGGGCGCTCAGCCTCTCCGTCGTGACGACGAGGCCCTTCGCGCGCTCGACGTCGGCGAGCTCTACGGCGAACGTCGCGTCCACCACCGCACGAAGCAGGTCGAAAGCGGGCTGGATTGCATCTCTGCGCTCGATCGCGACGTAGCGGTGGAGTATCTCCCGGAACACCTCGGCGTCTGCCACGAGGCGCTCACCCCCCGCAATCGCCTCCTCGAGGACGCTGCGGGCAGCGTGCTTGAGCGGATGCTCGGCGCCGACGAGGTACATCGGGACGTTCGAGTCGACCAGGATCATCGACTCTCGACGTAGCCGCGCTCGATCTCGGCGAGGATCTGCTCGATCTCACCCGACGGGTACGAATGCGCGGTCGCGGCACGGACCGCTGCGAGCTTGTCGCCGGTATCCAGTCCGCTCTCGGCCTCCCGCGCCGCGCGGAGGGCACGCCGGACCCACTCGGACACCGTCACGCGCTTTCTGCGCGCCGCCCGGCGAACCTCCCGGAGCTCGTCATCGCTGAGAATGACCTGCAGCCGTTTACTCATGACTATGAGTATGACAGGCGTATCATGATGTGCGGTAGGCGGCTCCGACCCGGAAGACGCGAAGCGGGCCGGCGGCCCGCTTCGCGCATGCGCTGGAGAGGACTTGAACCTCCACGCCCCCTAGGGGCACAAGGCCCTCAACCTTGCGCGTCTACCAATTCCGCCACCAGCGCGTGGAGTCGTGATGATAGCGGCAGCCGATGCGCCGGCAAGGAAGAGGGCGAGGCTGATGCCACACCGACGGCCCGGCGCGCTGCGCCCGGCCGCTACGCGAGCAGCCGGTAGAGGACGACGGTGTTCACCGTGAAGAGCACGGCCACGGCGACCGTCAGACGCGTCAGGTTCCGCTCGACGATATGCGTCCCGCCCTGGGAGGTCGGCGTGAAGCCGATGCCGCCGAAGCCGGCGTCACGACCCGAGTGCATGAGCACGAGCGTCACGAGCCCGGCGCCGAGCAGCACCTGCAGGACTGCGAAGACGGACGTCATCGGCGGGCCATGGTACCGGCGTTACCCTCCCCCCATGGCCGCGGGAGACGAGGCACGGGCGAAGATCCAGCGCCTTCTCGTCACGGGCGACAACCGTCTCAAGCAGGGAGCTGCCCCCGAGAAGGTACGCGAGAGCTACGAGCAGGCCCTGGCGGCCGCGCGCGAGGCAGGGCTCGAGGGGGCGGTGCGACCTCTCGTGGAGTTGCGCCTCGCCGACCTCGACGCGCGCTCCTGACGCTTCCGCGCGCGCCTTCCAGCCGACGCGTTCGCGAGACTTCGGCAGGTCCCCGACCGTCGGAAGGAGCAAGAAACCATGGGGAAGACGCAGACGTACCTCGCGGAGGTATTCGGCACCTTTGCGCTCGTGGGGATCGGGTCTTTCGCGATCCTCTCGTCGGCCGCGGGGGGCAGCCTCGACGTCGTCGCGATCGCGTTCGGCTTCGGCCTGGCCCTGCTCGTCGGGCTCTACGCGTTCGGGGAGGTCTCCGGGGGGCACTTCAACCCGGCCGTCTCGCTCGGGATGTTCCTCGACCGGCGCCTGTCGCTGAACGACATGCTCGGGTACTGGGTCGCCCAGGTCGTCGGCGCCATCGCCGCCTCACTCGTCGTGCTGATCGCGTTCAACGACAATGCGGTCGCAGCGACGACGACGCAGTCCTCGGACAACTGGGCCGGGATCGTGGTCGAGGTGATGATGACGGCGCTCTTCGTCGCCGTGATCCTCCAGTCGACGAAGAGCGAGCGCGTGCGCGGCACCGCCCTCGTCGCGATTCCCCTCACGCTCCTCGCGATCCACATCGCGATCGTCCCGATCAGCGGCTCGTCGGTGAACCCGGCTCGGAGCCTCGGCCCCGCGCTGATCGGCACCGAGTTCGGCGATCTCTGGATCTACCTGATCTTCCCGCTGGTCGGCGCCGTCCTCGGGTGGGTCGTGCACAAGATCGTCGCCGAAGGCGACATGAGCCTCCGCGACGACCTCGACGGCGTGCGGCGCGGCACGGGCGCGCCGGGAGCATCCGGCTAGGCGACGTCAGCCGGGACGCCTGCGGCGGCGGGCGTCCCGGCGGCCCGCTCGAGCAGACGCTCGATCCGCCCGGTCTGGAGGCGAACGTCGTGAGACGCCGCGGCCGCCCGGGCCGACTCGTTCGGTCGGGGGAGCGCGGCGGCGGCGGCGAGCGCGGCGACGAGGGCGTCGTCGTCCTCCGGATCGACGAGCACACCCGCCCCGTCCGGCACGAACTCGGGCGGGCCACCGACGCTCGTCGCGACGACGGGCCTGCCGCAGGCCATCGCCTCGAGCGTGACGAGGCCGAACGGCTCGACGAGGCTCGGCTGGCAGACGACGTCCGCCGCCTGCAGCCAGCCCGGCACGTCCCGGTGCGCCACGCGGCCGGCAAGGTGGATCCCTCGCCGGCCCTCGAGCGCGGCGCGCAGCGGCCCGTCGCCCACGAACGCGAGCCCGCCCTCACCGTGCCGCTCGAAGGCCCGGGCGAGGCGAAGCACGTTCTTGCGCTCGCTCAGCGAGCCCACGCAGACGAAGGCGGTGCCCTCCGCGCGCCAGCCGAGCTCCGCCTTCGCCACGGCGCCGTCGGCGGGTGCGAAACGGTCGAGGTCGACCCCGCAGTCGACAACCTCGATTCGGCCGCGCGCGTCCGGGACGACGGACTCGAGCCGTCGCCGCAACCAGTCGGAGACGGCGACGACCGCTGCCGCCTTCCGCACCGTGGCTCGCGTCGCGCGGCGCACCCACGCGGAGCGGACGGCGTTCTCGACGTCCTGCCCGTGCGCCGTGACGACGGTCGGAGCGCCGCCTGCGAGCACGGCCAGGAGGCCCGCCGGCACGAGGAAGTGCGCGTAGGTCACGTCCGGCCGAAAGCGGCGTGCGGCGCGGGCCACGTCCAGCGCGAGCACGGCATGGCGCGAGCGCCGGCCGCGCCGGTCGACGACCGCGCGCTCGATCTCGTGCCCGCGCGCGGCGAGGCCCGACTCGAGGTCGGCGACGAACGTCCCGAGGTCGGGCGCCTCGGGACCCGGGTACATCTGCGACACGAGCAGGATCCGCACGTCGCGTGCGCTACCGGGGCCCTGCCGAGGCGTCGTACGTCCCCCAGAGCTCGCGAAGGCCGCCGCAGAGCTCGCCGATCGTCGCGCGGGCCGCGAGCGCGTCGCGCAAGGCCGGCAGGAGGTTCTCGTCCGTGGCCGCGATGCGACGCACCTCGGCGACGGTCGCCTCGACCGCGGTCGCATTCCGCGCGGCGCGGAGCGCCTGCAGCCGGTCGCGCTGGGCACGCTCGATCGCCGGGTCGAGCCGGTGGAGCTCCACGCGCTCGGGCTCGTCGGCGGCGAACCGGTTGACGCCGACGATCACGCGCTCACCGCCTTCGACCTCGCGCTGCCAGCGGAAGGCCGACTCCTCGATCTGCTCCTGCACCCACCCCGCCTCGATCGCGGGGACCGCGCCGCCGAGCTCGTCGATCCGCTCGATCAGCTCGCGCGCACGCGCCTCGAGCTCGTCGGTGAGCGCCTCGACGTACCAGGAGCCGCCGAGCGGGTCGGCGGTCGCCGTCGTGCCGGCCTCGTGCATCAGCACCTGCTGGGTCCGCAGCGCGAGCGTCGCTGCGCGCTCGGTGGGCAGCGCCAGCGCCTCGTCGAAGGCGTTCGTGTGGAGCGACTGCGCGCCGCCGTAGACGGCGGCGAGCGCTTGCACCGCGACGCGCACGAGGTTGTTCTCGGGCTGCTGTGCGGTCAGCGTCGACCCGCCTGTCTGCGCGTGGAAGCGAAGCGCCTGCGCCTTCGGGCTCGTCGCGCCGAAGCGGTCGCGCATGATCACCGCCCACAGACGGCGCGCGGCGCGGAACTTCGCCACCTCCTGGAGCAGATCGTTGTGCGCGTTGAAGAAGAACGAGAGCCGTGTCCCGAACGCATCGGGGGAGAGGCCGGCGGCGACGGCCGCGTCGCAGTAGGCGATCCCGTTCGCGAGCGTGAACGCGATCTCCTGCACGGCCGTCGACCCCGCCTCGCGGATGTGGTAGCCGGAGATCGAGATCGTGTTCCAGTGGGGAATCCGCCCGGCGCAGTACGCGAAGAGGTCGGTCGTCAGGCGCATCGAGGGTCGCGGCGGGAAGATGTAGTTCCCGCGCGCGACGTACTCCTTGAGGATGTCGTTCTGCACGGTGCCGCGCAGCGCGTCGCCGGGCACGCCGCGGGCGGCGGCCACGAGCTCGTAGCAGAGCAGGAGGAGCGCCGCGGGCGCGTTGATCGTCATCGAGGTCGAGACCTCTTCCAGCGGGATCCCGTCGAACAGCCGGGCCATGTCGTCGACCGAGTCGATCGCGACTCCGGTCCGCCCGACCTCACCCTCGGCGAGGTGGTCGTCCGAGTCGTAGCCGAGCTGGGTCGGCAGGTCGAAGGCGACCGAGAGGCCCGTCTGCCCGCGCGCGAGCAGCGTCCGGAACCGGCGGTTCGTCTCGTCGGCGGAGCCGAAGCCCGCGTACTGGCGCATCGTCCACGGCCGGCCGCGGTACATGTCCGGATAGGGGCCGCGTGTGAACGGGAACTCGCCCGGGCACTCGGGCGGTCCCGTCGCGTCGTCCGGCCCGTAGACGGGCTCGACCTCGATGCCCGACTCGGTCAGCCGACGGTCGGGCCCGGTCGCCATGGCGTGATCCTACGTCCGCCCCGGCAGGTCCGCGCGGCCCGCCGGGGCGGCTGCCACGCACCGTTTGCGGTTCGGGGCGACAGGTCAACCCTCCAACGAGGGTATTGGCCGCCGCGAGGCGGGAGCAGCTACAACGCGCCGCCGGCGCGCTCGACCGCTTCGAGCGCGATGCGCCGGCCCGACTCGACGTGCCGCGTGATCGCACGCCGTACTCCCTCGCGGTCGCGCCTCTCGAAGCCCGAGACGATCGCCTCGTGCTCCGTCACGAGATGCTCGTGCCGCTCGACCCGGCCGCCACGGATCACCTGCATCATCAGGTTGACCGACAGCTCGCGGTAGAAGCGCGAGAGAAGGTTGTTCCCCGCGAGGTCGACCTGCGCCTCGTGGAAGGCGGCGTTCGCCGTGTCCCATTCCTCGTGCGAGATCGCCTCCACGGTGGCCCGATGGCGCCGGCGCAGCTCCGCGATCTGCTCGTCCGAGGCCGTGTCGACCGCCACGTCCGCCGCGTGGAGCTCGAGCGCGAGCCGCACCTCGTAGCCTTCGATCAAGGCCTGCGAGGTGACCGGCGTGACGAAGTAGCCGCGGCGCGCCTTGACGCTCAGCAGCCCCTCGGAGACGAGCCGGGTCAGGGCATGGTGGACGGGGCTGCGCGAGACGCCGAGCTCGGCGGCGAGCTCGTGCAGGCTGAGCTTCGCGCCGGGGCCGGGGTCGCGCGTCAGAACGCGCTGGCGGAGCGTCTCGTAGACCCGGTCGTTGAGATTCGCGCGGGGAGCGAGCGTGGCCATAGGCACAGATGTAACATGTCACCGCGGTTCGTGCCACCCGCGGATACGCTCATCGGGTGCAGGTGGTCGTCAAGCTCTTCGCCGCCCTTCGCGAGCGCGCCGGCGCGCGCGAGCGTGTTCTCGAGCTCCCCGCCGGCGCCTCCGTGAACGACGTATGGCCCGCGCTCGCCCTCGGCGACGAGCCCTCCGGCCTCGTCTACGCCGTGAATCGCACGTACGTCGAGCGCGGCACGCCGCTCGCCGACGGCGACGAGGTCGCGCTCATCCCGCCCGTCTCTGGCGGTGCGTTCGTCCTCTCCGAGGCGCCGCTCTCCGTGGAGCGCGTCGCGAGCGAGGTCGCGTCGGAGGCCGCCGGGGCGATCGTGACATTCGTCGGCACGACGCGCGCCCGCTCCCGCGGACGGGACGTGATCAGGCTCGAGTACGAAGCCTACGAGGGCATGGCCGAGGCGGAGATGGAGCGGATCGCGCGGGAGCTGCGCGAGCGGCACGACGTGATCGACGTCGCGATCCACCACCGTGTCGGCCCGGTGGAGATCGGCGAGACGAGCGTCGTCATTGCCGTCTCCGCGCCACACCGCGCGGCCGCATTCGACGCCTGCAGGGAGGCGATCGACACGCTCAAGCAGACGGTGCCGCTCTGGAAGAAGGAGCTCTACGTCGGCGGCGAGGAGTGGATCGGGCGCGGCTCTTGACTCCGTCGAGATCCTCTGACGCGCTGTGAGCAACCGCTACGACACCGACTACGAGCCCGTGACGGCGCCAGAGCCGGCGACGCTACCGTCGGAGCACGATCGGTCGCGCCGGTCGCTCGTCGGACGCGTGCTCGCATCGCTCGCGGTGGTCGTCGGCCTGCTCGTCAAGTTCGGCGCGTTCACGCTCAAGTTCTTCGGGATCTTCCTCGCCGTCGGCGGCTATGCGCTCATCTGGGGCTGGCGCTTCGCGATCGGGGTGGTGCTGCTGATCGCGGTGCACGAGCTCGGCCACTACGCCGAGGCGAAGCGCGCGGGGCTCGACCCGCAGCTCCCGGTCTTCATCCCGTTCCTCGGCGCCTATGTCGCCCTCCGGAACGTCCGCTTCGACCCCTGGGTGAACGCGCGCGTCTCCCTCGCCGGGCCCGTCGCCGGCGGTGTCGGCGCGGCAGCGTGCCTCGTCGCGGCCGTCGTGGTGGACTCGGACCTGCTGCGTGCGCTCGCCTACGTCGGCTTCCTCCTCAACCTGATCAACCTCGTCCCGATCGGCATCCTCGACGGCGGCCACGTCGTCCGCTCGTGGCGCGTCCTGCGCGCCGGCGGCGGCGCGGCGACTCCGGCGCGCGCGCGGGCGCGGGCCGCCGGGGTCGCGGTCGCGTCGATGCTCACGGTCGCCCTCCTGGTGGCGGGAATGGTCGTGGCGCACGTCCCGCAGGACCGCCTGTGACCGGGAACAACGAGCTCGACAGGCGCGTCCTGCGCCGGACGCACGAGACGCTCGCGAGCGACGTGTCCCTGATCGCGTCGGAGTTCCTCGCCGGGTTCCAGGCGGTGCAGCGGATCGACCGGCCGGCGGTCTCGGTCTTCGGCTCCGCCCGCGTGAGCGAGGAGTCGAAGACGTACGCCGCGGCGCGCGAGACCGGGCGGCTCTTCGCCGACGCGGGCCTTGCGGTCGTGACCGGCGGGGGCCCCGGCGTGATGGAGGCCGCGAACCGCGGCGCCCGGGACGGCGGGGGGCTCTCGGTCGGGTTCAACATCATGCTCCCGCACGAGCAGGGCCTGAACCCCTACTGCGACATCGAGCTGACGTTCAAGCACTTCTACGCACGAAAGGTGATGTTCGTGAAGGCCGCGGAGGGGTTCGTCATCTTTCCCGGCGGGTTCGGGACGATGGACGAGCTGTACGAGTCGCTGACGCTGATCCAGACCGGGAAGATCGGCACCTTCCCGGTCGTCCTCTTCGACTCCGACTACTGGAGCGAGATGGTCGAGTGGATCCGGATCGAGATGCTCGCCGACGGGCTCGTGGCGCGCGCCGACCTCGACCTGCTCCACCTGACCGACGACCCGTCCGAGGCGGTGCAACGGGTGATCGCGACGATGGGCTCGCGCGCTGCGGAGGGCTCTGCCTGAACGGCGACCTTCGAGCCGCGGTCGCCACGATCGAGGCGCGGTCGAAGCTCCGTCCGACTGTCGGCGTCGTCCTCGGCAGCGGGCTCGGCGGGTTCGCGGACGCGATCTCGGACGCTGTCGAGATCCCGTACGGCGAGATTCCCGGCTGGCCGGTGGCGACGGCCGTCGGGCACGCGGGCGCGCTCGTCGTCGGCCGCTTCGGCGAGGTCCCCGTTGCCGTGATGAAGGGGCGCGCACACCTCTACGAGGGCCTCGCTCCGGCGACGGTCGTCTTCGGTGTCCGCGTGCTCGGACGGCTCGGCGTGCGAAGCCTCGTGCTGACGAATGCCTGCGGCGCGATCGACCCTTCCCTCGAGCCCGGCCGGCTCGTCGCGATCTCCGACCACCTGAACCTGCAGGGCGCCTCCCCGCTCGTCGGCCCGAACGACGAGAGCCTCGGGCCGCGCTTCCCGGACCTGACCGACGCCTACGACCCTGCGTACCGCAGGCACGCGCGGGACGCGGCCGCCGGCCTCGGGCTCGAGCTCGGCGAGGGCGTCTACGCGGCCTGGCTCGGGCCCGCCTTCGAGACACCGGCGGAGATCCGCATGATGCGCGCGCTCGGCGCCGACCTCGTCGGGATGTCGACAGTCCCCGAGGTGCTCGCCGCGCGGCACATGGGAATCCGTTGCCTCGCGCTCTCGTGCGTGACGAACGCCGCCGCGGGGGTGCGGCCCGAGCCGATCGACCACGAGCAAGTGCTCCGGGTCGGCGCCCGCGCCGCTGGCGACCTCGTCGCGCTCCTGCGCGAGGTCGTCCCCCTCCTAGACTGAGATCCGTGGACCTGCGCGACCTTCCCTCGGTCGACCGGCTCCTCGCCGACGAGACGCTGGCCGCGGCGCCGCGGGCGTTCGCACTCGACGCGGCCCGCGGCGCGCTCGCGCGGGCACGCGAGACGATCGCCGCCGGCGGCGATCCCGGCGACATTGCCGGGGCCGCCCGCGCCGAGCTCCACCGCCTCGAGCGGCCATCGCTCCGGCGCGTGCTGAACGCCACGGGAGTGATCGTCCACACGAACCTCGGTCGCGCCCCGCTCGCGCCTACGGCGCTCGCGCGCGTCGCGGAGGTCGGGGCCGGCTACGCGAACCTCGAGCTCGACCTCGACACCGGCGCCCGCGGCTCGCGCCAGGATCACGTCGCCGCCGCGCTCGGGCGGCTGACCGGTGCCGAGGCGGCCCTCGTCGTCAACAACAACGCCGCCGCGGTGCTGCTCGCCGTGGCGGCGCTCGCGGAGGGGCGGGAGGTCGTCGTCTCGCGCGGCGAGCTGGTCGAGATCGGCGACGGCTTCAGGATCCCCGAGGTCCTCGCCCGCTCGGGCGCGCGGATGGTCGAGGTCGGCACGACGAACCGCACCCGCGCCGCCGACTACGAGCGCGCGATCGGCCCGAACACGGCGGCGATCCTCCGGGTGCACCAGTCCAACTACCGCATCGTCGGGTTCACCGAGGCCGTGTCGACGCGGGAGCTCGCCCGGATCGCCTCGCGCGCGGGCGTTCCGCTCGTTGACGACCTGGGCTCGGGCTCCATCTTCGACCTCGGGGACGAGCCGACCGCCGCCGCGAGCGTCGCAGACGGCGCCGACCTCGTCTGCTTCTCGGGCGACAAGCTCCTCGGGGGCCCCAGGCGGGGATCGTGGTCGGCCGGGCCGACCTCGTCGAGCGGCTTCGCCGCCACCCGCTCCAGCGCGCTCTGCGCGCCGACAAGCTGACGCTCGCCGCACTCGAGGGCACGCTCGCCGTGCTCGCCGATCCCGAGCGCGCGCGCGCGGAGATCCCGGTGCTGCGGATGCTCGACGAGCCCGTCGAAGCCGTGCGCGAGCGGGCCGAACGCCTGGCCGGGCTCGTCGGCGGCGAGATCGAGGAGACCGTGGCGCGCGTCGGCGGCGGGGCGCTCCCGCTCGCGGAGCTCCCGAGCACAGCCTGCGCGATCGAGGAAGGGCTCGCGAGGCTCCTCCGCCTCGAGTCGCCTCCGGTGGTCGGCATCGTCCGCGACGGCCGGCTCCTGCTCGACGCGCGGACGCTGACCGCCGACGAGGTCGACGAGGTCGCCCGCGCCGTGCTGCGGGCACGCCGGGCGTCCGTCTCCGCCTGATGCCGCTGACCGTCGGCACCGCCGGACACGTCGACCACGGCAAGACGACGCTCGTCCGGGCGCTGACCGGGAAGGACACCGATCGGCTGCCCGAGGAGCGGGCGCGGGGCATCTCGATCGACCTCGGCTACGCCCCGCTCCCCCTGCCGTCCGGCCGCAGGCTGTCGCTCGTCGACGTCCCCGGCCACGAGCGGTTCGTGCGGACGATGGTCGCCGGCGCGACGGGCATCGACCTCTTTCTCCTCGTGATCGACGCCGCCGAGGGCGCGCGGCCGCAGACGCACGAGCACCTCGCCGTGCTGCGGCTGCTGGGCGTCGCGCGCGGCGTCGTCGCCGTGACGAAGGCAGATGCGGTCGACCCCGAGACGCTCGAGCTCGCGCTCGCGGAGGCGCGCGAGCTGGTCGCCGGCGCGCCGGTCGTGGCCGTGAGCGGTGTGGCCGGCACCGGCCTCGACGAGCTGCGCGCCGCTCTCGACGACGTCGCAGCGTCCGTGACCCCGCGCCGGGTGGACTTCCCGACGCGGCTGTACGTCGACCGCGTGTTCACGCTGCGCGGGATCGGCACGATCGCGACGGGAACGCTGTGGTCGGGCACCGTCGGCGAGGGCGACCGGCTGCGGCTCGAGCCGGCGGGCCGCGAGGTCCGTGTCCGCTCGGTTCAGGTACACGACACGCCGGTGACGAGAGCCGAGGCGGGGCAGCGCGTCGCTCTCAACCTCCCCGGGATCGAGCGCGGCGACGTCAGCCGCGGCGATGCGCTCGTCGCGGCCGGCGCCTTTCCTCTCTCGTACCGCCTCGAGGTCGCGCTCGAGGAGCTCTCCCCCATCCGGGACGGCGCGCGGCTCACGGTGCACCACGGGACGAGCCGAGTCCCGGCGCGCGTCGTCCGGGTCGGGGACGGCCACGCGCAGCTCCGGCTCGCGGCCCCCGTCGTCGCCGCACGCGGCGACCGGGTGGTGCTGCGCGAAGAGACGACCGTCGGCGGCGCGATCGTGCTCGATCCCGCGCCGCCGCGCAGCGTCGACCCCGAGCGCGACCGTGTGCTCGGCGGAGACGACCCCGCGTCGATCGTCCGCGCGCTCGTCCGCGCGCCCGTCCGGGTCGAGGCGCTCCAGGCGCGGGCGCTTCTCGACGGGGCGGCGCTCGAGGAAGGGCTCGACGCGGCCCGAGTCGTCGGCGGCTGGGCGTTTTCCGAGGAGTGGCTGGAGGAGACGGCGGCGATGGTCGAGCAGCGGCTGCGCGCCCACGCCGAGGCATCGCCGCTCGACCCGGGCCTCTCTCCGTCGGAGCTCCTGCCTGTCGAGGCGTGGGCGCCGGCAGTCCTGGGCCTGCTCCCCGTCGAGCGGCGCGGCCCGCGTGTCTACCTGCCGGGAGCGGCCGCGTCGCTCGGCGCGCGCGCCGGGGCCGCGGCCTCGCTGGAGCGCGAGCTCGCCGCAGCGGGCCTCGCCGCCACGAAGGTCGAGGACGGCGAGCTGGCCCGCTTCCTCGAGGCCGCAGGGCGCGTCGTCCGCGTCGGGGGCGGCTTTGCGGTCTCGGCGGAGGCCTACGAGCTCGCCCGCGACCTCGTCGTCGGCGAGTGTGGCGCGGCAGGCGAGGTCACGCTCGCCCGCTTCCGCGACCTCGCGGGCGTCGGCCGCCGCGACGCCCAGCTCCTGCTCGAGCGGATGGACGTCGACGGGCTCACCCGTCGCGTCGGCGACCGGCGCGTGCTGCGGCGCTCGCGCAGCAGCGCTGCCTCGGAGGCGACCGAGAGACGCGGCGCGCCGTGAGACACAGAAGCTGTGAACCTGTATTACACCTGACGCATGAAGAACATCACGGTCTCCGTGCCCGACGACGCGTACCGCGCGGTGCGTGCCCGGGCCGCAGAGCGTGGTCGCTCGGTGAGCGCTCTCGCGGCGGATCTCCTGCGCTCGTTCACGCAGTAGGAGAGTGAATTCGTACGGCTGGAGGGCCGGCAACGGCGCGTCCGGGCGGAGATCTCGACGTTCAGCGCGGGCGATCGCCTCGACCGCGACGCACTGCACGACCGTGCGGTTCGTGGACACGAACGTCCTGCTCTACGCCGTCTCACATGACGCGCGAGAGCAGGACGAGCAGGGAACGGCCCAGGAGATCGTCTTCTCCACCGACCTTGCGCTGTCGGTGCAGGTACCACGGGAGTTCTACGTACAGGCGACCCGGGGGCTACCCTCCGCGGCGGAGCGGCATGGGCCCGGTGGCCCAGCAGGTCTTCAAAACCTGTGCGGTCGTGTAGCCCACGGCTCGGTCGGTTCGACTCCGGCGCCGCTCCGTAGCAGGGATCCCGCATGGATGCCCGGATCAGGGTGCCGTTCGGGCGCGGAGCAGACATACGCCCACGACGGCCCGGATCCGCCCAAGACCGCCTGAGCGGGGTAGAAACTGGCGCGCGTCTGGCGCGCATGCCGACCTCGCCGAGTAGCCTGTTGCGGCCTTGGATCCGCGCCTTGTGCCTCTGAACGGCCTCCTCGCGTTGCTACGAGGTGACCTGGTTTGGAGGCCGAAGCTCGCCGAACAGGGCTTCCGGCCGTCGCTTCTGGAAGCGACCGTCCAGTCGAGTGCTGGGACGATCAGGGCGGACGCTCTCATCTACCGAAGCGACCCAGCTCTTGTCTTACTCGGGGAAGGCAAGGGTGGTGCCAATATCGACGAGCCTCAGGCCAGGAGCTACGTGGCCGCAGACGCGACCGCCCTTCGCCGCGCCGGGACGATTCCGCACGATCTTCGAGGTGTCGATCCGCTCCCCGTCGCGCCCTTGTTCGTAGCCCTCGAAGAGAATCGAGCGCGGATCGAACTGGGATTGACGGAGGCTGGCATCCATGCCCCTCTGCTCACAGTGGGTCGCGATCGCATCCGGCTTACGGGGTCGAGTTCAGTCGATGGTCTCGATGACTTCGACATCCACGGCACCTTCGGCTTGCCACCCGCGCGGGTGCCGATCGATCATCAGAGCGCCGATGAAGAGATCCTGGAACTTGCGCTGCCCCAGATCGTCGCTGCCGCGGCGCGGCGTGAGCAGTTTGTGGACGTCATGGCGCTGTGCGCGGGCTTGATCCCCGAGTGGCCCCTCATGAGCCGTCAGGCGCGCGAAGCCCTTACGCGACGCGTTGAGCAGGCCCTGCGCGGCGCATTCGCGGGCCCGTTGCGAGATACGTATAGGCTCGATCCGGGCGGTCAGGCGCACGCCCGGGTGGCGATTCTCCGCACCCCGGCTGATCTAGATCCCCGCGGTGCTACACAGTCATGGCAGTCACAACAGAAGAAGGCGAGTGCGTCGCTGGGTCGAACGAGAACCCCACCCATACCTGGACAGATCTCGCTCGACGACCTGGCTGAGGAGGGTGGTCTTGCAGACGTCTAGGTGCAGGCGTGTCTTATCAGGAGACGTATGAACCGTCAGGAACTGAGTCTCCACTTGTCTGCTGCGATGCAGGGAGAAGCACCGGCCGACGTGTTCAGCGGTCGGATTCGCGGTGGTGCGGTGAAGTCTCGGCTCGTCGAGGCGCATGCTCCCGAACCAAGCTCTGAGGGCATCGAGCAACTGCTTCGTGAAACTTCGGAGAACCTTGGCGTTGCCGTCGCGGACGTGGGCGAGAATCTCTGGGTTCTCAGGAGCGACAAGGACATTTTCTTCGTCGATGCGCTGAACCCGCGCTTCTGGCTCATCCACTCGTTGGCAAGCGCTGGAGTGTTCTCGTCGTTCGTGAAGCGTGGGCTGTTGTCTGACCCCCGCATCGACAGTGCATGGTTGCCAGCCGCACAGCTCGACGAGCTCGAGGGTGAGCGCGAGTGGATGAAGTCCTCTTTCATTGGTGATGAACTGGAACCGGCACAAGGCGAGGATGATGGGGCGCGCCGCTGGAGCTTCCGGGTAGAGGGGCAGGCACCGCAAGAGCTGCTGGAGGTTGTGCGTGACCGTCTGCCGCGTTACGCGCGAGCAACCTCGCTCACTGCCGTGGGATCACGAGTGCGCGTCCACGGCGTGGGAGAAGCGCGGGTTGTCGCTGACTACCGGGGTGGGTTCATTTCGACAGGCGACTCCTTCGATGTGGTCGCGGGTGTTCTTTACCGGGGTCTCGATCGATACGAGGCCTTCATCAGACAGCTTGAGGACGTCTACCGGCTACGGACAATCGCTGCGACGAACGACACAGGGCTCATCCTCGATGGCGAGATCGCCATCGTCCGGTTCCCGATGGCAATTCGAAACATGCGCGGGTTCATCGCCGGGCTGTTCAGCTGCAAGGAGCCATTCCGGCTCTGGGCGGTGCCACGCGAGGTCTCGGAGGGCGAGTGGGAGGCCAACGCGGTTGACCTTCACGTCGGTCACACATTGAGATTGGACATCACGCCCGGGATGCTGCGCGTCTATCTGAATGAGCACACCTGCGGGAATACTCTCGCCCGGCTCATTGCCAACTTGCAGCACCGGTATCACGCCCAGACGGCGCTCGCACCCGCTGCCTAGCGCGACTCGCTTCCAGCCGCCAAGAATCGGTTGAGCAGACCCGCGGCCTCCCGGCTGGAGTCCGGAAACAAGTGTCCGTACCGATCGAGGGTGATCGTGACGGACGCGTGCCCCATAAAGGTCGAAATCGCCTTGATGTTCACTCCAGCGGCGATCCAGAGCGACGCGCACGTATGGCGTGCGTCGTGCAGTGTCAGCGGCTCGATTGCTGGAAGCTCCTTCTGGGCCCGCTTCTCGTTCGCCGTTGTCCACGCCTTCCGTGCTCGACCGATCAGCGACTCGTACTGGAACGGCCGGTCACCGTCCGGCCCGAACACGAGACCAGTCGTGCGACCCGACCGAAGCCGGTGCTCCACGAGTCTCAGCCGCAGTGCCGTGATGACAGGGACGTCTCGCTTCCCGGCCTTCGACTTCGGCTCGATCTCGCCCTCGCGCGCGTCCCACGACCGAGTCACATGGATCTCGGCGTCCGTGTCGAGGGTGACGTCTTCCCACCGCAGCGCGCGCAACTCGCCGAACCTCAGGCCCGCGTAGAACGCTGTCGCCCACACGGCCCTATCGTGCTCGGTCGTGAGTGCCGCGATCAGGACAGCTGCGTCCGCAGGCGCGACGACCCGGTCGCGGCGGCCCCGTACTGCGGGAAGCTCCAGCCCGAGCGTCGGGTTGACGGTCAACACGCCGCGCCGGATCGCCCTTCCGAAGACGCAGTAGAGCGGCAGTAGCGTGTTGCGGATCGTGGAGGCGCTGAGGCCTTCCGCCTGCCACCGGTCGGTGAGGTCTTGAAGCTGGGCGCGGGTGAGGTCGGCCATCCGCTTGCCACCGAGTGGACGCCGGAGCCGCACCTCGACCGCCTGCCGGTACGCGCGCACCGCCGACGGCTTGTAGTGGTCGCCCCGCCGATTCCGGATCGTGCCGTCTGCCATCCCCAGCAGATAGGCGTCGAGCGCCTCCCCCATCGTCATCGGCGAGGGAAACCTCATCGTGCCGTCCCTGACCTGCCCGAGCGCGGAGGCACGCCAATGCTTCGCCGCCGTCCTTGCGCCCTTCCCACGGAACGTCCGGCGGAGCTTCTTCCCGTCGAGCTTCGAGTAGACGCTCGCCTCGATTGTCGGCCCGCCCTTGCATGAGCAGCGTCCCCCGACCGGTAGCCGGCACGACCGCGCGTGCCGCTCGCGAAGGCCATCAGCCATCGCCGATCACTCCCTCAGCGCCATGGCCCCCGAGCACAGTGATAGAGGCACCGGCCCGGAGGCCAAGCGCATCTTCGCAGTACCGAGGTATGCGTGCCTCTATCACGCATGCCCCAACTCTAGGGGCGAGCGAGGCTGGGTGCGAACCCACGCGGCGCTCGATCCCGGGGGTGCCAGTGGTTCGATCTCCGCACCCAGGAGCGCCACCGCGTGGCGGAGCACCCCCGGCCCCTCGATGGGTGTCAGCGGCGCTCCTGCGGCCCTCCGTTGCCGTCTCACGACTTGGCCCGCCGCTCCCGGTACTCGTCAAGCAGCCGGAGCGTGAGCGGCCCCGGCCCCACAAACAGGAGCCCCTCGCCCTTGCGGATCGCGAGTAGCTCGTTCGCCGCCAGATGCTTGAGCACTTCCTCGGACGACCCCGACGACTGCCGCATCGTGCCGATCGGACGCCACACGTCGGCTCCGCCGGTCGGAGAGATCACGACCTCTCTGGTGCCGCGCGCCGCCATCGCGGCGAACACGCCGTAGAGGCATGCGAGGTCGTCGGCGTGCAACGGCGGGTTGCGGTCATGCCCGCCGTCGCGACGCTTTCCGACAAGCTCGCGGAGCAGAGTCTCGGCGCTGAACACGGCGGCGAGGAGGTCGCGGCCGTCCGCGTGCCACCCGGCCCAGTCGTCGGGCAACTCCGGCGCGAGCCCCTGCGAAGCCAGGTGAGCGCGCTTCCGTTCGGCCCGCTCGTCGTTCGCCCTTCGCACGAGCTCGGCCCGCTCTCGCTTCTCACGCTCGCGCCGCTGCCACGCCGCTTCCTCCCGCTGCTTCTGCTCGACCGCCCACGCCCTCTGAGCCGCGAGTCGCTCCGACGGGCTCCCGCGCAATCCCGGCGGGAACACCGCATCGATGGGAGCGTCCATCCTCACGTCCGCTCCCGACGACGTGACCCGGGGTGGCACGGATCGCCGGACGCGCTCCGCCTCAAGCCGCTTCAGGTCGTCCACTGTCTCGCGGAGCGCCTTCATCGTCCCTTCACGCTCCGACACCGGGACGTCCCGGCCCGGCCGCGCCCCCACCTGCCGCACGTACTGGCGGCACTTGTCGCGGAGCGCCGCCAGGTCGGCGTCGGTCAGCCGGTCGAGATGCTTCGGCGCACGCGGCGGCGCGCCCGTCTTCCCACCTCGGAGCTTCCGTGCGATGGCTGCACCTGCTCGGCTCATGGCCGTCTACCTCCGTTCGTTGTCGAGGAGCGGGGTGATCGGACGGGCTCGGTAAGACCACCGGTAAGACCACGGCCGTGACACCCGAGAAAAAGACGGCCGCGCCGGGACGTCTGGAGGTAACGGGCGTCCCGGCATCGACTGTGCGACCGACCGCGCGCCCTACGGACGCGACCCTCATGCCGGTGGTGTAAACCCGTCCCGGCCTGTAACCCCGCTGCTGATGCGGCCTCCAGGTGGTGCGCGCCAGCCGCGCGCCAGTTCCGTCGGTCATCGGGACGGCGCTCCGAGATCGAGCAGGCCGTTCGCGTCGAGCCAACGTTCGACCTCCCGGACGCTGATCAGCACCTTCCGGCCGCGTCGCACCAGGCGAAGCTCAGGGCGCACGTGCTCATCGAAGAAGTCGATGGAACATCCGATTGCGGCGGCAGCCTCAGCCGGCGTCAACGCCAGTCGCAGCGCCGGAGCTACGACCGCCAACGCCAGCCGCGACTCGCTCACGACCCGACCTGGCGCGCGGCGTCGATGATGACGTCGGTCTCGTCTGGGGGGACGATGCGGTCGTGGATCGCGCGGAGCTGGTCGCGCTCCCGTGTCGTGATCACCTTCGCAAGGAGCGCTGCGCTGAGCATCTCGCGGTACCCGTGCTCGCCGAGATGTGGCTTCTCAGCTTCGTGAGCCGCCAACCCCTCCTGCCCACTTCGGAGAGAGGGTTGGTGTTCTCTGAAGGTCTGAGGAGGTCGGACAGGCTCGTGCGGTCGGGTGGCTGCGCCGCCAATGTCCATGGGTGATTCCGGCTGCGGCGAGGTCGGACAAGTTGCCGACGAGGTCGGACGAGGTTCCGTCTCGGCGTCGTTGTCGCGGTCGGACACGCTTCTGGTCGCCGTCGCCGCGATCCCGCTGTCCATGCGGGTTGCGCTGTCGTCTGAGGTCGGACACTCGTTGGCCTGCGAGCTCGGACAAAGGTCGGACAAGCCAGCGGCGTCCGGATTGAGGGTGAACACGTAGCGTCCGCGCCCTCCCTCGATGCGGTATGTGAACCACCGCTCGGGCCGAGCACTGAGCCGTCTGAGACGCCGCGAAAGGGCGTCGAGCGTGCCCGTCCACCGGATGACCTCCGCGATCTGCGCGAGCGTCAGAGAAGGCGTCTCACTGCGCCGCCTGAGCGCTGCGAGGTCGGCCCGGTCGTAGAGCGCGGTGATGATCGCGAAGTCGTCGCGCGACAGCCCCGAGCGCATCGCCCGAACGACCGCCCGTGGCACCGGGGCGAACGAGTATCCAAGGAACGAACCGTTCCGCTCACGCGCGCGTCGCGTCGCCGCATCGGGCGACACAGCGGCGACGCGGGCCGGTGCGGCTAGCTCGTCAGGTCGTGACCCCACCGGGGACTACTCATCAGAGTCGTCCTCCGTATCTCGGGGGTCGCTGTACGCCGCGAGTTCACCACCTCATGCGGCAGTCGTGCGACGGACGCGGAGTCGACTACGTGGTGGTAGCCCATCGGATTCGTCTGCTCGTCTTCATCTCGGCCCGAACGTTAGCGACTCGGTCGGACGGCCCCTGCAATGCGAACGGCCCCCGGAGGAGCCGCACGCCGAGATGAAGCACGCGATGACGAATCGCACCCCCGACGATACAGCTTTCGCCGGAGGTCGCCCTTAGACGGCACGCCTGAGCGCCGCGAGCCGCTCCACCGCGGAGCGGCTCCGCTCACGAGCGCTGTCAGACCGCGAGGTTAGGGTGGAGGGACGATGCCGGTTAGTGCCCCAACGATTCCTTCCGCCGGGTTTCGAGACGCTGCCGCGGCAGACAACAAGCAAGTTCCGATTCATCGGTGGGTGCCTTGGATCGCGGGGTATTCGTCAGCGTTCGTTCAGGACGCGTTCGATCACTACCTGCCAGACGTTGACGACGCGACGATCCTGGATCCCTTTGCCGGTGTCGGCACAACGCTGATTGAGGCCCAGCTCCGGGGCTGGTCTGCGATCGGCTTCGACATCAACCCCTATGCAGCAATGGCTTGCCGCGCCAAGCTCAGCGCCGCCGGAATCGAGCCAGATGAGCTTGCCGACCTCATCACCGAGTATCAAGCGACAGCCGGCGACCAAGAGACCCTGATCGATACTGGCGCGCTGAACGGCTGCCGTCCGACGTCAACAGCACCAGCTGGATTCAAGACGAGAATCGACTTCTACTCGCCACGCGTGATGCAGAAGGTGCTGTTCACGCGAGACTTCATCGACTCGGTCGAGAACAGCGCTCTCCGCGACCTCATGAACCTGGCGTTTGCATCCGTGATGGTCAGCTTCTCGAATTACTCCTACGAGCCGAGTCTGGGTTCTCGCCCCGGGGCAGGTAAGCCACTTATCGAGGACGCGTCCGTCGTGGAGATTCTCTCATCGAAGCTCCAACTCATGCTCGACGACGTCGAGTGGCTTCGCGGCAGAGAGAGCGGATCCGACGAATGGGCGGTGTACGAGCAGTCGTTCCTCGAACCCGAGTGCCCGGTGCACGCGAACTCAGTCGATCTCATCGTCACGTCGCCGCCGTACCTCAACAACTACCACTACGTTCGCAACACGCGGCCGCAGATGTACTGGCTCGGGTTCGCGACGTCACCCGCCCAGCTTCGGTCGCTGGAGGAGACGAACTTCGGGAAGTTCTGGCAAACAGTTCGAGAACAGGAACCAATCCGGCTCGACTTTGAGCATTCCCAGCTTGCCGCGCAGATCGAGATCATCCGCGGGCTGAGGGTTGAGAAGGGAATCTACGGCGGGAACGGATGGGCGAACTACGCGGCGACGTACTACAACGACACCTTCCGATTCGTCAGCCGGATCCATGACGTGCTAGTGCCCGGTGGTGCAGCCATCATCGTCGTAGGAAACAGCCTGCTTCAGGGAGTCGAGCTTAAGGTTGAGCAACACCTTGGGGAGATTGGCGAGATGTGCGGCCTCGTCTGCGAAGACGTCCACATCGTGCGACAGAAGCGCGTCGGCTCCAGCATCGTCAACACCGGCGCTCGGGAGGCGGCAGGCTCGAAGGTCATGCTGTACGACGCCGCCACGGTGCTTCGTAAGCCCAAGTAGCTGAACGTCAGTCCTCGGCGTCGTCGCCAAGGACTTCTTCTATGGCGGCTTCCAGGTCGTCTCCTTCAATCCGGGTCGCCGACGAAACCTGTTGAAAGTGGGCCGCGACATCGGCCTCGATCTCTGCGCGAGACTTCTGCGCGTTCTGCTCGTTGAGCGCCCAGGCGCGTCCGGGGTGCAGCTCGTCCCAGAGCGAACGGCGGCCTTGTGTTCGGCCTGCGCCAGAGGCGTGCTTCCCGAAACCGTCGACGACAGCGTTCCACACAGGCTGGTAATGGCTGATGAGAATCGCCTCACCGAGTGGTATCCAGATGTCGTCGACGACGAGGTACCGGCAAGCGAAGTCTTCCAACCGCAGATGCTCGACGCCCTGTTGTTCACCCCACTCCTGGTGCGCCCGGATCGACGCCGCATGCTGTCCAAGCCGTGACGAGACAGCACGGCCGGTGGCTGCTTCAAGGAAGCCGCCACGTCTAGACCCGGAGGGAACCGCCTTCCCTACGTAGATAGGGCTTGACTCACACGAAGCGGAGCTGATCGGCTGGTAGAGGCCGTACAGGCCGCCGTAGTAGATGGCATAGATACCCGCTCCGTCGAAACTCTCCGGAGGAAGTGGCACGCAAGGCTGACTGAGCAGTGCCCGCTCGATACTCTCGGCGAGGTGAATCTTGTCGAGTGGGGCTGAAAGGCTCGCTCACGCCATTCCAGTTGGCCGAGACGGCTCGGTTTCCTTCGGCCTACCATCCCGTCGTGGCTGAGGAGACCTATAAGCAAACGATGCCCGGTCTCGACCTCACAATCGAGAGGGCGACAGAGCGTACGCCTGACACGCGCAACTTCCATCTCTTCCTCAACGGAGAACTCGTGGAGAGCTTCAAGAAGCTCGACGCTGCCCAGAGGGAGTTCCGCCGCATGAGGGATGAGTCGGGATGGAAGCCTGAACCCAAGCCCGAGCTGTCGGCGGCGGAAAAGCTCGCGCGCGACCGAGAGCTGACCCAACGCACGGCCTACATGGAGTACTGGTCTCAATCCCACAAGTTCCGTGGCGGTGGAAGGCCGAAACGGAAGTGACACCTATGGTCATCGTTTCCTACCGTCAGATGCATGGGGCCGCGCCGCCGCGCCGCACGTTCCACCGATCAGACTGCCCACGTCTCAAGGCGAGATCGTCTGCGGCGAAGGAGCGTGATTACGCGATGGCCGAGGCCGATGCTGTCGCGGCTGGCTACAAGCCTTGCGAGTGGTGCATCGTCGGGTCGCGGTACGGATCGCAGACCACCGGGATGGCCTGACGCCTTGGCTCCTTCACCCAATCCAACCTGCGCTAACGCGGGTCTGATATGTCCGAAACAGCCACTAGCGCGACGCGCGTTGACGTCATACGCTCGCGGCGGGCCGGTCGTTGGTGGGAAGCGCCCGCGGTAGAGGGAGTTCGACCCGCCGACCGGCCCTTCGCTGGTGACTGGCAGTCAATCGTGAGTCAACCGCCGACCGGCGTTGTCGGTGTCGCGCGGTTCGTCCGCTCTTGTTGCCCCACCTGTTGCCCAGCCGATAGCGTCGAACTCAGCCCTTGCCGACCACGGATGAGCTACTTGTGATGTTCTCCGACGCCGACGTGGCGGCGCGGCCGGACCGGCCAAGCTTCATGTTCCGCAAGCGAATCGGTGCCACGCTTCTGACCCATCCCAATCTTCCGGACGGCGCCACCTGCGTGGAAGCGGACCTCCACGATCTCGCCGATGAGGGATACATTCGCCTGTCCGAGGGATCTTCGGCGACTACCTTCGACGTCACGCCTGATGGGCCACCGTCGAGCCACCGAGCTTCGCGACCGGATGCGGGCAACAGCAGGCGGCGAGGTCGTAACGCACGCAGCCGCGTGGGAGTCCACCGCGCTGCCGGTGTTAGAAGCGGTCTCGCGGGCGTACTCACGTGCGCCGACGGCGATGGGTGTACGCGTGGACGCCATCATCGAGGAACTCGGAGGCGAAGAGGACACCCATCGTACTGCGCTAATCCTGGCCGACCTCGTCCGCACGGGATACCTGGAGGAGACAGCCAGCACGGATCAGCTACCCGGCCCGTTGTGGTGTCGACTCGCTGAGAAGGGGCTTCAGGTAACAGCTGGATGGCCGTCGTCGTCAGGGCAGCTCGCGTATGAGCGTCTCATAGCGCTACTCGATCAGCGCATCGCCGAAGCCACTGACGACGACGAGCGCTCTCGGTGGGAACGAGTTCGCGATGGCGTTCTTGGCATCGGCCGTGACGTCTTCGTCGGCGTCATCACCGGCGTTGCGACTGCCCAAGCGAAGAACTTGGGCAGCTAGTCGACGATGGCGAGCATCACTTCATCAGGAAGCAGGGGTACGCAGCTGCTAACGAAACCGAGATTCGGGGCGAGCCGACGCGTGCATCTCTTCACCAACTAGCTATACGCGACCAAGACCGCTCGAGATGCCTGGGTCAAGGCAATCTGAGTTCTGCCTTGCCCAAGGCCCAGGGTTATGCGTGCCACGCAGGAGTCCAGGCCACAGCTCACGACGGCTAAGTCTGGCGCGCAGCGTGGCGCGCACTCGTCGCTTACCGCCGGGATGCCGCATGGGAACACGCCTTCTGCGGGTTCCCGGGTGCGTCTTCAAAACCTGTGCGGTGTGGCAGCCCCACGCTCGGTCGGTTCGACTCCGGCGCCGCTCCGTAGCAGGGATTCCCGCATGTACGCAGGGATCGAGGCGGGTCGTCAGGCACGGAGGTCCTGAAGCTCGACCCGCGTGACGTCGGCGAGCCGTCGTCCGCCGAGCGGCTTCACGCGACAAGAGCATGAGGCTGCTTGTTCGACCGGACGTGGACCGAGCTTGGCTGCGCATGGCACTCGCGTCACAGGCGGCTCGGACGCAGATGTCCGCGGTCGCGGCGGGCACGAGCGACTCGTGCGGAACATCTCTCAGTCCAAGGTCAGAGCCGTGAGGCTGCGTGTGCCGAACCCCGCAGCAGACGAAGGGTCGCCAGTAACGCCGCTACTTGTCGCTTTCAGGGAAAAGGATCCGAGTCGTCCAGCCGCGGCCTGCGACCTCTGATCTCGACGGCGATCGCGCGCAAGCCCGCGCTCGCCGTGTAGAACCGCCCGCGTCGCTCGCCGTGCGCAACGAGGAGGCCGGCGTCGGCCATCGCTCGGAGGTCGCGCGTTGCCATCGCATCCGACACGTCCTCCTCGACGAGCGACCGATACAGGGATCGCTGCGCCCGGAAGCCGAGGGCCGTGTTGAAGAGGACCGGGACGATGCGCGGCGGCAGCCGCGCGCTCTGCGCCTCGACGACGCAGCGGTCCCAAAGCTCCTCGGACTCCTTGACTCGCGCGAGCAGGATCTTCGCCTGGCGGAGATGGGCGGTCAAGGAGAACCGGACCCACGGCCGCGCGTCGTTCTCGGGATGCCACGAGCCCTGGCCGACCCCCGCCAGGACGTCGTAGTACGCCTGGGTGTTCGCACCGAGGTACTCCTCGATGCTCGCGAACGGCGGCTCGAGGATCGCCTCGCGCGCCAGGACGAGGGTCTGCACGCAACGGCCCATCCGGCCGTTGCCGTCGCTGAACGGGTGGATCAGAACGAGGTTCAGGTGGGCCATCGCGGCCCTGACCAACGCATGCGTCTCCTCGTGAGCGTTGACGGCCTTCACCAGCTCGGCGACGAGAACGGGCACGAGCTCGACATCCGGCCCCTCGTAGACGACGGTTCCCGTCGCCTCGTTCCGCACGTAGACGGCGCCCGGTCGCCAACGACCCGGATTCTTCGAGAGGTCGTAGCTCATCATCATGAAGTGAAGGCTTCGCAGCAGCGTCTCGTCGAAAACGAAGTGCGGGTCCTCGGACAGCTGGAGGACGTAGGTCATCGCGTCGCGGTACCCGGCAAGAGCGCGGCGCGTCTCCTCGCTCGCCTCGAGCGGCTCCTCCCCCGCGACGACGGCCGCAACGTCGTCGAGGGTCGCGTTGTAGCCTTCGATCGTGTTGGAGCCTTGCACCGCCCGCGCGAACGTGAGGCGGCGCAGCGAGCCGACCCATCGTCGTGGCGCCGCGATCTGCCAGCGCAGGGTCTGTCGCAGGCCGTCGATCTCGTGCAGGACGCCGTGTTCATGATCGTCGAGTGCGGGTGTCTCGAAGAGCATGGCGCAAAGTCTAAAACAATTGAACGTGATGTAAAATAGTTTTGGACATATAGACATGGGAGGTCTGCGGAGAGGCGCCCAGAACGGCCTCGTCCAGCGCCTCTGGAGCTACACCAACGTCCTCCGAGAAGAACGCGGAGGACGAAGAAGCGCCTCCGCTACGAGATACTGCGCGGCTGGGAGATCGTCGACAACACCGCGCGGCTGTG
Source organism: Gaiella sp. (assembly GCA_027493885.1). Taxonomy (GTDB): domain Bacteria; phylum Actinomycetota; class Thermoleophilia; order Gaiellales; family Gaiellaceae; genus Gaiella. The sequence continues at coordinate 1,916,671 of JAOSJZ010000001.1, forward strand.
CGTAATGAACTGCTGCTGCACGGGATCGGCGACGAGGAGCACGCCTCGCCGATCGTGGCGAACGACGCGCTGAAGGCCGGCCCGGGCGAGCGGTTCGAGCTGGTGCTCACGAATCCGCCGTTCGGGCGGAAGTCGTCGATGACGTTCGTCTCCGACGAGGACGAGGTCGGCCGCGAGGACCTCGTCGTCGTCCGCGACGACTTCTGGGCCTCGACCTCGAAGAAGCAGCTCAACTTCGTCCAGCACGTGAAAGCGCTGCTCGCGATCGACGGCCGTGCCGCAGTGGTCGTGCCCGAGCCGTATCGTGTCCGTCTCGCCATGGCCGACCCCGTCACCTTCCTCGTCGCCGTCGCCATCGCAGCGGCGATCTCGGCAGGCGTCTTCGCGCACGCGAGCAAGCACGGCAGCCGTCACGCGACCGCGTGGGGGATCGCTGCCTTTCTCGCCGCCGGCGTGACGGTGCCGGTGTACTTCATACGTCACTGGCTGCGACGCGCGGCGCGCGACGCGGACTAGCGCTCACGTCCCGCCGACCGGCCTGTAGGCCTTGACGGTCGTCCCGCGGGCGCCGTACTTCTGCGCCTTGCGGCGCGTATCCTCGAACGCCGAGCGCGCATACGTGTCGACGAGCAAGCCGGTCTCGATCCGCTCGAAGCCGTGCCGTTCCAGGAGCTTCCCGTACGCTGCCTCCAGCAGCGCCCCGGCAATTCACCCGGTCCAGAGATCGATGTTGCGCCTGCCCTCGGCGCTGACCGGGTTCTGGATCGTCACGTCCGCGACCTGGATGCGGCCGCCGGAGATCCTGACCCACCCAGCCTCGTGGGCCGGGTGAGTGGCCGGAGCGCTGACGGAGCGTGACTTCGTCGCCAAGCTCGAGCGGGCCGGTTTCGAGGAGATCGAGGTGCACGAGCGGCGGCCGATGAGCGTCGACGACGCGGCGCTCTACCCTCTCTTCACGGACGACCTCCTCGAGCTGATGCGCACCCTGATCCCGGCGGAGCGGCAGGGCGAGCTAGCGGTCGCCGTCGTCGTCACCGCCGCGATTCCGGCCGGGGCCGGATAGCCGCGCCGCGGCGGGGATCTCGACGGGGCGGCCGGCGCGCCGCCAGGGCAGACGACACGAACGACTAGGCTCGCCGCGACGCGGCGGTGTCAGCGACATGGTAGACGCCGTTCCGGATGTAGCCCTCGGCGGGGCGCGGGGCAGCCTCCGGGGCCGCCTTGGTGACCGGTCTCGGACACAGCTCCCGGGTCTCGACGGCGCGACCCATCCGATATGCCCCGATGATCCCGAGGACGTGGAAGCTCATTCCGTCGGTTCCCGTGGTCTCGGTGCCGGGTGCGGCGCTCGTGCGGCGCATCGGCGTCCCCCTCTCCACTCGGTTACTCGCCCAGTCGCACGCTGTCCCACGTCGCACACCGGCGCATCCGTGACAACCCCTCACCGCGTTACCTCGATCTACTGACTCCCGGCGCGTTGTCAGGGCCCCCGTCTGCCGCCGAGCGCATCGAGCGCGTCGAGCTCCTCGGGCCGGAGCCGGAAATGGAAGATCGCCGCGTTCTCGGCGATGCGCCCGGCGCTCGTCGATCTCGGGATCGCGACGATCCGGTGCGCTCGATCTGGTTGACCGCCGGGAGACGGCCGGTCGCGCGCCCCAGCTCGTCTAGCTGGCCGACGCCGTAGTTGCTGACGCCGACATCGCGCGCGAGCCCCTCGTCCTTGAGCTCGAGCAGCCGCTCCCAGACGTCCGGCCGCGCCTGCCCGCCCGGCGGCCAGTGGATCAGCCAGAGATCGACGTATCCGAGGCCGAGCGCGGCGAGGCTCTCCTCCAGCGTCGCCCGCTCTCACCCCGCGTTGCTCTGCGGGAGCTTCGTCGTGACGAAGACGTCCTCGCGCCGCACGCCGCTCGAGGCGATCGCCCGACCGACCTCACGCTCGTTGCCGTACACGGTCGCCGTGTCGACGTGCCGGTATCCGACCGCGAGCGCCGAGCGCACAGCCTCGACGGCGCTCCGGCCGCGCGCCTGCCACGTGCCGAGCCCGAGCAGCGGCATCCGCGCGCCCGACGGGAGCGCGACGCTGCGCTCGGCAACGAGACCCTCGCCCGTCATCGCTCCATTCTGGCCGCTGCTTCGCGCGCCGCGCGGTCGACGCGGGCGCCGGTCTTCCCGTCAGCCGTCGTCGCAGGGCTCGAGTGCCTCGAGCACCCGGGCGGCGACGAGCGAGCGGAGGGTGACGATCGGCACCGCGAGCGCGAGGCCGGTGCCGGGGTCGCTGGCGAAAGCGATGGCGACGACCCGACCCTTGGCGTCGATGACGGGGCCGCCCGGATCGCCCGGCCCGAGTGCCGCCGTGAGGCGCACGACACGCCCGCGAACGCCGAACGGACCTCCCGGGACGCGGTCGACGACGACGCCGCGATGCAGGCGCGGCCTCCCCGCGAACGGGTAGCCGACGACCGCGACGGAGGCTCCGGAGACGACGTTCCCGCCGGATGGGAGCCTCCGGGGAAGCCGGCGCTCGACGCGCGCGACGACGAGCTCGCCGAGACGGTAGGCGCGCGTGGCGCGAAGCGTCCTCGCGGGACCGTTCCGTGGAGCGATCCGAAGCGGGCTCGCTCCGGGCAGGACGTCTCGCCGTGCGAGCAGAAGCGTCGCGTCGAGCCCGAAGCCCGAGCCGGTCGGGCGGCCCTTGCAGGCGGGGGTCTTGACGCGCAGCTGGCCGCGCAGCACCTGGTGCTGCGCCCGGGCGGGGGTCACCGTCCAGACGCCTGCAGGGACGGCCTCGACGACGGGATCGGCGTCGACGAGCCGCGGGGCGGTGAGGCGCACAGCGGAGGCGGGCGCCTCGTCCACGACCAGGAGGCCGCAGCCGGGAACGAGCACGACCGCGGCCAGGCCGATCGCGACAAGGCCGAGAAACCCCCACCCAGGCCCGACGATCATCGCGCCTGCCGCAGGGCGTCGAACCTCTCGCTCGCCCGCTTACAGGCCGCGAGCCGGGATCGGTCGGCGGCTTCGGTGCGCGTGCCCCGTGGAGACGTCGCCGCATCCTTCGCACACGCACTGAGGGTCACCCCGATTCTCTCCGCGGCCGCGAGCCGCGACCGGAGCCTGTCGCGCTCGGTCGAGACGCGCGCGACGTTGCGCGCGAGCTCCCGCTGCCGCCGCGTCAGCGCGCCAACGCTGACCTTCGACCGCTGCAGCGCCGTTCCGTTCGCGTCGACCCTGGCTGCGAGCCTGTTGGCCTGGATCGTTCGCCGGTTGAGCTCACGGCTGCGCTCGGCGATCACGGCGCGGAGACCCCCGACCGACTCCTCGGCCACGATCGCGCGCTTGTGCCAGTCCTCGGCACGCCCCTTGTTGGACGCGACCGCGCGCGCGAGCGGCGCCGTCACGACGAGGACGGCCAGCGCGACGAGCGCGGCCTTGACCTTCCAGCCCTGCAGTTCCAGTTCCATCGGCTCTCCCGGCGTCGTCGCTCCGGTCAGGTGCAGGTATCTCCGTGTATCGGGCGACGCACGACGTTCGGCTCACTCGTCCGAGGGAAGACAACGGACCGCTCCGCGCCGTGATCCACCGGATGGTGGTCGCGAGGAGGACGCCGTCGCGCTCGCGCGAAGCGCCGGTCGACCGTCTAGGCTGGGCAGCCTTGAGCTCCGCCGTCCTCCTCCCCGCGAGCTTCGCAATCCTCCTCGCGGGAGCGTTGCTCTTCACGAACGCGATCGAATGGTTCGGCAGCATGGTCGGGCTCGGGCAGGGAGCAGTCGGAAGCCTGCTCGCGGCCGTTGCGACGGCGTTACCCGAATCGCTGATTCCGATCGTCGCCATCATCGGCGGCGCAACCGGCTCGGAGGACGTGGCCGTCGGCGCCATCATCGGCGCTCCGCTCCTTCTCGCGACGATCGCGATGGCGCTCGTCGGGCTGTCCGCGATCGCCTACCGCAGGCGACGCCCGCAGGATCTCGCGCTCGACGTCCATTTCCCGACGCTCGCGCGCGACCTCTCGTTCTTCATGGCCTGCTTCGTCGTCGCGCTCTTGCTCGGGCTCGGCGCACCGCTCGCGCTTCAGATCTTCGGCGCGGTCGTCCTCGTCGTCGCGTACACGGTCTACGCGACGTGGACCCTCCGAAACAGCGGGCCCGTCGGCGAGCCCGAGGAGCTGAAGCCGCTCATCATGGACACGACACGCGGCGACCCGCCGTCCATGTCGACCGTCGTCGTACAGCTTCTCGTCGCGCTCGGAGCGATTGTCGGTGGCGCCCACATCTTCGTCGAGCAGGTCCTCCACGTCGCCGACGAGTTCGGCCTGGAGCCCCTCGTTCTCTCGCTCGTGCTCGCGCCGTTCGCGACGGAGCTTCCCGAGAAGGCGAACAGCTTCTTCTGGACCCGCGAGGGGGAAGGACGCGCTCGCGCTCGGGAACATCACCGGCGCGATGGTCTTCCAGTCGACGATCCCCGTCTCGATCGGCCTCGCGTTCACGTCGTGGGAGCTCGACCGCTTCTCGGTCGTCGCCGGCGTGCTCGCGCTCGCAGGCGGGCTCGTCGCGATCGTCGCGCTGCAGCTGCGACGGCGGTTCAGCGTGCCGGCGATCGTCCTCTGGGCCGCCCTCTACGCGGCCTTCGTCGGATACGTCTTCGCGACCGCCTGACGGCGGCTGCCGGCGCGGCGACCGGGAAACGGGCGTGCCCGCCTGCCCGCCGAGCACGTTCCGGCGGAACGTCGTCTGACTCTCACCGCTGCGCCCGGCTCCGGCTCAGGCCGGATAGTGCTCGCCGCGGACGAGCACGCGCGCTTTGCCGTCCTCCACGGCCGTGACGGGGGCCCAGCGGCGGTCCCGCACGTGGTAGACGTTCGGGCTCAGCGGCCAGGAGCCCTCCTCGAAGCCCCCTGCGGGCCGCGGCGAACATCGCGTGCAGCGTCGCCGCCGTGCTGCGTCCGTCGACCACCCGGTACAGCAGCTCCTGGCGGTGCGGAACGGCGACGAGAACGCCCCGGCCCCAGTCGTCCTCGCCCGAGAAGCGCAGCACGGTCTCGCGCGGGACCAGCGCCAGGCTCGCCGTGAAGAACGAGTCGCCCGTCACCCGGATGAACGAGACGCCCCGTCCCTCCGTGACGGCTTCGCCCGCGACGTCGTCCGCCTCGAGGAGAGCGCGGAGGTTGCCGTAGCCGAGCGTGATCAGCGTGCTCAGCGAGCCGGGCGCAGCCGCGTCGCCGGCGCGGAGGGGCACCACCGCCTCGGGCAGGTCGACCGACAGCACCTCGAGGAGCCCGGGCGCCACCTGCCGCGCGTAGCGCAGCGTGTCCGGGACCGGCAGGGACTCGCTCGCCGCGAGCCTGAGGTAGAGACCGGCGCGGAGCTCGTCCTCCGAGAGGTCGGCGAAGCCGCGCGGCGGAGTTGTGACCCTGGCCACGTGGTCGTCGATCACCCCCTGCCACTCCGGCCGGGCCACGCCCCGGCACAGCGCGGCGATGTTCCCGAGGCCGAACACCGTCCCCGTGCGATCCTCGATCTGCCCGCCGCGGATCGTCACGTCACGTCCGGCCTTTGCGAAGGACGACTCGACGAGCCGGCGGAACTCGGACGCCTCCAAACTCGTGAAGTAGGCCAGGTGCTCGTCCATCGGCTCGGGCCGGGCTCTCCGCTTCGCGAGCTGCATCCACACAGCGTCGATGCCGGCCCGCCTGTGGCGCAATGCCTCGTCCGGGGGAGGGGCGCCGCCCGTCGTTCAAGGCACACGGATCGTGGTCAATCCCGATGTGGATCGTGGTCAACCCCGATGTAGACCGGCTGTCCGGAGGAGAGGCTCGTGGCATCGGCAGGACGTGAGCCGCCATGGCTCCGGACGGCCCTCCGCAGGCATGCTCGAAATACGGGACATACGGAAGCGGTTCGGCGAGGTGGAGGCGCTCGCCGGCTGCTCCTTCACGGTCGAGCGCGGGAGGATGCTCGGCTTCCTCGGGCCGAACGGCGCCGGGAAGACGACCACGATGCGTGCCGTCTTCGGGCTCCTAGAGCCCGACTCGGGCGATGTGCTCTGGGACCGGCAGGCGATCGGGCTCGCCGAGCGACTTCGCTTCGGCTACATGCCCGAGGAGCGGGGCCTCTATCCGCGGATGCGGGTCGGCGAGCAGATCGAGTACTTCGGTCGCCTGCACGGGCTCGATCGGCACGCGGCAAGTGCAGCCGCCTCGCGCTGGCTCGAGCGGCTCGGTCTCGCCGAGCGGTCGCGCGCGAAGCTCGAAGAGCTGTCCCACGGCAACCAGCAGCGCGCCCAGCTCGCGGCGGCCCTCGTCCACGAGCCCGAGCTGCTCGTCCTCGACGAGCCGTTCGCCGGGCTCGACCCCGTCGCGGCGCGCACGCTGGTCGAGGTCCTCCGCGGCGAGACCGCCCGCGGCGCCGCCGTCCTCTTCTCCAGCCATCAGCTCGAGCTGGTCGAGGACATCTGCGAGGAGGTCGCGATCATCGACAGTGGCCGCATCGTCGCGACGGGCGACCTGGACGCGCTGCGAAGCGCGTCCGAGCGGCGGCGGATCGAGCTGCGGCTCGACGGAGCGCCGCAGGACTGGGTGCCGGACGTTGCCGGCGTCGCGGTCGCCGACCGCGAGGACGGCGGCCTGCTTCTCGTGGCGCGGCGCGACGTCGCTCCCGAGGACGTCCTCCGTGCGGCGGAGCAAACGGCCACGGTCGTCGAGTTCAGCTACGGCCCGCCGTCGCTCTCGGAGCTGTTCCTGGAGCTGGTCGAGAGATGAGCGGATGGCCCGCGATCAGGCTCGTTGCGCAGCGCGAGCTCCGCGAGCGGCTGCGCAGCAGGGTCCTCCTCGCCACCACGCTGGTGATGCTGGCGCTCGTCGGCGGCTCGGTCGCTCTGCAGGGGGCGCTCTCCAAGACTCCGACGTACCGCATCGCCGTCGCTGCGCCGGCGCCGCCGGGTCTCGGAGCCGCGCTACAACGCGCAGCACATCCGTTCGACGAGGCGAAGGTGCGACTGCGGGTCGTCGCGTCGCCCGCGGCAGGGCGAAGGGCACTCGAGGCCGGGCGGATCGACGGACTGCTGCTCCTGGCCGCCGACCGCCTCGTCTTCCGGTCCGACGTCGACCCGAAGCTCGCGGCCCTGGCCGAGACGGCAGTGAGCACGCTGCGCGGGCGCCTGCCGCCCGAGCCGGAGCTGACGACGGCCACGCTGCACCCTCCCGAGAAGCAGCGCACCGAGGCCGCCATGGTGGTTGCGTACCTCGGCTCGCTTGCGCTGCTCATGTCCCTCGCGTTCTACGGCGAGTGGGTGGTCACCGGAGTCGTGGAGGAGAAGAACAACCGCGTCGTCGAGCTGGTCCTCTCCGCCGTGCGGGCGCGCGACCTGCTCACCGGCAAGGTGATCGGGATCGGGCTGCTCGGGCTCGGCCAGCTCGCGGTCGTCGCCGGCCTCGCCGCAGCGCTGATCGTCGCCGGGGCCTTCGACGTCCCGGCCTCGCTCGGCGGCAACCTCGCGCTCGTGATCCCGTGGTTCGCGCTCGGGTTCGCGCTCTACGCGGTCGCCTACGCCGGCGCCGGCGCGCTCGCCTCGAGGCAGCAGAACGCCGAGACGGCTGGCCAGCCGGTCACGTACACGCTCCTCGCCGCCTATTTCGCCGGCTACCTCGCGCTTTCCGCGAACGCCTCCGGTGCGATCGCGCAGGTTCTCACGGTCTTTCCGCTCACCGCGCCGCTCGTTCTGCCCGCGCGGAGCGCGCTGGCCGGCGTCCCGCTCTGGCAGCACGCACTCGCGCTCGGCCTCGTCATCGCGGCGATCTGCCTGCTCATCCGGCTTGCGGGACGGGTCTACGCGCACGGCCTGCTCCATACCGGCCCCCGCCTTGGCCTGCGCGCCGCGTGGCGCCTCGTACGCCAGGGCTGAGCGCACGGAGGTGCCAGGCGGCAGCTACCGCGCGAGCTGCGCTGCGACCTCGCCCAGGACGGCGACCATCTCCACGTCCTCGTGCACCAGGTGCTGGAGCATCGCCCGCTCGACGCCGGCGGCTGCGTAGTCGAGCAGGCGCGACGTCACCTGGTCGACCGTCCCGCAGAGTGGGGGCTCTCCCTCGCCGCCGACCACCGCCCGCCACGCTCCGAGCCGGTCGCGGACGTCCGCCGCGTCCGCGCCGACCACGCAGCCGGTCATCATCGAGAACCGGAGCGGTGACCGGCCGGCGGCCCGTGCGGCGTCCGCGACGACCAGCGCCCGCTCGCGCGCCTCGTCGAGCGACGGGAACGTGGTGTTGTACTCGTCGCCATGGCGGACGGCGGCGGCGACCGTCCGCGGCCCGGCGCGCCCTCCGACGATGAGCGGCGGGCGCGGACGCTGCAGCGGACGGGGCTCGACGTCCTCGGCCGACGTCCACTGGCGCGTGATCTCCTCGAGCTGCCGGTCGAGCTCGTCGAGGCGTGACCGCTGCGTGCCGAACGAGAAGCCGTAGCTCTCGTGCTCCGCTTCGTACCAGCCCGCGCCGATCCCGAGCTCCACTCGCCCGCCCGAGACGTGGTCGACCGTCACCGCGTTCTTCGCGAGCACCGAGGCCGGCCGGAAGGTGACCGGAGAGACCATCGTCCCGAGGCGGATCCGCTCGGTGCGCGCGGCAAGCGCCGCGAGGATGGCCCATGCGTCCAACGCTCCGGCCGGCTCGCCGCGGACGATCGAGCGGTAGTGGTCCGACCGGAAGAGCCCGCCCAGCCCGGCCTCCTCGGTCGCGAGCGCGAGCGCGAGCCACTGCTCCCAGGTCACGCCCTCCTGCCCCTCGATCATCAGGCAGACGTCCATGTTCGGAATCTACGCGCACGCCGCCCCGCGGGCGTGGCTCGTGCACCGTCCCGTGGCCCGAGCCCTCCGACGCGTAGGCCCCGACCACGGGGTCCGTCTACGCGTTCGGCTTCTTGCGCCAGCTCGTGAGGTCGAACTCCTTGTTGAGCTCCTTCAACACCAGGCGGGCGATCATGTCGCCCCCGATCCGTTCGAAATGGACGCCGTCGTCCGAGCGCACCTTCTCGAGGCGGCCGGAGCCGTCGGCCAGGTACTGCGCGTAGCCGCCGTCATCGCCGGCGAACATCGTGTACGTGTCGATGTACGCGGCACGGCCCGCGCGCTTGCGCGCCTGTCTCTGGGCGACGGCGTTGACCACGTCGAAGCGTCGCGTCTGGTCCGCCGAGCGGGTCTGTGGCAGGCCGATCCAGATCACAAACGCTCCGGCCCGGTTGATCGTGTCCATGAGGCCCCCGACCCGGCGCCCGTACTCCTTCCGCCACGACCAGCTGCCGAAGTCGCCGAGCTCCGTGCCCTTGGGCACTCCCGTCATGTACGCCTTGTCGTCGTTGCCGCCGAAGGCGAGCACGACGGCCCGCGGGCGGAGCTTCTTCACCTGCCGGCGGATCTCGTCGAACCAGTTGAAGACGTCGGGGCGCGTCAGCCCCGTCGCGACTCGCCCGTCGACGCTCCCGACCGCCTCGATCGCGGGGCTCGCGCCCGCGGCGCGCACGATCGCGTAGCCGGGCGTGATCACGAGCGAGTCGCCCGCGATCCAGATCCTGAGCTTCTTCTGCGGCGAGAACGCAAGCTTGCGCGTTGGCTCCGGCTTCGGCCGGGCCGCCGGAGCGGGACGCGTCGGGGAAGCCGGCGACGGCGACGGGATCCCGAGGTCGGTGTGGATCTCGTCGGCGCCCGAGCGGCCGACGAGCGCCTGGATGCCCTCGCGCGGACGGTCGAGGAGCAGCGCGTCGCTGATGCCGGCGAGCGGGCCGGTGAAGGCAAGCGCGACGTCCCGCTCCCACCCGGCCGGCTTGTTGAAGGCCGACTTGTGGATTCCGGGCGCGTTCAGCAGGAGGCCGAGCGCGAGCGCGAGCACGCTGACGACGAGCGCGTGGCCCGCGCTCCACTGGCGCCTCGGCGTCCCCTCGTCGCGCGGCGGCCGAGCGCGACGACGGCGAGGCTCCGGCGGCGGGGTCGGCGCCGCCGCGCGCTCGAGCGTGCGCGTTGCGTCGTCCAGGAGGGGCGGCAGCTGGGGAAGCGGACGGTCGGCCATCAGAACTGGAAGTAGATGAAGGGTGCCACGCCCTCGGGGCCGAGGGCGCTCGTCAGCATCAGCGAGAACGCGAGCACCGTCGCCTGCCCGAGGACGGGCAGGCGGGAGAAGCGGGCCATGACGAGCCGTGGGATCCGTGCCGGCAGGTACTGCGAGCCGACCCCGACCAGGATCGCAGCGAGCACGCCGCTCGTCACGAGCGGCGCAGGCTCACCCCACCCCGTGAAGAGCCCCTCGATCATCTCCCACGCCGCGCCGAACGAGTCGGCGCGGAAGAAGATCCAGGCGAGGCAGACGAAGTGGAAGGTCAGGATCCGCGCGCGCCAGCGCGGCCACCCGGCCCGGGTGGGGGAGCGCGGCCACGCCCCGCCGGTCACGCCACCAGCGCTCGCCGACGAGCGCGGCGCCGTGGAGGCCGCCCCAGACGACGAACGTCCAGGCGGCGCCGTGCCAGAGCCCGCCGATCAGCATCGTCAGCAGCAGGTTCCGGTACGTGAGGATCGTGCCGCCGCGGTTGCCGCCGAGCGGGATGTAGACGTAGTCGCGCAGCCAGCGGGAGAGCGTCATGTGCCAGCGCCGCCAGAAGTCCTGCACCGAGACGGCAGCGTAGGGCGAGTCGAAGTTCTGCGGGAACGAGAAGCCGAGCAGGAGCGCGATCCCGATCGCGATGTCCGTGTAGCCGGAGAAGTCCGCGTAGATCTGCACGGCGTAGGCGTAGACGGCGATCAGGATCTCGAGCGACGAGTGCTGGCCCGGCGCCGCGAAGACCTCGTCGACGATCGACGAGGCGAGGTAGTTGGCGATCACGACCTTCTTGAACAGCCCCGTCGCGATCAGGTAGAAGGCGCGGCTCGTGTCGACGCGACGCGGGTTGCGCGGCGTGGCGATCTGCGGGATCAGCTCCGCCGGCCGCACGATCGGGCCGGCGACGAGGTGCGGGAAGAACGAGAGGTAGACCGCGAACTTCTCGAGCGTCGTCGGCTGGAAGTCGCCGCGGTAGGCGTCGACGACGTAGCTGATCGCCATGAACGTGAAGAACGAGATCCCGACGGGGAGCACGATCGACTTCAGGGAGAGCGGCAGATCGAGCCCGACGAGCGACGCCATGTTGTCGGTCGAGGAGACGAAGAAGTCGTAGTACTTGAAGTAGCCGAGGACGCCGATGTCACCCGCCAGCGCGAGGACGAGGAGGCCTTTCCGCTGGGACGGGACGCGCGCCTGCCAGATGCGCACGGCCAGCACCTGGTTCCAGATCGTGCAGCCCGCGAGGAGAAGCACGAAGCGCCAATCCCACCAGCTGTAGAAGACGTAGCTGGCAGCGATGATGAACGGCCGCCAGCGGTGCGGCCAGGGCATCGTCAGCCACGAGAGCGGCAGGACGACGAGGAAGAAGAGCCCGAAGGTAGCGGTCGGGAAGAGCACGCTCGCGGAAGGGTAGGCGCCGATCCCGTCGGCGCGGCCCGGCTAGGAGCGCTGCTCGACCGTCGCCTCGGCGTCGTCGAGACGCGGCGGCAGCCGTGTCACCGCCGTGTCGCCGTCGCCGGCGCCCGCGTCGAGGATCGTGTGCTCGACGGGCGGGCTGAACCACGCCGGGTCGGCGGCCGCGGGTGCCGAGGGGGAGAGTGCGAACGACGGCAGCTCCTGCCGGCGTTCGGCCCGCAACGCCGCCCACTCGATGAGCGCGACGAGCACCCAGGCCCCGATCATGATCCCGCCGATCGCCACCGGTTCGAGGTCGGCGATCGCCGCGGCGGCGGCGACAGCCGCGAGGAACAGGCCCTCGAGAAGAAGTCGCGGCAGTTGCGGCCGGCGCCTGACCGGCGCGTCGAGCGCGCCGACCCAGGCGTAGCTCCCGGGCGTCGGCTCCTCGACGGAGTCCGGGAGCGGCCGGATCGCGCCCAGCCTCCGCACCTCGTCGTGAAGCGAGGTGACGCGCTCCTCGAGCCGGCCGAGCGCCTCGGTGACCTCGTCGTCCCGCGGGCGCTCGCTCACGCGGGCGGCTCCTGCAGCGCCTCCATCGCGTCGAGGGCCTCCCGGGCCTTCGCGTGGACGCGCGCGCGGCGCTCGTCGATCGTCCCGGTCGGCGCAGCCGGCTCGGCCGGTGCCTCGGCGGGCTGCTCGCGGGTCTCGGCGAGCTTGCGGCGCAACTCCTCCGCGGGGTCGGGGACCGGGAACGACGGGGCCGGAGCCTGCGCGTCGCGGCGCGAGCGCCGCGTGGCGAGCAGGCGCGCGAGCGCCGCGATGCCGACGAGCCCCGCCGTCCAGCCGATGAGCCTCCGCACGGGGCCCATCCTAGCGCCGTGCCACTGCTACCCTTCGTCGGCTTCCTGCCACGCCGCGCGACGCCGTTCCCGGGCGTCGCAACTCCCGACGGCGGGGCCGATTCAGACCGGAGGAAGGAGAGGGAACGCGTGACCGAGTACGAGATTCTGCTGCTGCTCGACCCCGAGCTGGCAGACGACAAGCAGGCCGACCTCGTGGGGCGGCTGCGAACGCTGATCGAGGAGAGCGGCGGGACGTTCGAGCGTCACGACGTGTGGGGACGGCGCCGGCTCGCCTATCCGATCGACAAGAAGGAGGAGGGGGTCTACCACATCCTGAGCTTCAGCTCGAGCCCCGAGACGCTCGACGAGCTCTCGCGCGTGCTGAAGATCGACGACGACGTGATGCGTCACATGGCGACACGTCGCCCCGAGGGGGTCCTTCCGAGCCAATGGCGGTGGGCGCCGGGATCGGCGACCATGCAGAGACCGAGCCCGCGGACGCCCTGGAGGAGGAGTAATGGCTGCCATCAATCGTGTCGTACTCGTCGGCAACCTGACGAAGGACCCGGAGCTGCGCCACACGCCCTCAGGCACCGCGGTCTGCAACCTGCGCCTCGCCGTCAACACCAGGCGCAAGGACGAGACCGGGCAGTGGGTCGACAAACCGAACTACTTCGACATCACCGTGTGGGGCAACCAGGGCGAGCGGTGCGCCCAGTACCTCGCAAAGGGTCGTCCCGTCGCCGTCGACGGCCGGCTCGAGTGGCGCGAATGGGAGACGCCCGAGGGGAACAAGCGGCAGGCGGTCGACATCGTCGCGGACACCGTCCAGTTCCTCGGTGGCCGCGGCGACGGCGAGGGCGGCGGCGGCTACATCCCGAGCGAGGTGGCAGCGCCCGCCGGCGACTTCCCCTCGTCCCCGACCGACGACGACATCCCCTTCTAGGAGGCCACGCATGGCTGCGAAGACCCAACCTCGCAAGCGGCCTGCCCCGGGAGGGGCCGGAGGCCGCCGCAAGAGCTGCCACTTCTGCAAGGACAAGGTGGCCGAGGTCGACTACAAGAACGTCAACCAGCTCCGGCGCTACATCTCGGAGAAGGGCAAGATCCGGAATCGCCGCATTACGGGCGCATGCCGCCGTCACCAGCGGCAGGTCGCCGTCGCGGTCAAGCGCGCCCGCGAGATGGCGCTCCTTCCGTACGTGCAGGGGTCGTGATGGAGGTCATCCTGCGCAGCGACGTCGAGAAGCTCGGCTTGAAGGGCGACGTCGTCGACGTGAAGCGCGGCTACGCGCGGAACTACCTGCTGCCGCGCCGGCTGGCGGAGGTGGCGACGCCGGGGCGCGTGGCGGAGATTCGTCGCGTCGAGGCGGACCGGGCACGCCACGAGGCGCGGTCTGCCGAGCATGCCGCCGAGATCGCCGCGACGCTCACCAAGACGGTCCTCCGCTTCGAGGTGAAGGCAGGGCCGACCGGGGCGCTGTTCGGCTCGGTGACGCCGACCGATGTCGCCGAGGAGCTGTGGCGGACACGCAAGATCCGCGTCGACCGCCGCAAGATCGACCTCGACGTGATCAAGCGGATCGGGCGCTACTCGATCCCCGTGCACGTCTTCGAGGGCGTCACCGCCGAGGTGAAGACGCTCGTCGTGCCGGAGGGCGGCGAGCTTCCGCCCGAGGAGGAGCTCGCCGCCCTCGAGACGGCCGAGCGGGTCGAGGAGGAGGCCGCCGCCGCGGCCCACGCCGAGGCGGTCGAGGCGACCGAGGCGGCGCTCGCCGAGGACGCGGTCAGCGCGGAGCCCGAGCCCGGCGTGGCACCGGCCGCAGAGACCGAGACCGCCTGACGAGGGGCCCTTCGGGGCTCCTCGTCTCTTCCACAGGACAGTCCACACCGCCCACAACCGGGCCGTCGGGCTGTGGACGGACGCGACGAACTTCTCGCTCGTTGCGAACGCGGGCGGTGGGCAACAAGGTCGCGTTCTGTGGGTCCTTCCGGCCAAGCTGTTAGTCTCGGGAGCGAACGTGTGTTCTCTGTGCTGCTGAGACCGGAATTCCATCCCCAGGTGGCGTCTTTCGGACGTGCCCGAACCGGACAGGTTTGATCCATCGCCATGAGCGCGACGCACGCACCACCGATCGCCGAGGTCCCCCCGCAGAGCCTCGAGGCGGAGGAGGCCGTGCTCGGCGCGATGCTCCTCTCGGAGACGGCGATCGGCGCCGTCACCGAGATCCTCGACGCCGGCGACTTCTACCGCGGCTCACACGGCACGATCTACCGCACCTGCCTCGCCCTCTGGGCGAAGGGGTGAGCCGGTCGACGCGATCACGCTCGCGAACGAGCTCGAGGAGCGAGGCGAGCTCGAGCAGATCGGCGGCGCCTCGCGGGTGGCGGAGCTGGCAGCTCTCGTCTCCGCGACGGCGAACGTCGAGCACTACGCGCGGATCGTCAAGGAGACCGCCACGCTGCGCGGGGCTGATCCGCGCGGGCCAGGAGATCACGCGCCTCGGCCAGGAGCGTCTCGGCGAGACGACCGAGCTCGTCGACCGCGCCGAGCAGATCGTCTTCGACCTCTCGCAGGAGCGCGTCCGGGGCGACTTCGACCACATCGGTCCTCTCTTGACCGAGAGCTTCGAGCGGATCACGAAGCTCTACGAGGCGGGCGCCGACGTCACGGGCATCGCGAGCGGCTTCCGCGAGCTCGACCGCCTCACGTCCGGCTTCCAACCCGGGAACCTGATCATCCTCGCCGCGCGGCCGTCGATGGGGAAGTCCGCGCTCGCGCTCTGCGTCGCCGCGAACCTCGGCGTGCGCGACTCGACACCCGTCGCCCTGTTCACGCTCGAGATGTCGAAGGCCGAGGTGACGCAGCGGCTCATGTGCAGCGAGGCGAAGGTCGAGTCCGACCGCGTCCGCTCGGGAAAGCTGACCCAGGAGGACTGGCCCCGGCTCACCGCCGCCTGCGACAAGCTGATGAAGGCGCCGATCTTCGTGGACGACACGGGCTCGATCACGATGATGGAGCTCCGCTCGAAGGCGAGACGGCTCAAGAGCCGCGAGCCGAAGCTCGGCCTGATCGTGGTCGACTACCTCCAGCTGATGACCTCGGGCGGGAGCGTCGAGAACCGCGTGCAGGAGGTCTCCCAGATCTCGCGGAACCTCAAGGTGCTCGCCCGCGACCTCGACGTGCCGATCCTCGCGCTGTCGCAGCTCTCGCGCGCCGTCGAGCAGCGCCACGACAAGCGGCCGATCCTCTCCGATCTACGCGAGTCCGGGTCGATCGAGCAGGACGCCGACCTCGTGCTCTTCGTCTACCGCGACGAGTACTACAACGGTGAGGAGTCCGACCAGCAGGGTCTTGCCGAGCTGATTCTCGCGAAGCACCGTAACGGCCCGACCGACGCGGTCAAGCTCAGCTTCCTGCGGCGGTATGCGAAGTTCGCGGACCTGGCAGGCGGCAGCACGTAGGACGTCCGGCCCGGCGATGGCCGGCCTGGTCGCCACACTCGCGGGAGCAGGCATCCCCCTCACGCACCGCGGCCTCGGCGGCCGGTCTCGGCGGCGAGCATGCCTCGGATGCCGCGGACGGCCTGGCGGATGCGCTGCTCGTTCTCGACGAGTGCGAACCGGACGAACCCTTCACCACCGGGCCCGAAGCCCGCGCCCGGCGAGACGGCGACCCGAGCCTCGCGGGCGAGCCGCTCCGCGAACGCCAGCGAGCCCATCCCGGCGAACGGCTCGGGCAGGGGCGCCCAGGCGAACATCGTGCCCCTCGGGCGGGGGAACGACCACCCGGCGCGGTCGAGCCCCTCGCACAGGGCGTCGCGGCGCGAGCGGTAGACCTCACAGGCCTTGACAGGCGTCTCGGGCGCGTCGGTCATCGCGGTGATCGCCGCGATCTGGATCGGCTGGAAGGTGCCGTAGTCGAGCCAGCTCTTGAGCCGGGCGAGCGCCTGGCAGACCTGGGCGTTGCCGACGAGGAAGCCGACCCGCCAGCCAGCCATCGAGAACGACTTCGTCAACGAGTACAGCTCTACGGCGACATCCGCGGCGCCGGGCACCTGGAGGATCGACGGCGGCTCGTGGCCGTCGAAGGCGAGGTCGGCGTAGGCGAAGTCGTGCACGACGAGCAGCTCCCGCTCGCGCGCGAACTCGACGACGCGCTCCATGAACTCGAGCTCGACCGTCGCGGTCGTCGGGTTGTGCGGAAACGAGAGGAGCAACACCCGCGGCCGCGGCGTCGCGCGCGCGTGGGCGTCGGCCAGGTTGGAGAACAGGTTCTCGTCGGGCCCCATCGCGACCTGGAACACGCTCGCGCCCGCCAGCATCGGCGCGTGGATGTGGATCGGATAGCTCGGGGCCGGGACGAGCGCGGCGTCACCGGGCTCGACGAGCGTCCACATCAGGTGGACGAGCCCCTCCTTCGCGCCCATCGTCGCGACCACTTGCGTCTCGGGGTCGAGCTCGACGCCGAAGCGGCGTCGGTAGAGGTCGGCGCAGGCCGCGCGCAGCTTCGGGATTCCCCTGGAGGTCGAGTAGCGGTGGTTGTGCGGCTTCGCCGCGGCCTCCTGCAGCTTCGCCACCGCCACCTCGGGGGAGGGCAGATCGGGGTTGCCGAAGCCGAGGTCGACGACGTCCTCGCCCGCCCGGCGCAGCTCGAGCGTCAGGTCGCGGATCACCGCGAACACGTACGGGGGCAGGCCGTTCAGCCTGCGAAACGCGTGCGTGTCCAGTGTTCCTGCCCGTAATCGGCGCTCTGACGACGTTATCGAGAGTCTCGCTACCGCGACAGACGATAGTGTGCACGCCGCGCGTATGGCTCAGACTTTACTTATTGAAGCATTGCGTGTAGGGTCGTCTGGAATGAGCACGCGCCCGGCAGCCGGCCTCGTCTTCCTCCCGATGTGTACGTACCGGGCGATGTGTGGCTCCCGCCACGTCGTCGCCGGCTAGCCGACCGATCAGGCCCAGCAGCAGACGACCACGACCCCGCGGCGCGGCGGCGGAAGACGCGCGCACGGAGAAAGAAGGACAGAACCATGAGCCGGACGAGACCCGAGACGCTGGCCCTCCACGGCGGCCAGACGCCCGACCCGACGACGCGGTCCCGGGCGGTGCCGATCTATCAGACCACCTCGTACGTCTTCGACGACACCCAGCACGCCGCGGACCTGTTCGCGCTCGCGGTCCCGGGCAACATCTACAGCCGGATCATGAACCCGACCTGGGACGTCTTCGAGCAGCGCGTCGCGGCGCTCGAGGGTGGGATCGGCGCGGTCGCGACCGCGTCCGGCCAGGCCGCAGTCACCTACTCCGTGCTCAACCTCACGCGCGCCGGCGACAACATCGTCTCCCTCTCCACGCTCTACGGCGGCACCTACAACCTGTTCGCCCACACGCTCCCCCAGTACGGGATCGAGGTCCGTTTCGTCGACCCCGACCGGCCGGACGAGCTGGAGGCGCTCGTCGACGACAAGACGCGGCTCGTCTTCGCCGAGACGATCGGCAACCCGAAGCTGAACGTCGTGGACATCAGAGCCTGGGCGGACGCCGCCCACGCCGCAGGGCTCCCGCTCGTCGTCGACAACACGGTGCCGACGCCGATCCTCTGCCGCGTCTTCGACCACGGAGCCGACGTCGCGGTCCACTCCGCGACGAAGTACATCGGCGGTCACGGCACCTCGATCGGCGGTGTCGTCGTCGACGCCGGCAGCTTCGACTGGACACACGACCCCGACCGGTTCCCCGGCCTGACCCGCCCCGACCCGTCCTACCACGGCGTCGTCTGGGCCGACGCGCTCGGGCCGGCCGCCTACGTCGGCCGCGTCCGCACCGTGCTGCTCCGGAACACCGGCGCCGCACTATCGCCCTTCAACGCCTTCCTGCTCCTCCAGGGCCTGGAAACGCTTCCGCTGCGGATCGAGCGGCACGCCGAGAACGCGCTCGCCGTCGCGCGCCATCTCGAGGCGCACGAGGCGGTCTCGTGGGTCGGCTACCCGGGCCTCGACTCGAGTCCGTGGAAGGAGATCGCCGACCGGACCCTCACGGGCGGCTACGGCGGTCTCGTCACCTTCGGCATCGCCGGCGGCAGGGAAGCGGGCCGTGCGTTCATCGAGAGCCTCGAGCTGTTCAGCCACCTCGCGAACATCGGGGACGCGAAGTCGCTCGCGATCCACAGCGCCAGCACCACCCACTCCCAGCTCGACGACGACGAGCTCGCTTCGGCCGGCGTCACCCAGGACACCGTTCGGCTCTCGATCGGGATCGAGCACCTCGACGACATCACCGATGACCTCGACCAGGCGCTTGCGAAGGCGGCCCTCACCGCGCTCGTCTGAGCGGCCGGGGTCTGTCGGACCGGCGCGGACGGAGCGGGTCGTCCTCTTCACCGAGGACGACCCGCTTCTGCTCGAGTCTGGGGAGCGCCTCGCTCCGGTCGAGGTCGCATACGAGACCTACGGGGAGCTGGACGGCTCCGCCTCGAACGCGGTCTTCGTCTGTCACGCGCTCACCGGCGACGCGCACGCAGCGGGCCACCATGGCGACCCGAGCCGGGTCGGCTGGTGGGACAGCCTGATCGGCCCCGGCAAGCCCGTCGACACCGAACGCTTCTACGTCGTCTGCGCCAACCTGCTCGGAGGCTGCCAGGGCACCACCGGCCCCTCGTCGATCGACCCCGCGACGGGACGCCCGTACGGGCTCCGCTTTCCGCTCTTCACCGTCCGCGACCTCGTCAGCGTGCACCGGGCACTGCTCGGTCACCTCGGCGTGCGGCGACTCGCGGCGGCCGTCGGCGGCTCGCTCGGCGGCATGCAGGTCCTGCAGTGGGCGATCGACCATCCGGACGAGCTCGACACGGCCCTGCTCGTCTGCGCGTCCGCCTCCTTGAGCGCCCAGAACATCGCCTTCTCCGCCGTCGCCAGGGCCTCGATCACGCGCGACGAGCACTTCAACGGGGGCGACTACTACGCGAACGGGAACCGTCCCCACGTCGGGCTCGCGGTGGCGCGGATGATGGCCCACCTCACCTACGTCTCCGAGACCTCGCTCGAGCGGAGGTTCGGACGCAGACAGCGAGACGGCACCACCGGATACAGCTTCGACGCCGACTTCGAGATCGAGCATTACCTCGAGCACCAAGGGCGCAGCTTCCTCGAGCGCTTCGACGCCAACACCTACCTCTACCTCAGCAGGGTCATGGACTACTTCGACCCCTTCGCGGACGAGGAGGCCGTCCGACGCCGGCTGGACGGCTCCCCGACCCGGTTCCTCGTCCTCTCCTTCGACACCGACTGGCGCTTCGACACGAGCCACTCGCTCGAGATCGCCCGCGTGCTCGCAGCCGCCGGCGCCGAGGTCACACAAACCGAGATCGCCTCACCCCACGGCCACGACTCCTTCCTACTCCCCGTCGAGGCCTACCACGAAGCCATACGCTCGTTCCTCGCTCCGAGGACGAAACCGGACGATCGCCGCGACGGCAGCGGCTGAGCCGGCCCTCTCGCGGGCTCCGCGCTCGAGCTAGCCGCCCGCCCCGAAGGTCGCCTCGATCAGCTCGACGGTGGCCTCCGTCAGCCCGCGCGCGTCGAAGACGTGCCCGGTGCCGGCGCCGAGCGGGCCGCTGCGACCGGCTCCCCGCTCGAGGGCGGCGCGCGCGAAGTGCTCGACGTAGTCGACCCCGCCGGCGATCGGGTCGTACGGCAGCGCGACGTCCGCGGCAGCGTGCCCGAGTGCGGCAACGCCGGCCTCCGGGTGACCGGAGTGCACCACGGCCGGCCGGGTGCGGATCGCCTCCGCCACGCGGCCGTGGTCGCGGCGTGCGCGGCCGACCGCCGGGTCGTAGACGGGCTGCTCTGCGCGCACGAGCTCCCGGTCGCCCGGCGCGAGCAGCTCGAGGTCGTCGGGCGGGCCATCCTGCCAGCCGACGTACGCGAAGAGCGTGCCCTCGGGGCCGACGGCGTCGATGAGGGCCCGGATCACCGTCTCGGCTCCCCCGATCACCCTGCCGAGCGCGGACATCCGGCAGTGGACGAGCGCGACCGTGCCGGGCCGGAGGCCGAGCGGCACGAGATCGGCGGCGAGCCGGGTGCGACCGACGAGCACTGGTAGTCACTGGCGCGGTGCTCGCTCTAGGCGAGCCCGTTTCCAGATCCCCCTTTCGATCCGTGCATGCGGTTTTCCCGCACACGGCTCACCGACGGTCTTCCTGACGCCGCAACGTACCCGTCGAGGACACGAACCTCGGATGCCACCCGCAGCGCGTCACCGCTGCGGGGGTCAAGGACACCGACGCCCGAACCCGGCGGCCACTTGGCGGCTGCCCATAGCCCGCTTGTTCCGTGACCAGACCGTGCGCGCGTGCAACTTCCCCTACCCCGCGCGGACCCACCCAGCCCAATCCGGAATAAAGGACTGCAGGACGTGGCCTTCGCCGTGACGTGAGCGGCTCGGCTCCCCGATTGTGACTCTGACGAGGCTGCAGTCGCAGCCCACGCGCTTGCTCCCTCCAAGAGGCTCTTGACACCCCGCTCGGCCACGGGGATCTCTCCCCGCAACTGGGGCCTGCTACCGGGCGCTCCGGCGCTTACCCGGACGGGACTCACACCCGCTGGCCTGATCCAGCTTTCAAGGCGCACCACGCCACGAGGCTAGACGGTCGACCGCACGGCACCCGCGGGCCGCGGCGCGTGCGAGAATGGCGCACGTGCCCGCGACCGTGATCGTCGGGGCGCAGTGGGGCGACGAGGGGAAAGGCAAGATCGTCGACCTGCTCGCCCAGGAGTCCGACCTCGTCTGCCGCTACCAGGGCGGGCCCAACGCCGGGCACACGATCGTCGTCGACGACGAGACGTACAAGATCCGCGCCATACCGTCGGGGATCGTCACCGGAGTGGCGAGCGCCATCGGCGCCGGGTGCGTCGTCGACCCCGAGGTGCTGATCGGCGAGCTCGACGAGCTCGAGGCGCGTGGCCACCGTACCGATGGCCTCGTCTTCGTCTCCGGAAACGCCCACCTGATCATGCCGTGGCACGTGGCGCTCGACGGTGCGCGGGAACGCCGTCTTGGCAAGCTGCAGATCGGCACGACGCGCCGCGGGATCGGGCCCGCGTACGCCGACAAGGCGACGCGGATCGGGATCCGCGTGCAGGATCTGCTCGACCCGAAGATCCTCCGTGAGAAGGTCGAGCTCGCGGCGGGCGAGAAGAACGTCTGGCTCGAGCGCGTGTACGGGATCCCGGCGTTCGACGCCGAGGAGGTCGTCACACGGACGCTCACCCACGCCGAGCGGCTCGCGCCGTACGTGGCAGACACGTCGCTGCTCGTCGACCGCGCCCTCCGCGACCGCCGGCGCGTGCTCTTCGAGGGTGCCCAGGGAACGCTGCTCGACCTCGACCACGGCACCTACCCGTTCGTGACCTCGTCCAGCCCGATCGCGGCCGGGGCGGCTGTCAGCTTCGGCATCGGGCCGCAGAGGATCGACGCGGTGCTCGGCGTCTCGAAGGCGTACGTCACGCGCGTCGGCGAGGGCCCGTTCCCGAGCGAGATCGAAGGTCCTGCGCAGGAACGCGTCCGCACGCTCGGCGAGGAGTTCGGCACGGTGACCGGCCGCATCCGCCGCTGCGGCTGGCTCGACCTCGTCGCGCTCCGCTTCGCGGTGCGTGTCAACGGGATCACGTCGCTGGCGCTGACGAAGCTCGACGTGCTCTCGACGTTCGACGAGATTCCGGTCTGCGTCCGCTACCGGCTACCGGACGGGTCCGAGACGGAGGAGTTCCCTTCCCACCAGTCCGACTTCCACCACTGCGCGCCGGTGTTCGAGAACCTGGCCGGCTGGCAGGAGGAGCTCACCGGCGCCGTCCTGCCCGGGGCGGCCGCGGAGTACGTCTCGTTCGTTGCCGGCGCGCTCGACGTCCCGGTGACGCTCGTCGGCACGGGCGCCGCGCGCGACGCGGTCCTCGCGCTCTAGCCGTGCGTGTGCTCCTCGTGGGCTCGGGCGGCCGCGAGCATGCGCTCGCGTGGAGGCTCGCGGCGTCGCCGCTCCTCACCGAGCTCCACGCAGCCCCCGGCAACCCCGGCATCGCCACGCTCGCGACCTGTCACCCGGTCGCGGCGGACGACGGCGACGGCCTGCTCGGCCTCGCTCGGTTCCTCGCCGTCGACCTGGTCGTCGTCGGGCCGGAGGCGCCGCTCGTTGCCGGCGTCGCCGACGTGCTGCGCCACGCGGGAGTCCCCGTGTTCGGGCCGTCCGCCGCTGCGGCGCGGATCGAAGGCTCCAAGCGGTACGCCAAGGAGCTGATGGCGGCCGTCGGTGTCCCGACGGCCGCGACCTTCGACTCGCCGCGCGTCCCGTGCGTGCTGAAGGCCGACGGGCTGGCGGCAGGGAAGGGCGTCGTCGTCTGCCGGACCGCGGCCGAGCTCGCGGCGGGCCTCGATGTCGTCCGCCGTCTGGGGGAGCCGCTGCTCTTCGAGGAGCTCCTCGAAGGCCCCGAGCTCTCCGTCCTCGCGCTCTGCGACGGTCGGGAGGCGCTCGTGCTCGCGCCCGCCCGCGACTTCAAGCGGGCCTACGACGGCGACGCCGGCCCGAACACCGGTGGCATGGGATCCTTCGCGCCGGTGCCCGAAATGGACGACGACGGGCTCGCGACGATCGTCGAGTCGTGCGTCGACCCGGTGCTGGCCGAGCTCGCCCGCCGCGGCTCGCCGTTCGTGGGGACGCTCTTCGTCGGCCTCATGCTCACGAGCGCTGGCCCGCGTGTGCTCGAGTACAACTGCCGCTTCGGAGACCCCGAGACGCAATCTGTCCTACCACTCGTCGAGGGCGACCTTCTGGAGGCGCTCGCCGCGGCCGCCCAGGGATCCTTCGACGGGATCCGGCTCGGGCGCGCCGAGAGGAGCGCCGTCACCGTCGTCCTGACGGCCGGCGACTACCCCCGTTCTGGCGCGCGAGGAGCCCCGATCGACGGAGTCGCCGCTGCCGAGGCGCTCGGCGCGCTCGTGTTCCAGGCCGGGACGGCGCTCAGCGACGGCCGGCTCGTCGCCAACGGCGGCCGCCTGCTCGGCATCACCGGGACCGGTCCCACCCTCGCCGCCGCACGGTCGCTCGCCTATGCGGCCGCGGACGCGATCCACATCCCCGGCTCCCGGCGGCGCGACGACATCGCAAGTGACGCGTCGACGTGAGGGGCTTCGCAAATTGCGAGCCTTCCCTGGGGCACCCCATCCCACCACCCACTTTCCATTCTATCGCCCAAATCGGCAACAGGGGTAGCGACTTCGTGCCGACTTCGTGCCGACTTCGTGCCCGGCCCGATACCGCCCGTAGAATGACCTCGTGATCGCGCGCTACTCCCGTCCTGCGATGGCGCAGGTCTGGTCGGACGAGGCGCGGCTCGGGCGCATGCTCGAGGTCGAGCTCGCCGCGCTCGACGGCTGGGCGGCCGTCGGCGCCGTGCCGGCTGAGGCGGTCGAGCGGATCCGCGCAGCCGCGCGGCCTCCGCTCCCGGCGCGCGTCGCAGCGCTCGAGCGCGAGACGAACCACGACGTTGCCGCTTTCGTGGACGCCGTCGCGGAGACCCTCGGGGACGACGGACGCTGGTTCCACTTCGGGCTCACATCGTCCGACGTCCTCGACACCGCGCTCTCCCTCGCCGTGCAGGAGGCGGGCAGCCTCGTGCTCGAGGGTATCGAGCGGTCTTTCGCGGCGGTCGTCGTACGAGCGGAGGAGCACCGCGACACGCTCTGCATGGGCCGCACACACGGCGTCCACGCGGAGCCAACGACTTTCGGTCTGAAGCTTGCGGGATGGGCGTTCACGCTCGAACGCGACCGCGTGCGCGTCGAGCGTGCACTCGAAGGGCTTCGTGTCGGGAAGCTCTCGGGCGCCGTAGGACAATACGCAGCGATCGACCCCGACGTCGAGCGGCTGGCTTGCGAGCAGCTCGGGCTCGAGCCTGCGCCGAGCTCGACCCAGATCCTCCAGCGCGATCGCCACGCGGAGCTCCTGACGTCGCTCGCGCTGCTCGCGTCGTCGCTCGATCGGTTCGCGACCGAGATCCGGCACCTGGCACGAACGGAGCTCCGCGAGGTGGAGGAGCCTTTCGTACGGGGGCAGAAGGGCTCGTCGGCGATGCCCCACAAGCGAAATCCGATCGTCGCCGAGCGCATCTGCGGGCTTGCGCGCGTGCTCCGGGCGAACGCGCTCGTGGGGCTCGAGAACGTGGCGCTCTGGCACGAGCGCGACATCTCCCATTCCTCGGCCGAGCGCGTCGTGCTGCCCGACTCGTTCCTCGCGATCGACTACCTGCTCGACCGGTTTGCCTGGCTCGTCGAGGGCCTCGTCGTCCGCGCGGAGCGCATGCGGGCCAATCTCGATGCGAGCCACGCCCTCTTCTTCAGCCAGCGGCTGTTGCTGGCGCTCGTCGAGAGCGGCCTCGCGCGCGACGCTGCGTACCGGCTCGTGCAACGCCTCGCAATGCGTGCGTGGGACGAGGAGCTGGACTTCCGGGACCTCGCCCGCGCAGAGCCGGAGGTTGCGGGCAGAGTCGACCTCGAGCACGTGTTCGCGCTCGACGCGTACACGGCGCACGTGGGCGTGGTCTTCGACCGCCTGCGCGCACACGTCGCGTCGCGGGAGTCGGCTCTCCATGCCTGAGGCGACCCATCTCTCCAGCGGCAAGGTGCGGGAGCTCTACGCGCTCGACGACGAACGGGTGTTGCTCGTCGCCTCGGACCGCATCTCCACCTTCGACGTGGTGCTCCCGACCGAGATCCCCGACAAGGGACGCGTCCTCACCGGGCTGTCGGCCTTCTGGTTCGCCCGGACCCGCCACATCGTCAGCAACCATTTCCTCGCGCTTCGACCCGACGGCCGCTCGCTCGAATGCAAACGACTCGAGATGCTCCCTGTCGAGCTCGTCGTGCGCGGCTACCTCGCGGGCTCGGGCTGGACGGACTACCGTGCCTCTGGCGCGATCTGCGGCACAGTCCTGCCGCCCGGGTTGCGGGAATCCGAGCGTCTTCCCGAGCCGATCGTCACGCCGGCCACCAAGGCGTCCGAGGGTCACGACCTGAACATCAGCGAAGACGAGGCGGCCGAGCTCTGCGGGCGCGATCGATACGCGATCGCCCGAGCGGCGGCGCTCGCGTTGTACCGCTTCGCGGCTGCGCACGCCGAACGGCACGGGCTCCTGCTCGCGGACACGAAGCTCGAGCTCGGGGTCGACGCCGACGGCACTGTGATGCTCGCCGACGAGGCGCTGACGCCCGACTCCTCGCGGTTCTGGCCGGCGGCCGGATACGCGCCCGGAGGGCCGCAGCCGTCCTTCGACAAGCAGTACGTGCGCGACTGGTGCCTCGGCACGGGCTGGGACCGGACCCCGCCGGGGCCCGAGCTGCCGCCGGAGGTCGTGTCCGGGACCCGTGCCCGCTACATCGAGGCGTTCGAGCTCGTCACCGGGATCGCTTTCGACCGGTATCTCGAAGATCCGGAGGTCGTGCTCTGAAGCTGACGGTGCTGATCCGGCCGAAGGCGGGGATCCTCGATCCCCAGGGCGAGGCGGTGCAAGCCTCGCTCGCGGCGCTCGGCTTCGCCGTGACGAGCGCGCGCGTGGGCCGGCTCGTCGATCTCGAGGTCGACGCGGACGACGAGGCGGCCGCCCACGCGGAGGTCGAGCGGATGTGCGCCGAGCTGCTCGCGAACCCGCTCATCGAGAGCTTCGAGATCGTGACGGGGCCGGCGTGACGGAGCTCCGCCCGCGGATCGCCGTGATCACGTTCCCCGGGTCGAACGACGACGTCGACGCCCGCCTCGCGCTCGAGCAACTCGGGGCCGAGGTCGTGCCTGTGTGGCATGCGACGACGGAGCTCGCCGCCGACCTCGGCGGCATCGTCCTCCCCGGCGGCTTCTCGTACGGCGACTACCTTCGCTGCGGCGCGATTGCCCGCGTTGCCCCGGTGATGGGCGCCGTACGCGCGTTCGCCGCCGACGGCGGCCCTGTCCTCGGGATCTGCAACGGGTTCCAGATCCTCTGCGAGGCCGGGCTGTTGCCAGGCGTGCTCCGCGCGAACCGGCAGCTCGAGTTCCTCTGCGCCGACGTGACCGTGGTCGTCGAGTCCGACGGGACGCCGTTCACCGCCGCGCTCACGCCTGGCGAGGAGCTCGTCATCCCGATCAAGCACGGCGAAGGCAACTGGGTGACCGACCCTGCGCTGCATGCCGAGCTCGTCGAGCGGGGACAGGTCGTCCTGCGCTACGCCGAGGACGTGAACGGCTCGCTCGATCGGGTCGCCGGCGTCGCCAACGAGGAGGGAAACGTGCTCGGCCTGATGCCCCACCCCGAGCACGCGGTCGACCCGCTGCTCGGCCCTACCGGTGGGGTGCCGTTGCTCCAGGGCCTTGTCGCGGCCGCCCACGAGCGCCTCGCCGGCGCCGGGGTCGCATAGGCCCCGGGCGGCCCCCTCCCGGCGCCCGGCTTTCGCGAGCCGACTCACGGCTCCACGCCGCGAAGTGTGCGCCCAAGCTCCGGCGCACGGTCGAGTGCAGCTCGCAGCCGCACGAGGTCGCGCCCACGCAAGGTCACGGGCCCGCGGCGCACAGTCCCCCCGGTGGCGTAGGACAGCCGCACGAGCCGGTCGCCGGTCGCGGTCTCGAGCAGCTCGAGCCGGGTCGTGAAGCGTCTCTCGCCCGCACGCTGGGAGATCGTCACCTCCTCGACGCGCGTCGCCTTGCCCCAGGGGGTAGAGGCCGTCGTCATCAAAGACAACGTAGCGGACGACCCGTGACGGAACCGTGCCGAGATCGTGCCGACTCTGCGACGATGTCCTCGTGCTCGAGCTCTGGCAGGCCGAATGGTGCCCCTACTCCCACCGGGTGCGGCTGCGACTCACGGAGCTCCGCGTCGACTGGCTCGCTAGGACGATCCCGCTCGCCCGGGAGGAGCGGGACGCCATGGAGGCGGCGACCGGGATCCGCTCGATCCCGACCCTTGTCGACGAGGGTGCGGTGATCCACGGCGCGGAGGCAATCCTCGCCCACCTGGACGCCCACCACGCCGAGCCCGCCGACGCCGCCCGTCACCGGGCGCAGATGCGCGTCGAATGGCCTCACTGGATCGAGCTCGAGGGCAGCTGACGCACACGACCGGCGACCGCCACGCCGGCGTCGCCGTCACGAGTAGGCTCGTCACGGCGTGCCGAGCTCGACCGTGAACACGTCCGCTCGGGAGCGCCACGGGCGGGCGGTCGTCGCAGGCCTCGTCGTCGGCTGCTTCCTGACGTGGAACGTCGCGAACGTCGGTGCGGTGGCGGATCCGCTCGCCGACGCGTACGGCACGTCGCTCGCGGTCGTCGGGCTGCTCACGACCGCGCTCTTCGTCACGCACCTCGCGTCGCAGCTTCCCTCGGGCGTCTGGTCGGACCGGGTCGGGCCGCACCGCGTCGCGCTCGCTGCCTGCGCCGCGGGGGCCGCGGGGAACGCCCTCCTCCTGCTCGAGCCCGCGGTCGGCCCCGCGCTCGTCGGGCGCCTCGTGGTCGGGGTCGGCTCGGGCGCGGCGTTCGTGGCCGGTCTCGACCTCGTGCGCGCCGGCGGCGGCACGCCGGTGCTCCAGGGGCTCTACGGCGGCGCGACCATGGCCGGGGGAGGTCTCGCCCTGCTCGTCGTCCCGCCCCTCACCGATGCCACGAGCTGGCGCGCGCCGTACGCAAGTGGGCTCGCCCTCGCCCTGGTCGGAGCCGCCGTCGTCCTCGTCGTCCGCGGGTTGCCGCGTGTCGGGCGCGCGCGGCGTGGTGTGCTCGGCGACGTTCGCCTGCTCCCGCTCGGGGCGCTGCAGGTGGCGACGTTCGGGCTCGCCGTCATCGCCGGAAACTGGGTCGTCCCGCTCCTCGAGCGCGACGGCGCGGGGTCGGCGGTAGCCGGCGCGCTCGGCAGCTTCGTGCTCCTCGCGGGCATCATCACGCGCCCACTCGGAGGTGCCCTGGTACACCGGTGGCCGGAGCGCCGGGCTGCGCTGGTCGGCGGCTCCCTCGTCACCGTCGCCGTCGGAGCCTTTCTCCTCGCCGGCGACGGCCCGCTGTGGCTGTCGGCGCTCGGGTCGCTGCTGCTCGGTCTGGCAGCAGGGCTTCCCTTCTCCCCGATCTTCGAGGCGGCGCAGCGTCTCCGCCGCGACGCGCCCGGGGCGGCGGCTGCGCTCGTCAACGCCTGTGCCGTCCTTGCGATCGTCACCTGCACGCCGCTCGTCGGGCTCGCGTTCGACCTTCCCGGCGAGGGCGCGGTCGGCTTCGCCGCTATCGGCGCGCTCGCACTCTCCGCCCTGCCCTTCGTCCGGCGGCTCCCGGGCTAGAGACCGCCGCCGTGCCCGCGCCGGGCTGGCCTAGGCGCACCGGACGGCTGCTCTTGCGCCCTTCGAGCGGGCGGTCTCGCAGCCCTCCAAGCGATCCTCGCCCAGGAGTGGCGGACGGCTCGCCCGACGCGCGCCCGGCCGACGGCGGATACTGAGTCTTCGCACACGACGGAGGTTCAGACCATGGCTCTCTCTTTCGGCATTACCGTGCTCCCCGACCCGCCTGCGAGCCGACTCGTGGAGCTGATGCAGCTTGGCGAGCGGAACGGCTTCGAGATCGGCTGGACGTACGACTCGCACGTGCTCTGGCAGGACTCGTTCGTGCAGCTGACGATGGCCATCCAGGCGACGTCGACGATGAAGTTCGGGCACCTCGTGACCAACCCCGGGACGCGCGAGCCGACCGTGCTCGCGAGCCTCTACGCGACAATGCACGACATCTCCGACGGGCGAATGGTGATGGGGATCGGCCGCGGCGACTCTGCGCGCCGGTACATCGGCCAGCACCCCGTCCGGGTGGCCGAGTTCGAGCGGCGGCTCGCAATGATCAAGCCGTTCATGAACGGTAGGGAGGTCAGCTGGAACGACAAGGACCTCCAGCTCAAGTGGGTGCGCCCGGAGCTGCCGGAGATCCCGATGTGGGTCGCCGGCTACGGCCCCAAGGCACTCGGCGTGGCCGGCCGCCTGGGTGACGGCGTCATCATCCAGCTCGCCGACCCGGAGATCATCCAGTGGATCATGGGGACCGCCCGCGCGGCAGCCGCGGAGGCGGGCCGCGACCCCGCCGCGCTCAAGTGCATCGTCTGCGCCCCGAGCCACGTCGGCCCCATCGAGGACGGCCGCGAGCAGACCCGCTGGTTCCCCGCGATGGTCTCGAACCACGTCCAGGACCTGATCGAGCGGTACGGCACCGACGGTTCTGTCGTCCCGCAGGCACTGACGGACTACGTACAGGCCCGCAAGTTCTACGACTACGACGAGCACTCGCGCGTCGGCGCAAAGCACGGCGAGTTCGTCACGGACGAGATCTGCGACCGCTTCTCGGTCCTCGGCGACGTCGACCAGCTCACGGAGAAGCTACGCGAGCTCGAGTCGATCGGCGTCGACCACTTCTCCATCTACCTGATGACCCACGGGCAGGAGGAGACGCTGGAGGCGTACGGGCGGCACGTGATCCCGCGGTTCGCCGGAGCGCCGGCATAGACGAACGGCGGCAGCAGCTCGACGCGTGGCGTGCCGTCGCCGCAGGATGGGAGCGTCACCGCACGGTCTTCTGGGGCTGCGACGCATCCGGTCTCGGAGCGGCTCGTGGAGCTGCTCGACCCGCAGCCCGGGCAGGTGGTCGTCGATCTCGCAGCGGGCGCAGGGGACACCGGCTTCCTCGCCGTGTCGCGCCTCGAGCCCGGCGGTCGCCTCGTCACGACCGACGCGGCGCCGGAGATGCTCGGGGCCGCTCGGCGCCGCGCGGACGAGCTCGGCCTCGCGGGTATCGAGTTCCGGATCGAGGATGCCGCTGCGCTGTCGTTCGCGGATGCCTCCGTCGACGGAGTCCTCTGTCGCTTCGGCCTCATGCTCGTCCCCGACCTCTCCGCCGCCGCGGCCGAGATCGCCCGAGTGCTGCGCCCCGGCGGCAGCGTCGCGCTCGCGGTGTGGACGGCAGCGGACGGAAACGACTGGATGACCGCGCCGGGCCGGAGCGCGCTCGAGCTCGGCCTGATCGAGCGACCCGACCCGGCGGCACCGGGGCCCTTTCGCCTCGCGGCCGATGGTGCGGTCGCGGCAGTGCTCGCCCCGGCGGGGCTCGACGTCGCGGTCGTCGAGGACGTGACGCTGACCTGGCGCGCCGCGTCGCTCGACGTCTGGTGGGCAATCGCCCGCGACACGTCACGAATGCTCTCGACGCTGCTCGACCGCGTCGGGCCCGAGGACGCGCGCGCGGTGCGCGACGGGGCAGAGCGCCGGCTCGCGCGGTGGGTCGGGAGCGACGGCTCCGTCGCCGTCCCCGGTCTGGCCCGCGTCGTGCTCGCACGCCGGCCGGCGTGAGCGGAGCCGTCGCCGTCGGGAAGTGGCGAGGGCCGGACTTGAACCGGCGACACCACGGTTTTCAGCCGTGTGCTCTACCAGCTGAGCTACCTCGCCCCGACCGCGGAGTGTAGCCCGACGCCCCGCCCGAGGCGGGCACACGCGGCAGCCGCGCGGCGGGTAGCCTCTCTGCCCGTGGGCGCGACGTCCCGGACCGTGGTGATCGTCGGCGTCCCGCTCGACCTCGGCCAGGGCCGGCGCGGCGTGGACATGGGGCCGTCCGCCATTCGCTACGCGGGCCTCGAAGAGCGCCTGGCGTCCTTCGGCTGCGCCGTCGTCGACCGGGGGAACGTCGGCGCGCCGGAGCCGGAGGCGCTCGCCGTCGTGGACCAACGCGCACGGTTCCTGCCGGAGATCATCCAGGCGTGCGTGGGGCTTGCGGCGATCGTCGAGGACGTCGTCTTGCAGGGCTCACTGCCGCTCGTGCTCGGCGGCGACCATTCGATCGCGCTCGGCACGCTCTCGGGCCTACGCGCCGCCGCGGGCCAGCCGGGCGGGGTGATCTGGGTCGACGCGCACGGCGACCTCAACACGCCGTCGACGAGCCCGACCGGGAACGTCCACGGGATGCCTCTCGCGGCCGCGCTCGGCCTTGCGGGCGACGCCTTCTCCGATCCGGGACTGCTACTTCCCGCGGTCGATCCCGCCCGCGTCGTGCTGCTCGGCGTCCGGTCGCTCGACGACGACGAGCGCAGCCTCATCCGTGAGCAGGGGATCCGCGTGATCACGATGACCGAGATCGACCGGATCGGAATCGAGCGCGCCGTGACCGAGGCGATCGACAGGGCTTCGGGGCCGGGGTTCCTTCACGTGTCGCTCGACCTCGACGCACTCGACCCCGACGTCGCCCCCGGGGTCGGCACGCCCGTGAACGGCGGGCTCACCTATCGCGAGGCCCACCTCGCCTGCGAGGATCTCGCCGAGGCGGGCGTCGTCGGCTCGCTCGAGCTCGTCGAGGTGAACCCGATCCTCGACCGCGAGAACGGCAGCGCCGCCATCGCCGTCGAGCTCGCCGCGAGCGCGCTCGGCCAGACGATCCTGTAGACGGCTCCCGGGTGTGGCCGGCCCGGCGCTGCGGCGCTGCGCCCGACGCTAGCGCCTGTCGGCGCCCGGGCCGAGCACGCGGATCCGCAACCGCTGCCCCGGCGTCGCGTGCAGCATCGACGCTGCGTTCCCGCGGTTGATCGCGATCGACATGTTGCGGTAGCTGTCCTCGTAGAGGATCACGTCACCCGGCCTTGCGTCGGCGAACGTCCGCGCCATGACGGCGTAGTAGCCCTCACCCGAGAGCTCGAGCTCGACCCGCGAGCCGGGGACGGCGCCCGCACGCTCCGTGTCTTCCCTCGTCAGGTTGAGCGCGATGTTGCCGAAACTGTCAACGTAGAGCATGGTCGCCAGGATCCGATCGCCGGCGAAGGTCGGCTTCGGCAGGTCGAGCCGCACGAGCGCGT
This sequence comes from Gaiella sp., assembly GCA_027493885.1. Classification (GTDB taxonomy): domain Bacteria; phylum Actinomycetota; class Thermoleophilia; order Gaiellales; family Gaiellaceae; genus Gaiella. The sequence continues at coordinate 1,948,853 of JAOSJZ010000001.1, forward strand.
CCGGGTGGAGCGGCGGGCCGAGCTCCTCGAGCGGGACGCCGTTCGCGAGGTGCGCGGCGGCCGGTGCGAACAGGTCGCGCCCGTGAAACGTGCGCGAGATCGTCTCGAGCGCGTACTGCGGGTTCGCGAGCTCGCGTACCTCCGCGATGCCGGCGCGGTCGGCCGCCGGGAGCAGGAGCCCGTTGTCGGGGCCGACGAAGATACGGCCTTCCTCGTCCGAGAGCGCGAGCGGCCGGCGCACCCCGCCGACACCCGGGTCGACGACTGCGAGGTGGATCCCGATCGGCATGTACGGCAACGTGCTCGCGAGCACCAGCGCTCCCTGGAGCACCTGCGTGGGCGGAATGCCATGGGTCACGTCGATGACGCGCGCATCCGGTGCGATTCGCGCGATGACGCCGTGGCAGGTGCCCACGAAGTCGTCCTGCACGCCGAAGTCCGTCAGGAAGCAGATGACCACACGCCGAGTCTACGAGCCGAGCGCGCGCCGGACCGCGCTCAGGATCCCGGCGACGTCGGTCGTCGGCGCCTCGGCGGCGACGACGACGCCGGCGCTGCGCGCGGTGCGGGTTGTCTCGGGGCCGATCGAGACGGCGGGGGTCGTCTGGCCGAGCGCCGCGTAGGCCCGCGCCGCGGACGGAGACGCGAGAACGACGAGATCGCAGCGGGGCCAACTCGGAGGCGTGAGCGGAACCGTGCGATAGAGCGCGACGACGTCGGCGCCGAGCGCCTCGGGCAGGAGTCGCCGCGCCCCCTCCGCACCGGCGAAGAGGACCCGGCCGGGGGCCGGTGGCATCGCCTCGAGGAGCCCCTCCTGGGTCGACCGCGCCGCGACGAGGTCGGCGCCGCCGAACGCCTCGGCCGTTGCGCGACCGATCGCCGCCACGGCACGAGGAATGCCTCGCATTCGGCGACGGAGCTCGCGTGCGCCCACCACGCTCGTGAGGACGACCCAGTCGTAGGCCGCTACGTCGACCGGCCCGTCACCGAGCGGCTCGACCGCAACGAGCGGGACGTGGATGGCCTCGTGGCCCTCCGCCCGCAGGCGCTCGAGCAGCGAGCGCTCGCGCCCGACCGGCCGCGTGACGGCGATCCGGGCCATGCCTCAGCCCGCGGGGAGGCTCCGAGGCCCCCCAGTCGCGACGACGACGGATCTTCTGCGCCGCGGTGCACCTATTCTCCCCATCCCCAACCCCCACCCGCCCACGGGGGACACCGACGCTAGCGGCGAGTCTGTGCCGCGTCCGTGCCGGTTGTGTGCCGGTTGTGTGCCGTCCACGCCGCTCGGCGCGGACGGCACCGGCGCGACCGTCGTCGTGCGGACGTCGTCCTCGGGGCCTGTCGGCGGCCGGCCGCCCGATCCGGCCCCGCGCGGTCATCGCGAAGCGGCGAGCGCGGCCAGCTCTCGGCCGAGCGTGCCGGGGTCGGTGCCGAAACGACGCTCGAGCCAGGTGCCGTCCTCGGCGGCGACGAGACCCGTGAGCACCTGCCCGTCGTGATACGCCGCGACCGGCGCGAGACAACCGCCGCCGACCGCGGCCACGCAGCCTCGCTCCGCCTCGACGCGCCGTCGCGTCTCGTCGTCGTCTATTCTGGCGACGAGGCCCTCCTCCCCTTCGCGAACCTGCAGGGCGAGAGCCCCCTGGCCGGCCTCCGGCAGCATCACCCCCGGATCGAGCCGGGCCCCGATCTCGGCGGCCAGCCCGAGCCGGTCGAGCCCACAGGCGGCGAGCACGACGGCGTCGAGCCCACGCTCACCGCGCTTGCGCAGCCGCGTGTCGACGTTACCGCGAAGCGGCTCGACGGAGAGGCTCGGCTCGAGCGCGAGCAGCTGCGCCCTCCGCCGCGCCGACGCGGTGCCGATGCGCATCCCCGGTCGAATCTCCGGCGCGCCGCAGAGCGCGTCGCGCGCGTCCTCGCGGACGGGATAGGCGCCGACGACGAGACCCGTGGTGTCGGTCGACGTCATGTCCTTCGCCGAGTGCACCGCGACGTCGATACGACCGGCGAGAAGCGCCTCCTCGAGCTCCTTGACGAACACCCCGCGGCTGCCGATCTCGCCGAACGGGCGGGTGCGGTCGCGGTCGCCCGCGGTCGTGATCGGCACGAGCGCGATCTCGACGCCCGGGCCGCGCAGCGCCTCGGCGGCGCGCTCGGCCTGGGTCAGCGCGAGCCTACTGCCGCGCGAGCCGACGCGAAGCAGCACGGCAACGGCGGGTGGTCTGCGTCGCCGGCGCCCCGCACGCGCCCGTCCCGCGCGAGCGGATCCGCACGAAAGCCGTCGGCAGAACGAGCGTCAGAGGACGGCTACGAAGCCGGCCGACCGGACGCGTCACGTCTCGCCTTCCTCTCCGAGCCCGAACAGGTGACGCACGACGTCAGCATAGACCAGCCCGTCCGGCGTCACGGCCGCCTCCTTCATCCGGATCGTAGGGAGGTGAAGGAGCTTGTTGACGATCTGCGCCGTGACGGTCTCGACGACCTCGCGCTCGCTCTCCGGGAGCCTCGCTTCCACCCTGGCAAGCTCCGACGACCGGATCTCCTCGGCCAGAGCACGGAGCGACGCGATCGCGGGAACGACGGCGAGCGAGGCCTGCCACGCCCGAAAGCGGTCGGCTTCCGCCGCCACGATCCGCTCTGCCGCAACCGCCTCCGCCCGGCGACCCTCGAGCGAGGCCGAGACGACGGCCTCGAGGTCGTCGACGTCGTACACGAAGCATCCGTCGACCGCCGCGAGCGCAGGATCCACGTCGCGCGGCACCGCGAGATCGACGAAGAGCACCGGTCGGCCGCGGCGCGCGCGCAATGCCGGAGCCAGCGCCTCGGCCGTGAGCACGAACCCGGCCGCGCTCGTCGAACAGACGACCACGTCCGCGTCGGCAAGGGCGTCGCGAACGTCCTCGAGCGCGAGGGCTCGCGCGCCGAGTGACGCCGCCAGCCGCTCGGCCCGATCGAACGTCCTGTTCACCACGGCGGTCACGGTGGCGCCGCGCGAGCGGAGGTTGCGGGCTGTGAGCTCGCTCGTCCTGCCCGCCCCGACGAGGACGACGCGGCGTGCTTCGAGCCTGTCGAAGACCTGCTGCGCGAGCGCGGCCGCCGCCGCCGGGACGGATGCCGGGCTTTCGCCGATGGCGGTCTCGAGACGCGCCCGCCGGCCCGCGTGCAACGCCATCCGGAACGTCCGGTCGAGCAGCGGGCCCGGTGCGCCCGTCTCGTACGCGTCGCGCACCTGCCCGAGGATCTCGCCCTCGCCCGGTACGAGCGAGTCGAGGCCCGCCGCAACGCGGAAGAGGTGGAGAGCGGCGGACTCGTCCGCGAGGCGATACGCGACCGGCGCGAGCGCGGACGCATCCGCACCGGCCAGCGCGAGCAGCGCCCGGTCTGCTGCTTCGGCGACGTCGCCGTCACGGGAGGCGAGATACAGCTCGGTCCGGTTGCACGCCGACAACACGACCGCCTCGTGACGACCCTCGCTCGAGCGCGCGAGCTCGCGGGCGAGCGCCGACGTCGACGCTCCGTCGATCGCGACGCGCTCGCGCAGCTCGACCGATGCCGTGTGGTGCGAAACGCCGGCGAGCGCGAGCTTCACGACGCGAAGTGGGTCAGCGGGAGGACGAAGGCGACGAGCGTGAAACCTGCGACGAGCGACCACGCGAGCCGCCGCCCCCGGAGCCCGACCTCGCGGCGGAGCACGAGAGCGGCGACGTAGAGCGCCCAGATCAGAATCGTGACGGTCATCGCGACGTCGACGTCCGCGGCCCGGAGGCGCGTCAGCCCGACGAGGATTCCGGCGCTCAGCAGCGCGAGCCCCACGAGCGCGATGCGGGCCGCGAGACGGTCGAGCGCCTCGAGGGACGGCAGCCGGAGTCGCAGCAGGCCTGCGTCACGCCGCTTGAGCCGACGCTCCTCGAAGAGGTAGAGGCCTGCGACGGCGGCAGCGACGGTGAAGCTCGCGAATGCCGCGAGCATGAGACCGACGTGGACGTCCAGCGTCCAGCCGCCGCCGTCCGACGCGTGGACGCCCGTGCCTCCGCCGGCCCACGCGAGGACGAGCAGCGTCGCGGCGACGGGCATCACGCCGAGGCCGAGGAGCCGGTAGCGGGGGTTGCTGCCCCACGCGAGGTACCCGGTGACGACGAGCCAGGAGAGGAGGTTCAACGCCCCGGCCCACGTGCCCCATGGGAAGCCGTCGCTCGTCGCCGCCTGCGCGACGAGCAGTGCTGTCTGCGCGAGCCAGCCGACGCGGACACCCCAGATCCCGAGGCGCCCGAAGCGGCCGACGCCGCGCAAGCCGCCGGCGTACGCGACGGCGGCCTCGCCGTAGGCGATCAGCGCCGGCCAGACGAGCAGCTCAGCCATCGGGTTCGTCGCCGGCTGCCGGTCGAGCGCGGGCGAGCTGCGCCAGCTCTGCCGTCTCGCGCTCGAGCCGCGCGAGCTTCGTGGCGATGATCGCCGCCCACACGAGGACGAAGACGAGGAAGACGCCGTAGGCCGCGGCGACGTACTTCTCGCTTGCGCTCACCGGACGAGCGCCTCCCGCAACTCGCGCAGGTTGAGGTCGGTGCGCTTGCCCGCGAGCTCCGTGCGGTACATCACGTAGGCGAGCAACGTGATCGCAGCCCACGAGGCGCAGAAGGCGGCGAACATCGAGTCCGTCATCTGCGGCCCCTCCCGCGTGAAGACCGTGGGATGGATGAAGTCGCTCGCAAGCCGGATCGCGAAGAAGCTGACCGGGATCAACGCAAGGCCGAACAGCGCGTAGACGGCGGAGATCCGCTCCCGCCGCGGACCGGACTCGACCGAGAACCGGAGCATGAAGTACGCGCAGTAGAAGAGGAACAGCACGAGGAAGAGGACGAGCTGGTTCGAGCTCCACGTCCACCAGACGCCCCATGATGCCTTCGCCCAGATCGAGCCGGTCACGAGCGTGAGCGCCCCGAAGATCGTCCCCTGGTGGATCCCGGTGTAGCTCTCGAGGTCGTACCGCTCGCCCCGCGTCAGGAGCAGGCGGAACGCCTTCCACGCCCCGATTCCGAAGCAGAGATACGCCGTGAGGGCGATCGGCACGTGGACGTAGAAGATCTTCTGGGAGAGCCCCTGGTCGGCGTCCTCCGGGGCGACGAAGAAGATCATCGCCACGGACACCCCACCGAGCACGACCGCGAGCGCTGCCAGGGCTGAGAGAGAGGGGTTCCGGATGCTCATTCGGTGACGACGTACTCGAAGGCCGCCCACGAAAGTATCGCGAAGACTGCGTCGTAGAGGCCGAGGAACGCGAGGTACGTCGCCGGCTCCGGTGAGACGCTCGAGCCCACGCCACCGACGACGAGCGGGATCGCGAGGGGCAGGAACAGAAGCGGGAGCAGCACCTCCCGGCCGCGGGCCGCGGCGGCCATCGCCGAGACGAGCGAGCCGACGGCGCAGATCCCGACCGACGCGAGCGCCACGCCCGCAAGCGCAGGCCCGTCGAGCGGCGCGAAGAAGAGCGCGAACGCCGGCAGGGCGACGATCTCGGCGGCTCCGAGAAAGGCGAGCGTCGCGAGGACCTTCCCGAGCCAGATCGCGCTCCGGTCCGACGTCGCCAGGACGAGACCGTCGAGCGCGCCCGACTCGCCCTCCGGCACCCACGAGCGTCCGAGCCCGAGAAGCGCCGTGAACACGAGCGCCACCCACAGGAGCCCGTACGCCGCGTCGTCGCTCGCGCCGCCCGGGAGGGCAAAATGGAACACGACGAGGGTCGCGACGACGAAGAGCACCATCGCGGGCAGCGTGTCGCGCGCCCGCAGCTCGAGCCGCAGGTCCTTGCGCGCCAGCGCGGCGACATCGCCGAGGTACGCGCTCACGCAACTCCGAGGGCCAGCCGGCCCGTCGTGAGCGCAGCCAGGCGCCCCGGCTCGTGGGTTGCGACGACGAGCGTGTGGTCGCCGGCCGCCGCCAGGGTCGTGAGCTCCTCGTCGAGGAGCGCGGCGCCCTCCGTGTCGAGGGCGGAATGGGGCTCATCGAGCACGACGAGCTCCGGCTGGTGGAGAAGCGCCCGGCAGAGGGCGAGCCGCTGAGTCATGCCGCGCGAGTAGGCGGAGACGCGGAGGCGGCGGGCCTCCCAGAGGCCAAAACGCTCGAGCAGCATCCCGATCCGCTCGCGACGCTCGCCGACACGGTAGAGGCGACCGTAGAGGTCGAGGTTCTCGAGCGCGGTCAGGTCCCGGTAGACCAGCGACTCGTGCCCGACGAACCCGATCCGGCGCCGGTCGACGGCGATCTCGAGCGAGCCGCGTGAGGGCGCGGCGAGGCCGACGAGCAGCCGCAGGAGCGTCGTCTTCCCCGAGCCGTTCGGGCCGGTCACGACGAGCACGCCGCCGGGCTCGACCCCAAAGGAGACGTCCCGGAGGACGGCGCGCGTGCCGTACCGCTTCTCGAGCGCGTCCGCGCGGATCAGTGGAGCGCTCACCCCGGCCGCCTTCCGAGCTGGCCGGCCAAGCGGTGTCCCCGCCCGTGATCGGAAGCCCTCCCAACACTGTCTTGCGTCTTGTCCCACACGGTCCACCGGTAGTAGAGCCGATTTGCGACAGTGCGCCGATCCTGTAACGGCATTGCGATACTTGACAGTATCGTAATTGTGGTAGATTTCGGACTGATGAGTTCCGAAACAAGCCAGGTCGAGGGACAGCGCCGTCCCGGCCGCCCCCGGGACGAGCGGGCCGATGCGGCGATCGTGGCCGCGGCACTCGAGTTGCTCGGAGAGGTGGGTGTGCACCGCTTCCGGATGGACGACGTCGCCGGTCGCGCGGGTGTGGGCAAGGCGACGATCTACCGCCGCTACCCGTCGAAGGAGCGGCTCGTCGCCGCGGCGGTCGCATCGCTCGTCAGCGAGATCGCGGTGCCGGACACGGGCTCGACCCGCGGCGACCTGCGCTCGCTGATGCGCGACGCCGTGGCCGTCTACTCGCGGCCGCATGCGGGTGGGTTGATGGCAGGTCTCGTCGAAGCGATGTGCCACGAGCCGGCACTCGCCGCCGCGGTGCGCGAGGGCTTCCTCGCCACCCGCCGCCGAGCGCTCGAGCGGGTGATCGAGCGCGGCGTCGAGCGCGGCGACCTCGCGGCCGGGCTCGACCTCCAGCTCGCGCTCGACGTCCTCGGCGGGCCGCTCTTCTACCGGCTGCTGATCACGGGCGGCCCGATCGACGGCCAACTCGCGGACGGGGTCGTCGAGCTGATCCTGACCGGCTTCGGAGTACCTCGAGGCAACCACCCGAAAGGAGCATGAGATGCAGATCCACGCGATCCAGACCGGAACCGTCGCCGTCAAGACCCGCCAGCGCGAGGGCGTCGGCAGCGGCAAGCGCCGCTTTCTCAACATGCTGCTCGACCGCGACTGGACCGAGCCGCTGCCGATCTACGCCTTCCTGATCGAGCACGACGAGGGCCTGATCCTCGTCGACACCGGTGAGACCGCCCGCGTCGCCGAACCCGGCTACTTCCCCACCTGGCACCCCTACTTCCGCACCGGCCTCCGCTCAGCCGTGCGGGACGACGACGAGATCGGGCCGCAGCTCACACGGCTCGGCTTCTCGCCCGACGACGTCAGCCGCGTCGTGATGACCCACCTCCACACCGACCACGCCGGCGGCTTGCACCATTTCCCAGCCAGCGAGGTCCTCGCCTCCGCACTCGAGATCGAGCACGCACGCGGCCTGATGGGCCGAGCCCGCGGCTACCTCAACCACCGCTTCCCCGCCTGGCTGAGCTTGCAGCCGCTGTGGCTCGACGACCGGCCGTTCGGCCCCTTCCCCGCCAGCAAGCCCCTCACGAAGGCAGGCGACGTGATTGCGATCCCCGCCGCGGGCCACACGCCAGGCCAGATCGCAGTCGCCGTGCTCGACCACGACGCCACCATCCTGATCGCCGCCGACAGCTCCTACACCGAGGACGCGATGCTCCGTGGGATCGTCGACGGCGTCGCCCCCGACGACCACGCGGCGAAGACCACGCTCGCGCGGATCCGCGAGTACGCCGCCTCGACCCCGACGATCTACCTGCCCTCACACGATCCCGAGAGCGCCAGACGCCTCGGAGAGCGACGTACGGTCGCGACGGCCCAGCCCCCTGGCGATCGCTGCCTAGCCCGACAACGGGCAGCGCTAGAGCAGCGTGTCCAGGGCGACGAAGGCGAAGAACCCGATCGAGAGGATCCCGTTGACGGTGAAGAACGCGGCGTCGAGCCGGCGGAGATCGCCGGGGCGGACGATCGCATGCTCGTAGAGGAGGAGCGCCGCCACGACGCCGACCCCGAGCCAGTACCAGGCGCCCACCGCGAGCCCCGCGCCGGCCGCGACGAGGAGCGCGACGGAGCCCGCGTGCATGGCGCGGGCGCCGTGGAACACACCCTGGACGCCGAACCGCGTCGCCCACGAGTGCAGCCCTCGACGAGGTCGTGCTGGTGATCGAAGAGCGCGTAGAAGAGGTCGAAGCCCGCGACCCAGAGGCAGACCGCGCCACCCAGCGCCCACGCCTGCCACGGCAGATCCCCCGTGATCGCCACCCACGCCCCGACCGGGGCGAGGCCGAGACACGCGCCGAGCCAGAGGTGACAGAGCCACGTCACCCGCTTGAGGTACGGGTAGACGACGAACATCACGACCGGGATCGGCCACAGCCAGCGCACGACCGGAGCGAGCTGGAAGACGGCGACGAGGTAGACGGCGAGCGCGAGCACGCAGAGCGCGCCGACCTGGAGACGCGTGAGCGCGCCGGCGGGAAGCTCACGGGTCGCGGTGCGCGGGTTGCGCCCGTCGAGCTCGGCGTCGATCAGGCGGTTCAAGCTCATCGCGAGCGTCCGCGCGCCGACCATGGCGACCGTGACCCACGCCATGGGCCCGATCCCCGGCCAGCCGTCGACCGCGAGGAGCGCGCCGACGTACGCGAACGGCAGCGCGAAGACGGTGTGCTCGAGCCGGACGAGCCGGGCGAGTCTGAGCGGCAGCGGCGTCGCGAAGGCGCTCACACGGGCTCCTTCGTCTTCGAGACGAGCTCGATGCCGTCGATCCGCATCGCCTTGTCCACCGCCTTCGCCATGTCGTAGACGGTGAGCGCGGCAACCGCGACGGCCGTGAGCGCCTCCATCTCCACGCCCGTCTGCGCGGTCGTCTCCGCCGCCGCCTCGATCGCGACGCCGTCGCGGTCGACCGCGAGGTCGATCTCGACGAGCGTGAGCGGGAGGGGGTGGCAGAGGGGGATCAGCTCGCCGGTCCGCTTCGCGGCCTGGATCCCCGCGATCCGCGCGACGGCGAGCGCGTCCCCCTTCGGGAGCGCCCGCAGCCGCGAGGCCGTGGCGGGTGCCATGTGCACGCGCCCCCGCGCGACAGCGCGGCGTCGGGAGACGGCCTTTGCGCCCACGTCGACCATCCGCACTTCGCCGGTCGCCTCGTCGACGTGCGAGAGCTCGCTCACCGCAGCGACTTTCGCACGAGGTGAGCGAGACCGCGCCGGTGACTCGCGACGGCCCGGGCACGCGAGCGGAGACCGTCTGCGTACAGCGCGCCGAGCAGACCGCGGAGCCCGTCGACCGCGCGATCGCCGTACGGGTACCACCAGCCCGGTGTGAGCCACGCACGGTCGGCGTCGACGAGCTTGACGTGCGAGAGCGCGTAGAGGCCGTGCCGCGACCCGATGCGGCCGACCCCGGACGCCTTCCGCCCACCCCAGGGTGCCTGCGTCGCTCCGAACGAATACGCGTGGTCGTTGTGCCACACCGAGCCGGTCTCGAGCCGCGCTGCGATCGCCCTGGCCCGGTCGCGATCGCGGGTCCAGACGCTCGCGCCGAACGCGAACCGCGAGTCGTTCACCCAGCGCACCATGTCGTGATCGTTGTCGCTACGGACAACGACGGCGGCGGGGCCGAAGATCTCCTCGTCGGTGAGTCGTGCCCCACGCGGCTCCCCGAGCAGCAGCGTCGGCTCGTGGAACCACCCGGGCAGGCCGGTCACCGGACGCCGGCCCCCGGTCACGAGGCCCGCGCCGTGCTCGACCGCGCTCGCGACCAGACCCTCGAAACGCGACCGCTGGGACTCGCTGACAAGCGGGCCGAGGTCGGTGGCGCGATCGAGGCCGTGACCGATGCGAAGCTCGCGAGCCTTCGTCGCGAAGCGCTCGACAAATGTATCGTGGAGACCCGACGGCACGGCGATCCGCTCGATCCCGGCGCACGCCTGGCCGCAGTTCGTGAACGACCCCCAGACGGCCCCCGCAACCGCACGGTCGAGGTCGGCATCGTCGAGCACGAGCATCGCGTCCTTGCCGCCGAGCTCGAGGACGGTCGGACAGAGACGGGCGGCCGCCGCCTGCGCGACACTGCGCCCGACCTCCACCGAGCCCGTGAACACGATGGCCGCGACGGCGCGGTGACGTACGAGCGCCTCGCCGACGTCGCCTGCACCCTGGACGACGCGAACGAGCCCCGCGGGAGCGCCGGCGCGCCGGAAGACCTCCTCGACCCAGGCCCCGGAGAGCGGCGTCAGCTCGGACGGCTTCACGATCGCCGCGTTCCCGGCGGCGACCGCCGTGACCGCCTGGCGTACGGGAATCGCGAAGGGGAAGTTCCACGGCGTGATGATCCCGACCACCCCGAGCGGCTCGTAACGAAGCGCGCCGCGCTTGTGGCGCAGCACGAGCTGCGGGAAGGGGAGCCGCTCCTCGCCGAGCACCCGCCCGAGGTTGTCGGCATGCCAGCGGCACGCGTCCGCGGCAACGAGCAGATCGTGGAGGTACGCCTCGGCGAGCGGCTTGCCGGTCTCGCTCGAGATCGTCCGCGCGATCTCGTCGGCGTCCGCGACGAGGACGTGCATGACGTCCTCGAGCAGCCTGCTGCGCTTCTCGAGCGGCTCGCGCGAGAACGCTTCCTGGGCGAGGCGGGCCTCGGCCATGATCTCCGCGAGCTCTTCGGGTTGCGTGACGGCCACCCGGGCGAGCTCGACGAGCGTCGCCGGATCGACGGAGACGAGCTCGCGGCTCGCGACGTCCGGGCCCGCGCTCACAGGCCCATCGTAGCCCTGCCGCGGGGAAGCGGCGCCCGCGCCTCGAGCTCGGCGAGCTCACGCTCGGCCCAGGCGTCGAGATCGTGGCGCCGCACACGCGACCGGATCCCCTCGAGCCAGGCGCGCCGTGTCGAGTCGGGGAGCTCGATCGCCCGCTCGAGCGCGCGCGCCTGGCCCTCCACGTCCAGCGGGTCGACCGGTACGACCCACTCGTCGAGCTCCTCGAACGCGCCCGCCTCGCGCGAGAGGACGAGCACGCCGTCACGCCCGTTCACGAGCGGCGCCTCCTTCGCCACCAGGTTGAGCCCGTCCATCACCGGGTTCACGAGGAGGACGTCGTACTCCGCATACGCCGCCACCGAGGCGAGCAGATCGTCACGAACGACGAGCGAGACCGGCTCCCAGCCGGGCCGCCCGAACCGGTCGTTCACCGCGGCGACGGCGCGATCGATCGCGAGGCGGTAGTCCACGTACTCGGGAATCTCCTCGCGGGAAGGATCGAGCAGCGCGAGCAGCACGACGCGGCCGTGCAGGGCCGACCTGTGCTCGAGCAGCTTCCCGAAGGCCTCGAAGCCACGTACCGCGTTCTTCGAGGGGTCTGCGCGGTCGACGCGGACGACGAGGATCTCGGGGCGCTTCGCGAGCAGCTCCGCCCGGCGCGCGATCACCCCGTCGTTCGCCGCGAGCGCGTCGAACTCGACCGCGTCGACCGCGATCGGGTTCGCGTGCGAGACGCGCTCGGCCTCCGCACCCCGACCGAGAAGCGCCTCGCAGCTCTCGACGAACGCCGCGCGCCAGCGCTCCGTGTGGAAGCCGAGGCTGTCGCAGGCGAGAAGCCCCTCGTGGATCGCGCAGGCGATCTCGGGAGGCAGCACGGCCCAGGAGTCCGGACCGACCCAGGGGATGTGCGTGAAGTGGGCGATGCGCGCCCCGGGCCGCGCGGCGCGGACGAGCGCGGGCACGAGGTAGAGGTGGTAGTCCTGGACGAGCACGGGCGCATCCGGCACGCGGTCGAGCTCGCCGATCGTCGCGGCCGCGAGCGCGCGGTTGGCCTCGAGGTAGCCGTGCTGCCATGCGCGACCGAGATCGGCGGCGGGGTCCCGCTTGAGATCCCAGAGCCGGTGCTGGACGAACCAGAGCACCGGGTTCGCGACGACGCCGTAGAACAGCCGGTACACCTCCGCGTCGTGGACGACGAGGCGGAGCGCGAACGGCGACCCGGACGCCGACTGCTCGATCCGCCGCCCGGACAGCGCGACCTCGCGGTCGACGTCGCTCATGGCGCTCGCGACCCATGTGACCTCATGGCGATCGACGAGCGGGCGGAGGGCGGTCACGAGACCGCCGGCGCCACGGGAGGTCTCGAGCTCGCCGCCGGGGCCGACGAGGAACCCGACAGGGCCGCGGTTCGAGACGACGACGAGCGGCTCGCGCCTGCTCATCACCTCGCCGGGCGGTCGCCGAGCCTGACCGGGATCGCGACCCGCCGCTTGCCGCGAAGCACGGTGAAGGTGACGGTCTGCCCCGGCATGAGCTCCGTGGTGACGAGCCGCGAGACGTCGTCGGCGCCCTGGATCTCCGTCTCGCCGATCGCGACGACGACGTCGCCGCCGAGCGTCACGTCGAGCCCGTTGAACGCCTCCGTCCGCTCGCCTCCGCGCAGGCCGGCGGCCGCGGCGGGCGAGCCGGTCTCGACGCGCGTGACGAGCGCGCCGCGCTGCGCGCCGAGATCGAACGCCGCGGCGATCCCCGGCGTAACGTCCTGCGTGCTGACGCCGATGTACGCGTACCGCACACGGCCCGTTCGGAGCAGCTGGTCGAGTGCGCGGCGCGCGAGATCGATCGGGATCGCGAACCCGACGCCCTCGTTGACGCCGGAGGTGGACTCGATCTGCGCGTTGATGCCGATGACGCGCCCGTCACGGTCGAAGAGCGGCCCTCCGGAGTTGCCGCGGTTGATCGGCGCGTCGGTCTGGATCGCGTTCGAGACCGCGAACCCGCCGGCCGCCAGCGAGTCGATCGAGCGGCCGGTGGCGGAGACGACGCCGACGGTGAGGGAGCTCTGCTTCCCGAACGGGCTTCCGATCGCCGCGACGGGCTCGCCAACCGCAACCGTCGCCGAGGTCCCAAGCGGGACGGGAGCGAGCTCGTGATCGCTGGGCGACACGCGGATCACGCCGACGTCGCTGAACAGGTCCCAGCCCACGACCCGCGCGCGGATCCGCTCGCCGTCGGCGAACTCGACGTACACCGCTTGCGCGCCCCGGACGTTCGTCCGCGCCTCGGCTGCGTTCGTGATCACGTGTGCGTTCGTGAGGACGACGCCGTCGCGGCCGACGACGAACCCCGAGCCCTGCGCCATGCCCTCGATGCCGAGGTTCGCGTAGATCGTGACGACACCGGCGGCACGTGCGCGGTAGAGCGCCTCCGGATCGAACGCCGCACCGGACGCCCGGGCGGGCGATGTCGCCGCCGGTGCGGCGACGGTGCTCTCGACAACCGTCGTGGTGTCCTCGCCGATCCCCACGGCCGCGCCGACGAGCAACGCGGCGGCCGCGCCGATCGCGGCGGCGACGACGACAAGACCGGCTGCGGCGGAGCGGCCCATGCGGCCACCGTAGCAACGCCCACCTCGTTTCCACGTGGAAACTGCCCGGCGACCCAGGGCCTTTTCACGTGGAAACGGCGAGCTCCTCGACGGGCGCCGAGGTAGCGGGGAGGGAGAGCGTGAACGTCGTCAGCCCGCCCGCGCTCCGAAGCTCCACCGTCCCGCCCATCCGCTCGGCAAGCTCGCGTGCGATCGCGAGCCCCAGGCCGCTGCCCGAGGCATGCGGGCCCTCCACCCGATAGAAGCGGTCGAAGACGCGCTCGGCGTACTGGAGCGGGATCCCGGGGCCGTCGTCGGAGACCGCGAGCTCGGCACGCCCGTTGCCCTGTGCCGTGGAGATCCGGATCTCGGTGCCTGGCGGCGTGTGCGCGAGCGCGTTTCCGGCCAGCGCGCGGCCGATCTGGAGGACGCGCTCCTCGTCTGCGAGCGCCCAGGCCTCCGTGTCGCTCTCGAGGACGAGGCGGTGGCCAGACGCCTCGGCCAGCGGTGTGAGCTCGTCGACGAGCGCGCGAGCGGTGTCTGCGAGGACGACGTCCTCCTGCTCGACCCGGAGCCGGCCGGCATCCATGCGAGAGAGGTCGAGGAGATCGGCCGCGAGCTTCGTCAGCCGCTCGACCTGCTCGCGTGTGGTCGCGAGGAACCCGGCGCGCGTCTCCTCGTCGAGGTCCTCGTCGGCCATCAGCTCGAGGAAGCCGGCGAGCGAGAACAGCGGCGTGCGCAGCTCGTGCGAGGCGTTTGCGACGAACTCCTTGCGCGCGGTGTCGAGCTGGGCGAGCTGGACGCGCATCCGCTCGAACGCCGCGGCGAGCTCGCCGAGCTCGTCGTCTCCGAGGTCGACGACCGGCTCGTCGAAGCGGCCCTTAGCGATGCGGTTCGCCGCCCGCTCGAGCCTCCGGATGCGCCGTGCGTGCAGGGTTGCCGCGGCGCTGCCGAGGATCGCCGCGATCGCGAGCGCGACACCCGTCGCGTAGAGCAGGCGCCGTTTGACCACGCGCACGGTCGCGAGCTGGTCCTCGATCGGCGTCGAGAAGAGGAGCACGTTGCCGGAGACGAGCGGCACCGCGACCTCGCCGAACGGGCGCCCGTTCCGCTCGACGCGTCCGCGCGCAATCCGAGCGTGCTGCGCCGAGTCGAGCGCGACCGCGTCCTCGCTGATCGACCCGGCCTGCGCCGCCGAGTCGGCGAGCGGCCGCAACGAGAGCGGCTCCGGCCCGAAGACCTGGAAGATCACGACCCGGGCGTTCGCGAGCAGCGACGCGCCGTCCGCGAAGTAGTCCATCGCCAGCGGCGCGCCGAACTCGCCCCGCGCGTCGGTCTTCGTGTACGCGATGGCGGTCGACTGGGCGTCCCGACCGAGCTCGTCGAGGCGCTCGTCGACCAGGCGCCGCTCGAGCGACGGCACGACCATCAGGTAGGCGCCGCCGAGCGCGCCCCCAACGATCAGGAGGAGCGCGAGCGCGAGCGTCGTCCGGATCCCGCCGGGGAGGCTCACGAGTCCCGGAAGCGGTACCCGGCGCCGCGGACGGTGAGGATCAGCTCGGGCTCGCGGGCGTCGCGCTCGATCTTCTCGCGCAGGTGCCGGACGTGGACGTCGATCGTGCGCGGCTCACGGTAGTCGGCGCTGCCGCGGATCCGCTCGAGCAGCTGCCGGCGGCTGAAGACGATCCCGGGATCCGAGGCGAGCAGCGCCAGGAGCTCGAACTCGACGAAGGTCAGCTGGATCGGCTCACCGCGCACCTCCACCGTGCGACGCGGCAGGTCGATGACGAGGTCTCCGCGGTCGACGACCTCGTCGCGCCGGCTTGCGTGGTGCGGCGTGGCGGCCCGGCGGAGCAGCGCCCGGACGCGGCTTCGAAACTCCCGGATCGAGAAGGGCTTCGTGATGTAGTCGTCGGCGCCGAGCTCGAGCCCGAGCACCTTGTCGAGCTCGTCGTCGCGCGCGGTCAGCATGATGATCGGCACGGTGCTCTCCGAGCGAAGCCGCCGGCAGACTTCGAGGCCGTCTACCCTCGGCAGCATGATGTCGAGGACGACGAGATCGACGTCCTCCTCCTCGAAGCGACGCAGCGCCTCGTCGCCGTCGCGGGCCTGGACGACGCGGTAGCCGTCGCGTTCGAGCGGATACGTGAGCAGGGACTGGATGGCGTCCTCGTCGTCGACGAGAAGGATTGTCGAGGACGACTCCGGCATCTGAGATGGCGTCAGCGCCCCCACGAGCGTTCGGGCCTGCCCGCCCCCTACTATAGCCTCCTGCATGGAGTCGGCCCGGCTCGGCACGAGCAACCGGAGACCGCGGCGCGGCTCGATCGAGCGGCCCGTCGACCTGCGGCTCGTACGCAATCTCGCGGGGCTGCTCGCCTTTCCGCTCCTGCTCGCCGTACTCACCCTGGCCCGTCCGGGCCCGCTTCCCGAGCCCGAGCTGCCGCCGGCGTTCGACGGCGCGACCGCTCGGTCGCTCGCGGTCGAGCTCGCGAGCGACAACGCGAACCGCGTGCCCGGCTCGCCCGGGGCGGCGAGCGCTGCGGCATGGTTCCGCGAGAAGCTCGGTCTCTATGGTCTCGCGGTCCGCGAGGACGTCTGGGCGGACGACGTTCCCGGCGTCGGGCGGGTCGAGCTGCGAAACCTCGCGACCGTCGTCCGGGGCACGCTTCCCGAGGCGATCGTCGTTGTTGCGCATCGTGACAACAACGGTCTCACCGCGGGTGCCAACGACAACGCGAGCGGGACGGCCGCGCTCGTCGAGCTCGCCCGCGCGTACGCGACCGCCGGCACGACGGAGTCGGCCCGGACGCCTCTCCACACGCTCGTCTTCCTGTCGACCGACGCCGGCGCCTACGGATCTCTCGGTCTCGCACGGTTCGCGAGCCGCTCTCCGCTCGCGCGAGCGGCCGTGGCGCTCGTGTCGCTCGACGGGCTCGCCGGGTCGGCGCGCCCGCAGCTCCGGCTCGCGGGGCTCGAACGCAGGTCGCCGCCGCCCGCGCTCGTCCGCACCGCCGTCGCGCGAATCGCCACGGAGACAGGGGCGGCGCCCGAGCAGCCCGGACTGCTCGAGCAGCTGGTCTGGCTCGGGCTTCCGTTCGGCTTCGGCGAGCAGGCACCCGCGCTCGGCGTCGGCATTCCCTCGGTGCGTGTCTCGACCAGCCCGGACGCCGGAACGCCGCCCGGCGGCGACGAGCTCGCAACGTTGGACGGACAGACGCTCACCCGGCTCGGCCGCGCCTCGGAGACGCTTCTCGCCTCGCTCGACGCCGCGGTCGAGCTTCCAGCGGCAACCGGCGGCGCCGTCTTCCTGGGCGACCGCGCCGTCCGCGGCTGGGCGCTCGAGCTCCTGCTCCTCGTCGCTCTCGTCCCGTTCGCCGCCGCCGCGCTCGACCTCCTCTCGCGCTGCCGGAAGCGGCGCCTCCCGCTGCAGCCGGCATGGGAGGCGCTCCGCCGCCGGATCGCGCTCTGGCTCGTCCTGCTGGCGCTGCTCGGGCTGGCAGCGCTCGCGGGCACGTTCCCGGTCGAGCCGGCGCTTCCGCCCCCGCCCGACCAGCCGCCGCTCGACCGGTGGCCGGTCGGGGCGATCGTGCTCGGCGTCGTCGCGGTCGTGCTCGTCTGGCTCCGGGCGAGGGCCCGGCTCATTCCGCGTGCCCGTGCGCGAGCCGAGGAGGACCTCGCGGCGTATGCGGTCGCCTTCGTCGCGCTGCTCGCGGTCGCCGTCGCGGCGGCGCTCGTCTCCCCCTACAGCCTCGTCTTCGTGCTCCCGTCGCTCTACGCCTGGCTCGTGCTCCCGCAGCTCCGCCGAAGCCCCGCCTGGGTCACCGACGTGGCGTTCGGGATCGGGCTGAGCGGGCCCGTGCTCGCGCTGGTCGTCCTGGCGAAGCAGCTCGAGCTCGGTCTCCGCGCGCCGCTCTACGCGGCCTCCCTGCTCACCACCGGCGTCGTGCCGTGGGGCTCGACCCTCGCGCTCGCGCTGTGGGCGGCGGTGGCGAGCTTCGTCGGCGCGATCGCCGCCGGCCGCTACACGGCCCCGAGCGGTAGGTAGCGAGCCGCTGCGCCCGCGGGCAGCGGCTCGTCGCCGCGCGGCACGTGTACGAGCGCGTCTGCGGCGGCGGCACGAACGATCATGTGCGACTCCTGGCCCTCGATCGGAACGAGAACGACTCCGGCCTCCGACTCCTCGATCCGCGCGCGCTGGAAGTCGTCACGCTGGGGATGACGGCGCGCGGGCGCCCCGAGCGTGCCCCACGCCCACGGAGCCAGCGGATCGCCGGCCCCCTGCAGGGCGCGAAGCGCGGGAGCGACGAAGAGGAGCGCGCCCACGAGCGACGACACCGGGTTGCCGGGCAGGCCGAAGACGAGGGTCTCGCCGCGGACGGAGAACGAGATCGGCTTGCCGGGCCGCATCGCGACACGCCAGAAAACCTCTTCGGCTCCGAGCTCCGCGAGGATCTCCCGAACGAGGTCGTGCGGGCCGACCGAGACACCGCCCGAGGTGACGAGGACGTCCGCCTCGAGACCGCGTGCGAGCGCCGAGCGGTGCGCGGCGGGATCGTCGGACACGGTCTCGACCGCCTCGACGAGGGCGCCGAGCGACCGGAACAGCGCCGCGAGCATCAGCCCGTTCGACTCGTAGATCTCGCCCTCGCCGAGTGGCTCGCCGGGCGGGCGGAGCTCCGTACCGGTCGCGACGATGGCGACGCGCGGGCGGACGGCGCAGACGGGATGAGAGACGCCGGCGGCGGCGAGTGCCGCCAGACGGGAAGGCGACAGAGCGAGACCCGCCGGAAGCACGCGGTCCCCCGCTCGGACGTCGCCGCCGAGCGGACGGATGTTCGCCGCCGGCCGGACCGGGTCCCCCACCACGACGGCGCCGTCCCGCTCGGAGACGAGCTCGATCGGGACGACGGCGTCGGCGCCCTCGGGCACGACGCCGCCGGTCGCGATCGCCATCGCCTCTCCGTCGGCGAGCGCCCGCGGGGCGGGGCGCCCGGCGGCGATCCGCGCGACGACGGGGAGCGTCCCCGGCGTATCGGCTGCCCGCAGCGCGAAGCCGTCCATCGCCGAGCTCGGAAACCGCGGCAGGTCGACGGCCGCGGCCGCGTCGGCGGCGAGGAAGCGTCCTGCGGCCTCCGCGAGGGGGACGGGCTCGCCGGCCCGCGGGCGCACGCGCTCGAGCACCTGCGCGAGTGCTTCCTCCACTGCCACGAGCTCTGCCATGTCGCGGACGGTACCCACGGGGTACGCTCGGCGCGTGATCTCTGTCGTCGTCCCGGTCCGTGACGAGGAGCTCACGGTCGAGCCGCTCTACGACGAGCTCGCGCGGGCGCTCGCCGCGCGCGGCGAGTCGTGGGAGGTGGTGTTCGTCGACGACGGCTCCCGCGACGCCACGCACGCGGCCCTCGCGCGTCTTCACGCCCTCGCTCCCAACGTCCGGGTCGTCCGGCTGCGGCGGAACGCGGGCAAGGCGGCCGCGCTCGACGCGGGCTTCCGCGAGGTCGAGGGCGAGGTGGTCGTGACCATCGACGGCGACCTGCAGGACGACCCCGCGGAGATCCCGCGCCTCCTCGCGAAGCTCGACGAAGGCTACGACCTCGTCACGGGCTGGAAGACCCGCCGCAACGACCCGTGGCCGCGCCGCTTCCTCTCGCGTGTGTTCAACAGCGTCACCGGATGGCTCTCCGGCGTCCGGCTGCACGACATGAACTGCGGCCTCAAGGCCTTCCGTGTCGAGGTGGCGCGGGAGCTCGACCTCTACGGGGAGCTGCACCGCTTCGTGCCCGTGCTTGCGCACGACCTCGGCTTCCGGGTCACGGAGCTTGCCGTGAACCATCGCCCGCGACAGCACGGCCGCAGCCGGTACGGGATGGAGCGCTACGCGCGCGGCTTCCTCGACCTGCTCACCGTGACGTTCATGAGTCGCTACCGGCACCGCCCGTTGCATCTCTTCGGCGGGCTCGGGCTCCTGCTCGGCGCGGCGGGGACCGGGATCCTCGTCTACCTGACGATCGAGAAGCTGACCGGGGAGCCGATCGGCAGGCGGCCGCTCCTCCTGCTCGGCGTCCTGCTCGTCGTCGTCGGGATCCAGTTCCTCTCCCTCGGCCTCCTCTCGGAGCTCGTCACGAGCCAGCACCGTGAGCGGTTGCGTGCGCTCGACGACCGCCGCTCGAGGCTCGTCGACGAGATCCTGCGATAGCGGGTGAAGGCCCTCTACTTCGGGACGTACGACCTCGCGTCCCCACGAAACACCCAGGTCATCTCGTGCCTGCGCCGCGCCGGAGTGACCGTCGTGGAACGCCATCGGGAGGTCTGGGGGCGCCACAACTGGTCGGTCGGGCTCTCCCAGCTCGCTCGCGTGGTGCGGGCGGAGGGCTCGCTCGCACGGCGGCAGGAGGACGGCGCCGACGTGATCGTCGTCGGGTATCCGGGTCACTTCGACATTCCCGCTGCGAGGCGCGCCGCGCGTGGGCGTCCCGTCGTCTTCAACCCGCTCGTCTCGCTGCACGACACGCTCGTCGGCGACCGGGCCCGCTTCCGGCCACGATCGTCCGCCGCGGGCATCCTGCGCGTCGTGGACAACGGCGCCTTCCGCGGCGCCGATCTCGTCGTCGCCGACACCGAGGCGCACGCGGCGTTCTTCCGTCGCACGTTCGGCCTACCCCCGGAACGCGTCTCCGTCGCGCTCGTCGGCGCCGACGAGCCGCTCTTCCGGCCCGGCTGGCACCCGCCCGCGCCGTTCCACGTCCTCTTCGTCGGCAAGCTGATCCCGCTCCACGGCCTCGAGACGATCCTCGCCGCCGCCGCGCTCGTGCCCGAGGTTCCGTTCCGGGTCGTCGGGGACGGGCAGCTCGCAGCGCTGCTCGATCGCCGCCCCGCCAACGTCGACCACGTGCCCTGGATCCCGTACGCCGACCTGCCGGAGGCGTACCGCGGCGCCGGCTGCGCGCTCGGGATCTTCGGTACGGGCGACAAGGCGGCGCGCGTGATCCCGAACAAGGTGTTCCAGGCCCTCGCGTGCGCGCGGCCCGTGATCACCGCGGACACACCGGCGGTACGGGAGCTGCTCACCGACGGCGTCGACGCGCTCCTCGTTCCTCCCGGCGATCCCGCGGCGCTCGCGGTCGCCGTCCGCCGTCTCGTCGCGGACGGCGACCTTGCGGCCGGGCTGGCGCGGGCGGGAAGGGGGACGTTCGAGGCACGCGCCTCCGAGGAGGTGCTCGGCGCGCGCTGGCTGGCGTTGCTCGAGCAGGCGACAGCGGGGCGGAGGTGATCCGTCCGGCGCGGCTCGTGGGGGCCGGCTCGGCCGCCTTCGCCGCGGGGCTCGGTGCGCTCGCCGTCCTCCAGCACCGGGCGTTCTGGAGCGGGCGCTTCGACGTCGGCAACCTCGTCCAGGCCGTCTGGTCGACCGCGCACGGGGACGTCCTCTCGGTCACGGGGCTCACGGGACGTCAGATCTCGCGGCTCGGGGCTCACTTCGACCCGATCGTCGCCGCGTTCGCGCCGCTGTGGTGGCTCTGGCCGGATGCGTCGCTGCTCCTGGTCACGCAGGCTGTCGCGGTCGCCACCGGGGCGCTGCCCGTGTACCTCCTCGGTCGCAGGCATCTGCGCTCCGACTGGGCGGCCGCGGGGTTCGCGCTCGCGTACCTCCTGCATCCGGCCACCCAGTGGCTCGTCCTCGACGACTTCCACCCGGTCGCGCTCGCGACGCCGCTGCTTTTGTGGGGCTTCTGGTTCCTCGACTCGGACCGGCTCGTCGCGTTCGCCGTCGTGGCCGCGCTCGCGTGCCTGACGAAGGAGCAGATCGGCCTCGTGGTCGCGATGATGGGCCTCTGGTACGCCCTCCGGCCGGGAGGGCGAAGGGCGGGCATCGCCGTCGCCTGCGCAGGCGCGCTCGTCTCGCTGATCGCGGTGCTCGTCGTCGTGCCGCATTTCGCACCCGGCGGCGGCTCGCCGTTCGAGGATCGCTATGGCGCGGTTGGTGGCACCCCGGGCGGCATCGTCCACACGGCGCTCACCGAGCCTGGCACCATCCTCGCCGAGGCGACTCGCGGTCGCGACCTCTCGTACCTCGCCGCGCTCGTCCTCCCGCTCGGGGGCTTGCCGCTCCTCGCGCCGCTCGCGGCGCTCACGGCGGCGCCCGAGCTGCTCCTCAACGTCCTCTCCGGCACCCGGACGCAGACGTCGATCCACTTTCACTACACGGCCGGCGCGCTGCCCGGGCTGTTCGTCGCGGCGGTGCTCGGTGCGGCCCGCCTCCGGCGGCGCTTCGCCTGGGCGCGCCGGCCCGAGGGACGCGCCGTCGTCGCCTCGACCCTGCTCGCCGGGGTCCTCCTGGGTCCACTGCCCGTCTGGCGGGCGGTGCCGTTCGGCTCGGACCTCGCGGCGCGCGAGCACGTCGGCGGCGAGCACGCGGACGTCGCCGCGCGTGCGGTCGCGCTGATCCCGGCGGACGCGCCGGTCAGCGCGACGAACACGCTCGGCGCGCATCTCTCCGAGCGCCGGCGCGTCTTCAGCTTTCCGGTGCTCGGCGAGGCGACCTGGATCGCTGTCGACGAGCGGCGGCCGAGCTACCGCGACCAGGCGGACGCGCCGGTGCGCTTCGCGAGGGCGTATGCCGCGCTCCTGGCCGGCGGGCGCTTCCGCGTCGTGTTCGCCGAGGACGGCATCGTCGTCCTCCGGCTCAGAGCGGAATCGTCTGCGGCAGGAGGTACGCCGTGAGAGCCAGCGCTCCGATCCGCGCAAGCCGGTCGTCGTCCTCCGGAGCGGCGAGGGGCACCGCCCAGGCGAGGTACCAGACGGCGAGGTAGGGCGTGGTGACGAGCACGAGGCACGCCGCGACGCCGAGCCGCGGGCGGCCGCCCAACGCGTCCTTCGCAAGCCACGCGAGGCCCGCGGCGAACGCGGCGACGGCGAGCGCGACCGCGACCGCGTGCGGAAGGCCGAGCTGCTCGAGCCGCGACGGGAGCGCGTAGCTGGTCTCCCGTACGGCGTTGTCGGCGAGCGGGCCGAGCACGCCGAGCCAGTCGAGACCGTACCGCCACGTCGCGATCGCGCCCGAGACGACCAGCGCCGCCGCGAACCCGACCGCGCCCGTCGGCCACGCACGAGCCCGGGCAGCAAGCGCCGCGAGGGCGAAGAAGACGAGCGGCACCCACTTGACGAGCGCCGCGAGCGCCCACGCGATGCCGCCGGCGGTGGCCCGGCGATGCAGGGCCAGCGCGACAGCCGCTGCCGCGAGCGCCCCGACGAGGGCGTCGTTGTGCCCGCCGCCGCCGGCGTGGATCGCCAGGACGGGGCTCCAGCCCACGAACGCTGCGGCGAGCGCCGGGCGCCGCGCGCTCCGCGACACGGCGATCGTCGCCGCGAGGACGCCGAGCGCCGCAAGCGCCTTGAACGCCCACGCCGCCGCGTCGGGCCGACGAGCCGGTGACCCGGACGACCGCCTCGGACACGAGCGTGAACGCCGGCCCGTAGACGCTCGTGGTGCCGCGCCAGTCGGCGCCGAGATGAGGTGCGGCCGGGCTCAGTGGGAACGAGGAGGGCGGGTCGACGTACGGGTTGCCGCCGCCCTCCAACGCGATCCAGCCGTAGCCCCAGTAGGTCCACGCGTCCGTCGAGAGGAGGAGCGGCGACGCGAGCGGCAGGAGCTGGACGGCCGCCGCGACCAGGATCGCAGCCCGCGGGGTCACCGCCCGTCGGCGTAGGGCCGCGAGGCCCGCGAGGTACGCCGCGAAGGCGGCGACGAGCACGAGCAGGAACGGCCAGCTGCCGCCCTGGTCGGCGAGACCGCCCTCGCGGGGCACGAGCGGCGAGCCGTCGCGCCACGCGAGCGCGGAGGCGAGGGCCACGAGGCAGGCGGTGGCGGCGCCGGCGGCGAGCGCCGCCCGGCTCGAGGTCACGGCTCGGCTGGGCGGCCGGCGTTCGTGGACGGCCCGGGGACGTCCCCGACGCGTCCGACGTCGCGCCCGCGGACGGCTTGGGTGCCGGCGCCTTCTTCGCGCGAGCGTCGTCCTTCGCGGGCGCCGGTACCGTGGACGTCTCACCGGTCGTCGTCTCGGTCGCGGCGGGAGCGGTGTAGTACGGGTCGTAGGACAGCGCCGACGGCCCGCGGTGCCACGACTGGAAGGTCACGGGCTCTCTCGGCTCGGGGAAGTCGCGCGCGGAGTGGCCCGCGAGCGCCGGCTCCATGAACCGCCGCCAGATCTCCGCGGGGAACGAGCCGCCGGACACCGAGATGCCGTGGACGTTCGTCATCGGCACCTCCCCGCGCGTGTAGCCCATCCACACCGCGGTGGAGAGCCCCGGCGTGAAGCCGACGAACCACGCGTCGGCGTGCTTGTCGGTCGTGCCCGTCTTGCCCGCGACAGGGCGGTCGAGGGCGGCGCGGGTTCCCGTCCCGTAGCGGACGTTGTCCTCCAGGATCCGCGTGACCACCGACGCGACGCCGTCCGGAAGCACGCGTGTGCGCCGGTGGTGGGCGGCCCAGCGGTCGTCGGGCTTGCCCTTCAGGATCACCCTGCGGATCGC
Source organism: Gaiella sp. (assembly GCA_027493885.1). Taxonomy (GTDB): domain Bacteria; phylum Actinomycetota; class Thermoleophilia; order Gaiellales; family Gaiellaceae; genus Gaiella. The sequence continues at coordinate 1,973,000 of JAOSJZ010000001.1, forward strand.
GGTGGGCTCGTTGTAGACGCCGCCGGCCGCGAGCGTCGCGTAGGCGGAGGCCATGTCGAGCGGGGAGACGGCGACCGACCCGAGGCCGATCGCGGGCGGGATCTCGCCCTGGACGTCGAGCGGCGTCCTGACGCCGAGCCGCCGCGCCGCCGCGGCGACAAGGGCCGGCCCCACGTCGAGCGTCAGCTGCGCGTAGACCGAGTTGTCGGAGCGGAGCGTCGCCCGCTCGACCGACGTCCAGCCGGTGTAGCTCGAGTCGTAGGTCCGGACGCACCACCAGCTGCCGTCGTCGCAGTTCCCGTCCGCGCTCGGCCGGTACGTGAACGGCGCCGAGACGTAGTAGGTCGACGCCGGGTCCATGCCCCGCTCGACCGCAGCTGTGAGAACGAACGTCTTGAACGTCGAGCCGGGCTGCCGCCGCGCCTGCGAAAGGAGGTTGAACTGGTTGTTCGCCCGGCCGGGGACGATCGCCGTCATCGCCCTGATGGCGCCGTTCCCCGGGTCGATGGAGACGATCGCCGCGGCCGGGTCGGTCGTCCGGGTCAGCGTGTCGCCGATCGCCCTCCGTGCGAGCGCCTGCCAGCGCGGCTCGATCGTCGTGTAGACCTGGAGCCCCCCCGAGCGGACCGTCTCGGCGCCGTACGCCTTGACGAGCTGGTCGCGGACGTAGCCGAAGAAGTAGGGCTCGCGGATCTCCTGGTAGAGCCGGCCCGGGCGGAGGCCGATCGACCGCCGGACGGCCCAGCGATGCTGCGCCGGCGTGATCATCCCCTCCCCGAGCATGGCCCGGAGGACACGGTTGCGGCGCTCCACGGCCCGAGCCGGATCGACGAACGGGTCGTACGTCGTCGGCGCCTGCGTGAGACCCGCGAGCAACGCCGCCTGTGGCAGCGTCAGCGTGCGCGCCGACCGCGAGAAGTACGTCCGCGACGCGGCCTCGGCGCCGTACGCGAGGTTTCCGTAGAAGACGGAGTTCAGGTAGCTCGCGAGGATGCGCTGCTTCGACCAGGCACCGTCGAGCTTCACGGCAAGGCAGGCCTCCTTGAGCTTTCGCTGGACGGTGCGCTCGTTCGAGATGTAGAGATTCCGGACGAGCTGCTGCGTGATCGTCGAGCCGCCCTCGACGACCCGGCCCGCATTCACGTCGCGCCAGACCGCCCGTGCGATGCCCTCGGCGTCGATACCGCCGTGCGCGTAGAAGCGCCTGTCCTCGATCGCGACGGTGGCGGAGCGCAGCCAGGGCGAGATCCGCGCGAGCGGCACGACCTGGCGGTTCCGCTCGGCGGGAATCACCCCCAGCAGCGAGCCGTCGGCCGCATAGACGAACGTGTTCTGCCCGATCTGCGCCGGCCGGAGCGCCGCGAGATCGCAGCGCGAGCCGAATGCGAGGACGGTGCCGCCCGCCGCGAGTCCCACTGCCAGCAGCACGACCGCGAGCACGAGCAGCACGACCGCGAGCCTCCGCCCGCGCTTGGGTCGCTGACGGCGGCGGCGCGGGCGCACGCTCGGGGCGGGGGCGCGACCCGGACGAGGGCGCCTCGAGCGGCTCATGCGGCGATGGTAGCCACGGCTCGCTCCCGATTCGGGATCGCTCGGGGGTCCCCTCGGTGGCGCTCCGCGATATCGTCGCCGCGTGCGGGGCGCCCTTGCAGCGTCGTGGCCGGCGCTCCGGATCTTCGTCTGGAGCCGGCTGGCCGTGTGGGCCCTCGCGGCGGGGACGGTGCTCCTCTTCGGGGACGAGCTCAACCCGAACCGCTTTCGCTGGGACACGCCCCGTCTCCACGAGCTCGGCGCGGCGGTGGACGTGTGGGCCCGTTGGGACAGCGACTGGTATCTGCTGATCGCGGAGCACGGGTACCACTGGCCGTCGAGCACGCCGGCGTTCTTCCCCGGGTATCCGCTGCTCGTCGCCGGCCTCGGCCGGGCCCTCGGCGGCCACTACCTCCTCGCCGGGCTCGTCGTCTCGCTCGTCGCGTGCGCCGCGGCGTTCGCGCTCCTCCACCATCTCGTCCGGAAGCGGCTTCGGGAGGACGACGCCCGCCGCTCCGTGCTGTACCTGGCGCTGTTTCCGACGTCGTTCTTCCTCGGCGCCGTGTACGGCGAGGCGCTCTTCCTCCTCCTCGCGGTCGGGACGTTCGTCCTCGCGGAGCGTGGGCGCCTCGGCTGGGCCTCGGTGGCCGGCGGCGTTGCGCTCCTGACGCGAGCACAGGGGATCGCGCTCGTTCCGGCGCTTGCCGTCTTCGCCTGGCGGTCCGGCCGGCGCCGGCGCAACCTGGCCCTGCTCGCCGTCCCGCTCGCGATGTTCCTCGCGTTCCCGGTCGTGCTCGAAGCGTGGATCGGGCACGGGCTCGCGTTCGTCGACGCGCAGCGGATCTGGGATCGCACGCTCGCTCCGCTCGGGCCGCTCGGCGGCCTCGTGCAGGCGGTCGGCGAGGGCGACGTCGTGGGGCCCGCACTCGCTGCCGCGATGCTCGCGCTCGCGGTGCTCGCCTGGCGCCTGCTCGGCGCGCCCTACGGAATCTACGCGATCGCCGCGCTCGCGATCCCCATGGCGGCCCCGTCCGAGCGGCTCGGTGGCCTCTACTCCTTCCCGCGCCTCGCGCTCGCCTCCTTCCCGTGCCTCGTCGCGCTGGCCGTTCTCGGGCGCGACCGGCGCGTCCATCTCGCCGCGGTCGCGGTTCTCACGGCGGGCCTGGTGGTCGGCGTGGTTCGATGGGCCCTGTGGTACTGGGTGGCCTGACCGAGGTTCCGCGTGCCCGCCTCGTCGGTTGGGCAATTCTCGTCGGCGCGTTCGCCGCGATCTCGTACGCCGCGAACATCGCCGGCGGCGAGCCGCCCGACGACGTCCTCTACCAGTGGGCGACCGCCGTCGGGGCGCTCGTTCAGTACGCGATCATCTTCGCGATCGCGCTGGCGCTCGCCCGCGGCATCGCCCCGGCCTCGCTGGGGTTGAGGCGACCCGACTCGTGGCTCCGCGCGGCGGGCTTGATCCTCCTCGCGCTTCTGGGGATCTGGATCCTCGGCGCGATCCTCAACGTGTTCCTGAAGGCGGGAGAAGAGCAGGGCCTCGTGCCGGACGGCTGGGACTCGTCGCGCGCAGCACCATTCGCTGCGAACTTCGTCGTCGTCGCGCTCGTCGCGCCGGTGGTCGAGGAGTTCACGTATCGGGGGCTCGGGTACGCGGGCGTCGCACACGCGTACGGCGCCGTCGCGGCGATCGTCGTCACGGCGCTCGCGTTCGGGCTCGCCCACGGGCTCGTCGTCGCGCTGCCGGTGCTGTCGATCTTCGGCGCGATCCTCGCCTGGCTACGGCACAGGACGGCGAGCATCTACCCGTCGATCATCCTCCACGCGATCTTCAACGGCGCCGCCCTGATCGCGGCGGTGGCGACGTGAGCGGCGACGGGTTCGGCGAGCTGCGCGCGCGGATCGCCGCGAACGACCGCGCCATCGTCGAGGCGGTCAACCTGCGCCTGCGTCTCGTCGAGGAGCTATGGCGGCTGAAGGACGAGCGCGGCGACGCACGGCTCGACCCGGATCGCGAACGACGCCTCCGCGAGGAGCTCGCGACGGTCAACCAGGGACCGCTCTCGGGCGAGGGTCTCGACCGGCTCGTGGACGAGCTCCTCGCCCTGACCAAGCGCGAGCTCGGCGGCGCGTGAGAGCTACGCGGGCGGCTCGTCCTGCCCGGTCGCGAACTCGTCGGGCGAGACGGTGTCGAGGAACTGGCGGAACTCGTCCATGTCGACGTCGCCGAGGGTCACGCGGTGCGCGTAGTCGAGGTCAGGCTCGTCGCCCTCGAACTCGACCCCGGACTCCTCGATCACCTCGTCCTCCGCGTAGATCTTGGCGTCGGTACGGAGCGCGATCGCGATCGCGTCGGAGGTGCGCGAGTCGATCTCGATCTCGGTGCCGTCGCGAACGAGCGTGATCCTTGCGTAGAACGTGCTGTCGCGGAGCTCGGTGACCGTGACGCGGTCGACCTGAGCGCCGAGCGAGTCGATGATGGCGCAGGCGAGATCGTGCGTGAGCGGTCGCGGCGGCTCCTGGCCCTGGAGCCGCACGAGGATCGCCGCGGCCTCGGGGTGACCGATCCAGATCGGCAGGTACGTCCGGCCTCCGGCCGTTCGCAGGAGCACGATCGGCTGCTTGCCGACGAGGTCGAAGCTCACGCCGTAGACCGTCATCTCCTGCATGACCCGGGTCCCAGTGTAGCCCTGGCCTGCCGGCGCAAGAGCCGCCCCGCTCGCGACGAGGTTCGTGTCGGGGGCTCCGCTACACTCGTCAGCCGCGCGGGCGATTAGCTCAGTCGGTTAGAGCGCCGCTCTGATAAGGCGGAGGCCCCTGGTTCGAGTCCAGGATCGCCCATGCTTGCCCGCAGGCGGGCGCCAATCCTCCCAACCGGTCGGCCACGGGGGCTCCGCGATCACGCGGGCGCTGGTCGCGGTAGCTCGTGCCAAGCGAGCTACAGCGCTTCGAGCGCCTCGACGAGCTCGGCGAGGCGCGTCTCGTCGCCGAAGCGGAGCTCGAGCCTGCCCGCGGACACCCGCGCCGGAAGACCGGTCAGGCGCTCGGCTGCCCCGCGGGCACGCTCCGCCAACGCCGGGTCGACCGGCGCAGCGCGCGGTCTGCGGCGCGCGCCCCCGTCGCGGGCGGCGCGCTCGGTCGCGCGGACGGTGAGACCCTCCCTTGCCGCACGGCGGGCGAGCCGCACGCGGGCCTCGTCGTTCGGGAGCGCGAGGACTGCGCGCGCGTGACCCTCGGTCAGCTCGTCGCGCGCGAGCATCCAGAGCACCTCGTCCGGAAGCTCGAGCAGGCGAAGCCGGTTCGACACCCCGGGCTTGGACCGGCCCACCCGCGCCGCGACCTCGCCGAGCGAGAGCTCGAACTCGTCGACCAGCGTGGCGTAGGCGCGCGCCTCCTCGACGGGTGAGAGGTTCTCGCGGGCGACGTTCTCGACGAGGGCGAGCAGGAGGGCGTCTCGGTCGTCGGCCTCGCGGACGAGCGCGGGGAGCGTCTCGAGACCAGCCGCCCGGGCCGCGCGCCAGCGACGCTCGCCTGCGACGAGCTCGTACCCGCCCTCGGCGCGGGGACGGACGACGATCGGTTGCAGTACGCCCTGGTGGCGCAGCGACGCGGCAAGCGCGGTGGTCGCCTCCGGCTCGAAGCGGCGTCGCGGCTGGCGCGGGTTCGGGTGGATCGCGTCCACCGGGAGGTGCAGGAGCTCGCCGCCGGCGCCTGCGCCGCCGACAAGGACCTCGAGGCCGCGGCCGAGGCCGCGTCGCGAAGTCGAAGACTCAGGTGCGCTCGACAAGCTCGTTCGCCACCTTCCAGTAAGCCTCGGCGCCGGCGGACCGGCGGTCGTAGGCGATCGCGGGGAGCCCGTGGCTCGGGGCCTCTGCGAGCCGTACGGAGCGGGGCACTGTCTGCGTGAAGACGAGCTCGCCGAAATGCGCGCGGAGCTCTCGCTCGACCTCCTCTGCGAGCCGTGTCCGGCCGTCGACCATCGTGAGGAGGATCCCGGCGACGCCGAGCCGCGGGTTGAGCCGCCGCTTGACGAGGTCGATCGAGCCGAGCAGCTGCGAGAGCCCCTCGAGCGCGTAGTACTCCGCCTGCACGGGCACGATCACCCTGTCCGCCGCGGCGAGCGCGTTCACGGTGAGCGGCCCGAACGACGGGGGGCAGTCGAGGAAGACGAAGGTGTACGGCGCGGTCGCGATCGGCGCGAGCGCGTCCGCGAGATACCGCTCGCCGCCCTCGAGCGCCGACAGGTGCACGGTCGCGGCCGCGAGCTCGGCCCTCGCCGGCACGACGTCGAGGTTCGGGAACGCGCTCGGCACGACGAGCTCCGCGAGCGGAGCCCCGTCGAGGAGATCGAGCGTCGAGTGGCCGTTCGCGCGCAGGCCGAGGCCGGAGGTCGCGTTCGCCTGCGGATCGAGGTCGACGATCAGGCAGCGCTCGCCGGCCTCCGCCAGGCACGCCGCGAGGTTGACGGCGGTCGTCGTCTTGCCGACGCCGCCCTTCTGGTTCGCGATCGCGTAGATCCGGGCCGGCACGGCTTCACGGTACCCGGGTGCCCGGACGTCTCGGGCTCAGAGCCGGGAGCGCGCAGGCGATGCTCGTGCACCTGGACGACGAGCGTCTCCGGCCGGTTCTGGGATGGTCGAGCAAGGCCCGTGCGGGGCTGCGCCGCGGGGGATCTCGCGTGCCCGGAAGGCAGCTCTACGCGCATGGGCACTCGCGAGGTGCAGCTCGTGCGCAGCCGGACCGAACAGCAGCGCCGTCGCCTCGAGGCCGCCGCCTCCAGCCCGAGTTCGCGATCCTGCTCCACCACGGCCCTCCCACGGCACGTACCCCCGCTCCTCCTCCACCACACGCAGGCCGAAGGAGGCTTGCAGCAGACTGTTGCTAGCTTGTCAGGCCATCGGGCGCTTGCGGGCGGCGCCGGGACGGCGCGGGAAGCCCGCCGGCGTGGGACCGGTCTTACGGAGGAGGACGAAGCCGGCCGGTGCAGGCTCGGCGCTGGCGGCAAGCCGGGTGGCGACGGCGGCAATCCGCTGCTGGTCGACCGACGGCCCGACCCAGAGCACGACCGCCCCTCCCTCGTAGACGAGCGGGAGGCACCACTCGGCCGCGACCGGCGGCTCGGCGAGGGCCTTCGCGACGGCGACCCCGTACGCCTCGAGCGGCTGCTCCTCGGCGCGACCCCAGACGACGCGGAGGTTCGGGAGCTCGGCCGTCCACCGCTCCAGGAAGTCGCACTTGCGCCGCTCGGCCTCGACCAGTGTCACCTCGCGGTCGGGCAGCGACGCCGCGAGCGGGATCCCCGGCGTGCCTCCGCCCGAGCCGACGTCGACGATCGGCCCCTCCTCCGCTGCGACGAGCGGGAGGCCGCGAAGCGCGTCGTCGAGAAGTGCGCGGCGGGCCGTCTCGAGATCGCGGAGCGCGGTCAGGCCCGCTGTCGCCACGACGGCGGCGAGCCAGCGGTCGAGAAGGCCTGCGGACAATGGCGGCCCGGACCGCGGGTTCAGTCGACGGTACGGCGGGGGAAGACGACCACGTAGCGGTGAGGCTCCATCCCCTCGCTCTCGGTCTCCACCTCCGGATCGTCCTTGAGCGCCTCGTGGACGATCCGGCGCTCGACCGAGCTCATCGGCTCGAGCTCTACGCGACGGCCGGTCGCGGACGCCTGCTCCGCGCCGCGGCGGGCGAGCGAGTCGAGCGTCGCCGCGCGGCGGGCCCGGTAGCCCGCGGCGTCGACGACGATTCGGCGTCGATCCTCGCCCGCGGCACGATGGGCGATCGCGTTCGCGAGGTACTGGAGCGCGTCGATCATCTGGCCGTGCCGGCCGATGAGGACGCCGAGGTCGTGGCCCGAGACCGTCGCGACAACCTCGTCGTCTCCCTCCTCGACGCTCACCGTCCCCGCGATGCCGAGCGCAACCAGCGACCGTTCGAGCAGCGCACGAGCGACGGCCGGCTCGCCCTCGATCGCGGGGCCCGTGGGCTCGGGAGGGAGTGCCACAGCAGGTCGCGTGGCGGTCGCCACCACACGGGCCGGCGTGTATCCGACGCCGAGCAGGCCGCGCTCTCCTTCGCTCACGACCTGGAAGCGGACGGCGTCGCGATCGACTCCGGGCGCGAGCCGCTCGAGCTCGCGGAGTGCCGACCACTTCGCCTCGCCGACGGTCTCGCCCGTCGCCTCGACGGAGACCTCGCTCACCTGCGCCTGCCCCCGCCGCTGCGCTTGCGCTTCACGCGCCGTGGCGGGCCGGCGCTCGTGGGGGCGCCGCCGTCGGTCGCCGGCACGCCCGGCTGGCGCTTCTTCGACTTCGGCGGCGGAGCGGGTGCCGGCGGCTCCTTCGGAGGCGTCCGCGAGCTCTTGTGTTGCACGCCCAGGTCCGGCCGCGGCATCATCCGGCGGGTGACGATCCCCTGGCCCGTCGTCCACAGGTTTGTGGTGAGCCAGTAGATCATCAGCCCGGCCGGGAAGTTGAGGATGAACGGGACGAAGGCGATCGGCAGCACCATCAGCAGGATCCGCTGCGCCTTCTGCATCGTCGCGGCCATGAAGTACGAGGAGGTCAGCTGGCTCGCGACGTAGACGACGAGCAGGAGTGGTCCCCAGCCGTCCTTCGTCGGCTGCGTGATGTCGACGAGACCGATGAAGTCCAGGCTCGAGCCGGGGTACCCCGGGAAGACCTCCTTCTCGAAGTCCTTCAGCACGTAGAACAGCGAGATGAAGATCGGGATCTGCAGGACGATCGGCAGGCACGACGCGGCCGGATTGATCTTGTTCTCGCGGTAGAACTTCATCAGCTCCTCGTTCTGCCGCTGCTTGTCGTGCTTCCAGCGCTGCTGGATCTCCTTCATCTCCGGCGCATGCGCCTGGAGGTTCTGCATCGAGTGGATCTGGCGCACCGTGACCGGGACGAGCACGAGGCGGACGAGGACGACGAGCGCCACGATCGACCACGCCCACGAGAAGCCCGCGGTCGCGTGGAACCATTCGAGCAGGCTCGTGAGGAAGTTCTCGATCGGGCGGAGGGGGTTGGCCACGGCGATCACGTGCGCAGCCTCCCTCTGTCCTCACGCGAACGGAACAGCCGCCGGTCGCGGACGTGGTCGACACCCCCGTGGCTCCACGGGTTGCAGCGCAGGAGCCGCCAGCCGGCGAGGATGCCGCCCCGGACGAGACCGAGCTCGCGGAACGCCTCGAGCGCGTATTGCGAGCAGCTCGGGTGGTACTTGCACGTGCCGGGAGGCGTCAGCAGGCCCAGCGTGTGTCGCCACGCCTGCACGAGGCCGATGCCGACCCACCTCACCCGTGTACCTTGCCGATCACCTCGCGCACCTGGTCGACGAGCCACTGGTGCCCGCGTGACTCTGCCGCCTCGGCAAGACCGGGACGGGCCGCGACCACGTAGTCCCGGCCGGCCGGCACCTCGGTCGCGAGCTCGTCCCACACAGCGCGGAGCTGGCGCTTGAGACGGTTCCGTGTCACGGCCGGGCCAACCGCGCGAGGAATCGCGAGACCGAGCCGGGGCTCGCCGGCACCGTCCGGGTCGCGCACGAACCAGTGCAGCGTGAGCGAGCGGTTCGAGACCGACCGGCCCTGCCGGTATACAGCCTCGAAATCACGAGAACGAGACAGGCGCTGCCGGCGCTCCACGGCAGCGGCTCAGGCCGAGAGGCGCTTCCGCCCCTTGGCGCGGCGGCGCTTGAGAATCGCCTGTCCGCCACGGGTCGACATGCGCGCGCGGAAGCCATGCTTGCGCTTGCGGCGGCGGACGTTCGGCTGGTACGTGCGCTTCACGGCGGTGAGAAGCCCTTTGCTGAGACATTGCCCGCGCCCGGCGGCACGGCGGAGCGCGGAGTATAGACGAGGTCTTCCGGGCGCCGGTTATCCACAACGGCGCCGGCCGGTGTTTCTCTCGAAACGGCTGCTCACAAGGGAGGGGCGTCGCCCGCGCGGGCGGCGCCGGCATGCTTGTCCACAGCTGTGGAGATCGGTGTGGAGACACAAGAAATACCTGCAAATTGGTGTGTTTCTCGGCATGTTCCCGGGTCGGTGGCACGCCATCCGCGGCTCTCAGACGGTGGTATGCTCGCGCCTCCCCGTCCGTCCCGAGGAGCATCGAGCACCGCGTGGAGAACCCTCTCGAGCCGACCGTCGCACGCCTCTGGGGAGACGTCTCCCGCCGGCTCGAGGACACGCTCAACCAGACGACGTACACGATGTGGTTCGCCTCGGCGAGACCGCGGGCGCTGCGGGAGGACGTCTTCGTCGTCGTCGTTCCGAACGACTTCTCCCGCACCTGGATCGAGTCGAACTTCCTGGGCCTGCTCGAGAGCGCGGTTCGCGACTCGCTCGGTCGCGACGCACGCGTCGTGCTCGAGGTCGAGGACCCCGCCGCCGTGATGGACGGACAGCCGGTCGCCGCTCCCGCGCCCGTCGCGAGGGAGGTGCAGCCCGGCGCGAACCCGAAGTACACGTTCGACAACTTCGTCATCGGCTCCTCGAATCGCTTCGCCCATGCAGCGGCGCTCGCGGTCGCGGAGGCGCCTGCGCAGGCGTACAACCCACTCTTCATCTACGGAGGCACCGGGCTCGGCAAGACACACCTGCTGCAGGCGATCGGCGCGTACGTGAGCGACCACTCGAAGGGTCTCACGACGCGCTACGTGACGAGCGAGACGTTCACGAACGACTTCATCAACTCGCTCCGCGACAAGCGAATCGAGGGGTTCAAGCACCGCTATCGCGCGTACGACGTCCTGCTCGTGGACGACATCCAGTTCCTCGAGGGCAAGGAGCGCTTCCAGGAGGAGTTCTTCCACACCTTCAACTCCCTCTACGAGGCCGGCCGGCAGATCGTCATCTCGTCCGATCGCCCTCCGAAGGAGATCGCGACGCTCGAGGAGCGGTTGCGGTCACGGTTCGAGTGGGGGCTGATCACCGATATCCAGCCACCCGACCTCGAGACGCGGATCGCGATCCTGCGCAAGAAGGTCACGACCGACGGCATCGCGGTCACCGACCCGGAGGTGCTCACCTTCATCGCCGGCCGTGTGTCGACGAACATCCGCGAGCTCGAGGGAGCGCTCACGCGCGTCGTTGCCTTCTCGTCGCTCACCGGTCTCCCGCTCGACGTCGAGCTCGCCGAACAGGTGCTGCGAGACCTCTTTCCCTCCGGTGGCGAGCTGCCGAAGGTGACGATCGCCCTCATCCAGGAGGCGGTGTGCGAGCGCTTCTCGCTCACCGTGCAGGAGCTCGTGAGCCCGCGCCGCTCCCAGGCGGTCGCCTACCCGCGCCAGGTTGCGATGTACCTCTCGCGCGAGCTCACGGACGCCTCGCTGCCGAAGATCGGCAAGGAGTTCGGTGGTCGCGACCACACGACCGTCCTCCACGCGAACGCAAAGATCACGCGCATGATCTCCGAGGACAGAGCTGTGTACAACCTCGTGCAGGACCTCACCGCCCGGATCAAGCACCGTGGATAGATTCCTCTCGAGCGACGTTGCGCAGCGAGCGCCTGGGGATGCGGTGGACAACTACGCCCGCGGGACCCACCGCGGAAACCCGCATGACGACGACGTTTCTGTTCGTCTTCCCCGTCGTCCACACTCCCTATGGACTACGACGAAAGGTTTAAGAGAGAAATGATGGAAACCGACATCGCCGTCGGCTCGGAGATTCGCGTCGTCCTCGGGCGCGACGAGCTTGCGAGCAGGCTGGCCCTCGTCTCCCGCGCCTCGTCGACCCGGGGGCCGTTCAGGTTCTCGGCGGCATCCTCTTGCGGGCGCGTGACGGGTTGCTCGAGCTCGAGGCGACGGACATGGAGCTGTCGCTTCGCACGACGGTGCCCGCCAGCGTCGAGGGCGAGGGCGCGATCGTCGTTCCCGCGAGGCTCCTCGGCGATGTCGTGCGCCTGCTTCCCGCGAGCGAGGTGACGATCGCGCATCGCTCGGAGGACGGTGTGGCGTCGATCGACTCGGGCTCGTACTCGGGTCGCCTCAACGTCTTCGCCGCGGAGGACTTCCCGCGCCTGCCGGCGATCGATGTCCCGCTCCACGACATCGAGTCGGCCTCGCTGCTCGATACGGTGCAGCGTGTCGCGCGCGCCGCTTCGCGCGACGAGTCGCGGCCTGTCCTCACCGGCATCCTCGTACGCTTCGAAGGGTCGCGCCTGACGATGGCCGCGACCGATTCGTACCGCATGGCGGTGAAGGAGACCGAGCTCCCGTCTGCCGGACCCGAGCTCGAGGCGATCATCCCGGCCCGCGCGCTCGACGAGCTCGGGCGCATCGCCGCCGGCAACGAGACCGTGCAACTCGGTGTCAGCGAGAACCACGTCATCTTCGGCGCCGGTGACGCATGGCTGACGACCCGCCGGATCGACGGGCAGTTTCCGAACGTCGCGCAGCTCAAGCCGGAGACGTTCGACGTCGAGCTCGAGCTGAACCGCGGCGAGATCCTCGAGGTCGTTCGCCGCGCGGCGGTGATGGCGCAGCGGAACACGCCGCTGCGGCTCCGCTTCAGCGAGGGCGAGCTCACGATCTCGGCGCAGAGCCAGGATGTCGGCGAGACGCGCGAGTCGCTCGCCGTCGCGTACGCAGGCGAGGCGCTCGAGATCGGCTTCAACGCGGAGTTCCTGCGCGAGGGGCTCGAGTCGGTGACCTCGGACGCCGTTCAGCTCAAGCTCATCAACCCGCTCCGGCCCGGCCTGCTCAGCTCGGAGGGCGACGCCTTCTGGTACCTGATCATGCCGATCCGGCTCGCGGGGTAGCTCGGGGAGATCCCGGTCTGATCGTGGAGCAGGTGTCGCTTCGCGACGTCCGCTCGTACCCCCGGCTCGAGCTGGCCCTCGAGCCGGGGCTCGTGCTCGTCACGGGACGGAACGGCGCGGGCAAGACGAACCTGCTCGAGGCGATCCACGTCGCCGCGCAGGGGCTCTCGTTCCGCACGAGGCAGGACACGCAGCTCGTTCGACGCGGCACCGAAGAGGGTCTGGCCCGCGTCGCCGGCCGGCGCGGCGGCGCGGTCGTCGAGGCCGAGGTGCGTCTGTCCACGCGCGAGCCCAAGCGGATCCGCTGGAACGGCGCCGCTCTCGGATCCGTCGACGACCTCCGGTCGCGGATTCACGCGCTCGCTTTCACGCCCGACCGGCTGGCCGTCGTGAAGGGCGGCCCCGCGACCCGGCGCGCGTACTTCGACCGAGTGCTGGCACGTGCGCTGCCTTCGCGGGCCGACCTCTCCGGCGCGTACGCAGCGGCGCTCGGTCAGCGGAACGCGGCGCTGCGGCGGATCGCCGCCGGCGTCTCCGACCGGGCGGCGCTCGACCCGTGGACGGATCAGGTCGCCGCCCTCGCCGCCCAGCTCGTCGACGCACGCGCACGGGTGCTCTCGCTCCTCACCCCGGCCTTCGCCGAGCGCGCGGGCGAGCTCGGTCTCGAGCAGGCGGCGCTCGCCTACGACGCCGAGCCGCCGTCGAGGACAGCGCTCGACGCCCGGCTGCCGCGCGACCTCGAGCGGGGGACGACCGGTCTGGGCCCTCACCTCGACGAGATCCGCATCCTCGCCGGCGACCGGGAGCTCCGTACGTACGGGTCGCAGGGGGAGCAGCGCCTGGCGGTGCTGTCGCTCCTGCTCGCCGAGGCAGAGCTGCTCGGCTCGCAGGTGGGCGTGCCGCCGCTGCTTCTCCTCGACGACGCGCTCTCGGAGCTCGACGCGGACCGTCGGCGGATCCTCAGCGAACGCCTGGGCACCGCCGGACAGACGCTCGTCACCGCGACCGGCGCCGAGGCGCTGCCGCTTGCGCCGGCGCAACTCCTCGCCGTGACGCCGGGGAAGGTCCGGCGCGGCTGATGGAGCGCCTCGACGGATCCGTGCGTCGTGCCCTCCGCAGCGCCGGCGTTCCCGACGCCGGGGTGCTCGCGGCCGTGACCGCGGCCTGGCCGGCCGCGGTCGGCTCGGCGATCGCGCGCGCGGCCTGGCCGCAGCGGCTCGCCCGCGACGGGACGCTCCACGTGACGACGATCTCCTCCACCTGGGCGTTCGAGCTCGGCCGCATGGAGGGCGAGGTGCGCGCGAAGCTCAGCGCGTCGCTCGGCGACGCGACACCGCCGTCGCTGCGCTTTGCGCCGGGCCCGGTCCCCTCGCCCGGCGCCGAGGAACGGCCCCGCCGCGAGGTGGCGCCGCCGAGCCCCGAGGACGGCGTGCGCGCGGCCTCCCTGAGCGCCGCGATCGACGATCCCGAGCTCCGCGAGGCGGTCCGCCGCGCAGCCGCCGCGAGCCTCGCCGCAGCCCGCGCCGACCGCGCTGTCTGATATACTGTTCGCAGCCCGCAAAAGCGTTGTTTTGCAGGCATTTCTTCTCTCAGGAGGCATGTGACCGAAACCGCCTATACCGGAAAGGACATCACGGTTCTCGAGGGGCTCGAGCCCGTCCGGCTCAGGCCCGGGATGTACATCGGCTCGACCGGCTCGCGGGGTCTCCACCATCTGGTCTACGAGGTCGTCGACAACGCGGTCGACGAGGCGCTCGCGGGCCACAACGATTTCGTCGAGGTGCGCCTGCACCCCGACCATTCGGTCACCGTCGTCGACCACGGCCGGGGCATCCCGACCGACCTGATCGAGGACCAGGATCTGTCGGCGCTCACGGTCGTGCTCACCAAGCTCCACGCGGGAGGCAAGTTCGGCGGGGACGGGTACAAGGTCTCGGGCGGCCTGCACGGCGTCGGCGTCTCGGTCGTCAACGCGCTCTCCGAATGGCTCGTGGCGGAGGTGAGGCGGGACGGGAAGATCTGGCGGCAGGAGTTCGCGCGCGGCAATCCCGTAGCGGAGCTCGAGGTCACCGGCACGACCGACGAGGACGACACCGGCACGACGATCTCCTTTCTCCCCGACGCGGAGATCTTCGAGGAGCTCGACTTCGCCAGGGAGACCCTGCGGCAGCGCCTTCGCGAGACGGCGTTTCTCACGCGCGGCCTCCGCATTCGCTTCGCCGACGATCGCAGCGGGGAGTGGGTGGAGGAGTTCCACTACGAGGGCGGGATCCGCGACTTCGTCCGCCACGTCAACGCCGAGAAGGACCCGATCCACCCGTCGATCGCCTACTTCGAAGCCGAGGACGACGAGGGCCGCGGGTCAGTCGAGATCGCGCTCCAGTGGAACGCGAAGTACACGACCGACACCGTCTTCTCGTTTGCGAACAACATCAACACGATCGAGGGCGGGTCCCACCGGTCGGGCTTCGACGCGGCGCTCACGTCGACGATCAACAAGTTCGCCCGCGACGAGGGCCAGCTCAAGGAGAAGGAGGCCAACCTCGAGGGGGACGACGTTCGTGAGGGCCTCGCCGCGGTCATCTCGCTGAAGCTCCGCGAGCCGCAGTTCGAGGGCCAGACGAAGACGAAGCTCGGCAACCCCTGGGTGCGGGGGTTCGTCCAGCAGGTCGTCAACCAGAAGCTGGCCGAGTTCCTGCACGAGCATCCGAACGAGCGCAAGAAGATCATCTCCAAGGCGATCGACGCGGCGCGCGCCCGGCAGGCGGCCCGGAAGGCCCGCGAGGTCAGCCGCAAGGGCGCGCTCGCAGGCGGCGGGCTCCCGGGCCGGCTCGCGGACTGCCAGTCGACGGACCCCGAGAGCTGCGAGCTGTACCTCGTCGAGGGCAACTCGGCGGGCGGCTCGGCGGTCGACGCGCGCGACAAGAACTTCCAGGCGATCCTCCCGCTCCGCGGCAAGGTCATCAACTCGGAGAAGAACCGGATCAACAAGGTGCTCTCGAACCTCGAGATTCAGTCGATCGTGACCGCGATCGGCTGCGGCATCGGTCCGGAGTTCGACATCGAGAAGCTGCGCTACCACCGGATCATCGTCATGACCGACGCCGATGTGGATGGCTCGCACATCCGCACGCTGCTGCTCACGTTCTTCTTCCGCCAGATGAAAGAGCTCGTCGAGCGCGGCCACGTCTACGCCGCGGTGCCGCCGCTCTACCGCGTCAAGCTCGGCAACCAGGAGCGCTTCATCGAGAAGGAGGCGCACTTCGAGGAGCTGCTCGTCCGCGAACGCGCGAAGGACGCCGAGGTGACCGACCGGAACGGCCAGTCGTTCAAGGTGACCGAGGCCCGCCACACCCGGTTCGTGCGGGCGCTCACCGAGTTCGACGGCTGGCTGGCGCGGCTGCGGGCCGACCACGGCGCGGTCGCGGCGGAGTTCAGCGTCGAGCACCGGCTCGCCGAGCACGACGCGTCGACGCTCGAGGCGATCCAGCCGCTGCTCCCCGCGCTCGGCGACGACGAGCACGCGCTCGAGCCGGCCGGCATTCACGACGCCGTGCTCCCGAACGGCACTCCCGACCGGGTGCTTCGCGTAAAGCTCGTCGAGCGCGAGACGAATGCCGCGACGCACGTCGAGCTACCCGCGTCGATGTTCGCCTCGCCCGTCTACGCGGGGCTCCAGAAGACGTACGCCCGGCTGCTCGAGATCGTCGGCGCGCCGCCGTTCACGATCACGCTCCGCAAGAAGACGCGTCTCGCCGGGACGTTCCAGGAGGCACGTGCCGCGATCCTCGACCTCGCGAAGGAAGGCGTCCAGGTGAGCCGCTTCAAGGGGCTCGGCGAGATGAACGCCGAGGAGCTCTGGGAGACGACGATGAACCCCGAGAACCGGGTGCTCGTGCAGGTCTCGGTCGAGGATGCCGCGCTTGCCGACCAGGTGTTCTCGATGCTGATGGGTGACGCGGTCGAGCCTCGCCGCCTCTTCATCGAGCAGAACGCGAAGTACGCGAAGCTGGACGTCTGAGCTGATGGCGACGAACGATCCGCTCGGCGCCGGCCGCATCGAGACGCGCGAGCTCGAGGAGGAGATGCGGTCGAGCTTCCTCGACTACGCGATGAGCGTGATCGTCTCGCGTGCGCTGCCGGACGTGCGCGACGGCTTGAAGCCCGTCCACCGGCGCGTGCTCTACGCGATGAACGAGCTCGGCCTCCAACCGGGCAGGCCGCGGATCAAGTGCGCCAGGGTCGTCGGCGACACGATGGGCAAGTACCACCCGCACGGCAACCAGGCGATCTACGACGCCCTCGTCCGGATGGCACAGCCCTTCTCGCTGCGCTACCCGCTCGTCGACCCGCAGGGGAACTTCGGGAACGTGGACGGGTACCCGGCGGCCGCGGAGCGCTACACCGAATGCCGGCTCTCCGCGATGGCGATGGAGCTGCTCCGCGACATCGGGGACGACACGATCGACTTCGAGCCGAACTACGACGGCACCGCCCAGCAGCCGTCGGTGCTCCCCGCCCGCTTCCCGAACCTCCTCGTCAACGGCTCCTCGGGCATCGCCGTCGGAATGGCGACGAACATGCCGCCGCACAACCTCGCCGAGGTCGTCGACGCGATCGTCGCGCTCATCGACGACCCGGCCGCCGACGTCGACCGGCTCAGCCGGCATCTGAAGGGGCCGGACTTCCCGACCGGGGGCATCGTCCTCGGCCGTGAGGGGATTCGCGAGGCGTACCGCTCCGGCCGCGGGCGGATCGTCGTCCGGGCGCGCGCGCACGTCGAGGAGCTCCGGGGTGGCAAGTCGGCGATCGTCGTCACCGAGCTGCCGTACGGCGTCAAGAAGGGCGGCGACGACGGTGTGATCACGAAGATCGCCGACCTCGTCCGGGACGGCGTCCTCACCGAGATCCCGAACACGGCGTCGGGCGTGAAGGACCTCTCGGACAAGTCGGGGATGAGGATCCAGATCGAGCTCAAGCGCGACGCGATCCCGCAGGTCGCCCTGAACAAGCTCTACAAGCACACGGCCCTGCAGACGACGTTCGGCTACAACGCCGTCGCGCTCGTCGACGGCGTCCCGCGGACGCTGTCCCTGCTCGAGCTGATCCGCCACTATCTCGACCACCAGCGCGAGGTCGTCACGCGGCGCCTCAAGTACGAGCTGCGGAATGCCGTTCGCCGCGCGCACATGCTCGAGGGCCTGCTGATCGCGCTCGACAACCTCGACGCCGTGATCGAGACGATCCGCGCCTCGGCGTCGACCGACGAGGCGCGCGAGGCGCTGATCGAGAGATTCTCGCTCTCCGAGATCCAGGCGCAGGCGATCCTCGACATGCGGCTGCGCGCCCTCACCGGCCTCGAGCGGAAGCGGCTGCAGGACGACTACGCCGATCTCCAGGAGCGGATCGGCGAGCTGCGCGAGATCCTCGGCGACGAGAAGCGCATCGACGGCGTGATCCGCGAGGAGCTCGTCGAGCTCCGGGAGCGCTTCGGGCGGAACGACGACCGCCGCACCGAGATCGCCGCCAGCGAGGGGTCGCTCGAGCTCGAGGACATGATCGCCGAGGAGGACATGGTCATCGCGATCACCCGCTCCGGCTACATCAAGCGGCTGCCCGTCACGAGCTACCGCGAGCAGCGACGCGGCGGGATCGGCGTCATGGGCATGGAGATGAAGGACGACGACTACATCGAGCACCTCTTCGTCGCCTCGACGCACGACTTCATCCTCTTCTTCACGACCGTCGGCAAGGTCTACCGGCTGAAGGTGCACGAGCTTCCGCTCGGGTCGCGCCAGTCCAAGGGCCGCGCGATCGTCAACCTCCTCCCGCTGCGTCAGGACGAGCTGATCCGTGCGGTGATCGCGACCCGGAACTTCGAGGAGGCGAAGTACCTCGTCTTCGCCACGAAGAAGGGGATTGTCAAGAAGACCGAGTTCAGCGAGTACAACACGCCGCTCAAGGCCGACGGGATCATCGCGCTCAAGATGCGCGAGGACGACGAGCTCATCGGCGTCCGGCTCTCCGACGGAGACGACGACATCCTGATGGTCTCGCGCATGGGCCAGGCGGTGCGGTTCTCCGAGAAGGACGTTCGCCCGATGGGGCGTCCGGCCTCGGGCGTCGCGGGCATGAAGCTCCGCGCGGGCGACGAGGTGATCGAGGTCGACATCGCCGACGACGACGCCGACCTGCTCGTCGTCACCGAGAACGGCTGGGGCAAGCGCACCCGCGTGTCCGACTACCCCGTGAAGGGTCGCGGCACGATGGGTGTCAAGACGGCGCAGCTCGTCGAGGGCAAGGGTCGCCTCGCCGGCGCGCGCATCGTCCGCGACGGCTACCAGGTGATGCTCATCTCCGACGGCGGCACCGTGATCCGCACCGCGGTCGACGGGATCAAGCGCTCCGGCCGCGCGACGCAGGGCGTGATCGTGATGCGTCTCCGCGAGGGCGAGCAGGTCTCGAGCCTCGCCCCGGTGGTCGGCTCGGACGAGGACGAGGGTCCTGGCGTCGACGGTGAGGAGGGGTCTGGCACCGAAGGTGCCTGACCCCGGGACGCTCCCGCCAGCCCTACGCGTGGTGTATAGCACGTGGTGCTAGCATCGGCGTATGGCCTCGATCCGCACAACCGTCACGCTGGACGAATCCCTGGCCGACCGGGCACGCTCGCTCGGGATCAATATCTCCGCTGCCGCACGTGATGGCGTGGAAGCTGCCGTGAACGCGGCGCTTGCGGCCGCCGACCGGGTCGCCTACGAGCGCGCGCCGGAGCGGATCGACCCGTTCTGGGTCCGAGCGGAGGCCTGGCCCGAGGAGTGAGCCGCGGCGACGTCTGGTTGGCGGAGGTGGGTCGCAAGCGGCGGCCCGTGCTCGTGTTGACCCGCTCCGAGGTGATCGGCGCGCGTCGACTCGTGACTGTCGCCGAGATCACGACATCGATGCGAGGCATCGCACCCGAAGTGGATTTCGATCACCATGAAGCC
Source organism: Gaiella sp. (assembly GCA_027493885.1). GTDB lineage: Bacteria > Actinomycetota > Thermoleophilia > Gaiellales > Gaiellaceae > Gaiella. The sequence goes on from JAOSJZ010000001.1 coordinate 1,992,273, forward strand.
GGGCTCGATCACCCGTCTGTCGTCAACTGCGACGGTATCCATACGGTCGCCCAGACATCGCTCGTGGAGCGGGTCGGAGCGGTCGACGACGTCACGATGATCCGCGTTTGCTCGGCGATCGGCTACGCCCTCGGCTGCTGACGAGGAGGCGGGATTCGAACCATGGCCGCCGTGCCGCAGGACCTTCGGCCACCGATCGCCGCTTCCCTCGGGCGTGCTCCGGGTCTCGGTCTCGGCTACGAGTCGACGAGCGCCACGACGACCACGACGCCGAGGACGACGACGGCGAGCACGACGAGGCCCTCGACGAGGGTCTGCAGCGCCGTGCGGCCGGCATCCTCGACCTGATTCGCTCCGGCGACCCGGCGCACGCCGCGCACGGCGGCCGCCGCGAGTGGAACCAGGACGAGAAGGACGACGAGGACGCCCAGAAGCGTCCGCACCTACTCACCCTTCAGCCGGTGGATCCCCAGGGTCTCGAGGAACTCGATCGGGATCGGGAACACGATCGTCGAGTTCTGCGTCGCGCCGATCTCGAGCAGCGTCTGCAGGTAGCGCAGCTGCACGGTGATCGGCTCCTGCGCCATCACCGCGGCGGCGTCCTTGAGCCGCTCGGAGGCCTGATACTCGCCCTCGGCCGAGATCACCTTCGCGCGCCGCTCGCGCTCGGCCTCGGCCTGGCGGGCCATCGCGCGCTGCATGTCGCCGGGAATCTCGACGTCCTTCACCTCGACGATCGAGACCTTGATGCCCCAAGGAGACGTCGCCTCGTCGATGATCGACTGGAGGATCTGGTTGATCTTGTCGCGCTCCGAAAGGAGCTCGTCGAGAACGTGCTGGCCGAGCACGGAGCGGAGCGTCGTCTGCGCGATCTGCGAGGTCGCGACCATGTAGTTCTCGACCTGCACGATCGCCGCCTTGGGCTCGACGATCCGGAAGTACGCGACAGCGTTGACGCGCACGGGGACGTTGTCCTTCGTGATCACCTCCTGCGGAGGCACGTTCAGCGTCACCGTGCGCAGGTCGACGCGCTCCATCTTGTCGATGAACGGGATGATCACGAACAGGCCGGGACCCTTGGGCTCGGGGAGCAGCCGGCCGAGGCGGAAGATGACGCCGCGCTCGTACTCGCGCGTGATCTTCACCGCGGCGAAGAGGATCAGGATCAGGATGACGACGACGACTGCGACGACGATCAGCGCGATGTCCATCAGGCCCTTTCGGTCGGGTGCGGTGATCCTACGACGAGCTCGAGGTCGTCCTCGACGGACTCGACGCTGACGCGCTCGCCGGGGACGAGCTTCCTGCCGTCTGCGGAGCGTGCGCGCCAGAGCTCTCCGCCGACAGTCACCCATCCGTCGCGGCGGACGACGCCCTCGCCTCCGACCATGCTGCCGACGCCGACCTCGACGGGGTTGCGGCGGGCTTTCACGACCCGTGTGAGGGCGACGCCGAGCATGAGCGCGAGCGTGCCCGCGATCGCGATCGCGGTCCAGAGCGAGACCTGATAGGCAGGCCCGGCGGGATCGAAGAGCATGAGCGCGCCGATCACGAACGTCACGGCGCCGGCGAGCGTGAGCGCTCCGTGGCTGACGACGAACGCCTCGGCGACGAAGAGCCCGGCGGCAAACAGCATCAGGAGCACGCCCGCGGCCGAGACAGGCAGCACCTGGAGCCCGTAGAGGCCGACGAGGAGCGAGATGACGCCCACCGTGCCGGGCAGGATCAGCCCGGGGTTCCAGAGCTCGACGACGATTCCGACCAGCCCGAGCGAGAGCATGAGCGCGATGATGTTCGGGTCGATCAGCACGTCGAGCGCTCGCTTCCAGAAGCCCATCTCGACCCGCTCGACCTGTGCTCCGGCGGTATGGAGGACCATGCCCTTCGGCACGGTCTTGGTACCGTCGATCCGCTCGAGCAGCACCGGCACGGTCGGTGCGATGACGTCGATCACGCCCTTCTGCAGAGCCTCTCGCGCGCCGAAGTTGGCGGCGTCGCGCACCATCGCCTCGGCCGCGTCGGCGTTCCGCCCATGCTCCCGCGCGAGCTCGGCGATGTAGGCGGCGGCGTCGTTGACGACCTTCTTGCGGAGGTCCTTGCCGAGGTCGTCGCCGGTCGCCGAGATCGGGGTCGACGACCCGATGTTCGTCTGAGGGGCCATCGCGAGCACGTCCGCCGCCTGTCCGATCACCGCTCCGGCCGAGTCTGCGCTCGATCCCGGCGGTGCGACGTACACGACGACCGGCACTTTCAGCCGAGCATCGTCTTGACGATCTCGCGCATCGAGGAGCCGAGCCCGCCGGGCGTGTCCATCTCGATCACGACAGCCGAGAACCCGTCTCGCTCGGCCCGGTGCATCTCGCCCTGGAGGTAGTCCTGGGTGACGGGATTCACGTCGTTGTCGAACTCGACGACGAGGACCCGCGGTGCCTCGGGCGCCGCCGAAGCGGGCAACGCGACGAGCAGCGCGACGACGCCCGCTGCGAGAAGCAACCGAAGCGCCCGCACGGCCAGCGTGTCCACGACGATTTCGACTCTAGCAACCGCGTTCTAGGCTGCCCGTTGCCCAGGTAAGCATTCCGTCAGGGAGGGGTCACGGGGGTTGCCGGAGAAGGCGTGCTACGTCACGCTGGCTTCCTTCCCGATGATCCGTCGCCTCCTCGTCGTCCTCGGCATCGCGCTCACGCTCCCCGCGTCGGCGTCGGCCGGCCTCGCGACGCTCCAGGTGCGCGAGCTGCCGCTGCGTGCCGAGCGCACGCTGGCGGCCACGGTCGCGACCCGGGAGTTCCAGCTCGCCGGGATCCACTGGCAGGGCCCCGGCCGGCTCGAGCTCCGGATCAGGACGCCGCGCGGCTGGTCGGCCTGGCGACCGGTCGTCGAGGGCGAGACCGACGCGCCGGACGCAGGCGTCCGCGAGGGCCGCGCGTCGCGAGGCTGGCGGCTGGGCGCCCCCATTTGGGTCGGTCGCGGCCGGGGGCTCGAGGTTCGCGCGATCGGCCGGGTCACGCGCGCGCGGGCGCTCACGGTGCGCAGCCCCGTCTCGAAGGTCCCGTTGCGAGCGACGCTCGCGGCCGGCGCGCCGCAGATCGTCCCGCGGAGCGCGTGGCAGGCGGACGAGTCGATTCGCAGGGAGAAGCCGGCCTACGCCGACACGCTGCGCATGGCGTTCGTCCACCACACGGCGGGGACCAACGACTACACGCGCCTGCAGGCGCCCGCGATCGTCCGTGCGATCGAGCTGTACCACGTCCAGGGGAACGGCTGGAACGACATCGGCTACAACGCGCTCGTCGACCGCTTCGGAACGGTTTACGAGGGGCGCTACGGCGGCATCGACCGGAACGTCGTCGGTGCGCATGCGAAGGGGTTCAACACCGGCGCGTTCGGGATCGCCGTGATGGGCGACTTTCGTACGGTCGAGGCGCCCGCGCCCGCAGGCGACGCGCTCGTCCGCACGCTCGCCTGGCGGCTCGACCTCGCGCACCTCGACGCGCTCGCGACCTTCAACGGGATCTCGTCGGGCAACGAGCGGTTCGCGCCGGGGATCCCGGTGTTCCTGCGCGCGATCTCCGGCCACCGGGACACGGGGCTCACGACCTGCCCGGGCCAGCGCCTCTACGACCTGATCCCGACGATCGCCAGGCGGGTCGCGGCGCTCGGCCTGCCGAAGCTCTACGATCCCGCGGTCGCCGCCGACGAGTCGGGCGGCACGCGCTTCACCGCGCGGCTCTCGGCGCCGCTCCCGTGGACCGTGACCGTCGCCGACGGGAGTGGGCTCGAGCTCGCGCGCGGCGAGGGGTCGGGCACCGCGGTCGACTGGACGTGGCTGCCTCCGGGCGCCGTCCCCGCCGGCGCGCGGTGGCGGATCGAGTCGCCCGGTGCGACTCCTGCCGAAGGCGTGCTCTCGGCGGCGGCGACCGGCGCGCTGGCCCTCACGTCCGTCCGCTCCGAGCCGGGGACGATCACGCCGAACGGAGACGGGCAGGCCGACATCGCGACCGTGTCGTACACCCTGAGCGCCAACGCGAACGTCGCGGTGGCCGTTCTCGACGCGACCGGCGCATCGGTCACGGAGATCGAGGCGAAGCAGTGGCGCCGGGCCGGGCCGCGTACCGCCACCTTCGACGGAACGAGCGTTCCGGACGGTGCCTACGTCATCCGGGTGTCCGCGAGCGCGACCGGCGGTCGGACGGCTTCGGTCGACGTTCCCGTCACGGTGACGCGGACGCTCGGGCGCATCGCGCTGGCCGCGGCCGCCTTTTCGCCGAACGGTGACGGCCGCGACGACGCGCTCTCGCTCACCGTTCCCCTCACCGCGCCAGCGACGCTCACGGTGCGGATCCTGCGCGACGGCCGCTGGGTGGCGACGCCGTTTCAGGGCGAGGTCGAGTCGGGACCGCAAACGGTGACCTGGGACGGGCGGAAGCGAATCGGGAAGGCGCGCGACGGGTCGTACGTCGTGTCCGTCGAGGCGGTCGACGCGGTCGGGACGGCGACGGTCGAGCTGCCGTTCGTCCTCGACGCGACGTCGCCCGTCGTTCGCGTCGTCTCGGCGGTTCCGCCGCGGCTGTGGGTGTCCGAGGCCGCGACCCTCGTCGCGCGGGTCAACGGCGCGCGACGCACCCTGCGCCCGGCGGGCCCCGGGACGCTCCGGATCCCGCGGATCGAGCGGGTACGCACTCTCGTGGTCGTCGCGCGTGACGCGGCGGGCAACACGGCGACGCTCCGGCGCTGACACGGGATCGCTCCCCGTCCCGAGTACACTCGCCCCGTGACCCCCGCCCCGCCCTTCGGGCGCGACCAGATCGAGTCGATCCTGCCGCACCGCGATCCCTTCCTCCTGCTCGACGAGGTCGTCGAGCTCGTGGCGGGCGAGCGCGTCGCCGCGACCTACCGGGTGCCGGAGGACGGCTGGTGGTTCGCGGGCCACTTCCCGGCCCGCCCCGTGATGCCAGGCGTTCTCATCGTGGAGGCGATGGCGCAGACGGGGGCCGTCGCCGTGCTCGCCGAGGAGGAGAACCGCGGGCGGATCGCGTTCTTCGCGGGGATCGACGACTGTCGCTTCAAGCGCGTCGTCTCGCCCGGCGAGACGCTCTCGCTCGCATGCGAGATCGACACCGTTCGCGGTCCGATCGGACGCGGCAAGGCGACGGCGCACGTCGGCGACGAGCTCGCCGCGCGCGGCACCCTGACGTTCGCGGTGGAGCGATGATCGGCAGCGCGAACGGCACGAGGGTCGGGATCACGGGGCTCGGGGTCTGCGTCCCGGAGCGCGTCGTCACGAACGACGATCTCGCCCGGCACGTGGACACCTCCGACGAGTGGATCGTCGAGCGGACGGGGATCCACGAGCGCCGCATGATCGCCGAGGATCAGGCGCTCACCGATATCGCACTGCCGGCTGCTCAGGCAGCGCTCCAGGACGCGCGCATCGGCGAGGGGGACGTCGACCTGATCATCTGCGCGACTGTCACGCCGGACATGATGTTTCCGACGGCCTCCGCGCTCATCGCGGATTCGCTGGGGGCCCGAGACGCTGCCGCCTACGACCTGCTCGCCGGCTGCACCGGGTTCATGTACGCCGTCGCGCAGGCCTACGGGATGCTCGCCGCCGGGCTTTCCCGCCGCGCGCTCGTGATCGGCGGCGACGTCCTCTCGTCGATTCTCGACTGGACAGACCGCTCGACGCTCGTCCTCTTCGGCGACGGCGCCGGCGCGGTGGTGATGGAGCCCGTCGGGCACGGCGGCTTCCTCGGCTTCGAGCTCGGCGCCGACGGCGGCGGCGGCGTCCACCTGCAGCTTCCGGGCAGCGGCTCGCGAAAGTTCGAGAGCCCCGAGTCGATGCTCAGGATGAACGGCCGCGAGGTCTACAAGTTCGCGACCCGGGTGATGGTCTCGTCCGCCGAGGCCGTGCTCGCCGAATGCGGCCGTACCATCGACGAGGTCGACGTCTACGTCCCCCACCAGGCGAACAAGAGGATCATCGACCACGCGGTCGGTAAGCTCGGCGTCCCTCCCGAGCGAACGGTGGTGAACGTGGATCGGTTCGGCAACACGTCGTCAGGCTCCATCCCTCTCGCGCTGGCCGACGCGCGGGCCGACGGGCGCCTGCGCGACGGCGCCCTCGTCCTGATGACGGGCATGGGAGCGGGGTTGACGTGGGGCTCTGCGCTCCTCGAGTGGACGGACAGGAGGAGTGCATGACGAAGGTTGCGTTCTGCTTCCCGGGCCAGGGCTCGCTCGAGGTCGGGATGGGGCGGGAGATCGCCGAGGCCGTCCCGGAGGCGATGGCGGTCTACCGGATCGGGTCCGAGGTGACGGGGATGGACCTCGCGCACCTGTGCTTCTCCTCGCCGCTCGACGAGCTCGTCGAGACCGAGGTGCAGCAGCCGACGCTCGTCGCGACGAGCCTCGCGATCCTCGCCGCCGTCCGCAAGGCGGGGATCGAGCCAGACGTCGTCGTCGGCCACTCGGTCGGCGAGTTCGCCGCGCTCGCGTCGGTCGGGGCGATGTCCGAGGGCGAGGCGATCGGCCTCGTCCGCCAGCGCGGGCTTGCGATGGCGGCGGCTGCGCGGGAGCGGCCAGGCGCGATGGCGGCGATCCTCGGGTTGGAGGACCACCTCGTCGAGACGCTCTGCCGGAAGATCCTCGGCGTCTGGCCGGCCAACTACAACTGCCCCGGCCAGATCGTCGTCTCGGGGGAGAACGAGGCGGTCGAGGAGTGCTGCGCCGAGGCCGAGAGCCTCGGCGCGCGACGAGCGATCCGGCTCAAGGTCTCGGGCGCGTTCCACAGCCCGCTCGTGGGCCAGGCCGGTCGCGCGCTCAAGCCCGCGATCGACCGGATCCGCTTCTCGGACCCGGTGAAGCCGTTCATGTCGACGGTCACGGCGAAGATCGAGCCGGCGCAGCGGCTCGGCGCCCTGCTCGTCGACCAGCTCACGGCTCCCGTCCGCTTCACGCAGGCGGCGGGCGAGCTGATGCGCGGTGGCGTCACGACGTTCGTCGAGATCGGCCCTGGCAACGTCCTCTCCGGGCTCGTCAAGCGCATCGACCGCGGGGCCAGGACATTCTCCGTCAACGACCTCGCGAGCCTCGAGAAGGCAAGGGAGGCACTGACCGCCTCGTGAGCTCGTTCGCGTCGCTCGAGGGAAAGCTCGCCCTCGTCACCGGCGGCTCCAGGGGAATCGGGCGCGCGATCGCGCTCGAGCTCGGTCGCGCCGGGGCGAGGGTGGTCGTCGGCTATCGCACGGGCCGGGAGGAGGCGGAGGCGGTCGCAGCGGCGATCGGCGGCCGTGCCGTGGAGGCTGACGTCTCGGACGCGGAGTCGGCGAAAGCGCTCGTCGACGCGGCGGGCGACGTCGATGTCCTCGTCAACAACGCCGGTCTCACCCGCGACGGGCTCCTCGTGCGGATGAGCGACGACGACTGGCGAACGGTCATCGACACGAACCTCTCGTCGGTCTTCTACACGTGCCGCGCGGCCGCGCGACCGATGATGCGCAAGCGGGCCGGCTCGATCGTGAACGTCTCCTCGATCGTCGGCGTGCACGGGAACTGGGGCCAGACGAACTACGCGGCGTCGAAGGCGGGGATCATCGGGTTCACGAAGTCGCTCGCACGCGAGCTCGGGAGCCGGAACGTGCGTGCCAACGTCGTCGCGCCCGGCTACGTGAAGACGCAGCTCACGGACGTGCTGCCCGACGAGGCCACCGAGGCGATGCTCCGGAACACGCCACTCGGCCGGCTCGGCGACCCGGAGGACGTCGCAGGTGCGGTGCGGTTTCTCTGTTCCGATGCCGCCGCGTTCGTCACGGGGGACGTTCTCCTCGTCGACGGCGGGCTCGGGATGTAGCGTGGCCGCGATGCGGGAGAACGGCAGGCGCCGCGTCGTCGTCACCGGTCTCGGGATGGTGACGCCCCTCGGCAACACCGTCGAGGACAGCTGGGCCGCGCTGATCGCGGGGGAGTCCGGCGCGGGGCCGATCACGCAGTTCGACCCGGCCGGCTTCCCGGTCGACTTTGCGTGCGAGGTCAAGGACCTCGACGTCACCGACTACGTCGAGTACAAGGCGTCGCGCCGCATGGACCGGTTCACGCATCTCGCCCTGGTCGCGGCGCGCCAGGCGGAGGCTGACGCCGGCCTCGACATCGCGGCCGAGCCCGAGCGGATCGGCGCCGCCGTCGCGACGGGGATCGGCGGGCTCAAGTCCTTCGAAGCGTGCATCCAGGTGCTCGACCAACGCGGTCCGGACCGCGTCAACCCGTTCTCGATCGTCCAGATCATCCCGAACCTCGCGGCGGGCTGGGTCTCGATGGAGCTCGGGACGAAAGGCCCGCTGCTGTCGGAGTGCACTGCGTGCGCCGCGTCGAACATGGCGATCGGCGACGGCCTCGACGCCATCCGACTCGGCCGCGCCGACGTGATGATCTGCGGCGGCACCGAGGCCCCTGTCTCGCGCGTGGGGATCGCCGGCTTCGGCGCGATGCGGGCGATCTCGCGGCGCAACGACGACCCCGAGCGCGCGTCGCGGCCCTTCGACCTCGAGCGTGACGGGTTCGTGATGGGCGAGGCGGCCGCGATGGTCGTGCTCGAGGAGCTCGAGCGCGCGCGGGCGCGGGGCGCGAAGATCTACGCCGAGCTTCTCGGCTACGGCGTCTCCTCCGACGCGACGCACGTCTCCGACCCGGACCCGACCGGCGAGAGCCCGGCTCGCGCGCTGCGGATGGCCTTCGCCGACGCGGGCATCGGGCCCGACGAGGTCGGGTACATCAACGCGCACGGCACTTCCACGCCGGTCGGCGACAGTGCCGAGACGAGGGTGATCAAGCTCGCCCTCGGCGACGAGAAGGCCTATGCGACCCCCGTCTCCTCGACGAAGGGCGCGACCGGGCACTGCCTCGGCGCCGCCGGGGCGGTCGAGGCGTCGTTCACGATCCTGGCGCTCGAGCGCGGCGTGCTGCCGCCGACGATCAACCAGGAGGTCGCCGATCCCGAGTGCGATCTCGACTACATCCCGAACGCCGCACGCGAGCAGCAGGTCGAGATCGGTGTCTCGAACTCGTTCGGCTTCGGCGGCCACAACGCCTGCGTCGTCTTCCGCCGCTGGCACGGCTGAGCCGCGAGCTGCCGGGCGGGCCTCATGAGAGCGGCCGGCCGACGACGGTGTCAGACACCGTTCTCTGTCAAGGGGAAAGCGTGCCGAGTTCGTGCCGAGTCGTCCACAGGAACCCCCGCGTCATCCAATCGCACGACGCCACCCGGTTCTCCACAGCGCTTCGGCCGAGGAGACGCGTCCCCAGGAGACGCCTCGACACGGTGCAGTGTCTGACACGGACAGTGCGCGTCACGGGAGCGAAGGTCGAGGAGATCGTGTCGTGCCGCACGCCGCCGAGCTCGTCGGCCAGCCGCGGCCCGGGAGAGATCGTCGGGCCTCCCCGTCGGCTCAGGACGGCACTTCGATCTCGAACGACGCGACGTCTTGCGGCGAGCGTGCCGGGGTAGGCGCGGGCGACGGCGCGCTGGTCCTCGCGGACCACGGGCCGAATCGCGTTCCGGGCATGACGCGAGGGTGGTCCACCTCGCGCGACTACGGTCTCCCGTACCTCGACCACCCAGGGGGAGCCGTACGCTAGAGCGGTGGACGTCGTCCGCCCGACGATGGATCGGTTCGACGAGACGCTCGCGCTGCTCCGGGCAACGGACGCCGCCGTCTACGGAGACTCCGACTGGACGGCCGACGACCTGCGTGAGGAGTGGGAGGGGCTCGACCTCGACCGCGACGCATGGCTCGTGCAGGTGGACGGCCGTGTCGCCGGCGTCGCCCACCTCCTCGACCGGAAGGGCGGCCGGTTCATCGGCGACGCCTACGTCCACCCCGAGCTCGCCGGCCGGGGCGTCGGCAAGCGCGTGCTCCGGCTGCTCGAGCAGCGCGTGCTCGAGCAGCGCGCGGGCTGGCCCGACGGCGAGCGGATCGTCCTCGAGGGAGCCCACCTCGTCGGCGACGAGCGCGCGCCGCTGCTGTTCCAGGGGCAGGGCTTCGAGCGCGTGCGCAGCTTCTTGCGGATGGTGGTCGACGTGGCCGGTCCCGTGCCCGCGCCCGCCTGGCCCACGGGTGTCGACCTTCAGCCGTTCGACCCCGACCTGCACGGCCGGGCGCTGCACGCAGCCGAGCTCGAGGCATTCGTCGACGAGTGGGGCCACGTTCCGTTGCCGTACGACGAGTGGCGGGAGAAGGCGATCGGATATCCCGGCCTCGACGCGTCGCTCGTGCCCGTCGTCTGGGCCGGTGACGAGGTCGTCGCCTTCTCGCGCAACTACCCGAAGCGAAGCGGCGACTGGGGCTGGGTCGGCACGCTCGGCGTCCGGCTCGCGTGGCGGCGGCGCGGCCTCGGTCTCGCGCTCCTCCGCGAGTCGTTCCGTCGCTTCCGGGGACGGGCGAGACGACGGTGGCGCTCGGCGTCGACGTCGAGAACCCGACCGGCGCGACGCGGCTCTACGAGCGTGCGGGGATGCGCGTCCTCTGGCAGGCCGACGTATGGCAGAAGGAGTTGGGCGCCGGGGCGAACGGCGGCGCGGATCGGCCGGCGTGAGCGCGCTCCGCGCGCGGCCGAACGTCGACCGGGGCGGCCTTCGGCGAGTCTACGAGTGCCACGGCCGTGCCGCCCGCCCGTGCTCGAGGGTGCCTCCCCGCGTCGGTGCCATTCGGGGGCTCGCGGCACGCGGCGGCCGGGCTCTGACGGAACGACCCGTCTAAGATGCCCGGCGTGTCGGCCGCCGGGAACATCGACGTCTCGATCGAGCACAAGAAGTCCGACCCGTCGGAGCGGGACGGCGGCGGTGGCCACCCGAACACGTGCCCCCGCTGCGGATCGCATTACCGTGACGACGAGCTCGCCGAGCACCTCCGCGTCTGCCCGCACTGCGGCCACCATTTCCCCGTCAAGGCCCACGAGCGGGTCGCGCAGCTCGCGGATCCGGGCACGTTCGAAGAGGAGGACGGTGACCTCCGCTCGGCCGATCCGCTCGAGTTCTTCGACCTCAAGCCGTACGTCGAGCGGCTTGCCGAGGCCGAGCTCGGCACCGGCCTCGGCGATGCGATCCTGACGGGTCGTACGGCGATCGAGGGTCACCCCTGCCGGATCGCCGCGATGGACTTCTCGTTCATGGGCGGGTCGATGGGGAGCGTCGTGGGGGAGCGCTTCGCCCGCGCCTGCGAGCGGGCTGCCGAGGACGCCGGCGCGCTCATCTCCGTGTCCGCGTCGGGCGGGGCGCGCATGCAGGAGGGGATCCTCGCGCTCATGCAGCTGCCGAAGACCGTCGGCGCGGTCGGGGAGCTCCAGGACGCGGGTGGGGTCTTGCTCTCGGTGCTCGCGCACCCGACGACGGGCGGCGTCACCGCGAGCTTCGCGAGCCTCGGGGACGTGACGCTCGCCGAGCCTGGCGCGTTGACCTCCTTCGCCGGTCCGCGTGTCGTCGCGCAGACGACGCGAGAGAAGCTGCCCGACGACTTCGGGCTCGCGGAGTCGAACTTCCGCTTCGGGCACGTCGACGCGGTCGTCCCGCGCGCGGAGCTGCGGGCGACGCTCTCCCGTCTGCTCCGCCTCTTCGGAGCCTCGCGATGAGCCAGGAGGCCGAGCTCGGCCTGCGCGACCGCCTGGCGCAGCTCTCGGGTGTCAAGCTCCTGCGCGGGACGAAGCTCTCCGCCGAGCTCGAGCGGCTCCAGCGACAGCTCGAGCGGCTCCGGCAGGACACGACCGACGAGGAGATCTGGCGCTCCGTCGAGCTTGCCCGTCACGAGAAGCGGCCCTACACGCTCGACTACGTCGAGCGGATGCTCGACGACTGGTTCGAGCTCCACGGTGACCGGGCGAGGATGGACGATCACGCCGTCGTCGCCGGGATCGGCTCGCTCGGAGGTCGCACGATCGCTCTCGTGGGGCACCAGAAAGGCCGCGACCTGAAGGAGCGGGCGACCCGCAACTTCGGCATGGCATACCCGGAGGGCTACCGCAAGGCGATGCGAACGATGGAGCTCGCGGGACGGCACGGCTTCCCCCTCGTGACGCTGGTAGACACGCCGGGCGCGTACCCCGGAATCGCGGCCGAGCAGCACGGGCAGGGCGGTGCCATCGCGCGGTCGCAGGCCGCGATGCTGCGACTCGAGGTGCCGACCGTGGCGGTCGTGATCGGCGAGGGCGGCTCCGGTGGCGCGATCGCGATCGCGGTCGCCGACCGGGTGCTGATGCAGGAGCACGCGATCTACTCCGTCATCTCGCCCGAGGGGTGCGCCTCGATCCTCTGGCGCGACGCCGCGCAGGCGAAGAAGGCGGCGTCCGCCTTCAAGCCCGACGCGGCGCATTGCCTGGAGCTCGGCGTGATCGACGGGATCGTCCCCGAGCCGGAGGGCGGGGCGCAGATCGACCACGACGCGGCGGCCGTGCTGCTCCGCGAGGCGCTCGTCGCCCACCTCGACGAGCTGGCCGCCGTCGCGGCCGACGAGCTGCGGCGGAGGCGTCGCGCGAAGTTTCGCGCGATGGGCGTGCTCGCGCACGTGTAGCACCCGGGCCGGGAGCAATTGTAAGGCACGCCTTACACAAGCTCCATGCGATGTGTAAGGTGCGCCTTACACGTGTTCGCCAACTACCTGATCGGGCTTCGCGAAGGGCTCGAGGCCGCACTCGTCGTCGGGATCCTCGTCGCCTACCTGGTGAAAACCGGTCGCGGGGCGCTGCTCTGGCGCATCTGGGCCGGCGTCGCGACCGCGATCCTGATCAGCCTCGTCTTCGGGGCGTTGCTGACGTTCGGGCCGCGTGGGCTGACGTTCGAGGCGCAGGAGCTGATCGGTGGCTCCCTGTCGATCGTGGCGGTGGCGCTCGTGACGTGGATGATCTTCTGGATGGCCCGAGCCGCACGCGGCCTCTCGGGCGAGCTTCGCCTCCAGGTCGACCGGGCCATCGACGCGGGCCCCTGGGCGCTGGCCGTCGTCGCGCTCCTCGCCGTCGGCCGCGAGGGGCTCGAGACGGCGCTGTTCCTCTGGGCGGCGACCCAGGCGGCGACGGCCGGCGGTGGCGGCACGACCCAGCCGCTGCTCGGCGCGCTGCTCGGGATCGTGACGGCGACAGTGCTCGGGTATCTGATCTACCGGGGAGCGCTCCGGCTGAACCTGAGGCGGTTCTTCACGTGGACCGGGGCGTTCCTGATCGTGGTGGCCGCGGGCGTCCTCTCGTACGGCGTGCACGACCTGCAGGAGGCGGGAGTCTTGCCGGGCTTGCACAACCTGCTCTTCGACGTGTCCGACACGATCGATCCCGGGTCGTGGTACGGGACGCTGTTGAAGGGGGTGTTCAACTTCTCGCCGGCCACCACCGTGCTCGCGGCCGCGGTCTGGGTCTTCTACCTCGTCCCGACGCTCACGCTCTTCCTGGTGAAGCTGCGCCGGCCCGCCGAGGAGCCGAACCGGGCGGCGGCAACCGCGGCGACATGAGGCGCTGGCGGACGCCAGCTCGGCTCTCTGCCTTCGCGGCCTGCCTGCTGCTCGCCGGGTGTACGACGACCGAGGCAACAAGCGGTGACCGCCTCGTCGAGGTCGACTCGGGGAACGACAGCTGCGACCTCTCCACGACCGAGGCGGCCGCCGGGACCCTGACGTTCCGCGTCCGGAACTCCGGCTCGAAGGTCACGGAGTTCTACCTCCTCGCCGGGGACGGTCTGCGCATCGTCGGGGAGGTCGAGAACGTCGGCCCGAGCCTCACGCGAGACCTCGTCGTCTCCGTTCCCGACGGCGGCTACGTGACGGCGTGCAAGCCGGGGATGAGGGGCAAGGGCATTCGCGGCACCTTCACCGTGACCCCGTCCGACGAGAAGGTCCCGGTCGTGGGCGGCGAGGCCGTCCTCGTCAAGCAGGCAAACGACATCTACGCCGCGTACGTCGAGGACCAGTCGGCGCAGCTCCTGGAGAAGACGCAGCGGTTCGTCGAGCTCTACGAGGCGGGTCGTGACGACGCGGCGCGCGCCCTCTACCCGGTCGCGCGCACGCACTGGGAGCGGATCGAGACGGTGGCGGAGTCGTTCGGCGACCTCGACCCGCGGATGGACGCCCGCGAGGCAGACCTCGAGCCGGGACAGGCCTGGACGGGCTGGCACCGGATCGAGAAGGACCTCTGGCCGCAGCGCGCCACCGGCTACACGCCGCTCACCGCGGCGCAACGCTCCCGGGTCGCCCGGCGTCTCCTGGCCGACACCCGAACGCTGGATCGCCGCGTCAGGAAGCTCCGCTACGCAGCCGACGAGATCGCCAACGGCTCGCGCGGCCTGCTCGAGGAGGTCGCGACCCGCAAGGTGACGGGTGAGGAGGAGTACTGGTCGCGGACCGACCTCTGGGACTTCCAGGCCAACGTCGACGGCGCGCGGGTCGCGTTCGAAGGCGTCCGGCCGCTCGTCGAGCGGCGGGACCCGTCGCTCGCGAAGAAGATCGCGGCCGAGTTCGCGGCCCTGCAGACGCTCCTCGACCACCACCGGAGGGGCGACGGGTTCGAGCGCTACGACCGGCTGAGCCAGGTCGAGGTGAAGCGGCTCTCCGACGCGGTGAACGCGCTGTCGGAGCCCCTCTCGCGCCTCACCGCGGTCGTGGTCGGCGCCGAGGCCAAGGACTGATGCCGAGCCGTCGCTGCTCGCGCCGCACGGTGCTCGCAGGAGGCGTCGGGTTCGCCCTCGGCGGCGCGGCCGGGATCGGCGCTGCGCTGACCGCATCGGACGAGCCGGCGTCACCGTCGGCGGAGGCGCACCCGTTCTACGGCCCGCACCAGGCCGGCATCACGACCGCCGCGCAGGACAGGCTGCATTTCGCCGCGTTCGACGTCGTGACCGACTCCCGGGCCGAGCTCGTCGAGGTGCTGCGCGCCTGGACGACGGCCGCGGCCCGGATGACGGCCGGCGAGCCGGCCGGCCGGCTCGGCCCGACGTCGGGTCCCTACGACGCACCGCCGGACGACACGGGCGAGGCGATCGGCCTGCCGCCCGCACGGCTCACGGTCACGTTCGGCTTCGGGTCGTCGCTGTTCGACGACCGCTTCGGCCTCGCCGCCCGGCGTCCCGCCGCCCTGAGGTCGCTGCCGCACTTCCCGGCGGACAACCTCGATCCGTCCCGCAGTGACGGCGACCTCTGCGTGCAGGCGTGCGCCGACGACCCGCAGATCGCGGTCCACGCCGTGCGCAACCTTGCGCGAATCGGCTTCGGCGCCGTCGCGGTGCGCTGGTCGCAACTCGGCTTCGGCCGCACCTCGTCCACGACGCGGGCGCAGGACACGCCGCGAAACCTCTTCGGCTTCAAGGACGGCACCGCGAACATCAAGGCGGAGGAGACGGACGCGCTAGCAGCCGACGTATGGGTCGCGGCCTCGAACGAGCCGCGCGAGCGGTGGCTCGAAGGAGGCAGCTACCTCGTCGCCCGCCGCATCAACATGTCGATCGAGACGTGGGACCGCCAGTCGCTGCGCGACCAGGAGACGATCATCGGGCGTAGCAAGGCGGAAGGCGCACCGCTCTCCGGTGGCGGCGAGGACACGCCGCCGAACTTCATACTCCGGGGCCGCGGCGGCCCGCTGATCGATCCAAGGTCGCACGTCGCCCTCGCGCACCCCGACGACAACGACGGCGTGCGCATCCTCAGGCGCGGCTACAACTTCGTCGACGGCAGCACCGCTCTCGGCCGCCTCGACGCGGGCCTGTTCTTCATCGCGTTCACGAACGATCCGCACGGCCACTACGTGCCGATGCAGACGAAGCTCTCGAAGAGCGACCTGCTCTCCGAGTACCTGCAGCACACGGCGTCGGGTCTCTTCGCGATCCCGCCGGGCGTCCGTCCTGGCGGCTACGTCGGGCAGCAGCTCTTCGCCTAGAGACGTGCTCCGTCCGTCGGGCGCACGGCACTCCTCGGGCTCTCCACACTTTCCACAGGCTTATCCCCGGCCACGAAGGCCGTGGTGTGCAGGCCTTCTTGCGAACCTGTAGAGAGCGTGTTAAGGACGCGCGCGCGCGCGTGGGATCATCGGCGCATGGCAAAGCTCGACGACTACCGGCGCAAGCGCGACCCCGAGCAGACGCCCGAGCCGTTTGGCGGCGCCTCCTCGGCCGACCGGCCGCTCTTCGTGATCCAGCGTCACGACGCGCGCCGCCTGCACTACGACCTCCGGCTCGAGCGAGACGGCGCTCTCGCGAGCTGGGCGGTGCCGAAGGGACTCCCGCTCCTGGCGGGCGAGCGCCACCTCGCCGTGCACGTCGAGGACCACCCACTGGACTACGCGTCGTTCGAAGGGGTGATCCCCGCCGGCGAGTACGGCGCCGGCACGGTCGAGCTCTGGGACCGGGGAACCTACGAGCTTCTCGAAGAGAAGCCGAACGGAGGCCTGACCGTTCACCTGCGGGGCGAGCGAGTCGACGGGACCTGGACGCTCGTCCCCGCACACCTCGACGGGGACGCGAAGAACTGGCTCCTCCTGCGCAAGGACGACGGCCCGGCGGAGAGCCGGACGCTTCGCCCGCAGCTCGCGACGGTGACCGAGGCGCTGCCGACGGGTCCCGGGTGGCTGTACGAGCCGAAATGGGACGGGTACCGCGCAATCGTGACGATCCGCGGCGGTGAGGCGACGCTCACGAGCCGGAACGGCAACGACCTCACCGGGCGGTTCCGAGACCTCGCTCGCGCGGTCGTACACGCCGTGCGAACGCCGTCCGCCGTGCTCGACGGAGAGGTCTGCGCGGTCGACGAGAGCGGCAGGGCACGGTTCGAGGCGCTCCAGTCGGGCTCCGGCCGCCTCGTCTTGATGGTCTTCGACCTGCTGGTCCTGGACGGCGAGCCCGTTCACACGCGTCCGCTCGCGGAGCGCCGCAGGCTCCTCGAGAGCGTCCTCGAGCCCGCGTCCGAGAGCATCCGCCTCTCGCCCGCGTTCGAGGACGGCCCCGCCCTGCTCGACGCCGCGAAGGAGCAGGGGCTCGAGGGCGTCGTCGCAAAGCGCGCCGACGCGCCCTACAGGGCGGGTCGCCGCACACCCGAGTGGCAGAAGCTCAAGCTCCGGCTCGAAGACGACTTCCCGATCGTCGGCTTCACGCGCGGCGCGGGGAGGCGCGCCAGGCTCGGCGCCCTCGTCCTCGGTCGGCTCGAGGACGACGGGCTCCACTGGGCAGGCAACGTGGGATCGGGCCTTGCGGACGGAGACCTGGACAGGCTCCTCACCGCGCTCGAGCCGCACGTGCGCGCCGCGAGCCCGCTCGTTCGCGCGCCGCGCATGCCACGCGTGCGCGCCTCCGACGTCACCTGGGTCGAGCCCGTGCTCTCCGCGCAGGTCCGCTACGCGGAGCGGACACGCGAGGGGCGCCTCCGCGCCCCCGTGTTCCTCGGGTTACGGGACGATGTCGCCGTGGAACGCCCCCCCATGGCGACCGAGCTCCGGCAGGGACGGAGGACGCTCCGGCTCTCGAACCTCGACAAGCCGTTCTGGCCCGAGGAGGGGATCACGAAGGGCGAGCTGCTCGCGTACTACCGCGACGTCGCCGAGGTGCTCGTCCCGCATCTGCGCAAGCGGCCGTTCACGATGAAGCGGTATCCCGACGGCTTCCAGGGCAAGAGCTTCTTCCAGAAGCAAGCGCCTTCGCACATGCCCGACTGGATCCAGACCGCGGCGTTCCCGGCATCGACGCGCCAGGGAGAGAGGAGGATGACCGACTACGCGCTCGTCGATGACCGCCTTGCGCTGCTGTGGATGGTGAACATGGGCTGCATCGACATGCACGCCTGGGCGTCGCGCGTCGACCGCCCCGACCGCCCCGACTGGGTGATGTTCGACCTCGACCCGTCCGACGGCGCGACCTTCGAGGACGTGATCCGGGTCGCGCTGCTCGTCCGCGAGGCGCTCGTCGCGCTCGAGCTCGAGTCGGTGCCGAAGACGAGCGGCTCGCGCGGGATCCACGTGCTCGTCCCGATCGCGAGGCGTCACGGCTTCGACGAGGCGCGCGCGTTCGCAGGGATCATCGCGGGCGCCCTCGCCCGAGCCCATCCCGGGCTCGTGACGACCGAATGGACGAGGGCGAAGCGCAAGGGCATCCTCGTCGACGCGAACCAGAACGGTCCGGGGAAGACGACCGCGTCGGTCTACTCGGTGCGCCCGCGGGCCGGCGCGCCCGTCTCGACGCCGCTCCGCTGGGACGAGGTCGGGCCTGGTCTCGACCCGGCGGCGTTCACGATGGACGCGGTCCTCGAGCGCGTCGCGCGTGACGGCGACCTCTTCGCGCGGGTGCTCGAGGGAGGGCAGTCGCTCGGCGCAGCGCTCCGGGCGCTGCGCTGAGGGACGCCTCGAGCACGGCGGGCGTGGCGCGCGACCTCCCGTCAGTCCCCCGGGGCCGCGCTCCGCTGAGGCTACCCGGGGCGACTCGCCGTCACGAGCACGAGCGTGCGCGGGAGCTCCAGGCGGCCCGCCGTGCGGTACGGCAGGAGCCGCGCCTCCAGCTCGGCGACCACGGCACGGCGCTCCTCTTCGCCGAGCGCGGCATCGATCCGGCGGAAGTGCGCATTTTCAGTGGCGAGCAGCCGCCAGTGCTCGGTGGCGTCCGCCCGGGGGACGTGCTCGCGCAGGAGCTGCCCCGCGACCTCCTCGAGCCCGGACTCGCGATGTGCGCGCTCCGCGTCGGCGGGGTCGCCGAGCCGCCCGAAGGCGCGGGCAAAGGAGGCGTGCCCATCGCCGAGGACAGCGCGAACCGCCTCGCGAGGCGCGTCGAACCAGGGGTTCTCCGGCAGCGCCGCCCAGACGACGGTTGCGATCCGACCGCCCGGTGCGAGGACACGCCGGAGCTCGCGCAGCGTCGGGACGGCGTCCCGGGGCACCATCAGCGAGAGTCTGCTCGTGACCGCGTCGAAGGACGCGTCCGCGAACGGGAGCGGCTCCCCCATGTCGGCCTCGACCAGCGTGAGGGGCACGCCCGCCTCCTCCGCGCGGCGCCGTGCCTCGGCGAGCCGCTCCGCGCTCGTGTCCATGCCCGTCACCTCGGCCCCCGCCCGGGCGAGCGCGACCGTGAGCCTCCCGGACCCACAGCCGACGTCGAGCACCCGTCGCGCGCCGGCGACCGCGCCGACGAGCTCCGGCACGCCGAACGGCGTGGAGGGGACGGGCCCTTCGTCGCTCGAGGTCACGTGCGCCATGGGAGGACTGTACGCGCGGGATCCGGCGAGGCCCCTCGGGGATCCGTCAGCGGACGTGCTCGTCCTCGGTCGCGGCGAAGAGGGGCAGGCACGGCTCGACGCCTTCGAGCCCCACGGCGATCGGGCAGCGCCGGTTCCCGGCCGTACAGCGCCGAGACTCCATCACGGCTCGAGGCGGTGAGGGTGGCCGAGCGCCGACAGCTCGACGATGTCGCGGCGGAAGAAGAGCGAGACCGTCCAGTCGGTCACGACCCGCGCCTTCCGGCGGACCGTCGGCAGGGCGTAGAGGTGGTACGTGCGGGCGACGAACCAGCCGAGTAGCCCACGGAGGCGCAGGCCGGGGAGCTCGGCGATGCCCTTGTAGCGGCCGAGCGTCGCGACCTGGCCGAGCATCCGGTAGCCGTACGGCCGCGGCGGTCCCGTCAGGTTCTTCGCGAGCCGCCGCGCCTGGCGGAGCGCGTGCTGGCAGGTGGGCGGGTCGAACCGGCCCGGTGTCCGCCCGTTCGGGACGGCGGCGCAATCGCCGAGCGACCAGACGTCGTCCGTGCCCGTCACGCGCAGCGTGGCATCCACGGTGACACGGCCCCGCTCGTCGAGGGGGAGGTGAAGCGTGGCGAGGGCCGGGCTCGGCCGCACGCCGGCGGCCCAGACGAGCGTCCGCGCCGGGATGCGCGTCCCGTCGGAGAGCACCGCCTCGCGGTCGTCGAAGGACTCGAGCGTCGTGCCGACGTGGATCTCGATCCCGCGCCTGCGCTCGAGGTAGCGGTGCGTGTACTCCCCGAGCTTGCGCGGGATCTCGGAGAGGATCGCCGGCGCCGCATCCACCAGCACCCACCGCTGGCGGACGTCGCGGAGCGTCGGGTACGAGCGGCGCACGGCCTCGTGCGCGAGATCGTTCAGCTCCGCGAGCGCCTCGACACCCGCGTACCCGGCACCGACGAAGACGAAGCCGAGGTCGCGCTCGGCCTCGCCCCGGTCGAGTCGGGCCGCGGCCGACTCGAGCGAGCGAAGCAGGTGGTTGCGCAGCGCGATCGCGTCGGCGACGTCCTTGAACGCCCGCCCGTGGTCGGCGAGCCCGGGGATCGCGAACGTCCGCGGCACCGCGCCGAGCGCCACGACGAGCCGCTCGTAGGAGATCTCGTACGTGCCGCCGAGCGTCTGCGCGACGACGACCCGCCGCTCGGCAGCGCGGTCTGTGACGTGACCGAGCAGGAGCTCGGCGTGCGGGCACATCTGGCGGAGCGGGACGACGACGTGCCGGGGCTCGAGCGTGCCTGCGGCTGCCTCCGGGAGAAGCGGTGTGTAGAGCATGAAGTTGTTCGGGTTGACGATCGTCGCGCCGCGCTTGCCCAAGAGGCGCGCCACGTACGCGCCCGCGAAGCCGCCGCCGACGACGAGTGTCCCTCCCCGCGCCTCTCTGCGCTCGACCTGCACGACCGCCTCCGTCGAATCCGATCCGATCACGCGACCGTACCCGTCCCAAACGACCAAAGGGGAAGCACATGCGCAAGCTGCTCGTGCTCGGTGCCGTCCTGGCGGCGGTGACGGTGGCTCCGGGCGCGTCCGCGTTCCACCACACGGGCCTGCCCGCGACGTTCTGTGCCGCGGAGGCCGCGGGAAGCCCGTCGAACGACAACGGGAACGCCAAGGAGGCGATCCTCGCCCACAATCCCGCCCAGTCCTTGCCGCTGCCGCCGGTGGGGACGCCCGGCAACGGCCAGGGCGACGGCGGGGAGCACTGCGCGAACGCCTGAGAGACCGGCGCCGGGGCCCGGCTGTCCGGCCCCGGCGCTTTGCTACACGGGTGGCGCCCGGGCAACGGCAGGTGTCCGTGATCGGCAGCGGGCCGGCCCGCGTGGCCGAGGCGGAGGAAGTCGGCCGGCTTCTGGCCGAGCGCGGCTGCACCGTCGTCACCGGGGGCCTCGGTGAGGTCATGGCCGCGGCGCATCGCGGCGCGAAGGGGGTGGGCGGCACGACGGTCGCCGTCCTCCCCGGCGAGGGGCGGGCGGATGCCAACCCGTGGGCCGACCACGTCGTCGTCACGGGTGTCGGGCACGCGCGGAACCTCGCCGTTGCTGCATCCGGGGACGCCGTGATCGCGGTCGGCGGGAGCAACGGGACGCTCGCCGAGATCGCGTTCGCGCTTCTCCTCGGGCGCCCTGTCGTGCAGGTCGGCGACGGGCCGGCGGCAGTTGGCGTGGTGCGCGTCGCGACCGCGGCCGAGGCCGTCGACCGAGCGCTCGCGCTGCTCGCGGCCTGACCGCGCGCCGGAACGCGTGCCCTCAGCCGGATGGTTGCTCGCGATGCTCTCCACTCCGGCCGAGCTCGGCGAGGCGTCGCTCGAGAAACCGACGCTCGGGCGCGTTGTCGGTGAGCGCGAGCGCGGTCCGATAGCTCTCCGCCGCCTCCTCCGCGCGCCCGAGGCGTCGGAGCAGATCGGCGCGCGCGGCGTGGCGGTAGGGATAGCCGTCCAGCCCCTCGAGCTCGTCGACGAGGGCGAGCCCCGTCTCCGCGTCACCCGCGAGCGCGATCGCGACGGCCCGGTTGAGGCGGGCGACGGGTGAGGGATCGACCGCGACCAGCGCGTCGTAGACCGCGGCGATCGTCGCGAGGTCGGTTCCCTCGGCATGGCCGGCGGCGATCGCGGCCTGCAGCTGGTAGGGGCCTGGCCGCCGGAACGACTCCGCCCGGCGGAGCACGTGGAGCCCCTCCCCGATCTCGTCGCGATCCCAGAGCGAGCGATCCTGGTCGGCGAGGAGGACGAGCTCCCCGTCGGGCGCGATGCGCGCGTCGCGGCGGGAATCCTGGAGGAGCAGGAGCGCGAGGAGGCCGAGGGCCTCCGGCTCGTCGGGCAGCAGCACGCAGAGGAGCTTCGCGAGCCGGATCGCCTCCGCGCAGAGGTCGCGACGCACGAGCTCGTCGCCGGTCGTTGCCGCATACCCCTCGTTGAAAACGAGGTAGAGGACGCGCAGCACGTCCGCGACGCGCTCGGGGAGGACCTCGTCGGGAGGGATGCGGAACGGGATCCCGGTCTCGCGCAGCCGCCGCTTCGCGCGGACGAGCCGCTGCGCCATCGTCGGCTCCGCGACGAGGAAGGCGCGGGCGATCCCGTTCGTTGCGAGCCCGCCCACCTCACGCAGCGTGAGCGCGATGCGCGCGTCGACCGCGAGCGCGGGGTGGCAGCAGGTGAAGACGAGCGCCAGCCGGTCGTCGGGGATCGTGCTCACGTCGGCGTCCTCGTCGGTCGAGATCACCTCGAGGCGGGCCAGGAGCTCAGCCTTGCGGGCGAAGGTCCTCTCTCGTCGGATCCGGTCGATGGCCCG
The DNA here is from genome assembly GCA_027493885.1 of Gaiella sp. GTDB lineage: Bacteria > Actinomycetota > Thermoleophilia > Gaiellales > Gaiellaceae > Gaiella. Next base: position 2,014,786 of record JAOSJZ010000001.1, read on the forward strand.
GTTTCGTGCGGTCGTGACGATCCAGGCGCCGGGAGAACGAGGCGTCCCATCGCGCGGCCAGCGCTCGAGCGCCTTCGCGAACGCGTCCTGCACCGCGTCCTCGGCGAGTGCGAGGTCGCCGAGAACGCGGGCGAGGATCGCGACGGCTCGCGGCCACTCCTCCCGGAAGATCGCCTCGAGCGCGGGTGCGGTCAACGCTCCACGACGGGCCGGATCTCGAGGGAGCCGGTCTCGGCCGTCGGGACGAGCGCGGCGATGCGGATCGCCTCGTCGAGGTCGGGCAGCGTCGTCACGAACAGGCCGCCGAGCTGCTCCTTCGTCTCGGCGAACGGCCCATCCGTGACGACGCGCTCGCCGTCGACCACGCGCACGACCTTCGCCTCGGACGCGGCGACGAGCTCGCGACCCGCGACCCCGGGGTCCGCCTTCGCCATCTCCTCGAAGAGGGTCAGCCAGCGCGGCATCGACTCCGCGCGCCGGCGCGTTGCCTCGGCCCCCTCGAGCCCGGCCCAGGCGGACTGGTCGCCGTAGACGAGCAGTGCGTACCGCATCTCAGGCCTCCGCGTCGACGTGGACGGGACGCACTTCGACAGCGCCGTGGGCCGCGGCGGGGATGCGGGCTGCCCAGTCGAGCGCGTCGTCGAACGACGCGCAGTTCAGGACGAAGTAGCCGCCGAGCGCCTCCTTGACCTCGGCGTACGGGCCGTCGCTGACGAGTCGCTCGTCGTCGCGGACGCGTACCGTCGTCGCACTCGTGGTCGCCGCGAGCTCGGCGCCGTCCACCAGCACCCCCGCCGCCCCCGCCGCGCGGGCGAACTCGGCGTACTGCTCGTACCACGCGTCGCGCTCCACCTGCGGCATCCGCTCCCACTCGCCCTCGTCGGCGTGGATCAGCGCCAGGTACTCCATTCCGTGCCTCCCTTCCCGTCGGGGATGTCGACCTGCCTTCTGACGACGATCGAAGGCAGCCGAGATCGACACGCGCTCCGTTGTCTCGCCCTCGGCGGTGCCCTCACTCGCCCTCTCCCTGCCCGTCCCTCCCGCCGTGTCCCCAACCGGTTTCCCGCGCGGACCAGGGCCCCCTGGGGGACGCGAGCCCCCTACCGGAACGATCGCACGGAACCTGTGCCGTGTCTGTGCCGTCTTCGTGGCGTCCTTCGTACCGACTTTCCGCCAACCTCGTGCCAGCTTCCTGCTGCCCCGTGCCATTTTCGTGCCGTCACCGTGCCATTCTCCTGCCAGGCCCACGGCGTCTTTCGCCCGGGGCGCGGCTGCGCCGCGACGACGCCCCGGTGGGCGTGCTCACGCGTGCGCGTCCGTCATCCGCCGAAGCAGCGTCCTCGCGGCGTCCTTGTCGAGGAGCTCGTTGAGATTGCCGCACTTCGGGCTCTGGACGCACGACGGGCATCCCGCACGGCACGGGCAGCGGTCGAGGAGGCGCGCGGTGTCGGCGACCCACTCGGCGAAGCAGTCGAAGCCCCGCTCGGCGATCCCGACCCCGCCCGCATGGCCCTCGTAGACGAAGACGGTCGGGCCGCCGGTCTGCTCGTGGACGTTCGTCGAGAGGCCGCCGATGTCCCAGCGGTCGCACATCGCGAAGAGCGGCAGGAGGGAGATGAGAGCATGCTCGGCGGCGTGGAGGGCGGAGACGAGCGTCGGCATCGTGTCGATCTCGTCGAGGAGCTCGCCGCCGGGCGAGAACCAGACGCCCTCGGTCTCGAACGACGTCGCGGGGAGGTCCAGCGGGGTCGTGTCGATCACGCTGCCGTCGGCGATCGCCTTGCGCTGGTATGCGATCACCCGCTCCGAGACGCCCACGCGGCCGTGGTGGAGCTCGACACCGGCCACGCGACGGGTGCGGAGCGCCTCGACGATCGACGTCTCGGTCTCCTTGCGCGGCTGCGTGTACCAGTCGACCGTGACGGAGCGGACGAGCGCCGTGCGCGCCTCGAGGTCGAGCGCCGTGACGCCGTACTGGTCGCCGAGGTGCAGGTACACGGCGCCGCCGTGGACCGTCGAGAAGGCGCGCTCGCGCTCGACGGTGCCGAGGACCGTGCCTGTCTGCTCGTCGACGACGACGAACGCCTCCGCGTCTCCGGAGCGGAGTGAGAGCCGCGCGGCCGGCGTGTCGCGGCCCCGCCAGACGTACCCCGTGGGAGTCGCCCGGAGCTCCGGGAGGACCGCCGCCCGCGCGAGCGCCTCGGGCCCGAGCACGCCGGCGTCCGCGCGGGTGAGCGGGCCCTCGTAGGCGGCCGAGAGCACGTGGCCGTCGAGAATCCGCGGGGTGGTCGGGTCGATCAGCGCGGCCTCGGCCGTCCGCTCGAGCAGCGCCGGCGGCTCGTCGACGAAGAACTGGTCGAGCGCGTCCTCGCTCGCGACCAGCACCGCGAGCCCGCGTGAGCGGCGTCCGGCCCGGCCCCACTGCTGGCGGAGCGAGGCGACGGTGCCGGGGAACCCGACCGAGATCGCGCAGTCGAGCGAGCCGACGTCGATCCCGAGCTCGAGCGCGCTGGTCGCGGTGACCCCGAGCAGGTCCCCCTCGACGAGGCGCCGCTCGATCTCGCGCCGCTGCTCGGGCGTGTAGCCAGCGCGGTAGGGGGCGAGCCTCCGCGCGGTCGCGGCGTCGAGCCGGTCGGCCGCGAACCGGTGGACGAGCTCGGCGGACTTCCGGCTCTTCGTGAAGCAGATCGTTCGCAGCCCGCTTCCGACGAGGCCCGCCAGCAGCCGCGCCGAGTCGCCGAGCGGGCTGGCGCGGATCCCGAGCTCGGCGTCGAGGAGCTCCGGGTTCCAGAGCACGATCTCGCGCTCGGCGCGCGGGGAGGTGTCGCCGTCGACCACGCGGACGTCGAGGCCCGTGAGGCGCGAGGCCAGCTCTCCCGCGTTCGCGATCGTCGCCGACGCGAGGACGAACACGGGATCGGCGCCGTAGGCGAGCGCCAGCCGCCGCAGCCGCCGGATCACGTTCGCGACGTGTGAGCCGAACACGCCGCGGTAGACGTGGGCCTCGTCGATCACGACGACCCGCAGGTTGTGCAGCACGTCGCCCCAGCGATCGTGGTGGGGGAGGATGCCGACGTGGAGCATGTCGGGGTTCGTGAGAATCGCGTTGGCCGTCCGCCGAACGTGGGCGCGCCGCTCGGCCGGGGTGTCGCCGTCGTAGATCGCCGGTCGCAGCCCGCGGAGGCCGAGCCCGGCGAGCCAGCGGGCCTGGTCCTGGGCGAGCGCCTTCGTCGGGTAGAGGAACAGGGCGCGCGCTGCGTGCTGGCGCGCGATCGCGTCGAGGACCGGGAGCGAAAAGGAGAGCGACTTGCCGGATGCGGTACCGGTCGTCACGACGACGCTCTCGCCGCGCGATGCGGCCTCCCAGGTTTCGACCTGATGGGCGTACAGCGCCGTCACGCCGCGACGTGCGAGCGCGTCGGCGACCGCGGGATGGAGGTCTTCCGGCAGTGGCTCCGAGCGGCCGCGGCGGGCGGGCTCGACGCCGCGGTAGGCCACCTCGGCGGCGTCGAGCAGGCCGTCCCAGGTCTCGGCCGCGGTCAGTCCGGCGGCTCCGCCGGGCGGAATCCCGCACACGAGAGGTTGAGGGCCGCGATCCGGCCGTCGACGACGACGGCGTACGCTGTGTGCTCGTTCTCCTGCCAGCCCTTCACCGGATCGCGCCCGTGGAAGCGGTAGCGAAGCCGGACACGGTCCGCGATCGGCACGACGTCGCCGTCCGTCACGACGAACGCGTCTAGCGCGAGCCACCCACGGTAGCGCGCAAGGATTTCCTCCGGGCCGTTCTCCACGCGAAGCTCGCGCGGCGTCAGCGCACGCAACCTCGCGCCGGGCGCGAAGCACGCGGCGATCCGGTCGAGGTCACGGTCCCGGATCGCCGCAAGCAGCTCCTCGACGACGGCCGTGTCTCCCACGGGGCGAGCGTAGACGAAGCTCGCGCCGGCTACGCGACGAGGGCTCGCTGGACGGCCTCGGCGTACCGGCGGCGCGGCTGTGCCCCGAGGATCGTCTCGACCGGCTCGCCGTGTGAGAACACGATGACGGTCGGCAGGGAGAGGACGCCGTAGCGTGACGGGACGCCGTGATTCTCGTCGATGTCGAGGCACGCGAGCCGCAGCCGCCCCTCGTGCTCGCGGCCGAGGTCGGCGAGAATCGGCTCGATCGTCCGGCACGGCCGGCACAACGGAGCCGTGAACTCGACGAGCACCGGTAGCGTGGAGGCGAGCACCTCCGCCTCGAACGTCTGGTCGGTGACGTCGAGCATCGGCACTAGAGCCGCCCCCGGAGGGCCTTCCAGCGCAGCACCGGCACCTGCCGCATCGCCTCGAGCACGATCGCACCGCTCATCTTCGACTCGCCCACGCGCCGATCGACGAACACGATCGGGATCTCGACGACCCGGAAGCCGGCACGAAGCGCACGGTACGTGCCCTCGATCTGGAAGCCGTAGCCGCGAGCCGCGATCGCGTCGAGGTCGATCGTCTCGAGGACGCGGCGGCGGAAGCACTTGAAGCCGCCGGTCAGGTCACGCACGCCGACGCCGAGGACGACCCGCGCGTAGAGCGAGCCGCCGCGCGAGATGACGCGGCGCACGAGCCCCCAGTTCTCGGTCCCGCCGCCAGCGACCCAGCGCGAGCCGAGCGCGAGGTCGGCGCCCTCTTCGCAGGCGGCGATCAGCCGGGCGACGTCGCTGGGGTCGTGCGAGAAGTCGCAGTCCATCTCGAGCACGAGCTCCGCGCCCGTCGCGAGCACCCGCGTGAAACCGGCGAGGTACGCACGACCGATGCCCTCCTTTCGCTCCCGGTGGAGCACGTCGACCCACGGCAGCTCCGTCGCGAGGCGGTCGGCGATCTCACCCGTGCCGTCCGGCGAGCCGTCGTCGATCACGAGCACGCCGTCGCGCGACGTGTCGAGCACCTCACCGAGCGCGCGCACGAGCGGCTCGACGTTGTCGCGCTCGTTGTAGGTCGGCACGCAGACGACGGCGCGGGTCGGGCTCACCTGCGGAGTCTGCCCGCTCCGCTCGTCCGCGGGCCCGTCCCTATGATCGACGCGTGCCGCCGCTACCCCGCAACGCCGACGTCGCCGACACGCTCGAGGAGCTGGCCGACGTCTCCGAGATCCTCGGCGAGCAGGGATTCCGCGTCCTCGCCTACCGTCGCGCGGCCACGCGCGTCCGTGAGACAGGCGCGTCGATCGCGGAGCTGGCGCTGCAGGGGACGGCGAAGGAGTTGCCCGGGATCGGCGCGACGATCGAGTCGAAGATCGCCGAGCTCGCGGAGACGGGCTCGATGGCGGCGCTCGCGAAGCGGCGCGCCGAGGTTCCGGTGGAGGTGCGGCAGTTCCTGCGGCTCCCGGGTCTCGGGCCGAAGACCGCCGCCCGGATCTGGCGGGAGCTCGGCGTCACGACGCTGGAGGAGCTGCGCATCGCGGCCGAGCAGCAGCGCGTCCGTACGCTGCAAGGGCTCGGCGCGAAGAGTGAGGAGCGGATCCTCGAGGCGCTCGCGAAGGGCTTCGGGCCCGAGCCGGAGCGGCGCGGCCTGCTCGGCGTCGGCCTGCCGGTCGTGCGACAGGTCGTCGAGGAGCTGCGAGCGCATCCCGCCGCGGTCGAGGTCTCCGGCGCGGGCAGCATCCGGCGCGGCCGCGAGACCTTTCGCGACCTCGACGTGATCGCGACCGCGACCGACCCGCCGTCACTCATCGCACGCTTCGTGACGCTGCCATGGGTGCTCGAGGTCGCGGCCCGCGGCGACACGAAGGCGACGGTGGTCACCAAGCAGGGGTTGCGACTCGACCTGCGCGTCGTCCCGCCGGAGGACTTCGGCAGCCTCCTGCAGCACTTCACGGGCTCGAAGGACCACAACGTCGCGCTTCGCGAGGAGGCGCAACGTCGCGGGCTCTCGGTCTCGGAATACGGCGTCACCATCGTCGAGACCGGTGAGGTCCACCGGTTCGCCCGCGAGGACGAGCTCTACCGCTTCCTCGGCTACCAGCCGATCCCACCGGAGCTGCGCGAGAACGCGGGTGAGCTCGAGGCCGCGCGACACGGCGGCCTGCCGGAGCTCGTCGAGGTGACGGACCTCGTCGGCGAGCTCCACTGCCATTCGAGCTGGTCGTCCGACGGGAAGGCGTCGATCGAGGAGATGGCGCGGACGGCGCGTTCGCTCGGGTACCGCTTCCTCGCGCTCACCGACCACTCGCACTATCTCCGCGAGGGGCGGATGGAGGCGCAGTGGGACGAGATCGACGGGGTCAACGAGCGAGTGAAGCCGTTCCGGGTGCTCAGGGGGTCGAGGCGAACATTCGCGCGGACGGCACCCTCGACGTCGCCGACGAACTGCTCGCGGAGCTGGACTGGGTCGTCGCGTCGCTCCACCATTCCCTCGAGCGCGACCCGACCGAGCGGGTTCTCGCCGCGATCGACCACCCACACGTCGACTGCATCGGCCACCTCACCGGGCGCAAGCTCAACCGTCGCCCGGGCGCCGAGATCGACGTCGAGCGCGTCGTCGCCCGGGCGGCGGAGACCGGTACCGTCCTCGAGATCAACAGCCAGCCGGACCGGCTCGACATGCGAGACGTGCACGCGCGGCTCGCGGGCGAGGCCGGCGTGCCCGTCCCAGTGACGACCGACGCTCACTCGACCACCGCGCTCGGCTACCGCGAGCTCGGTGTCGCGCAGGCGCGGCGGGCGTGGCTGACGAAGGCGCAGGTGCTCAACACGCGCCCGTGGCGAGAGATCGCACGGCTCCGCAAGTGACGACCTTCCGCGACGACGGCGCCGCCGCGCTCGAGTGGGCGGCCTCGTACCTCGAGCGCGTGCGCGATCTCCCCGTCCTCTCGCAGGTCGCGCCCGGCGCGATCCGCGCGGCGCTGCCAGCCCGAGCCCCCGAGGCGCCCGAGCCGTTCGCGGCCGTCCTCCGCGACCTCGACGACGTGCTGATGCCGGGGCTCACGCACTGGCAGAGCCCCCGCTACTTCGCCTATTTCGCGAGCACCGCCTCCGAGCCCGGGATCCTCGCAGAGCTCCTGAGCGCCGCGCTCAACCAGGTGGGGATCCTCTGGCGCGCCTCGCCGGCGCTCCAGGAGCTCGAGGAGGTGGCGCTCGCGTGGCTCGCCGACCTGCTCGGCCTGCCGGAGGGTTGGCACGGTCACATCGAGGACACGGCGTCCACCGGTCTCGTCACCGCGCTGGCGGCGGCGCGCGCCGCATCGCCGGGGAAACGGGTCGTCGTCTGCTCGGAGCACACGCACTCCTCGACGGCCAAAGCCGCGCGGCTGCTCGAGCTCGAGCTTCGCCCGGTCCGCGGCAACGCGGGCCACGGGATGCGCCTCGACGAGGTCGACCTCTCGGGCGCGTGCGCCCTCGTCGCGACGATCGGGACGACCTCGTCAGCGGCGATCGATCCCGTGCCGGAGCTTGCGGCGATGTGCGCCGACGCCGGCGTCTGGCTGCACGTCGATGCCGCCTACGCGGGCAGCGCGGCCGTCTGCCCGGAGCTGCGTCCGCTCTTCGCGGGGTGGGAGCAGGCCGACTCCCTCGGCGTCAACCCGCACAAATGGCTGCTCACCCCGATGGACTGCTCGGCGCTCTGGAGTCGCCGCCCCGACGATCTCCGGAACGCGTTCAGCCTCGTCCCGGAGTACCTGCGCGTGAGCGAGGACGTCGCCAGCCTGAGTGAGTACGGCGTCCCGCTCGGCCGGCGCTTCCGCGCGCTCAAGCTGTGGGCCGTGCTCCGTTGCTACGGCCGCGAGGGGCTGCAGGCGGTGATCCGCGAGCACGTTCGCCTCGCGGGGCTGTTCGAGCAATGGGTGCGCGACGAACCACGCTGGGAGGTGTGCGCGCCCAGGCACTTCTCGCTCGTCTGCTTCCGCCGCGACGGCTCGGACGAGGAGAACGAGGCGCTGCTCGAGCGCATCAACGCGACGGGCCTCGTCTTCCTCTCGCACACCCGACTCGACGGCCGGCTCGTGCTGCGACTCGCGATCGGCAACGCGGGCACCACCGAGGACGACGTCCGGCTCGCGTGGGAGGTCCTGCGGCGCGAGGCCCTGTAGGCGCCCCGGACGCTCGTGCGCTCGCTAGAGGCGCCGCAGCAGCTCGAGCACGCCGGCCGTTCCCTCCACGACGACGTCCGCAGCCGCGAGCAGCTCGGGGGGCGTCTCGCTCGAGCGCACCGCAACTCGGATCCCGAGCTCGAGCCCGTCGAGCCCCTGGAAGGCGTCGAGGTCGGTGCGGTCGTCGCCGACGTAGAGCGCCCGCGAGACGCCGGCGCGGGCAACGAGGGTGCACACGGCGGTCCCCTTGTGCGCGTCGACCGGAGGGCGAACCTCGAGCACCATGCGGCCCCACCGCGGGACGAGCCCGGCCGCCGACGCGGCCTCCGCCACGCGCGTCAGGTACGCGCGCGCCGCCGCCTCGTCGTCGGCCCGCCGAAAGTGGAAGGAGGCGGAGAGAGGCTTGCGCTCGGCGGGCCAGTCCACCCCCCGGGCGAACTCCGCGATCCGCTCCGCCCAATCGCGCGCTGCAGGGTCGAGCTCGAGCCCGTGCTCGCCCACGATCGCGACGCCCCGCACCCCGACCATCCGCTCGACATCGCTCCCGGGTCGCCCGCTCACGCACGCGACGAGCGCATAGCGCCCGGCGAGTCGAGCGAGCTGGCGCCGGGTCTCGTCGGGCACACGGGCGTCCTCGGGCCGGTCGACGATCGGCGCGAGCGTCCCGTCGACGTCGAGCAGGACCGCGGCCCGCGCAGGCTCGGCCGCGAACGCGTGCAGCAGGTCGTCGGCCATGGGCGACCTAGGATACGAGCGGTGCGCCCCGAACGGCTTCCGATGACCGCTCGGCTTGTCGCGATCGGTCTCGTCGCAGGCGTGTTCTCGACCCTCTTCGGGGTCGGCGGAGGGATCATCGTCGTCCCGCTGCTGGTCGGGCTGACGGCGTTTCCGGCGCACGCGGCGGCGGCGACGTCGCTCGGCGCGATCCTCGTCACCGCCACGGCAGGCGTCGTCCTCTACGCCGTTCGCGGCGAGCTCGAGCCGTGGTACGCCGCGCTCGTCGGTCTTCCGGCGGTCGTCGGCGCCGTCGCGGGCGCACACCTCCAGCAGCGCCTCTCGGGTCGTGCGCTGACTCTCGCGTTCGCCGGGCTCCTCGCGGTCATCGGGGCCTGGCTCGTCGGCGGATGACCGGCTGGACGATCGCGGCCGCGCTGTGTCTCGGCTTCGGCGCCGGGCTGCTCTCCGGCGTGTTCGGCGTCGGCGGCGGGATTCTGTTCGTGCCGACGCTGCTCCTCCTCGGGCTCGGACAGGTCGAGGCGTCGGCGACGTCGCTGCTGGCGATCGTCCCGACCGCCGCGGTCGGCGCCTGGCGCCAGCGGACGTACGGCAATCTCAGGGTCCGAGCGGCTGCGCTCGTCGGCGGGGTGTCTGTCCTCGGGGCCGAGCTCGGCGTTCAGGCAGCGACGCGGATCGACGAGAGTCTTCTCCGGCGCCTGTTCGGCGTCCTGCTGCTCACCGTCGCGGCGCAGCTCGCGATTCGCACGCTCCGCCAGGGCCGGCGCTACCCTGACGAAGCGTGAGACGCGCCCGGGCCGCAGCGGTGCTCGTGCTGGCTGTCGCCGTCGGGGGCGTCGCCGCGGCAGCCCCTGTGCCGCAGGACGGCGGAGCGACCAGGGCCATCGCGCTCGTCGCGCAGGTGAGCGTCCCGGGTCGGGCCGGCGCCGCGACGAGCCAGGTCGTGGCGCCGCCGGCCGCCACCGGAGGCGGGTCGTTCGCATTCCCCGCAGACGGCTCGGCTCTTCGGATCGGGGCGTCGACCGTGACCGTAACCGCCCAGCCGGGGACGTCGTCGTCGGCCGAGGGCGCGATCACGGCGCTCGCGGTGTCCGCGCTCGGTGGCGAGGTCGTCGCCGAGTCCGTCGTCGTCCGCGCGGGCGCGGCGGCGGGCGCCGCCGGGGCGACCGGCGACGTCGGCACGTCGACGATCACGGGACTTGTCGTACTCGGCCAGCAGGTCACGCCGACGGGCAACGTCCAGCTCCCCCTCTCCGACTGGGGCACGCTCGACGTCCTCGGGTCGACACGCACGACCTCCGATGCGCCGCGCTCGGCGGACAGCTCCGTGACCGGCCTTCGCATCAGGCTGCTCGTGGAGCATGCCGGGCTTCCGGCGGGGACAGAGATCGTCGTCGCGACCGCGACCGCGACCGCGCGCGCGCTCGCCCAGCCGGCGCCGACCACCGCGCCCCCGGCGAACGTCGACGGCGCCCCGCGTGCCGCACCGCCACTTCCGACGAAGCGCAGAGCGGCGCCCGCGCGACCGCGACCGCCCGCGAACGCGCCGCGCGAGCCGGGCCGGTCGATTCCCGGCGCGCCCCCGGAGGTCGTTCGCCCCGCCCCGGAGGTCACCGCACGGCTCTCGAGCGGCGGATACGTCTTCCCGGTCTTCGGCCCAGCCGCGTTCGGCAACACTTTCGGCGCGTTCCGCGCCGATGTCGCAGGCAAGTGGCACCACGGCGAGGACCTCGTCGCGCCGTACGGGACACCGCTGCTCGCGGTCGCCGACGGGACACTCTTCTCGGTCGGCTGGAACGACATCGGCGGCTGGCGACTGTGGCTTCGCGACGCCGCCGGGAACGAGTTCTACTACGCTCATCTGAGCGCCTACTCGCCGCTCGCGATCGCCGGGAAGCAGGTCGACGCCGGAGACGTGCTCGGCTTCGTCGGAGACTCGGGCGACGCCGACGGCGGCGTGCCGCACGTCCACTTCGAGATCCACCCGGCCGCCCTGCTCCACTTCGGCTACGACGGCGCAGTCGCGCCGTATCCGTTCCTCATCGCCTGGCGCCGTGCCGAGGACGTCTCCTTCGCGTCGGGCCGCACCTTCACGCTCGGGCAGGACGGTCTCGCCGGACCGCCCGGCGCCCCGGTCGCGTCGGCGCAGGCGGGCGCGGTGCTGCTCACCGCGGAGGACATCTCGACCGCCAGCGGTCTCGTCCCGGGCGCACTGAAGCGGGCGCTCGCCGGAGGCGAGGCCCGCTCCCGCGCCCGCGAGGCTGCCGCCGGGCCCTAGTCGCCCAGCGAGCCGGAGCTCTTGGAAGCCTTCGGCTTGACGTCGTTGCCGGCCCCGGCTGCGCTCTCGGCCACGCTCTCGGCCGCCTCGGCCGCGCCCGCCGACGCGTCGCTCGCGGCCGTCTCGAAGGTCTCGAGCGGCTGCAGATCGTCGTTCCCCGCGATCATGTCGAGCAGCTTCTCGCGCGTCTGCGGCCCGGTCCACGGGTTGTAGAGCGCTCCGGCCACGATTCCGGCGAGCAGGATCATGTTGCGGCCCTTGTGGCTCTTCTTCTGCTTCTTGCCCTTGAGCGTGTCCTTCGCGCTCAGCAGGTCCTCGACCGCGCGCCGCATCTGCTCCTGTGCCTTCTTGTCCGTGGCGAGCACCCTCGCGCCGCCGCTCACACCGTTGTGCTTCGACAGCGGGCCGTACAGCTCCCGTGCCGCGGCCAGTGCGTCCTTCAGGTCCTTGCGGAACTCCTCGTCTCGGAGCGCCCGCTCGAGGTACGGCTTCACCAGCTCGAGCGTGTCGCCCATCTTTGCCGCTCTCTTCGCCATCGCGGCCGTCCTTTCTCTCGTGATGCGTCACCGGAAGTATTACCCGCGCCGGGCTTCTACGATGCACGATGTGACGACTCTGAGGCGGGTGGCGCTCGGGCTCGCCGCGCTCGTCGCGGCGCTCGCCTACGTGTGGGTGGCGGCGGTGCGCGCCGTTCCCCTCGTGCGCCGCCGCAAGGCCGCCGCCCGCGCCCGCCGGCGAGCCTGAGCGGTTCGTGATCCACCCACCGCGCGTCCGCGGCGGCTCGGCTGCGAGGGCGGCCTCGCTCGTCGCGGGGCTCTTCCTCTTCGCGGCCGGGATCGTGCTCCAGCTCGAGTCCGACCTCGGGCTCGGGCCGTGGGATGTCCTGAACCAGGGCCTCAGCGAGCAGACGCCGCTCTCGTTCGGCACGGCGAACATCGTCGTTGCCCTCGTCGTCCTCGTCGTCGCCTGGGCGCTCGGAGCGGAGATCGGCATCGGCACGGTCGCGAACGCGGTCCTCATCGGCCTGTTCGTCGAGGGGCTCCTGCGGATCGACGCCGTCGAGCGGCTTTCCGAGCAGCCGCTCGGCGTGCGCGCCGGCGTTCTCGCCGCGGCGATCGCCATCGTCGCGCTCGGCTCGGGCCTCTACATCGGAGCGGCTTACGGCGCCGGCCCGCGCGACTCGCTGATGCTCGTCGGTGCCCGCAGGACGCACGTCCGGATCGGGATCGTCCGCGCCGTGCTCGAGGTTTCCGCCGCCGCCGCCGGCTTCGCGCTCGGCGGGACGGTGGGCATCGGAACGCTGGCCTTCGCGTTCGGGGTCGGCCCGGCCGTCGAGGTGGCGTTCGCCGGGCTCGTCCGGGTAGGCGTCGCGGCGCCCGCCGCACCAGTGTACGAGTACGATCGCGCGTGATGAAGGGCCTCGTCTGCGCCGGCGGTGAGGCGACCCGCCTCGGCGAGCTGACGCGGATCGCGAACAAGCACCTGCTCCCGGTCGGCCGCTGGCCGATGATCTACTACCCGCTCCAGCTGCTCGAGCGTGCGGGTGTCGAGAGCGTCCTCGTGGTGACGGGGAAGGGCCACGCCGGGCAGATGATCGACCTGCTCGGCGACGGGCGCCTGGCGGCGCGCGGGACGGACGAGCCGCTGCTCTCGCTCGACCTCACGTACAAGGTGCAGACGCGGCCGGGCGGCATCGCGCAGGTCGTCGGCATGGCGAAGGACTTCGCGCGCGGAGGACCGCTCGTCGTCGTCCTTGGCGACAACATCTTCGAGCGCTCGCAGGCACCCGCGATCGCCACGTGGGCGGCGGCCGGCGACCGCGCCCAGATCTTCGTCAAGGACGTCCCCGACCCGGAGAACTTCGGCGTCGTCGTATACGAGGACGGGCGCGTGGTCGACATCGTCGAGAAGGCCGGCGTCGTCGACACGCGGTACGCGGCCCCGCCGACCAACGAGGCAGTCGTCGGCCTCTATTGCTTCCCGCCGGATGTGTTCGACGTGATCGCGAGCCTGGCGCCCTCGTCCCGGGGCGAGCTCGAGATCACCGACGTCAACCGGCACTACGCGCGGCAGGGTCGCCTCGACGTGGTACGGGTCGACGGATGGTGGGAGGACGCGGGGAAGCACTGGCAGCACCTCGCCGAGATCGGCCGTCTCGTCGACGAGACCGGTGCGAACGGATGACGGTCGCGGGCATCCTGCGCATCCCGCTGCGCTGCTTCGAGGACGAACGCGGCTGGTTCTGCGAGCTCCGCCGCGACAGCGCGCTGCCGAGGCGCACGGTGCAGACGAACGTCTCGTTCTCGCGCCGGGGGTGATCCGGGGGCTCCACTACCACGAGCGCGGCCAGGACGACCTGTTCGTGTGCCTCCAAGGGACGGCGCGGGTCGTCGTGCTCGACCGGTCGAGCGGTGCGACGTTCACGGAGGACATCGGCGACGACAATCCCGTCGCCGTCTACGTGCCCGGCCACCACGCCCACGGCTTCGAGGCGCTCACCGATCTGCTGTTCTGCTACCACGTGACGGAGGAGTACGACCCGGACGACCCGGACGAGCACGGCATTCCCTGGAACGACGCGCGGATCGCGCACCTGTGGAGCACTCGGACCCCGATCCTGTCCGCGCGCGACGCCGCACCCTGATCACGGGCGCAGCGGGCCAGCTCGGGCACGCGCTCGTGCGGGCGTTCGCCGGCGACGAGCTTCTCGCCCTCGACCGGGCGGGGTGGGACGTCTGCCTCGAGGCGCCGCCGCTTCCCTGGCGGCCCGAGCTCGTGCTCCACGCCGCCGCCTGGACGGATGTCGACGGCGCGGAAGCCGATCCGCAGGGCGCGGCGGCCGCGAACGTCGGCGGGACGGCCCATGCAGCTGCGCTCGGGGCTCCGCTCGTCGCGTTCTCGAGCGACTATGTCTTCGACGGGACGAAGGACGAGCCGTACGTCGAGTCGGACGCGCCCGCCCCTCTCTCGGCCTACGGGCGGTCGAAGCTCCACGGCGAGGCCGCGGCCGGCGAGCGTGCGTGGATCGTCCGGTCGTCGTGGCTCTTCGGCGGGACGGGGCGCAACTTCGTGCGCACGATGCTCCGGGTCGGGGCGGAGCGCGACGAGGTCGCGGTCGTGGACGACCAGCGCGGGTGCCCGACCTACGTCGACCACCTGGCCGCCGCCACGCGGGCCCTGGTCGATCGGGGCTCCCCGTTCGGCATCTGGCATCTCGCGGCTGCGGGCGACTGCACCTGGGCCGACTTCGCCGAGGCGATCTTCGCGGAGGCGGGGCTCGGGTGCCGCGTGCGCCGGATCAGCTCCGCGGAGCTCGGCGCGCGGGCTCCGCGCCCCGCGTTCTCGGTCCTCCGCAGCGAGCGGGGCGCACCGGAGCTGCCGCACTGGCGCGCTGGCCTCCGGGCCTGCCTCGCGGCGCTCGCCTAGGACACGGGGTTGGCGGACGGCCGTTGTGGGAAGGCTCATCGCATGGGTCGCAACGTCCTCGTGGTGAGTGCCGTCGAGCAGGGTGAGCACGTGCTTCGCTCGTACCTCGGACAGGACGTCGACGACGTCAGGGTCGTCGTGCCGGTCGTCCAGCAGGGATTCCTCGACTGGCTCGCGAATGACGAGCGTGTCGCACGCGCCGAGCCGAGCTCGAGCGTCGCCGGCGTGCCGGTACGGACGATCGTCGTCCGCGAGCGCCGCTGACGCGGCGACGCACGGGCGCCGGCGCGCCCTCGGGCTAGTCTTCCCCGATGCGCGTTCTCGTCACCGGCGGCGCCGGTTTCATCGGCTCGCATTTCGTCAAGCGGCTCGTCGAGGCCGGAGACGACGTCGTCGTGCTCGACAAGCTGACGTACGCGGGGAACCCCGCGAACCTCGAGGGGACGGGCGTCGAGTTGGTGGTGGGCGATATCGCCGACGCCGAGGCGGTGGCCACCGCCGGCGCAGGCTGTGACGCGATCGTCAACTTCGCCGCCGAGACGCACGTCGACCGTTCGATCCTCGGCCCGCAGGAGTTCGTCCACACCGACGTCCTGGGGACGATGACGCTGCTCGAATGGGCCCGCGCGGCCGGAGCCCGCTACGTCCAGGTTTCGACGGACGAGGTCTACGGCGACCTCGAGGCGGGCGGCCGTGCGGTCGAGACCGACCCTCTGCGACCGTCGAGCCCGTACAGCGCCGCAAAGGCGGGCGGCGACCTGCAGGTGCTCGCGTACGTGCGCACCTACGGGGTGCAGGCGTCGATCACGCGCGGCGCCAACACCTTCGGGCCCAACCAGTATCCCGAGAAGCTCGTCCCCCTGTTCGTGACGAACGCGCTCGACGGCGAGCCGCTCCCGGTGTACGGCGACGGCAGGCAGGTGCGGGAGTGGTTGCACGCCGAGGATCACTGCGCCGGCGTCGAGCTCGTGCTGCGCGAGGGCGCGCCGGGCGAGATCTACAACATCGGGGGCGAGGACCACGAGAACCTCGAGGTCACGCACCGGATCCTCGAGCTGACGGGCGCCGACCCCTCGCTGGTCAGGCACGTCGAGGACCGCGCGGGCCACGACCGCCGCTACGCGCTCGACGACGGCAAGCTGCGCGCGCTCGGCTGGGCGCCGCGCCACTCGTTCGGCGAAGCCGGGCTCCGGGAGACGGTCGACTGGTACGGCGTGAACCGTGCGTGGTGGGAGCCGATCAAGTCGGGCGACTACCGCCGCTTCTACGAGGAGCAGTACGCGGAGCGGCTGCGGGCCTGAGGGCGCGCGGCCGATAGAGATCTCATGCGTCGCCTCCTCGTCCTCGCAGTGGCCCTGCTCGCCTTCGGCGCCGCAGGGAGCGGGGCCGCGCCGAGGCCGTCCGCGACCGCGTTCGTCCTCACCGGAGGCGGCTTCGGCCACGGCGTGGGGATGAGCCAGTGGGGGGCATACGCCCAGGCGAAGGCCGGGCGCGACTACCGGCAGATCCTCGCGACGTACTACCGCGGCACCGAGCTCGGCTCGGCGCCCGCGCAGCTGCTCGAGCGCGTTCGGGTGCTCGTCGCCGACCGGCTCCCGAAGGCGACCGTGAAGAACGTCGGGGCGGTGTTCGACGGCGCGGGCAATCGCTACTCCGTGCGCGGGGCGACGATCGCCACGGGACCGGAGCTCGAGCTCCCGGTCGGCAGAGACGGCAAGCGGCTCGCGCTGTCCGGGCCCGTGACGATCCGTGCCGCGAGGGGTGCGTTCCTCGCGTACGGCGGCAGGCAGTTCCGCGGCGACCTCAGGGCGGCAAACGTCGACGGCCGCCTCCAGCTCGTCAACGTCGTCGGCCTGGAGGCGTACTTGCTCGGCGTCGTGCCGGGCGAGATGCCGAAGGACTGGCCGCTCGCGGCGCTCCGGGCGCAGGCGGTCGCGGCCCGCACGTACGCGGTCGGCAACCTCGTGCACGGCAGGTCCTTCGATCTCTACTCCGACTGGCGGAGCCAGGTGTACTACGGCGTCGCCGCCGAGACGCCGGGGCCGACTCGCGCGGTGACGGAGACGCGAGGCGAGATCCTGACGTACGACGGCCTGCCCGCGCAGGCGTTCTACTTCTCCTCGAGCGGCGGGAGGACGGTGAGCGCGCTCGATGCGTTCGGCACGGACGTGCCGTACCTCGCCTCGATCGACGACCCGTGGGACGAGGTCTCGCCGAACCACGCCTGGTCGCCGCAGCTTCTGACCGGCGCCCAGCTCGCGAAGCGCTTCGGGCTCGAGGGCTCAGTCGACGACGTCGCGTTCGTTCCGGGGACGCCGGGCAAGCCGGCCGTTCTCCGTCTCGTGGCGTCCGACGGCGAAACCGCGGAGGTGCGCCTCGCCGACGTCCGCTCCCGCCTCGGCCTCAAGTCGACGGGCTTCCGGCTCGGCGTCCTCCGGCTCGACCGGCCCGCGCCGCTCCGCGGTGCGAGCCCCGTGCTGCGGCTGACCGGGATCGCGCGCGACCTCTCCGACGTCGTGCTCGAGCAGCGGGGGCCGTCCGGCACCTGGGTCACGGTCAGGCGTCTCGCGCCGGAGGCGGACGGGACGTTTGCGGTAAAGCTCCGTCCGAGCGGGACGACCGTCTACCGGCTCTCCGCCGACGGCCTCGGCAGCCCGCCGATGACCGTCCGGGTTGTGGCGTGACGCGCCGCGCCGTTTCGGCGCTCGCCGTCCTCACCGCCGTGCTCGTCGTCCCGACGCACGCCTTCGCGGCGCGCACCACCGTCGGCCTCGAGCCGGGTGCGGATCCGGCGTCCGTCGCCGCCGCTGTCGAGCGGGCGACGGGGGTGCGCCCGGTCGGCCTCGGCTCTCTCCGCGCGCTCGCGGTCGACGCGGCACCCGCTCGGCTGCGCGGCCTTCCCGGAGTCGCCTGGGTCGAGCCGAACCGGGCCCGCCGGCTCGCGTTCGTCCCGACCGACCCGCTGGCCCCGAAGCAGTGGTACGCGGTCGCGAATCGCGCGTACGACGCGTGGGAGATGCCGCCCCCGCTCGCGCCGGTGCGTGTGGCGGTGATCGACTCGGGCATCGACCTCGGGCACCCGGATCTCGCGCCCCGCATCGCGGCGGCGAGGAGCTTCGTCGGCGGCACCGCGCAGGACACGCGCGGGCACGGCACGATCGTGGCGGGCATCATTGCCGCCCAGCTCGACAACGACGTCGGCATCGCCGGCCTCGCCCCCGCGGCGGAGCTCCTCGTCGCGAAGGTCGTCGCGCCGGACGGCACGATCTCCGTCCAGGCCGAGGCGCGCGCGATCCGGTGGGCGGTCGACCACGGCGCGCGCGTCGTCAACGTGAGCCTGGGAGGCCTTCGCGACCCGCGCAACCCGAGCCACGACACGTTCTCGCGGCTCGAGGAGGAGGCGATCGCCTACGCCGTGAAGCGCGGCGCGGTGGTCGTCGCCGCCGTCGGCAACTCGGATCAGGCCCCGCGCACGCCGTGGCGCTTCGCGAGCTATCCCGCGGCGTTGCCGCACGTCCTCGGCGTCAGCGCGTTGACGCGCGACGGCTCCTCGCCGGCGTTCTCGAACCGGGACGCCGTCTACAACGACGTGGCGGCACCCGGCGAGGACATCCTCTCGACGTTCCCCCGCTCGCTCACAGCGGAGCGCGCAGCGTGCGCCGACCAGGGGTACACGCCGTGCGCGAGCGACGAGTTTCGGCCGCCCGAGGGGACGTCGTTCGCCGCCCCGCAGGCGACAGCGGTCGCTGCGAACCTCCTCGGCGCGCGGCCGCTCCTGCGGCCTGAGCAGGTAACCGCGATCATCGAGCGCACGGCTGTCGATGCGACGGCGCAGACAGGCTGCCGCGCGTGCGCGTCCGGCCGGGACGCGTACACCGGATGGGGGGCGTTGGACGGCACCGGCGCGGTCTACGCGCTCTCCGGGCCGCTGCCCCCGCGCGACGCGCACGAGCCGAACGACGACGCGGGCGAGGACGCCTACCGGCTCTACTTCCCGGCAGGGGGAGAGGGCTCGCTTCGTCAAGGCGGTGCTCGACTTCTGGGACGACCAGGACGATGTCTACGGCGTCTTCCTGCACCGCGGGGAGAGGCTCTACGCCTCGCTCGTCCCCGCGCAGCGGGCGAACGTGGCGCTTGCGCTCTGGCGACCGGAGACGGCCTCGATCTCCGATCTTGCCCGGCAGGACCTGCGCGTGCGGCTCTCCAATCGTCCGCGTCGGCGCGAGCGGCTCGCCTGGACTGCCGACGAGCCCGGCTGGCACTTCATCCAGGCGCGGCTCACCGGCGCGACGGCCACCCCGGTCGCCTACCGCCTGTCCATCGTCCGGACCCGCTGAGGGGGCACGCACGGGGAGCGGGCTCGGGGAAGACCCCTAACTGCTCGCGTCCGATTTCCCGGGGAATTCCGAGGCAAGATCGGGAGTCTCCCGACGAGACGCGACGGTCATCGACCTAGCGTGGGTCGTGTCATAGCGGGACGAGAATGGCGAGCCGGATAGCCGCCGAGTAGGGCGCCAAACCGGTTTCACCGGTTCCGCGCCCCACCAACGGAGGGACACGATGGAGCTCCGCATGCGCTCGCGGCCTATCTTCGCCGCGCTCATATCGATCCTGGCCGGGCTGACGGTCGCGGCGTCCGCGATCGCGACCAGCGGCGATTCGCTCACGACGATGCCGTCCGGCACGTGCCCGCCGCAGTGCTAGCACGCAGCGAGGGTGAGGAGCCGTCGGGGCGGTCTACTCCGTGACGTTGCGTCTCGTATACCCGAGATCCCCGACTTCGTCCGCGCCAAGCAGGCCCACGACCAGCGCGGCGCGCTCCAGAGCGGCTGGTGCCGCCACCTGCTCCGCGTGCTCGACGTCCGCGAAGCCGTTCGAGCGTCACGCTCCGCCGCCGCGGAGATAGGCGAGCACGGCCAGCACACGGCGGTGGTCGTCGGGCGCGGGGAGCAGTCCGAGCTTCAGGAAGATCGAGCTCACGTGCGTCTCGACCGTCTTCGGGCTGAGGAACAGCTTCGCGCAGATCGCCCGGTTCGAGCGGCCCTCGGCGATCAACCCGAGCACCTCGCGCTCACGACGTGTCAGCTCGGCGAGCGGGTCGTCGTCGCGTCGCCGGCCGAGGAGCTGGGAGACGACGTCGGGGTCGACGACCGTGCCGCCGTTCGCGACCCGGCGGACGGCGGAGAGAAACTCGTCGAGCTCGACGACACGGTCCTTGAGCAGGTAGCCGAACCCCTCTGGACTGTCGCGGAAGAGCGTGAGGGCGTGCTTCGCCTCGACGACCTGTGAGAGGACGAGGACGCCGACCTCGGGATGATGGGCCCTGATTGCGACGGCCGCCTGCGTCCCCTCGTCGGTATGGGTCGGCGGCATGCGGACGTCGACGATCGCGACGTCGGGCTTCTCGCGTCGGACCGCGCGCTCGAGCGCCTCGGCGTCCCCGACCTGCGCGACCACCTCGAAGCCGTTCTCGGCGAGCACCCGGGCGACGCCCTCGCGCAGCAGCACGGAGTCGTCCGCGATCACAACGCGCACGGCAGCTCCCCGATCACGCGCGTGCCGCCACCCGGCGGGCTGTCGATCCGCAGGCTGCCGCCGTGCGCCTCCAACCGGTCGGCGAGGCCGTGCAGCCCCGAGCCGCCGTTCAGGCTCGCACCGCCGACGCCGTCGTCCGCCACCTCGACGACGAGCGTCCCGTTGCGCCGGGCGGCGCTGATCGTCACAGCGCTCGCCTCGGCGTGCTTGACCGCGTTTGCGAGCGCCTCGCAGGCGACGAAGTAGGCGGCGCCCTCGATCTCGCTCGGGAGCCGATCGGCGGGAGCGGCGAGGATCCGCACGGGGATGGGCGTCCGGTCGGCGAGCGACTCCAGCGCCGCGGCCAGCCCTTCTTCCGTGAGGATCGCCGGATGGACCCCGCGGGCGAGCTCGCGCAGCTCACCCACGGCGAGCTGCAGCTCGTCGACGGCGTCGGCGAGGACGTCCTCGAGCTCGGGATCCAGCTGGCCGCCGAGCCGCTTCTGGGCTGCGCGCAGCTCGAGCGCGAGGGCGACGAGCCGCTGCTGGGCACCGTCGTGGAGGTTGCGCTCGAGCCGCCGCCGCTGGTCGTCGCCGGCGGCGACGATCCGGGCCCGGGACTCCTGCACCTGGACGAGCTTGGCCCGTAGCTCCGCCTGGAGACGGGCGTTCTCGATCGCGAGCCGCGCGGCGGCGCCCGCCGCGTCGAGGAGCCGGGGATCGTCGCGCAGGCTCGGGTCGTGGACGAGCGCGGCGACCGGCTCGCCGTCGGTCTCGAGCACCGCAACTGCGCGCCGCGCGCCCGGAGCCGGAAGTGCGACCGGCCTCCCGGCGGCATCCGCGTACGTGTCTCGCTCGGGCAGCCAGAACGCGAGCTCGAGTGTCGGGTCGTCGACGGCGCGCGCGAGCGCGTCTCGAAGCCTCTCGGGCGGCACGCGGTCGAGCTCCCGGACGAGATCGGCGACGTGTGCCGCGGCGAGGCGCGAGTAGAGGAGGCCCCAGACGATCGCGAACGAGAGCGCGACCTGACCGGCGACCTGCCACCAGTAGACGTAGTCCGCGATCGCAGGGACCTCGCTCCCGAAGGTGGAGAGGAACTCGTAGAACGCGCGCAACGCCGCCACGCCCGCCGCGAGCAGGAGCGGGAGGAGAATTCGGCGCGCGCGCGGTGTCGCCCGGACGAACTTCCGGATGAGCAGCACGACGAAGCAGGCCGTGAGGAAGCCGAAGAAGACGATCACGAGCGCCCGCTCGAGAGCCCGCGCAAGCTCCGCATCGGCGGTCACGAGCAACGGGCTCTCGGGCGCGAGCGGCGCGTACTCGAGCCCCGTTCCCTCGGGGGTCACGAGGAGGATCGCGAGCGGGAACGCGAGGACTGTCGCGTACCCCGCCCGGACAAGCCACAGCTCGAGCCGGTCGACGACGCGACCGGTCGGGTAGGCGAGCGCGACGTGCCCGAAGAGGGCGAAGCCGAGGCTCCCGAGCGCGAGCCCGATCACGAAGAGCCACGGGTCGCCGCTGTACTGCCACGGGCGGATCAGCACGGCGAACCCGAAGAGCGTCATGAGGAGGCCCATGCGGTTGGCCGGGCGCTGCCACCATGCGAGCAACCCCGTCGCGATCGCGGTCCAGCCGATCACGACCGCGGGAAGCGAGCGGATCTCGGTCTGGCGGAGGTCCTCGTGCAGGAGGCGGAACGCGATCACGCCGAGCGGCACGGCGAGAAGCGCGAGTGCGAGCTTGACGGGCTTCATCGCGCGCGCTCCGGCGCGGACACGACCGCCTGGCCCGTCGACTCGGGGAGCACCCGGATGCCGCACCTCCACGCTCGCAGCAAAGCACTCCTGCGGAAAGACGCAAGCCTGCGCGCGATGCGGGTTAGCGCCCGGTTAGACGCTCCGGAGAGAGTCCATCCGTGAGACATCGCTGGGGACAGCCTAGGAACACATCCGGGACGACGTTGCCGATGGCGCCCACCCGGCTGCGACTCGTCTCCGACGGCTCAGGGTCTGCCCGGAGGACGATCCCGGGCGCGCCTCCTGGGAGCGGCGCATGGCACGTCCTACGGTGACCGTATGAGCGAGCACCACCTCATCGCGGACGTTGTGCCGGAGCCTGACGGCCTGTCGACGGGCGTCTCGAGGCTCACGACGGCTACGCTCTTCGCCGCGGCGCTGCTGTCCTTCCTCTTGCCGTTTGCGACCGTCTCCTGCGGAGATCCGGTGACGTTCACCGGGCTCGAGCTCGCGACCGGCACCGTCGAGGACCCCACGCACTCCCCCACCGAGCTTGCTTTCGCGGCCGAGATCGAGTCGTACGGCACCGTCCTCGCGCTCGTCGCGCTCGGCGCCGTGGTCGTCGGCCTCGTACTTGCTGCGTTCAGCATGCGTGGGTCGGGCGCGGCAGCGCTTGTCGCCCTCCTCGCCCTGATGCTCCTCCCCTGGTCAGCCGCGTACGGTCTCGCGGACTTCGCGGTGTACGAGGGCTACGCGTTCGCGCTGGCCGCCGCCGCCGCGCTGGTTGCGCGGAGGCGCGTCGAGGCCGTCCGACGCCGCCGACGCGAGGGGGCCCGCATCCTGCCGGCGGTTCTCGCCGGCGTCCTGCTTGCGATTCCGATCGGCGTCACGGCGGCCCTCTGCATCGCCGCGACGCATAGCTACGCCGGCTACTGAGCGTCGAGCAACTCGTCCTCGGGAACCTCGCGGATTCCCCGCGCGGGGCTGCCGACGACGACCATGCGGGGAGGAACATCCCTCGTCACGACCGCGCCCGCGCCGACGAATGCCTCCTCGCCGACCTCCACACCCGGGCAGAGGATCGCTCCACCGCCGATGCGTGCTCCGCGGCGGATCGTCGGCCCCTTCATCAGCTCGAGCCGCTTCCCCGTACGGCCCATGAAGTTGTCGTTCGTCGTCACCACGCAGGGCGCCACGAAGACGTCCTCCTCGAGCGTCGAGTACGCCGTCACGTACGCGTCCGCCTGGATCTTCGTCCGCGCGCCGATCGTCGTGTCGTTCTCGACGAGCGAGCCGCGGCCGACGACGACGTCGTCCGCGATCGTGACCCGCTCGCGGACACAGGACTGGTCGCCGAGGATCACACGCGCGCCGATCGTCGAGCCCGCGAACACGATTGCGCCGGTCGAGATCACGGTCCCGTCGCCGACGACGGTCGGCTGGAGCGGGTCGCGCTTCGCGGTCGAGCGCGGCGAAAGGGTCGGCTGCTTGCCGACGACCGCGTGCTCGAGCACCTTCACGCCCTCGCCGAGCACCGTCCCCGGGTGGACGACCGCCGTGGGATGGATCTCGGCGCTCACGCGGGCGCGCCGGAGCGGAGCGACTGGGTCAGCCGGTCGAGCGCGCGCACAACCGCGAGCCCGTCGTGCGCCTCGCGGTGGTCGCCGGGGCCTCCCTCGACGAGGCGGAGGAAGTGCTCGAGCTCGAGCCGGAGCGGCTCGTCGTTCGGGATCTTCGGGCTCGAGATGTCGCCCGTCCGCGTCCGCCACTCGCCGTAGGTCGAGACAGGCTCCCACGGCGCCTTCTCGTAGACCGTCACCTTGCGCTCGAGCTCCATGTCGTCGAAGACGACCATCTTCTCGCGCCCGACGACCGTCATCTTCCGCATCTTGTGCGGATCGAGCCACGAGAGGTGCATGTGCGCGACCTTCCCGGAGGGAAACCGGAGGAAGCAGAAGACGACGTCCTCGATCCCCGGCTGGATGAAGTCTTGGCCGTACGCGACCACCTCGGCGGGCTCCTCCTCGAGCAGCCAGAGGATCACGGAGAGGTCGTGCACGCCGAGCGACCAGAGCGCGTTCTCGTTCGAGCGGATCACGCCGAGGTTCTGCCGGTTTCCGTAGACGCAGGCGATCTCGCCGAGCGCGCCGGAGTCGACGAGCTCCTTCACCTTCCGGAGGCCCGGGTGGTAGAGGAGCAGGTGACCGGGCATCAGGACGAGGCCGCGCTCCTCGGCGAGCGCGACGAGCTCCTCCATCTCCTCGGCGCGCATCGCGGGCGGCTTCTCGACGAACACGTGCTTCCCCGCCTCGAGCGCCCGTTTCGCGAGCTCGTAGTGCGTCGGTACGGGCGTCGCGATCACGACCGCGCGGACCCCGTCGTCCGCGAGCGTCTCCTCGAACACGGCCGTCACCCGGGCGCGCGGGTAGCGCTCGGCGTACTCGGCACGGCGCGCCGCCTCGGTGTCGCAGACCCAGGCCAGGTCGGCGAGCTCGCCGACCACCCGGACCACGTTCTTTCCCCAGCCGCCGACACCCGCGTGGGCGACGCGGATCAAGGGCCTGTCCATGGACTCGGCCCTGCGCCAGGTCGTGGACACGCCCTTATAGCTTCCAGACCTTCTCGCTCGAGATGCCGGCGCGAGCCACCGCGTTGCGCAGGTCGACGACGAGGTGCGCGTCGTCGACGAGCCGCGCGTAGTCGATCCCGGAGTGCGCGGTCGCGATCACGACCGCGTCGTACGCTGCGGGCTCGAGGGCGACCGAGGCAAGCGCGATTCCGTCGGAGGTGAACGACGGGACGTTCGGGTCGTGGTAGGCGACCTCCGCGCCGGCGGTCTGGAGGAGCTCGATCAGCTTCACGGCGGGCGACTCGCGCCAGTCGGAGATGTCGGCCTTGTAGGCGACCCCGAGGACGAGCACGCGCGAGCCGGCGAGCGACTTGTGCGCGCCGTGGTTCAGCGCCTGGGAGACGCGCGAGCGGCAGTAGTAGGGCATGTTCTGGTTGACCTCGCCTGCGAGCTCGATGAACCGCGTCACGAAGTCGTACTCCCGCGCCTTCCACGTGAGGTAGAAGGGGTCGATCGGGATGCAGTGGCCGCCGAGTCCCGGTCCCGGCTGGAACGCCGCGAAGCCGAACGGCTTCGTCGCTGCCGCGTCGACGACCTCCCAGATGTCGATCTCCATCCGGTCGCACAGCTGCGCGAGCTCGTTGACGAGCGCGATGTTGACCGAGCGGTAGATGTTCTCGAGCAGCTTCGTCAGCTCCGCCGCCTCGGGCGATGAGACTCGGTGGATCGTGTCGACCGCCGAGCCGTACAGCGCCGCCGCGGCGTCGGTCGACGCCCCGTCGATTCCGCCCACGACCTTCGGGACGGTCTTCGTCGTCCAGTCGGTGCGGCCGGGGTCGACCCGCTCGGGCGAGAAGGCGAGGTGGAAGTCCCGTCCCGCCTCGAGCCCCGACTCGCGCTCGAGGATCGGCAGGAGCTCGCCGCGCGTCGTGCCCGGATACGTCGTCGACTCGAGCACGACGAGCTGGCCCGGACGGAGGCGCCGGGCGATCTCGGCGCCCGCGGCGCGGATGATCGAGAGGTCGGGCTCGCGCTGCTTGGAGAGCGGTGTCGGGAGCGCGATCAGGATCGCGTTCACGTCGCGCAGGACGTCGTAATCCGTCGTCGCACCGAGGCGGCGGTCCGCGACGAGCTTCGCGAGCGTCTCCGAGCTGACGTCCTCGATGTAGCTGTCGCCGTTCAGCAGCCGCTCGACGCGCCGCGCGTCGACGTCGACGAGCACGACCCTGCGGCCGGCCTCGGCGAACACCTGCGCGAGCGGAACGCCGACGTAGCCGGCGCCGACGATCGCGACCTCGTACGTCGCAGCCTCCGGAGCCCTCTCGGGGTCGTCGTCTCGGGCGTCGTCACGGCGCGGAATGCTACCCACGGGGCTGGACTTGTAACAGTCTGTTACAAGCAGAATGACGTATGGTATTTGATATGGTACTCTGCGTGCCGTGGAGAAGACGACGGTCTACCTGCCCGAAGGTCTCCTTCGGCGCGTCAAGGACGTCGCCTCGCGGAAGCGCATGTCCGAGGCGGCCGTGATCCGCGCCGCGCTCGAGCACTACACCGGTGAGGTCGAGCGACCTCGGCCGCGTGTCGCGCTTTTCGAGAGCGGTGCCCCCGTCGACGACTGGGATCGCGCGCTGGACGGCTTCGGCGAGCGGTGATCGTCGCCGACACGAGTGGCGTCTTCTCGGCACTCGATCGCTCGCAGCCGCGGCACGAGGCCGCGCGGGAGGTCGTGGAGCACGCGAATGTCCTGGTCCTCTCGCCGTTCGTCCTGACAGAGCTCGACTACCTCCTCGCAACCAGGATCTCGGTGGAGGCGTCGCGCGCGCTGCTCGCGGACGTGGAGGGCGGCGCGTACGAGCTGGCGACGTTCACCGCGGCCGACGTCGGAGAGGCCGCCCGTGTCATCGAGAGGTATGCGGACCTGGAGATCGGCCTGGCCGACGCCTCGCTCGTGGTGCTCGCCGACCGGTACGACACGGACCGCGTGCTCACGCTCGACGAACGCCACTTCCGCGCGCTGCGGAAGAGGGGCGGCGCCCCGTTTCAGCTCCTGCCGGCCGACCGCTGACCCCGTGTCACATGGCGACGAGAGCCGCTGCGATGCGTCCGCCTGCCTTCCCGTCGCCGTAGAGCGGCGGCGCCCCAGCCGGGAACGCGGCGGCGCGCACGGCTGCGACGATGGCGTCGGGGTCGTCGTCGACGAGCGTGTTCGCTCCCTGCTCCACCGTGTCGACCCACTCGGTCGACGGGCGCATCGTCACGCACGGCACCCCGTACCAGTACGCCTCCTTCTGGAGCCCGCCCGAGTCGGTCGCGATCACTCTCGCCTGCGAGGCGGCCGAGGCGAACGCGAGGTAGCCGAGGGGCTCGCGAAGCTCGACGTTCGGGCCGGGCGCGATCCCCTCCTCGCGAAGCACCGACGCGGTCCGAGGGTGCGCGGGCAGGACGACGGGCTCGTCGAGCCGAGAGAGCCCCTCGACGATCCGGCGAAGCCGCCCCGGCCGGACGTTCGCCTCGCGATGGACCGTGGCGACGACGTACGACCCGGGCGGGTGCGGCGGAGGGACGTGTGACCGGGCGATCGGCGCGAAGCGCAGCGACGCGTCCGCCATCACGTCGCCGGCCACGACCGCGCGGCCGGGAGCTCCCTCCGCGCGCAGCGTCACGACAGATCGCTCGTCGGGGCAGAGGAGGAGCGCGGCCAGCCGGTCGACCTCGATCCGCGCCCGTTCCTCCGGCATCGACAGGTCGCCGCTGCGCAGCCCCGCCTCGACGTGCGCGATCGGGATGCCCGCTGCGGCGGCCGCGCGCGCCCCGGCGAGGGTCGAGTTCGTGTCACCGAGGACGAGCACGGCGTCGGGACGTTCGGCGACGACGATGCGATGGATCGCCGGCTCGAGGGACGAGACGTCGGCGGTGCGGAGGTCGAGCCGGTATGCGGGCTCGGGCAGCGCGAGCTCCTCGAAGAAGACCTGCGAGAGCTCGTCGTCCCAGTGCTGGCCCGTGTGGACGAGGACCTCGTCGATGCCCGCCTCGCGCAGCGCTAAGGACAGCGGCGCCGACTTGACGAATTGCGGCCGGTTGCCGACGACGGTCAGGACCCTCATGGCGCGCCAGCGTAGTTGCACCCCGGGTGGCGTCCGCCCATCCTTGTCGGGTGGCCCACCCCGACCTTCCCGCAGAGCAGGCCTACGTCGACCACGTGGCGACTTCCTGCTCGACGAGCTCGAGCGGAGCCGCGAGCCGCACATGCGGTCTCGCCTGGCGGGATTTCGCCGAGGTCGAGCGGGCGCTCAACGCGAAGGGCTTCCTCGCGCGCTGGCTCGACCGCGTGTGGCCGGCCGCGGCGCCCGATGCGCTCGTGCGCCGGCTCCTCACCTCGCCGGCGCGCCTCGCCGAGGCGGCGGACGGCATTCTCGACGAGCGCGAGCGGCGGCTGCTCCGACGCTCCCGTTCGAGCTTCTCGTGGGGCGAGCACGACGGCCCGCTCGTCGACGAGGCACGCGCCCTGCTCGCGGAGCCGCCCCGACGCTTCGGCCACGTGATCGTCGACGAGGCGCAGGACCTGACCCCGATGCAGCTCCGCAACCGCCGGCGCCGTGGTCGAGGAGCTCCGCCACGCCTACCGCGTCCCGGCCGAGATCATGGACCTCGCGCTTCCGCTCCTCGAGCTCGTCGCGCCCGGCGTCGCGCCACCCGTCGCGTTCCGGTCGGGCGCGGCGTCTCCGCGGATCGAGCGCGTCGAGGAGGGCGAGCTCGTCCCGGCGGCGCTCCGCGGGCCCTAGCGCGCGCACGCGAAGACGGGCTCCTCGCGGTGATCCTCCCGGAGAACAGCCGGGGCATGCGACGATCGAGCGCCCCGTCGCCCGGCGCCCCGAGGGCGGGCTCTCGCCGCACCTGCACATCGTCGTCGGGTGCCAGTACGCCTGCGACCACACGGCGTGCCCCGAGGGCAGCAGAGCCGCCGACGATGCACCCGCCCTCACCCGGTCCGCTGTGTGGATGAGATGCTCGCTGAGGCTCACGGATCCGGGTTGGCGCCCACGGGGTCGCCGTGCGAAGATCGACCCCCGCCGAACCGCGACGAGGAGGACGAACGATGGAGGCGTCGAGCCGAGAGCTGCCGTTCACCGTCTGGCTGGCCGCGATCTTCGGCTTCGCCAAGGCCGGCTTCCTCGCGTTGATGGGCGTCATCGGTGTCTTCGCCTGGGACAGCGTCACCGACCCCTGGGGGTTCGGCGCGCTCGTCCTCGCGGCGTTGTTCGGCGTCGCCTCGTACCTGCTCCTTCGCGGGAACCGGGTCGCCCGCCTCGTGATCGCGGGGCTCGCTGTCGCCGGGGGCGCCCTCGCGCTCGTCTACGTCTTCGTCGGGCCGACGAGCGCGATCCTCCCCTCGCTGACGACGGCCGCGCTCGCCGTGCTGCTGCTCTGGCTGCTCTTCGGGCCACGGTCGGCCCAGGAGTACTTCGCGACGTAGACCTCAGAGCCCGAGCGGCTCGAGCGAGCGCTCGTCTGCGCAGTCGATCGCCCAGGCCTCGCAGACGTCGCGCAGCGCCCGGGCCTCCGTTGCCGGGGCGTCCGCCTCGACGACGACCTGGTGCACGATCGTCTCGGTGTCCGGGCTCATGTCGTGGGTGCGCACGGCATCGACGCGCACGCGCGCTGCGGCGGTCGCGAGCAGCCGGCGGGCGAGCCGGTCGACCTCGGCGAGCGTCGCCTCGCGACCCGAGAGAGGGCCGAAGTTGACGACGACCTCGACCGCGCCGTCGGCGTTCGAGCGAACGAATGCGATCGCCGCGTTCATGCCGTTCGTGTACCCCAAGGCGCGGTGCGCCAACCGCCGGGCAGGAACCGTGGAAACGAGCAGCCCGACCGCGTGCTTCCTACGGATGCCGAAGCCGACCGGGCGTGCAACGCTGGTGACGGCGAAAGAGCAGAGAGTGGCTTTCCCTGCTCCCGGTTGCAGGATGCGACCGGAACGAGGAGGCGTACTGCCATGACGGTCCGCACGCTCATCAGCGGGCTCGCCGTGGTGTCCGTGATGCTGCTCGTGCCCGCAGGGCTCGCCGCCGAGAGGCCCGACGACCGGGCCGGCCCGATCGGAGTCGGCGGCGTCGCGCAGGCCGAGACTCCCCAGTTCGAGGCCTACGGGACGGCCGACACGATCGTGGCGCGGATCGAGGCGGGGTTGGATGCGTACGGCAACGAGGTCGCCGCCGTGAGGCCCGACGACCGGGCCGACCGCTTCGCCCCCGACACGGCCGCGTCGGCGCCGGTCATTCCCGACGACCGCGCGGAGCGGTTCACGCCGGGCTCGGAGGCGCAACCCGTCACCGCCACCACCGAGGACGCGGGGATCGAGTGGAGTGACCCGCTCGTCGTCGGCCTGCTGGCGGCGCTCGCCGCGGGGCTGGCGACGGTGGCCGTCGTCGCAGTCGTCCATCGCCGCGGCGGCGGGCCGGGCACGAGAGGCATGCCGGGCACACCGACACACAGCCACTGAACGAGGGCCGGGCCCGGGTGCCTGTGGCGGCGACCCGGGCCCCGCTCGCTGCGTGTCTCGCTTCCGTACGTCCCGCAGGGATCCGGAACGGAACCCTCTCAGCCAGACCGGTGTCGCCTTCCGCCGGGTGCGCGCGCAGGCGCCGCGAGCTCGACGCCGGTTCGACGGGCCGTCGTCTCGAGCCTCTCACCCAGGCGCACCGCGCCGATCGCCGATGCATCGCCGTATGCACCGCGGAGCTCGACCTCGGACTCGCCCGCACGGCCTGCATCGAACAGCGACTCCGCGAGCCGCCACCGCCCGTACAGCCGGTAGTACGCGTAGTCGCAGCGCGCAACGGCGTCCTCCCACAACGCCGGGTCGGGGGCAACGGCGCGCGACAACTCCGCCCTGGCGAGCGCGAGCTGGGTGGCGGGCGTCTCCATCTGCAGGGAGCCTCCGACGGGCGGCGGATAGGTGGCGAGGAGCTCGCGGCCGCGCTCGAGGGCCGCGTGGGCGCGCCGGACGTGGTCGTCTCCCGGGCCACCGGTCGCTGCGAGCGCCGCATCCACCTCCGCCCGGGCCAGCGGTGCGAGGACGGCGAGCTTCGTAGCCTCCTCGGACGGGGCGACACCCACGGCGAGGTACGCCGCGGCAACCGCGCGCACGTCGCCGATCCGGCCCTCGTCCGCGGCGATCTCGGCGAGAAGCGGGTAGTACTCGTGGTACCAACCGGGCGGGACGCCGTGCTCCCGCAGCTCGTCGAGGGCCGCGTGCACGTCGTCGAGGCGGCCCTGCATCCACCGCAGCGTGCAGCGGGTAACGAGGTAGCCGACCCGGTCCCAGCCCTCGAGGTGGCGGCGGCCGAGGAGCTCGAGAAGGTCTTCGGCGCGCTCCCACTCCCCGCTCTGGAAGAAGACGTACGGCAGCCAGTTCTCCGCGACGACGCGCTCGCCGAAGCGGGGGTCGTCGGGCGGAAACCGCGTCAGCATCTCGTCCGCGAGGCGGGCCGGCGCGGAGCGCCTTGCCTCGGGGTGGAGGTAGAGCAGGTCGAAGAAGGAGCGGTACGTCTGGAGCAGGGTCGCCGGGTCGCCGATCGCGAGCGCGACACCGAGGGCCGCCTCGTACAGCTGCACTCCCTTGTCGTCCTCCCCGTTCCAGACCAGCGCGCGCCCGAGCGCCCGCCGCGCGTAGACGAGGGCGAAGGGGTCTCCGGAGGCCTCTGCCTCGGCGAGCGCCTGCCGGCAGAGAGGAAGCGCCGCGCGCGAGTCGAGATCGACCGCGAGCAGGTGAACGCGGGCGCATGCTGTCAGCGCCCAGACCTTCGCCGGCGAGGGGTCGAGCCGATGAGCGGCCTCGCAGGCCCGCTCCGTCTCCTCGTAGGCGGCAGCCTCGTCGCCGCCGAGGAACAGCGCCGTGAGGAGGAGAGCCCGGCACTCCGCCTCCGTCTCGAGGTCGACCCGCCCCTCGAGCGCGGCTCGCAGCTGTGCGATGCACGGCTGCAGCCGGCGTCGATCGAAGCCGTGCCAGGCGAGCGCGCGCGCGAGCTCCGCCGCCTCCGGCTCGTGATGGTTCTCGAGCGCCCAGTCCAGAGCCGCGTGCAGGTTGGTGCTCTCGGCCTCGAGGCTCTCGTGGAGCTCCCAGCTGCCCGGCCCGTGCACGCGGGCTGCCGCGTCGCTCGCGAAGCGCGCGTACCACCGCATGTGCCGCAGGTGGGTGGCGTCCGCTTCGCCCGTCTGCTCCAGGCGCTCGAGTGCGTAGTGGCGCACCGTCTCGAGAAGGCGGTGACGTCGCGTCGTCTCGGCCTCGTACGTCGAGACCAGCGACTTCTCCACGAGGTTCGACAGGATGACGACGGAGGACTTCTCGTCGCCGGCGTCGGCGCAGACCTCGCCCACCGCAGCGATGTCGAATCCGCCCTGGAAGACGCCGAGGCGGGCGAACAGCGTCTGCTCCTCCCCGTCGAGCAGGTCGTAGCTCCAGTCCAGCGTGGCCTCGAGCGTCCGGTGACGCTCGGGAGCCGTCGACGGGCCGCCCGTGAGGATGCGGAAACGGTCGTCGAGGTGGTTCGCGATCGACTCCGGGCTGAGCGAGCCGACCCTGCCCGCGGCGAGCTCGATCGCAAGAGGAATCCCGTCGAGCCGCCGGCAGATCCTGGCGACCGCGTCGGCGGTGGCGCCGTCGAGCACGAACGACGGCCGTGCGAGCGACGCCCGTTCCTCGAACAGCCGTACCGAGTCGAACGCGCGGAGCGGAGCGAGCGCGACACCGCCCTCGTCCGGGAACGCCATCGGCGGCACGTCGTAGACGACCTCGCCCGGAACCCGTAGCGGCTCCCGGCTCGTGGCGAGCACCTTCACGCCCGGCCCTGCCTCGAGCAGTGCGCGGGCCAGCGAGGCAGCCGCGCCGAGGACGTGCTCGCAGTTGTCGAGCACGATCAGCGTGGTGTCCCGGGCGACCGCAGAGGCGACCGCGCCCGTCGCGTCACCGGCTCGGGTCTGGAGCCCGAGGGCGTTCGCGACCTCGAGCGGGACGAGGCCAGGGTCGTGCAGCTTCGCGAGCTCGGCGAGCCAGCACCCGTCCGGGAACGCGCTCAGCGCCGTGTCGGCGACGTGGAGCGCCAGACGCGTCTTCCCGGCGCCCCCGACCCCGGTCAGGGTCACGAGCCGGTGCTCGGCGAGCAGTCGCCCGGCCTCCGCGAGCTCGTGCTCACGGCCGACGAACCCCGTCAGCTCGACGGGAAGGTTGTGCTGCGGCGATCCGCCGAGACGCTCGTCGTGCACGAGGATCCGCCGCTCGAGCTCCCGGAGGCCGGCGCCCGGCTCGAGCCCGATCTCCGCGAGTGCCGCATACGCCGCGCGGTAGGCCGCGAGCGCTTCGGCGTGGCGGCCCGCCCGGTACCGGGCGGTCATCAGGAGCTCCCACGGCCGCTCCCGCAGCGGGTGCTCGACGACGAGACGCTCGAGCTCGGGCAGAACGTCGTGCTCTCGGCGGAGCTCGAGGAGCGCACCCGCTCGCAGCTCCCGCAGCATCAGGTGCAGCTCCTCCAGGCGTGCGATCTCCGGTTGGGCGAAGTCGTCTTCTCGAAGCGCGTCGTACGGCGTTCCACGCCAGAGGTCGAGAGCGGTCGCCGACGCCTCCAGCACCCCGTCCCACTCGTCCGCGGCGGCTGCGCGCCGTGCCTCGTCGGCGAGCGCGGTGAACGCGTCGGCGTCGAGGGCGTCGCCGGGCAGGTCGAGCCGGTACCCCTGGTCCTCCGTGACGATCAGCTCCCGCGACAGGAGCTTGCGAAGCGCCGCGACGTGCATCTGGAGGGTCGCTCTCGCGCTTGCAGGCGGAGCGCCGGCCCAGTTTCGGTCGATCAAGGCGTCGGTGTCGACTCGTCGATTCGCGTGCAACGCGAGGATCGACAGCAGCCGGCGGTGAGACGCGCGTTCCAGTACGACCTCCACGTCGCCGCAGACCCGCAGCGGGCCGAGGACCTCGATCCTGAGCTCCGGCGCTGTCGCGGCCCCCTCCACAACAGGATTCTGTCCGACGGCGTTTGGGGCGCGTTTGGGGATCGTCCCTACGGTCGCGTGCAGTTCCCGACCAGGAGGTTCAGTCATGAACGCTCGGAGAGTCGCAGCCGTTGCAGCTGCGGCCGTGGCACTCGTCGTCACGGGATCCCTCGCCGCGTCGCTCACCGCCATCCCGCCGGGCAATCTGGTGAGGAACCCGGGCGCGGAGGCCGGCCCCGGCCATACGTCCACGGCGTCGGCTTCACCGAACACCGTCCCGCCGGGCTGGGAGTGGGAGATCTTCCCCCGTCGAACAACCCGGCCCAGGTCGGCTTCGTCGCTGCGCAGTACGGGAGCCACGGGTACTTCCCGTCGAAGGCCGTCGCGGCCGTGATCGGAGGAGGCAGGAACTTCTTCTATGCCGGCTATCCACCGCAGCGCTCGATCGCGTTTCAGACGATCGACCTTGCCGGAGCCACTGCGGAGATCGACGGCGGCGGCGTCAAGGCCTGCCTGTCGGGCTACCTGGGCAGTCTGCGCAAGAACCCCGACTCCAGCATCGCGATGGCGCTCGAGTTCCTGGGCGAGGACGGCTCGCGCCTGGGCCAGCTCGCGGTTGCCCCAGTGCGTGGTGTGACTCTCACCGAGACGACGATGCTGCGGCGCGCCGCGCAGGGCACCGTCCCGCGCAACACCCGGCAGCTGCGCATCGTCCTGACGGGACAGCGGCCCGTGTCGGGTGGCTCGATCTACGGCTTCGCCGACAACGTCGCGGTCCAGCTCACGCAGGGTGCGTGCGATCCCGTGCTCGCCGCCCGCTGCACGGGGGGTGCGCTCGTCGCGACGGTGACTCCCTCCGACATCGCACGCACGCAGCGCGTCCGCTTCCAGGTGCGCGGCGCCAAGGGGAAGAAGGTTGTCGACGACGCCCGCGCTCCGTTTACGGCGAAGATTCCGATGAGCGGGCTGACCGGCAGGCTGACCGTCACCGCCACCGTGACCCAGGCCGGATCCGGGCCGCTCACGCTGACGAAGAAGTCGAAGCGATGCTGATCGGAAATCGCCGCCAGCGGCCGGCCGGCACGGCCCGGTCGAGGCACGCGCTCGCGATCCTGCTCGTGACGGCGCTCGCCGCCGCCGCCGTGGCCCTCACCGGCTGCGGCGGCGGTGACGGCGACGCGGGGGCGCAGGACGCACCGGAGACGCTGCCGGCCGAGACCCAGGCCGCCGGCGACTCGGAGGCCGATGCTCCGGCAGAGGAGCCGACCGTCGATCCGGGCGCGGTTCCGCCTCCGGGTGAGGCCCGTGTCGAGGTCGACGGCGAGGTCTACGTGTTCCGGGCCGGCGAGTCGAGCCACTACGACTGTGCGGTCGGCGAAGACGAGGTATTGGTCAACTACCAGGAGACCGACAGCGGCGACTTCCTCTTCTCGGCCACCCGGCAGTCGGGTGACTGGTACGGGAACCTCACCTTCCTTCCGACCGGGGACGACGTCTACAACGGCCTGCTGTCGCCGAGCGAGCCGGGACTCGCGCTCGGCACCGGGGCCTTCACGTACACCGGGACGGTGACCTACGGCACGCGCACGGATCCCACGACGACGCGCGACGTCGAGGCGAGCATCGCCGCCAGCTGCAGCACGTCGGAGTCGGCGACCGAGACCGCGGAGACGCCCGAAACCGAGACGTCGGCGCCCGCCACCGGCGGCGGGGCGGCTCCCGCTCCCGGGCAGGGCACGCTCTCACTCGACGACGGCCGCTCCTACTCCATCGCGATCGGCGAGTGCGAGTTCCGGGAGAACGGCACGATCGAGGTGAAGGGCACGAGCGACGAGGGCTCGACCTTCGACATGACGCAGTTCCAGCTCGGCGACGAGTGGCGCCAGACCGACGCCTCGATCCAGTTCGCCAACGGCGACCAGATCTACGTCATCGTGAGCTCCGCGAGTCCCGACGGCGCGCCGGCGGAGGTCGAGGGGAAGACGATCACCTGGGAGCAGACCTTCCAGGAGCTCGACGAGTCGGCGAACTCCATCGTCTACCGAGGGAGCGGGAAGCTGCGGCTCGCCTGCCCGTAGACCCGCCGCGACAGCACACAGCGTGCACCTCGCGGCGGCGGGCCACGCGGCCGGCCGCGATCCTGGTCGGGAAGCCGCCGGCCGTGGTGGCCCCGTCACGTCGGTATCCGACCCGGCGTGCCGACCCTCACGCGCCGCGGCTGGAACGACCGCGGCGTCGCCGACCTGTTCTTCCCGCTCGTGAACGACTTGCTGCTGTCCCCGGGCGGCGCACGTGCGAGCGGTCCAGCGAGGTCTACGGCATGCGTCACGTGCCCCGCTTGCAGAGATGTCTGACCGTGCGTTGACCCTGCTCGGTTCGCTCGGCTCGAAGCCGGTATCAGCATCTCCGCAATTGCAGGAGGGTCAGACGACGATGGGCCGTGAAGGATTCGAACCCCCTGCAAATCGGACTGTTTCCTCACTCGTGGGGGCACCGGTGGGGGCGCGTTCTGCGCCCGCGCGGTCATGCCTGACACGTCTGGGGCGCGTCCTGCCCGCCTGGTCGCGGCGTCTATCGGGCGTAGATCGCGGGCCGGTAACGAGGCTCGGGGATCGGTCTTCCGGCCTCGCGCGCTGCAGCAAGCCACGCGTCCTTCGCCTTCGCCACCTCGGCGAGCGCTTCCTCGGGAGTCGAGCCGAACGCCGAGCACGCCTCGAGATCGGGGATGTCGGCGATGTAGCCGCCGTCCTCGTCGCTGTAGAAGACGTTGATGTGGTAGTCGCTCAGGGTTCGTCCTCCAGGCTCAGAGCGTAGCGCTCGACCAGACGGAGGAACTGGCGGATCTGGTACGGCTTCGCCTGGCCACGGACCTCCTGCAGATTGAGGAGCTCGCGAACATCCGGGTGCACGAACACGTGGTGGCTCCCGCTCGTCCGCCGGAGCTCGAAGCCGAACGCCTCGACCAGCCGTCGCATGTCCGAGAACGAGACGTTCGCGAGATCGCCGCGAGCGATGCGCGCAAGGAGTCGCCTCGGATTCATCGGGGTCGCTACTGGTGGCGTCGAAACCAGCTAGCCCACGCCTGCCTTATCGCAGGCGGGAGGACGAGCTCGCCCCATAGGTCGCGGAGTTGGTCGGCTTCGACGTAGTAGCGGACGTCGTCTTCGGTTCCGTCGCTGAGGACCTGCTCGTAGACCCGCGCCCGATCGGCCCGATCGTCGAGGTCGTAGGTAATCGGCGGGCCACTCCGGCGAATGTGAAGCGGCAGCTCGATCCGTCCGCGGGACTTGGGCAGCGTGGGGTCGTCGAGATCTTCCGGTACGGCGACCGGCCGTGCGGCGGGGCCGAGCTCGGAGCTACGCGTAGTTGCCATCGCTCGATCAGTGTAAGTGGGCGACGCATCCGCAGAGGCTGCGGGCGAGGCTCGAGTCGCACGCTCTAGCACGGCGCGAACCGTTGACGGCCACCACTGACGACCGCCGTGCGCTGTCGGGACGATTCGGGCGACCAAGCGACAGCGAGGGCGGTGGCGTTTGCCTAGTCTCCGAGCCCGATGAAGTATTCGGTTCGGTGGCGCTCGAGCGAGAACGCGACGGAACCTACCTCGCGTGGGTCCACGAACTCCCGGGCTGTTTCGTTCGCGGCGCGACGCGCGCCGAGGTACTCGAGCGACTGCCCGAGGCCGTCCGAAGCTTCCATGACTGGCTGCGGAGCCTTGGTGAGGCCGTTGACAAGGCCTTCGAGGTCGAGATCGTGAGCAAAGTCGAGTCGTTGATCGAGGCAGGCGAGGACACCGAGGTCCTCCTCGATCCAGACCGGGCTCCGCTCACCGCGAACGATTGGAGGAGGATTGAGCGGTGGCTCATGCACTCCCCGTTCGCGCGAAGGCCTCCTGCGTTTCCTCGAATGGACGCGTCACGTCGCTCAGGGACGGATGGGCGAGCTTGCCGAGACGGATGAGGGAACGGTCACATACGCCGAATGGGGATGTGC
Organism: Gaiella sp.; assembly: GCA_027493885.1. Classification (GTDB taxonomy): domain Bacteria; phylum Actinomycetota; class Thermoleophilia; order Gaiellales; family Gaiellaceae; genus Gaiella. The sequence continues at coordinate 2,052,077 of JAOSJZ010000001.1, forward strand.
ACCGCGTCCAGAGCCATGGACGGCTCGGAAGACTGCTCGTCGGCTCATCTGGCACGAGCTCCTCCACCTGCGCGAGATCGCCGATGCCTTTCCCCTCAGCACCAAGCCGTACCTTCCCGGTAGTGACGCTGAGGGCTGAGTTTCACCTTCAACGAGCGACTCCCGGCGGCAGACGCCGTGGGGGCACCGGTGAGGTCACGCCACGCAGAGGGATGTCTTCCGTGACACGCCCGTCTCGCTCAACGATGCGGCCTTCGCGCAATCAAGCGGCGTCGAGTGGGCCGTGAAGGATTCGAACCTTCGACCTTGGGATTAAGAGTGGCTGCCGCGGCGTTCGAGGAAGCTGGCGCGTCCCGGCAAAGCGGCATGGCTGAGCCAAAGCGCCTCGGGTGCTCTCGCAGCCTTTCGTGATTCGTTGTTGACCCTTCGTTGACCCCGTGGGCCTCGGGGGCGGCGGGCTCAAGGTTGACGGTCTTCGTCCGATAGCTACACTACGACCATCAAACCTCCACTCGGGGCTACGGCTCTGGGTGTATTGGAACGCCGGGGAGCGCGAAAGTGCTCCCCGTATTGTTTCCGCCCACCCCGAGCGCAGGAGGTTTGTCCTTGATCTACCGCACCCGTATCTTCCTCGACTTCTGGAACTTCCAGCTCGCCTGGAACTACAAGACGCTGGATGCGGCGTCGGGGGAGTCGCTTCGCTGCGACTGGACCGCGATCCCCCGCGTGCTCACCGCTGCCGCCGCGGAGGTGATCCAGAAGACGGACGCTGACGCTGGCCTGAACCTCGAAGAGACGCTTGTCCACGCGTCGTACAACCCGATCAGCGACTCCGATCGGCGGCTGAAGCAGTGGCTCGACAACTTCCTCGACAAGCAGGCGAGCTTCCGAGTGAAGCTCAGAGAGCGGCGTCCCCAGCCCACGAAGATCCGCTGTACGAGCTGTCAGCACGAGCTCGAGGCCTGCCCGAACTGCGGCGCTGGCTACGTCCGATACCCGGAGAAGGGCGTCGACTCGGCGCTCCTCGTCGACGTCCTGACGCTCGCGTGGGAAGGCGCGTATGAGGTAGCCGTGCTCGTCTCGAGCGACGCCGACTTGATTCCCGGGGTGGAGAAGGTCCAGGAGCGCGGGTTGAGGGTCATCAACGCGACGTGGAGTGACCGGGGCCACCATCTGGCGAAGGCATGCTGGGGCTCATTCCGGCTCGATGACCTGGTCGACCAGTTGCGCAGGTGAGGAGCGCGTTTATCGCCTACTTGCCTTCGGTCTCGAAGAGCTGGCGCAGGTGTCCGTTGTCCTTGACCCCGCGCACCTTGTCGCGCACGTCGCCGTCGTTCACGTTGAGCCGAACTAGCTTGTCCTTCTCCTTGATGATCAGCTCGATGCGGCCGAAGCGGTCGCCGTGGGTCTTGGCGAAGTCGGCGAGGCCGGCGGCCTTGGCCGCGCTGTCGTCCTGAGTCAGGCGATGCGGCTCGAGGATGTCGACGACGACCCCTTCGCCCTGTTTGCGGAAGAAGAGGAAGTCGGGGTACATCGGCGTGTCGTCGCCGTCGTACTTGTAGGGCACCTTGAACGCCCAGCTCTTCCTTGGCACGTTCCTCAGCCAGCCGACGACATCGTCGCGGGCCAGCTCGGCCTCGACCGTTGCCCGCTCCCACTCGTTGACGTTGCAACTGAAGAGGCCCCTCTCGTCGGCGAACAGATGCCGGTCGTAGATGCTGTCCTCGTCGATAATCGACCCGTAGACGTCCGGCAGCTCGAGCTCCTCGGGCTCGGGCTTGGCCGCCTGCCGGCGCAGCTTGCGGTAGGTCTCCCGGCGCGCCTCGGGCAGCTCGCGGATCGCCGCCTTGTGGTTTTCGGCCTCGGCGTTGAAGGTCTTGCCGGCGACCTCGTCGAGCGTCTTGACCGTCTTCTCGTCGTCAAGCAGAGCTGCCAGCTCGAGCTTGGCTGTCTTCGGCTTCACCTTGCCAGTCGCCACCCGCGCCTTCAGGTAGGCCGCGTTCAGGCCCTCGCCTAGCTTGCGCCCGGCCTGCGCATAGAGGTCGTCGATGTTCTGGCTGACGGCGGCGACCGACTCCGCCGTCTCGTCTGGCTTCTCCTCGTCGCCGCCGCGATAGACGACGCGGACGCCGCGCATGTCGATCTCGGCGCGCTCCTTGAGCGTCTTCTTGAATGTCGGGCTCTTCTCGAGCCGCTTGCGCTCGGCGTCAAGCGTGGACACGACGAGCTTGCGGAAGCGGTCAGCGGCCTCCTTGTCCAGCTTGTCGTAGGCCAGTGCCCGCCCGAGGCGGATCAGCCGACGGACGTTGCTGGCCTTCGACAAACGCTCGATGGCGTAGGTCGGCAGCGTCTCGGCCAGCTCGAACAGCTCGGCTTTGTCCTCGGCACGCGGCAGTTCGACGAGATCGTCGCCCTCGACGAACTCCGGCGCGACGGCGAGCCCGGTCTCGGGCTTGGAGAGGTAGTCGATGACCGTCTTCAATGCCTTCTTGTCGTAGTGCGGCAGGTACAAGGAGACGCCGTTCAAGAAGTCGTTGGAGGGGATCGCCCGCGCGAGCGGCGTTCTCACCAACCGCCCGACGAGCTGGGCGATGCGCGTGTAGTCGAGCGCGCGGCGGAAGGACATGATCACCTCGGCGCGCGGGCAGTCCCAGCCGGTGTTCAGGCTCAGCTTGAAGAAGACGACGCGCAGGTTCTCGTCCTCCTGGATGTCCGCTGGCGACACGTAGCGCAGGGCGTGCTCCCCGACCTCGACGGCGTGGCCCTCCTGGAAGGCGTGTCCGACCTCCTCCTCGTCAAGGTCGCCGAGCACCTCTTCGAGCACGTCAAGCGCCTGCTCGAGGTCGGTCCTCGAGACGGTGCCGTCGGACGCGTCCTCGACCTGCACGACCAGGATCGGGTCGACCGCCGGCTCCTTCTCCCTGGCGCAGTAGGCCGCCCACTGCTCGGCATACGACTTCAGCTTCTCCGCCGAGGCCCTGAGCAGAGACCAGTCCGACGGCTGCTTGTCCGTTGGGTGGTAGAGGACGATCGTCTCCTTCAACAGGCCCGACACGCGCACGTCCTCGGGGTCGACCGTGATCTCCCGGCGCGTGCGCTTCGTGCCCTTGAGGAGCTCGACGAAGCGGTCGGGCGTCGCGCTAATGCCGAGGATCAGCGGGACTGCGGGGATCTCGCCGGGCGAGCCCTTGATGAACTTCTGGGCGATCGTCGTCGCGTCCTCGGCCGCCTTGCCCTCGAGCATCCCCTTGTGTGCCTCGTCGAGGACGAGCCAGAAGCTGCCCGCCGACTGCCCGACGGTATTGGCGATCGTCTCCCAGATGGTGTGGTCGCGCTCGTCGGCCGGGGCGACCAGGTTGGTGCCCTTACCAAGCTTCTGGATGTTGAGGAAGTAGACCTTGCCCGGCTCGAGCCGCTCGGCGTCGAAGTCGGCGTCGATCGTCACCAGGTCGTCGATGCCGAAGCTGGCCGAGGCGGCGAGGATCTTGCGCCGCGACTGCTCGTTGAGGTCGGGCTGGTCGGTCAGCCAGAGGAACGTCGCCTCGTCGTCGGGCGCGTGCTCGTCATCGCCCTCGACGATCCGCTCCATCAAGGCCGTCGCGATCACTGTCTTCCCCGAGCCGGTCGGCGAGGCGAGCACCAGCGCCTGCTCACGGCCGCCTTCCTCGACCTCGCGCTTGGCCGCTCGCGCCTCGACGTAGAGCTCGTCGACGGTGTTGGTCTGGAAGTCCTTGAGGGTCAGCTTCACAGCCGCACCTGGCGCCGGTAGTGGCGCAGGAAGTCGCGGTAGAGCATCAGCGTCTCGCGCCCCGCGCCGACCCGCTCGCGCATCTCGGCGTACGCCTCCTCGGAGTCGGTCACGAAGGCGACGTGGGTGACCGCGTCCTGCCCGGCCAGCGCCTCCTCGAAGTCGCGGAAGGCGTCTTCCTCGAACAGGACGGCGTAGCCGCAGTCGGGGTTGATCAGGAACGGCCCATCGACCTCGGGCCGCTCGCCGCGCCCGCCGGCAGCGAGCCAGAGCAGCGGGTGCACGGCGTCGAAGCAGGCGCCGAGCTCGACCTCCTCGCCGTCGAGGTAGTCGAGGCGGAAGAACTCGACGTTCTCATCGAAGCCCTCGGCGTAGGGCCGCTCGTCGAGGTAAGCGCCGGGCGCGTCGCTGCCGTCCTTGCGCTTGCCGGTTATGGCGGCCTCGACGCGCGGGCGGGTGACGGCCTCGAAGATTCCCCTGGCCTCGTACTCCGGCGTCCCGCGCAGGTGGCCCTCGCGCTTCAGCTTGGCGCGCGTCTCGGGGTCGACCTCGTTGTTGGTGACGAGGATGCAGCGACGCCGACCGGCGTCCTCGTGGTTCAAGAGCAGCGTTGCGTGCAGCGTCGTCCCCGAGCCGGCGAAGAAGTCGAGGATCAGCGCGTCGGGCTTGTCACCGACGACGGCGGCCAGAGTGTCGCGGGTCGCGTAGAGCGACTTCGGGAACGGGAAGATCCGCGCGCCGAGGAAGTCACCCAGCAGGTCGGCTCCATAGGCGCCGGCGTCGTGGCGGGTGCGGTGCCAAACCGTCTTCAAGCGGCGCGTCGGCGCTTCGACGTAGCGCATCTGGACGACGTTGCGCTCCTCGTCGTAGCCGGCGACCTCGATCACGCCCTCGGCGACCTGCTTGAGGATCGCGCGGTAGGGATAGCTGAGCGCCCACGTCTTTCTCTCCGGGTCATGGCCGCCGAGGGCGACGTAGCCCTTCTTGGCGTACTCGGTCAGGGTCTTGTGGCCGAGGTACCACCGCCCCCACGAGCCGTCGGAGCGCACCGGCCAGACGGCGGTGTAGCCGTCGATCTTGGCGTCGAGGTCGGGCTCGGGCCACTCCTTGTCGCCGTTCGTCTCGACCGGCAGCAGCGGCTCGCCGGCGCGGACGACTGCGCCCTTCTCCTCGTCGATGAGGACGGGGTAGAACATGTTGGGCCGGTCTTGGCGGCGGGCGCCTTCACCAGAGTGCAACAGGCCCTGCCAGCGGACGCGCGGCATCTTGCCGGCGCCGTTGGCCTGCGCCTTGCCCTTCTGTGGCGTCAGCAGGTCATCGCCGCGCCCCTCGAACAGCATCCCCTCGGGGTAGACGAAGATCGCGTGCTCCTCGACGCGTGAGAGGCCGCCTTGGGTGACGCCCTTTGGGTTGATCACGATCGTGACCATCTGCCGGTTGCGGTCGGGGAACAGCTCTTCGAGTAAGAGGCCGAGGTGGTGCACCTCGTGCTCGTCGATGGTCACGATCAGCACCCCGTCCGGCTTCAGCAGGCGCTTGGCCAACTTCAGCCGCTTCTCCATCATCGACAGCCACTTCGAGTGGCGGTAGGCGTCGTTCGCGTCGACGAAGCGGTTGTTGTACGTCCAGTCCTTCGCGCCGGTGTTGTAGGGCGGGTCGATGTAGATCAGGTCGACCTGCCGCTGGTAGACGAAGGTCAGAAGCTGGAGGACGTGGAAGTTCTCGCCGTCGATGACAGCGTGGTAGGGGCGCTCCTCCGAGCGAGTCGTCGCCCCGAGCGGAGTCAGGCCGACATCGGTCGGGTCGCCGAAGCGGCGAACGGTGAGGAGGTCGGCCACCGGCACTTGCCGCTCCTTGCCGTCCTTCAAGGAGAGGATCGTCGCCTGGTCGCCGTCGATATCGACGAGGCGGAAGTCGTGGCCGTTGTTCGCCTCCTCTCGCGGGCGGACGTGATCGCCGGGCTTCAGACCGTCGCGGTCGCCTACGACGACCGTCTCCGGAAGGTGGCGCTCGTAGACCAGGCCAAAGCGCGTCCGGCCCTTGAGGGCCGCAACTTCAGCTTCGAGCTCGGCTCGGAGCTTCGCGTCGCTGACGTCTTCGAGTAACTGCTCTAGCTTTGCCACGCGTCTTCTGTTTCTGTCCCGTTGCCGCCTACATCCTAGGAAGCGAGGCGGCGGGGGCTGGAAGCTTGCGATGCGCAGGCTGCTGGGCCCAGTGCCCGGTCGGCAGCGCGATTTCATCGAGCCGAGCGCGACATAGCCGACGCGAGGGTCCCCGGCCGGCGCGGAGCGCCGGCCGCTTGATCCTGTAGAGAAAGTTGGAACCATGATCGAGCAGATGACGAGTCGCGCCGAGTCCGAGCTCATATGGGCGGAGAGGGCAGCTACGGAGCTCCTCTCACCGCTGGAGGCTCGCTGGCGGCATACGCTGCGAGTGGTCGATCGGGCGCAGTCGTTCCGGAACGTGCTAGATCGCGATGAGCTCGAGGTGCTGCTCGCGGCCGCTTACCTGCACGACGTCGGCTACGCGCCCGACCTGGCGGAGGTCGGGTTCCATCCGCTTGACGGCGCGCGGTTCGTGCGCGAAGCCGGGCACGAGCGACTCGCTGGCCTGGTCGCGCACCATTCCGCGTCCGACGCGGAGGCTATGGAGCGTGGCTTCACAGAGGAGCTCGCGGAGTTCCCTACCGAGGACTCGCTCGTCGCCCGGGCGTTGACGTACTGTGATCTGACAACGGGCCCGAACGGCGAGGAGGTCGGCGTCTCGGCTCGGCTCCTCGAGCTCGGGGGTCGCCTCGGCGAGGACGATCCGACGGTGCGGGCCGTGCGCCGCGAGGCGAGCCGGCTCGCGGCCGTCGTGGACGAGATGGAGTCGCTCCTCGCCGCCGGCCGGTGACCCGACGCGGTCAGCCGATGTACGGCTCCGGCCGCCCCTCGGCGTAGTGCTGGATGCGAAGCCGGATCGACGGGTGGATCTCGAGCGCCTCGGTCTCGCCGAGCTCGACGAAGCGCACCTCGGAGGACTCGTCCGACGTGCGGAGCTCCCCCGCCGACGGCGCGGCAGAGGAAGCAGACGGAGAACTGCTGGCGCACCTCGCCGTCGTCGTAGACCGAGACGTGGCGGGGGTTGGAGTAGACGCCCAGGATCCTCTGCACCTCCACCTCGACCCCCGTCTCCTCCTCGACCTCGCGTACGACCGTCTCCGCGATGCTCTCGCCGGGCTTCATCGCGCCGCCAGGGATCGACCAGTACTCGTTGTCGGTGCGCCTGTGGAGGAGGATCCGTCCCTCGTCGTCGACCACGACCGCCGACGCGGCCGGAACGAGGCTGTTCGCCTCCGGCGCGTTCGGGTCGTCGAGGAGGTCGCGGCGGGGGCTCATGGCGCGGTTGGCGGCGTTGGAATCGGAACGGACGTTGCCCAGATGTCCTCGAGGTGGGTGAGGTAGTTGTCGAAGATGCCATCCTCCTGCCGGCGGCGCAGGTGGAGGAGCGGCGCGAGGCGCCCGGGCCGGCCGTAGACGTGCGGAGTCACGAACATGTCGTCGTCGAAGCGGAACACGGAGCTGTACATGGGAGTGTCGTGGTAGCGGAGTTCGATCCCTACACAGTCGCAAAGCGGGTCGAGATAGTGGAGCGAGGTGCGGATCCTGGCGGCCAGGGTGCCGCCGAGGCGTTCCTCTTCGTCGCGCCGAGCGACGTTTGCGGACTCAGGGTCGGCGACGGCGATGCGGATCGTGCAGTCCGCCGCGGCCTTTCCGCGGAGGAGGTCGACGAGACGCGGGTGGTTCTCGGGCACGTGGAGGAGCGCGTAGCCGAGTAGGTCGACGTGCTCCTTCGCGTCGCAGAGGAGTTGCCACCAGAGCTCGCCGGGAACGTCGGCTCGGTGCGCGTAAGCGTTGACGATCTCAGCCGTCGCTGTCTCTGAGCGTGGCGAGGACAGCTCGGGCCAGAGGTCGGCCTCGTCACAGTTGAGGAGTTGTACGAGCGGGAAGCGGTACCGGCGCTGGGGAGTCCGGCCGGGCTGGATCCATCGCCGGGCAGTGTCGTGAGTGGCGCCGGTCACGCGGGCCAGGTCGTCGATGTCGACGCCGGCCTTGTTGAGCGCTTGTCGAAGGCGCTCGTTCACGAGACCGAGTATGGACGTCTTCAGACGTTTTCGAGACGTCGCGAAGTGTCCGAACGTGTGCAGAAACGCACTACCGCCGTCGGCGCGGCTCGTCTTCCATCGGTGTCATCGCCGAGAAACCAAGACGAAAGGAGGTCGGCGATGCCACCGACAGGATTCCCCAGGTACCCCGCGATCCCGGTCGCGACGAACGAGGTGCAGCTCGTGTGCGCCGGGGAGCCGCGCACGGTGCTCGAGGACGACGGCGTGACCGAGCGCCGCTCCCCGGACGGAGTCCGGCTCTGGAAGGTGCCCTGCATGCTCGGAAGCTCCGGGCAGCATCGGCGGAGCGAGATCGTCCAAGTGACGATCGCGTCCGAGGAGGCACCGGCGGTTGAGTTCGGAGAGCGGCTCGAGGCGGACCGGCTCGTCGTCTTCTTCTGGGGTATGGAAAGAAACGGAGAGCTCATTGCGGGTCTCTCGTTCCGCGCCGACAGCCTCAGGACGCCGACGGCTCGCAAGGCGGCGTGACGACCGATGGCGAGCACGGGTGCAGCCGGGCGCGTCGTCCAGGCGCGGACGCTCGCGGAGGAGGCGTTGGTACTCCTCTGGGAGCGGGTCGGCGGGCTGTGGCGGTGGCGTGAGCTCACGCTCCCGCCTGCCGCCATCTACGTCGCGTACGCCACGGCAGGCGGCTACGCCGCCTCGTGGGTGGCAGCTGTGCTCAGCCTCGTGGTCGGGTCGGTTGGCCTTGTGCGGCCGAGCGTGCTCTCCCGGATCCCGAGGCGGTGCGCTGCGAGGAGCCGGTGGCATGGCCGGCTGCGCCGTTGGCCGCGCTTCTGCGTCGGTCTGCGCTGGTACCGCAAGCTCGAGGAAGGGGCGCTACTCGTCCCGGCTCTTCTCTCGTGGGAGGAACGGGCTGGTCAGGTAGCGGTCGAGGTGCGTCCCCTCCCCGAGCAGCATGCGAGCTCGTGGGACGCGATGGCGGACGCGTTCCGTCGCTTCCTCGGCGGGGCGAGTGTCGAGTGGCGCGAGTCGTTCGGGACGCTTCGGATCGTCGTCAGCCGCGTCGGGCTCCCAGACTTCCTCCCTTGGCACGCGCACGGTGCGCCAGAGGGCCGGCTCGTGCTCGGGCGGCGCCACGGTGGCGGCTCGCTCGCGATCGATGCGCGCACGACTCCGCACGTTCTGCTCGCAGGAGCAACAGGGAGCGGCAAGGGCGGCGCCATCAGGGCAGCCGCGGCCGCGGCGCTCCAGGGAGGCTGGCACCTGGTCGTGCTCGACCCGAAGGAAGCCGGCGAATACGCGTGGCTCGAGGACGTCCGCGTGCCGGTCGTGACGGAGCTACGCGAGCAGGTCGAGACGCTGGAGCACCTCGCGGCCGTGCGGCGGGCACGACAGGAGCTCGTGCGGCGCTACGGCGCCGACTCCTGGCTCGACCTCCCGGGCGAGACGCTCCAGATCTGGCGGCCGGTTCTCGTGGTCGTCGACGAGGCCGCCGACTTGCTCGCGGCGACGAAGGGCAAGAGCGGAGAGGACCGGCTCCGAGCGACCCTCCAGCACAAGGCGGGCGAGTTGATCGCCGAGCTCGCGCGCAAGGGAAGAAGCGCCGGTATCCACCTTCTGGTCGCTATCCAGAGACCGGAAACGGCTCAGCTCGGCGACCAGGGCGGCTCGCTGCGCAACAACCTGACTGCACGGCTTGCGCTCGGAGCATTGGACGCCGACGGCCTGCGCATGCTCGGGATCTCCGCGACCGACCCAGTCGCGCTCGCGCTCGACGGCACTCCGGGCCGCGGGATCTGCGTGGGCTTTGCAGGCGACCCGCGTCCGAGTGTCTGCCAGGTCGCCTGGCTCGACCAAGAGCGAGCGGTGGCCGAAGTGACGCCCGCGTACATGCAGGGTCTCCATCTGATTCAGCCGCCGACGATCGCGGAGGACACAACGTGACCCCGGTCGTCGCCGCGGCCGACGAGGTCCGACGCGCGGTCGGGTGCGTCGATCCCATCCGCCTGCGTGGCTGGCACGAGCGCATCGACCCGACGACGGGCGAGCTCCTCGCGAGGGTCATTTCCGCTCGACACCCCGGCGGCGTGCTCGTCGTGCCTTGCGGCGATCGCCGTTCGGCGAAGTGCCCTGCCTGCGCCGAGACGTACCGGCACGATGCGTTCCAGCTCGTCGTATCGGGGCTACGTGGTGGCAAGGGCGTGCCCGACGCGGTTACCGGTCATCCCGCTGTCATGGCGACGCTCACCGCGCCCTCGTTCGGGCGCGTACACACGATCCGCGACCGCGACGGCCGCTGCCCCTGCGGCGACCGTCATTCGCCAGACGACGAGGTGCTCGGCACGCCTGTCGATCCGGGGTCATACCGCTACGAGGAGCAGGCGACGTGGAACCACCTCGCCCCGGCGCTCTGGAAGCGAACGGTTCAGGCAATCCGACGGAGGCTTGCCCGGGAGCTCGGAGTGTCCCGCGACCGACTTGGCGAGCTCGTCCGCGTGCGCTTCGTGAAGGCCTCGGAGTTCCAGAAGCGAGGCGTCGTCCACTACCACGTCGTCGTTCGACTCGACGGAGCGGAGGATCCAGGATCGGAGCCGCCGGCCAAATGCACTGCGGCCTTGCTTGCGCGTGTCGTGAGATCTGTCGTTCGCGACGTCGAGCTCCCCGCGCAGTCGTCTCAGAGCAGCGGACCGCTGCGATGGGGACGTCAGAGCGAGATCGTTCGACTCGCGCCTGGCGAGGTGGGCCGCGCTGCGGGTACATCGCCAAGTACGCGACCAAGGCAACCGAGGCGGTCGCGGGTGGCGAGCTGATACCTCGAGTGCGTCGGCGACGCGAGATCGACCTTCTCCAGCTCCCCGCTCACGCGAGGCGGCTCGTCGAGGCCGCCTGGCATGTCGGCGATCGGACGGAGCTCGAGGGTGCACGGCGCTGGGCACACCAGTTCGGCTACGGCGGCCACACGCTGACGAAGAGCCGCGACTACTCGGTCACCTTCACAGTGCTTCGGGCAACTCGCGCCGCGTGGAATGCGGGGACGCCGATGATCTCCTGGACCTCGGCGATCACCCGCGGTACGCTCGTCTACGCGGGTCGTGGATACACGAAGCGAGACTCGGCTGTGCTCGCGCTGGTTGCAGCAGGAGCAAGCGCGCGGGGTTCACCGTGAGCGCGGGGGGACAGGTGCGGAGCCTTCGGGGCGTGGATCCTGCCGGCCGCCCGACTCTCGGTGGTTACGCCGGTACTGGCTCGGCCTTCGCGTTCGGAACACTCCTGGAGGAGCTCGCCGAGCGTATTGCGGAGCGACTCGCGGAGAAGCTCGAGGAGCGTCGGTGGGCGGCTCGCCAGGAAGCATGCGAGCTGTTGAGCGTCCAAGAGGCGGCTGAGGTGCTCCGCTGCAAGCCTCAGCGCGTCTACGACCTCCGGAGCGCCGGTCGACTTCCTCGCACGACGGAGGGCGGTCGCGCCGTCGTCCGCCGTACAGACCTCGAGCGACTCGTCGCGGAGGGGTAGAAATGACGGCTCGGCTCAAGCGCACGCGCCATCCCGGCATTTACGAGACCGGGGAGTCGTACGTCGTCCGCTATCGGGATCAGAGCAGACGCCAGCGGCAGAAGACGTGCCGGACCCTGGACGAGGCCAAGCGATGGCGCGCGAAGGTCACGCTTAACCCTGCGGCCGGGTCGCCGCGCAGCGGGCCAACCGTCTCGGAGTACGCGGAGGACTGGCTGACGATGCTCGCGGGCGTACGGCCTGCGACTGCGATCGAGTATCGCCGCGACCTCGAGAACTACGTCCTCGCGCGGGTCGGCGCAGTGCGGCTCGGGGCGCTGGATGCACGGCGGATCAGAAAGCTGGCGTACGAGCTCCGGGAGGAGAAGACGGCGCGCGCGCCGTCGGGGCGATCGTGGTCAACGGTGCGTCGGATCCTGGCGCCGTTTTCGGTGATGCTGAGCGCGGCAGCCGAGGATGGCGTGATCCCCGCGAGGCCCTGGCCTCGCCTGCCGACGCCGCGCCGCGAACCGACGAAGCGGCGCCATCTCTCGATCGAGGAGCTCGCCCGTCTGCTCGCGGCGCTTCCGACGCCGCAGGATCGTCTGCTCGTCCGCTTCCTGGCAGAGACGGGTCTGCGGATCTCCGAGCTCAAGGCGGTCCGGTGGGGCGACCTCGAGCTCGACGGCGACCCGGTCGTCTGCGTCAGGCGCCGGCATCGACTACTCGACGGCGAGCAGGAGACCAAGAGCGAACGGAGCTCGGGCAACGTCCCGATCACGGCCGAGCTCGCGCGCGAGCTCAAGGCGCATCGGCTCCGGAATGGCCAGCCGGGCCCGGAGAGGCTCGTCTTCACAGCCGGGGACGGCCGGCGGATTGACGAGGCGAACTACCGGCGGCGCACCCTCGACCCCGCATGCGTCCGCGCCGGCATCCCGCCGATCGGCTTCCACGTACTCCGCCACACGCACGGCTCGATCGTTGCCGCGGCGACAAGGGATGTCCGGGCCGTCCAGCGGCGACTGCGGCATGCGTCCGCGTCGTTCACGCTTGAGACGTACGTACACCTCCTCGACGATCGCGCGGGGGTTGACGCCGTACGACGAGCGCTGGATCAGACCCAGTAGATGGAAAGCTGTGGCAGGACTTCCGATCCCTGTGATCTATACTGTGATCTATGGTTGGCCCGCAACTTCCTGCCGTGGACCACGAGCGCTTCGCGAACCCGCCTCTACGAGCGATGCTCGGCCAGGTTCAGTTCCCAGCGATCCTGCGCCTGCAGAAGGGAATGGAGGCGATCGCCGACTTCCAGGAGGCGATCCGCGAGCTGTTCCCCTCGTTCGGTGTCGAGCATCAGGTCCAGATAGCGATTCCGGCTACGGCGACCGACGCGGAGCCGATGACCAGCCGGGCCGTTGCGTACCGATTCACGAACGAGGAAGAGACCTGGAGCGCTCTTTTGACAGCGAACGCCCTGACGCTGGAGGCCGTCGCGGGCGGCCGGTACAGCAGCTACACCGAGTTCTACGAGCTCTTCGGCAAGCTGTGGAACGCGACGCTTGAGCACCTGCGGCCAGGCAAGATCACCCGGCAGGGACTGCGCTACGTCGACCACATCGAGGGCGAGCGACCACCAAGCGAGTGGACGGAATGGATCAATCCGGAACTGCTCGGCGGGTTGGCGGGCGAAGTCCTTAGCCCCGGCTTGGAGCGGGCCGTCTGCGAGATGGTCTACACGGACGGCACCAATCGCCTGGTCTTTCGCCACGGCCTCACCCAGGCAGGGCCGGAGAACGCACAGGGGTACCTGCTCGATTTCGACGCGATCCACGGTGAGCCGGTCGACCCGACCGACATCGAAGCGCTGATGGCCCGCTTCGATGAGTCACACGAGATGCTCTATCGCTTCTTCCGATGGTGCGTGACCGATCGAGCTCTGGAGGAGTTCCGTCGTGCCGGCGACTGAGACAGCGTGGAAGCCTTTCTCCTTGCGGGCTGACCCGCCGCCGTTTGTCTTCTTTCAGGACATCGACGTGCCGGGCGTCGTTCAGGGCCGGGAGCCGTCCCTCGTCAACAGCTACGACGTCAGGATCGTTGCGGCGGAGGCGGTGGCGACGACCGTGTTCTACGTCATCCCGGGGACGATCACTCTCCCGATCGCGCACGAGAGCCCCACCTGGCGGGCGTGGCTGCCCGAGGTCGACGCCAGGGTCTTCGGGACGGGCCTCCGCTCGCGCAGCACAATCGGGCAGCAGGTCGCAGAGATCCAGCGCATCACCGGACTCAGCGACAGTCAGCTCGCAGCCGCCTTCCCGCCCGGCCTATCTCGCGAGACCGTCAATCGCTGGCGCAACCGACCGAACCCAAACCTCCGCGAGGAGAACATCTACCGGCTCGGCCTCCTCCACGAGCTCGCGCAGCGGATGGAGGAAGCGGGGATCGACGCCCGCGTCTGGCTCCACCAAGCGGGTGAGGAGGACGAGACTCCCTACGCGCTCATCTGTCAGGGCCGTCTCGGCGATGTTCGCCGGGCGGTCGAGCTCGTCGCCACAGGCGCCGTCTCGCCCGCTGGGAGGATGGCCGCGGTCCGCGCGTATCGTGAGCACGACGTCGTTGTCGAAGAAGACGACGAAGGCGACTGGACGTGGGGCGAGGCGGATGGAGAGACGGAAGAGTGACCGGTGAACTGGCTACCAGACGACTTCTTCATTGGTCATCCCGCTCCGCCTCAAAGTAGCCCCACTCGCCCTCTCGGCCAGGGGGATGTCTTCCTCGAGGTGCCCGTTGCTGGCCGCACAGGCGTCAGGAACGGGCAGCCAGGGCTGAGGGCGAAGCTCGAGAACGTCATCGTCGTCGGCAGCTCTTGCGGCATTAGGAAGGAAGGCGGTGAACTGAACGACGTCATCCACGTGGCCCCGATCAAGCACCTCGCATCTATGGCGCCTGGCTGGGGGCCTCCGTGGAGCGGGTGGCTGCACGTCCTGCCCCTGCCGGGGCTCGAGATCAACGGGGAGGGGGACTGGGCAGCCAATCTCGCACGCATCGGCCTCGCCGGTACGGACACGCTGACCGCGGCACACCGCGTCGCGTCCGTGTCGCAGCAAGGGATGGAGGCGCTGAAGGCGCGTGTCGCCACCTACTTCGTCCGCGCCGATATCCCCACGACGGTCCTTGGCGTCGGTGCACACGAGGAGTGGCACGAGCTGGACTTGTGGGAGCGTTGGGTGGAGCGGACGGGCGCTCAGGACGGGTTCCAGCAGTGGCTGGACGAGGAAAACCCGAACTACCCGGGGCGACGACGACGGGACACTCTTTACGACGATTTGGCCGGCGTACGTCAGCAACTGGACGAGACGACCGCATAGCCCAGGTGGATGCACCGACCGGCCGCTTGCCGGCGCGCGGAGCGTTGGTCGGCCCTCGATCACGGCGAGAGCCGCCACGATGATGGACCTTCGGCGCCAGAAGGCGTGGTTGATTGCGTGTCCGTCCGGCTCACTCTCTAGCCTCTCGCCCGCGCGTGTCGACACGCGCGTTGCGGCGTGCTCTTGGTCGTCCGAGGCCGTTGCTAGAAGGACCTTCCCGCGGTCCCTCCTGGGGACCGCCTTACTCCTGTGAAGGGGGTGATTCAGATGGCGAAGCCGAAATACCGCCCGGGCGAGACTGTCCCGGTCAGCGGCCAGTACCCGGTCGTCGGGCCGAAGGGCGGTAAGACGGGGCAGGAGGTTACGTCCGTCAAGGGCGAGCCGTTCCCGCCGACGCCGAAGCCCGGTATGGGCTACGGCGCTCCTGATAAGACGAAGTAGTCGGTTCGTCACCTGAGCGAAGGCCGGGGTGATCGCCCGGCCTTCGCCGCTCTCGGCGACGGCGACAACTTCGAGTTCGGGATTGTAGGTCCTCCGGAGTACGGCATGCGTCGGTAGGCAGGAGCGGCGACTGCCGCCGATCAAAGTTGACCCTGCGTTGACCCGCGCACCACACGGAGACCGCACGCGTGTGAGAGAAATCGCGGCGTGCAGAGATTCAGAGCGATGGGCCGTGAAGGATTCGAACCTTCGACCTTGGGATTAAGAGTCCCCTGCTCTACCAGCTGAGCTAACGGCCCGCGGAGGGGGAAGGATAGCGCCGGCACGTCCAGCGCTGACCCGTGCCACTCCGGTCGCGGCCGGAGGCCGGCTTTGCCGGCCGGGAGGCCAGGCGCCGTTCGTGCTGTGCGTTTCGCAGAAGGAGGGGGCCGGCGTGGAAACCATGGGTTCCCCCACGTTCGGCCCACGCTCTCTGATGTAGTCTCGCGCGAGGTGATCCGCCGGGGCGCCATGATCAGAGTGACCGTGATCGCCGTGCTCGCGGCGATCGTCACGACCCTCGTCGCCGTCCTCATCCGCTGGCTGCCGGAGTCGGCCTCGGAGCAGATGGACCGGATCACGTTCACCTACTGGTTCGCGACCGTGATCTCGATCGCGATCTTCTCGATCGTGATCGGGCTGATCGTCTACTCGGTGTGGGCGTTCCGGGTGCAGCCGGAGGACGACACGGACGGCCCGCCGATCCACGGCAACACGAAGCTCGAGATCGCGTGGACGATCGTGCCGGCACTGCTCGTGATCTCGATCGGGCTCGTGAGCGCGGTCGTCATCTCGAAGAACGCGAACGCGGGGAGCGATCCGCTGGAGGTGAAGGTCTTCGCGCAGCAGTTCGCGTGGAAGTTCGAGTACCCGGGCGAGGTGCGCTCGGACGAGCTGGTGATGCCGCTGCGGAGGCCGGTCGAGTTCCACATGGAGTCGGCCGACGTGATCCACTCGCTCTGGATCCCGCAGATGGGCCAGAAGCAGGACGTCGTCCCGGGCGTCACCACGAAGATCGTGATCACGCCGACCCGTACCGGGACGTTCACCCTCATCTGTACGGAGCTCTGCGGCCTCGGCCACGCGACGATGCGCGCGCCGGTGCGCGTGCTCGAGCAGCCGGAGTTCGCGAGCTGGCTCGCGAAGCAGCGCGCCGCCGGGGCGGGCGCGGCGGGCGGCGCCGCGTCGGGCGGGACGGGCGGCGGTACCCAGGCAGGCGGTGCGGCGAGCGCGCTCGGCAAGCAGACCTTCGCGTCCGCCGGCTGCGGCGGCTGCCACGCCTTCGAGCCCGCGGGCACGGACGCCCAGATCGGGCCCGGCCTCGACAACCTGGTCGCCGACGCGAAGAAGGCGGGCGAGCCCGAAGACGCCTACATCGAGCAGTCGATCGTCGAACCGAACGCCGTCGTCGTCGCGGGCTACCAGCCCGGCGTGATGCCGCAGACGTTCGGAGAGACGCTGTCACCCGAGGAGCTCGACGCGCTCGTCGCGTTCCTGAGCGGGAAGTGAGCCGGAAGGAAGCCCCTGTGACCTCGACCACCGAACCGCACTCGCAGCACGGGCTCCGGCCCGGCGACCCGCCGCCCAGGCGTCGTGGGATCTTCATGCGCCCGGGCTACCTCCGCGCGTCGTGGGTCACGCCGCTCTTCTTCCTGATCGGGATGTACATCGTGGTCGCGCTCCGCGCGCTCGCGGGCTGGGATCCGGTCTACGACTGGGAGTACATCGTCCTGATCGCGGGCATGGTGACCGCCCCGATCGGCTTCCTGCTCGGGATGGGCGTGTTCGACTACTGGCTGTACTGGATCTCCGGCCGGCCGACCGTCGCCGACGACCACGCGAGCCACGGTGCCTACAGCTGGAAGGACTACTTCAAGGTCAACACCGATCACAAGGTGATCGGGATCCAGTACCTCGTGACGACGTTCTTCTTCTTCGTCGCCGGCGGCTTCCTCGCGATGCTGTTCCGCGCCGAGCTGGCCGAGCCGGGGATGCAGTTCTTCGACACGCAGACCTTCAACGGGCTCGTGTCCGCGCACGCGACCCTGATGATCTTCGTGTTCATCATCCCGGCCTTCGCGGGTCTCGCGAACTTCGCCGTGCCGCTCATGCTCGGCGCCCCGGACATGGCGTTCCCGCGCCTGAACGCGCTCAGCTTCTGGATGCTCCCGGTCGCCGGCGCGCTCTTCCTCGCGAGCTTCCTCGCGCCGGGCGGCGCCTTCGCTACCGGCTGGACGAGCTACGCGCCGCTCGCCTCGGAGCAGCCGTTCGGCCAGGTCTTCTTCAACATGGGCGTCCAGTGGGCGGGCGCGTCGTCGATCGCGACCGCGCTCAACTTCCTCGTCACGATCATCACCATGCGCGCGCCGGGGATGACCTTCTGGCGCATGCCGCTCCTCGTCTGGGCGAACTTCACCACCTCGCTCCTCGTCGTGATCGCGACGCCGTTCATCGCCGGGTCGCAGTTCTTCGTGATGTTCGACCGGGTGATGCACACGAGCTTCTTCACGCCGGACAACGGCGGCTACGTGCTCGGCTACCAGCACATCTTCTGGTTCTACTCGCACCCCGCCGTCTACATCATGGTCCTGCCCGGCTTCGGGATCATCTCCGAGGTGATCTCCGTGTTCAGCCGCAAGCCCATCTTCGGCTACCGCCTGATGGCCGTCTCGTTGATCGGGATCCTCGTGCTCGCGTTCTCCGTCTGGGCGCACCACATGTTCGTCGCCGGGATGGCCGACTGGCTACGCATCCCGATGATGATCTCGACCCTCCTGATCGCGGTGCCGACCGGAATCAAGGTGTTTTCGTGGTTGGCAACGCTCTGGGAGGGGAAGCTTCACCTCTCGACGCCGATGCTGTTCGCGCTCGGCTTCATCTCGACGTTCGTGATCGGAGGCCTCTCCGGCGTCTACGTCGCCTCCGTCCCGATCGACATCCACGCCTCCGACACGTACTTCGTCGTTGCGCACATCCACTACGTCCTCTTCGGCGGCTCCGTGTTCACGATCTTCGCGGGCCTCTATTACTGGTTCCCGAAGATGACCGGCCGCATGTTCGACGAGCGTCTCGGCAAGCTCCATTTCTGGCTGACGTTCGTCACGTTCAACCTCACGTTCTTCCCCATGCACTGGCTCGGGCTCGACGGGATGCCGCGTCGCGTCGCCGACTATGCGGGCACCTACGGCGCGCTCAACATGGTGGTCTCGATCGGCTCGTTCGTGCTCGGCGCGTCCGTCGTGATCTTCGCCTACAACATCGTCGTCAGCTGGGCGCGCGGCCCGGTCGCCGAGTCCAACCCGTGGAAGGCGATGACGATCGAGTGGCAGGTCTCCTCGCCGCCGCCGGTGTTCAACTTCGACGAGATCCCGCAGGTGGTCGGCGGGCCGTACGAGTACGGCGTCCCGGGCGCGCGTCACGCGGTGCTCAGGGGCGGAGCGCTCCAGGAGGCGCACGCATGAACGAGACCGAGCCGAGGCACGTCCTCGTCGTCGCGAACGAGACGCTCGTCGGGGAGGAGCTGCTCGACGCCGTCCGCCGGCGCGCGTCGCAGGGCTCCATTCGGGCCGTCGTGATCGCACCGGTGAACGAGCCGAGCGCGGGCTACGTCGTCTACCGGAACTCGCGCCGGGCGTCCGCCGGCCGGCGCGTCGACCGGATGGTCACGGCGCTCCGCGAGGCGGGGATCCCGGCGCACGGGGATGTCTTCGAGGGCGGCCCGATCGCGGCCGTGGAGGACGTGCTCGCGATGGAAGTCGTGGACGAGCTGATCGTCTCGACCCATCCCGAGCAGAAGTCGGGGTGGCTGCGCAAGAAGAACGTGCTCGCCGAGCTCCGCCGCCTCGCAGGCGAGAGGCCGTTCGAGCACGTCGTCTCCGACGTCGCGTCGCGCACAGGCGAGGCGAACGTGCTCGTCGTCGCGAACGAGACGGTCCTCGGCGAGCGCCTGCTCGATCGGATCCGGCAGCGTGCGGCCGAAGGGCCTTCGGCGTTCCTGCTCGTCTGCCCGCAAAGCGACCCGGACGCCGGCGAGTACCCCGCGGCCGAGCGACGGCTCCGCGCGGCCCTCTCGGCGCTCCGCGACGAGGGCATCGAGGCGCACGGCGAGATCGCGCACCCCGACCCGTACACCGCGACGATGGCCGTCCTCGGCGACGAGCGGGTCGACGAGATCATCGTCTCGACGTTTCCGGGCGAGCGCTCCGGTTGGCTCCGCCGAGACGTCGTCGAGCGGCTCCGAAGGGACGCAGGGATTCGGGTCGAGCACGTTGTCGCGGATCTCGCTCCGCGAGATCCAAGTGGGGCCAGAGCATGACGGCTTCGCAGGAGCGATTCGCAGTGCGCTCGGCGGGATCGACTCCGAAGGAGGCGAGACCGCGGTGAGCGACATTCCGATCAGCGGTGGCCCACACCTGGCGGGGTCGCATCCGCAGGAGGCGATCCCGCACGGGCCGCCCCCCGCAAACCGCAGCTCGCGGCTCGATGCGGCAACGCTCGGGATGTTCCTCTTCATCGCGTCGGAGGCGATGCTCTTCGGCGCGTTCTTCACGGCCTACTTCTTCGTGCGCGTCGTCAACCCGACCGCGACCGAGACCTGGCCGCCCGCGCCCTTCGAGTTCCCCGTCTTCGTCGCGGGCGTCAACACCGCGATACTCGTCACCTCGAGCTTCACCATCCACTGGGCGACGCAGGCGATCAAGCGGAACGACCGGAACGGGCTTCGCGCCGGTCTGGTCGTCACGATCCTGCTCGGCAGCGCGTTTCTTCTGACGCAGGCGATCGAGTACGCGCACGTCGGCTTCAACACGGGCGACGGCGCGTTCGCGTCGGTGTTCTTCGGTCTCACCGGGCTCCACGGCGCGCACGTCTTCGTCGGCCTCTCGCTGCTGACGATCGCCGCCGTGCGTGCCTTCCGCGGCCATTTCTCGGCCGAGCACCACCACGGCGTCGAGATCCCCGGGATCTACTGGCACTTCGTTGACGTGATGTGGATCATCGTGTTCTTCGCCGTGTACGTGCTCTAGGCACCTCGCTGCGCGAAGTGCCAGGGAAGAGCCAACGACCCGGCTCCCGGCACGGCCGTCGAAGTTCGTGCAGAGTGTTGCCATGTCGGTGCGTGCCCCGCAGGCGCGAGCCCATGCTCTCTCTGGCACTTCCCGCAGGGAAGTGCCTTGAGGAATCCGCTCCGAGACGAGGCCTCCGCCTTCCAGGTTGTCCTGGTGACGCTCGGCGGCGCGATCCTGGTCGTGATCGCCGCCTGGATCTCGACGTGGCTCGGGCTCGCCGTCTTCCTCGTGCTCCTCGGCGCCGCACTCTGGGCGATCAGGGGCGGCCTGCGGCAGCGGCCGCCGCAGGCCCACGTCGTCCACGATGGCGGTCCCGCCAGGCGCATCCTCGTCGTCGCCAACGAGACGGTGGGTGGAGGCGAGCTGCGTGAGCTCATCGGCCGCAGGGCGACGGGCGTCCGCGAGGACGTGCTCGTCGTCTGCCCCGCCCTCAACTCGAAGCTCCACACCTGGACCTCGGACGAGGACGGCGCGCGGGCCGCCGCGCAGGCGCGTCTCGACGCGAGCCTCGACCGGCTACGGGGCGAGGGCATCGCCGCGCGCGGCGAGATCGGGGACGGCGACCCTTTGCAGGCGCTCGAGGACGCGCTCCGCGTGTTCCCCGCGGACGAGATCGTCATCTCCACCCATCCGCCGGGCCGCTCGCACTGGCTCGAGCGCGGCGTCGTCGACCAGGCCCGTCTTCGCTTCGACGTGCCTGTGACCCACGTCGTCGTGGATCTGGAGGCCGGTCCGCCGCTCTAACTGGCACTTCGCGGAGCGAAGTGCCTCGCTACGTGCCGGCGTTCTCCGCGACGAACGTCGCGACGGCCTCGATCTGCGCATCGCTCAGCTGGCCCTCGAAGGCGGGCATCCCGCCGCGGCCGTTCGTGATCCGGTCGAGCGCGAGCTCCTTCGACGGCTGGGTCTCGTCGAGGTTCGGGCCGACCGTGCCGGTGGCCCCCGCCGCGGCGAGCACATGGCAGGCGGCGCAGCCGGCCGAGGCGAAGAGAGCCCCGCCGTCCGTACCCCCGCCCGGCGGTGTCGGTGTCGGTGGGCTCGCCGGGTTCATCGGCTGGCCGCTCGCGTCGAGCCCGGCGACCGAGGCGACGTAGACGGCGACGTCGTCGGCGGCCTGCCCCACGACGATGTCCGCCGGCATGCCCGGGGCGCCGGTGGAGGGCGCCGTCACGGGATAGGCGATCTGCCCGCGGACGACCTGGAGGATCGTGTCCTCGCCCAGCCCGTCGATCCGGGACTGAACGAACGCATAGTCGAGGTCGGGGCCGATCGTGCCGGTTGTCCCCGCGTCGCGCAGCGTGTGGCACGAGCCGCAGTGCTGCTGGAAGAGCTCCTTGCCGCGGATCCTGTCGCCCGTCGCCTGCGTGTAGCCGACCGTGTCGCCGCAGGCCGCGAGGCCGAGCGCGGCGACTAGGCCGAGCGCGACCAGGGTGATCGCCCGCCACGAGCGTCGGCTCGCGCGAGTGCTGGGGGCCGGATGCTCCACGCGGGAGCGAGTCTATCCCGACGCGGCGGCGGCGGTCCCGCGGAGCTGCTTCACCTGCTCGCGGACGACGCCCGCGCTCGGGTCGTCGGGCGCGAGCTTCAGGAACTGCTCGTAGGCGGCGATCGCGGTCTGGGCGTCGCCGACCTGTTGCGCCGCCTGCGCCAGCTCGAGCTGGACGTTCGGATCGTCCGGCTGGAGCGCGACCAGGCGCTTGTAGGCGTCGACCGCGAGGGCAGCCTCCGTCTGCGCGTCCTGGAGCGCCGCGCTCACGGTCGTGCTCGCCTGCGCGTTGATCGCCGTGCCGATGGGGTCGGAGAGGACCGGCTGTCCCGACGGCGCGGTCAGGAGGAGGAAGCCCTGCGAGGGTGCAAGGAACGCGGCGCGGAACTGGGCGAGCTGCGCGTCACGCTGGCGCTCGGTCGCCCTGCTCAGATGGAGGCCGGCCAGCTCGCGGTACGCGCTCGCGTCCTTCGGGTCGAGATCGATCGCCGTGTCGAGCGCCGCGATCGCCTCGGCGGTGTTCCCCTCCGTCTCGAGCGCGGTCGCGTAGTCGCGCCACGCCTGCGGGTCCTTCGGCCGGTCTTCCGTCTTCTCGCGGGCGCTCGAGACCGACGGCCCCGACGAGCCGCCCGAGCCGCGGAAGATGTCGCCGACTCCCGTGCCGCCGGCGCCGACGCCGAAGAAGACGAATCCGAGCCCGAAGACGAGCGCGAGCAGCACGAACATCCACTTCGCGTGGCGCCGCAGCCGCGGGAAGAACATCGTGTCCTCGATCGACGGCGCGGTCTGCCCCCGGGGGCGCGCGGGCGCTACCGCAGCATGCGGCTTCGCGCTCTTCGGGCGGCTCTTCTCGAATCTGGCCATGCGCTCGTGCCTCGCCGGTAGCGGACCTCGCCAGCAACGAGAGTAGCTGCAACCCGCTCCGGCGACCCCCGAGCACGGCCGCGACAGCAGGATCTTCAACCGGCTCGAGCGGCGACCCCTCGAGCGAGACGACGGTGATGTCGGCCCACTTGCCCGGGACGAGCGAGCCGATCTCGGCGTCGAGCCCGAGCACACGCGCGCCGCCGAGCGTGCCCAGCTCGAGCGCGTCCTCCGCCGTGAGGGCGTCGGGGCGCCGCTCGCGGGCCCGCGAGGCGACGACCGCGGTGCGCAGCTCTTCGAAGAGGTCGAAAGACGGCGTGGAGGCCGGGCTGTCGGTCGCGATCCCGACCGCGAGACCCGCGTCGAGGAGGTCGCGCAGCGGCGCGACCCCGCAGCCGAGGATGCCGTTCGAGCGCGGGCAATGCGCAACGCCGACGCCGTGCGCGGCGAGAAGCTCGATCTCGTCGGGCTCGACGTCGACGCAGTGCGCTGCCAGCATCCGCGGGCCGAGCAGCCCCGCGCGGGCCAGCATGCGGATGCCGGTCGTCCCGGGCGGTGGCACGAGCATCTCCGAGAAGACCGACCAGTTCCCGGATCCGTCCTCCAGGTAGGCGCGCTCGGACTCGCTCTCGGCGAGATGCGTCGCGAGCGGGAGGCCGAGCGCGACGCACTCCTCATAGAGCTCGAGTGCGCAGGTGTACGGCGCGTGGGGGGAGACGCCGAGCCGGACGCGGTCGGAGAGCACGGGCTCGATCCGGTCGCGCAGCTCGGCGAACCGGTCGATCGCAACCGCGTCGCGCCCGAAGACCTCGAGATAGGCGACCGCGCGCAGCCCCGTGAGCGCGGCCGCTTCGGCTGCCGCGCCCGCGAAGCTGCAGTCACCCACGGTCGTGATCCCCGAGCGGAGGCACTCGTGTGCGCCGTCGGTCGCGATCGCGCGCATCTCGTCGAGGTCGAGCAGTCGCTTGCGCGCGACGTGGAGCCCGATCCAGGACGAGAAGGGCAAGCCGTCACCGAATCCCGCATAGACCGCGTACTCGAGGTGCGAGTGGCAGTTGACGAAGCCGGGCAGGATCACGCACCCGGGGAAGGCGTCGCCGGTCCCGAGCTCGGCGGCAGGGCCGACGGCGGCGATCCGGCCGTCGTCCGAGATCGCGACCGCGCCGTGCGGGACCGGCTCGCCCTCGACCGGGAGGACCCAGTCGGCCGAGACGATTCTCACAGCGCTTCCGCGGCCGACCGCTCCCAGCGTCGCTCCATCACGACCGCGATCCAGATAGACACCTCGAAGAGCACGAGGAGCGGCGCCACCTCGAGCGCGAGCGAGACCGGGTCGACCGTCGGCAGGAGGATCGCGAAGGCGAGCATTGCGACGTAGCCGATCCGCCGGTTGCGCCGCAGGCGGTCGGCCGAGAGCACCCCCAGGCGAACGAGCCCGAGCACGAAGATCGGCATCTCGAATGCGATCCCGAACGCGAGCAGGGTGAGCGCGACGAAGGAGAGGAAGTAGCTCGCCCGGATCTGCGAGGTGTAGAGCTCCGAGTCGTAGTCGACGAGGAAGGAGAGCGCCTTCGGGAGGACGATCGCGTAGCAGAACGCGACTCCGACCGCGAAGAGGCCGGTCGCGAGCACGACGAAGAGGCCGAGGATGCGCTGCGTGTCCTCTCCTGCCGCCGGGGCGAGGAAGGCCCAGGCCTGCCAGAGGAGGATCGGGAGAACGAGTGCGATCGCAGCGTAGAAGCTGACCTTGAGCGAGGTCGTGAACGGCTCGGTGACGCCCAGCGTCACGATCGGCGTCCCCCTCGGGGACGAGATCCATCAGCCGCGAGATCAGCCTCTCGTGGAATGCGTAGGCGAGGGCGAAAGCCGGGACGATCGCGACGATGCAGACGAGCAGACGGTGCCGGAGCTCGGTGAGGTGCTCGACGAGGGTCGCCTCCTCGTCGTGGCTCAGGCGCCGCGGGACGATCCGGCGGGCCATCGCGCGTGGGGGTTCTTAGGAGACGGTGTCGCGCTCGCGCGCGGACGGGGGTCGCGGTCGCCGGCTGCTCGGCCGCGGGCGGCAACTCCGCCACGTCGTCGACCTCGTCGTCGTCGTCGACCTTGCCGGAGACCGAGTCCTTGAACTCGCGCATCCCCTTGCCCAGTTGCCGGCCCATCTCCGGCAGCCGCTTGGGGCCGAACACGAGCAGCAGCACGAGCAGCAGGATGAGCAGCTCCCAGATGCCGATACCGAAGGGCATGAGCTCAGGGTACAGCAATGCAGGGGCGATCGGACCGCGTCGGCCGGGCCGGTGACTCCGCGTGAGGGGCGGGTGGGGGAACCACGGGTTGCCCTACCCTGGTCCGGCTACCATCGGACGTGGGCGCGCGCAAGGGAGGATCTTGCGCACGACCGCTCTCTCGATCCGCAACCGAAGGACATCCGTGGCACTGCTCGAGATCACGAACCTGCACGTCGCGCTGGAGGACGGTACCGAGATCGTCAAAGGTGTCGACCTCGCGCTCGACACGAACCAAAAGCACGCGATCATGGGCCCGAACGGGTCGGGCAAGTCGACGTTCGCCTACGCGCTGATGGGCCACCCGGCCTACGAGATCACCGAGGGCGAGATTCGCCTCGACGGCGAGTCGATCCTCGAGCTCGAGGCCGACGAGCGCGCGCAGCGCGGGCTCTTCCTGGCGTTCCAGTACCCGCACGCGATCCCGGGCGTCACGGTCACGAGCTTCCTCCGCAGCGCGATCAACGCGAAGCGGAAGGCGGCCAACGGCGGCGAGGAGAACCCGATCCCGGTCAAGGAGTTCCGGACGAGCCTGCTCGGTGCGATGGAGCGGCTCAGGGTGCCGCGCGAGCTGGCGCAGCGGTACCTGAACGACGGGTTCTCGGGCGGCGAGAAGAAGCGCGTCGAGATCCTGCAGATGGCGATGCTCGAGCCGCGGATCGCGATCCTCGACGAGACCGACTCCGGCCTCGACATCGACGCGTTGCGGATCGTCGCCGAAGGCGTGAACGCGCTCGTCGGGCCGGGGATGGGCGCGCTCGTCATCACCCATTACCAGCGGATCCTCAACTACGTGACGCCGGACCACGTGCACGTGTTCGTGGACGGGAGGATCGTCGCCTCCGGCGGCGCGGAGCTCGCGCTGCAGCTCGAGCAGGAAGGCTACGACCCTTTCTTGCCGGCACTAGCGGGGAGTGAGTCATGAGCCAATCCGAGACCGACGTCATCCGCGAGATCCGGGCCGACTACGGCTACGGGTGGCACGTCGAAGACAAGCCGATCTACAAGGCGCCGAAGGGGCTCTCGCACGAGCTGATCGACGTCATCTCAGACCACAAGGGCGAGCCCGACTGGATGCGGAAGTTCCGCCACCAGAGCCTCGACTACTTCCTCGCCCGCCCGCTGCCCGGCTGGGGCGCAGACCTCACGGACATCGACTTCGAGAACATCCACTACTACGTCCGCCCGACCGAGAAGCAGGCCGACAAGTGGGAGGACCTTCCCGCCGAGATCCTCGACACGTGGGACCGGCTCGGGATCCCGGAGGCGGAGAAGAAGTACCTCGCGGGCGTGGGGGCGCAGTACGAATCCGAGGTCGTCTACCACAAGCTCCAGGAGGATCTCGCCTCGAAGGGCGTCGTCTTCCTCGACATGGACTCGGGGCTGCGCGAGCACGAGGAGCTCGTGAAGCAGTACTTCGCGACCGTGATCCCGCAGAACGACAACAAGTTCGCCGCGCTCAACTCCGCGGTCTGGTCGGGGGGCTCGTTCATCTACGTGCCGCCGGGCGTCTCGATCGAGATGCCCCTCCAGGCCTACTTCCGCATCAACGCCGAGAACATGGGCCAGTTCGAGCGGACGCTGATCATCGTCGACGAGGGCGCGTACGTGCACTACGTCGAAGGCTGCACCGCCCCGATCTACTCGTCCGACTCGCTGCACTCCGCGGTGGTCGAGATCATCGTCAAGAAGGGCGGCCGCTGCCGCTACACGACGATCCAGAACTGGTCGAACAACGTCTACAACCTCGTTACGAAGCGCGCGGTCGCCTACGAGGGCGCGACGATGGAGTGGGTCGACGGGAACCTCGGCTCGAAGGTGACGATGAAGTACCCGGCCATCTGGCTGATGGGCGAGGGCGCGCACGGCGAGGTGCTCTCGATCGCGTTCGCGGGCAAGGGCCAGCACCAGGACGCGGGCGGCAAGGTCGTCCATGTCGCGAAGAACACCTCCAGCGTGATCACGTCGAAGTCGATCTCGAAGAACGGCGGGCGCGGCGGCTATCGCGGCCTGCTCGAGGTCGCGAAGGGCGCCACCGGCTCGAAGTCGAAGGTCGTGTGCGACGCGCTGATCCTCGACGAGGAGTCGCGTTCCGACACCTACCCGTACATCGACGTGAAGGAGAACGACGTCGACCTCGGTCACGAGGCGACCGTCTCGAAGATCGGGGAGGAGCAGCTCTTCTACCTGATGAGCCGGGGGCTCTCGGAGGCCGAGGCGAGCGCGATGATCGTCGCCGGCTTCGTCGAGCCGATCACCAAGGAGCTCCCGCTCGAATACGCGGTCGAGATGAACCGGCTGATCCAGCTGCAGATGGAAGGCTCCGTCGGCTAGGGCCAAGTAACGTTTGTTACTTGCACTCGAAGCGCAGCTCACGATGGCGGAGACGACGATCACCAGGGCCGACTTCGTCGCCGTGCCCTCGACCGACTGGGAGCGGTCGCGGGCGTTCTACGTCGACACGCTCGGCCTCCGGCCCGACGAGCACGCGCAGGCCGAGTTCTGGGCCGGCGAGCAGTGCTTCGGGATCTGGGAGCCCGCTTCGTTCGGGATGGAGTTCGCGCCGCAGCGGAACGCGCACATCGCCCTGCACGTCGAGGACGTTGCCGTGGCGCGCGCCGAGCTGGAGGCGAAGGGCGTCGAGTTCTTCGGCGAGGTGATGGACACGGGCGTCTGCCACATGGCCTTCTTTCGCGACCCGGACGGAAACGACCTGATGCTGCACCACCGCTACGCGCCGCGCGCCGAAGGGCGGACCGACTCGTGATCACCGTCGAGCGGAGCGACTTCGTCTCGGTCCCCGTCACCGACCTCGAGCGCTCGACGCGGTTCTACCGCGACACGCTCGGCCTCGAGCAGATCGGCCACGGCGACTGGCCCGAGTTCTCCCTCGGCGAGAACGTCTCGCTGTACCTGCTCGATCCGACGAACATCGGGCAGGAGTTCCGCGGCCCCCACACGGCTCCGATCGCGCTGCGCGTCCCCGACGTCGAGGAGGCACGCAACGCGCTCGAGGCAAAGGACGTCGTCTTCGCGGGCGAGACGTTCGACACCGGCGTCTGCCACATGGCGCACTTCCACGACCCCGACGGCAACACGCTGATGCTCCACCGGAGGTATGCGCCGCATGAGAGCTGAGCTGCTCGAGCGCTATCGCTCGCTGGCGCTGCCGACCACGCGGGACGAGCACTGGCGCTTCACCAACCTCGAGGGCTTCGACCCGGACGCGTGGAGCGTGGAGGCGGCGGCCGCGGCCGTGGTGCCGTCGATGCTCGACCTCGACGTCGCCGCGTCGGCGACGATCGACGAGGCCGGCGTGCACGTCTCGACCCCGGTCGAGGGCGTCCGCTTCGAGCCGCTGACCGACGACAACCCGCTCGTCGGCTCGCTCGTGCAGCCGGACGACAAGCTCCGCGCCCACAACGCGGCCGTCTGGGAGCACGGGCTGCTCGTCCACGTGGCCGCGGGCGTCGAGCTCTCCGAGCCGCTCTACCTGCGTGTCGCGAGCGGCATGCCGGGCGGCTCGCTCTTCTGGCGCGTCCTGGTGGTCGCCGAGCCCGCCTCGCGCTTCACGCTCGTCCAGGAGCTGACCTCCGCAACCGAGGACCTCGAGGCGTACGTCAACGGCGTCGTCGAGGTTGTCGTCCGCGACCATGCCAAGGCGGAGATCGTGAACGTGCAGCGGCTGTCGCGGGCCTCGTGGCTCTTCGCCTCCTGCCACGCGCGCGTCGAGCGCGACGCCGAGCTCGACTGGGTCGAGGGCGGCTTCGGCTCCGCCCGGGGGAAGGTGTGGGTCCAGAACGACCTCGCCGACCACGGTGCGACCTCCCGTGTCACCGGCGCGTACTTCGCCGACGGCTCGCAGCACCTCGACTACGACACCTACCAGCTCCACCAGGCGCCCGACACGACGTCGGACTTCGCCTTCAAGGGCGCGCTGCGCGATACCGCGGCGACCGTCTGGCGCGGGATGATCCGCGTCGAGGAGGGCGCGCAGAAGACGAACGCCTACCAGGAGAACCGCAACCTCCTGCTCTCGAAGACCGCGACCGCCAACTCGATCCCCGGCCTCGAGATCCTCGCGAACGACGTGCGCTGCACGCACGGCGCCACGCTCTCCCAGGTCGACCGCGAGCAGCTCTTCTACCTGATGGCGCGCGGTCTACCGCGTCCCGACGCCGAGCGGCTGATCGTGCGCGGCTTCTTCCAGGACGTGCTCGACCGGATCGAGCTCGAGCCTGTGCGCGAGGCGCTCGGCGCCGCGCTCGAGGCGCGCATCCCGCAGGCGTGACCGCATGGCGTGTTCGTGCTGCGCGGGTGAGGCCCTCGACATCTTCGGCGAGAAGAGCGCCCGGCGCGCGCTCCGCCGCTACCTCCGCAATGGGCTCGGCGGTGCCGATGCGAAGCGGATCGCGGCCTGGGCCGCGGACGGCGGTCTCGGCGGCGCAACGGTCATCGAGATCGGCGGCGGAATCGGACAGCTCCAGGCCGAGCTCGTCTCTCGCGGCGCCGAGCGCGGCACCGTGGTCGAGGTGGTCGCCGGCTACGAACGCCCTGCCCGAGAGCTCGCGGACGCACTCGGGATCACCGACCGCAGCACGTTCCTGCTCGCCGACCTCGTCGAGACGCCCGACGCGGTCGTTCCCGCCGACATCGTGGTCCTGCGGCGGGTCGTGTGCTGCTCGCCGGTCGGGCCATCCGTGCTCGCCGCCGCGGCAAGCCGGACGCGCCGCACGTTGCTCTCGAGCTACCCGCGCGACCGCCCCGCCGTCCGCGCCGTGATCCGGCTTCAGAACGCGGTGCTCGCCCTGATGCGCAAGCGCTTCCGCATCTTCGTGCACCCGCCTGGCGAGCTCGCACGGGCGGCGGAGGAACACGGCCTGCGCCTCACGAGAATCAGCCGGGACGCCGTCTGGGAGACGGCGCAGTTCGACGTCGCCGCATCCTGACACATTCCTGACACGCCCCTCAGGCTCTCCTGACGCACCCCTCGTAGGGTCGGCCTATGCGCTTCATCGCCATTCTCGGCCTCGTCACCGCGATCCTGATCCTGGTTCTCTAGGCGCTGGCCACCACCCGGGGCGCCACGCTCCGGGGCGTAGTCTTGGCGGATGGAGATCGGCCTGTTTCCGCTCGGGATCGTCCTGCTCCCGACCGAGCAGGTGCCGCTCCACATCTTCGAGCCGCGGTACCGCGAGCTGATCGCCGAGTGCCTCGACAACGGGAAGCCGTTCGGGCTCGTCTACGCCGACGACGACGGGCTTCGGCGCACCGGCACGCTGGCGAGCGTCGTCGAGGTGGTCGAGCGATTCGACGACGGGCGCCTGAACATCGTCGTCGAGGGGGGCGAGCGCTTCCGCCTCCTCGAGCTGACGGACGGCCGGAGCTTCCACACCGGCACCGTGGAGCCGCTGGCCGACAGCGGCGAGGCGGCCGATCCCGAGGACGTGACCCGCGGGATCCGGCTGTTCGCGCGCCTCGTCGAGCTCACCGGCGCCGAGGTCGAGGTGCCGGTGGACGAGCTCGAGCAGCCGTCCTTCTCGCTGGCGTCGCGGTTCGAGCTGGCACCGGAGCTCAAGCTGGAGCTGCTCGAGGAGGAGAGCGAGCGCGTCCGGCTGAAGCGGCTCTGCGAGATCCTCGAGACGGTTGCCGCGGCGGTGGAGCGCCAGCGCGAGACCGCCGAGCTCGCGTCGCGGAACGGGCATCCTCGCCCACGCCCCGCCTAGCGGCAGGCCGAAGGGCCCTGGCTAGGATGGCCGTATGACGTCCACAGCGCTGCCTGTCCTCGACGCGCACCGCCTGCGCGCGGATTTCGCGGTCTTCGACGACCTCGTCGACGGGCGGCCGGTCGCGTTCCTCGACTCGGCGGCGTCGACCCAGAAGCCACGCCAGGTGCTCGATCGCATGCGCACGTTCTACGAGCACGAGTACGCGAACGTCCACCGCGGCGTGTACCGCCTCGCCGAGCGCGCCACCGAGGGCTTCGAGGGGGCTCGCCGCACGGTCGCCGGCCTGCTGAACGCGCCCTCGGAGAAGGAAGTGATCTTCACGCGCAGCGCGACCGAGGCGCTCAACCTGGTCGCGTACGCGTGGGGGCTCGACAACCTGGGGCCGGGCGACATCGTCGTGGTCACGGAGCTCGAGCATCACGCGAACTTCGTCCCCTGGCAGTACATCGCCCACCGCACCGGCGCGAGCTTCCGCAACATCCCGATCGACGACCTGGGTGAGCTCCAGCTCGACGCGCTCGACGGGCTCGCGCGCGAGGGCAAGGTCAAGGTCGTTGCGAACAACCTCGTCTCGAACACGCTCGGGACGATCAACCCGGTCGAGAAGCTCGGCGCCTGGGCGCACGAGCAGGGCGCGATCATGGTCGTCGACGCGGCCCAGGCGGCACCGCACCGCCGCGTCGACGTACGGACGCTCGGCGCCGACTTCGTCGCCATCTCCTCGCACAAGCTCTGCGGCCCGAGCGGCGTCGGCGCCCTCTGGGGCAGGCGCGAGCTCCTCGAGGCGATGAGCCCGTTCAACCTCGGCGGCGAGATGATCCGCTCGGTCGGGCTCGACAGGACGACCTTCAACGAGCTGCCCTACAAGTTCGAGGCCGGCACCCCGGCGATCGCCGAGGCGGTCGGCTTCGGTGCCGCGATCGACTACGTCTCCACGATCGGGCTCGAGACGATCGAGCGTCACGAGCATGCGCTCGTCGAGCAGGCGATGAACGCGCTCGAGGAGCTGCCGTGGGTGCAGGTCTTCGGCCCGCCACCCGACCGCCGCGCGGGAATCGTCTCCTTCGACGTCGAGGGGATTCACCCGCACGACGTCGCGCAGATCCTCGACTGGGAGGGCGTCGCCGTCCGCGCGGGTCACCACTGCACGCAGCCGCTGATGACCCGACTCGGCGTCTCCGCGACGACCCGGGCGAGCTTCTACCTCTACTCGATCCCCGAGGAGATCGACCGCCTGATCGCCGGGCTGCACAAGGTGAAGGCGTCGCTCGGCTGATGTCGGAGTTCGAGCAGCTGTACCGGGAAGTCATCCTGGACCACTACAAGGCGCCCCGGAACCACGGGGCTGCTGGAGCCACACGACGCGATCGCCGAGGGCCAGAACCCGCTCTGCGGAGACGAGGTGACGGTTTCCGTCCGCTTCGGCGACGGCGACATGATCGAGGACGTCGGCTTCGAGGGCCGCGGCTGCGCGATCAGCCAGGCCGCCACCTCGATGCTCACCGACCTCGTCAAGGGGCGCACCGCCCAGGACGTCTCGGCGATGCCCAAGGAGGAGCTCCTCGACGAGATCGGGATTCCGCTCACGCCCGTCCGGCTCAAGTGCGCCCTGCTCGGGCTCGGCGTGCTGAAGGTCGCGCTGCACCGCGCGAAGGGGACGCCCCTACCCGACGAGTGGGGCACCTCCTCCGGGGAGATCTCGCTCAGTTGACGGAGATCGAGGCGCTCCCACTCGAGGAGCTGCCGGACGGGTCGATGCGGCTCGTCCCGGCGGACGGCTTCACGATCGGGCTCTACCACTGCCAGGGCGAGCTCCATGCGGTCGAGGACCGCTGCACGCACGACGACGGCCCGCTGTGCGAGGGCGAGTGGGACTGCGAGGCCTGCGAGGTGGTTTGCCCGAGACACGGCTCCCGGTTCGACCTGCGCACCGGGGCCGCCCTCTCGTTGCCGGCCTACCTGCCCGTGCCGACGTTTCCCGTGCGGGTCAGGGAGGACGGAATGGTCGTGATCGACACGCGCGCCTGACGTCGCGCGCGCGGAGTGGGGTGAGGACGTCGAGGCGACGCCGGGCGAGTCACCGCCGATGATCTAAGCTCGGCTGCGTGCTCGACGACCGCGTGAGAGCCGTTCTGGGCCGCTTGGAGGCCGAGGAAGCGGCCGACCGGGCCGCCGGAATGCCCGAGACGCAGCGCTCGCTCTCCGTCGGCCCCGAGGCGGGACGGCTGCTCTTCGCGCTCGTTGCACCGAACGCCGGGTGCGAGGTGCTGGAGATCGGCGGCTCGCGCGGATACTCGACGCTCTGGCTCGCAGCGGCCGCGCGGATCCTCGGCGGCCGCGTCGTCTCGCTCGAGAGCGACCCGGCCAAGGTCGAGGCGTGGCGCAGCAACGTCGCCGACGCCGGGCTCGAGGAGTGGGCGGAGCTCGTGGAGGGCGACGCGAAGGAGACGCTGCCGCGGCTCGAGGACGGGTTCGACGTCGTCTTCATCGACGCCTGGAAGAACGACTACGAGACGTTCTTCGCCCTCGCCCGCGGGAAGCTCGACCCGGGCGGGGTCGTCGTCGCCGACAACGTCTTCTCGAACGAGGTCGTGAAGGCGTACGCGGCGGCCCGGCAGGCCGATCCCACGCTCGTCTCGGTGACCGTACCGGTAGGGAGCGGGCTCGAGGTGACGACCGTGCTCCGTCCCTGACCGCTGCCCGCCCGCCCGCAGCCTGCGGCCCGTCCACCCGCATTGCTATCGTGCGCCTACCGCGGAAAGGAGGTGGTCGGGTGTCAGATTCGTGTAGTACCGGCAGTGGAGGTGCCAGCGGGTAGAGGCGTGTCCCCGGGACCTACGGGGAATCGCCATAGCCACGCGTAGGGGACTCGCGCTCTCGCGCCGCCGACCACCTCGGTCAGGCAGGAAGCGCCTCTACCAAATCCAACGCTGGTCACCGCAACGTCTGGAGGCCGTCCACGGGGCGGCCTCCAGACGTTCAGCGCGGCTGCGACGCAGCCGCGTGTCGCAGCTGCTCGTCGAGCCCGACGAGGTCGCCGAGCCCGAGCCGGCGCAGCGAGGCGCCGCCGTCCGTGACGACGTTGTCCGGCCCCTCGAGCATCCGCAGCTGGTCGCGCGTCAGAAGCGCCGGGGGCATCCGCTCGAAGAGCGCGGCGGGGCCGCGCGCAAGCCAGAACGGCACGTGCAGCACCGGACGCCGCGTGCCGAGCGCGAGCTTGATCCGCCGCCACAGCTCGCTCCACGTGACGGCCTCCGGGCCCCCGAGCTCGACGGGCGGGCCGCTTCCCTCCGCGTCGACGGCGAGGCGCACGGCGCGCGCGAGGTCGTCGATCCAGATCGGCTGCACGCGCTGCGTCCCCGGACCGATCACGGGCGTGACCGGGGCGAGGCGCGCGATGCGGAGAAACCGTGGCAGCGCGCCACCGTCGGTGCCGAAGACGAAGCTCGGACGCAGCACGGCGTGGTCGACGCCCGACGAGGCGACGGCCTGCTCGGCCGCCCATTTTGCGCGGAAGAACGGGACGGTCGCCCCGGGCCCGGCCCCGAGGGCGCTCATCAGCACGATTCGCCGGACGCCGCTCTCGCGCGCGGCCTCGACGAGGTTCCCGGTCCCGGCCGCCATCACCCGCTCGAAGGTCGCGGGTGAGCCCTCGACGATCGCGACCAGGTGGACGATCGTGCGCATGCCGCGGGCGGCGGCGCGGAGCGAGGCCGGATCGGTCACGTCGCCCCGCACGAGCTCGCACTCGACGCCCTCCAGCATCGCCGCGCCACGCGCCGTACGGACCATCGCGCGCACCCGTGTGCCGTCCGCCGCCAGGTCGCGCACCACGTGGCGCCCGACGAAGCCGCTCGCACCCGTGACCAGGATCATCGGTCGTCCGCGAAGTTCTGCCAGTAGCGACTCGGCGTCGGCCCGCGCTGCCCCTGGTACTTCGAGCCCAGCGTGCCCGACCCGTACGGCGTCTCCGCCGGCTCGGACATCTGCACGAACGAGAGCTGCCCGATCTTCATCCCCGGGTAGATCGTGATCGGGAGGTTCGCGACATTCGACAGCTCGAGCGTCACGTGCCCGTCGAATCCCGGGTCGATGAAGCCCGCCGTCGAATGGATCAGCAGGCCGAGCCTGCCGAGGCTCGAGTTGTGCGTCGGGATGTACGAACGCGTCACGAGGTAGAGGCCCCGCGGGGACGACACCTCGATGCAGCGCACCGGGACGCTCGGGACGTCGCGGACATCCGCAATCGCCCTGAAGCAGTGATACTTGCCGTGCTGCTTCTGCCGTGCCCGCTTGCGCGGGAGGCGGAACACCGGGCGGTCGGGTGTGAACTGAATCTGGTACTTCGGGCCACAGTCGCGGCCACGCAACATCGCTCGCTTCTGCGCAAGGGTCGGACGGAAGCCGAGACTGCTCACCAGCTCCATCACGTCGAAGGCAAGACCCTCCCGAACGGTGGTGAGATCGCAGCGGCCGAGCTTGTCTACGTGGCCGTCGGTGTCCATCAACCCTTCGAGTAGCGCTTGCCGCTGGGCCACGCTCGCCCGGAGGTACACGAAGGGAATCCGCTTGCCAGGTGACAGCCCCGTCGATCGCAGCGTGCTGCAGAGCGAGTCGTTGGGCATGGACCGACCAGTCGCCGGATCGCGCGAATGACCGGCCCCGCCGATCCGACTCACGAGGGGCATGGTCATCGTTGGCGCGACCGCGTAGCCGGCGAGCTCGATCTCATCGAGGATCTCGGCGTCCGCGGACGTGATCTCGGCCTTGGTCGTCGTGCCGTCGCCGAGCCACGCGCCGAACACGTAGGGGTCGATCGGAAGCCGTCGTTGCGGGTACTCGACAGGGCCCGCGAGGTCGACCTGATGATTCCTCTCGCCTCTCACGAGCAACGACTCGTGGATCGTTTTCGTCGTCACGATCCGACTGCGCCGGCGGCCGTACCGGCGACCGTTCTTGTCGACGGTCTCCCACTCGTGCGACGCGTCACAGACGACCGACGTGCCGTCGGAGAAGACGACCTCTTTGCAGGGGCGTCCGACCAAGGGCGGCGTCGCGCCGACGACGACCGTGGGCTCGCCGTCGGCGCCGAAGACGATGTCCCCCGGACGGACCTCCGCCATGAGCCGCCAGCCTTCGCTCGTCGGGACCTCCGTGTCGAGCGCCAGAGCCTTCCCCTCGAGCCTCGCGACGAGGTCGTCCGGGAGCGTTACGCGCTCGAGGGTCGAGCCGAGGACGAACTCGCCGGGGTGCAGGATGAAGGGCTCGGTGCCGTCGACCTCGACCAGCTCGGTGAGGTCCTCCTGCTCGGCCTTGACGTCGATGTACGGGTAGCGGGAGTTCCGGAACACGCGGAAGAGCCGGTCGACGCGCACGTCGAGGCTCGACGGCTGCATCAGTGCCGGGTCGTACGGGTCGATGCCGATCCGGCCGGCCTCGACGAGGCGCCGGATGGCGCGGTCGGAGAGCACCATCGACGCGGATCGTAGAGCGCGGGCTCGCTCGACGCCGTGCTCGATCCCCTACACTCATGGATCCGGTGTCCATGCTGTATCC
This sequence comes from Gaiella sp., assembly GCA_027493885.1. Classification (GTDB taxonomy): domain Bacteria; phylum Actinomycetota; class Thermoleophilia; order Gaiellales; family Gaiellaceae; genus Gaiella. Next base: position 2,088,253 of record JAOSJZ010000001.1, read on the forward strand.
ATCGCTCGACCCGAACGAGCGTTTTCGCGATCGTCGGAAGAACGCGCGACGCCGGAAGCGGCGGCGTCGGGCCGCCGTCGCCGGGATCTTCCTCCTCGCGGTGCTCGCCCTCGCGGGCGGGATGACGCTCGCCGGCAAGTCGGGGAAGACCGGTGCAGACACCGGTACCCGCGCCGCGTCCCAGGCCGCCGCCGAGCTCCGCGTCGCACTGCGACCGCGTCCGCTTCCCGTCGAGATCCGCGGCGTCCACGTCACCGGCGCGCTCGCGTCGATCCCCGGCAAGCTCGCCGAGTACCAGGCCTACACCAAGCACGGCCTCAACACGATCGAGCTCGACGTGAAGGACGAGGGCGGCGAGATCGCCTTCGACCCGGGCGTTCCCCTCGCGAGGAAGACCGGCGCCGTGCGGGACTACTACGACCCGCGCAAGGTCGCGCGGGAGATGCACCGCAAGGGCATCTACCTCATCGGGCGCGTGGTCGTCTTCCAGGATCCCTATCTCGCCCGGACGCGTCCGGACATGGCGATCAAGCGGCGGGACGGATCGCTCTGGGCGACGAGCGCCGGCCTCGAGTGGGTCAATCCCTACGACCGGCGCGTGTGGGACTACGCCATCTCGGTCGCCGCCGCGGCGGCTCGGGCGGGCTTCGACGAGATCATGCTCGACTACGTGCGCTTCCCCTCCGACGGCGACGTCGCGGCCGCGGTCTACCCCGGCCGGACGAGCGTTCCCAAGGGGCGGCTGATCGCGAGCTTCGCAAGCTACGCGAACGAACGGCTCTCGCCGCTCGGGGTGCGCGTCTCCATGGCGCTCTTCGGGCTCTCCGCGACGCGCGACCTGGGGATCGGGCAGGTGCCACGCTGGATCTCTCGACACGTCGACCAGGTGCACCCGATGTCATACCCGGCCCTCTACACCGACGGGGAGCTCGGCATCGCGTCACCGAGCGCAGAACCGGGCGAGACGGTGTTCCGCACGCTGATCGACTTCAAGCGCGAGCTCGAGGGCAGCCGCGCACAGCTCGTCCCGTGGGTGCAGGACTGGAGCTATCGCCCCGAGCAGGTGATGCAGCAGGTCCGCGCCGCGCGACTCCAGGGCGCCAAGGGCTTCCTCCTCTGGAACGCCTCGGGGATCTACACGAAGAGCGCGCTAGCCCCGCCGTCCTGACGGACGGCAGGGCTAGGCTGAGGGTGATGGCCGCCACGCGGACGATCGAGCTGCGCACGGAGATTCCGGGGCCCCGCTCACGGGCGATCGCAGTGCGCGAGGAGCGGGTCATCGCCCACCCGCTGCTCGTCCACCTGCCGGTCTTCGCCGAGCGCGCCGAGAACGCCACGATCACGGACGTCGACGGAAACGTCTTCATCGACTTCGCGGGCGGCGTCGGCGTGGTGAACGCCGGGCACGCGCACCCGCGAATCGTCCAGGCGGTGGTCGAGCAGGCGACGCGCTTCCTCCACACGGACTTCACGATCGTCCCCTACGAGCCGGCGGTGGCACTCGCGGAACGGCTCTGCGCGGTCGCTCCGATCTCCGGGGAGAAACGGGCGGCGTTCTTCAACGCCGGGACGGAGGCGGTCGAGAACGCCGTCAAGCTCGCGCGCCTGCACACGGGGCGCCCCGGCGTGATCGCATTCGAGGGCGCGTTCCACGGCCGCACCCTGCTCTCGATGACGATGACCTCGAAGTTCCACCCGTACAAGGCCGGAATGGGGCCGTATGCGCCCGAGGTCTACCGCGCGCCGTATCCCGACGAATATCGCGGGCCGGGCGCCGCGGAGGCGCTGGCGGCGCTCGAGCGGCTGTTCGAAATGCACGTTCCACCGGAGCACGTCGCCGCCATCGTGATCGAGCCGCAGCTCGGCGAGGGTGGGTTCGTTCCGGCGCCGCGGGTCTACATGCAGGCGCTCCGTGCGATCTGCGACCGGCACGGGATCGTTCTCGTCGCAGACGAGGTGCAGACCGGCTTCGGTCGCACCGGGCGGATGTTCGCGATGGAGCACTTCGGTGTCCAGCCCGACCTGATGACGGTTGCGAAGTCGATTGCCGCCGGCCTGCCGCTCTCGGGCGTCGTCGGGCGGGCGGAGATCATGGACGGCGCCCACCCGGGGGCGATCGGGGGACGTACATCGGGAACCCGGTCGCCCAGGCGGCCGCGCTCGCCGTCCTCGACGTGTTCGAGGAGGAGGACCTCGTCGGCCGCGCCGAGATCGTCGGCGAGCGCATCCGCGGGGAGATGCTCGACTGGCAGCGGCACTGGCCTGCGATCGGTGACGTCCGCGGGCTGGGCGCGATGCTCGCGATCGACCTCGTCCACGACCCGGCGACGAAGGAGCCTGCGCCCGAGTTGGCACGTGCCGTCATCGACGAGGCGCTCCAGCGAGGGTTGATCCTGCTCAAGGCCGGCGTCCACGGGAACTGCATCCGCGTCCTCTGCCCGCTGACGATCGAGGACGCCGTCCTCGACGAGGCGCTCGAGGTGTGGGAGGACGCGCTCGCGTCCGTGCTCGGCTAGTACACCAGCCCACTGCGGCGTTCGTGCCGCTCGAGCGCCAGCGCGATCAGCCGGTCGAGGAGCTCCTGGTAGCGGATCCCGGACGCCGCGAAGAGTCGTGAGTAGAAGCTCGTCGCGGTGAAGCCGGGGATCGTGTTGAGCTCGTTGATCACGACCTCGCCGTCGGAGGCGCGGACGAAGAAGTCGGCGCGCGCCATTCCCTCGCACGACGTCGCCACGAAGGCCGCGAGGGCGAGCTCTCGCGCGCGCTCGACCTGCGCCTCGCTCAACCCGGGCGGCGGGATCACGAGCTCCGAGCCGCCCTCGTCGTACTTCGACGAGTAGTCGTACCAGTCGGCGTGGTGCGAGACGACCTGCCCGGGCTGCGAGGCCACCGGCGAGGGCAGGTTGCCGAGCACGCCCACCTCGATCTCCATCCCGTCGACGAACTCCTCGATCATCACCTTCTCGTCGTGGCGGCGCGCGAGGGCGACCGCCTCGGCGAGCTCGCTCTCCGAGCGCACCTTCGAGATCCCCACCGACGAGCCCATGTTCGCCGGCTTGACGAACACGGGGTAGCCGAACGGGTTCGCGACCGGGTCGCCGAGCCGGAGCGCGACGTGGCTGGCGACCGGGATGCCGGCGCCGCGCATCAGCGTCTTGAAGACGTCCTTGTCCATGCAGACCGACGAGGCGAGCACGCCCGGGCCGACGTAGGCGACCCCGGCGAGCTCGCAGAGCCCCTGCACCGTCCCGTCCTCGCCGAACGGGCCGTGGAGGATCGGCAGGACGACGTCCACCGCCCCGAGCGTCGCGGGCGCGGAGTCGGCCGGCACGGGGAGCGTCTCGGCGGTCGTCCCCGGCAGGCCCGCGCGAGCGTCGCCCGGCGGCAGCGCCCAGCGGCCGTCGCGGCCGATCTCGATCGTGCGGACGTCGTAGCGCTCGTGGTCGAGGGCCGCCGCGACCGAGGCCGCCGACGCGAGCGAGATCTCGTGCTCGCTCGACCGGCCACCCGCGAGCACGGCGAGCCGGATGCGGCCGGTCACGGGGCTGTCGGGACGGTGCTCGTCGTCGTGTCGGTCGGTGTCGTCGGCGTGATCGGGGTCGTCAGGTCGGGCGGCGGCACGTAGCGGCCGACGGTGATCGTGACGACCGACTTCGGGTCGGCCTGGGCGCTTCCGGCCGGGTCCTGGGAGATGACGAGACCGTCGAGCGACTCGTCCTCGGTGTCCTGGCCCACGACGCTGACCTTGAAGCCCGCAGCCCGGAGCGTCGCCCGTGCGTCCGCGACCGTCTGCAGCGCGACGTCGGGCACCGTCACGGTCGTGGGGCCCTTCGAGACGGACAGCGTGACGGACGACCCCTTCGACGCAGTCGAGTTGCCCGGCGGGTCCTGACCGACGACCTGGCCGGCGGGAGCATCGTTGTCGACGTCGGTCCGACCGACCGTGAAGCCGGCGGACTGCAGCTGCGCCGCGGCCACGTCGTAGTTCGACCCGACCACGTTCGGCACCGCGACCGGCTTCGGGCCGGACGAGACGTTGATCCGCACGGACTTGCCGGCGACGACGACGACGCCGGCCCGGGGGTCCTGCGCGATCACCTGGTTGGGCGTCCGGTCGGACGGGACCTGGACGACGCGCGCCACCAGCCCGCGCTGCGTCAGCTCCGCCACCGCCGTGTCGCGCGACTTCCCGACGAGCGCGGGTACCGTCACCTTCGGCTTGCCGCTCGAGACGAGAATCGTCACCAGCGAGCCCTTCGGCTGCTTCGTGCCCGCATCGGGGTCCTGCTGGTAGACGTAGCCCGGCTGGACGCTCGCGTTCGGCAGCCGCCGGACGTTGTGCTCGAAGCCGTCCTTGTCGATCAGGGCGACGGCGTTCCGCTCGAGGATGCCGGTGTAGAGCCCCACTGCGACCGGCTCGTTGGCGTCGATCTGTGCCCGGATGTTGTCGTACAGCACCCAGCCGCCGATCCCCAGCGCGATCGCCACGCCGAGCGCGAGCAGCCACGGCCACCACGCTCTCCCCCGTCCTCACCTGGCCCTCGTAGGAGCGGTACCGCTCGTCGCCGCCGTAGCTCGCAGCACGGGGAGCGACCGCGGTCGCGGCGGTCGTCTCGCCGCGGAGCACCATCGTCGCGGCCTCCTCGGTCTCCGGCCCGACCGCGTCGCCGCGGCCGACGAGCTCGAGGTCGCGATCCATCTCCTTCGCCGAGCGGTAGCGGTCGGCAGGCTCCTTCGCGAGCGCCCGGAGGACGACGAGGTCGAGGTCGCGGGGGATCTCGGGACGGATCGTCGACGGCGCCGGCGGCACCTGCGAGAGGTGCTTCATCGCGATCTCGACCGGCGTCTCGCCCGTGAACGGCACCTTCCCGGTCACGAGCTCGTACAGGACGATTCCCGTCGAGTAGAGGTCGGAGGACTCGTCGACCGGCGCGCCGCGGGCCTGCTCCGGTGAGAGGTACTGCGCCGTCCCGATGATCGAGCCCGCCTCGGTCATCTGGCTCGAGCCGGCACGGGCGATGCCGAAGTCGGCGACCTTCACGCGCCCCTCGTGGTCGACGAGCACGTTGTGCGGCTTGATGTCCCGGTGGACGATCCCGTTCCTGTGCGCGTAGCGCAGCGCGGCGAGCACCTGCCGCACGTAGGAGATCGCGACCGGCACGGGGGCAGGGACCGCGGGTCACGATCAGCTCCTTGAGCGTCCGGCCCTCGACGTACTCCATGACGATGAAGTACGACCCCTCGGCCTCGCCGCGGTCGAAGATCGAGACGACGTTCGGGTGCGAGAGCCCGGCCGCGTGGGTCGCCTCGCGGCGGAAGCGCTCGACGAACTGCGTGTCGTTCGCGTAGCGGGCGTGAAGGATCTTGATCGCGACCTTGCGGCCGAGCTCCTGGTCCTCCGCGAGCCAGACGTCGGCCATGCCGCCGCCGCCGAGCTTGCGCTCGAGGCGGTACCGGCCGGCGAAGATCGTGCCGCGTCGCTCGTCTATGGTCGCCATCCGGTCACGAAGGGTAGATGCTCGATCGGCAGGCCCAGGGCCGGCGGCCCCTGCAGCGACATGCCGCTCACGGGTTCGCCGCCGGACGCAGGAGTGCCTGCATCACCGCGCGCGCGATCGGCGCCGCCGTGACACCGCCCGTCAGGCTCTGGCGCTCGAGCGCGACCGCGATCGCGACCTCCGGCCGCTTGCCCGGCCTGCCGGCGAAGGCGATGAACCAGGTCGTGTTCTGCCCCTGCACGCCCGTCTCCGCCGTGCCGGTCTTCCCGCCGATCCGGTAGCCGGCGATCTGCGCCGCGGTACCGGTACCCCCCTGGACGGCGCTGACCATCATGTTCGCGATGTCCCGCGCGTTGACGGGGCCCACGGGACGGGAGAGACGCTCGGGCTCGGTGCGCGAAACGGTCGTCCCGCGCGGCGAGACGAGCTTCTCGACGACGTAGGGCCGCATCAGGATCCCCGCGTTGCCGATCGCGGCAGCGACCATCGCCATCTGCAGCGGCGTGACGAGCAGGCGCTCCTGGCCGAACGCCATCCGGCCCGCGTCGACGTCGGAGTCGCGTTTCGGGTACCAGAGCTCGCGGTTCCGGTAGAGGCCGCTCGGGTAGCGCTCCCCGTCCGGGGTCTCGAGGGGCGGCCGCTCGTAGAAGCCGAACTTCTTCGCCTGCTCGAGGATCCGCTTCGCGCCGAGCGCCTTGCCGATGTTGCAGAAGACCGAGTTCACGGAGTGCTCGAGCGCCGTTGCGAGATCGATCCTCCCGAACGGGCGACTCGTGTCGAAGTTGTTGACCCGCTTGCCGTACGCGATGCAGTAGCCGGGGTCGACGAACTCGGAGTCGGGCGCGAAGCGGCTCGACTCGAGCGCCGCCGCAGCGGTGACCACCTTGAACGTGGAGCCCGGCGGGTAGAGGCCCTGCGAGGCGCGGTTGACGAGCGGCGCAGCGGGGGCGGCAATCGGCCGTGATCTTCGAGATCTTCCCGAAGTCGTTCTCGACGAGGTTGGGGTTGTAGCTGGGCGACGACGCCATCACGAGGAGCTTCCCGCTCCGCGGATCGAGGGCGGCGACCGCGCCGCAGGTGCCGCCGAGCGCCTCGAGCGCGACCTTTTGCGCCGCCAGGTCGAGCGTGGTGACGACGGTGTCGCCGACGATCGGCTTGCCGCGCGCCTCGTCGAGCTGCCGCTCCACCAGCGTGGCGAGGTCGCGCTCGGTGCCGGTGAGGATGCCGTTGAGCGACTTCTCGAGCCCGGCCCGGCTCCGCGACGCGGTCGAGTAGCCGACGACGTGTGCCGCGAGCCGTCCCTGCGGGTAGCGGCGGAAGTAGAACGTCTTCGCGCGGCGCTGGACGGTCCGGTTGCGGGCGAGGACGCGGCCGGGCGCGAGGATCAGGCCGCGCCGCACCTGGAACTCGGCGACGCGCTGGATCTCGTTGTCCTGCCGCGCGGCGAGGCCGGGACGTGCCCACGTCTGCCAGTACGTCGTCCCGACGACGAGCGCGACGATCAGCCCCATCGCCACCCACGCGACTCGTGTCAGCTGACGATTCACGTCGGCTGGTTCCGGACGGCGCGATGGGAGACGAGCAGCAGGAGCGCGAGGAGGACGAAGTTCGAGACGATGCTGGAGCCGCCGTACGAGACGAAGGGCAGCGTGATCCCCGTGAGGGGGACGAGCCGGAGGACGCCGCCGACGATGATGAACGTCTGTAGCGCGAGGCCGAAGCTGAGCCCGGCGGCGAGGAGCTTCGAGAACCCGTCGTGCGCGACGAGCGCGACGCGCATCCCGCGCGCGACGAGGGCGAGGAAGAGCAGGAGGACGGCCGCGGCGCCGACGAGGCCGAGCTCCTGTGCGATCGCCGAGTAGATGAAGTCGGTCTGCAGGTAGGGGATCAGCGGCGTCCCGTCGACCGTCTCGAAGGTGCCGCGCCCGATGCCCGTGCCGCCGTAGCCGCCGTTCGCGATCGAGTAGAGGCTCTTCACGAGCTGGTACGAGTCGCAGTTCTGCCGGTACTCGAGAAGGCCGTTGACGGAGCACGGGACCTTCTCGTCGGTCCACGGCTGGAGCCACACCGTGACGCGCTGCTCCACCCGCGAGAGCGAGTCGTAGAGAAGCGCGGCGCCGCCGGCGAACAGCGCGAGGCCCGCGAGGACGAACGACAGCCGCCCCGTGGCCGCGTACACCATCGCGAGGAAGATCCCGAAGTTCAGGAGCGCGGAGCCGAGGTCGCTCGTCTGGACGAGCACGAGCATCGCGCCGCCCCAGATCGCGAGGAGCGGCCCGACGTCCTTGAGGCGCCCGCTCGCGAGCGACTCGCGCTTGTCGCGAAGGTACGCCGCGAGAAAGACGACCAGGAAGATCTTCGCGATCTCGCCCGGCTGGAACCGCAGCGGCCCGATGTCGACCCACAGCTTGACGCCGTTCACCCGCTGCCCGAGGCCGGGGACCGACGGGAGCATCAGGAGCACGATCGCCGAGACGCCGAAGACGTACTTGTAGCGCTCGAGGACGCGGTAGTCGTAGCGGAGCCACACGAGCACGACCGCGAAGATCGCCACGCCGACGGCGACCCAGACGAGCTGGCGACGTGCGTCCTCCGGGTCGATCCGGTAGACGAATACGAGCCCGACCGAGGTGATGAGCGCGACGAGCGGGAGCAGCGTCGGGTCGGCGTCCGGGACGGTCCAGCGCGCGACGAGATGCGCCGCGACGAAGATCCCGGCCAGCACGGCAGCCCACGGCAGCCAGCCGTAGTCGATCGTGGCGAGGCCGGAGATCCACGCGCTCGCGAACGCGGTCGAGGCGACCAGCCCTGCGAGCACGAGGGTCGCGAGCTCGCGGTTGCGGGCGCTCACCGCAGCAGCACGCTCCACCAGATGACGAGCGCGGCGACCGCGAGGAGCGCGAGGACGAGGAGCAGCGCGGGCCAGCGGCTGCCCTTCCCGGCGCCGTGCCGCTGCACGACGCCCTCGAGCACGGGCTCGGAGGTCACCTCGTCCGCCGGTGCGGTGACGGGGAGCCGATCGGCCGCTGCCGCCGCGCCTGCCGCGGGCCGGGGCTGGCCCTCGAGCAGCTCGAAGAGGACGACCGTCACGTTGTCCTCGCCGCCGGCGGCGTTCGCCGCGCGCACGAGAGCCTCGGAGGCGACGTACGGGTCGCGGCCGGACTCGTCGAGCAGCCGCGCGATCTCGTCGTCGCGCACCATCGCGCTCAGGCCGTCCGAGCAGAGCAGGACGAGGTCCCCCGGCTCGAGGCGGAGTGACAGGGTGTCGACCTCGACCTCCGCCTCCGTGCCGAGCGCGCGCGTGATCACCGAGCGGTGCGGATGCACGGCCGCCTCGGCTTCGGTGAGGCGGCCGCTGCGCACGAGCTCGGCGACGAGCGAGTGGTCGGTCGTCAGCTGCTCGAGCTCGCCGGCGCGGTAGCGGTAGGCGCGCGAGTCGCCGACGTGCGCCAGCGTGAGCGTCTCCGCATGCTCGTCCACGAGCGCGACGGTCGCGGTCGTGCCCATCCCGGCCACGGCCGGGTCGCTCAGCGACCGCTCGAAGATGCGGGCATTCGCGGCACGAACGGCTCCTGCGACGCCATCCTCGTCGCCAGCGGCGGCTGCCTCCTCGATCGCCGCGGCCGCGAGCCGGGAGGCGAGCTCGCCCGCCTGCGCGCCGCCCATGCCGTCCGCGATCGCGAAGAGCGGAGGCTCGCAGACGAACGCGTCCTCGTTCTGGCGGCGCCTCCGCCCGGTGTCCGACAGGCCTGCCGCGCGTCCGACGAGCACTACGCCTCCACGAGCAGGTCGGTGTGACCGATCCGGATCACGTCGCCGGGCTGGAGGAGGCGCGCGCTCGTGACGCGCGCGCCGTTGACGAACGTCCCGTTCGTCGACCCGGCGTCCTCGACCCAGAGGCCGTCCGAACGGCTGTCGATCGTCGCATGCCTCCCGGAGACCGTCGTATCCGCGTCGAGCCGGATCGTGTTCTCCGCGCCGCGACCGACCCGCGCCGTCGAGGACAGCTCGATCGCCGTTCCCGGCTCGAGCGCGGGGCTGTCCAGCACGACGACACGTCGCAGCGTGATCCCGGCGGCGGCACGCAGGGCAGCCGCGTCGGCGGCGCCGATGACGATGCTCTCCTGCGGCGCGCCCGCCGACAGCCCGCGCGTCGCCGAGCGCACCACGATCCAGACGAACAGGTAGAGGAGGGCCAGGAACGCCACCTTGAGGCCGAGCAGGGCCTCGTCCACCGTCACGGCGTCGCTCACCGGAGGCTGCGGCCGAAGACGAGCTCGGTCCCGCCGATCGTGATGCGGTCTCCGTCGTCGACGCGCTTCCGTCCGGAGACGCGCCGGCCGTTCACCTCGGTGCCGTTGGTCGAGCCGAGATCCGCGACGGCCCAGGTCGTCGGCCCCTCCTGGACGAGCTCGAAGTGGCGCCGTGACACGTTGCCGTCGTCGACGCGGATGTCGCACTCGCGCGAGCGGCCGACCACGACCCGCTCCGCGGTGACGGGGATCGTGCGACCGTCGACCGTGAGCGTCACCCGCTCGCGCAGGACCTCTCGCGGGGGGCCGTTGTCCTCCGAGAGGGGAACGTCGGGCCGGTAGACCATCGTCGCGGCGGGCGGCTCGGGTGCCGGAGGCGCCGCCGCTGCGACCGGGGTGGGCAGCGGCAGCGCCGCCGCGACACGCGCCTCGTCGGGTTGCGCGACGCGCGTGGCGATGCCGAACTCGCCCATGGCGAGGTCGTCGTCGGTCTGGATCAGCACCCGCGGCGGCGTGAGCAGCGCGTACGCCTCGCGCCGTGCGTGCTCGACGAGGTACTCCTGGAGCTCGCCCACGAGCGACCCCTCGTATGCGGCGAGCTGCGACCGGTCGGAGGGCGACAGGTAGACGGTGTACTCGTTCGGCACGTAGACCCGGGAGACAGACACCGAGCGATGCTCGTCCATCTCCTTGGCGAGCTTTCGGGCGAGCTCGACAGGCTGCACGTGTGTCCGGAAGGCGCGGCCGAAGACCCCCTCGAAGAGGCCCTCGATCGTGCTCTCGATCGCGCGAAGAACGCTCATGGGGCTGGGCGCCTCCCCCGGACGAGTCTAGCCGTCACCCTGTCGCACGATCCCCGCGCCATCTCGGCGAATGGTGCCGACGAACGGCCGGGCGGCGAGCATTCCACAGAGGAGCCAGGTGCCGAAGACGAGCCCCACCCAGGGCACCGCGGGCGCCCAGGCGAGGACGAGCACGAGCTGCAGCACGCCGAGCCCTGCGATTCCCGGCAGGCCGCGGGAGGTCGCCCACGGAAGCAACGCCGCGACGATACCCAGGGCGAGCGCCGTGGTCGTGATCGCGCTGCTCTCCGCCAGGACGGCCCCGAGCGCATGGAGCACGTCGGCAGGCCTCTCGCTGCGGGCGACGCCCAGGTCGCCCACCGCCGCCTCCGTGAGGGGTAGCTCCTTCCCGGCGAGACCGGCGACGGCGGCCGCCGTGAAGATGCCGGCCCCGGCATGGAGGCCCCGGCGCCACCAGCCCCGCGCCGGCTGGACCGCGAGCGGCAGCAGCGCCAGCAGGCCGAGCGGCGCCAGCAGCGGCCCCGCGCAGAAGGCCAGCCCGGCACGTGGGTCACGCCACGTGACGGCGAGCCATCCCAGCGCGAGGACGCCGTAGACGACCGCCGCCGCCTGCGCGACGTTCCCGAGCGGGAAGACCGGGGCCGCGAGCGCCAGCGCGAGGCCGAGCCGTGGGGCGCGGAGCGCCACGAGCCCGGCGACGGCCGCGAGCGCGGCGAGGAGCGGCGCGGGCCAGAACGGGAGCAGCGAGCCTCCGACCGCGGTGGCGACCGCGACCGCGCCGGCGTGGACCGTGCGCCGCGCGAGCGAAGCCGGGATGCGAACCGCCTTCGGGCCTGCGCGCGCCGGCGCCCGACGTGCCGGCGCCGCTGGACGCGTGGACCGCGCTCGCGGGGCGGGGGCGACGAACGCCTCGCGGAGGTCCGCCGCGAGCCTCGCCGCGGGAGGACGCCTAGCGGGATCGACCGCGAGCGCGGCGTCGACCACCGCGAGCAGCCGCCGGGGAAGATCGCCCCGCCGCGCAGACAAGGGCGGTGCGCCGGAGGAGATCGTCGATGCGACCTGCGGCAGCGGCACGCCCCAGAACGGGTGGCTGCCAGCGAGCGCCTCCCAGAGCATCACGCCGACGGCCCACACGTCGCTCCGCTCCGACGCCTCCTCGCCGTCGAGGCGCTCGGGCGAGATGTAGGCAAGCGTGCCGGGGACGTCGCCGACGGCGGTGAGCGTGTCGGCCTCGTCGAACTGGGCGAGCCCGAAGTCGAGCACCCGGACGGAGACGTCGGCGGTGTCCTCGACGAGGACGTTCGACGGCTTCACGTCCCGGTGGACGATGCCGCGCCGGTGCGCGTGCGCGAGCCCGTCGAGCACCTGAGCGGCGATCTCGACCGCGGTGGCGTCGTCGACGTCGCCCGCGCGGAGGATCTCCCGCAACGTGCTCCCGCGTACGTACTCGTAGGCGATGTAGACGTGCCCGCTGTCGCCGGCGAAGTCGTAGGCGCGAACGCACCGCTCGTGGCGCAGGCGTGACGCGGCTTCCATCTCGCGCGCCGCCCGCGCCGCCCGCTTTCCCTCGCGGGGAACGATCTTGAGCGCGACCTCGAGCCCCGTGCGCTCGTCCCGCGCGAGCCAGACCGACCCCGAGCCGCCCCGTCCGAGCGGGCGGAGCGGGCGGTAGCGGTCGAGGACGAGCGCTCGGTCCGGGAGGGCGAAGGCAGCGGACGACACCGGATACCGTCCTTCGCCGTACCACGGGAACGTCCTTCGCCGCCGAATCTCCCGTACACTCGACCGCTGGAAGGTGCTCGCGGCCCGCCCGCCGAGCGTCACCGGCCCGGCGGCCAGAGACGATGACCGTGCACGACGACGACATCCTCGACTTCGACTTCGTCGACGACGAGACGCGCGAGCTCGCGCCGCCGTCACGTCCCAGCGGACGCCCGCCTGGCGGAGGGCCGAGCGGCGGGGGTGGAGGTGGCCCGCGGCGTCCGCAGCTTCGGGCTCCGCACGGGATCACGCCCCTCCTCCGGCTCGCCGGCCTCGTCGCGCTCGCGATCCTCGTGGTCGTGCTCCTCGCCGTCTGGGTACAGGGGTGCGCAGGCACGGACGAGCAGACCGCGTACGGCAACTACCTCGCGAGCGCCGGCGAGGTGGGCAAGGACTCCGCGAAGGTGGGGGGCGGATCTGGCGACGCTCCTCACGACGCCCGGCCTGACGCAGACCGAGCTCGAGACGAAGCTCGGCGGCTTCGTGCAGCGGCAGCAGCTCGACGTCGAGCGCGCCCGCGATCTCGACCCGCCCGGCCCCCTGACACCCGCCCACGCCCACGCCGTGGAAGCGCTCGGTCTCCGGGTCGCCGGCCTCGAGGGCATGCTCGCGACGTTCCGCGCGACGAAGAGCACCGACGACCAGGCGGCCGCGGGGGAGCAGCTCGCCTCGTGGGGGCAGCGCCTCCAGGCGAGCGACGTGATCTGGAAGGACCTCTTCCAGGGGACGGCGCAGGCGACGATGGCCGCGGAGGGCGTCGAAGGGCTGACGGCGCCCGCCTCCGTCTTCGTCGAGAACCCGGACCTGTACACAGCACGATCGATGAGCTCGATCTGGCAGCGTGTCCACGGTGCCTCCACCGGCGGCACGCCGAGCGGCCTCCACGGCAGCGCGCTCGCGTACACGAAGGTGCTGCCGCAGGGCACGCAGCTCTCGACGACGACGGAGACGAAGATCACCACCTCGGTCGACACGGGGTTCGAGGTCGGCGTCACGAACTCGGGCGAGTTCCAGGAGGTCGGCGTCCAGGTGAAGCTGACGATCCCTGCGCAACCGACCCCCATCGTGAAGACCGGAACCGTCGACGTGATCGACCCGGGCGAGACGAAGCCGGTGACGTTCAAGGACTTCCCGGACTTCCCCTACCAGGAGAACACCACCGTGCAGGTCAGCATCGAGCCGGTCGACGGGGAGACGAAGACCGACAACAACACCGCCGAGTATCCGGTGGTCTTCGCGATCGCGCCGTCGTGAGCCTCGAGCTCGGGGTGGCGATCGCCGCGGTCGCGATCTCGGCGGTCGCGCTCCTCTCGACCATCGCTGCCTGGCGGCGTGTCCGCGCCCTCCGTCGCGACCAGCGCGCGATCCTGGGCGGCTCGACGTCCGACGTGGTCGACTTCGCCGTCTCCCTGCAGGGACGGATCGACGATCTCCATCGGGCGGTCGACGAGGTTGCCGCGGGCCTGACGCGGGTCGACCGGCGCCTCGACGGCGCCGTCACGAACACCTCCGTCGTGCGCTACGACGCGTACCGGGACGCGGGCGGGCAGCAGTCCGCGTCGGTCGCCTTCCTCGACTCGACGCGCACCGGCACGGTCGTGACGGCGATCCAGGGCCGCGACTACGCGCGGGTCTACGTGAAGGAGCTCGAGCGCGGCCAGCCGAACCTCGCCCTCTCGCCGGAGGAGACCCAGGCGGTCGAGAGAGCAATGGCGCGCTAGGACACTTTCGCCTGGCGGCGAAAGTGCCAGGACCGCGAGGCCGGGCGTTCGGGTCGTTCCTGGCACTTTCCGGGCTTGCCCGGAAAGTGCCCTGCTACGCTCGCGCCGTGAGTCACGTGCTCGTCCTCAACGCCAGCTTCGAGCCGTTGAACGTGTGCTCGACGCGGCGCGCGCACGTGCTCGTCTGGAAGGGGAAGGCGGAGGTCGTCGAGCGCCTCGACGAGCCGCTGCGGACGGCGACGAACACGTACGTCCGTCCGCACGTGATCCGCCTCGTCACCTACGTCCGGGTGCCTCGCTCGGTGAAACGGCGGATCTCCCGTCGTGCGCTCTTCGCGCGCGACGGCTGGCGTTGCGTCTACTGCGGCGACGCCGCCGGGCGCCTCACGCTCGACCACGTCGTCCCGCGCTCGCGTGGCGGCGACTCCGTGTGGGAGAACGTCGTCACCGCATGTTCGCCCTGCAACCTCCGCAAGGGCGACCGGTTGCTCGACGAGGCGCACATGCAGCTCGCGCGAGCCCCGCGCGCGCCTTCGCCGGTGCTGTTCATCAGCCTGGGGCTCCACCACGTCCCCGACGCCTGGCTCCGCTACCTCCCGGCGAGGGAGACGACCGCCGAGGCGGCCTAGCCCAGCCCACGCGGCGCCGTTACGGCCAGCGCCCGGCCCGCTGCACGCGGCCCGGCATGGGTCGCGCGAGCACCTCTGCGAGCCAGCGCGCGGTTCCGATCAGCGCGTCGAGGTCGACGCCCGTGGCGATCCCCTCGCGCTCGAGGACGTACACGACGTCCTCGGTGGCGACGTTCCCCTGCGCCCCCGGCGCGAACGGGCAGCCGCCGACGCCTCCGACGGAGCCGTCGACGAGCGTCGCGCCCGCCTCGAGCGCGGTGAGGACGCACGCGACCGCGGTCCCGCGCGTGTCGTGGAGGTGCACGCCCGTCGCGGCGCCGAGGTCACGGACGCACCGCTCGACGAGGCCGCGCACCTCCGAGGGGGCGGCGACGCCGATCGTGTCGGCGAGCACGACCTCGTCCACGCCGTGTGCGACTGCCCGCGCCGCGAGCGCCTGGACCACGCCGGGGTCGACCGGGCCCTCGTAGGGACAACCGAACGCACAGCTGAGCGTGACGGACACGCGCCGCCCGTCGGCGTGCGCGCGGCCGGTGACGGCGAGGGCGCGGGCGAGCCCGTCCGCGACCGACGAGCCGCCGTTTCGCTGTTGGAAGGTCTCCGTGACGCCGAACGTCGCATGCGTCTCCGGGAGCGACGTCGCGGCGAGCCGGTCGTAGCCGCGCTCGTTGAGCACGAGCCCGGCCCAGGTCGTGGCGCCGCCGACCGGGAGCGCGGCGACGACCTCCTCCGCCCCTGCCATCGCCGGGACGAGCTCGTCCCGGACGAAGCTCGCGACCTCGACGCGCTGCAGCCCGGACGCCGCCAGCCTCCCGGCGAGCTCCGCTCGGGTCCCCGGCGGGAGGACGAGCTCGAGCGACTGGAGCCCGTCGCGGGGCGAGACGTCGCACAGCTCGAGGCGCATGGCCGGATTCTTAGCCTGAATCGCGCCGCAGGCGTGATTCAGGCGGCGACGGTCTCCCACCCCTCGTCCCGGTCGGCCCGGTAGGAGCCGAAGACCCGCAGGCGCGCGGTCTCGGCGCGCATCTCGGCGAGCGCGGCCGCGACCTCGTCGTCGAGCGGGTGCCCGCCGAGCACGCAGTCGAAGCGGTAGTCGAACGGGCGCGACGGGATCGGGCGCGAGACGAGCTGCACCATGTCGATCCCGCGCCGCGCGAGCGGCTCGATCGCCTGGTGGAGCGCACCCGGTCGGTGGTGCGTCTCGAAGGTCAGCGCGGTGCGCCAGTCGCCGTGGCGGCGGTCGAGCCGCGTGTACGGGGCGAGCGCCGCGAAGCGCGTGTACGCGGCATGGTCGCCGACGTCGTTTGCGAGCACGGCGAGCCGGTGCATGCGCGCCGCCCGCACGCTCGCGACGGCGACGACGGACGGGTCGGCGAGCTCGGCGACCGCGGCGGCGGCATCACCCGTCGTTGCCGCGACGACCGCAGTCGCCCACGGCATCGAGGCGAGCAGGCTCCGGCACTGGTCGAGCGCGACCGCGTGGGAACGGATCTCGCGGACGTCCTCGAGCGGGACCTCCGCGGGCCCGACCAGGCAGTGGTGGATCGGGAGGACCGCCTCTGCGACGATCGAGAGCGCGGAGTCGTAGAGGAGGTCGTGCGTCTCGTTGACCGGCCCGACGAGCGAGCTCTCGATGGGAAGCACGCCGTACGTGCACGCGCGCTCCGTCACCGCGTCGACGACGTCCCGGAAGGACGCTTGTGCGACGAGACGCGCGGCGGGGAAGAGCCGGTCGCAGGCGGCGGCGCTGTGCGCGCCCTCGCGGCCGGGGTAGGCGACGGTGTTGTCGTTCGGGGTCATGCGAACCTTTCGGAGGGGATCCGCCTGATCAGCTAGCCGGCGCGGGCGGGGGACCGGATGCGCCGACTAGCGCGGAAAGACGAACGAGCGCGCAAACGGGACGGTGGCCGGCCTGCGCGTCTCCATGCCGGAAGCGTAGGTCATGCTCCGAGTGCCCGCAACACCGCGTCGCCCATGGCGCGCGTGCTGGACGTGCCGCCGAGGTCGGGGGTCGGCGTCTCGCGGAGCGCGGTGTCGACGGCGCGCTCGAGCGCGTCGGCGTCTCCCGGCCGCCCGAGCCCGTGGCGCAGCATGAGGGCGAGTGAGCGGAGCATCGCCGCGGGGTTCGCGATCCCCTGCCCGGCGATCTGCGGCGCCGAGCCGTGCACCGGCTCGTAGAGACCGGGCCCTTCGTCGCCCAGCGAGGCGGAGGCCGCGAGCCCGAGGCCGCCCGTCACCGCCGCGGCGACGTCGGAGAGGATGTCGCCGAAGGTGTTCTCCGTGACGACGACGTCGATCGTCCCCGGCGCAGTCACGATCGTCATCGCGAACGAGTCGACGAGCGCATGGTCGAGTGGGACGTCCGGGTACTCCGTCCGGCCGAGCTCGGTGACGACGTCGCGCCAGAGCCGCGAGGTGTGGAGGACGTTCACCTTGTCGACGGAGGTGAGCCGGCCGCCGCGCTCTCGCGCGATCTCGAAGGCACGGCGCGCGATCCGCTCGACCTCCGGCCGCGTGTACTCGCACGTGTCGAACCACGTGCCGTCGTCGCGCGTGCCCTTCGCGCCGAAGTACAGCCCGCCGACGAGCTCGCGGACGATCACGAGGTCGATTCCCTCCGCGCGCGCCGGTCGCAGGTTCGCATAGACGCCGAGCTCCTTGCGCAGCCCCAGGAGCCCCTGCTCCGGGCCGCACCGGGTGCCCTTCGAGCTCCGGCAGCCCGACCGCGCCGAGGAGGACCGCGTCGGACGCGCGACAGGCGGCGAGCGTCTCGTCGGGGAGCGGCGTCCCCTGTGCGAGGATCGCGTTCCCGCCGAAGCCGTGCTCCGTGTGAGCGATCCCGAGCGCGTCCAGCACGCGGACCGCCTCCGCGGCGACCTCCGGCCCGATCCCGTCGCCGGGCAGCACCGCGACCGTCACGCGTTGCCTTTCCTGGCACTTCCCGGCTCCGCCGGGAAGTGCCACTGAAGCCATGGGCCGTCTCGTACGCTGCGATGGCGTCTTTGTGCTCCAGGGTGAGGGCGATCTCGTCGAGGCCGTGCAGGATCCGGTGGCGGAGCGTCTCGTCGAACTCGAAGGGGACCTCCCGCCCGTCCGGGGCGACGACCACCCGGCGCTCCAGGTCGACGGTCATCTCCGAGCCCGTGTCGAGGTCGATGCTCTCCATCAGCCCGTCGACCTCGACGGCGGGGAGCGCGATCACGAGCATCCCTATCTTCCCGGAGTTGATGCGGAAGATGTCGCCGAACGAGGGCGCGATCACCGCGTCGAACCCGTAATCCTGCAGCGCCCACGCGGCGTGCTCGCGCGACGAGCCGCAGCCGAAGTTCCTGCCGGCGAGGAGGATGGACGCGCCCCGGAACTCCGGCCGATCGAGCTCGAACCCCGGCCGCTCGTTGCCGTCCTCGTCGAAGCGCCAGTCGTAGAAGAGGAACTCGCCGAATCCCGTCCGCTCGATCCGCTTCAGGAACTGCTTGGGGATGATCTGGTCGGTGTCGACATCGGGGCGGTCGAGCACCGCGACCCTGCCGGTGACGCGGCGGAGCGGCCTCATGCGGGCACCGCCTCGTCCTCGAGCGTGCGCACGTCGACGAAGCGGCCGTGGAGCGCCGCGGCGGCGGCCATCTGCGGGCTGACGAGGTGCGTGCGCCCACCGCGTCCCTGGCGGCCCTCGAAGTTCCGGTTCGAGGTGGACGCGCAGCGTTCGCCGGGCGCGAGGATGTCCGGGTTCATCCCGAGGCACATGGAGCATCCGGCGAGTCGCCATTCGAAGCCTGCGTCGAGGAAGACGCGGTCGAGGCCCTCCTCCTCGGCCTGGCGGCGGACCTGCGCGGAGCCGGGCACCACGAGCGCCTTCACGCCGGGATTCACGCTGCGCCCTGCGACGACCGCCGCGGCTGCGCGAAGGTCCTCGATGCGAGCGTTCGTGCACGAGCCGATGAAGACCCGGTCGATGCGGATCTCCTCGATCCGCTGTCCCGGTCGGAGATCCATGTACGCGAGCGCCCGCTCGGCGGCGACCCGGTCGTCGGGGTCCTCGAACGAGGCGGGGTCGGGTACCGCCCCGGTGACCGGGACGACCATCCCCGGGTTCGTGCCCCAGGTGACCTGTGGGACGAGCTCGCCGACGTCGATGACGACGTGGGTGTCGTACGCGGCGCCGGGGTCGCTCGTCAGCGAGCGCCAGTCGTCGAGCGCCCGCTCCCAGTCGGCTCCGCGGGGCGCGTGCTCGCGGCCCTCGAGGTACGCGAACGTCGTCTCGTCCGGAGCGATCATCCCCGCCCGCGCGCCCCACTCGATCGTCATGTTGCAGACCGTCATCCGTTGCTCCAGCGAAAGTGCCCGGATCGCCTCGCCCGCGTACTCGACGACGTAGCCGACGCCGCCGTCCACGCCGATGCGGCCGATCGTGCCGAGGATGAGGTCCTTGGCCGTCAGGCCTGCGGGAAGCTCGCCGGCGAGCTCGAGCAGCATCGTCTTCGGCCGCTGCTGCCAGAGCGTCTGCGTCGCGAGCACGTGCTCGACCTCGGAGGTACCGATCCCGAACGCGAGCGCCCCGAGCGCGCCGTGCGTCGAGGTGTGGCTGTCGCCGCAGACGATCGTCTTCCCGGGCTGGGTGAGCCCGAGCTCGGGGCCGATCACGTGGACGATCCCCTCGTGGCCGGAGCCGGTGCCGTGGAGGCGGATGCCGAACTCCTCGGTGTTCGCGCGGAGCGCGTCGAGCTGCGCCTTGGCCAGCGGGTCGGTGACCGGCCCGGGGACGGTCGGCACGTTGTGGTCCATCGTCGCGACGGTGAGCTCGGGGCGACGGACGCGCCGTCCTGCGAGGCGAAGCCCCTCGAAGGCCTGCGCAGAGGTGACCTCGTGGACGAGATGCAGGTCGACGTAGAGCAGCGCCGGGCCGCCGTCCTCCTCGAGGACGACGTGCCGCTCCCATACCTTCTCGAACAGCGTGCGCGCCATCGGCTCCAGGGTACGCGTCCGCGCTCTGGTCCAGATGTCTCACATGTGATACACTTGGGTCGTGCGTAACGTGACGATCCGAGAGCTGCGGAACAGCGGCGGGGACGTGGTCGAGCGCGTGCTCGGAGGCGAGTCGCTGGTCGTGACCCGCGCAGGGGTTCCCGTCGCCGAGCTGCGGCCCGTTCGTCCTCCGGGTCTCGAGGCCAAGACGCTGCTCGAGCGGTGGGGTGCGCTGCCCCATGTCGATCCCGCGGCGTTCCGCGCGGACATCGACCGTCTCGTCGACGCCTCGCTTTGACCGACGGTCTGCTCGACACGAGCACGGTGATCCTCCTGACACGGATCCGCGACGCCTTCGTCCTTCCGTCGCACCCTGCGATCTCGACGATCACGCTCGCGGAGCTGTCGGTTGGCCCACTCATCACCGACGATCCCGTCGAGCGCGCGGCGCGGCAGGCGCACGTGCAAGAGGCGGAGGCGGACTTCGACCCGATCCCGTTCGATCAAGCGGCCGCGCGTGCGTTCGGACGGGTTGCGTCGAGCCTTCGCTCGTCGGGTCGAAAGCCCGCTGTACGAGCATTCGACGCTTTGATCGCCACGGTCGCCGTGGCGAACGATCTCCCGCTCTACACGGTCAACCCGCTCGACTTCGAAGGGATCGGCGAGCTCACGGTTGTCACCGTGCCGCATCCCGATGCTCGGTTGGCGTCGTAGCCGGCCACTCCGACGCCTATCCTCCTGGACTACGCGGCCTCGAGCACGTCGTCGAGGAACGCGTCCGCGTCGGCTGCGATGTGCACCGGGGCGAACGTGAACGAGACCGGCCCGAGCGTCTTCAGCCCGTCGCCGGTCACGAGCAGGACGACCCGGTCGTCACGGCCGACCTCGCCCGCCGTGACAGCGGCCCGGAGCGCGCCGAGCGTGACTCCGGTCGCGGTCTCCCCGAAGACGCCTGTCGTGCGCGCCAGCAGCGCCATGTTCTCGCCGACGGCATCCTCCGGCACCGCGTGGATCGCGCCGCCCGTCGCCCGCGCCGTGGCGACCGCGAAGTCGCCGTCCGCGGGGTTGCCGATCGCGAGCGAGCGCGCGATCGAGTCGGGCCGGACGGGCGTCACCGGCTTTCCCTCGCGGAACGCGGTCGCGACGGGCTGGCAGCCCTCCGCCTGGCCGCCGACCTGCCTCGGCGGCGGGCCGTCGAGCAGTCCCAGCGCCCGGAGCTGCGAGAACCCCTCGCCGACCTTGTGGAACAGCGCACCGGAGGCGATCGGGATCGCCACGACGTCCGGTGCCCGCCAGCCGAGCTGCTCGGCCAGCTCGAAGGCGAGCGTCTTCGAGCCCTCCGCGTAGTACGAGCGCAGGTTGACGTTGACGAACCCCAGGGAAGCTCGAACGAGAGCTCGACCGAGAGGCGCGAGCAGTGGTCGTAGTGCCCGTCGACCGCGTAGATCGTGGGCCCGTAGGCCGCGGCGGCGGCGAGCTTCTCGGGCTCGAGATCGGCCGGTACGAAGACGGCCGCCTCCATCCCCTCGGCTGCGGCCCGGGCGGCCACGGCGCCGGCGAGGTTTCCCGTCGACGAGCACGAGAGCGTCGTCAGGCCGAGCTCCTGCGCCTTCCGCGCGGCGACGGCGACGACGCGGTCCTTGAACGAGTGCGTGGGGTTCGCGGTGTCGAGCTTGAGCCAGAGCTCGCGCACGCCCACGGCGTCCGCGAGCCTGGGTGCAGGAACGAGCGGGGTGAAGCCCGGGGCGAGCCGTGGCTCGTCCGGGGCCGAGACGGGGAGCAGCTCGGCGTAGCGCCAGATGTCGCGTCGCCGGTCTCCGAGACGTTCGCGCGTCATGGACGCGCGAGCGTGATCCCAGTCGTAGACGGGATCGAGAGGGCCGAAGCACGACCGGCAGGTGCCGATCGCGTCGAGCGGGTGCTCGGTCGCGCAGACCCGGCAGGAAAGGGAGAGGGCTGGCACGGGTTACCTCCTTCGTCTCGCTCGACACATCCGTCCGGGTTTGGCACCGTGACCCCGATCGGGGCGGGTTGCCGAGGCGTCACAGGGCCGGTCCCTCAGCCTCTCTCGATGTGGAGCGGGACGAGTCCCGCGCCGTCTCCCAGCTTAGCGGCTCTGCGATCGGTGCGCGCGATTCACCGTGCGGACTCCCGATCGGACACGACCAAGACGAACGTACTGATTGCATCAATTGAACGCGCTAGCATGCATTCATGCGCCACCTGACCATCCGCAACGTGCCCGCGGACCTCGGCGAGCGGCTCCAGGAGGAGAAGCGACTTCGTGGGCGCTCGTTGAACCAAACTGTCCTCGACCTGCTCTCGCAGGCCCTCGGGCTGGAGGACCGGGGCTCGCGCAGCAACGGTCTCGGGGCAACTGCAGGCACGTGGAGCGCCGCCGAGCAGGACGCGTTCGAGCGCGCGATCGCCGACACGGAGCAGATCGACGAGGAGCTCTGGCGCTGAGCCGCTACTGCCTCGACACGTCGGCCTACAGCTGGTTCAAGCGCGGCGACCCCGCTGTCGTCGAGCTGCTCGACTCGGCCGAGTGGATCGGCGTGCCGGCGATCGTTCTCGGCGAGCTCCACCAGGGCTTTCTCCGGGGCGAGCAGCGTCGGCGCAACGAGCAGGAGCTCGAGGCGTTTCTCCGGTTCCCGGTCGTCGAGGAGCTTCGCGTCGACCACGACGTCGCTCGCATCTACGCGGAGATCGTGCAGCTGCTTCGTGCGAAGGGCACCCCGATCCCGACCAACGACGCGTGGGTCGCCGCCACCGCGGCGCGCGCCGGCGTGCCGGTGATCGCCTACGACGAGCACTTCGCGGCGGTGGCTCGGATCGGCGTCGTGATGCTCGAGGCCGGTCGGGGGTGAGCGCGGCGTCACCCGCCGGCCTCGCTCGCGCCCCGGAGCCGTCCTCAGTCGGTCCACCAGCCCTGTTCGATCACGGCGTCGTTCGCGTCGGCGACCGGGGCGCCCACCGCGAGGAGCTGCATTCCGTCCGGCCCCGCCTCGGCGCAGCGCCAGACGCCCGGCCCGATCCGCACCAGGTCGCCCTCGGCGAGCCTCGACGATCTCGTCGTCGATCTTCATGCGACCGCTGCCCCGGAGGACGACGTAGACCTCCTCCTGGTCGCGGTGCGTGTGCCCGAACGGGACGCGAAAACCCGGCGCGAGCGTCTCCCGTCCGACGCCGACCACGGTGCCGCCGAGCGCTCTCCGCGCGAACCGGGCCTCGAGGCTCGGCGAGAGGCCGAACCTCAGGGCCGAGTCCTCGACCTCGTCGATGTTGACCTTCGTGTAGTCGCTCATGTCTCGTAGCGCGAGATCGTGACCGCGCCCTGCGAGGCCGACGAGACGAGGGTCGCGTAGGTCGCAAGGGCTCCGCGGCGGTAGCGCGGCTCCGGCTCGACCCAGCCGGTGAGCCGGGCGGCGAGCTCGTCTTCGCTCAGCTCGACGTCGAGGACGTGCCGGTCGACGTCGACCACGACCGTGTCGCCCTCTCGCAACGCCGCGAGCGGGCCGCCCTTCGACGCTTCGGGCGCGACGTGGCCGACCATGAAGCCGTGGGTCGCGCCGGAGAAGCGCCCGTCGGTGATCAGCGCGACGGACTCCGAGAGCCCCTCGCCGACGATCGCGCCCGTGACGTGCAGCATCTCGCGCATCCCCGGGCCGCCGTGGGGGCCCTCGTAGCGGATCACGACGACGTCGCCCGCGCGGATCCCGCCCGCCTTCACGGCGGCGAAGCAGTCCTCCTCCGAGTCGAACACGCGTGCCGGGCCGCGGTGCACGGTGCGGTCGTGGCCGGCGAGCTTCACGGCGCAGCCCTCGGGCGCGAGGTTGCCGTAGAGCACGGCCACGCCGCCGCGTGCCTTGAGCGGCTGCTCGATCGGGACGACGACCGTCTGCCCCTCGGTCTCGACAGCGGCGTCGGCGTGCTCGCCGAGCGTCCTGCCGTCGACCGTGCGCGCACCCTCGTGGAGGAGCCCGGCCTTCCGGAGCTCCCGGGCGACGAGCGCGACGCCGCCGGCGGCGTACATGTCGTTCGCGTGCCAGCGGCCCCACGGCTTCATGTCCGCGACGATCGGGGTGCGCGCAGACACGCGCTCGAAGTCGTCGATCGTGAAGTCGACCCCGAAGTCGCGGGCGATCGCGACGAGGTGCAGGACCGCGTTGGTCGAGCCGCCGGTCGCCGCCACCGACGCGACGGCGTTCTCGAACGACTCCTTCGTGACCAGCGTGCGCGGCGTCACGTTCTCGCGCACGAGCGAGACGGCGAGCCGGCCGAGCTCGTAGGCTGCCTCTTCCTTCGCGCGGTGCATCGCCGGGATGCCGTTCGTGCCGAACGGCGAGAGGCCGAGGAAGTCGAGGATCGTCGACATCGTGTTCGCGGTGAACTGGCCGCCGCACGCGCCGGCGCCCGGGCAGGCGACCGACTCGAGCTCGTGCAGATCGGCGTCCGTGAGCTTCCCCGCCGCATGCGCGCCGATCCCCTCGTAGACGTCGCCGATCGAGACGTCGCGCTGCCTGTACACGCCCGGGGCGATCGAGCCCGTGTACGAGACGACGGCGGGGATGTCGAGCCGGCCGACCGCCATCGCCGCCCCCGGGTTCGTCTTGTCGCAGGCGACGAGCATCACGAGGCCGTCGAAGAGGTGGCCGCGCGCGACGAGCTCGACCGAGTCGGCGATCACCTCGCGTGAGATCAGCGATGCGCGCATCCCGGACGTCCCCATCGAGACGCCGTCCGACACAGCGATCGTGTTGAACTCCATCGGCGTGCCGCCCGCGTCGCGGACGCCGCGCTTCACGTGCACGGCGAGGTCGCGCTGGTTCAGGTTGCACGGCATCGTCTCGATCCACGTGGTGCCGACACCGACGATCGGCTTCGCCAGGTCATCGTCGGTGAAGCCGGTGCCCTTCAGCATCGCCCGGGCGCCCGCGCGGTCGGGCCCGTCGGTCAGCGCGGCGCTCATGCGCTTGGCGGGGTCGGAGGGGGTGTCGTACGGCGTCGTCACGTTGAGTCTCCTCGCTCGATCGGGTTGGACGGGTCGCGGCACCACTCGCTGAACGAGCCCGGGTAGAGACGGGCGTCGTCCCGACCTGCGAGCACGAGCCGCAGGATGACCGGCGCGGCACTGACGCCGGAGCCGCAATAGACGGCGATCTCGTCCGGCTCGATCGCGCCGGCCGGCAGCGGCTCCTCGAAGAACGCGTTCCGCGCGCCTGGGATGCGCCCGGCGACGGGGTCGAGCGGCTCGACGTCGCCGCGCCAGCGCTCGGGCGCGCGGGCGTCGAGGAGGACGAGCGCCGGGTCGCCGAGGCGCGACCGGATCTCGGCCGCCTCGATCACGTCGTCGTCGCGCACGTGCGGCACGAACGGCGCCCGCTCGACGCGCGACTCCCGTGTCTCGAGCGCTCCCGCGTAGGCGCGGACGTCGAAGGTCCCCGCCGCGTCGTGACCGAGGTGGCGGAGCAGCCACCAGCAGCGGGCGGCCCAGCCCGAGCCGTCGTCGTAGGCGAAGACGAAGGTGTCGGGCCCGATCCCCGCGGCGGCGAAGACGGCTCCCAGCGCGTGCGGGTCGGGGAGAGGGTGGCGCCCGCCGACGGAGGGGTCGCCGGTCGGCGTCGAGAGCTGCGTCTCGGGGTCGAGCTGGACGGCTCCGGGCACGTGGCCCGCCTCGTAGGCCGCGCGCGGCCGGCAGTCGACGAGACGGACGCTCACAACGCGCCCCGCGGCGAGACGGCGAGCACGCGGACGTCGTGCTCGGGGAAGCGGCCGGCCAGGGCCGCCGCACACCGTGTGGCGTCGTCCGCCCACACGATCACGGACGGCCCGGAGCCGGACAGAGTCGCGCCGCGGGCGCCGCGGGGAGGGTCGGCCCTGACGGCCTCGAGTGCGGCAGAGGGGCGATACGGCTCGTGCAGCCAGTCGTCGAGGCCGGCGGCAAAGAGCTCCGCGTCGTGCGAGGCGGCGCCCGCGGCGAGGAGCGCCGCGCGGGCCGCGGTCGCCGCGGCGTCGGCGTGCGGCACGGAGGCGGGGAGCGCCCGCCGCGAAGCCTCGGTCGGCATCCGCCCGTGCGGGACGAGGGCAACCGGGGCCAGCGGGAGCCGGCGAGCGATCCGGGCGATCCGCCCCTCCCACGTCAGCGTGACGCCGCCGACGAGCGCCGCGGCGAGGTTGTCGGCGTGGCTCTCGAGCCCGAGGCCCGCGGCGAGGAGCTCCTCCGCGTCCCCCGCCGGGGGCGGCCGCCGCGAGCCCCAGTGCGATCGCGGCGGCGGACGAGCCGAGGCCGCGCTCGAGCGGGATCCGGTTCACGAAGCGAAACCGCTTCCCCGCCGGGTTGGCGAGAAGCGCGTATGCCCGCACCGCCAGGTTTCCCCCGTCCTCCGCGAGCTCCCCGGAGCCCTCGCCCTCGACGACGACGCCGTCGCCGTCCGTCACCTCGAGCTCGTTCCAGAGGTCGAGCGCCACCGCGGCGCAGTCGAAGCCGGGCCCGAGGTTCGCCGAGGTCGCGGGCGCACGGAAGATCACGATCCTCTTCTAGCGCTTCCCGGGCTCGGAGGCGCCACTTGGCCGCCAGGCGCGTCGTGCGGCGAGAGGACGCTCGGGCATGCCGGACATTGTCCTCACCGCCCGACCGGAAAGCGGCTACGTGGCAGCCGCCTCGCCGAGGAAGGCTGCGACGGCACGGTTGAAGCCATCCGGATTGTCGAGGTTGGCGATGTGACCCGCGCGCGGAATCATCTCGAAGCGCGCCTTCGGAAGGACCCGGGGACGCGATCGAGAGGGTGACGCGAAGCCGGCGGCGAGAACGAGTCGGGACACTCGCTCGGGTCGGTCGATCGCAAAGCGCAGCGCGACGAGACTGCCCCAGGAGAGACCGCAGAGATCCGCGCCCACGAGCTCGAGCGCGTCCAACGCCGAGACCGCCTTCTCCATCGATAGCTCGAGCTCAGGGGCGATCCCATACCGTGGAGGAACACGAGTGGCGAAACAGGCGTCCTCGGCGCGGGAAGACTAGGCGCGGCCGGGAGGCATCGACGAACACTGGCGCACCGAGCGTCTGGCGTCGGCGACGGTCGCTGGCGCGGGTCTCGCAACTTTCCGTGCCTCATTCTCCTTCCGTGTCTCTGGCGATCGGACGGCGCCCTCGCCACCCGTGGCTCCAAGGGAGTCAGCCGCCGGAGCGAGCGGAGGGAGAGGCCGCGGCGATGGCGTCGGGATCGGGGTCGACGAGCGCGGGCGGCGGCGCGAGACGGTCGGCGACCGCCGGATCCTTGAGCCCGTGGCCCGTGATCGTGACGGCGAGCCGCTCGCCCTCGACGTCGCCCCGGAGCACCGCGGCCAGCCCGGCCGCGGACGACGGCTCGCAGAAGAGCCCTTCCTCGACGGCGAGCCGACGCCAGGCGGCGACGAGCTCGTCGTCGTCGGCCGCGACGATACGCGCCCCCGCGGCGGCGACGGCGGCCGCGTGGACCGGGGCGCCGATCCGGATCGCGGTCGCGAGTGTCTCGCGCCGTCGGGCCGCCTCGACCGAGACGAGCGGCGTGTCGACGCCGAGCTCGCGGAGCGCCTGCGCGTACGACGACGTGTTGCCGCCGCCGCCATACGGCAGGACGAACGCGTCGGGCGGCGCTCCGAGCTCCTCGACGATCTCGAGCACGGCGGTCTTCTGGCCCTCGCGCCTGTAGGGGTTGAGCGAGTTGACGAGCACGTGCGTTCCGCGCGCGGCGAGCTCCTGCGCGGCCGCGAGAGCCTCGTCGAAGTCGCCGCGGACCTCGAGCACCGTCGCCCCGAGCATGCGCGTCTGCGCGAGCTTTGCCCCCGAGACCGCGCCCTGCGGCGTGAGCACGACGGCGGGGAGGCCGGCCCGCGCCGCGTACGCCGCGGCGCTTCCCGCGGTGTTCCCGGTCGAGGCGCAGAGAACCGCCTGGGCGCCCTCCTCGAGCGCCTTCGAGACCGCGAGCGTCATCCCGCGGTCCTTGTACGAGCCGGTCGGGTTCGAAGCCTCCCACTTGAGCCAGAGCTCGCGCAGACCTGCGGCCCGCGCGAGCCTGGGTGCCCGAAGAAGCGGTGTCGATCCTTCTCCCAGCGTGACGACGGGCGTCGTCGCGGTCACCGGCAGCCGGTCGCGGTAGCGCTCGATCAGCGCCGCGGTCAACGCTCGCAGCACCCCTCTGGAGCGCTCGGCACACATCTGGCGCGCCGGGCCCTCGACGGACATCGGTGTCTGACACCGCGCACGGACAACGCGTGGCTCGACCCGCATGGGGTCTGGGCTCTGTGGAGAATCGGTGACGGTCCGGACACGAAGGTGTCAGACACCGTACTTGCGTCGATCACGCCCAGCCGAGCTCCTCGACCCCCCGCTCGGAGACGACGGGGAGCGCGCTCGCCTCGCCGCGCGACTCGGGCAGCAGCCTGATCGCGGCAAGCGCGGCGTCGACGCGTCCCGCCGGCGCCTCGTGGGTGACGATGTGGAGCACGGCGTGGCCGTTTGCGGGCTGCTGGACGAGCCGTGCGACCGAGACGCCCTCGACCGCGAGCTCCTGCGCGAGGCGCGCGAGGACGCCCGCGCGATCCTCGACGAGAAGCCTCAGATACCAGGGTGACGAGAGCTCGCCCGGGGGCATCCGCTCGACGTGGCGCCAGACGGGGTCACCCTGGAGGAAGCCGGTGCCGGTCGTGCCGACGATCGAGACGAGGTCGGCGACGACGGCGCTCGCCGTCTCGATGCCGCCGGCCCCCGGGCCCTCGAGCGTGATCTCGCGAATTGCGTCGCCCTGGAGCATCACCGCGTTGAACGGCCCGTCGACGGCGGCCAGTGGGTGGTGAGCGTCGACGAACGCCGGGCCGACGCGGACGTCGACGCGCCCGTGCGTGAGCGTCGCGCGGCCGAGGAGCTTCACGTGCATGTCGAGCGCGCGCGCCGCCTCGACGTGTTCCTCGCGAAGCGCCTCGATCCCCTCGACCTCGACCCACTCCAGGGGCACGCGCGAGCCGAACGCGACCGTAGCGAGGATCGCCATCTTCGCCGCCGCGTCGAGGCCGCCGACGTCGTCCGAGGGGTCGGCTTCCGCGTACCCGAGCCGCTGCGCGTCGGCGAGTGCCTCCGCGTAGGACTGGCCCTCGCTCATGGCCGAGAGGATGAAGTTCGTCGTCCCGTTGACGATCCCGAGCACGCGGTGGACATTCGTGACGACGAGCGACTCGCGCAGCACTTTGATCACGGGGATCGCGGCGCACACGGACGCCTCGAAGCGGAGCTGTGCCCCGCCGGCGGCCGCTGCCGAGAAGAGCTCTGCGCCGTGCCGCGCGACGAGCTGCTTGTTCGCGGTCACGACCGAGCGGCCGGAGCGGAGCAGGGCGAGCACGTGATCGCCGGCCGGCTCGACGCCGCCCATCACCTCGGCGACGAGCCGCACCGAGGCATCGTCGAGGATCGCGGAGACGTCCGTCGTGAGGACGCCGGGGCCGGGGTCGAATCCCCGCTCGCGGGCGGGGTCACGGACGAGGGCCCTGACGACCCGCAGCCGGTGGCCCGTCGCGCGCTCGATCTCGTCGCCCTGCTCCGAGAGCAGGCGGTGGACGGCGGCGCCGACCGTCCCGTAGCCGAGGAGGGCTACGGGAACGTCAACGGACTGCACTCGTGCCCTCGCGCCGCATCAGCGAGCGAAGCTCCTCGCCCACCTGCTCGATCAGCTGGTTCGCGGCCTCGGCCCGATGGCCCCGGAGGCCGGCCTCGCCGCTCTCCATCTCGGCGATCCACAGCTTCGCGAACGCTCCCGAGCGGATGTCGTCGAGGACGCCCTGCATCCGCTCCCGCACGTGCGAGTCGATCACGCGCGGCCCGCTCACGTAGTCGCCGAACTCGGCCGTGTCGGAGATCGACCAGCGCATGTGCTGGAGCCCTCCCTCCCAGATCAGGTCGACGATCAGCTTCAGCTCGTGGAGACACTCGTAGTAGGCGATCTCGGGCTGGTAACCGGCCGCGACGAGCGTCTCGAACCCGGCCCGGATCAGCTCGGTGGTGCCACCGCAGAGCACCGCCTGCTCGCCGAAGAGGTCGGTCTCGGTCTCCTCGCGGAAGGTCGTCTCGAGGATCCCCGCCCGGCCGGCGCCGATCCCGACCGCATATGCCAGCGCGAGGTCGCGAGCGCGACCCGAGGCGTCCTGCTCGACCGCGATCAGCGCGGGTGTCCCGAGCCCCTCGGTGAAGAGCCGCCGGACGACGTGGCCCGGGCCCTTCGGCGCAACCATCACGACGTCGTGCCCGGCAGCCGGCGCGATCCGCCCGTAGAGGACGTTGAAGCCGTGCGCGAACAGGATCGCCGCGTCCGGCGCGAGCGCCGGCTCGACCTGCTCGGTGAAGACCTGTGGCTGCACCTGGTCGGGCAGGAGCAGAGAGACGAGCTGTGCGCCGCGCACCGCCTCGGCGATCGGCCTCACCTCGAGGCCCGCCTCCTCCGCCTCGCGCCACGAGGACGAGCCCTCGCGCAGGCCGACGACGACCTTGACGCCCGAGTCGCGGAGGTTCAGCGCGTGGGCGTGCCCCTGGCTCCCGTAGCCGACGACGGCGACGGTGCCGTCGAGGAGGGAGAGGTCGCCGTCGCGGAGGATCGTGGCCATGCGTCTGTCCTTTCGGGTGCGGGGGTCGAGATTCGGGAACGGTGCGTCCCTAGATTGCCGCCAGCCGGCGCGTCGCGCGTCGCCTGGCGGACGCCCGCGGGACTCCGACCCGCCCCGTGCGGACGAGATCGAGGATCCCGTAGGGCCTGCAGAGCTCGTGGAACGCGTCGAGCTCCTCGGGCGTGCCTGTGAGCTCTAGCACGACGGCGTCCGAGCCGACGTCCAGCAGGCGCCCGCCGAGCGCCTCCGCCGTCGTGACGAGCTCGGCCCGCCGCTCGGGCGCAGCCGAGACGCGGATCACGAGCAGCTCCCGCTCGACAGCCTCCCCGGAGACGAGCTCGGTGACGCGCAGCACGTTGACGAGCTTGTGGATCTGCTTCTCGATCTGCTCGAGCGAGTGCTGCGTGCAGTCGACGCGCAGCGTGATGCAGGAGACGCCCGCCCGCTCGGTCGGCCCGACGGCGAGCGAATCGATGTTGAACCCGCGCCGCGCGAACATCGTCGTGATCCGCGTCAGCGCTCCGGGCCGGTCTTCGACGACCACGGACAGCGTGTGCTTCATCAGAGGGCCCTCGCTTCCACGGTCGTGTCGGCGGACGGGTGGTCGAGCATCTCGAGCGCCGCCGCACCGGGGGGGATCATCGGGAACACCTGCTCGGCCGGGTCGACGCGGCAGTCGACGACGACCGTCCTCCCGAGCGCGAGCGCCTCTGCGAGCGCCGGCTCGAGCCGCGCCGCGTCGTCGACGACCATCCCCACGCCGCCGTACGCTTCGGCAAGCCTGGCGTAGTCGGGGACCTGGGCGGTCAGGTGGACGTGCGAGCGCCGCCCGTCCAGGAACATGTCCTGCCACTGCGTGACCATCCCGAGGTGGGCGTTGTTGACGAGGACGACGACGACCGGCAGGTCCTCGAGCACCGCCGTGACGAGCTCCTGCGCGGTCATCTGGAAGCAGCCGTCGCCGTCGACGCAGACGACCGTCGCCTCGGGGCGGGCAGCCTTCGCGCCGATCGCGGCGGGGATGCCGTAGCCCATCGTTCCGAGCCCGCCCGAGGTGATGAAGCTGCGCGGCCGCTCGGAGCGGACGTACTGCATCGCCCACATCTGGTGCTGGCCGACGCCGGTGGTGACGATGGTGTCCGTTCCCGCCGTGAGCCGCTGGAGCGCTTCGAGGACCTGTTGCGGCTTGAGCCACTCGTCGCTCGACTCGTAGACGAGCGGGAACTCGTCGCGCCAGGCGCGGAGCTGCGCGAGCCACGCCTCGGGCACGGGCGCGCCCTCGGCGCGCTGCGCGGCGACCTCGTCCGCGAGCGCGTCGACCGCCGTCGCGAGCGGACCGACGACCGGGATGTCGGCATCCCGGAGCTTCGAGATCTCCGCGGGGTCGATGTCGAGGTGGACGATCGTGGCCCCCGGCGCGAACGCGGAGAGCTTGCCCGTGACACGGTCGTCGAACCGCGCCCCGATCGCGACGAGGACGTCGCAGGTGTTCATCGCGAGGTTCGACCACTTCGGCCCGTGCATCCCCGGCCAGCCGAAATGGAGCTCGTGCGCCTCCGGGAACGCGCTCTTTCCCATCAGCGTCGTGACGACGGGAAGAGAGCCGGTCTCGGCGAGGCGGAGCAGCTCGGCGCAGGCGTTGCCGTTGAGCGTGCCACCGCCGACGTAGAGCACCGGCTTGCGCGCGTGCGCAATCGCACGGCCCGCGTCGCGGACCTGGAGCGGATGCACCTTCGTCGGCGGCCTCCAGCCGGGCAGCTCGACCTCGGCGGGGTACGAGTAGTCGAGCGTCGCCTCCTGGAGGTCCCGCGGGACGTCGACGAGGACCGGCCCGCAGCGTCCGGTGCGTGCGACGTGGAACGCGGCCTTCATCACCGCCGGAATGTCCCGTACGTCGTCGACGAGCCACGAGTGCTTGACGATCGGCATCGTGATCCCAGTGATGTCGCACTCCTGGAAGGCGTCGGTGCCGATCAGGCTCGAGCGCACCTGGCCCGTGATGCAGACGAGCGGCGTCGAGTCCATCCACGCGTCCGCGATCGGGGTGACGAGGTTCGTCGCACCGGGCCCCGAGGTCGCGATCGCCACCCCGACGCGCCCGGACGCGCGGGCGTAGCCCTGGGCCATGTGCCCTGCGCCCTGCTCGTGCCGGGCGAGAACGTGCCGAACGGTCGTCCCGCGCGCCATCGCGTCGTACGTCGGCATGATCGCGCCGCCGGGGATCCCGAACATCACCTCGACGCCTTCGGCCTCGAGCGAGCGCAGGATCGCGTCGCCCCCGGTCATCCTCACGGGCCCACCCCCAGCGCGAACTCCGTGTCGCGGCGGGCGCTGCGCAGGAGCGCCAGCACCGCGTCGACGAACTCGCGCGTCGTGGCGGCGACGCCCGGCCCCGCGAGCTCCGACGGGCGACGGGACGCGCGGAGCGCCGCGGTGAGGCTCTCCTCGAGCGCCTCGCCCGCCGCGGTGCGCCCGAGCCCCTCCGAGAGGAGCAGCGCCGTCGCGAGCAGCATCGCGCTCGGGTCGGCGACGCCGTGGCCGGCGAGCTCGCTCGCCGTCCCCTGCGCCGGGCCGAACAGGCTCGGGCCGGTCGGCGAGAGATGTCCGGAGGCGACGAGACGGCGCCGGCCGCCCAGGCGCGGAGCCTCCGCAACCGCATCGCCGAGGACGCCTTCCGCGGCAAGCACGCCGGTGGAGCCGGCGGCGAGCGCACGGAGCGCCACCGTCAGCGTGACGTGCTGGACCTCGACGCCGGGATGGCGGTCGGCATGCCGGTCGACGCGGGTTGCCCACGCCTCGGACACGCCGACGGAGGTGAGGCGTCCGTCACGCGTGCGCGCGGTCGCGAACGCGCGGTCGAGCGTCCAGTCGATCGCCCCCGTCGTGCAGCGGCGCGAACGTCGTCGCCTCGCCGGTGTCGTCGAGCACGCGCGTCACGCGCGCGCCGAGATCGAGCGCCGCTCGCAGCCCCTCGAGAGCGGGTGCGGCGTCGCCGGCGACGAGCACCGCGTCCGCGCTCGCGGTCGCCTGACGCGTGGCCGCGGGCAGAGGATGCCCCGAACGGGTGAGCGCCTCGGTGTCGAAGGGCGGGTGCAGCTCCTCGACGGCGAAGCCGTGCTCGCGGGCGAGACCGCCGAGCGCACGGCTCGCCGCCGCGGTGATCTCGGGGCCGATCCCGTGGCCGGCGAGGCACGCGACGACGTACGTCCGGCGGCCGGTCATCGGGACGATTGGGTTGTCGGGGAGTGCAGGTCATGGGTGGTGCTCCTCTCGCTCGGTACGCCCGGCGGACGCACCTCTTCCGTCGTCTCGGTCGGCGTGTGCGCCAAAAACGGCGCGTGAGCGTCGATCTCCCCTAGACGGGGAGAATCAGAATGAGCTCGATGCCGCCGCCGATCGCTACCGCGGGGCGCGGTACGAGAGGAGATACGGATACGGCGTGGCAGAGCGTCATCGCCACGCAGAGTGCCCGAAGCGCCCGGTGCTGTCAATTCCTACCTTCGGCGAGGTTGCGGCTGGGCTTTCGGCCGAGTACCATCGGCGTTCGATGGTTCGCGAGGCGATCGTACATCGTGACCGGCCCGCCGGGGCTCCCGTAGCCCCGTCCTCGCCGATTGCGTTCATCGCCTCGAAACGGCGCTAGCCGGCGACCCTCCCGCCTCCGCCCGCTAGCAGCCGAACACCCGGCGGGAGCTTCCTCGTCCACGAACTCCGAAAGGCGGCGTGCCGCACATGAGCCAACCACTCCACGACCCAGCCGCCGAGCGCGACGCCTGCGGCATCGGGCTCGTCGCGGACGCGCGCGGCCGGGCCTCCCGCGAGCTCCTCGACCGCGCGCTCGCGGGGCTCGCCGCGGTGTCGCACCGCGGCGCCTGGGCGGCGGACGGCGTCACCGGCGACGGAGCTGGGTTGCTTCTGCCCCTGCACGCGGCCGTGACGGGTGTGGACGGCGCCGGTCTCGCGATGTGCTTCCTCCGTGAGCCGTGGCTGCGCGGCACCGTCGAGGAGGCGTGCCGGGCGGAGGGGCTCGAGCCGTTCGGCTGGCGCGACGTGCCGACGGACGTGGCTGCGCTCGGATCGAGCGCGACGGCGAGCATGCCGCGCGTCGCGCAGCTCGTGCTCGCTCCGTGCGCGGAGCCCGACGCCGAGCTCCGCGCGCACCGCGCCCGCCGCCGTGCGGAGCGGGTCGAGGGCGTCTACATCGCGTCGCTCTCGTTCCGCACGGTCACGTACAAGGCGCTCTGCGCCGCGACGCAGCTTCAGAGCTTCTACCCCGATCTCGCAAACCCCGCCTGGAACGTGTCGTGGGCCGTCTTCCACCAGCGGTTCTCCACGAACACGGAGCCGAGCTGGGAGCGCGCCCAGCCGTTCCGGCTCCTCGGCCACAACGGCGAGATCAACACGATCGAGGGCAACGTCGGCTGGATGGAGGCGCGCGAGCGCGCGCGCGGGCTCGATCCGGAGCTGGCGGCGGCGCTCGACCGCGCCGGCTCCGACTCGGCCCTCCTCGACAACGCCCTCGAGCTTCTCGTCCGGCGCGGGCTGGACGTGCGCGAGGCGGTGACGATGCTCGTTCCGCCCGCGTGGCAGAACGACCCGCGGATCGACGACCGGCAGCGGGCGATGCATCGGTACCACGCCATGCTCGGCGAGCCGTGGGACGGGCCGGCCGGCCTCGTCTTCTCGGACGGGATCGTGTGCGGCGCGGCGCTCGACCGGAACGGCCTGCGCCCACTTCGCGTCGCGGTCTGCGAGGACGGGCTCGTCGCCGTCTGCTCGGAGGCCGGCGCGATCCCGCTTCCCGACGGCGTCGCCGTGCGGCGGGCGCGCCTCGGCCCCGGG
Source organism: Gaiella sp. (assembly GCA_027493885.1). Lineage (GTDB taxonomy): Bacteria > Actinomycetota > Thermoleophilia > Gaiellales > Gaiellaceae > Gaiella. Next base: position 2,123,351 of record JAOSJZ010000001.1, read on the forward strand.
CAGCTCCTCTCGCTGGATCCGCGACGGGGCCTGCTCTTCGACGGCGAGCTCAAGCGCGAGCTCGCGTCGCGCAAGCCGTACGGCGCCTGGGTCGAGTCGAGTGTCCGCTTCGTGGCACGGGGCGAGCCGCTCGCCCCACCGGAAGGCGACCTCGCCGCCCGTCACGCGCTGCACGGCTACACCCGCGAGGAGCTCTCCCTGATGCTGCGCCCGATCGCGCAGACCGGCCACGACCCCGTCTACTCGATGGGCGACGACGCGCCAATCGCTCCTCTCGCGGGTCGCGCGCGCCCGCTCGCGTCGTACTTCCGGCAGCGCTTCGCGCAGGTGACGAACCCCGCGATCGACCACTACCGGGAACGGACGATGATGTCCGTGGCGACGCTCGTCGGTGCCCGTGCGCCGCTCGACGCCGAGGGGCCGCTGCCGCCGCTCGCCGTGCTCCCGTCCTTTCTCGTCACCCCGGACGGCCTCGCCGCGCTCGAGCCCCACGAGACCGACGCGACGTTCACGGCGGACGAGGGCCTCGCCGCGGCGGTGGAGCGCGTCGCCGAGGACGCGGCCGCGCTCGCGCAGGCCGGCGCAACCGCCGTGTGTCTCACGGATGCCGCCGCCGGCGGCGACCGCGCGCCCGTCCCCTCGCTCCTCGCCGTCGCCGCCGTCCACGAACGCCTCGTCGAGCGCGGCCTGCGGACGGCCTGTTCGCTTCTCGTCTCGAGCGACGAGGCGCGCGACACGCACATGGTCGCGACGCTCATCGGCTACGGCGCCGACGTCGTCTGCCCCCGTCTCGCGCTCGAGACGGTCGCCCGGCTCGCGGAGTCGGACAAGGTCGGCGGCGACCGGCCCTCTCCCGCCGCAGCGCAGGCGCGGCTCCTGCGCTCGCTCGAGGACGGCGTGCTCAAGGTGATGTCGAAGATGGGCATCTCCGACGTCGCGAGCTACCGCGGCGCCCGGCTCTTCGAAGCGGTGGGGCTCGACCGGCGGCTCTGCAGGCGGTTCTTCGGCGGCACGCCGTCGGCGATCGGCGGGATCTCGCTCGACGTCCTCGAGCGGGACGCGACCTCGCGGCTCGCGGCGAGCGAGGCGGAGAAGCCCCAGCTCGAGAATCCCGGCTTCTACAAGTTCCGCAAGGGGGCGAGCCCCATGCGACCGACGCCGACGTCGTCTCGGCGCTCCACGAGAGCGTCACCGCGGCGCACGCGCTCGTGAAGGCCGTCAAGGGCGAACGACATGACCTCTACGCCCGGTTCGCGGAGCTCGTCGACGGGCGGGTGCCGATGGAGCCGCGCGACCTGCTCGAGCCCGTGCCCGCGAGCGAGCCGGTCTCGCTCGACGAGGTAGAGCCGGTCGCCTCGATCGTGCGACGCTTCTCCGGCGGAGCGATGTCGCACGGCGCGCTCTCCGCCGAGGCGCACGAGACGATCGCGATCGCGCTCAACCGGCTCGGAGCCCGCTCCAACTCGGGGGAGGGCGGCGAGGATCCCACGCGGTACCGCGACGAGCGCAACTCGAGGATCAAGCAGGTGGCCTCGGGTCGCTTCGGCGTGACCGCCGAGTACGCCGCCCACGCGGAGGAGCTGCAGATCAAGGTCGCGCAGGGGTCGAAGCCGGGCGAGGGCGGGCAGATCCCGGCACACAAGGTGACCGCGGAGATCGCGCAGCTTCGCGGCACCACTCCGGGCGTGTCGCTCATCTCGCCGCCGCCCCACCACGACGTCTACTCGATCGAGGACCTCGCGCAGCTGATCTTCGACCTCCGGGAGGTCAATCCCGAGGCCGACATCTCCGTCAAGCTCGTCTCGTCGGTGGGCGTCGGCGTCATCGCTGCGGGCGTTGCGAAGGCCCATGCCGACGTCGTCCACGTCGCCGGTGCGGACGGTGGCACCGGCGCGAGCCCGCTGCCCTCGATCAAGCATGCCGGTGCGCCGTGGGAGCTCGGGCTCGCCGAGACCCAGCAGGCGCTCGTCGCGAACGGCCTGCGCGGACGCGTGCGGGTCCGCGTCGACGGCGGTCTCAAGACCGGGCGCGACGTCGTCCTCGCGGCGCTGCTCGGCGCCGACGAGTTCTCGTTCGGCACCGCCCTCCTGCTCGCCGAAGGCTGTCTGATGGTGCGCGCCTGCCACCTCGACACCTGCCCGGTCGGGATCACGAGCCAGCGACCGGAGCTGCGGGCGAAGTTCGCCGGCACGCCGGAGATGGTCGAGGCATACCTGCGCTTCGTCGCGCTCGACGTGCGCGAGCACCTTGCGCGGCTCGGCCTCCGGACGCTCGACGAGGCCGTCGGCCGCGTCGACCTGCTCCGCCAGCGTCGCACCGGTGACGCGAATGCGGACGCGCTCGACCTCTCCTCGCTGCTCGCCGCGACAGGCCAGGGCCACGCACGTTACGTCGGCCAGCCGGTGCCGCACAGCGGAGACCGTCTCGGAACGCTGCTGCTCGCGCACGGGAAGGCGGCGATCAGCGGCGCGCGGCTCGTCGAGCCCGCCTACCAGGTGACGAACGCCGATCGCGCGGTCGGCGCCCGGCTCGGCGGCGCGATCGCGAAGGCCGTCGGCTCGGCCGCGCCCGCGGGGCGAGTCCGGGCGCGCTTCGAGGGGTCGGCGGGGCAGAGCTTCGGCGCCTTCCTCACGGCCGGCGTCGAGTTGCGCCTCGTGGGCGAGGCGAACGACTACGTGGGCAAGGCGATGTCCGGCGGGCGCATCGTCGTCTCTCCGCCGTCCGACGACGTCGGCGATCCGTGCCTCCTCGGCAACACGGTGCTCTACGGTGCCACGGGCGGCGAGCTCTTCTGCGCCGGGGCCGCGGGGGAGCGCTTCGCCGTGCGGAACTCGGGCGCTGTCGCCGTCGTGGAAGGCGTCGGCGACCACGGGTGCGAGTACATGACGAGCGGGACCGTCGTCGTCCTCGGGCCCCACGGGCGCAATCTCGGTGCCGGGATGGCGGGGGGCGAGGCATTCCTCCTCGACCCCGACGAGCGGCTCGTGAACGACGACCTCGTCACGCTCGTGCCGCTCGCCCGGGACGAGGCCGAGCGGCTCTTCGACCTGCTCGAGCGCCATGTTCGCCTGACGGCGTCCGCGCGTGCGGCACTCCTCGTGGCGGAGGCCGATCGCATCGTCGGCCGGTTCCGGCGGCTCACGCCGCGCGCCGAGCTCGCCGAGCGAGACGCGGCAGCGGAGGACCGCCTCTCCGCTTGACGCATAATTTGGTAATTTTATGCATACTATGCCAATGCCATACGTGAGCATCGTCGGCTCGGCCGGGTACGCCGGCCAGGAGACGCTCGACCGCGTCCTCGGGCACCCCGACCTCGAGCTCTACGCGGTCGGCTCGGACTCGCTCGCGGGGCAGGACGCGACCTCTCTCGACCCCCGGCTCAACCGGAACGGCGGCAAGCGCGTCCCGCGTCTGATCACGAACGCCGCCGCGCTCGCCTGCGAGGCCGACCTCACGTTCCTCTGCCTCTCGCACGAGGAGGCGGCCGCACTCGAGCCGCCGTCGCGCGGCGTCGTGATCGACCTGTCGGGCGCGCACCGGCTGGCCGATGCGGCGCAGTACGACGCCTGGTACGGCTTCACGCATCCCCGACCGGACGACCTCCACACGTGGTCGTACGGCCTGCCGGAGCTCAGGCCGCCCGAGGGCCGGCTGATCGCGAACCCCGGCTGCTACGCGACCGCCGTCCTGCTCGCGCTCGCTCCCCTCGCCGAGGCGGTCGACCCGGAGAGCGTCGTCGTGGACGCGATGTCGGGGATGACGGGGGCAGGCCGCTCGCCACGGCCGTCGACGCACGCGGGCTTCGTGCTCGAGAACGTCTCGCCGTACAAGGTCGGCTCGCATCAGCACGTCGCGGAGATCGCAGAGGTGCTCGGCTTCCCGGTGTCGTTCACGCCGCACCTCCTGCCCGTGCGGCGTGGCCTGATCGCGACGTGCAACGTCCGCTCGAACGGCGCCGACCTGCGAGCGCTGCTCGAGGAGCGGTATGCGTCCAGCCCCGTCGTGACGGTGCTCCCAGAGGGGGTCGCGCCCGAGCTCTCCCGCGTCCAGGCGACCGATGGAGCCGAGATCGGCGTCTTCGCAGACCGCTACACGGATCGGACGATCGTGATCTGCGCCCTCGACAACCTCGGCAAGGGTGCCGCCGGCCAGGCGATCCAGAACGCGAACGCGGTGTTCGGCCTCGAGCCGACGGCCGGCCTGCGACTCTCCGGGGTGCTCGTCTGATGTCCGTCACCGCCGCCCCCGGGTTCGCGGCGGCCGGGGTCTCGGCCGGGATCCGGCCCTCGGGCAGGCCGGATGTCGCGCTCGTCCGGTCGCTGGAGCCCGCGGTCGGCTGTGCGATGTGGACGCGCAACCGCGTCCAGGCGGCGCCGGTGACGGTCTCGCGCCGTCATCTCGAGCTCGCCGAGCCGCAGGCGGTGGTCGTCAACGCCGGCGTCGCCAACGCGGCCACCGGTGCTCCTGGCGAGGACGATGCGCGTGCGACCGCGGCACGCGTCGCCGAGCGCCTCGCGCTCCGACCCGAGGAGGTCGTCGTCCTCTCGACCGGCGTGATCGGGCCGCGGCTGCCGATGGAGAAGCTCCTCCCGGGCGTCGACCTCGCCGCCGCGGAGCTCTCTGCGACCGGCGGGGACGCCGCGGCCCGGGCGATCCTCACGACGGACGCGGGGCCCAAGACCGCGGTGGTCTCCGGTGACGGGTTCACGGTCGGCGGGATGGCGAAGGGCGCCGGGATGATCCACCCGAGCCTCGCGACGATGCTCGCCGTGGTCACGACCGATCACACGCTCGCTTCGGGCGCCGAGGCCGGCCGCCTCCTGCGGCCCGCCGTCGAGCGCTCCTTCAACCGGATCTCGGTCGACGGCGACTGCTCGACGAACGACGCCGTCGTGCTGCTCGCGCGGCGCGGCGAGGCCGCGCGCGGCGATGCGTCGGAGACGGCGTTCGCCGAAGCGCTGGAGGCGGTGTGCCGGGACCTCGCGCGGCAGATCGTCGCCGACGGCGAGGGCGCCACCGTCGTGCTCGAGATCGGCGTCGCGCACGCAGCGTCGGCCGAGGAGGCCGATGCGATCGCTCGGAGGGTCGCCACCTCGCCGCTCGTCAAGACGGCGGCCTTCGGACGCGATCCGAACTGGGGCCGCGTGCTCGCCGCGGCGGGCTCGGCCCCGTGGAACGGGGGCTTCGCACGACTGGATCCGGAGGTGCTGTCGGTTGCATTCGACGGGACGCTCGTGTTCGCGCACGGCTGCCCGACCGGCCGGGTCCCGGAGCTCGGCGGCGGCGCGTGCCGGATCGAGCTCGACCTCGGGCTCGGCGACGGGGAGGCCGCCTACCTCGCGTCGGACCTCTCGACGGACTACGTCAGGCTGAACGCGGAGTACACGACGTGACCGTCGTCCTCAAGCTGGGCGGCCGCGTCGCCGCGGATGCCGTTCGGGCCGTCCTCGCCGAGGTCGACGGCCCCGTCGTGGTCGTCCACGGCGCGGGCCCCCAGATCACCGCCGGGATGGAGCGCCGCGGCATCGCGCCGGCGTTCGTCGGCGGGCGGCGCGTGACGACGCCCGACGTCCTCGACGTCGTCCGCGCGGAGCTCGCGGCGGTGAACGAGGAGGTCTGCGCCGCGATCGGCGCCCGCGCGATCGGCCTCTTCGGCGACGAGATCGGCCTGGAGGCCGAGCAGCTCCGCGACCTCGGCCTCGTCGGCCATCCCGTCCCTTCCGCTCCGGCGGCGGTGGTCGAGGCGCTCGCGGCGGGCCGGGTCCCGGTCGTTGCGCCGCTCGCGGCAGGCCCGCTCAACGTCAACGCCGACGAGGCCGCAGCCGCGCTCGCGATCGGCCTTCGCGCCACGCGGATCCTCTTCGTCACCGACGTCCCGGGTGTCGTCCTCGACGGCGAGGTCGCGGCGGTCCTCCCCGCTGACGACGCCGAGGCGGGCCTCGCCGACGGCCGTTTCGAGGGCGGCATCGTGCCGAAGCTGATGGCGGCCGTCCGCGCCGCGCGCGGCGGCGTGAAGGCTTCGATCGGCGTGACGGAGGTCCCGGCGTGACGGTGGGTCGCGGCGTGACGAAGAGGCCCGGTATGACGGACGCAAGTAACAGTCTGTTGCAAGCCTCTCGCAGCGCCGTGCTTCCCACCTACGCGCGCGCCGACGTGACGATCGTCCGCGGCGAGGGCTGCCGCGTCTGGGACGACGAGAGCCGCTCGTACCTCGACTTCGGCGGCGGGATCGCCGTCGTCGGCCTCGGGCATCGCCATCCGGCGGTCACCGAGGCTGCCCACGCCCAGCTCGACCGCCTCTGGCACGCGTCGAACCTGTACTGGACGGAGCCGATGCTCCGGCTCGCGGGGCTGCTCTCCGAGCGCATCGGCGGCGCGCAGGCGTTCTTCTGCAACTCGGGTGCCGAGGCGAACGAGGCGGCGCTGAAGGTCGCGCGCAAGGCGACCGGTAGGTCGCGGATCGTCGCGCTCGAGGGCGGCTTCCACGGCCGTACCCTCGGAGCGCTCTCGGCGACGGGGCAGCCCGCGAAGTGGGAGGGCTTCGGGCCGCTTCTCCCCGGCGTCTCCTTCGCGCGGCCGAACGACGTCGAGTCGCTCGAGGCGGCCGTCTCGCCGGGCGGCGAGCTCGCGGCGATCATCGTCGAGCCCGTGCTCGGCGAGGGCGGTGTGCTGCCCCTCGAGGAGGGATTCGCGCGGGCGGCGGCCGAGATCGCGCGCGAGGTCGGCGCGCTCCTCCTGGTCGACGAGGTGCAGTCGGGCCTCGGCCGCACCGGCACGTTCTTCGCCTACGAGCAGCTCGGCATCGAGCCCGACCTCGTCACCCTCGCCAAGGGGCTCGCGAACGGCCTCCCGATCGGCGCGTTGCTCGCCCGCGAGGGCGTGGCCGGCGCGATCGGGCCTGGAGACCACGGGTCGACGTTCGGCGGCAACCCGGTCGCCTGCGCGGCGGCATGTGCCGTCGTCGAGGCGATCGACGAGGCACTGCTCGAGAACGTCGCCGCGCGCGGCGACCAGCTCGCCCACGGGCTGGTCGAGCTTCCGGGGGTGCGCGAGGTGCGGGGCCGCGGCCTGCTGCTCGCCGCCTTGCTCGACCGCGACGCCGGTGGCGTGGTGGACGAGTGCCGCGCCCACGGCCTCCTCGTGCTCACCGCGGGGACGGACGTCCTCCGCCTGCTGCCGCCGCTCGTGATCACCGAAGCGGAAGCGGACGAGGCGCTCGCGATCCTCTCGGAGGTGCTCCGGTGAGCAACCCGGTGCGCCAGCAGGCGATCCTGCGCCTCGTCCGCGACCGCGCGATCTCGACGCAGGCCGAGCTCGTGGACGCCCTGCGCGAGGAGGGCCACGACGTCGTGCAGACCACGATCTCGCGCGACGTCCACGACCTCGGCCTCCGGAAGGTGCGGGCCCCGTCCGGGAGGCTCGTCTACGCGGCGCCGGGCTCGGACGACGCCGACCGGCTGCGCGCGATCGGCGTCGCGATGCGCCGCTACGCGACGCGCGTCGAGCATGCCGGGCCGCTGGTCGTGGTGACGACGCCGTCGGGGTACGCGAGCGCGCTCGCGCAGGCGATCGACGAAGGCGCGCACCCGGGCATCGCCGGGACGATCGCCGGCGACAACACGATCTTTCTCGCGCCCCGCGAGGGCACGAGCGCCCCGGCGCTCGCCGCCGAGCTCGCCGAGCACCTGAGCCTGGCCGCTTCGCGGCCGGGCTAGCGGCGGGACTCGGCTGCTGCGGAATCCCGCTCGCGAACGAGAAGAGCGAGGCGGCCGCTTGGGGAGCGGCCGCCTCGGTGATGCTGGGGAGGGTGGGTGCTACGGGAGTCGGCCGTTCGGCCGCGTTCCTCACTCCCTCGATCGAGTGATTGGCAGCGAGATCGCGAAGCGATCTCACGGCTCAGAACGCGTACCGCTCCTCCCTCCAGGGGTCGGCGTCGTTCGAGTAGCCGTACCGTTCCCAGAACCCGGGCTCGTCGGTCGCGCGGAGCTCGATCGCGCGGAGCCACTTGGCGCTCTTCCAGAAGTACTTCCCGGGCACGACGAGGCGGAGCGGCCAGCCGTGCTCCGGGGCGAGCGGCTCCCCGTCCGCGTGCGTGACGAGCAGCGCGCCCTCGGCGTCGAGGAACGATGCGGGCACGTTGGCGGTGAACCCGGCTTCGGCGTGGGCGATCGCGTAGCGGGCACTCGGGCGTTGCCCGGCCAGCTCGCGGATCGCCGACCACGGCACGCCGGTGAACTCTGCGTCGAAGCGGCTCCAGCGGGTGACGCAGTGGATGTCCTCGACGGCCGTCTGCTTCGGCAGCGCGTTCAGCTCGTCCCAGGTCAACGTGAGCGGCGAATCAACCTCGCCGTAGACGCGGAAGTCCCAGCCGCCGAGGTCGGCGGGGTAGGACGGGACGTCGCCGGCGTGGAGGACGGGCCACTTCTCCGTCAGGTACTGCCCGGGCGGGAGCCGGGCCGGGTCGTAGCCGGCCTCCTGCACCTTCCGCTCCGCCTTGCCCCTGAACATGCTCGCTACCCTCGTCCCGATGTCCATGACGACGTTACAGACGGCGCCGCGGCCGAGGTCCTACGTTTCCGTGAGCGGGCCGGACGCCGCCGCCTACCTCGAGCGGATGTTGTCGAACGCGGTCGAGGCGCTCCCCGTCGGCGAGGCCTGCGAGGCGCTCCTGTTGACACCGAAGGCGCGAATCGTCGCGCCGCTCGTCGTCTGGCGGCGGGCCGAGGACGCCTTCCTCCTGCTCACGGAGCCCGAGGCTGGCGGTCGCCTGCTGCGCGAGCTCCTGCGCGCACGCTTCGCCGCGAAGTGCGCGATCGGGCCGGAGGAGCACCGCTCGGTCGTCGTGCTGGGGGCGAGGAGCGAGCTCGTGCCGGGGCAGCGCGATGTTCTTCCGAACCGCGACTACGGCGTGCGTGCCGTGGAGCTGCTCGACGCCGAGGCACCGGCCGCGGCCGAGCCGGTCTCCGAGGACGAGCTCGAGCGGCTGCGCATCCTCGCCCGCACGCCGCGACTCGGGCGCGAGCTGGACGACCGGGTGATGCCGGCCGAGGCGGGCCTCGAGGAGCGCGCGATCAGCTTCACGAAGGGCTGCTACCCGGGACAGGAGCCCGTCGCGCGGCTGCACTTCCGCGGCCATCCGAATCGCGGGCTGCGCGTCCTCGCGATCGAGGGCTCCGAGCTGCCCCCGTACGACGCGGAGCTCACCCTCGACGGCAAGTCGGTGGGACGCGTCACGAGCGCCGCACCCGACGGCGACCACGGCGTCGTCGCGCTCGCGTACGTGCGGCGCGAGGTTCCTCCGGCCGCCCTCCTCGAGCTTGGCCCGCGGTCGGTGCGCCAGCTGGCTGGCTAGCAACAGACTGTTACGAACATCCCCCCGCTACACTCACCGTTCCCCGCGCCCGTAGCTCAGGGGATAGAGCGCAGCCCTGCGGAGGCTGAGGCCGCACGTTCGAATCGTGCCGGGCGCATCGTGTGGTGCGGTGAGGAGGGGGCGCGTGGGGGAACCATGGGTTTCCACACGTCCGAGTCCTCGCGGAGGCTGAGGCCGCACGTTCGCATCGTGCCGGGCGCATGGGCGCGGGGAAACCATGTTTGGAGGGAAGTCGCCGTCTGCCGTCGCGTCGTCGAGGCGCACGGCGGCAGGATCTGGGTCGAGCCGGTCGAGGGAGGCAGCGCCTTCCGGTTCTCTGCCCTCGTGACCAGCGCCGTCGAAGCCGCGTTGTCGACCCTCCGCCTGGCCTGGGCGTCGGCGTTACGGCTGCGGGCGGCCGAGCGACACTTTGCGGAGGCACCAGGCGTCACCGATGTAGAGGTTTCCCTTCCCGTCAACCGCTACTCCGGTGGGGTACACGAGCTGTGCGGAGCTCGGAGGGCCGCCGTCTCCGGAGCTCCCCGACGTGCCCGTGCCAGCGACCGTGGTGATCGTCCCGCCGCTCACCATGCGGATACGGAAGTTCTGCGAGTCTGCGATGTAGAGATTCCCGTGCGCGTCCACCGCGACTCCCCGCGGGTCGTGGAGCCGCGCGGCGCTCGCGGGGCCGCCGTCGCCGGAGTAGCCAGCGGACCCGGTGCCGGCGATCGTCGTGATTCTCCCGCCGGGGCTCACCCTCCGCACGCGGTGGTTGTCCCGGTCGGCGATGTAGACGTTCCCGTGGCCGTCCACTGCCACCCCGTAGGGGTCGTGCAGCCGGGCCGAGGTGGCCGGGCCTCCGTCACCCGAGAAGCCCTGCCTGCCGGTCCCTGCGATCGTCGTGATCGTCCCGTCCGGGCTCACCTTCCGCACGCGCTGGTTGCTGGTGCCGGCGATGAAGAGGTTCCCCTGCCCGTCGATCGCGATCGAGTGTGGGTTCCAGAGCGTTGCCGACGTCGCGGGGCCGCCGTCTCCCTTGACGGGGCCCACTCGACCCGTGCCCGCCATCGTCGTGATCGTCCCGTCAGGCGTGACCTTCCGCACGCGCTCGTGCGCGTTGTCTGTGATGTAGACGTTTCCCTTGGCGTCCACCGCGACTCCTGACGGGTACAGCCCTGCCGAGCCCGCCGGGCCGCCGTCCCCGAGGGGGCCCAGCTTGCCCGAGCCTGCGATCGTCGTGATCGTCCCGTCAGGAGCGACCTTCCGCACGCGCGCGTGCCGCGTGTCGGCGATGTAGACGTTGCCCTTCGCATCGACCGCCAGCTGCTCCGGGTGCGAGAGACTGGCCTTGGTGGCCGGGCCGCCGTCGCCGAGAGAGGTTGCCGTTGCCGAGCCGGCGATCGTCGTGATCGTGGCGGTGCCGGGACTGCCGAGCGCCGCGGTCGCGACGAGTGCCGCGGCCGCGGCCACGCCGACAGCCGGCATGAGCGTCTTCCGCGCAATGTCCGGTCGCACGATCTCCTCCGGGGTCGCTCGAACGATCGCCGGCTGCTCGTGGCCCGGAAGAGCCCGTGGCCGCTGCCGATCTGCGCGCGCGCGAAAGTAACAGAGCGCACGTGCGATGGCATGAGCAAGATTCGTCACACCGGTCCCGGTTAGCATCGCGCGCATGCCGCTCTGGCTCTCCGAGGACGACGTCGCGTCGCTCGTCACGCCGGGCGAGGCGGTGCCTGTGATCGAGGGCTGCTTCCGGCGGATGGCCGCGGGGCAGGTGGAGCTGATGCCGCGGCGGCGGTTCCGCGTCGACGACGGCTACTTCGCGGTGATGGCCGCCACCGACCGGGGGCTCGGCGTCGCCGGGTTGAAGAGCTACACGGTCGTCGGGGGCAGGCTCCAGTTCGTCGTCTGCCTGTTCTCGCTCGTCGATGGGTCGCTCACGGCGCTGATCGCCGCCGACCGGCTCGGCCAGGTGCGGACGGGCGCGGCCAGCGGGGTGGCCGCGAAGCACCTCGCCCGGCGGGGCGCCGCGAGCCTCGGGCTGATCGGGGCCGGGTTGCAGGCGGAGACGCAGCTCGCCGCGATCCGTGCGGCCGTGCCCTCGATCGAGCGCGTCGTCGTCTCGAGCAGGACGGCCGAGCGGGCGACCGCGTTCTCAACCGAGCACGGCGCCGAGGTGGCGGAGAGCCCGGCCGACGCCGGTGCCTGCGACATCGTCGTCACGGCGACCACGTCCAGGGACCCGGTGCTCCGCGGCGACTGGCTCCACGAGGGTGCGCTCGTCTGCGCGATCGGCGCGAACGACCCTGCTGCGCGCGAGCTCGACACGCAGGTGCTCGCCCGTGCCGCCCTCGTCTGCTGCGACTCGCTCGAGGATGCGCGGCTCGAGTCCGGTGACCTGATCGAGCCCGTCGCCGCCGGTCAGCTCGACTGGCTCGAGGTGCAGGAGCTCCACCAGATCGTCTGCGGCGAGCTCCCCGGCCGGCAGTCGGACGGCGACATCGTCGTCTTCAAGTCGAACGGGATCGCGCCGTGGGACGTCGCGATCGGCGATGCGGTGCTGCGGCGGGCACGGGAGCGGGGAGTCGGAACGCTCCTCGACGCCTGATGGGGTCCGTGCTCGAGCGGCGACTCGACGCGATCTACGCGATCGGCGGAGGGCCCGGCGCGAACCGCCCCGGCTACTCTGCCGCCGAGGACGAGGCGCATCGGCTCGTCACGGGCTGGATGCACGAGGCGGGGCTCGAGGTCGAGGTCGACCCGAACGGCAACCTCGTCGGACGCCGGACCGGGCTCGAGCCGGGGCTCCCCGAGGTGTGGTCGGGCTCGCACCTCGACTCGGTTCCGCGGGGCGGCCGCTTCGACGGCCCGCTGGGCGTGCTCGGTGCCCTCGAGGCAATCGACCGCCTCGGTCGGAGGCGTCGGACGCTCGGCGTGGTCGCGTTTCGCGACGAGGAGCGCGGCTGCGCCGGCTCGCATGCGCGCGTCGCGCGCGGCGGGCTCCCCGGCGCCTGGGTCGAGCTCCACCACGAGCAGGGGCCCCGGCTCGCGCTGGCGGGCGCGCCGCTCGGGGTCGTGACCGCGATCGTCGGCTACAAGCGCGCCGAGCGCGTGCTCGAGGGACGTGCCGGGCATGCGGGGACGACGCCGATGGACGCGCGCGACGATGCGCTCGTCAGGGCGGCCGCCGAGATCCTGCGGATCCGCGACGTCGCCCGCGGGATCGACGGCGCCGTGGCGACGGTGGGGTGTCTCGAGGTCGAGCCGGGCGGGGTCAACGTGATCCCCGGCCGCGTGCGGCTCACGATCGACGCGCGCGCGCCGGACGACGAGCGGCTCGCGCGGCTGCTCGACGGTCTCGGGATCGACCCGGCGGGCGCGGTCCCGCCGACATCGCTCGGAGGGCCGCCCGCGGACGCGCTTCGCGCCGCGGTCGCAGAGCGGGGGCTCCCGGTCGTCGAGCTTGCGTCCGGGGCCGGCCACGACGCGGGCGTGCTCGCGCGCGCCGGGGTGACGTCCGCGATGCTGTTCGTTCGGGCGCAGAACGCCGGCGTGAGCCACTCCCCCGACGAGCTCTCGTCGCCCGAGGACGTCGCGCTCGCCGTCGACGTGCTGACGGACGCGCTCGACCGGCTCGCGTCGAGCTGACCCGCGAGCCGCTCAGGTCTCGCGGAAGGCGATCTCCTGTGCCCCCTCCCAGAGGAACTTCCTGCCCAGCTCGCGCAGGTGCTCGGTGCCCTCGACGATCGTCGCGAAGTGGTTCCCCGCGAGCTGTCCGGCCTTCGAGGCGAAGCTGACGTACCCGTACGCGAGCAGGATCTCCGTCTCGGAGACCCCGCCCGGGTAGAGGACGATCTCGCCCGGGTGCGGGTAGCAGGTCGCGTTCTCGGGCCCGAGGCCGAGATCGAGGTCGCCGAAGGGGATCCAGCCCGCCTCGCCCGACCAACGGACGTGGATGATCCGGGACTCGAGCGGCAGCAGTCGCCGGAAGGCCGCAACGGTCGCGGGGGCGTCCGCCTCCTCGAGGCGCGCCGCGAGCTCGAACCCCCCTGCGTCGATGCGAAGCACCGAGCGATCCTACTTCCGGGCCGCGCTCGAGACATACGCAGCGACGTCCGCGATCTCCTCCCGCGACAGCTTCCCCGCGAACGCGGGCATCGCCCCGAGCCCGTTCGTGACCCGGTCGGCGACGAGCGCCGTCGACGGGCTCGCCGCGTCGAGGCTCGGCCCGACTTTCCCCGCCGCGCCGGCGTCGGCGAGCGTGTGGCACGACCCGCACCCTGCCGAGGTGAAGACCGCCCTGCCGCGGGCGAGGTCGGCCGCCGCCGGGGGTGCGGCGACGGTGTCCCCCGCCCGCTCGACCCACACCGCGACCGCGAGGAACGCGACTGCGCCGGCGACGGGCATCCACCAGTGCGTCCTTCCCGTGTGACGCAGGTTGTAGAAGAGCCGTGCCCACGCGCCGATCGCCATCAGCGCGACGAGCACGAGCCAGGCGTGGGCGGCGCCGTAGGCGAACGGAAAATGCCCCGCGAGCATCGTCAGCAGCACGGGCAGGGTGAGGTAGTTGTTGTGCACCGAGCGCTGCTTCGCCTGGATGCCCGGCGCGGGGTCGGGGTCGCGCCCCTCTTCCTTTGCGCGGATGAGCTCGCGCTGTGCCGGGATGATGTTGAAGAAGACATTGGCCGCCATCACCGTCCCGATCATCGAGCCGAGCTGGAGCCACGCCGCACGCGGGGCGAAGAGCTCCGAGGCGCCCCATGCGGAGAGCGCGACCAGCACGAACAGGACGGGCCAGAGCACGCGGGGGTCGGAGACGAGTCGGTTCAGGACGTCGTAGGCGATCCAGGCGGCGGCGAGGAGCGCGATCGAGATCGTCACGGCGAGCCACGGCTCGAGGTCGTCGCCGGGCTTCACGAGCGCGCTCGACGCCTCGAGGTAGTAGAGGACGAGCATCAGGCCGAAGCCGGAGAGCCACGTCGTGTACGCCTCCCACTTGAACCAGGCGATGTGCTCGGGCAGCAGGCGCGGCGCAACCACGTACTTCTGGACGTGGTAGAAGCCGCCGCCGTGCACCTCCCAGAGCTCGCCGCCCACGCCCGCTTCGGCGTCCTCTCGGGCCTCGGGCGCGCGCAGCGACTGGTCGAGGAGGACGAAGTAGAACGATGTGCCGATCCACGTCATCGCCGCGATCACGTGGAGCCAGCGCAGGCCGAGGTCGAGCCAGTCACGCAGGCCGTCGGACAGCGCGAGCAGGGCGAGGGTGTCCGACTTCAGTCGGACACCTCCTCGTGCGCGGCGCTCTGCCAGCGGTCGACGGCGATCGCAACGAGCTCCGAGAGCGCCGTCTCGAGCTCGGTCTCCGTGGGATTGTCGATCCGGCCGCGCAGCACGTCGAGGATCTCCGCCTTCGGTCGCCGGTTCACGAAGACGACGAAGCGGAAGCCGTGGCGCGCCTCGTAGTCGGCGTTCAGCCGCGCCAGCTCCTCGAGGACGGCAGGGTCGGCGTCCGTGCCCTGCTCGGCCGCCGAGCGGACGGAGAGACCGCCGCGCTGGCCGATCGCAGGGTGGGCGTCGAGAACCTCGCGCTTCTCGGCGAGCGGGAGCGCGTGGACGAGCGTGCGCGCCCGGGTGAGCGGGTCGGGCTCGGCGGCGAGCCGCTCGACGAAGCGCGTCCGCCCCTCGAACAGCTCGGCCAGCTGCTCGACGGTCAGCTCCCGCGGTACGTCCGGCGTGGGGGAACCCTGGTTCCCCCACGAGCCCCCTCCTCCGGGTCGCGGCTTTTCATGCCGAAGTGGGCCTCCCGGCCGGCGAAGCCGGCCTCCGGCCGCACGACGTCGCGCACCTGCGATCCGCAGACCAGTCGTTTCGCACGGTCAGCTTCCGCGGTACGTCGCGCATCCGAAGGGGGAGACGAGGAGCGGGACGTGGTAGCGGCCCTCGGCGAGCTCGACCTGCAGCTCGACGCGGGTGAAGAATGGCGAGGGCGGGTGGAAGACGAGGCGGTACGTGCCGGCCGGGAGATCGTCGGCGAGGTGCGCGCGTCCGTCTGCGTCGGTCTCGGCCCTGTTCACGGAGATGCCCGCCCGCAGGAGCTCCACGGCGACGCCGGCGGCGGGCCGCCCGGCGGCCGTGTCGAGCACGTGGGTGGAGACCGAGCAGCTCATGCGGCGAATCGTCGCGCCTCGATGCGGTGCGCGCGCGCGATCTCCGCCTCGTCGGCGCGCACGAGCGCGCCGCCGCGCACCACGTCGTCTCCGCCGACCACGAGCCGGTCGACCCGGTGCGGGGCGGAGAGGACGAGGCCCGCGACGAGGTCGTCGGCGCCGCCGAGCGAGAGCCCGTCCGACCGCCAGACGGCGAGGTCGGCCTGCTTGCCCGGCTCCAGCGAGCCGATGTCGTCGCGCCGCAGCACCTCGGCGCCGCCGCGTGTGGCGAGCTCGAGCGCCTCGCGCACCGTCATCGCCTCGCTGCCGCCGCGCCCCCGGGCGACGAGGAGGGCCTGCTTCACCTCGGCGAACAGGTCGCTCCGCTCGTTCGACGCCGACCCGTCGACGCCGAGCCCTACGCGGACGCCCGCGTCGCGCAGCTGGCGCACGGGTGCGATGCCCGCGCCGAGACGGAGGTTCGAGGTCGGGCAGTGCGCCACACCCGTGCCGGTCGCACCGAAACGCGCGACCTCGCCCTCGGAGAGGTGGACGCAGTGCGCGCACCACACGTCGCCCTCGAGCCAGCCGAGGCGGTCGAGGTACTCGACCGGGGTGCAGCCGTACAGCTCGCGGCAGTACGCCTCCTCCTCGACCGTCTCGGCGAGGTGCGTGTGGAGCGGAAGGCCGAGACGGCGCGCGAGCGCAGCCGACTCCTCCATCAGCCTGCCGGTGACCGAGAACGGCGAGCATGGCGCCACCGCGATCTGCACGCGCGCGCCGGGACCGGGCTCGTGCAGCGCCCCGTGGAGCCGCTCCGTCTCGGCGAGGACGAGGTCGATCTCCTCGACGAGCTCATCGGGCGGCAGGCCGCCGTCCGAGACGCCGAGGTCCATCGAGCCGCGCGAGGCGACGATGCGCACGCCGAGCTCGCGGGCCGCCTGAACCTCCGCCTCGAGGATCCCCTCGCGGCCGCTCGGGAAGACGTAGTGGTGGTCGAACACGGTCGAGCAGCCGGACAGCGCGAGCTCGGCGAGGCCGGTGCGCGCGGCCGCGTACTCCGCCTCCGCGTCGATGCCCGCCCACACGGGGTAGAGCTCGCGGAGCCAGGTGAAGAGATCGGCTTGCTGGGCGCGTGCACGGGTCAGCGTCTGGCACAGGTGGTGGTGCGTGTTGACGAGGCCCGGGGTGACGACGGCGCCGCCGAGGTCGACGCGCGTCGAGTGCTCCGGCTCGGGCCCGTCCCCGACCGCTGCGATCTCCGCGCCGTCGACCAGCACCCAGCCGGCCGGGTGCTCCCTGCCGGCGTCGTCCATGGTGACGACCCAGCCGTTGGCGTACAGCGTGGTCATGACGCGTGACGTTATCGCGGTGGCACGCGCATCCGCGAGGAGCGCCCGCGAACGGTCTAGGCGCCGGGGGCGTCGAGCGACGCCTTCGCCGCCTCGGCCATGTCGCCGCCGACCGCCTGGATGATCTCCGGGCGGTCGAGCAGCCGTGCGCGCTGCTCGGGGCTCTGCAACCGGTTGACGACGTAGCGGTCAGCGAGGATCTCCGCGAGCGGGCGACCGCGGTCGTGCTCGCGGATCACGTACTGGGCGACGCGCTCCTCGCCGGTCGAGCGCTGGAAGAGGAACGAGAACAGGTCCTTGAGCGCCATCGGTGGGATCCTAGCCGGCGTCGGGCCAGCGGAGGTCCGCGTCGGGGATCGGATCGCCGTGGGGGTCGTGCGTCGGGTAGCCGAGCGCCTCGTCGATCCGCGCCTCGAGCTCCTCGGAGAGGGCATGCTCGAGGCGGTCGGCCTCGTCGTGAACCTCGTCGACGTCGATCCCGAGCGTCTCGGCGAGATAGAGCTCGAGCAGCCGGTGATGGCGGATCACCTCGAGCGCGACCTGCTCTCCGGCCGGCGTGAGCGAGACGCCGCGGTAGGGCGCATGCGAGACGAGCTCGAGCGCGGCCAGCTTCTTCACCATCGCGCTCGCCGACGCGGGCGACACGCCCATCTCGCGCGCGAGCGCGGTCGTCGAGACACGCTCGCTCGACTCCCCGAGCTTGTAGACCTCGCGGAGGTAGTGCTGGATCGCGTCGCTGAGCGGGGTCGCCGGAGCCACCTCTGCGAGTCTACGGCCGGTTCCCGCCCGGGGCTCGCGCGAGCGCTGGTAGCGTCGGCGCCCCGTGGACGTCCGCGTCGGCCACAGCCCGGATCCCGATGACGCGTTCATGTACTGGGCGCTGACGACGGATCTCGTCGACACGCGCGGATTCCGGTTCGAGCAGGTGCTCGCCGACATCCAGACGCTGAACCAGTGGGCGCGCGCGGCGCGCCTCGAGGTGACCGCGATCTCGCTCGCCGCGTACCCGTTCGTGCAGCAGGACTACGCACTGCTCCCGCACGGCGCCTCGATCGGCTCGGGCTACGGCCCGATCGTCGTCACGCGAGAGCCGATGAGCCTGGAGGAGCTCGGCCGCGTCGAGATCGTCGTGCCCGGCACCATGACGACGTCCTTCCTCACGCTGCGCCTTGCGCTCGGCGACGTCGCCTACCGGGAGCTCCCCTTCGAGGAGATTCCGGCCGAGGTGGCGAGCGGCAGTGCCGACGCCGGCCTCCTGATCCACGAGGGACAGCTGACGTTCTCGGAGCTCGGTCTCCGGAAGGTCGTCGACCTCGGCGAGTGGTGGCTGCTCGAGACCGGCCTGCCCCTCCCCCTCGGTGTCAACCTCGCGCGCCGCGACGTCGAGCGGCTCTCCGATCTCTCCGATGTGTTGCGCGAGGCGATCGAATGCGGTCTCCAGCACCGGGAGGAGGCGCTCGAGTACGCACTCCGGTTCGGCAGGGGCATCGACGCTGCGGTCGCCGACCGGTTCGTGGCGATGTACGTGAACGACCTGACGAAGGACTACGGCGCCGAAGGGCGCGCGGCGGTCGCGGAGCTGCTGCGCCGCGGCGAGCAGATCGGCGCGTTCCCGGGCGCGGGCCCGGTGCGGCTCGACTGGATCTGAGCCGCCTCCGCGGACCGTCCCTTCTCGGCCAGCGGCTCGGCCAGGGCGCCCTGGGCGTCAACGCTTGAGGGTGAGCGCGGCGCCCGCCGCGAGGAGCGCAATCCCGAGGGCGCGTGGCCAGCTGAGCGCGATCCGCTCGAAGCCGAAGAGGCCGTAGCGGTCGATCACGGCCCCGGCCGCGAGTTGGCCGGCGACGAGCAGCGCGATCGTCGCGGTCGTCCCGATGCGAGGTGAAGCGACCGTGATCGTGAACACGATGAAGGCCCCCAGGAAGGCCCCGAGCCAGAGCCACTTCGGTGCGGTCCACGCCTCGCCGAGCCCGCCGAAGCCTCGACGCGCGACGAGCAGCACCGTGACGGCGATCAGCGCGGAGAGGCAGAACGCCCACGCGACCGCCCTCCAGCGAGCCGATCCGCTCGCCGAAGCGTCCCATCACGGCAGCCTGCACCGAGCCGGCGAGGCCCGCGGCGAGCGCGAGCGCAGCTGCCAGTCCGCTTCCGCCGCTCACGGGCACGACGCTATACGCTCGGGGCTCCTCGAGGCGAAGGAGGCACCATCGATGATTCGTGCCGTCGTCCCCTACGACGCCGAGCCCGGTCCCGTGCGGTGCCGGGCGCAGGCCGAGCTCGCGTGACGGAGCCGAGCCACCCGAGCCCGCTCGACCCGGCCGCGCTCGGCTTCGAGGCGATCGTCTACGAGAAGGCGCCGCCGCGCGCGACGATCCGGCTGAACCGGCCGGACGTCTTGAACGCGTTCGACTTCCGGATGCTGCGCGAGATCGCCCGGGCCTGCGAGGACGCGTCGTGGGACGACGAGATCCGCGTGGTCGTCGTCACCGGCGAGGGCCGTGCCTTCTGCGTCGGCGCCGACCTCCGCTCCTGGGAGGACACGCTCGTCGGCCGGCCGGGGGAGTACTGGAAGTGGTTCGGCGCCTTCAAGGACATGCACGACCGGCTGCGCGAGCTAGGCAAGCCGACGATCGCGCGCCTCAACGGGATCGCCGTCGGCGGGGGGAACGAGCTCCAGATGGCCTGCGACCTCGCGGTGATGGTCGACGACGCATTCATCCGCCACGTCGGGCTCGAGCACGGCTCCGTTCCGGCCGGCGGGGCGACGCAGTGGCTCCAGCTGATGGTCGGCGACCGGCGCGCGCGGGAGATCCTCTTCTTCTGCGACGAGATCCCCGCCCCGCAGGCCGCGGAGTGGGGCTTGATCAACCGGGCGGTGCCGCGCGGGGAGCTCGACGCGGTGGTCGACGAGTGGATCGAGAAGCTCGTCCGCAAGCTGCCGCAGACGACCCGCTACGCGAAGCAGCAGCTGAACGTCTGGCGCGACCTCGCGTGGCATCAGACGGTCGGCCACGCCCGGGACTGGCTGTCGCTGTCGATGCTCGGCGACGAGGCCCAGGGGGCGATTCGCGAGTTCCTCGACTCGCGCGGCCGCGGGAAGGGAGACGGGCGCTAGGCTCCCGCGCAATGGCCGACGAGGTCCTCACCTCCCGCGACGGCGCGGTGCTGACGATCACGTTCAACCGCCCCGAGGTGTACAACGCGTTCAACCGCGAGCTGCACGAGGCGCTCCACGCGGCGCTCGCCGAGGCCGGCGACCCGGGGGTGCGCTGCGTCGTGATCACCGGGGCCGGCAAGGGCTTCTGCGCGGGTCAGGACCTGAAGGAGCTCGGCGCCGTCTCCGCCTCGATCAGCGAGGCGCTCGAGCAGACGTACCATCCGAACGTCCGGCTCGTGCGCTCGCTCGCGAAGCCGGTGGTCGCGGCCGTGAACGGGCCTGCGGCCGGAGCGGGGCTCTCGTTCGCCTGCGCGTGCGACCTCCGCGTCGCCGCCGAGAGCGCCAGCTTCGTCCCGGGGTTCGTCGGCATCGGTCTCGTGCCGGACGCGGGCGGCACCTGGTTCGTCCACCGGCTGCTCGGGTTCGCGCGCGCGCTCGAGTGGATGAGCTCGAACCGCCGGCTGACGGCCGCCGAGGCGCTCGAGTGGGGGCTCGTCTCCGAGGTCGTCCCGGACGAGGCGTTCCCTGCGCGGGTCGCCGAGCTCGCGAGGGAGTGGGCGGAGCGGCCGACGCTCGCGGTGGGCCGCACGAAGCAGCTGTTCGAGCATGCTGCGACCGCGACGCTCGAGGAGCAGCTCGCGCTCGAGGCAAGGCTTCAGCAGGAGTCGGTGGGCACGCCCGACTTCACCGAGGGCGTGACGGCGTTCCTCGAGAAGCGCCCGCCCCGGTTCACCGGAAGCTGAGCTCGGTGGCGCCGCCGCCGGCCGTCACGGTCGTCGACTACCACACCGGTGGCGAGCCGTTCCGCATCGTCACGGGTGGCGTGCAGCCGCTTCGGGGCGAGACGATCCTCGAGCGACGCCGCTTCGCACGGGATCATCTCGACCGCTACCGGCGGCTGCTCGTCTTCGAGCCGCGCGGGCACGCGGACATGTACGGCTGCCACGTCGTTCCGCCGAACGACGACGGCGCCGACCTGGGCGTGGTCTTCTTCCACAACGACGGGTACTCCACCGCGTGCGGCCACGGGACGATCGCGCTCGTCACGTGGGCGCTCGACGAGGGGCTCGTCGAGCGGCGCGAGGGCGAGAACCGGGTCGTCGTCGACGTCCCCTCCGGGAGGCTCGAGACGTCGGCGACGGTCGAGGGCGGCCGCGTGCGGTCGGTCAGGTTCCGCAACGTCCCGTCGTTCGTGTGGGCGAGGGGGATCGAGGCCGCGGGGCGGGTCGCCGACGTCGCCTTCGGCGGTGCGTTCTACGCATCGCTCGAGGAGCGGGTCGAGCCGCGGGAGCTGCCGCGCCTGATCGAGCTCGGTCGGGCGATCAAGGCGGCGCTCGAGGCCGAGCACGACGTCGTCCACCCTCTCCAGCCCCGAGCTCCGTGACGTCTACGGGGTGATCTTCTGGCAGCGCGAGGGCGCGGGCCCGCTGACGCAGCGCAACGTCACGGTGTTCGCTGACGGGGAGGTCGACCGCTCGCCGTGCGGGTCCGGGACCTCGGCCCGCCTCGCGCTCCTCGACGCGGAGGGCCGCCTCCCGCGCGGCGAGGCCCTCCGCCACCTCTCGATCGTGGGCTCGGAGTTCACGGGGCGGGTGGTCGGCGACGCCGAGGTGGCCGGGCTCCCGGCCGTGATCACCGAGGTCGAGGGCAGCGCCTTCAGGACGGGCAGCGCCGAGTTCGAGCTCGACCCCTCCGACCCGCTCGGGGAGGGCTTCCTGCTGCGCTGATCAGGGTACGTCCATGCGGACGAGCTTGCGAACCGCGAGCGCCGTGAAGCCGGCGATCACGATCGCGGCGGCCACCAGTGCGGCGCCGGCCGAGAGCGGGTTGTCGATCGTCGCGAGGCGCGTGGCGTCGAGCCCGTGGATCACGGCGAGCGTGTAGCGCCGGATCGAGAGGAAGCGGACGCCGTCGAGGTACGCGGCGAGCGTCGCCTCCCAGACGAACACGTAGACGAGCCCGATCAGGAGCGCGTGCCTCGTCGCGAGGCCCGCCCAGGTGAACACGGCTGCATAGGCGGCGGCGCCGACGAGCAACCCGAGGCCGGTGGCGAGCGCGCCGCCAAGGGCGCCGCCGTCGACCAGCGCGACCGCGAGGAACCCGCTCGCGGCGACGGGCAGCCCGCCGACGGCGAATGCGGCCGCGAGCTTCGGTAGGACGATGCGCCAGCGCGCGATCGGCTTCAGCGCGAGGTAGCCGAGCGTCCGGTCGACGAGCTCGTTCCCGAACGCCGACGTCGCGAAGAGCAGCATCACGAGCGGCAGGATCGCCGAGCCGACGAGCATCCTCGTGATGTTGTCGGCGAAGCGCGCGCTCGTCGTCGTCGAGTCGGCCACGCGGAAGAGGACCGCGGCGAGTACGGGGAGCGCGACGAGACCGAGCACGAGCCAGAGCCGCCGGCCGCCGGCGAGCTGGCGGAGCGTGAGCGCGAAGATCGCGATCACCGGCCGCCCCCCGACGCGAGGTACTCGAACACGCTCTCGAGCGAGTCGTCGAGCGGCTCGACGCGCGTGAGGCGGACGCCGCGGTCGCGCGCGACGACCGGGAGCGAGCGCTGGAGTGACGACACGTCGCGACTCCGCACGCGCAGGCCGGTCGCGCCCGTGACCTCGACCGACTCGACGGCCTCGACGCGGACGAGGCCCGCGGCGAGCGCCCGGGGGTCGGCGCAGTCGACGCGGACGAGGAACGGCCGGTCGTCGAGCTTCTGCCGGATCGCCCGGTAGTCGCCGCTCGCCGCGAGCTTGCCGCTGACCATGAGGTGGATCCGGTCGGCGAGCTCGTCGACCTCCTCGAGGATGTGCGAGGAGACGAGGACCGTCCGCCCCTCCGCGGCGAGCGTCCGGATGACGTCGCGGAGATGGAGCCGCTGGGCCGGGTCGGTCCCCGAGAGCGGCTCGTCCAGCACGAGCAACGGCGGGTCGTGGACGAGCGTCGCGGCGAGTCGCATCCGCTGGCGCATCCCGCGCGAGTAGTCGCCGAGCTTGCGGTCCTGGTGGTCGACGAGGTCGACGGTCTCGATCGCGCGCCGGGCGGCGCCGGCGACGTCTTCGACTCCCTGGAGCCGCGCTCCGAGCTCCACGAACCGACGGCCCGTGAGGAAGTCGTAGACCGACTCGTGCTCCGGCATGTAGCCGATCCGGCGGTAGAGGGCCGGGTTGCGGCGCACGTGCTCGCCGAAGATGGTGATCGTCCCCTGCGAGGGGCTGCGTGAGACCCCCGATCGCGCGCAGCAGCGTCGTCTTGCCGGCTCCGTTCGGCCCGAGGAGCGCCGTGACGCCGGGCTCGACGACGAGCGAGACACCGCTCACCGCGACGACGCCGGAGAACCACTTCGAGACGCCGTCGACGACGATCGTCGGCTCGGACGCGCTCACCCGCGCACCAGCCGGTTGGTGCGCCGCACGAGCCACGCGGCGAGCACGAGCGAGAGCCCGAGGAGCCAGAGCAGCGCGATCCCGCCCGACACCGGCCGGTCGAGCTCGTCGCCGAAGAGCCAGTGCACCGCGTCGGTCAGCGCCTGCAGGAGGCCCACGAGGGAGACGGCGTCGGCGGCGCCTCCGGAGAAGTTCTCCTCGGCGATGCCGCCGACGGCCTCGCCGATGAAGATCACGGCGAGCATCGCCACCGAGGCGTAGGCGCGCCTGGTCGCGAACGAGGCCACGAGGAGCGCGAGGGTCGTCAGCACCCCTGCGACGAGAGCGCCCGCGGCGAGGAACCGCGGGACGACGTCCCAGCTCTCGCGGAGGAACGAGCCGGGGTGCTCGGCGTCGAGGACGTTCCAGGCGAAGAGCACGATCTCGGGCGCCCACGCCGCCCCGAGCGCGACCGTCGCGAAGGCGGCCCAGCGCGCGCCGACGTAGTCGAGCGGCGTGATCGGCCGCGCCGCGTAGAGGGAGAGGACGCGGTCGCGCCGGTCGGGGCAGATCAGGAGCGGCGCCACGACGGCCGCGAAGAGCGCGAGCGGGACCATCGCCCACTCGTAGTAGTCCCCGTAGGACGGCAGCTCGAAGTCGTCGGGGTCCGTCGCGGGGCCGACGAACGCGGCGACCACGACGAGCACGACCATGGGCACGAGCGCGAGCGCGAGCAGGAGCCATGGCGCGACCTTCGCGCCGACGCCGCGGCCGAGGCCGAGCGAGATGCGGATCCCGTCGCGCCAGATCGCGTCCCGGCGGGCCCATCGCCCCACTCGCTCGCCGTCGTAGCCGTGGTAGCCGAGGTCGAAGACCTCGGCCGGCCGGGAGCTCAAGGCGCCGCCTCCGTCGCTCGTTCGTCGTCGTGCTCGCCCGTGAAGACGTCCGCGAGCGAGTGCCGGGCCGGCGCCAGGCGATAGAGGAGTGCGCCCGCCTCGACGATGACGTCGCGCAGCGTGTCGTAGTCCTCGCCGGAGACGCCCTCCAGCGTCAGGCGGCGCCCGTGGAGCGCGGGCTCGAGGCCGCGGCGGCGAAGCCCGGCGACGACCGCCTCGGTGCCCTCGAGCAGCTCGACCTCGAGCGTCTCAGTCTCCTCCGTGAAGACGGAGACCGGGCCCGTGCGCAGGAGCCGTCCGGCGTCGAGCACGACGACGGCGTCGCACGCCCGCTCGACGTCGCCCATCAGGTGCGTCGAGATGACGATGCTGATCCCGAACTCACCGCCGACGCGCCGGATCAGCTCCAGCATCTCCCGCCGGCCGAGCGGGTCGAGCCCCGCCGTCGGCTCGTCGAGGAACGCGAGCACGGGATCGTGGACGAGCGCCTGGGCCAGCTTCACCCGCTGCTTCATGCCGGTGGAGTACGTCTCCATCGGCCGGTAGCGCTCCTCGAACAGGCCGACGTGTCTGAGCACGTCGGACGCTCGCAGCCGCGCGGCCGTTCGCGGTAGGCCGCTGATCCGCGCCATGTAGGCGAGGAACTCGGCCGCCGAGACGTTGCGCGGCAGGCAGTCGTGCTCGGGCGCGTACCCGACCCGCGCCCGCACCTCGGGAGAGGAGCGTGCGTCCTGCCCGAGCACCTCGGCGGTGCCGGAGTCGGGGTCGAGCAGGCCGAGGAAGAGCCTGAGCGACGTGCTCTTGCCGGCGCCGTTCGAGCCCAGGAGGCCGGTGATGCCCTCGTCGATCGCGAAGCTCACGGCGTCGAGGGCCCGGACCGAGCCGAACGTCTTCGACAGCCCCAGGGCCTGGACGAGCGCCATTCGGCGGTGACCCTAGACGATCAGCCGGGCCGGTCCCGAAGGAGCTCGAGCACCTCGTCGTCCTCCGGGAAGCGGCCGACCTGCTGTTTCGAGAACGCGAGCGTGCCGTCGACGAGCACGTCGTACTGGCTCTTCGCGCCCTCGAGCGCGACGGCCTCGTGGCCCGCTTGCTTCAACACGGCCACGAGACTCGCGGCCCGGCGGTCGTAACCGCTTCAGACGGGGCAGTAGCGGATCTCGACGCGCACGACTGGACGCTACCCGACCGAAGGGCGGTGGCGGTCGACGATCGCCGCGGTGTCGACACCGCCCGGCAGCGTCCCGTAGGCGCGTCCGCCCTCGCCGCCGAGCCTCGTCGCACAGAACGCGTCCGCGACCTCGGCGGGGGCGTACCGGACGAGGAGCGATCCCTGCAGGCAGAGCGCGAGGCGCTCGACGAGCCTGCGCGCCGCGGCCTCGTCGAGCGCGTCGAGCGCGGCGTCCAGGCCGTCGAGCGCGACGTCGAGGTGGCGGTTCCCGCCGCGCGCGCTCTCGAGCTCGCATCGGAACGCCTCGAGGCTCTCCGGCTCGCGCTCGAGCGCGCGCAGGACGTCGAGGCAGTTGACGTTCCCGGACCCCTCCCAGACCGAGTTGACCGGGCTCTCACGGTAGAGGCGCGGCAGGCTCGACTCCTCGACGTAGCCGTTGCCGCCGAGGCACTCGAGCGCCTCCGCGACGAGCGGCGGCGTCGCCTTGCAGACCCAGTACTTGCAGACTGCCGTCGCGAGGCGCCGGAAGGCGTGGTCGCTCTCGTCGAACGCGCGCGCGAGGCGAAGCGCGGTCGCGGTCGCGGCCTCGGAGTCGAGGCAGAGGTCGGCGAGCACGTTCTGCATCAGGGGCTGGTCGGCGAGGAGCCGGCCGAACGCCGCGCGATGGGCCGCGTGGTGTGTCGCCTCGGCTACGGCCCGCCGCATCAGCGCGGTCGAGCCGAGCGTGCAGTCGAGCCGGGTGTGGACGACCATCTCGATGATCGTCGCGACGCCGCGGCCCTCGTCGCCGATGCGGTGTGCGAGGGCCTCCTCGAGCCGGATCTCGGCCGAGGCGTTCGACCGGTTGCCGAGCTTGTCCTTGAGCCGGTCGATCCGGAAGCCGTTTCGCGAGCCGTCGTCGAGCACGCGTGGCAGGAGGAAGCAGGTCAGCCCGCCGGGAGCCTGCGCGAGGACGAGGAACGCGTCGCACATCGGC
Organism: Gaiella sp.; assembly: GCA_027493885.1. GTDB lineage: Bacteria > Actinomycetota > Thermoleophilia > Gaiellales > Gaiellaceae > Gaiella. The sequence goes on from JAOSJZ010000001.1 coordinate 2,149,751, forward strand.
GCCGAGCAGAACCACTTGTCGCCGGTGAGCAGGTACGCGTCGCCTGCCGGCTCGGCTCGCGTCTCGTTCGTCCGGAGGTCCGAGCCGCCTCGCAGCTCGGTCATCGCCATCCCGCAGAGGACGCCCGCCTTCTCCGGCGGCGCCCGGAGCCCGGGGTCGTACGCGGTCGAGACGATGCGCGGCTCCCACTCGGCGGCGAGCTCCGGTGCCGCGCGGAGCGCGGGAACGGAGGCGAAGGTCATCGAGAGCGGACAGCCGACGCCCGCCTCGGCGTAGGCGAGGGTCATGAACAGCGCGGCGCGGGTGACGTGGCCGCGGTGTTCGCGCCACGGCAGCGCATGCAGCCCGTGCTCGACGCCGAGACCGAGCAGCTCGTGCCACGCCGGGTGGAACTCGACCTCGTCGAGCCGTTCGCCGAAGCGGTCGTGCGTCCGCAGCACGGGCGGGTGCTCGTTCGCGAGCCGCCCGAGCTCGAGCGGCTCGCCGCCGCAGAGCCGTCCGAACTCGGCGCACCGCTCCTCCGCGTGCGAGCCGCCCTCGCGACGGAGCCCCTCGACGAGCGGTCGGTTCTCGGAGAACAGGTCGTATCGCTCGAGCGGAGGCGGCTGGTTGGCCGCGCGCAGGTACGTGCTCGACGTCATGCGTCAAGCCTCGTGCGTCTCGCGCGCGGACACAAGATCGAGATCGACCGTCGCACTAACGTGCCGGCTCGCGGGGCCGCTCCTCGTCGTGCTCGAGCTCCTGGTAGAGCTCGCTCGGGAGCGCGGGGCTGCAGCGTCGCGGCGACGCTCCCATCCCCGGCCTCTGCGAACACGTCCCCCTTGTAGGCGTCGATGTCCTGTTCGATCAGCTCGCGCTCGAGCGGATCGCGATCCCGGCGCGACTCGGTCTCGCGGCTGACCGTCTCTTCGCGCGACCACAGCCGGAGCCATCGTAGAACACCCATGAGAGCCCCCTTTCCTCCAACAGCATTGCCGTGACGGTGCGCGTGCGCATCGGGGTCTACGCGGATCTCGTCCTCGTCATGATCAGATCGTCTTGAACTGCTCGAACGGCTGCCGGCAGGCGTGGCAGTAGCGCAGCGAGCGGCACGGCGTCGGGCCGAAGACGTTGTCGAGGCGCGTGTCGGGCGAGCCGCACCAGGGGCACTGGAACGCTCCGCGCTCGAGCTGGATCAGCGTCGGCGTCCCCGCGCTCCGCAGCGCAGGCGGGGCGAACCCGGCGGCGCGGAGCTTCTCGCGGCCCTCGGGGCTGATCCGGTCGGTCGACCACGAGCCGTCGAGCACGACGCGGACGTCCGGCTCGGCACCGAGCGCGCGCACAGCGCTCTCCATCTGGACGCGCATCGTCTCGAGCGCCGGGCAGCCCATGAACGTCGGCGTGAAGTCGATCTCGACCCGCTCGCCCTCGACCCTGATCTCCTTGACGACGCCGAGATCCACGATCGAGATCACCGGAATCTCCGGGTCGGGGATCTCTGCCAGGGCGCGCCAGACGTCTTCGTGCGCAAGTGACACGCTGTCACGAGCCAGCGCAGCGCCCCCGGCCGTCGGGCCCAGCACCTTCCCGCTCCGCGGGGAAGCGCTCACCACTGTGCCCCCGCCGGAGCGGACCGTCGCACCATCGTCATCTCCTCGAGGAGCTCGGCGAGCTCGGCCTCGTGCTGGTCCCGCCCGATCGGCTCGACCGCCGGCATCACCCGCTCGAGCTTTGCCTCGACGCGGCGGACGAGCTCGGGGCGCAGGTCCTCGTCGAGCACGCCGAGCGCATAGGGCCAGAGCTCCGCGAGCGCCTCGTCGAGCCGCGGCCGGCCCTCCTGGGAGGCGAGCAGCCGGTCGATCCACATCTCCGCGTGGATGCGGTGGTAGACCTCCTCACGGCCCATCTTCGCAGCGATGCCCGCGAGCTCCGGGTCGTCTGCTGCCTGTAGCGCTTCGAGGCGGATCGCGTCCGCCGTCTCGTAGAGCCAGTGGCGTGCGATCGTCCGCGCCCACTCGAGGCGGCGCAGCTCGACGAGCGGCGCCGACCGGTACTCGTCGAGCGGCCGGTCGAACGCGAGCGCGTCCGCGTCCGTGCCGAGCTCGCGCGCGGCGAGCTCGTAGAGCGCCCGCGCGTGGCCGATCTCGTTCTGCGCGATCGACGAGAACGCGACGTCCTCCTCGAGGAAGGGCGCGATCCCCGTCCACTCCGAGTTCCGCCAGCCGAGAATCAGCTCGTCGTCGGCGAGCGTGAGGATCAGATCGATCCGGCTTGTCATCGCCCTCCTGGCAGATCGCGAAGCGATGTGCCCGCTCGCGCGCGCGCCTCGCGCAACCTCTCCTTGATCGAGTACCCGTCGACGCGGCGGTACTTCAGGTCGAACTCGTCGACGAACTCGTCGATCTCGCCCACCGCCTCGCGCGGGACGAGCCACAGCGCCTCCGACTCGCCGCGGCGGCCGTACTGCTCGCGGGCGTAGATCTCCGCGAAGCGCGCGTCCGGGGCGACGACCGAGCCGGCGTGCTGCATCGGCGCTCCGGCCCGCTCGCGCCGGAAGACCTCGAAGACGCGCGACGTCACGCCGCCTCGGCGAGCACCGTCCGCGAGACCCAGTCGACGTCCTCGCGCGAGAGCCGGCGAAAGGCGATCCGCTCCTCCGAGGCGGGCCCGTGGCCCGTCACGACCGCGCGCAGCTCGTCCCAGTCGGGCTCCGTGTACTCCCACGTGCCGTCCTCGCGGCGGCGGAGCTCGGGGTCGGGAAGCGTGAGCCCGAGCTCCCACACCTCGGGCACGTAGCCCTCGAGAAACTGCTGCCGTGCCTCCTCGTTCGCCTGGCTCTTGATCCGCCAGTGGACCATCGGGTCGTCCTCGGCCGGGATCGGGTTGCCGTGGAACATCATGAGCGGCTTCCACCAGCGGTCGAGCGCCTCCTGGACGAGCTCGCGCTGGCCCTCGGTGCCCGTGACGAGCGTCAGCACGATGTCGCGGCCGTGGAGGATGTGGAACGACTCCTCCCAGCAGATCTTCCGCATGATCCGCGCGTAGGGGGCGTACGAGCACTTGAGCAGCGCCTTCTGCGAGATGATCGCGGCCGCGTCGACGAGCCAGGCGATCACGCCTACGTCACCCCAGCTCTTCGTCGGGTAGTGGAAGACGTTGTGGAACTTCGCGCGCCCGGCGATGAGATCGTCGAGGCACGCCTCGCGGGGCTTGCCGAGGTCCTCGACGACGCGGTAGAGCAGCTGGGCGTGGCCCGCCTCGTCCTGGATCTTCGCCGTGAGGGCGAGCTTGCGCTGCAGCGTCGGCGCGCGAAGGATCCAGTCGCGCTCGGGCAGGACGCCCATCAACTCGGAGTTCGCGTGCATCTCGACGAACTTCGTCAGACGCGCGCGGTACTCGTCGGGCATCCAGTCGCCGGCTTCCACGAGCCCGCCGGACTGCACGTTGGCGAGGAACTCCTCGGTGCGGCCGTCCACCTCCTCGATGCTACCGAACGGCCGGTAGCATCGGCCGATGGCGACCAGGCGCGAGGAGCTCGTCTCGGTCGCATCCCGGCTGTTCGCCGAGCGCGGCTACCACGGCACCTCGATGGCCGACCTCGCCGAGGCGATGGGCGTACAGAAAGGATCCCTCTACTCGCTCACCCAGTCGAAGCAGGAGCTCCTCGTCGCGATCACGCGCGAAGGCGCAGCGTCGTTCCATGCCGCGCTCGACGCAGTGCCGGACGACGCCGGGCCGCTCGAGCGGATCCGGCTCGCGCTCCGGGCGCACCTCGGCGTCGTGGCGGCGCAGGTGAGCGCCGCCACGGTCTTCACGCGCGAGTGGCGGTTCCTCGACGAGCCAGAGCGCTCGGCGTTCCGGGCCGAGCGGCGGCGGTACGAAGAGCGCTGGAGCGAGCTCCTGCGCGAGGCCGCCGAGCGCGGCGCGCTCCGCTCCGACCTCGACGCCGGGGCCGCGGTCCTGCTCGTGCTCTCGGCCGCCAACTGGGCCTACACCTGGATCGTGCCGGGCGCGGAGACCGACGAGCTCGCCGATCGGTTCTTCTCGATCCTGCTCGACGGCGTCAGGGGGTACGCGACCCGCCCGGCGTAGGGTTGCGGCGTGGCGTCGGTCCTGATCGTCAACCCGCGGGCGAGCAAGGTCTCGGAGGACCTGGTGGCGCGCGTCGTCTGGGAGCTTCCCGACGGCGTCGTCGTCCTCCGCACCGAGGGGCCGGGAGAGGCGACGGAGCTCGCCCACGCGCACGAGTCGTCGGCGGACGCGATCTTCGTGCTCGGCGGCGACGGGACGTACAACGAGGTGCTGAACGGGATCGGCGGTCCGGTACCGCTCGGCTTCCTCCCCGGCGGCGGCACGAGCGTGCTCCCCCGGGCGCTCGGGCTCGGCCGCGACCCGGTTGCCGCGGCGCGGATCGCGGCAGCGGGCGTCGAGCGGCCGATCGGGCTCGGTCGCGTCAACGGCCGGCGCTTCTCCTTCAACGCCGGCGTGGGGGTCGACGCCGAGCTCGTCCGTCGGGTCGACGCGCGGGGCCGGGACGCCGGCGGCGCGCGGCCCGGAGACGCCGCGTTCGTGGGAGAGGCGCTCCGCCTCCTCCTCGCCCACCGCGGGCGGTTCCCCGAGGCGCTCGAGATCGACGGCGTCGGGCGTGCGGCGTTCGCGCTCGTCGCAAACTGCTACCCGTACACGTACGCGGGACGGATGGCCGTCCGCGTCGCGCGCGAGGCATCGTTCGACGCGGGCCTCGACCTCGTCGCGCCGGTGTCCGTCCGCCCGGCCGGCGTTCCTCGCCTGCTGCTCGAGCTGCGGCGGGGCGCAGCGCCGCGGCCGGGCCTGACCGTGCTGCACGACCTCGACCGGATCGAGCTTCGCTGCGACCGGCCGATGCCGCTTCAGGTCGACGGAGAAGATCTCGGTGACGTCGAGCACGTCGTCTTCGAGTCGGAGCCCGAGGCGGTGATCGCGCTCGTGCCCGACGGACGCTGAGCTCAGCCGCCGCGGCGCGCGCGGGGGCCGAAGAGGTCGCTCCAGCGCCTCCCGATCCCCCTCGCGAACTGCGTCTCGAGCATCCGGAAATGCTCGTCGAGCACTTCGTCGAGCTCGTTCTCGTCGTGGCGGCGCATCGCGGCGATCTGGCGCCGATGCACGTCGAGCGTCTGGCGATCGTACGCGACGCCGCCACGATACGCGTCCCTGATCGGCGCGAGCCCTCGTCCGACGCCGCGCATCGCCGCCTGGATCGTCTCGTTCCGGCAGCTGCGCACGAGCGCGCGGTGGAACATCGCGTCGGCGCGCATCACGCTCGGGCGCTCGCCGAGGTGGCGTTCGAGAAGCTCGACGGTTCGCTCGAGCTCCGCGAGGTCGCCGGCGGTCGCGATCCGCATCGCCTCCTGTGCGACCGCGCGCTCGAGCACCCGGCGCGCGCGCAGCACGTCGATCGCGGCCTTCTCCTCGAGCCTGACCGCGGTGAGGATCGCGACCGCCGGTACGAGATCCGTGACGACGAAGATCCCGCCCGACTTGCCGCGCCGCACCTCGACGAGGCCCGACAGCTCGAGCACCCGTAACGCCTGCCGGAGCGTCGGCTTCGAGATCCCGAGCTGCTCGGCGAGCGCCCCCTCGTTCGGGAGGCGGTCTCCGGTGCGCAGCGCTGCGCGCTCGATCGCCTCGGTGAGGTGCTCGATGGCGGCCTCGAACGTCCGCGTCGTGCGAACGGGCTCGACCGCGAAGGTGGCGTGACCGGCCATGATGGACGGGAGTCTCGCAGGATCGGCAGCCGAGAGAGCCAGTCGAGGGAGTGGCGCACGACGGTGTCAGACACCGTTCTCCGTCAAGAGCGAAATGCGCCGGATCTGTGCCAATCGCTCCACAGCAGGGTTCTGCCTGCAGCTCCTGGGCTTCGGGGTCGCCGGTGGGCTTGGCCGGACGTGTCCCGAAGCGACGGCTTGACAGCATCCGGTGTCTGACACCGTGTCCCGTCCGGGCATCGCCCGCTCGCGCGGCGGCGCGCGAGAGCACGCTTGACACCAAAACAGAAACGCTGTTTCACTTCCGGTATGGCGGCTGCGACGGTGGAGCAGGGGCTCACCCGTGTGATCGGCATCGACGGCGCGGAGGATCGGCGTCCCGATGGCCTCGACGACCTCGCGCTGCTCGGGATCCACCGCTCGCTCGTTGCGCTCCGCGCTTACGACGAGCGCTCGGTGGTCTACCACCGCCAGGGACGGATCGGGACGTACGCGATCTTCCACGGCCATGAGGCGATCCAGGCGGGTGCGGTCCACGCGCTCGAGCGCCGCGACTGGATCTTCCCGAGCTACCGCGAGTCCGCGATCGGTCTCCTGCGAGGGCTCCCCGCCGCGACGATCCTCCAGTGGTGGCGCGGCCACCCAGCGGGGTGGTGGAGCCCCGACGAGGTGAACGTCGCCTCGATCTGCGTCCCGGTCGCGACGCACGTCCCACATGCGGCCGGGCTCGCGTGGGGGCTTCGCCTGAAGGGAACCGATGCCGTCGCGGTCGCGCTCTTCGGGGACGGTGCCACCTCGGAGGGCGCCTTCCACGAAGGCGCGAACATCGCCGCGGTGACGAAGGCGCCGCTCGTCCTTCTCTGCAACAACAACCAGTGGGCGATCTCGACGCCGCTGAGCACGCAAACCGCTGCCGCGACGCTCGCCGACAAGGCGCTCGGCTACGGCATGCCCGCCCTTCGTGTCGACGGACACGACGTGCTCGCCGTCCTCGAGGCGGTGCGCGACGGCGTCAGCCGTGCCCGGGCGGGTCTGGGACCGACCTTCGTCGAGGCGGTCACGTACCGAACGGCACCCCACGGCACCGCCGACGACCCGAGCCTCTACCTCGACCCGAAGCGGGTCGCCACGGAGGAGGAGCGCGACTGCGTCTCGCTCTACGAGGGCTACCTCCGCCGGCTCGGCCTGCTCGACGACGAGACCGCCGCCGCCGTTCGCGAGGAGGCGCTGGCCACGATGCGCGAGGCGATCGAGGCGGCCGAGAGCGAGCCGCTCCCAGGCCCGGAGCTCGTCTTCGAGCACGCGTACGCCGACCCGCCAGCGACGCTGGCGCGGGATCTCGACGAGCTGAGGAGCGCCTACGCATGAGCGCCACGGCGGTGGCGACGCGCGAGCTCCTCCTCGTCGAGGCCGTCAACGACGCCCTCCACTTCGAGCTCGCCCGCGACGACACGGTGATGGTCATCGGCGAGGACGTGGGGCGTCTCGGCGGCGTCTTCCGCGCGACGGCAGGGCTCCACGACCGCTTCGGCCCGGATCGCTGTGTCGACACCCCCCTGTCGGAGGCGGGCATCCTGGGCGCGGCCGTCGGCCTCTGCCTGGCCGCGTGGCGGCCGGTCGTCGAGATGCAGTACGACGCCTTCTCCTACCCCTGCCTCGACCAGCTGATCACGCACGTCGGCCGCTACCGCTGGCGGACGGGGGGTCGGATGGCCTTCCCCCTCGTCGTGCGGATGCCGTACGGCGGCGGCGTGCGCGCGCCCGAGCTCCACGACGATTCCCCCGAGACGCACTACGTCCACACGCCGGGCATCAAGGTTGCCGTCCCGGCCACGCCCGCCGACGCGAAGGGGCTGCTGGCCGCGGCGATCCGCGACCCCGACCCCGTGGTCGTGCTCGAGCCGAAGCTCGTCTACCGCACCTCCCGCGGCGCCGTGCCGGAGGGGGAGCATGTCGTCGAGCTCGGACGGGCCCGCATCGCCCGGACCGGATCCGACGTGACGCTTGTCGCGTGGGGGCGATGGTCGGCGTCTGCGAGCGAACCGCCGACGCGCTCGCGGGCGAGGCGTCGGTCGAGGTACTCGACCTGCGGACGCTGAAGCCGCTCGACGAGGAATCCCTCCTCGCCTCCGTGCGGAGGACCGGCCGCTGCGTCGTCGTCCAGGAGGCGCCGCGGACGTGCGGCTTCGCCTCCGAGGTCGCGGCGCTGCTCGCCGAGCGCGCGATCCTCGACCTCCACGGCCCCGTGCTCCGTGTCACCGGGTACGACGTCCCCTACCCGTACTGGCGACTCGAGGACTGGTACGTGCCCTCGCTCGAGCGCGTGAGCGACGCCGTACGCCGGGTCCTCGCCTTCTGAGTACGCTCCGCCGCCGTGGCGTACGAGCTCAAGCTGCCGGATCTCGGCGAAGGCCTCACCGAGGCGGAGATCGCGCGCTGGCTCGTCGCGGAGGGAGACCACGTCGAGGAGGACGGCCCGCTCGTCGAGGTGCAGACGGACAAGGCGACGGTCGAGATCCCCTCGCCGCGCGCGGGGACGGTGCTCAAGATCCTCGTCGCGGAGGGCGACGTTGCTCCCGTCGGCGCGGTGCTGGTCGTCATCGGCGAGGTCGGCGAGCACCTGCTCCGTGCGGTCGAGCCGGGCGGGCATCCTCTCCGGGACGCCGGCGAGCCGATCGTCGCTGTCGTCCCGGACGACCCGACCGCCGCCGTCAGGGCGACGCCCGCGGTGCGCCAGCTCGCGAAGGAGCTCGGCGTCGACCTCGTGGGCCTCCGGGGGAGCGGGCCGGCGGGGCGGATCGTGGAAGCGGACGTGCGCGCCGCCACCGGGCGATCCGCCGGCAAGCGCGTCCCCGTGCGGGGCATTCGCCGCGCGATCGTCGAGCAAGTGGCCCGGACGCATCGCGAGGTCCCGGCGGTCACGTTCGTCGAGGAATGCGACTTCACCGGCGTCGACCTGTCGCGGCTCGTCGCGCACGCGATTCACGCGTCCGTCGAGGCGCTCCGCACGTTCCCGGAGCTCAATGCCCGGCTCGAGGCCGACGAGATCGTCCTGCTCGACCGCATCGACGTCGGCGTCGCCGTCCAGACCGAGGCGGGGCTCGTCGTGCCCGTCGTCCGTGGCTGCGAGCGGCTCTCGGTGGACGAGATTGCCGAGGAGGTGCGGCGCCTTGCCGACGGCGCCCGGGCCGGCACGCTGTCCGCGCCGGAGCTACGTGACTCGACCTTCACCGTCACGAGCGCGGGGAAGCTCGGAGGGCTCTTCGTGACACCGCTCGTCAACCATCCGGAGGTCGCCATCCTCGGGCTCCACCGGATCGCCGCCCGCCCGGTCGTCCGAGACGGTGCCGTCGTCGTCCGGCAGGTCGGCAACGTCTCGGTGAGCTTCGACCACCGTGTCGTCGACGGCGCGCGCGCCGCGGCGTTCTGCCTCGAGGTGATCGAGCGGCTTCGATCCGTCGGCGCGTCTTCGACGTAGGACCGCACGCCTCGTTCCACGACTGGGAGGGGAGCGGCCCCGCCGTACGGGGCGGCTGCGCGCCGCCCCGTACAATCACGCGCGTGGGCGACTGGTACGAGATCGGCGTCACGCTCGGGCTCGGCGTCGCCGCGGGGCTGCTGCTCGCCGGCATCTTTGCCGGATGGCGCTACGGGATTCTCACCTCGGTGCTCGGCGCGCTCGCAGTCGGCGCGCTCGCAGGGCTTCTGGTGAAGGGCTGGATCGGGCTACCCGGCGCGCTCGTCGGTGGCCTGATCGGCGCCGTCTCGGCCTCGGTCGTCGCGCGCGGCGCCCTTCGCCGCGGCGCGACCCGGGGTGGGACGGCGTTCCTCGTGGGAAGCGCGTCGATCGCGGTCGCCCTGCTCGCACTCGTTCCCCTGCTCGGGTACGTGGCAGCCGTCGCCGTCCCGGCGGCCGCCGCCCGACGCGCGCAGCAGGAGCCGGCACGGCATGCCGGGCTCCGCACCCTCGCCAAGTGAGAGCTTGATGCGGAAGCTCGTCCTCGTCGTCATCGACGGCCTCACCCCGACCATGCTCGAGGGTTCGCTCGGCACCCTGGCGACCCCGACACTGACCGCGCTCGTCGAGCAGGGCACGCTCGGGCGCGCGACGACGACGTTCCCGTCCCTCACGCCGGTCTGCCTCTCGTCGATCGCGACGGGCGCACACGCCGACGTCCACGAGATCCCGCATCTCGTGTGGTGGCACCGCCGCGAGCGGCGGCTCGTCGAGTACGGCTCGTCGTTCGGGGCGGCGCGGGCGGCCGGGCTGGGCCGGACGTTGCGCGACACGCTCGTCGGAATGAACGCCGACCACCTCGGGCGGCGCGCGGTGACGGTGTTCGAGGCGCTCGCCGACGCGGGCGTCCGGACCGCGGCGGTCAACTTCACCGCCTACCGCGGACGCACGCGCCACCGTCCCACGGTTCCGTTCCTCGGGCCGGTGCTCGGGCCCGAGCGGTTCTTCTTCTACAACCTCTTCCAGAGCGAGCGCACCGGCGCGCCGCTCTCGTTCCGCAACCGCGCGGCGGGGTCGATCGACTCCTACGCCGCCGCCGTGGGGCGCTGGCTCGTCACGCGGGACGGCTTCGACTTCCTGCTCTTCTACCTCTCGGACTACGACTACGCGTCGCACGCCTCCGGACCGGACGCGGCCGGCGCCGTGCTCGCGCGCTGCGACGACGCCGTGGGAGGGCTCGTCCGGGCCGCGGGCGGGATGGAGGCCTTCCTCGAGCGGTACGCCGTCGTCGTTCTGTCCGATCACGGACAGACGGCGGTCACCGACGTGGCACGGCTCGGGGAGCGGTTCCGTCACGCGCCGGAGATGCTCGTCGCCGCGTCCAACCGCGCCGCTCATCTCTACCGTCTCGGTCCTCGTGCACCGGCTGCGCGCGCGCTCGCGGAGCGGCTGGACGGCGACCCGTCGGCCGGCGTCGTGCTGTTCGTCGAGGACGACGCGATCGTCGCTCGCCGGGAGGGCGCCGAGCTGCGGCTCGTGGAGCGCGGCGGCTCGCTCCGGCTCGAGGGAGACCCGGCGATCCTCGACCAGCCGGACGCCGCCGCCCGCGTTGCCGCCGCCCTTCGCTGCCCGAACGCCGGCGACGTCGTCGTCTCGGCGGCGGACGGCTGGGAGTTCGAGGACCTCGGCGGGAGGCACCACCGCGGCGGAGGCTCCCATGGCTCGCTCGAGCCCGGCGATTCACTCGTCCCGGTCGTGACGGTCGGCTTCCAGGCGCCGCCACCGGCGAGCGTGGTCGACGTCGCACCCGGCGTGCTCGGGCACTTCGGCGTCTCGGCGCCGCCGTACGCGTCGCGCCGCGCGGCGTGACCGCGGGCGCGGGCGAGCGCTGGACAGCTGCGCGCTCGCGCATGGTCGAGCACCAGCTCCGGCGCCGGGGATCCGCGACGAGCGCGTGCTCGCCGCTATGGGTCGCGTTCCGCGCGAGGCGTTCGTCCCACCCGATCTCGTCGGGATGGCCTACGACGACGCGGCGCTCCCGATCGGGGACGGCCAGACGATCTCCCAGCCGTTCATCGTCGCGACGATGTGCGCGCTCCTCGAGCTCGTCGGGACGGAAGCCGTGCTCGACGTCGGGACGGGCTCCGGGTACGCGGCTGCCGTGCTCGACGAGCTGGCGCGGCACGTGGTCTCCATCGACCGCATCGAGACGCTCGCCGTCCGTGCCCGTCGTGCGCTCGACCAGACGGGCCACGCAGACGTCGAGGTCCGCGTGGGGGACGGAAGCCTCGGCGTCCCCGATCGCGCGCCGTTCGACGCGATCGCGGTCGCCGCCGCGGCCAGGCGGCTCCCGGAGCCGCTGTACGAGCAGCTCGCTCCCGGCGGGCGGATCGTCTTGCCGCGGGGCGGACCTGGCGGGCAGCGGCTCGTGCGGATCACGCGCGGCCCGAGCGGCCCGGTCGAGACGGCTTCGCTCGCCTGCCGCTTCGTCCCGCTCGTGTGAGGGCCTCGCGGGCGAGACGCAGGCCGGGGCGACCGCTACGCTCGGCCGGCGAGATGGACGAAGGAACGGTTGCCACGGGGCAGGGGCTGGATCGCGGCCGGGTCGACGCCGCGCTCCGGCGGAGGGCGAACTGGGAGCAGCTCGTCAAGTTCTGTGTCGTCGGCGCGACCGGCTACGTCGTCAACCTCGTCGTCTACGCGACCCTGCTCGAGCGGGTCGGGCTGCACTACGTGCCCGCAGCGATCGGGTCCTTTCTCGTCGCCGTCACGAACAACTACGTGTGGAACCGGCTGTGGACGTTCCGCGGCCAGCGCGGCCACCTCGTCTTCCAGGGACTCCGCTTCCTCGTCGTCTCCACGACGGCCCTCGGCGCGAACTTGCTCGTGCTTCACGCCCTCGTGCAGGCGGGGCTGGGCGAGGTCGTCTCGCAGGCCCTCGCGATCATGCTCGTCACGCCGGTCAACTTCATCGGCAACAAGCTGTGGTCGTTCCGTCACCGCCGTTAGGCGCGTGAGACGGACAGCGCTCATCGTCGCCGCGCTCGCCTGCGGCCTCGCGGTGACGTCTCACGCACGCGCCGCCTCGCCCACGGGGCCGGTCTACGACTCCGCCGGCCGGCTCGTCGAGACGCCGTTCGCGCCCTCGGCGGCGCCCGCGCGCCTGACGGAGGACGGCGCGGTGAAGGCGGTGCTCGCCGTCCCCGAGGTGACCGCGTGGCTCGACCGCTATCCGCCCGACCCGACGACGGACGCGACCTTCGACCGCCGCACGCGCTCCTGGACCGTCCACGTCTGGTCGGGTAGCGCCGGCGAGGTGGCAACGGGCCGTGTGGCCGACGCCGACGGCCGTGTCCTCGAGGCGTGGACCGGGCCACAGGTCGCGTGGAAGATGGCCCGCGGGCGCCCCGGCGCGTTCGGCGGCAAGCTGCTCACCTCCTGGCCCGTCTGGCTGGGCCTCTCCGCCCTGTTCCTCGTCGGGCTGGTCGACGTCCGACGGCCGTTGACCCTCCGCACCGTCGACCTCCTCGCGCTCCTCTCGTTCGGCGTCTCGCTCGCCTTCTTCAACGACGGCCTGGTGTTCCAGAGCGCTGCGCTCGCCGTGCCGCCGCTCGTCTACCTCACGGTGCGGACCGCGTGGCTCGGCTTCCGGACGGGCTCTCGGGCGGGGCCGACCGCGACGCGCTGGCCGGTCTGGGTCGTCGTCGTCGCGACGCTCTTCGTGATCGGCTTCCGGATCGGGCTGAACGTCGACAACGGCAGAACGGTGATCGATGTCGGCTTCGCGGGCGTGATCGGCGCCGACCGGATCCTCGACGGCCGCGCACCCTACGGGGCGATGCCCGTCGAGGAGGACCGTACGCCGTGCGGGCCTGCGGGGGCCGACGGCGAGGTGCGCGAGCGCATCCAGGCGAACGGGCGCTGTGAGTCCGCGAACCCGCGCGGCGACACCTACGGCCCTGTTGCATACCTCGCCTATGTCCCCGCCGTGCTCGCCGTCGGCTGGAGCGGCCGCTGGGACGCGTTGCCTGCCGCGCACGCCACCGCGATCGCCTTCGACCTCTTGACGCTTCTCGGCCTCGCGCTCGTCGGCGCCCGCTTCGGCGGCTCGCGCCTCGCCGCGACGCTCGCGTTCGGATGGGCGGCATTCCCCTTCACGACCTACGCGCTGATGTCCAACACCAACGACGCGATCATGCCCGCCGTCCTCGTGTGGGGCTTCTGGCTCTCGTCGTCGCCGGCCGCGCGCGGAGCCGCGACCGCACTGGCGTCGTGGACGAAGTTCGCCGCCCTGATCGTGGTGCCGCTCTGGCTCACCTACCCGTCGGGGTTGCGGGCGGCGCAGCTCGTCCGCTTCGCGGCGGCGTTCGCGGCGGCGACGGTCGCCGCGTTCTCGATCCTGCTGCTCGAGCCCTCGCTGCTCGAGGCGGTGCGGACGTTCTGGGACCGGACGCTCGGGTTCCAGCTCGACCGCGACTCACCGTTCTCGATCTGGGACTGGGGCCGCTACCACGCCCGCGGCATCCCCGATCTCGCCTCGCTCCAGACCGTCGTCCAGGTCGCCGTGATCGCGCTCGCAGGTGCGGCGGCCACGGTGCCCCGCGACAAGGGGCCGCTCGAGCTCGCGGCGCTGACGGCGGCGCTGCTGCTCGCCTTCGAGCTCTCGCTGACCCACTGGTCCTACCTCTACCTTCCGTGGGTGCTGCCGTTCGTCCTGCTGGCGCTCTATCTGCCGCGCGCCGGGCCGCCCCCGGAGGAACGTGCCCCGGCCGCCCCTGCGGAAGCCGTCGCGCGGGAGACGGCAAGCTTGTGCTGACGCGACCCGAGGCCCGCGGAGCCGACGCGCTTCTCGCTGCCGCGGGGTTCGTCGTCACCGCAGTGGCGGCGACCGTCGCCTGGGAGCTCTCCGGCCGTGCCGTGACGGATCTCCCGCTCTACAGGACGTACGGCGAGCGCATCGCCGACGGTCTGGTGCCGTACCGTGACTTCCCCTTCGAGTATCCCCCCGGAGCGCTGCCCGCGATCGCGCTGCCCGCGCTCGTCACCGGCTCGGAGGCGGCATACCGCTTCGCGTTCGGGGCGGAGATGGCGCTCGCGGGCGCCTTGGGCGTCCTGCTTCTCGCCCTGGGGCTCGGCCGGCCCGGGGTGGGCGGTGCCGGGCGGCGGCTCACGCTCGTCGTTGTCGCGCTCGTGCCGCTGCTGCTCGGCGGCGTCGTCCTCACGCGGTTCGACCTGCTCCCGGCCGCGCTCGTCGCCGGCGCGACCGTCCTTCTCGCGGCCGGCCGTCTCCGTGCGGCCGCCGTCGTCGTCGGGATCGGGATCGGGGTGAAGCTCTACCCGGCCGTTCTGGTGCCGCTGCTCGGAATCGCCGCGTGGCGGCGTGCAGGCCGGCGCGAGCTGCTGACCGTGCTCGCGCTCGCCGCCGCTCCCGTCGCCCTTCTCTACCTTCCGTTTCTTCTGCTCGCACCGGATGGCGTCCTCGACTCGCTGGGGCGCCAGCTCGGCCGGCCGCTGCAGATCGAGAGCCTCGGCGCGGGGCTCTTGCTCGCCTCCCATCACGCGTTCGGGACGGCGCTCGGCTGGGCGTCGGGAAGCGGGTCGCAGAACCTCACCGGTACGCCGGCCGACACGCTCGCCGTCGCGCAGGGTGTCGCCCAGGTCGCGGTCGCCGTGCTCGTCTGGCGCTCCTTCTGGCGCGGACCGGCGGGCACGGAGCGTCTCGTGCGGCACGCCGCCGCGGCGGTCGTCGCGTTCGTCGCGCTGAGCAAGGTGCTCTCGCCCCAGTTCCTCGTCTGGCTCGTGCTCCTCGTACCGCTGGTCGGGGGCGCACGGAGCCGGGCGGCGCTCTGGCTGACGGTGCTGGCGTGCGCGGTAACCGCGCTCTGGTTCCCCGCGCGCTACTGGGAGCTGGTGAAGGAGTTCGACCCGCTGGCGTCGTGGCTCGTGCTCGCGCGCGGCGTGACGCTGCTCGCCCTGCTCGCGGTGCTCATGTGGCCGGCCACGGAACCCGCACCGGCTCGATCGCGCTCGCCCGCCCCGTCGCCGGGTCGAACGTGACGAGAGCGCCCTCGAGGCGAACGCCGCCGGTGGCGGTCTCGAACCGCACCGGCATGCCGGTCCGCATCCTCCGGATCGCAAGCTCTGTTTGGACGCCGATCACCGAGTCGTGCGGCCCCGTCATGCCGACGTCGGTCAGCGCGGCCGTGCCCCCGGGGAGGACGCGCGCGTCGGCGGTCTGGACGTGCGTGTGGGTCCCGAGCACCGCGGTCACGCGGCCGTCGAGCCACGAGGCGAGCGCGACCTTCTCGCTCGTCGCCTCCGCGTGGACGTCGACGACCACGACGGGGGTGGCCTCCCGTGCCTCGTCGACGAGGTGGTCGACGACCTCCCACATGCTGTGCGCCGGGTCGAGGAAGAGCGACCCGAGGAGGTTGATCACCGCCACGTCCGTCCCGTCGCGTGCCTTGACGACCGTCAGCCCCGCGCCCCGGCGCCGCGGCCTGGAAGTTCGCCGGGCGGACGATCGCCGTCGCGGTCGCGAGGTACGGCCCGATCTCCTCGCGGCGCCATGCGTGGTTTCCGAGGGTGAGCGCATCGGCGCCCGCCGTGAGCAGCCGCTCGGCGAGGCGCGGCGTGATGCCGACGCCGTTTGCCACGTTCTCTCCGTTGACAACGCAGACGTCCGCCTCCAGGCGCTCGCGCAGACCCGGCAACAGGGCCTCTACGGCGTCGCGGCCGGGACGCCCGACCACGTCGCCAACGAACAGCAGCCTCATCCGGGTCGGCGGGGCATCTCAGGGGAGCGAGCCGGGCGACGGGTAGACGGCGATCGAGACGTTGTTGCCGTCGTGAGAGGCGTGCGCCGCGAGCGCCTGCTGCTCGACGGCCGCCACGTCGACGGCCGTGCCGAGCTTCGACGACGCGGCGAGCACCGGTGTGCCGACCACGATCGAGGGGTCGGGGCGGACGTTCAGCACGGAGACCATCACCGACGGCGATTCGGACGGGCGGAGGTCGATGCGGCTGCCCACCCGCTTCCCGCCGACGACGAGGTCGCTGACGGCGACGACGGAGCCCTTCACCGGGGCGTAGACGTCGGTGCCCGGGGGCGTCCCGACGTCGAGCACGTTCGTCCCTGCCGGCCCGCCCTCGAGCTGGTACCAGCGCGGCGAGTCCCGCCCGCTGCCCGCAATCCGGCGCCAGAGCCGCTCGAGCAGCCCCGCGTTCGCCTGGCGGCCCACCGGCTGCAGCGAGAGCGAGCCGTCGCTCGAGCCGTGGAAGCCGATCGCGGTCAGCGCCGCCGCGGCGACCGGGAGCTGGATGTGCAGGTTCCCGATGGCTGCGAGCACCTGCGGCGTCGGCCGCACCGCGACTGCGGCGGGAGAGGAGGGCTCCACCGGGATCGGCGCGCCCGCGGTGGTCGAGCTGCTCGAGCCGAACGCCGTGAAGAGCAGCGTGACGACGCCCAGAGCTCCGAGCACCGAGAGCAGCACGAGGCGCCGCGCGCGCCGCTGCGCACGCCGTCTGCGCTCGCGCAGGCGCGCGGCTTGCCGGGAGCGCGGCGAGGCCATTGGGGCCACGGTAGCGCACGCGCGAACGGGCTTCACGGTACGGGTGACCGGGACGGGCGGGGTTACGATCGCGGGCGTGGCGCAGACGACGACGATCCGTGTCCCGCGCTGGATCCAGCTCGTCGTGCTCCCGTTGCTCCTGCTGTTCGGCTTCCTTCTCGCGCGCACGCTCGGGCACGTCCTCTTTCTCTTCCTGACCGCGGCCGTGATCGCCTTCACGCTCAATCCGCTGGTCCGCGACCTGACCCGTCTGCGGCTGCCCCGCGGTGTCGCGGTCGCGGTCGTGTCGACCGTCTTCGCGACTGCGCTCGTGGCGCTGCTCGTCGCGCTCGGGACGGTCGTCGTCTCGGAGACGCGCTCGGCCGCCGACCGGATCGACGCGTATTTCTCGCAGGAGAGCCCCGTCACCGGCAAGACGGGTGCTGAGGTGGCCGTCGACCGGCTCCAGCGCTGGCTCGACGACCACGGCCTCGAGGGGATCCAGCTGGAGACGCAGCTGAACGACCTCACGGACTCGATCGGCGCGAGCGACGTGTCCGGCTACGCACAGGACGCGATCTCGTTCGCCCAGGGGGCAGCGCTCTCCGTGATCCTCTTCGTCTTCTCGGCGATCCTCGTGATCGTGATCGCGATCTACATGCTCCTGGACATGCCGAGGCTCGAGGGGACGATCGACCGCCGGTTTCCGCCGCATGGCGGGCTCCCGCTGACCCAGCGGATCGAGCGGGCGCTCTGGGGGTACGTGAAGGGCCAGGCGATCCTCTCGGTCGTCATCGGCACGAGCGCCGGCGTCGGGATGTGGGTCCTCGGGAGAACGGGCCTCGTCGAGGGGGCCGATCGGTACGCGCTCCTGTTCGGGATCTGGACGGCGTTCATCGAGGTGATCCCCTACATCGGCCCGTGGCTGTCGGCGGTGCCGCCGGCCCTCTACGCACTCGTCGTCGACCCGGTCGGGGTGCTCTGGGTCGCTGCGCTCTTCGTGTTCATCTACCAGGTCGAGGGCCACGTCGTCGTCCCGAACGTGATGGCGAGCGCCCTGCGGCTCCACCCGCTGCTCGTCATCTTCGGGCTGCTCGCGGGCGGGGCGCTCTACGGCATCCCCGGCGTGCTCGTCGCGCTCCCCACGATGGCCGCCGGGCGGGCGATCTGGGAGTTCTTCGGCGAGCGTCTGGAGCTCGAGCCATGGGATGCCGAGGCGGACGGCTCGATCGACGTCGAGATCGAGCTGTCGGAGCATCCCGGGCCGCGGGCGTGAGCCCGGTGCCGAGGCGGTTGGCGAAACGTTAGGCGGGCGTGCGATCCTCCTCGGCGATGGCCCTCCGCGTCCCCCACCGACTCGTCGTCGTCCCTCTCGTCCTCGCGCCGCTCGTCCCGGCGGGGCTCGCCGTGGCGGCCGCCGACGTGGGAGCCCGCCGGGCGCCCGCCGCGGCAGATGTCACGATCTCGGTGCGCGTGGATGCGCGCGGCCGCGGCACGTTCACCGCGCGCGGCGCCTTCTCCGACGCCGGCCGCGCGGTCGTCCGCCGCGCGGTCGTGAACGGCCGGTTGAACGCGGCCGAGACGCTGACGGGCGCGAAAGGGCGGATCGTGCTCACGGCGCAGCAGCGCTGCGGCGCCGGTAGCGGAAAGTGGCGGGTCGTGTCCGGGACGGTCGCCTACGCGAAGCTCACCGGGCGTGGCACGACGTCGGGGCGAGTGGCCTGCACGAGACCGTTTCCGCCCGTGACCCTCGTCCACCGCGGCGCCGTCGAGCTGCCGCCGCCGGTTCTCGCCGAGCCGGGTAACTGGGGCGGCAAGTCGGCGCAGGCCAGCGTGATCACGTTCACGGTCGCCCCGGACGGCCGCTCGCTCGCGACCGTGGTCGCGAGCAGGTACCGCTACGAGTGCGTGCGCAGCGATGGTCAGCGCACGACGCAGTTCTCCCCGACGGTCAGCCGATACGCCGGGCCGTTTCCGATCGCCGACGACAGGAGCTTCAGCATCAAGACGTTCAGCGGGACGATTGCCGGGCGCTTCGGTCCTACGGGCGCGGCCGGGACGATCACGGTCGCGACCACGTCGCCGCCGAACATCCAGGGCCAGGTCACCATCTGCTCGGGCTCGATTCCCTGGACCGCGACGAACCCGCCGGGGCCGCCCCCCCAGGCGCTTGCCGGGACGTACTGCGGGATCACCGCGGCAGGCGGCGGGGTGTGCCTCGACGTGCCGGCGGACGGCCGCCAGGTTCGCAACCTGCGCGCCGAGATCAAGCTCACCTGCGGAATCCGGGCCATGATCCCGGTCAGCGTGTCCGTTGCCTACGAGGCGGCGACGCCGTTCGGCCTCGACCTCTCCTACAGCCAGTCGTTCGACTGGACGTTCGAGGGGAAGACGATGCGCGTCACGTCCACGGGCACCTTCGACGAGAGCGGCGTGCTGCTCGGCTCGGTCGGCATAGCGCCACTGTCGGTCTCGATCGAGCGCGACGGCGCCACGCACGCCTGCCGCACGAGCGGCGGGTTCACCGCGCGGCTCCAGCGCTGACACGAGCCCAGCCGGCCGCGCCGTCTACGCTTGCGGGATGAGCACCTTTCCCGCGACGCGCCTGCGCCGGCTGCGGCGCACGGACGCGCTCCGTGCCCTCGTGCGCGAGACGGCGCTGTCGCTCGACGACGTCGTCATGCCGTTCTTCGCCTGCCCCGGGGAAGGCGTGGTGCGGCCCGTGGAGGGGCTGCCCGCTATCGCGCAGCGCTCGGTCGATGAGCTCGTGCTCGCGGCGGGAGCGCTCGCGAGCGCCGGCGTACGCGCGGTGCTTCTCTTCGGGATCCCGGAGGAGAAGGACGCCGAGGGCTCGGGTGCCTGGAACGACGACGGCGTCGTGCAGCGGGCGCTGCGGGCGCTGCGGGCGGAGGTCCCCGGCCTGACGCTCCTGACCGACGTCTGCCTCTGCGAGTACACGGACCACGGCCACTGCGGCGTGCTCGATGGAGACACCGTCGCGAACGACGAGACCCTCGAGCTCCTCGTGCGCACGGCTGTCAGCCACGTCGAGGCGGGCGCCGACGCCGTCTGTCCGAGCGACATGATGGACGGCCGGGTGGGCGCGATCCGCGCCGTGCTCCCGGAGACGCCGATCGTCTCGTACGCGGCGAAGTACGCCTCGGCCTTCTACGGCCCCTTCCGCGAGGTCGCCGAGTCGGCGCCCTCGTTCGGCGATCGCCGTGGCTACCAGATGGATCCCGCGAACGGCCGCGAGGCCCTGCGCGAGTGTGCGCTCGACCTCGCCGAGGGCGCCGACGTCCTGATGGTGAAGCCCGCGCTTCCCTATCTCGACGTGCTGCGCGCCGTGCGCGAGCGGTTCGACTGCCCGATCTGGGCCTACCAGGTCTCGGGTGAGTACGCGATGCTGCGGGCCGCCGCGGCCGCCGGCCACCTCGACGAGCGGGGCGCCGCGCTCGAGGCGCTCACGGCGATCAAGCGCGCCGGGGCCGGGACGATCGTCACGTACTGGGCCAGGGACCTCGCGACGTGGCTCTGAGGCAGCGGACCGACCGCTGGCGTCGGGCGACGAGCCTGATCCCGGGCGGGGTGAGCTCGCCGGTACGCGCGATGCGGTCGGTCGGCCTCGACGAGCCCGTGTTCGTCGCCCGCGGGGAGGGGGCCTGGGTCGAGGACGTGGACGGCAACCGCTACGTCGACTGGGTGCAGTCGTGGGGGCCGCTCGTCTTCGGGCACGCCGACCAGGAGACGCTCGCGGCGGTGCACGCGGCCGCGGATCGTGGGACGACCTTCGGCGCGCCGACGGAGGCGGAGGTCGAGCTCGCGGCCGAGATCGCCGATGCCGTGCCGTCGGTCGAGATGGTACGGCTCGTCGGCTCGGGGACCGAGGCCTCGATGAGCGCCCTCCGGCTCGCCCGCGCCGTCACTCGCCGTGATCGCGTGATCAAGTTCGCCGGCTGTTACCACGGCCACGTCGACGCGCTCCTCGCGAGGGCCGGTTCGGGCGTGATGACGCTCGGGATCCCGTCGACGCCGGGCGTGACGGCCGGGGTGACCGCGGACACCATCGTCTGCGGCTTCAACGACGTCGACGGCGTCGCGGCCGCCTGCGAGCACTACGGCGAAGGGCTCGCGGCGATCGTCGTCGAGCCCGTGGCGGGAAACATGGGTTGCGTCCCGCCCGCACCCGGCTTCCTCGAGGCGCTCCGCATGCTCACCGACGCCACCGGCGCGCTGCTCGTCTTCGACGAGGTCATGACCGGGTTCCGCGTGGCGCGCGGCGGTGCACAGGAGCGCTACGGCGTGACTCCCGATCTCACGATCCTCGGCAAGATCGTGGGCGGCGGCCTGCCCGCGGCCGCCTTCGGCGGGCGCGCCGAGCTCATGGAACGGCTCGCCCCCGTCGGCGACGTCTACCAGGCCGGGACGCTCGCGGGAAACCCGCTCGCGACCGCCGCGGGGATCTCGGTGCTCCGTCGGCTACGGGATCCCGCCGTCTACGAGGAGCTCGAGCGGCTCGGCTCGCGGCTCGAGGAGGGCCTCGCCCCCTTCGGAGCCGTCCAGCGGGTCGGCGGGATGCTGACGCTCTTCTGCCACGATGGGCCGGTCGCGAGCTACGACGACGCGTCGGCGTGCGACACCGAGCGCTTCGGGGCCCTCTTCCGCCACCTGCTCGACGCTGGCGTCTACGTACCGCCGTCGCAGTTCGAATGCCTGTTCCCCTCCACGGCGCACACGGACGAGAACGTCGACCGGACGGTCGAGGCGGTGCGGGCGTTCTTCGATTCGTAGCTGTTCGTCCCGCACGGCGGCGCGAGATGCCGTACGTCATCCCGATGCGATAACGACGGCTCATCCGGACGCACGGTCATATGAGGCGCGCTCATGGCGTCGAGGTCGGAGTCGTCCACAAGACTCTCGCCGAGCGGCAGCGGGAGGCACCTCCCGTTGTGGAGAGATCGACACGAAGCCGGCACGGGGAAGCCCCTTGACGGGAACGGTGTCTGACACCGATTCCGCCTCCCGCCTCGTTCGCGCGCGCATTGGCCGTACGCTGCGCGGCATGCCGCCGAGCCTGTTCGAGGAGATCGCCGGCGCCGCCGCCCGCGAGAGCCCGCTGTGGGCCGACGCGCTCCTGCCGCCCTCCGAACGCGACCTCGAGCCGGTCTTCTCGCCGCTGCTCTCCGAGCCGCGGTTCGCGCTGGGTGTCGAGACGATCTACGAGGGGTACCTGCTCCACTACGGCCGCGCCCGGCTCTTCGCGCCGCCCGACGGCGATGTCACTCTCCTCCTCGGCGACGCGCTGCTCGCCCACGGCCTCGTCCGCATCGCGGAGACGGGCTCGGTCGCCGCGGTGGGCGACCTCGCCGAGCTCCTCTCGCTGTGCGCCCAGGCTCGGGCAGACCGTCTCGAAGGCGACGGAGCCGCGTGGGCCGCGACGTGTGCGCTCCTCGGCCGCGGGGAGCTCGACGAGGCGCGCGCGGCTCTTCGCGTCGACCGCGACGCGAAGCCCCTGGAGCGGCTTGCCCGCGCAACGGCGGGCGACGACCGGGTGGCCGCCGCGCTCGCCGCACACGTCGCGCGGCTCGTATAGCATCGCCTCGATGCTCGCCGCGCTCTGGTTCCTGGCCGACGCCGCCGAGGAGGGCAAGGACGTCATCCTCATGATGCTCGCCGTCGGGCTCGTCCTCCTCGCGACGATCGCGATCGGGGAGCTGACGCACTACCTCGGAGCGAAGCGCCGCCGGGCGAAGCTCGACCGCCCGCTGTAGGGCAGGTCGCCGTCTCCCGCGAGCGTATGCGCTCCCCCGCCGCCGACCTCCGCGAATGGATCGCGCTCCTCGAGCGCGAGGGCGAGCTCGTGCGCGTTCGGGCCGAGGTCGACCCCGACCTCGAGATCACCGAGATCACCGACCGGGTCGTGAAGGCGGGCGGGCCCGCCCTCCTGTTCGAGAACGTCAGGGGCTCGCGCCTGCCGCTTCTGATCAACCAGTTCGGGAGCGAGCGCCGGATGTGCCTCGCCTTCGGGGTGGCGCGACTGGACGACGTCGCCGCGCGGCTCGAGGAGGTGCTCGAGCTGACCCCGCCGCAGGGGCTTCGCGACAAGGTGCGCAAGCTCGGGACGCTCAAGTCGATCGCCGACTCCGCGCCGAAGTCCGTCTCGAAGGGGCCGTGCCAGGAGGTCGTGCTCGAGGGTGACGCGGTCGACCTCGACGCGCTCCCGATCATGCGCTGCTGGCCGCTCGATCCCGCGCCGTTCATCACGCTGCCCGCCGTCCTCACGCAGGACCGCGAGACGGGCGTCCGGAACCTCGGGATGTACCGGATGCAGAAGCTCGACCGCCGGACGACGTTCATGCACTGGCAGGTGCACAAGGACGGCCGCGCCGACCTGCTCGCCGCGCCGGACGGGCGGATCCCCGTCGCGGTCGCGCTCGGTCTCGACCCGGTCACCGCCTACGCCGCGAGCGCGCCGCTGCCGAAGCACGTGGGCGAGCTGCTGGTGGCCGGCTTTCTCCGCGGCTCCGCAGTCCAGCTCGTGAAGTGCCGGACGGTCGACCTGGAGGTCCCGGCGAACGCAGAGATCGTGCTCGAGGGCTGGGTCGATGCCGCGGACACCGGGCTCGAGGGCCCGTTCGGCGACCACACCGGCTTCTACACGCCGCCGGAGGAGTTCCCGCTGTTCCGGATCTCGGCGATCACGATGCGGCGCGACCCGATCTACCCGTCGATCGTCGTCGGCAAGCCGCCCGCCGAAGACGAGTGGCTCGCGAAGACGACCGAGCGCATCTTCCTGCCCGCGATCCGTATGAGCGTCCCCGAGATCGTCGACTACGACCTGCCGGCCGCCGGCGCGTTCCACAACTGCGCGATCGTCTCGATCCGGAAGCGCTTCCCGGGCCACGCGCGGAAGGTGATGCACGCGGTCTGGGGGCTCGGCCTCCTCTCGCTCACCAAGGCCGTCGTCGTCGTCGACGCCGGCGTCGACGTCCACGACTACGAGGAGGTCTTCTTCCGCGTCTGCGCCAACGTCGATCCGAAGCGCGACGTCGTGCTCGCCGACGGGCCGCTCGACCAGCTCGACCACGCCTCGGTGCTTGCGTCGTTCGGGGGCAAGATCGGCTTCGACGCAACCGCGAAGGGGCCGGGCGAGGGAGCGCGCGAATGGCCCCCGGAGATCGAGATGACGCCCGAGGTGCGCGCCCGCGTCGACGCACGCCTCGGCGAGCTCGGGTTGTCGGAGCACGTCGACGGCGGAGCAGTGCAAGAATGGCCGGGTCGCGCGGGGCCGGCGGAGCGTAGGACGGGTTCCTCGTTGACACGACGCAGGGCGGGCGGGTTGAATCTCGAACCGGAGCACGGGACGGACGGACCCATCGAGTGAGCGAAGAAGAACGCGACACACAGCACCTTCCGGCCCCGAGCCTCTGGCCGATCGGCTTTGCGGTCGGCGTCGCGTGCATCCTGGTCGGGCTCGTGATCAGCGTGCCAGCGCTGATCGTGGGCGCTGTCATCGCACTGGTCTTCGGCTTTCTCTGGGTCCGCGACCTGATGCGTGCCCATCCCGTGACCGCCGCCGCGCCCGGTGCTCCCGCAGCCGCGCCCGTCGTCACGCACGCCGACGTCGGCGACAACGTCGACCGCGCGACCTTTCTCTCGCTCGCCACGATCGGGGTGAGCGGCCTCATCGGCGCCGGCGTGACCCTGCCGGTGCTCGGTTTCGGGGTGCTGCCGTCCTTCGTGGGCGACGGCGTCGAAACGCACGACGTCGACCTCGGACCGATCACGAACTTCCCCGAGGGCCAGTACATGATCGCGACGTACCTCGAGAATCCCGAGCAGGGCGAGGTCTCGCGCCGCACGGCGTTCATCCGCAACAACGGCTCCACCGACGCGGGCGTCCCGAGCTTCACCGCGATCTTCAGCCGCTGCGTCCACCTCGGCTGCCCCGTGCAGCCGAACGGCCCGATCGACGAGCAGGCGAAGCAGGAGGTCAACGGCGTCGAGCTCTTGCCCGTGCTCGCGGCGAGCTTCGGTTGCCCCTGCCACGGCGGGCTCTACGACTCCGAGGGGAACCGCAGCGCCGGCCCGCCCGTTCGCTCGCTCGACCGCTACGAGTTCTCGATCAAGGACGGGAACCTGATCCTGGGACGGCTGTTCAGCGTCGGCCACGTCGAGGGCGTCGGCGCGACGGCGAGGATCCAGAAGTACTACATGGCGTATCCAGGTGTCCACGTCGACGGCATCGAGAGCTGGCTCTATCCGATCCCGACGCCGGGATCGACGGGGTGATCCGGTAGATGGCCGCCACCGCCCGCCGGCAGCAACTCCAGGACGTCGCGCTCGCACCGCTCGACTGGGTCGAGGAGCGCTCGGGCCTCGTCGGCTACACGAAGTGGTTCCTCTTCCGGAAGGTGCCGCGCGACATCACCTGGTCGCAGACGCTTGGCTCGGCCGCGCTCACCGCCTTCATCGTCCAGGCGACGACGGGCGTCTTCCTGGCGATGTTCTACAAGCCGGACCCCGTGAACGCCTACGCATCGATCCAGTCCATCACCGAGGACGTCACGCTCGGCTGGCTCGTGCGAGGCATGCACAAGTGGGGCGCGAGCGTGTTCATCATCCTGATGTTCTTCCACATGGCGCGCGCGTTCCTGTTCGGGGCGTACAAGTACCCGCGCGAGCTCAACTGGATTCTCGGCGTGCTGCTCCTCGTCTCGGGCATGGCCGAGGGGTTCACCGGCTACCTGCTGCCGTGGGACAACACCTCGTACTGGGCGACGGTCGTGGGGATCAACATCAACGCGACGGGGCCGTTCGTCGGCCCCTTCCTCGCGCAGTTCCTCCAGGGCGGCCTCAGCATCGGCCCGGACACGCTGCCGAAGTTCTACGCGCTGCACATGCTCGTCCTGCCGGGCGCGATCATGGCGCTGATCGGGCTGCACCTCTACCTCGTCGTGCGGCTCGGCGTCAGCTCACCCCCGTGGTCGAGGTCCGCCGCGGGCCGTGAGCGGCCGGAGGCCGCCGCGGGGCGCGACGGCGTCGGCGAGCCGACGACCGAAGGGGAGTCGGCCTGATGGGCGTGCCGCTCTCCGAGCGCAACCGCGCCGAGCACAAGCGCTACAAGGAGGACGTCGAGCGCGAGGGCAAGAGCTTCTGGCCCTACGCCGTCCTTCACGACGCGATCATGTCGCTCGTCGTCGTCGCGTTGATCATCGTGCTCGCATGTATCTGGTACTTCACCGCCGACGGCACCGACGCCGGGCTGCTCGGCCCCTGGTACACGGACAAGGCCGACCCAGGCACGATCCAGTTCGTCCCGCGACCGGACTGGTTCTTCTACTTCCTCTTCTACCTCCTGCGGATCTTCAAGTGGCCCGAGTCGGTCGTGCTCGGTACCGTCGGGATCCCGACGATCCTGCTGATCCTCCTGGTCGCGCTGCCGTTCTACGACCGGCGGCCGGAGCGGCGCCCGGGCCGCCGGCCGGTGGCGATGGTCGCCGGAGTGCTGGTGATCATCTCGATGGGTGTGCTCACCTGGAAGGGCGCGACCGCAAAGGAGGCCCTCGGCGTCGAGCTGATCGAAGCCGGCAAGCCTCAGGAGTGGGCGGAGACACAGGGCTTCTCCGACAACGAGGCGGCGGTCGCGGGCGCGACGCTCTTTGCCGAGTCGGGCTGTCTCAACTGCCACATCTACCTCGGCGAGGGCAGCGCGAACCTCGGCGCGCCGAACCTGAGCGCGGTCGGCGCCACCGAGCGGGGGCGGAGTTCTTCAAGTCGTACCTCGCGAACCCGGCGCAGTACGGCAACAACGTGATGATCTCGTACGGGTACCTCGGCGACGAGAACCTGACCAAGATCGCGACGTTCCTCGACGCCTCACGCGGCGGCGAGTAGCTCTCGCCCCCGCGACAGGGGGAGCAGCACTCTCCTCGACGGCGCGTTCGCGGAGAGCGAGCGGGTCAGGATCCTTCCCAACGAGGCGTTCGACCACCAGCGCATCACGGTCGAGCGGCCGCTGCGGGTGCGCCACACGGCGGCGGGTGCTCGAGCGGCTCGAGGCCGCGCGCAGCTTCGCGAAGCTCGGTGACGAGGCTCGCGTCGCCCTCCTCGCGGTGGTCACGTTCAGCGCGGTGGATGGCCACCTCGCGCGCCTGACACCGCCGACTGCGCTGAGGCGGACAACGCTTGCAACAGTCTGTTGCATGGGCACGTCGTGAGTAGGAACTCGTCCTCGTGCCACGGCCGACCTCGCCAGACGACTCGCCGAGGCGGTCTGGCACATGCTCAACCGAAACGAACCCTGCCCAGCGCCCTTCATAGAGAAGTCGGACACCTGGTGGAGAGTCAGCGCGCGCGGCGGCGCTCGCCGGTGCGCTCGGCGACCGCCGGATGCGTGATCCCGAGCAGGCGGTGGGCCTGCGTCACCTCGAGCAGCCCTATCGCGACCTCCCGCATCTCGGTCGGCGTGAGGTGGTCGGTGACCTCGACCAGCCTGTCCTCGTCGATGGACGTCACCTGACCGCAGATCGCGATGGTCGGGGGCTTCGGCCGGACCAGCGGAAAGCCCGGGCCCGGTGTGCGCCTCGGGCTGGTCGTGAGGCGTACGCCGAGCACGGTGTCGAACGTCTCGTTCCACCCGTTCTCGGAGACGACCACGCATCGCTTGCGCTCGTCGAGCCCGGCGTCGAACCACCACACCTGGCCCCAACGCGCCTTGCCCGCCACCTCAGTCCTCCAGCTGCCCGCGACGGCCGAGGTCGGCTGCGACGCGCCCGAACTCCGTCAGCTCCGGATCGTCTGCCCACACCCGATATGTGGCAAGCCGCTCCTCGTCCAGTTCGAGCTCGAGCGTGTGGAGGTAGCCGAGGCGGGCGTACGCTCGCAGCCGTTCGGCGTCGGGCGCATCCGTGTGCAGCCCGAGCCGTCGGGGCGCCTCGCGGAGCGCGTCCTCCAGATGCTCGTCGAGCGAGACGGTGATTCTGCGCATCGTGCGCGCATCTTTGGCGATGCTCGACCTGATGTGCGAATGATAGCACGTGAGCATCGCCCGGTCAGGCGGTTACGCTCCCGGCGTGACTCACGAGTCGGGAACGCTGCAGCCGGAGGCAGTTCGAGGCATGTTCGACCGGATCGCGCCGGTGTACGACGCGATGAACCGGATCATGACCGCGGGGCTCGACCGGTCGTGGCGGCGTCTCGCCGTCGAGGCCGTGGTGCAGCCCGGCCAGCGCGTTCTCGACGCGTGTTGCGGAACGGGCGACCTCGCGCTCGCCGCCGAGCGGGAGGGGGGGTACGTGACCGGTCTCGACTTCTCGCCGGCGATGCTCGAGCGCGCGCGGCGCAAGTCGGACACGATCACGTGGGTGGAGGGCGACCTGCTGGCGCTCCCCTTTGCGGACAGGTCGTTCGACGCGGCGACGGTGGGGTTCGGCGTCCGGAACGTCGCCGACCTCGATCTCGGCCTCGAGGAGCTCCGTCGTGTGCTCCGTCCGGGCGGCCGGCTCGCGATCCTCGAGATCACGCGCCCGCGCGGAGTGCTGCGCCCGTTCTTCTCCCTCTGGTTCGAGCGTATCGTGCCGCTCCTCGGCAAGGTCCTGCCCGGTGGGAGGGCCTACACGTACCTCCCGGCGAGCGTCCGGCGCTTCCCGGGCGCCGAGGATCTCGCCGAGCTGATGCGAGGGAACGGGTTCGAAGGCGTCCGATACAGGCTTCTCGGCGGCACGATCGTCGCTCTCCATACCGGTGTGGCGACCGGCGGAGGGCACGATTAGCGCCCTCGAGACGATCCGCGCGGTCGAGGGGCACGCCGAGTACCTCGAGGCCGTGGAGGAGCGGCTCGACGCGATTGTCGCCGCGCACCCCGGTACGGTCGCGGCGGTCGGGGGAGACGCGCTCGCGGCGGGTGGGAAGCGACTGCGGCCGACGCTGACGTTCCTCTCGTCGCCACCCGGGAGCGACCCGCCTGTCGTCGAGGGCGTGGCGATCGAGCTGGTGCACATGGCGACGCTGATCCACGACGACATCGTCGACGGCGCGCACGTGCGTCGCGGGCGCGCGGCGGCCTGGACGGCGCACGGCTCCGAGGCGGCGAAGGCCGCCGGCGACCACCTCTTCGCCGCGGCGTTCGCGGCGCTCGCCGCAGGAGGGTCGCGGGAGCGCGTGGCGACGCTCGCCGACGCGTCGCTCGCGCTGGCGCGTGGGGAGGCGATGCAGCGCCTCCAGCGTCACGATCCCTCGACCACCGTCGACACGTATCTCGAGCGCTGCGCGCTCAAGACCGGCTCGCTGTTCTCGGCGGCGTGCCTCCTCGGCGGCGGCAGCGGGGAGTTCGGCCGCCTCGTCGGGGTCGCCTTCCAGATCGTCGACGACGTCCTCGACTGCTCGGGTGAGACGGTCGAGACGGGGAAGATCCCCGGCACCGACCTGCGCGACGGGACGCCGACGCTGCCGCTGCTCCTCGCGGCGCGTGAGGACGAGGCCGTCCGCGACGCGCTCGCAGGCGGGCCGCTGGAGGGCGCGCTCGTGCGCGTCGCCGCGACAGGCGCGCTCGAGCGATCGCGCGAGATCGCGCTCGACTACGCTGCTCGGGCGCGCGCGAGCCTCGGCGGCTCCCCGCGCCGAGAGGAGCTCGAAGCGCTCGCCGACGCCGTCGTCGAGCGGAACCGCTGAGAATGACGAGGATGCGAACTTCCAGACTTGGTGTCCGACTTCAGTCGGACTCGGGGCGCGCTCGTGGCAGCCGTCCGCTGGCGTCCGTGCTCGCCTTCGGGCTCGCCATCCTCGGAGAAGCCGCGAGCATCGCGCTCGTGATCGGCGCCGACTTCGACCCGGCGGGCGTCCGCTGGTGGCTCCTGCTGCTCCCGGTCGTGGTCGCCGCGCTTCCGGTCTCCCTGCCCACCCACGGGACGCGCGTCGGTGCGGCGATCGTCCTCGCCCTCTGGACGGCCCTTGCAAGCGCGTCGGTCGGACTGTTCTTCCTCCCGGCAACCTTGGCTGCCCTCGTCGCGGCACGCCCCGCGAAACCCGGACGTGTCCGACTGAAGTCGGACACCCTGGACACGGCGAGGAGCCGTCCGTGATCAGGCTCGGCCGCATCTCGTACGTGAACATGGCGCCGGTCTTCCACCGGCTGACGTACGAGGTCGAGGAGGTGACCGGTGTTCCGACCACGCTCAACCGGATGCTCCTCGCCGGTGAGATCGACATCGCGCCGATCTCGTCGATCGCCTACGCACGCGACGCGTCGCGGCTGCGGCTGCTCCCGCGCCTCTGCGTCTCTTCCGAGGGGGCCGTCGACTCGATTCAGCTCGTCACCAGCGTGCCGCTCGGCCGGGTCCGCAGCGTTGCCGTCACCCCGGAGAGCGCCACCTCGGTCGTGCTCACAAAGGTGCTCGTTCCCCAGGCCGAGATCCTCCCGCTCGAGGCCGCCGCCGAGGCCGACGCCAAGCTCCTGATCGGTGACGCCGCGCTCAAGAGCGCCTTCGAGGACCCGACCCCGCACTACGATCTCGGCCGTCTCTGGCTCGAGCGGACCGGCCTGCCGATGGTGTTCGCAGTCTGGGCCGCCCCCGAGCCGGTGGTCGACGGGCTGGCCGAACT
Source organism: Gaiella sp. (assembly GCA_027493885.1). Classification (GTDB taxonomy): domain Bacteria; phylum Actinomycetota; class Thermoleophilia; order Gaiellales; family Gaiellaceae; genus Gaiella. Next base: position 2,180,083 of record JAOSJZ010000001.1, read on the forward strand.
CCAAGACGCGCTCGTCGCCTCCGTGCGGCTCGCGCGCTCCGAGCCCGAGCGTCTCGCGTACGAGGCGAGCGAGCGCTACGGCTACCCGCCCGGCTTCCTGGCGCGGTACTTCGAGAAGCTCCGCTACAGCTTCGGGCCGCGCGAGCGCGCAGGCTTCTACACGTTCCTCGAGATGGCGCGCGACGTCGGCGAGCTGGCCCAGGTGCCCGAGCTGCGCTTCCTCCCGACGGAGCCCGCGCGCGTCTCGGGCTAGTCAGGAGCCGGCGAGCGCCGGCGGCCGCGCCGCGTGCCGGTACTCGACCCGGTAGCCGAGCCGGCGGGGAATCGCGAGCAGCGCCTCGAGGTCGAGGTCGACCGTGGCACCGGCCTTCTGCGTGACCTCGTCCTCGATCGGCAGGTCGAAGTCGTCGGCGCCGTACTCGAGCGCGCGGAACGCATCCTCGTTCTGGGTCAGCACCGAGGTGCGGAAGTGGCGCACGTTGTCGAGGAAGATTCGCGAGAGCGCCATGTGGCGCCAGTACTCGCGGGCGGCGATCTCGCGACCGCCGAGCGCGGTGCCGTGGGGCTTGTACGTCCAGCAGAGGAACGAGAAGAGCCCGTCGTAGCCGTCCGCGAGACAGGCGTCCTGGAAGTCGCGCGTCCGCTGCAGGTGCTCGATCCGCTCCTCGAGCGTCTCGTCGAAGCCGATCACCATCGTCGCCGTCGTCCGCATGCCGCTCTCGACGATCGCGCGCTGCGCCTCGAAGTAGTCGGCGACCGTGTACTTCCACTTCGCGTGGCGGGCGCGGAAGTCCTCGGTGAGGATCTCGCTGCCGCCACCCGTGATCCAGTGGACACCGGCGTCGCGCAGCCGCGCCGCCGCCTCGGCGTAGGGAAGCTTCGCGCGGTCGGCGAGGAAGACGAACTCGGCCACGGTCAGCGCGTAGAACTCGACGCGGTCGCCGTAGCGCTCGCGCACGGAGGCGAACAGGTCGCAGTAGTACTCGAGCGGCAGCTTCGGGTTGAACCCGCCGTTGAAGCCGACGAGGTCGCCGCCGACGTCGAGGAGCTCGTCGATCTTGGCGAAGACGTCGCTCCGGTCGAGCACGTAGCCGCCCTCCTCGTTCGGGAGGACGTAGAACGCGCAGTAGTCGCACTGGGCAACGCAGACGTTCGTGTAGTTGACGATGCGCATGATCATGTAGGTCGCCCTGTCCGGCTCGTGCCAGCGTGCCCGGGCGCGCTGCGCGAGCTCCTTGAGCTCGTCGTCCGACGCCTCGTGCCAGAGGCGCGCCGCCTCGTCCGCAGAGATGCGCGTCATGCGGGCACGGCCTCCTCGACCGTGACCTCGTCGGGATCGAGCGTGTCCATGAAGGAGCTGACCGAGAACACCGCGTTGCCTGCCCCGGCGACGCCGTACCCCGGCGGCGGTTTGAGCCCGTGGCGGCCGAGCGCGTCGCGGTACGCGTGCAGCAGGCGGATGTGGTACTCGAGCGGCGCGCCGTCCGGGTTCGCCCGGCCGAGCGGCGTCGTCGGCTCGGGGCACCAGGTCGTGAACCGCGGCGTGATGCCGCGGCTCATGAACCAGTCGAGCCCCTCCGTCGTCGACGCGATCGCCTCGCCGATCGTGGCGAAGCCGTGCGGCCGCGCCATCTCGACGCCGGCGACGAAGTTCGGGATCACGTAGCGAGGCCCGAACACCTCGGCCGCGTCGAGGATCCGGCGGTGCCACTCCTCGCGGCCGACGTAGCGCTCCTTGCCCGGAGAGATCACCGAAAAGAGCCGCCTGTCCCAGACCTCGTAGTTCGGGTGGTAGATCACGATCCCGTAGTCGCGGAACCGCTGGACGTCGGCCTTCGGGAGCGCCTGCGCGACGACCTTCCCGATCCAGCGGCCGGGGAAGCGCTCCTCGATCGCCCGGGCGTAGCGGCCGTAGAAGTCCGCCTCGGCGAGGCCGTCTACGGTGCTCGTCACAGAGCCGCCGGTGAGGGTGTACGCCTTGCTCACCCGCTCGGTGTCGTAGCGGTCGATCAGCGCGAGCGCCTCGAGCACGTCGGTGACCGGCTTGACACCCGTGTAGGGCCGGCCGGCCCGCTTGTGCTGGCGCCAGTTGTGGTTGATGTCGCAGAAGCCGCACTCCTCCTTCGCGCCGAAGTACTGGCAGAGGCGCAGCACGGTGAGGTAGACGAGGTAGCCCCACTGGATCGTCGGTGCGGTCTCCATCACCGTCTTGCCGCTCGCGAGGGGGTGGCGGTAGTACTCGGGCATCGGCGGCAGGGCGACCTCGGCGAGCGTACGTCCCTCGAGCGAGAGGCCGAGCGCGCCGTCGCCACCCCGCGCGATGCGGTAGGGCGAGGCAGGGTTGACCCGGACGGAGACGATCGTGCGGCGGAGGGCGTAGGGGCCGCCAGTGAGCGCGACCTCCTCCGGTGGGCGGCGCAGCGCAGCCTCGCCGAGCTCGGTGAGCGGCTTCTGGTCGAACGAGAAGATGAAGTACGACTTGGGCTTGACCTCGCCGTCCAAGTTGTCCGAGAGCGCCGACTCGTCGAACGCGATGCCGGTGCGCAGGAGGTCCTCCTTGAGCACCGCCTCGGGCGGCACGTCCGGGAAGCGCTCGACGAGCGACTCGAGGAGCGCCGTACGCGTGGAGGGGACGATCGCGGTCACGCCTGCACGGTATCGGCCCGGAGGGGATGGGGTGTCCGTGCGGCGACGTGGCCGCGCGTCCGACATCGTCGAGCAGAATGCCGTGCGTGGAGACCGATCACGTCGCGGTCGAGCGCCGGCTGCTCGACGATGCACTCCGACCGGGCGCCGTCGCGCTCGACGCCGGGTGCGGGCGGACGACCCGGCTGCGGTTCTACCGCGATCGGATCGAACGGCTCGTGGGCGTCGATGCGGACGAGCGAGCCGGGCGGGAGAACCCGAGCCTCGACGAGTACGTGTCCGCAGACCTCGACGGGCGGCTCCCGTTCGCGGACTCGAGCTTCGACCTCGTGTATGCGAACTTCGTCGTCGAGCACCTCGCGGAGCCCGAGCATGCCTTTGCCGAGTGGCACCGGATCCTGCGTGCCGACGGACGTGTCGTGCTCCTGACGAGCAACAGGTCGAGCCCCGCCATGGCGCTCGGCGACCGGCTGCCGACGCGGGTGCGACTGGGGATCAAGCGACGCGGCGCCGGGGCCGCCGAGCGCGACGTGTATCCCACCCGGTACCGGGCGAACACGCCCTCCGCGCTCGCGGCCGCCGCTGCCGCCGGAGGGCTCGAGCCGGTCGCGGTCGAGTACGTCGCGACGTTGCACCGGTACGGAGCGCGCGTGCCGGTCGCGCCGGCCGTCCTGCGGTTGCTCGAGCGGCTCGTTCCGGAGCGTCGGCGCTCGACGATCGTCGCGTCCTACCGGCGCGCCGGCGGGCTCCCGGGCCCACCGCCGTAGAGGGCACCGGGGCCGTAGCGCCTGCCAGGTTCGGATCCTGTAAGCCTGGGCGGATCCACCGGTCCCCCCGGCTACTCTCGGCGCCAGTCCATGGGGCTTCGCTCTCCGATTCGTTCGCTGCTCGCGGTCGGCTGCCTGGCCATGGTCGGGCTCCATGCAGCCGGGGCCCATGCGGCGGCCACCAAGCTCTGGCCGGGCGTCACCTACGACCGGACGGTGGAGTTCACCTCGCACGGGCCTGTCGTGCTCCACGTCATCTCCGGGCCGCGGCCCGGAGGCTTGACGACCCTCGAACCTCTCCTCTCGAACGACTCCGTGCTCGGGCGCGAGACGCTGACCTCCATGCAGCGACGGGTCGCGGACGGGGTGACCGCCGGCGTCAACGCGGACTTCTCCCGCTTCGACAACGGCAGGGTGAGCGGAATCTTCATGCGCGACGGCGACGTCGCCCACGGCCCGAGCGCGAACCGCTCGAGCGTCGGGATCCGCACCGACGGCATCTTGGACGTCCGTCGGGTCGCGATCCGGGCGACGTGGGCCGGCACGACGGCGCGGCCGCTCTCTCCGCTGAACGACCCGCCGAGCGCCGGGCGCGCCGCGCTGTACACGTCGGCGTACGGGCCGGCCACGCCCGCGATTCGGGGTGCGACGGCCGCCGTGCTCTTCCCCTTCCCGCTCGTGACGCCGGACGTCGATCTGGCGGCCCCCGTCGTCGAGGTCGTCGTCGGCGACGCGCCCGTGCCGATCCCCCCGGCGGCGCGGTGCTCGTCGGTGCCGGAGCCGCCGCTGCCGCGCTCGCTGCCGAGGCTCCGTCCGGCGCTTCCGTGCGTGTCCGGCTCGACCTCGTGCCGGACTGGCCAAACATCGTCTCGGCGGTGGGCGGTGGCCCGGAGCTCGTCCGGGCGGGCAAGCCGGTCGTGGGGGCGAACGAGTGGTTCACGCCGATCCAGCTCGTGCCTCGCGCGCCGAGGACCGCTGTCGGCCAGCTTGCGAACGGGCGCGTGATCCTCGCGGCCGTCGACGGACGGCAACCCGGGTACAGCACCGGGTTGACGAACGCGGAGCTCGCCCGAACGATGATCCGACTCGGGGCCGTGCGCGCGATGGCGTTCGACAGCGGCGGCTCGACGACCGTGGCCGCGGACGGGCAGCTCCTCAACCGTCCCTCGGACGGCCGCGAGCGGCCGATCGGATCCGCCCTGGTCTTCGAGTACGCGGGCGCCTACCTCACTCCGCCAGTGCCGCAGGTGTCTCCGAACGGCGACGGCGTCGCGGACACGCAGTCGCTCTCGTACCGGCTGGCGCGCGACTCGGCAGTCGGCGTCACGCTCACCCGCCCCGACGGCTCGGTCGCGTTCAGCGCAACGGGAGATCGCGCCGCAGGCACCCACCCCATCCCCTTCCCGGCCGCCGGCGGGTCGACCGGCGCCGAGGGTGCGCTCGTCGAGGGGCGCTGGACCGTCCGCATCGATGCGACCGACGACCTCGCGCGGCAGACCTCGATGACGCGGACGTTCGTCGTCGACGACACGCTCGGCTTCCTGCACGTGCCGAAGCTGCGCGCCGTGCCGGCGGGTGGGCGGCAGATCCCGATCACCTTCCGGCTGGCGCGAGCGGCCCGGGTCGCCGTCAGCGTGCTCGACGAGGCCGGCCGCGTCGTCCGTCCGGGGCTCGCCGTGCCCGCGGCCCGCGACGCCGGCGACCAGCGCGTGGCCTGGGACGGGCTCGGCCGGAACGGCGGGCGCATCGCCGGGCGCTTCACCGTGCGGGTCGTCGCGAGCTCGGCGCTCGGCCGCTCGGAGCTCGACGCGGCGATAGTCATTCGCAAGGCCGTCGCCCCACGCCGGTAGCCTTCCGCGGCCATGCCGCTCGCGAGCATCCTCAGCGACATCACGACGTTGGTCACCGACGCGATCGGGAGCTACGGGCTCTACGCCGTCTTCTTCCTGATGCTCGTCGACGCGGTGCTCCCGGCCGCCAGCGAGGTCGTGATGGTCTACGGCGGCGCGGTCGCCTCGGGCGCCTTCGCCGGCCAGGCGATCACGCTCTTCGGCTACCACTTCGAGAGCGGGCTCCCGGCCTACCTGGCCGTTGCCACCGCAGGAACCGTCGGCTACCTGATCGGGTCGATCGGCGGCTGGGCCCTCGGCGACTACCTCGGCCGCCCGTGGCTCGAGCACCACGGGCGCTGGCTCCACCTGAGCGCCGAGAAGCTCGACCGCGCGGAGCGCTGGTTCGACCGCTGGGAGGAGTGGGCGGTGTTCATCGGCCGGATCACGCCGGTGGTGCGGTCGTTCATCTCGGTGCCCGCAGGGGTGTTTCGCGCGCGGTTCCACCCGTACGTGTGGCTCACCTTGCTCGGATCGGCGCTCTGGTGCTTCGCCTTCGCCGGCGCGGGCTGGGCGGCCGGTGCGAGCTGGGAGTCGTTCCACCACGCCTTCCGCTTCGTCGACTACATCGTCGCCGCCGGCCTCGTGGTCGCGGTCGCGTGGCTCGGCCGCCGCTTCCTCAGGCGGCGGCGGCAGCCTGCCGCGGACGAGCTCGGTTAGCCGCGCCGGCAGCCGAAGGCGGCCAGCGTGGCAAGTAGACTCCGGGCGTCGTGATCCCGCTCGTCGACGTCAAGGCGCAGTACGCGCCGTTCATCCCCGAGCTGCAGCGGCGCTTCGCGGAGGTCCTCGAGTCGGGGCGCTTCATCTTCGGCCCCGAGGTGGAGGCGTTCGAGCGCGAGGCCGCTGCCTACCTCGGTGTACCGCACGCCGTCGGCGTCGCGAACGGCACGGACGCGCTCGTCCTCGCCCTCGAGGCGATGGGCGTCCGGCGCGGGGACGAGGTGATCTGCCCGGCATTCACGTTCTTCGCCACCGCCGAGGCGATCGCGCGGGTCGGCGCGACACCGGTCTTCGCCGACATCGACCCCGTGACGCTGAACCTCGACCCCGCCGCGGTCGCGGCGGCGGTGACGGTACGGACGAGGGCGATCGTCCCCGTGCACCTGTTCGGGCGCCCCGCGCCGCTGGAGGCGCTCGCCGCGCTCGGGCTGCCGCTGCTCGAGGACGCGGCACAGGCGTTCGGCGCCCCCGGCATCGCCACGACCGGGGTCTGCTCGACGTTCAGCTTCTTCCCGACGAAGAATCTCTTCGCGCTCGGCGACGGGGGCCTCGTCGCGTGTACCGACACCGGCGTGGCCGACACGGTGCGCCAGCTTCGCTTCCACGGCTCCCGTGACAAGCGGACGTTCGAGCTCGTGGGCACGAACTCGCGTCTCGACGCGATCCAGGCCGCCGCCCTGCGCGTCTTTCTCCCGCACCTTGCGGGCTGGAACCGCGCGCGTCGGGATTCGGCGGCCCGGTACGCGGAGCTCGGCCTCGGCGAGGTCGTCGAGCTCCCCCTCGACGAGCCCGGGCACGTCTACCACATGTACGTCGTGCGAGCGCCGGAGCGGGAGCGGATCGCAGCTGCGCTCGAAGACGCCGGCATCGCGTCGGCGTCGTACTACGTGACGCCGCTCCATCTCCAGCCCGCGCTCGAGCACCTCGGGTACCCGCCGGGCTCCCTGCCCGAGACCGAGCGCGCCGCGGCGGAGAACCTCGCCCTGCCGATGTGGGGCGGGATCGGGCTCGCCGAGCAGGAGCGGGTCGCGGCCGCGGTGAAGTCCGCCGTCGGCGTCGTCGTGTAGAGGAGGTTCGCGAGGTGCGTAGCCCGGTGAGCCGCCACTCGATCTGGCAGGTCGGCGTCGACGCGCTGCTCGTGGCGGGCGCCTGGTGGCTCGCCTGGAGCCTCCGCTTCGAGGACCGGCCCGTGTACTACGACCGGTATCTCGACTGGTCGATCGTCGCGCTCGTCGTCGCGATCAAGCTCCCGGTCTTCGCGCTGGCGGGCTTCTACAACCGCTGGTGGCGTTACGTCTCGACCCGCGACATGTGGGGTGCGTTCCGGGGCGTCGTGCTGGCGTCGGTCGCGGTCTTCCTCGTCTTCACGCTCTTCGAGATCCACCGCGTCGACGTTCCCCGCGGCGTCTGGTTCATCGACCTGCTCGTCTGCATGGCGTTCGTGGCGGGCTCCCGCCTGCTCGCCCGGACGATCATCGAGCGGCCGCTCCCCGGTCGGATCGTGACGCGGGGCAAGGAGGCGATCATCGTCGGGGCCGGCGACGCCGGGCAGCTCGTGGTGAAGGAGATGCAGCGCTCCCCGGCGCTCGGGTACACGCCGATCGGGCTCCTCGATGACGACCCGCGCAAGCGAAACCTCCGTCTCCACGGCGTGCGGGTGCTCGGGACGACTGCCGACCTCGAGCACGTCATCCGCGACCGGCGACCGGACGAGGTGCTGATCGCGATCCCGAGCGCGTCCGGCGAGCTGCGCGCGCTTATCGTCGAGACCGCCGGGGCGCTCGACGTCCCGGTCAAGACGCTGCCGACCCTTGCCGACCTCGTCTCCGGCGACGCCGACCTCGCCCGCCAGCTGCGCCCGGTCGAGGTGGAGGACGTGCTCGGCCGCGAGCCCGTCGAGGTCGACTTCGCGTCGATCTCCGGGTACCTCCAGGGCGAGGTCGTCCTGGTGACGGGCGCGGGCGGCTCGATCGGCTCCGAGCTCTGCCGGCAGATCGCCCGGATCGGGCCCGCGAAGCTCGTCCTGCTCGACCACGCCGAGCCGGCGCTCTTCGAGATCGAGCGGGAGCTCGTGCGCGAACGGAGCTTCCTCGCCGCAGCCGCCGTCGTCGGCGACGTGCGCGACTCGATCAAGCTGCGCCAGGTGTTCGACAAGTACCGGCCCGGCGTCGTGTTCCACGCGGCCGCGTACAAGCACGTCGCGATGATGGAGGCAAACCCCCTCGAGGCGGTGCGGAACAACACACTCGGAACGAGGACGGTCGCGGACGTCTCGGTCGAGTACGGCGCGAAGCGGTTCGTGCTCGTCTCGACCGACAAGGCAGCCAACCCGAAGACCGTGATGGGCCAGTCGAAGGCGCTCGCCGAGTGGATCGTCGAGACCTGGGGTCATCGCGCGGACGTCACCACGCGGTTCGTCGCCGTCCGCTTCGGCAACGTGCTCGGCTCGTCGGGCTCGGTGATCCCGATCTTCAGGCGCCAGATCGCTCGCGGCGGGCCGGTCACGGTCACGCACCCCGAGATGACCCGCTTCTTCATGACGATTCCCGAGGCGGTACAGCTCATCGTCCAGGCGGGGGCGATCGGCGGCCGTGGGCAGGTCTACGTCCTCGACATGGGCGTTCCGGTCCGCATCGTCGACCTCGCCGAGAAGATGATCCGCCTCTCGGGCAAGGAGCCCGGGCGGGAGATCGCGATCGAGTTCATCGGGCCGGCGCCGGGCGAGAAGCTCCACGAGGAGCTCGTCGGCGCGGGGGAGACCGCCACCCCGAGCGAGCACCCGAAGATCGACCTGATCACCCGCCGACCCGTCGACTCCGCGTGGCTCGAGTCCGAGCTCGCGCTGCTCGAGCGCCTGGTCGAGGAAGGCGAGACGCTCGAGCTCGTCGGCGAGCTCCGCCGGCTGCTGGGGGAGCCGCGGCGCGAGCGCTCCGCCGCCTCCGAGCCGAGGCACGCGCCATAGCCCCTGGCGCCCCGGCCTTCGTCGTGGGCGACGTCCACGGCTGTCGCGACGTGCTCGTCGAGCTGCTCCGGGACGCAGGGCTCGTCGACCGGGACGAACGCTGGCAGGGCGGCGATGCGCGTCTCTGGCTCGTCGGCGACCTCACCGACCGCGGCCCCGACGGGATCGGCGCGATCGACCTCGTCCGGCGACTCCAGGACGAGAGCGGGGGCGCCGTCGGCTGCCTGCTCGGCAACCACGAGGTGCTGCTTCTCTCGGTCGCCCGCTTCGCCGGAGAGCAGACGAGCATTGCGGGCGAGTCCTTCCACGAGCTGTGGCGACGGAACGGTGGCGTGGAATCGGATCTTCGGGCCCTGACGCCCGACCACCTGGCCTGGATCACGGAGCTGCCCCCGCTCGCACGCGAGGGCGAGACGCTCCTGATCCATGCCGATACGACTGCCTACCTCGACCTCGGGACGTCGATCGACGCCGTGCGTCGCTCGACCCGCACGGTGCTCGCGCAAGGCTCGGCGGAGGATGTCGACGACCTGCTCGGGGCGGTCTCCGACCGGATGCGCCTCGACGACCCCGAAGCGGTGCGGTCGCTCCTCGACGCGTACGGCGGCTCGCGCGTCGTCCATGGCCACACGCCGATCGCGGCCGTGCTCGGCGTCGACCCGCGGGACGTCACGGAGCCGCTCTCCTACTGCGGGGGCCTCGTCACGAACGTCGACCACTGCCTCTTCGCGGGCGGCCGCGGCTTCGTCGCGCGGCTCGAGCGAGGCGAGAGAGGGCCGGGCCTGGAAGCCCGACCTTCCCTGCGTTCGTCCTAGCTATCCGTCGAGCGCGGCCAGCAAGCAGTCGAGGAGCACGTCGGGCGGGCGGGTGGCCGCCGGTCGCGACGCCCGCTTGCGCTCGACCCGGAGATCCCCCGCCGCCCCGAGCACGCGAAGGCGACCGTCGCGCACGAGGTGCTCGTCGACCGCGCCCATCCGGCCCGCGAACGTCGTGTAGACGGGCGTGCCGAGCGCGACCGCCTCGCGGTTCATCGTCCCCCCCGCCGAGACGACGAGATCGGCCAGCGCGACGAGGCTCAGGGCATCGACCGCGCGGTCGGGTACGACGAGCGACGGCAGCGATGCCGCCCGGAGCGACTCCCGCTGTCCCGGCGTCCGCGGGAGGACGACGGCGTGCACGGTGGGGTCGCTTCCGAGCCGCTCGAGCACCCCGGCGAAGAGCGGGCTCGCGTGGCGGTGGTACAGCGAGACCTCGGGCGGGGTGCGTACGACGGCCAGGATGCGAGAGCGGTCGAGCCCGAGCGCGCCGAGCACACCGGGATCGGGCGAGAAGCCGTGGAGGTAGTAGTCCTCCTTGAGACCGGGGTAGCGCCGGACCTTGCGGGCGTGGGCGCCGAGCGGATCGAGCCGCTCCTGCGGGATCGCCGCGGGAACGACGACCCGTGTCGCCGCCCGGCAGCCGAGCAGGTGCTGCGCGCGGGCGAACTCGTAGTCGAAGGCGTACGACGACGGGACCCCGAGCGACCGCGCCGCGAGCGGCAGCTCGTGCGAGGCATGCGAGAGCGCGACGTCGAAGCGCCTCGGGCGGGCGAACCGGCGCAGCGCGACAAGGCGGACCGCCATCGCGCGCGCCTTGCCCGCGCGCGAGGCGCCGCCGTGCGGCGGGCCGACGATCGTGTGCGTGAGCGCCGCTTCGCGAAGCAGCTCGAGCGTCTGGGCGAAGTCGCGCGCGGTGATCGTCACCTCGTGCCCGCGCGACTCGAGGAGGGAGACCAGCGGCCGGAAGAAGACCACGTGGGGCGAGTTCGTGACGTCGATCCAGACGCGCATCAGCGGCCCGGGTGCCGGTCGAAGCTCTTCATGTGCCGTGTAGTATAAGCTTCTCTTATGGATACGCGTCAGTTGGCGGCGTTCTGCGCCGTGGTCGAGCGGCGCTCGTTCTCGCACGCGGCCGAGCAGCTCGGGGTCACCCAACCCGCCGTCTCCCTCCAGGTGCGGGCGCTCGAGAAGCGGCTGGCGACCCAGCTCCTCGACCGCTCCGGCCGTCGCGTCGAGCCGACCGAGGCCGGGCTGCGACTCTATCGGGGCGCCCAGCGGCTGCTCGCGCTCGAGCGGCAGGTCCTGGACGAGGTCGCCTCGCGGGGCGCGGGCGATCTCGTAGGGTCGCTGTCGCTCGGGGGCTCGACGGGCCCGGCGGCCGTCGTCGTGCCGCAGCTCCTCTGCGAGTTCCAGCGCGCGCACCCGGCGGTGCGCGTCGCCCTCGAGGTGCATGACACCCGGATGGTCGTCGAGCTCGTCGCGGAACGGCGTCTCGAGCTCGGGATCGTCGGCGCGGCACCGCGGCACCGTGCCGTCCGCTTCGAGCCGTTCGCGTACGACGAGGTCGTCCTCGTCTGCCCGCCCGCGCACCACTTCGCCGGCCGGACGATCGACGTGCACGAGCTCGCGTCCGAGCCTCTCGTCGTGATGCAGGAGGGCGCGGGTGTCCGCCGTATCGTCGAGGACGAGCTACGGCGACTCGGGGTACGGCTCCGCGACCTCGACCCTCGCCTGGAGCTGGGGCTGCAGGAATCCGTCCGTAGCGCGGTGCTCGCCGGGTACGGCGTGACCTTCATCTCGCGCGCGGCGGTCGAGTCCGATCTCGCAGCGGGCGCGCTCGCGGAGGCGCGTGTCGAGGGGATGGACGGCAGGCGGGAGATCTCGCTCGTGCGAAGCACGGCGCGCGTGCAGACCCGCGCCGCCGACGCATTCGTCGAGTTCGCGCGCGCGCGGATCGCGACGCTCGGCAGCCTCGGGCTCGTCCCTCCGGAGCCCGGGCCGCGATGAGCGTCCAACCGAAGGTTGGCCAATGAGCGAGGCGCCGGCGCGGATCGTGCGGTTCGGCGCCGGCTCCATTGGTGGGCTCGGCGACGTCTGCGGCGAGGCGGGCATCACGAGGCCGCTCCTCGTCGCGTCACGCCGCGGTGCCGGGAGCGTCGGGCCTCTCCCCGTCGTCGCGACGTACGACGGGGTCCGTCCCCACGTGCCCGTCGAGACGGTGCGCGAAGCCGCGGCGCTCGCGCGCTCGAGTCGCGCGGACGGTCTCGTCGGGGTCGGCGGCGGCAGCGCGATCGATACCTGCAAGGCGGTCGTGGCCGAGCTCGTGCGCGCGGAGCCGCCGGTCACGCCGCCGGCGGTCGTCGCGATCCCGACGACGTACGCCGGTGCGGAGTGGACCCCGTACTTCGGGATGCTTCTCGCGCCGGGCCGGAAGGGCGGCGGGATGGAGGAGCGGGCACGCCCCGTGGCCGCAATCTACGACCCGGAGCTGACCGTCGGGCTGCCGCTCGAGGCGACGGTGGGAACGGCGATGAACGCCCTCGCCCACTGTGCCGAGGCGTATTACCACCCCGCCTGCACGCCGGCCGCGGAGCGCCACGCCGACACGGGCTCGACGGCGATCGCGTACGCGCTCCCGCTCGTCGTCGATCGTCTCGACGGGATCTACGGGCGCACGCGGCTGCTCGAGGGTGCGATGCGCGCCGCGCTCGCGCTCGCCGAGGCCGGGCTGTGCCTCGGTCACGCGATGGCGCAGGCGCTCGGTGGCCGCTACGGGCTGCCGCACGGGGCGGTGAACGCCGTCTGCCTGCCGGCGGCGCTGCGCTTCAACGCCGAGGTCGTGCCCCACGCGGTCGCCCGCTTCGCAGACGCGCTCGGTACCGACGACGCGCCGGCCCACGTCGAAGAGCTGGCACGGCTCGGCGGCTACGAACGGCTGCGCGACTTCGGCATCCTCGAGGAGGACCTCGACGCGGTCGCAGGGGCCGTCGTCGCGCGGGCCGGCGCCCGGGCGAACCCGCGTCCGGCCTCGGCCGCGGAGGTGGCAGGGCTTCTGCGCTCGGTGTGGTGATCCGGCGTCAGGTGAACCGCTCTCCCTCGTCGCGTCGATAGCCCCACCACGCGAGGCCGAAGAACACGGCTCCCCACGCCGTCAGGGCGGCGACGTGGTGGAGCGGGAGTGGACGGTCGCCGGTCGCGATCGGGTCGAGCACCTCGATCCAGCTTCGCGTCGGCAGGAGCTGGGACGCGACGTCGAGATCGTGGGGGACCTCATCGGTGGGGCGCATCCAGAGAAAGCCGCCGATCGCGAGCGGCAGGAAGAGCATGTTCGCCACCGGCAGCGCGGCGCGCGGGGGAAGCCAGTACCCGAACGCGATCCCCAGGAGCGCGAACGGGACGCTGCCGACAAGCAGGGCGAGCCCGAGCGCCACGCCTCGCCAGGGCGCCATCTCGACGTCGTACACCGTGAAGGCGACCAGGGCAACCGCCCCTACGGTCGCCGTCGCGAAGACCAGGGCCGAGAGGACGCGCCCGGCCAGCCGCGCCGTCGGGGATACCGGGAGTGTGCGCAGGAAGGTCTCCCACGGTGTCGTCCTGCTCGTCGCGATGCCGACGCCGAACTGGAAGAAGGCGACGGTGAGGAGAGCCGTAGCCGCGAACCCGGCGAGCAGCCGGTCGGGCTCGCCGCGCTCGAACTGGCGACCGAAGAGCAAGAGCATGACGGCGGGAAAGGCGACCGTCGGGAGCGCGTAGGCAGGGTACCGCGCGAGGTTGGCGGTCTCCGCTCTCGCGTGCGCGATCGCGAGCCTCATTCGACCGCTTCCGTCAGCGCCACGAACGCGTCCTCGAGGCTGACCGGCGTCACCTGGAGCTCGCTGAACTCGATCCCGGAGCGGACGAGCGTCGCGACGAGCGCGTCGGCATCGTCGGCGTAGATGACGTGCCGGTCACCCTGCGACTCGACGGAGCCGACCCCGGCGAGGGGCGGGAGCGCGGACGCGCGCAGGGACACCTTCGTGAGGCCGCCGTACGCGCGGACCTCGGCGACCGTTCCCTCCACCAGGGTGCGACCAGCGCTGAGCAGCACGACGCGCGTCGCGATCGCCTCGGCCTCGGCGAGCTGCTGCGTCGTCAGGAGCACGGTGCCGCCGGCCACCGCGAACTCGGCGAGATCGCGGAGAAGCCGGCGACGCGCCCTCGCATCCATGCCGGCCGTGGGCTCGTCGAGGAAGAGGACCTGCGGGCGCCCCGCGAGGGCGAGCGCGACGGCGAGGCGACGCCGCTGGCCGCCCGAGAGGCCTCCGGCATGACGATCGGCGGCCGTTGCGAGATCGAGCCGCTCGAGGGTCTCGGCGGTCGAGGCGGGGGAGGGGAAGTGCGCGCGGACGAGCTCGACCGTCTCGCGAACGCGCAGGCCGGGCGGGAAGCCGACGTCCTGGAGAACGGCGCCGACCCCCCGGCGGGCGAACGGGTCGCGTGGGTCGCGGCCGCAGAGCTGCACGCGGCCGGCGTCCGGCCGACGGAGCCCCAGCATGATCGCGACCGCCGTCGACTTCCCGGCGCCGTTGGGCCCGAGCAGGGCGACGATCTCGCCGCTTCCCAGCGTGAGATCGACGGCGTCGAGTGCCTTCACGGCGGCGAACGACTTCGTCACGTCCTCGAGGACTGCGAGCGGCGGCGAAGGCGAGGTGGTCTGGCGCATCGTTCGGAGACGTGCGAGCGGCGCCACGGATGCTACGAGCCGCGCGCCGCGGCGACCAGTGTCCAAAACGGACGCGTCCGGGCGTCTCACGGGAGTCACGCCGACGAGGACGTTGTAGGTGGCATGCGCCGTGATCGCCGCAACGAGACGCCCCGTTGCCAGGTAGGCGAGGCCGAACGAAGCGCCCGTGGCGAGATGCGCCAAGGCGCGTCGTCCGAGAAGGCCGACGTGGGCGGCGGCGAAGCAGACGGTGCTGACGGCGAGGGCGGCGGCGGCCCCCACAGCCGGAACGAGGAGGCCGAGGACGAGGGCGCGCCAGATCGTCTCCTCCTGAGCCGACTTGGCCACGAGCACGACGACGCGGGCGACGAGACGCGGTCGCGGCACCGCGGCGAGCGACGAGGCCGTGACCCACCGCCGCGCCAGGACGAGGAACGCCGCCACCCCGGCGATGCAGCCGACGGCGAGCGCTTCGGGGAGGGGATGGAGCGTCGTGTCGAGCGGATCGACCGCCGGCGCGACGAGTGCCCCGCCCACCGCGACCGCGACCCAGGCGGTCACCCGCCCTGCGGCGGCCGCTCTCATGCTGCTCCCGGGTGCCCGACCGGCACGAGATAGAGCGCTGCCTCGTGGATCCCGTCGACCCCGAGGAAGGCGTCGACCTCGCGGTCGTAGAAGCCACCGACCGGGAGCGCGGCGAGGCGAAGCGCGGCGGCGGCCAGCAAGAGGTTCTGCATTACGTGCCCGGCCTCCAGCAGGGCGAAGCGGTAGGCGCGGGCGCCGTACTTGAAGCGCGACCGCCAGAACACCGCCGTGATGGCGACGACCGCGGCGCTGTCGGCCAGAGCCTCCCCGTACGGGCTCAGGTCGCCTGTCCCCGACGGTGTCGGCAGCGGCCGCAGCAGCTCGAGGGCGTGCCGCAGCGGGTCGTAGTGGTAGAGCGCGGCCTCGAGCGGGTCGACGCGGTGGCACGCGACGTAGAGCTCCAGCGGGTAGAGGGCTCCGCCGGAGGGAGCGCTGCGGAGCGCCTGCGGGGTCCCGGGCACGAGCCCCGTGACGCCGTACGCGGCGTGGAGGAGCGTCCCGAGGTCGCCGCGCCCGACCGAGCGCGGCCCGAAGCTGCGAACCGAGCGCCGTGCCGCCACTGCCTCGGCGAGCGTCGTCGGGCCGAGGCTCGGCTCGGGCAGCGCGACGAGCGGCCGCTGTGGATGCCGCTTGACCGACCGGGTCGCAGTGATCCGCATCGTGGGGCTTCGCGCGAGACGCGCACTCCCCACGACGAACGGGTCGGTGAGCCCGGCGTAGATCCGCGAGGCCTCGTGGTAGTCCTCGGTCGGGTCGCTCTCGTACAGGCCGTCGGCTCCCGTGATCGCCGTCAGCCTGATCGTCGGCACGGGCTCGGTCTCGGACAGCGCGCCGACGGCGTCCACCGGCTCCGACGTGGCGGCCGAGTCGTTCACGGGAACGGGTGCGGGAGCGGGTTGAGGTCGGGTAGCTCGAGCGGTGCAGGCACCAGTCCGGCCTCGTAGGCGGCGAGGTAGAGCCGGCGCCCGCCGAGGAAGCGAGCCCGATGGGAGACGTCGAGCGCGCAGAGCTCCGGGGCGACGACGCGTGCGACGGAGACGCCGAGCGAGGCGACGTCCGGCGAGGTGACGTCCGCCGCGTAGGCGGACACCCCGTGACGGGCAAGCCTCGCGACCAGCGCCTCGATCTGCTCCCGCGGCGTCTCGCCCGCCACGGGCGCGATCGCGGCCGTCGGCCGTCGCTCGCGGGAGGCGTCGAGAAACGCGGCGAGCGCAGCACGCTCCGGTCGGGCGTAGAAGAGCATGTGCTCGTCGAACGTCTCGATCTCCTCCTCGCTCGAGCGACCGGCGTCCGCGCGCCCGATCGTCTGTTGCCGCAGCCACCGGTAGACACCGAAGGCCTCGGAGAGCGCCTTGAGCCACGCTTCCCCGATCGTGCTCGCCGCGCCCGCGCCCACGGCGAGCGACGCGCGGGAGTCGTGAGGGCCGTGGACGATCGCGATCGCGACGGGGACGTCGAGGAACCCGCTGCCGTCGAGGACGCTGAAGGGAAGCCCGGTGGAGCCGAAGTAGCGCCGGTCGTGTGTCTCCAGCACCTCGTCGCCGGCCCAGTCCAGGAGCGGCAGCGAGAGGCCGCATTTCCACGCGAGCATCACGGCGTCCCGCTCCACGAGCTCGAACAGGGCGGCGAGCACCGCCTCGGTGAACGTCGCCGCGCAGGCGAGCCCGCTGCTCGTCGAGTAGGCGATCGGGCGGAGAGCGGTGCCGGGCTGAGCCAGGTAGCAGAGCTCGGCCGGCAGGTACGCGGCGGCACCGTCGGCGAGCGCAGTCGCCGCGACGAAGGTCGTACGAACGTCCTCGGTGAAGGCGACGAACGGGAACGAGGGCTCGGCGAGCTGCGTGGGGTGGAAGAGGGCGAAGCGCGACGGTCGCACAGCGGCGTCACCGAGCGTCCGCGCGCTCGTGAGCCGGAGGCGCTCCCTCGGGACGAACAACGCCGAGTAGCGCTCGAGCGCCTCGCCGATCGCCGCCGCCCGTGCGCGTGCGGGTCGTGGATGAGCGCCGCTGCCGAAGGCGACCGTGTCGACGCCGAGCGTTCGCCGAGCCGACGCGAGCTCGCCGGCGCAGTTCGGCAAGGACGCCTCGTCGGTCGTGTGCGTCGTCGAGATCGTCTGCGTCACGATCCCGACAAGGGGAGAGACGGCCGTCTCCATGCGCTCGAGGGCGCGTTCGACCGTCGTGAACGGCGCGTCGTCGAGGGTCGCCGTCACGACGGCGCCTCGAACCAGGGGGAGGGCACCGCCCGCGCGTGGGCGCCGCACAACTCGCAGCGGGGAACGCGGAGCAGCTGGTCGAACCGGAGACGCACGACCGTCCCCGCCTCGAGCGCGTAGAACCTCCCCGGGAGCGTCGGGTCTCGAGTCGTCAGCCAGCGGACGACCAGGACCGTCGCGAGCGCCGACGCGATCGACACGAGGGCGGCAGGTGGTGGTGTGCGTCGCGGGACGCGTTCCACCAGGTCGAAGTCCACCTCGAAGCCCGAGGCGGCGGCCCGCCGCGTCACGAAGCAGGCCCGGCAGGCGGACGCTCCCGGCACGAAGACCGGGCCCGCGACGACGAACCGGCCGTCGTACGGCAGCACCTGGAGCCACGGCTCGCGGTGCTCGAGCGCGCGCTCGTTCACGCGCAGCAGCGCGGGCAGCTCGTCGTGCCCCGGGGCGGCGACGACGAACGAGCCCGGATCGGTCTCGGCCTCCAGCGGCAGCGTCGCCAGCGTGGGGATGCCCGCCGCCGCAAGCTGACGGGCGAGCTCGTCAGCCGTCGCCCCTTTGCCGAGGACGGTGACCTGCGCGCCCTCGAGGGCCTCCACTGCGGCCGCCTGGGTCGTGCTGCGCGTGACCGCAGCGACGTAGGTCGCCGCTGCCCCGACGTCGCTATCGAGGGAGAACGGTCCCTCCGCCAGCAGCTGGTTCTCCGCGAGCAGCGCAAGCGTCTTCTCGATCGCCGGCGCGATCGCGGGGCCGAGAACGGCGCCGAGCTCCTCCACCGTGCGCGTGCCGTCGAGAAGCGGCAGCAGGCGGGGCAGGAGCGAGCGGGCGGCTGCCCCCTCGAGCGTCACGACCGTGCCACCGTGCTCGAGCAGCACACGTGTGCCGTCCTCCACGAGCCGACACCACGGCGCGAGGGCCGGGTGGCGCGGCAGGGCGGAGCCCGGTGCCGTCGTCGGGATCACCAGCAGAGGGTGGTGCAGGTGCAGCAGAGGATGACCGAGCTGCAGAGACCGCTCGAGCAGGGCTCGTCGTTGACGGCCGCGTAGGTCGCGGAACCGTAGCCGCGCACGTTGGCCGAGAGGTCGAGCAGCTCCTCGGTG
The DNA here is from genome assembly GCA_027493885.1 of Gaiella sp. Lineage (GTDB taxonomy): Bacteria > Actinomycetota > Thermoleophilia > Gaiellales > Gaiellaceae > Gaiella. The sequence goes on from JAOSJZ010000001.1 coordinate 2,198,481, forward strand.
AGCTCTTCGAACATGGGAGGCTCCTTTCGTCGGAGTTCGGCTTTAGTTGTCAGGTTCGCAAATCGGGCGTCGGTGTACCAGATGTCCTTCGTCGCGAATGTGCGCCGATCTCTCCACAGCCCGGCGTGGTTGACCGGGTGCGCACGGGCGCCGATCATCAGAGCGTGGGCGAGTACGCACTGATCACGGCGGTCGCGGCGAGCCTGGCGCTGTCGCTCGCGACGATCCCCGAGCCGCAGCTGGCGCGGCAGCTGCCGACGACGGCCGCGCGAGCCCAGGCGCTCATCTCGAAGAGCGCCCGCGCCGAGCGCGTGCCGCCCGCGCAGGCCCGCGTCGCGATGGCGAGCGCGCCCTACCGGCGCGCGCCGCTTCGCTACCTGTTCGCCGAGGGCTGGCTCGGCGGGCGCACGCGGCCGAGCGACTGCGTCTTCGCGAAGGCGACGCCCGCCTCCACCCGGGCCGGTCTCGCAGCCGCGATCCGCAAGGACGTCCGGCTGCGGGCCCGGCTGCGGCGGATGCACGTCACCGTCGACCAAGCGGCCGCGGCGCTCACCCGGGGCACGGCCGCCGCCTGCTGAGCGACCGCGTCAGACCCGGTCGGCGGCAGCCCTCGTGGCGCCGACGACCCGGCGAAGGCTCGCGATCCCGACCGCGCGGCCGCCATCGTCGACCACCGGCAAGTGGCGGAAGCCGTTCTCGAGCATGATCCGCGCGGCATCCTCGACGTCGGTCTCGCCGCTGGCCGTGATCGGGTCCCCCGTCATCCACTGGCGCACCCGCGCCTCGCTCGTGTGGACGCGGGCCGCCATCGCCTTCAGCATGTCGCGCTCCGTCAGGATCCCGATCAGACGCCCGTAGTCCATCACGATGACTGCGCCGACATTCGCCTCGCTCATACGCTCGGCGACCTCGCCCAGCGTGTCCTCCGGGGCGACCTCGATCGGCTCGGAGCGCATGACATCGGCGAGGTGCGGCATGACGGGAGTCTACCGTCGCCCTTGCTCGATAAGCGTCGCTAATCCATCGCATTAGAGGTATCGCGGTCCGGGTACGATGCCGCCGTGTCCCCGGCCGGACCCATCGACGTGCTCGTCATCGGGAGCGGCGCCGCCGGCCTCTCCGCGGCCGTCTCGGCGGAGCGGACGGGCGCGCGGGTCGCGGTCGCGACGAAGACGACGCTGCAGGCGAACAACTCCTCGAAGGCACAGGGAGGGATCCAGGCGGCGCTCGGGGACGACGACTCGCCCGGGCTGCACGCGGAGGACGTCATGCGCTCCTCGCACGACACGGCCGATCCAGCCCTCGCGGAGGTGCTGACCTCCGAGGCGCCGGGCGCGATCGCATGGCTCGAGGCGATGGGCTGTGCGTTCACGCGGGAGAACGGCGGCTACCGGCTCGCTCGCTGCGGCGGGGCGTCGCGGAAGCGGCTGCTCCAGGTCGGCGACCGGACCGGGCATGCGATCACGAAGACGCTGCGCGACGAGCTCGAGGCGGGGTCGGCAGACGTCCTGGCGCATCACCGGCTGACCGCGCTCGACCGTGCGTCCGGCGGCTGGCGTGCGACGTTCGCGACACCGGACGGCGGGGACGAGATCGACGCGGCGACGATCGTGCTCGCGTCGGGCGGTCGATGCTACGCGGAAGCGGCGACGCGGGGAGAGCTCTCGACGAACCACCCGAACGCGACGGGTGAGACGACGCGCATCGCGCTCGAGGCAGGCGCGGCCGCACGCGACCTCGACGCACTGCAGTACCACCCGAACGGCGGCGCGTGGCCGGTGACGATGCAGGGGTACTCGATCCCGGAGACGACGCGTGCCTACGGCGCCGTCCTCCTGAACGCCGCCGGCGAGGAGTTCACCGATTCGCTCGGAGCGCGCGATGTCGTCTCACAGGCGATCTTCGACGAGGTGGAGGCAGGGCGCGGCGTCCAGACCGAGGACGGGAGGCCGGCGGTGTGGCTCGACACGACGCGGATCTCTCGGCACGACGCGGAGGTTTCGCTGCCGTACATGCTCCGCCGCTATCGCGGCGCGGGCATCGACCCGCTCACCGAGCCGATCCTCACGTATCCCGTGCTGCACTACCAGAACGGCGGGCTCGTGATCGACACGCGGGCAGAGACCACGCTGGAGGGTGTGTTCGCGTGCGGCGAGATCGCGGGCGGCACGCACGGGCGAAACCGCATGATGGGCAACAGCCTGCTCGAATGCGTCGTCTTCGGACGCCGCGCCGGAACGGCCGCGTCCGAGCAGGCGAGAAGCTGAGGCGAGATGGCGACGACCACGGCCAGCCTCGAGGGGACGGTGCTGGAGGCGGCTGCTCACCTGTACGTGTGGGCGCTGAAGGACATCCCGCAGGATCTACGCGATGCGCTCCGGGCTGCGCGGGAGCGGGAGACGTCGGTGGTGGGGATCCGGGTGCTGGAGACGATCCGGCGCAACGTGGAGATTGCGGACGAGCAGCGAAACCTCGTCTGCCAGGACACAGGGATCGCAGTCTTCTACTGCCGTGTGGGGGAGCACTTTCCCCTGCACCCGGTTGGCATCCAGCGGGCGCTCGAGGCGGGGACGGAGCGGGCGACGGTGGAGCACCCGTTGCGCTCGAACACGGTGCACGCCCTGACCCGCGTGCACACCGGTGCCAACGTCGGTTACCGGGTGCCGATCGTGCACTGGCAGTTCGTGCCCGGCTGGGACGGGCTCGACGTGAAGTGCGTGCCGAAGGGCTCGGGGTCGGAGAACATGAGCTTCCTGAAGATGTTGGTGCCGGCCGACGGGGTGAACGGGATCAAGCGGTTCGTGCTCGAGTCGATCGTCGAGGCGGGCGGCAAGCCCTGCCCGCCCGGGATCGTCGGGATCGGGATCGGCGGCTCGGCAGACTACGCGCTGCACCTCGCCAAGGAGGCGATCGCGAGGCCGATCGGGACACGCAACCCCGACCCGCTCGTCGCCGAGCTGGAGGACGAGCTCTACGGTCTCCTGAACGAGACCGGGATCGGGCCGATGGGCCTGGGTGGCGACGTGACCGTGCTCCAATGCCACATCGAGCACGCCGACACCCACATGACCCTGAACCCGGTCGCGGTCAACTACCAGTGCTGGGCCGCCCGGCGCGCCTCCGCGCACATCGCCCCCGACGGCACCGTCGACTACGACAGGGAGGCGTGACGTGCTCGCGACGACGTGGACGATGCCTCCTGTGGACGAGTTGGCACGCCAGCGGCACGATCTCGCCGCGGCCCGTGGCATAGAATCGGCAGTGAGGGCGGCGGGAGGCTTCCCCACCCAGGGCGGGGCGCGCGCGCGCACGAGCCTTGGCGCGCGCGGGAGACTTCGCGCCGGCGAGCGCTGGCGCGTGCCCCGCAGCGCCGCGCGCGACACGTGCTCGGCGGGAGCGGCGCTCTGATGGCGAAGCACGAGGTGTCGTTCCCGGTATCCGACCCGGCGGAGGTCCTCGAGCTGCGGGCGGGCGACGAGGTGGTCGTGCAGGGCCACGTGATCGGGATCCGCGACCGCACCCAGATCCGCATCTTCGACGAGGGGATGGAGCCGCCGATGGATCTCACCGGAGCCTTGCTGCTGCACACGGCGCCGAACGTGCGCAGGCTCGGCCCCGGCCGCTACGAGAAGCTCTGCATCGGCACCACCACGAGCGCGCGCATGGTGCGCTTCACCGAGGGGCTCGGCGAGCGCTACGGCGTCCGCGCGATCTGCGGCAAGGGCGGCTTCCCCGACGAGGCGATCGAGCCGATGCAACGGCTCGGGATGGTCTACCTCGCGATCGTCGGCGGCGCCGCCGCGCTCGAGACCACCCAGATCGAGGAGATCGAAGACGTCGCCTGGGAAGAGCTGATGCCCGAATGCCTCTGGAAGTTCCGCGTCAGGGACTTCGGCCCCCTCACCGTCGGCATCGACGCCCACGGCAACTCCCTCTACCACGACGTCCAGGACCGCGCCACGACGAAGCTGGAGGAGCTCTATGCCCGATTTCAGTGACGGATTCCTCGGCGTCCCCGCGCGCCCCGGCAAGCCCCGCGACGTCGGTCTCACCCATGTGATCGACAAGGGCCTGAACCTGCGCGACATCGAGGGCCTGTTCGACACCGCGGGGCAGTTCGTCGACATCGTGAAGTTCGGCTGGGGGACGAGCTACGTCACGAACAACCTCGAGAAGAAGATCGCGCTCTACCGGTCGTTCGAGACGCCGGTGGTCTGCGGCGGCACGCTCTTCGAGGCGGTGTACGGACGCGGCCGCATGGACGACTTCAAGGCCTGGCTCGTCGAGCATCGGTTCTCGCACGTCGAGATCTCCGACGGCACTCTCGAGATCCCGCGCCACGAGAAGCTCGCGCTGATCGCCGATTTCGCGCGCGACTTCACCGTGCTCTCCGAGGTCGGCTCGAAGGACTCCGACGTCGTCTTCGCCCCCTACCAGTGGGTCGAGTGGATCAACGAGGAGCTCGCGGCCGGCGCGTGGAAGGTGATCACCGAGGGTCGCGAGGGCGGCACGGCCGGGATCTACCGCTCCGACGGCGACATGCGCACGGGCCTCCTCGACGAGATCGCGCACGGCGTGCCGATCGAGAACGTCCTCTTCGAGGCGCCGACGAAGGCATCGCAGGCCTGGTTCGTGAAGCACTTCGGGCCAAACGTCAACCTCGGCAACATCCCACCCGACGAGGTGATCCCGCTCGAGACCCTCCGTCTCGGTCTCCGCGGCGACACGCTCAAGGAAATCCTCCTCACGGAGCCGCATCGCGCGGATGACCCGGTCGCCCGCTAGCCACCGGCCGCACAGGGGGCGGTGACCGTGGACTGGAAGCTCTCCCTCGCAGGGCTCCTGATCGGCCTGCTCGTCGGCGTCACCGGGATGGGGGGCGGCTCGCTGATGACGCCGCTCCTCGTGCTCTTCTTCGGCTTCAAGCCGTCCATCGCGATCGGCACCGACATCGTCCACGGGGCGATCTTCAAGTCGTTCGGCGCCGTCCAGCACCGCCGCCTCGGTCACGTCCACGCGCGGCTCACGGCGTGGATGCTGCTCGGCTCCGCCCCGTTCTCGATCATGGGCGTCGCCATCTCCTGGTGGCTCAGGAAACACTACGGCGACGGCTACGAGGACGCGGCGAGGCTCATCCTCGGGGTCGCCCTCGTGATCTGCGGCCTCGCCTTCCTCGTCAAGGCCTACCTCCACTCGCTCCCGGAGGACAAGCCGTTCCTGCTCACCGATCGCGATCGCGCGATCGCCTTGGCGACGGGAGTCGTCGGCGGCTTCGTCGTCGGGCTCACCTCGGTGGGCAGCGGCACGCTCTTCGGGCTCGTGATGCTGATCGCGTTCCCGCTCACCGCGGCGAAGGTCGTGGGCACGGACATCTTCCACGCCGCGGTGCTCCTCGCCGTCGCCGGAGCGGGGCATCTGCTGGCGGGGCACGTCGACCTCGGCGCCACCGGCTGGCTCCTGATCGGCTCGGTGCCGGGCGTCCTCATCGGCGGCCGCTTCACCGTCAGGCTCCCCGACCGCGCGCTGCGGATCGCGCTGGCGGCGACCCTGACCCTCGCCGGCGTGAAGCTGATCGACCCCCCCGGCGCTGACGGGATCCTCGTCGCGGGGGCCGTCGCCGCCGCGCTCGCCGCGCTGTACGCGACCGCCCGCTGGCTCGCCGGGCGCGGGTCGCTCGTCGCGACCGACGCGGGTGACGGCTGAGCGCAGCGGCCTACAGAGGCGGCGGCAGGGGGCACGAGACGAAGCGCCTGCCCCTGAGCCGGTAGCCGATCCTGTATGCGGTGCAGCCGGCGCAGAAGCCGGTCGTCGCGGCGAGCAGCGCCAGCGCCGCGACGAGGAGACCGAGCGCGGCTCCGGCCGCCTCGTGCCCCGCCAGGTACGAGAGCGACGCGGCGGTCAGGACGCCAAGTCCGACCATGTTCGCGAAGCGCGGCGGGCGGGCGTCCTCGAGACGCCCCTCACCGAGCCGCGGCTGGAGCAGCTCGAAGTACGCCACGCACGCGAGGCACCAGCGGCGGCCGAGCGTCAGGCCGAGCGCGAGCTGGAGCGCGAGCGCGGCCAGGAGCCACCACCAGCCGGTGAGCACGGCGAGGAGCGAGACGAGCCCGACGACCGTCTGGTTGACGCGCGGTGCCCGCTGGTCGATGAGGTGGGTGTCGCGGTACGGATCCGCTCGTCGCCGATACTTCATTTCGGAAAGCATTAGCAGGTCCGTACAGTTCCCGCGTGGGGGAACCGTCGCCGCCCGTGATCGTCCTCGGCGTCCGCCGCTCCGGGACGACCCTCCTGCGCGTGATGCTCGACCGCAACCCCGCGCTCGCAGTCCCGGACGAGTCCTACTTCGTGCCCCAGCTCGCGGGGCGTCATCGCGGCCGGGTCGACCCGGCCGCGTTCCTCGACGACCTGCGGCGCCTGCCCACTCTCGTCGAGTGGGGCCTCTCGCCCGACGCGGTCGCCCCCAGGCTCCGTTCGGGGATGACGACCGGCGAGGCGGTCACCGCGGTCTTCGAGGCGTATGCGGCCGGGCGCGACAAGCCGCGCTGGGGCGACAAGACGCCGCTCTACATGCAGTACCTGCCCCTCCTCGAGCGGCTGTTCCCGAACGCCCTCTACGTCCATCTGATCCGGGACGGCCGCGATGCTGCGCTCTCGTTCCTCGCCGTGCCCGCGGGGATCATGACCGAGGGCTGGGGATCCCCGCGCAACGCCGCCGGATTTGCCTGCCAGTGGGCGACGGAGGTGCGCGCGGCACGTGAGCTCGGGCGCCGGGCCGGGAGTCGCCGCTACCACGAGCTCGCGTACGAGGCGCTGGTCGCCGACCCCGTCGCCTCGCTCCGCCGGGTCTGCGACTTCGCGGCGCTCGAGTATGACGAGGCGATGCTCGGCTACGTCGGGCAGACCGAGTCGGCGCGGAAGGAGCACCAGCAGCGACTGAACGAGCCGCCTCGGGTCGGCGTGCGCGACTGGCGAACCGAGCTGTCGCCGGGCGAGCTCGCCGCGTTCGAGCACGTCGCGGGGGACCTGCTGGCGGAGCTCGGTTACGAGGTGTCCGCGCCGGGGCACGCCGGGGCACGGCTAGCGTCCTACCGGGCGAAGACGGCTGCGTGGCGCGCGGCCGGCATCGCGATCCAGCGCTCGCCCCTGTGGCGGCGCAGGCATCCGGTGCTCTCGAGGCCCGACGTGGACGCCTCCGAGCGACCCCACCGCGCCCTGTGACCGAGCGCCGTCGTTAGCATCATGCGATGGCCGTCGACACGATCCGGGTGCTCCTCGAGCGGGCGTTCCCCGACGGTGAGGTGAGTGTGGTCGACCGCACGGGCGGAGGCGATCACTTCCTCGTGACCGTCGCGAGCGCCGCGTTCGACGGCGTCTCGCTCGTCGAGCAGCACCGCATGGTCAACCGAGCGCTCGCGGAGCCGCTTGCCGACGGCACCATCCACGAGCTCCGCATCCAGACGAAGGGAACGGCATGACGCTTCGCGACCAGATCCAGCACGTGATCGACGACGAGCCCGTCGCGATCTTCATGAAGGGGACTCCCGAGCGGCCGGCGTGCGGGAACTCGCTTCGGGCGCTTCAGGCGCTCTGGAATGCCGGCGCGCCGATCACGGCCGTCGACATCCTCCCGGACCCGCAGATCCGGCAGGAGCTTTCCGCCATCAGCGACTGGCCGACGATTCCGCAGGTGTTCGTCAAGGGCGAGCTGATCGGCGGCGCCGACATCACCGAGGAGCTCTTTGCGTCCGGGGAGCTCGAGCGGAGGCTCGACGTCGCGCTCGGCCCAGATCGCGAGCGGGTCGTGAAGACCGTCGCCGTGGCCGCAACCGCGGCTTAACCGCACACAACCAGGGGTTCACGGGCCCCCGGGTACAACCCGGGTGTGAGCCTTTCCGAGGTACCCGAACGCCCTGGCGCGAGCCGCACGAGCAGTGGCCGGCTCGCGCTCGCCGCCGCTTCCCTTCTCGGCGGCGGCGCGGCGCTCGCCGGCGCGTGGGCGCTCGGGGCGTTCGACGAGCCGGCACCGGTCGTCGCGGCGACGCCGATCCCGACGCAGCAGGCGGGGAGCCCGGCCCGGACGGGGTCGACCACGATCGACGTCGCGGAGATCTACCGCCGCAACGCGCCGGGTGTCGTCCAGGTCACCACCACCTCGTCCGGCCCGTCGGGCGTGGACGTGTTCGGCAACCCGATCCAGGGGCAGGCCCAGCAGGCGCTCGGCTCGGGCTTCGTGATCGACAAGGACGGCCACATCGTGACCAACTACCACGTCGTGCGGGGCGCGTCGCGGATCGAGGTGAGCTTCTCGAACCGGGACACCGTCAAGGCGAAGGTCGTCGGCATCGATCCCTCGACCGACCTCGCGCTACTCGAGGTCGACGTCCCTGCGAAGGCGCTCACGCCGCTCTCTCTCGCCGACTCGGACGCCGTCCAGGTCGGCGATCCGGTCGTCGCGATCGGAAACCCCTTCGGGCTCGAGCGGACGGTCACCGCGGGAATCGTCAGCGCGCTCCAGCGCGAGGTCCGTGCGCCGAACGACTACGCGATCGACCACGTGATCCAGACGGACGCGCCGATCAACAGCGGCAACTCGGGTGGCCCGCTGATCGACGCCCAGGGGCGCGTGATCGGCGTCAACTCACAGATCGAGACGGCGAACGGCGGCGGCGGCAACGTCGGCATCGGCTTCGCCGTTCCCTCCAACACGGTCTCCAGTGTCGTCGCCCAGCTCCTGGAGGACGGCCGCGTCGACCGCGCGTTCCTCGGCGTCACGCTTCAGGAGATCAGCCCCGACGTCGCCGCCGTCCTCCGTCTCCCAACCGACAAGGGCGTCCTCGTCGGCACCGTGAAGCCCGGCAGCCCAGCCGCGAAGGCCGGCCTGAAGGGCGGGTCGACCCAGGTCGTCGTCGCAGGCGAGAGCTACCAGCTCGGCGGCGACATGATCGTCGCGATCGACGGCAAGGCCGTGGCGACGATCGATGCCCTTCGCGGGGCGATCACAGCCCACAAGCCGGGCGACCGGGCTCGTCTCACGGTCGTCGACGCCGACGGGAAGCGGAAGCGGGTGGCGGTCGAGCTCGGCAGGATGCCCGACACGCCGACGTCGTGAGCCGACAGCCGACGGCGGGCGTTCCTCCCCTTTCGCCCGCTGCCCGAGCAGAGGCCGGATGCCTGCCCGCCTCTGCCACCCGAAGCGGCCCGCCAGAGCGGGCCGCTTCGCTCTCTAGCCGCCGCGCTCTGCGAGTGCGGCGGCCGTCTGCTCGTAGCCCCGTTCGATCAACGCTCTTTTTCGCCTCGAGGGGCCATTCGAGCCCCGTGCGGAAGCTCGAGTCGAGGGACAGCTCGCCGGGATCGCCGCGCACGATCGTCCTCGGCAGCGCGCGGTCGTGGCGGAAGGGAAAGTGCGCGCTCGAGAAGTGCGCGCGCACCTCGGCGGCGGCCGCCTCGCGGCGCCACGGGAGCGCCGAGCGGGTCACCGTGCCGACGACCTCCTCTTCGAGCGCCGCGAGGGCACGCACCGACGCGTCGCGGGCGTGGGCCGAGCGCACCTCGAGCTCGGTGTTGCGGGCAACGGTCACGCGCATCAGCCGGACGATCATGTCGGCGAGGTGCGGCGGCTCCCCGCGCTCCTGCCGCTCCTCCGCCGCCCGCAGCTCGCCGATCAGCGCTCGCACCGGCGGGACGGCACGGAAGCGCTCGAGCCGTCGCCGGAGCCGCGGCAGGTTGTCGCCCGTGCCGGTAGGCGTCCGCGAGATGTAACGGAATCCGACGATCTCGGCCACGGCGGGATTGTCGTAGGCGTGGCCGAGGGGGAAGTTGCGCACCCATCCGCCGTCGGTCCCGATCACGTCGCCGACCCGGAGCGGCAGCACGAGCGCGCTGATCGCCGCCGAGGCCAGCACCGCACGGGCCATCACGTCCACCGGGGTCGTCCTGCTCGAGTAGATGCGCTCGTAGGCGTGCAGCTCGTCCGGGAGGGCGCCGTCCGTCACGTCCGTCACCGTGACGACGAGCTCGACCGGTGCCTCGGCGAGGTCCCGGGCGAGGTCGTCGGCAGGTGCGAGGCGCTCGGCGATCGTCTCCGGCAGGACGTAGTCGTGGAGGCCGTTGAGCGGCGTCTGCCACAGCCGGTTTGGCCGGAACGTCTCCTCGGGACGCAGCGCGAGGACGAACTCCTCGAGCTCGTCCAGGCGGTCGAGCGCCGCCATCACCCCGGAGAGGGCGCCGGCCGAGGTCCCGTACACGAACCCGACCCGCTCCCAGAGCGGATCCTGGCGCACGCGCTGGAGGAATCCGAGCTCGAGCAGGAGGCCGTTCATCCCTCCCCCCGAGAGCACCAGTGCGAGATCGCGGTCGCTCATCGCATCTATTGTGCTGGCGTGGAGCGGGAGGCACCGGAGAGAGGCACGCTCGACGTCCTCGACGAGGACCTGGCCTCCGAGGAGGAGCTCTGGCGCGAGGACGACGCCGGCGACCACGCCGGCTGGTGGTGCGTCCGCACGAACCCGTTCCCGTGCCCGGCGGACGGCTGCACCTTCGTCGCGGAGTTCATGACCGCAGCGCACCTCGTCCTCGTCTGGCAGGAGCGGGACGACCCGAACCTCCTCTGGCACGCGAACCGCGCCAAGCAGGTCGGCCGCAACCCCCGCGTCGTCTCCTACGAGCTGGGGTATGGCCCGAGCGCCTCGTACTACGCCTGGGAGGCGGCCGGCCGGCCGGTGCACGGCATCAAGAACGAGCGACCAGTGTCATCCTGACGTTGGTGACGGTGTAGCCGGCCAGCGTACTTGACCGGTGGCGGGGCGCGAGCTACGGTCGTCGGGTGGCCGCGAGCTTCCAGCCGGGCGGGCGCGCGCCCGCCCCCGAACCGCTCGACCTCGTCCAGGACTTCGTCAACACCGAGATCCCGGACTGGAATCGCGACGACATCGCGACCCCCGAGGCGCTCGCGGCATGGCTGCGCGCCCGCGGGTTGATCTGCGCCGCCGACGTCGTCGACGGCGAGACGTTCGTCGCGGCGCGCGCGCTGCGCGCCGCGCTGCGCGAGCTCGCGCTCGCGAACACGCTCGACGAGGCGCCCGCTCCCGCCCGGCGCGCGGCGATCGACGCCGCTTTCGGCGCCTTCCCGCTGGTCGTGCGGGCCGGGAGCGACGGACCTGGCGTCGCGCCGGCGGGAAGCGGCGCACGGCGCGGTCTCGGCGCGATCGTCGCGGTCGTCGCCGCCGCCAGGGCGGCGGGCACCTGGGAGCGTCTCAAGGCGTGCCGCCAGGAGACGTGCGGCTGGTTGTTCTACGACGTGTCGCGGAACCGCTCGTCGAGCTGGTGCTCGATGCAGGTGTGCGGCGGCCGAGAGAAGTCCAGGGCCTACCGGCGCCGGCGGGCGGGGAGGACGTAGTGCGAAGCGCGTGGTACGTCGTCACGCTGGCCGCGCGACGCCTGCGACGCCGCGACGGCGGCGCGCTCGGCGCGGCAGCGGGTATCGCGGCCGCAGCCGCGGTGCTCGCGGGCATCCTCGTGGGCGCGACCGTCGCGAAGGATCGCAGCGTCGCCCAGGACGTCGAGCGCCTGCCGGCCGCGTCACGCGCCGTTCGCGCCTCGTGGTTCGGCGTCCCCGCACGCCCCGACGAGGCCTGGGCGACGCTCGACCGCCGGGCTCGCGCCGGGCTCGCGCGGCTCCCGGCGGGCGACCCCGTGCCGATCGTCCTCGTCCGGGAGAGCACGGTCGGCGGCGTGTTCGCCGGGCTCGCCGCCGTGGACGGGCTCGCGCCGTACGTGGTGCTCCGCTCGGGGCGGATGCCGCACCCCTGCACGCCAGAACGGTGTGAGGTCCTCCGTCTTCGTGGCGAGGGACGGCTCCCTGACGTCCCCGGGCTGCGCGTCGTGGAGGTGGGGACCGGGACGCTGCGCTCGCGCCAGCTCTTCGGCGATTTCCTGGCGCCCACCGACAACGCGCTCGCCGACGCCGAGCTGGCGCCGGCGCTCACGCGGTCGGATCGCTACCATCGCCCGGCGCCCGGGCCGCTCGTCGTCGCCGAGGGCGTCGCCGGGCTCGTCTCGTCTCCGGCTCTCGCCCGTACGTACCGCAGCTACAGCTGGGTGCAGCCCCTTCGGGGCGGGACGCCGCGGCTGTGGGAGATCCGCCGGCTCGTCGAGGCGGCCGACCGGGCGCGTGCCGACCTGCAGGCCCGGTCGCCGTCCTGGTCGCTGCTCGCCCCCGCGGAGGAGCTCCGCTCGGCCGCGAACGACGCGACGGTTGCCGGGCGGCGGCTGCTCCTCGTCGGCGGCGAGGCGGCGACGCTGCTCGTCGCGTTCGCGGTGCTCGCGGCGGGTGCGCTGCGGCGCGATCTCGCCGCCGCACGGCGGCGGCTCACGTGGCACGGCGCGCGCCGCTGGCAGCGCGCGCTGCTCACGGGGGCGGAGAGCAGCGCGATCGGGCTCGGCGGCGCCGCGGCCGGCTGGGTGCTGGGCTCGCTCGCGGGCGCGATCGGCGCCTCGCTCGCGGGTGCTCCCGTCGCGCCCGTCCTCGGCGAGAGCGTCCTCTCGCCGGGCGGGCTGCTGCTCGGCTTCGCGGTCGCCGTCCTCGCGGCCGGCGTGATCGCGATCGCCGTGTCGATCGGCCCGGGCCGCCGGGCTCGGGTCGGTGCGCTCGACCTCGCAGCGCTGGCCGCGGTCCTCGCCACGCTCGCGATCCTCGCGAGCGGGTCGGTCGACGCGCGCGATCTCGCGGCGGGAGGCGCCGCGCCTGCTGTCCTGCTGATGCTGCCGGGTCTCGTCGCCTTCGCGGCCGCGGTGTGTGCGACGCGGCTGCTTCCGGCGGCCGGGCGGCTGATCGCGCGGCACCGGGCCGGGGCGGCTCGCCTCGCCGGCGTCTCGGTCAGCCGTGCGCCCGGAGCTGCCGGAGTGGCGGCCGGCTTTCTTGCTCTCGCCGTCGGCCTCGCCGTGCTCGCGGCCGCGTACCGATCGACGCTGGAGTCCGGCCAGCGCGACCAGGCCGCGTTCGCGGTGCCCGCGGACGTCGTCGTCCGCGAGGACCTCCGCTCGCTCGTCCCGGTGCTTCGTGCGGCGCCGCTTCGGCGCTACGCCGCCTTGCCGGGGGTCGAGACCGCGTCGCCGGTCCTGCGTACCGCCGCGAGCGCGGGGCCGACCGCTTCGATCTCGGGAGTGACCGTCGTCGGCGTGCCGCGCGAGGCGATCGCGGCGCTGCCGCTCTGGCGCACGAACTGGGGAACGAGCAGGCCCGGCCTCGCTCGTGCGGTGTCGCCGGACGGGCCGACGGCGCTGCGGGGCATTCGCCTCGACGGATCCCGGCTGCGGCTGGCGGTCGGACCGGGCCTCCTCTCGTACCAGGCGACGGTCAGGCAACCCGACGGCTCGTTCCACGTCGTGGTGCTCGGCTCCGCCGACGCGCACCGCGCGACGGTGCTCTCCGCGTCGCTGCCGGGACGAGCGCGGGGCGGCCTGCTCGTCTCGCTCGAGCTCGTCCCGCCGCGGATCATCGAGCGCGGCTCCGACGGGGTGTTGCGCTGCGCGGGCAGACGACGCTCCGGCTGCTCGGCGCCTCGCTCGCGGGCTGGCTGGGGAGGGCGGTGTGGCGCTCGCGCGCGGGCCGGGAACGACGGCCCGAGGCTCGCTCCGCGTGACCTACGCGCTGACGCCGCAACGGATCGCACGTGTCCGTGCCAGGCAGCCGACCGACGATGCGCTCCCCCGCGCCGCGGTCACGCCCGCGCTCGCCGCCCTCGCCGGCGGGGTCGGCGGCCGCCTCCCGCTCGTGATCGGCGGCGAGCCGGTCAACGTGCGGGTCTCTGCGGTGGTCGACCGGATCCCCGGGACGACAGGCGACGCGGTCCTCGCCGACCTGGGCGCGCTCGCCACGGCGATCGACACCGCCGCCCCCGGGGTGGCGGACGTCTCGGAGGTGTGGCTCGACGTCGCGCCGGAGCAGCGGGCAGCCGTCGACGCAGCGCTTGCGCGACACCCGTTCGCCGTGCTCGAGAAGGCCTCCCGAGCCGCCCTGGAGGCGGACGCGCGGCGCGACCCGCTCGGCCACGGCACGCTCCTCGCGCTCGCCGCGGTCGCGCTCGCTGCTCTCGCCCTGGCCGCGACCGGTCTCGTCGTCGCGATCCGCGCCGATCTGCGCGACGACCGGGGCGAGTTGACGGAGCTGGAGGCGCACGGGGCCACGCCGGCGCTGCTGCGCCGCGTCGTCGCCGGGCGGGCCGTCGTGGTCGCGTGCGTCGGTGCGCTGCTCGGAGCTCTCGCAGGCATCGCGCTCGCCGTCCTCGTGACGCGTGTCGTGGCGGTGACGGCCCGGGCAGACGCGCCCGAGCCGCCGCTCGCGACCACGGTCGACCCGCTGGCCCTCGTCGTCGGCGCAGCGGTGTTCGCCGCCGCCGCGGCGGGGCTCGTGGCGTTCTCGACGCGCCGCGCCTTCGCCGACCCCCGCGGCCCGGGTCGGATCGGAGGCGAGAGATGAGCCCGCTCGTCGATCTCAGGGACGTCTTCGTCGTCCACCCCTCGGACGATGGCGGCGTCGCGGCTCTGCGCGGGCTCACGCTGGGCGTCGAGAACGGTGAGATCTGCATCGTGCTCGGGCCGAGCGGCGCCGGCAAGTCGACCCTCGTCCGCGTAGTCGCCGGGCTCGAGCGCCCGTCCGCGGGGCTGGCGCTCGTGGATGGGCTCGACGTGGGCGCGGCGTCCGCGTCCGCGGCCGCACGCCACCGCGCCCGGGTGGTCGGCTACGCCGACCAGCACTACTGGCGCGCGCTCTCCGGCGACCTGACGGCGCGGGAGCTCGTCGGCCTCCCGCTCGGCCTGCGCGGCGAGGCCCGGCCCGCGCGGGACCGCCGCGCGCTCGGCTTGCTCGAGCGGGTCGGGCTGCGCGACCGCGCAGGGGCGCTCCCCCGCGAGCTCTCGGGTGGCGAGCAGCAGCGCATCGCCCTCTGCGCGGCGGTGGCGCACTCGCCGGCGCTGCTCGTCGCGGACGAGCCGACCGGGGAGCTCGACGGGGAGACGGCCGCGGGCGTGCTCGACCTGCTCGCCGAGCTCGCGCGCGACGAGGGCGCCGCAGCGCTGGTCGTCAGCCACGACCCGGCCTCGGCGGCGATCGCCGACCGGGTCGTGCACGTCCGCGACGGGCGGATCGGCGAGGAGCGGCGCGCGGACGGCGACACGGTCGTGATCGGCCGCGGGGGCTGGCTGCGCGTTCCGGAGGAGACGCTGCGGGCGGCCGGGATCGGGGAGCGTGCCTCGGTCCGCCTCGGTCGCCGCGTGGTGGAGCTGCATCCCGTCGGCGCGGTCGCCGTCGGGGAGGACTCGCGCGACGCGCCGCCGACCGCGGCCGGCGCGCCCGTCGAGGCGCGCGGCGTGACTCGGCGCTTCGGGCTCGAGACGGCGCTCGCCCGCGTCGACGCGACCTTCTCCCCGGGGATGCTCACGGTCGTCACCGGCCCCTCCGGCTCGGGCAAGTCGGCGCTCCTCGCGTTGCTCGCCGGGCTGGACACGCCGGACGAGGGCGAGATCGCGATCGGAGGCGTCGTGCTCTCCGGGCTCGACCGCGACACGCGGGCGGCCTTCAGGCGCGAGCACATCGGCGTCGTCGGGCAGACGCCGGGGCTCGCCGGCTTGCTCACCGCCCGCGAGAACGTGGAGCTCGTCCTCGGGCTTCGTGGCGTCGACGGCGTCGAGTCGCACGAGCGGGCGATGGACGCGCTTGCGATCGTCGGGCTCGCCGATCATGCCGCCCGCGCGGTCGACCGACTCTCGGCCGGCGAGCGCGAGCGCGTCGCGCTCGCCCGGGCGATCGCGGGCGGCCCCGGCGTGCTCATCGCCGACGAGCCCACGGCCCGGCTCGACAGCGCGACCACGCTCGCGATCGGCGGCCTCCTTGCCGACCTTGCCCGGGAGCATGGCACGACCGTGATCTGCGCGACCCACGACCCGCTGCTCGTCACGCTCGCGGACGCCGAGGTGGCCCTCCACCGGGCGCCGGTACGATCGGCCTGATGGCGAGCGTGAGCGACACCTTCCAGGTTTCCGGCGTGCGGTGCGAGCGCTGCGTGATGCGACTCGCGACGGCGCTCGAGGGACAGCCCGGTCTCGAGTCGGCGCACGCGAACCTGATGGGCGAGGTGACGCTCGCCTGGGACGACGAGGTGACCTCCCGCGAGACGCTCCTCGAACAGCTCGCCGGCGCCGGCTTCCACCAGCGCGCCTGACCTCCAGACCGGCCGGGTCGGGAATAGTCACGTCCCGACGGCCGTTCACCTTCCCGAGAGACGTTGATACGGTAGCCGCGTGGGCGAGCCGGATACGGGCGAGCCGGACGAGGCGCGCCGGATCGCGACGGAGGCACGCGATCGGGTCCGCTTCGAGGAAGAGGCGCTCGCGCTCGCCGACCAGGTCTACCGGGTCGCACGGCGGTTCGTCACGACGCGTGAGGAAGCAGAGGATCTGGTGCAGGACACGTATGCGAGAGCGTTCAGGAGCTGGCAGTCGTATACCCCGGGAACGAACCTGCGGGCCTGGCTGCTGCGGATCCTCACCAACCTCAACGTCGACCGCGGCCGCCGGTTGCAGCGGCGCCCGGACGAGACCCCGCTCGAGGAGACGGACTACTACCTGGCCAACAAGGTGGCCCAGTCGGCGGGCGAGCAGGTGCTCGACCAGGACCGTGTCGTCGAGCGCCTCTCGCAGGATTCCATCGTGACCGCGCTCTCGGCGCTTCCCGACGACTTCCGCGAGGTCGTCGTGCTCGTCGACATCGGGGACTTCAGCTACGCGGACGCGGCGCAGATCCTCGACATCCCGATGGGAACGGTGATGTCCCGGCTCCACCGCGGGAGACGGCTGCTCAAGGCAAGGCTGGCCGAGGAGGCCGTCGGATGACGGACGACTGCGGCAAGTGCGAGGAGCTTCTGCAGGGCTACCTCGACCGCGAGCTGACCGACGAGGAGGTCGCGCAGGCGGAGCGCCATCTCGACGCGTGCGACTACTGCCGGCGCCGCTACCGCTTCGAGGAGTCGCTCCGCACGTACGTGCGCACGACCGCGGCGGAGCGGATGCCGCCCGGCCTGATGGCGAAGCTCGCGCAGTTGCGAACGACCGACCCGGGCACCTACACCGCGTAGCCGCCTTTGCGGGCGACAGCGCTCTCGAGATCTCCGTCGGTGAAGGGCCCCGTGCCGCCGCTCCCGGACGCGTACCGGTAGAGCGCGACCGAGAACACCGCTCGCGCCGCGCTGCCGAGCACCCCCGCGGCGACGGCGACGAGGACGCCCACGACGACGAGCGCGATCGCGAGCGCCGTCGAGCCGGAGGCGAGGCCGAGGGAGATCAACGCCACCGCCGGCAGCGTCCCGAGCACGGCGAAGAGCACGCCGATCGAGGCCGTGCCGACGAGCTGTTCCCCGAAGCGCTGCCGGAAGAGCGTTGCGGAGCGATCGAGCGCCGCGAGCGGCCCGAGCCCCTCGAGCGCGACGACCGGGACGACGAGGAACGTCGCGAGCCCCCACGCGACCGTCGCCGCCCCGAGCAGCAGGTTGCCGAGGATCCCCGCGCGGCTCCGCAGCGCCTGGAGGACGAGGTTCACCGTGGTCAGCACGAGCGCCCAGCCGGCGATCGCTCCGAGCCGCGCCGAGGCGACGGCGGTACCGCCGCTCACCGTCGCCCCTCGCCCGTCGAGCACCTCCGCCGCGGCGGCGGCGAGCGCGACCGCGAAGTAGGTCGCGACGAGCGTCGCGAGGTAGACGCCGACGACGGCGATCGCGCCGGCGAGCCACTTCTCCTCGATCGAGTACGCGACGGCCGCCGGCACGAGGAACGCGAGCGCCGTCGCCGCCGACGCGACGCCGCCCAGCATCACGAGGACGCTGAGCGACGCGTCGCTGCGCACGACGCGCAGGCTCACCGTCGCGAGGTGCCAGCCCCTGGCGATCCGTCCCACGGGCAGCGACGCTAGCAGGGGCCACGGGCCCGGCCCGTGCGCGGCCTCGGCGCCGACGTAGCACGCCGCCACCGGGGTCAGGCACCTGCAGTGCCAGACCCCAGGTCGTCCGGCGTGTCCACGTCGCCGGGGGCGCCGAGGTCGTCGCAGGCGACGAGGCGCGGCTCGACGACCCGAAGCCCCGCGTCGGGGACGTGCCGCCAGGCGGCGCGCGCGGCGAGCAGCGGGTGGCCGCGGGCGCCGCCGTACGAGGCTGCAACGACGTCGCCGCCCTCCGCACGCCAGCTCGCGATCACGCGCGCGACCGCCTCCGGAGAGAGGTCGGGGCCGTCGGCCATGATCACGATCGCGGCCTCGGCGTCCTCGGCGAGCGCCGCGAGCCCACAGCGCAGCGACGCGCCCGGCCCGCGCTTCCACTCGCCGCAGTGGACGAGGCGCGCCCGACCTTGCAGCAGACTGTTGCAAAGTCGGTACGCGCCCTCGACGACGACGATCTCGTCCACCGGGCTCGCGGCGAGGCGCTCGAGCACCCGCGGGAGCAGGAGCCGCTGCTTGGGGGAGCCGAAGCGGCTCGCGGCACCGGCGGCGAGGACGACCGCGGCGACCCGGCTCACGACGTCGAGGACGCGGTCACCGAGCGGATCACGACAGGCTGCAGCGGCTGCTCGGTCTGCGGGTCGCCGAGCGCCCCGATCCGCTCGACCACGTCGAGTCCGTCGGTCACCTCTCCGACGACGGCGTACTCGGGCGGCAGGCCGACGTCGTCTCCGATGACGACGAAGAACTGGCTTCCCGCGGTGCCCGCCGGCTCGGTCGCGGTCTTCGCCATCGCGACCACTCCCTTCACGTAACGCGTCCCAGGCTTCGGGACGTCGACCGTCTGGTACCCCGGCCCGCCTGCCCCCGTCTGCGTCGGGTCGCCGCCCTGGATCACGAACGCGGGGACGATGCGGTGGAAGACGGTGTCGTCGTAGAAGCCGTCCTTCGCGAGCGAGACGAGCGAGGCGGCGGTTGCCGGCGCGGACGAGAGGTCGAGCGCGACCACGAACGTGCCGCACGAGGTCTCGAAGCTCAGCGTCCAGGTGCGCTCCGGGTCGAGCCGCCCTGTCGGCGCAGTCGCGCCACCGTCCTCCCGGGGAGCCGGCGCCGAGACATCCTCGCAGCCGCCGGGGCTCTCGGCGGACGAGGGCGAGCCGCCGCAGCCGACCGCGAGGAGCGCGAGCGAGAGCAGGGCGATGGCGGCTGCTCGCGGCACGCCACGAGGGTAGTTGACGAGCCCTTCCCGGCGCCTGTACAGCTTGCAGGATGCCCGTCTCGATCGAGGTGAACGGCGAGCGCCATGTCCTCGACGTGCCGCGGGCGCGACGGCTCCTCGCCGTCCTGCGCGAGGACCTCGCGCTGACGGGCGCGAAACACGGCTGCGGGGAGGGCGCCTGCGGCGCGTGTGCGGTCCTGCTCGACGGTCGTGCCGTCGTGTCCTGCCTGCTGCCCGTCGGAGCCGCCGAGGGCCGTTCGGTGACGACGATCGAAGGCCTCGCGCGCGAGGGGCGGTCGCTGCTCGAGGCGTTCGTCGCCGAGGACGCCCTCCAATGCGGGTTCTGCACTCCGGGCCAGGTCGTGTCGGCAACCGCCCTGCTCGCGTCGGTCCCGAGACCGACGCGAGACGAGATCCGCGTCGCGATGGCCGGCAACCTCTGCCGCTGCGGCGCGTACCCGAAGATCGAGCGGGCGATCCTCCGCGCGTCCGGGCAGGAGGGGCGCGCGTGAAGCCGCGGCTCGTGAAGTCGCAGAGGGAGATGGAGGGGCGCTTCGAGGACGTCTGGGTGCTCGTCGACGAGGAGGACGAGGTCGAGACCTGGCCCGACGACGCCGAGCTCGAGATCGTCGGCGTTCCCGCGCCCCGCCAGGACGGCGCCGTGCGCGCGAGCGGTGCGGCCCGCTTCACGGTCGACCTCCAGCTCGCCGGCATGCTGCACGCGCTCGTGTTGCGCGCGCCGGTCGCGCGCTGCCGCGTCACCTCGCTCGACCTCGACGCCGCGCGGGCAACACCGGGCGTCCGCGCCGCAATCGGGGCGCAGGGGCCCTTCGCGATGGGCGGCAGGCCGGTGCTGACCGCGGAGCCCCGCTGGGCGGGTGAGCCGATCGCGGTCGTCGCCGGCGATACGCCCGAGGCGGCTGCCGCTGGCCTCGCCGCGCTGGCGCCTGCGTACGAGACCCTGGCGCCGCTCGCGCTCGAGGCGGGCCTGGCGGAGCAGCGCTTCACGGAGGAGCCGCGCGAGACCGTGCGCGGCGATCCCGACGCGGCGCTCGCCGCGGCCGCCGTGCGCGTCGAGCTCACCTGCGAGACGCCCGCCCACGTCCAGACGCCGCTCGAGCCGCACGCCGCCGTCGCGCGCTGGGACGGCGACACGCTGACCGCCTGGATCTCGACCCAGGCGATCTTCGACGCACGGGTCGAGCTCGCGCGCCGCTTCGGCCTTGCGCCGGAGCAGGTACGCGTGATCTCCGAGTACATCGGCGGGGCGTTCGGCGCGAAGCAGGGAGCGGGCGTCGAGGCACTGCTCGCGGCGGAGCTCGCGCGCGCCACGGGACGGCCGGTGCGGCTCGCGCTCGGCCGCCACGAGGAGCAGGTCGTCGGCGGCCGGCGCGCCTGGACGCGCCAGACGGTGACCCTCGGCGCCCGCCGGGACGGCACGCTCGCGGCGATCGAGCTCGCGGCGATCCTGGACCTGGGTGCGGGCGGCTGGATCTTTCCGGTCGCCGAGCCCGCGCTCTCGCTCTACGCCTGCCCCGACGTCCGCACGATGGTCTTCCCGGTGCGGACGTCGATCCGCGCGCAGAACGCCTTCCGCGCGCCGGGAGTCGTCGAGGGCGTCACGGTGCTCGAGCAGGCGATGGACGAGCTCGCCTCCGCACTGGAGCTCGACCCGCTCGAGCTGCGCCGCCGAAACCACGCCGACCGCGACCAGGGCTCCGGGCTCCCGTACTCGAGCAAGCGCCTGCTCGCCTGCTACGACCGCGCCGCGGAGCTCGCGGGCTGGGACGGCCGGGAGGCGTTGCGCGAGCCGCAGCCGGACGGGCTGCTGCGTGGGATGGGCTGCGCGACCCAGATCTGGTGGGGCGGCGGCGGGCCGCCCGCGCACGCGACGGTGCGCCTCGACGCCGAGTCGCGCGCGCTCGTGACGACGGGGATCCAGGACATCGGCACCGGGACGCTCACCGCTGCGCGGATGGTCGCCGCAGAGGAGCTCGGGCTTCCGCTCGAGCGCGTGCTCGCGCGCGGCGGCGACACCCTGCCGAACGTCTACGGCCCCGTCTCCGGAGGCTCGATGACGACGCCGGCCGTGATGCCGGCAGTGCGCAGCGCGGCAGGCAAGGTGCGGCGAATCCTCCTCAGCCTGGCCGCAGACGTGCTCGAGATCGCCGCCTCCGACCTCGAGCTCGCGAACGGGCGGATCCGCTCGCGCGACGGCGCGCTCGACGTCGACGTCGTCGAGGTGACCGGGAAGCTCGGCAACGCGACGATCGACGGCTCCGGCGCTCGCGGTCCGAACCCGGACGGCTTTCGCGTCAACACCTTCGGCTGCCAGATCGCCCGGGTCGCCGTCGACCCCGGCACCGGCGTCGTGACGGTCGAGCGCGTCGTCGCCGTCCACGACGTGGGGCGGATCGTCAACCCGCTGACAGCGTCCAGCCAGGCGGAGGGCGGCGTGCTCCAGGGGATCGGCTACGCCCTCTCGGAGGAGCTGGTCGTCGACCCGACCACCGGCTTCCCCCGTGAACGGGCACCTCGACGACTACAAGGTGCCGACCATCGCCGACGTGCCCGAGATCGTCGTCGAGTTCGTGAACGTCCCCGACGCGAACCTTCCGAACCTGGGCGCGAAGGGGCTCGGCGAGCCGCCGATCGTCCCCACCGCCGCTGCGATCGCGAACGCGTTCGCGCACGCGACCGGGAGGCGCGCGTCGGCGCTCCCTCTGACGCCGGCGCGCGTCCTGGAGGCACTCCCGTGAGCGCGTACGCCCGTCCTGCCTCGCTCGACGAGGCGCTCGCGCTCCTTGCGGACGGCGCCGCCGCGCCCATGGGCGGCGGTACCGACCTCGCGGGCCAGCTCGACCGGGGGCTCCGCGCGCCCGCGCTCCTCGTCGACCTGCGCGACACCGGCCTGGCGACGGTCGAGGAGCGGGCGGGCGGCCTCGCGATCGGCGCGACCCTGAGCCTTGCCGAGCTCGCCGCCTCGGCGCTCGTCGCTCCGTACGCCGCCGTCGTCCGCGCCGCCTCGCTCGCCGCGTCGCCGCTCCTGCGCAACGTCGGCACCGTCGGCGGGAGCCTCTGCCAGCACACGCGCTGCTGGTACTACCGCGGCGAGGAGTGGCACTGCTGGCTAGGCGGCGGCGACACCTGCTACGCGCAGATCGGCGACCACCGCAAGCACAACCTCGAGCCCGGGGACTGCATCTCCGCCCATCCCTCCGACCTCGCCGCGGCGCTCGCCGCCTGCGGGGCGACGGTCGAGGTTCGCGCCGCCGCAGGGGCGCGCGGGCTGCCGCTGCTCGAGCTCTACCGTCGCCCGACGGCGGAGAACCGCTCGCTGCTCGCGCTCGACCCCGGCGAGCTCGTGGTCCGAGTGCGCCTGCCCGAGCCACCTGACGCATCCGCCTACGAGCGGCTCGGTGAACGGGCCGCGTTCTCGTTCCCGCTGGTCTCGGTCGCGGCGGCGCGGCGGCGCGCCGACATCCGGCTCGTCGCCGCGGGCGTCGCCAACGTCCCGCGCGAGCTCGACCCCGCCGACCCGCTCGCCGGCCTCCCGGGCAATCCGCAGACCGCGTGGAAGCGCCGTGCGCTCGCGACGCTCGCCGAGCGGGCGCTCGCGGCCGTCTCGTGAGCCCCGGCCGGGCGACGCAGCACCGCCTCGCCCGAGCCGTGGGTGGGGCTACGTGGGGCTCGTCACCGAGAGGACGCTCGCCAGATGGACGAGACGGAAGGCGCCCCGCTGCGCGCGTCGCCGGTCGAGCTCGTTCTCGGTCACGGCCGCGAGATCCCAGAGGTCCCGGGTCGCGACCAGCAGCTCGCGGATCTGGTCCGTCTCGGCACGGTGCCCGTTCGAGCGCTCGTCGCAAGCGTTGATCGCGAGGCCCACGACGCCGTAGGTGTCCGACGCGTGGCGGAGCCAGAGCATCGCCGAGGCCATCGTCAGGTACTGGTGGATGCGCAGGAACGTCACGGGGTGCGAGACCTCGGTCGGGCCTTGCGGCGCGCTCGGCGGCCGCGGCTCGAGGCCGTCTGCGAGCCTCGCCGCGGTGTCGTAGAGCATCGCCCGCACCTGGGCGTCGTCGAGCCCGCTCGCGCGCGCCGTCCGTACCGCCATCAGCAGCGAGTTCGGCTGGCGCCCGTACGGGTAGTCCGACGCGTAGACGACCTGCTCCGGCGGGACGAGACGGTAGAGGTCGAGCAGGTCGAGCGGGCTCCAGACGGACGTGTCGAAGAACACCCCCGATCGCCCGGCGAAATGCCGTGCCATCGCGGCGAGATCGACGATCCCGGCGTGCGCGACGATGAGCGCCGGCGGCGCGTGCCGGTCGAGCAGGCGCGCGAGCGAGTCGGCGATCGGCGGCAGCCCGCGCCCGCCGTGGATCAGGATCGGGATGCGGCGCTCGGCGGCAAGGGCGAACACGGGCTCGAGCCGCGGGTCGTCAGGAAGGAAGCGCTGCGCCCGCGGGTGCAGCTTGATCCCGCGCGCGCCGAGGTCGATGCACCGCACCGCCTCGCGCATCGGCGTCTCGTCGAGGTCGAGGCGGACGAACGGCACGAGCTCGGCCGGCGCGGCCGCCGCGTGTGCGAGCGTGCGGTCGTTCGCGGCCGTAAAGGCCGGGCGCCGGTCGGGCTCGTCGAGGCAGAAGACGAACGAGCGGTCGATGCCGTATGCGCGCTGGATCCCGAGCATCTCCTCCGGGTCGCCGACCATCCCGTCGATGTCCTCGCCGAGGTGGGTGTGCACGTCGAAAACCTGGGCGCCCGGAGGCAGCTCGGCGAGCGTCAGCCACGCGTAGCGCTCGAGCAGCCCGTTCGCGCGGTCGATCGCTTCCACAGCGTTGAGTGTAGGGGCAGCTCAGGTCCCTGCTGCCTCGAGCACGCGTTCGACGAAGGCGGCTTCCGGCACGGCCCCCGCCCAGGCGTAGCGGTCGTCGACGACGATCGCCGGGACCGCGTGGACACCGTGTCGGTCGGCGTCGACGGCGAACTCGGAGGCCTCGATCCCGCGGGCGGTGATCCGCGGCGAGGCGAGGGCGAGTCGGTACGCCAGCAGCACGGCCGGCGGACAGTGGGGTCAGGTGGGCGTGACGAAGACGTCGACCGTCACGTCCTGCTCGAGCGTCTCGAGGCGTGCGAGCGAGGCTTCGGTCAGGGACGGCCCTTCGCGGCCGGCTTCGAGGATCCCGTGGACGAGCGTCGTGAGCTCGTAGCCGGCGGGCATGCCGAGGTACTCGAGCCCCGCGCCGATCACCGTGCGCGGCCAGGGGCCCGGCTCGTCGTGCTCGACGAGCGTGAGCGTGACGCGGCCGGAGAGCGCGCAGACCGCCTCGACGATCTCCCGCGCGAGACCGTTCGAGTCGATCTCCCTGCCGCCGGCGGCGAGCAGCGTCACCGGCGTCGCGGTCGGACCGAGCTCGAGCGTCACCTCGACGTCGCGCTCGAGGCCGGCGAACACCGACCGGATTGCCTCCTGCTCCCGCTCGCCGAGCGTCACGGCGTCACGCTGCGAGCGAGGCGATCTTGTCGCCGAGGTAGGCGAGGTACGGAGCCGGGTCGATCGCCGGCGACCCGGTGAGCCGCTCGATCGTCTCCTGCGGCGTGAGCTTGCGACCGAGCGCGTAGAGGTTGTCGCGCAGCCAGTCGGAGAGGGGCAGGAGATCGCCCGCGGCGAGCTGTTCGTCGAGATCGGGGAGCGCCCGCCTGACGACGTCCCAGATCTGCAGCGAGATCACGTTCCCGAGCGCGTAGGTGGGGAAGTACCCGATCCCGCCGCCCGACCAGTGGACGTCCTGGAGGACGCCGTGCGCGTCGTCGGGAACGTCGACGCCGAGGAGCTCCTTCATGCGCGCGTTCCAGACCTCCGGCAGCTCCTCGAGCGGGATCGTTCCCTCGAGCAGCTCCTGCTCGAGCTCGAAGCGAAGGATGATGTGCAGGCTGTACGTCGTCTCGTCCGCGTCCACCCGGATGAGGCCCGGCTCTGCGCGGTTGACCGCCCGGACAAACCGGTCGAGCTCGATGCCCTCGAGCGACGGGAAGTGCTCCTGCAGCGGCCCGTACCAGTGCTCCCAGAACGGTCGGCCACGTCCGACGAGGTTCTCCCACGTCCGGCTCTGCGACTCGTTGAGGCCGAGCGACGGCGCGCCCGCGAGGGGCGAGCGCGAGAGCGAGTCGGCGATCCCGTGCGCGTAGAGCCCGTGCCCCGCCTCGTGCATCGTCGACCAGAGCGACTCGAGGTTGTCGGGGTGGTAGCGCGTCGTCAGCCGCACGTCGCGGTTCGAGAACGACGTGCAGAACGGATGGGCGGTCGGATCGAGCCGCCAGGCCTCGCCGTCGAAGCCCATCGTCCCGAGAACGCGCTCCGAGAAGGCGCGCTGGGCGTCCGGCGCGAAACCGCTGCGCAGGAACGAGGCGTCGATCTCGGGGGCCGACGCGACGAGCTCGGCCAACGCCGGCCCGAGGACGGCGAACACCTCGCGCACCTCGCTCGTCAGCATCCCGGGCTCGTAGTCGTCCAGCAGCGGCGTGTACGGGCTGTCCGACCACTCGAAGCACTCGACATAGCGGCGCTTGAGCTCGACGTTCGTCTCGAGGTAGGGGAGGAACGAGGCGAAGTCGCTCGTCCGGCGCGCCTCGACCCACGCGTGGTGCCCCCGGGCTGCCTGGAGCGTCATCTCGGCGCGGAGCTCGGCGGGGACGCGCCGCGCCTTCTCCCAGTCGCGGCGCGTGACGCGGACGAGGCTGCGGTCGTCTGCGTCGTAGGGGAGCGACTCGACGAGCGGCTCTGCCCGGTCGAGCAGCCTGCCGATCTCGGGATCCGTAAATCGCTCGTGCGCGATCCGGCCGAGCGTCGAGAGCTGCTGCGCGCGCGCCTCCGTGCCCCGCGGCGGCATCGTCACCCGCTGGTCCCAGCCGAGGACGCCCGCAGCGCGGCTCACGTCCGAGACCTCGGCGAGACGGGCGCGCAACTCGAGGAGGGCCGACTCCACGCCGTGACCCTACCGGCCTGCCGCGCGCCTGCGCCCAGACGTTAGGCTCACGTCCATGACCGACGTCCTCATCTTCGGCGACACGGAGCGCCACCCCGAGCTGCGCCACGAGATCCCCGTGTCGATTCTCGACCCCTTTCTCTACGCGGAGACGAACGGCCGGCGGGTCGCCGTCGTGTGGAGCATCGAGGGAGACCGGATCGCCGCCGTCGACCCAACGATCGAGCTCGTTCCGTCCGAGACCTTCCCTTCCGACGACCTGATCGAGGCCGGGGTCGACCTCTACGACATCGGCCCGACCCTGACCGTCCGGCAGGTCGAGTCGCTCGGGATCGTGCGCGCGGTCGTCCCCGCCCGGTTCCCGCTCCGGCAGGCGGACGCGCTCCGGGGGCGGGGATCGAGCTCGTCCCCGACCAGCGGTTCTTCGACGACCGCAGACGGCGCAAGACACCGCGCGAGCTCGAGGGCATCCGGCGCGCGACGCGTGCGGCGGAGGCGGGGATGTCCGCGATCGCCGCTCTTCTCGCCCGCTCCGAGCCGGGCGACGAGGGCCGCGTAGTCGACGGCGAGCCGCTCACGTGCGAGCTCCTGCGCGCCGCGGCGATGCGGGCGTTCGCCGAGGCGGGCGCCCGCGGTGACGATCTCATCGTGGCCCACGGCGCCCAGGCGGCGGATGGCCACGACACGGGCTCGGGCCGCGTCGCGAACGACGACCACCTCGTCTGCGACCTCTTCCCCTACGACGTCGAGAGCACGTGCTACTCGGACATGACGAGGACGTTCGCCGTCGGGACGCCCGATCCGGAGATCGCGACCTGGCACGAGCAGACGCTCGAGGCGCTGGAGCTGAGCCGCGGCCTCGTGCGTCCCGGCGCGGACGGCGCGGAGATCTTCCGCACGGTCTGTCGGTTCTACGAGGGCCTCGGCTATCCGACGAACCTCTCGAAGGAGCCGGGGACGGTGCTGCGCGAGGGCTTCAATCACGGTCTGGGGCACGGTGTCGGGCTGGGCGTCCACGAGGCGCCGTACCTCGGCAAGGTCGGGCACGAGCTCGTCCAGGGCGACGTGATCACGCTCGAGCCGGGGCTCTACCGGCACGGTTTCGGAGGGGTGCGGCTCGAGGATCTCGTGCTCGTCACCGAGGACGGCTGCGAGACGCTCTCGCTGTACCCGTACGAGCTCGACCCGGCGAGGGTGGGGGCCAGAGCGGCATGAGCGACCACGCGATCTCGACGCTGCTCGACGAGGAGCGGCGGTTCCCACCCGACCCGGCCTTCGCCGCGCAGGCGAACGCGCAGCCCGGCATCTACGACCTAGACCCGGATGCGTTCTGGGAGACGGAGGGACGTGAGCGCGTCAGCTGGTTCGACGAGTTCGACACGCTCTCGGAGTGGGGGCCGCCGTACGCGAAGTGGTACCTCGGCGGGTCGCTCAACGTCGCGTACAACTGCGTCGACCGGCACGTCGAGGCGGGGCTGGGCGACCGGGTCGCCTATCACTGGGAGGGTGAGCCGGGCGACACGCGGACGATCACGTACGCCGAGCTGCGGCATGACGTCGTCCGGATGGCGAACGCGCTCCGGGAGCTCGGCGTCCGCAAGGGCACGCCGGTCGCGATCTACATGGGGATGATTCCCGAGCTCGCGATCGCGATGCTCGCCTGCACCCGCCTCGGGGCACCGCACACCGTCGTCTTCGGCGGCTTCTCCGCCGACTCGCTCTCCGGACGGATGGTCGACATGGGGTGCGAGGTGCTCGTCACCCAGGACGAGGCGTGGCGGCGCGGCAAGCCCGTGCCGCTCAAGGAGACGGCCGACGAGGCGATGGCCGCGGCACCGCGTGTGCACTCGTGCCTCGTCGTCCGCCGCACCGGCAACGAGGTGCCGATGACGGTCGGGCGCGACCGCTGGTACCACGAGCTCGAGGTCTCCGGAGACCCTGCGAGCTGCCCCTGCGAGCCCATGGCGAGCGAGGATCTCCTGTTCCTGATGTACACCTCGGGGACGACCGCGAAGCCGAAGGGCATCGTCCATACGACGGCCGGCTACCTCGTCGGCGTCGCCGCGACGCACCGCTACGTCTTCGATCTGAAGCCCGAGACGGATGTCTACTGGTGCGCGGCGGACATCGGCTGGATCACGGGCCACAGCTACATCGTCTACGGGCCGCTCTGCAACGCGACGACGTCGGTGCTCTACGAGGGGACGCCGGACTTCCCGGACCACGCGCGCTGGTGGTCGATCGTCGAGCGCTACGGCGTGACGATCCTCTACACCGCGCCGACGGCGATCCGGGCGCACATGAAGTGGGGCCCGGAGCACGCGGCGAAGCACGACCTCTCCTCGCTCCGCCTCCTCGGCTCGGTCGGCGAGCCGATCAACCCCGAGGCGTGGGTCTGGTACTCCGAGCACGTCGGCGGCGGTCGCTGCCCCGTTGTCGACACCTGGTGGCAAACCGAGACGGGGATGATCATGATCACGCCGCTTCCAGGCGTGACGACGACGAAGCCGGGCTCCGCCACGAAGCCGTTCCCCGGGGTCGTCGCGGGTGTGCTGAACGAGCAGGGCGAGCGGGTCGAGCGGGGCGGCGGCTACCTCGTGCTCGAGCGGCCCTGGCCCTCGATGACCCGCGGCATCTTCGGCGACGACGCCCGCTACCGCGCGACGTACTGGGAGCGGTTCCCGGGCGTCTACTTCGCCGGCGACGGCGCCCGAATCGACGAGGACGGGGACTTCTGGCTCCTCGGACGGGTCGACGACGTGATGAACGTGTCGGGCCACCGGATCTCGACGATCGAGGTCGAGTCGGCGCTCGTCGACCATCCGAGGGTCGCCGAGGCGGCGGTCTGCGGCCGCTCCGACGCGACGACCGGGCAGGCGATCGTCGCGTACGTGACGCTGAAGGGCTCCGCGGAGGGCACCGTCGAGATGCTCGAGGTTCTCCGTGAGCACGTCTCGCACAAGATCGGCCCGATCGCGAAGCCGGCCAACATCGTCTTCACGCCCGAGCTGCCGAAGACCCGCTCGGGGAAGATCATGCGGCGGCTGCTGCGCGACGTCGCCGAGAACCGCCCCCTCGGCGACACGACGACCCTCGCCGACCCCGCCGTTGTCTCGGAGATCGCCGAGCGCGCCGCCGGCACACCTGCCGATGACGCGTAGCCCTCGGCGTCAGGTGTCCGACTTCGAGTCGGACACCACGCGCCTCGCTCGGGCGAACGCCTCGACAGTCCGGTCGACGTCCGCCTCGGTCGTCCGCCAGTTCGAGACGGAGAGCCGGATCGCGGCCCTTCCATCCCAGGTCGTCCCGCTCATCCACGCCTCCCCGCCCGCCTGCACTGCCGCCAGCATGCGGCTCGTCTCCTCGTCGTCGGCGAAGCGGAAGAGCACCTGGTTGAGCACGACCTCGTTCAGCACCTCGCAGCCCGGGAGCTCCGCGACCTGCTCGGCGAAGCGCCGCGCGTGGCCGCACGTCCGCTCGACGAGCCCCGCGACGCCGGAGCGGCCGAGCTCCCGGATCGCAGCCCACACTGCTCGCGCCCGATGCCGAGGAGCCGGAGCGCGCGCGTGACGGTGACGTGACGCTTCTCACCGACCACGGCACGGAGCGGCGGCGCTCCGGCAAGGCCCCGCTCGGTCAGGTCCCAGCCAGCGCGGGCGTAGACCCCCTGGCGCGCCGCGGCGAGGCAGGTGACATGTGCCATCTGGCAGCCGGTCACGAACGCGAACGACGAGGCCGGCGGAAGGCAGAGGAGCTCGAGCAACCCACCGCCCGGCGACCGCCTCGAGCGCGGAGGTCGCGGGCGTCGGCTCAGCGAGGCCCGTGTTCTGGTCCCAGGCCGAGACGAGCCAGTCGGCGGCGAGCGAAGCCGGGAGCGCACCGCCGATCACGAACCCGAAGTAGCGTCCCGATCCCATCGCGGTGACGCCGGGCTCCCCGGTGCGTGCGAGCTCGCCCACCACGGCGGCCGGCTCCGACGGCCCCTCGGGCACCGGACCGTCGAGCGCCGCCAGCATGGTGCGGTAGTCGTGCTCCGGCCGTACGGGGCGCGTGTCGAGCGTCTCCAGGTAGTCCGCGGCGAGCGCGGCCGTCCGGGCGAGCAGCTCCCTCTCGGTCACGTCGGCGAGTCTACGCGGCGAGCCTCGCGCCGCAGGGCGAGCGCCGTGAGCGCCGCCAGCACGAGGATCGCGAGCCAGATCCAGGTGAGCGAGGGATGGATCGCGGAGGGGATCTTCCAGTCGAGCGTGCCGCGTTTCGCGAGTTGCTCGTTCCACGCGTCCTGGACGCAGTTGACGACTCCGTAGGCGAATGCCAGGGAGATGAGCGCGAGCGTCACGGTCGCGGTCTTCCCCGCCCGCAGGAGCGGCCTCGAGAGGAGCAGGGCGCTCGTCGCGACGAGCGCACCGTCGAAGCCGTGGTGCTGGCCCAGGTGGACGGCAGCGATCGGCACTCCGTCCGTGTCGGGCGCGACGCGCCGCATGACGAAGACGCCTTCCGGGAGGAAGAAGCCGATGTCCGCGGCGATCCACGGGATCGAGAGGAAGAGCAGGGCAACCGCGACCACGAGCCGTGCCGTGTCCAGCGGCAAGCGCCCCGCGACGTCCCACCCCGTCCGCCGCGCCGCCGCGACCGTCAAGCCGACCGCGAGCGCGACGCCGAGCGCGGGGACGGCGTTGACGACCCGCGCGTCGAGGTCGTCCTGGTCGACGACGTCGGGCCACGCCACGACCGCAGCAAGCGCGATCGCGGGCCCCGCGACCATCCAGGCTCTGCGCGGGAGCGCATCCATCGCGACGAGCACGACGACGATCGCGACGAGCGCCACCGGGAAGTTCAGCTCGACGAGCACGCGCGAGAGCCCGCCGATCGGACCGTTCCCGGAGACGTGGTACAGGTCGTCGGTCGCGTCGGGCGTGTCCGGTGGGAGTCGCCAGTACGTCGCGAAGATCGCCCCGAGCACGACCGCCCACGTCGCCCAGACGGCGAGGGACTCGCCCTGCGACGCGCCGCCGCCGCGCTTCATGGGCCGGACGCTAGCTCGCGTGGCCCGGGGGCGCCGCCCGCGAGGACGGCGCCCCGGCAAGTCGCGCCTATCTCTTCGGGCAGAGCATCACGATGTTGAGCCCACGCCAAGCGTTGGAGTAGGTCGGGCAGCCGACCTTGTCGGAGATGAACTCGCGCACGTTCGAGTTGAACAGGACCACGAGCGGTGACTCGTTGCGGGTGATGTCGATGTCGAGGCTCCCGTACGCGCGGTAGCGGGCATCGCCCGTCAGGCGCGCGGCCGCGTCCATCTTCCGGTTGTAGGCAGACACGTTGAAGTACGCGGTGTTGATGTTGTTCTTCGGCCCGATCGTGCGGCCGTCGAGCAGGATGTTGATGAAGTCGTACGGGTCCGGGTAGTCGGCGAACCAGCCGATCCAGTACATGTCGAACGGATCGCCCCGAGTTCCCGTCTTGTCGATCAGGACGGCGAACGTGAACGGCTTCACCTCGACGTCGAGGCTGATCGCCTTCAGGTTCGCCTGGACGAGCTGGCGGGTGTTGCGTCCCTGCTCGTCGTTCGACGTGTACATCACGACCTTCCCCGTCTTACCGCCGAGCAGCGCCTTGGCCTTCGCGATGTTCGGCCCGTCGACGGGGTAGAGGTCGGCGTTGCGGTACCCGGGGATCCCCGGCGGCAGCAGCTGTTCGTTCGGGGTGCCGGCGTTGAGCCCGCCGAGTCGCGTCAGCGCCGGCCTGTCGACCGCATACGCGACCGCGCGGCGGATCTTCGGGTCCTTGAAGATCCCGCGCGACGTGTTGAGCGCGAGGTAGCTGATCGAGTTCGACGGGTGCACGAAGTAGCGGCCCTTGTTGATGCCGTACTCCTTCGTCGGCTGCGTGTGCGCCGCGACCGGAAGCGAGTCGGCAGGTTCGGCGGGACCGCGCACAGAAACGGCATCGCCATCCGCGAGACGAAGTCCGGCGCCACCTTCGTCAGGCGAATCGTCAGCGTGCTCCCGTTCGCCGTCACGCCGGCCGGCCCGTCGCCTTTCCGGACAGCACCTTGTCCGCACCGACGATGTCGCCGAGGAACGACGCGCCCGGCGACTGCATCTTCGGGCTGAGCGCCCGCTCGATCGACCGGGCGAAGCTCGCCGCTGTCACGGGTGACCCGTCCGAGAACCGGAACCCGCTCCGCAGCGTGTAGGTGTACGTCTTGCCGTTGCCGGAGACCTTGGGAAAGCCGGTCGCGACGTCGGGCGCGAGCCGCGCGCTCGCCCGCCCCGCCTTGTCCGGGTAGTTGAGCAGGAAGGCGCAGGTCGCCGACTCGACGCGCCAGCCGTAGAAGTCGTAGTTGAGTGCCGGATCGAGGTAGTTGATGTCCGTGGAGTTGACGTTGAGTCGCAGGATCCGCTCCTCCGTCGCCGAGCGTCCCTCCGGTGCGCCCAGGAACGCGGACGCGAGCAGGCCAAGGCCCACCACCAGAAAGAGTGCCGAGACGATCCGCCGCATGTGCCCTCCTCGTGTTCGACCGCTCGCGTGGCGGCGCAATACCCGAGGATGCGACACGCCAGTCACGAGGCGCTCAACTCCGCCTCACCCCCGGCCGGCGCCGACTATGCAGCATTCGGCACGAGAGTGCAACGAGTGACGCAAGCCGGGACGCCGTCAGGCGACCTGACGTGCCTGAAGGCCGAGCGCGAGCGCATCGTCGAGCTCGAGCTCGCTCCCCTCCCGCCAGGCGTCGGCGAAGCTCGGGCCGGCTCGAAGCGGCCAGAGACGTTCCTCGACGTCGGGCTGGAGCTCGGGGGAGACCGGCATCGTGCCGCGCGCTCGGTCGGCCGCGGCCCACAGAGTCACGGCATCACGTCGGGCATCCGCAAGCGCAGCCATCGCCAGCACCGATAGGACCTCGGAAAGGAGCGTCTCGTCGCGCCACTCGCGTCTGAGCGCAACCACCCGAGCGGCACTCGATCGCGACGCGGCAACGTCACCCGATACCACCTGAGCGATGGCGAGGAGCTGGAGGGCGCACGCCTCGACGATGTCGGCCCGCATGCGCCGTCCGATCGCGGCTGCTCGCGTCGCCTCTTCGGCCGCCTCGTCCACCCGACGCACCGCAAGGCACATACCGGCGGCGTTGCACTCGAACAGCGCCGCGTTGCGCTCGTCGCCTATCTCACGTGCGACCCGCGCGGCCTCGACGTACAGGTCCCGCGCGGCTTCGGGGTCGGTGCTCGAGAGAACGATCCCGAAGCAGTTCAATGCCTGAGCCAGGGCGTACCGGTCACCCGAGCGACGCGCCAGGTCGACTGCGTCCTCGGCGACCGAATACTGGTCGACGCCGTCCTCTCCGGCCATGCGAGCGACCCCCACCATCATGGCCTGCGCCTTCGCCGCGATCCCGTCGTCGCCGGCGCTCGCCGCAAGCGTCCGCGCCTCCCGCAGCTCCTGGGTCGCCTCCCGCATGCGACCCAGGCGATATTCGAGGAATCCCGAGCGTATGCCGCTCCCGCGCGGAGGTGGTCGCCGGATACGGCGGCGTCGCGTAGGAGCTCGACGACCGACTCCCACGGCCCCCGTGCGTCGAAGAACTCGAATCCCGCAAGGATCATCGACCTCGTCGTCGACCCTTTGACGCGCTCGGCACTCCGCCAGGCCGTTCATCAGATTGGCTCGCTCGCTCTCGAGCCCGTCCAGCCAATCGAGCTGACAGCTGGTGAGCGCCGTCGGGCAGCAGATGCTCGGCGTTGTCCAGCAAGAGCAGCGCCTTCTTGCCAAGCAGCGCGTTCGCCACGGTCTCCGTGAGCGCCTGCCCCGGCCGCTCGCGCAAATCGAGTGCCTGCGCGACCGCGGGCAGCACGAGCGCAGGGTCACGCAACGGCGCGAGCGCCACCCAGGTGACCCCGTCCGGGAACCGGTCGGACGCGGCCGTCGCCGCCTGCAACGCCAGCCGGGTCGTGCCGGTGCCGCCGGGACCGGTGAGCGTGAGCAGCCGGGTGTCGGGATCGGTCAGTCGGGCGACGACCTCGGCCAGCTCGAGCTCACGGCCGAGGAACGGCGTCGCAGGCACGGGCAGGGTGACGCGATACAGCGACTTGAGTCGCGGGTGCCTTGCCTGCCCGAGCTGGTAGATCCGTTCGCACGCGTCGAGATCCTTGACGCGGTGCTCGCCCAGGTCTTTCAGCTCGAGCCCCTCGTCGAGCTGCTCGACCGTCTCGCGCGAGAGCACGACCTGGCCGCCGTGCGCCGCGGCCATGATCCGTGCGGCGCGGTGGACGTCGATGCCGACGTACTTGGGCCGCACAGGCCTCACGCACGATCCGGCGGTGCTCGGCAAGCGCCCCGCGGTAGGCGTCGACGCCGAGCTGCTCGAGCAGCCTGGTCGAGCCCTCGATATCGGTGAGCACCAGCGTCACCGTCCCGGACGGCTGAGCTACAGAGATACACGGATTCTCGTGTCAGACACGACACGGGCGCAATGTCAGCCAGCGCACACACCACACCCAGGCGACGACCATCGCGAACGACAGCATGTCGAGTTCCCAACGCAAGGGAGACGCGACATGACCGACCAGCAGCCCACCGGCACCACCGAGCAGACCACCCAGGTCGAGGGCCACCCCCTTCCGGCGCAACCGGTCCGAGGACGCCGAGGCGCCGAGCGCGCACGAGGCCGCGGCCGACGAGAGCCGCGAGGACGAGGCGACCGAGGTCGAAGGACACCCCCAGCAAGCGCAACTGAACCTGCGCCCGGAGAGGTCAGGGCCCGTCGCACCGGCGGCCGTCAATCAAGAGCCGAACGAGCGACCGCGACCATTTCGGGCGCGGTCAGCGCGATGCCGTACTCCCATCTCACCTCGTACTCGCCGCCCAGGGTGTCCTGCAGTCGTGTCACGAGCGCGTCATGCGAGTCCCGCTCGTAGAAGTCGACAGCGCCGCCCGCCGCGTCCCGGATCGCGACGTCCGCACCGATCAGCGTCGCCGCGGTGCGATCGTCGCCGCGAGTGCCCGCGACGGCGGCAGCGCACCGAAGCCAGCTCGCGAGGTGCATGGGAAGCGCCTCGACAAGCGGTATCGCCTCGCGAAGCGCCGCGGCGGCGGCGCTCGTGCGCCGCTGGAGGACGTGCGCCCGAGCGAGGTTGATCAACCCCGCTGACTCGCCCGCCTTCCAGCCCAGCTCCCGAGTGCGCTGGACCGAGTCCTCGAGGAGCGGCACGGCACGCTCGAAGTCGCCTTCGTAGAGGGCGAGGTCGGCCAGATGCGCGTGCGCGACCATGAGACCGGCCGCGTATCGAGCCTCCCGCGCGCCATCGGCTGCGTCCTCGAAGAACCGTCGCGCGTCTTCGAGATCCTCCCGCAGCTCCGCGGCACATCCGACGGAGATGAACGCGTCTACCAGCTCCTCCGCACCGCCGGAGTCGCGGGCGAGCGCCAGCTCCGCGCGGGCATGAGTCTCCGCGCGCGCGGCGTCGCCGAGATCCGTGGCGATGTACGACGCGAACGAGTACGCGTCGCATGCGACGGTCGCTGACACGTCGCCTGCGTGCCGGAGCGCCTCCTCCAGGTACGCCAGCCCCTCACGCAGGTGGCCGCCGCGATACCAGAATCGGGCGAGCGCGCGCGCGAGACGAAGCTGGTCTGCGGTCTCACCGGCGTCGCGGAGCGTCCCGAGCGCCACCAACAGGTTGCTGTGTTCACCGTCGAGCTCCGAACCGTGCAGCTCGAACGCCCCCCGTAGCCCGCATCGCTCGGCGAACTCGAGGTAGAAGACCGAATGGCGGGCTCGAAATGCCGCCTCCAGGCTTGTCTCGAGCTGATCGGAGGCGTACTCGCGGATCGTCTCGAGCATCCAGTAGCGGTCGTGCCCGTTGTCGATGCGCCGGCGCAGAAGGCTCTTGTCGAGGAGTCGTTCGACGACGTCGAGGTCGGCCCCTGCGACCGCTTCCGCGGCCTCGAGCTTGCAACCACCCGCGAAGACCGACAGAGCACACAGCGCGTGCTGCTCCTCGGCGTCGAGCAGGTCGTACGACCAGGCGACCGTCGCCTCGAGCGTCCGCTGCCGCGCGTCCACGTCGCGGTCACGCGACGTGAGGAGCGAGAGGCGCTCGCCCAGGCGCTCCCGGATCGCCTGCGTGGAGAGCGCCCGTACGCGGGCAGCGGCAAGTTCGATGGCGAGCGGAAGACCGTCTACCGCCTCGCAGATCGCGGCCACATGCCTGTCGGGCTCGAAGTCAGATGCATTCGCACGAGCGCGCTCGAGGAAGAGCTTCGCTCCGTCGGTCACGGTCATCGATGGAACGTCGTAGAGCCGCTCGGTACGGAGCCCCAGGCGCTCGCGGCTCGAGGCGCATGCGACGAGCCCGGAACAGCGCTCGAGTAGGGTCTGCAGGAGCCTGGCGACGGCGTCCACGAGGTGCTCGCAGTTGTCGACCACGACGAGCGAGCGTCTCGAGGCAAAGGCATGCGCGATCGAGTCGGCGATCGACACCCCTGGCTGCTCCTGCACCTCGAGCGCCTGCGCAGCCGTCGCCGGCACGAGCCCTGGATCGCGCAGTGGTGCAAGCGCAACCCAGAAGACGCCGTCGGGGAACCGGTCGGCCGCCTCGGCGGCGGCCTGGAGCGCAAGCCGGGTCTTGCCGGTGCCGCCCGGCCCGGTGAGCGTCAACAGTCGTGTGTCGGGGTCGAGCAGTCGTTCGGCGACGATCGCGAGCTCGTCTTCGCGGCCGAGGAACGGGGTGGCGGGGACCGGCAGGTTGGTGCGGTAGAGCGTCTTCAACGGCGGGAACTCCCCCGCAAGCCCGTCCAGCCCGAGCTGGTGCAAGGGGATCGGCGCCGTGAGGTCCTTGAGCCGATGCTCACCCAGGTGCTCGAGCGCAAAGGCACCTGGGTCGAGCAACGCGACGGTGGACGGTGACAACACCACCTGACCCCCATGCGCCGAGCTCATGATCCTTGCCGCACGATGCACATCCATCCCCACGTACTTCGGCGGATCGAGAGCGGGCTCACCGGTGTGGATCCCGACCCGGATCCGGATCGGGCCACCGTCCAACCCCACCATCGCCTCGCTGACGGCCGACACGGCCGCCTGCGCGGAGGCGAACGCGTAGAAGAACGCGTCGCCCTCGTAGTCGACCTCGTAGCCATCGTGGCGGGCGCACGCCTCGCGCACCACCCGTCGGTGCTCGGCCAGCGCGTTGCGATAGGCGTCGACGCCGAGCTCCTCGAGCAGCCGCGTCGACCCCTCGATATCGGTGAACACCAACGTCACCGTCCCCGACGGCTGAGCCACCGCAGCCACGGGCGCATCATGCGTCTGATCTCGCCATGGCTCAAACAGACCTTTCCGGTCATGAGGAAACGACTAGAATGGTCGGGATGACTGCGGTATCGATCTCGAACGCGAAGACGAAGCTGAGTGAGCTGCTCCACCGGGTCAGGGCCGGCGAGACGATCACGATCACCGACCGCGGCGTGCCCGTCGCGCGGCTGGTGCCGCTCAACGGAGGCGGTGAGGTCGACCCTGACGCCCGGATCGCGAGCCTCGAGCGACGCGGGCTCGTCACACGACCGAGGAGGACGCCTGACATGAAGGCCTTCCTTGCCGCGCACCCACCTGTCGAACTGGGTGGGAGCGTGCTCGAGGAGCTGCTCGGGGAGCGGCGCGAAAGCCCTCGGTGAGCTTCTGGGACAGCTCCGCGCTCGTACCCACCCTCACCGTCGAGGCGACGACAGCCCGCATGCGCGACCTCCTGGCCGACGATCCCGCCGTGACCGTTTGGTGGGCGACGCCGGTCGAGATCGCGTCCGCGCTCGCCCGCCGCGAACGAATCGGTGCCGACCACCGCCATCGCGTCGCCGAGGCGAACGCAGCCCTGGACGACCTCGCGTCGCGCTGGACGGAGGTACCGGCGACGGACGCCGTCCGCAGCGACGCACGGCGTCTCGTCCGCGTCCACGACCTCCGCGCCGCGGATGCATTCCAGCTCGCCGCAGCCCGGATCGCCGCCGACGGCGAGCCCGGCGCGCTCCCCTTCGTGACACTCGACGAGAGGCTCGCGCTCGCAGCCTCGCGCGAGGGCTTCCCGCTCCTGGGCGGCGGCTGAGACCCTGGCTGTGCGGGTCTCTCGCCCACGCCCGCCACGTACGCAACGAGTCGCGGCACGCTGTCCGCGGTCAGAGCGCCAGAGCACGCTCCATAGCCTCGTCGAGGCTCAGTCCAGAGCCAGCGAGCCAGAGCTGCTCGAAGTCGTCGCGCTGTCGAAGCCGCTCGAGAACCGGATCGAGGTAGTGCGCGACCTCCGGCGGGACGGGCCACCGCGTTCGGGCCGGCGCTACCGCTCCGAGGAGGAGCGCCGCCTCGCGTCCATCCTCGGCGGGGAGCGCCATCGCGAGTGCGGTCGTCGCCTCCACGAAGAGGTGTGTGGCTCGGTGGGGCGTCAACTCCAGCGCGCGCTCGACGGACGCTCGGGCCTCGTCCCGGCGTCCGGTCGCCGCGTAGGCGATGGCGAGGTTGATCCGGAGCGCCGCGTGTGTATGCCGGTCGCCGATCGCCGTGAGCTGCTCCGCCGGACCGGCCGCGTCCTCCACCGCGCTCAACGGCTCGCCGAGCATGAGGCTCACGGGGATGCGGTTGGCTGCGAAGACAGCGGCGTTGCGCCGATCTCCGATACTCGCCGAGACCCGCGGCGGCGCGCTCGCGCCAAGCGGGAAGGGGCGCTGATTCTCTGGGGCGACGAGATGGGGCTGCGCTCCGACGATGCCCGCGGCCGCCCCCGGCCGAATACCTCAACAACGACACCAAACACGGCGTGCTCACAAAGCGGCCCGCGACCCGGACAAACTCGTCGGCGCAACCCGCCAGCACCTCCACCGACGCCAGAAACAACCACACGTCGTACAGAGCTTCTTCCGCCACCCCAGCGTCGCCTACACCGCCTGACACTCAACCCATTTGGCCGCCGCCGTAGTAACTCGCATGCCGCGTGCGAGGGCGTCTGGGTGCCAACGGTGAACCCTCTGCTCGGATCATTCGTCCCTCAAGGGCTCGTGATCGAAGGGCGCACAGCTCTGGTCTCCGGCTACTACAAGGATGGTCCCGAAGACGAAGTGCGAGTTCTTCAGGTGAGCCTCGACTCCGGTGCACTTCTCCAGAGTCGGACGCTCGAGGGTCTCGGTCATGGTAGCCCTGCGCAGGTAGGCGTACGCGACGGTGCCCGGCCAACCCGGGCGCCCGTCAGGCCGCCAGCAGCTTCTCGAACCGCTCTGCGTCGTCGAACGGCCCGATCAGGGCGAGGCGGAGGTCCTGGCCGAGGATGTCCTCGGCGACGCGCTGGACGTCCTCGACGGTGACGGCGTCGAGGCCGGCGAGCACCTCCTCCGGCTCGACCGCCTGGCCCTCGAGCAGCTCACGGCGGAGCCCGAACATGATCGTCGCGTGCGGGCTCTCGAGCCCGAGGACGAAGCGGCCCTTCGCGAACGAGCGCGCCTTCTCGAGCTCGTCGGCGGGGACGGGCTCGGCGGCGATGCGCCGGAGCTCCGCGACGACCGTCTCGATCGCCTCGTCGATCCGGCTCAGGTCGACCCCGGCCTGCGCGGCCAGGGCGCCGGCGTCGGCGTACGAGTTGTTCGCGGCGAAGACGTAGTAGGCGAGCCCGCGCCGCTCCCTGACCTCCGTGAAGAGCCGTGACGACATGCCGCCGCCGAGCACGGTCGCGAGGAGCTGCACGACGTAGCGGTCGGGATGCCCATGCGGGTAGCTTCGTGCGCCGACCACGACGTGCGCCTGGTCGGAGGCCTTCGTGTGGACACGCACCGGGCTGCCGTTCTCCTCGAGGACGACGCCGTCGGCCGCGCCCGTCTCGGCGGGCACGATCCCCCCGAGCAGCTCCTCGAGTCGCTCGTACAGGCCGTCCCCGAGCTTTCCGCCCAGCCCGACGACGAGGCGTTCGGGCCGGTACCAGCGGTCGATGTAGGAGAGAAACGTCGCCCGCGTGGCGCCGCGCACCGTCTCCTCCGTGCCGATGATGTCCCAGCCGAGCGGCTGGTCGCCGTAGAGGTGCCGCTCCCACACGTTGCCGACGTACGAGCGCGGCGTGTCGGCGTACATGTTCATCTCCTCGACGATCACGCCCTTCTCGCGCTCGATCTCCTCGGCGTCGAAGCGCGAGTTGCGCAACATGTCGACCAGAACGTCGAGCGCGACGTCGCGCGTCTCCGCGGCGCACTTCACGTAGTACCCGGTCAGCTCCTTGCCGGTGAAGGCGTTGAACTCGCCGCCGATCGCGTCGATCTCGGTCGCGATGTCACGCGCGGTGGGCCGGCGCTCGGTGCCCTTGAAGAACATGTGTTCGGCGAAGTGCGCGACCCCGCTCTCCTCGCGCCGCTCGTAGCGCGAGCCTGCCGCGTACATCAGAAAGCACGAGACAGACTGGGCGTGCGGCAGCGCCGCGGTCAGGACGCGCGTGCCGTTGGAGA
The DNA here is from genome assembly GCA_027493885.1 of Gaiella sp. Classification (GTDB taxonomy): domain Bacteria; phylum Actinomycetota; class Thermoleophilia; order Gaiellales; family Gaiellaceae; genus Gaiella. Next base: position 2,239,132 of record JAOSJZ010000001.1, read on the forward strand.
GCGTCGTGCGCTCGAACGTCGCCACGGCGCGATGCTAGCCGCGCGACCACCAGGCCGCGAGGAGCTCGGCCTCCCGCTCGGGCTCGAGCCCGACGCCGTCGACCAGCTCCGCATTCGCGAGCGTGGCCGCGACCGTGTCGTCGAGCGGACGGAACGCCAGACCGGCGGCCGTGGCCCGAGAGCTGTCGGCCGAGAAGACGCCGCGCGTATCGCCACCGGCATCGACCCAGAGCGGCAGCTCGAGCCACTCCCCGACGCCGTGTTCCGCGAGGAACGCGTCGTCCACCTCGACCGGTCGTGCGGGGGAGCCCGACACCCGTCGGGCGGCGTCGATCACCGCCCCCATCGTTGCCGGCCCGGTCGCGTTGAACGGCCCGCCGAGCCGTTCCTCAGCGGCCGTCACCATCCACGCGGCGAGGTCGCGCACGTCGACGAGCTGGACCGGTCGCCAGGCCGGCCCGGGGACGAGCACGTCTCCCCCTCGCGCGACGCGGTGCGGCCAGTACGTGAACCGTCCGGTCGGGTCGTGCGGCCCGACGATCAGTCCGGCGCGAACCAGCGTCGACCGATCCGGGAAGAACGCCTCGACCTCCTGCTCGCAGAGCGCCTTCAGCGCCCCGTAGTCCGTCGAGACGTCATCCGAGCCGGGAGCGGAGAGCTCCGCGAGCGGCGAGTCCTCGTCCACCGGCTCGGCCAGCGACGCGTAGACCGAGATGCTCGAGACGAAGACGTAGTGCCCGGTTGCCCCGGCGAGCACGCGGGCGCTTTCCCCGACGAGGCGCGGCACGTAGCCCGAGGTGTCGACGACGGCGTCCCACTCTCGTCCGCGCAGCCCGTCGAGGCCCCCGTCACGGTCGCCGACGATCCGCTCGAGCTCCGGGTAGAGGCCCGCGCCCGTGGTGCCGCGGTTGAACAGGGTCACCGCGTGGTTGCGCTCGAGCGCCGCGTCGATCACCGCGCGACCGAGGAATCTCGGGCCGCCGAGCAGGAGGAGCCTCACCCGACGAGCTCCGTCACGCCGGCGAGCAGCCGGTCGACCTCCTCGGCGGTGTTGTAGTGGACGATCCCCGCGCGAACGGCGCCGTCGACCTCGTCCAGGCCGAGGAGGCGCATCGTCTCGAGCGCGTAGTAGTTGCCCCACCACACCGCTACGTCGCGCCCGGCGAGATGCTCCGCTACCGAGCGGGCCGTTCGGCCGGGGACGCTGAAGCAGAAGGTCGGGACGCGGCCAGCCATCGTCGGCAGCCCGTGCAGGACGACGTCTCGCGGCAGGCCGTCGAGGAATCGCTGCCCGAGCGCGCGCTCGTGCGTCGTGATCGCATCCCAGCCGACCGAGTGGACGTAGTCGACCGCGGCGACGAACCCCGCGAGCAGCTCGTGCTGGGACGTGCCGAGCTCGAACCGGTGGCCGACGGGCTCGTCGGCGGCGGGCCTGACCTTGTACGGTCGCCAGCCGCGCAGGAGCTCGTCGCGGCCGAACGCGAGGCCCATGTGCGGCCCGAAGAACTTGTAGGGCGAGCAGACCAGCACGTCGCAGCCCCAGGCGCCGACGTCGATCGGCCCGTGCGGGCCGTAGTGGACCGCGTCGACCCAGGCGAGCGCGCCCGCCTCGTGCGCCAGCTCGACGACCCGGCGGACGTCGGGCGCGGTGCCGACGGAGTTCGCGGCGGCCGGGAACGCGACCACCCGCGTGCGGCCGGTCAGCTTCGCCGCGAGGTCGTCGAGGTCGAGCGAGAGGTCGTCGTGGACGTCGACGAAGCGCACGACGATGCCGATGTCCTCGGCGAGCGCGAGCCAGGGAGCCACGTTCCCGTCGTGGTCGAGGCGTGTGACGAGCACCTCGTCGCCCGTCTCGAGCTCCCGCGCGAGGGCCCTTGTAAGGAGGAAGTTGAGCGCCGTCATGCTCTGCCCGAACGCGGTCTCGCCTGGGTCGCACCCGAGAAAGGCTCCCGCCCGCGCGTGCGCCGCGTCGACCAGCGCCTCCGTGCGGCGCGAGGTCTCGTACGGCGCGCCGACGTTCGCGTTGTCCTCGCGGAGGTACCGCGCGATCGCGTCGATCACCACGTCCGGGCACTGCGTGCCGCCGGGGCCGTCGAAGAAGGCGAGCGCGCGGTCGAGAGCCGAGAAGCGCGCGCGGACTGCGGCGACGTCGAGCACGGGGCATGGCTTCAGCCTCGCCCCCCTTCCTTCGCCGATGCTCACGCGACGCTCCACGCGTATGTCGGCTCCAACCTGAGCGACGCGCCGATGAAGCAGTCGCGCTCCGCCTTCGCGAGGAGCGCGGCCACGGCGTCGTCGTCCGGCTTCGGGTCGAAGGTCACCTCGCCGTCGACGGAGATCTCGACGAACGCGAAGCGCCCGTCCTCCTCGCGCCGCGTGACGGTGCCTCGGGCGCTCGCACGCGCGGTGAGGACGATGCCGGCGCGGACGCAGTGGTGCCGCAGGCTCGTCAGCGAGCAGCGCGCGAGCCCGGCGAGCAGGAGGTGCTCGGGCGTCCACGACGCCTCCTCGGCCCCGGCCAGCACGCCGCCGCCGCGATCGGACCACGCGTCCCACGTCTCGTCGAGCGAGACCTCGTAGTCGAACGAACGGGCACGGGTCACCACGACGGCAGCCTAGACAAGGGCCACCGTCCGGCCCGTGGCCTACGGTTGGGGCCCATGCAGCGGTTGCGGCCGTTGAACGAGCAGGAGTGCTACCTCCGGTGCTACGGCTGGGTGGGCGGCGACGACGCCGTGCGGGTGATGCGCCCCGGGGAGGACGCGCCGGAGGCGGCGGCGGTGCTGACCGAGCGGATCCGGCTCGCCTTCGAGGCCCTGCTCGACGAGCGCGAGCCCGAGGCGGCGTAACCGCTACAACCCACGGCGTGACGACGCCGAGTGCAGTGCCGGACGTGCTCGCGCCGGGCCTCGACGTCGTCTTTTGCGGGATCAACCCGGGACTCCACTCCGACGCGAAGGCGGCGCACTTCGCGAACCCGCGCAACGACTTCTGGCGGCTGCTGCACGCGGTGGGGTTCACCCCGCGTCTCGTCGATCCCTCCGAGCAGCTCGAGGTGCTCCGGTACGGCGTCGGGATCACGAACGCGGCGTACCGGACGACGCGCGGCTCGTCCGACCTGCGGAAGGGTGACTTCGCCGGCAGCGCCGAGCGACTGGAACGGCTCGCCCGCGCGCTCCGGCCCCGCGCGATCGGCTTCGTCGGGAAGGAGGCCTACCGCGGCCCCTTCGGCGTCCGGCCGGCCCACGGCCTGCAGGAGCGCCGCCTCGGCGACACGCTGCTCTTCGTCCTGCCCTCGACCTCGCCTGCGAACGCGGCCGTGCCGTGGGAGGAGCGGCTGCGCTGGTTCTGCGAGCTCCGGGAGCTCCTCGCGTGAACCTCAGGCGCGGTGTGCGCGCACTCGTCGTCGACGAGCGGCATCGCGTCGTGCTCGTGCGCTTCGAGTTCCCTGAGAGAACAGTCTGGGCTGCGCCGGGGGGCGGCGTGGAGCCGGGCGAGGACGATGCGAGCGCGCTCGCGCGGGAGCTTCGCGAGGAGCTCGGCGTCGAGCTCTCGCAGCCGCTCGGCCACCACGAGTGTGAACGCACGCAGCAACAGACTGTTGCAGGTCGTGTTCTGCCCTCGTTCGCCCCGGGGTCGGCTCGACCGCTGGCAAACTCCGGGCGTGCGTGTCGCAGCCCTGCTTCGCGGGATCAACATCGGGCCGCGCAGGCGGATCGCGATGCCGGCGCTCCGGGAGATCGCCGAGTCGCTCGGCCACACGGACGTCGAGACATATCTCCAGAGCGGCAACGTCGTCTTCAACCCGGCGCGGGGGACGGACGACCTGGCTGCAGAGCTCGAGAAGGCGATCGAGACGGCGACGGGACACGCGGTCGCCGTTGTCGTCCGCACCGGCCCGGAGCTCCGCGGCGTCGTCGAGGGCAACCCGTACCCGGTCGACGATCCCACGAAGGTCGTCGTCGCCTTCCTCGGCGAGGCCGTCGAGCTCGGCGACCTGAGCCTCGGCGATCTCGGCTCGTACCTCCCGGACGAGCTCACGCTCGCCGGGCGTGAGCTCTACGTCAGCGTCCCGAACGGCCAGGGGCGCTCGAAGCTGATGGACGCGCTCACCAAGCGCCGGCTGCCGACGACGGTGACGGTGCGGAACTGGCGGACGGTGACGGCACTGGCCGAGCTGACCCGCTGACCACGCCCGATAAGCGACCGCGAGCCGCGGGTGTCCGACTGAAGTCGGACACCCTGGTCACCAACAGGTGGAGGGGCTTCAGCCCCTCCACCTGTTGGTGATGGGCGTCCTCCAGTCGCGGCCGAAGGCGCGCGGGCGGAGCTTGACCCCCGGCGCGGCCTGGCGGCGCTTGTACTCGGCGCCGTCGACGAGCCGAAGCGTCCGCTCGACGATGGCCGGATCGAACTGGGCCTCCAGCTCCTCGCGCGAGCGGTCGAGCTCGACGTACGCCTCGAGGATCGGGTCGAGCATGTCGTAGGGCGGCAGCGACTGGTCGTCGCGCTGGTCGGCGCGCAGCTCCGCGCTCGGCGGCCGCTCGATCGTCGAGACGGGAATCAGCTCGCGCCCGGCCCGCTCGTTCAGGTGGCGCGCGAGGCGAAAGACGTCCGTCTTGAACACGTCCACCAGCAAGGCGTAGCCGCCGACCATGTCGCCGTAGATCGTCGAGTACCCGACCGCCGTCTCGGACTTGTTCCCCGTGGCGAGCACGAGCCAGCCGTGCGTGTTGGAGAGCGCCATCAGCATCGTCCCGCGGATCCGCGCCTGCAGGTTCTCCGCGGCGAGCCCCTCGAGTCCTCCGAGCGCTTCGTGGAACGAGCCGACGACGTCCTCGATCGGGATCTCGCGGAAGTCGACGCCGAGGTTCTCGCCGAGCTCCCGTGCGTCGTCGCGCGTCCCCTCGGAGGAGAACCGCGACGGCATCGAGACGGTGTGGACGCGCTCCGGCCCGAGCGCGTCGGCCGCGACCGCTGCGGTGACGGCCGAGTCGATGCCGCCGGAGACGCCGACCACGACGTCCGCGAAGCCGTTCTTGTCGACGTAGTCCCGCAGGCCGAGCCCGAGCGCGAGGCGCATCTGCTCGAGCTCCGGCCCGAACGGCACGACCGCCGCCGCGGCCGCCTCGGCGGTCGCGCGAGGCGCGCCCAGGCGGATCGTCGTCGCGCCGGGAGTCTCGGGACGCGAGCGCTGGAGCTCGCGCCGGCGGACGTCTCGCAGGCGCCGCCCGATCGCCTCGGTCGGGTCTACGTCGGCGACGAGCAATGCCTCCTCGAAGCCGGGCGCGCGAGCGATCACCTCGCCCTCGTCGTCGAGCACGACCGAGTGACCGTCGAAGACGAGCTCGTCCTGGCCGCCGACGAGGTTGCAGAACGCGACGTAGACCGCGTTGTCGCGCGCACGGGTGACGAGCATCTCCTCGCGATCCTCGGCCTTGCCGACGTGGAACGGTGAGGCCGAGAGGTTGACGAGCAGCGTCGCACCGGCGAGAGCGAGGTCCGTCGCGGGCGGGCCGGGCTGCCAGACGTCCTCGCAGATCGTCGGGCCGACGAGCACGTCGCCGAGCTCGAGCAGGACGAGCTCGCGCCCGGCCGCGAAGTAGCGGTGCTCGTCGAAGACGCCGTAGTTCGGGAGGAAGTGCTTGCGGTAGATCGCCTGCACGGATCCCTCGGCGCAGACGAAGGCCGCGTTCGCGAGATCGCGGTCGAACGCCGGCGCGCCGACGAGCGCGACCACGTCGGTGCACGACCGGGCCACCTCGTCGACCGCCTCGCGCGCGGCCCGCACGAACCCGGGCCGGAGCAGGAGATCCTCCGGGGGGTAGCCCGTGACGGCGAGCTCGGGCAGGACGACTAGATCGGCCGCCTGCCGCCGCGCCTCGGACACCGCGGTCTTGATCCGCTCGACGTTCTGGTCGAGGTCGCCGACGACGACGTTCAGCTGCGCGAGCGCGATCCTCACCGCGCCATCCTCGCCGTTCCACGCCGGCGACCTGCCCGACGAGGTTTTCGACTCTCGGTCACAAACGTCACTCTAGCGGGATGCACGACGAGACCGTCACGATCGACCGGCGCTTCCGTGGACCGCTCCGCTCGGCCAACGGCGGCTACGCCTGCGGCCTGCTCGGCTCGCGCGTCGGAGCCGCGGCCGAGGTGACCCTCCGCCTCCCGCCGCCGCTCGAGCGCCCGCTGACGATCCGGCAAGAGGGCGAGCGGTTGCTGCTCGAGGACGGCGACCTCCTCGTGGCGGAGGCGGTTCCCGGCGACCCCGGCCTCGCGCCGCCCGTACCGCCCGAGCCTGCCGCCGCGGCCGCCGCGGCCGAGGGCGTCGGGGCTTTCGGGCCGGCCGAGTTCGCCGAGTGCTTCGTCTGCGGCACGCGCGAGGACGGGAGCGGGCTCTCGATCCACCCGGGCCCGGTGCCCGGGCGCGACGGCCTCGTCGCGACGACGTGGGTTGCGCACGGCGTCTCACCCGAGGTCGTGTGGGCGGCGATCGACTGCCCGGGTGCCTACGCCGCGGGCGACCCCGGCCGCGGCGAGGTCGTTCTCGGCCGGATGACGGCACGTATCGACCGCCTGCCCGAGGAGGGAGAGCCCTGTGTCGTCGTCGGCTGGCCGCTCGGCGAGGACGGCCGCAAGCTCTACGCAGGGACTGCGCTCTACGGCCTGGACGGCGAGCCGCTCGCCGTCGCGCGGCAGATCTGGATCGCGCCGCGCTAGCCCGTCAGCGTGAGGAGAGCGCGAGGAGCAGCCCGCCATCCTCGTCGTAGGCGGGGAAGAGGTCGACGACCACGGGCTTTGTCAGCCCCGCCCGCGTCCGAAGCTCGAGCTGCTCGCCGAGGCGCCGGACGCCCCACTCGCGGACGAGCTCGAGCGGAGCCGTGTCGGAGAGCGCGAGCGCGCCGGCGACGTCCCGGCCGAGGAGGTCATGCTCCCTGAAACCGGTCAGCTCGAAGACGCCTCGCCCGACCGCGAGCACGCGCGCGTCGGCGTCGCACACGACGAACCCCGTCGACGGAGCGGGGTAGTAGTCCTCGAGCAGCTGGAACAGAAACCCGAACCCGCAGCTGCGGCACTGCGGCGCCTCGGTGGAGAAGCCCTCGACGCCGTCGACGTCGATCGACCGCTCGCGACAGTTCGGGCAGATGAAGACCGGCACGGAGTGATGGTACGTGCGGCGGCGTTACCGGCCGGCCAACCGCGCCGCCACGTAGTTAGCGCTAGCTAAGCTAGCCCGCGCTAACTTCGCGGAGGTGGAGATGCTGGCCGGGCTCGTGACCGAGGAGAACAAGAAGTGGTGGACGCTCGCCGCCGTCGCGGTCGGGCTGTTCATGATCATGCTCGACAACACGGTCGTGAACGTCGCGTTGCCGTCCATCCAGCGCGACCTCCACATGCAGCTCTCGGAGCTCGAGTGGATCGTGTCGGGCTACGCGCTGGCGTTCGCGGCGTTGATGCTGATCGGAGGCAAGCTCGCTGACGCCTACGGGCGCCGCCTCGTCTTCGTCCTCGGGATCGTCGTGTTCACGGGAGCCTCGCTCTGGTGCGGACTCGCGACGAGCGGCTCGATGTTGATCGCCGCTCGCGTGGTCCAGGGCGTCGGAGCGGCGATGATGAACCCGGCGACGCTGTCCATCATCGCGGCCACGTTTCCGCCCCGTCAGCGGGGCACTGCGATCGGGATCTGGGCCGGCGTCTCCGCGCTCGCGCTCGCGATCGGCCCGCTCGTCGGGGGCCTTCTCACCGAGCACGCCGGCTGGAACTGGATCTTCTTCGTCAACGTGCCCGTCGGAATAGTCGGAATCGCCGCCAGCTTTCTCCTCATCGACGAGTCCCGCGACGAGACGCACGAGCGCCTCGACCTCCCGGGGCTCGCCACCTCCGGGATCGGCCTGTTCGCGCTCACCTACGGGCTGATCGAGGCGAACAACTACGGCTGGGGCTCGGTGCGGATCGTGACGGCCTTCGTGGTTGCAGCGGTCGCTCTCGTGGTCTTCGTGCTTCTCGAGCGCCACCGGCGTGCCCCGATGCTCGACCTGACGCTGTTCCGCAACCGCACCTACGTCGGCGCGAACCTCGTGATGCTGCTCGTCGCGCTCGCGATGTTCGGCGTGTTCTTCTTCGTCTCGCTCTACATGCAGAACGTGCTCGGCTACTCGGCTGTCGAGGCCGGTGCAGCCTTCCTGCCGATGACGCTCCTGATCATCGTGGTCGCTCCGCTCGCCGGTCGTGCGTCCGACCGGTGGGGGTCTCGCTCGTTGATGGCGACCGGCATGGTGCTCCTCGCGGCCCAGCTCGCGTACTTCAGCCAGCTCTCGGAGGACGCGAGCTTCTGGCGGCTGCTACCCGCGCTCGTGCTCGGCGGCTTCGGGATGTCGATGACGATGACACCGAGCTCGGCGGCGGCGATGCGCGCGGTGCCGGTCGAGAAGGCGGGCATCGGATCGGCCGTGCTCAACGCCTGCCGCCAGGTGGGCGGCTCGATCGGGATCGCGCTGATGGGCGCGATCATGGCTTCACGCCTGACAAGACCGCCCACCACCGCGTCGTTCATGAGCGGCTTCGAGCGCGCGCTGCTCGTTGCGGCGGGCATTGCCCTCGCCGGTGCGATCGTGGCGGCGATCCTCGTCCGCCCCCACGACGGCTCCCAGACGGGAGAGAAGCCGGGGCGCCCGGCAGAGGCCGCATGAGCCGCGGTCGGCGCCTCCCTGCGGAAGCGCGGCGCCGGACGATCGTCCAGGCGGGCCTGCGAGTCTTCTCGTCAGGTAGCTACGCGGGGTCGACGATCGCCGAGATCGCCCGTGAGGCGGGCGTCAGCGAGCCTGTCCTCTACCGGCATTTTGCATCGAAGCGCGATCTCTGGGCCGCGTGCCTCGATGCCGCCTGGGAGGAGTTCCGCGCCGGCTTCGACGACGTCGCCGACGAGCTCCTCGCAACGGATCCCGGCTCCGGCGATCGCGACATGGGTATCGCTCGGTTCGGCCTCCTTCTCCCTCCCTCGGTCGCCCGCTGGAAGAAGGCGTTGCTGCCGAACCTCTGGATCCAGGGCATCACGGAGGCGGGGGAGGACCGCGAGATCCGCAAGCACGTCGCGCGACACATGCGCGTGGCGCACGACCACGTGGGCGCGGCGCTCCGGCGGGCGCAGGAGCTGGGCGTCGTTCCCGCCGACCGCAACCCCGAGGCAGAAGCCTGGGTGATCATCGCAGGCCTGCTTCTGCGCTCGGTCGCAGACCGGGTCGGCGGGCTCCTCGACGACGGCGAGCTCGCGGCAATCCAGCACGAGCGCACGCGCTGGCTGCTCGGCGCCGCTACGGAGTCACGAGGCGCAGCAGCCAGAACGTGAGCATCCCGGCGGCGATCGCGAGGCCCAGGTTGCGCGTGCGCCAGGCGACGAGCGCTGCGACCCCCGCCCCCGCGACCCGGATCTCTCCTTCGCCGTAGCTGCCCTGGAGGGACGGCGTGAGGAGGGCGGCGAAGACGGCGATCGGGACGAAGTGCAGGAAACGCACCCAGAACGCGGGCAACTCCGTCCGCAGCGCGAGCCCCGCATAGCGCGAGCCGAAGGTCACGGCGAGCATCCCGGTGACGGTCAGCCAGAACGTCATGCGACCTCGCGTGCGGCGTCGTCGAGCCTGACCGCGTCCCCGGGGCGTCCTCTGGTCAGCGCCGCTCCGAGCAGGCTCCCGGCCACGCCGGTGACGAGGATCGGAAGCCCGCCCGGGAGGCGTTCGGCGAGAGCGTACGCGAGCGCGCCCGATGCGACGGCGACGCCGAGCTCGACGCGGGTGCGGACGAGGGGCACGAGCAGCGCGAGGAACGCGAGCGGGAACACGAGGTCGATCCCGAGCGCTCCGGGATCGGCGATCGCGGCACCCGCCACCGCGCCTCCGAGCGTCGAGAGGTTCCAGACGAGGAACAGGCTGAGCTCCGCGCCGAGCAGAAACGGGAACGTGCGCTCGTGGCTCACGACCGTGACGCCGAAAGCCTCGTCGGTGAGGAAGTAGGCGGCCGTCGGCCGGCGCCAGCCGCGCAGGGGGATCCGACGACCGAGCGACAGCCCGTAGAGCACGTGGCGGACGTTGAGCAGGAAGGTCGTGAACACGATCTCGGCGGCCGCAGCACCGGCCCCGAAGAGGCCGACCGCGCTCACCTGCGCGCTGCCGGCGAAGACGAGCACCGAGAGCGACTGGGTCTCGAGGAGCGACAGCCCGGCCTCGCGGGCGAGCACGGCGTAGACGACGCCGAAGGGGACGACGCCGAGCCAGAGGGGCGCCATCGCCACGAACCCGCGCCGGAACCCCTCGAGCCCTGCCATGCGGCGATCGTACGGCCGCTGTCCGGCCTGGCGTCCGACGACGTGGTGTCCGACCTGGTGTCCGACGTGGTGTCCGACGTGGTGTCCGACGTGGTGTCCGACTTCAGTCGGACACCTCCGCGCTGCTGACCCCGGGTGTCCGACTGAAGTCGGACACCGTCTGAGGGGCGTTTCTGCGTGGCCCTTCCGGGCCACGCAGAAACGCCCCCGGCTGCGGCTTCCGGGGGCGTTTCGAAAAGGGCGACCCTGTCTGGGAGGCGTCGGACGGAGCTCGTGACTCTGCGGCCCAGTCACGCTGTTCTCCGGTTGTCCACGCCGGTCCCGTCGGTTGCCCGGCGCACCGCCCTGGCGTCTGGAGGTGCGTACTGACGTGACTCTAGGGGCCATGTCCCAAAAAGTCAAGTAGCTCAGTCAAGTGATCCGCGCTATCTTCTACTTCACATGTTGGGACGACCTTTGGAAGACACGGTTCACCCCATCGGGGGAGGGCAACCCGGGCGGGTGGCGGCTTGAGTGACAGCGAGATGCGCGACGCGGCCGCCACCCCCCGGTCTGCAACGAGCGCGGGCGGGCGCGACGTCGGCGCGCGCGTACGCGCGCTTCGGGTCGCGGCGGGCCTGACCCAGACCGAGCTGGCCGGCGCCCGCTTCTCGAAGGAGTACGTCAGCCAGATCGAGCGCGGCAAGACCCGGCCCACGACGGACACCGTCGGATGGCTCGCAGAGCGGCTCGGGGTCGACGCGCAGTACCTCCTCCACGGCGTGTCGGCCAACGTCCGCGCCCGCGTCGAGGCGATGCTGGCCCGGGCCGAGGCGCTTTCGGAGGACCATCGCGACGAGGACGCCGTCGAGGCGTTCCGCGAGGCGCGCGCCGAGCTCGGCGAGCTCGCCTCGCCCGAGCTCGAGCTGCGGGCGCTCGCCGGCGAGGGCTGGGCGCTCCAGGAGACGGGTGCCGCACACGAGGCGATCACGGTGCTCCAGGCCGCGCGCGAGCTCGCCGAGCGCCCCGACTTCTCCGACATCGACCGCGCCGACGTCGTCTTCCGGCTCGGCTGCTGTCGATATCGGATCTCGAGCATCCCGTCGGCGATCGGTCTGCTCGACGAGGCACTCGAGCTCGCGGAGCGCTCGGGGCTGCCCTGCGACGTGCTGCGCGCCCGGATCCTCGCGTGGCGCTCGCGTTGCCGCCGCCGCCAGGCGGACTACGAGGCAGCCCGCGAGGATGCCGCGCGCGCCCTCGAGCTCGCGCTGGGCGTCGAGGACCCGCGGGTCGTCGCGGGCGCGTACTTCCAGGCGTCGTGGGTTGCCGAGAAGACCGGTCACTGGGTGCTCGCACGCCAGTACGCGCTGCAGGCGAAGGAGATCTACGCGGAGCTCAACGACGTACGGAACACGGGCCGCCTGATGCTCAACCTCGGCGGCCTGCAGCTTCTGCTCGGGCATCCAGAGCAGGCGATCGAGCACCTGACGAAGTCGTTCGCCCTCGCCGTCGAAGCGGGCTCGCAACCCGACGCCGCACAGGCCCTGGGGAGCCTCGCGGCAGTGTACGAGCAGCTCGGCGACCACGAGACGGCGGACGAGCATGCACGCAAGGCCCTCGCGCTGCTCGAGGGCCGGGAAGACTTCCTCGACGAGATCGGCCAGTCGAACCTGGTGCTGGGCCGCTCGTTGTTGGAGCGGGGCCGCCTCGACGAGGCGGAGGAGTGCTTCCGGGCAGCGGACGCCGCTTTCGAGCAGATGGCGTCCATCGCGCACCGGACGGGGGCGTGGGTCGCGCTGGGCGATCTCGCGGAGCGTCGTGGTGACGCACGCGAGGCGGCGCGGTTGTACCGAAACGCCGCCGAGGCGCTTCGGGTCGTCCGCTTCTGAGAAAGGAGGATCGAGGTGAGCAGAGCACGTCTGACCTTTGCTCTCGTCAACCTTGCGCTGATCGCAGCCCTGCTCGGCAAGCTCAAGCCGAGCTTCACGTTCTCCGACGGCGACTGAGCGCGCGCGACTGCGGCTAGATTGGGCGGCGTGAGCCGCCCGCTCGCCGCCGCCGTGCTCGTGCTGGTCCTTCTCGCCGCCGCGTGCGGAGGATCGGGTGAGACGACGGGCGGACGCACCGCGGACAGCTCCTCGACGAAGACGCTCGAGGAGCTCTGGCGTGCGCCCGGCGAGGACGTCGCCGTCGTGCCCGGGGCATCCGACTTCGGCGTCGGCGAGAACCGCGTCTCGTTCCTCGTCGTCGACAAGCAGTCGCGGCTGATCGAGCGGCCGACGGCGCGCGTCTGGATCGCGCGGGGGCTGAAGCAGGCGCCGTTCGGCAGCACGACCGCGCATCTCGAGCGGATCGGCGTGCCCGGCGGGGCGAGCGCGGACGCCGAGGGGATCTACGTCGCGAAGGTGACCATGCCCACGGCCGGGAAGTACTGGTTCCTGGCCGAGCCCGTGGGCGGCGGCACGAAGATCCAGGCGCTCGGGAACATCGTCGTGCGCAAGGCGCCGCTGGCGCCTGCCGTGGGCTCGAATGCGATCTCCGCGAAGACGCCGACGCTCGCCAGCACGGGTGGCAACCTCGAGGCGCTCACCACCTCGAGGCGCCCCGACCGGGCGCTCTACCGGGTCTCCGTCGCCCAGGCGCTTGCCGCCCACGAGCCGTTCGTGGTGGCGTTCGCGACGCCGCAGTACTGCCAGTCACGCACGTGCGGGCCGGTCGTCGACGTCGTCTCGGCCGTGCGGAAGCGGGCCGGCTCGAAGGGCGTCCGGTTCATCCACGTCGAGATCTACGCCGACAACGATCCCGCGAAGGGCGTCAACCAGTGGGTCTCGCAGTGGCGGCTTCCGACCGAGCCGTTCACGTTCGTCGTCGACCGCAAGGGTGTGATCCGCACGAGGCTCGAGGGGGCGTTCTCCGCGGGGGAGCTCGAGCGCGCGGTCGCGGCCGTGCGCGCGGGGCTGATCAGCGGAAGAGATCGCGCTCGCGCGGCATCACGAGCTCGGCCGCGCTGCCGTCGCCTCGTGCCTCGACGCCGCGAACGATCGCGGCGGGCACCCGCCTCGCCTTGCCGAGCACGAGCTCCGCGGCGCCCGCGATCTCGTCCGCGATCGCGATCTGCGTCGACCGGAGCTCTCGTCCGCGCGCGTCGCTCGTGCCTCGGAGGTCGCGGATCGGCGCGATCCCCGCGACGCCGAGCGCGACGTCCGTCGTACCCTGCCGCCAGGCGCGGCCGAACGAGTCGCTCACGACGACGCCGACGTCGATGCCGGCCAGCCCGACGAGCCGCTCGCGGAGGTGTCGCGCGGACGCGTCGGGATCGAGCGGGAGCAGCACGAGCATGCCGTCGGCAGGGGCGTTCGAGGCATCGACACCGGCCGACGCGCAGACGAAGCCGTGCCGCGTCTCGGCGATGACGAGGGGTGGGCGCGCCCGGACGACCTCGCGGCTCTCGCGAAGGATGACCTCTACGTGGCGGGGATCGCCGTCCTCGCCGGCGAGCTCGACGGCGCGCGCCGACGGCTCCACGTCGGCCAGCCGGACGATACGCCCCTCGACCTTCGAGACGGCCTTCTGCGCGACGACGACGACGTCGCCGTCCTCGAGGCCGCCCGCGCGCTCGGCGGCGTGATGGAGGAGCAGGCCGAGGTCGTCGCTCTCCTCGAGCTCCGGCAACCCGGCCAGCGGGATCACGCTGACGACGCCGGCCCCGGGCACCGTGTCTCGACTCGACAGAGAGTCGTCCTCCGCCCGGCCCTACGGGATGCCCGAGAGACGGACGCCCGCGTGGGCCTTGTAGCGCTTGTTGACGTTCACGATCACCGCCGTCAGCCCTTCGAGCGCGCGGGCGGAGCCGAGCGGCCCGCAGTCGATCGCCCGTCCGGACGTGACGCGCTCGGCGAGCTCGAGCACGAGCGCCTTCGCCTCGGCGTCGTCGCCGCAGACGAGGACGTCTTCGTCGGGCGGCGCCTCGCCGCCGAGGTTGCGCGCCGCGAGCGAGTGGAGGCCCGCGACGACCGGCCCGTCGACGACGTCTTGCACGCGCGCGGCGACCGAGGTCGCCTCGGTGGTCGGGAGCACGCCGTTCGGGCCGAAGCCGAGCTCGGCGGCGACGGAGAGCACCGGCGTCGTGCCGATCGCGTCGCGGAGCTCTGCCGCGGTGGTGACGGCCGCCTCCGCCTTCGTCGCGAGCACGACGAGGTCGGCGCTGCGGCACGCCTCGGCGTTGGTCGTGCCGTCGACCCCGACCGAGGCCGCCGCCTCTGCCGCCCGGCCCGCGTCCCGCGAGCCGATGACGACGTCGTAGCCGGCCTCCGCGACCCGCTTCGCGAGCGCGAGGCCGAAGCTTCCCGTGCCGCCGACGAGCGCGATTCTCACACTGTCGCCTCGAGGACGGTGGCCGCGAGGCGCCGTGCGTCGTCACCGCTGGACATCAGCGTGTCTGCGACGACCAGCGGCACCGCCGCCGCCGCGGGCGCGTCCGAGCGGTCGATCACGAGCGCGTCGATCAAGCCCTCGTAACAGGCTGCTACGTGCGCAGGTGACGTCCCGCCGGCCATCCGCGAGAGCATACGGTGGAGTGGTCCCTTCACGGCGCGGCCACCGATCAGCGGGCTGACGGCGACAGAGCGAACGCTGCGCGCGACGACCGCCTCGCGGATCGCGCGCACGGCGAGGATCGGATGGATCGAGGTGTAGGGATTGCTCGGGGCGACGACGATCGCGGTTGCGTCGGCGATCGCCTCGACGACGCCGGGCGCGGCGGCGGCGGCGTCCGCCCCCTCGAAGCGCATTGCGTCGACCTCGTCCTCGTGACGCCGCGAGACGAACCACTCCTGGAACGGGAAGCTCCCCGCAGGTGTCACGACGGACGTTCGCAGCCGATCGTCGGTGGCTGGCAGGAGGCTCGTCGCGAGACCTGCCGACGCCGTGAGGCGCGCGGTCACGGACGAGAGCGGCTCCCCGGCCCGGAGACTCTGCGTCCGCACGAGGTGGAGGCCGAGGTCGAGGTCGCCGAGCTGGAACCATCCCTCGCCGCCCCACTCGCGCGCGGACTCGAGCGCTCGCCACGTCTCGTCCGCCCTACCCCAGCCTCGCTCCTCGTCGTTCAGGCCGGCGAGCGCGTAGAGCACCGAGTCCAGGTCCGGGGAGACGTGGAGACCGAGCGCGCAGACGTCGTCGCCGACGTTGCCGATCACGGTCAGCTCCCCCGGTGCGAGCGCGTCCTGCAGCCCGCGCGCGAGCTTGGCGCCGCCGACGCCGCCGGAGAGGCAGACGACCCTCAAAGGGCGATGGCTTCGACGAGCTCGGAGGTACGCACACCTCCGCGCGCTCCGAGCAGCTCGAGATCCGCGAGCGTGTCGACGTCGTCACGGAGGTTCGCGAGCGCGAGCTCCTCGAAGTCGATCCCGAGCGCGACCGCGTGGGCGCGGAACTGTCCCGCGCTGCCGGGACCGTAGAGCGGGGCGAAGACGTCGGCGCGCGGCAGCCCGAGGGCGTTGGTGGTCCCGTCGCGCGCCTCGACGATGCCGAGCTTGCCGAGCAGCGCCGGCACGGCGAGCGCGTTCAAGTCGGAGGGCCGGATGCGCGGCACGTCGGCGTTGACGACGAGGCAGAGCCCGCGTGCGCCCTCGAGCGCGGTGGCAACGGCTGCGCCCTGTCCCCCGCCCGGGTCGTCGACGAGCCGGGCGCCGAGATCGCCCGCCACGAGCCTGCCCGCCGGGTCGCCCGTCACGACTCGCACCTCTCCGACGGAGAGGGCGACCTCGACGACGTCCCCGAGCATCGCGAGCGCGACCTCGCGCCGGAGCTCCTCGGGCAGGCGCGTCTTCCCGCCGGCGCGAAACGGGATCACGGTCAGCACGACACGAGCCTACGTGCGGGTGATGGTACGGCGCCTCGAAGCGTCAGGCTGCATGCGGCGCCACACCGGACGAGCCCGCGTCGGCGCCGGGGCCGGTCGTGGCCCACTCGTCGACCTCGAACCAGTGGGTGCCCTCGAGAGCCGTGACGACGTCCGCATGCGTGTGTGCGGCGTTGACGACGTGGTGCTCGGCGTCGCAGCAGATCTCGACCTCGTCGAGCGAGAGCTCGCTCGGGATCTTCGTCACGACCTCGAACGGAAGCTGCGCCTCGCGTACCGTCATGTGCTTGAACTGGAGATCCGGGGCCAGCTCCATGAGAGCCGGCCAGTCCGGACAGGTCTTGTAGCTCATTTCGCGCCATCCTTCGCTCCCGGTCGCCACGTTCCTTCGAGCCGTACGAGCCCGCGACTCTCGTCGTCCGGGTACACGAGCAGGGGAACGGGCCGGGGAAGCCGGTCGAGGAGCTTCCCGCCCGCGCCGAGCAGCGCGAGGTTCAGCTCGAAGCGGCCGAACTGGAGAGGCGGCTCGTCGACGTCCAGATGGAGCCCGAGTCCGTCGCCCGACCCGTCCCAGCCCAACCCAGCGGTCTCGACGAGGTCCTCGGCGACGAGGAGGCCCGAGGCGTCCCGGATCTCGAGGTGAAGCTGCGGCGCGCCCACGCGGCCGGTCAGTGCGACCTCCAGGCGGAAGGGCTCACCCGCGAGGAACCGGTCGCGAGGCGCGCCGTCGGTGGCGACGAGCCGGGCGCTCGCGATCCGCGCCTCTCCCGAGCCTGCCGCGCCGCTGCCGTTCGCCGACTCCCCGCCCTCGGCGGCGAGGGCCCTCCGATAGCGCGTGATCGCCTCGTGCGCCGCGCCGTCGAAGGCGAGGGCCCCGTCACGAAGGTACACGCCGCGGTCGCAGAGACGCTCGACCGCGGAGGCGTCGTGCGAGACGAAGACGATCGTGCCGCCGCGCTCTCTGAACGATGCAATCACACCGAAGCATTTTCGCTGGAAGCTCTCGTCGCCCACCGCGAAGACCTCGTCGAGCAGGAGGACGTCCGCCTCGAGAAACGCCGCGATCGCAAAGCCGAGGCGCATCGTCATTCCGGACGAGTACGTCTTGACGGGCCGATCGATCGCGTCCTCGAGCTCGGCGAACGCCACGATCTCGTCGAACCGCTCACGGATCCGCGCGCGGGAGAGGCCCTGCAGCGCCCCGTTCAGCTCGACGTTCTCGCGGCCCGTGAAGTCCGGATGGAAGCCGGCGCCGAGCTCGAGCAGCGAGCCGACCCGCCCGCCGGTCGCGACGTCGCCCAGCGTGGGGCGGATGATGCCGGCGATGAGCCGCAGGAGCGTCGACTTGCCCGAGCCGTTGCGGCCGATCAGCCCGACGGACTCGCCCGGCGCGATCGCGAGCGAGACGTCCCGGAGCGCCCAGACCTCCTGCGGCTCGGTCCGCCCGAGCGCGACGAGCAGCTCCTTGAGCGTGTGCGTCTCGCGAGCACGAACGACGAAGCGGCGGGAAGCATGCCGAACCGAGATCTCGCCCGCACGCACGCTCGTCCTAGGCGGCCACCGCCGCGAGCTCCCGGCGGACGATGCCGGCGAGCACGTCCACGAAGGCGGGGTCGTCGTTCGGCATCTCGATCCGCGCGAGGCGAAGCCCGAGCTCTCGGGCGTGGCCGACGGCCTCGACGTCGATGTCCCAGCGGATCTCGAGATGGTCGGAGACGAAGCCCACGGGGCAGACGAGCACGTCCTCGACGCCCCGCGCGCGGAGCGCGCGGAGCTCGTCGAGGAGGTCCGGCCCGAGCCACGGCTCACCGGTCGGCGACGCGCTCTGGAACGCAAAGCTCCAGTCGCGGATGGCTGCGCGATCCGCGACCAGGCTCGACGTCTCGCGGAGCTTCTCCACGTACGTGTCGCCCGACTCGACGATGCGTGCAGGCAGGGAATGGGCGGTGAACACGACGTGCGTCTCGGGCCCGGCTGGCGCAGCGCGACAGCGCTGCGCCAGGAGCGCGACCAGCGCGTCGTCCGAGCCCCATTCGCGCACGAATCGCGTCTCCGTCCGATCGGCGACGGCGGCGTCGAAGAGCTCCTCGTACTTCGCGATCGAGAGCGACGACCAGTGGGGCGCGAGCACGAGGCCGACGAGCACGTCGTGGCCGTTCGCGAGCGCCGTCTCGACGGCGGCGGCGATGCGCGGGTCCCAGTGGCGCATCCCGGTGAGGACGGGTAGCCCGAGCTCTCGCTCGAGCGCGGCGCGCGTCGCCTCGGTGATCGCGTTGAGCGGCGAGGGCGCGTCGGAGTCGTCGATCCCGAGCCCGTGGTAGCGCGCGACGAGGTCCTCGAGGTGCTCCGGCTGGATCGCGCGCCCGCCGCGGATGTCGGCGTAGTAGGCGGGAACGTCGGCAAGCCGGTCCGGAGAGCCGTAGGCCATCAGGATCACGGCGGGACGGCTCATACGGCGACCGTCGCCTCGGTGCGCTCGTGGACGAGCGTGACGAGCCGTGTGAGGACGTCGGGACCGGTCTCGGGAAGGACGCCGTGCCCGAGGTTGAAGATATGCCCCGGACGTCCCCCGGCCCGCTCGAGGACGTCCCCGGCCTCCCGCGCGACCACCTCCCACGGCGCCGCGAGCGCCGCCGGGTCGAGGTTCCCCTGCACGGCCCGGTCGCCGGCGAGCGCCCAGCCGTCGTCGAGCGGCAGGCGCCAGTCGAGCCCGAGCACGTCGCCACCCGCAGCGGCGAGCTCCGGCAGCAGGTGCGTGGCGCCGGTGCCGAAGTGGATCGTCGGCACGTCGACCGCGGCCAGGATGGCAGCGCTCCACGGAGCGACCCGGTCGCGATACAGGCTCGGCGAGAGCGTCCCGACCCAGGAGTCGAAGAGCTGGATCACGTCGGCACCCGCACGGACCTTCGCCGCGACGTACGCGGCGAAGGTCTCGGAGAGCTTCGCGAGGAGTGCGTCCCACGTCTCGGGATCGGAGAGCATCAGCGCCTTCGTTCGCGCGAGCTCACGGCTCGGGCGGCCCTCGACGAGATACGCGGCGACCGTGAACGGGCCGCCGCAGAAGCCGATCACCGCCCGCTCCGGCTCGAGCGCGGAGCGGACGAGGCGGACCGCCTCGAGCACGGGGCCGAACGCCTCCTCGGGGTCGGGCACCTCGAGTCGGGCGACGTCGGAGGGGCTCCGGAGCGGCCGGTCGACGACGGGGCCGACGCCCTCGACGAGATCCACGTCGACGCCCATCCCGAGAACCGGCGTCATGATGTCGGCGAAGAGAACCGCGGCGTCGACGCCGTGACGCCGCACGGGCTGCAGCGTCACCTCCGCACAGAGCTCCGGCGTCCCCGCCACCTCGAAGAACGAGTGGCGCTCGCGGATCGCGCGGTATTCGGGGAGCGAGCGCCCGGCCTGGCGCATGAACCACACCGGCGTGCGCTCGACCGGCTCGCGGCGCGCGGCGCGGACGAGGAGCGGGACGGCCATCACGGGAGCGTAGCCCCACCGCGGCCTGTGGCCCGCATAGACTCGAGGCGCCGATGGAGCCCCTCGTCCCTCTCTGGCGCGGGTCGACGCTCGCGCCCCAGCGGGCAGGGGCGAGGACGACCGCGCGGCTCGTGCTCGAGAACGCGGGGGAGCGACCTGGCGCTCCCGCGGCGCCGACGGGCTGCAGCTCTCCTACCACTGGCTCGACAGGCACGGCAACGCGATCGTCTGGGACGGCACCCGGACGGCGTTTCCGCGCCCGGTCGCGCCGGGCGAGACGGTCGCGCTCGACGTGGCGCTCGACGCGCCGCGGCCGCCCGGCCGGTACGTGCTCCGCTTCGACCTCGTCGAGGAGCACCGTTTCTGGTTGTCGGAGGTCGGTGTCGAAGCGCTCGACGTCGAGGTCGAGGTGATCCCGCTGATCGCGGAGCGGCGCCTCGCCGTGGTCGTCCACGGCGGGCGGGACCCGCGAACCGAGGCCGCGCTCGCCGAGCAGGAGGAGCCGCTCGCCGAGGGCGATCCCGCCGCCACCGCTCACCTCGTCGCGGGGGCTGAGCCGGCGCGCGACTGGTCGCGTCTGCTGCTCGACGCCCACGCTGAGGGCTGGGCGGCGGTCGGCCCCGCGGTCGTCCCGGCGGGCGGGCCGCTCGAGCGGCGGCGTGCCGCGCGGTCGTTCCGGGAGTGGGCGCCGGGGGGCGCAATCCGCGGCTGGACGCACCGCTCCTCCTTCCCTCGCTCGTCGAAGGGCTCGTCCCGGGCGAGCACCGGGGCCTTCCGGCCTACACGGGCGAGGGGCTCTTCGAGGGCCAGGCGGTCGTCAGGCTTCCGACGCGATCCGGTCGTCGACGGACCTGAAGACGAACGCGCCGAGCGCGAGCGCGGCGACCGCGGCGACGCACAGGTAGGCGAGGTCGGCGGCCGGCGGCGGCTCGCCACCGTAGAGCGGGGCCCGGTAGCTCTCGATCGCAGGGGTGAGTGGATTCCCCCAGTGGAGCAGGTCGACGAGCCAGGGGCGTGAGCTCGCGCCGGGGAGGTCGTCGAGCTGGTAGAGGATCGGCGTCAGGAAGAACCACGGCAGGAGGACGGCCGAGACGATGAACTCGACGTCGCGGAAGATCGCGTCGAGCGAGGCGAGCGCGAGCGCGATGCCCGCGGCGAAGACGACGATGAGCGCGCCGACGGGGATCGCGAGCCACGCCGTGTCGCGGCTGTCCGGCCGGAACCACAACGCGAGCACCACCACGATGGCCGTCATCGCGGTGAACGCGACTACCTCCGTCGCCACGACGGACAGAGGGACGAGCTGTCGCGGGAACCGCACCTTGCGGATGATCGGCGCGTTCTCGACGATGCTCCGCGCGCCGCTTTGCAGCGAGGTCGCGACGAAGACCCAGGGCGGGAGCCCGCAGAGCAGGAACAGCCAGTAGTGCTCGGTCTCGGTCGGCTGTGCCTTCCAGAGCACCGCGAAGACGACGAGGTAGACGAGCATCAGCGCGGCGGGAAGCGCGAGCGTCCAGGCGAGCCCGAGCAGCGAGCCTTTGTACTTCGCGCGCAGGTCGCGGCGGAAGAGCGAGCCGAACAGCTCGCGGTGGCGCAGGAGGTCGGCGTACACGCTCATCGGCGGCGATTCTAGGGACGGCTGCTTCCGCCGCTCGAACGACGGCGCAGAGCAGAGGGTGCGTAGGGGCCGCCCGCTACCCTTGGCGCACCGTGGAAGCGGCCGTCACGATTGCCGCCCTGCCCGTCGCTGCGCTTGCACTGTGGGCCCTCCTGCGCACTTCCTCCGCCGCCTCACGACTCGTCGCAGAGCCGACGGGCGAGCGCTGGCACGATCGCGCGACCCCGACGTTCGGTGGGGTCGGGATCGCGGCCGGGCTCGCGGCCGGCGTCCTCCTCGCGATCGCCGTCGATGCGGTCGAGCCGTCGTCCGAGCTCGCCGGGATCCTGGCCGGCTGCGCGCTCCTCTTCGTGGCGGGGCTCGTCGACGACGTCCGCCACCTGAGCCCGCTCGCGAAGCTGGCGGCGCAGCTTGCCGCGGCCGGGATCGCGATCGCCGCGGGGCTCCGCGTCGAGCTCGTGGCGAACGACCTGCTCGGAGCCGCGATCGCCGTCTTCTGGCTCGTCGGGATCACGAACGCGTTCAACCTGCTCGACAACATGGACGGCCTCGCAGCGACGCTCGCCACGGTGGCGTGCTTCTACTTCGCGATCGACGCGGCGACCGTCCATGCCAACGACATGGTCCTCGTGCTGGCGCTGTCGCTCGCCTTCGCGTGCCTGGGCTTCCTGCGCTTCAACCTCCGTCCCGGCGACGGCGCTCGAGTGTTCATGGGCGACGCGGGGAGCCAGCTGCTCGGCTTCCTGCTCGCCGCGCTCGGCCTCGCCGCGAGCTGGACGACGGCCGGGACGACGGTCGCCACGATGCTGCTGCCGCTGCTCGTGCTCGCGATCCCGATCCTCGACACGACCCTCGTGACCGTGAGGAGGCTCGCGGAGCGCCGCCCCGTGACACAGGGCGGCAAGGACCACACCTCGCACCGGCTCGTCTACTACGGCCTCTCCGAGACGAAGGCCGTCGCGCTTCTCGCGCTGATCGCGGTCGCGCTGGGGGCGACGTCCGTCGCCTACAACGTCCTCGACCGTCCTGCCGTGACGGCGCTCGGCGTGCTCGTCACGTTCGCGCTGCTCGTCCAGTTCGGCGGCTTCCTCGCCGAGCTCTCCGAGCAGGAGCGACGCGGGCGGCCCGGTGACACGCGCCTCCGCCACGCCGTCTCGGTGCAGCCGCGGCGCCTGGTCGAGCTGGTGGTGGACGCGGCCCTCGTCGGCGGGACGTTCCTCGCCTCGTACCTGCTCTTCGTCGACGGCCGCGGCACGGAGCTCCAGCGCGGCACGTTCCTGGCGGTGCTCCCGATCGTGCTGGGGACGACCTACGTCGTGTACGTGCTGTTCGGCGTGTACCGGCGCGCGTGGCGCTACGCGACGGCGCGGGACCTGCTGGCGATGGCGCTCGCCTCGGCGATCGCGACCCTGGCCGCCTTCGGGATCGTCCTCGCGACCCGTGACCTCGGCGACTTCCCGCGGGAGGTCTTCGTCGTCTACGGCATGCTCGCCGCCGTGCTGGCCGCGACGTCGCGGTGGTTCGTCCGGCTCGTCCCCGAGGCGGGGGGCGGGCCCGACGACGGCCGCCGCCGCGTGCTCGTCGTGGGCGCCGGACAGGCGGGCCGCGGTGTCGTCCGCGACCTGCGCGGCGCCCCGGACGCGCGCGTCGTCGGATTTCTCGACGACAACCCGCGGCTTCGGCGCCGGCGGGTACAGGGCGTGCCGGTGCTCGGCACGACGGCGGACGCCGCGGCCGCTCTCGCGGCGACGCGTGCGGACGAGCTCGTCGTCACGATCCCGGACACCGCCGCCGAGCGGCTCGACCTCCTTGTCCATGCCTGCGCCTCGGCGGGCGTCTCGCACCGGGTCGTCCGCGAGCGCCCCCTTTCAACTCCCGCTCCCGCCCGAGCCCTCGTCGAGTGAGCGGTGAGGTGACCGCGGCGCCGCTCCAGCGGGCGGGCGCGAGGGCGGACGTGCGCGCGCGTGTCGAGGGGCTGGCGCCGCTCGTCGGCGCGTACCTGCTGCTCGCGACGATCTACGCCTGGCAGGCGTGGCGGCGGGAGACGCCGACGATCTTCTCCGACGAGCTCGAGACGACGCAGCTCTCCCGCGCGATCGCCGAGACGGGACACGCCGCGCGCCGCGGCGAGCCGTACGGCTTCACGAGCCTCGTGCCGTGGCTCACGGCGCCGCTCTGGTGGCTCCATCCCGTCGCGACGGCGTACGAGGCGATCAAGACGGTGCAGGCGTTCGTGATGGCCGGTGCCGTCTTTCCCGCCTACCTCCTCGCGCGGCGGCTCCTCTCGCCCGGCTGGGCCTACTTCGCCGCGGTTGCCGCGATCGCCGGGCCCGCACTCTCGTACTCCCCGATCCTGGTCGAGGAGCCGTGGGCCTACCCGGCGTCGACGCTTGCGCTGTGGCTCGTCGTCCGCGCTGTCGACCGGCCGGGGCTATGGCCGCTCGCGCTCGCATTCGGGTCGTGCCTCCTCGCGGTGCTGATCCGCTCGCAGCTCGTTGCGCTGTTCGGCGCGCTCGCGTTCGGCCTGCTCGTGCTCGGCTGGCGAACCGAGGCGATGCGGCGCTACAGGTCGAGCTGGACGCGCTGGGACTGGGTCGGCGCGGTGATCCTCGCGATCGGCGCCGTGATCGCAGTCGTCGCGTTCCTCGGGCACCGCTCGAACGAGTGGTCGACCGCGACGACCCTCTGGAAGGGCCGAATGGTCGAGTACGGCAGCTGGGCAGGGGGCGCGTTCGCGATCGGGATCGGGGTGCTTCCGGCGATCGCCCTCCTGGCGGCGCTCGCCGCGCCGCGGACGGAGCGCGACCGGCCGGGGGTGAGGGCGTTCGTCGCCGTCGCGGCGGGCGCGGTCGTCAGCTTCGGCTGGTATGCCGCGGTCAAGGGCGCGTACCTGTCGACGACGTTCTCGAGCCTGATCGTCGAGCGGAACCTCGTCTACCTCGCGCCGCTCGCGCTCGTGGCGACCGCCTACCTGCTCGAGCGCGGCGCCGCGCCGGTGTGGGCCGTGCTCGTCTCCGGGGCCCTCGTCCTCGGGCTCGTCGTCTGGGCCCCGATCGGCCGGGGGCTCGACAACTTCCCGTACTACGAGGCCCACGGCCTCGCGATCCTCGCGCTCGCGAACCGGGAGTGGGCCTGGCCGCTCGGGCGCATCGAGATGGCGGTCGAGGTGCTGACGGTCGCATCCGTCGCGGTGCTGCTGCTCGTGGGGACGCGGCTGCGGGCACGAGTGACGAAGGCGGCAGCGCCGTTGGCCGTCGCCGTCGCGGTCGCGCTCCTCGCCTGGAACGTGACGGCCGAGGTGTACGCCTCGATCGGGGAGCACGACTTCAGCGCGCTCGTCGACCGCAACATCCCGAAACCGAACGACTGGGTCGACCGCGCCGCCGGGGACGGCACGGTCGTGATGCTCGGGCAGCGAATGAGCGACGATCCTCTCGGCGTTCCCTCGACGGAGTTCTGGAACCGGTCGATCACGAAGGTCTGGAGCGTCGACGGCACGGGCCCCGGTCCCGGGCACACGCTGACCCCGGACCTGCAGGAGATCGACGGGACGCTGTGGCCGAATCCCGGGACCGACTACGTCCTCGCGAGCGGCGGCGTGGAGGTCGCCGGCGACGAGGTCGCGTCGAATACCGGCGCCGCCCTCGTCCGCCTGGACGGGAGACCGATCCGGCTGCGCTCGAATGCGACCGGGATCGCGGGGGACGGCTGGATCCTCGGCGATGCGGGCAACCCGGCGGTGCCCGCACGTGCCGCGTACAACCGCTTCGACGTGTCCGGCGGCGGCACGGGGACGGCGATCGTGACGCTTTCGCGCAAGACGTTCTGTCCCGAAGGCGTGCGCCTGCCGGGCGTCGCCCGCGTGCGGATCGGCGAGCTCGGCCGCGGGCGCGACAAGCAGCCGGCGATCCTGCGGCAGACGGCGGCGGAGACCCTCTACGTGCCGGCCTGCGCCTCCCGCCCGGTTGCGCTGCCGACGCCGGCCGTGCCGTGGCGCATCGAGGTCGCGATCGAGACGTTCGTGCCCGCGAAGATCGACCCCAAGGGCTCCGGCGGCGAACGGCGGGCGCTCGGCGCGCGCGTCTCGTTCGAGGTCGTGCCCCGCTAGCGGCAGGCGGCGACGAGGTAGGTGAAGCGCGCGCGGAGCACGAGGCGTGCGAGCGGGCCCGTGTGCTCGGCGAGCTTCGCGAGCGCGACGACGGGACCGGGAAGCCGCTGCGTCTGCGGGACGAAGAACGGGTGGAGCACGATCCGGCCGTAGCCAGCCTCCTCCAGCTCGGCGACGACGTCGGCCACGCGGTACTGGCGCGGGTTCAGGTCGAAGACCAGCTTCCGCTCGCTGAAGCGGGCCGTCCGGGCGAAGAACGCGGCGCGGTCGTGCGCGTAGTAGATCGCGCGGAAGACGGTCGTCGCGGCCACCGGCGTGGGCGGCACGAACGTGTTCAGGTCGCCGACGCCGACGACGGCGCGGCTGCCGAGCCGGCGGCGGGCGGCGCCCACCATCGCGGGCTCGGCGTCGACGCCCGCGTACCGCAGGCCGCGCGCGAGGAGGTGCTCGCCGAGGCCGCCGTCCCCGCAGGCGAGGTCGAGCACCTCGTCGCCGGGGTCGAGCGCGACGCCGAGCGTGGCGATCAGCTGCGCGCGGTGCGCGAGGTAGGCGTGGGCGTCTGCGTACTCGGCGTTCGACCAGTCCACCGCCTTCCGCGCGTACTGGCCCTCCTTGCCGCTCGTCTCCGTCACAGCCGGGCGAGCGTCTCGGGATGCCTGCGGAGGAAGCGGGCCATGCTGCGAGCGTGCCACAGCGTGTGGCGCGAGAGAAACCGCCGGTCCGTGACCTGCGCCCAGTCGTGCGTCACGTGCGCCGCCGGCACGTACCACCGCTCCCAGCCGGCGCGCATCGCGCGGTAGCAGAGGTCGATGTCCTCGACGTAGTGCCGGTAACCCTCGTCGAAGCCGCCGAGCTCGTCGAGCATCTCGCGGCGTAGCAGGAGAAACGCGCCGAGCAGCCAGTCCGCCTGGACGGGGTCGGCGACGTCCTCGTCGAGGTGGTAGTGGGAGCGCTGCCGCTCGAGCGGCGGAAAGAGGCGGCGGAGCGGCGTCCGCCGGACGAGCGTGCCGCGCACGGTGGGGAAGTCACGCCGGGTCGGCTGCCAGGTCCCGTCCGGCCAGGTCGTCCGCGGCCCTGCGATGCCGCAGCGCCCGTGCGCCTCGCCGAAGTGCTGCAGCGCCGAGACGGCGCCGGCGGCGGGGGCGACGTCCGGGTTCGAGTAGAGCACCCAGGCGCCCGAGGTCGCGGCTGTGCCGAGATTGATGTTCGCCGCCAGTCGCAGCGGGCGGGCGTTTTCGAGGACGCGGGCACCCGGCGGGAGCACGCCCGGCACGGAGTCGACCGTGTTGGCAACGACGACGACCTCGTCGACCTGCGCCGCGAGCGGGGGGAGGAGCGTCTCGAGCTCCCGCGCGTGGCCGTGCGAGACGACGACGGCGGAGACGCTCACCGGCCGAGCGCCTCCACGTAGACGCCGACGGTCGCCTCGGCGGTTGCCTCCCAGGAGAACACGCGCGCGCGCTCGAGCCCGGCAGCGGCGAGCGCCTCCCGCTCTGCGAGCGCGCGGCGGACGCCGTCGGCGAGCTCGGTCTCGTCGACGATGACGGCCGCGTCCGCTGCGACCTCGACGAGCGCGGGGTCGGGGACGGCGACGACGGGCGTCCCGCAGGCCATCGCCTCGATCACCGGCAATCCGAACCCCTCGTGACGCGACGCCTGGACGAGGCACGCCGCGCCGCGGTAGAGCTCGGCGAGCCGCCCGGTCGCGACATAGCCCTCGAGGCGGGCGCCACCCTCCCGGAGACGCGTCGCGACGCGCTCGTCCTTCGTCGGCCCCACGACGACGAGCTCGAGACCCGCCTCGCGCGCCGCGGCGAGCGCCGCCAGCTGGTTCTTCCGCTCCTGGATCGCACCGACCGCGAGGGCGTACGGAGCATGCAACAGACTGTTGCCTGCGCCGTGGCGCGCCGGGCCGAACGCGGGGTCGACGGCGTTTGGCGTCACCGTCACCCGTTCCGGCGGGACGCCGTAGCGCTCGACGAGATCACGCTTGGTGCGCTCGGAGACGGTGAGGACCCGCGCCGCGCCTCGTGCCGCGCGGGGGACGACGCGCTCGAACACGAGCCGGTCGCGCCGGCCCATCAGCCCGTGCTCGAAGGACAGGTCGTGGATCGTGACGACGGCCGGGCACGGGCACCGGAGCGGCAGCGCGTACTGCGTGTGGACGAGCGCAGCGCCGAGCCGGCGCAGTGCCCGGGGAGTGTCCAGGCCATCCGCAGCTCCTGCGAACGGGCGGGAAGCAGGACCGGCAGCACGCCCTCCGGAACGAGCTCGGGGTGACGCGTCACGGCGGCGATGCGAAGGCCCGCCGCCTCGGCGGGCGCCGGCAGCGTTCGCAGGAGGTTCCGGACGTACGTCTCGTCGCCCGTGCGCCGCCGGCCGAGCACGTCTGCGTCCACGACGACGAGCGTCACGCGAGCTCCCGCCAGAGGTCCTCGACGAGGTCGGCGGACCGGCGCCACGTGAACATCGAGGCGCGCGCGAGGCCCAGCTCCGTGAGCGTCTGGCGCTGCCGCGCGGCCTGCTCGATGCCGGCGGCGATCGACGCCGGGTCGCGCGGGTCGACGAGCACCGCCGCGCCGCCCGCGACCTCCTCGGTCGCGCCGCCCCGGCTCGTCACGACGGGCGTCCCGCAGGCCATCGCCTCGAGTACCGGCAGCCCGAAGCCCTCGTAGAGCGAGGGGTAGACGAGGCAGCGCGCGCCGCGCATCAGCGCCGCGAGCTCGTCGTCGCCCGGCTCTCCGACCCAGCCCGCGACTGCGACCCCGCCCCAGCCGGCTGCGCCGGCGACTCGAAGCTCGACGCCCGCGAGGCGCGCGGCCTCGACCGCGCCGACGAGGTTCTTCCGCGGCTCGAGCGTGCCGACCGCGAGGACGTAGTCGCCGTCGGCCGCCGGTCCCCCCATCGTGAAGACGGGGTCGACGCCGTTCGGCACGATGCGGATGCGGTCGACGGGGACGTCGAGCAGCTCCACGAGCTCGTCCCGCGTGAATGCCGAGACGGCGACGATCGCATCGGCCGTGCGCACGCCGCCCCGGAGCGCGAGCGACCCGCTGAAGCGGTGCCAGCGCGGAAAGGCGCTCGGATGGCGGAGGACACCGAGATCGTGCACGGTGACGACGAGCGGCGCGCGCGGCGACACGGGCGCCCGGAAGGTGGTGCAGTGGAGCACGTCGAGCTCGGCGGACGCATGGCCGAGCCGGAACGGGTACCAGAGGGCGTCGCGCCTGACGGATGCGACCCGACCCGTTCCTCCGGCCTCCAGCCCGACGAGCTCCAGCCCCGGCCTGCCGGCGAGCTCGGCGAGCAGCCCGAGGACGTGGCGCGCCGTGCCGGCCCGGGTCTGGACGAGCGGCGAGACGTCGATGCCGACCCTCACGACGCCGCCCTCCGCACGAGCTCGCGGGGCTCGGGGTACTCGAGCAGCGCGACCGCCTCGCCGGGCGGGAGCCAGCGGGCTTCGACGTGCTCGTGGTCGAGCGCGGGCTCCCAGTCCGCGGCGACCTCGGCGAGGAATCCCCAGACGACGATCCGCTCCGTCCCGGCCGGGAAGCGGGCCCGCACGTGCTCCGGGTCGCCCGCGAGGTCGTAGCCGACGGCCGCGCCGAGCGGCACGGGAGTTGCGACGAGCCCGGTCTCCTCGACGAGCTCGCGGGCGGCGGCCGCGGCCGGCTCCTCCTCCCAGTCGACGCCTCCGGAGACGAGGTGCCAGTAGCCGAGCTTCTCCGGCGAGCGGAGCAGCACGAGGTACTCGAGCCCCGACTCACCGGGACGCCGGACGACGATCGCCACCTCCTCCGGCCGGCGGTTACCTGTCATGCCCGCTCCTCGAGCGCGGCGAGCATCGCGGTACCGGTCCGCTCCCACGAGAAGCGCGCGGCATGGGCGAGCCCGCGGGGGACCAGCTCGTCGCGCCGTTCGACGGCCTCGCGGATCCCGGCGGCGATCGCCTCCACGTCGAGGGGGTCGACGCGGACGGCTGCGTCGCCGCATGCCTCGTCGAGCGACGGGTGGGCCGAGGCGACCACCGGGGTCCCGCAGGCCATCGCCTCGACGATCGGCATGCCGAAGCCCTCGTAGAGGGAGGGATACACGAGCACGGCGGCTCCACGGTAGAAGCTGCCGAGCTCGCCGTGGACATAGCCCACGCGGCGAATCCCCGGGTCGGCGAGATCCGGCCGGTCGCCCCAGCCCTCGGCGCCGACGAGCGTGAGCCCGAGCTCGTCGTCGAGGAGCCGCCACGCCTCGACGAGCCGGGCGATGTTCTTGCGCGGCTCGATCGTCCCGAGCCCGAGGATCGTGTTCTCGCCGAGAGAGGCCGACCAGCCTTGTGGCGTGAGCCCGGGCTCGAGCCCCGGCGGCGCGTGGACGATCCGCTCGGGCTCGATCCCGAGCGTCTCCGTGAGGTCGGTCGCGGTGAAGCGGGAGTTCGCGAACACGACGTCGCAGGTCGCCGCCGCGTTGCGCCCCTTGCTCACATGCATGGAGACGGTGCGCGGCGTGCACCACTCGGGATGATGGAAGGGCACGAGATCGTGGAACACGGTCGCGCGCACGCCGCCGCGTTGGGCCGGGTACATCCATTCGCTGAAGACGAACGCGTCGAGCCGTCCCGCGAGCCGCTCGACCGGCGGCCGGCCGGCGTGGCTCCACGCGGTGCGGAGCGCGTGGGAGGCGGGGAGGGGGAGAAGCCGGGTCGCGACGGGGGAGCCCCGCGAGCGCGCCGCGGATCGTTCGCGGGCCGCGCAAGCTCGTCGGTGCAAAGGCGACGAGCTCGTGCCGTCCCGCAGACGCCGCGCACATGCCGGCGACCGAGCCGCGGATGTAGTTCCCGATCCCGGTACGGGGGTGCGAGAGCGGCGAGACGTCGACGACGATCCTCATGGCGTCACGCGGGCTCCTCGTGCACGAACGAGTCGAAGTGGGCACCGAGCTCCCGCGGATCGGTGTTGCCCGGGATCACCTCTGCGGGGACGAGCGTCGGCATCACGGTGAACCGGACGACGCAGCGCCCACCCTCGGGCTCGAGCGGGACGCGGAGCGACACCGGGCCCTCCGGCGGCACGACGACCCGGGCCACGGGACGCCCGCGCACCCACGCGACCACGTCTGTGAGCTGCCCGGCGAAGAGCGTCGGGTCGGAGTGGAGCCCGGCGCGGAGGAGCCCGCCCCGGCAGCGAAGCCGCGTCCAGCGGACGTGGGCGCCCGACCAGGTGTCGTTCGGGTAGAGCCCCGCGACCGTGGTCAGCGAGGCGAGCGGACCCTGGAGCCGCCAGAGCGTCGTCCCGAGATCGTCGCGCGCGACGACCTCGCCGTCGGGGGTCACCGACCCGTCGAGGAGCGCGTACGGTGCGTCGATCGTCCCCTCCGACGGCGTCCGCACGACGCCGCGGGCGTCCACGCGCACCGGCGTCTCTCCGATCCCGCCGGGCGTCGGCGCGGTGGTGTAGTAGACCTCGCCGACGCGCCGGTTGAAGAACTCGTTCTGGTTGACGGTGAAGCGGTCGGCGCGGCCGGTCCACAGGACGGCGACGTCGTCGGGCGCCGCGACCCGCTCGTCGATCCAGCCGCGGTCGACTCCGCGGATCCCCTGGAAGAGAGCACCCTCGCCCGAGCGGAGCACGCCGTGCGGGCCCGACCAGACGGGCCGGGAGAGGACGATGAAGAGGCCGAGCAGGACGACCGGCACGAGGATCGCCAGGCGTGCGGGCACGAGCGCCGAGAACGTGACGAGTGCGAGCCCGACGAGGAGCACGGTCGCCCAGTACGAGCCCGCGACGAGGTGCTCGTTGACCGTCCAGAGCGGGATCAGCCCGAACGTGTCCGACTTCGCCGGCTCGCCGACGAAGCGCACGTAGGGAAAGGCGACGACGAGCCCGAGCGCGACGGCCGAGCCGACGAGCAGCGGGACGCGCGGGCGCGGCGCTCCGAGGTCGACCCACGCCGCGAGCACCGCGACGAGGAGCGGCACGAGGAAGAAGAGATACCGGTCCTGGATGCGGTCGGAGGCGAACTGCGACGCGAACGCCGCCACGACGAGCGTCGAGGTGGCGATCATCGCCACGGTCGTCGCGAGGTGCTCCTGCACCCTCGCCGGCAGTGCCCGCGCGCGCGCGAGCAGCACGACGAGCGCGACGACGGGCACGACGGCGACGTAGAGCGTCAGCTCCTCGAGGTGCCAGAGCCAGAAGCGGAGCACGTCGCCGGTGTGATAGCCGCCCTCGCCGACGACGCTGTAGGCCCCGAGCAGGTCGGAGAGGGAGCGGCCGCGCGCGACCTGGCCGAGGACGACGGCGAGGCCGAGGGCCACGATCCCGGCGAGGAGCGGGACGAAGGGGCGCAGGACGCGTGCGTCCCGGCGCAGGAGGGCGAGCAGCAGCGGTGCGAGGACGACTGCGGCCGCGAAGCCGAGCGCCTGCGAGCGGGTCGCGAGCGTGGCGGCGAGCGCCGCGGCGAGGACGGCGATCCGGCCAAGGGAGGGCCGCTCCAGCACCCGTACGAGCGTCCACGCGAAGAGCAGCGCGAGCGGATAGAAGAGGTTCTCGGTGACGAGCGTGGCCGTGTACGCCATCGAGGGAAGCGCGACGGCGATCGCGGCGCAGACGAGGGACGTCCAGCGGCCCGCGACACGGCGCGTGAGGAGCCAGGCGGGCACGGCCGCGAGCGACATGGCAACCGCGTTCGTCGCCTTGGCGGCACCGTAGGCGCGCGGGAGCGCGTCGAAGAGCCCGTATGCGGGAGCGAGAAGCGCGGGGTAGAGGATGCTGTAGCCGCTCGTCGGCACGCCGCGCACGGTGAACGTGCCGGCGTCGGCGAGGCTCCGCGCGAGCTCCGAGTAGATCAGCTCGTCGACGAAGACGAATGGTGCCGGCATCGCGCGAACGAGCCAGACGCGCAGCCCCGCCGAGGCGACCACGAGACCGATGAGCCACGCCCAGTCGGGCAGGCGGGCGGCGCGCGCCCGCCAGAGATCACCCACCGAGGTCGACCTCGGCGAGCCGTCTCGCGATCTCGGCGGCCTCCGCGGTGCCCGGCGCGATGCCCACGCCGGCGGCGGCCTCGCTGACCTCGCGCACGACCTCGTCGGCGACGGCCTCGCCGCCGGCGACGCGCTCGAAGGCGGCGACCTGCCGCTCCGCCACGTTGGCGAGGTCGTGCTCGGCTCGAGCGAGCGCCCGCGCCGCGACGCCCATCGCCTCGCGCGCGTCGGGTCGCTCGGCAAGGAGCCGGAGCGCCGCCGTGAGGTCGGTCACCTCGCCGTCGCCGACGGCCACCCTGAGCGCGACTGCGTCGGGCAGCTCGGCGAACCAGCCCGTAGCGGAGACGACGAGCGGCTTGCCGAGGGTCAGCGCGCGGATCGCCGTGCCGGACGTCTCGCCCATCGTCGGCGAGCGCAGGCTGACGTGGACGTCGCACGCCGCCATGAGCTCCCAGAGCCGCCGCTCGTCGACGTAGCCCTCGCGGACGATGCCGCCTTCGCCGAGCCCGAGCCGCTGCAGGCGCCGCTCGAGGTCGAAGCCGGGAGAGGTTGCGCCGACGAGGAGGAGCTGCGCCCCCGGGTGCTCGGCACGCAGCCGCGCAAATGCCTCGAGCAGCTGCGGTACCCGCTTCGACTGGTTGACGTTCCCGAACGCGCCGATCAGCGGCTGCCCCGCGATCGCTGCCGGCTCGACTCCGGGGTCCGGCCAGGCGGGATGGGCTATCCGCGCGATCGGCCGCGTGAATCCCGCGCCGCGCGCCCGCTCCTCGACATAGCGCGAGTGCACGACGAGCCCGGTGGCGAGCTCGAGGACCTCGCCGGCGAGCGGGAACTCCTCCGGCCGGGCTTCCCAGAGCGGCGGGAGCCGCTTGTCGAGCACGCCGTGGGCGAGCAGCCGTCCGACGACGCCGTACCCCCGCTCCATCGCGTCGAGGTAGCCGTGCCCGTCGCGTCGCCCGATCGTCACGCCGGCGACGAGGTGGTGGAGGACGAAGTCGTGCATGACGACGAGCCCGGGTGCGCGCCGCAGCGCATCGAGGATCCAGCCGTGCGCCTTCGGATCGTTGCCGATATGGTAAACAGCAAGATCGGTGCTGCGAGGCGGCCGCTTCGTGCCGCGCTTCGCCACCGTGACGTCCACCCGCTCGCGCAGCGCCGGCAGCAGCAGCGCGGAGTAGTCGGCGATCCCGGACGACTCCGGCGGCATCGGAGAGAAGTACGCGACCCTCACGAGAACAGCCTCGCGATCGCCCGGTCCCACGTGACCTCCTCGGCGAGCGCCTTTCCGGCGCGACCGAGCGCGGCCGCCTCGTCCGAGTGCCCGCGCAACCAGGCGGCCGCCCTGGCGATCTCCACGGCCTCGGGTTGCACGACGCGGCCGGTCTCGCCGTCGCGCACGACGTCGAGCGGGCCGCCCGCGTCGGTCGTGGTGATCACCGGCTTGCCGGAGAGGAACGCCTCGTACGGGCCCATCCCGAAATCCTCGTCCACCGGCGCGTAGTAGACCGACGAGCAGGTCGCATAGAGCTCCGCGAGTCGCCCGGTGCTCACGCGGCCCTCGAAGCGGACCCGCCCGGCGAGCCCGCGCGCGCCCACGAGCTCCTCCAGCCGGTCGCGGTCGGGCCCGTCGGAGACGACGACGACGTCGAAGCCGCGCTCGAGCGCGGCAGCCTCGACCAGGAGGTCGATCCGCTTCGCGCGGTCGAGACGGCTCGCGGAGAGGACGAAGCCCTGTGAGGGCGCGGAGTGGTAGGGGAGCGCCTGCGGCGGGTGAGGAAGTACCTCGGCGACGAGGCCCGTGGAGCGCTCGAGGCGACCCGCGACGTTCGCCGAGGTGGCAAAGAGCCGTGTCGCCTCGCCGAGCGCGCGGCGATCGAGCTCCTGCACCTGGCGGCGCAGCGCGCGCTCCTCCGGCGACGCGCCGAACTGGCCGAGCTCGGTGCCGTCGAGCTCGTAGGCCTGGCGGAACTGGTGTACGAGCCAGACGCGCTTCTCGCGATGCCGGACGACGTACGAGGGGAACTTCGTCGCCACGACGACGTCGATCTTCTTCCCGTCCGCCTCGTCGAGGTCGAGCATCCGCCACAGGAACGCCTGCGTCAGGACCCGCGCGCCCGGGTACCACTTGAACGGCAGCGAGACGAGGTCGGCCTCGTGCCCGCGGGCGCGGAGCTCCGACACGAGCTCGTCGGTGAAGATCTCGGCGCCTCCCCTCGCGAACGGGACCTGCGGACGGAGGACGGCGATCCGCATCAGCGCGGTTCGGTCGTGCGAAGCCGTGCGAGCTCCGCCTCGAGGGCGGCGACGCGCTGCTCGAGGTCGTCGACGAGACGGAGCGCGGCGGCGTTGAACGAGCGCTGGTCGTACGCGAGCGGCTCCACGTACCAGCGCATCAGCTTCTTGAGCACGACCTTCACGGGCGTCCCGACGCCTCCCCGGACTCCGGGCCGCAGCCGGAGCGGCCGGTCGGCGGAGACGGGCCAGAGCCGCTCCGCCTCCGCCCGGGCCGCGCGCCGATCATCCGGCTCGCCGCCCGCGCCGGGGTCGGCGCCCGAGCGCCGGATCTCCTCCTTCAGGGCAGCGAAGAGCGCGTCGACGTCGACCTCCTCGGCCGACGGGAAGCCGTTGTCCGTCGCCTCGTCCGGCATCGGGCGAAGTGTAGTGTCGACCCCGGTCCGCCTGGCCCTCGCAGGTCGCCCCGAGGTCACTCCGGCGGAGGGAGGCTTCCTGGGAACCTGTCGGTTCGGGACACGTCCAGAGTGGCCAACCTCCTGGGCCACCGGCCTCCTCCCCACGCTTCGAGCCTAACGACGAAGTCGCCATGTGTCTGTCACCGATCAGGTTCGAGACCGTGCCGATCGCTCCACAACGGCGGAGGGATGGATTCCCGTGGCGACGTGCCCGCCGCTCTAGGATCGCCGGATGGTCGTCGGCATCCCGCTCCTCACCCTCGTGCCGGGCATCTCCGGCGGCAGCGAGACGTACGCGCGCGAGCTCTGCCGGGCGCTCGCGCGCGTCGGCGCGCACGACTACGAGGCGCTCGTGCCGACGCTCGCGCCGGACGCCGGGGGCGGCCTGCCCGCGGTCGTGGCAGCGGGATACGCCGCCTCGACGACGACCGCGGGGCGACTCCGGGCGATGGGCGAGACGGCGCTCCGACCCGGTGCGCTCCGGCGGCACCTCGAGCGCGCAGACGTCGTCCACTACCCGCTCACTGTTCCCGTTCCGCGCGTCGACCGGCCGATTGTGCTGACGCTGCTCGACGTCCAGCATCTCGACCTGCCGGGGCTCTTCCCGCGCGGCGAGCGGCTCTTCCGCCGCCTCGCCTACGACCGTGCCGCACGGCGGGCCGATCGGGTGGTCGTGATCAGCGAGTGGGTGCGTGAGCGCGTGATCGACCGGCTCGGGCTCGACCCCGCCCGCGTGCGCACGATCCACCTCGGCGTCGACCATGCGCGCTTCACCCCCGATCCGGGCGTTGCGCGCGAGCCGTTCCTCCTCTATCCCGCGCGGCCGTGGCCGCACAAGAACCACGCGCGGCTGTTCGAGGCGCTGTCGCTGCTGCGCCGCAGGCGTCCCGAGCTTCGCCTCGTGCTCACCGGCGCGGGGCACGACGAAGGCGAGCTGCCCGACGGCGTGGAATCCCTCGGGGACGCACCGCTCGACACGCGGCTCTCGCTCTACCGCCGCGCGGCGGCGCTGGTGTTTCCGAGCCTCTACGAGGGGTTCGGGCTACCTCCCGTCGAGGCGATGGCCTGCGGTTGCCCGGTCGCCGCCTCGAACGCGGGATCGCTTCCCGAGGTCGTCGGCGACGCTGCCGCCCTCTTCGACCCGAACGATCCCGAGGCGATCGCGGCCGGAATCCTGGGCGCGCTCGACCGCGCGGAGGAGCTCGTGCCCCTCGGTCTCGCGCGGGCGGCCGCGTTCACCTGGGAGGCGACGGCGCGCGCCCATGATCGCGTCTACGAGGCGGCGGCGTCCGCCTGAAGCCGCGCGAGGTCGGCCTCGACCATCAGTCGCATGAGACCGTCGAGGCGGAGCTCGGGCTCCCACCCGAGCACACGGCGCGCCTTAGACGCGTCGCCGACGAGGTCGTGCAGCTCCGCGCTGCCGCGGAAGAGCGAGGGGTCGCTGCGAACGTGGGCACGCCAGTCGAGCGACACCGCGTCGAAGGCGCAGGCGACGAGCTCCTCCACGGAGTGGGAGACGCCGGTGGCGACGACGTAGTCGCCCGGCTCGTCGTGCTGCAGCGTCAGCCACATGGCGCGCACGTAGTCGCCCGCGTAGCCCCAGTCGCGGCGCGCGGAGAGATCGCCGAGAACGAGCTCGCTCTCGAGGCCGAGCGAGATCGCCGCGGCCGCCCGGGCCACCTTTCGCGGCAGGAAGTCGACGGGCCGCAGCGGCGACTCGTGGTTGTAGAGGATCCCGCAGCACGTGAACATCCCGTAGCGCCGGCGGTAGCTCGACGCGATGAAGTGCGCATACGTCTTCGCGACGCCGTACGGCGTCACGGGGCTCGGCGGGGTCTCCTCCGTCTGCGGCGTCTCGCGCGGCTCGCCGAAGATCTCGCTCGAGGACGCCTGGTAGAAGCGGATCGACGGGTCGACCTCGCGGATCGCCTCGAGCATCGAGGTCGCGCCGACCGCCGCGAACTCCGCGGTGAGGATCGGCTCGTCCCACGAGCGAGGCACGAAGGAGGGAGCGGCGAGGTTGTAGACCTCTTCCGGGCGGGTCGCGCGGAGCGCGTCGACGAGCGCGTCGCGGTCGAGCAGGTTGGCCTCGACGAACTCGAGCTGGTCGACGAGCTCGCCGAGATTCTCGGCGTACGCGGCAGGGTCGCGGCGGGTGATGCCGGCGACCGCGTAGCCCCGCTCGAGGAGGAGCTTCGAGAGCAGCGTGCCGTCCTGGCCGCCGACGCCGGTGACGAGCGCCCTGCGGCTCATCCGCTCGCACCCGGCCGCGTGGCGACGACGACCAGCCCGAGCCCCTCACCGTCCGTCTCGACCTCGAATCCCGCCGCCCGCACGACCTCGGGGAGATCGCGGCCGAAGTCGGTGTGGACGAGCATGTCGGCCTTGCGCGTCACGAGCGCGAACGGCCCGCCGCCGCGGCCGTGGTGCTCGGCGGGAAGCCCGTGCCGCGACCGCGTCGCCTCGAGGGACGGGTCGAGCGGGACCGTGAAGACGTGGCGGCCCCCGGGCCGGAGCACCCGGAGCGTCTCGCGCAGGGCCTGCCGCGGCTCGGGGACGTGCTCGAGCGTCTCCGAGGTCAGCACGAGGTCGAACGACGCGTCGTCCCAGGAGAGTGCCTGGATGTCTTCCTCCGGATACTCGACGTGCACGAGCCCGGGGAGCTCGGCGAGGACGGCGTGCATCCGCCCGACGCTGTTGATCTCGGCCACCCGGAGCTCACGGAACGCATCCTCTCGGACGAGCGCGGCCAGCGTCGTCGCCGCCTCGCCGTAGAGACGGACGAGCGTCTCGGCGATGCGCCGGACGCGCAGGCTGCACCCGCAACGCTCGCAGAAGAGGCTCTCGCGCGCGGCAAGCGCGTCGCCGTAGCGAACCCGCACCCCCGGCGACAGCACCCAGCCGTTCATGACCTGGCGTCCCGCGGCGCCGCAGACCGCGCAGCGGCCGTGCAGGTCGCGGCGCCGGTCGCCGAAGGGGCGGAGGTGGAGGAGGAGCCAGAGGCCGGGATCGTCGCGAAGCCGCGCCACCTCAGCGTCTCCGGGGCCCCAGCTCGAGCCGCCGGGCGTCGCCCATGCCGGCGAGCACGGCACGAAGCCCTTCGAGCGGCGTTCGCGAGCGAAGCGCCTGCGCGACGAACGCGGCGGCTGCCTCCGCCCGCCGCCGCGCCGTCCCGAGCCGGCCGAGTGGCGCCGCACGCTCGGCGACCACGAGCCCGTTCCGCAGCGCGTAGTACAACGAGTCGGGAGACGACGCGCCGCCCGAGGACGCCGAGACCCGGTGGTGAACGACGCTCGCGGGCACGACGACGATCCGCAGGCCCGCGGCCCGTGCGCGCAGCGACCACTCGACGTCCTCTGCGTACGCGAAGAGCTCCGTCTCGAGCGGCCCGACCCGCTCGAGGGCGGAGCGCGGGATCAGCATGGCGCCGCCGCAGGCACGGTCCGTCTCGTAGGGCGCGGTCTCGGGTGGGAGGGGCGGCAACCCGTAGCCAGTGTGACGACCCTGATGGCCGCGACGCGGGTCGTACGTCGCGCCCGCGTACCAGACGCGCCCGGTGGCGGCGTCGAGGATCTGCGCGCAGGCGGCGCCGACGCCGTCTGCCGCGGCCGCCGTCACCAGCGGCTCGAGGAAGCCCGGCTCGACGGTCGCGTCGTTGTTGAGCAGCAGCACGGAGTCCGCTCCGTCCTCGAGGGCGGCCGTCAGCCCGACGTCGACGCCGCCCGCGAATCCGCGGTTCTCGTCCAACGCGATCAGGCGGACGTCCGGGAACTCGCCTGCGACCGCCCCGGGCGCCCCGTCGGTGGACGCGTTGTCGACCACGACCACCGACAGCCGCGGGTACGTCGCGGCCGCGAGCGACTCGAGGCAGGCGAGCGTGTCCTCGCGGCCGTTCCACGAGAGGACGACGGCGGTGACCGGGGCGGTCAGGCGAGCTCCCGGAGGTACTGCCACGCCGAGGCCAGACCGGCCGGCCGGGCGAGTGCGAGCACACCGGCTGCCACGACCACGCCCACGAGCGCGGCCGCGGCCGGGCCGAGCAGCGCGCCCGCGGGGACGAAACCGACGAGCGCGCACCCGGCCACGACCGCGACGGCCGCCGCGAGGCGCTCCATGGTCGTGCGAAGCGCGTGCAGGAGCGAAAGCATCCACGCGAGCGCGACCGCGGTGGAGATCCCGAGCGCGAGCGCGAGGCCCGTGAGGCCGGCGACGGCCTGGCCGGCGAAGGCGAGCGGCACGTGCGTCGCGAGCGCGCCGAGACCGACGAGCGGGAGCCGCGACCCGGAGCCCGCGACGAACAGGAGCGGGAACGTCACCGAGTACGCGACCGCGGCCACCATGTAGAGAGCCATGGCGACCACGAGCCGCGCGATCTCCGCGCCGGCGTCGTCGCCGTAGGCGCCGCCGAGCACCGCGCCGGCGATCTCGGCGCCCGCGACGGCGAAGATGCCCGCCGTCGCCGCGACCACGAGGAGGGCCGGCCACGACGAGGCCTCGACGTGACGCGCGACGCGACGCGGCTCGTGGCCGAGGCGTGTGAGCGGGACGGCCGTGACCAGGCCGAGCGAGGAGGCGCTGATCCCGACGACGCCCGCGGCGATCAGGTATGCGTAGCCGAAGCTCGTTTGCGCGCCGACGCCCTCCCGCGCGGCGATCGGCAGGCACACGAGGTAGATCGCCTGCATGGCGAACGGGAGCGCCGCGCCCGAGCCGAGCTCGAAAAGCCGCTGGCCCGCTCCCCGCACCTCCGCGCGCGCGGCGCGCGCGGGCATCGCTTCCCGGCGTGCCCGCGCCGCGAGCCAGGCGGCCATCAGCACGGTTGCGAGGACAGCGTTCAGCGCCATGCCCCAGGCGACGGCGTCGGTGCGGTCCTGGTCGATCCTCACGAGGATCACGGTCAGGCCGGCGATGCTGCCGGTGATGAACGCGAGCGCGGGGACGACATACTCGTCGAGCGCCGCGAGGGCGCTCGCGAGCAGTCCCGCCGTGGCCTGGCCGAGCCCAGCGACCACCATCCACGGGAGCGCCGCCCGCGCCGCGTCGACGGCCTCGTGCGGCCCGAAGCCGGTCAGGAGCTCCGCTATGGGTCGCGCGGCGAGCACGGCGACGACGAGCAGGGGCACGGTGACGGCGCCGACCGCGACGCCGTACGACGCCGTCTCCGACGAGAGCCGGCGCGCCTCGCGGGCCCGCGCGAGCGACGGCAGCACCGTCACGCGCATGGCCGTCGCGGCGAGCGCGAGCACGATGAAGACCCCGTAGGCGGCGAAGAAGCCGTCCGTCTCGGCTGACCGGCCGAGCTCGCGGGCGATGATCACGCCGACGACCGCGGCGAGACCCGTCTGCACGGCGATCGCAAGCGCGGTGACGGCGCCCGTAGCGAGCGATCCCAGTCCGGTCCCCGTTGTACGCTTCCGCACCGACGCGAAGCCTACGGCCCGCGCCACCCGACGCATGAGCACCGACATCCCCGCGGCAGACACCCCTCCGGTGACTTCGGCGGGCGCGGTCGTTCTCGAGCCGCCGCTGCTCCGCGCGCCGTCGGCGATCCGTGCCTGGCAGCTTCTCGCCGCGGGGGCGTGCGTCGCAGGCATGGGGCTCGTCGTCGCCGCAGCCGACGCCTCGGTGCTCCCGGCGAGCTCGCCGATCGACGCGCCGGGAAGGTGGGGCGCGGCACTTGCGATCGGCCTCGCGGTCGGCTTCGCCGGATACCTGGCCGGCCTCCTCGTCCTCCGGCGGCACGCCTTGCCCGTCGCGGCGGTACTCGCCGTCTCGGCGGCCGTGCAGCTCGCGCCGCTCGCCGGCCCGACGCTGCTCTCCACCGACGGATGGACGTACTGGATGTACGCCCGTGTCGCGACCGAGCACGGCGGGAACCCCTACGGCGATCCGCCGAGCGCCTACCCGGACGACGTCGCCTACGGCGCCATGGGCAGCTCGTGGCGCGACACGACGTCGCTCTACGGCCCGCTCTTCACCCTCGGCTCCGAGCTCGAGGCGAGGATCGCCGGCGAGGACCCCGACCGGGCCGCGTGGCTCTTCCGCCTCGCCGCCGCCCTGGCGGCGATCGGGACGGCGGCGCTCGTCGCCACGTACGCCGCCCGTCCGGCGTTCGCCGCCGCGTTCGTCGGCTGGAATCCACTGCTGGCCCTGCATTTCGGCGGCGGCGGCCACAACGACGCGGTGATGATGCTGCTCGTCGTCGGCGCGCTCGCGCTCGCCGCGCGCTCCCGGCCGAACCTCGCAGGGATCGCCTGGGTGACGGCAATCGGCGTCAAGTGGGTTGCCGCCGCGTTCCTCGCGCTGTGGGCGCTCGACCGCGTCCGTCGCCGCGAGCCGCTCGGGCTCTGGGGTCTCGCGGCCGGGATCGCGGGTGTCGTCTCCGTGGCCACGGCCCGCTACGGGACGACGTGGCTCGAGGCGTTCGCGGGGCTCTCGAGTCAGGCGCGTCGGACCGGCTCGATCGGGCTCTCGAAGTGGCTCGCGGACGCCGGTCTCGGCCACCGGGCGATCCTCGTCGCGATCGGGCTCGCGTCGCTCGCGGCGTTCGCATGGCTCGCGCGAGAGGCGTGGCACGGGCGCAGGCGGCTCGGCGTGTCCGGCTCGGTCGCGGCGCTCGGGCAGGGCTGGCTCAATCCGTGGTACGCGAGCTGGGGCGTCTCTCTCTCGGCGGGCGACGAGGACCGGCTCGCCTGGGTCCTCGCGGTCGGCCTGACCGCGCTTCTGCTCCTCGACGTGGTGCCGCGCTAGCGTTCGCTGGTGCGCGTTCTCGTCACCGGCGGTGGGGGGTTTCTCGGCTCGCGGCTCGTCGAGCGGCTTCGTGGGGACGGGCACGACGTCACGATCGCCCGGCGGGCGGAGTACGACCTGACGTCGATGGAGGCGACCGGGCGGCTCTTCGATCAGACCGAGCCGGAGCTCGTCTTCCACCTCGCCGCGGAGGTCGGAGGCATCGGCGCCAACCGGGCGAACCCGGGCCGGTACTGGTACGCGAACCTGATGATGGGCGCGCACGTCCTGGAGCAGTCCCGTGTCCACGCGACCCCGAAGCTCGTCATCGCAGGCACGATCTGCTCGTACCCGAAGTTCACGCCGGTGCCGTTCCGCGAGGACGACCTGTGGGACGGCTACCCGGAGGAGACGAACGCGCCGTACGGCGTCGCGAAGAAGGCGATTCTGGTGGGCGCGCAGTCGTACCGCGAGCAGTACGGCACCAACGCGATCTTTCTCCTCCCCGTGAACCTGTACGGCCCGGGCGACAACTTCGACCTCGAGACGTCCCACGTGATCCCGGCGCTGATCCGGAAGATGGTCGAGGCGGCGGACCGCGGTGACGGCGAGATCGTCCTCTGGGGCGACGGCACGCCGACCCGTGAGTTCCTGTACGTGGGCGACTGCGCCCGGGGGCTGGCACTCGCCGCGGAGCGCTATGACGGCGGCGACCCCGTCAACCTGGGAACCGGCGAGGAGATCGCGATCTCGGACCTCGCGGAGCTCGTGCGCGAGGCGACCGGCTTCGAGGGCGCGATCCGCTGGGACACCTCGAAGCCGAACGGGCAGCCGCGCCGCCGGCTCGACACGACGCGCGCCGAGGAGCTCTTCGGCTTCCGGGCGACCATGCCGCTGCGCGAGGGGATCGCGCGCACGGTCGCCTGGTATCGGGAGCACCGGGCAGCGTGACCACCGCCGCGGCGACCGCCCGCCCGGGTCGCGTGCTGGCGGCGCTGGTGAGGGCGACCGACGCCGTCACGAGACACGTCGTCGTTGCCCTCGCCGCGATCGTCGCCTTCCAGATCCTCGCCACGATCGCCCTGTTCGTCTCGGTCGACACGAACGGCTGGCTGACGTACCAGGGGGCGACCAGATCTGGCTCGTCACCTCGGCGTGGCTGCTCGGGCACGGGACGATGGGGTACGCGCTGACCAGCCACGGCTGGCCGATGCTGCTCGCGCCGCTGACCTGGATCACCGGATCGAGCTCCGTCGACCTCCTGCCCCTGACGACGATCGTCCAGGTCGGGCTGCTCGCGCCCATCGCCACGCTCGCGGTCTACGACATCGGCGCCCGGCTCGCCGGGCGACTCGCCGGCCTCTGGTGCGCTTCCGCGTTCGTCGTTGCCCCCTTCGCGGCGATCCCCTACTTCGTCCA
Organism: Gaiella sp.; assembly: GCA_027493885.1. Classification (GTDB taxonomy): domain Bacteria; phylum Actinomycetota; class Thermoleophilia; order Gaiellales; family Gaiellaceae; genus Gaiella. The sequence continues at coordinate 2,282,315 of JAOSJZ010000001.1, forward strand.
GCGCTACCACGACTCGTGGGTTGACCAGTTTCTCCCGCAGGCGCTCGGGCTCACGCAGCAGGCCGACTTCCCGTCCGTCGTCGCGGTGCTCGTCTCGGTTGCGCTGACGGTCAGGGCTCTCGAGGCCGGTGCCTACCGCGAGGCGGTCCTGGCCGGGACGTTCGCAGGCGTCGCGCTCGCTCTGAAGCCCGCCAACGCGCTCTTCCTCGGGGGCCCGGCGCTGGCCTTCCTCCTCGCGCGACGGTGGCGTCAGGCGACGCTCTTCGCGGTCGCGCTCGCGCCGGCGCTGCTCGCGCTCACGCTCTGGAAGTGGAGGGGGCTCGGCGAGGTCCCGCTCTTCGCCGACGGGGAGGTGCGAATCGCAGCCGGTCTCGGCGACCCGGCCGTCGCCTCCATCACCACGTGGTTCGACCGGACGGTCCGCCTCGATCTCGACACCTGGAAGCAGAACATGTCGAACCTCCGGGAGTTCTCGTGGAGCGCGCGTGTCCTCCAGTTCCTGGCCATCGCGGGCGCGATCGCCGTCGCCCGGCGCTCGCTTGCGGCCGCCGGCCTCCTCGTCGGCTGGCTCCTCGGATACGTCGTCGTCAAGGGCGCGGCCGACGTCGCGACGGTCGAGTCCGGAAGCTACTGGCGGCTGATCATGCCGGCCCTGCCCGCGTTCGTCCTCCTGACCGCCTCCGTGCCCTTGCTCGTGCCGACCCTGCTCGAGCGCATGGGGCCGCGGCTTTCCCCCTTCCAGGCCGGCGGCCGGGCCTGCGGGCGACGATCGCCCTCGTCGCGTGCCTCGCCGTCGTCCCGCCCGCGGTCATCCTCGCCGCGGATCAGATGCGTCTCGCACAGCAGCCGACGCCACCGCACGCCTTCGTCATCTCCGAGCTGGTCGTGGACGAGATCGGCGTGCCGGCCGACGGCGACGTCGTCTCGCTCGACGTGCGCCGGAGCGGCGATGCCAACGTGCTGACCTGGACGGACTCGACGAGGCGTGCCCGCACGTTCTACCGCGTGTACCGCAGCTCGCCCTCGCGGGGCTTCTCGGAGATGGTGTGCGAGCCGCGTGGCGTCGACCGCTGCGACCTCCGCGCGGAGACGCTCCTCACGACGCGGGAGCGCCGCTACGTCGACGAGCACCCGCCCGCGGACGCGATCTACCGGATCGGCGTCGCCGCCAACTGGCTCGACGAGACGGATCGCGGCGACGTGTTCGTGATCAGCCCGCCCGCCGCGCCGTAGCGTCAGGCGTTCTCGTCGCCGGACTCGAGCGCGTCCACGCGCGCCCGGAGGATCGCCACCTCCTGGGCGAGCAGCACGTTGTCGTCCGTCAGCTTCGAGAGGACGGTCGAGTAGTGCAGCAGGACGGCGATCACGAACATGATCGCGGCCGCGAAAAGGATCGCGGGCGGGTAGGTGCCGACGCCGAGCCAGCCCGCGATCGTGTTGAGCCCGCCGCGCCAGGCCGAGAGAACGAGCAGCACGATGCCCGTGACGAGCCAGAGCAGGGCATAGCGCTCCTTCAGCCGCCGTCCACGGATTAGCTCGAGCACGATCAGGATCAGGAGGACGGAGCCGACCGCCGCCGCGATCGAGATCCGAACCGGCGTCACGGCTGGGCTCCCTCCGAGGGGACGGCGTAGCGGCGCCCCATCGCGACGAAGAGCGCGAGCGTCACCTTGATCGCGTAGTAGACCGAGCGCAGGAAGGTGATCGACGAGGAGCCGTGCTCACGCTCGCGCATCCGGACGGGGACCTCGACGAGTCGCAGGCGGTGCTTGAGGACGAGGACGGTCGCCTCCACCTCCGGATAGTCGCTCGGGTAGTCGCGCGCGAAGAGCGCGATGCCCTCACGGCTGAGCGCCTGGAAGCCGGACGTCGTGTCGGTCACGCGCTGCCCCGAGAGAAGCGAGACGAGGCGCGCGAACCAGCTGATTCCCAGGCGGCGGCCGAGTGGGGGACGGTACGCGTCCTCGTCCTCGTCCTCACGACGGAAGCGCGAGCCGGTGACGACGTCGGCCTCCCCCCGCGCGAGCGGCGCGAGCAGCTTCGGCAGCTCCGACGGGTCGTGCTGGCCGTCGCCGTCCAGGCGGACCGCGAGATCGTAGTCGCGCTCGAGCGCCCAGCGAAAGCCGGTCTGCACGGCGGCGCCGATCCCCAGGTTGTAGGGGAGCCGGACGACCGTCGCTCCCGCACGTGCGGCGGCCGCGGCGGTCCCGTCGGTGGAGCCGTCGTCGACGACGACGACGTCGATCGCGGGGTCGAACGCCGCGATCTCGGCGACGACGGCGCCGATCGCGCCCTCCTCCTCGAACGCGGGGACGACGGCGACGACCCGCGACGTCATGCCGGCACCGCCGCCTCCAGCCCGAGCAGCCGCAGCACCTGTCGGGCGCGGTGCGCGTACGTGTGCTCGTCGAGGACGCGCTCGCGCGCGCGGGCGCCCATCGCCTCCGCCTCGCCGGGATCGTCGAGGAGCGCCCGATACGCGTCGAGCGCGGCGTCCGCGTCCTCGACGACGAGGAGCTCGCGACCCGGCTCGAACCACCGCTCGAGCCCCGCGTGCGGATTCGAGACGATCGCAGCGCCGGCGGCGGCGAGCTCGAACGGCCGGCACGTCGACGAGCCGTCGACCGTCGCGTGGGCGCGCCTCGTCAGGTTGAGGTTGATGCGCGCGGCCGAGATCGCGCGGGCGAAGGTGTTGAACGGCACGTCGCCGATCGCCCGCGCACGCCCGATGTCGCCCCGGAAGTCACGCCCGCCGAGCGCGAACCCGATCCGCGGGTCGCGTCGGCTCGGCTCGCCCACGAGTGCCGCCATCCACTCGCGCCGGAACTTGTCCCCGTAGCCGTAGAAGAAGACGTCGTGCTCCTTCTCGACCGGGAGCGGCCGGAAGAACTCGGGGTCGGCCGCCCACAGCACCGCCGCGGCGCTCCGCGCGCCGAGCTCCTCGAGCCGCCCGAGCCCGCCCTCGGAGTTCGAGAGCACGAGGTCGTACTCCGACGGGTCGGCGCCGTGGTAGTAGTTGAAGCCCGTGTCCATGCCGCCGAACTCCGGCAGGCTCATCGGCACGTCGCCGTCGTAGAAGACGACCGGGACGCCGTGGCGCTCGCGGAGGTACGCCGGGATTCCCCTGAAGTGCGCCATGGGGACGGTGAAGACGAGCACCGCGTCGGGCTGCTCCCGGGCGACGAGCCGGTCGAGGTGGCGGCGCCAGCGCGGCGTCACGACCTTCCAGATCGTCTCCCGGGTGAGCCGGTCGAACGCGCCGTCCTCGGGGCTCTCCTCGGCGCGGCGCAGGTACCGGTCGCCCTTGAGCCGAGCGAGCCCCGAGCGGAGCGCGGCGTAGCTCTCGCCCTCGCGGTAGGTCGGGTTCGGCGCCGTCCGCCACCACGGCGACTCCACCGGCCGTCCGCGGTAGGGGGTGACGACGAGGTCGGCGCCCGCCTCGTAGAGGCCCTTCCAGAGCTGCCACCAGGCGGGCGTGCAGCCGTAGCGGAAGTCGAGGTCGACCGCGGAGGCGACGGCGAGGATGCGGGGGGCGCGCGCCGGCACGACCCGGAGTGTAGGGACGACGTCCGCCCGCACGGCACCGGCGCAGAGCGTCAGCCGCCGTGCGTCCAGTGCGGCACGAAGATGACGACGTTCGACCACGCCCCGACCTCGGGGCGCGCGGCGAGGAGCGAGACCACCGCGGACGCGAGGGCGGGCTGCTGCCGCTCGGCGGTCCGAGAGACGAGGATGCACCCCGCATGGGGGCGACCCTCTCGCCCCCAGCGGCGCAGCAGCGGGACGAAGTCCCGGACATCGCCCGTGACGAGGATGCGATCGTCTGCCACGGCGAGTGCCAGCACCTCTTCGTCCTGGAGGCCGTCGAGCCCGGGTTCGCGCCCGATTCCGCGTACGTCGTGGCCGTGAGCCTCGAGCGCCGCGCCCACGATGCGTAGCGAGACGTGGGCGTCGAGGAGCAGACGCACGTGTCAGGCGTCGGCGATCTCGACGAGCGGAAAGAGAGCGCGAACGTCTTCGGCCGAGAGGGCGTTCTCGGCCAACGCCTCCTCGATCTCGTCGGGATACGCCTGCGCATACGCGCGGGCCACGCGAAGATGGTGCGTCGTGAGCTGGTCGAAGTCGGCCTGCAGCCGCTCCTCGTCCTCGCCGTAGCCGTGAAGAAGCTCGATCAGCTGCCAGACGTCCAGATGGGAGCCCACGACCCAGGCGCGCCGGTCGTAGTCTTCGCCCTTGAAGCCGATCCCGGGGAACCGGTGCGTCCGCGCAGCCTCCTCGGTGAGGGCCTCGACGATCGCGCTCTTCGAGCGCTTGCGCCGCGCCGCCTCGGCCTCGACGTAGCGGTCGGTCGCCGCCGAGAGCCGGATAGAGAACGCCTCGCCCTTGCGCGACCGTTCTTTCTCGCTCACGCCCACGACCGTTCTTTCTCGCTCACGGCCACGACCTCATTCTGCCACGGAGATTACACGGTAAGAAGTGTCAGTTGAGGCCGTGTCTCTGTGGGTCAGTACGCGCCGCGGCCGCCGAGCACGGCGGGGATCGTCCGGGCGATGATCGAAACGTCGAGCCAGATCGACCACGCCTCGATGTACGTGAAATCGAGACGGACGAGGTCGTCGAACTCGAGGCCCGAGCGGCCGGAGATCTGCCAGAGGCCGGTCATCCCGGGGAGGACGAGCGCGCGCGCGCGGTGCCACTCCTCGAGCATCGCGTGGTCGCGGAGGGGCAGGGGGCGCGGCCCGACGAGGCTCATCTCGCCGCGCACGACGTTCCAGAGCTGGGGGAGCTCGTCGATCGAGAGGCGGCGCAGGACGCGCCCGACCCGCGTCACCCGCGGGTCGTCGCGGATCTTGAAGAGCGCCCCCGTGGCCTCGTTCTCGGCCTCGAGCTCTTCCTGCTGCTCGGCCGCGCCGGCGACCATCGTCCGGAACTTGAGCATTCCGAACTCCTGCTCGCGGACGCCGATGCGCCGGTCGACGTAGAGCACCGGTCCGCGCGAGTCGAGCTTGATCGCGGCCGCGACAGCGAGCCAGAGCGGAATGCCGACGAGGAGGAAGGCCACGGCGACGAGGACGTCGAACACGCGCTTCGTCCCCCATTCGAGCCCGGTCAGTATCGGCGGGCGGAGCTCGAAGAGCGGGATGCCCTGGCCGGGGACGTACTCGCCCTCGTGGACGAGGAGCTCGGTTGTCGAGGGCGCGAGCTTCACCTTGACGCCGTGGCGGTGCGCGAGCTGGACGACGTCGAGCACCGTCTGCTCCTCGACGTGGCCTTCGGCGAGCACGAGCTCGTCCGGCCGTCCCTCCTCGAGCAGCGCCGCGAGGCGGTCGAGCGAGGCGCCGAGGGCGGCGGGCCCCGGCGCGACGGAGAGGCGCCCGACCACCTCGACGCCGATCCCCCCGCGCGCCGCGCGGAGGGCGCGCTCTAGGTCGGCGACGGTCGCGTCGTCGCCGACGAGCAGGAGGCGCCGCCGGACACCGGCGCGCTCCAGCAGCTCGAGCGAGACGGAGTCGTACGCGGCCCGGAGGAGGCCGATCGAGAGCGCGCACGTCGCCACCGCCGTGGGGATCAGTCCCGTCGTCGTGAAGTCGTAGTCCGTGCCGAAGCCGAAGGCGAGCACGATCAGCGCGACGAGGACGAGCCCGGCGAGGATCCGGCCCGAGCCGGCCCGGCGCTCACGCGGCGCGTAGAGGCCCGCCTGGAGGAAGACGATCACCGTGATGGGTGCGAGGAACGGCAGCCATTCCTTCGGGCCCGTGTCCCAGAGGAGCGACCAGTAGATCGTGTCGCCGTAGACGAACGAGCGCAGGACGAGCGCGAGGTAGACGCCGAGCGCGAGGCCGGCGACGTCGGCGGCGACGAGCGCCGCGACGCTGATCCCTCGCCGCACGAGCCCGAAGAGCGGTCCGCGCGACAGCAGGTACACGCGCGAGCGCCGGATGTCCCCGGCTCGCCGGGCGGGGTCGGGCCGGGAGGCGGTTGCGGGGCCCCGTCCGTCTCGGGCGGGCGCGTCGTGGGTGCCTCGCTCGGCACCCCGGGATTCTACGCCGGCAGGTCGGCCGCTTCCCCGCGGGCGACGTCTTCCCAGGCGCGGTGTGGTGCGCTCTCGCGCGCGGCCGCCGCGACGGCGTCGAGGTCCGCCACGGGTCTACGCCGCCCGAGAAGAACGAGCGCGGCGACGATCAGCGCGCGCCGGCGGCGGTCGACGAGGTCGGTGTCGTGGAAGTACGCGTGCACCCGCGGCGCGAGCCCCGGGCGGCCGAGCGCGCGCGCGAGGTCGCCCGCCCCGTGCGTCGTCGGCACCGCCGCGAGGCTCTCGCCGCTCAGGTCGAGCAGCGCCGGAGCGTCGAGCTCGGCCCACGCGGCGCCGTCGGCGAGGTACGGCGGCCGCGTCGCGCGCGGGGTGCAGTCGGCGTAGCCGAGCCCCGCGCAGGCGAGGGCGACCGAGCGGTCGGTGTACCAGCCGCCGCCGCAGAAGAGCGTCGGCGCGAGCCCGCGCTCGCGCAGCCATGCTCCCTCGCGGCGCACCCGCTCGCCGGTCTCGCCGCCCGTGGGGCGGGCGTGGGTCGGGCTCGTGAAGTGCGTGTGGTGGCCGAGCGGGCCGCGGGCCGCGGCCTCGCGGGCGCGCTCGAGCCAGCGCTCGTCGTCGGTCTCCCCGGCCGCGGCGTCGGGCGGTCGCACGAGCGCCGCGACCGCGAGGCCGCCCGGCCGGCGCTCCTGGAGCGCCGCGAAGGCGGCCCAGACGCGGTCGTCGAGCGGTCGCTCGACGTGGCACGAGACCACTGCGTACCGTTCCGGAGTCGTGGCGGGCATCGCGCAACGGATACCACGCGGCGCGGCGCTCCTGGTGATCGCGGCGGCCGCGCTCCCGCGCCTGCTCGCGCTCGCGATCGAGCGGGGAAGATCCTCGAGGCCTACGTCGAGAAGAGCGACACGTTCGCGCAGACGCTCGTCTCGAGCGGGACGTTCGGCTTCCTGCCGGGGGTCCCGTCCGCGTACACGCAGCCACTCTACGCCTGGTTCCTCGCGGGCCTCTACTGGCCGCTCGACCGCTCCTGGGCCGTCGTCGGCCTGGCGCAGATCGTCGTCGCGGTCGCGACCGCGCTCCTCGTGCTCGCGATCGGGACGCGCCTCGCGTCGATGCGGATCGGTGTCCTCGCGGCGCTCGTCGCGACCCTCCACCCGTACCTCGTCTGGCACGACGTCCACGTCAACCGCGAGATCCTCGACGGCCTCCTCGCGGCGGCTGTCGTGCTGCTTGCCCTTCTCGCCTTCGAGCGCCGCTCCCTCCTCTACGCACTCGGCCTCGGCGCCGTGACCGGGCTCGCGATCCTCTCGAACGCGCGCCTCGCGCTCCTGCCGCTCGTCCTCGCGCCGTACGCCGCCTGGCGCGTCCGCCCGGCCGGACGCGCGGCCGCGGCCGCGGCGCTCGTGCTCGCCGGCGCCGCCGTCGTGATCGCCCCGTGGGTTGTCCGCAACGAGGTCGTGATCGGGTGCGCGACGATCACGACCGACACGCGCGCTCTCTGGAAGGCGAACAACCCCGCGACCTACGACGTCCTCGCACGCGGCGGCTGGATCGACGACGTGCCCGACCTTCCGGGCGTCCCGCCGTGGCCCGAGAAGGCCGCCGGCATCTCGGTCGCGGCGGCGAAGGCGGTCGACGAGTGCGCCCAGTCGCGCTTCTACCGCGACCAGGTCTTCGAGTTCTGGCGCGAGCACCCGGGCGAGAAGGCGCGGCTCATGGGACAGGCGGTCGCGATGCTCTGGTCGCCGTTTCAGAGCGTGACCGCCGACGAGCCGGGCCAGCAGGGGCTCTCCGACCTCCTCCAGCGAACCGTCGAGCCGGCCTTCGTGCTGCTGCTCTACGGATTTGCGCTCTGGGGGGCGTTCCTCGCACCGCGCCGGTTCCTCGTCCTCGCCGTGCTGCTGCTCGGCTTCAACACCCTGGCGGCGATGGTCTTCGCGGGGACGGTGCGCTATCGCGCGCCCTGGGACTTCGTGCTGGCGCTGCTCGCCGCGTTCGCGCTGGAGCGCGCCTGGGCGCTCCTGCGCAGGCGACGGGCGCCCGCTGCTGAGAGCGCCGTCTCGTAGAGCGCCTCGATCCGGTCCGTGCAGCGCTCTTGCGCGAACTCCCCGAGCGCGCGAGCCCGCCCCGCGGCGCCCATCGCCGCCGCCCGTGCGGGATCGCGGACGAGGTCGACGAGGGCGGCGGCAAGGGCGTCGGCATCGCCGGGCGGGACGAGGATCCCGGTGCGTCCGTCGTCGACGATCTCCGGCAGGCCGCCGACGGTGCTCGCGACGACGGGGCGGCCGCGTTCCATCGCCTCGAGCGCAACCATCCCGAAGCCCTCGCCGAACGACGGCACGACGACGACGTTGGCCCGCTCGAAGACCGGGGCGGCGGGGGCGACCCGGCCGAGGAAGGAGACCGCGTCCTCGAGGCCGAGGCGCGCGGCGGTCGCGCGCAGCTCTCCCTCGAGCGGACCGTCGCCCGCGACCTCGAGCGTGAGGCCGGGGACGGCGTCGCGCGCAGCGGCGAGCGATCGGAGCAGCACGTCGTGGCCCTTGATCGGGATCAGCCGGCCGACGATCGCGAGCCGCGGCTCCCCGGAGAGCGGCGCCGGCTCCGGCCCCGCCTCGATCCCGTAGTGGACGACCTCGAAGCTCGCGGGGTCGAACCCCTCGCGCTCTGCGAGGTACCGCGCGAGCCCGGCGGAGATCGCCACGTGCACGTCTGCGAGCGCGGCAACGCCCCGGTCGGCGGCGGCGAACGCCCTTCTCTCGCGGAAGGGATTGAAGCCGTGCTTCGTGGAGACGAGCACCGGCACGCGCGCGAGGCGGCCGGCGGGAAGGCCGTGGAAGTCGGCGTGGACGAGATGCGTATGCAGGATCGCGGGCCGCTCGCGTCGCGCGCGCCGCAGGATCCGCCGGAACGCGCGCGGGTCGAGTGTCCGCCGGAGAGGCACCCGCTCGACTGGCACGCCGTCCAGCTCGAGCCGCGCGGCGAACTCCTCCGCGCCGGGCTCGTGCTCGTGCAGCATCGCGACGCCGACGTCCCAGCCGCGCGCGCGCAGCGCAGGGAGGAGCAGCAGGAGGTGGTTCTCGGCCCCCGAGATGCCCGCGACCTTGACGACGTGGACGACGCTCGGGCTCATCGAGCGAGCGCCACGACCCGCTCGGCCCAGACGTCGACCGAGTGCTCGCGCAGGACGGTCTCGCGCAGCCGCCGCCCGACGCCGTTCCGGTCGAGCTCGCGCAGCCGCTCGATCGCAGCGGCGAGACCATCGACGTCGCCGTGCGCGAAGCGGAGCTCCTCGGGAAGCAGGGTGTCGAACGAGGGGTTGGACGCGATCACCGGCAGGCAGGTCGCCGCCGCCTCGTACACGACCTTGTCGGTGGCGCCCTCGCGCATGTCGTTGACGAGCGCATCCACGTCGGCGTAGAGGCCCGCGACGGCGTGGTGCGGGGTGGGGCCGCGCACGTCGACGCGGTCGAGCAGGCCGAGCTCGATCACGAGCCGCTCGAGCGCGATCCGGTAGAGCCGCTCGTCCTCGGTGAGCGACGGGCCGATCACGAGCAGCCGCACGTCCGGAACTTGCGCCACCGCGCGGAGGATCGTGTCGAGCCCCTTGGCGGGGGACGTCCGGCCCAGCGCGAGGAGGGTGAGCGGCTCACGGTCCGGCGGGCGGTCCACGCACGCGAGGCCGGAGACGTCGATGCCGTGCCCGATCGCGACGAGCTTGCGCGTGCGGAGCGGGAACGTGCGCGCGTCCACGCTGAGAACCAGCGTCGAGAGCCTCGTCGCGGACGCGAGCAGCCGGCTCCGGCGCCAGTGCGTGAACCAGAGGAAGACGTCGACGCCGAGCGGGCGCGCGAGCGGAGCGGCGAGCACCGCGTAGATCGGGCACATGTGCGCGAGCACCGCGGCGGGCCGCGGCCGGCGGGCGAGCTCGCTCGTGAGCGCCGCCTCGAAGCGGAGCCCCCGGCCGGCGCGACGCGAGGCCCGGAAGAGCCGGACGCGGCAGTTGTCCGGCAGGGTGCCGGGGACGGCGCTGTCGGCGAGGACGACCAGTTCGTCGACGCGCGCCGCGAGCGCGCGCAGCTTCGCGACCGTCGCCCCGAGCACGGGGCTCGAGGGGTCGACCTGCTGCGTGACGACGACGAGCCTCATCCGCGCCGTGCCTCCAGCGCGCGCCCGACGAGCTCGGCGACGCGGTCGGCGTACTCCTCGGGCGTGTACGTCCACTGGGCGGCGCGGGCGCGACCGCCTCTGCCGAGGCGCTCGGCCAGCGAGCGGTCGGAGAGGATGCGGACGAGCGCGCCGGCGATCTCGTCCGGCCGGCCGGGATCGACGACGAGACCGGTCTCGCCGTCCCAGACGACGTCGGGAATCCCGCCGGCCCTCGCGCCGACCACGGCGCGGCCGCGGCAGAGCGCCTCGAGCACGACGCGCGGCGTCCCCTCGGAGCGCGAGGCGAGCAGGAGCAGCCAGGCGTCGTCGAACGCCTTCACCACGTCCGCCGTCTCGAGCCGCGGCTCCCAGGCGACCTGCGAGGGGAGGTCGCGCAGCAGGGACTCCACGACGTCGCGGTGCCGGCCGTCTCCCACGACCCGCAGCAGGGCGCCGGGGGCACGGGGGCGGCGAGCCGCCAGGCCTCGGCGATCGCATGGATGTTCTTGTACCGCTCGAGCACGCCGACGAACAGGGCCGCGGGCCGCTCGGGGAGCGGCGCCACCGGCGGCTCCGAGAACGCGGTCAGCTCGGTGTAGGTCGTGAACACGCCCGCGGGCTCGACACCGGCCTCGCGAACGATGCCGGTCGTGAACGGGGACAGCGTCCGCACCGCGTCGGCGCCCCGGATCGCGACGAGCGCGGCGCGGTCGGCGAGCGGCGCCACGACGGCGCGTGCGGGCGAGCCGTAGAGCCGCGACCACGTCCGCCAGTCGCCGTGGATCTCGACGACGACGGCGGCGTCGCACCGGGCGAGCCTCCGGCCGGCGAGCGCGGCGAGCGCCTCGTAGGGGCTCTGCGCGAGGATCGCGTCTGCGGGCCGGTGCCGGAGCTCGCGGGCGATGCGGAGGGGAAGCGTTCCGTAGAACCACGGCCCGTCGAGCGCCGGTACGGCGGTGCCGCGCTGGAGCGCGAACGTCCCGTCGCCCGCGGGCGCGCCGCGCGACGCCGAGGCGAGCACGCGCAGCGAGAGCCGCTCCTCGAGCGCCGCGAACTTGCGCCCGAGCGACCCGTCGAGCGGGAGGCGGTAGCGCGTCCGCCCGACCATCAGGACCCGCGGCTTCATGTCTCCTCGTCGGCGACGATCAGCTGCACGATCCGGCCCAGGATACGCGGCTCCGCCAGCTCCTCCACGGACGCGGCCGCCGACGCGGCGAGCGACGCGCGCAACCCGTCGTCGCGTACGACCCGCTCGACGGCCTGCACGAGCGCGTCGATGTCGCGCGCCGGGACGAGCAGGCCGTTCACCCCGTGGCGGACGACCTCGGGAATCCCGCCGACCGCCGTTGCGATCACGGGCGTCCCCGCTGCAAGCGCCTCGAGCAGCGTGTGCGGCAGGTTCTCCCAGGCCGACGTCAGGAGCGCGGCGTCGACGGCCCGGAACAGCGCGAGCACGTCGTCGCGCGATCCCGCACCGAGGAAGCGGACGCGATCGGAGACGCCGAGCTCGCCGGCGCGGCGCTCGAGCGACCTCCGCTCGGGCCCCTCGCCGAGGACGGCGAGCCGGGCCTCGGGGACGCGGGCGAGCGCCTCGAGCGCGTCGCCGAGCGCCTTCTGCGCGGTGAGCCGGCCCGCGGTGCCGAGCGTGAAGCCCTCGATGCCGAGCGCGGCACGCGCCGCGTCCCGCGAGAGCTGCTCCGGGACCGCGGGCGCCGGGTTCGGGACGACGCTGACACGCTCGGGTGCGAGCCCCCAGCCGAGCGCGAGCTCGCGCAGGTAGGCGCTCGGGACGGCGACGCGGCGCGCCCGGCGAAGGGCCCAGGTGCGCGTGGCCCGCACGAGGCGGGTGCGTGGGCCGCCCGGGTGCCGCTGGAACTCCTCGAGCGTGCCCACGAAGCGGCCCGAGCGGCGCTCGCGCTCGTACGCCTCGTCCGCGACGAGCTTCACGACGAGCGGGCGGCGGGCGAGCGCGGCGCCGAGCGCGGCGCGGCGGACCATCGACGTCGCGTAGACGCGGTCGGCGCGCCGGGCGGCGCGGGCGACCTGGCGCGCGACCGCGAGGTGGCGAAGCGCTGCGGGCTTCGCGCGGGAGACCCAGCGCACCGGGTAGGCGCGCGGCTCCGGCTCGCGGCCCGCCGTCGTTACGACCTCGACCTCGTGGCCCGCCGCGAGGAGCGCCTCCGCGAGCGCCGGCGCGTGGCTCGCCGGGCCGCCGACGTCCGGCGGCCAGATCCCGGAGACGACGACGACCTTCACGGCCCGGCCGCCCCGGGCGCGGCGATGCGGCCGGCCGCACGCAGCTCCGTCCGGAGGCGAAGCAGGACGACGGTCCAGGTCGCAGCAAAGACGAGCGTCGAGACGAGGAGCGCGACCGCGGCGCCGGTGACGCCGAAGTGGTCGCCGAGGACGACGACGAGGGGGAGGAGCACGAGCGCCTCGACGCCGTGCGTGAGGATCCGCAGGTGCGGCCGCCCGACCGTGACCGGCAGCGACTTGGACCAGCCGAGGACGAGCTGGATCGCCGCGGCGACGAGAACGATTCGCGCGGCGTCGACCGCCGGCAGGTACTCCGACCCGAATACGACGCGGACGAGCCAGGGCATCGCGAGCAGGAAGACCGGCACCGCTACCGCCGCCACGGCAGCGGCTGCGACCGTGTAGCTCCGCAGGCCGCGGAGCACCGTCTGCTCACGGCCGTACTCCCAGTCGCGCGTCTGCTCGGTCAGCAGCACGAGCCGGACGGGCGCGCTCGCTGCCTGAAAGCCGCTCTGGGGCGCGAGCGCGACCCGGTAGTAGCCGACCTGCGTCGTTCCGGCGACGAGGCCGAGAAGCACGGGGGTCAGCGCCGAGCGGAGGGAGATGACCCCGGTCGCGATGCTCGACTGGACGACGAACGAGACGATCTCGCGCCGGTCGGTGCCGAGCGCGTGCTGCTCGCCGCGCGGGAACCGCCGGAGCGCGGACGTGCCCGCGACGCCGACGATCGCGGTCGCGAGCACCTGCCCGAGCGCGAGCGCGCCGAGCGCGGCCGTGACACCGGCGTGAGCGCCGACAAGGATCGCGACCAGCCGGATCCCCATCGAGACCGAGAGGAGCGCTCCGCGGAGGTCGTAGCGGCCGCGCAGGAGGAGCGCGCTCGCGGAGACGTTCTCGGGGGAGGCGAGCAGGGGGATCGCAGCCGCGGCCGCCATCGGCCCCGCGAGCCCTTCCGTGCGAAACAGCGTGTCCGCCAGCGACGCGAGCGCGAGCAGGACGAGGGTCGCGAGGGCGCCGCCGGCGACCTTGATCTCGAGCGCGCGCCGGAAGAGGCGCCGCAGCTTCCCCAGTCTTCCGCGGCGACGTAGCGGAACCCGAACTTCGTCAGGCTCTCCTCGACCGTGAGATCGAGCAGCGTCTGCGCGAGGCCGACGACCGCCATCACCGTTGCGAAGCGCCCGAAGTCGTGGAGGCCGAGGATCCGCGCCGCGGCGATCGTGCCGAGGATGCCGAGCGCGACCGAGAGGTAGAGTCCGGCTGCGGTCGCAGACCGGCGCCGGAAGACGCTCGGTGCCATCGTGGGGAGTCAGTGTAGGGCTGAGCGCCTCGCTACAGTCCGGCGGGTGACGGCCGAGCCGCTGCCCCGGGCGAACCCGCCGGTCGCGGTCGTGCGGGCGTTCGCCGGGGACGCGGCGCTCGAGGCGCTCGTCCTCGCCGCCGCCGTCCCGTTTCTCTTCCTCCACGCCACCTACCAGCCCACCGTCTCGCTCGGGATCGGCTCGACCTCGATCGACGTGACGCTTGCCGACGCCGCGATCGCCTGTGTGCTCGTGGCTGCGGTCCTGCGTGCGCGCCGCGAGGGCTCGCAGCCGCTCCACCGCGCGCGCGTCGTCCTCGGCCTCGCCGCCGCGTTCCTCGTCGTCTGCGCCGTGTCGCTCGCGACGCCGTCGATCCTCGGCGAGGATTACGACTCAACGCGGCACGCGATCAGCGTCTCCAAGTTCGCGTGGTACGCGATGCTGCTGCCGGCAACCGTGCTCCTCGTCCGCTCGGCCGTCGACCTCGCCCCGGTCGTCCGCGCGCTCGTCGGCTGGAGCGTCGTCGCGACGTCGTGGGGGCTGCTCCAGTTCCTCGGGGTCGTCGCCGAGTTCGAGGGGAAGCGGCCGGGCCAGCGCGAGCCGTCGTTCGTCGGGATCCACGACCTCGCGGCTCTGTCCGGGGCTGCCCTCGTCGTCGGCTCGATCGGGATCGCGCTCGGGGACTGGCGTCCCGCGGACGGCGCTGGTCGCTCGTCGCGGTGGTGACCGGCGCGCTCGGCGTCGTCCTCTCGGGCGCGATGACCGCGGTGCTGGGTCTCTGGCTCGCGCTCGCGGCGGTGCTGCTCGGGGCTCGTGCCGCGGGTGGGCTCGGCGGGCGCCGGGCGCTGGCGCTCGCGGGCATCACGATCCTCGTCACCGCGGGCACCGCGACGATGCGCGCCTCGACGATCGAGCGATTCGCGGAGTTCGTCGGTCTCCGGGAGCGGGTCGCCGACACCGGCGTCGAGAGCTACGCGCACCGGACGCTCCTCGCGTACATCGGGGGGCGGATCTGGCTCGACCGCCCCGTCACCGGCGTCGGCTGGCAGGCCTCGAGCGAGGAATGGGCCTACGGGCCGTTCCTCCCCGACGCGCGCGCGCGGTTCCCGGGCGAGCCCGACCAGGCCTTCCCCTCGCCCGAGCATCCCTGGGGGATCCAGCTGCTCTACCTCCAGGTCGCGGCCGATCTCGGCATCGCCGGGATCGTCCTGCTCCTCGGGCTGGCTGTCGCCGGCGTGACGGCGGCCGTCCGCGGGCTTCGCTCCTCGCCGGTCCCGCTCGCGGGCCTCGGCTGGCTCTGCGTCGTCGCGGGCGTCTGGACGGGCATCGGCCTCGTCGCCGGTCTTCCGCTGGCGGCGCTCACCTGGATCGCGCTCGGGCTGGTGACCGTCCGTGACTGACCCGCGCCTCGACCCGCCGCTCTCGATGCCGACCTACGCGGTGCGGGCGCCGCTCGCGCGCTGGCTCGCGGCGGAGGCCGCACGCGCGGGCGCCGACCTCGGGCCGTACCGGCTGCTCGACGTCGGCTGCGGCGAGATGCCCTATCTCTCGCTGTTCGAGCCGCACGCACGCGAGGTCGTGGGGATGGACACCTGGGACAACCCGCGCGCGTCGCTGCGCGGCCCGATCGAGGCAATCCCGTCGCCGGATTCGTCGTTCGACGTCGTCCTCTGCGCGCAGGTGCTCGAGCACGTCGACGACCCCGCCCGTGGCGTCCGCGAGCTCGCGCGCGTGACGCGGCCCGGCGGCCGCGTCCTGCTCTCCACCCACGGCGCGATGGTCTACCACCCGAACCCCGTCGACCTGTGGCGCTGGACGGGCGCCGGGCTCGAGCGGCTGTTCTCGGAGAACGGGGAGTGGGCTTCGGTTACGGTGTCGGCCGGCTCCGGCGCGGCCTCCTCCCTCGCGATGCTGAACGCCATCTACCTCGAGCACGCCCTCCGGCGCACGCCGCTGCGTGTGGCCAGCGGCCTCGTCGTGGCGCTCGTGAACCGTGCCGCGCGCGCGCTCGACCGCCGGGTCGCGCTATTGCGCGACGAGCGGGCGGGGACGATCGCCGCTAACTACCACGTCGTCGCGGAGCGGGCCTCGTGAGGAGACCGCCATGGGGGCTGGTGTGGGGACTGGCACCGCAGGTCCCCGTCCCCGGTGACGCTTCCGGCAACTACGACGCGAGAGGGAGCCGCACGTGAGCCGCGTCCTGGTCACAGGCGGCGCCGGCTTCATCGGCTCCAACCTCGCCGAGGCCCTGCTCGACCGCGGCGACGACGTGCGTGTGCTCGACAACTTCTCCACCGGCAGCCGTGCCAACCTCGTTGCGCTCGGGCGCGACGTCGAGGTCGTCGAGGGCGATCTCCGATCGTACGAGCGCGTGCACACCGCGGTACGCGGTGTCGAAGTCGTCTTCCACCAGGGCGCCCTCGGCTCCGTACCGCGCTCCGTCCAGGACCCGCTCACGCCGACGGCAGTCAACGTCGAGGGGACGCTCAACGTGCTGCTCGCCGCGCGCGACGAGGGCATCCGGCGGATCGTGTTTGCCTCGTCGTCGTCGGTGTACGGCAACGTCGGGCGGATGCCGCTGTCCGAGGACCAGGCGCCGAACCCGATCTCTCCGTACGGCGTCGCGAAGCTGGCTGCCGAGCGGTTCTGCGTCTCGTTCCACCACGTCTACGGCCTGGAGACGGTCGCGCTCCGCTACTTCAACGTGTTCGGCCCGCGTCAGGACCCGAGCTCACAGTACGCGGCGGTCATCCCGCGCTTCATCCGGACGATCGACGGCGGAGGGACGATCACGATCGACGGCGACGGCGAGCAGTCGAAGGACTTCACGTACGTCGAGAACGTCGTGCGAGCGAACCTGCTGGCGGCGGACGCCGCCGCCGCGGTGGGTCGCGTGCTCAACGTCGCGATGGGCGGAACCGAGTCGGTGAACGCTCTCGCGGAGACGATAGGCCGGCTGCTCGACAAGGAGGTCGTGCATGTGCACGGGCCGGAGCGACCGGGGGACGTGCGTCTCTCCTGCGCCGACGTCACGGCCGCCAGGGACGTGATCGGCTTCGAGCCGACCGTGGGTCTCGAGGAAGGCCTGCGGCTGACCATCGAATCTTTGCTCGAGGAGGCAACATGACCGGCTACGCGTTCGGGACGGTGGACGAGCTGGGCGAGGGCTACGGCTTCCGCAGGGTGCGCCAGGCGCTCGGCGTCGAGGCGTTCGGCGTCAACGTGGTCGTGATGCCTCCCGGCTACCTCGGCTTCCTGCACTACCACGACGAGCAGGACGAGCTCTACTTCGTCCACGCGGGCACGGCACGCGTCGAGGTCGGCGGCGAGGAGCGCCTTCTCGGCCCGGGCGGGATCGTGCACGTCACCTCGACGACCCCACGCCGCGTCTCGAACGGGGGCGACGACGACCTCGTGCTGCTCGTCGTCGGGGGCAAGGGCGGCTACGTCGGCCGCGACGGCCACATGGTCGACGAGGCGGACATCCCGCGCCGTGCGGCGTTCGGCTCGGGCGCCGTCTAGCTCCAAGGCTCACACGGCGTCCTCCGGCGGCGCGTCACCCGGTCGGGCGCGAAGCGCTGCGCCGGCGAGCGCGAAGACGACGACCGAGAGCCAGTGGATGCCGATCACGTCGGTCTGGAGGCCGAGCACGGCGACGGCGGCGAGCGACGACGCCAGCCAGGGCGAGCGCCGGCGGAGCGCCACGAACAGCGCCACCAGCCAGCCGGCGAACGCGGCGAGGCCGAGAAGGCCGGCGTCGACGCCGAGCTCGGTGTACGTCGACTCGCCCGCCTTGGGCTCGAGCCCCGTACGCGACGCCGACACGCCGGCGTTGCCGAGGCCGAAGCCCCACGGGTGGCGGGCGACGGTGTGGATGCCGTCCCGGAGGGCGCGCAGGTGGCTCGATGTCGAGCTCTCACCGGTCGAGAACGGGTCGTCGGAGGCCTCGCCTTCCCGCGCCGCGTGCTCGCGCAGGCAGGCGAGCTCGGAGGTCGTGTAGGTCGTCGTGGGACCGATCGTCGGGAAGAGCGCGACGAAGGCGATCGTGACGATCACCGAGCCCGCGGCGAGCGCGGCGGGCGTCCACGAGCGGCGCAGCGCGGCGAGGACGAGCAGCGCGGCGGGGAGCGCGATGAAGGCGGCGCGCGTGTGCGTCCAGAGAAGCCCGGCGTAGACGAGCGCCGCGGCGCCGACCGTCCAGCGGCGTGGTCGCACTGCGGCGAGCAGGAGCAGCACCACCACGAGCGCGTACGCGGTCGCGAGCGGGCTGAGGAAGGTCGACACGAGCCGCCGCGCCGGGCTCTCCTCGTCGGTGTTCAGGATCCAGTTCTCCGGCAGTCCCGAGAGGCAGCGGTAGGCGAGGCCGAGCTGCTCCGAGAACCAGTCGGGCACGCCCGAGTCACGCCACCACTGGAACGGCACCAGGTAGACGTCGACGAGCCCCCATGCCGCGAGCCCGACGCCGACCGCGACGAGCGTGAGCCCGAGCCGCCGCCACCAGGCCCGGTCGAGTACGAGCAGACGTCCCAGCACGTAGGCGCCGAGCGGGAGCAGGTGGTGGCGGAGCGCGTAGAGCTCGCCGCGCGAGGTTGCGTCCCCGTCGAGCCAGGACTGGGGCAGCAGCCAGTAGAGGACGACGGCAGCGCCGTAGGCGAGGGCCAAGCGATCGGCCCAGAGGAGCCGCGGAATCGATCCCGCCGCCGCGAGGGCGGCAACAGCCGCGAGGAGGAGTAGCCCGTCCTTCCACGCCGCCACGACGTCGAGCGCCGTGTCGCGCACGCCCGCCTGCCAGAGGAGCGCCATCGCGAGGTTGTGGAGCGCGAGCCCGACCACGAGGACGAGCACTGCGACGCGCGGCAGGCGGCCGGTCACGTCGTCGCCACGAGCGTCAGGCCGAGGTTGCGGATTTCGACAGGCACCGGGAAGAGCGAGCCAAGGTCCCGCGGTCCAAGCAGGTGGTTCTCACGCGCCCACGATTTCCCGGCGAGGTCGTACGCACGGCCGGCCAGCGGCTCGGGGAGCCAGTGGACGAGCGGGAGCCACGTGTGCACCTCGACCGGGAACCAGCGGTTCGGGGTGGTCAGGAAGACGCGCCTGCCCACACGGAGGGCCTCCCGGACGAAGGCCTCCTGCCGCTCGCGCCCGCCCACGTGCTCGATCACCGCGTTCGAGTGGACGACGTCGAAGCTGCCGTCCGCGAAGGGAAGGGCGCAGGCGTCGCCCTGGACGTATCGGATCCGCGGGTAGCGCTCGCGAAAGCGCGTGCCGTCGTGGAGGCCGAGCGCGGTCAGGCGCTCGGGCCACGGGTAGCGCTCTTCCAGGAGGTTGTGCGTCGTGCAGCCGCTCTGCCCGCCGGCCTCGCCGAGCGAGACCTCGTCGACCCCGACGTCGAGGACGCTGGTCGACGCGTCGGCGCGCATCAGCTCGAGGAACAGGGCGAGCTTCCGCTTCCGCGAGCGAAGCGAGATCGCGTCGGCGAGGCGCACGAGCGTGAGCCTAAGCGTGGCCGACGACGCGCGTGGCGAAGGACGACCGCCGCGGCGCCGCCGAGCGAGAGCGGTGTCAGACACCGATCTCTGTCAACCCCAAGACCGTGCCAGCTCTGTGCCGACCGATCCACAGGCTGAGCCCACGTGGCGCCTCCCCAGAACATGTCGGTAGGGGAGAGTTGGTGTGTGGATACCTAATAGGACTTTGTTAGCTGGTTGAAGGGTCCTCTCCGTTCGCGTCGAACGGTGTCCGCGGTTGCGGTCATCGTTGGAGGGAGGAGCGGATGGGGGCAGCGGTGGTAGTCGAGATGCCGGCGGTCGAGGTGCGTGAGCGGCTTACCGGGTTTGTGGCGGAGGTAGCGTCGCCGCTGTCGCTGCGTCGGCAGCGGGAGAACGCGCTTCTGTATGTGCGTGGGTTGGTCGAGCAGGGCGGCCGCAAGAGCTTGCAGCCGACGCTGTTCAGGTTGGAGGAGACGCCGGCCCGGTACGAGTCGATGCAGCAGTTTCTGGCCGACTCGCCCTGGGATGCGGAGCTTTTGATCCGTCGCTGTGCGGAGCGGGTGGCGCCGCAGATCGGGGTTGTGGCTTGGATCGTCGATGACACGGGGATTGTCAAGGACGGCAAGCACTCGCCGGGGGTGAAGCGGCAGTACTCGGGCACGTTGGGCAAGGTCGGCAACTGCCAGATCACCGTCAGCGTGCACGCCGTCGGCGAGCGGGGCACGTCGCCGCTTGGTTGGCGGCTGTATCTGCCGGAGGAGTGGTGCGACGATGTGGATCGTCGGCGGAAGGCGAAGATCCCCGACGAGGTCGAATTCCGAACAAAGCCGCAGCTGGCCGCTGCGGTCTGCGAGCGGGCGGCCGGCTGGGAGGTGCCGCGGGCGCCGATCCTCGGCGACGCCGCTTATGGCGACGATGCCGGCTTCCGCACCGGACTGCACGAGGCGGAGCTCGAGTACGTGCTCGCGATTCGGGCGGGTACGAGCGTGTACGGGCCGGAGACAAGCTTCGCGGTTCCCGAACGCGCCGGCGGGCGCGGCCGCCCGCCGAGCGTCGCCCGCCCCGACCGGGAGCCGGAGTCGGTGCATCTGCTCGCCGAGCGGCTGCCCGCCAACGCCTGGCAGGCGCTGCCCTGCCGGACAACCCCAAGCGGCGCGGAGGTCACGAGCCGGTTCGCGTTCGTCCGCGTGGTCGCGACAAACCCGGTCAGAAACCGGCATCAACAACCGCGCTGGGAGTGGCTGATCATCGAGTGGCCCGACGGCGAGCAGACGCCGAGCGACTACTGGCTGTCGAACCTCGCCGAGGACGAGAGCCGCGAGCGGCTCGCCAGGCTCGCCCGCCTGCGCTGGACGATCGAGCTCGACTACCGGCAGCTGAAAGGGGAACTCGGGCTCGACCACTACGAAGGCCGCAGCTACCTCGGCTTCCACCATCACTGCGCCCTCGTCACCTGCGCGCACGCCTTCCTGACGGAGGAACGCCTGCGCCCGAAAGCCCGGCGGCCGGCCTGACGCTGCCACAGACGGTGCTGCTCCTACAGCCCGTCCTGCGCTGCTGGGCCGGCCGCTGCCGAACCTGCAAACAGCCCATCGACCTCAACCAGCTCGAGCTCTTCCACCCACGTGAGTAACAAAGTCCTACTAAGGTCCCGTCGATGCCGACACCCGATGCGAAGCGCGTCCGCCGGGTGTGGAAAAAGGAGTGCAAACCCGGCACGCAGACCTCTGGACGAGATTCGGTGTCTGACACCGAAGGGCCGTCGGCGCGCCGGACGAGTACTGTCGACGCGGTGCTCGAAGACGTCGTCACCCCGCGCGGCCCGTACCGCCTCCGCCTCATGGCACGGAACGGCACGTGGCACGGCGCGCTGCCCGGGAAGCGCGCGGCGACCGCATGGCAGCGGGCGGACGGCCGGGTCGTCGTCCGCGCCCCCGACGAGCCCGCCCTCGCGACCGTGCGCTTCATGCTCGCGCTCGACGACGACACGACCGGGTTCCACTCGCGTTTCGGCGGCGACCGGCTGATCGGCCCGTCCGCCCGGGCGCTCGTCGGGTACCGCCCGCTCCGGCGCGCGACGGTCACACACGCGGTCGTCAGGGCCTTCTGCGGGCAGCTGATCGAGGCTCGCCGCGCGCTCGCCATCGAACGCGCGATCGCCCGCGCGTGCGGGGACGCCGTCGTCACGCAATCGGCCCTCGCCCGCCTGGCGCCCGTGGAGCTGCGCCGGCTGGGGCTCGCCCAGCACCGGGCGACCATTCTCGCCCGGCTCGCGGCGACGATCGACCTCGAGCGCCTCCGCGACCTCCCCGCCGCCGACGTCGTCGCCCGGCTCGCTCGCGAGCGCGGGATCGGCCCGTGGTCGCTCGGCATGATCGCGCTCGAGGGTCTCGGCCGCTTCGACCACGGGCTCGTTGGCGATCTCTCGCTCGTGAAGCTCTACGCGGCGCTCACCGGCCGCTGGGTCGAGGGACACGAGACCGCCGAGTTGCTCGCGCCGTACGGAGAGTGGCAGGGGCTCGCGGGTGAGATCCTCCTTCTCGGCTGGTCGCGCGGCCTCGTCCCCGGCGCCTCCGCCGACCGCGCACGGATCGCGCGGCGCCGCGAGCGCGGGGCTGCGTAGAGTCCGGCCATGACAGTCGACGAGCGGCGAATCGCGGTGCTCGGGGCGGGGCGGATCGGCGAGGCGTTGATCGCCGGCCTGCTCTCGTCCGGCTGGCGCCGCCCGAACGACATCACGGCCTCGAGCAGGCGCACCGAGCGGGTCGCGGAGCTCGCGGAGCGTCACGGGATCGCGGCGACCACGGACAACGTCGAGGCCGCCTCGGGCGCCGCGCTCGTCGTCGTGGCGGTGAAGCCGCAGGACATCAACGGCCTCCTGGGGGAGATCGGCCCTGCGATCACGACCGAGCAGACGGTCCTCTCGATCGCGGCCGCGACGCCGACCGCGACGATCGAGCGTCACCTCGCCGCAGGCGTCCCCGTCGTCCGGGCGATGCCGAACACGCCGTCCACCGTGCACGAGGGCATCGCCGGGCTCTGCGCGGGCGCCCATGCCGGCGATGCGCACGTGACGCTCGCCGAGGAGGCGCTTGCCCACCTCGGCTCCGTCGTCCGGGTCTCGGAGCGCTACATGGACGCCGTGACGGCCGTCTCCGGCTCCGGGCCGGCGTACTTCGCGCTCCTCGCCGAGGCGATGATCGAGGCGGGGCTCCTGCTCGGCCTCTCGCGCGAGATCTCGACCCAGCTCGTGATCCAGACGATGCTCGGCACTGCGAAGCAGCTCCGCGACGAAGGGCTGCACCCGGTCGAGCTGCGCGAGATGGTCACCTCGCCCGGCGGCACGACCATCGCTGCGATCCGCGAGCTCGAGTCCGCCGGTGTCCGGGCCGCGTTCCTGAACGCGATCCAGGCCGCGATGACACGTGCTCGCGAGATCGCCGCCGGCGGGGACTGACGGCTCCGTCAGTCCGGCACGACGGTGATGACGACGTTCCCGATCTTTCGCCCGGTCTCGACATACCGGTAGGCCTCGACGATCTCGTCGAGTGGATACGTTCGGTCGATCAGTGGGGTGAACCGCCCGGAGTCGAGCAGCTCGCGGAGGTACCCCATCACCTCACGATCCGCTTTCGGTAGCGGGAAGACGACCTTCCTGCCACGGGAGAGCACGGTGAGGAGCGGAAGGGCGAGGTTCTGCCAATAGGGCCCGAGGTCGCTCGAGAGGTAGACGCCGCCGGGCACGAGGCACCGCACCGGCCGAACGTGCTCTTCCCGACCGCATCGAAGACGGCGTCGTACGTCTCGCCATGCCGCGTGAAGTCGTCCTCGGCGTAGTCGAGGGCGTGTTGCGCGCCGAGCCGTCTCGCCAGGTCGAAGTTCTCCGTCGCACAGACCGCAGTGACGACTGCGCCGATGCCCGAGAGCAGTTGTACCGCCGCCGAGCCGATCGCACCGGTCGCGCCGTTGACGAGCACCTGTTGCCCGCTGCGGATCCCCGCCCTCCGGATGAAGGCGAGCGCATAGTGCGAGCCCTCGGTGCTCGGCGCGGCCTCGGTAAAGGACAGGCGCGCAGGCATCCTCGCGACCATCGAGTCCGCACGGACGGTCAGATACTCGGCGTGTGCTCCGAACCTGCCTTCGCAGTACCCGAACACCCGCTCGCCGATCGCGAACGAGGTGACGTCGGCGCCGACGTGCTCCACCGCTCCGGCGAACTCTGTCCCGAGGATCGCCGACCTCGGGTTGCGGAGCCCGCTGAAGGCTCTGATGAAGAACGGCCGGGCCGCTCGGTATCCGCAGTCGGTTCGGTTCACTGTCGTCGCGTGGACCCTGACGAGCAGCTCGCCGTCCCCCGGAACGGGCCTGTCCACGTTGGTGACCTGGACGACGTCCGGTGGGCCGTACCGGGTTGTGACCGCGGCCTTCGTGAGACGGACTGTACGCTGCCGGAGGGCTGCCTGCCCGGGCCGCCGGCGCGGACTACCCGGGGAGCAGCGAGGACGAGAGCGGCGGCGATTCCAGCCCACGCTCGCGCGCGAGCGCGTCGAGCACGAGCACGGTGTCCGCAACGCGGACGTCCTCGAGGAAAGCCTCGCGTGCCTCGAAGGAGCGCAGCACCGCCTCGCGGGCCCCCACGTACGCAACGTCGTCCGCCCGCGCGAGCGCTCCGAGCGCCTCCGCCACGGCGGCGGGCTCGAGCTCCTCGGCGGCGATCCGCGCAGCGACGGTCTCCGCTTCGCCGTCGCGCCCGAGCGTGAGCAACGCGAGCGCGGCGCAGTAGCCGGCGATCGGGCCCGGTGCGTCGAGGGCGCCCGCCTCGAGCGCACCGGCGGCATCCCGGCGAGCTCCCGCGACGTCCCGCGCGAGCAGCCGGCAGCGGATCATCGCGATCGGCCGGCCCCAGCTCCCCGGCGGCGCGATGTGCCAGCTCGTCGCGTACTCGTCGGCCGCCCGGCGCAGCCACTGCGAGCCGGCGGCGTCATCCCCGAGCATGAGTGAGGCAAGCCCCGCAGCCCAGGACGCGCTCGCGATGCTCGTGAGCCTGAAGTCCTCGCGCTCGCCCGGCCCGGTGACGGACGCCAGCCGCCGCTCGTGCTCGGAATCGGCCCACGCGAGCTTTGCCTCCCAGTCCACCGCGTCAGTATTTCTGCTGCGATGAACGAGGCGTGCATCGGTTCTCGCTCGAGGCGGTGGCGCGGCGTCTCCTGCGTCGGCCGGCCGACCCGGCGTCGCGGCGCTCGTTCGGCGTCTTTCCCGCGGCGCGACATCGATCTGGGATGGCGTTGATCGAACGGTCAATCAGCCGGTAGGCTCGGTTTCCATGGCACGTCAGCTGCACGAGGTCGTCTACGTCGACGGTGTCCGCACCGCCTTCGGCAAGGCAGGGCCGGGCGGTCTCTTCTGGAAGACTCGCGCCGACGACATGGCGGTGAAGGCCGTCCGCGAGCTGCTCCGGCGCAACCCACAGGTGCCGCCCGAGCGGATCGGCGACGTGGTGATGGCGGCGACGGCGCAGGTGGGTGACCAGGGCCTGACGCTCGGGCGGGGCGTCGCGCTGCTCGCCGGCCTCCCGCACACGGTTCCCGGGTTCGCCGTCGACCGCATGTGCGCCGGCGCCCTCACCGCGGTGACCGCCGCGGCCGGCGAGATCGCGATGGGCGCCTGCGACCTCGCGCTCGCCGGCGGCGTCGAGCACATGGGGCACCATCCGATGGGCGAGGACGTCGACTTCAACCCCCGCTTCGTCTCGGAGCGGCGGATCGACGAGAGCGCCGCCGTGATGGGCCAGACGGCAGAGAACCTCCACGACGCCTTCCCGCACCTGACCAGGGACGACGCCGACCGCTACGCCGCCGAGTCGCAGCGGCGCGCCGCCGCGGCGTGGGAGGAGCCGGACGGCGTGTACGCCCGCACGGTCGTCCCGATGAGCGTTTTCGGTGACGAGGGGTGGAAGGTCGCGGCGCGGGACGAGTTCCTGCGGCCCGACACGACGCTCGAAGGCCTCGCGACGCTGCGAACGCCCTTCCGCGCCGGCGGCCGCGTCACGGCCGGCAACTCCGCCGGCCTGACCGACGGCGCGACGGCCTCGCTACTCGCTTCCGAGCAAGCGGCCGCCGAGCTCGGCCTCGAGCCGCGCATGCGCCTTGTCGGGTTCGCCTATGCGGGCGTCGAGCCGCACCTGATGGGGCTCGGGCCGGTTCCGGCCACGGTGCGGCTCCTCCAGCGCGAGGGACTGACGCTCGACGACGTCGGCCTCTTCGAGCTGAACGAGCCCTTCGCGATCCAGGTCTTGACGTGGTGCGACGGCGTCGGAATAGCGCCGGACGACCCGCGCCTGAACCCGTACGGCGGGGCGATCGCGTGCGGCCATCCGCTCGCGGCGACCGGCGTCCGCCTCCTCGCCCAGCTCGCCTTCGGCTTCGAACGGCGGCCGGACGTCCGCTTCGGCCTCACCGCGCTCTGCATCGGGCTCGGGATGGGTGCCACGCTCCTCTGGGAGAACACGCGGCATGGCTGAGACGCCGGTCACGCGCTTCTATCAGCAGAGGCTCGCGACACGCGTCGGCCCGGTCGCGCTCGTCACGATCGACAACGGGGCCGACTGGCGCAAGCCGAACACATTCGGCGAGGAGGCGCTCCGCTCGCTCGCCGAGGTTCTCGATCGGCTGCGCACCCGCGACTGGCGCGGCCTGGTGCTCACGGGCAAGCCTCTCGTCTTCGCGGCAGGAGCCGACGTCACGCAGTTTCCGGGCATCACCCCCGACCGGGCACGGGCGGGCGGCGAGGCGGGGCACGAGCTCTTCGGCCGCCTGCGCGAGCTGCCTTTCCCCACGCTCGCGGCGTTGAACGGCGCCGCGCTCGGCGGCGGCCTCGAGCTCGCGCTCCACTGCGACGTGCGGACGCTGGCGAGCAATGTCCGCCACCTCGGCTTCCCCGAGGTGTTCCTCGGGCTGATCCCCGCGTGGGGGGGACCCAGCTTGCGCCCCGCCTCGTCGGGGCCGAGGCAGCCGTCCGGCTGATCGTCGACAACCCGCTCAAGCAGAACCGAATGCTCCGCGCCGCCGAGGCGCTCGAGCTCGGGCTCGTCGACCACGTGCTCGAGCCGGTCGAGTTTCTCGACGAGTCGCTCGAGCTGCTCCTGCGACGGATCGAGGCGGGCGGCGGCAAGCGCGGGACCGACGCCGACCTCTCCGACGTGGCGGAGGTCGTGCGCAAGGCGCGCGCACGCGTCGACGACGTCGTCCACGGCCAGGCTCCGGCGCCGTACCGCGCGCTCGACCTGATCGAGGGCGCGGGGTCGTGGACGATCGAGGAGGGCTACGCCGCGGAGGAGGACGCGCTCGCGGAGCTGCTTCCCGGCCCGGAGGCGCAGGCCTCGATCTACGCCTTCGACGTCGTCGAGCGCCGGATCAAGCGGCCCGTGGGGATCCCCGAGGCGCAGCCGCGGCGGATCCAGGCCGTCGGCGTCGTCGGCGCGGGCCTGATGGCGACGCAGCTCGCGACGCTGTTCCTGCGTAAGCTCGAGGTGCCGGTCGTCCTCACCGACGTCGACCCCGGGCGGGCCGAGAACGCCGTGGAGTCGATCCGCGGCGAGCTCGAGGGGCTCGTGGCGAAGGGGCGGCTCGGCGAGGGGAAGGCCCGCTTCCTCGGCTCGATCGTGACCGCGGGCGAGGGGCTCGACGCGTACGCCGGTTGCGACCTCGTGCTCGAGGCGGTGTTCGAGGAGCTCTCCGTCAAGCGGGAGGTGGTCTCCGGCCTGGAGCAGGTCGTCACGGCGGAGTGCCTCTTCGTGACCAACACCTCGTCGCTCTCCGTCACCGCGATGGCCGAAGGTCTGGCGGGCCATCCGGAGCGGATGGTGGGGCTCCACTTCTTCAACCCCGTCGCGGTGCTGCCCCTCGTCGAGGTCGTGCGCACTCCCGCCACCGGCGACGTGGCGCTCGCGACCGCCTGGGACGTGACGCGCAAGCTCGGCAAGCGCGGGGTGCTCGTGAGGGATGCGCCGGCGTTCGTCGTCAACCGCATGCTGACCCGTCAGTCGACGGTGCTGATGCAGGCGCTCGAGCGCGGCTCGACCTTCGAGGAGACGGATGAGGCGGCGCTCCGGCTGGGGATCCCGATGCCCCCTCGGCGCTCCTCGCGATGGTCGGCCCGAGAGTCGCGAACCACGTCCTGCACACGCTCCACGACGCATTCCCCGATCGGTTCCCGCTCTCGCCGACGCTGCAAACGCTTGCCGACGGAGAGTTTCCGGCGCTCGAGCCGCGGGACGACCGGCCGAGCGTCGACGAGATCCACGAGAGGATCCTCGAGGCCCTCGCCGACGAAGCGAGACGCATCCTCGACGAGGGCGTCGTCGGGACCGCAGCGGAGCTGGACGCGTGCCTGATCCTCGGTGCGGGCTACCCGTTCTTCCGAGGCGGGATCACGAAGCACCTCGATCAGGCCGGCGTCTCGCAGCGCATCTCCGGACGCCCGCTCGGCGACGGCTGAGAGCTACCGCACCGACCGCAGAATGCGGTAGTCTGCAGGGTGCAGCGACGCCGGCGCGCGAACGACGCCCGAGTGAGCTGCCTTCCTCGAACGGTTGCACGGGAAAGAGGCGGCGCGTTTCGAGGCTGCTGCGCACATGCAGGAATCCACCGTCACTCAG
The DNA here is from genome assembly GCA_027493885.1 of Gaiella sp. Classification (GTDB taxonomy): domain Bacteria; phylum Actinomycetota; class Thermoleophilia; order Gaiellales; family Gaiellaceae; genus Gaiella. The sequence goes on from JAOSJZ010000001.1 coordinate 2,310,188, forward strand.
GCTACGCCGTCCGGGCCGCTTCCCGATCTGGAGAGCGCGGCCCATCGCGCGGAGCGCTGGTTCGGCGAGCCGTTCCTCCACCCCGGCGAGGACTCCGACGCCGCCCTCGCGCCCGGGACCGCCCGCCGCCTCGCGCTCGACGACGCGCTCGAGGAGATCGAGGCCGGGCTCCGCGTTCCCTCTGCCGGCTGGAAGGTGCGCTACGGCCTGATGCTCGGCCTCGAGCGGGTGCTCGCGGCGGAGACGCCGGCCACCGCCGCGGGCACCGCGCTCCGGCGCCACCAGATCGACGCGCTCGCCGGCATGCTGACCGAGCTGATCGCGGCCACCCAGCGGAGCGTCGAGGAGAACGGGAACGGGTCGGGCAACGGCACCGTTGCGGAGCTCGTGGACGAGGAGGACGAAGAGGACGTCGACGTCGACGAGGCCGAGGAGGCCGACGAGCCGGGGTTCGTCGGCGACGACCCCGGCGCCTCGCGTCGCTACCGCTTCCGCCATCCGACGGCATCCGGCAAGACGATCGCCGCCGCAGGGTTCGTCGAGGCGGCGCGCCAGCTCGGCGTCCTGATCCTCACGCACCGGCGGCTCCTCGTCGACCAGTTCCGCCGCGACCTGACGACCGAGGGCTACGGCGAGCGCCTCACGGACGCGATCGAGCGCGACAAGGATCCTCTCCGCGCCGATCCGATCACGATCCAGACGTACGCCTGGTTCGCGCGTCACGGCGACGAGCTCTCGCGCACCGCGTACCAGCTCGTGATCTGCGACGAGGCGCACACGGCGCTCGGCGAGAAGACGTCGAGCGCGATCCGCCGTTTCTCCGAGCCGCTCTACATCGGCATGACCGCCACCGAGCAGCTGATCGCGAAGCAGGTCTCGGACGTCTTCCCCGCCTCCGTCGACGACCTGCCGCTGACCGACGCGGCGCGACGAGGATTGATCGCGCCACTCCGCTCGCTCCGCGTCCCGCCCGTCGCCGCGATCAACTCCGTGCCCATCGTCGGAGGCGACTTCGAGGAGCGCGCCCTGGCCGCCGCCCTCGACCACGTCGCGCTGAACCAGGCGGCCGCGAGCCTCTACCGCGACCGCTTCGGGGCCACGCCGGGCATCGTCTACGCGGCGGGTGTCGACCACGCCTACAACCTCGCGCAGGAGTTCCGCGCGGCGGGTCTCAAGACGATGGCCGTTTCGGGCCGGACGCCGCCGCGCGAGCTGGCCGAGACCCTCGCGGCGTACGAGCGCGGCGAGATCAACGTGCTCGTCAACGCGCAGCTCCTCGCGGAGGGGTGGAACTCTCCGCGCGCGACGGTATGCATGCATCTCGCGCCGACGGCGTCGAAGCGCGTCTACCAGCAGCGCATCGGGCGCATCATGCGGACGCATCCGCGCAAGGAGGCCGGCATCGTCGTCGACTTCGTCCCCAAAGGCGCGACGCACTCCGAGCGCGTCGTCTCGCTCCACTCGCTGCTCGACTCGGACTTCTATCGCGAGGGCGCCCGGGTCACGCCGGCGCCGCGGCGGCGCTCCGCCCGCCGTGCCCGGCGCCGGCTCTCGCCGGCGCCGTGGCTCGTCCCTGTGACGCAGGACGTCGGCCGCCGGCTCGCGGTGATCCAGCGCGAGTGGCAGCGCGTCGACCCGCGCTTTCTCGACGACGACGAGCAGCGTTTCTGGGCGACGATCGCCGGTCGCCAGATCCGTTTCGACCAGCGCGCCGAGTTCGCCCGCAAGTTCGCCGAGGGCCGCGCCGACAAGGGGGCACTCGAGACGTTTCTCTCCGTGTGCGCCGCGGAGAACCCGAACCGGCGGCTGCGGATGACGGCGCTCGCCGACCGCGTCGCGACGCCGGTGGAGCGGGCCGACTTCGACGACCTCGTCACGCTCGTGACGCAGGCGCCGCCGTGGGAGAAGGACCGCGCGGCCGGCGTCCGCATCCTCCTGCGCGCCGTCGGCGACGGGAAGGCGACCGCGCCCGACCAGATCCTCGGCCGCTGGACCTGGCGGCTCGCCCGCTCCGTTCGCAAGACGCTCGACCGCAAGGCGAGCCAGGAGTTCCCGGAGGCCAAGCGGCTGCTCGGCGCGGTCGCGAACTCGCGCGGTCACCGCCACGAGGAGAACGTCTCGCAACTCGTCCGCATCGCGGCGGTCCTGCCGCTTGCGGTGGGCGCCGCGCTGCTCGCCTCCGCGGAGGGCTACACCCCGCGCGCGAACGGCACGCTCGACCGCGCTCGCGAGGATCTCGGGCCGATCCGGGAGATCGCGACGGCGCTCGCCGAGAGCCTCCCCGCACCCAAGGCTCCGGCCCGTAAGTCGCGGCGCCGGCGCCGGAAGAAGAAGCCAGCGGAGGGCGATGCGGCCGTGGCGGCCTCCGGCCAGCCCGGCCAGGACCAGGCCCAAGCGGCCGCTGCCGACGGCGCGGGTGAGACCACCGAGATCGTCCCGCCCCCGTCCGGGGACGGTGACGCTCCGAGCGAGAGCTAGCCCTCGGGCCCGTCCGGCTCGTCGGAGGGGCGCCGGCCCTCGCGCTCGCGCAGGAAGCGGGTCAGCTCTGCCGCGAGCGACTCGCCGGTCGGCAGCTCGCCGCCGCCGCCGAAGGACTCGATCGAGTCCGCGCGCTGCTCCAGCTCCTCGACGTATGCCTGCGTGTCGGGATCGGAGGCGACCGCCTCGCTGACCTGCGCCGCGTACTCGGCCTCCGCCTCGTCCAGCTCCGCGAGGTCGATCGGCGCGGCGAGCAGCTCCGAGAGGCGCGTGCAGAGCGCCTTTGCGGCCCGCGGGCTCGGCGCGAGCGAGACGTAGTGCGGCACCGCCGACCAGAGGCTGACCGAGCGGAGCCCGGCGACGCGGCACGCGTCGTGGAGCACGCCGACGATCCCGGTCGGGCCCTCGTAGCGGGAGAGTTGCAGCCCCAGCTCCTCGACGAGCGCCGGGTCGGTGGCCGCCCCCGTCACCGGCGCAGGTCGCGTGTGCGGTACGTCCGCGAGCAGTGCGCCGAGCGTCACGACGAGCACGACACCGAGGTCACGGGCGATGCCGATCACGAGGTCGGTGAACGCGCGCCAGCGGTAGTTCGGCTCCACGCCGAGCAGGAGCACGGCGTCGCGGTCGGTTCCGGGGATCGTGGCGTGGTAGAAGGCGTTCTCCGGCCACTCGATCCGGCGGCTGAGCCCCTCGTCGAGGGTCACCGTGGGACGCACGGCCTGGAAGTCGACGAACGCTTCGGGGTCGATGTCCGCGAAGCGGGTCGCGTCCCACTGCCGGACGAGATATCCGGCGGCGACGGTCGCGGCCTGCCCGCCGTCGTTCCAGCCTCGGAAGGCCGTGATCATCACGGGATGCCGTAGCGTGGGTCGCTCGGCGATGCGGAGGTCCTCGGGGGCCATGTGTGCAGCGTAACGACGGCTACCGCGACCGCAGCGGCTCGCCGATCGCCTCGACGCGTTCGGCCGGGAGCGCGACGAGGGCGAGGGGCGGCCGCCAGAGCGCGTAGACGAGGCCGACCGTGAGCGCCCAGATCGCGGCTGCAAGCGTGACGTGCACGAGCACGAGCCCCCACGGGAGCGCATTCCGGTACTGGATCTCGCCGACGAGCATCTGGACGAGCAGGACGACGAAGAGCGCCAGGGCAAGGCGGACGACACCCGGCGCCTCGCGGCGCGCCCGCACGAGCTGCCATCCGACGAGGAGCAGCCCGATCCCGAACAGGGCGGTGGCGCGGACGTGTACGTACACGGTGTCGCGGATGCCGAGGCCGAGGCGATGGACGTCCTGGTCGGCCCCCGGGTGGGGCCCCGAGGCGGTCGCCACCGCACCGGTGACGACCATCAGCGCGCAGGCACCAGCGCCGACGAGCGCGACGAGCCGCAGCCACCGCGGCGCGATCGGTGCCGCGAGGCCGGTCGCGGCGCTCCACGCCTCGAACGTGACCGCGACCGACAGGGCGACGACGACGAGGGCGAGGAGGAAGTGCGACATGACCGCGAGCGGATGGAGATCGAGGATCACCGTGATCCCGCCGAGCGGGATCTGGGCGACCGTCCCCAGGAACGCCGCCAGCGCGACGTAGACCGCCCAGCGCGGCAGCCCGGCGACCCGGCGAGAGGCGTGCCACGTCGCGAGCGAGGCGAGGATCCCGCCGACGGCGATGACGCGGTTCCCGAACTCGACCATGGGGTGGAAGCTGAGCGCGGGAAACGGTGTCGAGCCGCAGCGCGGCCAGTTCTCGCATCCGAGCCCGGACCCGGTCAGTCGCACAAACGCCCCGGAGGCCACCACGAGGCCGAGCGTCGCGACCGTGGCGACGGCTAGCTGCAGGAAGCCGCGCGGGGACACCGGCTCGCGCACGCGGGCGCGGAGCCTCACGCGAGCGCCACCCCGCTCCCCTCCTCGACATTCCCGACGTGGTGGAGCGGGAGCCCGGCTGCGGCGAAGGCTGCCTCGAGCAGGACGCGCCGGTCCCGCGGAAGCGTGACGAGGAGGCCGCCGGACGTCTGCGGGTCGTAGGCGAGCGCCTCGAGCTCCGTCGCGGCGGTGCTCTCGACGTGCGGCCCGGCAAAGTCCCGGTTGCGGCGGTCGCCGCCCGTGCGGACTCCCGCCGCGGCGAGCTCGACGGCGCCGGGGAGCGCCGGCAGGCGGCCGGCCTCGAGCGCGATGTGGACGCCGGAGCGCTGCGCCGTCTCGTGCGCGTGCCCGAGCAGGCCGAACCCGGTGACGTCCGTCACGGCGTTCGGGGTGAACGCCCGCAGCGTGTCGGCGGCATCCCGGTTCAGCTCGGTCATCGACCGGATGGTGGCAGCGAGCGCTCCGTCAGGCGCCCCTTCGTCGCGTTCGGCCTGGAGGACGAGCCCCGTACCGAGCGGCTTCGTCAGCATGACGACGTCCCCCGGTTGCGCCCCGCTCTTCCGCCACACGCCGTCGGGATGGACCGTGCCGACGACCGCAAGGCCGTACTTCGGCTCGTCGTCGCGGATCGTGTGCCCTCCTGCGAGGATCGCGCCCGCCTCCCGGGTCGCCTCGGCCGCACCGGCGAGCACCTCGCCGAGCATCTCGATCGGAAGCTCCTCCGGGAAGGCAGCCACGGACAGCGCGAGCAGGGGGCGCCCCCCATCGCGAACACGTCGTTGAGCGCGTTGACGGCGGCGATCCGGCCGAACGTACGCGGGTCGTCGACGACGGGCGGGAAGAAGTCGACCGTGAACACGAGCGCGGTGCGCTCGTCGAGGCGGGTACACGGCGGCATCGTCGGCCGGGTCGAGCCCGACCAGGAGGTCGGCCGCGTCGGCCGGGACGATACCGCCGAGGAGCTCTTCGAGTCGCGCTGCCGAGTACTTCGCCGCGCATCCGCCGGCCCTGGCGAGGCTCGTCAGCGTTGGCTGGATCACCCTGCGAGTGTAGGGAAGGAGTCACGGCACCGGCCCCGAAGTGGCAGTCGCGAGAGGATCTCCCCCTTCCCTCTCTCTCGTGCGCTGCGAAGGCCGCCGGATCCGGGCGGCCTTCGTCTGTGAGAGGATCGTCCGGTGCCGAGCGCGCTCGTGACCGGCGGCTCCTCGGGGATCGGGCTCGCGATCGCACGGATGTTGCGCGGCGAGGGCTATGCGCTCACGCTCGCGGCGCGGAAGCTCGAGCGGCTCGAAGCTGCGGCCGGGGAGCTCGATGCGGTAGCCGTGCCCGTCGACGTCCGTGACGAGGCCGAGTGCGCCGGGCTCGTGGCGACGCATCTCCAGACGCACGGCGGCCTCGACGTTCTCGTCAACTCCGCGGGCGTCGGCATCGCGGCGCGGATCGGCGACACGGCGACGAAGCACTTCGACCTCCAGCAGTCCGTCAACCTGCGGAGCGCCTTCCTCGTGACACGCGAGGCGCTGCCGGCCTTGCGCGCATCGCGCGGGTACGTCGTCAATCTCGCCTCGATCGCCGGCACGATCCCGACCCCTGGTCTTGCGACGTACGGCGCAGCGAAGGCCGCGCTCATCGCGCTGACACGCTCGCTCGTCCGCGAGGAGCAAGAGAACGGCGTTCGCGCGACCGCGCTCTGCCCGGCGTTCGCCGACACGCCGATGGCAGAGTGGACCGGCCTCGCGAGCGCGGCGCTGATCCGGCCCGAGGACTGCGCGGAGATCGTCCGCGCGCTGCTTCGGCTGAGCCCGGCCGCGCGCGTGCCGGTCGTCGTGATCGAGCGCGCCGGCGACGGCGTCGCGTAGGCCGCACGCCGATCCGGGCACCCACGCGGCGCGCGACCTGCCGCGCGACCGGTCGTAGCGCCGCGCTCGGCTTAGCTCTCGTCGGGCGGCACGTCGCCCGGCGTGAGCGCGCCGAGCGACTCGTCCCCACGGATCAGGCCGACGCGGCCGTAGAGGCCGAGCTTGCCGCGCGAGTCCTCGATGTCGAGCAACCGCATCGTCAGCTGCCCGATCCGGTCGAGCGGCCCGAAGGCGGCGTCCTCGACGCGCTCCATCGAGAGACGCTCGGGGTGGTAGGTCGCGTTCGCGGAAACGGTGTCGAGGATCGTCCAGTCGTCGCCGCGGCGCAGCTCGACCGTGACCTCGCCCGTCACGGCACTGCCGATCCAGCTCGAGAGGCTCTGCCGCAGCATCAGCGCCTGTGGATCGAACCAGCGGCCCTCGTAGAGGAGCCGTCCCAGGCGACGGCCGCCCGTACGGTATTCGTCGATCGTCGACTCGTTGTGGATCGCGTTCACGAGGCGCTCGTAGGCGAGGAAGAGGAGCGCCATCCCGGGCGCCTCGTAGATGCCGCGGCTCTTCGCCTCGATGATCCGGTTCTCGATCTGGTCTGACATCCCGAGCCCGTGCCGGCCGCCGATCGCGTTCGCCTCGACGGCGAGGGCGACGCGGTCGTGATGCTCGACGCCGTTGAGCGCCACCGGCCAGCCCTCTTCGAAGCGGACGCTGACGACCTCCGGCTCGATCTCGACGGCTGGATCCCAGTGGGGACGCCCATGATCGGCCGGACGAGCGCCATCGAGCGGTCGAGCAGCTCGAGCTCCTTGGCCTCGTGCGTGGCGCCCCAGATGTTCGCGTCCGTCGAGTACGCCTTCTCGACGCTCGCGCGGTAGGGAAGGCCGCGCTCGAGCAGCCACTCGCTCATCTCCTTTCGGCCCCCTAGCTCGGCGACGAACGCAGCGTCGAGCCACGGCTTGTAGATGCGGAGTGCCGGGTTCGCGAGCAGCCCGTAACGGAAGAAGCGCTCGATGTCGTTCCCCTTGTACGTCGAGCCGTCGCCCCACACGTCGACGCCGTGCTCGTGCATCTCGTGGACGAGCATCGTCCCGGTGACCGCGCGCCCGAGCGGAGTCGTGTTGAAGTAGGTCTTCCCGCCCGACGAGACGTGGAACGCGCCGCAGCGGAGCGCGACGAGCCCCTCGTGCACGAGGTGCGGCTTGCAGTCGACGAGGATCGCCTCCTCGGCGCCGACTTCGGTCGCGCGCGCGGGCACCCCCGCGACGTCGTCCTCGTCGTACTGGCCGAGGTCTGCGGTCAAGGCGTACGGCACCGCCCCCTTCTCGCGGATCCACGCGACCGCGACCGTCGTGTCGAGGCCGCCGGAGAACGCGATCCCGACGCGTTCGCCGACCGGGAGCGAGGTGAGGACGCGCGACACGGAGTGAGCGTAACGGGACTCCTCCGCCGGAGGCGCTGCATGGCCTGCACGCGAGCTGTCGGTGCCAGTTGGCAAGTCGGTGTCAGACACCGTTGTCCGAGGGGGACATGCCCGTTCGCGGCCCGCGGGTCGAGACTCTCGGAGCCGGCTGGGCCGAGGGCTGTAGAACGGTTCGCACGAGCCCGGCACGTTTCCCCCTTGACGAGAACGGTGTCTGACACCGATCTCTCCGTGCCACGCCATCGTTGCCGCCATCCGGGGGCGGTAGAGTTGGGCCCATGCGCACCTACGCCATCTGGGGCACCGCGACGTCGCCCGAGCATGCCGCCTGGGTCGAGTCGGTCGGCAAGGCCTTCGAGGCGGACGGCTTCAGGCTCGTGGAGCACGTCGCCGACGCGGACTTCGTCCTCAACATGTTCGACGCGAACGAGCCTAAGGCGTTCCGTCGCCAGTCGCGCGGCACGTACTCGGCCTCGTTCTACGAGCTCGACGCCGTCCCGGAGGACGTTCTCAAGACGAGCTACCCGATGCTCGTGCGCACCCTCGCGAACGTCGTCGTTCTCCACGTGCCGGGACAGGGCGTCTGGTTCACGACCATGGAGCGCGGCACGTACCGGATCTCCGCAGACCCGCACGAGGTCTTCGAGCGACTCGCTCCCCTTGCGAAGTCGAAGCTCGTGATCGACAACGAGTTCCTCGCCGATCTCGAGCCGGAGCTCTGGGACGGCGACGAGGTCACCGCCGACATCGGCGCCGCCGGGAAGCGGATGCAGGAGCTCGACCTGCTGCCGGCCCCGTTCCCGGTGCACGAGTACCTGGACGAGCGAGACCTGCGCCACGTAATGCGCCTCTACCAGGTCGGCGGCCTCTCGTACGGCAACCTCTCGGCGCGCAAGGACGCGACCCGCTTCTGGATGAGCGCGAGCGGCGCCGACAAGTCGCAGCTCGATGTCGCCGGGCGCGACATCCTGCTCGTCACGGGCTACGACGAGGAGAACGCGACGATGATCATCAGCGTTCCCCCCGGGGTCGAGCCCCGGCGCGTGTCGGTCGACGCGATCGAGCACTGGATGATCTACCGGGCGCATCCCGACGTCGGGGCGATCCTCCACGTCCACGCCTGGATGGAGGGCATCGCCGCGACCGACATCAACTACCCGTGCGGCACGCAGGAGCTTGCAGAGTCGGTTGCCGAGCTGATCGACCGCGAGCCGGATCCTGCGCACGCGGTGATCGGGCTGCGCAACCACGGCATCACGGCGACGGGTGACAGCCTGATGGAGATCCTCGACCGGATCGAGTCGAGCATCCTGCGCCAAGTGCCGATGACCTAGGGTCGCGACGACTGGCCGGCACGCACTGTCCGTGCGTGCTCTGCTCGCGTCAGGACGGCCGGCGCGTCAGCCGGAAGTGCGCCACACCCGCCACACCGTCGTGACGACGAGCAGCGGGACGATCACGAGGTCGTTGACGAGGCACCAGATGCACCACGCGTCGATGACGAACGCCTGTAGCACGATGAGGTAGACGGCGAAGCCCGCGGCCGTCAGTGCGATCGCGGCGGCGAGCGTGCGCGCGAGCTCGCTGTCCCAGGCGACGAGGACGAGCACCGCGACGTACGTGAGCAGGCCGAGCAGTGCGACCGGAATGCCGACGAGCTCCGCGTACGCCGACTCCTGTACCGTCTCGCAGCCGCCACCGGCCGTGCAGACGAGCGCTTCGGGCTGATAGTGGACGTACGTCAGGTAAGCCGCGACACCGAGACCCGCGAGCGCCACCAGGGCGACGCCGGCCCGGAGCGCGCGGTCGCTCACCGCCGGCCGCTCAGCCGGCGAGCGCGTCGTCGAGGATCGTGGCGAACTCGCTCGGCGCAAACGAGCTGGGACTCACCTGGTAGGGCTCGCCGTCGCCGACCTGGATGAAGAACGACGGCGTGCCGGTCACCTGCCGCTGGTTGGCCTCCGCGGCCATCGAGTTGGCCTGCTGACGCGTTACCGGACTTGCGGCATCGGACTTCAGCTTCGCGTAGTCGAGCCCGAGATCGTCCGCGAGCCGCTCGAGCAGCTCGTCGGTCACCCACCCCTCGTTCTCGCCGCCCTGGTTCGCGTAGAGCGCGTCCGAGAACTGCCAGAGCTTGTCCTGCTCGCCCGCGGCGAGCGTGTAGAGGAGCGCCTTCTCCGAGTCCGGGCCGAGGAATGCCATACCGACGAACCGGAGCTTCACCTTCCCCGGCCGAACGTACTGCTCGACGACGCCCGGGAAGCCCTCCTCCTGGTAGCGCCGGCAGACGGGGCACTGGAGGTCCTCGAACTGGATCATCGTGACCTTCGCCGCCGGTGACCCGAGGACGGCGCCGTCCTGCGGGATCCCGTCGAGCAGCGTCGAGACCTGGCCTGTCCCGTTGCCCGTCGCGGTGTTGTCGCCGGAGTCGCCGCCGCGCAGCAGGAGGCTCGCCGCGACGAGCACGATGACGACCGCGGCCGCGGCGCCGGCGGCGATGAGAAGGTTCCGGTTGGGGGCCGGCTTCCGGGGCGGTGGCTTGCGCGGCTTGGGGGCATCGAGCGTCAGTCTGCCTGCGGCGGCGGCGAAGCGTCCCGGAGAACCGCTTGCTCAGCGGACGAGCTCGAGCGGGACGCGGACGACGTGGAGGGGCGTGCCGTCCTTCGCCGACGACTCGTACGCGACGACGGTGACCTCGCCCTCCCGATCCGGCAGCGCGAGCTCGGTGGCGAACGTCCCGCGTGTGCCGCTCCCGGACGTCGCCGTCGTGAACGTCCGCTCGAGCAGCTTGTCGTCGGCGTCGCGCACGTCGATCGAGACCGTCGCCTCGAAGACGTTCGCCGTGCCGCGCAGCCGGATCGGGCTTCGGACGGCGTCGCCGGGCAGCGGCGACTCCACGAGGATCTGCGGCGTCTGCCCCTCGATCGCTCGGCGGCCGATCGGAGGATCGACCACGACGCCCTCGCCGCCGACCGCCTCGACCGGCTCGCCGTCGATCCGGAAGGCGACCCGCTCGATCGTCGGGAACCGGGTGAGTGTCGCGACGATCTGCGCGACGCGACCGAGCATCGACGAGCTGCCGCCGCCGTCGTCGAAGCTGCCGTCGAGGTCGACGGTCGCGATACCCCCGGCGAGAGCGATGTCGCGCAGGGTCGTTCGCGCCGGGATCGCGCTCGTAAGACCGTCGGCGGCCTCTGCGTCCGTCGGTCCGTCGAGCAGCGCGGTCACCGCCGCCCTCGCGACGGCCGGCGTCGCTGCGATCGTCCTCCGGGCGGGACTGACCTTCCCGTCGCGGAGGAAGTAGACCGCGACCGACGACTCCGCCGCCGTGGTGGTCTCACCCGTCGACGTGGAGGGCGCACTCGGCGTGGACGCGGGCTCATCGCCGCCGCCGCAACCCGCCACGAGCAGCGCGCCGACTGCGAGCAGCACCGCGGGACGGATCCTCGTGCAGTGCACCATCGCTCGCATCGTGCAGGACGGATGTTCGGAAATCACTCGGCTGCCTCGCGGCAGATCGGTCGACGAGCCGTCTCGCGGCATCGCGCATCGTTCGCTGCTCAGGCAGCGAGAGAGCTCTTGGCCGCCTGCGACGCAGCGCGCGACAGAGCGCGGTAGGCCTTCGCGACCTCGTCGCGGTCGCCGGCGACCTCCGCCGCCTCGACCACGCTGACAGCGTCGGAGACGGCCGCGTCGATGCGCTCGCGACCGTATGCGAGGAACGACTCGCTGATCCCGGTGCGGCGGGCGAGCTCGCGCATCACCTGTAGCGACGGAATGCGCTCTCCGCGCTCGATCCGTGAGATGTACGCGGCGCTGCAACCGGGGAACGCGAGCTCGCGCTGGCTGATCCCGGCGGCTTCCCGCGCGGCGTGCAGCCGTTCGCCGACGGCGACCGGATCGTCGTAGTGCGGTGTCCGCGAGCGCTTCAGCTGCACGACTCCATGATCTCATGGGAGTGGCGTTGCGCAAACTGCGAGGATCGACTCGTGAGGCTCGACCTCGATGCCCTCTTTCGGCCCGGCGCCGCCCACGCGAGCGGCTGGCGGCGGATGCCGACGGTCACCGGTGACACGATGATCGCGACGAGCCATCCGCTTGCGACAGCGGCAGGGCTCGCTGCCTTTGCCGAGGGAGGCAACGCAGTCGACGCCGCGCTCGCGGCCGCCGCAGTCCTCCCGGTGGCCGAGCCGACCGACAACGGCCTGGGCGGCGACGCCTTCGCCCTCGTCTGGCACGACGGGCGCCTGCACGGCCTCAACGGCTCGGGACGGTCGCCGCGCATGCTGGACGAGCTTCGGGTGGACGAGACCGGCCCCCGCTCGGTGACCGTCCCCGGAGCGGTGCGTGCGTGGGCCGACCTCGCCGAGCGCTTCGGGCGGTTCGGCCTCGACCGAGCGTTGCTGCGTGCGGCCGAGCTTGCGGCGCGGGGTGTTGCCTGCACGCCGCGCATCTCACACAAGTGGGGTGCAGCCAAGGCGGCGCCGTACCCGGCGCCCGCGGTTGGCGAGCGCTTCGTGCTCCCTGACCTCGCCGGCACGCTCGCGCAGCTCGCGGCCGACGGCCCGGACGGGCTCTACAGCGGCCGTGTGGCGAGCGCGATCGCGACCGTGTCGTGGCTCGACGAGCAGGACCTCGCGGAGCACAGCTCCGAATGGGTCGAGCCGCTCCGCTACGACTATCGCGGCGTGGAGGTCTGTGAGCTGCCGCCCAACGGCCAGGGCGCGGCGGCGCTCGTGTCCCTCGCGCTCTACGACGGGCTCGAGCCGGGCCTCCACTCGCAGCTCGAGTCGATGAAGCTCGCACTCGCCGATGTCTACGCCCACGTCGGCGACAGCCCGTGGCCCGAGCAGCTCCTCGACCCCGCCCATCTCGCGACACGACGCGCGCTCGTCGACCCCTCGCGCGCGCTCGACCCGATTCCCTCGACTCTGCCCCGGGGTGGGACGACGTACCTGTGCGCCGTCGACGCCGACGGCACGGCGGTCTCGCTCATCCAGAGCATCTACGAGACGTTCGGCTCGGGCATTGTCGCGCCCGGCACCGGCATCGTGCTCCAGAATCGCGCCGCCGGCTTCGTCGAGGAGGTGGGTCATCCGAACCGGCTCGGGCCGGGCAGGCGGCCCTTCCACACCATCATCCCGGGGATGCTGCTCGAGGAGGGTCGGCTGCTCGGGCCGTTCGGAGTCATGGGTGCCGCGATGCAGCCCCAGGGTCACTTCCAGGTCGTGCTGCGACTCGTGGATCACGCCGACGATCCCCAGGCGGCGCTCGACGCGCCGCGCTGGCGCGTCGGCTTCGGCCGCGACGTGCATCTCGAGCCCGGCCTCTGGAAGTTCGAGGACCGGCTTCGGGAGCTCGGGCACGACGTGCACCGCGCGGCCGTGCCGCACCTGTTCGGCGTTGGTCAGGCGATCCTCCGTCACGGCGAAGCCCTGGTCGCCGGCTCGGACGGACGTGGAGACGGGTTCGCCGCGGGCCTCTAGTCGCGGAGCGCGCGGAGCGCGTTGAGGATCACCGCGACGTCGATCACCTCCTGGAAGAGGGCGCCCCAGACGGGTGGGAGGTAGCCGAACGCCGCGACCGCCATCGCGCCCACCGACAGCCCGAGACCGAACACGACGCTCTGCCGCGCGATGCGGAGCGAGCGACGGCCGATGCGGATCGCAAGCGGGATTCGATCCGCCGGCTCGACGACGATGACCACATCCGCGGTCTCGGACGAGACCGTCGCTCCCTTGCCGGCCATCGCGATCCCGACGTCCGCGAGCGCGAGGGCGGGCGCGTCGTTGATCCCGTCGCCGGCCATCACGACCGTCCCCTCGCTCCGATGCCGCGCCTCGCGGACGACGCGGAGCTTCTCCTCCGGGTCGTGCTCGGCGTAGACCTCGTCGATGTCGAGGCTGGCGGCGACCTCGCGGGCAACCTCGATCCGATCGCCGGTGACGAGTGCGACGTGCTCGACGCCCGCGTCCCGTAGCTCCGACGCGAGAGTCTCGGCGCCTGGACGCAGGTGGTCGGCCATCACGACGATGCCCTCTAGCCGTCCGTCGACCCCGACGAGCACCTTCGCACGGCCGGCGCCGAAGCTACCGTCGAGCGCTCGTGCCCGATCGCGGACGCCGTCGAAGCCGTGATGCTCGAGCCAGCCGCTGGAGCCGACCGCGACCCGCCTTCCGTCGACGACCCCGGTGACGCCGCGGCCCGGCTCTTCTTCGACGTCGACCGGCGTGGTCAAGGTGATCCCGCGGGCGATCGTTCCGCTGACGAGGCTTTCGGCGAGCACGTGCGCCGACAGCTGGTCGAGTGACGCCGCGAGGCGCAGGGTCTCCTCTTCGGACAGCGTCCCGAGGAGCACGACCCGCTCGATCTCGGGGTCGCCGCTCGTGACGGTGCCTGTCTTGTCGAGCAGGACGGTCTGCGTCGTGCCGAGTCGCTCGAGCACACCTGCGCCCTTGACGATCACGCCCGCGCGCGCAGCACGTGAGAGCCCGCCGACGAACGCGATCGGCGCCGCGAGGATGAGCGGGCACGGCGTCGCCACGACCATCACCGCCAGACCCCGCGTGGGGTCGCCGGCAGCCGCCCAGGCAAGACCCGCGACGGCGAGCGAGAACGGGAGGAAGACAGCCGCGTAGCGGTCGGCGAGCCGGGTGAACCGCGCCCGGTCGCTCTCCGCCGTGCGCACGAGCCGGACGATCGCCGCGTACGCGCTCTCGGCCGCGGGACGGATCACCCGCAGGTCGAACGCGTTCCCGGCGTTGGTCGTGCCCGAGCGGATGTCGCCTCCCGGTGGGATCGCCACGGGGAGCGACTCGCCCGTGAGGGCGGACTCGTCGATCACGGCGTCGCCGAGGGCGACCCCGTCCGAGGGGACGACCTCGCCCGCGCGCACGACGACGACGTCGCCGGGGACGAGCTCTTCTACCGGCACCTCCTCGACCCCCTCGTGGCCGTGCCGGTGCGCGATCCGCGGCGCTCGCTCGACGAGCAGGTGCAGCTCCCGGCGCGCCCGCCCCGCCGCCCAGGCTTCGAGCGCTCCGCCCCCGACATCATCAGCGCGACGATCGCTCCGGCGAGCTGCTCCCCGAGGACGAGCGCGCCGGCGATTGCCACGAGAGCGATCGCGTCGACTCCGACGTCACCCCGAACGAGGCTGCGGAAGGTGTCGAGGGTGAGGGGGACGAGCACGGCCACGGCGCCCGCGCCCCAGACCGTGTCCGCCCAGCCGGGCTCGTCGAGCAGCCAGAGAATCCCGCCCCCGACGATCGCGGTGAATGCAACGATCGCGAGCGCCCGTTCCCTCATCACCGGCATCGTGCCCGCAACTCGGATCCGCGGCGTGAGGGCTGTCGCGCGGTTACACCTCGCGTTACACCCCGTGACGAATGGATCCCTCGAACGAGGGACGGAAGAATCGGCGCCATGACGAGGACGACCACCGACGCCGACGCGCCGCTGACCGACCGCCAGCGCGAGGTGATCGCGTTGATCGCGGCCGGGTGCTCGAACGACGAGGTGGGGCGGTCCTCGGGATCTCCTCCCGCACCGCGAAGGCACACAGCGACGCGCTCCGCGTGAAGCTCGGCGTCGCGCGCCGGCGACAGATCCCCGCCGCGTTTCGCCTGCTGACCGGTGAGGACCCCTACGTCCCCGCCCTCGTCAGGCTCCGCTCCCCACGGAGCCGCTGACGGCCGGCATCCGCGGCCCGCCCAGGCCGGCCGCGGATGCCCATTTCCCCGAGGGAGGCGAGAGGAGTAGGTTCACCCTCAGATCCGGATGGCACACGCGCCACCCAAGCCGAGGATCCGCGGGCGCCGGATCATCGAGCGCCCTCGTCTCGTCCATGCCCTCGACGGGTCGAAAGCCCGCGTCAAGTTGCTCGTCGCCGGCTCCGGCTACGGCAAGACCGTACTCCTAGAGCAGTGGGCTCCTCGCGACGGGCGCGTTGTCGGCTGGTTCCGGGCGCGCGCGTCGGCCTCCGATGTCGCTGTCGCGGCCCGCGGTCTGGCAGGCGCCGCGGCGGCCGTACTTCCGGGCGCGGGCTCGCGGATGCTGGAGCGGCTCGCGATCACCCAGGATCCCGAGCGCGAAGCGGCCCTGCTCGCCGAGATGCTCGCACAGGATCTTGCGGTCTGGCCCGACGAGGCGTTGCTCGTCGTCGACGACTATCACCACCTGGCGGAGTCGGAGGGCTCCGAGCGATTCGTGGAGATCCTCGCCGGGACGCCGGTGCGGCTGGTGCTCTCGAGTCGCGTGCGCCCTGCATGGGTCCGCCCTCGAAGCATTCTCACCGGCGCGGTCCTCGAGGTGCCCCAGGCGGCGCTCACGCTGAACGCGGAGGAGGCGGAGCTCGTTCTCGACGGAGCGCGCGTCGAGACGCTCGGTCTGGTCGCCCTGACGGGTGGCTGGCCCGCCGTGGTCGGTCTGGCAGCGATGGTCCCGGACGCGGGTGTCGACGACTCGCGGACGCCCGACTCGCTGTACGAGCTGTTCGCCGACGAGATCTACCGCGGCCTCGACCCGACGATGCGCACCGGCCTCGCGATTCTCGCCGCGATGCCGCTCGTCGATCGCGAGCTCGCAGCGACCATCCTCGGTGACGAGGCTGCCGCACGGACGTGCGACGAGGCGCTCACGCTCGGCCTGATGGACGAGCGGGACGGACGTCTCGAGCTCCACCCGCTCGCCGAGACGTTTTTCGGCAGCCGGGGTCGCGCGGAGGCGACGCGTGACGCGCGCGGAGTGCTCGCAGACGCGCTCGAGCTCTACCGCGAGCGACGCGAATGGGATCCGGCGTTCGAGCTGATCAGGCGCTTCGAGATAGACGCCGAGCTCGCGGATCTGATGGTCGAAGCAATGGACGACACACTCAACGCAGGCCGCCTGCCGGTCCTGCGCGAGTGGGTTCGGTACGCGCGAGCCCGCCGGCTCCGACACCCGATCGTCGCGCTTGCGGAGATCGAGCTCGAGCTGCGCAGGGGCAGGCACCTGACAGCCCTCACCCTGGCAAGAGGCGCTCTGGCGGACGAGGGCACGACGGGCGGGCTCCGCTACCGCCTCGCGATGACGGCCGCCCGCGCCGCCCACGCCGGCTCGCGCGACGAGGAGGCGCTCGAGCTGTACCGGGACGCACTCGCCCTCGCCGGCACGTTCGAGCACGAACGAGACGCCCGCTGGGGCGAGCTCGTGTGCACCGCCGCGCTCGAGCGCCCCGAGACCCATGACCTCCTCGAGGACCTACGCGTGTCGGCGCTCAACACGGACATTCGTGACCAGGTTAGGTTGGCCGACAAACAGCTTCTAGTTGGCCTTCGTTTTGGCGTGGTGCGCCACCTGGCCGAGGGGAGAATCGTTGCGGAGCTCGTTGATCGAACTGATGATCCATTCGTCAGGTGCTCCTTTCGGACCGTTCTCGCGTGGGCCCTTGCACTCGGTGCCTATTACGACGAGGCATTGTTGACCGTACGATCTCTGCTGCAAGACGCGACCGACCATCGTGTCGATCCGCTTCTGCCTGACGCGCATGCAACGGAGGCAACCTCGCTTGCAGGTCTTCGTAGGTTCGACGATGCGCTAGCCGCTGTGGATCTCGCTCGTCACGAAGCCCGACGTGTGAATGACCTGACGGGCGTCCTCAACGCATACGCAACACGGGTGCGTATCCTTCTACAGGCAGGAGAGATTGCGGAGGCGTGCGCCATCGAACCGCCGTCTGCAACGCGTATAGTGCAGTCGTCTATTCATGGAGAAGCGCTCGGGTCGCGGGCGCTTGCGCTCGCCACAATTGCGCGGGTCGATGAGGCACTTGACCTCGCAGACCTCGCAATTGCGCGCACGCGCGGCGTCGAGACAGCGGCTCTATACGACGCCGTCCAGGCCGTGTGTGCACTAAAGACCCGCGCGTCGGACGTTGTCGAACGGTGCTCGGAACTCGTGAAGAATGGCATCTCGCGCGGTGCCTTGGACTTGGCCGTTACGGCGTATCGGGCTAACCCAGGCATTCTAAGCGTACTGCTGTCGTCAGGCAGGGTTCGAGATGAGACAGTGTTCCTGATTCGCCGGGCTGGCGATGAGGATTTGTTAGCCACGATGGGTCTCTCGATAGCCGCAATCGTGGACCCGTTCATGGCGCTGTCGCCTCGTGAGCGGGAGGTACACGCCCTAGCGTGCGAAGGGCTGAGCAACGCTGACATAGGAAGACGACTGTTCATCGCGGAGAGCACGGTGAAGGCTCATATGCACCGTCTGTACGACAAGCTCGGTGTGCGGTCACGGACCGCATTAATGCTCAACGCGGTACGGCGCGGCTACGCGATGCCTTCAGACATCGACGCTCCAAGTGGTAGTTCGGGTTCCTCGGCGATTGATCCGAATTCAGAGCCTCGTGCATAGCGATAATCCTCGTTCGCATCGGCAAGAAGAGAAAGGAGTGCAACCACCGCGTCGGTGTGGAACTGGCTCCCCATCGCCTGAAGAAGGCGATCGCGGGCAGCGGGATAGACCATCGCTGGGCGATACGGCCGATCCGACGTCATAGCGTTGTACGCGTCAGCTACGGCAATGATTCTAGAAATCGTGGGAATCTTGTCGCCGAGAATTCCATCAGGATATCCATGACCGTCCATCCGTTCATGGTGATGACGAACGATTAATGCTACATCGGAATACGCGTCGACCTTCGAGAGGATACGTTCGCCGATCTCGGAATGCCGTTCCATCTCGCGGCGTTCTTCGAGGGTTAGGCGGCCTTCCTTATTGAGCACAGCGGGAGGAAGACCGATCTTGCCGATGTCGTGCACGAGTCCCGCGACGAACGCCCGCTCTTGCGCCTCCGGAGGAAGTCCAATCACCGCAGCAATGTCACGGGAGTAGGTCGCGACAGCACGCGAGTGACCTGCTGTGTATCGATCGCTCTCTTCGAGCGTCTGGACCAGTGCCGCGGCAAACGAGAGGTTTGCCTCACTGAGTCTCCTATTCGCGATGCGCAGGCCCTCTGACAACGCGAGCTGTTCCTCGTATAGCCGCGCCTTCTCCTGGTAGAGGATGAAGAGTTGCTGCGCCGCAAGTGCCGGCGCGAGGAAGAGGAGGGCGGACCACGGGGAGATCTCGTTGTACGCGAACGCAAGGCTGGCGACCACGGGCGCGTACACACAGACGGCCGTCGCCATGGGCGGGCCCACGGTTTGGGCCACCTTCGTCCGACTGTGTCGTATCCACCCGGTGGCCGTCGCGAAGGCGATTTCGAGGGACTCACCTACAGCTGAGGCGGCGATTGTCGCGAGAAACAGTCCAACGGTCGAATCCGTCCGCCCGAGAATTGCCTGGGCGGTTAGACCCATCGCTGCACCTGCCATGAACCTCGTACTCGTGTACGTGAGCCATTTCAGGAGCGGCGATCGACCATGTTGTGACCGCCGCAGGAGCTCGGCGTCGCCAAGCTCAGATGCGGCTCCAACCAGCCCGCCGGCTAGCGGGCCGAATAGCACGGCCGCGAACAGGGTCACGACCGGCGAGACCGTGAGGTCGGTCCTGTCGCTCAATCGCACGGATGCGCGATCCGTCACGGCCGCCGCCGCGCACAATGCGCCTACAACCCATACGTTCCCGACCGTCGAGCCAGTCTCGAGTAGCACCAAGCCCACGATCGCCGCGGCTGTCCCGAGCGCGAGAGTGTATGCAATGAGCACCGGTTGGCTGCGCGGTGTCTTCGTGAACGCGTCTGGTGTGCTTGCGCCATCCCTCGAACGGGGTATAGGCTTCACATCGCCGTCAGTTCCCAACCTAGGAGTAGATGTGCGCAAGCTCATCGTTCGCAATCTCCTCCGCGCTGTCGTGTCCGCTGGCGTGAGGGAGTGGTAGCCGCCGAATCCTCGTTGCCGTGAATGTCAAGGGCTTCCCCCGTTCGGGGGATGTCCCGACATCTGGGGGACGAGGACGAGCCGGATTGGTAGGCGCTAAGCAATGAGCCCACGCCGGAAGCCAACGGCTACGGCGTGGGCTCTGCTGCGCGCTTGAAGCTTCGCGAGCAGGTGGCGGACGTGCGACTTCACCGTCTCCTCCGAGAGGAAGAGGCGCTCGCCGATCTCGCGGTTGACGAGGCCGTCCGCGACCAGTTGGAGGACCTCGATCTCGCGGGCAGTCGGCTCCTGCTCCAGCTCTCGTAGCGCAGGCGGCGGCGCGAACGGGATCACCGCTCCCGTCCGCTTCGAGTTCCGGCGCGCAGCAGCCGCCTCGAATCGGCGGCTGTGGTCGCGATACCGGTTCAGGATCTCCCTGCGCTCAGCGGCGTCCACGCAATGCGTATCGGCGCCCCGCACATCGCGCTTAAGGGGGAGAAGTACCTCGAACGGGGGGCGAAACCGGCGTCGACCGCTACGTCGGGGGCGGGTCGAAGTCCGGCGCGGCACGGGCCTCGTCCACCGCGGCGTCGAGCACCGGCTCGCGCTCGACCGGCCGCAGGGCGCCCGCACGGATCTGCTCCGCGTAGTGGCAGGCGACGAGGTGCCCGCCCAGCTTGCGCAGCGCAGGCTCCTCGTCGCGGCAACGGGTCGGCTGCACGAACGGGCAACGCGTGTGGAAACGACACGCGGCGGGCGGGTTGGCAGGGCTCGGCAGGTCGCCCTGCACGCGGATCGCCCGGCGGTTCCGCTCGACCACCGGGTCCGGGATCGGGATGGCCGAGAGCAGAGTGAGCGTGTACGGGTGGAGCGGGTTGTCGTAGAGATCGTCCGCCGGCGCGACCTCGACGATCTTGCCGAGGTACATCACCGCGATCCGGTCGGAGATGTGCCGCACGACGGCGAGGTCGTGCGCGATGAAGAGGTACGTCAGTCCGAACTCCTGCTGCAGCTGCTCGAGGAGGTTGACGATCTGCGCCTGGATCGAGACGTCCAGAGCGGAGACCGGCTCGTCGCAGACGACGAGGGACGGATTGAGCGCGAGCGCGCGTGCGAGCCCGACGCGCTGTCGCTGCCCGCCGGAGAACTCGTGCGGGTAGCGGTTTGCCGCGTCGGGAGGCAGCCCGACGACCTCGAGGATCTCGCGGACGCGCGCATCGGCCTCGCCCCCCTTGGCGATCCCGTGGACGCGCAGCGGCTCCCCGATCGTGCGGCCCACGGAGTGGCGGGGGGTTGAGCGACGCGAACGGATCCTGGAAGACCATCTGCATCCTGCGCCGGAGCGGCCGGAGCTGGGCCTCGGACATGTGCGTCGTATCGGCCCCTTCGAACAGGACGCGGCCGCCGGTCGGCTCGTAGAGACGCAGCATCGCGCGGCCGACGGTCGACTTCCCACAGCCGGACTCGCCCACGAGCCCCACCGTCTCGCCCCGCTCGATCGTGAGGCTGACGCCGTCGACGGCCTTCACGTCCCCGACGTGGCGGTCGAGGAGCACGCCCTTCTTGATCGGGAACCAGACGCGCAGGTCGTCGAGCTCGACGAGCGGCCCGCCGTTCGCGCTCACGCCGCCTCGCCTCCGAGACGGCTCTTCTTCCACTCGTCGGCCGCCGCGGGGTTGAAGCACGCCGCGCGCTGACCGGTGTCGAGCTGCCGCAGCAGCGGCAGCTCGGCGGTGCACCGATCGATCCGGTAGCGGCACCGGGGCGCGAACGGGCACGAGTCGGGCTCGCTCAGCATGTTCCGCGGCGAGCCCGGGATCGGATGCAACGGCTGGCTGCGCCCGAGGTCGAGTCGCGGGACGCTCTGGAGAAGCCCCAGCGTGTAGGGGTGGCGAGGCGCGGCGAAGATCTCGTCGGCCGAGCCGGTCTCGACGAGGGTGCCGGCGTACATCACCTGCACGCGCTCGCACGTTCCGGCGACGACGCCGAGGTCGTGCGTGATCAGCACGAGTGCCGTCCCCCGGTCCGTGACGAGCTGGCGCAGGAGATCGAGGATCTGGGCCTGGATCGTGACGTCGAGCGCCGTCGTCGGCTCGTCGGCGATCAAGAGCTTCGGCTCGCACGCGAGCGCCATCGCGATCATCACGCGTTGCCGCATGCCGCCCGAGAACTGGTGCGGGTAGTTCCTGAGCCGGTCCTTCGCGCTCGGGATCCCCACCTGGTCGAGGAGCTCGACGGCGCGCGCGTTCGCGGCCTTGCGATCGAGATCGAGGTGCTCCTCGATCGCCTCCCGCAGCTGGGCCCCGACCGTGAGCACGGGATTCAGGCTCGTCATCGGGTCCTGGAAGATCATCGCGATCTCCTTGCCCCGCACCCTGCGCCAGGCGCGCTCCGAGAGCCCGATGAGCTCGCGGCCGTCCAGCTTGATGCTGCCGGAGGGGATCCGCGCGGCCCGCGGCAGGATTCCCATCGTCGCGAGCGCCGTGACGCTCTTCCCGCAGCCGGATTCGCCCACGAGACCGAGCGTCTCGCCCGGGCGGACGTCGAAGGTGATCCCGTTGACCGCGTGGACGAGCCCGCGGCTCGTCCAGAACCGCACGCGCAGATCCTCGACGGAGAGCAGCGGCGTCTTGTTCATGTCCGGCCCCGGAGCTTGGGGTCGAGCGCCTCGCGGAGCGCGTCGCCGATCAGGTTGAAGCCCATCACGGCGATCACGATCGCGATGCCGGGGAAGATCGCGAGGAACGGCGCCGTCTGCAGGTAGCGCACCGTGTTGGTGAGCATCGTGCCCCACTCGGGGGTCGCCGGATCCTGCGGGCCGAGGCCGAGGAACCCGAGCCCGGCCGCGTCGATGATCGCCGTCGCGAGCGCGAGCGTCGCCGCGACGATCACGGGCGAGATCGCGTTCGGGACGATGTGCGAGCCGAGGATCTTCCGGCTCGGCACGCCGACCGAGCGCGCGGCGAGCACGTAGTCGTTGTCCCGCTGGGCGATGATCGAGCCGCGCATGAGCCTCGTGAAGATCGGGATGTTGACGACGCCGATCGCGATCATCACCTGGAGCAGTCCGCCCTCGCCGAAGAGCGCCACGATCCCGATCGCCATCAGGAAGCCGGGAATCGCGAGCATGATGTCCATCAGGCGCATGATCGGGCTGTCGGCGCGGCGGAAGTAGCCGGCCATCGCGCCGAGGAGGAGGCCCATGGTCAGCCCGATCGCCACCGCGACGACGCCGATCAGGAGCGAGTAGCGGGCGCCGTAGATGAGCCGGGAGAGCTCGTCGCGGCCGAGGTCGTCGAGGCCGAGCAGGTGCTCGCGCGACGGCCCCGGGCAACAGCCGCCCGCGATCGCCTCGAGGTTCTGCTCGGTCGGGCTGTAGGGGGCGATCCACGGCGCGAAGAGCGCGACCACGACGAGGGTCGCGATCATCACGAGCCCGACGATCGCCGCCGGGCTGCGCCGCAGGCGCTGGAGGGCATCGCGCCAGAGACCGCCCGAGGCCGGCTCGAGCTCGAGCTCGGAAGCCTCTACTTCCGCGACCGACATGCCGCTACTTCCCCGCCAGCCGGATGCGCGGGTTCAGGAGGCCGTACGAGAGGTCGACGAGCAGGTTCACGAGCACGACGATGATCGCGACGAAGAGCACGCCCCCTGGATCACCGGGTAGTCGCGGTTGTCGATCGCCTCCTTGAGCCACGTTCCGATCCCGGGAAAGGCGAACACGGTCTCGGTGAGGATCGCGCCGGAGAGGAGCAGGCCGACCTGGAGGCCGACGATCGTCGAGATCGGGAGCATGGCGTTCCGCAGGACGTGCCGGCGGTCGACCGCGCCCGTGGAGATCCCCTTTGCGCGGGCGGTGCGGACGTAGTCCTCGTTCTGGACGTCGAGCACCGACGCGCGCGTGATGCGCGCGATGATCGCGAGCGGGATCGACCCGAGCGCGATCGCGGGCAGGATCAGGTGCTTGACCGCGTCCCACGCGGCGGTCCAGTTGCGGGTGATGATCCCGTCGAGGACGTAGAAGTTCGTCGGATGGTCGGCGTCGATGAGGACGTCCTGCCGGCCGACGCTCGGTAACCAGCCGAGCTCGACGGCAAAGATCCACTTCAGGATCAGGGCGAGGAAGAAGATCGGGATGGAGACGCCGATCAGGGATAAGAACAGGCTCGCGTTGTCGGTCAGCCCTCCGTGGCGCTTCGCCGCGACGAAGCCGAGCGGGATCCCGATCAGCGTCGCGAACAGCATCGCCGAGATCGAGAGCTCGACGGTCGCCGGGAACCGTTCGCGGATCTCCTCGGTGATGGGCCTGCGCGAGCGGATGCTCGTTCCGAGATCGCCCGAGCCGACGGTCTGCAGGTAGCGCCAGTACTGCTCGTAGAGCGGCTCGTCGAGCCCGTACTGCGAGCGGACATGCGCGATCGATTCGTCCGTCGCGCGCTCGCCGAGCAGCGCCTGCGCGGGCGACCCTGGCAGGGCGCGGATCCAGACGAAGACGAGGAGCGAGAGCCCGATCAGGATCGGGACGAGGAGCAACAGCCGGCGGACGGCGAAGCGGAGCATCGAATGGCTCCTACCTCGCCGTCCACCGACCTGTGGTCAACCGGCTCTCCTCGCTACCCGACGAAGCGGACGGTCGAGAACGGCTCCAGGGAGACCGGGCTCGGGATGTAGCCGACGACGTTCTTCTGGAACGCCAGGGCCGGCTTCGTGTGAGCGTACGGCACACCCGGGAGGAAGTTCATGATCATGTTGTTCGCCTGCCGGTACATCGCGGCGCGCTTCGCGAGGTTCGTCTCGATGAGCGCCTTGTTCAGCAGGGTGAAGAGCTGCGGGTTGTTGAAGCCCCACTGGCCCTGCTTCGTGCGGAAGAACGTCCCGATGAAGTTGTCCGGGTCACCGAAGTCTCCCGTCCAGCCGATCAGGTTCAGGGCTCCCGCCGTACCCGCCTGGACGCGACCGACGTAGTCAGGGGCCCACGGTGCGCTCTTCGGGATCACCTTGAAGCCCGACTTGTCGAGGCTCGCGGCGAACGCCTGGAAGTTCCGGGCCGGGTCCGGCATGTACGGACGCGAGACGTCCGTCGGGTACCAGAACTCGACCTCGACCGGGAGCGTCAGCCCGGCCTGCCGGAGGAGCTGCTTGGCCTTCTCCGGGTTGTACGTGTACTTCTTGACGGTCTTCGAGTAGCCGACGACCTCCGGCGGCATGAACTCGTTCGCCACCGTGCCGCGACCGGCGTAGAAGGTCTTGACGACGCCCGCGCGGTCGAGGCCGTAGGCGACGGCCTGGCGCACGAGGAGGTTGTCGAACGGCTTGACGGCCTGGTTGATCGTCACGTACGCGACGTTGAACGCCGGCCGGTCGAGCACCTTCAGCTTGGAGTCCTTCTTGATCGTCGCGATGTCCTGTGGCTCGACGAGGTCGTAGCCCTGGATCTCGCCCGTCTGCAGGGCCTGGAGGCGGGCGGCGTTGTCCGGGATCGCGCGGAAGATCACGCGCCGGAGGAACGCCTTCTTCCCCCAGTAGGAGTCGTTGCGGACGATCACGAGCTTGTCGCCGATCTTCCACGACTCCAGCTTGAACGGCCCGGTGCCGACGGCGACGCCGCCCGGAACGCCGTACTGGCCGCCCGGCGTGAAGACGCCGTCCTTCGACAGGGTGCCCTTGTCGGCACCGTACTTCGTCATCGCGGTCGGGCTCTGCATCCCGAACGCGGTCAGCGAGAGGGCGCCGAGGAACGAGGCGTTCGGCCGCCGCAGCGTGATCACCGCGGTGGAGTCGCCAACCGCCCTGCAGCTGCGGTAGAGCGGACTGTTACCGAGCCCCTTCGCGGCCTTCTTGTAGCCGCCGAAGACCGTGTAGTAGTAGTACGACGTCGAGTCGGAGGCGAACGCGCCGGTGAAGTTGTACCACCGGTCGAAGTTCGCGCAGACAGCCTTCGCGTTGAACGGCGTCCCGTCCTGGAACGTCACGCCCCTGCGGAGCTTGAAGCTCCAGACGCGGCCGCCGTTCGACGCCCTCCAGGACGTCGCGAGCTTCGGGACGATGACCGTCGTCCCGTTCTTCAAGCCGACGAGGCCCTCCGTGATCTGGTCGATCACGCGCAGCGACTCGCCGTCCGAGACGACCGCCCCGTCGAGCGAGGTCGGCTCCGACGCCGCGCCGAAGACCAGCGTGTCGCTCGTCGCCGACGAGCTGCTGTTGGCCGCGAGCGTCACCGCGGTCGCCGTCAGCGCGACGGCCACCACGGCGAGCAGCACTTTCAGCCCTTTGCGCATCGTTCTCCTTTGTCCGTTCGGATCTTCCCTCGTCCGTGGCCGGGCGAGGCCGCCGCACAGTATGAACCTCATATGGGAAAAAGGGTTCGCAATCGTCGCCGGCGGGAGCGGCGGGCCGGCGCGGCCGTGGCAGGATCCGCCCGATGGCTGAAGCCGACGAATTGCGGGCGCTGCTTGGCCGCGTGCCCTCGGGCGTCGCGGTGGTCACGGTCGACGCGAACGGGCAGCGGCTCGGGCTCACGGTCGGCACGCTCGTCGGGCTGTCGCTCGACCCGCCGCTCGTCGGCTTCTCCGTGTCGCGGCAGGCGGCGCTGCACGAGTTGCTGCGCGACGCTGGCGGCTGCGCCGTCTCGCTCCTCGCCGCCGGCCAGGAGGCGCTGGCCGAGCACTTCGCGCGCGGCGTGCCGCCGATCGGCATGTGGCAGGAGATCGCGGTCGAGCCCTCGGCCGGGGCGCCGCTCCTCGCGGGGGCGCTCGGCTGGCTCGAGTGCTCTGTCCGTGACGAGCTCGCAGCCGGTACGCACACGTTCTTCGTCTGCGCTGTCGAGCGGGCCGTGGTGGGAGTCGAGGCGCTCGGCCTCGTCCGGGTCCGCGGCGGGTTCCGGCCAGCCTGACCGCAGGTGACACCGTGTCACGCGCGCTCGTCGGCCCACGCGCACACGGGGCGGTACGCTCGCCCGTCGTGACGGATCGCGATACATCCTGGGGAATCGAGCCAGTGCCCGAGCGGCTGCGCGTCCTCGGCGGGCTCGACCTGGGGCTCCTCTGGGGGAACCTCGGTGTCTCGCTGCTGGTGGTCGTCGCCGGGGCGATCTTGGTTCCGGCGCTGTCGCTGCCCGCCGCCCTCGTCGCGATCCTCGTCGGCTGCCTCGTCGGCAACCTGATGCTGGCGACCGCCGGGGCGATCGGGGCGCAGGCGCGCGTTCCCGCGATGGTGCTGATGCGGGCGCCGCTCGGCACGCGTGGCTCCTACCTGCCGACGACCATCAACATCGTCCAGTGCCTCGGCTGGACCGTGTTCGAGCTGCTCGTGATCGCGACCGCCGCCGCCGCGCTGTCCGACGAGCTGCTCGGCTTCGAGGCCCGCTGGGCGTGGACGCTCGTGTTCGGCGCCGCCGCGCTCGCGCTGGGCCTGCTCGGCCCGATCGGCGTGGTGCGTACGGTCATCCGGCGCGTCGCGGTCTGGGTCGTCCCGCTCGCGGTCGCATACCTCGGCTGGTGGGCGCTCACCGGTGGCGGCCTCGACGAGGCGTGGAACCGGCCGGGGGAGGGAGGGCTCTCGACGTGGCAGGGGATCGACGTCGTCGTCGGCGTCACCGTCTCGTGGATCCCGCTCGCGGCCGACTACACGCGTTTCGCGCGCTCTCCGCGGGCTGCCTTCTGGGGAACCGGCGTCGGCTACTTCGTGCCCGATGCGCTGCTGCTCGCGCTCGGCGCCGTCGTGCTGCTGACGCGCGACATCGCCGACGCTGCGGCGCTCCCCGCCGCGGTCGCGGCGGGCGGGCTCGTCGCCCTGCTCGCCCTCCTCGCCCTGACCGTCGCCGAGACCGACGAGGCGTTCGCGAACGCGTACTCGGGCGCGGTCTCGCTGCAGAACCTCTTCCCCGCCGTCTCGCAGCGGCTCCTCGTCGTCGCGACCACGACAATCGGGACGGTGGGCGCCCTCGTGCTCGGCCTCGGCAGCTTCCAGTCCTTCCTGTTCCTGCTCGGCTCGTTCTTCGTGCCCCTGTTCGCGGTGCTGCTCGCCGACTGGCTGGCGAGCGGCAGGCGGTACGGGCCGGAGGACGTCTTCGGCCGCGACGGGGTGAGGGCTGGTCTCGTCGCCGCCTGGATCGCGGGCTTCGCTGCCTACCAGTGGCTCTCCCCGACCGGGCCGGCGCGGTGGGTCGAGCAGGTTCAGCGTCTCGATCCACCGGCCTGGGGGATCGGCGCGACGCTCCCGAGCTTCGCCGTCTCGTTCCTGCTCGCGCTTGGGGTCGTCGTGGCGAGCGGCCGGGTTCCGGCGCGGGCCGCGGGGACATGAGCACGATCGCGCTCGTCGGGAACCTGGCTCTCGACCGGGTCGGAGGCGGCGATCCCCGGCCCGGCGGTGGCGTGTTCCACGCCGCGCGTGCGGCCGTGCGCATCGGGGCCGACGTCGGCGTCGCGACGCGCTGCGCGCCGGCCGACCGTACGGTGGCCCTCGCCCCGCTCGAGGCGCTCGGGATTCCCGTGACCTGCGCCGACGCTCGGGAGACGACGAGGTTCAGCTTCCACTACGAGGGCGACCATCGGGTGATGGAGGTCGACGCCGTCGGCGATCCCTGGACCGAAGACGACGTTGCGGGATGGGCGGCGCCGGTCGTCGCCGAGGCGCGCTGGGTGCTGGTCGCGGGGCTGCTGCGCTCGCACTTCCCGCTGACGACGGTGGAGGCGCTCGCCCGCGACCGCCGTCGCCTGCTGCTCGACGCACAGGGCCTCGTCCGGCTCGCGCGCACCGGGCCGCTCGTGCGCGACGCGAGCGTCGACCGTCGAGTGCTCGAGCACGTCGCCGTGCTGAAGGCGAACGAGAACGAGGCGCGGATCCTCGCCGGTGGGCTCGAGCGCGAGGCTCTGCGGGCGCTAGGCGTTCCCGAGGTGGTGCTGACCCTGGGCTCGCGCGGCGCGCTCGTCGTCGAGCCCGAACGAGCGACGCCGATCGCGCCGCATCCCTTGCCGGAAGGCGTCGACCCGACCGGCGCGGGCGATGCGTTCTCGCTCGTCTACCTCGACGGCCGCGCGCGCGACCTCTCGCCCGTCGATGCCGCCGAACGGGCAGCGGCGGCCGTCGCGGCGCTTCTCGGCTCGTGAACCGGGCTCTCGTCCGCTGCGCTTTCGGCACCATCGCCGTCGACCTCGACGGGGAGGAAGACGCCGAGGTCGTCGACGAGGAGGTCGACGTCGCGAGCGCGCCCGAGGTCGACCTGCCGCTCCTCGTCGCGGCAGCCGCGCACGGGTCGACCGTCGTCGCCGTCGTCGACCGGCGGCCGCCCCTCGTCGTGTCGAACGACGGCGGAGCCACGTGGCGCGAGGCGGGTGCCGGGCTCGGCCGAGGGGTCGCGGTGGCGATCTCGCCCGACCATCCCGACCTCGTGCTGTTCGCCACCGCGGAGCGCCTCCACGTCTCCCGCGACGGCGGACGCTTCTGGGCGGCGCTGCCGGTCGAGCTTCCGGCGATCACGGCAGTTGCCTTCTCCGCGTGAGTGGGTGCAGAGCTACAGCCGGAACTCGCCGCGCGCGACGACGACGGCGGCGCCGCCGACCTCGACCGCGTCGATCAGGCCGTCCCCGCCCTCCGCGCGCGCGTGCAGGGTCGACGGGCGGCCCATCTCGACGCCCTGGGCGATCACGTTCTCCTCGCCCCAGCCGATCAGGCCGTGGCGGGCGAGGTGGCAGGCGACCGGGCCCGCGGCGGAGCCCGTGGCGGGATCCTCGCCGTGCTCCCAGAACATCCGGCTGCGCCACGACGACCCGCTCCGGGCGACGCAGTTGACCCCGGTGACGCCGAGCGCGGCGATGGCGCCGCTGTTCGGCCTGAGCCCGCCGAGCTCGCCCTCCTCGACGAGCAGGACGATGTGGCGCGCTCCGTTGTCGTAGAGCTCGATCGGAAGCAGCGAGCGCTCGGCGCCGACCGCCTCGAGGACGCGCTCGGGCGCCTCGACCGCCTCGACGCGCGGCACGGGCTGCGCCATCCGCCCGAACACGATCCGTCCGGACTCGTCGCGCTCGAGCGCGACCGAGACGGTGCCGACGCCGGTCTCGAGCTCGATCACGCCGAGCTGGAGCGGGGCGCCGAGGACGAACGCGGTGCCGAGCGTCGGGTGCCCGGCAAAGGGCATCTCGGAGCGCGGGTTGAAGATCCGCATCCGCGCGGTCCCACCCTGTTCGGCCGGGAGCACGAACGTCGTCTCGGAGAACCCGATCTCGAGGGCGAGCGCCTGCATCGTCCGCTCGTCGAGCCCGCGTGCGTCGGTGAACACGGCGAGCTGGTTTCCGGTCAGCGGCGTCTCGGTGAAGGCGTCGACGACGACGTAGCGGTACGAGGCCACGCGCGGGTTATAGCGGGGGCTGGCCGAGGCGTGACTTCAGCCCGCGCGCGGACACGGCCGCCTCGTCGAGGGACCGGCGATTGGCTGCCAGCGGACGAGGAGCGGCGGCGAGATCGACTTCGCTCCGGTTCCGCTTCGAGTTGGGGGTTTGCGTGTCGAATCGCCACCGCTCGAGAGCAAATGGGTCGCTTCGCGCTGGCGCGGACACGGCATCGTCGCCACGAAGAGCATTCTCGACATCGAGGGATACGCCACCTGGGCTGTTCCCGCACCGATCGTGGCGCTTCTGCTCGCATAGCAGTCCCGGAATGGGCGGACGTGCGGGGGCGGGGCTGGCGCGTGGCTGGGGCGTGGCTTCAGCCTCGCCCCTCTTCCTTCCGCGCGCGGCTTCCGCGCCGGGGACCGCGCGAGCGCAACTATCCTCGATCCCCGTGCGCGTCTATCTCTGCCGACACGCGAAGGCGGCGCCCGGTGAGCCGGACGAGGCGCGCGAGCTGACCGGCAAGGGGCGTAGGCAGGCCGACGAGCTGGGCGAGCGGCTCGCGGCGCTCCCACACCCGCCGGTCGCGGTACTGACGAGCCCGCTCGTGCGCGCCCGCCAGACGGCGGAGGCGATCGCCACGGCGACGGGGGCGCCGCTCGCGGTCGAGCGGCGGCTCGCTCCGGGCGCGACGGTGGACGACCTCCGCGAGGCCCTCGGCGATCGCCATGGGCCCGTCGCCACGGTCGGCCACCAGCCGGACTGCTCCGAGATCGCGCTCGCCCTGACGGGTCTCGACCCGGGCTTCAAGCCAGGCGCGATGGCCGAGATCGAGCTCGGGCCCGCTTCGTGACGGCCGGCGCGGCGATCCGCGTCCGCGGCCTGCGAAAGGCCTACGACGGGAACGAGGCGCTCCGTGGGATCGACTTCGACGTGCTTCCCGGCGAGGTGTTCGGGCTCCTCGGCCCGAACGGCGCCGGGAAGACGACGACGGTCGAGATCCTCGAGGGCTACCGCAAGCGCGACGCCGGCGAGGTCCAGGTGCTCGGCACCGACCCCTGGAAGGCCGACGCGGCGCACCGCGGCCGGATCGGCGTCGTCCTCCAGCACTCGCAGCTGCCGCCGGCGCTGACCGTGCGCGAGGTGCACAGGATGTTCGCGGGCTATTACGGCCGTCCGCGCGACGTCGACGAGGTGATCGAGCTCGTCGGGCTCGCCCCGAAGGCCGACGCTCGCGTGAAGACGCTCTCCGGCGGGCAGAAGCGCAGGCTCGACCTCGGCGTCGCGCTCGTCGGCGACCCGGGGCTGGTCTTCCTCGACGAGCCGACGACCGGGTTCGACCCGTCCGCGCGCCGCACCGCCTGGGAGCTCGTCCGCTCGCTTCGCTCGCTCGGGAAGACGATCGTGCTCACCACCCACTACCTCGACGAGGCGCAGCAGCTCGCCGATCGCGTCGCCGTGATCCACGAGGGAAGCCTCGTGCGCATCGGGACGCCGAACGAGCTGATCGGCGCGGCGCCGGACGTCGAGATCCGCTACCGCGACAACGGCCGCGAGATCGTCCTCACCACGGGTGAGCCGACGCGCGTGCTCGCCGAGCTGACCGGCCGCGCCGTCGCCGAGGGACGCGAGCTCGAGGGGCTCGAGGTGCGCCGGCCGACGCTCGAGGACGTCTACCTCGACCTCGTCGAGGAAGAGCGCGCGGAGGGCGAGGCGTGACGGCCGCAGGCGAGTGGGCGGCCAGGGGCGTGAGGCTGTTCCGGCACGAGCTGCGGATGCAGCAGCTGATGTTCTGGCGGAACCGGGAGTCGGCCGTCTTCATCTTCGTCTTCCCGCCGATGCTGTTCCTCCTGCTCGGCGCGGTCTACAGCGGCGAGATCGACGGCGTCCCGGCGGTCGACCGGCTGCTCGTCGGGATGATGGGCTACGGCTGCGCGAACACCGCGCTCGCCGGGCTGGCGATCACGCTCGTCGTCCGCCGCGAGGGCGGCATCTTGAAGCGGGTGCGCGCGACGCCGCTGCCCCCGCCACGTACCTCGGCGCGGTGCTCGTCTCGACGTTGATCGTTTTCGCCCTGCAGATGGTGGTGACGGTGGCGCTCGGCGTCGTGCTCTACGACGCCGCCGGGGCGGAAAGCTGGGCGGCGCTCGTCCCGGTGCTCCTGCTCGGCGCGGCTGCGTTCGCCGGCATGGGGATCGGCCTGGCGGCACTGATCCGCTCGGACGAGGGGGCCTCCGCGGTCGTCAACCTGGTCGTGCTGCCGATGGCCTTCCTCTCGGGCTCGTTCGGGCCGACGAGCGACTACCCGGACGTCCTCCAGGCGGTCGCGGACGTGCTACCGCTCACGTACCTGATCCGCCTCCTGCAGTCGGCCTACCTCGACGGCACGTCCCTCGTGCACGACGTCGGCGCTGTAGCGGTCGTCGTCGCCTGGGGCGTCGCGGGGCTCGTGGTCGCGCTGCGGCGCTTCGACTGGCAGCCCCGGGAGAAATGATGCCCGGGGCCGAAGCACTGCGCGAGGCGCTCGCCGGAGCGCTCGGCGACCCCGGCCGCGTCTCGACGGGCGAGTCCGAGCGCGACCTCCACGCGGCCGACATGACCTTCCACCGGCCGCACCGGCCCGACGTCGTCGTGTATGCGGCGTCGACCGCCGACGTCGCCGCCGTGCTGGCGCTCGCCGACGAGCACCGCATTCCCGTGACGCCGTTCGGCGCCGGCTCGAGCCTCGAGGGTCACGTGATCCCCCTCGCGGGCGGGATCTCGCTCGACCTGACCCGGATGGACAGGATCCTCGACGTCTCTCCCGCCGACCTCACGGCGACGGTCCAGGCCGGGGTCACCCGGACGGCGCTCGAGCGCGAGGCGGCGAAGCACGGCCTCTTCTTCCCCGTCGACCCCGGGGCGGACGCGACGCTCGGCGGCATGGCCGCGACGAACGCCGCCGGGACGACGACGGTGCGCTACGGGAAGATGCGCGCCAACGTGCTCGCGCTCGAGGCGGTGCTGCCCGGCGGGCGCGTCGTCCGCGCGGGCAGCCGCGCGCCGAAGACCTCCGCCGGCTATGACCTGCTCGGCCTCCTCGTCGGCTCGGAGGGAACGCTGGGCGTGATCACCGAGCTGACGCTGCGCCTCCACGGGATCCCCGAGCAGGCCGTCGTCCTCCGCCTCTCGTTTCCTGACCTCGAGCCGGCCTGCCGGGCGGCGACGGCGATCGTCGCAGCGGGCGCGGGCGTGACCCGGGCCGAGCTGATCGACGGCTGGACGATCGCAGCGCTCAACGCGCACCAGGGCACCGACCTCCCGGTCGGGCCGTCGCTCTTCGTCGAGGCAGCCGGTAGCGCCGGCACCGTCGCGTCCGACCTCGAGCTCGTGAGAGCCGTTGCCGAGTCGGAGGGGGCGCTCGAGGTCGTGGCCGAGCGGGACCCGACCGCGCGCACCCGCCTCTGGGCGGCGCGCCATGCCGCGGCCTACGCCGTCGCCGCGGCGGCGCCGGGGAAGCGGCACCGCTCGACCGACGTCTGCGTCCCGCTCTCGCAGCTCGCGGGCGCGGTGTCGTTCGCGCGGGGCGAGCTCGAGCGGCGCGGCCTGGTCGGTGGCGTCGTCGGGCACGCTGGCGACGGCAACGTGCACATCGGGCTCATGGTCGACCCGGACGATCCCGTCGAGCTCGCGGCCTCCGACGAGCTTGTCGAGCTGCTCGTCGAGGACGCCCTGGCGCGCGGTGGCACCTGCACCGGTGAGCACGGCGTCGGGCTCGGGAAGATCCACGCGCTCGAGCGCGAGCACGGCGACCTCGTGCCCCTGATGCGCGAGCTCAAGCGGGTCTTCGACCCGAACGGGATCATGAACCCGGGGAAAGTCCTGGCGCCGGCCTGAGCCGGGTGCCCGGCGCGGGTGTCCTGCGTCGTGTCCGACTTAAGTCGGACACCCGCGTCTCACGCGGCGAGCGAGGTTCCCCGAGAGCGTGCCGCCGCCGCGAGGTGTCCGACCGAAGTCGGACACCGGGGGCTCGCGCCGCGAGGTGTCCGACCGCGCCCGGGTGTCCGACTTAAGTCGGACACCCACGTCTCACGCGGCGAGCGAGGTTCCCCGAGAGCGTGCCGCCGCCGCGAGGTGTCCGACCGAAGTCGGACACCGGGGGCTCGCGCCGCGAGGTGTCCGGCTGCGCCCGGGTGTCCGACTTGAGTCGGACACCCACGTCTCACGCGGCGAGCGAGGTTCCCCGAGAGCGTGCCGCCGCCGCGAGGTGTCCGACCGAAGTCGGACACCGGGGGCTCGCGCCGCGAGGTGTCCGGCTGCGCCCGGGTGTCCGACTTGAGTCGGACACCCACGTCTCACGCGGCGAGCGAGGTCTCCCCGGGAGCGTGCCGCCGCCGCGAGGTGTCCGACCGAAGTCGGACACCGGGGGCTCGCGCCGCGAGGTGTCCGACCGCGCCCGGGTGTCCGACTTAAGTCGGACACCCACGTCTCACGCGGCGAGCGAGGTCTCCCCGGGAGCGTGCCGCCGCCGCGAGGTGTCCGACCGAAGTCGGACACCGGGGGCTCGCGCCGCGAGGTGTCCGGCTGAAGTCGAACACAACCTCCGGCTCGGCGACGCCGAGGCCCGAGGCCCTGCGCTGCAAGGCGGCGGAGGAAGGCCGCCCGGTCGGAGCCTCAGACGTGCGCCTCGCTCGTGGCGCGGCTTCCGCCGGCAACCGGCCCAACGGCCTGCACTACGACCGCCGCGACCACGACCGCGCCGCCGACCAGGGTCGTGGTCGAGGGCGTCTCGTCGTAGGCGAGCCACACCCACAGCGGCCCGAGCACGACCTCGAGCAGCGAGATGATCGCCACCTGCGCCGGCGGGATCAGCCGCGCGCCGATCGTGAGCAGGGCGAGCCCGACCCCCATCTGACCCACGCCGAGCGCGGCCAGGATCGCCACGTCGCTCCCGCTCGCCGAGCCGAGCTCGAGGAACGGAAGGCACGCGAGCACGACGAGCGGCTGCGACGCGCACGTCGCCGGCATCATCGAGACCTCGCGCCGGTGGCGGGCGATCACGATCACGGCCGCGAACGCCGCGGTCACGACGAGGGGCAGCACGACCGCGGTCGCGCCGGCGTCGAGCGAGCCGGCCGCCATCAGCACGACCCCGGCGCCCGCGAGGGCGAGCGCGACCCACGTGCGGCCGTCGACCCGCTCGGAGAGGAGCACCCAGCCGAGCAGCGCCGCGATCATCGGGGAGGCGGCCTGCATGAAGAGCACGTTCGCGACCGTCGTGTAGTTCAGCGCGAGCAGGAACGCGCCGGACGAGATCGCCATGAAGACCGACAGCGCGAGCCCCGAGCGGCCCATCCGCCGGAACGCGCGGAACGTCCCTCGCCGCTCTGCCCAGACGACGAGCAGGAAGAGCGTGACCGCGGCGAAGGCGGCGCGTCCCGCGACCTGCGTCGCGGGGCTCGCGTCGAGCTCGCGCTGCGCGAGCCCGGCCGTCGACCACGCGACTGCCGCGCCGAGGATCGCGAGCTGCCCCTCCCGGGCCCGGCGCCGCTCCAGGCCCGACCTGCCCGTCACGCGTCGCAGTCAATCACGCGGTTCCCGCCCGGTTTGTTCGGTAGCCGACCGATGACTAGAATACTGGTCATGAGCGAGACATTGCCGCTGGCGAAGATCAAGGCGAAGCTGTCCGAGATCGTCGACCTGGTCGAGGAGCAGCACGAACGGGTCACGCTGACGAGGAACGGCCGGCCGGCGGCGGTCATCATGAGCCCCGAGGATCTCGAGGCTCTCGAGGACACGCTCGATCTCCTCTCGGATCCCGAAGCGCTGCGCGAGATCGAGCGAGCCCGCGCCGAGATTGCCGACGGCAAGGGTCTCGGAGCGGACGAGCTGAAGGCCCGGTATCTCGACAAAAGGTGACCGCGCCTCGCTGGAGGTTGGTCGTTGCGCCGTCCGCCGAACGTACGCTCGCACGGATACCCGAGAAAGCCGCCACCGCGATTGTCGAGTTCATGCTCGGCCCGCTGACCGAGCGTCCGCACCGTGTCGGCCATCCGCTGCGGCGCGAGCTCGCCGGCCTCCGTTCCGTCCGGCGCGGCCCGTATCGCGTCGTCTACGAGATCCTCGTCGCGCGGAGCGAGATCCACGTCCTCCGGATCGACCACCGCGCCGACGTCTACCGCTCGCGCTGAGCCTCCGTCTGTCGTGCGGGGCGCCGTTTCGCAGCGGCGCGTCCGGGGTACCAGAGTGTCATGGCCGTCTTCACCAAGCGCAACGCGCTGGTCGGGTGGATCGTCACCCGGATCGCGCGCAAACGGCTCGAACGTCGACTGAACGAGCTCGCGGGCAACCGGCGGCGCCGGCCTCGCCTCGTGATCGCCACGGGTCTCGTTGCCGCGGCGTCGGCCGCCGGCGCGACCATCGCCCGGCGCAGCCGGCCGGGCGGGCTTTGGTCCGCCTGACGGCTCTCGAACGGGAGGTTCGGATGGGGATCATCGGATGGATCGTGCTCGGCCTCCTCGCGGGGATCATCGCGAAGGCGCTCTTCCCGGGCGTCGTCGGGCTGGGAGTCGTCCTGACGACGCTGCTCGGGATCGGCGGCGCCCTGCTCGGCGGCCTCGTGGCCTCGCTCCTCGGCCTCGGCGACCCGATCGACGAGTTCTTCGATCTCTCGACCTGGGTTGCGGCGATCGTCGGCGCGATCGCGATCCTCTGGCTCGCCTCGGCGCTCGGCGGTCGCAGGCGGCTCCTGACGTAAACGCACCGGGGAGGGCGGATTCTTGGTCCGTCCCTCCCCGAACCGCTTGCTACCGGCGCGAGGCTGCGGTGAGACCCGCGCCGACGCCGACGAGCAGCGCGCCGAGGCCCGCCGTCAGCTCGGCGAGCCGCTGCGCGAGATAGGCCTGCATGAGCGCCGTCTGGAGCGTCGTCGCCGTGAGCCAGAGGCTCGCCTGCGGATTGTCGACGGGCGCTCCGGTGAGCGGATCCCTTGCGGCGGCCGCGCTGTCCCACGTCGGCCTGCCCTCCGCGTCGACGTAGCTCGGCGTCTCCCCGTACGTCCTGCCGTCCGCCGAGCGAAGGGTCGCCTCGCGGATCGTCTCCGCGAGCGTGCGGGCGGAAGCCGCGTCGCGCACGGGCGCCTTGGGGGAATCGGCGCTTTCCGGCAGGGTGATCCGCTCTTGCGCAAGCCCGCTGTGGACATCTCGCCGCGCCCAGAGACCGAGCCCGAGCAGGCCGGCGCCGGCCGCGATCGTCGAGATCCCGGCCACCCTCGTCGTGCAGCTCCCGCACGCCATCATCCGGAGTCCAGACCCGCGTCATGCATGCGGCATCGGGGAAATCCCGGATCGGGCTCGCCCTCGACGATCCGCGCCTGCCCGACCCGATCGGGAGGCCCGCAGCGTGACGGACCTCAGGATCGTGAGGAGAGCGCTCCGTCGCGGGCGGCGGGACGCTCTCGCCGGGGCGGTTCACCGGGGGCGCGTGCCGTCCCGGCGGCCGGCTCGTCGGCGGGACGCGGTACCGACGGGCTCGGCTTGCCGAGCCGGTAGACGAGCACGTCCAGCGGGTGTGCGGGCCGCGAGCCGACCGCCGCCGCGATCGTGCGGTGCACCGCAGCGCGGGTCCCCGGTGCGACGACGACGGCGTCCACGTCGTGCGCCGCGAAAAAGGAGCGGAGCCGCTCGGGCGAGACCCGCCCCGTGCCGAGTGCCTCGTAGACGTCACGCCACCTCTCCTCGGCGGGAGTCACCCGGAGCCCGAAGTGGCCGCCGACGAGACGGAACGAAAATCCTGCTTCGGATTGCCGCGCGGAGCCCACGACCGGCAGCGGGGCGAGCGCGGCCCAGGGGCCGATCCCGACCACCTCGCCTGCGAGCTTGATTCGCGTGCCGAGGGAGAGGATGACCCCAGCGGAGAGAGCGACGATCAGCAGCCACCGGCCGCGCGAGATCGGTCGCCGGAAGGCGCCGAGCGCAACGAGCGCGATCAGCGGCAGGCCGAGGTACGCGCCGTGCTCGGCACCGCTCCCGGTGAAACGCTGCGCGATCGCGTCGGCCCCCGGCGGGCGCAGCCACGTCCTCCCGGTCGGCACGAAGTAGTTGAGGACGTCCGCCGATCCCGCGAAGGGTGAGCGCGCCGGTGGGGCGGCGTCCGAGACGACCGCGTAGGCGAGCACCGGCGAGACGACGATCGCTGCGAGGGCAAGCGCGACAGCTGCTTCGGCGACGGTTTGCCGGACGGCACGGCGCCCGAGGAGCGCGGTGGCGGCCACCGCGGTCACGGCACCCATGACTACGACCGTGAAGAAGATCTGGGGGAGGATCAGGAACTGACAGACCAGGATCCCGGCGAGGAGCAGGACGAACCGGCGGCGCGAGAGTGCGTCATCCCGCCGGAGCAGCACGAGGTACGGGACGAGCGGGACCAGCGCGATGAACGCGAGCGGAAGGTGCCCGAGCATGCGCCCGAGCTCGTACGAGGAGAAGCCGAAGAGGTATCCGCCGACGAGGGACGGCGCGAACCGTCCCGTGATGCGCCGCGCCAGGAGGAAGGCCGTTGTCGCAGCGAGTTGCGGGCGCAGCAAGGATCAGGACGTTGTACGTAGCGACGGGACCGAGAAGGGCCGTTAGCGGCGCCGCTGCGAGCCCCAGCCCGCCGCCGCCGGTGCCGAGACCGAAATCGAAACCGTGCGGTGCCCAGGCAGCATCGACGTCCAGCGGATTCCGTCCCCGTCCGAGTGCGAACGGCCACCATTCGAGCGACCACATGTAGAGCGT
Organism: Gaiella sp.; assembly: GCA_027493885.1. Classification (GTDB taxonomy): domain Bacteria; phylum Actinomycetota; class Thermoleophilia; order Gaiellales; family Gaiellaceae; genus Gaiella. The sequence continues at coordinate 2,348,723 of JAOSJZ010000001.1, forward strand.
CTTGTCGGCGGCCCCATCACCGACGACCCGCTCGGCCGGGTGGGTGACGACATCACGCCCGAAGAGGAGCAGCGAGGTCGAGAGGTAGATCGCGACGGCGAGGGCGAGCTCCCGCGTACGTCCCGGGTCTTCGCGCCGGGGGCGAGCAGGAGAAAGCGACCCCACCGCCGGCGACCGCGTCAGCGAAGTGCCTCTTCGATCCGCCGCTCCTGCTTCCGGGCGAGCGCGATCGCGTCGGGCAGGGTCACCAGCGCCTTCATCCCGACGACCAGCAGCCATGCCGTCACCGGCCCTTGTCGCCAGGAGATGACGAAGACGTTGTCGAGGGTGCGGTCGAGGTACGGGTTCGGCGCGGTGTTGCGAAGGGCGATCATCTCGTCGCCGACGCGCGTCGTCGGCACCACGAGCCGCGCGCCGCGTGGCAGCGGCCCGGCGATCTGGGCACGGAACCGCGCCCGCGCGTGAGCAGGGGATCGGTAGAGGTTCGCCTGCGACTCGACGTGGTGGACGAAGCTGGGGACGAGAGTCTTCTCCGAGCTGACGCGCTCGGGCTTCGCGTCGAAGCTCCGATGGTAGCCGGTGAGGCGCCCCAGCGCCGCGAACTCGGCGACGGATCCGCCCGTGTCCCGGGCCGCTCGGGCGTTGTCGTCGAGGTAGCTCTCGACCTGCTCGAACGCCGGCAGCGACTCGGGTAGGTCGCGCAGCGTGAGCACGAGCAGCCGCGGCTGCGGAGCTCTCGCCGCAACAGCGGTCCGGCTTCCCGCCGCCGGCACGACGACCGCGGCCGAGGCCGTCACGAGCAGCACCAACGCCGTGAGCCCCACCACCATCCGTCCCATGCAGCGGAGGATTGCGGAGCGGGCTAACCGACGGCTAACGGCCCGTCGCCGACCGAGCGGGACCGCGGACGCCGGATACGCTGTCGACCGCGCCCCCGTAGCTCAGTGGATAGAGCAGCGGTTTCCTAAACCGCGTGCGCAAGTTCGATTCTTGCCGGGGGCATCCCGCTCGACCATGCGGAAACCGCCGGGTAGCGCGGTCGCGAGCAGTAGCGCAACTCAGCGCTGCCAGTCCGGCCATCTGTTGTCGGCGTTGCTGGTCAGAGCGCGCCGTTGGCTGCCGTCGGCGTTGATCACGAAGACCTGGTGCTCGTCGGCGAAGCCGGACACCACGAATGCGATCTGCTCGCCGTCCGGAGACCAGGTTGGCGACTCGGTCTCCTCCAGAGGGCCGGAGCGCGTGATTGCGTGCTGGTCGCTGCCGTCGGCGTTCATGACGCAGAGCTCGAGCTCGTCGGACGCCTTCGAGCGGCAGGCGTAAGCGAGCTTCCTGCCGTCCGGCGACCAGGCGGGCTCCCTGGCGGTCCCGTCCGCTGCTGTCAGCCGATGCGTCCCGTCCCCGTCTCCGTCGGCGTCGGTGATCCAGATCACGCTCAGCTCGCCGTACTCGCCGCCGACCCGCTCGAACACGATCTGCGTGCCGTCCGGCGACCAGGCGGCGCTCACGATCGGGCCGGGGCCGTCCCGACCGTGTGCGACGAGGCGACGCGCATCGCCGCCGTCGGTACCCGCGACTCCGAGACCGCCGCGATCCACGTACGCGATCTCCTTGCCGTCGGGCGACCAGCCGAGGAACCCGCTGCGCGGCGGCAGGACGAGCTGCTGCTGCTGCTGCGTGCCGTCGGCGCGCATCACCAGGAACGTCAACGTTCCGCCGAGCACCCCCTGCCGAAGGCGATCCTCGTTCCGTCCGGCGACCACTTCGGTGACCACTCGGACGCCTGGGTCCGAGTCAGACGTCGCTGTGCGCCCCCGTCGGCGTTCATCACGTAGATCTCCGTGTTGCAGCGATCGCCCTCGCCCGATTTCAACTCGGCCGCGCACCGAGCAGCGTCGTCGCGCGTGCTCACGAAGACGATCTGCCCCGCCGCCCCGGCGGCGCTCTCGGACGCCCTCGTGGTGGCGGCTTGGTCACCGCTGCCTCCACATCCGGCGAGGGCCAGGGCAAAGACGAGCGCTGCGAGCAACAACACCGCACCCGGCACGGTTTCGCTGCTCTTCGTGGCCGCCACGCGTGCGGGCCGCGCCGACATGCCGGTCACGCCGTGAGGACGTTGCCGAACGGCGGAGACTCGCCCAGGGCGAAGCTCGACTGCCTGACGATCTTCCCGTCCTCGATCTGGAACGTCTCGAACCCCGTCCACGACTGGTCGCCCGCACTGAGCCGCACGAACGGCGAAGCGGCGACCGCCCCGGACGCCATCGACTGGATCTCGGCGATGTCCGTGTACTCCTCCTCGTTCAGGCCCATTTCATTCTCGCGCCCGCGTGTCGACTTGCCATCGGGGATTCCGCGGAGGGTGACCGACGCGGCGGAGACGGCGTGGTGACCGGCGGTGCATGCTCGACGCGCCGGCCTCGCCCGGATGCGCCGGCTTTTTCGTCGATTCCTCGCTCGAGTCGTCGTCCGAGACGTCGCCGAGCCAGTCGTCGAGCGGGTCCTGCGATCGCGCCTCGACCGCACCTGCCCCGGTGTCCCGGTGACCGCGGGGACGTGTCCCGTGCACGCGATCCAAGGTAGGCGGTTCCCCGGCGGGCAACCGCTGCCTACACGGCCCCTACCGGCGCTGGAACTGGGCCGCGATGGCCCCGTCGGCCGTGCGGAGCTCGAGCTTCGAGCCCTCGACGCGATAGGTCGCGGCGGTCTCGAGCGCGGCGAGGTAGCCGGCCTCCTGATCCATCACGCCTGCAGGCTGATCGCAGAGCATCCTGGTCGAGGCAACGGGGCCGATCGAGAGCTTCGGGGGACGCCCTTGAAGTCCGCGTTGTAGTTGTTGCAGCCGCCGTGCCCGGTCAGCCTCCCGTCCCTGCCGAAGACGGCGGTGAGCTTTGTCCCAGCGAGCACGCTTACGACGGCCTGCTTGCCGTTGTTGTAGGCGAGCACGTTCCAGGACGTCCCGGCGAGCACCTGGCTCTGCGCCCTGAACCTCGCGAGCACTCGGCCATCGGACGAGCGCAGGAGCAGGATTCCTCGCCTGACGGCGAAGCTCCGCGCGCTCGAGAGAGCGTTCAGGAACGCGGTCTCCTGGCGCTGGATCGGGCCGGCGCACGCCATCATCGTCGTCGCCGACGGTGAGATCCGGATCGTCCTGCCGGACACCCTGTAGCTGCCGGCGAAACGGTTGCAGCCTGCCGAGCCGGAGACCCGCAGCTTCGGCGTGAACTCGGCCGTGAGCTCGGTGTCTGCGAGCGGCGGCTTCCCCGCCAGCGAGGTGAGAATCCAGGCCTTTCCGGTCAGCGGGCTCGCGGACGTCGATCCGGAGGCTGTCGCGACCGCCGTCGCCGCGGTGAGCGCCGCCACGGCGGCAACCGTCCCTACGACCACGAGCGGCAGGGACCGATGCAGCTTGTCTCTTCTCATGCGACGGGCTCCGTCCTGATGGCAGCGGCGCCGCAGACGGACGCGCAGCCTAACAGTCCCGTGGTCGGGGCTTCCGTCAGATCTCTTCCCGCTCAGGGCTTCGAGCGCTTGAAGATGAGCAGGTGTCCGCCGTGCCTGCGGCGCACGCGATGGTTCCACGAGACGTTGACGAGCTCCCAGCCTTCCGCGCCGAGCGCCTCGAGCCGGTCCTGGAGCTTGTGCAGGTCGACCTGCTCCTTCCCCCAGCCGAGGAAGCCGTGCTCGAGAAGCTCCGAGCGGTACTCCCACATCCCGGGTGCCGGCTCGCGGACGGTCCGCGACGGAAGCAGCGCCGTGACGAGATCGTCGGCGCCGTTGCCGTCCGTTGCCCCGCCTGGCGACGGGACGTGCTCGATTGCCCTTTCCGTCGTTCCCACCGTTCCCCCTTCCCCGACGCCACGCGGCGTCACGCGCACTATGGACGATACGCGATCGAAGACAAGCCGCCTCGTCTCGCGTGCGGTCGGAGCGTCAACTCCGCGTGCGGCGTGGATCCTTGCCGTAGGTGTTGCGCTCGCGGATCTGGCCGTCACGGCCGTGGATGACCAACTCGCGCTCTCGGCGGGGTTGCCGGCCGAGCGAGACGAGCCCCGGCGTCAAGGCCCGCGGCATCCGCGGCCGCGGGCCTGACGCCGGATCCGCGGGCGGCAGGGAGGCCCGCTGGGCGCTCCCTGCGCCGGTGGCTCACCGCGCGAGGTTGTCGAACGGCTCCGTCACGCCGGTCACGAACGACCAGCTCCTCGCGATCTTGCCGTCGCGGAGCTGGTAGACGAAGACCGACGTCGTCGGCTCGTACCCTGCGCCGGGCACGCCGTAGTTGACGAACGTCATGGCGTAGTCGCCCTCGACGGTCACCGGCGCGACTCGCTCCATGGTCAGCGTGGGCGTGGTCGAGATCGCGTCGCCCACCGCCGTCGCTCCGGTCATCACGTCGCCGTTCGACCAGACAACGGCGTCGGGCGTCAGCATCGTCATCGCCTTGGCGCCGTCGTTGGCCATCGCAGCGGCGCTGAAGTCGTCGATCAGCGCCGTCGCGTCCGCCGTGGCGCTGTCGCCGGCCGTGACGTTGTCGTACACGACCCAGGCGCCCAGCGCGACGAGCGCGGCTGCGAGCGCGACGACCGCCACGTGCCATGGATCGACATGCCAGCGGTGCGCATGAACCGGAGGTGCATGCGTCGTCGACACGGGAATCACCCCCTTTCCAGATCCATTGTCCCGCGTCGAGGGCGGCTCGCCATCGGGGGTTCCACGTATCCATCCTCACTTGTCGGGCTGTCGCGAAGCCTTGGCGAGCAGCGCCGCGAGCGGCGGGCACGTGTGAGGATCCGCTCACACTCGGGCGTGGCATGGGCCGCGGGCCGTACCTTTCCCGAGTGTGAGCGGCTCGCGGCTCCTGAGCATCCGCTGGTGGCTGCCCGTTGCGTTCGCCGCGATCGCCGCGGTCACGGCGCTGGCGGTCGCGCGGGTGTTCGAGGCCCAGAGCGCGTCGGCGCTCCGCGAGCGGGCGCAGGACCTGGCGGCGGGGAGCGCAGTCGGCGCCGCCGCGAAGATCGCCGATACGACGACCCCGGCGGAGGCGCGCGCCATGGCGGTCGACCAGGCGCGCCGACGGCGCGTCGCTCTCTTCGTGTTCGACGCGCAGGGCCGGCTGTTGAGCGCGCCGTCGTCGCTCGGCGTCGCCTGGTCGTCGGTCGACAACAAGCAGGAGCTGCTCGAGAACGCGCTGGCGGGGCAGCGCTTCGTGGAGAGCCTCGATGACGGCCGCCGGATCACGGTCGCGCTCCCGCTGCGGAGCGGTCCGGGCACCGCCCTCGTCGAGGTCGCGTCGCGGCCGGACCTCGTCGCAGCGGCGTCGATCGTCCACGGTCGCATCTGGGTCGCCGCCGCGTGGGCCACGCTCATCGGGGCGGTGACGGGCGTCCTCCTCTCGCTGCTGATCACGGTCCGCGTCCGCAGGATCGGCGCCGCGGCGACCGCGATCGCGGAGGGCGAGTTCGACGACGAGCTCACGTCGACGTTCCCGGACGAGCTGGGACAGCTGGCGCAAGCCGTCGACACCATGCGCCGCAGGCTGAGCGCCTCGTTCGGCCAGCTCGCGAGCGAGCGCGATCAGCTGCGCTCCCTGATGGAGCAGCTGCACGAGGGTGTGATCGGCATCCGGCAGGACCTCACCGTCGTCGTCGCGAATCGGCGCGCCTCGGTGCTCCTGGGTGAGGAGGTGTGCGAGGGCAGGCCGCTCGGCAACCCCTGGCCTGCGGTCGACCTGCGCGTGCTCGCGCGACGCCTCTTCGAGCCGGGAAGCGAGCCGCAGACGATGCGCGTCGCGCCTTCACCCGAACATACGTACACGATCACCGGTGTCCCCTCGGAGGGCACGGGAACCGCCGTCCTCGTCCTGGCCGACGTGACGGAGCGAGAGCGGCGCGAGCGCGCCGAGCGGGAGTTCGTCGCCAACGCGGCCCACGAGCTGCGGACGCCGCTCACCGCGATCGCGAGCGCCGTCGAGGTGCTCCAGCTCGGCGCGAGAGAGGAGCCGGACGAGCGCGACCGCTTCCTCGCCGTGATCGAGCGTCAGACCGCCCGGCTGACCCGCCTCGTCCGGGCGATGCTCACGCTCGCGCGCGCCCAGTCACGCGCCGAGCCGGTACGGCTCGAGCCGGTCGACATCGGGGAGCTGCTCGCCGATCTCGCGCTCGACCTCGAGCTCTCCCCCTCCGCGCTCGAGGTCGACCGAGACGTCGTCGCGCTCGCCCACGAGGATCTCCTCCGCCACGCGATCGAGAACCTCGTCGGCAACGCCCGGAAGTACGCGGCCGGACAGGGCCTGACCGTGTCGGCCCGGCCGACCCAGCCCGACCTCGTCGCCGTAGAGGTGCACGACCAGGGGCCCGGGATGACGCCCGCCGAAGCCGAGCGCGCCGTCGAGCGCTTCTTCCGCAGCGGCGACCGTGACGCGGAGGGGTTCGGCCTGGGGCTCTCGATCGCCCGCGAGGTCGCACGCGCGGTCGGCGGTCGCCTCGAGATCGAGACGCGGCCGGGCGGGGGCACGACCGCGCGAATCCTGCTCCAGCGGGCTGCCCCCGCACGGGAGGAGGGGCGCGAGCCCGAGCGCGGGCTCCCCGCTGCGACGGGCCCGACCGTCGCCACCGGCCCGGCGCCGGGCTCGGAGGGGCGATGAACGCACGCGTGCTCCTCGCCGACGACGAGCCGGACATCCTTACGCCCGTTCGCTACGCGCTCGAGCGGGACGGCTTCACGGTCGAGGTGGCATTGGATGGGGAGCGGGCGCTCGAGCTCTCGCGTCGCGAGCGGTACGACGTCGTCGTGCTGGACGTGATGATGCCCAGGCTGAGCGGGCTCGAGGTCTGCCGTGAGCTGCGCGCCGAGAGCGACGTCCCGATCCTGATGCTCACCGCCCGGGACGACGAGGTCGACCGCGTGCTGGGGCTCGAGCTCGGGGCCGACGACTACGTGACGAAGCCGTTCTCGACGGCGGAGCTCCTGAGCCGGATCAGGGCGATCCTGCGCCGGAGACAGCTCGACCGGGCAGCGGGGGGTGTGACGCGCGAGGCGGCCGGGATTCGCGTCGACCTCAACCAGCACACCGTCTCAGTCGACGGCGACGAGGTCGACCTGACGCCGTCCGAGTTCCGCGTCCTGCTCCTCCTCGTCGACAACCCCGGCCAGGTGTTCACCCGCGCGCAGATCATGGAGCATCTCTGGCAGAGCCCGTACGTCGGCGACGCCCGCGCCTGCGACGCCCACATCGCGAACCTGCGGCGGAAGATCGAGCGCTCGAGCACGCGCCCCGAGCGGATCGTCACCGTGCGCGGCCTGGGCTACAAGCTCGCCGCCGGCCGCGGCGGCGCGTGAGCAAGCCTTCACACAACTCCTGCTCGTTGCTCACGTGAGGCGTTCGATCGCTCACCGCGCCCGCCTACGGTGAAGGAGCCGTCCGGCAGGAGATCCGGTGACGAACGACGCGAACACCCCGCACGACACGCTTCCCGTGACGACCGCGCACGTGGGACGCCGCGCGCGCGTGATCGCCCTCCGCGGGCCGATCCGCGCGCAGGCGGTCGAGCAGCTTCGTGAGCACCTGCTCTCGGCGCTCGACGGCGGCGTGCGGGAGCTCTTCGTCGACATCAGCGAGGCCGAGAGCCTCACCTCTCCGGCCCGTGAGCTGATCGCGTCAGCGAGCTACACGCTCGCCGACCGCGGCGGCGTGCTGCTCGTGTGGAGCCGGAAGGTGACGCTCGGGGAGGCGACGTACGTCATGGCGGAGGTTCGCGACCGCGCGCTCGCGGAGCTGATGCCGGAGCCCGAGCCTGCGACGCGGCGGGGTCGGCCATGAAGCCGCTGTCCGTTCGACAGCCGGCCGGGGACGGTCTCGCCGGCCGCCTTCGGCTGGCATTCGACGCGTCGGCCCTCTCGCTCACCGTCGGGGCGGAGGAGGAGCTGATGCTCGTCGAGCCCGTCGGCGGTGGACTCGTCGGCGGGATAGAGGACGTGCTCCGCCGGGCGCCGACGCACAGCCGCCTCCAGGCGGAGTTCAGGGCGGCTCAGGTCGAGCTCGCGACGCGGCCCTGCTTGAGCGCCGCGGACGTCGGCCGCGAGCTTGCCTTCGCGCGCGTCGAGCTCCACGAGGCGCTCGCCGGCGAGCTGATGCTCGTCGCGGCCGGATCGCACCCGACGGCGCGCGACCTCGGCCCGATCACGAACGGCGAGCGTTACCGAGCCCTCGCGGCGGACAACCCCTGGGCCGCGCGGCACATGCTGACCTGCGGCCTGCACGTCCACGTCGGGCTCGCCGACGCCGACCGCGCCCTCGCCGTCCACAACGCGCTGCGCAGCTACCTGCCCGAGCTGGCGTCGCTCTCGGCCAACAGCCCCTATCACGAATCGCTTCGCACGGGCCTCGCCTCGACCCGCTTGATGCTCAACCGCTCGCTCGTCCGGCACGGCGTCCCGCCGGCCTTTCCCGACTGGGGCTCGTACGCCGCCTTCGTGGCGTGGGGGCAGGCCGGAGGGTCGATCCCCGACTCGAGCTACCACTGGTGGGACCTCCGCCTGCACCCGGACTTCGGCACGCTCGAGGTTCGGGTGTGCGACACGCAGACGGACGTCGCGGACGTGGTCGCACTCGTGGCGCTCGTCCAGACGCTCGTCGCCCGGCTCGCAGAGCGCTACGACGACGGAGAGACGCTTCCGGTGCACGACGGGTACCGGATCGCGGAGAACGTCTGGGTTGCGGCCTCGGCCGCCGAGAAGCCCGAGCTGCTCGATCTCGACAGCGGGGCACGCCGGCCGGCGTACGAGCGCGTCGCGGAGCTCGTCGCGGAGCTCGAGCCGACCGCCCGGGAGCTCGGTGCCGCGGCGGAGCTTGCTCGACTCCCGGGGCTCGCCATGGCGCGCGGCGCGGACAGGCAGCTGCGTCTCGTGCGGGAGCACGGCGTCGACGGGCTCGTGGACTGGCTCGGCCGCCGCACCGTGAGGTCCGCGCGCGAGTACGCGTGGGCGCACGGCGTGGCTCTCCCCTCGGGCGATACGGACGGGCGCGGGCAGGCGTCGCGGTCCGTCCCCGCGTCGGCCTGACGTCCGTTCACGTCCTGCGACGGCGTCGGCGTGGGCGATGCGGCCGAGGGGCCGGAGTGGCGCGACGCGCGCGGAGAGGAAAGGTGTGGTGACGCCTGAAGGACACCAGGTCCCCACCGTCCTGTCCTTCAGGCGCCACCTGCGTCACAACGCCGCACCCCCCGGGGCCGTTGCCACGCGGACTTGCTGCATCTCATTCTGGCGATCGGGTTTGAGGACGGAGTTGTCGTTGCGTGTGGATTCGCTCACACAGCGTGGCCCGCGCACGGCGTGCGTCGGCCAGAGTCGCGAACCTCGACCGCCTCGAGAACGACGCCCTCGGCCGCCTCGTCCGTGAGGCTCCCGTCCAGGGTCGCGTCGACCTGCGCGCCCTCGGCGATCGTGCCACGCGAGGCAGAGACCCAGTGCTCGACGAAGTGCTCGGGCGTGAAGTGCGAGAGCGCGCCCAGTCGCACACGGATGCGGGTCACGGCGTCGGCGTCTTCTGTTTCGGCAACGGCGAGCACCTTCCGCACGAGGTCGTCCATCAGTGCCCGCTCGTGCATGGCGTCTCCTCTCGTTCGAGCTCCTCGAGCGCCGCCGCCACGAGCGTCTCGAGCGCGGCGACGACCGCGGGGCTCATCGTTTCGCCCATCCCGAACGACGCGCCCTCGACGCCGACCACTACGACGCGACGCGGCGCGCGCCCGAGCGCACGACCGAGCTCGAGCGCGTCGGCGATCCCCATCGCGTGCGTCGAGGCGAGCCCCAGCTCGCGGGCGAGTGGCCCGCCCCTGGCGTCGACCCGGTGGATCGTCCCCGGGGGCGCAGCGCTGCGCACGGCGTCGACGACGACGAGCGTGTCGAGCCCGTCCCAGAGGTCGAGCAGGCGCGTCGGCTCGTCGGCGCAGTCGAGCACGGTCGCGCCCGCGGCTCGGAGCCGCCCGGCGACGGCGGGCCCGACCGCGTCGTCGCCGCGAAACGGGCTCCCGAGGCAGACGGCCGCGGTCCTCAGAGGCGCTCCACGCTGAAGCGGAGAAAATGCGTCGCGCACGAGATGCACGGGTCGTAGTTGCGGATCGTCTGCTCGCAGCGGTGGGCGAGCTCGGCGTCTCCGAGGTCGAGCGAGCCCTCGACCACCCCGACGAGGTCCTCCTCGATCGTCTTCTGGTTCTGCGAGGTGGGCGGCACGATCTTCGCGTCGAGGATGGTGCCCTCACCGTCGATCCGGTAGCGGTGCCAGCAGATGCCGCGCGGCGCCTCGGTGCAACCGTGGCCCGACCCGGCGCGGGGCACGCATGCGACCGCCGGCTCCCTCGGCCGCTCGTACGCCGCGATGATGCGGAGCGCCTCGTCGGCCGCGTACACGGTCTCGACGGCGCGCACGACGATCGAGCGGAACGGGTTGCGGACGACGGGCCCGAGCCCGGCCTCCTCGGCCGCCTCCTTCGCCGCGTCGGAGAGCTCGTCGTAGTTGAGCGCGTACCGCGCGAGCGGCCCGACGAGGTAGGCGCCGACGCCGGCGAGCGTCGAGTGCAGCGCGTTCGAGCGCTCGACGTGCGTCTCCGTGAAGTGCTCCTCGTACTCGTCGACGGAGATGTCGAGGCCGGTGCTCGACACGATGCGGCCGCGCTCGATCGGGTACTCGCCCGGGTGGCGCAGCGAGACGAAGGCGTAGTCGCGCTCGTAGTCGGGGAAGTCGAACCCGGCCGTCCAGCGGACGAGCTCGCGACCCGCCTCCCGCGCCCACTCGAGCTCGGGGACGAGCGCGGAGAGCTCGGCGGCGGTGGGCGCACGGTAGAAGCCGCCGACGCGGAAGTTGACCGGGTGCACCTCGCGGCCGCCGATCACGCGCATCAGCTCGTTGCCGAGCTTCTTCAGGCGGAGCGCCAGCTCGACCAGGTCGCGGCGGTCCCGCGCGAGCTCGATCGCGCCGTCGTAGCCGAGGAAGTCGGGCGCGTGGAGCATCGCCACGTGCAGGACGTGGCTCTCGATCCACTCGCCGCAGTAGATCAGCCGGCGGAGCGCCTGCAGCTGTGGCGTCAGCTCGACGCCGCCGACCTGCTCCATCGCGGCGGCGGAGCTCGCCATGTAGGCGATCGGGCAGATGCCGCAGATCCGCGCGGTGATGTCGGGCGCCTCGGTGAACTGCCGGCCGCGGAGGAGCGCCTCGAAGAAGCGCGGCGGCTCGAAGATCTTGAACTGCACCTCTTCGAGCTGCCCGCCGCGGACGCGGACGAGCATCGCGCCCTCGCCCTCGACCCGGGCCAGGTAGTCGGTGCGGATCTCGCGGGTCTCACTCATGGTCGTAGCTCGCCTCCCGGAACGCGGGTGCGTTGGCGTTGAAGGTGCGGAGCGCGCGGAGCATGACGTCGTCGCCGGCGCCGAGCTCGCGCCACTGCCGCGCCAGCGCCGCGACGTTCGGAGACTCCATCGGCCCGAAGCAGCCGTAGCAGCCGCGCGCGTACGCGGGGCAGATCGCGCCGCACCCCGCCTGCGTGACCGGGCCGAGGCACGGCGTCCCGTGCGCGACCATCACGCACGGCGTCCCGCGCGCCTTGCACTCCGTGCAGACGCTGGTCGTGGCGAGCCGCGGCCGGCGGCCGTGGAGCAGCGCGCTCACCGTATCGACGAGCTGGGCCTTCGAGATCGGGCAGCCGCGCAGCTCGAGGTCGACCGGGACGTGGTCGGCGATCGGCGTCGAGGTCTCGAGCGTGGAGACGTACTCGGGTGAGGCGTAGACGAGCGGGATCCATTCCCCGACGTCGACGAAGTTGCGGAGCGCCTGGATGCCGCCGGCGGTGGCGCAGGCGCCGATCGTGACGAGGAGAGCCGACTGCGCGCGCACCTCCTGGATCCGGCCGACGTCGTGGGCGGTCGTCACCGAGCCCTCGACGAGCGAGACGTCGTAGGGGCCCTCGATTTCGCCGCTCGTCGCCTCGGGGAAGTACGCGATCTCGATCTCCTCCGCGATCGCGAGCAGCTCGTCCTCGCAGTCGAGCAGCGAGAGCTGGCAGCCGTCGCAGGAGGAGAACTTCCAGACGGCGAGCTTGGGGCAGGTCGCGACGGCACTCACAGCTCGCGCACCTCCAGCAGGCGGGTCATCGCGGCGGCGGGGAAGACGGGGCCGTCCCGGCAGATCAGCGTGGGCCCGAGCTGGCAGTGGCCGCAGTGCCCGACGGCGCAGCGCATGTTCCGCTCCAGAGAGACCCAGATTCGCTCGAGCGGGAGGTCGCGCTCGAGGAGCGCGCGGACGACGAAGGTCATCATCACCTCGGGCCCACAGACGAAGGCAGAGGCCTTCGCGGGGTCGACGACGGCGCCGGGGATCAGCGTCGTCACGAGACCCACGCGGCCGTGCCAGCCGGCCGCCGCGGAGTCGACGGTGACGTCGACCTCGACGTCGAGCCGCGAGCGCCAGCGCTCGAGCTCGGGGACGTAGAGCAGGTCGTCCGGCGTCCGCGCGCCGACGAGGACGGAGACGGCGCCGTAGTCGTCGCGCCGCGCGAGCGCGTGGCGGATCGCGGGCCGGAGCGGCGCCAGGCCGATCCCGCCCGCGACGACGAGGAGGTCGCTGCCCGCGGCCTCCCCGAGCGGCCAAACGCTTCCGAACGGCCCGCGTACGCCGAGGACGGCACCGGGCTCGAGCGCGCAGAGGGCGCGCGTGACCGCGCCGACCGCGCGGATCGTGTGGGTGAGCGGGCCGCCCTCGTGGTCGCCGCTCGTCGAGATCGGCACCTCGCCGACGCCGAAGGCGTAGAGCATGTCGAACTGACCCGCGCGCGGCTGGACGGGCTCGCTCAGGGGGTCGAGCTCGAGCGTCCACGTGTCGGCCGTCTCCTGGACACGGGAGAGGACCCGGTGCGGCACCGGGGTCATCGCGCCGCGAACGGGCGCCTCAGCGGACGCCGGCGCCGCCATAGACGTCCAGCAGCCGCAGGCGTGCGTGCTGCAGCCGGTCGATCGCCACCTGGGCGAACCGCCGCATCAGCTCGAAGCCGAGCACGGGGTCGTCCTCGCACTTGCCGCGCAGGCACGCGCCGTCGAAGGCGATCGCGCGCACCGGCGTGTCGGCACGGGCGTCGAAGTGCCAGCGGTACGGCTCGAAGAGCCACGACCAGCCGACGACCTCGTGCGGCTCGATCGTCTCGATCACGAGCCCGCCCCGCTCGGGCGTGTGCAGCTCGAGCGCCACCCGGCCGCGCCGGACGACGTAGAACGTGTCCGCCTGCTCGCCCTCGCGGAAGAGCAGCTCGTCCTCGGCGAAGCCGACGTTCTTCGCGCAGCCGGCGATCAGCGTCAGCGCGTCCTGCGGGAGACCGGCGAACACCGGCGCCTCCGCTAGGAGCTCATCGAGCGTGCGCATGGTCCACCTCCCCGTCTCCGGCACGGATCGCGGCCAGCTCCTCGGTGACGTCGATCCCGACGGGGCACCACGTGATGCAGCGCCCGCAGCCGACGCACCCCGACGTCCCGAACTGGTCGTGCCACGTGCCGAACTTGTGCGTGAGCCACTGGCGGTAGCGCGCCCGGGGCGAGCGCCGGACGCTGCCGCCGTGGATGTAGGAGTACTCGGTCGAGAAGCACGAGTCCCAGCTCCGCCAGCGCTCGGCGGAGCCGTCGGCCAGGTCGTTGACGTCCTCGACGGAGGTGCAGAAGCACGTCGGGCAGACGAGCGTGCAGTTCCCGCACGTGAGGCAGCGCTCGGCGACCTCGGCGAAACGCGGATGCTCGAGGTTGCCGGCGAGCAGGTCGCGGAGGCCGCCGGCCTCGAGCCGGCGCCCCATCCGTCCCGCCGCCTCGTCGGTGACCGCGAGCGCCGCCTCGAGGTCGGCGTCCGTCGCCGCGCGGACCGGGAGCAGCCTCGCGATCTCACGACCTGTGTCCGAGCCGACCCGCACGACGAACCGGTGCTCCGTGGAGACGAGCTCCGTGAGGGCGAGATCGAAGCCGGCGTCGGCGCGCGGGCCCGTCCCCAGCGACGCGCAGAAGCACGTGCCGCCCGGCTCGCCGCAGTCGACCGCCACGACGAAGGCGCCGGTGCGGCGGAGCGCGTAGTCGCGCTCGACGTAGCGGCCCTCGAGGAAGACGCGATCCTGGATCGCGATCGCGTGCAGGTCGCAGGAGCGGACGCCGAAAAGCGCGAGCGGCCGCCCGGGCGGAGGCTCCTCTTCGACGCTCTCCGCGCTCGAGGCGCGCCACAGCCGCACGCGTGAGGGCATGAGCTCCTGCTTCCAGGAGTGGGGGCCGACCGCCCAGCCGAACACCGCGTCGTCGTCGCGGCGCTCCACCCGGTAGGCCGCCGCCTCGTGGCGCGCGGTCCAGCCGCAGGGCAGCTCGTTCGCGGAGGCGATCTCGCCGAGCACGATCGCGCCGTCGCGCACGGACGGCCCGACGACGCGGTAGCCCTCGTGGCAGAGCGCCTCGACGAGGGCCGAGAGCCCCTCGGGCTCGATCACGAAGGTGTCGGCGTCGGGAGTTGGCAGGGCGGTCACCGTCGGACTCCTGGCCCAGCATCGCCGTCCCGACGCGTGCAGGCATCCGTAGCCGCGGCGAGTCGGATTGCGGGATTCCCGCACGACGTGGGCGGCCTCGCCACATTGCGCAGGCATCCGGCGAGCGGCACGCTGGACGCATGACCGGCGCGCTCCCGGAGGTGGTCGAGCGGCGGCGCATTCGCGTGCGGGGCGTCGTGCAGGGCGTCGGCTTCCGCCCGTTCGTGCACCGGCTCGCGACGCGCGATGGGCTCGGTGGGCGCGTGTGGAACGACGGCGACGGCGTCGTCGTCGAGGTGGAGGGAGCCGGCGGCTCGCTCGACGCGTTCGTCGCCGCCATCGCGGAGGAGGCGCCGCCTCTCGCCCGAGTCGCGTCGGTCGTCGCGGAACGTGTCGCCCCGGTCGGCGAGCGGGGATTCGTGGTCGTGGCCAGCCACGGGGGCGGGCGCTCGGCGGCGATCCCACCGGACGTCGCGACCTGCGACGACTGCCTCCGCGAGCTGTTCGACCCGGCCGACCGGCGCTACCGCTACCCGTTCGTCAACTGCACGAACTGCGGCCCGCGGCTGACGATCGTCACCCGGATCCCGTACGACCGGCCGAACACCACCATGGCCGGCTTCCCGCTCTGCCCGGAGTGCCGGCGCGAGTACGAGGACCCGGCCGACCGGCGCTTCCACGCCGAGCCGATCGCGTGCCCGGCCTGTGGGCCACACCTGTCGCTGCCGCTCGAGGAGGCGGTCGCCGCGCTCGCGGGCGGGGCGATCGTCGCGGTGAAGGGGCTCGGCGGCTACCACCTCGCCTGCGACGCGACGAGCGAAGAGGCCGTCACGCGGCTCCGGGAGCGGAAGGGCAGGGAGGAGAAGCCCCTCGCGGTGATGTGCGCCGACCCGCTCGCGCTCGCGGAGGCGAGTGCCGAGGAGCTCGCGCTGCTGCGCTCGCCTGTCCGCCCGATCGTGCTCGTCCGCCGCCGCGACGACGCGCCGGCCGCCTCCTCGGTCGCGCCCGGGACGCCCTGGCTCGGCGTGATGCTCCCCTACACGCCGCTCCATCACCTGCTCTGCGCCGACGCCGGCCGGCCGCTCGTGATGACGAGCGGCAACCTGACGGACGAGCCGATCGCGTTCGAGGACGACGTGGCGCGGCACCGGCTCGGCGCGATCGCCGACCTCTTCCTCGGCCACGACCGTCCGATCCACCGCCGCTGCGAGGACTCTGTCGTGCGCGCCGGCTTTCCGCTGCGGCGCTCCCGAGGCCATGTGCCGTCGGCCTTGCTGCTGCCGGTGCCGCTCGCCCAGCCGGTCGTTGCCGCCGGCGCCGAGCTGAAGAGCACGTTCTGCGCCGCCCGGGGCGCCGAGGCGTTCCTCTCCTCGCACCTCGGCGACCTGACCGGCGAGGAGGCGCACGCGGCGTTCCGGCAGGACCTGCGCCTGTGGCTCGACATGCTCGGCGTCGAGCCGGCGGCGGTCGCCTGTGATCTCCACCCCGACTACCTCTCGACGCGCTGGGCGTGGGAGCAGGGCCTGCCGGTGATCGAGGTGCAGCACCACCACGCACACGCGGCGGCATGCCTTGCCGAGCACGGCGAGACCGGCCCCGCGCTCGCGGTCGTGCTCGACGGAACCGGCTTCGGTAGCGACGGGGCGGTCTGGGGCGGCGAGGTGCTCCGCTGCGACCTCGTCGGGTTCGAGCGCCTCGCGCACCTCGAGCCGATGCCGCTGCCGGGCGGGGGAGGCGGCCGTGCGCGAGCCGTGGCGCCTCGCCGCGGCGTACCTCGAGCGCGCGGGCCGCCCGGTGCCGTGGGCGCGCTGGGAGCTCGTCCGCCAGAGCCTCGCCGTCAATGCCCCTCTCTCGGCGGGGGCGGGTCGGCTCTTCGACGCGTGCGCCGCCCTCCTCGGCGTGCGGGAGCGGATCTCGTACGAGGGACAGGCGGCGATCGAGCTCGAGCACCTGGCCGGAGCCGTTCCGGCTCCGGCCTATCCCTGTGCCGTGGAGCGGGGCGTCATCTGGGGGTCCGAGCTTCTCGCCTCGGCGCACGACGACCTGCGGGCCGGCCGCGACCGGGCCGAGATCGCCGCGGCCTTCCATGAGGGGGTGGCGGCGGCCTTCGCGGCGGCGTGCGGCGACGCCGCGGACGCGCCCGACACGGTCGTCCTCTCGGGCGGCTGCCTGCAGAACCTGCGCCTGCTGGGCTCGCTGCGGTCGCGGCTCGAGCGCGCGGGCTTCCGCGTCCTCACCCACGCGGCCGTGCCGCCGAACGACGGCGGGGTGAGCTACGGCCAGGCGGCGGTGGCGGCGGCGAGGCTCGCATGTGCCTAGGCATCCCCGGGCGGATCGCCGAGGTCCCAGATCGGCGGGCCGGCCTCGCGACCGTGGACATCTCCGGCGTCCGCCGCTCGGTCAGCATCGCGCTCGTCGACGAGCCCGCGGCCCCGGTCGAGCCGGGCGACTGGGTGCTCGTCCACGTCGGCTTCGCGCTCGCGCGGATCGACGAGGCGGACGCCCGCGAGACGCTCGACCTCCTGCGCCGCGGCGCAGAGCTCTCGCTCGAGCTCGAGCAGCTCCGCGAGGGGACGGTGGCGCCGTGACCACGTGGGCAGGCTGCGCGACGTGCGCGGACGAGGCGATGGCGGCGCGGGTGCTCGCCGTCGACGGGCTCGAGGCGGACGTCGTCGTCGACGGGCGGGTCGAGCGGGTCGCGATCGACCTCGTTCCCGACGCGCGGCCGGGCGAGCTCCTCCTCTGCCACGCGGGGATCGCGCTCGAGCGCCTCGAGGAGACGGAATGAGGTACGTCGACGAGTACCGCGACCCGGAGCTCGCACACGGCCTCACCGCGGAGATCCGGTCGCTCGTTGCACCGGGCGAGACGGTGCGCGTGATGGAGGTGTGCGGCGGGCACACGCACGCGATCTACCGGCACGGGCTGGAAGAGCTTCTGCCGCCGGAGGTCGAGCTCGTGCACGGCCCGGGCTGCCCCGTGTGCGTGATTCCGATGGGCCGGGTCGACGACGCGATCGCGCTGGCCGAGACGGGCGGCCTCACGCTCGCGACGTTCGGCGACATGCTGCGCGTCCCGGGCGGGCGCGGCTCGCTGCTCGAGGCGAAGGCGCGCGGCGCAGACGTGCGGATGGTCTACTCGCCGCTCGACGCGCTCACCCTCGCCGGCAAGGAGCCGGGCCGGCACGTCGCGTTCCTCGCGATCGGCTTCGAGACGACCGCTCCCGCGACGGCCGTGACGCTGCTCCGCGCCCGGGCCGAGGCCGTGCCCAACTTCTCGGTCTTCTGCAACCACGTCCTCATCGAGCCGCCGCTCCGCGCGATCCTCGAGACGCCTGGCCTGCGGGTGGACGCGTTCATCGGGCCCGGTCACGTCTCGTCGGTGATCGGCACCGACGCGTACCGTTTCATCTGCGAGGAGTACCGCCGGCCGGTCGTCGTCTCGGCGTTCGAGCCGGTCGACCTGCTGCAGTCGATCGCGATGATCCTGCGCCAGCGCGCGGAGGGACGCTGCGAGGTGGAGAACCAGTACACGCGGGTCGTGCGGCAGGAGGGAAACGAGCGCGCGCTCGCCGCGATCGCGAAGACGATGGAGCCCCGGGAGGACTTCGAGTGGCGCGGGCTCGGCGCCCTCCCGCGCAGCGGCCTCCGGATCCGCGACGCCTTCGCGGCGTTCGACGCCGAGCGGCTGTTCGCGCTCCCCGACGCCCGCATCGAGGATCCGAAGGCGTGCCGCTGCGGCGACGTGCTCACCGGGCAGCTCAGGCCGTGGGAGTGCGGCGTCTTCGGCACCGCGTGCACCCCGGAGCGGCCGCTCGGCACCTGCATGGTCTCGAGCGAGGGCGCGTGCGCGGCGTTCTTCTCCTACGGCCGCCTGCGTCGCCCGCGCGAGGAGGCGTCCGTCGGTGCGTGACGGGCACCGGCGCCGGCCGGTCCTCCGCGACGAGCTCGTCACGCTCGCCCACGGCGCGGGCGGGAAGGCGACCCGCGACCTCGTCGAGGCGCTCTTTCTCGAGGAGCTCGGGAACGAGGCGCTCGCGCCGCTCGGCGACAGCGCCGTCGTCCCGCCGGTCGGCGGCAGGCTCGCGGTGACGACCGACAGCTACGTCGTCCGGCCGCTCACGTTCCCGGGGGGAGACATCGGCGAGCTCGCGGTCAACGGCACCGTCAACGACCTCGCCGTCGCCGGCGCCCGGCCGCTCTGGCTCACCGCGGGGTTCGTGCTGGAGGAAGGGCTCCCGGTGGCGCGCTTGCGCGAGATCGTCCGCTCGGCGGCTTCGGCCGCTCGCCGGGCGGGTGTCCCCGTCGCGGCCGGCGACACGAAGGTGGTCGAGCGCGGCAAGGCGGACGGGCTCTATGTGACGACGGCCGGGGTCGGCGTGCTCGAGCACGACCTCGACCTCGTCCCCGCCGCCGTCCGGCCGGGCGATCGCGTGCTCCTCTCCGGCACGCTCGCCGACCACGGGATGGCTGTGATGATCGCCCGCGGCGACCTCCACCTCGAGGGCGACGTGCGCAGCGACACCGCACCCGTCCACGAGCTTGCGGCGGCGCTGCTCGGGCTCGGCGACGCGCTCCGCTGGATGCGCGACCCGACCCGCGGTGGGCTCGCGACGGCACTCAACGAGCTCGCGGGGCAGGCGGGGCTCGCCGTGCGGCTCGAGGAGCGCGCGCTGCCCGTCGAGCCTGCGGTCGCCGCCGCCTGCGAGATCCTCGGCATCGACCCGCTCTACGTGGCGAACGAGGGCAAGCTCGTGGCGGTCGTCGCGCCGGAGGCGGCGGCAGACGCGCTCGCCCGGCTGCGCGCGCATCCCCTCGGCGCGCGGGCGGCCGAGATCGGGGTGGTCGAGGCCGAGCCCGAGCGGATGGTGCTGCTCGACACCGCGCTCGGCGGCAGCCGCATCGTCGACCTGCTGGTGGGCGACCCGCTCCCGCGGATCTGCTGACGGAACGCGCCGTGCTGCCGTCCGGCATACAGTCTCCCCGGATGTTCGAGCGGATCGTGTGCGGGGTGGACGGCTCGGCCGAGAGCCTCGAAGCCGTCCGGCAGGCCGACACCCTGCTCGAGCAGGGCGGGCGGCTCGTCCTCGTCTCGGTCGTCGATCTGAGCGACACGATCCACTTCCAGATCGCGCCGACGGCGATCCACGCGGCACGCCGCGCGCTCGCGAGAGCCGAGGAGCTCGACCGCCAGGCGCTGGAGGCGCTCGAGCACGCCGGCGCCGCCATCAGGTGGGCGTCAGACGTCGCCAAGGTCGAGATCGCCGGGCCGCCGGCGACCTCCCTGGTCGAGACGGCGGTCGCCGAGAACGCGGGTCTCGTGACCGTGGGGACGCACGGCCGCGGACGGATGGCGGGGATCGCGCTCGGCAGCGTCGCGACCCGCATCCTTCACCGCGCTCCGTGCTCGGTGCTCCTCGCTCGCCGCGGCGCAGCCGACGGGTGGTCGCCGCGGACGATCGTCGCCGGGGTGGACGGCTCGGCCGAGGCGGAGGCTGCGCTCACGGCGGCGCGTGGCCTCGAGTCGCGCTTCGAAGCTTCGCTGCGCATCGTGACGGTCGAGCACGGGCGGGCGGCGCACGGTCTCGTCGAGGCCGCGGCGGATGCGGACCTCGTCGTCCTCGGCAGCCGCGGGATGCACGGCGCCCGCGCGCTCGGCAGCGTCTCGGAGCGCGTCGCGCACGAGGCGCCTTGCTCGGTGCTGGTCGTCCGCGGCGCCTGAGCGCGATCAGCCGGCCGCGGCCGCGCCTCGTCCGGGGATGAACTCGTCCGAGGTGGCGACGAGCCCGCCGATCGCGACGAGGCAGCCGCCGGCGGCGATCAGGATCATCCCGGGGCTCGGGGCAGCGAGGGCGAAGAAATCGCGCGCGAACGGGACGAGCAGCACGGCAACGTAGGCGGCGGCGAGCAGAAGGCACATGGTGACGACCGCCGCGCCGCGGAGCTTGCCCGAGCCCTCGAGGGCGATGATGAGGTACCAGCCGACGACGACCATCACCGTCGTCGCGACGGTGCGCGCCTCGAGCAGGGAGAGGTGGAACACCTGGAGCGCAGCCAGGTAGCTGGAGAGGACGCCGAAGCCGACGGCGGCGCCGGCCGGCACCGCAAACCGGAACACGCCGCGGAGGAACCCCGCGAGCTGGAACGACCCGGCGCTCGGCGCGAGGGCGAGAAAGAACGCGGGGATCCCGATCGCGAGCGAGGCGCCGAGCGTGAGGTGGCGCGGCAGGAGCGGGTAGGCGGTCGGCGTGATCCCGATCGAGAGGATCAGGAACGCGGCGAACGCCGCTTTGGAGACGAACAGCTTCGTGACGCGCTGCAGGTTGCGGAGGATCCGGCGACCCTCGCCGACGAGCGCCGGGACGACCTCGAAGTCGCTCCGCACGAGCACGAGGTCGGCCACGCTCCGCGCCATCTGCACGCCGCTCCCCTGGGCGATCGCGAGCCGCGCGGCCTTCAGCCCGGGCACGTCGTTGACGCCGTCGCCGACCATCGCGACGTAGTGCCCGTCGTCCGTGAGCGCCTCGATCACGCGGCGCTTGTCATCGGGCGAGATGCGGCCGATCACGCTCCGCTCGCGGACGAGCGCCCGCAGCGCCGCGGAGTCGGCCGGGAGCTCGCGGCCGTCCACCGGGCCGCCCTCGACGGGGATGCCGACGTCCGCCGCGATCGCCCCGACGGTTTCGGGCCGGTCGCCCGAGAGCACCTTCAGGCGCACGCCCTGGTCGTGGAAGAACGCGACCGTCTCCCGGGCGTGCTCGCGGAGCCGCTCGGCGAGGACGACCAGGCCGACGGGCTCGAGCCCGGCCGGGAGCCGCCGCTCGGTGCCATCCTCGGCGAACGGCTCGGCAGTGCGCGCGAGCGCGAGCACGCGGCGTCCGGCACGGGCCTCGGCCTCCGCTTTCCCGGCGAGCTCGCCGAGAGGAAGGAGCTCGGGCGCGCCGAGCACGTAGGTCGTACCGCCGTGCCGCATGCCGCTCCAGCGCAGGCGGGAGGAAAACGGCACCTCCTGGTCGAGCGCCCGCGCCTCGCCGGGAAACCGCTCGCCGATCGCGCGCAGCGTGGTGTTGCGTACGCCGGCGCTCGCCGCGAGGACGGAGAGCGCGCGCTCGAGCGAGGCGCCGGCGCCGTCCGCCGTCACCGTGTCGGTGACGCGCAACTCGGGGTCGGTCAGCGTTCCGGTCTTGTCGAGGCAGACCACGTCGACCGAGGCGAGCGACTCGAGCGCGTTCAGCTGCTGGGTGAGCGCGCCGCGGCGGGCCATCCGCACCGCCGAGAGCGCGAACGTGAGGCTGACGAGGAGGATCAGGCCCTCGGGCACGAGCGTGACGACCGCCGCGACGGACGTGGTGACCGCCTCGCGGACGGGTGCCTCGCGCTCCCAGAGCGAGTAGCCGAGAAGGAGGCCGAGCGGCACCATTGCGCCGACGAGCGTATAGAGCAGGCGGTTCATCGAGCGCTCGAGCGGTGAGCGGGGATGGCGGAAGCGGCGCGCCTCGCCGGTCACCTTCGCGGCGTAGCTCTCCGTCCCGACCGCGGTGACGGTGTAGCGGCCGGTGCCTTCGGCGACGAACGCGCCCGAGCGGAGCTCGTCGCCGGGCACGTGGGCGACGGAGACCGACTCGCCGGTGAGGATCGACTCGTCGAGCAGGAGGCCCTCGCTCGACTCCAGCTCGCCGTCGGCGACGAGCTGGTCGCCCGGCTGCAGCACGACGAGATCGCCGACGACGACCTCCTCGCGCGGCAGGTGTTGAGGCTCGCCGTCGCGCAGCACCGCCGCGGTCGGCACGACCAGAGCGGAGAGGCGGTCGAGCGCGCGTTTCGCGCGCACCTCCTGCGTGATCCCGATCGCAGAGTTCGAGACGAGGATCCCGAGGAAGAGCGCGTCCTGCCACGAGCCGAACACGAGCATCGCAGCCCCCGCGACGGCGAGGATCAGGTTGAAGACCGTGAAGACGTTGGCGCGGACGATGCTGCCGTACGAGCGGCTCGACGCGAGCGGCTCTCCGGCGCCGCGCTCCGCAAGCCGACGCGCCGCCTCCTCGGACGTCAGGCCGGCGGGGACGGCCGCCGCAGCGGGTTCGGCGGTCGACGTCACGGAATCTGCTGCCATCGCGTACGAGCATGCCCGTCGGACGGCCCGATGAGAAGGCGAACCGCGCACCGCACGTGCGACGGGGCGACCGCGACGGGCGCGAAGCCCGCCGCCGATCACCCCTTCGACCTCCTGAGCACGACGTCCTGGACCTAGGGCCAGCACGACCCTCGCCCGGGAGAGGTTCACACGCGACCATTCGTGGGCTACGCTCGCCCGGTGGTCGAGCGGCTCGACGAGGAGCGGATCGAGATGCTCCGAAGCTGGGGGGAGGGCCTCTCGACGAGCGACCGCGACGAGCTTCGCGCCGCGGGCCGGGCGATCCTCATGCTGATCGAGGAGATCGACCGGCTGGAAGCCGACGTCTGGAACGAGCGCGCGGCCGCGATCCAGGCCGCCTCGGAGCAACGCTCCTCCTCGTCGCTGGCGAGCACGCTGCGCGACCGCCTCGCGCAGCGCACGGTCACAGAGCCCGGCGCGTAGCTCTCAGTTGTCGCGGGCTATGAGCTCGGTCCCGGGATCGCCGGCGGACGTCACCCTCACCTCGTCGACGGCCGCGAGCGTCGACGGCGCGCCGCTCTCCCCGGAGATCGCGGCCACTCGCCTCGTCGGCGTCGGGGCCGGGGCCGTCTCCGTCGAGCCCGCAGGCGGCCGGTGCCCCGCGGCGGAGCGGGCCTCAGGCAGCGGCGCGGACGCGCACCTCGGCGACCTCGCCGGCGCTTCCGGGGGGTAGCGACGTGATCCAGACGACGACGTAGCGTCCCGCGCGCTTCGCCACCGGGAACACCGTCCGCGCCGTGAGGGTCTTCGACGCCGAGACGCGTGCAAACGGACCCTCTCGGCTCGACCCGAGGCGGATCTCGGCGCGGATCCCCGGTGTCGGCGTGTCGACCACGACCTGCGTGACCCGTACGCGTCGGCCGGCGTCGAGCACGAGCCCGACGCCGGTCTTGAAGAACCGCGAGTAGCGCTCGGTGCGCCAGATGGTGCTCTGGTTCCCGTCGACCGCGAGCGGCGCCTCCTCGTCCCGCTCGTGGCCGTCGCCCTCCGGGTCGTACGCGCCCGCGCCCGTGAGCGCGGCGAAGCGCGGGCGCGGCGCTGCGGGTGCGGGCTTCGATTCCGGCTCCGTTGCCGACGGCGCCGCAGGCGGAGGGCTCGGGGCGAGGGAGGCGGCGGAATCGTCGCGGCGGAGGCCCAGCACCACCGCGCCGCCGAGCGCGAGGAGCAGCAGCGCAAGCGCGGCCCCGGCGGCGAACCGTCTCGCGTCCGAGAGATCGCTCATCGGCCGGATGGATCGGGCGGAGAGGCGGCGCAGCCGCGCATGAGCCCATTGAACACGACGCCGCGATCGACGCTCCGCGGTTCACCGCGGCGGATCCGGCTTGCCGGCCGGCAGGCGCGTACCCTCGGACGATGGAGTTCGCGAGAGCCCTCGTCGCGGTCGTCGCGCTCGTGGTCGGCGTTCCGCTCGCGATCATCGGCCTGGCGCTGATCGGCCCCGCCGGGTGGATCGTGGCGGCCGTGGTCCTGCCGCTCGCAACGCTCGGCACGATTCTCTGGGTGGGGCGCGCGCGCCCCGGGGACGGCGAGCCGCCCGACCCGCCGGTGTGAGGGCTACCGCAGCACGCGCAGCGCCGCCGGATCGAGCCCGAGCCACGTGCGGGCGAGGCGGCCGAGCGTGCCGTCGCGCCGGAGCCGTCCGAGCTCCCGGTCGACGGCGCGCACGTCGAGGCCGCTCCCGTGCGGCACGACCGCGCCGAGCCCGTCGTCCCGGGCGATCCGGCCCACGACCGGTCCCAGGCCGCGACCGCCGTCGCGGACGAACCGGCCGGCCTCCGTCGCCGGTACGAGCGCGGCGTCGCACACGCCGGTGCGAACGAGCTGCAGGAGCCGCTCCGGTCCGGCGACGAGAAGCGGCGGCGTCCGGGGACCCACCCGGGCAGCGGCGCCGGCGCCGTCACCTCCGCGCACCGCGCAGAGCCGCGTTCTCCGCAGGTCGGCGAGACGGCGCGGCCGCTGGAGGCCGCGCCCCGCGACGACGACGACGTCGGTCGTGAGGTAGGAGTCGCTCAGCTCGGCGGCGGCGCGCACCCCACGGGAGCGCTCGATGCCGCCCAGCGCCAGCTGCCAGCCCGGTGCGTTCGACGCGAGGAGCCGCGTCGCGGACGGGACGTGGACGAACCGCTCGACCCGTCCGCCGAGCCGCCGGGCG
Source organism: Gaiella sp. (assembly GCA_027493885.1). Classification (GTDB taxonomy): domain Bacteria; phylum Actinomycetota; class Thermoleophilia; order Gaiellales; family Gaiellaceae; genus Gaiella. Next base: position 2,373,560 of record JAOSJZ010000001.1, read on the forward strand.
AGGATGCGCGCTAGCTCGACCTCGAAGCCGCGGGCGAGGATCACCTCGCGCCCGCGCACCACGCCGGCCTGGAGCAGGGGGTCCTGCAGCGCGAGCGCCACGACGAGCGACCTCGGCGGCGACACTGCGGGAGAGGAAGGCGCCGTGGGCGTCCCGTCGGCGCGTCCCGCGGGGACGGCGAGGAGGAGGACGAGCGTCGCCGCCGCCGCCGTGGCGAGGCCCCGCCTCACGCGATCGTCTCCCTGACCACGTCGACCGGCGTCCCGTACGTCGCGAAGGCGTACATGAGCGGCGCGTCACGGGCCATCATCCGGATGCAGCCGTGCGAGGCCGGGTAGGCGGGAACGGACGGGTACGCGTGGAGCGCGATCCCGCCGACGAAGTACGTCGCGAACGGCATCCAGGTCGAGAACGGCACCGACCACGACATGCGCTCCTTGCGGTACACGCGGAAGGCGCCGCTGGGCGTCCGCCCACCCGAGCCGGACGAGATGTGGAACACCCGTGCCACGCGGTTGTCCACGATCGCGAGCGCGACCTGCCGGCCGAGGAGGATCTCCACGCGCCGGCCGGGGCGGCGCAGCGCGGGCTCGGGCCGAGCGGCCCGCAGGAGCGCCGAGCCCGTCGCCGCGTCGAGCACGCCGGTCCGCGCCAGCCCACTCCATTTCTGGAACGCGAGGACGGCGACCGAAGTCTCGTCGGCCGGCCGGCCGGTGACGCCGGTCGGGGCGAGGAAGCCGAGGTCGGCGAGAAGCTGCTGGGCGTCGCGCAAGCCCGAGGCGTGCTCTTCGGGAAGCGGCTCGCGGACGACGCCGCGGAGGTCGTAGCCGGGGAAGAGGCCCACGGGGACGCCGCCCTCGATCCTGACCCGGACGCCGAGGACGCCCGGTACGGCGCGCACGGTGCGCACGAGCTGGCCGACTCTGGCGCGCAGCGATGCCTCGTCGCGCCCCGCGACGAACCGGGCTGCGAGGTCGACCGTGACGACCCGCCGCTCGACGCGGAGATCGCGCAGCGCGGTGCCGGAGGGATCGCGCTCCTGAGACCGCGGGCGCGCTCGCTCCGGGTCGGGCCCGTGAGCAGCGAGCGGACGATCCCCTGGATTCCCGGAGCGGCACGCGGCACGGGCGCCGCACGCCCCGCGCGGAGGAACCACACCTCGCTCCGAAGCCCGCTGGGCGACGCGGCCGCCGCGGAGGCGAGCACCAGGGCTGCGAGGACGGTGACGACGGGGCACGCGTAAGACACGCGCCGTGGGTTCAGCGCTCGCCTGCCGTCTCCTGCGCCCGTTGCGATCGCCACGCTACGCGTCATCGGCTGTCGGATGGTGACGCTCGACAGCGCGTGTGTCGAGTCGACACCAGCGTCTACCCGCCGTCTCGTCCCGGGTCGGCCGCTATCCGTCGCCAGCCTGGGCCCGGACGATCACGACCGGGCAGGGGGCGTGGTCGGCGACCCGGCCCGAGGTCGAGCCGAGCAGGGCCTCCTTGAACGAGCCGCGGCCCCGGTTGCCGACGACGAGGAGCTCTGCGCCGGCTGCGGCCTCGACGAGCGCCTCCGTGGGGTCGCCCTGCACGAGCGAGACCGTCACGTCGTGCTCGTCGCCGAGAACGTTGCGAACCTGCTCGGCCGCGAGCCGTGAGGCAGCCTCGCGCGTCGCGTCGAACATCTCGGTGCTCTCGGTCCATGCCATCGGTACGAGCCCCGAGTCGGCCGGCGTCGTCATCGGGATGAACATCCAGGCGTGCACCGCCTCGAGGCGAGCGTCGCGCAGCGACGCCTCCTCGGCCGCCCAGCGGAGCGCTGCGGCGGCCTCGCTGCTCCCGTCGATCCCGACCACGATCTTCCCGCTCATGGATCAATCATTGCCGATCCGCGGGTGCCGCGAAACCCTCGGGCGTGCTCAAGCTCGCCCGGCTCGCCGCCGATCTTCTGCAGAGGACGTGAACCCTCCCTCGAACATCCCTGCGGCGAGCCACGACCCGGCCTCCCCGGGCGACGCGGTGCTCGACCCGCTCGTCGAGTCGTACCGCAAGCTCGCGGACGTCTTTCACGAGCTGCTCTCCGAGCAGTCGCTCGACGATCTGCTGCAGCGGATCTCCCACACCGTCGGCGAGCTCATCCCGTACGAGGACATCACCTTCTACGCCGCGGACGAAACGAAGCGCGAGCTCCAGGCCGTCTACGCGTCGGGGCGCGACTCGGAGAAGGTCCTCGCGGACGATCCGTTCCCCTACGGCGTCGGCATCACGGGCTGGGCCGTCGAGCACCGCGAGCCCGTGCTCGCGAACCGGGCGGAGCTCGACCCGCGCGTCCGCTTCGTCGCGGACACGCCACCCGACCCCGAGTCGCTCATCGTCGTGCCGCTCGTCGCGCGCGGACGGCTCAAGGGAACGCTCAACATCTACCGCTCGGGCTTCCAGGAGTTCACCGAGGACGAGTTCCTCCTCGCCGTGCGCTTCGGGGACGCCGCGGCGCTCGCTGTCGACAACGCGCACATCCGCGCCTCGCTCGAGCGCCAGGCGCAGACCGACCCGCTCACCGGCCTCTGGAACCACCGCGCGTTCCACGAGCGGCTTCGGCAGGAGCTGGTCGCCGCTTCGACGAGTCAGTCCTCCGTCGCGCTCCTGATGCTGGATCTCGACGACTTCAAGCGGGTGAACGACGTCTACAGCCACGCCACCGGCGACCATGTCCTCTCGGAGGTGGCGGCGATCCTGCTCGCCTCGGTCCGCACCGGCGATTGTGTCTGCCGGATCGGCGGCGAGGAGTTCGCGATCATCGCCCCCACGAGCGGGCTCGCCGATGCGTTCCGGCTCACCGAGCGGGTCCAGGAGCAGATCGCAGCCGCCGACTTCGGCCCCGTCGGGCCGGTGAGCCTCTCGGTGGGCATCGCGGCCGGGCCCGAGCACGCGGCCAACCCGCGCGAGCTCGTCGCCTGTGCCGAGGTCGCGATGATGACCGCGAAGGCGCGCGGCAAGGGGCAGATGGTCGTCTTCCAGGAGGGGGGTCGCGAGCGGCCAGCCGAGACGCCGGACTCGCGGCGCGCGGAGTTCCGCTCGATCGCCCACCTGAAGATGCTGCACGGCGTCTCGACGAAGCTCAGTCGCCTCAACGACGTCTCGGAGATCGGGGCGACGATCGCCGACGAGCTCCGGCTCCTGATCGACTACCACAACTGCCGGGTCTTCGTGCGCGACGGGGACGACCTCCGCCCGATCGCGTTCCGCGGCGACCTGACCGCCTCCGGCTCGGCCATGCAGGTGTTGCAGACACGCGTGGGCGAGGGTGTGACGGGACACGTCGTCCTGACGGGTGAGCCGTTCCTCACCGGGGACGCTGCGAACTGCGGAATCGGTGTCCGCATTCCGGGGACGCCGCACCTCGAGGAGTCGCTCCTCGCCGTGCCGTTGCGGTACGGGACGACGGTGGTCGGCGTGATCGTCGTCTCGAAGCTCGGGCTCGACCAGTTCGACTCCGACGAGCTTCGGCTCCTTGAAGTCCTCGCAGGGCACGTCTCCGTGGCGCTCGTCAACGCGCGTCTCTACGAGTCGCAGCGCCGCGAGGCTGAGAGCGCCAAGGCGCTGCTCGAGCTCACCCGGGAGCTCTCCTCGGTGACGAACCTCGACAGCGTGCTCCAGCAGGTCGTCCGCGGGTCGGCCCGCATCATGGGCTCGACGCGCTGCTCGATCTGGCTGCCGGCGCACGACGGCGGCCTGATCTGCGGCGCCGCGGTCGGCGACACGACCTACGTCCGCCTGCAGGGGCGGATGCTGCCGCCGGACGTCGTGGCGCGTTTCTCGACGCGCGGCGCGCCGTTCGTGACCACCGCCGAGGAGGCGGCGCTCGTCGGCCGGGCGGTGTCGGAGAGCGCGGCCGGGGTGCCGCATGCGATCGCGTTCATCCCGCTCGACCAGGGTCTCGCCGCGCTCGCGGTCGTCGCCGAGTCCGGGATCCGCGCGCGCGAGCTCGAGCTGCTGGCCGGCATCGCGAGCCAGGCCCGGCTGGCGATCACGAACGCGGGGAGCTTCGCGACGCTCGAGCGCACGTTCCTCTCCACCGTCGAGGCGCTCGCGAACGCGCTCGAGGCGAAGGACTCCTACACCTCGTCCCATGCCCGCTGGATCTGCGACACGGCGATCGACGTCGGGCGCGAGCTCGGGCTCGACGCGGTGCGCCTCAAGCGAGTCGAGCTGGGAGCGCTCTTCCACGACATCGGGAAGATCGGGATCCCCGCGTCGATCCTGATGAAGCCAGGCCCGCTTACGCTCGAGGAGCGGTCGATGATCGAGCGCCATCCCGAGCTCGGCGAGCGGATCCTCGCGCCGATCGACCAGCTCGAGGCGGTGCGCCCGATCGTGCGCGCGTGCCACGAGCGCTTCGACGGGCTCGGCTACCCGGATGGGCTCAAGGGTGAGGAGATCCCGCTCGAGGCGCGCATCATCTTCGCCTGCGACGCATTCCATGCGATGACCACGGACCGCCCGTACCGGGAGGCGCTGCCCGTCGAGGAGGCGTTCCGCCGGCTGGTCAACGCCGCGGGCACGCAGTTCGACCCTGTCGTGGTCGAGGTCTGTCTGCGCGTGCTGAAGCAGCCGCCGCCCACCGAGGCCTGAGCGCCCGGGGCGTCGTCGATCCGCGCTAGCCCGTCCGCCGCAACACCCGGAGCGCGTGCCCCTCGACCGGGACGGTCGCCCGCGCCGGCAGAGTCGTGCCGTTCGCAGGCAGCTCCGGCTGCGCCGTGCAGAGCTCGTGCGCCCACCGGCGCCCGAACCGGGTCGGGGGGAGAACGAACGTGACCGGCTCGCGCCACGCGTTGAAGAGCACGATGAAGGACTCGTCGACGATCGGCTCGCCGTCGGCGGCGAGGGTCGGGATCTCCGCCCCGTTCAGGAACGCGCCCAGCGCGAACGCGTCGCCGCGCGTCCAGTCGCTCTGGGTCATGCGCCGGCCGTCCGGCCGGAACCACCAGATGTCGGGCGCGCCCGACCCTTGCCGGGCCTCCCCCGTGAGGAACGCCGCGCGGCGGAAGACCGGGTGCTCGGCGCGCAGCCGGAGCAGGCGCTTCGTGAACTCGAGGATGCCACGGGCCCGCTCGTCGAGCTCCCAGTCGACCCACGAGAGCTCGTTGTCCTGGCAGTACGCATTGTTGTTGCCGCGTTGTGTCCGGCGGAGCTCGTCGCCCGCGAGCAGCATCGGCGTTCCCTGCGCCAGGAGGAGCGTCGCGAGGAAGTTCCGTGTCTGGCGGTCGCGCAGCTCGTTGATCACCGGGTCGTCCGTCTCGCCTTCCACGCCGCAGTTCCAGGAGCGGTTGTCGTCGGTGCCGTCCCGGTTCCCCTCGAGGTTCGCCTCGTTGTGCTTGCGGTCGTACGACACGAGGTCACGCAGCGTGAAGCCGTCGTGGCAGGTGACGAAGTTCACGGAGGCGGACGGGTGGCGCCCGTCCGCCTGGTACAGGTCGCTCGATCCCGTGAACCTGCGCGCGAACTCGGCAACGGCCGTGTGCTCCCGCCAGAAGTCGCGGATCGTGTCGCGGTACATCCCGTTCCATTCCGACCAGAGGATGGGAAAGTTCCCCACCTGGTACCCGCCCGGCCCCACGTCCCAGGGCTCGGCGATGAGCTTCACCTGGCTCAGCACGGGATCCTGGTGGATGACGTCGAAGAACGCCGAGAGGCGATCGACGTCGTACAGCTCGCGTGCGAGCGCCGAGGCGAGGTCGAAGCGGAAGCCGTCGACGTGGCAGGCCACCGCGAAGTAGCGCAGCGAGTCCATGATCAGCCGGAGCACGGACGGGTGCACGGGGTTGAGCGAATTCCCGGTGCCGGTGAAGTCCATGTAGTGCCGTGGGTCATCGGGCTGGAGGCGGTAGTACGAGGCGTTGTCCACACCCTTGAAGGACAGCGTCGGCCCGAGGTGGCTCCCCTCCGCGGTGTGGTTGTAGACGACGTCGAGGATCACCTCGATGCCCGCGCGGTGGAGCGCCTTCACCATCCCCTTGAACTCGCGCACCTGCTCTCCGCGCGTCCCCGTCGCCGCGTAGCCGGCGTGCGGCGCGAAGAAGCCGATCGTCGAGTAGCCCCAGTAGTTCGTGAGCCCTCGCTCGACGAGGATGTCCTCGTCCGCGATGTGGTGCACCGGGAGGAGCTCGACTGCGGTCACTCCGAGGTCGCGGAGGTGCGCGATCGCCGCGTCCGAGGCGAGGCCCGCGTAGGTCCCGCGCAGATCCTCGCGCACGCCGGGCATCCGTTGCGTGAAGCCCTTGACGTGGAGCTCGTAGATCACGGTCTCCGCCCACGGCCGCTCGAGGCGCAGGTCGCCTTCCCAGTCGAACGAGTCGTCGATCACGACGCAGCGTGGAATCGCCGGGGCCGAGTCCTCCGCGTCGCGTGCGTTCTCGTCGCCCGCGCAATAGGCGAGCGTCCGCGCGCGGTCGAAGGCGATCGGGCCCTCGATCGCCTTCGCGTACGGATCGATCACGAGCTTCGCCGGATTGAAGCGATGCCCGGCGGCGGGCTCCCACGCCCCGTCGACGCGATAGCCGTAGCGTTGCCCCGGCCCCACGCCGGGGAGATAGACATGCCAGTTGTGTGCGGTCTGCTGACGGACCGCGATGCGCTCTTCCGTCGTCGCCTCGTCGAAGAGGCAGAGCTCGACGTGGGTCGCGTTCTCGCTGAAGAGCGAGAAGTTCGTGCCGTTCCCGTCCCAGGTGGGCCCGAGCGGAAACGCCTTCCCGGGCCAGACGGCGCGACGCACCGGGGCACCCTACCGCGCGCGCCGGAGGGCGCCCGACCTCGCGGGCGAGTCATCCACAGGCGACCAACGGTGTCTGACACCGCCTACCGCGAGTCATCCACAGGCGACCAACGGTGTCTGACACCGCCTACCCGAGTCATCCACAGGCGACCAACGGTGTCTGACACCGCCTACCGGCCGGGCGCCGTGCCGGGGGCGAGCCACACGGTCGCGAGCGGCGGCAGGGTCACGCCCGCCGAGAACGGCCGGCCGTGCATCGGCTCCGCGACCGCCCCGACGCCGCCGAGGTTGCCGACCCCCGAGCCGCCGTACTCGGCGGCGTCGGTGTTGACCACCTCGCGCCACGATCCTCCGAGCGGCAGCGGGACGCGCCAGTGGTGCCGGACCACGGGCGAGAAGTTGACGAGGCAGACGAGGACGCGCGCTCCGTCCGCCGAGAAGCGCGCGTACGCGAGGACGTTGTCCTCGCGTGCGTCTCCGACGAGCCACTGGAACCCTTCGGGCCGGAAGTCGACCTCCCACAACGCCGGCTCCGCGCGGTAGGCGCGGTTCAGATCCGTGACGCAGCGGCGTACCCCCTCGTGCAGCGGGTAGTCGAGCACGTACCAGTCGAGCGAGCGGGCCTCCGACCACTCGGTCCCCTGCCCGATCTCGCCGCCCATGAACAGCAACTGCTTGCCCGGGTGCGCCCACATGTGCCCGTACAGCGCGCGCAGCGTCGCGAACTGCTGCCACTCGTCGCCCGGGAGCTTGCGGAGGAGGGCGCCCTTCCCGTGGACGATCTCGTCGTGCGATAGCGGCAGCACGAAGTTCTCGTCCCAGGCGTACATCAGCGAGAACGTGAGCTCGTCGTGGTGCCAGCGCCGGTGCACCGGCTCGTGCGCCACGTAGCCGAGCGTGTCGTGCATCCAGCCCATGTTCCACTTGAACGTGAACCCGAGGCCGCCGCCGTCCGTGGGTCGCGAGACGCCGGGCCATGCCGTCGACTCCTCCGCGACCATCGTGACTCCGGGGTGCTCAGCGTGGACGACCGCGTTCAGCTCCTGCAGGAACGACACCGCCTCGAGGTCCTCGCGGCCGCCGAATCGGTTCGGAAGCCACTCGCCGGGCCGGCGGGAGTAGTCGAGGTAGAGCATCGAGGCGACGGCGTCGACGCGCAGCCCGTCGGCGTGGAACTCCTCGAGCCAGTAGAGCGCGTTCGCGAGCAGGAAGTTCCGCACCTCGTGGCGGCCGAAGTTGAAGACGAGAGTGCCCCAGTCGGGATGAGCGCCACGGCGCGGGTCGGCATGCTCGTAGAGCGCGGTGCCGTCGAACCGGGCGAGCGCCCACTCGTCGCGCGGGAAGTGAGCCGGCACCCAGTCGAGCAGCACGCCGATCCCGTTCGCGTGCATCGCGTCGACGAACGCGCGGAGGGCGTCCGGCTCCCCGAGGGGCGCGTGAGGCGCGTAGTAGCCGCTCACCTGGTATCCCCACGAGGGCCCGTACGGGTGCTGCATGACGGGCAACAGCTCGACGTGCGTGAAGCCGAGCTCGACGACGTGCTCGACCAGCTCGTCCGCGAGGTCGAGCCAGCCGAGCCCCTGGCGCCACGAGCCGGCATGCACTTCGTAGACCGACATGGGCGCCCGGAGTGGATCTGTCGCCTCCCTCCGGGCGAGCCAGTCCCGGTCTCGCCAGTTGTGGCGCGAGCGGTAGAGGAGCGAGGCAGTGGCGGGAGGTGTCTCCGCACGGAACGCGAACGGGTCGGCCCTGAGCCGCGTGACGCCGTCGGCTCCGCACACGGCGAGCTTGTATGCCTGCCCCTCGCGGGCGTTCGCAGCGATCCCGGCCCACACGCCGGACGAGGCCTGCGGCTCGAGCGGGTCCTTGCCCTCGCTCCAGAAGTTCCAGTCGCCCACGACCGAGACCGAGCGGGCGTTCGGAGCCCAGACGGCGAACCGAGCGCCGCTGCCGTCGTCGAGCGGATGCGCGCCGAGCTGCTCCCACAGCCGCTCGTGCCGGCCCTCGCCAAGCAGGTAGAGGTCGATCTCGCCCGGCCGGGTCATTGCGGCGGCTCGAGCAGGCGCAACAACCCGACGAGCGGGATCGAGGCCCAGTCGGGACGGTTGCGCGCCTCGTAACGGAGCTCGTACACGAGCTTCTCGAGCTCGAACAGCGAGAGCAGCCGGTCGAAACCGCTCCGGCTCGGGGGGAGCAGGCGCTCGTCCGCGACCGAGAGGTAGCCGTCGAGGAATCCCTCGCGGCACGTCTCGAGCCATCCCACGGGCGGCTCCACGCCGTTCAGGAGCACGGACGCGTCGGCGGCATAGGCGAACGAGCGCGTCATGCCGGCGAGGTCGCGGAGCGGCGAGCGCTTCCGGCGCCGCTCCGGGAGCGAGCGTGCGGGCTCGCCCTCGAAGTCGATCGCCACCCAGTCGCCGTCGGTCGTCCAGAGCACCTGGCCGAGGTGGTAGTCGCCGTGCGTCCGGATCGCGAGGCCCGGCGGCCCCGCGCCGGCGAGCTCCTGGACGAGGTCGCGGAGCTCCTCGCTTCGATGGGCCACGGCGCCGAGCGCGTCGTCCTCCGGAAGCGTCGCGAACGTCGTCGAGATCTCCTCGTCGATCGCGGCGGCGAGCAGCCCGAGGATCTCGCCGCTCGGCTCTTCCGGCTGGAAGGCCGGGTCGCCCTCACCTGAGGCAAGAGCCGCGTGGAGCGCCGCCGTCACCTCGCCGAGCCGCCACACGCGATCGGGGAGCCAGGACGGATCGTCGGCGAGCGACTCGAGCGCGAGCTCCCAGCCGCCGCCGACGGACGGGACGAACGCGGTCACCGAGGCCAGCGCGGTCTCGAGCGGCGGTCCGGGTGTCTCGAGCGCGCCCTCGAGCCGCGGCGCGTTCGGGAACCGCTGCGTTGCCAGGGCGCGGAGGATCTCGAGCTCCGGGTTCGGGCCGGCCTCGAGCCGCCGGTAGAGCTTGAGGACGTGCAGCTCGTCGAGGACGACCGAGCTGTTCGACTGCTCGACGCCGAACGACCGCACGCGGGCGCCGCCGGCGGGAACGCCGGCGAGCGCGGCCAGCTGCGCGGCGACCTCGGGCCGGTCGAAGGCGTCGGTCGACTCGTCCTCGGGACCTAGCGCGACGAGGTAGTGCTCGTGCGTCCCGGCCGCAAAGCGGACTTCGACGACCACGAGCCTGGCGAGCCCGTCCTCCACCGGCACGCCGACGACCTCGGCGCTCTCGATCTGGCGGCCCTTCGCCGCGAACCAGCGCGCGTCGGCGACGAGCGCGAGCAGCTCGCCGCTCTCCAGCGTCCACGGGTCACGCATCGCGGCCCTCCTCGGGGAGCAGGAACCAGAAGAAGCCGCGCGGCCCGAAGGTGAGCAAGTACGGGAGCTCGCCGATCGGCGGGAACGGGGTCCGCCCGGTCATCTCGATGGGCGTCCGGCCACGGAAGCGCGACAGGTCGAGCTCGACGGCCTGGGCCGAACGCGCGAGGTTGTGGACGCAGAGCACGGTGTCACGGTCTCCCTGCCGGAGATGGGCGAAGACGCGCGAGTTCGTCGTCTCGAGGCTCTCGTAGGCTCCGAGGCCGAACACGGGATGCTCCTTGCGGAGCGCGACGAACCGCTGCAACCAGCGCAGCAACGAGGTCGGGGAGCGCAGCTGTGCCTCGACGTTGACCGCCTGGAACCCGAACACCGGGTCCATCAGCGGCGGCAGGTAGAGCTGCGCGAAGTCGGCGCGGGAGAAGCCGCCGTTGCGGTCGCCCGTCCACTGCATCGGCGTGCGGACACCGTCCCGGTCGCCGAGATAGACGTTGTCGCCCATCCCGATCTCGTCGCCGTAGTAGAGGACCGGCGAGCCGGGGAGCGAGAAGAGGATCGCGTGCATCAACTCGATCTCGTCCCGCCCGCCGTCGAGCAGCGGCGCGAGCCGGCGGCGGATCCCGAGGTTGAGCTTCATCCGCGGGTCCATCGCGTACTCGGTGTACATGTAGTCCCGTTCCTCGTCGGTGACCATCTCGAGCGTCAGCTCGTCGTGGTTGCGCAGGAAGAGCCCCCACTGGCAGTGCTCGGGGATCGGCGGTGTGCGGTCGAGGATCTCGACCATCGGACGTGCTTCCTCACGGCGCAACGCCATGAACATCCGCGGCATCACGGGGAAGTGGAACGCCATGTGGCATTCGTCGCCGTCGCCGAAGTAGTCGACCACGTCCTCGGGCCACTGGTTCGCCTCGGCGAGCAGCACGCGGTCTTGATACCCGGCGTCGATCTCGGCGCGGACGCGCTTCAAGAACGCGTGCGTGGCAGGAAGGTTCTCGCAGTTCGTCCCCTCCTCCTCGAAGAGGTAGGGAACCGCGTCCAGGCGGAAGCCGTCGAGACCGAGGTCGAGCCAAAAGCGGAGCGCGTCGATCATCGCCACGCCGACCTCGGGATGCTCGTAGTTGAGGTCGGGCTGGTGGTGGTAGAAGCGGTGCCAGAAGTAGGCCCCGCGCTCCGAGTCGTAGGTCCAGTTGGACTGCTCCGAGTCGACGAAGATGATCCGCGCGTCCTCGTAGCGGTGCACGGTGTCCGACCACACGTACCAGTCGGACTTCGGGCTGTCCGGCCCCAGGCGCGATTCCTGGAACCATGGGTGCTCGTTCGACGTGTGGTTCATGACGAAGTCGGTGATCACCCGCATCCCGCGCTCGTGCGCGGACTCGACGAACGCCGCGAACTCGTCGAGCGTCCCGAGCTCGGGTGCGACGGAGAGGAAGTCGGCGACGTCGTACCCGCCGTCCCGGAGCGGCGAGGGGTAGAAGGGCAGGAGCCAGATGCAGTCGATCCCGAGCCACTGGAGGTAGTCGAGCTTCTGGCGGAGGCCGCGGAAGTCGCCGATCCCGTCGTCGGACGAGTCGAAGAAGGCGCGCGTATGGAGCTCGTAGAAGACTGCCGTCTTGAACCAGTCGGGCTGCGTCTCGAACCAGTGCTCGCTCACGCGCTTGCCGCCTGGCGTCCGACTTCGGTCGGACACCGGGTCACCGCTCCACCTCGAGCACGTGCGCCTGGCCGGGGCCGAGGCGAACGTAGTTGCGGGAGCCCCAGTCGTAGACCTCTCCGGTGAGCGCGTCCACGACCCGGAACGCGTCGCCCAGGCCGAGCTCCCACGGCACGACGCACACCCCGTCGTGCACCGCGAACGGGTCGAGGTTGACCGCGACGAGCACCGCATCCCGGCCGAGCGTGCGCGCGTAGGAGAGCAGGTGGTCGCTCTCGGTCTCGAGCCAGGTCAGTCGCTCGAGACCCGCGCCGGTCAGCGCCGGGTGCGCGCGGCGGACCTCGTTCAGGCGTCGGAGCAGTGGCAGCAGCGGCCCCTCGAGACGTCGCTCCTTCACCTCGTACTTCTCCGAGTCCAGGTACTCCTCGCTGCCCGCACGCACCGGAACGCTCTCGCACGCTTCGTAGCCCGAGTAGATCCCGTAGCTCGGCGAGAGCGTCGCGGCGAGCACCAGCCTGCACTCGAACGCTGGCCGGCCGCCTTGCTGCAGGTACGCATGGAGGATGTCGGGCGTGTTCGGCCACAGGTTGGGCCGCAGGAAGGCGGACCATCCGCGCAGCTCCTCGACGAGCTCGACGAGCTCCGCCTTCGTGTTCTTCCACGTGAAGTACGTGTAGGACTGGGAGAACCCGGCCTTCGCGAGCAGGGTCATCATCGAGGGTCGGGTGAACGCCTCCGAGAGGAACACCGTCTCGGGGTGGCGCTTGCGGACCTCGGCGATGAGCCATTCCCAGAACGGAACCGGCTTCGTGTGCGGGTTGTCGACGCGGAAGACCGTCACGCCTGCCTCGCACCACCGCAGGACGAGGTCGCGGATCCCGGCCCAGAGCGCCTTGCGCTCGCGCGTGTCCCAGTCGAGGTTGTGGATGTCCTGATAGCGCTTCGGCGGGTTCTCGGCGTACTTCAGCGACCCGTCGGGGCGGCGCTGGAACCAGCCGGGGTGCTCGGCGAGCCACGGGTGGTCGGGTGAGAACTGGATCGCGAGGTCGAGCGCGAGCTCCATCCCGTGCGTGCGGAGCGCCGCGACGAGCGCCGCGAGGCCGGCCTCGTCGCCGAGCGCGGGGTCGATCGCGTCGTGGCCGCCTTCGGCGGCGCCGATCGCCCACGGACTGCCGACGTCACCCGGCTCGGCGCGCTCGGTGTTGTTGCGCCCTTTGCGATTCGTGCGCCCGATGGGATGGATCGGCGGCAGGTAGACGACGTCGAAGCCGAGCTCCGCGAGCTCGGGGACGACCTCCGTCACGCCGGCGAGTCCACCCCACGAGCGCGGGAACAGCTCGTACCACGCGCCGGTACGCGCGCGCTCGCGCTCGACCTCGAGCTCGAGCAGGGTGCTGCGCGCGGCCCCCGGTCGCTCGTGCTCGCCCAGGCGCAGCGCGGCCGCACGCCAGTCGTCCACGGTCCCCGCGCCGAACAGCGCCTCTCCCTCGGTGAGCTCCCCCGTGAGGTCGGCCTGGCCCGCCGCCACCTTGCGCTCGTGCTCCTCGAGCCAGCCGGCGTGCCGGTCGACCCACGCCTCGATCTCGAAGCGCCAGCGGCCGACCGCGTCGACCTCGAACGACCCAGCGAACCGGTCGTTGCCGAGTGCCGCGAGCGGTGCCTCGCGCCAGCGGCCCTTCGGTCGCCGGTAGCGGACAACGGCGCGGAGCGTCTCGTGCCCGTCGCGGACGACCGTCGCGGCCACGTCGACGCAGTCGCCGACGCACGCCTTCGCGGGCCAACGGCCGCAGTCGACCTGCGGCGAGACGTCACTGATCACGATGCGTTCGGCGCTCACCCGTGTCACACGGTAAACAGTCCGCCGTGCGGCTGGACCGGTCACTCGGCGTGCAGCTCCACCCGACCTCGCTCCCGGGCGGCCGGCTCGGGCCCGAGGCGTACGCGTTCGTCGACTGGCTTGCCGCGGCGGGAGCCCGGTGGTGGCAAGTGCTGCCCCTCAACCCGCCGGACGAGCACGGCTCGCCGTACGCTTCTCCGTCCGCGTTCGCCGCATGGAACGGGCTGCTCGCCGATCCCGACGCCCCTGTCGCGCCGTCCGAGCTCAGCGCGTTCCGGGAGCGCGAGCGCGTGTGGGCGGACGACTGGGCATCGTTCGCGGGCGCCGACGCGCCGGCCGACCAGGTGCGCTTCGAGCGCGAGTGGGGCGCGCTTCGCGCCTACGCGGCGTCGCGCGACGTACGGATCATCGGCGACGTTCCGATCTACGTGGCGGCCGGTGGATGCGACCACCTCGCGCATCCCGACCTCTTCGTCTCGCTCGACGAGGCGGTGTCCGGGGCGCCGCCCGACGACCTGAACGAGCTCGGGCAGCTCTGGGGGAACCCCCTCTACGACTGGGACGCGATGGAGCGGACTGCGTACCGGTGGTGGATCGACCGGTTCAGGCGGGTGCTGGGGATCGTCGACCGCTTCCGCGTCGACCACTTCCGCGGCTTTGCCGCGTACTGGAGGGTCCCTGCCGGCGCCGAGTCGGCGCGTCAGGGGCGATGGTCGCCGGGGCCCGGCGTACGCCTCTTTCGGGCGGCAGAGGCAGAGCTCGGTCGGCTGCCCGTGATCGCGGAGGACCTGGGCGTGATCACCCCGGACGTCCACGCGCTCCGCGACGAGCTCGGGTATCCGGGCATGGCCGTGATGATCTGGGCCTACGGGGGAACGCCGGACAACCCCCACCGCCGCGAGAACCACCGTGAGCACCAGGTCGTGTACACGTCGACGCACGACACGGACACGCTTGCCGGTGTGTTCGGCGACGACGCGTGGCGGGTGCTCGAGCAGGCGCTCGCGTCCCGCTGCTCGCTCGCGATCGTCCCGGCGCAGGACGTTCTCGCGCTCGGCAGCGAGGCCCGCATGAACCGCCCGGGCACGCTCGTGGGTAACTGGCAGTGGCGCCTCGAGCCCGGGGAGCTCACCACGGCCCAGGCGCGACGTCTCCACGCGGCTGCCGACGCGAGCGGCCGCACCTGACCGCAGCGTACGCCTAGAAGAGGATCGCGAGCGCCGTGTCGGGCGGGCAACCCCGCTCGAGCAGCGAGACCGCGAGGTGGAGGTCGACGTCCCGGTCGAGCGCGAGCACGAGGGCGGCCTCGGCGTTGTATCCGGCCGCCGCGAGACGCTCGACGCGCCACGAGGTAACGGCCTCTCGCTCGTGCTCCCGACGGCTGCGCGGAGGAGCGATGGGTGTCTGGATCGCCATGTCTATGAGAGAGAACGCGCCATGTGTGAGCAGACCCTGAAGAGCCGTTACAACAAGATGACGCTCGTGTTGCGCTCGTGTTAGGGCGAGCCGGGTGACGGTCGCCGCCGTGGACGACGACTCGGCGGCACGGCGGGTGACACCGTCTAGGCTCTGTGCGTCATGGGCACGACATCCCCCGCCGATCCGAAGCGGGCGACCGGGACACGGCTCGGCACCGACGAGGCGATCCGGATCGCGGCCTTCCGGGCGGTGATCCGGTCGTTTCAGCGCGCCAGCGAGCAGCTCGCCCGGGACAGCGGCCTCACGCCGCGGCGCCACCTGCTCCTGTTGATGATCAAGGGAGCGCCCGACGGGAGCGAGCAGTCGACGGTGACAGACCTTGCCGTGCGTCTCCGGCTCGCGCAGAGCACCGTCACCGAGCTCGTCGCGCGTGCCGAACGTGCGGGGCTCGTCGAGCGGGAGCGGTCGGAGAAGGACTTGCGCGTCGCGCACCTTCGGCTGACCGAGGAAGGTGAGCGTCGACTCGCCCTCTCGGTCCGCGGTCACGAGCACGAGCGGCACGAGCTGCGCCGCCTTCTCGACGAGCTCGACGACCTCGATCGGCCCTGACCGCCGCCGCTCAGCGAGCCGGCTCGAACGGCAGCTTCGACGCCACCGCCGGGCGGCCGTTCCGCTCGTAGACGATGTCGACCGTGTCGTTCTTGCCGTACGCGCCGGCGATCCCGAAAACCATCGACGTCCACCGACCGACGCCGAGCTGCTCCTTCGCGAGCTCCCGGCCGAACACCAGCGCTCCCTCCCGTACGACGAAGTCGACGCCCTCGCGTTGCTCGATGCCGTTCAGGAAGACCTGGAAGGGTCGCTGGACGTCTCCGGGCAGGCGGACGAAGGTTGCCGGGTGCGGCTCGTCGCTCACCCTCATAGAATGCCCGCAAGGGTGAGGCACAGAGCACTGATCGTCGTCGGCGCGCTCGTCGCGCCGCTTGCATTCGCCGCGACGGCCCTCGCCGGCAACGGCGGCTTCGCGCCTCTCGCCCCGCAGTCGCCCAACGCCGAAGGAATCCAGCAGAGCTACCTGTTCATCTCCGCCTTCGCGTTCGCGATCTTCCTGCTCGTCGAGGGGATCCTGATCGCGTTCGTGATCCGCTACCGCCGCCGGAAGCGCCCGCGCAACATGGACGGGGCGCAGATCCACGGCGCCACCAAGCTCGAGCTCGCCTGGACGGTCGGCCCGGTGCTGATCCTGTTCGTGATCGCGGCGTTCGTCTTCGCGAAGCTCCCGACGATCCAGGACGTGCCCGCGGCGGCCGCCGGCTCCGAGAATCTCGTCGTCGACGTCACCGGCACCCAGTTCACCTGGGAGTTCCGCTACCCCAACGGCGTCGTCACGATCGACCGGTTGCGCGCTCCGCAGGGGCGCACGGTCGAGCTCCGCATCACTGCCCCGGAGTGGGACGTCATCCACTCGTGGTGGATACCGGCGCTCGGCGGGAAGATGGACGCGATCCCCGGCACGGTCAACAAGACATGGTTCGAGGCCGAGCGAGCCGGGGTCTTCCAGGGCCAGTGTGCGGAGCTTTGCGGCCTCTACCACGCGAAGATGCTCGCGTCGGTCGAGGTGGTGCCCGCGAGCGAGTTCGACGCCTGGTACGACGAGCGACGGGCGCAGCAGGAGGCGGGCACTTCGACGCTCGGCGAGGAGCTCTACGAGGGCAGCTGTGCGAAGTGCCACGGCCTGCAGGGCGAGGGGGGCTACGGCCTTCGCATCGCCGGGACCCAGCTCGTCTCCGACGAGCAGGCGATCGAGACGCTACTGCGCAGGGGCGGCATCCTGATGCCGCCTGTCGGGCGTGACTGGGGCCAGACCGAGATGAACGCCCTGACCGCCTACCTGAAGGAGAACCTTGGCGGTTGACGTCGGACAGCCCCGCGTTCCCGCGTGGCAGCGGGGCAAAGTCGCGAGTTGGCTCGTCACCGTCGACCACAAGCGGATCGGGATCCTCTACATCGGCACGGCGGGGTTCTTCCTCGCGATCGCCGGCTTCCTCGCGCTGCTGATCCGCACGCAGCTCGCGCAGCCCGACGGCGCTGTCGTGACGGGCGACTCGTACAACGAGGTCGTGACGATGCACGGCACCGGGATGGTCTTCTTCGTGATGGTCCCGGTGCTCGCGGGGCTCGGAAACTTCCTCGTGCCGCTCATGATCGGCGCGCCGGACATGGCCTTCCCACGGCTGAACGCGCTCTCCTACTGGCTCTACGCCTTCGCCGGTCTCGTCTACTGCTTCTCGTTTCTCGCGGCCGGCGGGGCGGCGAACACGGGCTGGACTGCCTACCCGCCGCTCTCGCTCGCCGCCCTGGGGAACGGCCAGGACCTGTGGATCCTCTCGATCCACATCCTCACGCTCTCGTCGATGGCGGGCGCGATCAACTTCATCGTCACGATCCACAACATGCGCACCGCCGGAATGTCCTGGATGCGCCTCCCGCTCTTCGTCTGGTCGATCGAGATCTACGCCTGGCTGCTGCTGCTCGTGCTGCCGGTGCTCTCGGCCGGGCTGACGCTCCTCCTGCTCGAGCGGCAGTTCCCCGACACGTTCCAGTTCTTCCGCCCCGAGGACGTCGCCGCGGGCGGCTCGCCGGTCCTCTTCCAGCACGTGTTCTGGTTCTTCGGGCATCCCGAGGTCTACATCATGGTCTTGCCCGTGTTCGGGATCATCTCGGAGGTGATCCCGGTGTTCGCCCGCAAGCCGATCTTCGGCTACAAGGCGGTCGCGTTCTCGACGGTCGCGATCGGGTTCTTCTCGATGCTCGTGTGGGCGCACCACATGTTCACGGTCGGGATGCCGACCTACCTGAACATCTGGTTCATGCTCGCCTCGATGGTGATCGCCGTGCCGACGGGGATGAAGATCTTCAACTGGCTGGCGACACTGTGGCGTGGGAACATCTCGCTCGATACGCCGATGCTGTTCGCGCTCGGGTTCCTGAGCGTCTTCACGATGGGTGGCCTCTCCGGGATCTACCTCGCCGCCTTCCCGGTCGACTGGCAGGTGCACGACACGTACTTCGTCGTCGCCCACTTCCACTACGTGCTGTTCGGCGGCTCGATGCTCGGCCTGCTCGGCGGGCTCTTCTACTGGTGGCCGAAGATCTTCGGGCGGATGCTCTCGGAGCGGATCGGCAAGTGGACGTTCCTGTTCGTCTTCGTCGGGTTCAACCTCACCTTCTTCCCGCAGCACATGCTCGGCCTGCTCGGGATGCCGCGCCGGATCTACACCTACCGCGACGACGGCCTCTGGCACGCGTACAACCTGCTCTCCACGGTCGGCTCGTACGTCATGACCGTCGGGTTCCTCCTCTTCCTGCTCGCGATCGTGAAGAGCGTCAACGGCCGGCGCGCCGGGAACGACCCGTGGCAGGCGGACACGCTCGAGTGGTACACGACCTCGCCGCCGCCGCCGCACAACTTCGACGACGTGCCCTACGTGACGAGCGCGCGTCCGCTCTACGACCTCCGGCGCAGGCTGCGCGAGGCGGAGGCGACGTGAGGACCGGGCGCGCCCCCGGGCCGCTGCTCGATCTCGCGACGCTCGCCGCCGCGATCGCCGCGGCCGCGGTCGTCGTCAGCGCCGCGCTCGAGCTCGGCCGTGGGCACTGGGGCGCCGCGCTCGTCGCGCTGCCGCTGCTCGTCGCGGTCCTCGTCGCTGCACTCGTCTCGTACCGCAGGCTCGTCGTGCCCGCCGCCGTCGCGGTCGGGCTGATGGTCGCGGCGATCGCGACGGGCGGTCTCGTCGCGTGGCTCGACAGGGCGTGGGGGGTCGGGATCCACGTCGCCGCGGCCGGCGGCGCGCTCGCGGCGTCGCTCGTGACGCTCGCCGTCTCCTTCCGCGGCGAGGCGCTGCCGCTCGGGCCGTGGCGCGACTACGTGACGCTGACGAAGCCGCGGATCATGTCGCTGCTGCTGATCACGGGCGCCGGCGGGATGTTCGTCGGCGCAGGAGGCTGGCCCGGCGCGCTCGAGCTCGCGACGATGCTCCTCGGGCTCGCGCTCGCCTGCGGCGGCGCGAGCGCCCTTAACCACGTGATCGACCGGGACATCGACCGGCTGATGGGGCCGCGGACGGCGGCGCGCCCCGTCGCCTCGGGCCGCGTGCCCGCACCGCGGGCGCTCGAGTTCGGGCTCGTCCTCTCGGCGCTCTCGTTCGCGCTCCTCGCCTCGACCGTGAACGTCCTCACGGCGATCCTCGCGCTCGTCGGGAACCTCTTCTACGTCGTCGTCTACACCGGCTACCTCAAGCGTTCGACCGACCAGAACATCGTCATCGGCGGCGCCGCCGGGGCGGTACCGCCGCTCGTCGGCTACGCCGCCGCGACGGGGAGCCTGGCCCTGCCGGCGCTCTGGCTGTTCCTGATCGTCTTCCTCTGGACGCCGCCGCACTTCTGGGCGCTCGCGCTGATGATCAAGGAGCACTACGCGGCGGCGAACGTGCCGATGCTGCCGGGGACGCGCGGCGATGCGGAGACGACGCGGCAGATCCTGTTCTACTCGCTCGGGCTCGTCGCGTTCACGCTCGTCGTCGGCATCTGGCTCGGCCCGCTCTACACGCTCGCCGCGGCAGTGCTCGGCGCCTACTTCGTGCTCCTCGCCCGCCGGCTGCGCGCAGACGCCTCGAAGCGCAACGCCGTCGTCCTGTTCCACTACTCCCTCGCCTACCTCGCCCTGCTCTTCGTCGCGGCGGCGATCGACCCGCTGCTCGTCTAGGTGCCCTGATGCTCTCTCCCGAGCTCTCCCGCAAGAACAACCGCCTGGGCCTCGCGCTGTTCGCGCTCTTCGTCGCGCTCTTCGTTGGCGCGTGCGTGATCGCGCTCATCTACCTCCAGGTCGACTAGTGCGGCCTGGCGGCCGCACTAGCATCTGCAGGTCCGCCGCTTCGCGGCCGGCCGTCCTCTTGGGCGCCAAGCTCCGCTACGCGGAGGGGGCGCTGCTCCGCAGCGCCCCGGAGGCGCCGGAACAGCGGGGGCGACCGTGAGCCCCGACCTCGACCTCGCGCTGCGACTCGCCGACGCGGCCGACGCGATCGCGCTCGCCTCGTTCCGCGCGCGCGATCTCGTCGTCGAGACGAAGCCGGACTTGACGCCCGTGACCGAGGCCGACCGGGCGGTCGAGCACGAGCTCCGGGCGATGCTCGGCGAGGAGCGGCGACGCGACGCAATCCTCGGGGAGGAGCACGGCGCCTCCGGTTCCGGCCGGCGCCGCTGGATTCTCGACCCGATCGACGGGACACGGAACTACTCGCGTGGGATTCCCGTGTGGGCGACGCTGATCGCGCTCGAGGAGGACGGCAAGGTCGTGCTCGGCGTCATCTCGGCGCCGGCGCTGCATCGCCGCTGGTGGGCCGAGCGCGGCGGCGGCGCCCACGCGGGCGGCGACGTCGTCCACGTCTCCGCGGTGCGCCGACCGGAGGACGCGGTGCTCAGCTTCGCGCTCGAGCACGGGGTGCCGAGCCTGGCGGCGCGTGCCTGGCACGCGCGCGGCTACGGCGACTTCTGGAGCCATATGCTCGTCGCCGAGGGAGCGATCGACGGGGCGATCGACGCGATGGGCGTCTCGGTCTGGGACCTCGCCGCCGTCCAGGTGATCGTCGAGGAGGCGGGTGGGAGATTCACGGACTTCGCGGGCGAGCACCGGATCGACGGCGGAAGCGCGATCTCCTCGAACGGGCACCTTCACGGTGCGCTGCTCGAGGCGGTGCGCGAGCTGCCGCCGCTCGAGCACACCGAGACCTGACCCTCGCCCGCAGCCCGGTCATCGGTGCGCTCGGGTCAGGGGACGAGGGCGGCTGAGCTGCCCCGACGTCCCGGCGTCCCGCTATGCGCCCGTGCTGCGGACGGCGGCCTCGTAGACCGGGTCGCGCGTCAGCGTGTCGAGCTCGGCCGAGAGAAGGCCGCTGTCCGAGAGCGACCGCTGCCTGGGCGGCGCGACGGTGTCGCCGTCGACGCGGACACGCGAGATCGTCGCGGCCGACCGGTGCGTCAACGCCACGTCACGGCGGAGGCGGGAGCGGAGCCACCCGGTCAGGAGGAGCGCGTCCGCGCGCGGGCCCTCGACCGCGAGGCGGTCGACCTTTCGGATCTGCGGCCAGCGATCCGCGAGCGCGACGCGCCACGGCAGGGTGCGCCGCCAGGCGATGTCCGAGACCACGATGCCCTCGAACAGGCCTGCGAGCTCGCCGTACGCCGCGGGTAGGCCCCGCCACTCGGACGAGTCGACGACGAGCCGGTCGCAGACCTCGACGATCTCCTGGAGCGCGCTCCCGTCCCAGTCGGGACGGCCGCGCCAGCGGCAGAACGCGGGGAGGTCGGAGATCAGGAGCGGGAGGACGACCGAGGCGGGGTGTCTTGCGGCCTCGCCTCGAAGGCGAAGCTCGATCACCTCGGACAGCACCTCGCGGCCGTCGCCGATCTCGAAGTCGTACACGACGGCGTCGGCCTCGACGCCGGTGCCGCGCCCGGGGAGCGGGACGAGGAAGATCGTGCGGGCGGGGTTTCGCTCGGCGAGCCCGGCGAGCACACGCCGCGCCTGGGGGAGCCAGCGCGGCGGCGCCCACACGACGTCGGTGATCGTGCTCGCCCGCAGCTCGGGCACGCCGTCGTCCTCCTGCCGGCAGCGCTGCTGCGCCAGCTTCCGCTCGACCTCCGCCACGACGCCCATGCTCAGCCCGAGCTCTGGGTCGAGGTGCGGAAGCGCCGACTCTGTGCCGGTTTGTCCACAGCCAAGAGCGGTGTCAGACACCGAATCGTGTCAAGGGCGAACGGTGCCGACTTCGTGGCAATCGCTCCACAGCAGGACCGCCTGCGCATGGTCGTCGGCCCGGGAGAGACCCCGCTCCCCCAAGACGGCAGCACGCGGGGTTGGCAAGCGGTGTCTGACACCGTCAGTGCCTCCGCCACGAGCGGCCGTCGCGATGGAGCAGGTCGTCCGCCTTGGCAGGCCCCCAGCCGCCGGCCGCGTAGTCGGGGAACGTCGGCTGATCGCGGCTCCAGGCGCCGACGATCGCGTCGACGAGCTTCCACTGCTCCTCGACCTCGTCCTCACGGGTGAAGAGCGTCGCGTCGCCGAGCATCGCATCGAGGATCAGCCGCTCGTAGGCCTCCGGCACGCCCTCGCGAAAGGCCCCGCCGTAGAGGAAGTCCATGTGCACGGTGCGGATCGACATGCCGGCTCCCGGCACCTTCGCGCCGATCGCGAGCGAGACGCCCTCGTCGGGCTGGACGTGGACGAGGAGGACGTTCGGCCGCAGCCCGTCGCCGGCGATCTCTTCGAACGGTGGGTGGGGCGCGCGCTTGAACTGGATCGCGATCGTCGTCTCGCGCCGCGCGAGCCGCTTGCCGGCGCGGAGGTAGAACGGCGTGTCGGCCCAGCGCCAGTTGTCGATGTGGAGCTTCACGGCGAGGTACGTCTCGGTCAGCGAGCGGGGGTCGACCCCCGGTTCCTCGCGGTACGCGACGACGGGCTCGCCCTCGATCCAGCCGCGCCCGTACTGGCCGCGGACGACAGAGGCGGGGCCCGGCGTGCGCATCGCGCGCAGCACCTTCACCTTCTCGTTGCGCACCGCATCGGCGGAGAAGTCGATCGGCGGCTCCATCGCAGTGAGCGCGAGCAGCTGTAGCAGGTGGTTCTGGAAGATGTCGCGGATCACGCCTGCCCGCTCGTAGTAGCCGGCGCGACCCTCGATCCCGATCGACTCGGCGACGGTGATCTGGACGTGGTCGACCAGCTGCCGGTTCCAGATCGGCTCGAAGATCCCGTTGGCGAACCGCAGCGCCATCAGGTTCTGGACGGTCTCCTTGCCGAGGTAGTGGTCGATCCGGAACACCTCGTCCTCCGCGAACCAGCGCCGAACCGCGGCGCTCAGCTCGCGCGCCGAGGCGAGGTCGTCGCCGAACGGCTTCTCGATGATCACCCGCGCCCAGCCCTCGCGTTCCCGCCGCTCGCCGAGCTTCCGCACCACCACGGGGAACGCCTGCGGCGGGACGGCGAGGTAGTGGAGCCGGTTCCCGGCCGTCCCCCGCTTCGCGTCGACGTCGTCGAGCGTCTTCCCGACGAGATCCTCGCCGGCGTCCGCGGCGAAGTCGGTCGCGACGTAGTGCATCCCCTCGGCGAGCGTCTCGAACACGTCGGTGCGGAACGGGTCGCGCGCGAACTCCTTCACCGCGGTGCGCATCCTGGAGACGAACTGCCGCGTCGCCTGCTCGGTGCGGGCGACCCCGACCACGGCGAACCGCTCGGGCAGGAGGCCCCGGTACGCGAGCGCGTAGAGGGCGGGAACCAGCTTGCGCTTGGTGAGGTCGCCGGAGGCGCCGAAGACGACGAGTGCACAGGGGTCCGGCTGCCGCCGCACCCCGAGACCCTGCGCGAGCGGGTTCGTCGCAGCCGGCACTAGCGCGCCGCGACCACGCCGAGCTTGTCCCTGATGCCCTGCCGTAGCTCGTCGAAGGAGGCGGAGAACTTCTCGACGCCCTCCGCCTCGAGCGTCGCGACGACGTCGTCGTAGTCGATCCCGGCCGCGGCGAGCTCGTCGAGCAAGGCCTTCGCCTCGTCGAGGTCCTCGGTGAGCGTGTCGCGCACCTCGCCGTGGTCCTGGAACGCCGAGACCGTCTCGAGCGGCATCGTGTTGACGACGTCGGGGCCGATCAGCTCCTCGACGTACAGGACGTCGCGATAGGCGGGGTCCTTTGTGGACGTGGACGCCCACAGGCAGCGCTGCGTGCGAGCGCCCTTGCCCGCGAGGAACTCCCAGCGCGGGCCCGAGAATGCCTGCCGCCAGTGCTCGTACGCGAGCTTCGCGTTCGCGATCGCGAGCCTGCCCTGCAGGTCGGTGCGCCCGAGCTCGTCCAGCCGCCGGTCGGTCTCCGTGTCGACGCGCGACACGAAGAAGCTCGCGACCGAGAGCACCGAGCCGGGGTCGCCGCCGGCCGCCACGAGCCGCTCGAGCCCGCGCAGGTACGCCTCGACGACGGCGGCGTAGCGTGCAAGCGAGAAGATCAGCGTGACGTTGATCGAGCGGCCCCTGGCGATGCAGTCCTCGATCGCGCCGAGGCCGGGTTGCGTGCCCGGGATCTTGACGTAGAGGTTCTTGCGGTCGACCTGCTCGTGGAAGCGCATCGCCTGGTCGAACGACGCCTCGCGGTCGTAGGCAAGGGTCGGATCGACCTCGAGCGAGACGTAGCCGTCGATGCCCCCCGTGCGCTCCCAGATCGGCGCCATCAGGTCGCACGCCTCGCGGACGTCCTGCTGCGCGAGCGTCAGGAAGAGCTCGGTCGGATCCTCGGTCTCGCGCGCCGCCTCCCGGAGCCGGTCGTCGTACCAGTCGCCCTCGGCGAGCGCCTTCTGGAAGATCGTCGGGTTCGAGGTGACGCCCACCACGGCGTCCTCGTCCATCAGGCGGGCGAGCTCGCCGGTTGCGAGCATTTCTCGGGAGAGCGTGTCGATCCAGACGCTGACCCCGTGCGCGCTCAACTCGTGCAGCCTCGATGTGGTCATGGGAAACCTCGCTTTCAGCCGTCGCGGAGCCGTTCCAGCTCCTCGACCTTCTCCAACCGTGCCAGATAGCGCCCCTCGCCGATGAACGTCGCCGCGAGGAACCGGGCGACGAGGTCGCGAGCGAGCGACTCGCCGACGACCTCCGAGCCGAGGCAGAGGACATTCATGTCGTCGTGCTCGACCCCCTGGTGCGCCGAGTACGCGTCGTGGCAGATCGCCGCGCGGATCCCGGGGATCTTGCAGGCGGCAACCGACGCACCGACCCCGGAGCCGCAGACGATCACACCGCGGTCGGCGCGCCCCCGGCGGATCGCCGTGCCGACCTCCCTCGCGACATCGGGATAGTCGACCCGCACGGCGTCCGTCTCGACGCCGAGGTCGACCGGCTCGTGGCCGGCAGCCGCCACGGCCCCGATCACCGCCTCACGAAGCCGGCAGCCGCGGTGGTCGAACCCCAGCGCGACCTTCATCCGAGCTGGCGGGTCAGCGCCCCGGCAACCGCCACCGACGTGAGGCCGAGCTCCTCGTAGATGCGCTCGTACGGCGCCGAGGCGCCGAAGCGGTCGACGCCGATGCTCGTCCCGCCGTCCCCGACGTAGCGCTCCCAGCCGAACGTCACTCCCGCCTCGATCGAGACACGGGCCGTCACCGTCGGCGGCAGCACCTCGTCGCGGTATACGCCAGGCTGCTCGTCGAAGAGCTCCCAGCACGGGAGCGAGACGACGCGCGTGTTCGCGTCGAGCGAGCGCGCCGCCTCGAGCGCGATCGCGACCTCGGACCCCGTCGCGAGCACGATCGCGTCCGGCTCCGCGGAGGGGTCGCGCTGCCAGAGCACGTAGCCGCCGCGGAGCGGGCCCTCGCGCGTGTCGGCGAGACCGTCGCCGCCGAGCACCGGGAGCTTCTGCCGGCTGAGCGCGAACGCGACCGGGCCGCCCTGGCGCTCGAGCGCGAGCCGCCACGCGGCGACCGTCTCGTTCGCGTCGCCCGGGCGCACGACCCAGAGGTTCGGGATCGCGCGGAGGGCCATCAGGTGCTCGACCGGCTGGTGCGTCGGCCCGTCCTCGCCGAGGCCGATCGAGTCGTGCGTCCAGATCCAGAGAACGTCGAGGTGCGAGAGCGCGGAGAGCCGAACCGCCGGGCGCATGTAGTCCGAGAAGACGAGGAACGTCGAGCCGTAGGGCTTCAGCGTCCCCTGCTCGAGGACGATCCCGTTGACGATCGAGCCCATCGCGTGCTCGCGAACTCCGAAGGGGACGTTGCGGCCCGCGTGGAAGCGCGCGAAGACCCCGCCCCCGCCGAACTCGGTCTTCGTCGACTCGGCCAAGTCGCCGGCCCCGCCGATCAGCGTGGGCGTGAACGGCGCGAGTGCCCGCATCACGGCCTGGCCCGCATCGCGCGTGGCGAGCTGCTCGCCCGGCTCGAACGAGGGGAGCGCCTCGATCCAGCCGTCGCGCGGCCGCTGTTCGAGGTCTTGCGCGCGCTCCGCGGCGGCGTCCGGGTACGCCTTCTCCCACGCGCCGAGGCGCTCCTCCCAGGCGGCACGGGCCGTCGCGCCGCGCTCGCGGACGCCCGTCATGTGCTCACGGACGGCATCCGGCACGACGAACGCCTCGTCGGGGTCGAAGCCGAGGATCGTCTTCGTGAGGCGCACTTCCTCTTCGCCGAGGGGCGAGCCGTGCGCCTTCGCGGTGTCCATCGCGTTCGGCGCGGGATAGGCGATGTGCGAGCGGACGACGACGAGCGAGGGCCGGTCACGCTCCGCGCGCGCCGACGCGAATGCCCTGCGAAGCGCGTCGAGGTCGTTCGGGTCGCCGACATGCTGGACGTGCCAGCCGTAGGCCTCGAAGCGCTTCCCCTTGTCCTCGGCGGCGTAGCTCAGCGTCGTCGAGCCGTCGATCGTGATGTGGTTGTCGTCGTACACGTAGACGAGGCGGCCGAGACCGAGCTGGCCGGCGATCGAGGCGGCCTCCTGTGACACGCCCTCCATCAGGTCGCCGTCCGAGCAGATCGCGTAGACCCACGAGTCGACGATCTCGTGGAGCGGCCGGTTCCAGCGCTCGCCGAGGAACCGCTGCGCGATCGCGAGCCCGACGCCGTTGGCGAACCCCTGCCCGAGCGGCCCCGTCGTCGTCTCGACGCCCGGCGTGTGCCCGAGCTCCGGGTGCCCCGGCGTCCGCGAGCCCCACTGGCGGAACTGCTTCAGGTCGTCGAGCGCGAGGTCGTAGCCGGAAAGGTGCAGCGCGGCGTACTGGAGGATGCAGGCGTGACCCGCCGAGAGCACGAAGCGGTCGCGGCCAGGCCACTTGGGCTCGGCCGGATCGTGGCGCATCTCCTCGGCGTAGAGGAGGTAGGCGACCGGCGCGAGCGCCATCGCGGTGCCCGGGTGACCCGCGTTCGCCTTCTGGACGGCGTCCATGGCGAGGACGCGGATCGTGTCGATGGTGAGCTGCGCGGGATCGGTCGCGATCACCCCGCGAACACTACGCACCGGGGTTGCAGCGCTAGGCGACAACCGCCTCGGCGGGCCGGACGTTCTCGTCCAGCAGTCGCGCGGGGTCGTCGACGACGGCCTGCGAGCGGATCAGCTCCTCGAGCTCGGTTGCCACGTCGGCCGTCTGTCCGTGGACGATCGCCCCGACGAGCCGCCCGTCCCCGGTCAGCTGGAAGCCGATCAGCCGGCCGTCGGCGAGCGAGCCGCGCATGACGCACTCCGTGGCCTGCGCGACGTCGCCGAGCACCTGCAGCTTGCGGTCGAAGAGCTGCGTGAAGAACACGGGTAGCACGTCGTACGCCCTCCGCGACCCGGCGAGCTGGCGGCCGAGGTGCTCACCCTGCGCGTTCGCGCTCGACCAGTGCTCGATCCGGCGGAGGCGACCCGAGGTCGGATCGGGGTAGCGCGCCACGTCGCCGATCGCGTAGACGTCGGGGAGCGACGTGCGGAAGCGCTCGTCGACGACGATCCCGTCGTCGACCTCCGCGCCGGCGTCCTCGGCGAGCTCGACGTTCGGGACGACGCCGACGCCGACGATCGCAAGGTAGCTGATGAAGCTGCCGCCGATCACGATCGCCGCCTGGGCCTCCGCGGCGGCGGCGGAGACAGACTCTGCGTCGGCCAGCGTGCGATACGTGTGGACGCCGACGCGATCGGCGCCCGGAACCTGGAGCGGCCGCGGCCGCGCACCCGTCGCGAGGACGAGCTTCCCATACCCGACCCGCTCGCCTCCGGCCAGCTCGACCTCGTGTGCCGCGGGTCGATCCGCTCGACCGTCGCCTCGAGCCGGAGGTCGACCACCTCTTCCTCGTACTCGGCGCGCGGTCGCACGAAGGTGGATTCGCGGTCCTGCTCGCCGCGGAGGAAGCCCTTCGTGAGCGGCGGGCGGTGATACGGAGGATCGAGGTCGGCCGAGAGGATCGTGACGTCGGCCTCGCCGCCCGACGCGCGGTACTCGGCGGCGAGCCGGGCAGCGGCGAGCCCGCCTCCCACGACGACGATCGGGTCTTCGGCCATACCGGGTGCCTACCCGGTTCGTACCGGATCGGAAACCCACGTATGCCGCGGGCCGCGCGGTCGCCTCAGGGCCGCGTCGCCTGGGGCAGCGGCGCCTCGGCCGTCGTGACGAACCCCTTCCGCTGCATCGCGCCCCAGTCGCGTCTCCCGCGGAGCAGGTCGAAGAACGCGAGGAAGCGCCAGACGGCTACGAGCTGCCGGTAGCCGATGTTCTCGACGACCGAGAAGGCGATCAGCCGGGCGATGTCGCGCCCGTCGCGGTGGCGACGGAAGCTGTGCTCCTCGAGCGTCAGCGCGGCGAGGCTCAGGACGACGCCGAGCAGCATCGCGACGACGAGGAAGCCGACGAGGAACACGATCGAGAGATCCCCGAGAAGCCACCAGACCACGATCATCGGCAGGCCGAGCACCTCGACGAGCGGCCCGAGGAACTCGAACACGAGGAAGTATGGGACGGCGGCGGTCCCGAGCGTCCCGTAGCGTCCGTTCCCCGCCACGTGGCGATGGCGCCAGAGCGTCTCCCCGAGGCCGCGGTGCCACCGCCGTCGCTGGCGCTGAAGCTGCGCCATCGTCTCCGGCGCCTCGGTCCAGCACACCGGATCGGGCACGAACTCGATCCGATAGGGCTCGTCGCGATCGCGGAGGTGGCGGTGCAGCCGCACGACGAGCTCGATGTCCTCGCCGACGGTCTCGCTCGAGTAGCCGCCCACCTCCTCGACGAGCGCGCGGCGGAACAGCCCGAAGGCCCCCGAGATGATGAGGAGAGCGTTCATTCGGCTCCAACCGACCCTGCCGATCAGGAACGCGCGGAAGTACTCGAGCACCTGGAGCGTCGCGAGCCGGCTCGAAGGCAGGCGGACGTCGAGCACGCGCCCGTGGTCGACCCGGCAGCCGTTCGCGATCCGCACGATGCCGCCGGTCGCGACGACGACATCCGGCCTGGCGATGACCGGCCGGGCGACCCGCAGGAGCGCGTCTTCCTCGAGGATCGCGTCCGCGTCGATCGCGAGCACGTACGGGTAGCGCGACGCGTTGACGCCGGCGTTGAGCGCATCCGCCTTGCCCCCGTTCTCCTTGTCCACCACCCAGAGCCGGCGGTGGCGGCGGGACACGTACACGCCGCGGATCGCGGCGGTCGGCACGACGACACGCAGCGCCTTGCGGACCGGGACGAGGTCGAAGGACTCGACGAGGTGCTCCAGCGTGGCGTCGCTCGAGCCGTCGTTGACGACGATCACCTCGTGTTCCGGGTAGCGGAGCGCGAGCAGGGAGTGGACGCTCTCGACGATCGTCCGCTCCTCGTCGTAGGCGGGGACGAGCACGGAGACGGGGGGCGTGACGGGCGACGAGAACACCTCTTCGTCGGGTGCGTGCCCGCGGGCGCGGAGGTGGCGCGTGAGGCTGCGCCAGGCGATGCCGGTGAACGCGAGGTAGACGAGGTTGAGCGCCGCGAAGTAGGCCAGCGTCAGAACGGCGAGGGCGATCGCGAGATCGTGGAGCAGGCTCATACGCGGAGGAGGTCGGCGGCCTCGTGGAGATGCGGGCCGGCATCCGGCTGCGCGGCGGCGGCGAGCAACGCCGCGGGATCGATCTGCGCGACCGCGTCGGCGGCCGCGCGCGCCGCCTCGAAGCGGTCCTCGCACGCCTGCTGCAGGAGCCGCGGCACCGCGCTCTGCTGGCCGACCGTGCCGAGCGCTCGAGCAGCATGGAGGCGCACGTAGTAGATCCGGTCGTCGAGCGCGCCAGCGAGCGCGTCTGCGCCGTCGGCGGAGGCCAGACGCCCGAGCGCCCCGGCGGCGCGCGCCCTGACCTCGGACGACGGGTCGTCCACCGCTCCGATCAGGAGCTGGTCGTCGGCGGCGTCGCCGATCCAGCCGAGGAGCTCGATCGCGGCGGCCCGGATCGTCGGATCCTCGTCCCGTGCCGCCCGCCGGACGCCCGGCAGCGCCGCCGGGCCGACGTCGAGCACGGCGCGGAAGGCGATTGCGCGCGGCACGGTGCCCTGCACGAGCGCCTCGACGAGGGGGCCTGCGGCATCACCGGCGCCGAGCCGGCCGAGGCTGCGTGCCGCGGCCGCACGGACGTCCGCGTCGCGGTCGGCGAGGCGCCTCATCAGCGCCGGTGCCGCGTCGGAGCAGGCCATGTCGCCGAGCCGGTAGGCGGCGGTGGCGCGCCGCCACGCCCTGCGATCCCGGAGCGCGCGCACTTCGGCGGCGAACGCCTCCGTCCCCGAGAAGAACGCGCCGATCCTCACTCGCGCCTCCCCGGCCAGGCTACGCGAGAGCCGTCCGATGGTCTCGGCGAGCAGTGCCCGCTCCTCTGCCGACAGCTCCTCCCCGTCAACCTCGTTGCCGTCGACGAGCGCGAGCGCGAGCGGGCGCAGTCGCCGGTCGAGAGCTTCTCGCCGGAGCTCTTCGCGGCGCAATGCGAAACGACGGACCACGAGCGCGACGAGGAACACGGTGCTCAGCACCCCGAGCACGAGCCCGGCGATGCCGAGCGCCTCGAGCATCTGGTTATCTCCGCCCGAGGACGGCCTGGACGCGCGCGCTCAGCTCTCGTGGGCTGAAGGGCTTGCGGATGTAGTCGTCCGCCCCGGCCTCGAAGCCGTCCTGCACGTCCGCGTCCTGCGCCTTCGCGGTGAGCAGGATCACCGGAATCCGGGCGGTCGCGGGATCGTTTCGGAGCCGGCGCGTGACCTCGAAGCCGTTGAGCGAGGGCATCATCACGTCGAGCACGGCGAGCGCCGGCGAGAGCTCTCCCGCGAGGCGCACCGCCTCGGCGCCGTCCCCGGCGGTCGCGACCGTGTAGCCCGACCGCTCGAGGCGATACCGGACGAGGTCGAGGATGTCGGGGTCGTCGTCTGCGACGAGGACGAGAGGTGTGGGAGAGTCCGTGCTCATCCGACCGAGGTATCGACCGCTCGCAGACGCGGCTTGAGCGGCACCACCTGCGCCGACTCGCCGGCGAACGGCAGGAGCAAGCGGAAGGTGGTGCCGGCCCCGTCGCGGTCGACGAGCTCGAGCGCGCCCCCGTGCGCCTCGGCGATGCGGCGCGAGATGACCAGCCCGAGGCCCGTCCCCGGGATCGAGCGGGCGACGGCATCGCGGCTGCGGAAGAACCGCTCGAACAGGCGCCCCCTCTCGTCCCGCGGGATCCCGGGCCCGGAGTCTTCGACCTCGACCGAGCACACCTCCCCCGCCGCGCCGATGCGCACGTCGACGGTGCCGTGCTCCGGCGTGAACTTGACGGCGTTCGAGAGCAGGTTGTCCATCACCTGGCCGATGCGCATCGCATCGGCATGGACGACGAGCGGGCCGTCGTCATCGACCCGGATCGCGATCGACTTCCGGTTCGCGGCCGGCTCGACCCGCTCGACGCTCTGGCGGACGACGTCGCCGATCTCGACGTCGGTTGGCCGGATCGACACGCTGGCGGTCTCGGACTGCTGGATGAGAAGCAGATCGTCGACGAGCTGCGTGAGCCTCGTCGCGTTGCGCTGCACGACTTCGAGGAACTGCCTGCCCTCGGTCCCCGCCGTCGTGAGATCGTCCTCGAGCAGCTCGGCGTACCCGGCGATCGCCGCAAGCGGCGTACGCAGCTCGTGGGAGACCGTCGCGACGAACTCGTCCTTCGCGCGTGCGGCAGCCCGCTCCGGCGTCGTCTCCCGCAGCGAGAAGATCCGCCCCATGAGGACGCCGTTCGTTCCGCGGACCGGGGCCGTGCGGCCGATGAACGAGCGCCCGCTCGCCGCGAGCGTGAACTCGCCGACGTACTCGCCCTCCGGATCGTCCGCCACCGCGGCGAACAGGCGGTCGAACTCCTCGTCCGTCACGGCTTGCCGCGAGAGCTGCCCGATCCGATCCCAGATCGTGCCCGCTCCGGTGAGCCCGAGGTCGGTCCAGAACGCGTCCATCGCCGCGTTCGAGAACAGCACCTCGCCGCGGATGTCGGTCATCAGGATGCCGTCGGTGGACGCGTCGAGGACGGCCCTGCTCTGCGCGAGCAGACGCTCGCGCTGGGCCTCGGCGGCGCGGCGCTGGGTCACGTCGAGGATCGTCCCGAGGAAGCCCGCCTCCTCGCCCCGCTCACCCGGCATCGGCACGGCCCGGCCAGCCACCCACACCCTGGATCCGTCCGGCCGCCGCAGCCGGTACTCGATCGCGAATGGCGAACCGTCGCGCACCAACGCGCTCCACGCACTCACGACGCGCTCGGTGTCCCTGGGGTCGAGGGCGCTCTTCCAGCCGTCGCCGCGCGCCTCCTCCTCCGGGAGCCCCGCGAGCTCCTGCCACTTCGCGTTCACGAAGATGCACGACCCCGTCGTGTCCGTCGCGATGATCCCGACCGGTGCGCTGCCGACGAGCGTGCCCGTGAAGTGGGCCTGGCGCCGAAGCTCGCGCTCGAGCTCCCGCTGTGCGCTCAGGTCGAACGCCATCGCCATGAAGCCGGGTTGGCTGCCGAAGCTCTCCCGCATGGCGGTGACCGTCAGCGACACGGGCACGCGGCCGCCGTCCCTGCGGACGTAGGTCCACTCGCGCGTCTCGGCCTGGTTTCGCCGGGCCGCGGCGACGAGCACCTCGAATCCGGGACGGATACCCAGCTCTGCGGCACGGGCGGCGAGCTCCTGCGCGTCGTGGAACAGTGTCAGCCGCTCGCGACCCACCACCGCGTCCGCCGAGTAGCCGAGCATGCGCTCGGCGCCGACGTTGAAGACGGTGACGACTCCGTCGACGTCGGTCCCGATGATCGGCTGCTCGGTCGCCGCGCGCAGGACGCTCGAGAACCGCTCGGCTTCCTTCCGGGCCCGGCTCTCGGCGACGTCGATCGATCGCGCCGTCCAGAGCAGCACCGGGAGCGAGACGGCAATCGTGCCGATCAGGAACAGGAGCACGCCGACGTCGAAGCCGAACCAGCCCGCGTTGGCCCCGCGGCCGATCGGGACGACGAAGGTCGCCGGGACGAGCACCACGACCGGCAGCAGCCGCCGGAGGAGGCGCCCGCCCGGCGACTCGCGCAGGACGACTGCGGTCGCACCCTCGAAGGGCGCGAGCACGAGCGCGGAGGCCACGAGCAGCAGGATCCCGGCGCTCGTGGGGACGGCGAGCGACGTCTCCTCCGAGTGCCAGTAGAGATCGTCGAGCGCCGACGCGTAGCCGACGAGCCCGACGAGCCCGATTCCGCCAGCGACGAGCAGCGGCACGTGGGACGCGACCCGCACGGCCCGCCGGAGGCTGTCCAAGCCGAGCATCCCGAGCGCGGCCAGGAGCAGGGCGATCGACGCTCCGAGCGACATCCGCCCGGGCGTCGAGCCCGTCGAGAACGGGTCGTCGAGCACGAGCTCGTCCAGGCCGAGGGAGCGGCTGCGAAGGTGCTCGACGAGTGAGGCCACTGCGAGCAGAGCCGCCGCCACCTCGAGCACCGTTCGCAGCCGCTCGTGGCCGGTTCGCCGGAGCACGCACGCCGTGCCGAGGGCGACGAGGCAGAGCGCGGTGTTGACCTTCATCGGCGTCGACCCCGGGACGATCCGGGTCAGGGCCTCGTCCTCGATCGCCCAGCCGACCAGCACGACGACGCCGAGCGCCATTGCTGCGGCGCCGAGGAGCCGGCCGACGACGACGGTCATCCAGCATTCATCGGCGCGATGCCCGCGTGGGATGAGTTCGACCCGCGCGAGGCCCTCGTTCTCCGCGATCCTTCGTGCATGGCAGTCCTCATCGCCTCGGGCCTCCGTAAGGAGCTCTCCGGAGACCCCCTCTTCGACGGAGTCTCTTTCCGCCTGCGCCGCGGCGACCGGCTCGCGCTCGCGGGGCCGAACGGGGCGGGGAAGACGACCCTGCTGCGCGCCATCGTCGGCGAGACCTCGCTACAGGGCGGCGAGCTCGCCTTCGCGAAGGACACCCGCGTCGCGCTCCACGACCAGCGGCCGCCGCGCGGCCAGAGGCTCAGCCTGCGCGAGTACGCGCTCTCGGGCGCCGGCGACCTGGTCGCGATCGAGGACGAGCTCCGACGGCTCGAGCAGGCGATGGCCGGCGGCGACCACGCGCCCGCGACGCTTCGCCGCTACAGCGACGCGCAGGCGCGGCTCGAGCACGCCGGCGGCTGGGCCTGGCGCGACCGCGCCGCCTCGATCGTCCGCGGCCTCGGCTTCGGCGACCCGGACCTCGACCGGCCGCTCGACACGTTCTCCGGCGGCGAGCTCACCCGCGCCTCGCTCGCCCGCGCGCTCTCCGCCGACCCGGACCTGCTCCTGCTCGACGAGCCAACGAACCACCTCGACATCGAGAGCCTCGAGTGGCTCGAGCGCGAGCTGACGTCCCTCGACGCGGCCGTGATCCTCGTGGCGCACGACCGCTGGTTCCTCGAGGCCGTGACCACGGCGGTGCTCGAGCTCGGCGGGCCGAAGCCGTTCTTCTTCGACGGCCCCTGGCACGAGTGGCGACGCGAGAAGGCGGCGCGCGCGTCCGCGGCCGCGGCGCAACTCGGCCGCGTCACGGACGACATCGAGCGCCTCGAGCGGTTCGTCGCGCGGTTCCGCTACAAGAAGTCGAAGGCGAAGCAGGCGCAGGCGAAGCTCTCGCAGATCGGCCGCCTCGAGAAGGAGCGTCGCGCGGCCAGCCAGGAGCTCGAGGCGATGACGAAGCGGCGCCGGACGCTCGGCTTCGAGTTCCTCGAGCCCGCGCGCTCGGGGCGGATCGTCCTCGACGCGGAAGGGCTCGTCGTCTCGGCCGGAGACAAGCTGCTGCTCGACGGCGCCTCGCTCGTCCTCGAACGGGGTGAGCACGTCGCCCTCGTCGGCCCGAACGGCTCCGGCAAGACGACGTTGCTAGAGACGCTGCTCGGGCAGCGCGAGCCGGACGAGGGGCGGATCAAGATCGGCCACGGGGTCGTCCCGGCGTACTTCTCCCAGCACGAGGCGGAGCTGCCCGAGCACGGCACGATCCTCGATGTCACCGCCGCGGCGACGAAGCTGCCGAGGCCGCAGGCGCAGAACCTCCTCGGCCGCTTCCTCTTCTCGGGCTGGGAGACCCACGAGAAGCAGGTCTCGGTGCTCTCGGGCGGCGAGCGCCGGCGGCTGGCGCTCGCGCTCGTCGTCGCCTCGGGCGCGAACCTGCTGGTGCTCGACGAGCCGACGAATCACCTCGATCTCTCCAGCCGCGAGGCGCTCGAGGCCGCGCTCGAGGCCTTCCCGGGCACGGTGCTCCTCGTCTCGCACGACCGCGCCGTTCTCGACGCCGTGCCCGACCGCATCGTGGCCGTCGAGGACCTCACCTTGCGCTCCTACGACGGCGGCTGGGCCGATCTCGTCCGCGAGCGGGAATCGACGCAGGAGTCGATTCCCGCCAAGCCCGGGCCCAGGCGTGCCGCGAAGCCGAAGGAGGCGGCGGCTCCGCCCCGGAACCGCGAGCTCGACCGGGTCGAGCAGCGGATCGGCGAGCTCGAGGTCACGGTCGGCGAGCTCGAGGCGCGCCTCGCGGAGAGCTGGACCGACATGGACCTCCTCGCGTCCTACACCGCGGCCCGCGAGGAGCTCGACGACCTGCTCGAGCGGTGGGAGGAGCTCTTCGAGGCGGCACAGGCCGCTGCGACGACGGAGTCGTGATCAGTCGAGCCGTGCCTCGAGCCGGCTGATCCGCTCGCCGGGGTCGCGGATCACGTCTCGTTCGAGCCGCTCCAGTGCGTGGATGACCCACATGGTGTGCATACCGATGACGCCGAGCAGCGCCGCGCCGATCGCGAAGACCTGGAGCCACTCCATCCGTACAGTGTGCATGTTTGCGTTGCTTCGATCTGTGCCGACTTCGTGCCGATGACGAACGTGTGACGTGCGGACGTCCCGGGGGCGTAGAGAGGGCGTGCACGCGATGACGCTCGAGCAACCGCTCGCGACGCGCCCGCCCTCGAGCGTCGCCGAGGCGGCGGAGGCGCACCTCGACGACGTCTTCGGCTACCTCCTCTACCTGACCCGCGACCGGGAGACGGCAGAGGACCTCTCGAGCTCGACGTTCGAGAAGGCCCTGCGGCTGTGGGACCGCTTCGATCCGCGCCGCGGGAGCGCGCGTACCTGGCTGCTCGGGATCGCGCGGACGACGGCGCTCGACTGGTTTCGCGCGGAGTCGCGCAGGCGCAGACGCGAGGAGGCGGCGGCGCTCGACGAGCGCGTCGAGGAGACGTTCGCCGAGGGGCTCTCGCCCGAGCTCGAAGCCGCGCTCGCCGAGCTCTCCGCCGGCGAGCGCGAGGTGCTCGCGCTGCGGATCGTGCTCGAGCTGGACGGCGAGGCGACGGCGCGCGTGCTCGGGATCAGCCCGACGGCGGTCTCGACCCGGCTCAGCCGGGCTCTCAAGCGACTCGAGGAGAGGGTGAATCAGGGATGAGCGTGAACGAGATCGTGGACGAGCTGCGCGGCTCGCGCCCCCGGGCCTCGGAGGCGCTGCGGCTCCAGGTGCTGACGCTCTCCGCTTCCCCGCCGCCACGCGCGCCGTCGCTCCTCGCGCGCCTCCGCGGGACGCGCCGCCTGCTGCTCGCGCTTCCGGCCGCCGCAGGCCTCGCCGTGCTCGCCGCGACGGCGATCGGGGTGACGCGGCCGGCGCCTGCGCCCGTCGCGCGCGAGGCGGTCGCGACCGGCGCGACGGCGGAGCCCAGCATCGGCGCGACACCGCCGCCGGCTATGTTCGCCGGGCCGGCGCAGGACTCCGCGGCGGCCGCTCAGGCAAAGGCGCCCGCGCCGACGACGGGGCGGGCGCAGCGCTACGGCGCGACGCTCACCCTCGGAGTCGAGGACACCGACGAGCTCTCGGCCGCGACGCAGCAGGCGCTTGCGATCGCGCGCGACCTCGGCGGCTACGTCGTCTCGGTGCAGTACGCCACCGGCGACACCGGTGCGGCGTCGCTGACGCTGCGTGTCCCCTCGGCGCAGGCCGCGGCTGCCGTCACGCGCCTCTCCAGCCTCGGCACGATCCTCGCGCAGAACGTCCAGATCGACGATCTGCAGGAGTCGCTCGACACGCTCGACGGGCAGATCGAGCGAGTCCGCGCGCAGATCGCCGCGCTGACCGCCGCGATCGACCGCGCGGAGACCGCGGCCGAGCGGGCGCGCCTGCTCGAGCGTCGCGCCCGGACGCAGCTCGAGCTGCGCAACCTGCGCGCGAGCCGCTCCGGGACGGCCGAGGTGGCGCGGAACGCGACGATCCAGCTCGAGCTCCGCACCGAGGAGTCGTCGGCCACGCCGGCGCCTGGCTCGCGGCTCGACCGGGCGCTCGACCGGGCGCTCGCGGTGCTCGCCTGGGAGGCCGTCGTCGCGCTCGCGATCCTCGTCGCCGCGGCGCCGCTCGCCCTCGTCGCCGTCGCCGTCTGGCTCACGCGGCGAACGCGGCGCCGCCGCGAGGAGGACAGGCTCCTCGCAGCCTCGTAGGCATCGTCACCGGGCCTCCAGCGTCGCGATCAGCGCCTCCGCCACGACCTCGAGCTTGCGGCCGGAGATCTGGCTCGCCTTGCGCAGCCGCGCGAAGGCCTCGCGCTCGCTCAGCCCCTCGCGCTCCATGAGGAGGCCCTTCGCGCGCTCGATCGCCTTACGGGCGGCGAGCGCCGCGGTCAGCGAGTCCGCCTCGGCCCTCAGCGCGGCGAGCTCCTCGTGGCGGGCGCGCGCGGTCTCGATCGCGGGGAGCAGGTCGGACTCGCGGAACGGCTTCACGAGGTAGCCGAAGACGCCCGCCTCGACCGCTCGCGCGACGAGCTCCCGCTCGCCGTAGGCGGTCACCATCACGATCGGGATCGGGCGCTCCTCGAGGATCCGCCGGGCGGTGTCGATCCCGTCGAGCTTCGGCATCTTCACGTCGAGGAGTGCCAGGTCGGGCTCCTCGCTACGTGCGAGCGCGACGGCCTCCTCGCCGTCCCGTGCCTCGCCCACGACCTCGAAGCCCGCTGCCTCGAGCAGCGCTCGCAGGTCGAGGCGGATGATCGTCTCGTCCTCTGCGATCAGGATCCGCATCGCCCGAGCGTACTGCCCTACACGCCGGCGGGGCTGTTGGGCCGGAAAGCGCACCTCGGCACGAAAGCCGTCCCGCCCCTCGAGCACGAGCTCGCCCGCGAGCTCGTCGCGCACGAGGGCGCGGACGATGGACATCCCCGTGCCGTCACCCGGCTCGCCGTCCGTGACCCCCGCTCCGTCGTCTCGGACGACGAGCAGGACGTCGTCGCCGTCCCGGCAGAGCGCGACCGAGACGTGCTCGCCGCCGTGCTCGAGCGCGTTCGAGAGAAGCTCGCTGAAGACGAGCGCGAGCGCTGTCGCCCGCTGCCCGGCGAGCGAGACCGGCTGCAGCTCCGCGACCACCGCCTTGCCGGCGACGAGGCCCTGCACGAGCATCGCACGGAGGCGATCGAGGAGCTCTGCGAGGTCGACGACGTCCTCGCGATGCTCCGTCAGCTCCTCGTGCACCGCGGCGATCGCGAGGATCCGGTTGACCGAGTCGGTGAGCGCCTTCTGCGGGTCGACGCCGCGCGCCCGCGCTTGCAGCCGCAGGAGCGAGGCGACGGTCTGCAGGTTGTTCTTGACCCGGTGGTGGATCTCCTGCGCGAGGACGCCGCGCAGCGCCATCCGCCCGTGCTCGAGCGCCACCGCCGCCTGGCTCGCGATCGCGTCGAGGAGCTGCCGGTCGTCCTCGGAGAACGGCGTGTCGCGATCGACCACGAGCTCGCCGATCTGGCGCCCGCGCCAGCGCAGCGGCAGGCGGACCGCGTGGGCGCCGGCACGTCCTTCGGGCCACGCGATCCGGCCGTCCTCGAGGACGACCGCGGCTCCCGTCGCCGCGAGCGACTCCACGGTCGTCCGCACGATCGCCTCGAGGGATTCCTCGAGGTAGAGGGAGTCCGAGACCGCCTCCGAGATCCGGGCGAGCGCCTCGAGCTCGTCCACGCGCCGCCGCGCCTGCGCGTAGAGCTTGGCGTGCTCGATCGATCGCCCGACCTGCGAGGCGATCGAGGTGAGGAGCGCGATCTCCCCTCCGTGAACGAGCGCGGCTCGCGGGTGCGGACGTTGAGGGCCCCCTCGAGCACGTCGCGAGCGAGAATCGGCACGGCGAGGATCGACTCGTACTCCTCCTCGCGCAGATTGGGGAACGCCTTGAAGCGCGGGTCGAGGTGAGCCCCGGACGCGATCATGATCGGTCGCCGCTCGTCGGCCGCCACGCCCGTGATCCCGACCCCCCGGCGCATGCGCGGCGCGCTCGTCGCGTCCTCGATGCGGGTGCCGTGCGTCGCCCGCAGCACGAGCTCGTCCGTGCGCTCGTCGTAGAGGTAGACGAAGCACGCATCCGTCTCGAGCGCGGCCGCCACCTCGTGCGCGATCGCCTCGAGCACGTCCTGCAGGTCGAGGGAGGAATTGACGACGTCGGTCGTCCGCGTCAGGAGCGCCAGGTGGCGGGCGGCATCGTCCACGGTCAGTCACGCAGCAAGTAACAGGCTGTTGCGTGAGGCCCCATCAGTCCAGCGTCGTCAGGGTGACCGCCCCGAGCACGGGCACCGCGATCGTGAGCCCGAAGTTGAACCAGCCGACGGCGACCAGCCGCCGCCGCGTCGCCGGTGCCGACGGGTCGTTCTCGCGCAGCGCGCGCTGCAGGCGCGGCCCGAGCACGTAGTCGTGGAGGATTCCCCCGGCGACGAGAAGCGCCACGAGGACCGACTTCGCGATCAGCGTCCGGTCGAAGTCCGTCTCGAGCGCGGCACGGTTGAACCCGCCGTGCCGGTCGGTGAGCCACAGGCCCGAGAGGATCGCCGCCGCCATCGCGCTCCAGCCGAGCGGCCGCCAGCGGCGGCCGAGCGTCCGCATCGCGGTTGCGCGGGCCTCGCCCTCGAGCTGCCGGATCGCGGGCACGCCCACGAACACGAGCGCGACCGTGCCGCCCACCCAGACGGACGCCGACAGCACGTGCAGGATCCGGAGAGCGGTCATCACGGAAGCTCAGGCTACGGGTTTCGACTGCGACGCCCGCCGGGTGCCTCGGCTACGTTCGACGGAATGTCGCGAGACTGGCTCCTCTTCCTGCACTTGCTCGGCACGCTGCTCTTCGTCGGCGGGAGCGTGGGCGTGACCGCCCTACGGCTGCTTGCGATCGGGAAGGAGCGGCCGTCGGAGAGCGCCGTGCTGCTCCGGGCGACGAGACCGCTGATCCCGGTCGTGCTCGTCGGCTTGCTGCTCACCCTCGGCGCCGGCTTCTCGCTTGCCAACGAGCTCGGCGTCCCCCTCGGCGCCCGCTGGCTCGAATGGACGTACGCGCTCGTCGCGTGGCTCGTCGTCGTCGGCGCCGTCGCGGGGCGGCTCGACCGCAGGACCCGTGTGCTCGCCGAGCGCTGCTCCGCGGACGGCGACCGGAAGACGGACGAGCTCGCGCGAAGCCTTCGCGATCCGCTTGCGCTGGCGCTCGACGCGTCGATGCTCGTGGCGACGATCGCGATCGTCGCCCTGATGGTCTGGAAACCCTAGTGCGGCCTCTCCTGCGTTTGACGTGAACGCGATGGCGCCTGGCGGCCGCACTAGCGTTTGAAGGTCGGCGCTTCGCGGCCGGCTGTCTAATTGGGTCTCCGCTGCGCGGAGGGGGTCGCTGCTCCGCAGCGCCCCGCGGGCGCCAGAGTGTCGAGAGAGGGGGCTCATGGGGGAACCATGGGTTCCCCCACGCAGAACGACCACGGGCCCCCACCGGGGACCCGCGATCGGCCGTCAGACACAGACGTGGCCGCTCGCCTTGCGGCTCCGCCTGCACCCGTGATGATGCGCGTTTCGGGGGACGATGTCCAGTGCCGTTGCTCCTACAGCGAGGACAGGTACCGCCGCTTCTCCCATTCGCTCACCTGGATGCGGTACTCGTTCCACTCGAGCCGCTTGAGCTCGACGTAGCGCGGGAAGATGTGCTCCCCGAGCGCCCGCGCCATCAGCTCCGATCCGGCGAGCGCCTCGACCGCCTCGCCGAGCGAGCCGGGAAGCGACTCGACACCCTGTTCCTCCCGCTCGGCGTCGGACAGCCGGTAGAGGTTCGTCGTCATCTCGTCCGGCAGCGCGTAGCCGCGCTCGATCCCCTCGAGACCCGCGTGGAGCAGGGCCGCAAAGGCAAGGTAGGGGTTGCAGGCCGGGTCGGGGCAGCGGATCTCCGCCCGCGTCGCCTGCTCCTCACCCGGCTTGTAGAGCGGGATCCGGATCAGCGCCGAGCGGTTGCGCTGCGACCACGCCACGTAGACGGGCGCCTCGAAGCCGGGGACGAGTCGCTTGTACGAGTTGACCCACTGCGCGAGCACGGCCGACATCTCGCGCGCGTGGACGAGCAGGCCGGCGATGAACGACTTCGCGGTCTTCGAAAGGTGGTG
The DNA here is from genome assembly GCA_027493885.1 of Gaiella sp. GTDB lineage: Bacteria > Actinomycetota > Thermoleophilia > Gaiellales > Gaiellaceae > Gaiella. The sequence goes on from JAOSJZ010000001.1 coordinate 2,414,938, forward strand.
CGGGTCCTTCGCGTCGAAGAACTGGTTGCGCCCGTTCTTGAACAGCGACATGTGCGTGTGCATGCCCGAGCCGTTCTCGCCGAAGAGGGGCTTCGGCATGAAGGTCGCGTAGTAGCCGTGCCAGGCCGCGACCTCCTTCACGATCATCCGGTAGGTGATGCAGTGGTCGGCCATCGCAAGCGCGTCGGCGTAGCGCATGTCGATCTCGTGCTGTGAGGGCGCCACCTCGTGGTGGTGGTACTCGATCGGGATCCCGACCGACTCGAGTGCGTGGATCGTGTCGTTGCGCACCTCCGTCGCGGCGTCCTGCGCCGTCATTGCGAAGTAGCCGCCCTCGTCGAGGGTCTTCGTGTCCGAGTCGTCCTCGAAGAGGAAGTACTCGAGCTCGGGGCCGACATTGAACGTGTCGAAGCCGAGCTTGCGCATCCGCTCGAGCGCCGCCCGCAGGACGAAGCGCGGGTCGCCGTCGTACGGCGTGCCGTCGGGCCTGACCACGTCGCAGATCATCCGGCCCACCTTCGCCCCGATCTCGTGACCGTGCTCGTCGACCGGTCGGGGGAGCACCCGGAAGGTCTTCGGGTCGGGGATCGCGACCATGTCGGACTCCTCGATCCGGTTGAAGCCGGTGATCGACGACCCGTCGAAGCCCATCCCGTCGTCGAGCGCATCCGGGATCTCCGACGGAGTGATCGCAAACGACTTGAGGTGCCCCTCGAGGTCCGTGAACCAGAAGAGGACGTGCTCGATCTCCTCCTCGCGCATCTGCTTCAGGACGGCTCGGCGCGCCGCGAGGCTCGAGGTCGCGCGGTCCTTCGACTTCACCATCCGGGAGCGGCTCGTCGCCGCGGTCGATCGTGCTCTCGCCATCGGTGCTCCTCCCTTGAACGACAAAGGGCCTCGGGCACGGATGCTCCGCGCCCGAGGCCCCGTTGCCTCGAAGACGGCAGAGAGCCTAGCAGCCGGGGCGGAGGGGCTTGCCAGGTGCTCGGTGTTGACTCCCGTTCACAAGTCGCACGGCCGGTGGGGGTGATAGGCTCCTGACCTTCCGTTACCGGCCACGTGCCGACGCCACGCATGCCCCCCATGCAAAGCGACTCGAATCCCCAGCGGAAGCGCCGTACCGCGCGTGTTCACGCCGCCGCGGTCGCTCCTGTCCCCCACTCAGGAGGCGTACTCAACGCATGATCGACAACACGCTCGTCGAGCAAGCGCTTCACCTCCCTCGCCGCGAAGCCAGGCGCTGGCGGCACACCCCGCTCGAGCAGGAAGAGCTCGTCGCTGACGGCTACCTCGCCCTCGCCAAGGCAGCGAGGCGGTTCGACCCCTCGTACGGCGTTCCGTTTCCGGCGTTCGCGACACCGTACGTTCGTGGCGCCATCGCGGACACCGTGCGGACGCGGGCGCGTCGGAACAACCTCGGCGACGGCGTCTTCGTGGACGTCGTGGGCTTCCCCGACCTCGGCCGCGCCACGACGACCGCCGAGCGCGCGTTCGAGCCGGCCGACCCTGGCCCGAGCCCGCACGACACCGTCGAGAGCCTCGACCGCCTCCGGGTCCTCGGCTCGATTCCCGAGCGCGAGCGGATCGCGCTCATCAGGACGGTCGTGGACGGCGACACGGCGGCCGATGTGGCGAAGGACCTCGGCGTCAGCCCGGACCGGGTCTACACGCTCGTACACAACGGCTCGGCACGAGTGCGGAGGAGAGCGGCATGACCAGCCTGCTCGGCGAGATCCTCGAAGGCGAGCCGCTGACCGACCGCGAGACGGAGATTCTCGCCGCCGCGGCCGAGGGCGAGACGGCCGCCCAGACGGGTCAGCGGCTCTACCTCTCCTCCGAGACGGTGAAGGGCTACCGCAAGCGCATCATCGCGAAGCTCGGCGCACGGAACGGAACACACGCGGTCGTCCTCGCGATCCGGCGAGGCCTGCTACCGCTCATGCCACCCCACGCGAGCGGGCCGGTCCCCCTGCGGGCTCGCTCGGCTCGCCCGCATCACCGCCGCTGACGCTCCCGCAGCGGGGCCTGCGTCACGGTCGGCGCCGGCGAGCGTCTCCGGCGAGCCGGGCCTCGATTTCCTCGAGGGGCGCCTCGAACCGGATCCAGGCGGGACGTGGCTCGTAGCCGAGCCTGGCGTTCACCGCCCGCATCGGCGCGTTCGCATCCTGCGTCGACGTCATCAGCTCGCGATAGCCGTTCCGCGAGGCCCAGGCGATCTGCGCACGCTTGAGCGAGGTCGCGATGCCCCGGTTCCGGTGGCTCTCCGCGACGGAGGTGAGGCCGTGCTCGGCCAGCCGCGGGTCCGCGGCGCGACGCAGGAGGCTGACGAAGCCGACGACCCGGTCGCCGTCGAGCGCGAGCAACGTGCCACCGGAGAGGACGTCCGCCCCGGTCGCGTCCTCCTCGACCCAGCGGTCGTACGAGGGCACCTCGAGCGGCGCGTGCAGCGGCATCTGCGGCAGCGCCTCGCACGCGAGCGCGTACGCGTCGCGCAGGAGGTCGGGCCGCGTCGATACCTCGACGATCGCGATCCCTGCGGGCGCCACGGGCTCCGGCTCGTCCGGTGCGAGCCGACGCGAGATCTCGAGCTCGCGGAGCACCTCGATGAGCCCGAAGCGCGCCGCGAACGCCTCGCCTCCCTCGTCACCCTCCTCGACGCCCGCTGCCAGGACGTCGTGGCCGTGCCGGCGCGCAACGGCGGCGATACGCTCCAGAAACGCCCGACCGAGCCCGCGGCGCCGGTACTCGGGCAGGACGACGTTGCCCATGTACGTACGGCCCGGCAGATCGGAGCGAATCGCAGCCGCACAGCCTGCGACCGCCCAGTCGATCTTCCCGAGCAGGCGGACGTCGCCGGGACGGCGCAGACGCTGCCGCTCGAGCTCGTCCGCCGTGATCGGGTAGAGCGGCAGGACGGCGTTCCACAGCGCAGCGTACGCCTCGTGACCCGACCGGTCGTCGAGCGCGAGCTCGCAGATCTCCACGTCGCCGTTCTCCACGTCGCCGTCCATCGCTACCCGGATCGTTTCAGCTTTCCGTGCCGCTTGGCGTACACCTCGCCGCGGTTGAAGATCGCTAGGCCGAGCGGGATGCACGCAGCGCCGATGATCAAGAGCGGCCAGATGTCGTGCCAGAGGGAGCCGAGCGAGGCGCCGTCGAGGATCGAGGCACGGATCCCGTCGAGTGCATACGTCGCAGGCGAGATCGTCGCCAGCCACTGCATCCAGCCAGGCAGCACTTCGACCGGGTAGTAGACGCCCGAAACGACGAGCAGCATCCCCTGCGCGACGAACCCGAGCTGGGCGCCCTTCTCCGGCGAGATGAGCGGCAGCACCGCGGTCATCATCCCGATCCCGAAGAACGAGACCGACGCGACGATCAGGATCACGAGCGCCGCCGCGAAGTTCGCGTCGTCGAACTGCAGCCCGAAGAAGGCGGCAACGACCGCGAACAGCAGGATCGCCCGCACGAGCCCGTAGAGCACGGCGAAGACGCCCGAGCCGCCGAGGTGCATCGCCCGCGAGAGCGGTGCCATGAACGTGTACTCGATCGTTCCCTCCCAGCGTTCCCAGGCGACCGTCTCCGTGAGGAACTCGAAGATGATCCCGAGGTACGCCCAGACGACGGCGCCGATCAGGAGCGTGGTCGTCGCGCGATCGACGTCGATCTCACCGCCCGACGCCTCGATCCCCTTCGCGATGAAGACGATCGTGAGGGTGTTCGCGACCGTCCAGACGAAGAACGCGAGGTCCCAATAGATGTACCGGCGGGTGAGGTAGACGTTCCGCTCGACTACGCCGGCGAGGCCGATCAGCTCGTGCTTGAGCTCCAAGAGGGAGTTGCGCGGGTGCCAGGCTTCAGCCTGGCTCACGCTCGGTTTCTCTCTCATGCGAGCACCTTCCTCTCCTCCGCGTCCAGCTCGTCCTCCTCGTCCTCGAAGCCGCGCCCGGTCGCCGCGAAGAAGGCCTCCTCGAGCGTGTCGGCACCGAACCGCCCCTTGAGATCGGCTGCAGGCTCGAGCGCGAGCAGGCGGCCGCGGTCGAGGATCCCGACGCGCTCGGCCAGTTTCTCCGCCTCCGCGAGGTCGTGCGTGCAGAGCAGGATCGTGGAGTCGTGCACGGAGCGCATCTCACGGACGAAGTCCTGAACCTCGAGCTTCGAGCGCGGGTCGAGACCCGTCGTGGGCTCGTCGAGCAGGAGCAGCACCGGCGAGGTGAGCAGCGCCCGCGCGAGCGCGACCTTCTGCTGCATCCCGCGCGAGAGGTTCTCCATCGGCTCGGTGCGCCGGTCAGGCGGGAAGCCGACCCGCTCGAGGATCGCGGGGATCTGTTCCGACGTCTCGGACGGCGTCATCCCGTAGAAGCGCGCCGCGTAGTGGAGGTTCTCGGACGGTGACATCTTCTTGAAGAAGCTCGCCTCGACGGAGACGCGGTTGACGAGCCGCCGCACGGCCTTGTCCTCGCGCACGACGTCGTAGCCGAACACGCGCGCGCTGCCACCGTCGGGCAGGAGCAGCGTCGAGAGCAGCCGTACGAGCGTCGACTTGCCGGAGCCGTTCTGGCCGAGGATCGCGACGCACTCGCCGCGCGCGATCGCGAGCGTCACGCGCTCGAGCGCGGCCACGCGCCGCTTGCCGCGATCCCGGTCCTTCCGGACGAACTCCTTGCGCAGGTCGTGGGTCTCCACGGCCAGTGCGTCGGGCGGAACGGGCGACAACTCTTTCACGATGGTGCTCTCCCTTCGAACGGCGGTACCAGGACGTGCAGGAGGAGGCTCCGCAGCGGGCGGGCCTCGGCAACGGATGTCCTAGATACGACCGAGCATCATCACGCGCCGAGACTAGCACCCTCGTCGTGCGCGCGGCTAGTACGGGAAACCACACCTCAGAGCGTTCCGGTGAGGCATGCGCCGCGGCACGCGCCGGCGTGGTTTCGACCCGGGGCGCGACGCGACCACCCGGCTTGACGCGGCACGAAGTCGTGACAGACACGTACGCATTTCCACGTTACGCTCGAAGCGTGGGGAGGAGGTCGGTGGCCCAGGTGAGGGGGCTAGAACGGACATGTCCCAAAGCGGGGTGCTGACGGACCGATGGGCGATGCCCGAGTTGCGCTTGCGCTCCGACCGTCGCGACCTCTAAGCTGCCTCGCAGGCGGGTCGACGTCGCTCCCGCCGATGGCAACGAAGCCTCGTCTCTCCCGCGGGAGAGGTGGGGCTTTTTTCGTGGACCGAGGGAAGGAGACGGTGATGGCAGAGAACCGCGAGACCCCCACCGGGACTCCCGTGCGTCTGAGCGCGCGGCACTTTCGGCCCGGCTCGCGCCGGCCCGCCGCGCGGCGACCGCGCGTGGCGAGCACCGCCAGGAGCTCCCGCCGCAGGAAGGTGGGGTCACCGTGATGAAGGTCGAGGCGGTCGTCGTCCGCGACCGCGTCGAGACCGTGATGGAGGCAGTCGAGGCGGAGACCGGGCACGTCGGCGTCACGGTCGTCGAGGCCGTCGGCCACGGGCGCGAGAAGGGGATCACGCACGAGTACCGCGGCCGCGTCTTCGAGTCCCGGTTCCTACCGAAAGCGCACCTGACCTTTGTCGTACGTGACGAGATCGCCGAGGAGGTGATCGCTGCGGTCGTCGACGCGGCCCGAACCGGCCATGTGAACGGTGACGGGATCTGCTGGATGTCCCCGGTCTACGCGGTGACGCACAACCGCACCGGGCAGCGGCTGGAGGAGAGGGAGCGCGTATGAGCACGCGCGAGCTGGCGATCGCGGCGAGCACGATCTGGGTCGTCCTCGCTGCGATTCTCGTGCTGTTCATGCAGGCGGGCTTCGCCTTCCTCGAGGCGGGTCTGACGCGGATGAAGAACGTCGGTCATATCGCGGCGAAGAACGTCCTCATCCTCGGCGTCGTCTCCATCGTCTATTACCTCGTCGGCTTCGGGATCGCGTTCGGCGACGGCGGCGGCGGGCTCGTCGGCGGCTCGGGGTTTGCGCCGTCGGTCGAGGAGCTCCTCGCGATCGGCGCCGCGCCGTTCTCCTGGTTCTCGGCGATCCCGGCCGCGGCCGGGTACCTGTTCGAGGTGGCGTTCGCGGCCGTCTCGCTCGCGATCGTCTGGGGGGCGATGGCCGAGCGCACGCGCCTCTGGGTCTACCTTGCGTTCGGGATCGTCTTCACGTTGATCTACGCCGTCGTCGCGCACTGGATCTGGAGCCCCGACGGGTGGCTCTTCTCGAAGGGGATGCAGGACTTTGCCGGCTCGACCGTCGTCCACTACCAGGGTGCGCTCGCGGGGCTCGCAGGGACGCTGCTCCTCGGGCCGCGGATCGGGAAGTTCGTCGACGGGAAGGCGCAGCCGATCCCCGGCCACAACATGGCGTACACGACGCTCGGGGTGATCGTGCTCTGGTTCGGGTGGTTCGGGTTCAACCCCGGCTCGACCCTGTCGGTCGACCTCGGGGGCGTCGGCTTCTTCGCGTACGTCGCCATGAACACGAACCTCGCGGCGGCCGCCGGCGTCCTCGGCGCGGTCGCAGCCTCGTGGATCGTGATCGGCAAGCCCGACCTGTCGATGATGCTGAACGGCGCCATCGCCGCGCTCGTCGCGATCACCGCCGCCTGCGCGTTCGTCGCGCCGTGGGCCGCGATCCTCATCGGATTCGTCGCGGGCGTGATCGTGGTGCTCGGCTCGTTGCTCGTCGAGCGGCTCGGGATCGACGATCCCGTGGGCGCGCTCGCCGCGCACGGCATGTCCGGAGTCTGGGGAACGCTCTCCCTCGGGTTCCTCACCGTGCCGGCGCTGGCGGACCGGCTCGAGACCGGCTCGGGCGGCCTCCTCTACGGCGGCGGCATCCACCAGCTCGGGATCCAGCTCCTGGGCCTCGCCGTCGTCGCGGCATTCACGTTCACGGCGTCGTTCCTCGTGCTCTGGCTGATGAAGGTGACGGTCGGGATCCGCGCCGAACCGCACGTCGAGACGATGGGCCTCGACGTCTCGGAGCACGGGATGTGGGGCTACCCCGAGCTCTACATCCCGGTCCCCGGCGGCTACGGGACGGAGCACCATGGCCCGCACGCGGTGCGCACGCCACGAGCGGGCCACCGGCCGGCGCCCGCGACCACGGGCGCCGGCTGACTCGCGGCCTCCGGGACCCGCCTCGCGGATCCCGGAGGCTCACCGAAGCTCGTACGTGACCGAGACCTGCGCGGTCGTCTCCTGGGGTCCGGACACGACGGGGGTCGAGTCCTGCGTGCCGGACGCCTTCGCGGCGAACGGAACGGGGGCGCCGCCGCCCTCGACGATCGCGGTCACGCGGCCCAGCTCGCGCCCTGCCGCACTCGCGAGGATCCCTGCCCGCGCCTTCGCGTCATCGACCGCCTTCGCCAGTGCCTGGCGATAGAGCGCGTGGGCGTCGGAGCTCGAGAGGGACGGGCCGTAGATCGTGGTCGCTCCGGCGGCGACAGCGGCGTCGATCAGCGCGCCGGCGTCGGCAAGCAACGTCTCGGCGGAGGCGATGTTCGAAGCGACGAAGCCGTCCGGCTTGCCGTTCTGGTCGAACGTCGTGGCGAGCGAGACGCTCTGCGTGGTGACGTCCTTGCCGCCGCCTTCACGGAGCGCGGCGATGACCTTCCGCATGGCGGCCCCGTTCGCGGCGAGCGCCCCCTGCGCCGTGGGCGCCCGGGACTCGACGCCCGCCGAGATCTCCGCCCGGTCGGGGACGGCCTCGACGCCGCCCGTGCCGGTCACGGTGACGCTGTCCGTGCCGGGCGTGGTGGTATCGGCGCCGGCCCCTTCGGGGCGAAGCACGCCGGCGAGCGCGGCGGCTGCGAGCAGGAGCGCTGCGGCGAGGGCGATACGTTTCATGGGCCGTCCTCCGGAGTCGGTTTGACTCTTCTACGCCGCCCGCCCGGGGTGTCGTCACATGGACCAGGTGTCGGACTTCAGTCCGACACCAACGAGTGCGGGGCGGTCCCGTCTAGCGTAGGTGTCCGACTGAAGTCGGACACCATGTCGGGACACCAGGTCGGGCGGCGGTCCTCAGGCGCCCTTGCCGAAGCGCCCACGCGCGGCGGCGATCGCCTCGCGCACGCCGCCGGGGCCGGGGGCGGGCCGGGCTGCGACGCTCTCCGCGGCGGTCGTGCCTGCGTCGAAGGTGCCGTCTCGCACCGAGGCAGCTACCTGCTCGTGCGCGTCGCGGAACGGGACGCCGCCCCGGACGAGGTCCTCGGCGACGTCCGTCGCAAGCAGCAGCGGGTCGGCGACGGCCTCTGCGAGGCGGTCGCGGTTCGCCGCGAGGCCGCTCACGAGCACGGTCATCCCGCGCAGCGAGTCGCGAACGTCACGGCGAGCACCGAAGACGGCCGGCTTGTCCTCCTGGAGGTCGCGGTCGTAGGCGAGAGGCAGGCCCTTCACGGTCGCGAGCAATCCTGCGAGCCGGCCGATCGCCGTCCCCGCCTTGCCCCGCACGAGCTCGGCGACGTCGGGGTTCAGCTTCTGCGGCATCATCGACGACCCGGTCGAGGCGGTCTCGGGAAGCCGCACGAAGCCGAACTCGGCGGTCGCCCAGAGGACGATCTCCTCGCCGATCCGCGAGAGGTGCAAGGCCAGCATCGCGGCCGCGTAGAGGTAGTCGAGCGCGAAGTCGCGGTCCGAGACCGCGTCGATCGAGTTCCGCATTTGCGCCGTCGGTGGATCGATCCCGAGCGTCGAGCCGGCGAGCGCGCCGGCCCCGAGCGGGCTCTCCGCCGCCGCCTCGGCTGCGGCGGCGAATCGCGTCCGGTCGCGGCCGAGCATCTCGACCCACGCGAGCAGGTGGTGTCCGAGGGTCACGGGCTGCCCACGCTGGAGGTGTGTATAGCCGGGCATCAGCGTGTCCGCCTCGGTCTCCGCGAACGAGAGCGTGACGAGGGCGAGTGCGTCGATCTCCTCGCGTGCCTCGGCGCACGCGTCGCGCACCAAGAGGCGGAACGCCGCCGCGACCTGGTCGTTGCGCGAGCGCCCGGCATGAACCTTGCGGCCGACCGGTCCGAGCAGGCGCTCGATCGCGGAGTGGACGTCCTCGTCGGTTGCGAGGATCGCGGTCGGGTCCTGCGCGATCGCGGAGAGCTTCTCCTCGAGCTCCGACAGCTCGCCGGCGTCGAGCAACCCGGCGCCATGCAGCCGCCCCGCGTGCTCCGCGGTCGCTGCGCAGTCGTACGGAAGCAGCTCTGCGTCGTTCGCGCGCAGAAGCTCCCACACGGCGGGATCGAGCGACGAGCCCACGCGGCCTGACCAGAGCGTCATGGCCGCGATTCTTGCGAATCGCGGCTAGGTTCGCGGCGACTCCGGGCGGTTCGCGGGAAGACCGCCGACGAGCGGCTTCGCGCCGACGGTCTGTGACGCTCTTCGACACGAGCGTCCTCATCGCGCACCTGCGCGGAGACGACCGCGCGACCGACCTCTTGACGCACGTCGCGAGCGAGGAGCGCCTCGCGAGCGTGATCGCCCGCGTGGAGATCGAGGGAGGGATGCGGAGCCCGGAGCGCGTGCAGGTCGCCTCCCTCTTCGGCGCCGTCCGCCTGCTCCCCGTGACCGACGCGATCGCGCGCCGCGCGGCGGAGCATCTACGCCGCTATCGTCGCTCCCACTCGGGCATCGACCTCGTCGACTACGTCGTCGCGGCGACCGCCGAGCTCCACGACGCCGAGCTGGCCACGCTGAACGTCCGGCATTTCCCGATGTTCAAGGGCCTGCGCGCGACTTGGTGAGTGACTAACGATGGTCGAAGCCTCGACCGTCCTCTCGGCCCGGCTTGGCGGGGTCGGGTCGCGCTGGCTCGAGCGTGTCGTCGTGCTGACGGGCATCGTCGTGATTCCGTTCGACGCGCACCACTGGAGAGCGGCGGCGGACGCGTGGCTGCGTTACGGACGCGGCCGGCAGCCCGCGGCCCTCGACCTCGGCGATTGCCTGGCGTATGCGACCGCCCGCGCGGCTCGACGTCCACTGCTCTGCAAGGGCGACGACTTCGCCCGCGCCGACCTGACGCTCGCCTGACGCAGCGAGGGGCCGGCGCAAGCCGGCCCCTCGGGTCTTCCTAGGACAGCCGCGTCAGCGGATGTCCTTACATCATCCCGCCCATGTCGGGCATGCCGCCGCCCATCGGGGCCGCTGCCTTCTCCGGCGCCTCGGCGACGACCACCTCGGTGGTGAGGATGTTCTTCGCGATCGACGCCGCGTTCTGCAGGGCCGAGCGGGTGACCATCGTCGGGTCGATGATCCCGACCTTGACGAGGTCCTCGATCTCGCCGTCCTCGACGTTGAGGCCGTGGCCCTTCTTTGCCGAGCGGACCTGGTTGACGACGACCGAGCCCTCCAGGCCCGCGTTGGACGCGAGCTGGCGGACGGGCTCCTCGAGCGCGCGGAGAATGATCGTCGAGCCGGTCTTCTCGTCGCCCTCGAGCGCCGCTAGCGACTTCTTGACCGTGTCGGCCGCGTTCAGCAGCGCGACGCCGCCGCCCGCGACGATGCCCTCCTCGAGGGCCGCCCGGGTGGCCTGCAGCGCGTCCTCGACGCGGTGCTTCTTCTCCTTCATCTCGGTCTCGGTCGCGGCGCCGACCTTGATCACCGCGACACCGCCCGAGAGCTTCGCGAGCCGCTCCTGGAGCTTCTCGCGGTCGAAGTCGGAGTCGGTCGTCTCGATCTCGGACTTGAGCTGCTTGATGCGGCCCTTGATCGCCTCCGAGTCGCCGGCCCCGTCCACGATCGTCGTCGAGTCCTTGTCGATCACGATCTTGCGGGCCTTGCCGAGCTGCGAGAGCTTCGTGTTCTCGAGCTTGAGGCCCATCTCCTCGGTGATCACCTCGCCGCCCGTGAGGATCGCGATGTCCTCGAGCATCCGCTTGCGGCGGTCGCCGAAGCCGGGCGCCTTGACGGCGACGGCGGTGAAGACGCCGCGGAGCTTGTTGACGACGACGGTCGCGAGGGCCTCGCCCTCGACGTCCTCGGCGACGACCAGCAGCGGCTTGCCGGCCTGGATGACCTGCTCCAGGACGGGGGAGGAGATCCTTGACCGCGCCGATTTTCTGGTTGGCGATCAGGACGTACGGCTCGTCGAGCACGGCCTCCATGCGCTCGGCGTCGGTGATCATGTACGGCGACAGGTAGCCCTTGTCGAACTGCATGCCCTCGGTGAACTCGAGATCGAGGCCGAAGGTCTGGCCCTCCTCGACGTTCACGACGCCATCCTTGCCGACCTTCTCGATCGCGTCCGCGATCACGTCGCCGATCTCGCGCTCGCGCGAGGAGATGGTGGCGACGCGGGCGATGTCCTCCTTGCCGGACACCTCGGTCGACTGCTTCTTCAGGTCCTCGACGATGCCCTCGACCGCCCGCTCGATGCCCCGCTTGAGGCCCATCGGGTTGGCGCCGGCGGCGACGTTCTTGAGACCCTCGCGGACGATCGCCTGAGCGAGCACGGTCGCGGTCGTCGTGCCGTCGCCGGCGACGTCGTTGGTCGCCGTGGCGACCTCGCGGACGAGCTGCGCGCCCTGGTTCTCGAACGGGTCCTCGACCTCGATCTCGCGGGCGATGGTGACGCCGTCGTTCGTGATCGTCGGCGCGCCGAACTTCTTGTCGAGGACGACGTAGCGTCCCTTGGGGCCGAGCGTCACCTTGACGGCGTCGGCGAGGGTGTTGACCCCGCGCTCGAGCGCGCGGCGCGCGTCCTCGTCGAACTTCAGTTCCTTGTGAGCCATGGGTTTCTCGTTCCTCCTCGAAACGCGTTAGACCGCCGCGCGATCGCCGACGACCTTGGCCAGGACGTCCGACTCGCGCAGGATCAGGACCTCGTCGGCGCCGAGCTTGATCTCGGTGCCGCCGTACTTGGAGAAGATGATCTCGTCGCCCTCTTCCAGGTCCATCTTGACGTACTCCCCGTCCTCGTCGCGCGGGCCGGGACCGACCGCGAGGACCTTGCCGCGCTGCGGCTTCTCCTTCGCCGTGTCGGGCAGCACGATGCCGCTCGCCGTGACGTCCTCCTCATCGAGGACCTCCACGATGAGGCGGTCACCAAGGGGCTGCAGATTCATACGGTATGCCTCCCTGAGAGACGTTGGTGAACACTCTGGCACTCGCGCTATGAGAGTGCCGACGACCTGTGTTATAGCACGACGCGACAGGCTGTGCGACAGACGATCTGAGTGACCCGGGCGCAGATCTGAAGGGTGCGTGCACGAGCGCCTCGTAACAGACTGTTACAAGCCCTTCGCGATGCCGGCGAGCGTATACGGGCTGCAGAATGCGACCCAATGCGTCGCGAGCTCTCCGCCGGTGGGGTGGTCGTGCGCCGGATGCGCGGGCGCTGGTGGGTCGCGCTCGTGCGGCCGCGCCGCGATCACCCTCGACCGCAGGTCTGGGCGCTTCCGAAGGGCCTGATCGACGACGGCGAGCGAGGGCTCGAGACGGCGATCCGCGAGGTCTACGAGGAGACGGGGCTCCACGCCACCGGCGGCCGGAAGCTCGGGGATGTCCGCTACGTCTACACCTGGGACGGCGAGCGGATCTTCAAGGTCGTCTCGTTCTTCCTCCTCCACGCCGCCGCCGGCCGGATCGGCGAGCTTCCGCCAGGAATGGAGATCGAGGTTGCCGAGGCGCGCTGGGTGCCGCTCGACGACGCGCCGCGGCTCCTCTCCTACGGCGGGGAGCGCGAGATGGCGGCGAAGGCGCGCGAGGCGCTCGCCGAGGGTTTCATCTAGGGGAGCGAGCCGATAGGCTCGATCCCCTTGCCGACGTTCGCGCTCAACTTCTACTCGCCCGTCGTCGCCGACCAGCTTCGCACGGGGCGGAAGACCGCGACGATCCGCCTCGGCGACAAGTCCGCGAAGTACCGCAAGGGGATGATCGTGACGGTGCTCGTCGGCGCCCGCTACGGCCAGCGCGAGAAGGTCTTCGACGCGGTGATCGACAAGGTCGACGTGAAGACCCTGTCCGAGCTCTCCCCGCGCGAGATCGAGCACGACAACCCCGAGATCCGCCGCGTGGACGAGTTCGTCGACTGGCTCGCGAAGCTCTACAACCGCCCGGTCTCGGAAGAGGACACCGTGACCGTGATCCGCTTTTCGCAGATCGTCGGCACGATGTTCTGAGCGTGTCGGGCACCTCGCTGCGCGAAGCGCCGGCTCTGGGACCTGCGAAGCAAGTGCCCGGCCGTTAGCGTCGCGCCCGCCGGATCGGTCCCCCGAAGAGCTCGTTGTCGCGCAGGGGGCGGCGCACTCCTCGCACTCGACCTGGAACGCCGACGGAAGGCGTGCGTCGCACGATGGGCAACGCGCGACGAGAGCCGTCGCGCACTGGGGGCAGGACGTCGGGCGCTCGTCCTCGTGCTCCTCGAAGTAGCGAGCCACGTGGCCGCACCCGGGGCAGAAGGCGACCCAGTCGCCGAGCGTCCGGCGTCGCTCCTCCTGGATCCACGAGCGTCCTGCGCGAGGCATGAGGACCATCCTGCCTGGCGTCCGCTAGCGTCGGACGGTGCAAGGAAAGGCGATCGAGGCGACAGGGCTCCGCAAGCGCTACGGCGACGTCCACGCTCTGCGGGGCATCGACCTCGCTGTCGAGACGGGCAGCGTCTTCGGGCTGCTGGGCCCGAACGGGGCAGGCAAGACGACCGCCGTCCGCATCTTCACGACGCTACTCGCGCCGGACGAAGGTAGTGCGCAGGTCGCCGGGCATGACGTGCTGCGCGAGGGCGCACAGGTACGTGCGGCGATCGGCCTTGCCGGTCAGTACGCGGCCGTCGACGAGAACCTGACCGGGTTCGAGAACCTGGAGATGGTGGGCCGGCTCTACCACCTCCCCCGTAAGGTGGCCCGAGAGCGCGCCCGCGAGCTTCTCGGGCAGTTCGACCTCGAGGAGGCCGGCGACCGGGTTGTCGGTACGTACTCCGGCGGGATGCGACGGCGCCTCGACCTCGGTGCGGCGCTCGTGATCCGTCCGCCCGTCCTTTTCCTCGACGAGCCGACGACCGGACTCGACCCGCGCAGCCGGCTGTCGCTCTGGGAGTCGATCGAGACGCTCGTCGGTGAGGGAACGACGGTGCTGCTGACGACGCAGTACCTGGACGAGGCCGACCGGCTCTCCGGCCGCCTCGCGGTCATCGACCACGGGCTCGTGATCGCCGAGGGGACGCCCGACGAGCTCAAGGCCCGCGTTGGCGGCGACCGTCTGGAGGTGCACCTCGAGCACCCTGCGCAGGTTGGCGCCGCAGTGGAGGCGCTCTGCGCGCTCTCGCACGAGCGCCCCTGGATCGAGGACGGCACCGTGCGTGTCGCGATCGCCGAGCGACGGGGGATGATCGCCGAGGTCGTGCGGCGCCTCGACGAGGCGGGCATCGTCGTCCACGACGTCGCGCTCGCCCGTCCGACGCTCGACGACGTCTTCCTGCAGCTGACCGGCCGCGCGACCGAGCCCGTGAGCGAGTCCGAGGCGCGTCCGTGACGGCGCTCGTCCACGGCCTCTCGGACACGCTCGTCCTCTCGAAGAGGAGCCTGCTGCGGATCCGGCGGCAGCCCGACCTGCTCGTTGGCTTCACGATCCAGCCGGTCATGTTCGTGCTGTTGTTCGTGTACGTCTTCGGCGGCGCGATCCAGATCCCCGGGATGGACTACGTCGACTTCCTGCTGCCGGGGATCGTCGTTCAGTCGATGATCTTCGGCGGCTTCGTGACGGCGCTCGGCCTCGCCGAGGACCTCAAGAAGGGGTTGATCGACCGGTTCCGATCGCTGCCGATGTGGGGGCCGGCCGTGCTCACAGGTCGCCTGCTCGCGGACGTCGGCACGAACGTCGTCCAGCTGGTCGTCATGTTCGGCGTGGGCGTGATCGTCGGCTTCCGCTTCTCGACGAGCGCCCCCGAGGTCGTCGCCGGGATCGCACTGATGCTCTTCCTCGGGTACGCGTTCTCCTGGGTGTTCGCGTTCATCGGACTGAGCGTCTCCTCGGGCGAGGCTGCGAACGCAGTCGGGTTCACGATCCTCTTTCCGGTGACCTTCGTCTCCTCGGCCTTCGTGCCGCCCGAGACGATGCCGTCGTGGCTCCAGCCAATCGCGGAGCACAACCCGTTCACTCACATGGTCAACGCGGCGAGGGCGCTGTTCGTGGGCACGCCGGCCGGGAACGACGTCTGGCTCGCCGTCCTCTGGGGCGCCGCGATCACGGGCGTTTTCGCCGCGCTCTCGATCTGGCGCTATCGCCGTGCTGTTGCCCGCTGATGCGGCGGCGGTTGACCCGTCGGGGACGCGCAACGGGGTGTTGCGGCCGGCGACGGAGGCACCGCTCCGGTAGGCGTGGGCGGCGCTACGCCCGCCGGGGGAGCCGGTAGAGTCAGGGTGTTCGTCGCCCAGGGAGGGAAGAGCCCAGATGGCAGTACGTGAGGCCGAGCCGGTCGAGACGCTGCAACAGGTGAAGGAGGCGGGACTCGATCGCGAGGACCTCCTCGGGATGTACCGCAACATGCTGATCACCCGCGCGGTCGAGGAGCGCGGGCACATCCTCTACAAGCAGGGCAAGATCCCGGGTTCGTTCTACACGGGCCGCGGCAACGAGGCGTCGGCGGTGGGCGTCGCGACGGCGATGGGCCCGAACGACGTCGGGACGCCGCTGCAGCGCGACATGGGCGTCCACATCACGCGCGGGATCGAGCCGTGGCGGATCTTCGCGCAGTACATGGGCCGCGCCGACGGGCCGACGCGAGGCCGCGACGGAAACGTCCACATGGGCGATGCCCGCCTCGGCCTCCACGCGATGGTGAGTCACCTGCCGGCGATGCTCCCCGTCGGGGTCGGCATGGCGCTCGCGTTCAAGATCCGCGACGAGTCGCGGGTGGCGGTCGCCTGGTGCGGCGAAGGCGCGTCGGCGAGGGGCGACGCGCACGAAGGGATGAATCTCGCCGGCGTCCGTCGCCTGCCCGTCGTCTTCGTGATCGACAACAACCAGTGGGCGTACTCGACGCCCTCGCATCTCCAGTACGCGGTCGACCATCTCGCCGACCGTGCGGCCGCGTACGGCTTCGACGGCGTCGTCGTCGACGGGACGGACGTGCTGGCGGTCTACCGCGAGGCGAAGCACGCGATCGAGAAGGCGCGCGAGGGCGGCGGCCCCACGCTGATCGAGTCGGTCACGCTCCGGATGGAGGGTCACGCCGTCCATGACGACGCGTTCTACGTCCCGAAGGAGCTGTTCGAGGAGTGGGCGAAGCGCGACCCGATCGAGCGCTTCCGCACCTGGCTGCGCGACAACGCCGAGCTGACGGACGACGAGGAGGACGGGATCACCGCGGGTGTCAAGCGCCTGCTGAACGAGGCGATCCAGCGCGCCGAGGAGTCACCCGTCCCCGACCCTCGACCGTGACCGACGGCGTCTTCGCGGCTCCGGACGAGCTCGAGACGCCCCACCACCGCTGAGGAGGATCGATGGCGGAGAAGACGTACCTCCAGGCGATCTCCGACTCCCTTCGGCAGGAGATGCGGCGCGACCAGCGCGTCTTCGTGCTCGGCGAGGACGTCGGCGTCTACGGCGGCGCCTTCAAGGTGACGCAGGGCTTCCAGGAGGAGTTCGGCGCGAGCCGCGTGCTCGACATGCCGCTCTCCGAGACCGCGATCGTCGGCGGGGCGACGGGCGCCGCGCTGATGGGCATGCGCCCCGTCGCCGAGATGCAGTTCGCCGACTTCGTCTCGTGTGCCTGGGACCAGCTCGTCACGGTTGCGGCAAAGCAGCATTACCGGACGGGGACCCCGATCCCGATCGTGCTTCGGCTCCCGTCGGGCGGCGGCTTCTCCGGCGGGCCTTTCCACTCACAGAACCCCGAGTCGAGCTTCGCGCACATCCCGGGCCTCAAGGTCGTGTGCCCGGCGACGCCCGAGGACGCGAAGGGCCTCCTCGCGACGGCGATCGAAGACCCGAACCCGGTTCTCTTCTTCGAGCACAAGCATCTCTACCGGCGGATCCGCGGCGAGGTGCCGGACGACCGGTACACGACGCCGTTCGGCAAGGCACGGATCCATCGCTCCGGTGAGGACGTCACCGTGATCACATGGGGGGCGATGGTCTACACGGCAGACGAGGCCGCGGCGAAGCTCGCCGATGAGGACGTGTCCGTCGAGATCGTCGACCTCCGCACCCTGATCCCCTGGGACCGCGAGGCAGTGCTCGAGAGCGTCGAGCGGTGCTCGAAGGTGCTCGTTCTCCACGAGGACACGAAGACCGGCGGGTTCGGCGGGGAGATCGCGGCGACGATCGCCGAGGAGGCGTTCGAGCAGCTCGACGCGCCCGTCAGGCGCCTCGCGGCGCCCGACAGCCCCGTGCCGTTTGCGCCGTCGCTCGAGAAGGCATTCATCCCGCAGGTGGACGACGTTGCGGCCGCGCTCCGCGAGCTGGCCGCCTACTAGGAACGCAGGAGGCTTGACGACGTGAGCACCGGCACGCAGGTCGAGGTCGTGATGCCCCAGATGGGCGTCTCCGTCTCCGAGGGCACGATCACTCGCTGGCTCAAGCAGCCGGGTGACAGCGTCTCGCTCGACGAGCCGCTGCTCGAGATCTCGACCGACAAGGTCGACACCGAGGTGCCGAGCCCGGGCGAGGGGACGGTCACCGAGATTCGCGTGCAGGAGGGCGAGACCGTCGAGGTCGGCACCGTGCTTGCTGTGATCGGCGCCGCCGGCGCCGCCGCCCCCGCTCCCGCGGAGCCCGTGCAGGAGGAGCCTCCTGCCGCCGACGCCGCCGCGCAGCCTGCCGAGGAGGCAGCGGCGCCGGCACCCGCGCCCGTTGCCGCCCCGGCTCCTGCGCAGGAGCCCGCCGCCGCTGCAGCCGCGCCGGGGTCGCCCGCACCCGCTGCCCCGGCCGAGGCGCCGAGCGGCAACGGACGGACGTTCGTCTCGCCGGTCGTCGCGCGGATCGCCGCCCAGCACGGCGTCGACCCCGGCGTGGTGCCCGGTACGGGGCAGGGCGGTCGCGTGACGAAGAAGGACATCCTGGCGTTCATAGAGACGGGAGGTGCCGCGCAGGTCGAGGCACTTCCTGCGGAAGTGCCAGGCGAGGCACCGCAGGCGCCGACGGTTCCTCTCGCACCGGCGCCCGCGCCTGTGCCGGCGGCTGCGCCCACGCCCACGCCCGCACCTGTGCCGGCGCCGCCCCTGGCACTTCCGCAGGACGTGCCTTCGCAGCACGTGCCCGGCGAAGTCGTGGAGCCGATGAACGCGATGCGCCGTGGCGTCGCCGAGCACATGCGCCGCTCGCTCGACACGTCGGCGCACGTGACGAGCGCGATCGAGGTCGACATGTCCCGCGTGGTCGCGGCGCGCGAGCAGCTGAAGAAGGAGTATCAGGCCTCGTACGGCGTCAACCCGACCTACCTCGCGTTCGTGGCGAAGGCGGCGGTCGAGACGCTCGCCGAGTGGCCGTGGGTGAACGGGGAGATCCGCGGCGAGACGATCGTCACCCGGCCGTTCGTCAACCTCGGGATCGCGGTCGCGCTCGAGGACGGCAAGGGCCTCATCGTCCCGGTGATCCGCAACGCGCAGGACCTGAACCTGCTCGGCGTCGCGCGTGCGATCGCCGAGCTCGCCGAGAAGGCGCGCACGAAGAAGCTGATGCCGGACGACGTCCAGGGCGGCACGTTCACGATCACGAATCCGGGCGGCTTCGGGACGTTCCACGGGACGCCGATCATCAGCCAGCCGCAGGCTGGCATCCTCGGCACGTACGCGCTCGTCAAGCGCCCCTGGGTGGTGCAGGACGGGCTCGGGCAGGACGTAATCGCAATTCGGCCGATGATGAACGTGACGCTCACGTACGACCATCGCCTCGTCGACGGCGCCTACGCGGGAGGGTTCCTGCGCGACCTACGCGCCCGCCTCGAGGGCTGGGACGACGGCGGCACCTCGTAGCGTCGAAGCGTGGCCCGCGCGCACCTGCTCGACCTGCCCGGCCCGACGCCGTACGGCGAGGCGTTCGCGCTGCAGCGTGCGCTCGCCGAGGAGGTGAGGGCCGGCACCCGCCCGGACACGGTGATCCTGCTCGAGCACCAGCCGGTGGTCACGCTGGGACGGCGAACGGACGAGGCGGCGGAGGTCCATCTCCCCGAAGGCGTCGATGTGGACGTCGTCGAGACGAACCGGGGCGGGAAGTCGACCTACCACGGGCCGGGACAGCTCGTCTGCTACCCGATCCTCGACCTCAACCGGCACGGGCGCGACCTCAAGCGGTACGTGCGCAACCTCGAACGGGCGATCGTGCAGACGATCGCGGCGTTCGGGCTGGAGGGCACGACGTACGAGGGGCTGACCGGCGTCTGGATGCGGCCGGCGCGGGGTCTCGGCCCACGGAAGGTCGCCTCCATCGGTGTGCATGCCTCGCGCTGGGTCACGATGCACGGCTTCGCGCTCAACGTCGATCTCGACCCGGCGCCGTTCACCGAGTGGATCACCGCCTGCGGCCTCGAGGACGCGGCGTTCACTTCGATGGCGGCCGAGCTCGGGCAGCCGATGACTGTGGCGGCGGTGCGTCCAGCCGCTGCCGCGGCGATCGCCGACGTCTTCCGCCTCGAGCTCGTCGCGACGCCACGAGACGTCACGCTCGTATGACATAATGAGTGCCATAATTATGGCGATGACCCGCACGTCGATCATGGCGGACGACGCGCTCCTCGACCGGCTGCGGACGATCGCGTCTCGCGAAGGGAAGTCACTGGCTGCTGTGATACGCGAGGGGCTCGAGCTGCGCGCACGGCGCGACCGCCCTCCGCTGACGTTCATCGCGGCCTTCGCGAGCGGGGACCCGGGGCACGACACGGCTCGGTGGAGTGCCGACGCGCCGTACCAGCCGCTCAGCTGGCGCGACGATGATCGCTGATACGGGAGTCCTCTACGCCTCGATGGACGCTGACGATCCGAGCCACCCCGCGTGCGTCGCGTTGCTCTCCGCCGTGCCGGATCCGATCAGAATCCCAGCGCCGGTCGTGGTCGAGCTCGACTGGCTCGGCCATTCGCGTTCCACACGCGCGCTCGACGTGACTCTCGAGGCGATCGAAGCCGGTTCACTGGACGTCGTCGCGTTGACGGACGAGGACTACCCGCGGATTCGACAGCTCTGCTTGCGCTACGCCGATCTACCGCTGGGCTTCGTCGATGCGTCGGTCGTCGCCGTCTGCGAACGTCTCGGGGAGACGACCGTCGCCACGCTCGACCGACGCCACTTCTCCGTCGTACGGCCACGCCACACGGGCTCGTTCACTCTCGTCCCCTGACTAGACTCGGTCGCATGCAGACGTCGCTGCCCGTCGCCGACCGTCCCCGCCGGCCGCCCTGGATGAAGGTGCGGGCGCCGAGCCCGGACGGCAAGTACTGGGACGTCCGCAAGCTGCTCCACGGGGCGAGCCTCGTCACCGTCTGCGAGGAGGCCCGCTGCCCGAACATCGCGGAGTGCTGGGGCCACGGAACCGCGACCTTCCAGATCCTCGGCGACACGTGCACGCGGGCGTGCCGCTACTGCTACGTCCACTCGGGGAAGCCCGACGGGCCGCCCGACCCGCTCGAGCCGCTGCGGCTCGCGCAGGCCGCCGCGGCGATGGCGCTCTCGCACGTCGTCGTCACCTCGGTCGACCGCGACGACCTGCCCGACAAGGGCGCGGGGCACTTCGCGGCGACGATCAGGGCCCTCAAGGCGAAGCTGCCCGACTCCCACGTCGAGGTGCTGACGCCCGACTTCCTGGGAGTGGAGGAAGAGGCGCTGCAGACGGTGATCGGCGCGCGGCCCGAGGTGTTCAACCACAACATCGAGACCGTGCGTCGCCTGCACCGCCGGATGCGTGGGGCGAAGGCGAGCTACGCCGGCGCGCTCGCGTTGCTGCGTCGCGCCAAAGAGATCGCAGACTATTCGGTGCTCACGAAGTCGGGGATGATGGTCGGACTCGGCGAGACGAACGACGAGGTGGTCGAGACCATGCGCGACCTCCGTGCGAACGGGGTCGACGTGGTCACCATCGGCCAGTACCTGCAGCCGTCCTCGCAGCACGCGAAGATCGACCGCTGGGTGCACCCCGACGAGTTCTGCTGGCTGCGCGAGCAGGGCGAGGCGCTCGGCTTCGGCTCCGTCTTCGCCGGCCCGCTCGTCCGCTCGAGCTACCGGGCCGAGGAGCAGCGGCACGCTGCCGAGAAGGAGCGCGGCGGTCTGGCTTCAGCCTGACCCACGCACCGTTTCCGAGCGGTTGCGTACCGACTTCTCCTCGACACCTGTCAGAAGTGCGCGGAAGGGGCGGGTGGCCCGCCCCTTTCGCGACGACGCTGCCATACGGCTTCCGCTCAGTCGAGGAATGAAAGGATCCAGTTCCTGACGTCGGGTCGGTCGGTGCGGAAGACGCCACCCGTGCCGGCGCACGTCGAGTTCAGCCCGAACGACGTGATCCCTGCGACGACGTTCGAGTCGCCCAGGAAGTTCGGGCCACCGGAGTCGCCGAAGCACGTCCCGCCAGTGTTCGTGTTGTTCGAGAGCAGGAGCGACTGAGGCCCCGTGAACCCGGTGTTGATCTGCAGGAGCTGCGGGTACGCCACCATTCGGGTCTTGTCCGCCACGTTCTTCCACGCCGCTGCGTCCGGGAACGACTTCTGTAGCCCGTACCCGACCGACGTGAAGCTCGTCGAGCGGCGCGGCTTCAACGAGTCGAGAGCGTTCGCCGCCGGAAGCGTGCCGTAGGGCGAGGTCTCGTACGCATCGTCGAGCACGACGACGCCGGCGTCTCGGACGTAGAACGGTCCGTCCACGAAGCCCGGGAACGTGTGTGGCGTGCCACCGACGTCACCGTCGCACGGATAACCCGTCACCGCCGGGTTTGCGCAGCCGGTTCCCCCGACGCAACGGACTTGTAGTTCGCATCCGTGTCGACATGCGCCGCGAACCAGATCTCGGCATGCGCGACCTCCGCCTGCGGCGTCGCGGTGTCGTCCCACGTGCAGTGGCCCGCGGTCAGGTATACGGTCGCGGACAGGAGCGCCCCGCTACAGCGCCAGAGCGGATTTCCGTTGGCGTCCTGCGCGACCATCAGCCCGACGTACGGGTGGCCGTTGCCGTCGGGCGCCCCGTCTGTGATCGCCGCGGCGGGCAGCGCGAGCACGGCCCCGACCACGACGGCGCACAACGCGGTCAGCGTTCTCTTCATTGTCTCCCCTCGTACTTCGGTTACCGGCCCATCGGGCCGGCCGACACGGCAACCCTAGCCGTCGCGCCCACGCCGGCAAACCCCCTTTCTCGCCATCTGGGCTCCGACGCGATACCCTCGTTGCATGGCGCTCAAGAACAGGATCCTGGGCTGGCTCCGCGCGACGCCGGGCAAGGACGAGGCGCTCGAGGACGCCGAAGTCGACGAGGCGACGAAGGCCTACTCGGCCGCGAAGGCGGACGACATCGCGGAGCACCGGCTCGGCACGCAGCCCGGCGAGTTCGAGGGCGACCAGACGGCGCCTCGCCCCTGACGTCCGTCTGCGCTTCACGGAAACTCACGCGACGGGAGTAGCGTCGGGAGGGGGTGAGGATCCTCCGCGTCGCTCCTCGCATCGATGCTCCTGCTCGCCTCCGCGCCCTCCAGGACGGCCGAGGCGACGGCCGCGGCGCCATGTGATACGGAGCGGAGCGGGCGGGGTCTCTCCCGCCCGCTCCGCATCACGTCGCAGTGACGCCGACTACTTCTTGTTGACGTGCACCTGCATGAAGTCGCCCTGTGCCGACGTGCTCACCACGCGGATCGTGGTGCCGGTCGCCGGCAGCGGGACGCTCGACCAGCCGAAGTTCTCGATCGCCGGGTTCGGTGCCACCCAGTAGCTCTTGGTGTCGTCGAAGAGCGGGTTCCCGGGAAGCCCTCCATAGGTCCCCGCCTTGCTGTTGGCGTGGAGTGTGACCCTGTCGGTCGGCTCGAGCCCGAAGGTCGAGTCGTAGGACTGGATGCGCGGCCGCCACACCATGCCGTTGTCCGGCCGGAGCAGCAGATCGGGGTGGGCATCGACAGGCAGGAAGAGCCCGCCGCAGCGCCCCGATAAACAGTTGTCACCGACGTTGTTGTCCGGGAACGACTCGTCGTAGTACCAGACGAGCAGCCCGTCCTGGTACGGGAAGTGCTCGACCCAGTTCCCATTGCTCGGGTCGTTCAGAAACCCGAAGTTGTACGGTCCGGTCTTCAGGCCCTGGTCGTACCCGCGGTAGTTCCGGTACTCCGCGAAGTACGCGTTGAAGAAGGACTTCTCGACCACGTTCGTTGCACGTGCGAAGCCATTGTACGTCCAACCGGGATCAGTCTCCCCACCGTCGGTCGGCTGACCTGTGAGGTTGATCTCGTCGATGAAGAGGCCCGCCTCCGCCACCGCGACGTCCGTCCAATAACGGAACCCGATCGTTACCGTTTGGCCCGCGTATGCCGAGAGGTCGGCCGTCAGGTCGACCCAGCCGGCGCTCGACCCGGTGATGCCGTTGCCGGCGTTCTGGTCGTTCGGGTTCTCGTTCGTCGACAGGTTCGTCGCCACGGGATCGCCGTTGACGGTCAGGTAGGCGTAGTCCCAGTCGAGCTCGATGTCGTACTTCACCTTGGCGGACAGGGAGACCGTGCCCGCAGGCAGCGTCACGGACCGCGTCATCGAGTTGTCGAGGCCGTTGCCCGACCCGGAGAAGTACTGGTAGCCGCCGGCGTAGGGATCCCCGACGGCGAAGCTCACTTCCTTGTCGGGCAGCAGGACGACGAGCTGCTGCGCCTGCTTGGTGTTCGCCGTCGCAGGGCCCAGCTTCACCGAGGCCTGCTGGCCTGGGCTCACGACCTGGAAGTTCGACCACCCGAGGGCGATCTTCTCGTAGGCCGACATGTGGATCGGCTCGGTGCCGATGCCGTCCTCGGGCTTGCCCGAGCTGCCGTATGAGCCGGACGAGTAGAGCGTCCAGAATCCGGTCGAGTTCTCCGCGCCGCCCGTGTTCCCGGACGTGTCGTAGAGATCCGGCAACCCGAGATCATGGCCGAACTCGTGGGCGAACACGCCGACGCCGCCGTTCTCCGGCTCGATCGTGTAGTCGCCGATCCAGAAGTCGGAGTCGCCGATCTTGACGCCGCCGAAGGAGTGGGGGCCAACGCCGTCGGGCCCGTTCGCTGAGAAGTAGGCGTACCAGCGGTGGCTCCAGATCGCGTCGGTGCCCTGCGCTCCGCCGCCGGTCTCCTCGCCCTCGCCGGCGTGCACCGACTGGAAGTGGTCGATGTATCCGTCCGGCTCGTTGAAGTTGCCGTCGCCGTCGCTGTCGTAACGGTCCCAGACGTCGAACTTGGCGAGGTACGCGTTGATCTCCGCCGCGGTCTTGCCCGCTCCGATCTGCGCGTTGTACCAGGCGTCGATCGAGTGGTTCACGAAGACCCAGGTCTGCGAGCAGACGATGCCGCCACAGTAGTTCCGGCCGTAGGCGGCCGCGTTGTAGGGAACCTGGGCCCAGTCGGTGACGTCGCCGTTCACGGTGTACCGGTTCGACGACTGCTCGATGTAGAAGTTCCGCATCGAGACCGCGCCCTTCGCTTCCGAGAACAGCATCTTCTCGTAGTAGTCGGGCGTGAAGTCCGGAGCCCAGATCGTCGTGTTGTCGATGCTGCGGTCGGGCTGCGGGATCTCGTTGTGAAGCGGGCCCGGAACCCCGCTCTTGAGGATGGGAGCGGGATGGTCTGCCGGCCCGAACTGCGCGAGCACGGTCCAGATCGAGTCCTCGCCCTCGCGGGCGAGCTCGACGTACTGGCCCTTCGCGACCTTGACGACCTTCGCGTCGGGCTTCACCTTCCCGGTGAGCTTCATCTCGAGGGCCTTCGCGCGCAGCTCTCGCTGCTTCTTGCCGAGCGGATGCTCCATGTCGTCCTTCCCGCCCTTCGCGGGATCTTTGTCCTTCGCGGCGGAGGCGGCGAGCGATCCGCCCACGCCGATCGACAGGACGAGGATCAGCGCTCCGGTCAGGAGCGCGAGGAACCCTCTCCTCATGTCTCTCCCCTTGTAGATGATTGACCCGTCTGCGTCGTTACGCCGCAGCGGGCGTGACCCTACAGTGAACGGCGCAGAAAGGCCAAGAGAAGTACGCAATTCCCCATTTCGGGTGACCCTGGCTCGAACGGGGGATGCTCAGCCGTGCGGCTTCGCCATCGCGTGGTAGTCGAGCGCCTCGTCGAGAACGCTCTCCTCCACACCTGCCTCGCGCGCGACCTCGCGCAGCGAGCGGCCCGACGACGCGGCCTCCGTCACGAGTTCGGAAGCCTTGTCGTAGCCGATGTAGGGGTTGAGCGCAGTGGCGGCGCTGAGCGTGCCTTCGGCGTACTCCTCGTTCCGTTCGCGGTTCGCCTCGATCCCGTCCACGCACTTCTCCGCGAGCAGTCTCGAGGCGCTCGCGAGGAGCCTGATCGAGTCGAGGAGGTTCCGCGCCATGAGGGGGATGTAGACGTTGAGCTCGAAGTGCCCGTTCATCCCGCCGATCGTGATCGCGGCGTCGTTGCCGATCACCTGGGCCGCGACCTGGGTCACGACCTCCGGGATGACCGGGTTCACCTTGCCCGGCATGATCGACGAGCCTTTCTGGAGCTCGGGGAGGAAGATCTCGGACAGCCCCCGCACGCGGGCCCGAGCCCATGAAGCGGAGGTCGTTCGCGATCTTCGTCAGCGAGACGGCGACGACCTTGAGCGCGCCCGATGCCTCGACGAGCCCGTCTCGTGCCGCCTGGGCCTCGAAGTGGTCGGCAGGAGCCGAGACCGTGAGACCGGTGTCGCGCGAGAGGTACTCGCGGACACGGGAAGCGAACTCGGGGTGTGTGTTGAGCCCCGTGCCGGTGGCCGTCCCGCCGAGCGGGATCTGGCCGAGGCGCGGCATCGCGTCTTCGACGCGCGCGATCCCCCTGGCGGATCTGCGCCGCGTAGCCGGCGAACTCCTGCCCCAGCGTGACGGGCACCGCATCCATCCAGTGCGTTCGCCCGGACTTCACGACGCCGTCGAACTCGAACGCCTTGCGCTCGAGCGACGCCGCGAGGCGCTCCAGTGCGGGAAGCAGGTCGTGCGCGATCTCGCCCAGCGCGGCGAGGTGCACGGCTGACGGGAAGACATCGTTCGAGGACTGCCCCATGTTGACGTGGTCGTTCGGGTGGACGTCCTCGCCGGCGAGCGACGCGATGACCTCGTTCGCGTTCATGTTCGAGCTCGTCCCCGAGCCGGTCTGGAAGACGTCGATCGGGAACTGGTCGTCGAGCTCGCCCGCGGCGATCCGGTCGCCCGCGGCGGCGATGCGGCCGGCGATGCCGGTGTCGAGCAAGCCCAGATCCGCGTTCACACGGGCGGCGGCTGCCTTGATGCGGCCGAGCCACCGCGCGACCGGGATCGGGATCGGCTCGCCCGAGACGGGGAAGTTGCCGATCGCCTTGGCGGTCTCGCCGCCCCAGAGCTCCTTTCGCTCGGCCGTGTCGCTCACGCCGCGAGTCTAGCTCCGAGACGGAGAGACAGTGTCAGACACCTATCTCTCTAGGGCGGGGCGTCCTGTCCTCTCGGTCCGATCGACGCCCCGAACGCGTTGGAGGCAGCGGGCTCCGGCCCTGTGGGACGATCGGTGCTGAATCGGCACAGTCACCCCTTGACGAAAACGGTGTCTGACACCGCTCTGCCCTGTGGGACGATCGGTGCTGAATCGGCACAGTTACCCCTTGACGAAAACGGTGTCTGACACCGCTCGGGCGCGTCAGAGCGAGACGGCGTCGCCGCGCGCGGCCTCGAGGAGCGCGTCCCAGCGCGAGAGCTTCACACGCGGGCGGCCGTACGGCTCGCCTGCAGCGCGCTCGGCGGCGTCGATCGCCTCCCAGCCCGACTGCGTCACGACCGCCACGCCGCGTCCGCGCAGCAGCTCGTCGATCGCCCCGGCGTCGCGGCCAGGGCCGAGCTTTCCCGAGCGTGCGTCGTCGAGCAGAAGCCCGACCGTCTCGGTCGCGTCCTTCTTGTTCGTCCCGATGATCCCCGTGGGCCCGCGCTTGATCCAGCCCGCACAGTACGTACCGGGAACCGGGGCTCCCGAGCCGTCGAGAACGCGGCCGCCCGCGTTCGGCACGGTGCACGAGGTTTCGTCGAAGGGGATGTCGGCGAGCGGCACGCCGCGGTAGCCGACGCTGCGGAACACGATCCCGCACTCCACGATCTCGCGGTCGTCCGTCGCCACCGCTCGTCCGTCCACGAGCTCGTTGCGGACGAGCTCGATCGCCTCCACCTCGTCGTCGCCGAGGATCGCGACCGGCGACCGGAGGAAGCGGAGCCGGATCGCCCGCGGTTTGCCCGCCGGCGCCCGCCCGGCGTACCCGCGGAGGTGCTCGACGTTTCGCTTCACGGTCGCAGGCGCGGCCTCGAGCTCGGCCGCGCTCCCCGGGTCGAGCTCGAGCTCGGCCGGGTCGACGAGGACGTCGGCCCCGGCGAGCTCGCCGAGCTCGCCCACCTCGACGGGCGTCCACGCAGCCTGAACGGGACCGCGCCGGCCGACGACGAGGATCTCCCGGACGCCGGCGGCGTTGATCGCCGCGATCGCCTCCTCCGTCGTGTCGGTGGGCGCGAGCTCCTCCGGCGTCAGCGCGAGCATGCGCGCCACGTCGAGCGCGACGTTGCCGTTCCCGATCACCACCGCACGCTCGTGCGAGAGGTCGAACTCGAGGTCCTGGAAGTCGGGGTGGCCGTTGTACCAGGCGACGAACTCGGTTGCGGGCCACGAGCCCGGCAGGTCCTCGCCAGGGATCCCGAGCCGTCGGTCGGTCTGGGCGCCGAACGCGTAGACGACGGCGCCGTAGAGCTCCACGAGCTCGGCGTGTGTCACGTCGCGCCCGACCTCGACGTTGCCCAGGAACCGGAAGCCGGGCTGCGCGGCGATCTTCTCGAACGCCCGCGAGACGGCCTTGATGTTCGGGTGGTCCGGCGCGACGCCGAGACGGACGAGCCCCCACGGTGTGGGCAGGCGGTCGATCAGGTCGACCTCGACCCGGGGTCGTCGCTCGCGAGCAGCGCCGCGGCGGCATAGAACCCCGCCGGCCCGGCGCCGACCACGGCTACGCGAAGAGGACGATCCATCGCGTCGAGACACTACTGGCACTTCGCGAAGCGAAGTGCCCGGGAACCGCTCTCCTAGTGGCTACAACCGCTGCCGCAGCCGCCCACGTGCGTTCCCTCGGGGAGCTCCTCGCCCTCCTCGACCTGGAACGAATGGCCGCAGCCGCAGGACGAGACCGCGTTCGGGTTCTCGATCTTGAACCCGGACTCCTGGAGGCCGTTCAGGTAGTCGATCGTCGCGCCCTGGAGATAGGGCGCGCTGAAGGGGTCGACGACGACGCGCACGCCCTCGAGCACGAGCTCGTGGTCGCCTTCGGCCGCCCCGGAGTCGAAGCCGAGGCCGTACTGGAAGCCGGAGCAGCCGCCACCCTGGATCGCGACCCGGAGGACGAGCGAATCGGCGTCGGGCTCGGACGCCATCAGCTCCTTCACCTTCTCGGCGGCGAGGGGCGTCAGGTCGAGCAGCGTCTCGGTGGGGCGCTCTGCGATCTCCATGCCCTGATGGTACCCAACCGGTCAGCCGGTGCGAAGCGCGCGACTTTGTGACACGCGAATCGACCGTTTGGAGCGGGTTCTCCTTGAATCTCGTGAGCTGGAGGCGGAGTGGTAGGTTTGCGCGAACGCCCCTGCCGGGGATCGAGGAAGACGCGTGCTTCAAGACTGGCTCCCGTTCGTCATCTACGCAGCGTTCGCGGCGGTGATCCCGGCGACGATGATCCTCTTCTCGTTCGTGTTCGCGACCCGGCCGAGCTCGCGGACGAGCCAGCGCATGCTTCCGTTCGAGTCGGGTGTCTCGAAGGAGGCCCCGGGGCAGCAGCGCCGCTTCACCGTGAGCTTCTACTTGACGGCGATGCTCTTCATCCTGTTCGACATCGAGATCGTGTTCCTGTACCCGCTCGCGGTGCAGCTGAACGCCCTCGGCTGGTTCGGGTTCGTCGAGCTCCTCGTCTTCGTCGCGATCCTCGCGGTCGCGTACGTCTACGTCTGGCGCAAGGGGGCGCTCGAGTGGCACTAGCCCGCCCCCTGCCTCTCGTCTCCGACCGACCCGCCGCAAGGGCAGGGCTCCGCTCCGAGCGGACACTCTGGCCCGAGCGCGGCCCGGGCGTGTTCGAGCAGGAGCTGGAGTCGATCGAGGACGCCCTCCTGACGACGACCGTGGAGAAGGCGATCGCGTGGGCCCAGACGGGCTCGATGTGGCCGGACACGTTCGGGCTCGCCTGCTGCGCGATCGAGATGATGTCGATCGTCTCGTCGCGCTACGACATCGCGAGGTTCGGGATGGAGCGCTTCAGCTCGTCGCCCCGCCAGGCCGACCTGCTGATCATCTCCGGGCGGATGACCCACAAGATGGCCGCTCCCGCCCGCCAGGTCTACGACCAGATGCTCGAGCCCAAGTGGGTGATCGCGATGGGCGCCTGCGCGTCGTCGGGCGGGATGTTCAACAACTACACCGTGCTCCAGGGCGTCGACAAGATCTTCCCGGTCGACATCCACGTCCCCGGCTGCCCACCGCGGCCCGAGGCACTGATGGAGGGAATCGTCCGCCTCCACGAGAAGATTCGCGCCGGCGTGCCCCCCGCCTACCAGATCCGCGGAGTGGCCGAGTGACGCCGACCGGCGTGCCGGGTCTCGTCGAGACCGTCGAGGCGCACGGTGAGACCACGCTCGTCGTCGATCCCGCGCGGATCGTCGAGACGTGCACGCACCTCCGCGACGCGGAGGGCTTCAACGTCCTCGTCGACGTCTCGGGCGTCGACTACCTCGGCTGGGGGACGAAGGACGTGGCCGGGTACA
Organism: Gaiella sp.; assembly: GCA_027493885.1. Taxonomy (GTDB): domain Bacteria; phylum Actinomycetota; class Thermoleophilia; order Gaiellales; family Gaiellaceae; genus Gaiella. Next base: position 2,444,810 of record JAOSJZ010000001.1, read on the forward strand.
TCGGCACCCCGGCCGGCCGCGACCTCAACGCCACCGGCTCCCAGGGCTTCCAGCGCGTGCCCGATCCGAAGCCGAAGCGCTTCGCCGTCGTCTACCACCTCCTCAAGGTCGCGGACGAGCCGGAGCGCCTACGTCTCGAGGCGTGGCTCGACGACGGCGAGGAGATCGACTCCGTCGTCCGGGTGTGGCCCGCGGCCGACTGGTTCGAGCGCGAGGTCTACGACATGGTCGGGATCGGCTTCCGCGGCCACCCGTACCTCGTCCGCATCCTCATGCCCGAGGACTGGGAGGGACACCCTCTCCGCAAGGACTACCCGGTGGGCGGCGAGCCGGTCCGCTTCTCGGGGGAGGCGTGATGACGATCGTCCCGGCCGAGAAGATCTACGAGGGCACGCGGATCCCTGCGCGCTGCCCGACGATCCTCGACGTCGACCCGGCCGAACACGACCTCGACGACATCCTCACCGTCAACTTCGGGCCGAACCACCCCTCCACGCACGGCGTGCTGCGCCTCATCGTCCAGCTGGACGGGGAGCACGTGGCGGGGATCGAGGCGGTGATCGGATACCTCCACACGGGCTTCGAGAAGACGATGGAGGCGAAGACCTACTGGAAGGGCATCACGTATCCGGAGCGGATCGACTACCTCTCCTTCCAGGCGAACGAGCTCGTCTTCGTGCTCGCGATCGAGAAGCTGCTCGGCCTCTCCACGCCGGAGAAGGCGACGTGGATGCGCATGTGCCTCTCGGAGCTCAACCGGATCCACTCGCACCTGGTCTGGCTCGGGACGTCCGCGCTCGAGATGGGAGCGATCTCGATGTTCTGGTACGCGTTCCGCGAGCGGGACATGGTGCTCGATCTGTTCGAGATGGTCACCGGCGTCCGGATGCACACCCGCTACTTCCAGGTCGGCGGGCTCGCGGAGGACATCCCCGAGGGCTTCTACGCGCAGGCGCGGGAGTTCGCGCGGCACATGCCCCGTGCGGTGAACGACTACGAGGGCCTGCTCGACCGCAACAAGATCTGGCTCGAGCGCACGAAGGGGATCGGGCTGCTCTCCGCCGCCGACGCGCTCGCACTCGGTCAATCGGGGCCGATGCTGCGCGCCTCGGGGGTCGACTGGGACCTGCGCAAGGCGATGCCGTACCTCGCCTACGACGAGGTCGACTTCGACGTGCCCGTCTATCCGAACGGCGACGTCTACGACCGGTACAAGGTGCACATGGACGAGATGCGCGCCTCGGCCCGCATCGTCGGCCAGTGCATCACGCGGCTCGAGGAGATGCGCGGCCAGCCCTGGATCGCCGACGACCGCAAGGTCGTGCTGCCGCCGCGCGAGGAGCTCCACACCTCGATGGAGTCGCTCATCCATCACTTCAAGATCGTCACCGAGGGCTACCTCGTCCCCGAGGGGCAGGTCTACGTCGCGGTCGAGTCGGCCCGTGGCGAGTGCGGCTGCTACCTGGTCTCGGACGGCGGCCCGAAGCCGTGGCGCGTCAAGTTCCGCGCGCCGAGCTTCGCCGCGCTCCAGACGCTGGCGACCTGCCTGCGCGACACCGCTGTCGCCGACCTGATCGCAGTCGCGGCCTCGCTGGACCCCGTCATGGGAGACGTCGACAGGTGAGCCGCGCTTCGCGCCGCTCACCTAGATTGGCCGGCCGATGAGCCCGACGCTCCACGACGAGATCCGCGAGGTGGTGAAGGAGTACCCAGAGCCGCGCTCGGCGATCATCCCCGCGCTGCGGCTCGCGCAGGAGCGCCACGGCGGCTGGCTGCCCGATGAGGCGTTCCGCCAGGTCGCGGAGGCGCTCGACGTGACGCCCGCGTACTGCGTCTCGATCGCGTCGTTCTACGACATGTTCCACACCGAGCCTGTGGGCCGGCACCTGGTCGAGGTCTGCACGAACGTCTCGTGCGCGGTGTCCGGGGCGCAGCGGGTCGTGGAGGCGTTCGAGCGCGAGCTCGGCGTCCATGCCGGCGAGACGACGGAGGACGGCAACGTCACGCTACGCACCGTCGAGTGCCTCGGCGGCTGCGGCTGGGCTACCGTCGTCGCGGTGGACAACAGGCATCACCTCCGCGTGCAGGCAGGCGACGTGGGCGGCATCGTGAAGGAGCTCGGCGAGTGAGCTCGGCGCCCGAGCACTACCGGTGTCCGACTTCAGTCGGACACCCGCGGGCGCCGCAGTCGCTGCGGAGCGGGGGTGTCGGACTGAAGCCCGACACGCGGAGGGACTGCGAGTGAGCTCCGCCCCCGAGATCGTCTTCGCCGGCACCGACGGCGGCGCGCTCACCGAGCTCGCGGCTTACGAGGCGGTGGGTGGGCTCACCGCGCTTCGCCGCGCGCGCGAGATGACCCCGGCGCAGATCGTCGCGGAGTTGGAGGCATCACAGCTCCGCGGGCGCGGCGGCGCGTTCTTCCCGACCGGGCGCAAGTGGAGCTTCCTGCCGAAGCCCGAGCAGAATCCGCGGCCGCACTACCTCGTCGTCAACGCGGACGAGTCCGAGCCGGGCACCTTCAAGGACCGCGAGATCATGCTCCGGGTCCCGTTCCGCTTCCTCGAGGGCTGCCTCGTCGCAGCCCGCGCGATCGAGTCGACGCGTGTCTTCGTCTACATCCGCGGCGAGTACCTGCGCGAGTTCGAGGTGCTCGTCTCGGCGCTCGAGCAGCTGCGCGCGCGGAACCTCCTCGGCGACGTGACGATCGTGCTCCACCGCGGCGCCGGCGCGTACATCTGCGGAGAGGAGACGGCGCTGCTCGAGTCGCTCGAGGGCGAGCGCGGGCAGCCGCGGACGAAGCCGCCGTTCCCCGCGATCGCCGGGCTCTACGCCTCGCCGACCGCGGTGAACAACGTCGAGTCGATCACGACCGTGACGCCGATCATCGAGATGGGCGGCGCCGAGTACGCGAAGCTCGGCGTCGAGGACTCGACCGGCACGCGCGTCTTCTCCTTGTCGGGCAACGTCGTGCGCCCGGGGAACTACGAGCTTCCGCACGGGTACCCGCTGCGCGACCTGATCTACGAGGTCGGCGGCGGGATCGCCGACGGCCGAACGCTGAAAGCCGTCATCCCGGGCGGCTCCTCGACGCCGATCCTCACCGCCTCGGAGGCCGAGAAGGTCACGCTGGACTTCGACTCGCTCTCGCAGGCTGGCACGGCGATCGGGTCGGCTGCGGTGATCGTCCTCGACGACCGCTGCTGCATGGTGCAGCTCGGCGTCCGCGTCTCGCAGTTCTACGAGCACGAGTCGTGTGGCAAATGCACGCCGTGCCGCGTGGGGACCCGCTGGCTCACGCAGATCCTGAAGAAGATCGAGGCGGGCCACGGGACGCACGCCGACCTCGACCTGCTGCTCGACGTGGGCGACCACGTCAACGGCACCTGCCTCTGCCCGCTCGGCGACTCGGACGCGATCGCCGTCGCGAGCTACGTCGCAAAGTTTCGCGAGGAGTTCCTCCAGCACATCGAGGACGGCGGCTGCCCGTTCCACGGGACCTCGTCGCTCGACGGGATCGTCGCGCCGACGGACGTGCACGAGGCGCACGCCGGCGGAGCGGAGATCCACCGGCCGCTCGAGGTGGTCGGGTGAGCCAGGTGTCCGACTTCAGTCGGACACCATGCGCGGAAACGCAGCATGGGCCGGTAGGTGTCCGACTGAAGTCGGACACCAGAGGGTCGACGCAATGAGCGACCTGGTCAAGCTCACGATCGACGACCGCGAGGTCGAGGTCGCGAAGGGCACCGGGCTCGTCGAGACAGCGGCCGCGGCGGGGATCGAGATCCCCGTCTTCTGCTACGAGCCGCGGCTCGGGCCGGCGGTCGGCGCCTGCCGGATGTGTCTCGTCGAGGTGGAGGGGATGCCGAAGCTCCAGGCCGGGTGCACGCTGACGGCGCAGGACGGGATGGTCGTCCACACCGCCTCGACGTCGGCGCGCGCCGCCGAGGGGCAGAAGGGCACGCTCGAGTTCATCCTCGTCAACCACCCGCTCGACTGCCCGGTCTGCGACAAGGGCGGCGAGTGCCCGCTGCAGGACCTGACGTTCCGCTACGGGCCCGGCTCGACGCGGATGACGTTCCCGAAGCTGACGTTCGACAAGCCGATTCCCGTCTCGCCGCTGATCGCGCTCGACCGCGAGCGCTGCATCCTCTGCTATCGCTGCACCCGCTTCTCGAGCGACGTCGCAGAGGACGAGCAGCTGATCGCGCGGAACCGCGGCGCCTACTCGATGATCGCGACCTTCGGCGACGAGCCCTACCGCGCGCCCTTCTCCGGCAACGTGATCGAGCTCTGCCCCGTCGGCGCGCTGACCTCCACGCAGTACCGCTTCGAGGCGCGGCCGTGGGAGATCCAGGACGTGCCGACGGTGTGTGGGCTCTGCCCGGCCGGCTGCAACATCCGGGCGACGACGCGGGAAGGCCTGGTCAAGCGCGTCCAGTCGCGCAACCACCCCGAGGTCGACGGCGGCTGGCTCTGCGACAAGGGCAGGTTCACCTTCCCACATCTCCGGAGCGACGACCGCGTCCGCGAGCCGCTCGTCCGCGGCACGGTCGGTCTCGAGCCGGTGTCGTGGGACGCCGCACTCGATCGCGCCGAGGAGCTCCTCCGGGGCGCGCAGGGGAAGATCGTGACCGCGCTCTCCGGGTCGGAGACGACCGAGATCGCCTACGGGCTCGGTGTCCTCCTCCGGCGCGGGCTCGGTGCACACTCCGCGGTCCTCGACGAGTCGACCTCCGCCGCGCTCGACGCCTGTCGCGCGCCGCTCTCGACGATCGGCGCCGCGGAGCTCGTGGTCGTCGTCGGCGACGACGAGGTCGTCGACCGCGCGCCCATCGTCGACCTCTGGCTTCGCAAGGCACGCCGGGCCGGTGCGGAGATCGTCACGATCGGGGCGCGCGGCTCGGTACCCGCGCCCGTCGGGGGCGCAGCCGAGGCCCTCCGCGATCTGGCCGCTGCAGACAGCGAGCTCGGTGGAAGGCTCCGCGCCTCGGATCGCGCCATTCTCGTCTGGTCGGGCTCCGGCGGCGGAGGCGGCGCCCGGCTCGCCGAGGCCGCGCACGCGCTCGGATTCGAGGGCAAGCCCGGCTGCGCCGTCTTCCACTTGCCGGCGCGCGCAAACGCGCGCGGCGTCGCCGAGGCGTGGGCCGCGGCCGCGGACGCCGACGAGGCCGATCCGGAGCCGATCGGGCTGCTCGTCGTCTCCGGCGACGAGGCAGCCGGCGACCCGAGCGTGCGCGCGCTCGCGGAGCGAGCGAGCACCGTGATCGCGATCACCATGTTCCACTCGCTCGCGGTCGGCTGGGCCGACCTCGTGCTTCCGGCGACGGCCTCTCTCGAGCGCGAGGGGACCGCGATGAACCTCGAAGGGCGCGTGCAGCGGCTCCGCCGGGCTGTGACGCCGCCGGTCCCGGACGAGCTCGCGTGGCTGTCGAAGCTCGCGGAGCGGTTCGGGGTCGCGCTCTCCCCGCACGCCGCCGTCGTCTTCGAGGAGCTGTCCGGGCGGATCTACGGCGGCCTGCTGCTCGAGCAGCTCGGCGAGCATGCGGGGTTACCGGCGCGTCGCCCCTACGAGGCGCCGGAACCCACGCCCCTGGCACATTCGCCGGAGGCGAATGTGCCAGAAGATCACTTCGTGGGGACCCTTCGCTTGCTTCGCTACACACCGCTCTTCTCCGGGCACCAGGTCGAGCGGGTGCCGGAGCTCCAGTTCCAGCGGCCCGAGCGCGAGGTCGCGCTGTCGACCGTGGACGCGGACCGGCGCGGCATCGCGACCGGCGATCTCGTATCGCTCCGCTCCAACGGAACCTCGGTCGAGCTGCGTGCGCGTGTCGACGCGAGACTCGTCGAGGGCGTGGCGCGCCTCGCGGACGAGCATGCCGCGCACCTCCACGCGGATGTCGAGGTGGTGAAGGCGTGAGCGCGATCTTCGTTGCCAGCGGCGCGAACGGCGAGCCGTGGTGGATCGCGCTGATCAAGGCCCTGATCGTCATCAACCTCGTTCTCTTCGGCTTCGCGTACCTGACCCTCGCCGAGCGCAAGGTGATGGGGCGCATGCAGGTTCGCTACGGCCCGAACCGCGTCGGGCCCTTCGGCCTGCTGCAGCCGATCGCCGACCTCGTCAAGCTGATCCGCAAGGAGGCGTTCGCGCCCGCGTCGGCGAACGACGTCCTCTACATCATGGGGCCCTTCCTCGCCGCGTTCACGGCGATGACGACGTTTTCCGTGATCCCCTGGGGGCCCGGCTGGGAGATCGGCGGCTACCAGGTGAACGGCTACGTCGCCGACCTGCCGATCGCCCTCATCCTCGTCTTCGCTGTCGGCTCGCTCGGCGTCTACGGCTTCATCATCGGCGGCTGGGCGTCCGACTCCAAGTTCGCGCTGCTCGGCTCGATGCGCACGTGCGCCCAGCTCGTCTCGTACGAGGTCTCGCTCGCGCTCTCGGTGCTCGGTGTCGTGATCATGGCCAAGTCGCTCTCGCTCGTCGACATCGTCGGCGCCCAGGACGCGGACGTCTGGTACGTGATCCCGCAGATCGTCGGGTTCGTCGTCTTCATCCTCGCGGGCACGGCCGAGACGGCGCGGGCGCCGTTCGACCTTCCCGAAGCCGAGCAGGAGCTCGTCGCCGGATACCACACCGAGTACGGCGGGATGCGGTTCGGCCTCTACTCGATGTCCGAGTACATCAACCTGATCACGCTCTCCGGGCTCGCCGTGACGCTCTTCCTGGGCGGCTGGCACGGCCCCGTGGTCCCCGGCCCGGTCTGGTTTCTGATCAAGCTGGCCGCGATCCTCTTCATGTTCATCTGGATCCGAACGACGCTGCCGCGCCTCCGCTACGACCAGCTGATGCGTTTCGGCTGGAAGGTCCTCCTGCCCGTGGCGACGGTCAACGCCGTGGTGACGGCACTTCTGGTGGTCGCTCTATGAGCCACCACCAGAAGTGCCAGGTCTCGGCGACGGCTTGCCGTTGTCCCTTGCCTAGGCTAGGCCCGACCGTAGGGAGGGCATAGCTTTGCCGTTCGGGACACTCAAGGGCTTCGGGGTCACGCTCAAGCACATCTTTCGCCAGCCGATCACGCAGCAGTACCCGGAGTACAAGCGGCCGGTCTACCCGCGCTTCCGCGGCCGGCACCGGCTCAACCGGCACGAGAACGGCCTCGAGAAGTGCGTCGGCTGCTCGCTGTGCGCGGCGGCGTGCCCGTCGGACTGCATCCGCGTCGTCGCGGCCGAGAACACCGCCGAGCATCGCGTCTCGGCCGGCGAGCGCTACGCGCGCATCTACGAGATCAACCTCTCGCGCTGCATCTTCTGCGGCTACTGCGAGCTTGCGTGCCCGTTCGACGCGATCACGCTCGGCAACGAGTTCGAGCTCTCCGAGTACTCGCGCGACGACCTGATCTACACGAAGGACATGCTCCTCGCCGAGCCGATCAAGCGTGTCCCCGTGCAGGATTCCGACCTGTACGACACCCCAATCCCTGCCTACAAGTCATCGTCATGACGATGACTTGTAGGCAGGGATATTTGATGAGGAAGAATTCTCATCCTTTTCTCCATCAGTTTCTCGACCGGAGGTCGAGAAACTGATGGGCAACTTCCTCGTCTGGGCCATCTGGCTCGTGGCCGCAGGGGCATGCCTCGCGACCGGGCTGCGTGTCGTCACCGCCTCCAACCCGTTCTCGTCGGCGCTCTCGCTGATCGGGAACCTCGCCTCGCTCGCGGTGCTCTTCCTCCTCGCCTCCGGGGAGTTCGTCGCGGCCGCGCAGGTGCTGGTCTACGCAGGTGCGGTGATGGTGATGTTCCTGTTCGTGATCGCCTACCTGGGCGGGCGAGCCGACGCGCCGTGGGCGGGCGGCACGCGACTGATCCAGACCGCATCGGTGATCTCCGCCGTCTCGCTCCTCGCCGTCGTGTTCGTCGCGCTGATGCTGAACGCGGGCGGGCGGCTCTCCGACGAGGCGGAGGTCACGCGCGCCTTCGGCTCGCCGGGCGAGATGGGCCGCCTGTTCCTCACCGATCACCTGCTCGCGTTCGAGATCACCTCGATCGTGCTGCTCGTCGCGGCGGTGGGCGGCGTCGTTCTGGGAATGCGCTCCGCCGCCGAGGAGCTCGCGGACGCCAAGCCCAGCTTGCAACAGACTGTTGCAAGCCCGGAGGAGGCCGCGCGGTGAGCGGGCCCGGCATCCCCTGGTACCTCGCGGTCGCCGCGCTCCTCTTCTCGATCGGCGTCGCCGGCGTGCTGCTGCGGCGGAGCCCGCTGATCGTGCTGCTCTCGCTCGAGATCATGCTCAATGCGGCGAACCTCGCCTTCGTCGGGTTCTCGCGCCTGTTCGGCGAGATGGACGGCCAGGTGTTCGCGCTGGCGGTGATGGCCGTCGCCGCCGCGGAGGTCTGCGTCGGGCTCGGCCTGATCGTCGCGATGGCGCGCCGCAACCTGGCGCTCGACGTCGACACCCTGACGGAGCTCCGGGGCTAGACGCGCGATGGTCTTCGGCTCCTGGCTCTGCCTGCTCGCGCCGCTCGCCGGCTTCCTCGCGATCCTGCTCCTCGGGACGCGGATCACGCGGCGGCAGGCGGGCGCGCTCTCGACCTTCGCCGTCTTCGCCGGCTTCGCGGGAGCCGTGATCGCGTTCGTCGACGCCTGGGGCCGCGACGCGCACGACCGTGTCGAGGTCACGACCGCCTGGACGTGGCTCCAGGCGGGCGACTTCCAGGCCGGGCTCACGCTGCTCGTCGACCCGCTCTCGCTCGTGATGATGCTCGTCGTCACCGGGATCGGCGGGCTGATCGTCCTCTACTCGAACGGCTACATGGCCGGCTCGGACGAGGAGCGGCGCTACTTCGCGTACATGTCGTTCTTCGTCTTCGCGATGCTGATGCTCGTGATGGGGGGCAACCTGCTCCTGCTCCTCGTCGGGTGGGGGCTCGTCGGCCTCGCGTCGTACCTCCTGATCGGCTTCGACCACCACCGGCCGGCGGCGGTCGCGGCAGCGAAGAAGGCGTTCGTGGTCAACACGATCGGCGACGCCGCGATGGCGCTCGCGCTCTTCCTCGCGATCGCGAAGATCGGGAGCCTCGACTACGGGACGGTGTTCAGCGCGGCCGAGGACGGGGTGCTCTCCGACACGGTGGTGACGCTGCTCGCGCTCGGCCTGCTCGCGGGCGCGGTCGCCAAGTCGGCGCAGATCCCGCTCCACACCTGGCTGCCGGACGCGATGGAAGGCCCGACGCCCGTCTCCGCCCTGATCCACGCGGCGACGATGGTGACGGCCGGCGTCTACCTCATCTGCCGCACGCATCCGATCTTCGAGGCGGCGCCCGACATCCAGCATCTCGCCGCGCTGCTCGGGCTCGCGACGCTCCTCGTCGCCGGCCTGGTGGCGCTCGTGCAGTGGGACATCAAGCGGGTGATCGCGTACTCGACGATGAGCCAGATCGGCTACATGTTCCTCGGCGCGGGCATCGGGGCCTACGGGTTCGCGATGTTCCACCTCGTCACGCACGCGTTCTTCAAGGCGCTCCTCTTCCTCGCGGCCGGGCTCGTGATCCATCACCTGGACGGCGAGCAGGACATCCGCAAGATGGGCGGGCTCCGCCGCTTCATGCCGTACACGCACGCGACCTTCCTCGTTGGGTCGCTCGCGCTCGTCGGGATCCCGATCTTCGCCGGCTTCTGGTCGAAGGACGCGATCCTCGCTTCCGCGCTCGCCTACGGCGGGAGTCTCGGCTGGGTGCTCTACGTCGGCGGGCTGATCGGAACACTGCTGACGGGCCTCTACACCTTCCGGCTCTACTTCCGCGTCTTCCACGGGGAGCCGGCGGGGAAAGCGCGCGAGGCGGCGGCGCACCACGGCGAGGGAGCGCGATCGATGCTCGTCCCCGTCGGCGTGCTCGCCGTCGGGTCGACGGTGGTCGGGCTGCTCGCGATCCCGGGTGTCTGGGAGCCGTTCGAGACGTGGCTCGAGCCGGCCGTCGAGCCGCTCGTCCATCCGTCGACCGGCGAGGAGTGGCTGACGAGCCTCGTCGCCGTCGTGCTCGGGGTGCTCGGGATCCTCCTCGCGCGGCGGGCCTTCACCGCGGGCCGCGAGCTCGTCCCGGACGGAGCCGTCCGCGACACGCTCGAGCACAAGCTCTGGTTCGACGAGCTGTACGACGCCGTCGTGTCCCGCCCGGCGCAGCTCGTCGCGCTGCTGCTCCGCGACCGGGTCGAGGCGCCCGTCGTCCACGGCGGTCTCGACGAGGTCGCCGAGGGCACGCTGCGGGGCGCCGCGATCACCGGGAGCGCCCAGACCGGCCTTCTGCGGACGTACGCGCTCGCGTTCACGGTCGCTGTCGCCGTCCTCACGCTCGTCTTCCTGGTGACCCGGTGACGACGCCCATTCATCGTCTCGCGCCCCGGGCCGCGCAGCGGCCCCTCCGCGCAGCGGAGCAAGGCGCCGGCAGAGATGTCGGTCGCGCAGCGGCCGACCGTTTCGGCTCTCGTACCGCCGGAGGCGGTACGAGATGCTGACCACGGCCCTCATCGTCGTTCCGTTCGCCGGCGCGATCCTCGTCTGGGTGCTCCCGCTCTCGCGCGAGTCGACGAGCGGGCTCGCGTTGCTCGTCGCGCTCGCGGAGGTCGGGCTCTGGCTCGGCAGCGCGCGGAACTTCGACTTCGGAAGCGAAGTGCCGCAGTACGCCACCACGCAGCAGTGGTTCGACGAGCTCGGGATCTCCTACGCGGTCGGCCTCTACGGCTTCCAGTTCTGGCTCGTCGGGCTCACGATCGTCGTCGGCGCCTGTGTCGTCGGCTACGCCTCGTGGGCGGAGCGCGAGCGCCCGCGTGCGTACTTCGGGCTGCTGCTGTTCCTCGTCGGCTCCCTCGTCGGCGTGTTCGCCGCACAGGACCTGATCGTCTTCTACGTCTTCTTCGAGGCGATGCTGATCCCGATCTACGTCCTCGTCGGTGTCTGGGGCGGCCCGCAGCGCGTCAAGGCGACCGTCACGTTCGTCATCTACACGATGGTCGGCTCGCTGCTGATGCTCGCCTCGATCATCGTGCTCGGGATCTCGCAGGGGACGTTCTCGCTCGCCGAGATGGGCACGAGCACGAACGACTGGGTGTTCCTCGGCTTCCTCGCAGCGTTCGCCGTGAAGGCGCCGCTGCTGCCGTTCCACGGCTGGCTGCGCATCGCCTACACCGAGGCGCCGCCCGAGGTGAGCGCGATCCTCTCCGGGCTCGTCTCGAAGGCCGCCGTGTTCGGGCTCGTCTGGATCGTGTTGCCCCACTTCCCCGAGCCGGTCGAGGACTTCCGCACGCTCGTGCTCGTCCTCGCCGCCGCGACGCTCGCCTATGGATCGGTGCTCGCCTTCCGCCAGCCGGACATCCGCGGCGTTCTCGCGTACTCGTCGATGGGCCAGATGGGGTTGATCGTGCTCGGCATCTTCGCGGTCAACGACCTCGGGCTCGACGGCGCGGTGCTCCACTCGGTCAACCACGGGCTCGTCTCGGCGGGCTTCTTCCTCCTCGCCGGGATGATCGAGGCGCGTGCCGGCACCGGCGTGTTCTCCGAGCTCGGCGGGATGGCGAAGGGACGGCCGTATCTCGCGACGCTGGTGATGATCCTCGGCATGTTCACGCTCGCGGTGCCCGGCTCGACGAACTTCGCGGCCGAGTTCGCGATCCTTGCCGGTGTCTTCGACCGCGGCTGGGGGTACGCGGCGATCGGCGTCCTCGCGATGGTGCTCGCCGCGCTCTACGCGCTGCGGCTGATCTCGGCGATCCTCCACGAGCGCCGCGGGTCGGCCGTGCGCGAGGACGCGGGCGACCTCGTCGGCGGCGAGCTGATCCTGCTCGTCCCGCTCGTCGCGATCCTTGCGGTGCTCACCGCCTGGCCGGCAGGGATCACCGAGCGATCGTTCCCGGCCGACGAGCCGGCCGCGTTCATCGGCTCGCAGGAAGGGATCGGCACGCCGTGATCGAGACCCCGCACGTCGACTGGCTCGCGCTTGCGCCGACGCTCGCGCTGCTCGCGACCTCCGGGATCACGCTGCTCGGCGCGGTGCTCGTGCCACGGGCGGGGGAGCGCGCCTTCGCGGTCGTCGTCTCGCTCGGCGGGTATCTCGCCTCCGCCGTGCTCGCCGCGGTCGTCTACGACCGCTCCGCGGACGCGTCGGCGGTCGTCGTGGAGTCGATGACGCGCGACCGCCTCGGCGCGCTCGCGGCGATCCTGATCGCCCTCACGGGCCTCGTCGTCACGCTCGTCGCCGCAGGTGACGGACGCCGCTCGCACGTCGGCGAGTTCTACGCCCTGCTCGCCGCCGCGACCGCCGGGATGGTGCTCTTCGTCTCGGCCGGGAACCTGATGACGATGTTCCTCGCGCTGGAGTGGTTCTCGATCTCGCTCTACGTGCTCTGTGCGCTCGACACGCACCGGCGCGAGTCGCTCGAGGCAGGCCTCAAGTACCTCATCGTGGGGAGCTTCGGGTCGGGGATCCTGCTCTTCGGCTGCGCGCTCGTCTACGGCGCGACCGGTGAGCTCGGCTTCCAGGCGATCCAGGAGGCGACCGGCGCCGACGACCCGCTCTTCGTCACCGGGATGGCGATGATCCTCGCCGGGCTCGCGTTCAAGGTCTCGGCGGCGCCGTTCCACATGTGGACGCCGGACGTCTACGAAGGCGCGCCCACGACGGTGACGGCGTACATGTCCGCGGCCACGAAGGTCGCGGCGCTCGTTCTCATGCTCCGGATCCTCGTCACGGCGTTCCCCGAGCAGGCCGAGATCTGGTCGGTGGCGGTCGCCGTGCTCGCCGTCTGCTCGCTCGCGATCGGCAATCTCGCAGCGATCGCGCAGCGGGACGTGAAGCGGCTGCTCGCGTACTCGTCCGTCTCCCACGCGGGGTTCCTGCTGATCGCGATCGCGGCGAACAACCCGGACGGCGGCAAGGCGCTCCTCTACTACCTGATCCCCTACTCCGCGGCGAGCGTCGGCGCGTTCGCGGTCGTCGCGGCGCGCGAGCGCGAGCAGGGCCGCGCGGTGACGCTCGACTCGCTCGCCGGGCTCGGCTGGGAGCGGCCGTTCCTCGGCGTCTGCATGTGGTGGTTCATGCTCAGCCTCGCCGGCTTCCCGCTGACGGGCGGCTTCCTCGGCAAGCTGTTCGTCTTCTCGGCGGCCTACGAGGCGGGCTGGTGGTGGCTCGTCGTGATCGGCGTGCTCGCGACCGCGCTCTCGCTGGCCTACTACCTGAACGTCGTGCGCGCGCTCTACATGCGCTCCGGGCAGGCTCCGGCAACGGGCGCCGTCGTGGCGACGGGCGGCTCGCCGCCGCGGGACCGTCTGCTCGACACCGCCGTCGGTGCCGCGCTCGTGGTCACGGTCGGCTCGTTCTTCTTCGTGCAGCCGCTCGTCGATCTCGCGAGCGACGCCGTCGCAGCGCTGCCGTTCTAGGCGCCGTCGCCCGGCAACTCGATCGTCTGAACGCCCTCGCTGTCTGCGACCGCGAGCACGTCCGGGTCGGCGGTTGCGATCCGGTCGCCGTCGCCAGCCGAGGCGAGCAAGACAGCATCGGCGAGCGAGATCGGCCGTGACGAGCGGTGGTAGTACGTCGCGCGAAGCTCTGCGGCCCGGCGCGCGATGGTCGTGTCGAGCGGAACCGCTGTCAGCGACCCGGCGAGCAGCGGCTCCAGGATCTCCATCGTCCGCGCGACGGGCACCTTGCGCGTGCGCTGCGTGACGTCCAGCACCTCGACGAGGTTGGTCGTCGCGACCGCGGCGTCGCCCTCGCGCAGGACAGCGCGAACCTGCGGGGCGGCCGGGCTGCCTGCCAGGAACGCGATCAGCGCGTAGGCGTCGAGCAGCGTCACGCGTGACGGCGACGCTCGGCGACCCGCTCGTCCTCGCGCGACCGCCTGCGCAGCGTGGATGCGTCGAGCCCCGCGAGCTCAGCGGCGAGCGCGCCCTCCGCCGCGGCGATCGGGTCGTCGGGCGCGGGCTCGATCACGATCCGCTCGCCCTGGTCGTCGAAGGTGACGGTCGACGTGCCCCAGCGGCGCCGGACCGCTGCGGGAATCGAGATCTGGCCCCCTCGCGTAATCGTCATTCGTATAGACATGATCATGAAGGTTAACATGAGGCGTCTCCTCCCTCGAGACGGCGCCGAATCGGGCGGGTTCAGTCGGGTTGCGTCACGAACCGACAGTGCGGCCCGGCTGCCGACGCGAGCCGCTCGTCCAGCGTGGCGAGGCGCGCCCCGAGCTCCTCCGCGAGCGCCACGTACCAGGCGTCGCACGCCGTGACGTTCCGGCGCAGCTCCCAGACGCGCGCGGCGAACGGCTCGTAGGGAAACAGCTCGACGCGCAGCTCGAGCAGGTCCCCGTAGGCCAGAACCGCGACGTCCTCGGTGATCTCTCGTGCAAGCGAGGCGCGGCGGAGGATGTTCGCGACCTCGGCCGGCATGAGGTGAGGCGCCGCGAGGGAATCCGATTCCAGCAGCGCTTCTGCCCATTCGCCGTCCTCGCCGCCGTCCACGAGCGCCGCGACGACGGCGGAGGCGTCGACGACGAGGGTCAACGGCGGTCGGCGTCGCGGTGCGCGAGGATCCGGTCCCGGGCGAGACGGCTTCCGGTACGCGCCTTCCGTTCGCGCACGCGGGCCATGAGCACGTCGGCGGTCGGTCGTCGCGCGAGCTCGATCAGCTCGGCGCGGAGGTACTCCTGGAGAGAGCGCCCCGTGCTCGCCGCGCGCGCAGCGAGCTCGTCGCGGGTGTCGTCCGGGACATCGCGGACCGTGATCGAAGCCATGCCTGCATTTTGCAGCTATTAACAGCAAAGTGCAAGAATCATGAGGCCGATCCGGGGAGCCCGGGGCGCAGGGGCGCCGGGCTCCCCAGTCCTCCGAGAGCTACTTCGTATGACCCTTGGCCTTTCCGTTCGCGTTCGCGCCCGGCTGCGCCGGCGGGTCGCCGTCGTCGTGGCCGTACGCGTTGCCGTTGGACGGTGTTCCCGCCCCCGGCACGTCCTTGCCTTCGAGGCCCGGCGGGCCGCAGTGGGTGTGGTTCTCGTCGCCCCAGCCCCAGCCGGGCCAGCACGAATAGGACACGGTGACCGTGAAGCTGCCCGTGTTGTCCGAGAACAGGTCGTCGTTCACGGCGAGCACGAGCTCGCCCGTCCCCTGAAGCGTCGTCGGACCGCTCCCGACCTGCGCCCACGGGCCCGAGCCGACCTTGCCGACGAGCCCCCACGCCGGTGCGCCGGGGAGGACGAAGCCCCCGTACAAGCTCGTCGTCGTGTCCCACGGTGCATAGCCGTCCGGCCCCGGGCAGAGCCCACCGCCGAACGGGCAGACGGTGCCGCTCGCCGCCACGGTCACGCTCATCCCGGCCGTGAGGACGAGCCCGGTGCTCGCGCCCGGGACACCGTCGCTCGAGACGGTGTACGTGCTCGACACGGTCGTCGGCCCCGCGGCGCCCGCCTGCGCCACGAGCGCGACGGCGACGACGGCGACGGCGGTCGCCAAGCCGCTCAGCCTCTTCATCGATCTCCCCCTCTCGATCTGCGCCGCGCCGGTGTCGCGGCGTCCGCACGGGAGGGATCGGCCGGCGGACGCGTGCGGCCGATCCCTCGTGCGGGGAAGCCGCGCTACGCCGCCTCGGCGACCCAGCGCATCGGGTCGCCGGCGCCGAGGTCGGTGATGCCCGCGGAATGGAGGGCGCCGATCGCGAGCGTGCGGCGGTGCGCGGCGAAGGTGAGGACGTGCGCGAGCATCCCGCCGTAGCTGAACACCTCGGGCGGCTCGCAGATCGCGTCGACGAAGGTCTCGTCGAGGCGGTTCTCCGCGATCACCTCACGCGCGTGGTCGAGGAACGCCGGGCCCACATCACGGAGCCGGGCCCGGATCGAGGCGATGCTCTCGTCCCGCTCGACGCCGAAGTCGTAGGGGCGGCTCTCCATCGCTGCGTTCCACATGTCCATCTGCCCCACCAGCCGCGAGAGCACCGAACGGAGGGTCGGATCGTCGTCGATCCCCTCCACCGACACCTCGATCGGCGCGTCGAGCTGCTCGTCGGTCAAGCGGGAGGCGCGCTCGACGATCTCGCCGACGAGCCACACGTGGTGCTCGAGCATCTTCGTCATCAGGTCCATCGCGGTCACCTCGTCTCTCGTGGGCAGCCGGAGGCCGCCCGGTGGGTAGAAGTGGACGCCGTTCGGGCTCTCGAGCCGGATCGCACCGGGCGAGGAGCGCCAGGCGGACGGGCCGTTGCCGTAGGCGCGCCTGAAGGCGCGGGTGAAAGCCTCGTTCGACGAGTAGCCCGCCTCGAGCGCGACCTCGAGCACCGTCGCGTCGGTCGTCACGAGGCGGAACGCGGCCCGCTCGAGCAGCACTCTGCGGCGAAGGCGGGCCGGCGTCTCGCCCGCTGCCGCGCTGACGACCCGGTCGAAGTGACAGCGGGAGAGGTACGCCCGCGCCGCGAGCTCCTCGCCGCCCGCCTCGTGGTCGTCGAGGCTCTCGGCAAGCGTGTCGACGAAGGTCCTGAACGCGTCCATCAGCTGCAGTGCCATGCGCCCACCCTGCCGTCGCGGGGCGCGCGCCGCTTGATCGTTCTTGCGGTTCGAGGTGAAGCGCTACGCTCGGACACATGGCTACCACACTCACCTGGCTGGGTCACTCGGCCTTCCGGCTCGACACCGAGGCCGGCACGCGTCTGTACGTCGACCCGTTCCTCACCGGCAACCCGAAGTGCCCCGACTCCGAGCGCGAGCCCGAGCGTTGCGACCTCGTCGTCCTCACGCATGGCCACGGCGACCACGTCGGCGACGCCGTGGAGATCGCGAAGCGGTTCGAATGTCCCGTCGTCGCGCCGGTCGAGCTGCGCGACTGGCTCACCGTCGCCCACGGCCTCCCGGAGGACGGCGCCCAGGCGATGAACAAGGGCGGCACGGAGTCGTTCGCCGGCGTCCGGCTGACGCTGACCGACGCGAACCATTCGTCGAGCAACTGGCAGGACGACAGGATCGTCTACACCGGCGAGCCGACGGGTGTCGTCGTCCGCCAGGACAACGAGCCGACCGTCTATCTCGCGGGCGACACGAACGTCTTCGGCGACATGGCGCTCATCCGGAGGCTCTACTCCCCCGACGTCGCGGTGCTGCCGATCGGCGACCACTTCACGATGGGCCCCGAGGAGGCCGCGGTAGCCACCGAGCTTCTCGGCGCGGCGCGGGTGGTGCCGTGCCACTACGGCACGTTCGGCTTGCTCACCGGCACGCCCGACGCGCTCCGACCGCTCCTGCCCAACGGCGTCGAGCTCCTCGTGCCGGAGCCCGGCGAGACGCTCACGCTCTGATGCGCGAGCGCTGGTTCGGCGCCACCGGGCGTCGCGTCCCGGAGATTGCCCTGGAGGGGCAGATCGATTTCGACGGCGCGCTCGTTCTCGACTCCGTCGCCGACGACGAGGCGCTCCGCGCAGCGCACGCGGAGGGCAGACCGGTCGTGGTTCGCGCCGCGGACGCGGCCGGTGTCGCGCAGGCTCTCGCGCGGCCCGAGGTGGCGTGCGTCGTCGTCGCAGATCCGGTGCTCCTCGAGCTCGACCTCTCCGAGCTGACGTATGGCTGAGCCGGTCGCGACGTATTCCATCTGCGCCTGCGACCTCGAGGCGGGGCAGTGGGGCGTTGCGACGCAGTCGAAGTTCCTCGCGGTGGGCTCCGTCGTCCCGTGGGCGGCGCCGCACGTCGGGGCGATCGCGACGCAGGCCTACGCCAACCCGCGCTACGGCCCGGAAGGCCTGGAGCTCCTGCGGCAGGGGCTCCCGGCGGCGGAGGTCGTCGAGCGGCTGACGGCGGCCGACGACGGCCGCGCGATCCGGCAGCTCGGCGTCGTGGACGGCGATGGTCGCGCCGCCACCTTCACCGGGGAGGGATGCCACGCGTGGGCCGGAGGGCGCGCGGGCGAGGGCTACGCGGCCCAGGGGAACATCCTCGTCTCGGGCGCCACGGTCGACGCGCTCGCCGGGATGTTCGAGGCGAGCCGGGGTCGTCCCCTGGCCGAGCGGCTGCTCGGCTGCCTCGACGCGGCCGAGGCGGCTGGCGGCGACAGCCGCGGGCGTCAGTCCGCCGCGCTCCTCGTGGTGGAGCGGGACGGGGGGTACGCGGGTCTCTCCGACACGCTCGTCGACCTCCGCGTCGACGACCACGCCGAGCCGCTCGTCGAGCTCCGGCGCATCTTCGGGATTCACGGGACGCTGTTCGGCTCGACGCCGCGCGAGGAGTGGCTGCCGCTCGAGGGCGACCTGCGGCGGGAGGTCGCCGGGCTCCTCGCGCGGGCAGGGCATCCGAGCCTCGCCTCGTGGGCCGGTGTCGAGAACCTCGAGGAGCGCGTCGAGGGCGAGGAGGCAATCGACCCCGTCGTGCTCGCCCGCCTCCGCGAGCTCGTCTGATACATCTTGATCAGGCTCGCTCTCCGGGTCGATCGGTCATAGTTGAGCCAGCCCGTGACATGCCAGCCGTCGTGCTGACCTGAATCCGAGAGGAGCACCGCCGTGGACGAGACCGTCAAGTACACGCTGGACGAGAGCCGGCTGCCCGAGGCCTGGTACAACGTCGCGGCCGACCTGCCCGAGCCGCCGGCGCCCGTCCTCCATCCAGGGACGGGGCAGCCTGTCGGCCCCGACGACCTCGCGCCGCTGTTCCCGATGGAGGTCATCCTCCAAGAGGTCTCCACGGACGAGCGGATCCCGATTCCCGAGGAGGTGCGGGACGTCTACCGGCTCTGGCGGCCGACGCCGCTCTACCGCGCCCGGCGGCTCGAGAAGGCGCTCGACACCCCCGCGCGCATCTTCTACAAGTACGAAGGCGTCTCGCCGACCGGGAGCCACAAGCCGAACACCGCGGTCGCGCAGGGCTTCTACAACGCGCGTGAGGGCGTCAAGCGGATCACGACCGAGACCGGTGCCGGCCAGTGGGGCTCCTCGCTCGCGTTCGCCGGACAGCTCTTCGGGCTCGAGATCGACGTCTACATGGTGCGGATCTCGTACCAGCAGAAGCCGTACCGGCGTGCGCTGATGGAGACGTTCGGGGCGCGGTGCGTGGCGAGCCCCTCCGAGGAGACTGCCTCCGGGCGGGCGATCCTCGCGGAGCATCCCGACTCGAACGGCAGCCTCGGGATCGCAATCTCGGAGGCGGTCGAGATGGCCGTCCAGCGCGACGACACGAAGTACTCGCTCGGGTCGGTCCTGAACCACGTCCTCCTGCACCAGACCGTGATCGGCGAGGAGGCGATCGCGCAGATGGACCTCGCGGACGCATACCCGGACGTCCTCATCGGCTGCACGGGCGGCGGGTCGAACTTCGCGGGGCTCGTGTTCCCGTTCATCGGCCAGAAGCTGCGCGGCGGCGCGGACATGCGCGTGATCGCGGTCGAGCCGGCTGCGTGCCCGACCCTGACGCGCGGCGAGCTCGCCTACGACTTCGGCGACACCGGGCACCTGACGCCGCTCGTGAAGATGCACACGCTCGGCTCGACGTTCGTTCCGCCCGGCTTCCACGCGGGCGGCCTGCGCTACCACGGGATGGCGCCGCTCGTCAGCCACCTGCACAAGCTGGGGCTGATCGAGGCCCGGGCCTACCACCAGACGCAGGTGTTCGAGGCCGGTGTCCGCTTCGCGCGTGCCGAGGGGATCGTCCCGGCGCCGGAGGCGAACCACGCGGTCAAGGCCGCGATCGACGAGGCGCTCCGCTGCAGGGAAGAGGGAGTGTCCGAGACGATCCTCTTCAACCTGAGCGGTCACGGCCACTTCGACATGGCCGCCTACACCGACCACTTCGCCGGGAAGCTCGAGGACATCGAGTACGACGAGGCCGAGCTGGCGACGGCGCTCGCGGCGCTGCCGCCCGTCGCGGTCTAGGCTCGTTCCCCCGTGCCGGGCCCGTCACGATTGCGTGACTGGCCCGGCGCGAACGCGTCACACCACGAACGGCGCATCGCCGAGCGGCAGGCACGGCGGGAGCAGTGGGAACGCAGTCTCGTGGGCCGACACGCCCGTCGTATAGGCACCGCTCGAGCGAGCTGACGCCCATCCGGCTCAGCCGCGGCGAGCGCCGAGCGCATGGCGCCAGCGGATCTCCGGCGCCGGCCTGCTCTCGACGTCGGGCTCGCGACCCGGCGGGTGCGCGGCGAACCAGCCGGCGTAGCGCGCCGCGAGCGGCGCGGCCGACACCCCGTGCAGGAGCACCGAGAGCCCGACGGTGACGAACGCCGCCGTCATGATCGTGTCGGCGTGCGTGACGCCGCCGTCCTCTGCGAGCATGAGCGCAAAGACGATCGAGGCAAGACCGCGTGGGCCGAACCAGCCGAGGAAGCCGACCGTCTCGCGGCGCATCCCCGTCCCGACGAGCGAGATCGCCACGGGCACCATCCGGACGGCCGTGAGGCTCAGGCCCGCGTAGGCGAGCACGGCCCACGAGGCGTCGGCGAGCGCGGGCCCGAGCAGCACCGCCCCGAACACGACGAACGTCACCGCGCCGAGCACGTCCCCCGCCTCCTCGATCACGTGGCCCAACTCGCCCTCCGGGTCGCGGCGCAGCGCCTGGAACGCGGCGCCGCCGACGAAGGCCGCGATGAACCCGGAGCCGCCGAGCGGATGCGCGATCCCCCACGCGAGCCCCGCCGCCGCGAACGGCACGATCTCGAGCCAGCCGCGGTCCGTCCGCCCGGTGCGGGCCGCGAGGAGGATCGCGCCCGCGCCGGCGGCCCCGGCGGCGACGCCCGCGACGGCGCCGTAGCCGATCTGCTCGACCACGAGCCGTACCGCCGCCCTGCCGCCGAGCCGGTCGGACTCCACGCCCGCGACGGCGAGCACGACGAGGAAGAGGGGCACGCAGATGCCGTCGTTGAGACCGCTCTCGACGTTGAGGCTCTGGCGCACCCGCAGGGGAACGGCTCGGAGCGTCACGACCGCCTGGCCGAGCGCGGCATCGGTCGGGGCGAGGATCACCGCGAGGAGGAGGGCCTCCGACCAGCCGAGCGCGCCGAGGAGCGGGAGCGCCGCCACGAGGCCCGCGACGATCGTCAGCGGCAGTCCGATGCCGAGCAGCCGGGCCGGGATCGCCGCCTCTCCGCGCAGCAGCCGCAGGTCGATGCGCGACGCGTCGGCGAACAACACGACCGCGAGCGTCGCCTCGGCGAGCGTCTGCACGATGTCACCGAGCGGCGCGAGGTCGACGAAGGCGAGGGCCTCGGATCCCAGCAGCAGCCCGACGCCGGTGAAGACCATCGCCGCGGTGAGCGGCGTCCCCTCGAGCCTTCCCGCGAAAGCGGCATAGCAGAGGAGCGCCACCGCGATGCTCGCGAGCGCCCATTCCACCCGGCGAGCGTATCCCGCCCGACGCGGTCACGATCCTGGTTCACCGGGGTGAACGGCCCTCCCGTTGACGCGCGAGGGCCCTACCGAGAACATGCTCCCGTGATGGCGCGTTCGACCCCACCGTGCCCGTGAGCGCGCGTGCGCCGGCGGCGCCTGCGTCGGAGGTCGCGTGGCGCGAGGAGCGGATCCGCTTCCGCCCGTTCCACATGCTGCGGACGTGGATCATCTCGGCGATCGGGCTGCTCGTCGCGGCCTGGATCGTCCCGGGCGCCCAGATCAACGGGTTCCTGGCGGCGCTCCTCGTCGCGGCAGTGATCGCCGCGCTGAACGCGGTCCTGCCGCCGCTCATAGCCGCGGTCCGGCTGCCGCTGACGCTCGTCTTCGGGTTCCTGGCGATCCTCGTCCTCGACGCGCTGATGCTGCTCGCGGCCGACGCGATCACGGACGGGCGTATGAGCGTCGACGGCTTCTGGTGGGCGCTCCTCGCCGCGTTCCTCGCCTCGGCGGTGACGCTCGTGATCGAGGTCGTCGCGGGGGTCGACGACGACAGCGAGTTCTCCTACCGCGTCGTCCAGCGGATCGCCCGGCGCACCGGCTCGCCCGTTCGCACCGACGAGCCGGGCATCGTCTTCCTCGAGATCGACGGGCTCGCCCTGCCCGTGCTCCGCCGCGCGATGCGGGACGGTAACGCGCCGCACATGGCGCGCTGGGTGGCAGAGGACGGCTACGCGCTGACCGGCTGGGAGACCGACCTCTCGTCGCAGACGGGTGCGAGCCAGGCCGGCATCCTCCTCGGCTCGAACGTCGACATCCCCGCCTTCCGCTGGGTGGAGAAGGAGACCGCGACGGTGCTGACCTGCTCGGCGCCCGCCGACTGCGCCGAGCTCGAGCGCCGCCACGCGAGCGACAGGGGCCTCCTCCTCGACGGCGGCGCAAGCCGCGGCAACCTGCTCTCCGGCCAGGCCGACCACGTGATCCTCACTGTGAGCCGGATCGAGGCCGAGAAGCGCGCGAACCCCGGCTACCGCACGTTCTTCGCGAACGGGTTCAACGTCACGCGCGTGCTCGTGCTGTTCGGCTGGGAGGTGATGCTCGAGTGGCTCGCCGCGCTACGGGCGATCCGCCGCGACGTGCGACCGCGCGGGCATCGCGGCGGTGTCTATCCGTTCCTGCGGGCGGCGATGTGCGTGGTCGTCCGCGACCTGATCGTCCAGGCGGTGCTCACCGACATGATGGCCGGGAGACCCGCGATCTACGCGACCTTCTCGAGCTACGACGAGGTCGCTCACCACTCGGGCCTCGAGCGCGCGGACACGCTCGAGGCGTTGCGCAAGCTCGACCACCAGTTCGGCCGCATCGCCCGGGCGACGCGGTACGCGCCCCGGCCCTACGAGATCGTCGTGCTCTCCGACCACGGCCAGACGCAGGGCGCGACGTTCAAGCAGCGGAACGGCATCGGCCTCGACGACCTCGTCCGGCAGTCGCTCGAGGCCGCGGACGTCGCGTCGCTGGCGAGCGGGGACGAGCACGACCGGGCGGTCGGCACCGCCTTCGGCGAGGCGACCGGCCGTCCCGTCAAGGAGAAGAAGCGGGCGAAGAGCGACGTGTCCGGCGAGGACGTCGTCGTGCTCGCGTCCGGGAACCTCGGGCTCGTGTACCTGATGGACGAGCCGCGGCGGCTGACGCGAGAGGAGATCGACGCGCGGCACCCGCGCTTGCTGGCGGCCCTGGCTGCGCACCCGCACGTCGGCTGGCTCCTCGTCCGCTCCTCCACGCACGGCGCGCTCGCGATCGGCGCCGAGGGCGTGCGCCACCTGGAGAGCGGAGCCGTGGAGGGCGTCGACCCGCTCGCTCGCTTCTCGCCGAACGCGGCCAGGCACCTGCTCCGCACCGACGGCTTCTCGAACGTCGCCGACGTGATGGTCGGGTCGTTCTACGATCCGGACCTCGACGAGGGCTGCGCGTTCGAGGAGCTGATCTCCTTCCACGGCGGTCTCGGCGGCCCGCAGACCGAGGCCTTCATCCTCCATCCCGCGCGCCTCACCGTCGCCGACGAGCCGGTCGTCGGCGCGGAGGCCGTGAACACGCTGCTCCGTAAGTGGCGCTCGTCGCTGAACGGGGGCGCCGTCCCCGACGCCGAAAACCTTCCGACTCCAGAGGTGACCCGATGACGACTGCAGCCGACGCGTCCCCCGCAGGCCCCTCCCGCGGCCGCATCGTCCTCGCCAGGACTCTGGTCGTCGTCGGCGTCGTGCTCGTCGCCGTCAGCCTGCTCGCGAACTGGGTCAAGCGCGAGGCGCTCGACCCCGAGACGTTCCGCTCCACCTCGCAGGAGCTGGTCGCGAGCGAGGAGATCCGCAACCAGCTCGCCGCGACGACGGTCGAGCAGCTCTACGCGAACGTCGACGTCGCCGCGCGGCTCGAGGCCCGCCTGCCCGAGAACGTCAGGCCGCTCGCCGCACCGATCGCCGGGCTCGCCCGCGAGGGGATCGAGCGCGCGGCCAACCAGCTGCTCGAGCGGCCGCGCGTGCAGAGCCTCTTCGTCGGCGCGGCGTCGCTGGCGCAGGCGCAGGTGGTGAACGTGCTGGAAGGCGATACCACGCGCCTCTCCACGACGGGCGGCAGCGTCGTCCTCGACCTGCGGCCGGTGATGGTCAGGCTGGGCGACCGCTTCGGGTTCCTCGGCGACCTCGAGCAGACCCTCCCGCCGGACGCGGGGAGCGTGACGATCCTTCGCTCGGACGAGCTCGATACCGCGCAGAGCGTCACGCAGGCGCTCAAGGTCGTCGCGGACTGGATCTGGGTTCCCGCGCTGCTCGCGTGGGCGGCCGCGCTCTGGCTCGTGCCCGGCCGGCGCCGCAAGGAAGTGCGCGCGATCGGCGTGGGGCTGGTGGTCGCGGCCGTCGCGCTCCTCGTCGTGCGCCGAGTTGCCGGCTCCTACCTCGTCGACAACCTGACCCAGTCGGACTCGGTGCGGCCTGCCGTCTCGTCGTTCTGGGAGATCCTCTCGGACGGGCTCGCGGAGGCCGCTTGGGCGCTGCTCGTCGTCGGGGTGATCGCAGCCCCTCGGCGCCTGGCTCACGGGGGAGGAGGAGCGGGCGCGTGCTGCCCGCCGCGCGGCCGCACCGTGGCTCGAGCGCGCCGGGCTCGCGTGGGGCGTCTTCGCGGGTGCCCTGCTGCTCGTGATCTGGGCGCTGCCGCTGCACAGGTTCCTCGTGGCGGCGATCCTGATCGTCCTCGCCTCGCTCGGCTTCGAGGTGGCGCGCAGGCAGGCGCTGCGCGAGTACGCCGCGGAGGGGCCGGCCGAGACACGCGGACGCCCGGCCGCCCCGTGGCGCAAGCCGGTCATGGCGCCGAGCGAGGTCGACGAGCTCGAACGGCTTGCCCGCCTGCGCTCGGAGGAGCTTCTGAGCGAGGAGGAGTACGCCGCGGCGAAGGGGCGGATCCTGCCGCCGGTGGGGACGCGCTAGAGCCCGGTCGCCTCGCCGGGCGAAAGCACGCAGACCTCGACGTCCGGCGCCCTGCGCGTGGCCGCCGCACTGAACGCGGCCTGAGGCTCGCCGAGGTAGGCCGGGATGCTCCGGATCCCGAGGTGCAGCGGGGCGTACGTCCCCCAGTGGATCGGGACGGCGAGCTTCGGCCGCAGCAGCGCGAGGGCCTCGGCGGCGCTTTCCGGGTCGAGGTGCGCGCCCCGCCCGAGTGTCGGCCCCAGCCCCAGATCGGCACCAACGCGAGGTCCAGGTCGGGTACGAGCCGGTCCATCTCCGGGAAGAGATCGGTGTCCCCGGCGAAGTAGATCCGGCGCGAGCCGTGGAGCGCGTAGCCGACCGCGGGCGCGCGCGCGGGGTAGGGCGGGCGGCCCCCGTCGTGCTCGGCGTACGTCGCCTCCACCCGGAGGCCCCCGATCTCGAGCCCCTCGCCGATCTCGAGCTCCTGGACGTGGTGGAACCCCTGCCGGCGCAGGACCGGTCCGAGCCCCCGTGGAACGACGATCGGTACGGACCGACCGAGGCGCTGGAGCGAGCCCACGTCGAGGTGGTCGTGGTGCGCGTGCGAGAGGAGCACGGCGTCGATCCCCCGCAGCGCGTCGCGGTGAACCGGTACTCGCCGCCGCAGGTGGGCCACGAGGAGCCGCAGGAGCGGATCGGTGAGCAGCCGAACGCCGTCGAGCGAGATCAGCACGGTCGAGTGGCCGATCCAGCGGACGGTCGCCGGCGACGCTTCGTGGTCCATGCGGCGATCGTAGAGAGCGGTGACGTCCGCGCACGCGGTAGGCGCGCGTACGATTCTCAGGTGATTCACAGCCAGCAGCCCGGTCGCTCCCAGCCGTCTCACAGCCGCCGGCGGCATGGTGAGGCCGTGAGCGGTGTGCGCGAGCGGGCGCCCGGCGCCAGGATCCTCGTCGTCGACGACGAGCCCTCGATCGTCGACGCCGTCGCGACCGCGCTTCGCTACGAGGGGTTCGAGGTCGAGCAAGCGGCGACCGGTCGCGACGCGCTCGCCGCCGTCAAGCGCTTCGACCCGGACCTCATCGTGCTCGACTGGATGCTTCCGGACATCGACGGGCTCGAGGTCGGCCGCCGGTTGCGCGAGCGCGGCGACAGGAACGCCATCCTCTTCCTCACCGCGAAGGACGCCGTCGAGCACAAGGTGGCAGCGCTTCGCGCCGGCGGCGACGACTACGTCACGAAGCCGTTCAGCCTCGCCGAGGTCGTCGCGCGCGTGCAGGCGATCCTGCGCCGGACGGCGAGCGAGCTTCCCGGAGACGTCCTGCGCTACGAGGATCTCATCCTCGACGAGAGCCGGCACGAGGTGTTCCGCGGCGAGACGCAGCTTCGACTCACCGCGACCGAGTTCGCCCTCTTGCGCTACTTCCTCCTCAACCCCCGGCGCGTCCTCTCGAAAGCCCAGATCCTGCAGAACGTCTGGCGGTACGACTTCCGCGGCAACGCGAACGTCGTCGAGACGTACGTGAGCTACCTGCGCCGCAAGCTCGATGCCGCCGGCCCTCCGCTGATCAGGACGGTACGCCAGGCGGGCTACATGCTCGAAGCGGAGTAGCGAGGGTGCGAAAGCTGTCGCTGCGCGCGCGGCTCCTGGCGGCGGCCGTCGTCGTCGCGGCCGTGGGGCTCGTGGCCGCGAACGTGGCGACGTACTCGTCGCTGCGCTCGTTCCTCTTCGACCGTTCCGACCGATCCCTCGACGAGATCGCGCACGAGTTGCGCCGCCCGGGCCCCCGAGGTGGGATCCGGGCGGCGCCGCCCGGGACGTTCGTCCAGGTGCGCTCGCTCGACGGGAGCGTCGTGCTCGCGACGCTGGCGGGCGCCACGGTCCCGGGCGAGAGCATTCCCTCGCCAGACGTCCCGGAGACGCTCGCGCCGCCCGTTGCGGACGCCGGCGGCGAGGCGGTGCGCTACTTCACGCTCGACGGGAGGGACGGCGGCTCGCGCTACCGCGCGCGGGCGTCCGTGGAGGACGGCGCGGGCGCGATGCTGGTCGTCGCCCGGTCGCTGTCGGATGTCGACACGACGCTCCAGCGCCTGCTCCTCGTCGAGCTCGTCGTCACCGCGGTCGTGCTTGCCGCGATCGTCGCGCTGGGGCTCTGGCTGGTTCGGCTCGGCCTGCGACCGCTCGACGCGATCGGCGAGACGGCCGCGGCGATCGCCGCCGGCGACCTCACGCGCCGGGTGGAACGCGCCGAAGAGCGCACCGAGGTCGGGCGTCTCGGGCTCGCGCTGAACGTCATGCTTGCCCGCATCGAGGCGTCGTTCCGCGCGCAGGAGGCGTCCGAGGAAAAGCTGCGCCGGTTCGTTGCAGATGCCTCGCACGAGCTGCGGACACCGCTCGCGGCCGTCCGCGCCTACGCCGAGCTGTACGACCGCGGCGCGGCGCACCGGCCAGACGACCTCGAGCGCTCGATGCGTGGGATCGGGCGCGAGTCCGAGCGGATGAGCCTCCTCGTCGACGACCTGCTCCTCCTCGCCAGGCTCGACGACGGCCGGCCGCTCGAGCGCGCGCGCGTGAGGCTCGACGAGGTGGTCGCGGAGGCGGTCGACACGGCCCGGGCGGTCGATCCCGGACGACCGCTCGAGCTCCGGGCCGAGGAGGCGGTCGTCGCCGGCGACCGCGACCGGCTGCGGCAGATCGTCGACAACCTGCTCGCCAACGTCCGCGCGCACACGCCCCCCGGCGCGCCGGCATCGGTGTCCGTCACGCGGCGTGACGGCTCGGCCGAGATCGCGGTCGCGGACGCAGGCCCCGGTCTCGACGAGGAGCAGCTGGCCCACGTCTTCGAGCGCTTCTACCGTGCGGATCCCTCCCGCACGCGGGTGAGCGGCGGTGTCGGCCTCGGGCTCGCGATCGTGGCCGCGGTCGCCGAGGCGCACGGCGGAACCGTGTCGGCCAGCTCCACGCCGGGCGAGGGGACGACCTTCACGATCGCGCTGCCGC
Organism: Gaiella sp.; assembly: GCA_027493885.1. GTDB lineage: Bacteria > Actinomycetota > Thermoleophilia > Gaiellales > Gaiellaceae > Gaiella. The sequence continues at coordinate 2,472,596 of JAOSJZ010000001.1, forward strand.
TCGCCGACGGTCCCGGCTGACCTGCCGCGCACAGCCGATTCACAGGTCGCTCACAGAGGCGGCCCAGAGGCGGCTGCTGCCATGGAGGGAGACCACGAAAGGGGACGCCACGAAAGAAAGGGAACACACGATGAGGCACACGATCACCAGGCTCGCAGCCGGCACCACCGCGCTCGTCCTCGCCGCCGGTACGGGCGCGGCGACGTACGCGGTCCTCGCGGACGGCGGCGACACCGGCCCCGCAGTCGCCGGCGTAGGGAGCGCCGCGGCGGCGCAGCCCGTGAAGGACGGAGCGCTGACGATCGGCGAGGTCTACGACCGCGCGAACCCCTCGGTCGTCGAGATCACGGTGACGACGCCGGCGGCGGCCGCCGGCCCGATGGGCTCCGGCTCCGCGCGGGCGCAGGGCTCCGGCTTCGTCTACGACACGACCGGGCATCTCGTCACCAACGAGCACGTCGTCGACGGCGCCGACTCGGTCCGGGTGCGGTTCGCGAACGGGAGGACCTACGACGCAACCGTTGTCGGCACGGACCCGTCGACCGACCTCGCGGTGCTGAAGGTCGACGCGCCCGCCTCGGCGCTGCGTCCGCTCGCCCTCGCCGACTCGTCGCGGGTCGACGTCGGGGACGTCGTCGTCGCGATCGGCAGCCCCTTCGGGCTCGAGAACAGCGTCACGGCCGGCATCGTCAGCGCCCTCGGCCGCTCGATGGAGGCGCCGAACGGGTACACGATCAACGGCTCGATCCAGACCGACGCGGCGATCAACCACGGCAACTCGGGCGGGCCGCTGCTCGATCTCGACGGGAAGGTGATCGGCGTCAACGCGCAGATCGCGAGCGAGTCCGGTGGCAACGACGGCGTCGGCTTCGCGATCCCCGCGAACACGGTGAAGGCGATCGTGACGCAGCTCCTCGAGAGCGGCTCCGTCCAGCACGCCTACCTCGGCGTGGCCGTGACCACTCCGTCGGGCACGACTGAGGGCGCGCAGCTCACAGAGGTGCGCAGCGGCACGCCGGCCGCAAACGCCGGCCTCCGGGTGGGCGACGTCGTCACCGCCGTCGACGGCACGAGGGTCTCGACGCCCGCCGAGCTGCAGACCGCGATCGACGCGAAACACCCCGGTGACCGCGTGATCGTCGACTACGTCCGAAACGGAGCGCACCATGCCGTGACCGTGACCCTCGGGACGAGACCGTCCTGATCGGCAGGGGGAGGAGGAGCGACGATGCGTGACGACGTCGATCGGCGCGAGGAGGCGACGCTCACGCGACGCGCCCACGTCGGCCGCATCGCGATGGGCGTCAGCCGCTCGTAGAGCGGCCCGAACTGGCGGCGGCGCGACGGAGCCCTCCCCGTCGTGACCGCCGCCGGTCCAGACCGGGGCACAGCGCGATATACCTCGGCCGTGGAGGAGCAGGCCTACGTCTCGACCGGGCGGCTGCCGTCCGAGCAGGACGTCCGCGCGCTCGTCGACGAGGCGCACCGGCGCTACCGGCCGGTCGACGTCGGAGCCGTCTCGGACGTCTACCCGGCCCTCGGGCGCGTGTCGCCGGCGCTCTTCGGCGTCTGCGTCGCGGCCGTCGACGGCAGGCTGCACGCCGCGGGCGACGCGGAGATCGGGTTCACGATCATGAGCGTCGCCAAGCCGTTCACGTTCGCGCTCGTCTGCGACGTGCTGGGGCCGGACGAGGTGCAGCGCCGGGTCGGCGTCAACGCGACCGGTCTGCCGTTCAACTCGCTCGAGGCGATCGAGCAGGCCGAGGACGGGCGGACGAACCCGATGGTGAACCCGGGCGCGATCGCGACGGCGAGCCACGCGCCGGGGGCGTCGGCCGAGGAGAAGTGGCGCTTCGTCCGCGGCGGGCTCTCCGCCTTCGCGGGTCGCGAGCTCGAGCTCGACGACGAGGTGCTCGCCTCTGCGTCGGCCACGAACCACCGGAACCGCGAGCTCGCCGCTGCGCTCGCACACCGCGGGCGGCTCGGCTGCGACCCGGCCGACGCCGTCGACGTCTACACGCGCCAGAGCTGCCTCGCGGTGACCGTGCGCGACCTCGCCGCGATGGGTGCGACGCTCGCCGACGGGGGCGTCAACCCGCTCACGGGCGAGCGGGTCGTCTCGGCCGAGGCGTGCCGCTACACGCTCACGGTGATGACGACCGCAGGGCTCTACGAGACCTCCGGCGACTGGCTCTACGACGTCGGGCTCCCGGCGAAGAGCGGCATCGGCGGCGGCATCGTCACGGTCTCCCCGGGGAAGGGCGGCCTCGCCACGTTCTCGCCCCCGCTCGACGCGGCGGGAAACAGCGTGCGGGGGCAGCTCGCCGCGCGGTTTCTCTCTCGCCGGCTCGGCCTCGACCTGTTCGCCTCTTCGAGCGCTGCAAGCAGCGCTCGAGGTTGATCAGCTCGAGAAGCCCGAGATGGCATCGCCGATCAGCTTCGCGCCGATCAGGAGGAGGAGCACGGCCGTGACGACTGCGTTGTTGCGTTCCATCCAGCTCCTGATCCCGTCAAGCGGGGCCCGCGACCGTTCTCCGAGCGCGACGGCCAGGGCAACGGGAGCGAGCACGCCGACGGATGCGATCAGGATGAAGCAGAGCAGGACGCCGAGTTGCTGATTCGCGGGGGAGCCCCACGGCCGCGATCTCTGCGGCCGCAGCGACCGCGAGGAGCACGTTCTTCGGATTCAGCGCGGAGAGCGCAACGCCGGCTCCGGCCGCCTTCACAGTCGAGAAATCGCCGATCGTTCGGATCCAGCCGGGCGTCGGCGCCTCCTCGCCGGCGCGGGGTCGACCGCGCCACTGCTTGCCGGCGGCCAGGAGAACGACCAGGCCGAGAGCGAGCAGGAGCAGGCTCAGCCAGGTGGCGGGCTCGCCTCCGTCGCTCCCGTCCGCCGCGCCGCCGACGAGGAGCATGGCGGCACCGACGGCGGTGAGCCCCAGGCACCAGGTGAGCGCGAACGCCGCGCCCTTCGCCAATGCCCGCTCCGGCCCCAGCAAGAGCACGACGGCGATGATCGGGACCGGGAAGATCGCGATCGCGACGGCCAGCGGCAGGACGGCTCCGAGCGCCTGTCCCATGTCAGAGGTGCGCGCTCCGCTGCAGCCAGCGCATCGCGAAGAAGCCCCACACCGGCGGCAGGTAGAAGGTGGAGACGCGGTAGAGGACGACTGCGGCGAGCGCGGCCTCCTCCTGCATCCCCGCCGCGGTCAGGCCGACGGTGAGCCCGAACTCCGTCACGCCGATCCCGCCCGGGACGGGCACGAAGGTGGCGAGGAGCGAGACCGAGATGTTGATCAGGAGCAGATTGGCGAGCGAGACGTCGTAGCCGAGCGCGTTCGCGAAGACGCCGAGCGAGACGGCGAAGAGGAGCTCCGTTCCCACGCTCCCGCCGAGCAGGAGCCCGAGCTTGTTTCCCGCTCGGAGGCTCACGAGCGTCGCCCTGACGTCGGGCCACCAGCGGCGGACGCGCTCGGCGATCGCCTCGCGGAGCCGACGGACGAGTGCGACGATCGCGACGCCCGCCAGCCCGACGGCGACCACGGCGAGCAGCGCGCGCGTCGGCGGTCCGGCCGGCGTCTCGAGCCCGAAGTCGAGGCTCGCCTCGGAGAAGAGGAGGAGCACCGCCAGCAGCACGGCCTGCGCGATCGTCGAGACGAACGAGTCGATCGCACCGGCCGTGACGGCGGTCGCCGGCGGGACGCCGTGCCGCTGGAAGAAGCGGATGTTGAGCGCCATGCGGGCGAGGTTGGACGGCAGCGCGAGGTTGAGGTAGCCCGTCGCGAGCTGCATGAGGTAGACGGGCACGAAGGGGATCCGGGCGGGCACCGAGCCGAGGGTCGACAAGGCCTGCGTGAGGCGCGGCATCTGGGCGAGGAAGAAGCCCGCGGCGATCCAGCCCCAGGAGGCGTCCCGGACGAGGCTCGCGAGGTCGGCGTAGTCGAGGCCGCTCAGGCCGCCGATCACCGCCGACACCGCGAGCGCGAGGAGTGCGACCTGGAGCAAGGTCCCCCAGGTGACGCGACGCAGCTTGACGAGTGACGGCGCCTCGACGCCCGCGGCGGCCGCCGTTCGCTCGCGGAGCTCGTCCACGTCGATCTCCGCCGCCCGCAGCGCCCGCGCGAGCCCGGAGCCAAACCCCGCGGGCTGGAGGTACGGCAGCAGCTCGGAGAGTCGCTCGGCGCCGATCGCGCCGGCGGCCGCCGTCACCGCCCGGTCGATCCCCGCGAGCGCGGCGCTCGTCGCGAGGAGCTGCGCGCGATCGACGAGGATGTGCTCGGGCCCGGCGGCGATCGTGGCGCGGTCGAGGTCGACGAGCGCGACGTCGCCGCCGAGGAGGGCGAGCGCGTCCGGCTCGAGGCGGTGGTGTGCGATCCGCGCGCCGCCCAGCGCGACGAGGGAGCGCCACGCCCGCTCGAGCAGGTCGTCGGTCACGTCGGCGCCCAGCGGAGCCGTTACGTCCCGGAACACGAGTAGCGCGTCCCCGTTCGAGGACTCGGCCGCGACGACGACGTCCCGCGTCGGGACGCCCGCCTGCCGTGCCAGGAGCGTGACGAGGGCCTCGTGCTCCGCGGCCTCGAGCCGGCCGCGGCGCAGACGCGGGCCGTCGTCGGCATAGAGGGCCGTGCGCCAGACCTTCTCGAGAAGCTGCGTGTCGTAGGCATCACGGCCGTAGACCTTGACGAGGAGCGGGTCGTCGCTCGCGTCGACGCCCCGGGCGACGAAGACGCCCGCCGGCTGCCGGTCGGCCGGCTCGAGCCGAGCTACCTCGATGCCGAGCCCGGCGAGGGCCGCGACGACGTCGTCGGTCTCGGGGTGGCCGGCCGAGGTGCCCAGCGCAAGGCGAACGGCGGTCGCTGCGGTCAGCGAGACGAGGAAGGCGGCGAGGGTCGCGCTCGGCGCCGCCGCCTCGACGAGCATCGCGCCGACGAGGCCCAGCGCGAGGACCCACCGGGTGACGCGCTGGAGCGGCCGGACGAGGTGGGGGACGACGGCGAGGATCACCGTCGCGGCGAGCGCCACGCGGAGCAGGGGAAACGTCGACCCGTCCACGCGGAGCCGGAGCTGTTCGCCGAGGTCGGGCCAGTCGCCGATCGCGAGCCGGGCTGCGGCGACCGTGATCGCGATCGCGAGCACGACCGCCGCGGCCGCCTGGAGCAGCACCGCGGAGCGCCGGCAGACGAGCGCGGCGACCACGAGCACGACCGCCGCGAGGGCGAGGCCGTCGTAGAGGAGCTCCCACAGCGGGCCGAGCCAGCCCGGGAGGGTCGCGAGCAGCCGGATCAGCGACCGCTCGAAGGCCGACGGCGGGTAGGTCGCGACCACGAGCCCGAGGCCGAGGAGCGACGGGACGAGCAGGAAGACGTCGGTCGCACGACGGAAACGTCGCCGGCCGCGCGACGACGCGAACAGCCTGGCGGGGACGTGCCGGGCGGTCTCGCCGGTGCGCACCGCGCAAGCCTACGAGGCCTAGACTCGCGCCGATGGCCGAGGCACGCGCCCCCGAGCAGCCGTCGCGGGTCGCGCGCCTGGCCCGGTGGCCGCTCGGGGTCGTCCAGAACCTGTTCCGTGCCGTTCCGGTCGCGATCGACGGCTACTTCCGCGACCGGCTCACGCAGCACGCCGCCGGGATTGCCTACCGCGTCCTCTTCTCGCTCGTCCCGCTCACGATCGTGCTCGTCTCGATCGTCGGGATCGTCCTGCAGGACGAGGCCAGGCGAGACGACGTCGTGGACAGGATCGTGAGCTATCTCCCCTTCACCGATGAGGGTACGACCTCCGTCGAGGAGGCGATCACGCGCCTCGCGAGCCCGACCAGCACGTTCGGGCTCGTCTCGTTGCTCGTCTTCTTCTGGGCCTCCTCCGGGATGATGGGCGCGGTGCGGACGGGGCTCGAGGCGGCGCTCCGCGTCGAGCCCGACCATCGCCGGCCGGCGGCCAGGGCGAAGCTCGTCGACCTGATCCTCGTCGCTGGGTCGGGGGCCCTCCTGATCGCGATGATCGCGCTCACCGTCGCAGCCCAGGTCGTGCTGCGGCTCGCCGGCGGGGCGGCCGAGGCGCTCGGGCTCGAGGGAGGGCTCGTGCCCGAGCTCTTGCGCGTCGCCATCCCGCTCGTCGTGGCGACGGTGGTCGTGATGCTCCTCTACCGGTTCGTCCCTGCGAGGCGCCTTCGCTTCGGCGACGCGGTCGTCGGCGGCGTCGTCACAGGCCTGCTCCTGCTCGCGATCTCCGCCGCGTCGGCGTTCGTCTACAACCAGGTCGCCGAGCTCTCCGTGGTCTACGGCTCGATCACCGCCGTGCTCGTGTTCCTCTACTCCGTCTACCTGTACGCCTCGGCACTCCTCTTCGGCGCGGAGCTCGCGGCCGCCTGGTCGGCGCCGCCGGATGCCGGCCCCGCGGTCCCGATCCGGCAGCAGGTCCGGGACGCCGTGCTCGGCCTCTTCGTGCGACGACCGCCCCCGCCCGACGCACCTGGCTGAGGCCCTCCCGTTTGACACCTGCACCCTGTGTCGCCACGATTCCCGTCGATCCGTCCGATCGGCGTTGCAGGACGTCGATACCGCTGTCTGAGACACCGAGGAGTCCCGCATGGCCGACCGGTCGGATCCGACCGAGCTCGCACACCGTGTTGCGGCGTCGATGCCGCAGCTCTCGAACGAGCTCGCGGCGCTCGTCGCGATCCCCGGCGTCTCCGAGTGGGGGTTCCCGGAGCACACGCGGCCGCCCTTGCTCGAGACCTACCAGGCGCTGATCCCGCTCTTCCGCGACGCGGGCATCGAGCGGATCTCGAGCGTCGAGCTGCCCGAGACCGCGCCGATCCTGACCGGCGAGATCCCCGCTCCGGAAGGGGCGCCGACGGTGCTCCTCTACGGGCACTACGACGTCGTCCCGGCCGGGGACGAGGAGCAATGGGAGTCGCCGCCCTTCGAGGCGAGCGTGCGCGACGGTGCGATCTACGGGCGCGGTGCGGCCGACTCGAAGTCGAACCTCCTCGTCCACGTCGGCGCCCTCCGCGCCTGGGAGGGCAGGCCGCCGGTCGGCGTGAAGATCCTGATCGAGGGGCAGGAGGAGGTCGGAAGCGTCCTCGAGGAGGGCTACCCGTCGCAGCATCCCGATCTCTTCGCCGCCGACGCGATCCTCGTCGCCGACGGCGGCCCGATCCGCGCCGGACAGCCCTCGCTCACCGTCTCTCTGCGCGGCGACGCGCGGATCACCGTCGAGGTGCGCACGCTTGCGAGCAACAAGCACTCCGGTCAGTACGGCGGCGCGGCGCCGGACGCGCTCGTCGTCCTCCTCACCGCACTCTCTTCCATGTGGGACCACGCGGGGGACGTCGTCGTCGACGGCTTGCGCCGCGAGGAATGGGCGGGCGAGTCGTACACGGACGACGAGTTCCGCGCCCTCGCGGAGGTCGAGCCCGGGATGCCGATCGTCGGCACCGGCGGGATCGGCTCGAAGATCTGGAGCGGGCCCGGGATCACCGTGCTCGGGATCGACTGTCCCGCCGTCGAAGGCGCCGCGGCCGCGGTGCAGTCATATGCCCGTGCGGTGCTCAACGTGCGCGTGCATCCCGAGCAACCCGCGGCGGAGGCGCAGGCAGCGGTGATGCGGCACCTCGAGGCCGTGCGTCCGTTCGGCGTCCCGCTCGAGGTGGCCGCCGGCGCGACCGGCGACGGCTTCCGCGCCGGCTCGAGCGGTCCTGCCTGGGACGCGATGGTCGCCGCGATGAGCGCGGCGTGGGGCGCCGACACGGTCGAGATCGCCACGGGCGGGGCGATCCCGCTCGTCAAGGCGATGAGCCTCGGCGTGCCCGACGCGGCGATGTTCGTGTTCGGCGCGACCGACAGCTTCGCGAACATCCACGGGCCGAACGAGCGGGTCCTGATCGACGAGTGGCAGAAGGCGACCCTCGCCGAGGCTCTCTTCTTCGGAGAGCTGGCGCGGCGATGGAAGGGAGAGACGCGGTGAGCGACGAGCAGGCAGCAACGGCCGCGGGCGCCGAGCCCGAGCAGAAGAAGGGCTTCGAGTTCCCGGGCACGATGACGGTGCTCGTTCTCGTCACCTTCATCGTCTGGGTGGCCGCGTTCCTGATCCCGTCGGGGACGTACCAGCACGACGACTCGGGCGTCCCCGTGCCGGGCTCGTACCAGCAGGTGGACTCGCCGCAGGACGTCGGCGAGCGCGTCGGCGACTTCTTCCTCGCGCCCGTCAACGGGCTCTACGGGCTGCAGGACCCGGAGACCGGCTTCGTCCGGCCCTTCGGCGTCGGTAGTCTCTTCGGCGCGGTCGGCGTGTTCGCGTTCGTGCTCGCGATCGGCGCCTTCATGACCATGGTGCTCGCCACGGGGGCGCTCGACGTCGCGATCGGCAAGCTCGCGTACGCCGTGCGCGGGAGACCCTGGCTCGTGATCGTGGCCGTGATGGCGCTCTTCTCGCTGCTCGGCACCACGATGGGGTGGGCCGACGAGACGCTCGGGTTCTACGCGCTCCTGATCCCGCTGTTGCTGGCGCTCGGCTACGACCGCATGGCGGTGGCGGGGATGATCATCGCCTCGACGACGGTCGGCGCGATGGCCTCGACCGTGAACCCGTTCTCGATCGGCGTGGCGAGCGAGTTCGCGGACGCGGGGATCGGCGACGGGATCGGCCTGCGCTGGATCGGCTGGGCCGTCCTCACGGCCATCACCATCGCCTATGTCGTCCGCTACGCGGAGCGGGTGAAGGCGCAGCCCGACAGCTCGCTCGTCGGCTTCCTGCCCGAGGACGAGGAGCTCGTCAAGAAGGAGGAGGCCGCCTCCCGGCTGACGCTCACGGGCCGGCAGAAGCTCATTCTCGGCATCACCGCGTTCACGTTCGCGCTGCTCGTCTTCTCGGTGATCCCGTGGGACTCGATCATCAACCTGAGCGTCGAGGTCGACCCGTACACGCACGAGCCGCTGCCGAACGACCCGTGGTGGAACCTCGGCTGGTGGTTCCCGGAGCTGATCGCCCTGTTCCTCGTCGCCTCGGTCGTCGTCGGGCTCGTGGCGGGCTTCTCCGAGAAGCAGATCACCGGGAACATCGCGCGGGGCTTCGGCGACTTCATCGGCGCCGGCGTCGCCGTCGTGCTCGCCCGCGGCGTGACGGTGATCCTGAACAACACGCAGACGATCGACACGATCCTGAGCTGGATGGAGAGCGCCGTGAGCGACGCCTCCTCGGTCGCGTTCATCGGGCTCGTGTTCGTGATCAACACGGGGATCGCGTTCATCATCCCCTCCTCGTCCGGCCATGCCACCCTTGCGATGCCGCTGCTCGCGCCGCTCGGCGACTTCGCGGACGTCTCGCGGCCGCTCGTCGTCACCGGCTGGAGCTGGGGCGCGGGCATCGCTCGCTTCGTCACCCCGACCAGCGCCGTCGTGATGGCCGGCATCGCGCTCGCCGGCGTCCGCTACGACCGCTGGATCCGGTTCATCCTGCCGTTGATGGTCATCCTCGCGGTCGTCAGCGTCGTCATGCTCGGTATCGCGGCGGCGCTCGAGTGAGCGCGACGCTCCAGCCCCGCTCCGCGCCCGGTGTCCGACTTCAGTCGGACACCCATGTCGTGCGCGAGTCTCTGGGCGTTGGTGTCCGACTGAAGTCGGACACCAACGCGGCGGACACCCCTTCACCACACAACCCCTCGGCTCGGAGCCCCGCCGGTGCGTGACTTCGCCTTCGCGCTCCTCGCGATCGCCGCCGGGATGCTGTTCTGCTTCGCGGGCTTCGTCGCCTTCCGGCTCGTGATCCCGCTCTGGGGAGCGTTTGTCGGCTTCGCGCTCGGCGCGGGGATCGTCGCGGCCGGCGGCGGCGACGGCTTTCTCCGCACGAGCCTCTCGTGGCTCGTCGGGCTCGCGGTCGCGCTCGGCTTCGCGCTGCTCGCGTACCTGTTCTACGAGGTCGCGGTAGTGCTCGCGACGGCGTCGATCGGGATCGCGCTCGGAACGAGCCTGATGGTCGCGCTCGGGGTCGACTGGACGTGGGTGATCGCGATCGCCGCGATCGCCGTGGGGATCCTGCTCGCCGTGCTCGCGATCGCCGTGAACCTGCCGCTCGTCCTCTTGATCGTCCTCTCCGCCCTCGGCGGCGCGAGCGCGATCACAACCGGGTTGATGCTGCTCTTCGGCACGATCGACACGGCCGACTTCGACCACGACCGGGTCACCGCCGAGGCGGGCGACCACTGGTGGTGGTACGTCGTCTACGTCGCTCTCGCGCTCGCCGGGGTCGTCGTCCAGTCGCGCGCCGCTGCCGGGCTGACCCAGTCGCTGCGCGAGGCCTGGGACTCGGACAGAGGGGCACGGATCGCATGACGCATTGCTCTCTCTCCTCGCCCCTCGCCGAGAGTCGATTCGCGATGCTGACCGACGCCGAGCTCGAGGCGGAGAAAGCCCGGATCCTGCAGGGCTGACCGACCGCGGAGGAGAGCCCATGATGGTCGAGCCGGTCGTAGGCGGGGGGACGTTGACGTGTCCGTGATCGCCGAGCTCGCGACCGACGAGCGCGCGATCGTCGTCGCGATCGTGCTCGCGCGGCTGCTCGTGCCGCTCCTGATCCCGCGGATTCCCCTCGTCATCCTCGTCTGCCTGGTCCTCGACGCGGCCGACAACTCGCTGCTGGCCCGCTTCACCGAGGTCGACCTCGGTCCCGGTGGGCCGTACCAGTCCTTCGACAAGGCGCTCGACATCTACTACCTGTCGATCGCGTACCTCGCGACGATGCGGAACTGGACGAGCGTGCCCGCGTTACGCGTCGCGCAGTTCCTCTTCTATTACGGGCTGGCGGCCCTCGCGCTCTTCGTCGTGCGTCCGCGCATTCCGGCCCCCGACTGGGGCTTCCGGCTCGCCGCCGAGCCGCTGCCCGGGCAGGCCGACGCGGTGACGAGGGATGCGCGCCGCCGGCGCAAAGGCCAGGTGCACTGGAACGAGCTGATCGAGAAGGCGGGGCTGCTCGCGCTCCTCTCCGTGATCTTCGCGACGATCCTCTCGGACGTCACGCTGACCGGTCTCGAGGTCGCGGTCGCCGCGGTCGCGGTCGTCTGCGCCAATACCGCGTACGAAGCCCGCCACGCGCCTCCGCCGGCGCCGTCCGGGCTGCGTGTCGCGGTGCCGTGAGAGCGAATCCCCAGTCCCGATGAGCGACTCCACGGTCACCTTCCTGGTCCTCGGGCTCACGGTCGCCGTCTTCGTCTGGGACCGGCTGCCGATCGGAGTCGTCGCGTTCGGCGTTGTATTGTCTTTGTGGGCAACGGGAGTCCTGGGCCTCGACCAGGCGCTCGCCGGCTTCGGCGACCCGACCGTGATCTTCATCGCCTCCCTCTTCGTCGTCTCGGAGGCGCTCGACGCCACCGGGGTCACGGCCTGGGCGGGGCAGCAGCTGATAGCGTGCGCGGGCTCGTCGACGACGAGGCTGGTCGCGCTGATGATGGGGACGGTCGCGGTCCTGACGGCGCTGATCAGCGTGAACGGCTCCGTTGCGGCGCTCCTGCCCGTCATCGCCGTGACCGCGCTCCGGGCGCGGCTGCCGCCGTCCCGCGTGCTGATGCCGCTCGCGTTCGGAGCCCACGCCGGCTCGCTGCTCGCGCTCACCGGCTCGCCGGTCAACGTGATCGTGTCCGAGTACGCCGACGATGCGGGCGTCGGGCGGTTCGGCTTCTTTTCGTTTGCGCTCGTCGGCGTGCCGCTCCTCGCGGGAACGATCGCGATCGTCGTCCTCTTCGGCGAGCGGCTCCTGCCGACCCGCAAGCCGAAGTCGATCGCCCGGGACCTCGGGAACCTCGCGCAGACGCTCGTCGACGCCTACGCGCTCACGCACGATCCGGACGAGCTCGTGAGCAAGGGCTCGGGCGTCGCCGAGGTCGTCGTCCCGCCGCGCTCGGGGCTCGTCGGCGAGACGATGTTCCCCGGGATGACGACCGAGAGCGGCGATCTCGTCGTGCTTGCGATCCGGCGCAAGGACGAGGAGCTGGCCGGAGAGACGGAGATCGCGGTCGGGGACACGCTGCTGCTCCAGGGCGCCTGGCACGACCTCGAGCATCACCTCGACGACCCCGACGTCCTCGTCGTCGACGACCCCGCGCTCATCCGCCGGCAGGCGGTGCCGCTCGGTCCGGGGGCGGCTCAGGTGCTCGTGATCGTCTCGGGAATGGTGATCCTGCTCGTCGCCGGCCTGGTGCCTCCGGCCGTCGCGGGGCTCCTGGCGGCCGGAGGAATCATCCTCTCCGGCGTGCTCACGGTCGACCAGGCCTACCGCGGGATCGGGTGGACGACGGTGATCCTCGTCGGCGGCATGCTCTCGCTCTCGACGGCGATGGTCTCGAGCGGCGCCGCGCAGAAGCTCGCCGACCGGCTCGTCGACCTCGTCGGCGACGCCGGTCCCCACGCCCTTCTGCTCGGGCTCGTCCTCCTCACGTTCGTGCTGGGGCAGCTGATCTCGAACATGGCGACGGCGCTGATCGTGCTGCCCGTCGCCGTCTCGGCCGCGGCCGAGCTCGACGTGTCCGCGAGGCCGGTGCTGATGGCGGTCGCCGTCGCCTCCGCAGCCGCGCTCCTGACGCCCGTCGCGACGCCGGCGAACCTGATGGTGATGGGGCCGGGTGGCTACCGGTTCGGCGACTACTGGAAGCTCGGGCTGCCGCTGATGGTCCTCTACGGCGTCGTGGCGGTGCTCCTCGTCCCCGTGATCTGGTCGTTCTGAGATGGCCGAGCCCGGGCCGTACGAGGCGGCGGACGGCGATCCACGCTGGCTCGGCCTGCGGTTCGGGAGCAAGCAGGCGACGCACGGGATCTACATCGAGATCGTCCTCCTGGCCGTGATCCTCGCGCTCGAGAGCAAGCGACCCTCCGACCGGGACATCGTCAGCTCCGTCGTCGGCACGATCGTGGTCGTCGTCCTCGCCGACCTCTACGCATACTACGTGGGGACGATGATCGGCACGGGCAAGCGGCCGACGGGCCGCGAGCTCCGCACCGCGATGGTGGGCGAGACGGGTGGGCTCGTGTCCACGCTGCCGGTGGTGTTGCTCCTCATGCTCGGGGTCGCGGGCGTCTACAGCCTCCAGGCCGGGTTCACGCTCGCGAAGTGGGCCGGTGTGGTCATGATCGGCGCCTACGCGCTCTACGCCCACCGCCGCGCCGGCCTCACCATCCGGCAGAGCGTGCCGGCAACCGTCTTCCTCCTCCTCTTGGGGCTGGCGCTCGTCGCGCTCAAGGCCCTTGTCCACTGACCCGGCTCGAGCCGAGCGGCTCGAAGATCAGGGCGCTCACGATCGGCCGCGACTCGGGGGTCGGCTGATCCTGGGTCGAGTACGGGCGGTTCAGCAGATGCCGGCGGTGCGGTGCACGAGCGTGGTCGAGCCCCTCCATCGAGGTTGATCGCGCTCCGCGCGCCCAGCTCGACTATCACGGCCGCGAGCTCGGAGAGCTCGAGCCCGCCGTCGACGCGCGATCGCCGGCCGTCACGATCTCGCCCTCGCGCACGAGCAGCGGGCCGGCCTGGACGAGTTCCCCGGCCGGCTCCGGCGGAGCGCTGTCGCGCGAGCCGAGGCGCACGTCCGCGCCGTCGACTGCCACGCAGGCGCGCGCCGCGGCGTGCTGCGACACGACCGGCTCGCCGGGTACCGCGCGGCCGCGATCCAGAGCTCGCCGAGCGGCCGGTAGGGATCGCGCACGAAGAAGCCGCCGACGATCGCCTCGTCGATGTCGTTGGCGGCGCACCACACGTCGAGCCGCTCTGTCTGGGGAAAGTGGACGACCCGCACGCTCGTCGTGCGGCGGGGATGGCGCACCGCGTACACCGTCGTGACGTGGCCGTCGTCGAGCGGCTGCCGCCAGAGGAGATACTCGCTCTCGTCCATTCGCGGCCACAGACTAGAGGCGCGGCGCTCGGGCGCGGTAACGTAGAGGGAACGTTGGTCAACGAGGAGGCCGTAGATGACGACGCTGCGCGACGACGAGATCCAGACGATCGAGGCCGGAAAGCGCTTCGATCCGCAGGCGGACGCGGACGGGGACGACTCGGACACGACCGACGGCGATGCCGACGACTCCGACGCCGGCGACGCGGACGCCGACGACGCCGACGCCGCGTAGACGCTCCCGGGCGGCGCTCGCGCGTTGCCTAGACCCGGTCGGCGCCGAGACGTTCCTCGCCGAGCACTGGGAGCAGCGCCCGCTCGTCGTGCCGCGGGCCGAGCCGGGCCGCTTCGACGACCTCCTCTCCGAGGCGGACGTCGAGCGCCTCGTCTGCGGGACGGCGATCCGCTACCCGGGCTTCCGGCTCGTCCGCGAGGGCAGCCAGATCGCCGTCGGCGCCTACACGAGCGACGTCTCGTGGCGACCGCCGTTCACCGGTACCGCCGAGGTCCCGCGCGTGCTGGCCGAGTGGGACGCCGGCGCGACGATCGTCCTCCAGGCGCTCCACGTCAACTGGCACCCGCTCGCGGTCTTCTGCCGTCTGCTCGAGGACGCGCTCGGCCGCGGCGTGCAGGCGAACGCGTACTACACGCCGAGCGGCTCACAGGGCTTCGGTGTCCACCACGACACGCACGACGTGCTCGTCCTCCAGGTCGCCGGCGAGAAGCGCTGGAAGCTGTACGACCCGCTGCTCGAGCTACCGCTGAAGCACCAGCGCTACGCGGCCGCGCTCGGGGAGCACGGGCCGCCGACCGACGACCTCGGGTTGCGGGCCGGCGACACCCTCTATCTCCCGCGCGGCTGGTTGCACGAGGCGGAGACGTCCGAGGTCGACTCGCTGCATCTCACGATCGGGGTCGCGGCCCACACGTGGCACGACGCGGCGAGCGCCGCGCTCGCGACGCTGGAGGACGAGCCCGCCTTCCGCGGCGACGTCGCGCGCGGCAAGGGCGACGGGCTGGCGGAGCTCCTCGCCGAGCGGCTCGACCCCGGGCTCGCCGAGCGCCGCCGCCGCCGGCGGTTCGTTCAGACCCGGCGGCCGATTCGCGAGGACGGGCTCTCGCAGCTCCGCGCGCTCGAGCGGCTCGACACGGCGACCCCGCTCGAGCGCCGCGAGACCGTGATCGCCGATCTCGACGAGGACGGCGACGGCTTCGCGCTCGTCTTCGAGGGGAAGGAGATCCGCTTCCCGCGGCACGCCGGGCCGGAGCTCCGCGCGTGCTTCGAGGCGGAGGAGCCCTTCCGCCCGGATGCTCTGCCCGGCGAGCTCGACGCCGAGGGGCGCCTCGTCCTCGTCCGCCGCCTCGTCCGCGAGGGCTTCCTCCGCGTCGTCCTCGACGAGGGTGCAGGCCCCTCGTCCAGCGGGCTCGCGGGTCAGCCGACGACGGCGTGGGCGGTTACGTGGTAGTGGCGCGGGC
Organism: Gaiella sp.; assembly: GCA_027493885.1. Taxonomy (GTDB): domain Bacteria; phylum Actinomycetota; class Thermoleophilia; order Gaiellales; family Gaiellaceae; genus Gaiella. The sequence continues at coordinate 2,487,945 of JAOSJZ010000001.1, forward strand.
GGCGAGGCTCGGCGGCGTCGCAGGTGAGGAGCGCCGACTCGCCGAGCTCGGCGACGACGTCGAGCCTATGCGTCGCACCGTCGGGCGTGCGGAAGCGGACACGCCAGGCGTCGTCGGCGCTGCGTTCGGACCCGACGAGCGCGAGCTCGTCCACCCCGAGGAGCCCCTCCGAGCCCCGGAGCGCGCGCTCGGCGGCCTGCACGGGAAAAGAGTACGCGCTGCGGCCACGGTAGTGGCCGAGATCGACGCCGTTCGCGCCGAGCGCGGCAAGCAGGCCGGGCACGTCGCCCGGCTCGACGCGTCCGTGGTAGGTCCCGTGCGGGAGCGCGACGACGTTGCCGGCGAAGCGGTCGCCGCCGACGTGCGTCGACTGCCAGACCTCGCCCGCCGGCGCCGCGTCCCGGAGTGCCTCGTAGAGCGGACGCCCGTGGCGCGCGCAGCAGCGATCGCGCTTGCCGTGCGTGCAGACGACGAGCAGCGGGTGGGAGACGGCGTCTCCGAGCGCGGAGTCGCCGGCGAGCGCGCCCGCCAGGTCGACGTCGTGCAGGTCCTCCTGGTGCTCGACCTCGAGCCCGAGAAGCCGCTCCCGACCCGGTCTCGAGGTCGCGAGGAAGACGCGCCGTCCGCTTTCGTCCCGCCGCTCCGGCTGCCTGACGAAGAGCAGCCGCGACGGGCGCAGCGTCGCGAGCTGCTCGCGCAGGCGTGCCTTGAGCCGCGGTGAGAGGAGGCTGCCGCCGAGCACGTCGCGCCGCCACGCGCCGCGGTACTCGATCAGGATCCAGTGGTCGATCCGGCTCGCGGTCGCCACGAGCGGCTCACCCCGGGCCTCTGAGCCGGCGGCGCAGAACGGGCGCTGTTCCTTCGTCCCCGGAGGCATCGAGCCAGGCTAGCCTCCCGGCAGGGAGCCTTCGTCCCGTACCGCGCCCGAGGAGAAGCCGTGAACCTGCACACCGACATCCCGAGCCGCACCGAGATCGACGCCCTGCTCGCCCATCGCGACGCCGCGAGCGTCTCGATCTACGTGCCGACCGACCCGGCGTCTCCCGGAGACGCGGAGCGCATCGAGCTCAAGAACCTCGCATCCGAGGGCGCGAGGCAGCTCGAGGAGGCCGGCGCGGCGAAGGCCGACAGGGATGCGATCGCGGAGCAGCTCGCGGCGCTCGACTCCGACGAGACGTTCTGGCGCTACCAGGCGCGGAGCCTCGCGCTCTTTGCGACACCGGTGTCGCTCCTCACCTTCCGGCTTCCGAACCGGCTTGTCGCACAGGTTCAGGTCGCCGACCGCTTCCACCTGAAGCCGCTCCTGCGCGCGGTGACCTTCCCGCAGGTCGCCTTCGTGCTCGCGCTCGCGCAGGGCTCGGTCCGCTTGCTCGAGGTGGGGCCCGAGCTCGGGTCGTGGGACGTCAAGGTGTCCGACCTGCCGGCCGATGCCGCGAGCGTTCCCGGCATGGCGTCGTTGCCGGACCGTTCTCCGCGCGGCGAGGTGAAGGGCGCCCCGGTGCAGAAGGTGCGGATGCGGCAGTACTGCCGTCAGGTCGACCAGGCCCTGCGGCCGATCCTGGCGGGTCAGACGGTGCCGCTGATCCTCGCCGCCGCCGAGCCCCTCGACGGGATCTACCGCTCTGTCAACACGTACCCGCACCTCGCTTCGCGGAGCGTGTCCGGCAGCCCCGAGGTGGCATCGGACAGCGACCTCGTCGCAGACGCCCGCACGGTCCTCGACGAGGTGTACGCAGCCGAGCTCGCCCGGGTGCGCGAGCTCTTCGAGCGTCGCGCCTCCCAGGGGCGCACCATGCTGGACGTCGGCGACATCGCCCGCGCCGCGACGTTCGGTGCCGTGGACACGGTGATCGTCGACATCGACGACGTCGTCCCCGGCACCGTGGACGAGGATTCCGGCGCGGTGACCTTCGCCGAGGTCGACGACGCGGTCGCGTACGGCATCGTCGACGAGATCGCGCGTCGGGTCTGGCTCAACGGAGGGCGGGTGCTCGCCCTGCGGCGCGAGGACGTGCCGGGCGGCGGGCCTGCCGCCGGAATCCTGCGCTACGCCGTCTGACGGCCGGCCGCGGCCGCCGAGCCGTATGCGAGGATCCGGCGCGATGAGGCGCCGGTGCGTGACCGCGATCCTCGGCGCGCTCGCGCTGTGCCTCGCGCTCGTCCCGGCGGCGGCGGCCGACCCCCGCGACGAGCAGGCGCTCGCCGAGCGCTATGCGCCGCTCGTCAGGCTCGTCGAGCAGCCCGAGGAGTGCGGGCCCGGCGAGCCGTACGAGCCGATCGACGTCGAGCGCCTCTTCGGCGAGCGAACCGTCGCTCTGCGCGGGCCGTGGAACCCGAGCGACCTCGTCACGATCGGGCCGCGGGCGAAGGACATCGCCGGCCTCTACGAGTACCACCTCGACTTCCCGGGGAGCGCGCTCGACCCGGGTTGCGACTACGAGCGGTGGAGCAGACGGATCACGCAGGGGTCGCCTCCGACGGTGTACGCGCACGTCGCGACCGACCCCGGCGTCCCGGGCCGTGTGGCGCTCCAGTACTGGTTCTTCTACGCCTTCAACGACTTCAACAACAAGCACGAGGGCGACTGGGAGATGATCCAGCTCGTCTTCGACGCGCCAGACGCCGCCGCTGCGCTCCGAGCGTCACAGCCCACCGAGGCCGGCTTCAGCTCGCATGAAGGGGCGGAGCGTGCCGAATGGGGCGAGGAGAAGCTCGAGCTCGTCGACGGAACGCATCCGGTCGTCTACCCGGCCGCCGGATCCCACGCGAACAAGTACACGGCCGCGCTGTACATCGGGAGCTCTGCGGAGGCGGGCGTCGGCTGCGACGACACGCGGGGGCCGCACCGCGACGTCGTGCCCGTCGTCCGGACGATTCCCACGGAGCCCACGGCCGCGGCGGACGCGTTCCCCTGGATCACGTTCGAGGGGCGCTGGGGCGAGCTGCAGCAGGCGTTCTTCAACGGGCCGACCGGTCCGAACCTGAAGGCCCAGTGGACCGCGCCGATCGAGTGGGCCGGGGGCTGGCGAGACCGCAGCTACGCCGTCCCGACCGGCGGCGTCCTCGGGACCGGCGCGACCGATCTCTTCTGCTCGGGCGTCGAGACGGGCTCAGCGCTGCTTCTGAGGCTGCTCCGCAACCCGGGCGCCACGCTCCTCGTGCTCGCGCTGCTGGTCGCGGCGATCGCGTTCGCCGTCATCCGGGCAACCTGGACACCCGTCGCGCCGCTGCGGGTCGCTCGCCGGCGGTCGTGGGGGCAGATCCTGTCGGCGTCGGCGCGAATGTACATCCGGCGTTTCCGCCTCTTCGTCGGGCTCGGGCTGCTCCTGATCCCGATCGTCGGGGTCGTCACCGCCCTCCAGTGGGCGCTCGTCTCGGGCATCGACGCGGTCGCGAGCATCACCGGCGACATCGCCGGGACGCTCGCCTACGTCGCCGTCGTCGTCGGTGCGACGCTGACGCTGTTCGGCCTCGGGCTCGTCCAGGCGGCGACCGCATGCGCGCTCGTCGAGCTCGACGCCGGGCGCCCGGTGCGGGCCCTCGGGGCGTACCGGCTCGCGCTCCGCCGCCTCCGGCCGCTGCTCGCGGCGATCGCGATCTTCGTCGCGGTCTGGATCCCGCTCACCACGAGCGTCTTCGGAATCCCGGTGGCGCTCTGGCTCGCCGTTCGCTGGTCGCTCCTCGCCCCGGTCGTCGAGCTCGAGGACCGCTCCGCCTGGGCGTCGCTCCGCCGGAGCCGAGCGCTCACGCGCGGGCGCTGGCTCCGCGTCGGCTCGCTCGTCGGCGCCGGCGCCGCGATCGCGCTCCTCGCCGGGCCGCTCCTCGGCGCGCTCCTGATCTTCGTCTCCAACTCCTCCCTCGCGCTGCTCAACCTCGTCGCCGGGGTCGTGTACGCGCTCGCGCTGCCGTTCGTGGCCCTCGTCACCTCGTACGTCTACTTCGACGCGCGCACACGTTGCGAGCTCGACCGGCGCGAGGCGCCCACGGAGCTGCCGGCCGAGATCGCGCTCGACCGCGCCTGACGGGCGCGCCGCTTTCCCCAGTTCCTCTTCAGGTTGTGGAAGGCTGTGGAAAGCACCTCGAAGTTGTCGCAGATTGCGGAGAGTTCGTGCGCGGCCTTGTGGACAGATCGGTCGCTCGCGCATCCCGTGTGCCATATCAGGGGCCTCCCCCAAAGGCTCGGAGCGCGAGCACGTCGCGGCCGTCGCGGGCCGTGGCTCGTGGTTCCAGGGCGGCGGGCCGCGCGCGTGTCCGCCGCCCACTCCGAGTCGCACGCGGTCGGCGAGGGGCGCATGGGTGATTCCGTAGAAACCCGTGCGAGGCCGCGCCGATTCCCCGATGTACGCCGCGCGCGTGGCGCGCACCATCGGAGAGTGACGCGCGACGAGTTCTCGGTGCTGATCGCCGGCGGCGGGGTCGCGGCCCTCGAGGCGGCACTCACCCTCCGCGAGCTCGGCGAGGGACGCGTCCGCGTCGAGCTGCTCGCTCCCGAGCCGAGCTTCTGGTACCGCCCGGTCGCCGTGGCGGAGCCGTTCGGCCTCGGCGAAGTGCGTCACTTCGATCTCGGGGAGCTGGCCGAGGCCGTCGGGGCCGGGCTCACGCTCGGCACGCTCGCCGGCGTCGACGTCGACCGGCGGGAGGCGCGCACCGGAGCCGGCGCGGTGCACTCGTACGACGCCCTCCTCGTCGCGTGCGGCGCGGTCCCCCGGCCGGCCGTCACGGGCGCGCTGACGTTCCGCGGCCCTGCCGACAGCGAGCGCATGCGGGCGCTGCTCGACGAGATCGATCGCGGTGAGGTGACGCGCGTCGCGTTCGCGGTTCCCTGGGGGGCGACGTGGGCGCTGCCCGCCTACGAGCTCGCGCTGATGACCGCCGCGCACCTCGCAGCCGTTGGCACCTACGGCATCGAGCTCACGCTCGTCACGCCCGAGGCCGAGCCGCTCCAGCTGTTCGGACGGAGCGCGAGCGATGCCGTCGGCGCGCTCCTCGACGAGGCCGGCGTGACGTTCGCCGGTGGGGTCTACCCCGTCGACCACCGGGAGAACACGCTGCTCGATCTGGCGGGCGGCGAGGTCCACGCGGAGCGCGTCGTCGCGCCCCCGCGACTCCGCGGCCAGAGGATCCACGGCATTCCGCAGACGGTGGAGCGATTCCTGGACGCCGACGAGCACTGTGGGGTTCGCGGTGCCGACGCCGTTTTCGCCGCGGGCGACATCACCAGCTTTCCGATCAAGCAAGGCGGGATCGCCGCCCAGCAGGCGGTTGCGGCGGCAGAGGCGATCGCGGTGCTCGCGGGCGCGTCTCTCGTCCCGCACCCCTTCCGCCCGGTACTGCGCGGGCTGCTCCTCACGGGAGGCGATCCTCAATACCTGCGGCGCGACCTCACCGGCGGCGACGAGCCCGACTGGGCGAGCTCGTCTCCGATCTGGTGGCCGCCGACGAAGATCGTCGGCCGTCGCCTGGCCCCGTTCCTCGCCGCGCTCACGGGCGAGGTGCCCGTCTCCGACGTCCCTCCGCCCGCCGGCGGCCTGCCGGTCGACGTCCAGCTCGACGCCGACGAGCTCGACCGGTTCGCGATCAGGGCGCTCGACACTCCGGCGACCGCGACTGCGCGGCCCGAGAGCCGCTCGGTCGGGGACGTGATGCGACCGAGCCCGCCTGCTGTCGGGCCGAATGCATCTCTCGACGGGATCGTCCGCGTGATGCGGGAGCACGACATCGGCTCGGTGCTCGTCGTCGAGGACGAGCAGCTCGTCGGGATCCTCACCGCCCGGGACGTCCTGCGTGCCGTCGCCGGCGACGTGAGCCCGTCCACGGCGTCCGTCCTGCAGTGGATGACGGCGTCCCCGATCACCGTGTCGTCCTCGACGACGCTCGACGCTGCCGAGACGCTGATGACGGAGTACGGCATCCACCATCTGCCGGTCGTCGAGGAGGGCCGCCCGGTCGGTATGGTCGGCTTGCGCGATCTGGCGAGGTCACAGCGAGACCCGAGGCGCCTTCCCGTCGGGCTCGGCTTCTGAGAAGTTTCGTCGGTGTCGAGAGAGGAGACCCGGATGAGAGCCCATACGGTGCAGGTCGACCAGGTGATGACGCGCGACGTCGTCTCCGTGACTCCGGAGACCCCCATCAAGGACGTCGCGACCCGGCTCGTGGAGCGTGGGATCTCCGGCCTCCCGGTCTGCGACGCGGAGGGGGCGGTCGTCGGCGTGCTGAGCGAGGCCGATCTGCTCGTGAAGCAAGGCGGGCCGAACCCCGCCTCCGGCGGTCTGTTCTCCTGGCTCGTCGACACGACGAGCGCGCCCGACGTGGCCAAGCTGCGCGCCCACACCGCTGGCGACGCGATGACCTCTCCGGCGATCACGATCGAGGCGGCAACACCGGTGGCCGAGGCCGCGCGCACGATGGTCGAGCGCGGCGTGAACCGCCTGCCGGTGGTCGAGGACGGCCGGCTCGTCGGGATCGTCACCCGGGCCGACCTCGTCCGTCTCTTCACCCGAAGCGACGAGGAGATCGCGCGCGAGATCCGAGAAGACGTCGCCGGCCGCATGCTGTGGATCGACGCGAACCGGCTCGAGGTCGAGGTCGAGCGCGGGGAGGTACGGCTGCGCGGGGAGCTCGACACGGAGCTCGAAGCCGAGCTGCTCGAGCGCAGGATCCCGTTCGTCCCGGGCGTCGTCGGGGTTCACTCGGAGCTCACATGGGCCCTCGATCGCAAGGGCCATCCCGCCGGCGGCCCGAACGCGGCGTGACTCGCAGGTCGGCCGTCCTCCGCTCCGCCGGGGCGGCGCTCGCCGTCGCCGCCGCCCTCGCCGCGGCCGCGTGCGGCGGCGACGAGCCCTCCGCCGCGACGCGATGGGCCGGCGATCTCTGCACGGCGGTCAGCACGTGGCGGAGCGAGATCGCCGACACCGCTGAGTCGCTGACGGCGCGCCCCACCCGCGCCAGCCTCGAGCAGGCGGCTGAAGACGCTCAGGCATCGACGACGACGCTGATCGACACGGTGCGCGGGCTCGGCGCTCCCGATACCGAGGCGGGGGCGAGGCGCGAGCGGCGGTCGAGAGCCTCTCCGACGAGCTGGAGGCGGACGTGAGCGCGATCCGTTCCGCGGTCGAGGACGTGTCCGGCGTCCAGGACGTCCTTGCCGCCGTCTCCACCGTCAGCGCCGCCGTGACGAGGATCTCGAGCGAGCTCGCGACCGCGCTCGACGAGCTGTCCTCGCTGCGGGACGTCGACGACGAGCTCCGGCAGTCGTTCGCCGACGCCGACGCCTGCGACGGGGTGATCCCGCCGGGATAGTCGCGAGAGCACGGTTGCCGTGGCACGCGGAAGGCTATTTGGCGACACTCCGGCAGACATGGCCGGCCTCGTCGTCGTCGGAGTGGACGGATCCGCAAACGGGCGCGAGGCGCTTCGCTTTGCCCTGGCCGAGGCGGCGCTGCGCGACGCGCGTCTCGGAATCGTCCACTCGTGGAGCATTCCCCCGTTGACTGCGACCGGAATCGGGATGATCCCCGCGTTCGGGCTCCTGCGCGAGGAGCTCGCCGCCGCCGCCGCCGAGACGCTCGAGGGCGAGCTGGAGCGCGTCGCGAGGGGCGCCACCCGCGTCGAGCTCGAGCGCCACGTCGTCCAGGGCGACGCGGCGGGTGCGCTCGTCGAGCGCGCCGCTGGCGCCGACCTGCTCGTGGTGGGCTCGCGCGGTCACGGAGCGGTGGCGTCCACCGTGCTCGGGTCGGTGTCCCGCGCGTGTCTCCATCACGCGCCTTGCCCCGTCGCCGTGGTCAACGTCGCCCACCACGCCGAGCATGCGCGGATCGTCGTCGGCGTCGACGACTCACCGGGGGCGAGGCACGCGCTCGCCTGGGCGTTCGCGGAGGCGCGGCTTCGCGGCGCCGACGTCCACGCCGTGTGCGCGTACGACGAGCCGTTCGCCCTCGGAGCAGCGGGTCTCTCGAGCCCGGAGGTGGTGGTCGAGCTGCGCGACGCGCTCGCAGAGGAGGCAAACGCCGTCGTCGAGCGGATGCGCGACTCTGCCCCGCAGGACGTCGTCGTGACCGGCGAGGCGGTCCACGGTCCCGCGGGACAGGTGCTCGTCGCGGCGGCCGCGGACGCGGGTCTCCTCGTCGTCGGCTCGCGCGGCCGCGGCGGCTTCAAGAGCCTGCTCCTCGGCTCGGTCAGCCAGCACTGTGCCGCGCGCAGCGGCGGCGTCGCGGTCGTCGTCCGCGCCGCCTGAGGCCGGTCGGGGGCCGCGGCGGAGCCGCGGCCCCCTTGGTAGAGCGACCCAGACGTGGGTTGCCCCACGCTCCCCCGAGGGACGCCCTACGTCTTTGCGGCGATCTCGATCGTGCGCGGCTTCACCTCGGCGGCCTTCGGCGCGTGCACGACCAGGACCCCCTGCTCGAACTCGGCGGCGACCTCGTCGCTCCTCGCCTCGGCGGGCAGCTCGAAGCGGCGCTCGAAGCTCCGCGCGAGCCGCTCGTTGACGAAGTAGGTCTTCTGCTTCTCCTCTCTCGTCTCCGCCTTCTCGCCCCGGATGGTGAGAATGTGGTCGCGTACCTCGACGGCGAGATCCTTCTCCTCGTAGCCCGGCACCTCGAGCTCGAAGACGTACTCGCCGTTCGACTCGTACACGTCGGCCGCCGGCCAAGCGGGCACGACGCCGACCTGGTCGAACAGGTGCCGCATCCTGCGCTCCACCGCGTCCAGATCCTGGAAGGGGCTCCAGCGTACGAGTGCCATCGTCACACCTCCCTTCGTTCGGCTCTACAAGCGGACCGGTCCACGAGGTGCGCCGCATCGGGAGAGGCGTGCAGCGCGACTGCGGGGAACTACGGATCGTCGCGCCGCCTGGCGACCGGCGCGGCATGCTGGCGGCCGAGGTCGAGCGCGACGCAGAGGATCAACGTCGCTGCCCAGGCGTTCACCGGGTCGAACGTGAGCGACTCGCGGTCGCCGACGAGGTCGCAGATCAGCCAGACGACGAACCAGACGAGCGTCATGCGAGAGCCTCCTTGGTCGGGAGCGCCGGATCCGTCACGACGCCCGTCGTGCGGCGAGCCCCTCGGCGTCCAGGTCGCTCAGCCGGGCCAGGTGACGCGGCACCGTCGCCGGAGGGGCCGTTGCGGCGCTCATCGCGCGGCGAGGCGCCGGCGTGCGCGCGTGGCGCCTGCCCTCTCGAGCACCGGGGCGAGGGCGTCGGCGAGCGTCGGGGCTCCGAGCTCCGAGAGCTCGTACGAGACGTGCCGGATCGGGTGGCGAGAATCGATCAGCCGGTCGAGCCGGATCGGCGTCCCGGCGACGACGAGGTCGCAGTCGACGGCGTTCACCGTCGCCTCGAGCTCGCGTAGCTGTTCGGCCGAATAGCCCATCGCCGGCAGGACGGGACCGATGTGCGGGTACGCGCGCAGCGTGTCCGCGATCGAGCCGACGGCGGAGGGCCGGGGATCGACGCGCACGGCGGCGCCCGCCTGCTGCGCGGCGACCGTCCCCGCACCGAACGGCATCCCGCCGTGCGTGACCGTCGGCCCGTCCTCCACGACGAGGACACGCCGGCCGCGGACGGACGGGCCGTCCGCGAGCGTCACCGGAGACGCGGCTCGCACCACGATCGCACGCGGGTTCAGCGCGGCGACGTCCTCGAGCACCCGCGCGACCGAGCCAGCGTCGGCGCTGTCCACCTTGTTCACGACGACCACGTCGGCCATGCGGAGATTCGCCTCGCCCGGGTGGTACCGGAGCTCGTGACCCGGGCGGAGCGGGTCGACGACGACGATCAGCAGGTCGGGGTGGAAGAACGGCAGGTCGTTGTTGCCGCCGTCCCAGACGATCACGTCGGCCTCCTCCTCCGCCCTCGCGAGGATCGCTCCGTAGTCGACGCCCGCGTACATCACCATGCCGAGCTCCACGGGTCGCTCGTATTCCTCCCGTTCCTCCACGGTCGGGTGCGATGCGTCGATCTCGGCCAGCGTCGCGAATCGCTGCACGCGCATCGCCTCGAGGTCGTGGTACGGCATCGGGTGACGGACGAGGGCCACGTCGAGCCCGGCGTCCAGCAGGATCCGTCCGACGCGCCGGCTCGTCTGGCTCTTGCCGCTGCCGGTGCGCACGGCGCAGACGGCGACGACGGGCCTCGTCGAGCGCAGCATCGTCGCGCGCGGCCCGAGCAGCCGGAAGTCCGCGCCGGCGGCGAGCGCGATCGAGGCGCGGTGCATGACGTCCTCGTGGGAGACGTCGGAGTACGCGAACACGACCTCGTCGACGCCGAGGCGCCGGACGAGCTCGGACAGCTGCGCCTCCGGCAGGACGGGAATCCCGTCGGGGTACCCCGGCCCGGCCAGCGAAGCGGGGTAGACGCGGTTGTCGATCCCGGGAATCTGGGTCGCGGTGAAGGCGACGACGTTCGCCTCGGGGTCGTCGCGGTAGACGACGTTGAAGTCGTGGAAGTCGCGCCCGCCGGCGCCCATGATCAGCACGTTTCGCACAGCGGCGTCAGTGGGCTGCCTTTGCGCGCCGCGCCGGGCGCTCCACGGCTGCGTCGCTGCCGGGGAAGTGGAGTGTCTCCTCGCCCGAGTCCGACCAGCGCACCCGGAACGGCGGCCCGCCGTCGGGGCCGAGCGTCTCGAGAATCTCCGCGTCGCGCTCGTGCTCTCCGAGCCGGTGTGCGTGGATCACGAGCCGGTCGCCGGCCCGCGCCTTCAGGTCGCTGCGCATCATCGCCTCCTCTTCTCGACGTACCGCCACGATCACCGCGACGTGCCGCTGGCGCATCCGGCAGCCCGCCGATCCGCGCTACGGGTTTCCCGCACCGGCGACGCGGGCCCGCTTCGGCACCGCCGCGTAGAGCACGCCGGCGGCGAGCAGCGCGAGCAGGACGCCCACCCCGAGCAACGCGCCTGCGACCCAGGGCAGCGCGTCGAGCTCGGCACCGATGTCGAGCGTCGTCTCGACGTAACGACCACCGTCCGGGTTCATCACGACGAGCGCCCAGTTCCCGGTCTCGACCTCCCAGTCGAGCCGCACCTTCCCGGTTCCCTCGACGCTCGCGCCCCAGAAGGACTGCTCGCCCGGGGGAGGTGGGGCGGCCGCCCTCCTGGCGGTCGTACTCCCCGGGATGGTCGTCAGGATCGCGGACGATCTCGTGGGCGACGCCGGCGAGGTACCGCTCGATGTCCCTCTCGCGCGCAATCCCGAGGAACACGGGATGATCGGCAGTGCTCCGGATCCGCACGGTGCCGACGAGGTCGCGCCAGGCCCAGCGTGGCCCGTCGAGCTCGGCGGTCTCGGACACGAGCGCGTACGTCGGCGTCGCGTACGCGTGGTCCGGGCTCGTGACGAAGCCTTTCTCGCGCTGTGTGCGATCGACCACCAGCGCGCCGACGCCGCCCGCGAGGACGCCCAGCGCGACCAGGCCGAGCAGGGCACCCACCGCAAGCAGGGCGATCCGGCCTGCGCCCCAGCGCCCGCGCTCGACGGCCGCCGTCGCGGTGAGCCCCGCAGGCCCGCCCTCCGTCGGCTCGCCGGGCGCGAGGCCGGGCAAGACCTGCTGCGCCTCGGGGGGAGCGCCACCGGGCTCCGAGCCGCCCTGATCGAGCCGAAACGGGGGATAGACGTCCGTCATCAGCGCCGCGTACGCGGTTACCCGGAGCGCCCAGCGGTCGAGCCCCAGCACGAGATCGAAGATGCTCCGCGGATAGCGCGCGGTGAAGAGCAGCGCGACGCCGGCAAACAGCACGAGCAGCCCGACGAGCCCGCCGCCCCAGCTCCAGCTCCAGTCCTCGCCGCGCCAGGCGAGCCAGCTGCCGCCCCCGGCGAACACGCCCACGATCAGGTACTGCGGGATCGCGAGCAGCCACCACTTGACGAGCACGAGCCCGCGTGACAGCCGCTCGGGATAGGCGACCTGGAGTGACGCCGGATAGTCGGGCACCTCGTCCAGCGTGAACGGCGGGTAGCGGTCGGTCCCGAGCGCGCCGAAGCCGTAGAAGCCGACGCGCCAGGTCCAGCGGAGGACGCCGACGTTGAAGTCGAAGATCGCCCTCGGGTACCGGCCCGTGAAGAGAATCGCGAAGAACGCGATCACGCTGAGCAGGAAGAACGCGATCCAGAGGAACGCGAGCACGATGTAGTGCGGGATCGCCAGCAGCCACTTGACGAGCCACAGCCAGCGGCTGAGCGGGGCATCGAGCTCGCCCTCGACCTGGATCGGGTATCGGTGCGCTGCCGACATCGGTGTACCTCCTCAGGAAAACGGGCTCGTGCCTCGTCCTTCACGGGCGAGCGTGCCACACCGAGTAGCTCGTTGCCATCCGCAACCAGCGGCGGGAAGCCCCCTACGTGCCCGCTCCCCCGCTCAGCGCCGCGAGCGCTCCGCAAGCACCCGCGCGACGTCCAGCGTCGAGACGACGCCGACCGGGCGGCCCGAGGTCTCTTCGACCACGAGCAGGTGCGTGGCGGCGTGCTCGGTCATCACCTGCGCCGCGCGCTGCAGAGTGTCGTCGGGCGCGATCGCGAGCGCCGGCGTCGCCGCCGAGCCGCCCGCGGACTGCGCGTCGAGGTCACGGACGCCGGCCGCGGCGACGAGGTCGAGGTCCGAGACGACTCCCCAGACCGACGCGTCACCAGCGTCGGTGACGACGATGCAATGGACGCCGTTGCCCGCCATCAGCTCGGCGACGGTCGAGAGCGGCGTGTCCGTCGGGCACGACAGAACCCCCTCGTGCATCGCCTCGCGAACGGTGATCGTGTCGAGCGCGGAGTCTGAGTCGATCCGGGCAGCGCTCATCGCAACCTCCTTGCGTTCCATCGCAGTCGTAGCCCAAGCGTGCGTGGCTCCGAGGGAAGACGCATCAGCGGTCCGACGGATCGAAGCCGTGGAGAACTACCCATGCGATTCTGCGACCGCCACGGATGCAACGCCCCGCCGGCGCCGACATGCTTCGAGGCGATGGCGTCGCAGCCAGTCGCACGCGAGAATGCCCACGTGGCCGACGTCGTCGACGTCATCCTCCGCGACGGGAGCACTCTCCGGCTCCGTCCGCCGGCACGCGGGGACGCCGAGGCGATCCTCGACTTCTTCCGCACGCTCTCGAAACAGAGCCTCTACATGCGCTTCCACGGCTTCCCCTCGCTGGGCCCGGAGATCGTCGAGCAGGTGCTCGACTCCGACTGGGCCGAGCGCGGCGCGCTCCTCGGCTCGTTCGTCGAGGACGGGACGGAGCGCGTTGTCGCAATCGGCAACTATTCCCGCCTTCGCGATCCCTCCGCAGCCGAGGCTGCATTCGCCGTCGCGGACGCGTACCAGCGCCGCGGCGTCGGGACACGCCTCGTCGAGCAGCTCGCGGAGCGCGCCGCCCGGCACGGGATCGAGCGGTTCGTCGCCGAGGTGCTGCCCGACAACCGCCGCATGGTGAACGTCTTCGAGGCGCTCGGCTTCGAGCTGACGCGCGAGCTCGAGGGCGGCGAGCTCGAGATCACGTTCCCGATCGAGCGCACCGAGCGGTTCGAGCAGCTCCTGGCTGAGCGCGACCACGTCGCCGTGACCGCCTCGCTGCGACCGTTCTTCGAGCCGCGCTCCGTTGCGGTGATCGGCGCCTCGCGACGCCGCGGGACGATCGGCGGCGAGCTCTTCCGGAACGTCATCGAGGGCGACTTCCAGGGGGTCGTCTACCCCGTCAACCGCGACGGCAACTCGGTCGCGGGCGTGCGTGGCTACCGCTCGATCGACGAGATCCCCGATCCCGTCGACGTCGCCGTCGTCTGCGTCCCCGCCGCCGGTGTGATCGAGGCCGCCGAGCAGGCGCTCCGCCACGGCGTACGGGCGCTCGTCGTCATCTCGGCGGGCTTCGCAGAGACGGGCAGCGACGGCATCGACAGACAGGAGCGGCTCCTCGCGCTCGTCCGGGCGCACGGCGCCCGCCTGATCGGTCCCAACTGCCTCGGCATCTCCGTCGCGGGAGTGAGCCTGAACGCCACCTTCGCGTCGCGCGCCACGCCTTCCGGGAACATCGGGTTCTCGTCGCAGAGCGGCGCGCTCGGGCTCGCGCTGCTCGAGGCGGCGGCGACGCGCGGCCTCGGGCTCTCGGCGTTCGTCTCGATCGGGAACAAGGCGGACGTCTCGACGAACGACCTGCTCGAGTGGTGGGAGGAAGATGCGGCGACCGAGGCGATCCTGCTCTACGTCGAGTCGTTCGGGAACCCGCGGCGGTTCGGCCGGATTGCCCGCCGGGTCGCGAGGCGAAAGCCGATCCTCGCGCTCAAGAGCGGCAGGTCGAAGAGCGGCCAGCGCGCGGCGAGCTCCCACACCGCCGCCCTCGCCGGATCGGACACGGCGGCGGACGCGCTGTTCCATCAGGCGGGGGTGATCCGCGCCGACACGCTGGAGGAGCTGGTCGACGTCGCCACGCTCTTCTCGAGCGGCGCGCGGCTCGGCGGCCGCTCCGTCGGCCTCGTGACGAACGCCGGCGGGCTCGGGATCCTCTGCGCCGACGCGTGCGAGGCGGCCGGCCTCGAGCTCCCCGCGCTCGGGGCAGACACGGTGGCGGCGCTGCGGCGGGTCCTCCCCGCGGAGGCGAGCGTCGCCAACCCCGTCGACATGCTGGGCGGGGCGACCGCCGAGACGTACGCCTCGGTGCTGCCGCACCTGCTCGCCGATCCGCACCTGTCCGCCTGCATCGTCCTGTTCGTGCCGGCCGTGAGCTCGACCGCCGAGGAGGTCGCGAGCGCGGTCGTCGAGGCAGTCGGCCGGGCAGGGTCGGACAAGCCCGTCCTCGCGGTGATCATGAGCTCGGAGGGCACTCCGGCCGTACTGTGCGGCGCGCCGGGTGTCGCCTCGTTCGCGTACCCGGAGTCGGCCGCGCGAGCGCTCGGGCGGATCGCCGATCGCGCGGCCTGGCTCCGACGCCCGCAGGGCGCCGTCCCGGCGCTCGATCGCATCGACCACGTACGGGCCGAGGCGGTCGTCGACTCGGCGCTCGCCGAGACCGACGACGCCTGGCTCGGCCCTGCCGCGACCCGGGAGCTGCTCGCCGCCTACGGGCTGCCGCTCGTGCCGGAGCGTGTGGCGACGACCGTCGCCGAGGCTCTCGCCGCCGCGCGCGAGCTGGGCTTCCCGGCCGTCGTGAAGACCGCCGCGCCCGGGGCGCACAAGACGGAGACGGGCGGCATCGCGCTCGACCTCGCCGACGAGGAGGCCGTGGTCGCGGCAGTCGCGCGGATCGGGCCACCGGTGATCGTCCAGCCGATGCTCTCCGGCGGCGCCGAGCTTCTCGCCGGGGTCGTCCAGGACACCGTCTTCGGCCCGCTCGTCGCCTTCGGGCCGGGCGGCGTCTTCGCCGAGCTGATCGGCCAGGCAGCGTTCCGGATCGCTCCGCTCACCGACGTCGACGCGGGAGATCTCGTCGACGGCGGCAAGGCGGGGCGCCTCGTGGCGGGGTTCCGCGGCGCCCCCGCCGCCGACCGTGCGGCGCTCGTCGACCTCGTCCTGCGCCTGGCGCGCCTCGGCGAGGACCTGCCCGCGGTCGCCGAGCTCGACCTCAACCCGGTGCTCGCCCTACCCGACCGCTGCGTCGCGGTCGACGCCCGCGTTCGCGTCCGTACGCCGGACGAGGTCGTGCGGGCGAAGAGCTGGTAGGCACGGGACTGGCACCCACAGGGGCCTGTCCCCAGTGGCGCGTCGTCCTCTGGAAGCGCCTGGAGTGAGCGGGGGCGTCACCCCCTGCGTAGTTCCCCACACGTCACGAGCAGGGTTTCCCGGCAACAGCCGGCGACATATCCCTGATGGCATCGGCTCGATCCTCGACCAGTCTCTCGTGCATCACGACCGGATCCCTCGGGAGGAGGAGCGATGAACACAAGAAGGATTCTCGAATGGGGCGGGCTCGCAGCGAGCATCGTCCTGATCGTGTTCGGCGTCGCGGCGCTCTACATGGGCATCGACGGCCGCAGCGTCGTGCGCGACAGCATCAAGCAGGAGCAGATCACCTTCGGTGACGCGTCCGACCCAGCAGTCGCGAAGCACGCGGAGCAGTGGGCCGGCGAGCAGGTTGCGAACGGCGACCAGGCACGCGCGTTTGCGAAGGTCATGCGTGAGCACCAGCTCGAGTCGACGGGTGGGGCTGACGTACGCGCAGATGGGCCGCTTCCAGCTGGCCTCGGATCCCGCCGACCCGAAGGGCACGAGTGACGAGGCGCTCGCGGCGAAGGACGAGGGTGGGCAGCCGATCGCGAACGGCGCCCGCAACGGCTGGGTCACCGCGACCGCGCTGACGACCGCGCTCAACATGAGCTACATGGCAGAGCAGCTCTCGATCTTCGGCATCGTCGTCGGGGTCGCGCTCCTGCTCACCGGCATCGGCCTGATGATCCTGGCGCTTGCAGTGCTCGGCGGGCGGTTTCGCGAGGAGGCCGCCGCGAAGACCGGGGTCACGACGAAGGTGGCCACTGGCCACTGATCGCTCCGACCTCCCGGAGTGAGCGAGAGGGCGGCTTCCGGGCCGCCCTCTCCGTTGTCCGCGACCAACCCTGGAGCTACCGCCGCTCCGGCGCGGGGAGCGGTCAGTACTTCCCCGCAAGTGAATGCGGCTCCGCGCGGACGCAGTCGGAGGCCCGCTGTCGCCACCATGGACGGAATGGGCGCCCAACCGCGCAAGATCGTCGTCGGCTACGACGACTCGGAGCCCGCCCGGCGCGCGCTCGACCGTGCGGCCGATCTTGCGGGCTACGGCTCGACGCTCACGGTCGTCTGCGTCGCCTCGAACGGCCAGCGCTTCCAGGCAGGGCCGCTCGACAACGCGCGGGAGCAACTCGTCCGTCGCAACGTGACCGCGACGTACCTGCAGCCGGTCGGCGAGCCGGCCGCGGAGCTCGTCGAGACCGCGCGCGCGCTCGACGCCGACCTGGTGGTGGTCGGCCGCCGGAGCCGCTCGCTCCGGCACCCCGTGCTCGGCTCGGTCAGCGAGGACGTCGTCCGCCAGGCTCCCTGTGACGTCCTCGTCGTGCAGTAGCCGTCTGCCGAGGGTCAGCCCTCGATGAGGCCGTTCTCGAGCGCGTAGCGGACGAGCTCCGCCCGGCTCGAGAGGCGGAGCTTCTGCATGATGTGCGCCCGGTGCGTCTCCGCCGTGCGCACCGAGATGTACAGCATCTTCGCGATCTCCTGGTTCGTGTGGCCGAGGGCGAGGAGCCGGAGCACCTCGCGCTCGCGCTCCGAGAGCGGATCCGCCTCCGCGCGCTTGCGCTCCTCGGCCTCGGCGGCGACGAGACGCGCGCCGAGCGTGGGGTGGACGTACCGCTCGCCTGCCGCGACCGCGCGGACCGCGCCGACGACCTCGGTGTCGGCCGCCTCCTTGAGGACGTACCCCGCGGCGCCGACCTCGAACGCCTCCCTCACGTATCGCGGGTCGTCCTGCATCGAGAGGACGAGCACCTTCACGTCGGGTGCCGCCTGGAGCACCGCCGGCATGCCCTCGATCCCCGACTTCCCCGGCATGACGATGTCCATCACGACGACGTCGGGCTTGTTCGCGATCGTCTCGAACACGGCTCGGTCGGCAGACTCCGCCTCACCCACGACCTCGATGTCCGCCTCGGCGTTCAGCACCCGCCGGAGACCCGAGCGGAGAATCGCGTGGTCGCCGACGAGGACGACGCGGATGCTCACGAGCCGGGCTCCGCGAGCGGGTCGGCCACGCGCACCTCGGCCACGAGGGTCGTTCCCGCGCCCGGCGACGACTCGACGGTGAGCCGTCCGCCGACGAGCTCGACGCGCTCGCGCATCCCGACGAAGCCGAGCGCTCCCGCCCGGACCTCGTCCGGCCGGAACCCCTGACCGTCGTCCTCGATCACGACCACGACCGACTCCTGCTTGCGCACGAGCGTGATGCTGACACGGTGGGCGGACGCGTGCTTCACCACGTTCGTCAGCGCCTCCTGGACGATCCGGTAGAGCACCGTCTCGGTCTCGGGTGGCAGCCGCCGGTCGCCGAGCCGGGCCTCGACGTCGATCGTGAGCGTGGACTGCTCGGAGAGGTTCGAGACGAGCCGTTCGACCGCGGGCACGAGCCCGAAGTCGTCGAGCGCGCTCGGGCGGAGCTCGACGGCGAGACGGCGGACGTCCTGCAGCGTCGTCGCGACGAGCTCGCGGATCGCCGCGGTGGCCTCCTGCGCGCCGGCCGTCTCCATCACCTCGTCGAGCTGCCTGAGCCCGAGCAGGATCGACGTCAGCGCCTGGCCCGTCTCGTCGTGGAGCTCGCGTGCGAGTCGAGCCCGCTCGAGCTCCTGGGCCTCGACGACGCGCCGGAGGGCGTCGCGACTCACCCGCTCCGAGAGGTCGACCGCGATCGACGCACGGGCGACGAGCGACTCGGCGAGGCGGACGTCCTCCTCGTCGAAGCGGGGATCGCCCGTGACCTTGTCGTGCACGGCGACGACCCCGATCGGCCTGCCGCGCACCGCGAGCGGGAGGTACATCGCCGAGGTGATGCCGACCTCCCTCGCAAAGCGCTGGTCGACCTCGGGGTCGCCGACGACGGCATCCACGCGCTCGGTGTGCCCGCGCTCGAGCACATGGCCGACCTTCGTCGTGCGGAGATCGAACCGCTTGCCGACGAGGGAGTCGGCCCCCGCGGCGGCCTTGACGGCGAGCGAGCCCTGGCCGTCGGGCAGCGCGATGAGGACGAGGCGAGCCTCGACCAGGTCGCGCATCCTGCGCGCGACCAGGTCGAGCAGCGGCTCGAGCTCGACCTCGGAGGCCAGCGCGTTGCCGATCTCGTTGACACCCTCGAGCTGTCGCAGCCACCGCGTTGACGACTCGTACAGGCGCGCGTTCTCGATCGCGACCGCCGCCTGAGCTGCGAGGAGCTGCGTCAGCTCCTCGTCCTCCGCCGTGAAGTCGGCGCCGCCCGCCTTCTCGGTCAGGTAGAGGTTGCCGTACGCGATGCCGCGGAGCACGATCGGCACGCCGAGGAACGTCCTCATCGGAGGATGGTTGGGAGGGAAGCCGACCGAGCGGGGGTCATCCGCGATGTCGTGCAACCGGAGCGGCTTCGTCTCGCGGATGAGGACGCCGAGAATGCCGCGGCCGTGGGGCACTTCGCCGATCGCCTCGTACGTCGCGCGGTCGATGCCCGTGGTGAAGAACCGCTCGAGACGGTGCCCGGATGGAGCGATCACGCCGAGGGCGGCATAGCGGGCCTCGGTGAGCTCTGCGGCGATCTCGACGAGCCGCTGGAGCAGAGCGTCGAGCGAAAGCTCCGAGTTGAGCGCGATGCCGGCATCGATGAGGCTGCGCAGCCTTCCCGGCGGCGCCGTCGTCACGGCGCCCGAGACGCGCGGCTCCTGCATGCGGTCGTTTCTACCAGGGAAGACGCTGCGGCGTGCGGTCGGTCAGGTGCCCGGGAAGAGCCAGAGCGTCCCGAGCAGGGCTGCGAGCAGCGCGACGACGCACCAGAGCGCGAACCTCAGGTTGGCGTCCGCGTCGCTTCCGCGCTCCGGAGCCCCTCTCACGCGGCTCTTCGCGCCGGCTGGCGCGAGCCGGCGCTGACGGCCAGCACCTCGAGCACGATCGTCCCCCGCGGTGTCTGCACCTCCACCACGTCGCCCTTCCGGCGCCCCACGAGGGCCCGGCCCACCGGGGCGCCGAGCGAGACGCGGCCGTTGCCCACGTCGGCCTCGACAGCGCCGACGAGCTCGTACTGCGCAACCTCGCCCGTCGCCGTGTCGCGGACCCGGACGAACGTCCCGAGACCGGCCGCGCCGTCGCGCGCCGGCGTGACGACGCGAGCGCTCGCGATCTGGGACTCGAGCACGGCGATCCGCCGCTCGAGCTGTGCGTGCTCGTCGAGGAGGTCGAGCAGCGCGGGGTTGTCGGCCACGTCGCCGTCGGCGCGCGCCTCGCGAAGACGCTCCGCGAGCTCGCGGCGGCGGACGTCCCGCAGCTCCTCGAGCTCATGCCGAAGCCGCTCGAAGCCGTCGGCCGTGATCAGCTGACCGTCCTCGACGTCGTACTCCGTGCCCACCGCGCTCACCGCAGCCTCCTTGTCGCCGTTCTCCACAGGTCGACGGGGCCAGAAGCGATCGGCCCCGTGGGACAAGTGTCGCCGTCGAGGCCGGGCCCGGCCATGGGGTCTCGGCCCCATCTCGCTCGCCGGCGGCTACCGTCGGACGGGTGAGAGTCGGCCTCTTCTGGCGCGTCTTCGCCGTCAACGCCGGGTTCCTGGCGCTTCTCGCCCTCCTGTTGCTGGTCACGCCCGTGACGATCAGCGCCCCGATCGCGCTCACCGAGGCGGCGATCGTGCTCGTCGCCCTGGTCATCGCGCTCGTCGCGAACGCCCTGCTCCTGCGGCGAACGTTCGGCCCGCTCGACCGGCTCGTGCGCCGGATGGGCACCGTCGACCTGCTGGAGCCGGGGCAGCGGCTCGAGGTCGAGCACGACGACGAGGTCGGACGCGTCGTCGAGGCGTTCAACGGGATGCTGGAGCGGCTGGAGGCGGAGCGCCGCGAGCGCGGGCGCCGGGTGCTCGCGGCGCAGGAGGCGGAGCGGGTCGGAATCGCCCGAGACCTCCACGACGAGGTGGGGCAGGCGCTGACCGGCGTCCTCCTGCAGCTCGGCTCCATCACGGTGAGCTCGGCGGAGGGCCGGCAGGAGCTGGAGGAGGCACGGCGCTCGGTCCGTTCGGCGCTCGGCGAAGTGCGGCGGATCTCGAGCGAGTTGCGCCCCGAGATGCTCGCCGACCTCGGCCTCGTGAGCGCCCTCACCGAGCTGACGCGGACGTTCGGCCGCGCCGCACGCATCCGGGTGGAGCCGAGCTTCGACGCGGCGCTGCCACGCCTCTCGGCCGAGACCGAGCTCGCGCTCTACCGGATCGCGCAGGAGAGCCTGACGAACGTCGCGCGGCATGCCCGCGCGAGCCGCGTCCAGGTCGACCTGAAGGCGGACGAATCGCGCGTCCTCCTCGTCGTCCGCGACGACGGCGTCGGTCTCGACGGTGCCTCCACAGAGTACGGCGGCCTTCGCGGCATGCGCGAGCGAGCGGTGCTCGTCGGTGGCGCGCTCGAGATCCGCGAGCCGGCGGCAGGCGGGGTCGAGGTACGGGTCGAGGTGCCTGCAGACGGCTCCGGAGGCGGCTGATGCCCATACCGCTCGTCACCCGGATCCTCGTCGCAGACGACCACGCGCTGGTTCGCTCCGGCCTGCGCAAGGTGCTGGACGCCGAGGCCGACCTGCAGGTCGTCGCGGAGGCCGAGGACGGCGCCGAGGCGGTCGAGAAGGCGCTCTCGGAGGACGTCGACCTTGCGATCCTCGACGTCTCGATGCCGCGCCTGACCGGGATCCAGGCGGCCGCGCAGCTGCACCGGGTGCGCCCCGGGCTCCGTGTGCTGATGCTCTCGATGCACGACAGCGAGCAGTTCCTCTTCGAGTCGCTCCGGGCGGGCGCCTCCGGGTACGTCCTCAAGTCCGGTGCCGACACGGACGTCGTCGAGGCCGTTCGCGCCGCCATGCGCGGCGATTCCTTCCTCTACCCCTCCGCGGTGGCGACACTCGCGCGGGATCATCTCGAGCGCGACGCCGCGGGCAAGAAGTCGTTCGACGTCCTCACTCCGCGCGAGCTCGAGGTCGTGAAGCTGATCGCCGAGGCCTACACCTCGAAGGAGATCGCGAGCGAGCTCGTGATCAGCGTCAAGACGGTGGAGCGCCACCGCGAGAACATCCTCGAGAAGCTCGGGATGCGCGACCGCGTCGAGCTGACGCGCTATGCGATCCGGCGCGGCCTCATCCAGCCGTAGCGCTGCGGCCGGGGACCGCCGGAAGCTCGTGCTCGGCGAGGTAGGCGTCGACGAGGACGTCGACGGGCCCGGTCCCTCCAGGTACGCGGTGTTGATCGCGGTGAAGGCCGCCCACTTGTCGGGGAGCGCATCCTCCGGGAAGATCGCCTCGACCGGGCACTCCGGCTCGCACGCGCCGCAGTCGATGCACTCGTCCGGGTCGATCACGAGCATGCGCGCGACCTCGTGGATGCAGTCGACGGGACAGACGTCGACGCACGAGCGGTCCTTGACGTCGATGCACGGCTCCGCGATCACGTAGGTCATTGACGCTCCTTCAACGCGATTGTACCTTTTTACATATTACATAACAGAAATACTTACGACCGTGGGTCGGCGCGGGGCCGGGCGATGTCCGTGCCTTGCCCGAGCCGGGCGCGACCCGGGCTCCCGACGGTTCGGATTTGCGGGGGCGCACGGCGTCTGATGAGAATGGCCCACGTCGTGATCGGGTTTGTTCAGTCCGGGGTACGCCGGCGCCATGAGGTGGTGAGATGCTCGAGTACGGTGACACCCAGATAGCGGTCGCGATCGTCTTCGGCGTGCTCGCGCTCGCGATCGTCGGAGTCACGCTGGCGATCGTCGTCCACGCCAAGGCCGACATCCCGTACGAGGACGTCTCTCGCGAGGCGTACCGGTTCCGCCGCCCGTGGCTCGCGTTCCTCGTCGGGCTGCTCGTGCTCGTCGTCGGGTTCACCTTCGTCGTGTTGCCCTACGCGAGCGGCGGCAGCCCTCGACGACGGTGAAGGTCGCGGGCGGCCAGTTCTACTGGACGATCGACCCGGCCGTGCTACCGGCCCACACGAAGATCCGCTTCGACGTCACCGCGGTCGACGTCAACCACGGCTTCGGCATCTACGACCCCGACGGCCGGCTGATCGGCTCGGTGCAGGCGATGCCGGGCTACGTCAACGACCTCCGGCTCACCTTCGACAAGGTCGGCGAGTACCGGATCCGCTGCCTCGAGTACTGCGGCCTGAGCCACCACGACATGGTTGCCTCCTTCAGAGTCGAGGAGCAGGCGTAGTGGAAGCGGGCACCGTCAGCGTCGTCCATCCCCGCGGCACCGAGTTGCTCGCGACCGCGCGCGTCGACGAGCGCCGCATCGCCTGGCTCTTCGTCTGCACCGGGATCGCCCTCTTCGGCGTGATGGGCCTGATGGGGCTCGCGATGCGCCTCAACCAGGCCGAAGTGGTCACGCTCTCCGACTCGTGGTTCTACCGGCTGATGACGCTGCACGGGGCGGGGATGCTCGTCGCCGTGCTGCTGGCCGCGATGGGCGCGCTCTGGTTCACCCTCCGCGCCACGGTGCCGCTGCACCTCGGCCGGATGGTGTTCACGTACCTCTCGATCCTCGGGGGCGCCGTGCTCGTCCTGATCGCCGTGCTCATCGGCGGCTTCGCGGCGGGCTGGACGTTCCTCTGGCCGCTCCCGTTCGACTCCTTCGGCGCGTGGCGGCCGTGGTCGACGGACGTCTTTCTCGTGGGGCTCCTGCTCGTCGGCGCCGGCTTCTTCGTCTTCTGCCTCGACGTGCTGATGCAGACGACTGCGACCTACGGCGGCCTCCAGCGCGCGCTCGGCATCTCGTACCTGCGCAACCGCGACGACTCGCCGCCGCCGCCCGTCGCGCTGGCGGCGATGGCCGTCGCGATCGAGGGGCTCATCGCGACCGCGGTGGGGACGACGATCGTCGTTGCGCTGATCGGCCGCGCGATCGACTCGGGCCTCGAGATGGACGCGCTCTGGGCGAAGAACCTGACGTACATGTTCGGCCACTCGATCTTCAACCTCGTCATCTACCTGTTCGCCGGGGCGGTGTACGTCCTCCTCCCCGGCTACGCGGGCCGGCCCTGGAAGACGACCAAGCCGATCGTCGTCGCCTGGCTGTTCACGATCGTGTTCGTGGCGACGGCGTACGGTCACCACCTCTACATGGACTTCGTTCAGCCGGCGTGGGCCTCGGGGGTCGCGAGCATCGCCTCGTTCGGCGCCGCACTCCCGCCCGCAGTCGTGACGATCTTCACCGGCGTCGTCCTGATCTGGGGCTCGCGTTACCGCTGGACGCTCGCCTCGACGCTCCTCTACCTCGGCTTCATGGGCTGGGCGATCGGCGGCACGGGCGCCGTGATCGACTCCCTGATCCCGCTCAACTTCAAGTTCCACAACACGCTCTGGGTCGCGGGGCACTTCCACACCTACCTGCTGATGGGCGTCGTCCTCTGGACGTTCGCGCTCTTCGTGCGGATGCTCGAGGAGAGCGCCGGCCGCACCGCGCGCGACGGCGTCTCCGCGTTCTCGCTCGGCGCCCTGCTCGTCGGCGGCTACGGGCTCGTCGGCGTCTGGTACGTCTCCGGCGCGCTCGGCGTTCCGCGCCGGTGGGCGATCCACCCCGAGGGGTCGGCGGGCTACAGCCTCGTCGCGAGCATCTTCGCGATCGTCTTCGCCGTCGGATTCCTGGTGCTGCTGCTCGAGTGCCTGCGGCTCGCGCGGATCGCGAGCGTCCAGCGCTGGGAGCGCATCCCGGCGCCCCGCCGCTCGTTGCCCGCCCGCGCCGCGCCCGAGCCGCTCCTCTCGACCGGGTACCAGTTCGCGGCGGTCTGCGCGGCCACGGTCGTGTTCGTCGGCTCGTACGCCCCGCCGATCACCGACGCGGTCGAGTCGAGCATCCGCTACCACCACCTCCAGCACGCCGCGATGTACCTCGTCGGGCTGCTCGTCGGCGTCGCCTTCGCCTCGCTGCCCGCGGTCTTCGCGCGGATCCGCAGCCATCCGAATCTCGGGATCACGCTCGTCATCGCCGCGCCGGTCGTGATGATGCTCGGAATGGTGCCCGCGGTCTACGAGTCCCTCGAGCCCAACTGGGGGCTGCACCTGCTCTACCACATCGGCATGGCGGCGCTCGGAGTGGTCACCGGCCTCGCGGCAGGAGCTCTCGGGCTCGTCGCGGGCCGGCTCGTGTTCGTGCTCTCGATCGGCATGGCGTTGATGTACGCCGCCGGAGTGACAGGAGGCTGACGTGGCTCAGGCCAAGACCGGCGACGCGCTTTGGAAGTGGATCCTCGGAGGCATTGCGGCGGGTGCCGCCGTGCTCGGCCTGCTGATCGGAGCGTACGCGATCGGGTACGACCGCGGGCAGGACAACCCGACCGCGGTCGCTCCGACGACGCCCGCGCCGCCGGCCGAGACCGAGCCCGAGGCGACCGCGCCGGAGACGACCCCGACCGAGACGACCCCGACCGAGACGACGCCACCGCCCACCGAGACGCAGCCGGCCGACACCGGTGCGTCGGAGGCGGACCTCGTCGCCCGCGGCGAGGAGCTCTGGAGCTCGACCGGCTGCGCGGGCTGCCACTCGCTCGACGGCTCGGCCGGTGTGGGGCCGACGATGCAGGGGCTCGCGGGGTCGACGGTGACGCTCGACGACGGCTCGCAGGTCGCCGCCGACGACGCCTACCTCGAGCGCGCGATCGTCGATCCGGACGCTCAGGTCGCCGAGGGCGCCCAGGCGGGGATCATGCCCGGAGCCGTCGCCTCGCAGGAGTTCGCGACGCGGCCCGACGACGTGGCCGCGCTCGTCGCCTTCATCAAGGCGCAGGGCTGAGCCCCGGCGACGCGGTCGTCGCACGCGCGATCGCCGGCGCGTCGGCGAGACTTCGGCGATGGGCACCCAGAGCGCGACGACGGTCTCCGTCGAGCCGATCGACCTCGGGCGCCTCGGGCCGATCGTCGGCGACGGGCGTATCGAGGAGCTTCGCGCGGTCGCACGTGCGCTCGCGAGCCTGCTCGACGGCAGGCGCATCGTCCACGTCAACTCGACCGCCGCCGGGGGCGGCGTCGCAGAGATGCTGCGAACGCTCGTCGGCTATACCCGCGGCGCCGGCCTCGCCACCGAGTGGGTGGTGATCGAGGGCGACGCGCCGTTCTTCGCGATCACGAAACGCCTGCACAACGGGCTCTACGGCGGACCGGGCGACGGCGGCGAGCTCGGCGCGACCGAGCATGCGCACTACGACCGCGTCACGGAACGCAACCTCGAGCTCGTGCGTCCGCTCGTACGCCCCGGCGACGTCGTGATCGTCCACGACCCCCAGCCCGCGGGGCTCGTCTGGTCGTTCCGCGCGCTCGGCGCACACGTGATCTGGCGCTGCCACGTCGGGCACGACGGCGGCAACGAGTGGACGAACCGTGCCTGGCAGTTCCTGCGGTCCTACGTCGAGCCGGCGCACGCCTTCGTCTTCTCGCGCGAGCGCTTCGCCCCGTCGTGGATCCGCCGCGAGTCGCTCCGGGTGATCCCGCCGTCGATCGACCCCTTCTCGCCCAAGAACCGCGAGCTCGGGCGCGCCGAGCTGCTCGGGCTGCTGCGGGGCGCCGGCCTCGTCGCGGACGGCGGCGCGCCGCCCGACGCCGTGGCCGTTCGCCCGGCGACCGTCGTCCGCCGCGGATCGCCACCCGGCGCCGGGGTGCCGCTCGTCGTCCAGGTGTCGCGCTGGGATCCGATGAAGGACATGGCCGGCGTGCTGGCGGGGTTCGTCGAGCATGTCCGGCCGGGCGAGGCGCGGCTCGTGCTCGCCGGCCCCGAGGTCGACGGAGTCGACGACGACCCCGAGGGCGGGAGGGTATGGCGAGAGACGGTCGCCGCCTGGGAGGCGTTGCCCCCGTCCTCCCGCGCGCGCGTGCAGCTCGCGGCGATCCCGATGGACGACCTCGTCGAGAACGCGCTCGTCGTCAACGCGCTCCAGCGGCACGCCGCGGTGGTGGTTCAGAAGAGCCTCGCCGAGGGGTTCGGGCTCACGGTCGCCGAGGCGATGTGGAAGACGAAGCCCGTCGTCGCGAGCGCGGTGGGGGGATCGTCGACCAGGTCGTCGACGGCGAGACGGGGCTGCTCGTCCGCGATCCCCACGACCTCGCCGGGTTCGGCGCCGCCGTGGAGCGTCTACTGGCCGACCCCGCGGAGGCGGCCCGGCTGGGGCGGAACGCGCGTCGGCGCGTCGAGCGCCGGTTCCTCGGCGACCGGCACCTGCTCGACTACGCGGAGCTGATCACCGAGCTCGTGGCGAGAAGCGAATAGCTCGCCCCCGCGCGCTGGGTGACCGCAAGCTCCTTCACCCGGGTGAAGAAGCTCGTCGGGTTGACAGCGTGCGGCTGATGCCCGAGACTCGCGCGCGTGTGCTGCATCGTCCTCCTCGCGAGCGGGCTCGGGCCGCGCATCGCGCTCGTCTTCTGGTGGCTGTTCGGGGACAAGCCCGACGCCGCCATCTCGAGCTGGGTCTGGGGCCTGCTCGGCTTCCTCTTCCTGCCCTGGACGACGCTCATGTTCATCATCGCGTGGGCGCCCGTGGTCGGGATCAACGGCTTCTGGGACGGCGTGCTGATCGTCCTCGGCGTCGTGCTCGACATCGCGACGTACGCCGCCAGGCCCGCGCAGCGCATGCGCAGCTACTGAGCCGCGCGGCCCGACCGTACGTGTCCGACGTCAGTCGGACACGGAGGCCGACCGCTGTCGCGACACGCTGCACCCGTCCCGGTGCGAAGATGCGCGAGCGACAATGGCCCGGACCGCACCCACCACGTCGTCGCCGACGCGCAGGGCGGCAGAGCTGCCGCCGCTCTCGGAGGCGAAGCTCGCCCCGCCGCGGCTGCGCTCCGACCTCGTCGACCGCGGCCGGGTCATGCGGGCACTCGACGCGGCCGAGAATGCTGCGCTGACTCTCGTCGCCGCGCCCGCCGGATACGGGAAGACGACCGCGGTTCGCGTCTGGTGCGCGGGGCGCGACGCCGCGGTGGCGTGGGTGACGCTCGACGCGGGCGACAACGACCCCGTCCGGCTGTGGGCGTACATCGCGACGGCGGTCGACCGGATCCGCGAAGGCCTCGGGCGGGCAGCGCTCCATCGCCTGCGCCTGCCCGGCACGTCGCTGGACGCGGTGATCGACGACCTGATGAACGGCGTTGCCGCGTTCCCGCGCGAGATGATCGTCGTGCTGGACGAGCTGGAGAGCGTCACCGACGCCGCGGCGCTCGGCTCGCTCGAGTCCGCCGTGGCACGGCTCCCGTCGAACGCGCGACTCGTGCTCGTGACGCGCAGCGACCCGGCCCTTGCGCTCGCGCGGCAGCGGGTGCGAGGAGAGCTCGCCGAGGTGCGCGCGACCGACCTCGCCTTCACGCCGTCCGAGACGAGGGCGCTCGTACAGGCGCGGGCGGGCGTACGACTCGGCGACGCCGAGCTCGAGCTGCTCGTCCAGCGGACGGAGGGCTGGCCGGCGGCCCTCGAGCTCGTCGCGCTCTCGTTGCGGGACGCCGAGGACCCCGGCGAGGTCGTGCGCGAGCTCACCGGCGACCACCGCTTCGTCGCGGACTTCCTGAGCGAGGAGGTGCTCGGCGCGCTCGACGACGACACGAGGGAGTTCCTGCTTCGCGCGTCGGTGCTCGGACGGTTCACGCCGCAGCTCTGCGACGGCGTCCTCGGCCGGACGGATTCCGCCGCAGTGATCGCCGCGCTGGAAGGCTCGAGCCTGTTCGTCTCGCGTCTGGAGCGCGGCGGGTGGTATCGCGTCCATCCTCTGTTTGCCGAGTTCGCCGGGCTTCGGCTCGCGTCGGAAAGCCCGGGTACTGCCACGGCCGTCCACGAGGCCGCCGCCGAGTGGCTCCTGGAGCACGGCCTTCCCGCGGAGGCGGCGACGCACGCCGCGGCTGCGGGCGACGAGCGGCTCATCGCGCAACTCCTCGTGCAATACCACCTGGCACTGCTGCGGACGGGCGGCGCTGGAGCGCTGCTCCACTGGGCGGAGTCGCTCTCGGACGACCAGTTCCTCGAGCACCCCGAGCTCGCCGGCGCGGCGGCAACGGCCGCGGCGATGATCGGTCATCGCACGCTCGAGCGACGCCGGTTCCTCTGGCTCGTCGAGCGGTCCGCCGCGGAGCGGCCCGAGCACTCCACTCCGTACTCTCGAGCGATCGCGGAGATGGCTCGCGCCTCCTCGCTCGACGGCCGCATCGAGGACGCGGTCGAGAGCGGCCGCCGGGCGGTCGAGCTCGCCGAGCAGGGCGCCGACGAGGTGCTCGTCGCGGCGCTCGGCGGGTACGCGCGGGCGCTCTATTTCGCGGGCGACCTCGATCGCGCCTGGCAGGCCGCGATGCGGGCGGTCGAGCACCCGGACGTGGAGCACAGAGCGCCGGGACACGCCTTTGCGCGGTCGACGCTCGCGCTCGTCGCGGTCGATCGGGGCCGCCTCGAATCGGCCGGTGTCCACGCCGACAGGGCGCGGGCGGTCATGGGTGGCGTCGGCACGAGCCGGAGCTGGCTCGGCGCGAACGCCTCGGCGGCGTTCGGGCTGTTGCACCTCGCGGGTGGGATGCTCGCCGAGGCGGAGCGTGAGCTGGCTTCGGCCGAGCATTTCTTCCGCGACGAGGTCGCCACGGTCCACCATGCCTGGCTGCTCGTCCTGCTGGCCCGCGCACGTTGCCGGCGCGGCCGCCTCGACGCCGCGGGCCTCGCCCTCGACGGCGCGGTTCAGGAGATCGAGGAGCTCGGAGGAGGCCCGCCGTCCGTCGCGGCGCTCGCCGCGGCGGTCGGGGAGGAGCTCGCGACAGCCCGTGACCGCGCGGGGAACGGCGACCTCGGCGAGCAGCCGAGCCGGGCCGAGCTCGCGGTGCTCCGCCTCCTCGCGAGCGACCTCTCGACCCGCCAGATCGGGGCACAGCTCTACCTCTCGCCGAACACCGTGCGCTCGCACACCCGTGCGATCTACCGCAAGCTCGGGGTCAACGCGCGGGCGGACGCGGTCGCGCGGGCGGAGGCGCTCGGGCTGCTCGCCGATTCCGATTCACCCAGGTGATCGCCCGGGCGCGCACGGCGCGGCGAGCTCGGACGTGCGACTGTCGGACCCGTGCCCAGTCGGGAGTACCGGCTCACCGTCGAGGGAGAGCTCTCCGATCGCGTGCGTCCGGCATTCGAGGGGATGGCGCTCACCCGCGAGCGCGGCAACACCGTGCTCGTCGGGACCGTCCGCGACCAGGCCGAGCTCCAGGGTCTTCTGCAGCGCGTGTCGGACCTCGGCCTCACGCTGCTGAGCGCCGTCGCGATCGACGAAGAGGCCCGCAACTGACACGGACGGCGCGCCGGCTCCCGCGCCGCCCGGCACGATGAGCGCACCGCCTCCTCCGATCGCGAACGCCGCTCTGCGCGCGCACGCCGAGCGCCTGGTTCGCGCTCCCGTGCGACGAGGCGATCTTGCGATGGCGTTCGAGGAGAGCCGAGCATCCTCCGTGGACGTGCTCGTCGGGGGACACTCCTTCTATCCGCCGATGCTCGAGGACATCGCATCGGCGTCGTCCTCGGTGCACGTCAACCAGTTCGGCTTCCGTCCCGGCAAGGTCGGCGACGCGTTCGCGGAGGTGCTCGTCGCAAAGGCGCAGGAAGGCGTGCCGGTGCGGCTCGTCGTCGACCGCCAGGGCTCCGATCCCGAGGGAGGCTCGCGCGCGTTTTACGAGCGGCTCGTCGCCGCCGGGATCCAGGTGTGTGTCGTCCGCGCGACGAAGGCGCGCGTCCCGCACGGCTCGCTCGGGTCGGAAGGCGCGACCCGCTGGAACCTCGGGACGCTCGGGCACGTCGACCACCGCAAGGTCGCGGTCGTCGACGGGGGGATCGGCTGGGTCGGCGGCGCCGGGATCGAGGACCACTTCGACGACGGCCGCTTCCACGACCTCTTCCTGCGGGTCACGGGGCCCGTCGTCGCGCAGCTCCAGCTCGTCTTCCTCGCCGGGTTTCGCTGGCTGGGCGGCGAGATACCGTCGTCGACGCTCGACGCGCTGTTCCCCCGCTCGAGGAGGGCCACGTCCCGGCCACGGTCCTCCACAACGCGCCCGGCCGCTACCGACCGATCACCGACGCGATCGCCCGCCTGCTCGACGGCGCGAGCGAGACGCTCGACGTCGTCAATCCGTATGTCACCGACCGGAAGATGATCCGGCGGATCGAGCAGGCGGCGCGGCGCGGGGCCCGCGTCCGGCTCTTCGTCCCGGCGAATGCGAACAACTGGGCCTGCGCGGCGGCGCAGCGCTTCCACCACGGCGCCCTCCTCGACGCGGGCGTACGGATCCTCGAGTACCCGACGATGCTTCACGCCAAGGCCTTTGTCCGCGACGGCGAGGAGGTCCTCGCCGGGACCTGCAACCTCGAGGCGTGGAGTCTCCGGCGCTTCTTCGAGATCGACCTCCTCGTCCGGTCGGTCGACCTCGCGGCCCGGTTCGAGCAGCGGTTCTCGTCGCCGGCGGAGGCCGTCTCCTCGCCGGGCCGGCGACCCACCGGCGCGAGCGACCGGGCCCGGTCGGCGGCGTTCGCGCTGCTCTCGCCGTTGCTCTGAGGGACCGCGCCGGCCGGTTCGCGTTCATCAGGGTGAATGGGCCTGCGCGTCTGGAGCGCGGTGGCTCGCCGGGCATACGTTGACGCCGTGCCGATCGGGGCGGAAGAGATGCGTGCGGAGGGTCGTCCCGGCTTCGCCCTCCCCGTGCGACCAAAGGAGGCGTAGTGCTGGCAGCTGATTACCCGTTCCTCGACCTGATGTGGACGATGGTCGTGTTCTTCCTCTGGATCCTCTGGTTCTGGCTCCTGTTCACCGTCTTCGCGGACATCTTCCGCCGGCGTGACATCTCGGGCTGGGGGAAGGCCGCGTGGCTCATCTTCGCCATTGTCCTGCCGTTCCTCGGCGTGTTCGTCTACCTCATCACCCAGAACGTCGGGATGACCGAGCGGAACCTCGACCAGGCGCGCTCGCAGAGGGAGCAGTTCGACGAGTACGTGCGCCAGACGGCCGGCTCGGGCGGCGCCGCGGCGGAGATCGACAAGGCCAAGCAGCTCCTCGACTCGGGTGCGATCACGCAGGCCGAGTTCGAGGCGCTCAAGCAGAAGGCGCTCGCGTAGACCGAGCGCGAGGAGGAGCGATGGAAGAGATCGGACCTGTCGACTACGCGATCATCGCCTTTCCGGGCAACAAGTTCCGGGGCGAGGTGGCGCCGGCTCTCGTCGACCTCGTCGATGCGGGCGTGATCCGCCTCATCGACGTCGCGTTCGTCGGCAAGAACGCGGACGGCGAGGTCGTGGCGATGGAGCTCACGGAGCTCGACCCCGACGTCCAGGAGAGCCTCGACCGCCTCGGGATCGAGGTGCAGGGGCTGCTCAACGAGAACGACCTGATGGATGCCGCCGACGCCCTCGAGCCGAACTCGTCGGCGGCCCTGCTCGTCTGGGAGAACGTCTGGGCGCGCCAGGTCACCAAGGCCCTCCGGGATGCGGGCGGCGTCCTGCTCGCCTTCGACCGGCTGCCCCACGAGGTCGTCCAGGCGGCCCGCGAATGGGTCTTCGAGCAGGCGAACGCCTAGGAAAGGAGAAGGGAGATGTTCGGACGCAGAGGGCCCGGCCTCGTCCGGGCCGCGGCAACCACGGCGGTCGTCGCCGGCACCGCGGGTGCGGTGCGCCACCGCCAGGACCAGCGCTACGCGGCGAAGGAGCAGGCGGCGTATACGGAGCAGCAGGCCGCATACGAGCAGGGCATCGCCGACCAGCAGGCAGCCGCCTCCGCAGCGCAGCCGGCGACACCCGACTACACCGCGGAGCTGCAGCAGCTCGCGCAGCTGAAGGCGCAGGGGATCATCACCGAAGAGGAGTTCGAGGCGAAGAAGCGCCAGATCCTCGGGATCTGACGCGGGAAGAGGTGGGGGACATGGCTGTCGAGACAACGGTGCTGGCGGGCCTCGAGCCGCGCTCGTTCTGGGCGCACTTCGAGTCGCTGACGAGGGTTCCCCGGCCCTCGCGGCACGAGGAGCCGGTGATCGAGCACGTCCGTGCCTGGGCGGCGGAGCACGGCTTCGAGTGCCGCGAGGACACGGGACGCAACCTCGTGATCCACGTGCCGGCGACGCCGGGACGCGAGGAGGCACCGACCGTCGTGCTCCAGGGCCATCTCGACATGGTGTGCGAGCGCGACCCTGCGAGCCCGAACGACCCCGCCGAGGGGCGGATCGCGCTCGTGCGGGACGGCGACTGGCTGAAGGCCGACGGGACGACGCTCGGCGCCGACGACGGCGTCGCGATCGCGGCAATGATGGCGCTGGCCGAGGACGGGTCGCTTCCGCACGGCCCGCTCGAGTTGCTCATGACCGTCGCGGAGGAGGTTGGTCTCGAGGGCGCGAACGCGCTCGACGGTTCGCTGGTCGGGGGCGCGATCCTCGTCAACCTCGACAGCGAGGAGGACGGGAAGCTCACCGTCGGCTGCGCCGGCTCGACCGACACGTGGATCCGCGTCGAGGCGCCGCGGGCTGCGGCCGCGCCCGACGCGGTCACGCTCGCGGTCACCGTCTCGGGCGGCCTCGGCGGCCACTCGGGGATGAACATCGAGTACGGCCGCTCGAACGCGCTCAAGGTGCTCGGCCGGGTGCTGCGCGAGGCCCACGTGACGGTCCCCTTCCGCCTCGTCACCCTCACCGGGGGGAAGAGCCGGAACGCCATCCCGCGCGACGCGAGCGCGGCCGTGTCGGTCGAGCGTGGCCGCGAGGCCGAGCTGCGCGCGGCGGTGGAGACTGCGGCCGCGACGGTGAGGGACGCGTTCTCGAAGACCGACGCGGGCGTCTCGGTCGCA
Source organism: Gaiella sp. (assembly GCA_027493885.1). Lineage (GTDB taxonomy): Bacteria > Actinomycetota > Thermoleophilia > Gaiellales > Gaiellaceae > Gaiella. The sequence continues at coordinate 2,521,394 of JAOSJZ010000001.1, forward strand.
GTGACGCCGGCCGACGCGGCGGAGGAGCCGTGGACGGACGAGGGCAGCGTTCGCCTGCTCGACGTGCTCGCGCTCGTCCCCACCGGCCCGCTCGCGATGAGCCCCGACTTCGAGGGGCTCGTCGAGACGTCGACCTCGCTCGGCGAGGCGAGCACGGACGGGGACAGGCTGACGCTCCACAGCCTCTCGCGCTCCTCGAACGACTCCGCGATGCCCGAGGTGATCGCGACGCTGGACGCGGCCGCACGCCTCGGCGGCGGCGAGCTCGAGGTGAAGCACAACTACGGTGGCTGGCGGCCCAACCTCGACTCACCCGCGCTTGCGGCGCTGCGGGGGTCGTACGAGCGCCTGTTCGGTGACGAGCCGATCGTCACCGCCGTGCACGCGGGGCTCGAGACCGCCGTGATCGGCGACAAGGTGCAGGGGCTGGACATGATCTCGTTCGGCCCGCAGATCGAGGCGCCGCACTCGCCCGACGAACGGGTGAGCATTCCCACCGTCGAGCGGTTCTGGCGTCTTCTCGTCGCGTTCGTCGACGAGCTCTCCAAGCCCGGAAGGGAGGACTGATGCGCGGGCCGTGGCTCTGGATCGTCGCGATCGTCGCCGGCGTCGTCGCCGTGACGGGAGTCGTCGCGCTGGTCGGCCGCGACGACGCGAAGGATCAGACCGTCTCCGCGGCCGAGTGGGCCGACAGCGTCTGCGGCTCGGTCGCCGTCTGGCGCGGGCAGATCGAGTCGATCGTCAACGAGATCCGCCAGCCGAGCGCAACCGGGGCGTCGGGCACCGAGGAGCCCCAGTCCGAGACGCCGCAGGGCCGGACGGGGTTCATCCGCACCGGCCTCGAGCGGACGATCCGGGCGACCGAGACGATGATCACGGGGATCGACAACGCCGGCGTCCCCGACACGCCGCAGGGCGAGGAGGCGGCGAACGCGGTCTCCGGGTGGGCCGACGCGACGCGCAACGATCTCGAGGACGCCCAGGAGTCGCTCGACGACGAGGCCGACACGCTCGCCGACGCGATCGCCCAACTGACCGACGCCGCGCGGGCGATCACCGGTGCGGTGACGAGCGGCGTCGAGGCGGTCGCGGACGTCGCGCGGATCGACCCCGAGCTCGCCACGGCGCTGCGCGACTCGAGTACGTGCCGGCAACTGCGTGAGGAGACGACGTCATGAGCACGATGGACTGGGTTCTTGTCGCGGTTCAGGGCCTCGTCGTCATCGGGTTCATCGCGCTCGGCGTCCGCTCGGGCGGGATCGGGCTCGGCCTCTGGGGCGGCGTCGGCACGCTGATCCTGGTCTTCCTGTTCGGGCTCGACCCGGGCGAGCCGCCCGTCAGCGCGATGTTGATCATCATCGCCGTCGTCTCCGCGGCCGCGGCGATGCAGGCCGCGGGCGGGGTCGACTACATGGTCCTGATCGCGAGCGGCGCGCTGCGGGCGCGGCCGAAGGCCCTGAACTTCGTCGCCCCGTACATCTCGTACGTCCTCACGATCCTCACCGGGACGAGCAACACCTTCTTCTCGATCATCCCGGTGATCAACGAGGTCGCGTACGCGAACAAGATCCGCCCCGAGCGCGCGCTCGCGGGGTCCACCGTCGCGAACGCGCTCGGGATCACGTCGAGCCCGGTTGCCGCGGCGATGGCGACCATGCTGCCGCTCGTCGAGGTCTACAACTACGACCTGGTCGACGTGATGCTGATCACGATTCCCGCGAGCATCGTCGGGATCCTCGCGATGTCGATCGTGATGAGCCGCTACGGCGCCGAGCTCGAGGACGACGCCGAGTACCAGCGCCGGCTCGCCGCGGGGAGATCCAGCCGCCCGCGGCGGCCGCGGAGATCGAGCTGCAGCCCTATGCGAAGCGGAGCGTCGCGATCTTCCTGCTCGGCGTGCTCGCGATCTGCGTGTTCGGCTTCGTCGAGTCGATCCGCCCGACGGTCGCGGCCGAGGGCGGCGGCGTCGAGCCGATGTCCGTCACCCCGCTGATCCAGATGATCATGCTCACCGCCGCCGCGCTGATGCTGATCTTCGCGCACGTGAAGGCCGGCGACATCCCCGGAACGCCGATCTTCAAGTCGGGGATGGTGGCGATGATCGCCCTCTTCGGGATCGCCTGGATGGCCGACACGTTCATCGCGAACAACGAGGACGCGATCGTGCAGGCGCTCGGCAGCCTCGCCGAGAACTGGCCGTTCATGATCGCCGTCGCGATCTTCCTCGTGGCCGCGCTGACGACGAGCCAGTCGGCGGCGACGCGGACGATGGTCCCGCTCGGGCTCGCGCTCGGGATCGGCGCCGGCTACATGATCGCCATGTGGACAGCCGTGGCCGGCGTGCTCTTCCTCCCGGCCAACGGGACGCAGATCGCTGCCGCCGAGGCGGACACGACGGGCACGACGAGCCTCGGCAAGCGGGTCGTCGACCACTCGTTCCAGGTGCCGCTGCAGATCTGCTGGGTCGTGACCGCGCTCACCGGGATCCTGGTCGTGTGGCTCTTCTTCGGCGACCAGGCCCCGCCGCCGCCGCCGGTGCCGACGGCGACGGGCCCGTAGCGGGCGCTCGATGAGCGAGCCACCGCGCAAGACCCTGTCGATCCCGGGCGCCACGGTGCTCGGGATCGGCTCGATGATCGGCGCCGGCATCTTCGCCCTCCTCGGCGAGGCCGGCGCCGTCGCCGGGGCGGCGGTCTGGATCTCCTTCCTCGTCGGCCTCGTCGTGACCTCGCTGCTCGCGTACGTCTGCGTCAAGCTCGGTGTGCGCTACCCGTCCTCGGGCGGCCTGATCACCTACATGGTGGAGGGGTTCGGCACCGGGCGCCTCGTCGGCGTCGGCTCGTGGCTCGGCTACATGGCGGCGATGGTGATCGTCTGCTCGATGGTCGCGGTGTCGTTCGGCAGCTACGCGACGTCGCTCTTCGTGGGCGAGGACGCGGCGGGCTGGTGGGACAACCTCTTCGTGACGGCCCTTCTCGTGACGATGGTCGGGATCAACCTGGTCGGCGCGAAGGTCGTCGCCCGCGCGCAGTCGGCGATCGTGTTCCTCGTCCTCGCCTCGTTCGCCTTCTTCGTGGTCGTGACGCTCCCCGGGATCGACCTCGACCTGCTGGCCTTCGACGGCTACCCGTCGTTCTCGAGGATCGTCGCGAGCGTCGCGCTGACGTTCTTCGCGTACCTCGGCTTCAACGTGATCACGTTCACGGCCGGCGACCTACGCAACCCGTCTCACGACCTGCCCCGGGCGATGACGGGAGCGCTCGGCATCACCGGCCTCACGTACGTCCTGATCGCGCTCGCCGTGTTCGGGACGCTCACCGTCGGCGAGGTCGTCCAGTACGGCCCGACCGCGATCGCCGAGGCGGCCCGGCCCTCGCTCGGCGAGTTCGGGTTCACGCTCATGGCCGCGACCGCGATGCTCTCGACCGCCGGCGCGACGAACGCGACGCTCTACGCCTCGGGGAACATGACGGGGATGCTGGCGCACGTGGGGCTGTTCCCGTCCTTCTTCGGGGCGGGGTCGCGGCTCGGGCCGAAGGGCGGCATGGTCGTTACCGGGATCGTGGTGCTCGTCGTCGCGAACCTCGTCGACCTGTCGGCGATCGCGTCGGTCGGCAGCGCCACGGCGCTCGTGCTCTTCCTGCTCATCTGCGCGGCGGGCTTCAGGTTGCGGGCCAGCACCGGCTCGAGCGTCGTGATGATCGCACTGGCGACGCTCGTCGTGCTCGTCGTGCTCGTCGCCTTCGCGATCGACACGATCCGCAACGCACCGCAGACGTTCACCGCCATGGTCGCGATCGGCGTGCTCGCCGTCGTGCTCGACGCCCTCACGCGCAGGAGCGGCTCGAACAGGCCGTCGGGCGAGGCGGCGCCGCCGCCCGTCGCGCACGGCACCTGAAGGAGGACGGACGATGTGCCGCTGGCTCGCATACTCGGGAACCCCGATCCCGCTCGAGGAGCTCCTCGTCAAGCGCGATCGCTCGCTGATCGACCAGAGCCTGCACTCGCGGCTCGGGGCGACGACGACGAACGGGGACGGCTTCGGCATGGGGTGGTACGAGCCCGGCGAGGGGCCGCGGCTCTACCGCAGCACCCACCCCGCCTGGAACGACCGCAACCTCCGCGAGCTCGCCGCCGGGATCCGCTCGCCGCTCTTCATGGCGCACATCCGCGCCTCGACGGGCACGGCGATCCAGGAGACGAACACGCACCCGTTCCGCCACGGCAACTGGCTCTGGATGCACAACGGCCTCGTCCGTGAGTTCCCCACGGTCAAGCGCGAGCTCGTGCTCGCCGTGGACCCGTCCCTGTACCCGTCGATCGAGGGGACGACGGACTCGGAGGCGCTCTTCTACCTGGCGCTGACGTTCGGGCTCGAGGACGACCCCATCGACGCGGTCGAGCGGACGGTCGGCTTCGTGGAGGAGATCGGGCACAAGCACGGCGTCGAGCACCCGATCCAGATGACGATCGCGACGAGCGACGGCCGGACGATCTGGGCGTTCCGCTACTCGAGCGAGCGCGACTCGCGGTCGCTCTGGTTCTCGACGCGGATGGACCAGCTCAAGGCGATGTACCCGGCGTCGCTGCTCGACCAGCTCTCGGACGAGACGCGGGTCGTCGTCTCCGAGCCCCTCGGCGACCTCGCGGGGGCCTGGAACGAGGTACCCGAGGCGACCTGCGGCATCGTCCAGGAAGGCCAGGACGAGTTGCGCCCGTTCACGCCCCGCGTCGCCTGACGTGCCGGCGGCGGGCCCCGCGGCGCCGGGAGGGCCACGAGCGGCGGCGGCCGGATCGGACGACCGCTCGCGGCACGAGCTCCTGTCGTTCCTCGCGAGCCTGGGCGCGGCGCTCGGGGCGATCGGCGAGACGGTCGGCGCCGTGCAGCTCCGCCTCGCCGACGTCGCGCGCGCCTACGGGCTTCCCGACGCCCGGTTCAGCGTTCTGCCGACGTCGATCCTGCTCACGCTCGGCCGCGGCGGCGCGGCGACGATCGAGCCGACGACCCGGCTCTCGCCGACGCCGCGGCTCGATCAGATCTCGGCGGTCCACGGGCTCGCCGAGGAGGCCGAGCGGGGCCTCGTAACCCCCGCCGAGGGCCTGACCAGGCTCGAGGCGATCCGGGAGCTCGGCCCCCGTTTCGGGACCGCCGCGAGCATCCTCGGCTACGCGACCCTCACGGTCGGCATCGCCCTCGTCCTGCACCCGGCCGCGCGGGACGTCGCCGCCGCCGGCGCGCTCGGGGTGCTAGTGGGTGTGCTCCGGCGGCTCGCGCTCGGGCGGCAGGCGCTGGAGACGCTCATGCCGTTCTTCGCTGCGTTCGCCGTGGCCGCCGTGACCGCGTTGCTCGTCGAGCACGACGTGACCGATCCCGGGCTGCGGGCGATGATCGCGTCGCTCGTCGTGTTCATCCCGGGTGTGCCGCTGACGACCGCGTTCGTCGAGCTGACCGAGGGCGAGATGATCGCCGGCTCCAGCCGGCTCGTCTGGGGGGCCGCCCAGCTCGGCCTGCTCGCCTTCGGGATCGTCGCGGGCATCGGAGCGGTCGGGGTGCCGCCCGAGAAGGCGTTCTCGAGCTCGGACGCCCTCCTCGGGTGGTGGGCGCCGTGGCTCGGGGTGCTCGTCTTCGCGGCGGGCGTGGCGATCGCGAACTCGGCCCCGCCCGGCGCGTTCGCCTCGCTGCTCGTCGTGCTCTACGCGGCGTGGGCCGGCCAGGTCGTGGGGAACTGGCTGTTCGGGAGCTGGGTGAGCGGCTTCGTCGGGGCGGTCGTGATGACGCTGACCGCCTACGTCGTCGCGCGGCTCCCCTCGACGATGCCGGTCTACGCGACGTTCCTGCCGGGCTTCTGGCTCCTCGTGCCCGGCTCGCTGGGGCTGATCGGGCTGACCTCGCTCGTCGCCGGCTCGACCACCGCGGCGGCAACGGACATCCTCGCGATCGTCGGGTCGATCGCGGCCGTCGCGCTGGGCGTCCTCGTGGGCGTCGAGCTCTTCCGCTGGCTCACCGGCGCCGAGCGGCGCGCCCGCCGCCTCCGGCGCCGCAGGGTGTAGGTCAGAAGGACGGCGGCGTGATCGCGGTGACGACGATCGCGTCGGTCGTGCCGATGTTGCGGCTCCGGTGGGGAATCGTGCTCCGCTGGTAGATCGCATCTCCCGCGGTCAGCACGTGCCGTTCCTGCTCCGGGCCCTCGCCGACGAAGACCTCGATCTCGCCCTGCAAGACGAGCCCGCACTCCTCGCCGTCGTGGACGAGCGGCTCGTCGCCCGTGCCCTCGCCGGGCGGGATCACCACCCACATCATCTGGATCGCACGGCGGAGATCCGGGGTCAGGAGCTCGTTGCGGATCCCCGAGTTCGGGTAGACGAGAGCCTTGCGCTGGTCGGCCCGCGTCACCTGCGCGAGCGACGTCTCGCGCGGCCGGCGCCCGCCGGCCGGCTCGACGAACAGGTCGGCGATCGTCACGTCGAGGACGTCCGCGATCCGGTGGAGCGTCCCCACGGAGGGCTTGGCCTGGTCCCGCTCGATCTGGCTCAGGAACGAGGTGGAGATGCCGCAGGCGTCGGCGAGCTCCCTCAGCGTCTTGCGCTGCTGCTTGCGCTCCCGGCGAATGCGATAGCCGAGGGAGGCAGGCAGACCGCCGTCGGTCACGGGGGAGCACCTCGGCCATTCGGAGCGCCATGCTACTACGCGCTCTCGTTGGCTTCCCGGTCCCGTCCGCGTCGCCCGGGCAACGCCAGTCGCGCGAGGACGCCGCCGTCGATCGGAATCAGCGCCCCCGTCACGTACGACGCCCGCTCGGATGCGAGGAACGCGACCACGGCTCCGCATTCGGACGGCTCGCCGATCCGGCCGAGGGGGATCAGCTCGCGGGCCGCCCGGGCGCGCCGCTCGTCCGCGAGCGCGCCGGCGTTCATATCGGTCGCGAGCACGCCTGGAAGCACGGCGTTGACCCGGACGCGGGGGGCGAGCTCGACCGCCAGCGTCCGTGTCAGACCGTGGAGCGCCGCCTTCGACGCTGCGTAGACGGAGCTCCCGTTCGAGCCACCGCGGGCGACCACCGACGAGACGTTGACGACCGCGCCGGGGCGTTCGTGCGAGCCGAGCGCGTCGGCGAGGCCCTTGACGAGCGCGAGCGGAGCGAGCGTGTTGACGCGTACGAGCCGCTCGGCGGCGGCGAGATCGACGTCGCCGAGCCCCTCGGGAAAGGGCTCGCCGGCGTTGTTCACCAATGCGAGTGGTCGTCGAGCCGCCGAGACCTCGCGCGCGAACGCCTCGACGGCGGCCAGGTCGTCGAGCGCGAGGTGCACGGCGAGGGACTCGCGACCCATGGCGGTCAGCTTCTCGGTCACGCCGAGAGCCGCCTCGCGGTTCTCGCGGTAGGTGACGACGACGTCGAACCCGTCGGCTGCGAGCGCCAGCGCCGCGGCCGCGCCGAGGCCCCGCGATCCGCCGGTCACCACCGCCCACGCCACACCCGCACCTCCCGGTCGCCTCGCTCTTGACAGCCCCGCTCCGACCGTCCAGGATTGCACTTCTAGCAAAGTTTCGATCAAGATGGTCAATTTTTTGATCTAGGAGGAACGGTGGCCACGAGACGACTCTTCTTCGGCCGGCCTGCGGCGCTCGCCGCGGCGGCGACGGCGGCGGTGCTCGCGGCGGTGTTCACAGGCAGCTCGGTCGCCGGCGAGAAGCGCGCCGACGCCGACCGCCGCACCACCGTGTACGTCGACATCGACGCGGGCAAGCCGACCGACCCGAACAACTTCAATCCCTACGCGGCCAACCAGCGTCGCGAGCAGGGCCTGTCGCAGGTCGCGTTCGAGCCGCTCCTCCAGCTCGACTCGGTGAGCGGCAAGGTACTTCCCTACCTCGCGAAGAGCATGGTCGCCTCGCAGAGCGGACGCGTGTGGGTGCTGACGCTGAGAAACGGCATCCGCTGGAGCGACGGCAAGCCTCTGACCGCCGACGACGTCATCTTCAGCATGCGGCTGCTCCAGACCCACGCCGACCTGAACGCGGCCAACAAGTACGTGGGGGTCAAGCTCAAGCGACTCGGGGCGCTCAAGGTGCAGATGACGCTCCCGCAGCCCGACCCCCGCTTCGTCCTCAAGGGCTTCGCGTCCGTTCTCACGAGCCAGCAGTTCTTCGTCGTGCCGAAGCACGTCTGGGCGTCGGTGAAGGACCCGGCGACGTTCTCCAACTTCGACCTCCGCAAGGGCTGGCCCGTCACGAGCGGCCCCTATCGGCTCACGGCAGTTACCCCGACCGCGTTCACCTGGACGCGGAACTCCGGCTGGTGGGGCGCGAAGACCGGCTTCGGACACCTGCCCGCGCCGAAGACGATCGTCTTCAACGCGCTCGGCAGCGAGGAGACCCGTGCCGCGGCTCTCGCCCGCAACGACCTCGACGTGGGCGCGAGCTTCAGCATCGGCACCCTCCAGACGCTCGCGGTGCGAAACCGCAGCATCCGCGCCTGGCTGACGAAGTCGCCGTACGGCTACCCGGATCTCTGCCTGCGCTCGCTCGACTTCATGACGGAGACGGCGCCGTGGAACGACCCGCAGCTGCGTTGGGCGGTCGCGTACGCGCTCAATCGCCGCAAGCTCATCGAGACCGTCTTCCAGGGCGCCACGAGCGGCGCGCTGACGATGCTGCCCGACTACCGCGGACTCGACCGCTACGTCGTCGCGCTGCAGAAGGCAGGCGTCTTCAAGCAGTACCCGATCAGCACGTCGAGCCAGGCGAAGGCGCGTCAGCTGATCGAGTCGCGCGGCTACTCGCTCAAGGGCGGCATCTACGAGAAGGACGGTACGAAGCTCTCGCTCGTCCTCTCGACGTACCAGGACCCGGGGATGAACTCGCTGGCGTCGGCCATCGCCGAGCAGCTGCGCCAGGTCGGGATCGACGCGTCCACGAACGTGCAGACGATCCCGAACTTCGTCAACAACCTCCTCGCGGGGACCTTCCAGTCGAACGTGTTCTTCGGCGCCTGCGGCTCGACGATCGACCCCTGGCAGTCGATGAACGCGTTCAATCCGAGCCAGTACGTCCCGCGCGGGACGAACACGACCGGCTTCTACGCGAACAGCTTCCGCTGGAACACCCAGACCGCGAAGGCGTACGGGGCCGTGGTCGACCAGATCGGCAAGCTCGGCATGAACGCGCCGGCGATCACACCGCTGTTCGTCAAGGCGATGCGGCTCTTCTACCGGGACCTGCCGTCGATCCCGCTGCTTCAGTACGAGCTGATCAACCCCGTCAACCAGACGTACTGGAAGGGATGGCCGACCGGCGACGACCCGTACATCGTCCCGATGTTCTCCGGACCGGCGTTCCACGTCGTCCTCCAGCACCTCAAGGCCGCGAAGTAGGACCCCGACGGGCCGGGGACGGGCGGTCGGCGCCCGGCCCCGGCTCTGCGGGCCCGCCGAGAGCGTGGAGCACGAACCGCCAGCCGCGCGCCGTCCCGCCGCCGGCACCCTCCGGGGAGCGATCGTCACGGGGGCCGGGTCGGGGATCGGCAGAGCCTGCGCTCTCGCCCTCGGCGAGGCGGGCTACGGCGTGGCGGTCGGCGACCTCGACGCCGCGGCGGCCGCCGCCACGGTGCGCCTGCTCGAGGAGCGGGGGAGCGACGGCGTGGCCGTCGTCCTGGACGTCGGCCGCAGGGACGAGTGCCGGCGGCTCGCGGGCGTCGCGCTCGAGCGCTGGGGTCGGGTCGACGCTCTCGTGGCGAACGCCGGCGTCCAGCTCTCCGCGCCGCTCGAGCGGACGACCGACGAGGACTGGGACCGCGTCCTCGCGACGAACCTCAAGGGAGCGGCGTTCTGCGCGGAGGCGGTGATGCCCGCGATGCTCGAGCGGCGCTCCGGCGCGATCGTCTTCGTATCGTCGGTGAACGCGGTCGTCGGCAGCGCGGAGATGCCCGTCTACGACGCCTCGAAGGCCGCGCTCGTCGGGCTCACGAAGAGCCTCGCCGTGCGTCTCGGGGAAGACGGCATCCGGGTCAACGCCGTCGCGCCCGGCGCCACCATCACCGAGTTCCACCTGCGTCGCGCGGCGAACGCGGGGATGACGGAGGAGGAGCTGCGGGCGAGGGCCGGCGGCTACGGCGTCCTCGGGCGCCCCGCCGAGCCGGCCGAGATCGCGGCCGCGATCCGCTTCCTCGCGGGCGACGAGGGGTCGTTCGTCACGGGCCAGCTCCTGCTCGTCGACGGGGGCGCCGCGCTTCGCGGGGCTCCGGGATGAGCGGCGCGATTCGCTTCGGGATCCTCGGCACCGGCAGGATCGCACGCCGCTTTGCCGAGGACCTGCGGCACGTGGCCGACGCCGAGCTGACGGCGGTCGCGTCTCGCGGCCCCGAGCGGGCGGACGCGTTCGCGGACGCCCACGGCGTGCCGCTTCGCTACCCGTCGTACGAGAGCCTCGTCGCCGACGGGGCGGTGGACGTCGTCTACGTCGCGACGCCTCACCTCGTGCACTGCGAGCACATGCTGCTCTGCCTCGAGGCCGGTCTCCCGGTCCTCTGCGAGAAGCCGTTCACGATGAACGCCCGCGAGGCGACGCGGGTCGTCGCCGAGGCGCGCGCACGCGGCCTCTTCGCGATGGAGGCGATGTGGACCCGGTACGTCCCGCTCGTCCGGCGCGTGCGAGAGCTCGTCCGGGGCGGCGCGATCGGAGGGCCGAGGGTGCTCGCCGCCTCGCTCGGGCTCGCGCCCGACGCCGAGGTGGCCGGGTACGTCCGGCGGCTGGAGGAGGGAGGGGGCCTGCTCCTCGACGCCGTCGTCTACCCCGTCTCGCTCTCGTTCCACCTGCTCGGCCCGCCCGCCGCGGCGACCGCGGTCGCGCAGTTCCACGAGGCAGGGGTCGACGACCAGGAGGCGGTCGTCCTCTCGTTCGAGCGCGGAGCGCTCGCGACGATCGTCGCCTCCCTGCGCGCCGCGATGCCGGCGGCGTTCGCGGTGTACGGAGAGGAGGGGTCGATCGAGGTCGCGCCGCCGCTGTTCGCGCCCACGCGGGCGACGCTCCGCCGGAGGGGCGGCAGGGAAGAGGAGCTCGAGGATCGCCTCCTCGGCCACGGTCTCGCGCACGAGGCAGCCGAGGTCGTACGCTGCCTGCGCGAGGGACGGACGGAGAGCGACGGGATGCCGCTGGACGAGACGGTCGCGATCATGCGGGTCCTCGACGAGCTCCGCCGCCACGTCGGGCTCCGGTATCCGTTCGAAGAGGAGGGAGGCACATGAGGAGCTACCGGCTCGGCATCGTCGGCGCGGGCTTCATCACGCAGACGGCCCACGTCCCGAGCGTGAACCTGCTCGGGGACGTCGAGGTCGTGGCCGTCGCCGACCCGGTCCCCGAGAGCGCGCAGCGGGCCGCCCGGGCGTGTCGGGCCGCGCACGTGTACGCGGCGGGGGAGGAGCTGCTCGAGCGTCACGGCGACGAGCTCGACGGCGTGATCGTCGCCACCCCGCGCGGAACCCACGCCGAGGCGTGCATCCCGTTCGTGGAGCGCGGCGTCCCGGTCCTGCTCGAGAAGCCGCTTGACGCCACGCACGAGGGCGCGCGGCGGATCGTCGAGGCGCAGGAGCGCACCGGAACCGTCGTCGTCGTCGGCTACCACAATCGCTTCGACCCGGCGTTCGCCGCGGCCGAGCACCTCGTCCGGGAGCGGGAGCTGGGCCGGCTCCGGCACGTCTCGATCCGGAGCTTCGGAGGCGCGTGGAAGGCGGGCGCCGCTCCGCCCGGCACGCTGTCGACCGCCGACGCCCCCCGCGTCCTCGAGCCGCCGCGGGCCGAGTCGCGCGACCGGAGGGAGCACCCCGCCGAGGTGGAGTGGCTCGAGGGCTGGATCCACGAGGTCAACCTGGCCCAGGCCCTGCTCGGAGACGTGCGCGACGTCGCCTTCGCGTCGAGCGCGATGCCGAGGCTCGCCGTCGTCGACTACGAGGGAGGCCGTGCGCTGTTCGAGGTCGGGCTGATCAGCCCGCCGGGCTTCCCGTTCCAGTGCCGTCTCACCCTGCACTGCGAGCGTGGCCGGATGGAGCTCGAGCTCGCGCCGCCGCTGCTATCGCGGGCGCGAAGCGTGCTCGAGGTGGTCACGCACGAGTCGGCGACCTTCCCCTCGCTCGACTTCCGCGAGTCCTTCGTGGACGAGCTGAGCCACTTCCTGCGCTGCGTCGACGGCGCGGAGACGCCGCGGACGACCGTCCAGGAGGCGATGCGCGACGTCGAGCTGTGCCTCGCGATCGCGGGTCGCAGCGAGGCGCCGGTCCCGTAGCGCGTGAACGGCGCCTACACGGAGGGCGGCGTGGTGGCGACGACGACGATCGCGTCCGTCGTACCGAGGTTGCGGCTCCGGTGGGCGACGCCGCGACCGCGGTAGATGGCGTCGCCCGCCGCCAGGACATGGCGTTCGAGCTCGTCGCCCTCGCCGACCAGGATCTCGAGCTCCCCCTGGACGACGAGGCCACACTCCTCGCCCTCCTGGACGAGCGGCGTCTCCCCCGTTCCCTCCCCCGGGGGGATCACGACCCACATCATCTGGAGCGTCCGGCGGAGGTCGGGCGTCAGGAGCTCGCTGCGGACGCCGGACCCCGGATAGACGAGCGCCTTGCGCCCGCCGCCAGGGGTGACCTGGGCTCGTCCGATGCCGCGTGCCGGCACTACCCGACGTCCTCCACGACGAGCGGGTCGGCCACCGAGAGCCGCTCGCCCCAGGGGACCTCGACGACCGTGGGCCCGTCGGCGGCGAGCGCCCGCTCGAGCGCCCCTGCGAGCTCGCCGGGTGTGGACGCGAGCTCGCCGCGCGCGCCGAACGCCCGGGCGAGCGCGACGAAGTCGGGCGCGACGAGGTCGACGGCGACCCCGGCGCCAGCGCCGTAGCGGTCCTCCTGCTGCATCTTGATCATCCCGTAGGCACGGTTGTTCACCACGACGATCGGGAGCGTCAGCCGCTCCTGCACGGCCGTCGCGAGCTCGGCGCCCGTGAAGAGGAACGCGCCGTCGCCTGCGATCGCGACCACCGGCCGGTCCGGCAGCGCGAGCTTGGCGCCGATCGCGGCGGGCACCGCAAACCCGAGCGTGCCCATGCTCCAGGGGAAGAGCATGGTGCGCGGCTCGTAGAACGGGAAGCTGCCGAGCATGTCGGCCCAGAAGACGGACATGTCCGCGCTCACCACCGTGTCACGGGGGAGGGTCGCACGCAGGGCGTCCATCCACGGCCGTGTCGTTCCCGGCCGGGCGCGGTGCGCCGCCCGGTAGCGCTCCTGTGCCTCGTGGAGGGCGGGGTCGACGGCGCCGTGCCTGTCGACGCCGAGGGCGGCCAGCTCGCACTCGAGCTGCTCGGCGACCGCACGCGCGTCCCCGACGAGGCGATGGGCGAAGGGCAGGTTCCGCTCGATCTCCTCGGGGTCGACGTCGATTCGAACCGTGACCTCCGGCAGCGGCAGGTCCCAGTCGGCAGTCATCGCCGACTGGCAGCGCGTTCCGATCGCCAGGAGGCCGTCGCACGCGGCGACGAGCGGCCGGACGTCCGCCGAGGCTCCCCACGCGACGCCGCAGGCGAGGGGATGGTCGCCCGAGATGCCGGTGACACCCATCCCTGTCGTCAGCACGGGCGCCCCGAGGCGCCCGGCGAGCGCGAGGAGCGCGGCCTGCGCTCCGGCCGTCACCACCCCGCCGCCCGCGAGCACGAGGGGGCGCGTGCACCCCGCGAGCGCGCGTGCCGCCGCGTCGACGAGCTGGGGCCGGGCGGTCCCGGGCGGAGACGGGGGCGCCGGCTCGGGCGGGCTCCAGCGGAGCGTCTCGCCCTGCACGTCGACGGGGACCTCGACCTGGACGGGGCGGCGACGGCCCGTACGCATCGCGGCGATGGCCCGCCGCATCGTCCCGGGGACGGCCGCGGCGTTGTCGGTACGCTCGCCGTGCTTGGTGACCGTGCCGACGACGCCGAGCTGGCCGGTCAGCTCGTGAAGCAGCCCGCGGCCCGCGTCGACGTACTGCCGTTCGACCTGCGTTGCGAGCAGCAGCACCGGGGAGGAATCGGCGTACGCCTCGGAGAGGCCCGTCATCGCGTTCAGGACGCCGCAGCCGGGAAGGAGCAGGCAGGCGGCCTCGCGCCCGCTCGCCCGCGCGTAGCCGTCGGCCATGAAGGCGGCGCCCTGCTCGTGACGCACCGTCACGGTTCGGATCTCGGGGCGGCGTCGCAGCGCCTCGTAGATCGCCATGTTGTAGAGACCGGGGATCCCGAACACCGTCTCGATCCCGGCGGCGACGAGCTCCGCGGCGATCGCCTCGGCGCCGGTCAGCTCGAGCGTGCCGTCCCGGTCCGGGCGCGAAGGTGTCTCGGTCTGGATCTCGATCTGGGTCATCTCGCTCCTCGTGGCGCTTGGCACGGATGGCTCGGCCGGTGTCGGCCGCCGCCTTGACGTATTCCACAGCATATGGAATATTCACCTACATCAAAAATATGACGAAATCGGAATTCGGTCGCACGTGCCGAGAGAGGGTCTGAATGTCTGACTACGACGTCATCGTCGTCGGTGGGGGCCACAACGGCCTCACCTGCGCCGCCTCGCTTGCCAAGCAGGGGCTGCGCACGCTCGTGCTCGAGCGCAACCGCCGGCTCGGCGGCGGCTGCACGACGGACGACACGATCATGCCGGGGTACAAGCACGACCTGTACGGGTCGTCGCACGTGTGGATCCACGTCAACCCCGACTTCACGCCGCTCGAGGCCGAGCTCAGCGAGCGCTTCGGGTTGCGGTACGTCTGGGCGGACGACCACATCACCGGCCATCCCTCGCACGACGGGCCTGGGATCGTCGTCTACCGGGACATCGACAAGACGTGCGCGTCGATCGCGCACTACTCGGAGCGCGACGCACGCCGCTACCGGGAGATCTACGACAACTTCGTCGACATCCGCGACGGCTTCGTCACGAGCATGTTCTCACCGCCGAGCCCGCCCGGCGCGATGGCCTCCGTCCTCGAGACGACCGACGAAGGGCTCGAGCTCCTGCGCGACTTCAGCATGAGCCCTCACGACTTCACGATGGAGAACTTCGAGCATCCCGTCGTGCAGACCTTCATCCTCGGCTGGGCGACGGCGCCGGGGATCCGGCCCGACCAGGAGGGCCGCGGCGAGCTGATCTACATCATGATCCCGGCGATCCACGTCTTCGGCGAGTCCATCCCCGAGGGCGGCTCGGTCGAGCTTCCGAATGCGCTCGCGCGCATGGTGAAGGCCTACGGCGGCGAGGTGCTGACCGAGGCCCCGGTCGCGCAGTTCCTCACCACGAACGGCTCCGTCGACGGCGTGCGGCTGGCGGACGGTCGTGAGTTCACCGCGTCGAAGGCCGTCGTGAACGGGCTCAACCCGAAGCTTGCCTTCCCGCACATGTTCGACGACGGCGCGCTCGACCGGCAGTTCCTGCGCCGGGTCGAGAACTACAACGTCGGCGAGTTCACGATCGTCCGCGCGCACTTCGCGCTGCACGAGCCGCCGCGGTACGCGAACGACGAGCTCTCGCAGACGCCGTTCCAGCGCATCTACGGCTCGGTCGACTCGATCGAGCGGCAGTGGGTCGACATCCAGACGGGCGTCGCGCCGCAGGACCCATTTCTCTGGGTCGCGTGCTGGACGCTGAAGGACCCGACGCGGGCGCCGGAGGGCAAGCACACGCTGATCATGGACACCTTCGTCCCCGTGGAGCTCGCAAGCGGCGAAAGCTGGGACGACGCCGGCGAGGCGTACATCTGGGATGTCCAGCTCCCGAAGCTTGCCGAGTATGCGCCGAACATGACGGAGGCGAACATCGTCGCCTCCCACATCACGACCGGGCCGAGCATCGAGCGCGACAACCCGTGTCTCGTCAACGGCTCCACGACAGGGGGTGCGATGAAGCTCTATCAGTCCGGCTACTTCCGTCCCTTCCCCGGGTACTCGCAGTACCGCGGGCCGCTCGGGAAGCTCTACCTGACCGGCCCCTATTGCCATCCGGGCGGCGCGATCTCCGGCGCGGGGACGATCACCGCCAACGTCATCCTCGAGGACCTCGGGCTCAGGGAGCCCGACTTCTTCTGACATGGCCGGACCGATCGAGAAGTACACCGCTCTCGTCATCCAGCCCCACGTGGCGATGGCGCGGACGCGAGACGAGATCGACGTGAACCTCGAGCGCGTCCTCCAGCTGATCGACTTCGGGGTCGGCTACTTCTGGGAGGTGCCGGTGCGGCTCGCCGTGCTGCCCGAATACTTCCTCCAGGGCGTCACGACTCCGGGCAAGGGCGAGGACGGGCTCGAGCAGTTCCTCGAAAAGGCGGTCACGCTCGACGGGCCCGAGTTCCGGGCCCTCGGGGAGAAGGCGCGCGAGTACGGCATGTTCATCTCGGGCGGCGGTGTGATCGAGCGCGTGCCCGAGTTCCCCGACCGCTGGTTCAACACCGCCTTCGTGATCGGCCCCACCGGCGAGGTGATCCTCCGCTACCACAAGTGGCACATCCCGGCCACGATCGGCCTCGGCACGAGCCCGCACGACCTGCTCGACGAGTACGGGGAGGTATTCGGGCGCTCGATCAAGGACCTGTTCCCGGTCGTCGACACGGAAATCGGGAAGCTCGGCACGATGACGTGCCACGACGGCGCGACGCCCGAGGTCTCGCGGGCCCTGGCGTTCAACGGCTGCGAGGTGCTCTGCCACGGGGGCGCGATCCAGGAGTTCGAGGGGATCAGCGAGCCGTGGGATTTCTGGCGCTTCACCCGCCGGACGCGGGCACACGACAACATGATGTACGTCCTCGCGTCCAACTGGGGGAGCGTGAGCTACGCGTACTATCCCCAGACGTTCTGCCCCGGGCACTCGATGATCATCGACTACACCGGGATGATGGTGCGCGAGGCTCGGTATCCAGGTGAGCAGATCGTCGCCGCGACGATCGACGTGGAGGCGCTCCGCCACCACCGGACGGTCGCGAACCACAACACCTGGATCGACGTTCGCACCGAGGCGTTCCGGGAGATGTACGCCGAGCCGATCTACCCCGCGAACCGCTTCCCCTCGGGCCGGCCGCCGCGCAACCTCGCCGACAAGGTGGGCCAGGCGAAGGACGCTATGCGGGTCCTCTACGACAGGGGCCAGCTCACCCCCCCGTACCCGTACACCGCTGACGAGATGCCGGACCTGCTCGAGCGGCGGGTCCGCGAAGCCCAGGAGCGCGGAACGCTCCGCAAGGACTGACTCCTCGATGCGTATCGCCACCAAGCTCGCGAAGCTCGAGTTCCGGATCGGGTCGATCCAGCGCGACGGTGACGAGCTGATCATCCGTAGCCACCCCGACCAGGCGATGAAGGCGCAGGCGCGCCTCGGCCTCGACGACGTCGCCGACCTCGTGCGAGCGTCCTTGAACAGGGACGTGCTCGGCTATCTCCTCGCTCTGCCCGTGCTGCTGCTGCGCAGGCGGCGCGAGCGAGACATACTCGAGACCGGGGTCCCGCAGGCGCGCGGCGCCGAGGGTCTCCGACAAGAAGGGAGTCACGCATGAACGCGCACCGACGCGTCGCGACCTGGGCGGCCGCCGCCGCGATCACGGCGCTCGCCGGCCTCGTGGCCGCGAGCCTCGCGGCCAGCGCCCCGTCTCGCACGACGATCGACCGCAAGGACATGGTCGTCTTCGACCTCGACAGCGGCAAGCCCGCCGATCCGACGAACTTCAACCCGTACGGACCGAACACGACCCAGGACGGGGGTCTCACTCAGGCCGTGTTCGAGCCGCTGTTCGTGACGAACTACATCACGGGCAAGCAGGACGGCTGGCTGGCGCGAAGCGTCGTGCCCCTCCAGCGCGGCAAGGCGTGGCGGCTCGCGCTCCGCTCGGGGGTGAAGTGGTCGGACGGCAAGCCGTTCACGGCCGCGGACGTCGTCTTCACCGTGCAGCTCCTCCAGAAGCACAAGGACCTGAACTCGCCGCTCAAGTTCACCGGCGTCAAGGTCCGCGCGGCGAACCCGACGACCGTCCTCTTCACGCTCGCCAAGGCGGATCCGCGCTTCGCCCTCTCGAACCTGTCGGGGCAGCTGACGAGCCGGACGCTGTGGGTGCTGCCGAAGCACGTCTGGGCGTCGGTCGGCGACCCGGTCAAGTTCAAGAACTACGACCGCAAGAAGGGCTGGCCGATCGGCACCGGCGCCTACAAGCTCGACTCCACGACCGCGACGAGCTTCACCTTCGTGCGCAACGCGAGGTGGTGGGGCAAGACGTCGGGCTTCCGGCCGCTGCCCGCACCGCAGGCGCTCCGCTGGGTCGCGCTCGGCTCCGAGGAGACCCGCGCCGCGGCGCTCGCCTCGAACGACCTCGACGCCGGCGCCAACTTCAGCGTCGGCGCCTACCAGGCGCTCGCCGCGCGCAACCGCTCGGTGACCGCGTGGTCGCCGGGAACGCCGTACGGCTTCGTCGACACGTGCCCGCGACAGCTCGACTTCAACACCGCGGACGCCGTCTGGCAGAACCCGCGCCTGCGCTGGGCGGTCTCGTACGCGATCAACCGCAAGTCGATCATCAACGTCGCCTTCCAGGGGGCGTCGCAGGGCCTCCTGACGATGCTCCCCGCGCTCCCGGGTCTCGCCCGCTACACGAGCCTGCTCGTGCGGAACGGCGTCTTCCGGCAGTACCCGATCACGACGACGAGCGCGGCGCTCGCGAAGAAGACGATCGAGTCCCAGGGCTACGTCTCGAAGGGCGGCGTGTACCAGAAGGACGGGAAGAGCCTCTCGCTCGAGATCACGACGTTCGACGACCCGAGCATGGTCGCGATCGCCTCGACGATCGGCGAGGAGCTCCGTCAGGTGGGCGTCGACACGAACGTCCGCAAGATGACGATCCCGAACTTCGTCGACGCGCTCCTCGCGGGCAAGTTCCAGGCGAACGTGTTCTTTGGCGCCTGCGGCTCGACCATCGACCCGTGGCAGTCGCTGGACTCGTACAACGTGAGCCACTACGAGCCGGTCGGGACGAACGTGTCGGGCTTCTACTCGAACTCGTTCCGCTGGAACACGTCGCAGGCGAAGGCATACTCCAAGCTCGTCGACCGGATCGGCGCCGTGCTTCCGGGGAGCAGGGCGATCGACCCGCTCTTCGTACAGGCGATGAAGATCTGGTACGCCCAGCTGCCCTCGATCCCGCTCGTGCAGTACATCCAGATCAACCCCGTCAACTCGAAGTACTGGACGGGATGGCCGACGAGCGCGAAGCCGTACGTGCAGCCGAGCTTCGCGCACCCGGCGGCGACCGAAGTGATCCACGCCCTCAAGAAGGCGAGCTAACCCTCGACCAGACCGCCGGGGACGCGCCCTCGCGGGTGCGCCCCCGGCGGCTTCGCAGCGAATGCGCGGCATCACCCTCCGATACCTGCTCCTGCGCCTCGCGCGCTTCGCTCTGACCGTCTGGCTCGGCGCGACGCTGATCTTCGTGATCCCCCGGCTCAGCCCGAGCGACCCGACGGACGCGATCCTCGGGCGGCTCGCGGCATCCGGGGCGGGGGTCGACAACGCGGACGAGCTGATCGCCTCCTACACGAAACGGTTCGGGCTCGACGACTCCCTGCTCGTCCAGTACTGGCATTACCTCGTCAACACGTTCACCTTCTCGAACGGCTACTCGCTCTCCCAGTTCCCGGCGACGGTCGACGACCTCGTCTGGGCGGCGTTGCCCTGGACGGCGGGCCTCGTGCTCGTCGCGACGCTGCTCTCCTTCCTCCTCGGCACGCTGATCGGGGCGCTGCTCGGCTGGCCGCGGACGCCCTCCTCGGTGCGCCGCTCGCTGCCGATGACGCTCGTGTTCACCTCCCTGCCGGCGTTCATGCTCGGCATCCTGCTCGTCTACGTCTTCGCGTACCGGCTCGCGTGGTTCCCGTACGCGGGCGCCTACTCGGCCGACGTGAGCCCCGGCCTCAACCTCGACTTCGTCGGAAGCGTGATCCACCACGGCGCGCTCCCGGTCATCGCGGTCGTGATGGTGACGATGGGGACCTGGGCGCTCGGGATGCGGGGGATGATGGTCACGACCGCGGGCGAGGACTACATGGTGCTCGCCGAGGCGAAGGGGCTGCGCTCGCGGCGGATCTTCTTCCAGTACGGCGTGCGCAACGCGATCCTCCCGCAGATCACCGCGCTCGGGCTCGCGCTCGGGACGATCGCCGGCGGGTTCGTCGTCGTCGAGGCCGTGTTCGCCTACCCGGGCCTCGGCAGCCTCCTCTACCGGGCCGTCCTCGACAACGACTACACGGTCATCCAGGGCGTCACCTTCTACCTGATCCTCGGCGTCGCGCTCGCCGTCCTCGTCCTCGACCTGATCTACCCGCTCCTCGACCCGCGGATCTCCTACGAGCGGACGTGAGACCCGTACCGTGACCGACGCCGCCGTCCCCATTCAGCCGCTCGTGACGCGCCGCGCCCACCGCAGCAGCCCCTGGTGGAACGCGAAGCTGATCACCGGTCTCGCGATCCTCGGCGCGATCCTCTCGCTCGCGATCGTGGGACGCTTCATCGTCGACCGGGACGAGGCG
This sequence comes from Gaiella sp., assembly GCA_027493885.1. Lineage (GTDB taxonomy): Bacteria > Actinomycetota > Thermoleophilia > Gaiellales > Gaiellaceae > Gaiella. The sequence goes on from JAOSJZ010000001.1 coordinate 2,541,949, forward strand.
CTGATCGGGGCGAACGACGTGAACGTCGTGCCGATCGGCGTCACGGCCGACCCGGCGCTCGGCTTCAAGCCGCACCAGGGCGCCCACGTGCTCGGGACGGACAGCGAGGGCCGCGACATGCTCGCGGTGATCGTCGTCGGCGCGCCGCGGACGCTCTACATCGGCATCCTCGGCGCGGGCCTCGGCGTCGCCCTCGGGACGCTGCTCGGCTTCGTCGCCGGCTTCCGTCGCGGCTGGGTCGACGGCGTGATCACGACGGGCACGGACGTGATGCTCACGATTCCCGGGCTCGCGGTGCTCGTCGTGATCGCGAGCTTCTTCAACGACATGTCGACCACGATGCTCGGGCTCGTGATGGCGCTCTTCGCCTGGCCGATCCCCACCAGGGTGCTCCGCTCCCAGGTGCTCTCGCTGCGCGAGCGCGGGTACGTCCAGATGGCGCAGCTCTCGGGCGCCTCGACGCTGCGAATCACGTTCGGCGAGATGATGCCCAACCTGCTGCCGTACCTCGCCGCCACCTTCACCGCGACCCTCGCCGGCGTGATCCTCGCGGTCACGGGCCTCGAGACGCTCGGCCTCGGCTCGACCCGGCTGCCGACCCTCGGCACGACGGTGAACAGCGCGCTGCAGGCCTCCGCCGTGTTCCGCGGGATGTGGTGGTGGTGGGGCCCGCCGGTCGCGCTGCTGATCGTGATCTTCCTGAGCCTGTTCCTGATGATGGTCGGGCTCGACGAGGTGTCGAACCCGAGGCTGCGGAAGGCGGCGCGGTGACCGCGGCGCCCGTCCTGCGGGTCGACGGCCTGCGGGTCGACTACCCGACGCCGCGCGGCGAGCTCGCGGCCGTCGACGGGATCGAGTTCACGGTCGAGCGGGGCGAGATCCTCGGGCTGATCGGCGAGTCGGGCTCGGGGAAGACGACGACCGCGATGGCGATCCTGCGGCTGATCCAGCCGCCCGGCAGGATCGGCGGCCACGCGACGCTCGACGGCGGCACCGACCTCCTCGCGCTCGGCGAGAAGGAGCTCCGGCGCCTGCGCTGGCGCGGCATGGCCCTGATCCCGCAGGGCGCGCTCAACGCGCTCAACCCGCTGCTCCGGGTCGGCGACCAGCTCGAGGACGTGATCCTGACCCACGAGGGGCGCGGCGCCAGAAAGGGGCTCGCGGAGCGGCTCGACGCGCTCTACCAGACGGTGGGCCTCCCGCGCCGCGTCGGCCGTCACTACCCGCACGAGCTCTCGGGCGGGATGCGCCAGCGGGTCTGCATCGCGATGGCGATCGCGCTCGACCCGCCGCTCGTGATCGCCGACGAGCCGACGAGCGCGCTCGACGTGATCGTCCAGCGCGTCGTCGCCCAGACGCTGCTCGACGTCAAGCGCCGTCTCGGGATCGCGTTCGTCCTGATCGGCCACGACATCGGGCTGATGGCGCAGCTCGCCGACCGGGTCGCGGTGATGTACCGGGGGAAGATCGTCGAGATCGGCCCGACCGAGGAGCTGTTCGCCTCGCCGCGGCACCCCTACACCCGCATGCTGATCGACGCGGTTCCGGCGATCGGCCACAAGGCGACCGTGAAGGTCGCCGAGGGGCTCGCCCCCGACCCGTTCGACCAGGCCCCGGGGTGCGTCTTCCAGCGACGCTGCCCGTACGTCTTCGGCCCGTGCCGCGTGGCCCACCCGCCCCTCGAGCGGGCCGGAACCGACCACAGCGTGGCGTGCTACCTCCTGCGCGACGCGGCGGCACCCACCGAGGGGGCGAGCGCGTGACCGCGCTGCTCGAGATGCGTGGCGCGTCGAAGGTCTACGCGAGCGGGAAGCGCACCGTCGTCGCGCTGCAGGACTTCGACCTCCTGCTCGAGCCGGCGCCCGCGAAGATCGTCACCATCGCCGGCGAGAGCGGGAGCGGCAAGACGACCCTCGCCGGAATCGTGCTCGGCTTCGTCGCGCCCTCGGACGGGGAGGTCCACTTCCGCGGCCACGACCTGCGGCGGCTGTCGCGGGCCGACCGGAAGGAGTACCGCCGGCATGTGCAGGCGGTGTTCCAGGACCCCTACGGCGTCTTCAACCCCTTCTACCGCGTACGCCACGTGTTCGACCTCGTCTTCCGCAACTTCGAGCTCGCGAGGGGAAGGCCGAGCGGCAGGCGCTGCTCGAGCGGGCCTTCGCGGTCGTGGGCCTCGACATCGGGGACGTCCTCGACAAGTACCCCCACCAGCTGAGCGGCGGGCAGCGCCAGCGCCTGATGATGGCACGCTCGTACATCGTCAAGCCCGACCTGATCGTCGCGGACGAGCCCGTCTCGATGGTCGACGCGTCGCTGCGCGCCTCGATCCTCGACATCATGCGGCGCATGCGGGACGAGGACGGGATCTCGTTCCTCTACATCACCCACGACCTCTCCACCGCCTACCAGGTGAGCGACGAGATCCACGTCCTCTACCAGGGCTCGGCCGTCGAGACGGGGCCCGCGACGACCGTGCTCGAGCAGCCGAAGCACCCCTACGTGCAGGAGCTGATCGCGTCGATCCCCGAGGTCGGCCGCACCTGGGAGGGCACGATCTCCGCGGGCGACGACGAGGAGCTTCGCGGGCAGGTCGAGTCGGGATGCCGCTTCGCGCCCAGGTGCCCCCACCGGATGCCCGTGTGCGACACCGCCCGGCCGCCGCTCCTCGTGCCGGACGGCAGCGTCCAGGCGGTCGCCTGCTACCTCTACACCGAGAAGCGGCAGAGCGTGCCCGCGGGCGAGGCTCCGTGAGCGGCCTCCTGACGATCCGGGCGGGGGTCTCGTGGACGGGACGGGCGCGCCGCGACGAGGCCCGTGCGTGCTCCGGGTCCGAGACGGCCTGCTCGAGGCGATCGAGGACGACGGCCGCGAGGCGGCGCTCGACCTCTCCTCCTACACCGTCGTCCCGGGCCTCGTCGACGCGCACGTCCACCTCTGCGCCGACCCCGCGACCGGCCCGGCGCTCGGCGGCGGCGAGCCCGCCGGCGCGGTCGAGGCGCGGGCGCGTGCCAACGCGAGCGCGCTCCTGCGGGCCGGGGTGACGGCGGCCGCCGACTGCGGCGGCCCGACCGACGTGCTCGTGACCCTGCGCGACGAGATCCGCCGCGGCGAGGTCGCCGGCCCGCGGCTCGCCGTCAGCGGGAACGTCCTCACGCGCGCCGGCGGGCACGGGGTCGAGCTCGGCGGCCGCGTCGTCGAGGACGAGGCGGACGCCGTCCGCGCCGTGGAGGAGCTCGCGGCGGCCGGCGTCGACTTCGTCAAGGTGATGGGCACCGGCGGCGGCGGCGACGGTGCGGCCACGGCGCTCTTCGAGGCGGACGTCCTCACCGTGATCGCCGACGAGGCGCGGCGCCGCGGCCTCCCCCACCGCGGTCCACGCGCACGGTGCGGACGGCATCGCGAATGCGCTCGCCGCCGGCGCCCGCCGGATCGAGCACTGCACGTTCTTCGACGGCGAGACCTGCGCCTTCGACGGGGCGCTCGCGCGGCGGGTGGCGGCCAGCGGCGCGTTCGTCTGCCCGACGAACGCGATCGACGCCCGCCGCATCGAGGCGGGCGGCGCCGGCGCCCCGCGCGAGGCCCTCGTCGCGGCCTGGCGCGCGCTCGTCGGATGCGGCGTCCGGCTCACGGGGGGCAGCGACGCCGGCGTCGCCGACATGCGCTTCGACGACTACGCGCTCGTCCCCGAGCTGATGGTCTCCGAGCTCGGCCTGACGCCGCTCGAGGCGCTCGTCGCCTGCACCGCGCGCGCGGCGGCCGCGATCGGCCTCGGCGACGAGCTCGGCATGCTCGAGCCCGGCAAGCGGGCCGACCTCGTCGCGGTCGAGGGCGATCCCTCTCGCGACGCGACCGCGCTGCGTCGCGTCGCCGTCGTGATCCAGGGCGGGCGCGTCGTCTACGAGCCGGCCCTCGCGGGAGGAGCGTCGCGGTGAGGTCCTGGGGCGTCTTCGTCGACGGACGGTGGGAGGAGGCGCTGGGCGGCGAGCACGCCGACGTCGTGAACCCCGCGACGAGCGAGGTGATCGCGCGCGCGGCGCGGTCGGGCGTCGAGGACGTCGAGCGGGCGGTGACCGCGGCGCGGCGTGCGTTCGAGGGGCCCTGGGGCGGGGCGACCCCCGCGAGCGGGCCGCGGCGCTTCGCCGGCTGGCTGCTGCGGTCGATGCGCGCGCCGATGTCTTCGCCGCCGCCGAGACGGCCAACGTCGGCAAGCCGATCCGGGAGTCGGCGTCGCTCGACGTCCCGGGATCGGTCGCCTGCCTCGAGTACTACGCGAGCTGGGCGGACAAGCTCTACGGGGAGACGATCCCCCAGTCGTCGATGCGGGTGCTCAACTACACGGTGCTCGAGCCGCTCGGCGTGGTCGCGGCGATCGTCCCGTGGAACGGGCCCCTCTCGATCGCGGTGTGGAAGCTCGCGCCGGCGCTCGCGGCGGGCAACACCGTGATCCTGAAGCCCGCCGAGCTGACCCCGCTGACCGCGCTGATGCTCGCGGAGGCTGCCGTGGAGGCGGAGCTCCCGGACGGAGCGCTGAACGTCGTGACCGGCAGCGGCGGCGTGGTCGGGGACGCGCTCGTGACCCATCCCGGGGTCGACAAGATCGCCTTTACGGGCTCGACCGCGGTCGGCCGGCGGATCATGTCGCAGGCGGCGCCGACGCTCAAGCGGCTGACGCTCGAGTGCGGCGGCAAGTCGCCGAACCTCGTCTTCGCCGACGCCGACCTCGACGCCGCGGTCGAGGCGACGCTCTTCGGCATCTTCGTCAACCAGGGCGAGGTGTGCGCGGCCGGATCGCGCCTCCTCGTGGAGGAGTCGATTCGCGACGAGCTGACGGAGCGCCTCGTGACGCGGGCGGCGGCGCTCCGCGTCGGCTCTCCGGCCGACTGGTCGACCGAGGTCGGCGCGCTCGTCTCCCGGCCCCACCTCGAGAGCGTCCACGGCTACGTCGAGACCGGGGTCGCGGAGGGCGCGGAGCTGCTCGTCGGCGGCGGGCCGGCTCGGGTCGACGGCCTCGACGGGAGCTTCTACGCCCCCACCGTCCTCGGCTCGGTCGACAACTCGATGCGGGTCGCGCAGGAGGAGATCTTCGGGCCCGTGCTCGTGACGATCGGCTTCGCCGACGAGGACGACGCGGTCCGGATCGCGAACGACACCATCTACGGCCTCTCGGCGAACGTGCACACCGAGAGCCTGCGGCGCGCGCATCGCGTCGCGGAGCGGCTGCAGTGCGGGTCGGTGTTCGTCAACCTGCCGCCCGTCCCCTTCGCCGAGGCGCCGTTCGGCGGCTACAAGATGACCGGGATCGGAAAGGATCTCGGGCGCGACGCCCTCGACGGCGTCACGAACAAGAAGAACGTCGTCGTCGACCTCGCCGGCGACGGCGAGCGATTCCGCTGGTACGGGGAGGTGGCCGACTGAGCTACGTCGCAGGGCGTTCGGCGGAGGAGCTCCGCCGCGAGCTCGGGATCGCCGAGGTCGTCAAGCTCGGCTCGAACGAGAACCCGCTCGGGCCGTCCCCGGCGGCGGTCCGGGCGCTGCGCGAGGCGGCGGCGGACGCGCATCGCTACCCCGGCGTCGAGGCGGACGACCTCCGCGCCGCGATCGCCGCGCGGGTCGGGGTCGCGCCCGGCAACGTCGCGATCGGGAACGGCTCGTGCGACGTGATCACGTCGGCGCTGCGCGAGGCGCTCGAGCCGGGAGCGCACGTCGTCGTCCCGCGGCCGTACTTCCAGATGTACGAGATCGGCGCCCGCTGGTACGGCGCCGCGATCGACGTCGTCGACCACGCCGGCTACGCCTGCGACCTCGGCGCGACGGTGCGGGCGGTGACCGGGAAGACGCGCGTCGTCTTCCTCGCGAACCCGAACAACCCGACCGGGCTGATCGTCGGAAGCGATGCGCTCGCGCGCCTTCTCGACGCAGTCCCGGACGACGTGCTCGTGATCCTCGACGAGGCCTATCGCGAGTTCGTCGACGACCCCGGGTACCCCGACGGGATCGCGGAGGTCGTCCGAGGAGGAAACGTGCTCGTGACCCGGACGTTCTCGAAGATCTACGGGCTCGCCGGCCTTCGCGTCGGGTACGGCATCGGCCCCGAGCCGCTGATGCGCGCGATCCGCGACCGCCAGCCGCCCTTCCACACCGGGCGACAGGCTCTCGTCGCCGCGCTCGCCGCCTACGGCGACGACGCGTTCCTCCGCGAGAGCAAGGAGGTCAACGCCGAGGGACGGGAGCAGCTTCGGTGCGGCCTCGAGGCGCTCGGCCTCGAGGTGCTTCCCTCGCAGGCGAACCACGTGCTCGTCGTGGGCCTCGACGACGCCGGAGCGCTCGACCGCGCCCTGCTCGAGCGAGGCGTGATCGTGCGCGATGCCGGCCCCTCCTTCGGGCTGCCGGGCTGTCTTCGCGTCACCGTCGGGACGCGGCGGGAGAACGAGGCGTTCCTCGCCGCTCTCGCCGACGCGCTCGCGGGGCGTCGCGGCACGAGCGCCTCGACCGGCGGATGAGCCGCGAGCCCGCGACGGTGCTCGCCCTCGATCTGGGGTCGAGCTCGGTGCGGGCGCTCGTGCTCGACGAGCGCCTCGACGCCGACCCGGCCCGGCTCGCGCGGCAGCCGGTCGCGGCCGTCCACCGGGCCGGCGGAGCTGCCGAGCTCGATCCCGGACGCGTCGTCGAGGCGGTCGTGCAGTGCCTCGACGACCTCCACGGCCGTGGGCTGCTGGGCGGGGTCGGCGGCGTGGTGACCGCCTCGCAGTGGCACTCGCTGCTCGCCGTCGACCGGGACGGCACGCCGCTCTCGCCCGCCCTGACCTGGGCGGACACGCGTGCGACGGCCGGCGGGTCGGGCCCGGCCGACCCCGATGCGTTCCACCGCCGTACCGGCTGCTGGCACGCCCCCCTCTTCTGGACGACTCGGATCCCGTGGCTTCGCGCCGTTCTCGACGGGCGTGTCGCGCGGTTCCTGGGGCTGTCCGACTTTGTCGCCGAGGCCCTGCTCGGCGAGGCGTGCGTCTCCGCCTCGCTCGCGTCCGGCACCGGCCTCCTCGACCTTGAGCGGCTGGTCTGGGACGCCGAGGCGCTCGAGCTCGCGGGCGCGACGGAGGCGGAGCTGCCCGTGCTCGCCGCGGCGGGCTGGACCGGCACGCTCGCGCCCGCCTGGCGGCGCCGCTGGCCCGCGCTCGCGGAAGTCCCCTGGTGGCCCGCCGTCGGGGACGGCGCCGCCGCCAACGTCGGCTCCGGCTGCGACCGGCCCGAGAGGGTCGCGATCACCGTGGGGACGTCCGCCGCGGTCCGCGTGGTCGAACGGCGCGACGTCGCGGCTCCGCTCCCTTCCTCACTCTGGCGGTACGTCGTCGACGAGACGCGCGTCGTCACGGGCGCGGCCTTCTCGGGAGCCGGGAACCTGTTCGGCTGGGCGACGACCGTCCTGCGGATCGAGCCGGGAGAGCTCGACGCGGTCGCCCCCGGCCGGCACGAGCTATCCGCCTTGCCCTTCCACGCCGGCGCGAGGCCGCCGCAGGACGCTGCTCCGTCCGCCGGCGCGATCGCGGGGCTGCGGCTGGACACGACGGCGGCCGAGCTCTGCGCCGGCCTCCTCGAGGGGGCCTGCCTGGAGATCGCGCGGGGCGTTCGCGCCGTCGGAGCGACGCTCGACGCGCGGCCGGAGCACGTGCTCTCGGGCGGCGCTGCCGCCGCCTCCCGCTGGTGGCAGCGGACCTTCGCCGCGACGCTCGGCGAGCCCGTCCTCGTCTGCGACGTCCCCGAGGCGGCGGCGCGCGGCGCCGCGCTCCTCGCGCTCGGCCGCTCGGGCGACCCACCGCTTCGCGCCGTCGCGCCCGAGCCGGGCGACGTCGCGGCGATGGAGGCGTCCCGCGAGCGCTACGACGACCTCCGCGCGCGCGTCTCCGGATGGCGGGCCGCGTGATCGCCGCGCCGCGCCCGGGGGCGATCGGTTGCGGGACCGCGCATGGCGTCCTGCGGGACGACGACGTCCTCGAGCTCCTCACGGAGGCGCTCGCCGGTTGGGACCTCGACGGGAGGCGCGTCGCGTGCGTCGTCCCCGACGCGACCCGGACGGCGCCGATGCCCTTCCTCCACCGCGCCGTCTCGAAGCTTCTCGAGCCCCGCGTCGGCTCGCTGGAGTGGCTGATCGCGCTCGGCACGCACCAGCCGATGCGACGCGACGCGATCGCCAGGCACCTCGGCCTCGACGAGCGCGACGCGGCGGCCCTCGCCCGGGTCCGCAACCACGAGTGGCGGGAACCCGACGCGCTTGTCGAGGTCGGGACGATCTCGGCGCAGGAGGTCGAGGAGATCAGCGGCGGGCTCCTCGCCGAGGCGGTGCCCGTGCGCGTCAACCGGCGGTTGCTCGAGCACGACGTCGCGATCGTGGTCGGGCCCGTCTTCCCGCACGAGGTGGTCGGCTTCTCCGGCGGCAACAAGTACTTCTTCCCCGGGCTCTCCGGACAGGAGCTGATCGACGTCTCGCACTGGCTCGGCGCCCTGCACACGTCCTCCGCGGTGATCGGCACGCTCGGGACGACGCCGATCAGGCGGCTGATCGACCGCGCCGCCGCTTTCCTGCCGATCGGGCGCCGCTGCGTCGCGCTCGTCGTGCGCCCCTCAGACGCGAGGCTCCACGGCGTCTACCTCGGCGGCTGCGAGGACGCCTGGGCCGCGGCCGCCGCGCTCTCGAGCCGCGTGCACGTCAGCCGCGTCGAGGAGCCCTTCGACTCCGTGCTCGCGGTCGCGCCGCCGATGTACGCCGACCTCTGGACGGCCGCGAAGGGCGTCTACAAGCTCGAGCCCGTCGTCGCCGACGGCGGCGAGCTCGTGCTCCACGCACCCCACGTGACCTCGTTCTCGACGACGCACGGCCGCGCGATCGCGCAGGTGGGCTACCACTGCCGCGACTACTTCCTCGCGCAGCGCGACCGCTTCGCGGGCGTCCCGCTCGGCGTGCTCGCGCACTCGACCCACGTGCGCGGCCTCGGGACGTACGAGGACGGCGTCGAGCGGTGCCGCATCTCCGTGACGCTCGCGACCGGGATCCCGCGCGAGGAGTGCGAGCGCGCGGGCCTCGGCTACGCGGACCCGGCCGCGATCGACCCCACGACGTGGGCCGGGCGCGGGCGGAGCCTCGTCGTCGAGCACGCCGGCGAGGTGCTCTACCGGCTCGCGACACCGTGATCGAGACGTCGGCTCGGGCCCCCGGCGCTACGTCGAGGGAACGGCCCAGTCCGAGGGTACGTCGGCGCCGCCCTCGACCGTCCAGCGGGGGCCGAAGCGGCCGAGCGTCGGGCTCGGGACGAGCTTCCCCGCGACCACCGCCTCGCCCTGCCGGAACTCGGCCGCGAGGGCGAGGAGTGACGGCGGCACGAACGAGAACGTCTCCGAGAGGACGGCCAGGTCGGAGCGCGAGTTCATCCGCATCAGGACGAGGTTGTCGCACTGGGAGACGACGTTCTCGTGGACCTTCTGCGGGCGCTGCGTCGCCGCGAGGAGGACGAGGCCGAACTTCCGTCCCTCGCCCGCGATGCGGACGGCGTGCTCGGTGGCGAGCGCGGTGAGCGGGCCCTCCGGCGCGGCGGGGCAGACGTTGTGCGCCTCGTCGATCACGATCAGCATCGGCTCGCGGACGCCGCGCCGGCGCCACAGCGCGGCGAGGAGCGACTCGGCCGCCACCGCCTGCTCCTCGCGGGTCTCGAGCGAGCCGAGGTCGACCACCACGCACCGCGGGCCGCCCGGCTGGACGAGCTCCTCGAGCGAGCCGGGATCGTTCCCCGACCAGACCTGCCAGCGGTCGACTCCGAGGTTCCGCGCGCGCTGCGCGAGCGAGCGAAACGGCTCCGGGCTCGCCCACAGCTGCTCGATCGACTCGCGCGCCGTCCCGAGCTCCGTCGACGCAGCGTTCTCGACGGCCTCCACCAGGGCCGCGTACTCCTCGCGGTCGGCGATCGGGTCGAGGCGCAACACCGCCGCCCGCTCGCCGGCGTCGAAGTCGCGGAAGCGGACGTGGAGCCGCCCGTCGCCCTCTCCGGCACGCCGGACATCGACCCCGGCCGCGGCGGCGGCGTAGCGGGCGCGCGCCTCGTCGCCGGCGTCGTCGCGCAGCTCGGCGAGGCGGACGAAATCGGAGTTCGGATCGAGGATCACGATGCGGAGCGCGGTCTCGGCGAGCAGCCGCTCGAGGATCGTCCCGAGCGCATACGTCTTGCCCGAGCCGGACTGGCCGCAGAGAAACGTGTGGCGGTCGAACGCGCCGGCGTCGAGCGCGAGCGGGACGCCCTCGGCGTACGTCAGGAATCCGACGTCCAGCGCGGCGCGAGGCGGGCGCCCCGCGTCCAGCCAGCGGCGCACGTCGTCCGGCCCGGCAGTCCGGGCGGCGCCATTACCGAACGGCTGGCCGCGGCCGTCGAGCATCCGGCCCTCGACGCGCGCCAGCCGCCGGTCGGCGGGATCGAGCGCCACATCGGTGGTGTACGCGAGCCGTGCTCGGCCGTCCACCTCGACGGCGACGTATCCCCCGACGCGCAACGCGAGCCGCTCCACCGGAACCTCGAGCGTGCAATGGAGGCCGTCGACCGAGGTTGCCCGCAGCTCCTCCTCGTCCTCCCTGCGCATCGCCGCAGCCTAGCGCCGCCCGCCGCGCGGTTCATGTAAGGTCGACCTTACACACATGGAGAAGGCCGCCATAGACCGGCAGATGATCAATCGAGATCACGCCGCAGACGGCGCCCCGGCGATGCTGGAATCGATGCATCGATGATGGCGCGCGTCGTTCACGTGGAGTCGTGCTCCGGGCCGACCGGAAACGCCCGCCTGGCGCGGGACGTCGCCGACCGGCTCCGGCGACGTCTCGATCTCCAGGTCCTCGGGGTCGACACGATCGTGGTCGACGGCTGCGGGTCGGCCTGCGCGAGCCGGCGGCTCGAAGTACAGCGGATCCCCGCGGCCAGGATCCAGCTCGACGAGCTGGGAGTCGCCGGGACCGCGGGGCACGTCGACGTCGAGCAACTTGCCGGACGCGCTCTCGACCGGCTTCGCGCATCTGCGTCGGGCTCTTCGAGGCGCCTCGCGAGGCCCGCGCCGCCGCCCGCGCGGGGCAAAGAACCACATCGGGCCCACACGAGCGGCGACTACCTGCTGGCGCTGTCGATGCTCACGGCTCCGGTCGTGAGCTGCGGCGTGCGGGCGACCGACCTGCCCACGCTGGCGTCGCACGTCGCGCGCAGCCTGGGCGTGACTCGGGCGTCGGCGGGAGAGATGGTCCGGCGGCTCCAGAGCATGGGGCTGGTCGAGCACGGGCCCCGCAAGGAGATCCTGCTCACAGAAGCCGGGCACACGGCCGCCGCCGACATCGTACGGCGGCACCGGATCGTCGAGCGCCTGCTCACGGATTCCCTCGGCTACACGGCGGCCGAGGCGTACGGGGTCGCGCTCCAGGTTCGAGACGGGTTCCCCGACGAGCTCGTGGAGCGCATCGCCGCGCGTTTGACGCCGCCGGCCCGCTGCCCGCACGGGTGGCCGATCGACGTGTCCATCGAGCAGGCCGAGGCGGAATCGCTCCTCTCGCTGGCCTCGTTCGGGCCCGGAACCGCGACCGTCGTCGCGCTGCTCGAGTCCGACACCGAGACGCTCGCGGGCCTCGCCGTGCTCGGCATCGAGCCGGGAACGGAGCTACGCGTGGTCGACACGGCCTCGGATCCGATCACCGTCGAGGTCGAGAGTCGGCGGCGGACGCTCGATCGCGCCGCAGGGGCGACCGTGTTCGTGCGGCGGGCACGACCGAGCGGCCGTCCCGCTCGCTGACAGCCCGGGACGAGAGCTCGGGCGGCGCCTCCGCTACGGGAACGCGTAGCGCGACCGGAGGTAGAGCATCTCGCCTCCCCGGTGGAGGCTGAGCGGCCGCGAGCGCGGATGAGCGTCGGCCGGGAACGCGACGCCCTCGACGAGGCTCGGCCGCGGCCGGTCCGGCGCCGAGCCGATCACGGTCGGGGAGAGCGTGAGGAACTCGTCGTCGAGGCAGCGGGCGGCGATGACCGAGCCGTACGCGCGCGGGCCTCCCTCGCAGAGGACGGTCGAGACTCCGTAGTCGGCGCCGAGCCGGCCGAGGAGCTCGCCCACGTCGACGGCCTCTCGACCGAGCGCGAGCACGTCGACGCGCGCAGCCGGCGCAGCGAGGGTCCGCGCGCGCGCGGCGCCCGCCTCGGTCGTCGCGACCACGACGTGTGCCGCCTCGTCCGCGAAGACTGCGGCTGCGCGCACGTCGAGGTCGCCCTCGAGTGAGAGGAAGACCTGGAGCGGGCGAGGCAGGCGTCCCTCCGCGCGACGCTGCGCGCGAAACGCTTCCGCGTCGTCCGGCCAGAGGAACTCGGCCGTCCAGATGTGGTCGGGCTCGATGCGAAGCGTGTTGTCGCCCATGAGGATCGCGTCGGCACGCGACCGGAGCAGCGCCATCAGCCACTTGTCGTGCAGGTCGAAGCCGGCGACGTCGACGCCGCTCATGTGGCCGGGCTCCGCGAACGAGACGCGACCGTCGCGCGAGACGACGAAGTTCGAGTAGACGTACGGCCGCGCGGACGGCGCGGGCAGCCGCCACGGTGCTCCATAGACAGCGGCCAGCTCCTCCGTCAGGCTCGAGCCCGCGTCGGGCGATTCGTCGAACAGGCACTGAAACGGCGAGCCTGGCCCGAGCGACGGCCGCGGGGGCCTCGGGGCGGCGTCGGGCGTTGCGCTCATTCCGCCGAAGCATATAAGATGTCTGACCAGTATGCGATCGGCGTCGACGCAGACCTCCCCGGCGTGAGCGCCCCCCCCGGTGACGCGCGCGGGCGGCGCGACAGCCCCGCTCCGCGCGATCAAGCGTACGCAGCGCAACGAGGAGGTGCGGCTGCAGATCGAGCAGGCGATCCGGCGCGGGGACTTCGCGCCGGGCGAGCGCCTCCCGTCGGAGCGCGAGCTCGTGCAGACCTTCGGCGTCAGCCGCGTGAGCGTCCGCGAGGCGATCCGATCGCTCGAGGCGCTCGGGCTCGTCCGCGTCTACCAGGGCCGAGGCGCGTTCGTCACCGATCGGCGCTCGGGGCTCGGAGAGCCGATGGCGCGGTGGCTCGACGTCCACCGCGGCGAGGTGCTCGAGCTTCTCGCCGTGCGCGGCGCGCTCGACGAGCAGGCGGCCGCCGCGGCCGTCGAGAACGCGGACGACCAGGCGCTGGCGGCGGTCACGGCGGCACATCTCGCGTTCGCGGAAGCGGTCGAACGGCGGGCACCGATGGAGGAGCTCGTACCTCTCGACATCGACCTCCACGTGGCGATCGCGGAGGCGAGCGGAAACCGGTTGCTCTACGACCTCCTCTCCGACCTGCACCACTATCTCGCGGAGTCCCGCTACCTCGCGCTCGCCCCGGAGGGCCGACCCGAGCAGTCCGCGGCCGAGCACACCGGGATCGTCGACGCCATCGTGGCGCGGGACGCACCGGCCGCGCGGCGTGCCACGGAGCGTCACATCGCCTCCGTCCGCGAGGTCGTCAGCAGGAACCTCGCCGACGAGAGCCGGCGCGCCGCCGTGGGAGCGTCGACGTGAGCGAGCTGCGGGTCCTGGTTGGCACGAAGGACTACGCCGGCACAGTCGGCTTCTACCGCGACGTGCTCGGCTTCCCGGTGCACGAGGTGTGGGACGACCCCGACGGCCGGGGCACACTGCTGCGCGCCGCCGATTCCGCCCTGATCGAGGTGATCGAGGACTCGCCCGACCATCCGGCGCTCGCACCGCACGGCGTGACCGTCTCGATCGAGGTGCCCGACGTCGACGTTCGGCACCGTCGGCTCGCGGAGGCCGGCGCAACCATCACCGAGCCGCTCGGCGACCGGCCCTGGGGTCATCGGGCCGTCGGCTTTCGCGATCCGAACGGGCTCGATCTCGTCCTGTTCACGGTGACCGCCGGCGATCACGGGATGTGGGCGGCGTGAGCGGCACGTTTGCCCGGGAGCAGCCGAGCGGCCGGCCAGAGCAGGGCGAGCAGGTGATCGCGTTCCGCAGCGCGGGGAAGGTCTTCCCGGACGGCACCGAGGCGGTCCGGGACGTCTCGTTCACCTTGCGCCGCGGTGAGTTCCTCTCCGTCGTCGGTCCGTCCGGCTGCGGCAAGTCGACGCTGTTGCGGATGGCGTCGGGTCTCGGACCGCACACGTCGGGCGAGGTGGAGGCCGAGGCCGCCAACATCGGCTTCGTCTTCCAGGACGCGACGCTCCTGCCGTGGCGCACGGTACGCAAGAACGTCGAGCTCCTCGCGGAGCTCGACGGCGCCTCGAAGGCGGAGCGGCAGCGGATCGCGGCCGACGCGATCCGCCTCGTCGGGCTCGAGGGGTTCGAGGGCCACTATCCGAAGGCGCTCTCGGGGGGAATGCGGATGCGCACCTCGGTCGCCCGCGCGCTCACGATGAAGCCGCCGCTCTTCCTCCTGGACGAGCCCTTCGGCGCGCTCGACGAGATTACGCGCGGCACGCTCAACGAGGAGCTCCAGCGCCTGTTCGTCTCCGAGCGCTTCGCGGCCATCTTCATTACCCACTCGATCTCCGAGGCCGTCTTCCTCTCGACCCGCGTGCTCGTGATGAGCCAGCGCCCGGGACGCATCGTCGAGTCGTTCGACGTCCCGTTCGGCTATCCGCGCTCGCCCGAGCTGCGGTTCGATCCCGAGTTCGGCCGGCTTTCGGGCGAAGTCTCGCAGGCTCTCAAGGCAGGCTACGAATGACCGAGCTCGACCACATCGGCGCCGCGCTCGACGTCCAGTCCACCGCTGCGGCGCCGCCGGTGCCCGAGTCGCGCAGCCGCGTGGCCAGGCTGGCGTGGAAGATCCTGCCGCCCGTCGTCTTCTTCGTCCTCTTCGTCGCGTTCCTCTACCTCGTCTCGTACGTGCTCCTCTCGCCCGAGCGACAGTTCCTCCTGCCCCCGCCGCACGAGGTCGTCCAGAACGGTCTCTTCGACTGGCCGAACCTGCACGAGCAGCTGATCGCGCTGAAGGACACCACCAAGGTCTCGCTGATCGGCCTCCTGATCGCCTTCGTGATCGGCACGGCGCTCGCAATTCTGATGAGCCAGGCCGAGTGGATCGAGCGCTCGCTCTACCCGTACGCGGTGATCGTGCAGGTGACCCCGATCCTTGCGATCGTGCCGCTGATCGCGCTCTGGTTCGGCTACGACGTCCAGGCGCGTGTCGTCGTTTGCGTGCTGATCTCGATCTTCCCGATCATCACGAACACGCTCTTCGGGCTCCTGACCGTGGACAAGAACCTGCACGACCTGTTCACCCTGCAGGGTGCCGGGCGCCTCACCCGTCTCTGGAGGCTTCAGCTGCCCCACGCGATTCCCGACATCTTCGTCGGGCTCCGCGTCTCCGCCGGCCTGTCCGTGATCGGCGCGATCGTCGGCGAGTTCTTCTTCCGGCAGGGGACGCCCGGCCTCGGCCGCCTCCTCGACGTCTATCGGGCGCGTCTCGAGAGCGACCTCTTGATGAGCACGCTCCTCTTCTGCTGTCTGCTGGGAATCGCGGTCTTCCTGGCGGTGGGGGTCGTCGGCAATCGCCTGACGCGCAAGTGGTTCGAGCAGGGCGAGCGCGCCTGAGGCGATTTGACTTCTAGCCTGCCAGGTATCAACATGTCATACCAGTTACGCGCGCGACGGGCGGCGAACCTCCGGGTGGACCACTCGTCTCAGTAGGTGGGAGGCGTCGATCACCGTCATCGCCCGTCGCCCCGGTGCGGAGGGCAGGAAGGGAGCGAGATGAGGAAGGCAAGTGTTCGGGCCGTCGGGACAGGCATCGCGCTCGTGCTCGGCGCGGCGCTCGTCGCCGGGCTCGGGATCGCGCAGGCAGCGCCCGGTGGCGCGGCGGCCACCAGTCCGTTGCTACAGGCATGCGGCTCGAAGATCGTCATCCAGACCGACTGGTTCCCGGAGCCCGAGCACGGCGCCCTGTACCAGCTCGCGGGCACGAAGGGCACGATCGACGCGAAAAAGGGTCGGTACACCGGCACGATCGGGAAGACCGGCGTCGCCGTCGAGATCCGTTCGGGTGGGCCGTTCACCGGCTTCCAGCAGCCGATCTCGCAGATGTACCAGGACTCGAGCATCACGATCGGCTACGTCACCTCCGACGAGGCGGTCCAGCTCTCCAAGAAGCTCCCGACCGTCGCGATCATCTCGCCGCTCGAGTTCAGCCCGCAGATCGTGATGTGGAACCCGGCCGAGCTCAAGATCAACCGCTGGCCGGACGTCGCCAAGGCCGACGCCAAGGTGCTCGTCTTCGAGGGCGGCGTCTGGGTCGACTACCTCGTCGCCAAGGGCTACGTGAAGCAGGATCAGGTCGACACGTCCTACGACGGCTCGCCGACCCGGTTCGTCACCTCGGGCGGGAAGATCGTCCAGCAGGGCTTCGTCACGAGCGAGCCGTACAAGTACGAGAACGAGATCAAGGAGTGGATGAAGCCGGTCAAGTACCTGCTCATCAAGGACTCGGGTTACACGCCGTATCCGCAGGCGCTCGCCGCTCGCCCCGAGGTGATCAAGGCGAAGCGGGCGTGCTTCAGGCTACTCGTGCCGCTGATCCAGCAGGCCCAGGTCGACTACATCAGGCGTCCCGGAGCGGTCAACAACAAGCTGATCGACATCGTCACGAAGATGAAGACGTTCTGGACGCTCTCCCCGGGCGCGAACGCGAGCAACGTCAAGATGCAGCTCAAGTACGGCATCGTCCAGAACGGGCCGAACTGCACGCTCGGCGACTTCTCGAACGCCCGGACGCAGAAGCTGATCAACCAGCTGAAGCCGATCTACAAGGCGAAGGGGATCGACACGTACAACCCGAACCTGCGCGCCTCGCAGATCCAGACGAACGAGTTCATCAACAAGAAGATCGGGATCAGGACCGGGAAGTGCAAGTGACGGGCTCCGCCCGTCACTAATGAAACGGTGGCCCGGGCCGCTTCGCGGCCCGGGCCGCTCACCTCTCATGGCGACCACGCTCATCCGCAACCTCGTCTTCGCGCTCACCGTCGACGCGCACGACACCGTGCTCGAGGACGCGAGCATGGTCGTCGACGGCGACCGGATCGCCGCGCTCGGGCCGGCGGCGGAGGTGGAGGCGGAGTTCCCTCCCGACCGGGTGGACACGGTTGTCGACGGCAGCCGCCGCGGCGTCGTCCCCGGCTTCGTCGACTCGCACGTCCACCTCTCCGAGACGCTCTCGCGGGGCGTCTTCCCCGACACCCTGGGAACGCGGGCCTGGGTCTTCCACTGGGCGAAGCCCTTCTACGCCCACGTCGGTCCCGAGGACGAGCGGGTCAGCGTCCTCCTCGGAACGACCGAGATGCTCCGCTGCGGGACGACCTGCTTCCTCGACATGGGCTCCCAGCACGACGCGGGGATCACGGTTCGCGCCGCGGCGGAGGTGGGCATCCGCGGCGTCACCGGGCGGCATGCCGCAGACACCAAGCCGGCGGAGATCCCGCCGGGGTGGACGGACGAGATGGTCGAGCATCACTTCTTCCCGAGCGCCGAGGTCGCGCTCGAGGTGCTCGAGCAGCAGGTGCACGACTGGAACGGGTACGCCGACGGGCTGATCCGTTGCTGGGTCAACATCGAAGGGAAGGAGCCGTGCAGCCCGGAGCTCCACGTGGGCGCCCGTGCCCTCGCGGAGCGGCTCGGCGTCGGGACGACGTATCACCTCGCGACGTCGATCGAAGAGGCTCGCGTCTCCGAGCGCAAGCACGGCCTCTGGCCGGTCGAGCGGATCGCCTCGCTCGGCGGCCTGGGCTCGAACCTCGTGATCGCCCACGGCGTGGCCGTGAAGGACACGGAGGTGCCGCTCCTCGCGACGCACGACGCGAAGGTGGCGTTCTGCCCCTCCACGTCGCTCAAGCTGGCCAAGGGGGCGACCGCGATCGGCAAGTACCCGGAGATGCGCGACGCGGGCGTGACCGTCGGCGTCGGGACGGACGGCGTCGCCGCCGCTGGCAACATAAACCTGATGCGCCAGATGTACCTCGTCGCCGGCCTGTTCAAGGACGCCCGGCTCGACGAGACGCAGATCGGAGGGCGCGAGGCGCTGCGGATGGCCACGATCGACGGCGCGCGCGCGCTCGGCTGGGACGACGAGATCGGCTCGCTGGAAGTCGGCAAACGGGCCGACTTCGTGCTCTTCGACCTCGACCACTTCGAGTGGACGCCCTACGAGGATCCGCTCATGGCCCTCGTCTGGTCGGTCTCGCCGGCGAGCATCGCGGAGACCTGGGTGAACGGCCGCGCCCTCTACCGGGACGGCCGCGTGGTGACGGTCGACGAGGCGGCGCTCAGGGCCGAGGCGCGCGAACGGGCCGCCGACATCGTGCGGCGGGCCGGGCTCGACCGCTCGGCGACGCCGGTCACCACCACCCTGTACGAGTAGCCGTGATCGGGCCCGTGTCGCTGCCGGGGCGCGAGGGCGCCTACGAGCTCGACGTTGCCGGCGGCCTCGTCGCGGCGATCCGGCGCGTCGACGCGCCGGCGGAACAGCTGGCGCTGCCCGCGTTCGCGGACCTGCACGTCCACGCCGACCGCGCGTTCGCGCGCGCGTCGCGGCCGGCGCGCTCGCTTGCCGACGCGATCGAGCTGGTCGTCGAGATCAAGCGGACGTCGACCGAGGAGGTCTTCCACGAGCGCGCCGTGCGGCTCTTCCGCCGCGGGCTCGGCCACGGCTCGCTCCGCATCCGCACCCACGTCGACGTCGACGAGCTGAGCGGGGAACGCGCGCTTCGCGGCGTGGCGGCGGCGCGCGACGACGTCGCCGGGCGCGTCGACGTCGAGCTCGTCGCGTTCGCGACGAAGTACACCGATCCGGCGACGACGGCGGGCGAGCGACGTGTCGAGCGCGCTCTCGCAGCAGGCGCGGACCTGCTCGGCGCCGTCCCGCGGCTCCACTCCGACCCGGCGGCCTCGCTCGAGCGCGTGCTCGACCTCGCCCGCGCGGCGGACGTCGGCGTCGACTTCCACCTCGACGAGACGGTCGAGGCGTCCGGCTTCCAGCTCGAGCACCTGGCCGACGCGGTGCTCGCGCGGGGGATGGAGGGCCGCGTCACGGCGAGCCACTGTTGCGCGCTCGCGAGCGTCGACCCGGCGACGGCGGCGCGCACGGTCGCCAAGGTGGCCGCCGCCGGCATCACCGTGATCGCGCTGCCCGCGCTCAACCTCTTCCTCGAGGACCGGGGCGAGGCGACCCCGCGCCTGCGCGGGCTGACCCTCGTCTCCGAGCTCGTCGCGGCGGGCGTGCCGGTCCGGTTCGGGAGCGACAACGTCGGGGACGTCTTCTATCCCTACGGCGACGCCGACCCGCTCGAGGCGGCGTGGCTCGCCGCGCTCGGCGCGCACGTGGACGACGAAGACGTGCTGCTGGCCGGGATCTGCGGCGGTCGCACGCGAGTCGAGCCGGGCGATCCCGCCGACCTCGTGCTCGTCGCGGCGGAGTCGCTGCGCGACGCCCTCGCCCGCCGGCCCGCCGGCCGGACGGTGCTGCGCGCGGGCGAGGTGGTCCGAGGCTGAAGCGGTCCGCCTGGGCGACTTTGCAGCTCGATCGAAGCGAACGACGATCGGGCCGCCGGAGGCTGAAGCGGCCTCCTGATCGACTTTGCAACAGACTGTTGCAAAGTCGAGTTTCCATGCGCCTACGTGCATGACACACCGAGATGCGTGACCGCAGGGCGGTTCAGCCGGCCCAAGCGCCGCGGCAGGTTGGTGATTGGCGACGAGACCGGCCAGCCACGCTGACCGCTACTCGCCTGTCTGAGCATCGAGCATCGAAAGATGCCTACGGTGCGGATGCCGCCCAAGGCGCGAACGAAGGGGAGGCACGCGCAGCGCCGAATTGCACTGCGTGGCCGCTCTCCGTCCGATGCCTCCCGTTGCGATCGATCTCGGTCAGCTCGCCGGCTTCGGTCAGAAGTGGACCGAGCGTGGCGGCTCGCTCAGCCGCACTGCACCGTTCTCGTCCGGGCAGCTCGGCGCGCTCTTCGATAAAGCCGTCGGCGAGGCGCTGGCCGAACTCCTCGGCGGCATTCCCGTCGTCGCTCCGAGCTCGACTGCGCTGATCCCGAGTCAGGCGGACGTTGTTGAGGTTGGCCCCGTTCGGATCATCGGCGGCGTACGCCCGCAGAACTTCGACGTTGGCTATCGGCCCGACGGGGTGCGGTTTGCCTTCGACAGCAAGACGCTGAACGATCGCTCAAGCATCGGCAAGAACTGGCAGAACATGATCAACGACCTCGCTACGGAGGCAACGACGGTTCACAGTCGCTTTCCGTACGCCGTCGTGGGATTCATGGTCATCTATCCGAAGCCGGCCGTCACCGCAGCTCACCTTGCGGCCACGATCGGCACGCTGGAACGACTTGGTGGTCGCACTCTCGTGGATGAGCCCGAGCACCGCGTGGAAGCCATGTCGTTGGTGATCTGGGACCCGGACGACGGCACCATTGACGGCGAGATACCGCCAGCCGGGTCGCCACTTCGCATCGAGGCATTCTCCAGACACGTCGAGAGCACGTACGTCGCACGCTACAAAGGGCTGCCCCCGCACGCCGACTGACGTCGTCCGCCGCTTCCGCTTCAATCTCCGAGTGGCCGCGTTTGTCGCACCTGCTGTGCCGACCCCGGAGAAGCTTCGTGGTGGGTACTACACGCCCGACCGCGTTGCATCGTTCCTCGCGAAGTGGGTTTCGGCGGCAGGGCCGAAGCTGCTCGAGCCCAGCTGCGGAGATGGTGCGATCTTGCGGCAGCTCGTGGCGCACCGGTCGGATGGCGCAATCACGGGCGTTGAGCTGAACGAGCTAGAAGCTCGTACCGCGCAGATTCAGGTCCCTTCTGCGACGGTCGTCACCGACGACCTTTTCGCTTGGTTCAGCAACAGCGAGTGCGGCGCGTGGGACGGCGTAGCCGGCAATCCGCCATTCATCCGCTTCCAGCACTGGAAGGAGGAGATGCGAGATCGCGCCTTCGATCTCATGCGCTCCGCCGGACTGAGACCGACTCGACTCACGAATGCGTGGGTGCCATTCTCCGTCGCGGCGACCCTCGCCCTCCGCGATGCCGGCAGAGTTGGCCTCGTCCTTCCCGCCGAGCTCATGCAGGTGACGTACGCCGCCGAGCTGCGCGCGTTCCTGGTTGACACCTACGCCGAATTGACGGCCGTGGCGTTTCGGAAGCTCCTCTTCGATGGCGTGCTGCAGGAGGTTGTGCTCCTGCTTGGGGTTCGCGGGAGCGGCCCGGCTTCGATCCGCGTCGTCGAGGTTGACGACGCAGACGCCCTTCCATCGCGTCCGGCGGGTGTTACGAGGGTGCCCCACGCGCCAGCCCTGCTCCATGACCGCGAGAAGTGGACGCGCTACTTCCTCGCGCCTGACGAGATCGATGCACTTCGGACGGTACGGGCGGCGCGCGGGATCGGCATCCTCGGCGAGCTAGCCGAGGTCGACGTTGGTGTGGTCACCGGTCGGAACGCGTTCTTCGTCCTGAGGCCGAGCGAAGCCGACCGAATAGGCGTCCGCGGGCACTGCGTGCCGCTCGTGAGTAAGTCTGCGCACGTGCGTGGTATCCGCCTTACCTCTGGCGGATTCCACGAACTCGAGCGAGACGACGCAAGGTGTCTTCTGCTCGCGGTCTCGGACGAGCTTGAGCTGAATGCAAACGCGGCGCTGCGCCGGTACGTAAAAGAGGGCGAGGCGGCGGGCGTCCATCTCGGCTACAAGTGCTCGATCCGCAAGAAATGGTGGGTGGCGCCCTCCGTTTGGACGCCAGATGCCTTCCTCTTGCGGCAGATCTACGATCACCCGAGGGTCATCGCCAACGAGGCTGCGGCGACGTCGACGGACACGATCCACCGTGTCCGCATCACCGCGGACCTGCATCCTCGCCTTCTTGCAGCAGCTTCCATCAACTCGGCAACCTTTGCCTTCTCGGAGGTCATCGGCCGAAGCTACGGCGGCGGCGTCCTTGAGCTCGAACCGCGGGAGGCTGAGGCTTTGCCCTTCCCTTCTCAGGCAGCCTTGGCAGAGTCTGACCTCGACATCGGTCTGGTCGAAAAGCTTACGCGTGCGGGTCAGCTTCTTGATGCGGTGGAGCACGTCGATCGCACATTGCTGATCGATGGGCTGGGCATTGAGCCTGAGCTCGTGGGCCGTCTCCGCGACGTGTGGTTGTTGCTTCGAGACCGCCGGCTCGCACGAGGGCGAAGTGCGCCCAGCGAGCGGCGCCTCGCAGCCTGACCGATAACCACGCCGCTGCCGGCGCGTCGTGGGTCCGATACAAGGACCGCCGATGCGGACGCAACGTCTGCTCCAGCCATTCCGCGACACGAGGCGTGTTGGTGCGG
Organism: Gaiella sp.; assembly: GCA_027493885.1. Taxonomy (GTDB): domain Bacteria; phylum Actinomycetota; class Thermoleophilia; order Gaiellales; family Gaiellaceae; genus Gaiella. The sequence continues at coordinate 2,564,331 of JAOSJZ010000001.1, forward strand.
CATTGGCCGAGCGCTCGAGCGACGCCACCAGTCTCTGGATTCTGACCGCTTGGGCGCAGGAGTCGGGCTTGAAGCATCTCCGACCGCTTGTCGACGCGATCCGCGCACGCCAGGGGCACGCCGAAGCCATCTTGGGCGTCGACCAGGGCATCGCGACCCTTGAGGGTCTCCGGCAAGCACTTCAACTGTTCGATGCGGTCTACCTGTTCCACGACGGAGAACGAACGTTCCATCCAAAGCTCTACGTCATCGAGAACGACCGATCTGCGAGGCTCGTCATAGGGTCGAGCAACGTGACCGAGGGTGGTTTCTATACGAATTTCGAAGCATCAGTCGCGATCGACTTGAATCGGCGAACGCGCTCTGACAACCGCCTCCGCAAGGAGGCGCGCCAGTACTACGAGTCCTTCATCGCTAGTGGCATGCCGTTCCGGCAATTGGACGCCCCGCTGTCAGACCGTCATCGCAACATCAACAGCTGTCGAGCTGGAGGTGGGACGGATGGCGAGGGCACGCAGGGAGTACTCCGCACAGGAGCGCCGCGAGTTGTGGGAGCGCTGGCGGCGAGGGGAGTCGGTCAGCGAGATCGGCCGGGCGCTCGATCGAGCGCCCGGCACCGTTCATTGCACGATCCGCCAACACGGTGGTGTGCCGCCGCGTGAGCGGCGTCGCAGCCGGATCGCGCTGACGCTTGTCGAGCGGGAGGAGATCTCCCGCGGTGTCGCTGCAGGCGAGTCGGCTCGAGCGATTGCTGCTGGCCTCGGCCGTGCTCCCTCGACGTAGCCGCGGGAACCTTGCGCGGGTTCGGTTCCCGCCGCCCCATCTATTGGCTCAGCTTCGGTAGGCCTGTTCACGGAGTCCTCGAGCTCGAGACGCGCCGCGCGACCACCGCGGCCGCGTTGCGCCCCGAGGCGCCCCACACGCTCGCGCCGGGGAACGTCGCCTGGCCCGTGAGGAAGAGGCCTCGCAGCGGCGTCTCGTAGCGCGTCAGCTCGGGGTCGCGACCGGCGAGGACCGAGACCGGGCTCTGGCCGAACGCGGACGCGAAGCCGCGCTCCATCGCAAACGACGCCTCGAACGCGGGCGGCGTCACGGCCCTGAAGCGCCGGATGCCCTCCGCGAAGCCGGGTCGGGCGAGCCCGGCGAGCGCATCGAGCCACCGCTTCGGCTCGCCGCTGCCCTCCCACCCGCCGGCGAGCGCGTACGGCGTGTAGAGCGCTTCCAGGCTGAGCACGTGGTCGGCTCCGGCCCGCATCGCCGGGTCGAGCGCCGAGGGGGTGTTCACCATCGCCGGCGGCCGGGGCGGGACGCGGCCCGAGCGCAGCCCGTGCCAGGCGGCCGCGAACGCCGTGGACGGCGGGGCGACGATCGCCGTCGGGACGGCCGGCTCCGGCACCCCCAGGCGGGCCGCGTCCTCCGCGACGCCCTCGAAACGCGGCGGCTCGGCCACCACGGCGTCCACCTTGGACTGGTACCCCTCTCCGGCCGGCGTGCCGCGCCAGCGCTCGACGAGCCGGCGGGCCGCCTCGGGTGGCCCGGCGAGCCAGTCGAGGAGCGCCGTCCGCGGGTCGCAGGCCACGACCACGGCGCGGGCGTCGACCTCCTCTCCCGACGCGAGCGTCACGCCCCGCACGAGCGCCCACTCGGCGCGGATCGCGCGCACGGCTGCGCCGGTCCGCAGGGTCCCTCCGGCCGCCGCGAAAGCGCCGGCGACGGCGTCGGGCAGCGCACCGCTGCCGCCTGCCGGACGCCCGACCGGGACGAGGTGGCGAAGCGCGTAGCCGAGCGCGCCGAGACCCGTGCCCGGCAGGTCCGGGGAGACGCCCCACACGGCGGGACCGACGACGCCGGCGGGGGCGATCAGCGACTCCTCCCGGAAGTACGCGCGCAGCACGCCGAAGGCGCTCGCCCGGCTCCAGCGCGCTAGCCGCGCCGCTGCCGCCGGCGAGCGGCCGGCGAGCGCGGCGATGCGGCGCCTGGTGGGCAGGCCGAGGGCGAGCTCGAGCACGAGCCGCGCCACCGGCACCGCGTGCCGGACGTAGCGGCGGTAGCCCTCGACCTCCCCCGGATGGGCGAGCCGGAGCGCGTCGAACGTCCGCTCGAGCTCGCGGAACTGAAACCACGGCCGGCCGCCCTCCCAGAGGAGAGAGAGCTGCGCCGGGTCGGCGTCGAGATAGCGGAGGCCGTGCGCCGCCAGGTCGAGCTCGTCGAGGATCGGCGTCGAGCGGATCGAGAGGTGGTCGCAGTTGCAGACGTTGACGCGGGCACCGAGCGCGTCGACCGTCGAGGCGCAGCCTCCGACCGTCTCGCGCGCCTCGAGCACGACCACGTCGAGTCCCGCGCGCGCGAGGTACGCGGCGCAGATCAGGCCGTTGTGACCGCCGCCGACGACCGCGACGTCATGCGCCATACGGCGAGCGGTCGGGCCGGGTCACGCAGCGCCCGTGACCCGCCGCAGCGGGGTCGACCTCTCCGTCCTCGTAGACGATCCGTCCCCGCGAGACAGTGAGCACCGGCCAGCCGCGAAGCTTCCAGCCCTCGTAGATGCACGTGCCGTTGCCCTCGTGCACGACCTCGCGCTCCTCGTCGAGATCGACGAGCACGAGGTCGGCGTCGGCGCCCGGCGTCAGCGATCCCTTGCGCGGGTAGAGGCCGAAGCGGCGGGCAGGGGTATAGCTGTTCATCTCCACGAGCCGGGAGAGCGGCAGGCCGCGCTTCGAGACGCCCTCGTTCAGGAGCAGCGGCAGCTCCCAGGGGAAGGAGACGATTCCGGGCTTCTCCGTCCACAGGTCCTCGCCCTGCTTCGGGAAGAACGGCACGTGGTCGGAGCCGAGGCTGCGCACCGTGCCGGCGAAGATCCCGCGCCAGAGACCCTCGATCTCCTCGCGGTCTCGGAGCGGAGGCGAGATCTTCGCGCGCATGTCGAGGTCGGGGTCGTAGCAGGAGCGCGTCAGGTAGTGCGGGCAGGTCTCGATCGTCACGTCGACACCGCGCGCACGGGCCGCCTCCGCGATCTCGGGCCCCTTGCCGACCGTCGTGTGCACGATGTACAGCGGGCAGCCGGTCAGCTCGGCGAGGAAGATCATCCGGCCGATCGTCTCCTCCTCGCAGAACGCGGGCCGCGACTCCGTGTACGCGCCCAGATCCTGGCGCCCGGTCGCCTGGAGCTCGTGCTTGAGCCAGCTCGCGATCCCGGTGTTCTCGCAGTGGACGGAGACGACGCCGCCGGGGATCGTCGCGGCCTTGCGCATCGTCGCGTAGACCCAGCCGTCCGTCGCCGGCACGATCCCGATCGGGTTGTCCGGCTCGTACCCGAAGTAGAGCTTGAACGAGCGAACGCCCGTCTCGGCCACGATCGCGTCGAGCTCGTGGATGTGCTCCTCGCGCTGGATGCCGAAGTGGAACCCGAAGTCGATGTGCACGTTCTCCTCGCCGACCGCGGAGCGCTCGCGGTAGAAGGGGATGTACGACGGCTCCTTGGTGCGGATGTAGAGCAGGATCGTCGTGATGCCGCCCCGCGCCGCCTGCGCCGTCTCGGTACGCATGTCCTCGTCGTACGGGTAGTTGACGCCGAGGTGGCAGTGCGGGTCGATCACGCCGGGCATCAGGACGCGACCGCCCGCGTCGATCTCGCGGACGCCCGCGGGCAGCGCGTCGTCCGCGCCCACGGCGACGATCCGCTCCCCCTGCACGGCGACGCCGCCGAACGACTCCCCCGCGTGCGTCACCACACGGGCGTTCCGGATCACGAGATCAGCCTTCACCACGACCCTCCTCGAGCTCGTCGATGCGTCTGCGAATTCCGTACCACTGGCTCGCGCCGACGGTGACCGGGGCGCGGCGACCCATCCCTCTCGCCCACACCGTCTCGTGGCCGAGCTCTCGGGCCGTGTCGAGGTCGATGCCACCGGGAGGCGCAGCGAGATCCATCACCAGCGCGCCGCGCGGGAGGCGCTCCAGGAAGGAGCGGCCGACGACCGGGGCGGGCACGGCCGAGAAGACCATCGCCAGGGAGGGCGCGAGCCCGTCGAGCTCCTCGAGCGGGATCGACTCCGCCCCCGCCGCCTGCGCGGCCGCCCGCTGTACCGGGTTGCGAGCGGCGACCGTGACGCTGGCGCCGAGGAGGACGAGCGTACGCGCGAGCAGTGCCCCGATCGTGCCGTGGCCGACGACGCAGACCCGTGCGCGGTGAATCGTCACCCGCGTGTGCGCAATCGCCTGCGCGAGCGCGCCCTCCACGATCGCCGGGCCGCGCAGCAGCATCAGCTCGACGTCGTGCTCGTACTCGGAGAGCCCGACCCCGGTCTCGGCGGCCGCGTTGCGGAGGCTCTCGTCCGCGATGCCGAGGACAACGTGCGCTCCTGGCTCGAGCTCGCGCAGCAGCGCCGCGGTCGGGACGATCGGCGCGGGAGCCTCGGGCGCGAACAGCGAGCCGTCGGCGGCGATCCCCGGGATGGGGAAGAGCGCGTAGCGGGCGCCCCGCATCGCCTCCTCGGGGCTCGCGCACCGCGCGACGCCCGCGATCCCGTCCTCGGGCCAGGGGAAGCCGTACGCGGTCACGCGCGCGCCGTCCGCGGCTGCGAGCCGGGCGATCTCCTGCTCGCGCTCGTCGCCGCCGACCACGGCGATTCCGATCCCCGCGAGACTCATGCGCGCCCCTGCACGACCTCGCCCCCGACGACGCCGAGGATGCCGTCGCGGTCGAGGTCCTCGAGCCCGAGCCGCGCCGCGTCGAGGCCGGTGGCGCGGAGGTCCTCGCCGCGGAGCGCCGAGGCGACCTCGACGAGCGCGGCGGCGAGCGGTGTCGCGACGCCGGCCGCCGCCGCGAGCGCGAGCAGCGGCACGAGCCCGTAGCCGAAGTCCTCGGCGTAGTAGCGGTGGTCGAGCGAGTCGGGCGCCCCGATGCTCCGGTTCGCCTCCCCGCCGGCGATCGCCGAGCCGAGGTCGCCGGACGCTGCAGCCGCCGCCTCCGCGGTCCCGATCGCGGCCATCTCGGCGGCGAGCGGGTCGAGCTCGTGACCGTACGCTGCCGCGACAGCGAGCCGCTCGCGGTCGAGCGCCTCGAGCACGCGCACCACGCCCGGGGTCATCGCGTCGACGTAGAAGCGGAAGTCGCCGCCGGTCGCCTCGACCCAGGCAGCCGCGAGCACCGCGCCCGGGGGGTGCAGCACGAGGTTGACGTCCGCCAGGCTCGTCGCGAGCACGTCCCGCACCGGTCGTGCCGCCGGGTAGAGCTCGCACGCCAGCGTAAGCGCGTCCTCGCCGCCGGGGAGGGCTGCGGCGAGGACGCGTCGCGCCACACCCGTCACGCGCACGGCGTCGGGTGCGGGCTTGCGGGCGACGTACGTCAGCGTCGAGAGCTCCGCGAGCGGCGGGAGGGAGACACCGCTCGCGCGAAAGAGCTCGGCGACGTGCAGTGCGCCGCCCGCGTGCCCGGGGTTCAAGAGGACGGGACAGGAGGTGCCGGCGTCCGCGAGCGCGAGCGCGATCGGCTCGTGCGCGAGGGAGGGGAGGCAGACCATCGCGAGCTCCGCGCCGGCGAGCGCGTCCGCCAGGCGCGCGGGCATCGCGGCCGGCCGAGCGAGCCCCTCCCCCAGCACGCCCTCGTACCGCACACCGCCCGCGACGCGGAACGGCTCGATCGTCGCGGGGTCCGGTTCCACCAGCGCACCTCGTGACCGGCGAGCGTCAGCTCGACGACCGCGGCGGCGCCGCCCGCTCCAGCGCCGATCACCGCGACGCGCCTCACGCGCGCCCCTGGTCGGCGTCGGCTCCCGCCGGGCGGAGCCCGGCTCCGCCGCCGCCTGCCGCCGCTCGCGGCACGGGGCCTTCCGGGCCCGTACCTCGCGTACTGTGCCCTCCGGCCCCGCACCGCGAGCGGCGGCCCAGGAACGCGCGCGCGTCGCAGGCTGACGGAGGACGGCTCACACCGCGTAGCGCCGGAGCTTCTCGACGTCCACCTCGATCCCGAGCCCCGGCCCCTCGGGCACGAGCACCTTCCCGTCCTCGAAGCGGAAGGGCTCCGTGACGACGTCGTCCAGGTAGTAGATGCCCGCGACCTCCGGGCCGTCGGCGCCGGCGGGCTTCGTCACGGGGCAGACGCTCGGGAGGATCGCGTTTCCGAGCGCGGCCCCCAGGTGGAGGTTGGCCGCGTTGCCGACGCCGAGCTCGATCGAGCCGCCGATGTCGCAGGTGAGGCCGAGCGCGGCGGCGAGGTCGGCCTGCTGGCGCGCGCGGTAGAGGCCGCCGGGCTTCGTCACGTAGCAGGAGAAGCACTCGGCCGCGCGGAGCTCGTGGAGCTCGAGGATGTCGTGCACGGTCCAGGCCGACTCGTCGGCCATCACGGGCGCGTCGATCCGCTCGGCGACGCGCGCGAGGCCCTCGGCCCCGGCCACGGGCTGCTCGCAGAGAAGGAGCCCGAACTCCTCCTGGCGGCGCGTCACCGCGATCGCCTCGGTGACCGTCCGGTAGCCCTCGTTCCCGTCGACGCGAATCCGGATCTCGTCGCCCAGGCTCTCGCGCAGGCGCCGGACGAGCTCGACGTCCCGCTCGGGGTCGAGCCCGGTCTTGCACTTGATCACCCGCGCGCCCTCGGCCACCGCCTGCCCGGCCTCGTCGACGCAGCGGTCGACCTCCATGATCCCGAGCGAGTGGGTCACCTCGATGCCGCCGCGCAGACGCCCGCCGAGCAGGGTCGAGACGGGGACGCCCTGCGCCTTCCCTGCAAGGTCGTGACAGGCGATGTCGACCGCCGCCTTCGCGTACGGGTTGCCCTTCACGACCTTGTCCATGCGGGCGTGGACGACCGCGATCTCGGCGGGGTCGAGCCCGCGGACGGCGGGGAGGAGATACGCCTCGACGAGGTGCTTGACGGTCTCCGGCGTCTCACCGTAGTGGCGGCCGTGCGCGCCGCCCCACGTTGCGATCGCCGGGGCCTCTCCCCAGCCCGAGGCTCCCTCGTCGGTATCGAGCCGCACGATCGCGTGGTGCCCGATCGGCGTCTCCATCTTGCTCGCCCAGGTGTGCTCGCGCCGCGGCGGCACGGCAACGAGAAAGACCTCGCACCCGGTGATCTCCATCAGGCAGCCATCACCGGCATGTCGCCGCAGGTCGAGAAGGGCTCGTAGCCCGAGGCCGTGATGAGGACCTCGTCCTCGATCTGCATCCCGAAACGCCCCTCGAGCAGCGTCAGCGGCTCGATGCAGAGCACCATCCCCTCCTCGAGCGGGATCGAGGTGAGGGCGTTGACGAACGGGCCCTCGTGGAGGGTGACGCCGAGCCCGTGGCCGACGAAGTGGTACGGGGGCAGACCCGCCTCGTCCATCGCCGCGCGGTAGATGGCGTAGACGTCGGAGGTGAGCGCGCCCGGCCGGAGCGTGGCGAGGCAGCGCTCGTGGACTCCGAGCAGAAGGTCGTAGACGCGCCGCTGCTCGGCGCTCGGCTCGCCGACGACGGCCGTGCGGGCGACGTCGGAGTAGTAGTGCCCCTTCGTCCCGATCACGTCGAGGCGCAGGATGTCGCCGCGCTCGAGCACGCGCCCCGTGGGCGGCGCGTTGACGGCCGCCGAGCGCGGCCCGGAGCCGACCACCAGCATGGTCAGGCCGTCACCGCCGGCCTCCGCGTAGCGTTCGGCCACGAAGTTCGCGATCTCCCTCTCCGTCGACCCGGCCCCGAACCGCTCGCACACCTCGCCGGCGATCCGCTCGGCGGCTCCCCCGATGTCGCGGATCGCCTCGATCTCGGACGGTGTCTTGACCATCCGCAGCTCCTCGAAGAGCTCGTCGGCGCCAACGAGCTGGGCGTGCGGGAGCGCCGCCGCGAGCCTGGCGTAGTCGGCGTACGAGAGGTGCGTCTCCTCGACGCCGAGGACGGCGTCGTCGAGGCCGCGGCTCGTCAGCGAGTCGGCGAACACGAGGACCGGGTCCTCGACGAACTCCTCGTAGAGGCGCACGGCATCGAGCCGCGACTGCGTGCGCACGACGGGCCCCTCGAGCGCGATCGCGACCAGCTCGCTCTCGCCGCTGCGCGGGACGATCGCCCCTGCGAGCCGCGAGCGCACCGTCTTCTGCGACGGCGGCGCTGCGCCCGAGGTCCAGGCGACGTTCTCGGGGGAGGTCGCGAGGAGCGCGTCGATGCTCCGCTCCTCCATGGCCTGCGCCAGCTTCCCGACGATCTCGTCGGCGATCCCCGCGAGCTGCTCCGTCACGCCGGCTCCTCTCCGAAGACCTCGACGACGTTCCCGTCCGGGTCGGTGAGGTAGAGCGACGTCCCGTAGCTACTCGGCTCGGGCCCGCGCACGACCTCGACCCCGGCGGCGGCGGCGCGCTCCGCGAGCGCGGCGATGCCGCGGGCATGAAACGCAATGTGCTCGAGCGGCCCCTGGCCCTCGGGGCGACCGTCGGTTAGCCCGAGGCCCTCGCTCGTGACGACGAGCGGCCGCCCGTCGCGAAACTCCTCGCGCTTGCGCACGCTGAGCCCGAGCAGGCCGAGGTAGAAGGACTCGGCCGCCGCGAGGTCGGAGACCTGGAGCAGCAGGTGGCCGAGAGCGGTGGCCCGTGGAGCCGCTCCCGCCTCGAGCCAGGAGACGACCTCGCCGGAGGTCGCGAGGACGCCGAAGTACTGCCCCCAGACGGCATGCGCGAGCGGCTCCCACTCGGGCCGCACTGCTGCGACCGCGTCGGTCACCGCGACGACGTCGTAGTCGCGCAGGTACGCCTCGCGCAGCGTCGTCTCGACGCACGCGTTGGCGGTCACGCCGCAGACGAGGAGCGCCTCCGTGCCCAGCATGCGCAGCATCGCCTCGAGGCGCGTCTCGTAGAAGCAGCCGAAGCGGTGCTTCGTGAACACGAGCGCCGGGTCGTCGGCGAGCGGCACGAGCTCGTCGACGAGTTGCGCGTCCCACGTGCCGGCGAGGGCGGACACGCGCGCCCGCTTCGCCGTGTGCGACGGCAGCCGCTTGCGGGCGCGACCTGCGTCCTCGGCGAAGTGGACCTGCCGCGACCAGAGCACCGGCACGCCCGCGTCACGGCACGCTGCCGCCAGCCGGGCGACGACCGGGACCGCCCGCTCGGCGGGCTCGACGTTCACGCCGGAGACACCGAGCGTCCCCTCCCGGTGGCAGAACGCGTTCTGCATGTCGATCACGAGCAGCGCCGTGCGGCGCGCGTCGAGCAGCTCCAGAGGCGCACCGCTCACTGGTCGGTCCGGTCGACGCCGAGCACGCCAGCCCGGGCCCAGTTCTCGCGGGGAATCTCCTGGAGGATCACGTGCAGGCCGTCGGGCTTCGCGTCCGCGTGCTCCACCATCGCCTTCGTGATCGCCTCGACGAGGGCCCGCTTCTGCTCCAGGGTGCGACCCTCCCAGAGCTGGACGGTGACGACGGGCACGGTCAGCCGCCCCGGGGCGAATAGGAAGCGAGCTCGTCGGCGCTCGAGACGAGGATCGCGACGGCGGTGCCGACGGGCACGGTCTCGCCGACCGGGACGAGATGCTCGGCGACGATCCCTGCGACGGGCGCGGGCAGCTCGATCTCGACCTTCTCGCTCTCGATCGTCGCGATCGTCTGTCCCTGCGCCACGGCCTCGCCGACGGCGACCTCCCAGCGGCTGATGGTCGCCTCCTCCATGGTGAGGCCGAACTTCGGGAGCTTCACCGTGGCGGCCATCAGGCGACTCCTGCCCCGACCAGCGAGCGGACGCCGCGGGCGATCCGCTCGGCGTCCGGGATCACGAAGCCCTCGAGCTCGGGCGCGTAGGGCATCGGCGTGTTCGTCCCGCAAACGCGGACGACCGGGCCGCGCAGCAGATCCCAGCACTCGCCGGCGGCGAAGGCGGCCACCTCGGCGCCGAAGCCGCCCCGCTGCGGTGCCTCGTGCGCGATCACGAGCCGTCCCGTCTTCTCGAGCGAGGCGCGCAGGCCGTCGCGGTCGAACGGCACCAGGGTGCGCGGGTCGAAGACCTCGACGGAGACCCCCTCGTCGGCGAGCGTCTCGGCGGCGCCGAGCGACTCCTGCAGCGTCTTCAGGTAGGAGACGAGCGTCACGTCGGTCCCCTCCCGGGCGATCCGGCCGACCCCGAGCGGCAGCGGCTCGACCTCGTCCGGCACCTCTCCCTTCGCGTTGTAGAGCTGCTTGTGCTCGAAGAAGCAGACGGGGTCCTGGTCGCGGATCGCCGTCTTCAGCAGCGCCTTCGCGTCGGCGGGCGTCGAGGGTGCGACGCACTTGAGCCCGGGCGCATGCACGAACCACGCCTCGAGGCTCTGCGAGTGCTGCGCCGCGGTCGCGCCCGCCGTGCCCGTGACGAGCCGGATCGTGACGGGCGCCGACAACCGGCCGCCGGTCATGTAGTGGGTCTTCGCTGCCTGGTTGACGATCATGTCCATCGCCAGCATCGAGAAGTCCGAGAACATGATCTCGACGACGGCGCGCCCGCCCAGCAGCGACGCCCCGACCGCCGCGCCCGTCAGTCCCTCCTCCGAGATCGGCGTGTCGAGCACGCGCTCGTCGCCGAAGCGGGCGTGGAGCCCGCGCGTGACGCCGAACACGCCTCCCGACTCGCCGATGTCCTCGCCGATCAGGAACACCTGGCCGTCCCGCTCCATCTCCTCGGCCAGCGCCTCGTTGATCGCGGCCGCGTAGGTGATCGTCCTCATCGCAGCGCCATCCCCTCGTGCGTCTCGGTGTACACGTCCTCGAGTGCCTCCTCCGGGTCAGGGTGAGGGCTCGCCTCGGCGAACGCGGCGGCCTCGTCGAGCGTGCGCTCGATCTCGGTCGCGGTGCCGTCGAGCGCCTTCTGGCTCACGCCGTGCTCACCCACGAGGCGGGCGCCGAACGTGATGATCGGGTCGCGCGCCAGCCACTCCGCCACCTCGTCGGGCGGCCGGTAGCGGCCCATGTCGCCCTCGTAGTGCCCGCGGTGACGGTACGTCTTCGCCTCGATCAGCGTCGGGCCATCGCCCGCGACGGCGCGCGCGACCGCGTCGCGCGCGACGCGCCGGACGTCGAGGACGTCGTTCCCGTCGGCGATCACGCCGGGGATCTCGTACGCGGCGGCGCGCGTGGCGACGTCCTTCACGACCTGGTGCCGGTCCTGGCGGGTGAACTCGCCGTAGAGGTTGTTCTCGCAGACGTAGAGCACCGGCAGCTTCCAGAGCGAGGCGAGATTGAGCGACTCGTGAAACGCGCCCTCGTTCGTCGCGCCGTCGCCGAAGAAGGACACCGCCACGTCCTCGACGCCGGTCCGCTTCAGCTGCAGCCCGGCGCCGGTCGCGAGCGGGATCCCGCCGCCGACGATTCCGTTGGCGCCGAGGAAGCCGAGCTCGGTGTCGATCATGTGGAGCGAGCCGCCCTTGGCGCGGTTGTAGCCGTCGCGGCGGCCGTAGAGCTCGGCGTACATCCGCGCCGGCGAGGCGCCGCGGGCGAGCATGTGGCCGTGCCCGCGATGCGTGCTCGTGAGCGCCGCGCCGGGCCCGAGCGCCGCGCAGACGCCGACGGCGACCGCCTCCTGGCCGATGTACGGGTGCAGGAAGCCGGGGATCAGCCCCGCCATCCGCAGCTCTGCCGCGCGCTCCTCGAAGCGCCGGATCAGCAGCATGTCGCGATAGAGCCTGAGCAGGCGCTCCGGCGCGAGGTCGGTGTCTGACACTCCGTCGTCTCCCTTCATACCGCGGTGAACCCTCCGTCGCAGACGACCGCCGACCCGACGAAGAACGAGGCCTCGTCGCTGACGAGGTACGCTGCCACGCCGGCGATCTCCTCGGGCGTCGCGAAGCGGCCGATCGGGTGCGCGTCCCGGAAGTGCTGCGCGTCGGGCCGCTCCGCCATCAGTTGCTTCAGGAGCGGAGTCTCGGTCGCGCCGGGGCACAGGCAGTTGGCGTGCAACCCGGCCCGAGCGTACTCCGCTCCGATCGACTTCGTGAAGTTGAGCACGGCGCCCTTTGCCGCCGAGTACGCGGCGAGCCGCGGCGCCCCGACGAGGGCTGCGGTCGAGCCGAACGTGACGATCCAGGAGCGGTCGAGCTCGAGCAGCCGGGGGAGAGCGGCGCGGCAGCAGAGCCAGGTGCCGCGGAGGCTGACGTCGACGACGCGGTCGAAGTCCTCGACCGAGGTCTCGTGCGTGGGGCCGACGTAGTGGACTCCGGCCGTCAGCACGAGCGCCTCGAGGCCTCCGAGCGCCTCACGGGCCTCGGTGACGAGCCGCTCGGCGTCCGCGGCGTCCGTGACGTCGGCGCCGAGCCTGGCGGCGGCACCCTCCGCGGCGGGCGGCTCGAGGTCGGCGGCTGCGACGGCCGCCCCTCGGCGGCGAGCCGCTCCACGACGGCGGCGCCGATGCCGCCGGCGGCCCCCGTGACGAGCACCTTCCGGCCGGCGAGCCCGCGCATCAGAACGGGAACACCGCCTTGCAGGACGCGATCTCGACGTCCGGGTCCCGTGTCGGCACGACCTCGAAGGTGAGCTGGCGGTCGTAGCCGTGCTCTTCGAGCACGCGGCGGATGCCGTGGAAGTTGATCTCGCCCGTGCCTGGCGCGCCGCGCCCCGGCACGTCGGCGACGTGGACGGAGGTCACCCACTCGAGGCCGTCGACGAGGTTGTCGACGAGCCGGCCGCCGACGAGCTGCTGGTGGTAGGCGTCGAAGAAGACGCGTACCTGGGGGTGGTCGACCTCGCGGCAGACCTCGAGGGAGGCGCCGAAGTCGTCCAGGAAGTACGTGGGCACGAACACGGTGTTGATCGCCTCGAGAGTCAGCTCCATCGGCTTCCCCTCGACGAGCTTCACGCACTCGCGTAGGCACTCGACGCAGGCGCGCCGCTTCTGCGCGTGCGTGAGCGGCGGCCCGGGCAGGAACCTCCCGTCCGTCCCGCGGGCGTCCGAGAACATCGAGAGCTGCCGGAACCCGTACGTCTCGGCCGCCGCGACCGTCTCGGCGAGCGACTCGAGCACGTCCTCGTGTTGCGCAGGGTCGCAGAGCGCGCCACGCGAATGCCCGAAGACGCAGGCGATCTCCATCCCCGTCTCGCGGCACGCCTCGGCGAGGTCCTCGATGTCCTCGCCGCGCCAGTCCCACAGGTCGACACGGTCGAACCCGTGCGCGGCGGCCCGGCGCGCGCGCTCCGCGAGCGGCAGGTCGGCCCACATGAACTTGATCGAGACGGCGTGCTTCACGCAGGCCCCATCGTCGCGCCGCCGTTCACGAGCAGCGTCTGCCCCGTGACCATCCGGGCCTCGGGGCTTGCGAGGTAGGTGACCGCCTCCGCGATGTCCGCCGGCAGGATCGGCTGCTGCAGGCACTGGCCCTCGGCGACGAGGCGGCGGTACTGCTCGGGCACGGTCTGCTCGGTGATCTCGGTGGTGACGAGCCCCGGCGCGACGGCGTTCACCGCGATCCCCGACGGGCCGAGCTCGCGTGCCATGCTGCGCGTGATCCCGACGACGGCGGACTTCGAGGCGACGTAGTGGAGGAGATTCGCCATCCCGAACGTCGTCACGTTCGAGGCGATGTTGACGATGCGCCCCCGGCCCGCGTCACGCATCGGGCCGGACGCCGCCCGCGAGCAGAGGAACACGGAGCGGACGTTGACGTCGAGCACGCGGTTCCACTCGGCCAGGTCGATCTCCCAGAACGGCCGGCGCTCGATCCCGGCGAAGAGCCCCGCGTTGTTGACCAGGACGTCGAGGCGGCCGAACCGCTCGAGCACCTGTTCGAAGGCTGCGGCCACGCCGGTCTCGTCGGTGACGTCGCCCTCGATCGAGAGCGCGCTCCCGCCGGTCGCCTCGATCGCGGCGACGGTCGCGTCGGAGGGGGAGAGGTCGATCGAGACGACGGTCGCGCCGCGGCCGGCGAGCGTCTCCGCGATCGCCCGGCCGATCGCCCGCGCGCCGCCGGTGACGACCGCGACCTGGCCGGTAAGGCCGGCGTCCGCTACCACAGCGTCTCCTTGCCGTCGAAGTTCAGGTGCTTCGTCTCGGTGAACTCGTGGATGCCCTCGATCCCCTGCTGGCGACCGATGCCCGAGCGCTTGAAGCCGCCGACCTCGGCCTCGTCGTAGAAGTGGTGGTACGTGTTGATCCAGATCGTCCCGGCGCGGATCGCGCGACCCACCCGCCAGGCCCGGTCGAGGCTCTGCGTCCAGAGCCCGGCCGCGAGGCCGTACTCGGAGTCGTTCGCGAGCGCCACCGCCTCGGCCTCGTCGCCGAACCGCTGCACGGTCAGCACCGGCCCGAAGATCTCGTCGCGGATGAGGCTCGACTCCGCCGGCAGGTCGGCGAAGACGGCCGGGGAGACGAAATGGCCGGCGTCGTACGGCTCGCCCTCGAGCGCGGCGCCGCCCGCCACGAGCGTGCCCTCGGCCTTGCCGCGCTCGACGTACGAGAGCACCTTCTCCTGCTGGGCGGCGGAGGCGACGGGGCCGAGCTGGGAGGCGGGGTCGAGACCGTCGCCGACACGCAGCCCGTTCGTCTGCGCCGCGAGCCGCTCGACGAACTCGTCGTAGATCGCGTCCTCCACGAGGAGCCGGCTGCCGGCGGTGCAGATCTGGCCGCACGTCGTGAAGATCGCGTTCTCGGCGCCGGCCAGCGCCTTGTCGAGCTTCGCGTCCGCGAACACGACGTTGGGGGCCTTGCCGCCGAGCTCGAGCGCCACCTTGCGCAGCCCCTCGGCAGCGCGCTTCATCACGCCGATGCCCGTTCCCGTCTCGCCGGTGAACGCGATCATGTCGACGCCGTCGTGGCCCACGAGCGCGTCGCCGACGACGCTGCCCGAGCCGAGGATGCAGGTGAGGATCCCCTCGGGCAGCCCGGGCTGTGCGGCGAGGAGCGCGAGCGTCTCGACCGTGATCGCGGGCGTGATGCTGGCGGGCTTGACCACGGTCGCGTTCCCCGCCGCGAGCGCCGGCGCGAGGGAGCGGACGAGCAGGACGAGCGGCCAGTTCCAGGGCGTGATCACCGCGACGACCCCGACGGGCTCGCGCAGGACGACGCCGGTCACCTCGGGGCCGAGCAGGGCCGAGCGGCCGTAGACGGCACGTGCCAGGCCCGCGTAGTACTCGGTCATCTTCGCCGAGCTCGCGATCTCGATCTCGGCCTCGTGGATCGTCTTGCCCTGCTCGCGCGTCAAGAGCTCCGCGAGACGCGCCTGGTTCTCGCGCAGTGCCCCGGCAAAGCCGTAGAGGACCTTCGCGCGGAGCTCGCCGTTCGAGCCCCAGTCCGAGGTCTCGAAGGCGCGCACCGCTGCCCCGACGGCCGCGTCGACCGACTCCGGCGTCGAGGAGGCGAGCTCCGCGACGACCTCGCCGGTCGCCGGGTCGGTGCTCTCGAACACGTCCCCGCCGGCGTGGACGAACCCCTGCGCGGCCGAGGGGAGTCGAAGCGTCTGCCACGCGGTGCGGCCCACGCTCGTCGATGCTGTTGCGGTCACAGGTCCTCCCTCCGGGGCGACGCTTGACACGGCTCTCGCTAACTGATGAACATATCAGACCACTGACCAGTTGGTGAGATGACGCGGGACGAGCTGCACGAGGCGGAAGCAGGAGCACCGAGCGGCGGCGGGACGGGACGCCTGGAGGGGCGTGTCGCGATCGTCACCGGGGCTGCGTCGGCGCGCGGCCAGGGGGCGGCCCACGCGAGGCTGATGGTCCGCGAGGGCGCCTCGGTCGTCCTCACCGACGTCACCGACGAGGAGGGCGAGCGCACGGCGGCTCTGCTCGGCGAGCGGACGGCGTACCTCAACCACGACGTGACGAGCGAGGACGGCTGGGCCGAGGTCGTCGCCTGGACGCTCGAGCGTCACGGCCGGATCGACGTGCTCGTGAACAACGCCGGGATCTGGCTGGCGCGGGCGATCGACGAGACGACGCTGGCCGACTACCGCCGGGTCGTCGACGTGAACCAGGTGGGTACGTTCCTCGGCATGCGCGCCGTCGTGCCCTCGATGAAGGCGGCGGGCGGCGGGTCGATCGTGAACATCTCGTCGCTCGCCGGGCTGCGCGGCGCGCAGGTCTCCTCGGCGTACGCGGCGAGCAAGTGGGCGGTGCGGGGCATGAGCCGGCAGGCAGCCGCCGAGCTGGCGCCGTTCCGGATCCGCGTCAATGCGATCTTTCCCGGCTACGTCGACACCGGCATGATCGACGCCGGCCACGAGGAGATCGCGGCGCGGGTGCCGCTCGGCCACCGGCTCGCCTCGCCCGAGGAGGTGGCCGAGGCCGTCGCCTTCCTCGCCTCCGACGCCGCGGGCTACATCACCGGGGCGGAGCTCGTCGTCGACGGTGCGGTCACGGCATAGCCGCGCGCTCGGCGGGGTGCTAGGGTCGAGAGCGTAGGGGAGTACCCCCTCGCGTTCCGTCGTCATTTCCGGCCCTCGGGCCCGGCGGGACGGCCCGGTCGGGTGGGAGAGACCTACGGAGGACTAGACGACCTTCGGAGGTGTTCTCGTGACGTCGGAAGCACCCGCCTCTCCCGCGACCACGACACCGGTCGCCGGCGCCGTCTTCGAGCGCATCCTCGTCGGAATCGACGAGACACCCGAGAGCCTCGTCGCCGCCGCCCAGGCGGCGGTCCTGCGGGCGTCCCTCGGTCAGCTCGTGCTCGTCGCGATCGCCGAGCGACACCTCGCGGCGCATGCGGGGCTCGCGGCGACCGACGCCGCCGAGCTGATCGACGCGGGGACGTGGCAGGACCTCGTCCGCGCACGTGAGATCGTTGCGGCCGACGACGCGATTCTCCACACCGGTCGTCTCGTTAGGGTGCTCGTGCGGGAGCGCGAGCGCCGCGGGGCGACGCTCGTGGCGATCGGCGCGAGACCCCGTCGCCACGGCGCTGCCCTCGCCCTCGGAGGGCACGACGTCGAGGCTCTGCGCCACATTCCCTGCTCCGTGCTGATCGCACGGCCCGGCTGGGGCCTGCGCCCGCCCGAGCGGATCGTGGTCGGCGTCGACGGCTTGCACGAGTCCCGGGCGGCCGAGTTGGTCGCGCGCCAGCTCGCGGAACGGCTCGGCTGCGAGCTGGTCCCCGTGATCGGGCTCGCGGACACGTTCGACCTCGCCCTCCTGCGCACCGAGTTGGACGATGCGTTGCTGGATCCCGGCCGGCTGGTGGACGCTGTCGCGGGCACTGCCACGAGAGCGAGCCTCGTCGTGCTCGGCGCCGGCGTGCTTGCTGCGCGCGGCAAGCATCATTCCCTCGTGGAGCAAATCGTGTTCGGCGTCAGCTGCTCGGTCCTCGCGTTGCGGGACGAGCCGGTCGCACACCGCGATCCCGCAAGCGGATGACGCGCACGGCGGAAGCCCCCGCGCGCTCCCCGAGCGCGCCGGAGCCCTGGCACCGGCTCGCCGTGCCGGACGTGGCGGCGAGCCTCGGCACGACCGATTCGGGGCTGACCGCCGGCGCTGCGGCCGAGAGGCTTGTGCAGCACGGGCCGAACGAGCTCGAGGCCGCGCGCGCCACGCCGGCCTGGAGGCTCCTGCTCGACCAGTTCCAGAACGTCCTGATCCTCATCCTGCTCGTCGCGGTCGGGCTCTCTGTCGCGCTGGGTCACGTGACCGAGGCCGTCGTGATCACGGTGATCGTGCTGCTCGCGACCCTGCTCGGGTTCGTGCAGGAGGTCAGGGCGGAACGCGCCATCGAGGCGCTCCGGCAGATGGCAGCCCCGACGGCGAGCGTGATCCGCGACGGCGAGGAGGTGGATGTTCCGGCGCGGGAGCTCGTCCCGGGCGACCTGCTCCTGCTTCGGGCCGGCGACCGGATCGGAGCCGACGCGCGCGTCTCCCAGGCGGTCAACATGCAGGTGGAGGAGTCCGCCCTCACCGGCGAGTCGGTGCCGGTCGAGAAGGGAACCGGCCCGATCGCCGAGGAGGGGCTTCCACTCGGCGACCGCCTGAACATGATCTACGCGGGCACCGCGGTGACCTACGGCCGGGGGCGGGCGTTGGTCGTGGCGACGGGCATGGAGACCGAGCTCGGATCCATTGCCCGCATGCTCGACACGATCGAGCGAGCGAGGACGCCGCTCCAGGTGAGCCTCGACCGGGTCGCTGCGATCCTTGCCCGCGCGGCTCTCGTGATCGTGCTGCTCGTGATCTCGCTCGGGCTCGTCCGGGGTCAGCCGTTCCTCGACATGCTGCTGTTCGGGGTCGCCCTCGCCGTCGCCGTCGTCCCCGAGGCGCTCCCGGCGGTGGTGACCATCTCCCTCACCCTGGCCGCGCAGGGCATGGCGCGCCGGAACGCGCTCGTACGCAGGCTGCCCGCGATCGAGACGCTCGGAAGCGTGTCCGTGATCTGCACGGACAAGACCGGCACGCTGACGCGAGACGAGATGACGGCTCGCCGTGTGTTCGCCGCCGGGCTGAGCTACGAGATCTCCGGCGCCGGCTACGACCCCTACGGCGAGGTGTCGTGTGCGGGCGTCGCGGTCGAGCCGCCCGCGGTGCTGCTCGAGACGCTCCGCGCGGGCGCGCTGGCGTCCGACGCCTACCTCGTCCAGGGAGAGGCCGGGGAGTGGATCGTCCGCGGCGATCCCACCGAGGGCGCGCTCGTTGTCGCGGCCGCCAAGGTCGGGCTTGCCCGCCACGACCTCGAACGCTCGCACCCGCGCGTCGCCGAGATTCCCTTCACGTCGGAGAGCAAGCGCATGACCACCCTGCACGAGACCGCCAATGGGCACGTCGCGTTGGCCAAGGGCGCTCCGGAGATCGTGCTCGCCTCGTGCACGGGCTGGCTCGCGAACGCGGGAGCCGAGCCGCTCGACGACGCCACGCGCGACGGCATCCTGGAGACGGCGCGGCAGATGGCGGCCGACGCGCTTCGCGTCCTGGCGGTCGCCCGACGCGACGGCGCGACGCTCGACGACGCCGAGCGGGGCCTGACGTTCCTCGGCCTCGTCGGAATGATCGACCCGCCGCGTCCCGAGGCGAAGGAGGCGGTGGCCACGTGTGTCCGCGCCGGTATCAGCCCCGTCATGATCACTGGCGACCACCCGCTGACCGCGCGGGCGATCGCGCAGGAGCTGGGGCTCCTCACGGGCGGCCGCACCGTGACGGGCGCCGAGCTGGACGGCATGGACGACGCGTCGCTCGACGGCGCGATCGAGGAGATCCAGGTGTATGCCCGCGTCTCGCCCGAGCACAAGCTCCGCGTGGTCACGGCACTGCAGCGCCAGGGGCACGTCGTGGCGATGACGGGGGACGGCGTCAACGACGCGCCGGCGCTGAAGAAAGCCGACATCGGCGTCGCGATGGGCATCGCCGGAACCGACGTCGCCAGGGAAGCCGCCGCGATGACGCTGACCGACGACAACTTCGCCTCGATCGTCGCCGCGGTCGAGGCCGGGCGCGGCGTCTTCGCGAACATCCGGAAGTACCTCATGTATCTGCTCGCCGCGAACCTGGGCGAGATCGGCCTCTTGCTCGGGGCGTCGCTGATCGGCAAGCCGCTGCCGCTGAGCGCCGTGCAGATCCTCTACGTGAACCTGGCGACGGACGGCCTTCCCGCGCTCGCGCTGTCCGTCGACCCGCACGACCCGGACCTGATGCGCCGACCGCCGAGAGGCCGCGGCGCGGGGCTCTTCACGCGGGCCGTGACCGCGCTGATCGTGGTGGGCGGCATCTGGTCGGCCGCGGTCACGCTCGGGCTGTTCACGTGGGCGCTGTCGAGCGGGCGGGAGCTCGAGACGGCGATGACGATGACCTTCGCGACCCTCGTCACGATCGAGCTCTGCAAGGCCTTCAGCTACCGCTCCGTCGAGCGCCCGATCGTCGACCGTCCGTTCGCGAACCGCTGGCTCGACCTGGCTGTCGTGTGGGAGCTCCTCCTCATGGTGCTCGTGATCAACGTGGCCCCTCTCCAGGACGCGTTCGGCACGCGCGCGCTCTCCGCCGACGAGTGGCTCGTGGTCGTCGGCTGCGCGATCACGATCGTCCCCGTGCTCGAGCTCGCGAAGCACCTGCTCGAGCGCGCGCGGCGACGTTGACGCGGAGACCGCGTCAGTCGCCGCGGATGAGAGGCAGGCTCTCGAGGAGCTCGGGTGCGGCGGCGATGCAGGAGCCGAACCCGCTACACAGGGAGCGGTCGATCTCGATCCGGTACACGTCGGTGACCTCCTCGGGTCGGTGGGACGAGGATGCGCCAGGCGGTCGCGCCGAGCACCGCTCCCGTCGCGGCGCCGTAGAGCGCGAGCGCCCAGGTGGTTCCCGAGTCGGTGCCGGCCGCGAGGCCGTGGGCGGTAGCGAGCGCGAACACGGCGTACGTGAGCCAGTGGAGGCGCCGCCAGTTTCGCGCGCCGATCCGCTTGCGCAGCGGGAACGAGACGTAGACGAGGAGCATGCCCTCGGCGGCGAGCGTTCCGAGCGCTGTCGCGAGCGGCCGGTAGGGGGCGAGGCCCGGGAGGAGGAGCGCGAGCGGCGAGATCTCGACGGCGCTGTCGAGGACGAGCGCCGCGCCGTGGATCGCCACCGAGCCGAGCCCGAGGAGCGCGACGAAGCGGTGGAGGTCGGTGACGGCCGCCGGCCGCAGCAGGCGGTCGAACGGCCGCGACTTGAGGACGAGGCCGGCAAGGACCGAGGCGGTGAGAAGCGCATATGCCAGCAGCCCGCTCGCCCGGGCGAGGTACCAGAACGACGGATCGGACTTCACGAGAGGCCTCCTGCGAGATGCGTCTCGCCGTTCGTGCCGACGATGACCGCGGGGATCGCCTCCGCGTCCGCCTCGGCGGCGGCCCGCTCGGCGGTGCCCGCCAGGAAAAGCGACGTCGCCAGCACCTCCGCCTCGGCGGCCGTACCGGCGGCCGCGGTGACGGTGAGCACGTCGCCGGTCGCGGCCTCGCCGGTCGCGGGGTCGATCAGGTGGTGGTGCTCACGCCCGTTCCGCTCCCACCGGCGGCGGTCGCGCCCGCTCGAGGCGAGGCCTCCGCGCTCGAGCGCGAGCGTGAGCGTGCCGGCGGGGGTCTCGACGCCGACCGGCCAACCGGCGCCCGCCGCGGCGAGGTCGCCGCCGGCGTTGACGAGCGCGGGCCCCCAGCCGGAGAGCGACGCCAGCACGCGATCGGCCGCCCAGCCCTTCGCGATCCCGCCGAGGTCGAGCCGGACGCCAAGCTCGAGCGCGATCCGGCCGGCCTCGCGGTCGACCTCCACGCCGCCGCCGCAGCGCACACCCTGCGACTCCGCGACGGCCGCGTCGACCCGGAGGAGCTCGAACGAGCGATCGTAGCCCGCCCGGACGAGGGCATCGTGGACGGTCGGGTCGAAGCGGCCGCCGCTCCGCTCCCGCGCCGCGAGCGCGAGCTCCACGAGCTCGAGCAGCTCAGGCCCGACCTCGAGCGCGCCAGCGGCGTTCAGCCGCGAGAGCTCCGACTCGGGAAGGAAGCGAGAGAGGAGTGCCTCGAGCCGCCGGAGCTCGTGCTCCGCCTCGACGAGCGGGCCGTCGCTCTCCGCGTCGAGCAGCAGCTCCATCTCGGTTCCCATCGCATGGAACGCGTGGCGGAGCATCAGGACGTCCTCGTCGTCGTCAGCGGGGGAGCGTGACGACCCGAACGGTGGGCGAGGCCTGCCGCTGCGCCGCCGCGAGCTCCGCGAGCAGCGCCGCGTCCTCGCCCAGCCTGCGCTCGAGCGAGGCGAGCGCCGGCGGCTGCGGGTCGGGCGCAGCGGCTTGCCACGGCTGCGCGGCGATGCCGAGCCAGGCGAGGAAGAGCGCGAGGAGCGAGCCGGCGAGAGCGTAGAGACGTGCGACGTGGCTAGTCATCGCGCTCGCCGTCCTCGTGGTAGTCGTCGTCTTCGTGGTCGTCTTCGTGGTCGTCCTCGTGCTCGGCATCCGTCTGCGTCGCCGCCCGCTGGTACACGGTCTGGGTTTCCGAAGCGGGCGCGCGCCGGAGGTCGGCGAGCTGCTGCCGCAACGATCTCTCGGCCCTGTCGAGCTCGGCGAGTCGAAACGCGATCGCGGGCTGCTCACCCGTCGACGCCCCTGCGGGCTGGCCCACGTCGACGGCCCGGCCGAGCGCGAGCAGCCCGGCGACCGCGGCCGCGGCGAGGAGGACGACGAGCGGGAAGAGGTGCTTGCGGGGCATCGGAGTCTGTCCTTTCGGTTCGATGCCCCGACGGTACGAGCGCCCGCTCCAGGGCCGCCCCGGCGCGAGGTAAGTCATCTCCAGGCGGAGGTAAGGATTCGGGTTTTCACCGAAGCCGTGTGCCCCCGCGTGAGCGACCATTCGAGGCGTGAACATCTTGCTCGTCGAGGACGAGGATGCGATCGCCGCACCGCTCGCCGAGGGCCTCAGGCGCGAGGGCTTCGCCGTCGAGCGCGTGGCCACGGGCAGCGCTGCGCTCGCTGCGCGGCTGCCCGACCTCGTCCTGCTCGACCTGCGCCTCCCGGACATGGACGGTACGGAGGTCTGCCAGCGTCTCCGCGCACGCTCCGACGTGCCGATCATCGTCGTCACGGCGAAGGGGGAGGAGGTCGACCGCGTGGTCGGTCTCGAGCTCGGAGCCGACGACTACGTCGTCAAGCCGTTCGGGTTTCGCGAGCTGCTCGCGCGGATCCGGGCAGTCCTCCGGCGCACGCAACGAGGGACGCCGGACGCACGGCTCGTCGCCGGCTCGCTCGAGATCGACCTGCGTGCGCGACGCGTGGCCCTCGCCGGGAGCGAGGTCGAGCTGACACCGAAGGAGTTCGACCTCCTTGCCCTGCTCGCCTCCGACCCCGGAGCCGTGGTCGGCCGGGAGCACATCCTGCGCGAGGTGTGGAAGACGGACTGGTTCGGGCCGACGAAGACCGTCGACGTCCACGTCGCCTCGCTGCGCAAGAAGCTCGGCGACCCGCGCTGGATCGAGACGGTCCGCGGTGTCGGCCTCCGGCTCGCGCCGCAGTCGTGAGGCGGCGGCTCCTCTGGAGCTACCTCGCCGTCGCCGTGCTCGTCCTCGGCTTGCTGGCGATCCCGCTCGCGATCTCGTACGCCGACAACGAGCGCGAGGACCTGACGCACAAGGTCGAGCGCGACGCGATCGCCCTCTCGACGCTCGTCGAGGACGCGCTCGAGAGCGGGACGACCGTACCCGCACGTGTCGCCGGGGTGGCGCGGAGCTACACGAGCGACACGGGCGGCCGCGTGCTCGTCGTCGATCGACTCGGCCGTGTTGTCGTCGACTCGGATCCGACGGGAAGCCGCGACTTCTCGACCCGCCCCGAGGTCGCGCGGGCGCTCGCAGGCGAGGTCGCGAGCGGTACCCGCCACTCGAGCACGCTCGGGGTCGACCTGCTCTACGTCGCCGTCCCCGTCGCCTCGGGCGGCGTCGTCCACGGCGCCGTCCGGATCAGCTACCCGACCTCGGCCGTCGAGAGCCGGATCCACCGCTACTGGATGCTCCTCGCGATCATCGCGGCAGCCGTTCTCGGGGCTGCGGCGCTCGTCGCGACGGTGCTCTCGCGCTGGATGACTCGCCCGCTCGCCCGGCTCGAGGAGGCGGCCGAGGCGATCGCAGCCGGTGACCTCATGGCACGGGCGAGCGTCGAGGGCCCGCCCGAGGTGCGCCGCCTCGCCGAGACGTTCAACGCGATGACGGCCGAGCTCGACCAACTCGTGCGCTCGCAAGACGCGTTCGTCGCGGACGCGTCCCATCAGCTGCGCACGCCGCTCGCGGCGCTCCGCCTCCGGCTCGAGAACCTCGATCGCGACGTCGCCGACGCGGGGAAGGATGAGCTAGAGGGGGCGCTCGCGGAGGTCGAGCGGTTCTCGACCCTGGTCGACGGCCTGCTCGCGCTCGCCCGCGCCGACCGGGCACGCAAGGCTCCAGAGCGGGTCGCCGTGGCGCGGGTGGTCGACGAACGGCTCGCGGCCTGGAACGCGCTCGCCGAGGAGCGCGGCGTCACCCTCCGGCATGACGTCGACGCCGGCGCCGTGGCGCTCGCCACGCCCGGCCGACTCGAGCAGGTGCTCGACAACCTGTTCGCGAACGCCCTCGACGTCTCGTGCGCCGGCACCGAGATCACGGTCTCTGCGATCCCCTCGGATGGCTGGGTCGAGCTCCACGTCGCAGACGAGGGCCCGGGGATGAGCGCCGACGAGCGCGGTCGCGCCTTCGATCGCTTCTGGCGCGCGCCGGGGCGCGAGGGGCAGGGATCCGGTCTCGGGCTCGCGATCGTCCGGCGGCTCGCCGCCGCCGACGGTGGTTCGGTCGAGCTTCGGGAGGCGCGCTCGGGCGGCCTCGACGCCGTCGTCCGGCTTCCGCGTGCGGCCGCCGACGCACTCGCCCGCGTCGGCGGCTACGCTCCGCGCTGAAGCTCACGGCTCAGGCGTGCGGGACGGCCGGGCGGCTGCGCGCCGTGTCGGCCCAGGTGAGAAGGTCGAGCCCGAGCTCGTTGGTGCGGTCGCGTGTCGCGAGGATGTTCCGCACGCTGGCTTCCGGGAGCACCTCGACCATCACCGAGAGGCCGTCGCAGTCGCTGACGTGCGGGAGGATCTCACGAATCGCGTGCACCGCGGCGGCGACGTCGTCGTCGGTGAGCGTCTCCCTGCCGGCGAGCGCGACCAGCTCGCGCGCGCGGGCGATCGCGCCGTCGTGGGCCTCGTAGAGGTACTCGACGTACGACTCCTCGAAGATCCCGGTCAGGGAGGGGTAGAGGGACTCCTCCTCGTAGCGGAAGTGCGGCCCCGTGAGCGTCGCGACCCGGCCGAGCAGCGTCTCGATCCGGTCGCGGTCGCGGTCACGGAACGCGTCGATCAGGTCGAGCAGAGCGTCCCGCACGTCGCGGTGCTCGGCGCGGAAGAGCGCGCTGAAGTCGTCGGTGAGCGTCGTCATGGGAAACTCCTCCTGGGATCCGTTACTTCAAAAAGGAAAGCAATACTCGCACGCCGGGAGATGATCGGTTTCGATCAGGTTCGCGCGCGTGCGGCTCGTGCCGTCCGCGGGCTTCGCGCCCGGAGGGCGACGACGGCCGAGCCGAGCGTCGCGACGAGGAAGAGCCCGATCGCGACGGCGCTCACCATCCCGCCCCGGCGGGCGAGCACGGGGTCGTCCGTGAGGTCGCCGACGACCCGCAGGACGAGCCCGGCGTGCAGGAGCGCGAGGTGGACGTAGAACACGCGGCGGAACGGGATGTCGATCCCGAGCACACCCGGGAAGATCACCGGCGCGTGGCCGAAGATCATCGAGAAGACGAACCCGACGAAGATCGTGTGCAGCTCGGCGTCGTGGGCGAAGCCGGCGACCTCGGCGCCTTGCAGGGCCCAGAGAACGCCGCCGATCGCAAGCCAGACGTAGCCGGGGAGGAGCGCGAGCGCGACGAAGCGGGGGAGGCCCGAGCGACGGACGGTATAGCGGGCGATGTCGAAGTGGGCGAGCCAGAGCGCGTAGCCGGCGAGCGCGACGCCGGCGACGCGGATCCCGGCGCCGGTCTCGAAGGCCGAGAGGACGAGCCCGGCCACGAACGCTGCCGTCAGCACCGCGAACGCCGCCCGCCCGGCGCGCGTCAGGCGCGCGAGCGCGGCAAGCTCGAGTCGCTCGCCGACGATGGTCAGCACCAGGAACCCGGCCCACCAGGGCACGACCTGGACGAAGTCGTCGCCGGCCAGCCAGAGCGCGTCACCGACGACCCAGAGCACCGCCGCCAGCGCCATCGTCGCGGCCGGGGCGGTGGCATGCGCGCGCAGGATGACGCCGAACAGGGCGACGAGGACGCAGCCCGCGACGAGCAGCACGAGCTCGCCGACCCCGGTGCGGACACCCGCCAGCAGGAGCACCGTGCCCGCGACGGTTCCGGCGGGGGCGAGGTAGCCCCATGGGCGGCGCAGCGCGACGGCCCGCTCGAGCGAGATCACCGTGCCGAGGAACCCGAAGACGAGCAGCGGCCCGTGGAGCTCGACAAGGTCGACCCGGCCGTGCGGAAGGTCCCAGCCGAACCGCAGGAGTCCGGCCCAGACGCCGGCGACGAGCGAGAGGAGCCCGAGCGCGAGGAGCGGGAAGCGGACGCGGGCGATCACAGGCGCGCGGTTACCCGATCCGCGCGAGCGCGATCCGCTCCGCCGTCGCCTCCGCCGGCTCGCGCGTCACCTCGATCCGGTCGACGCCCTTGACGCTCAGGAAGCAGTCCCAGTCGGAGGGGCCGACGAGCCGGGGAAGCCCGCTTGCGGCGTCGAGCGGGACGCCGTCTTGCTCGAGCGCGAGCAGCACGCGCGCGTCCTCGGCGCGCTCGCGGGGGAGGACGACACGGAAGCCGCCGGAGGCGAGCGTGACGAAGCGGCCCTCCTCGCTCGCGCCCACGTGCTCCAGCAGCCGCGCGAGTCCGACCCCGCGCCAGTGGACGCCGAGCCTGCTCCAGCCTTCGCGGCAGTGGAAGTCGGCGACGAGTTGCGCGTCCGCGAGTGCCTCGAGCTCGGAGGCGCCGAGCTCGGCGGGCCGGAGCACCTCGCCGGAGACGAAGAGAAGAGTGGCTGCCTCGTCCATGTGTTCCTGTTTTATACTATCCCTATGAGTTTTTCCGTCGCACACGACCCGGTCGTGACCGCCGTACGCACCGCCCTCTCGACCGTCGAGGATCCGGAGCTCGGCATCGACATCGTGTCGCTCGGGCTCGTCTACGCGATCGAGCGCGACGGCGGTCACGTCCGGGTCGTGTACACGTTGACCTCGATGGGCTGCCCGCTCGGGCCGATGATCGAGCGTGACATGCGGAACACGCTCGCCGACGTCGAGGAGGTCGACTCGATCGACGCCGAGCTCACGTTCGACCCGCCCTGGACGCCCGCGCGAATGAGCGACGAGGCGAAGTTCGTGCTCGGGGTGTACGGCGCGTGAGCTCCACGGACGAGCGTGCGCTCCGCCGTCACCGTGCGCTCGCCGACCCCAGCCGGGCGCAGATCCTCGCAGAGCTCGAGGACACGGGGCAGCTCGACGCACGGCAGCTCGCCGAGCGCGTCGGGCTGCACGTGAACACGGTTCGCGTCCACCTGAGCGTGCTCACCGAGGCCGGGCTCGTCGAGAGCGAGACGCTGCGGACCCGGGCACGCGGCCGGCCGCGGATCGCGTACCGCCCGACCATCGACGTCGGCGACGAGGGCAGCCGTCGTTACCGGCTGCTCGCCGAGATCCTCACCGCGCTCGTTGCGCGGTTCGGGCCGGGGGCTGCCGAGCTCGAGGAGATCGGCGAGGCGTGGGGGCGCTACTTCGTCGAGGCGCCGCCGTCGGCGAGGCTGACAGACGACGAGGCGGTCGCGAAGCTCGTCGAGCTGCTCGCCGACGTCGGCTTCGAGCCGCAGCTCGCGCGCGACGGCGAGCGGAAGAAGATCCTGATGCGTCCGTGCCCCTTCCTCGAGCTCGCACGGAGCCACCAGGAGATCATCTGCCCGATCCACCTCGGGCTGATGCGCGGCGCCCTCACGGAGCTCGGAGCGGCGACGCGGGCGACGGCGCTCGAGCCGTTCGTACGACCCGACCTCTGCGTCGCCCGCCTCGCCGCGGGCACGGCCGCGTAGGGGGTTACGCGCCGGCCGGCCGGCCGATCCGCACGCGCCACACCTCGGGGCCCTCTTCGAGGTAGTCCCAGCTGAAGGCACCCGCGTGCTCGGCCTCGAACTGGTACCGGAGTGGCTTCGGGTCGTGGTCGTTGACGAGCACGAAGCCCCCGCCGGGCGCGAGCGCGTCGTACGTGTCGAAGATGAGCTCGTGGCGGCGCGCCGGCGGCTCGCTGCGGACGTCGAGCGTCTGGTCTGCGGTGGCTGACATCATGCTCCTTCCTTGGAGAGCGACGGCTGTGGGGGAGGGGCCGAAGCCTTCGGGGCGTGGACGGTGAGCCGGTGGAGCGTGGCGTTCAGCCGGCGGGCCGAGCGCGGAGAAGGCTCCCGGAGGAGCCACCACCCCTCGGCCGCGAGGCGGCAGGCAGCGTCCTCCTCGCCGGCGTCGCCGAGCGCCCGCAGCGCGCGATCGAACAGCTTCGCGAGCGACTCGAGCGTCTCGTTCCCGGGCGATTCACCCACAGTTTTAGAAGTTATACATGATTCAAAAATAGAGCCTAGAGACTCACCCAGCTCAGCGCATCCTGTCGGGCGGAGGTCGGGAAGACCCTGACCTCGCCGGGGAACATCCACCCAAACGCCTTCACGCCGTCGCGGATCCAGCTGCGATCGGTGACGATCGCGATCCGCTCCCACGCGTCCCAGTGCCCGATGCCGAGCTTCGCGTCCTCCCAGGACGCTGCGGCCGAGTAGCCCTGGAACCCGTCCCCGAGCACGTAGACGAGGCGCAGCTTGTCCGCTCCTTGCAGCGCCGCTCGCACGGCCGGCTCGACGACGGTCGCGTAGTCATCGGCCTCGACGCGCCCGACCGCCTCGATGCCGATCACGCCCGCGGGCAGATCGCGCAGCAACTCGATCATCGTCGTGTCCTTTCGTCGCCTCGTCCGACTCTACGAGAATGCATGATCGCGGCACCTGCCTTGTCCGGGAGGCAGCGCGCTGTCATCGTGCTCGCGGCAGCGAGGCGATTCGAGAGGAGGAGCACGTGACCACGACACGCAACGGCTGGCTCACGTACGCGGGAGTGATGATGTTCGTCGCCGCGGCGTTCTCGGTGATCTGGGCGGTGAACCTCTGGGCGGACGCCGCCTGGCTGGCGAACGTCTCCGACGGCGTTCTCGGCGGCGAGCACTGGCTCTGGGGCTTCGTCGACGCCGCGCTCGCAGTCCTGTTCGTGATCGCAGGCAAGAGCGTCCTCGACGGACGCTCCTTCGGACGCTGGTTCGCGATCGTGGCGGCGTCGATCGGGTGCATCCGCTGGTTCTACTGGATGCCGTTCGCCCCGTTCCTCGCGCTCACCGTGGTGGCGATGCTCTTCCTCGTCCTCTACGCCGTGCTCGTGACGTGGGAATGAGCGGCGCTTCGCCCAGGTGAGGTGTGCCGGCGGCGAGCCAGTGGCTCGCCGCCGGCTCGGGTCAAACGAACTCGACGCCGTACCGGGGCGCAGCCGCCGCGTATCGTGCGACGACCTCGGCGTGGTTGTCGGGCGCTTCGTGCGCATCGTTCGGAGCCGGCTCGAGCGTCTCCTCGAACCACTTCTCGAGCCCTGCGGGCGTGAACGTCAGCATCAGGCGCGCTGTCTCCTCGCCCGCGTTCCGGAACCGGTGCACCGTGCCGCGCGGAACGTTGACGAAATCGCCCGGGCCCGCGACCACGAGGGTGTCGCCGAGGAGGAACTCGACCTCGCCCTCGACGAGATAGAAGGTCTCGTCCTGCCGTGTGTGAACGTGGGGCGGCGGACCGCCGCCCGGCGGCACAAGCGCCTCCATCGCGAAGTAGGCGCCGCCCGACTCCTCCCCGGTGACCAGGAACGTGTAGTGGTCTCCCGGGCCCCAGAACGCAGGCCCCGTCGCCACGGGACGGTGGAGGAGCCTTGCGGCCGCCGTCGCTTCGATGATCGCCATGTCGTCTCCTTTGCTCTCTCGATCGGTCGGTGGTCGGGTCACACGCCGGCCGCCACGCGGCCCACCGAGCGCCGGTGGACGAGACGCCTCACTCCCCTGCGCCCTCTCGCGCGTCGGGGCCGGGTCGGTTGCGTGGCGAGCGCCACTCTCAGGGCGGCAGTCTCGAACTGGGTCACGTGTGGATACATCCCCATATTCTCTTCCTCCTAACTAGCTTGCAAGAAAGATACTAACTAGCTAGCTTTCTGTCAAGTAACTTCGCAGTCAGCTATAATCGCCGTCGAATGACCGAACGAGATGCCGTCGACCGGATCACCGCCCAGTGGCGTCGCGAGCGCCCCGACCTCGATCCCGCGCCGATGGGGATCGTCGGGCGCATCTCGCGGATCGCCGCGCTCGCGGAGCGGGAGCTCGATCCGGTCTTCGCCGAGCATGACCTGACGGGCGCCGACTTCGACGTCCTTGCGACGCTCCGCCGCTCGGGATCCCCCTACCGCCTCACGCCCGGCGAGCTCAGCCGGTCGACCATGGTCACGACGGGTGGCATGACGAAGCGCCTCGACCGCCTCGAGGCCGGCCGCCTCGTCCGGCGCGAGCCGGACCCGTCGGATCGCCGCGGGAAGCTGATCGCGCTGACCTCCAGAGGTCGCGACCTCGTCGACCACGCCGTCGAGGCGCACCTCGAGAACGAGGAGCGGCTGCTCGCCGCCCTTCCCGCGGCCAAGCGGCGTCAGCTCGCGTCGCTGCTCCGCGAGCTGCTCGTGTCGCTCGATCGATAGGACCACCATCCCGGCCGCGACGCGGCAAGCGCCGCGAGCCTGAAACCGGACCGAAACGCGAGGGCCTTACGTTGCCCCGCGAGTCGTCCTATGGTGAGCCGCCGTCCGGCTCCGGCGCGTCGGCGAAGATGCCCGTCTGGTAGGCGAGCACGACCGCTTGGACGCGGTCGTGCAGCCCGAGCTTCGCGAGGATGTGGGTCACGTGCGTCTTCACCGTCGTCTCGCTGATGAAGAGCTCCTGTCCGATCCGGGCGTTCGAGAGGCCCTGGGCGATCAGGCGAAAGACCTCCAGCTCGCGGGCGCTCAGGTCGTCGAGCTCTTTCGGCGGCCGCGGGCGCGGCATCCGGGCGAACTCGCGGATCACCCGCTTCGTGATCGCCGGTGAGAGGAGGGCGTCGCCGGCCGCGACCGTTCGGATCGCGTCGAGCAGCTGCTCGGGCGGGTCGTCCTTCAGGACGAAGCCGCTCGCGCCGGCACGGAGCGCCTCGTACACGTACTCGTCGAGGTCGAACGTCGTCAGGACGAGCACACGCGCCTCCGGATCGGCGGCGAGGATCCGCCGGGTCGCCTCGAGGCCGTCGAGCTCGGGCATGCGGATGTCCATCAGGACGACCGTCGGCTCGTACCGGGCTGCCTTGTCGACCGCCTCGAGCCCGTTCGACGCCTCTGCGACGACCTCGAGGTCCTCCTCGCCCGAGAGCAGCATGCGGAAGCCGGCCCTGACCATCGACTGGTCGTCCGCGACGAGGACGCGAATCGTCATCGCCCCTCACCGCCGAGCGGGAGCCGCGCCTCGAGCACGAAGCCGCCCTGCGGCCCCGCTCCTGCCGTCATCGCACCGCCGTAGATCTTCACGCGCTCGCGGATCCCGAGGAGACCGTAGCCGGGCCCGTCTGTGCCCGCACCGCCGCTCTCGCCGTCGTCGCGGACCTCGATCTCGAGGGCGTCGGAGGCGTAGCGCAGCGTGACGTCGGCACGAGTCGCCCGCGCGTGCTTCAAGGCATTCGTCAGGCCTTCCTGGACGATCCGGTAGGCCGAGAGGTCGATCGCCCGGGGGAGCGGGGCGGCGTCGCCGTCGAGGTGGAGCTCGACCCTCAGGCCGGCCCGCTCCACGTCGGCGAGGAGGGCCCGGAGGTTGTCGAGGCCGGGCTGTGGTGCGAGCTCGGGGTCTTCGCCGTCGTTGCGCATCGCTCCCAGCAGCCGGCGCATCTCCGCGAGCGCAGCACGCCCCGCCTCCTCGACGCCCCGAAGCGCGTCGCGGTCGTCCGCGAGCTCGTCGGGCAGCTTGTGCCGGACGGCGCCTACCTGGAGGACCATGACGCTGACGGAGTGGGCGACGATGTCGTGCAGCTCCCGCGCGATGCGTGCGCGCTCCTCTGCGACCGCGATCCGGGCGGCCGACTCGCGCTCGCGCTCGGCCTGGGCGGCGCGCGCCTCGGCCGCGTCGGCCTGCTCGGCCCGCGTGCGCACAGCGAACCCGGCCAGCCAGGCGATCCCGAACAGGAGCGGGAGGAAGAAGAGCTCGCCGGTCGAGTGGCCCGGCCGGTTGTAGACGATCGTCGCCATGCCGCCGAGCACGACGACGAGGCCCACCCGCGCCAGCACGGCGTCCGCCACGTTGCCGAGGAGGAATGCGGCGATGATCCCGGCGATGTAGCTGCCGGCGGGGAAGGTGATGAGCCGCCCGTCGACGAACGAGACCGCCGCGGCGAGCAGCCAGAACGCGGCCGGCGCGGCGAAGGGGAAGCGGCGGCGCCCGAGCAACCCCAGCACGAGGACCGCAGTCACCGGGACGCAGAACCAGAGGGTGGTCTGCGGCGCGTTCGGGTCGTCCTGGTCGACTGCCAGCTCGAGGACTGCCGCGAGAGCCAGCAGCACGAGCAGGGCGTCGAGGGAGTGCCTGCGCGCGAGGTCTTCGGCCCGGTTCACGGGCTGAACGTAGCCCAGGCCTCCGGGCGCCGCCTCCTACCGCGGTAGGAGGCGAGATCGTCGCCCGGGGGGAGAGCGAATCCGGCCTCGCGACGACGTCGCCGCTCAACTCGCCTCCTAGCGTCTCGGCCATGGAGCTTCGGTCGGAAGGAGGAGCCATGACCCCCGCCAACACCCGCGAGCTCGCCGCCCGCGGGGGCGACGGGATCCACGTCCAGCTGCTCTGGCACACCACCCCTTCGCCCATGCGGCCGAGGGGCTCCACATCCACTCCACGCTCGAGCGACCTCGAAGGAGGATCCACGATGTTCGGAAAGCACGACAACCGCAGCAGCCGGCCAAATCTCGCGGCCCGAATGGGTCGCTGGAGCGCCGCGCACTGGAAGACGGCCACGTTCGGCTGGCTCGCCTTCGTCCTCGTCGCCTTCGGCCTCGGCGGCGCGTTCGGGATGAAGTCGATCGACTCAAACGCCCCGGGGCCGGGCGAGTCCGGCCGTATGGACAGGATCCTCGAGGCCGGGTTCGAGCAACCTGCCGGCGAGAACGTCCTGGTACAGAGCGAGACCCTACGTACGACCGATCCCGCCTTCGAGGCGGCGATCGCGGACGTCGTCGCGAGGCTCTCGAAGCTCGACGACGTCCAGAACGTGCGGTCGCCCCTCGGCGCGGGCAACGGGGGCCAGGTCGCCCCGAACGGGCACGCCGCGCTCGTCCAGTTCGAGATCCGCGGCGACGCCGACAAGGCCGTCGACAGGATCGGCCCGGTCCTCGACACGGTCGACGAGCTCCAGGCAGCCCATCCGGCCGTCTTCGTCGGCCAGTTCGGCGACGCGAGCAAGGTCGACGCGCTCGCGACCGCCTACGGCGACGACCTCGGCAAGGCCGGCCTGTACTCCCTGCCGGTCACGCTCGCGATCCTCGTCGTCGCATTCGGGGCGCTCGTCGCGGCAGGGATCCCGCTGCTCCTGGCACTGACCGCGGTGTTCGCGACGTTCGGGCTCATCGCGATCCCGAGCCAGGTGTTCCCTGTGGCGATGCAGGCACCCGCGCTGGTGCTCCTCATCGGTCTCGCCGTCGGCGTCGACTACTCGATGTTCTACTTGAAGCGGGAACGCGAGGAACGGGCCGCCGGGCGCAGCGAGCGGGCCGCTCTCGAGGCCGCGGCGGCGACGTCGGGACGCTCGGTGCTCGTCGCGGGCCTCACCGTGATCGTGGCGATGGCCGGCATGTTCCTGACCGGCGACTCGACCTTTGCCTCGCTCGGGGTCGCGGCCATCACCGTCGTCGCGATCGCCGTGCTCGGCTCCTTGACCGTGCTCCCGGCGCTCCTCTCCCGGCTCGGCGACCGGGTCGACCGCGGGCGCGTGCCGCTCCTCGGCCGCCGCCGCTCGAGCGGCGAGAGCCGGATCTGGGGTGCGATCGTCGAGCGCGTCCTGCGCCGGCCGCTCACCTCGGTCGTGCTCACTGGCGGGCTGCTGGTGACGCTCGCCGTCCCGGCACTCCAGCTCCGCATGGCGGTGGCCGGGCCCGACACGTTCCCCAAGTCGCTTCCGGTCGTCCAGGCGTACACGAAGATGCAGCAGGCGTTCCCCGGGACGGCGTTGCCCGCCAACGTCGTCGTGAAGGCGCCGAACGTCGAGGCCCCCGCGGTGCAGGACGCTATTCGCCGCCTCGAGCGGCAGGCGCTCGCGAGCGGCCGCATGCAGGCGCCGATCACCGTCGACGTCAATCGCGACGCGACCGTCGCGAACATCGCCATCCCGATCGACGGCAAGACGACCGACCGTGAGGCCGAAGCCGCACTCGCGCTTCTCCGCGACCGGATCGTCCCCGAGACGGTCGGCCGGCTCCCGAACGCGGAGGCCGGCGTTACCGGGACGGCGGCACAGTGGAAGGACTCGACCGACGAGCTCCGGTCGAACCTCCCGCCGGTCGTCGCCTTCGTGCTCGTGATCGCGTTCGGGCTCCTGCTCGTCGCGTTCCGCTCGATCGTCGTCGCAGCGAAGGCGATGCTGCTCAACCTGCTCTCCGTCGCTGCGGCGTACGGCGTGCTCGTGCTCGTCTTCCAGCACGGGATCGGCAAGGGCCTGCTCGGCTTCAGCTCCACCGCCGGGATCGACCCCGTCGTGCCGCTGCTCCTGTTCGTGATCCTGTTCGGCCTCTCGATGGACTACCACGTCCTCGTGCTCGGCCGGATCAGGGAGCTCTACGACAGGGGCGAGAGCATGGACGACGCGATCTCGAACGGGATCAAGCGCACCGCGGGCGTCGTCACCAGCGCGGCGGTCGTGATGGTGCTCGTGTTCTCGATCTTCGCGACGCTCTCGATGCTGTTCTTCAAGCAGTTCGGCGTCGGGCTCGCCGTGGCGATCCTGATCGACGCGACGATCGTCAGGGCCGTGCTCCTGCCGGCGACCATGAAGCTGCTCGGAGAGTGGAACTGGTACCTGCCCCGGTGGCTCGAGTGGCTGCCACGGCTCGAGCCCGGAGAGCCGGAGCCCGCGCGGGACGCGGCGCCGGCAGCCACCTCTGCGTAGAAGCGCTGGGCTCATCGGCCCCCGGCACCGATCTCGATCGGAGCCGGGGGCCAAGCGCGTTTCGCTCCTACCGCAGGAGGACACGGAATCGTCGCCGGGTGCGAGCGCGATTCCGGCCTGGCGACGAGGCCGGCGGGGCGCACGCCTCCTAGCGTCGAGGCATCGACCTCTGCGAAAGGATCATCATGAAATCTCCGTACCGCGCCTTCACGCCCGCGCGCATCGTCGCCCTCGCCCTGCTCGGGCTGACGGTGCTCACGCTCGGCTATCTCCGGCTCGCGCCCGACGACCGCGTCTCCGTCCCGGCCGGGGCGACGGCCGGCAACCTCGAGCTCGAGCCGTGCACCTACGCGACCGAGGACGGCGGCTACGCCGCCGACTGCGGCACGCTCGTCGTGCCCGAGAACCGCGACGACGCCGCCTCACGGCTGATCGCCGTGCCGGTGACCCGCGTCCGCGCCCGCTCGGCGCATCCGAAGGAGCCGGTCTTCCGCCTCGAGGGCGGCCCCGGCGTCACCAACATGCACTTTCCGTACGCGAGCAGATTCGCCGGCGACCGCGACGTCGTCGTCGTCGGCTACCGCGGCGTCGACGGCTCCTCCGTGCTCGACTGCCCGGAGGTCGAGTCGGCTCTCGGGCACTCGACCGACCGTCTCGGGGCGAAGTCGTTCCACGCGTATGCCGGCGCCTTCCGGGCGTGCGCGGCGCGGCTGACCGGCGAGGGCGTCGACCTCGACGGCTACAGCATGTCCCAGCAGGCCGACGACCTCGAGGCGGCGCGGAAGGCGCTCGGCTACGAGAAGATCGACCTGCTGAGCGAGAGCGCCGGGACGCGCCTCGCGCTGATCTACTCCTGGCGCTACCCGCGGAGCGTCCACCGCGCGGTGCTGGTCGGCGCGAACCCGCCCGGCCATTTCTTCTGGGAGCCGAAGACGACCGACGCGCAGATCGGCCGCTACGCGAAGGCGTGCGCGAGCGACGCGAGCTGCCGCGGGCGGACTGACGATCTCGTCTCCTCGATGCGGTGGACCTCCGCCCACATTCCCGACCGCTGGTGGTTCCTTCCGATCGACGAGGCCGACGTGCGGATCGCGTCCTTCTTCGGGCTGTTCGAGACGACACCGGAGGCGGCGCCCGCCAACGGGCCGCTCACCCTCGTGTCGTGGCTCGCCGCCGCCGACGGCGACGCGAGCGGCCTCTGGCTCGCCTCGCTCGCCGCCGACCTCATCTTCCCGAAGATGTTCACCTGGGGCGAGTACGCCGCGATCGGGACGCAGGACGCCTGGGCCGTGGACGCCTTCTACCGGCAGGGCGGCGACCGGGGCTCGATCCTCGGCAACCCGGGGACGGACTTCGCCTGGGGCGGAGGGCGGCTCGGCGACGCCTGGCCGACCAGCCCGGACGACGCGAGGTACCGGCACATGCGGCGCTCCAGCGTCGAGACGCTCCTCGTGGGCGGGGAGCTCGACGTCTCGACCCCGCCGCAGGTGGCGACGAAGGAGCTGCTGCCGTACCTGCCGAACGGCCGGCAGGTCGTGCTACCCGGTTTCGGCCACTCCCTCTCGTTCTGGACGCAGCAGCCGGAGGCGGGGACCCGGCTCGTGAACCGCTTCCTCTCGACAGGCCGCGTCGACGACTCGCTCTACGAGTCGCAGCGCGTCGACTTCACGCCGAGCGTGAGCCAGGGCGGGATCGCGAAGATCGCGCTCGGCTCGATCGTCGCGCTGGCGACTCTGACGGTGCTCTCCCTGCTCGCGATGGCGCTCCGGGTCCGCTGGCGCGGGCCGTTCGGGCGCAAGGCGGGCGCGGTGCTGCGCTCTCTCTACGCGATCGTGCTCGGCCTCGGCGGCTGGCTCGCAGGCGTCCTGATCGCGCTGACCGCGCTGCCAGGCGTCCCGCTCGACGACGAGCTGCTCGCGGCGCTGTCGATCGGCGTCCCGGTCGGGCTCGCTGTGTACCTCGCCTGGGTGAACGGCGAGCGGCCTGCCGGCGCCCGCGCGACCGGCTTCGCGGCGGCGCTCGCCGGAGCGCTCGCCGGCGGCTGGCTCGGCTTCAACGCGACCGAGGGGATCGCCGCGATCCTGACGACGGTTGCCGGCGCAGTCGCGGGCTCGAACCTGATCCTGCTCGCTTTCGACATCGCCTGGGACCGCCAGGCTCACGACCGCCTCGTCGAACGCGAGGCGGCTTCCGCCGAGGCCCGGCCGGCGGCGGGCTGACCTCCCGTCTCACCCGCGCCGGCGGCCGTGCCGGCGCGGGGCGAGACGACACGGGCCCGCGACCGTAGACTCGGGAGTTGCAGCGGGCGACGACGACCCGGAGGAGAGACGCATGAGCTACCAGGTTGCGCACCTCGACGAGATCGACGAGCTGAGCGACGGACGCCAGCCCTACCGTCCCGTCAGGCATCACTTCGGCATCACGTCGTTCGGCATCACCGCCTGGACGGGCCGGGAGACGGGAGACAGGATCCTGAACGAGCACGACGAGGCCGACAGCGCCGACGGGAGCGAGGAGCTCTACGTGGTGCAGCAGGGCCGCGCGGCGTTCGAGCTCGACGACGAGCGGGTCGACGCGCCCGCCGGGACGTTCGTCCTCGTGCCGCCCGGCGTGAAGCGCACCGCGTTCGCCGAAGAGCCGGGGACGACGATCGTCGCGATCGGCGGCGTGCCGGGGAAGGCGTACGAGCCGGTCGGCTGGGAGCTCTGGATGCCGCTCGGGCGGCAGTACGAGGCGGGGGAGCACGAGGCGGTTCTCGAGCGCCTGCGTCCGGTCGTCGAGGCCAACCCGCAGTACCCGCTCCTCGCCTACAACCTCGCCTGTCTCGAGAGCCTCACCGGCCGCAGCGACGATGCGCTGCGGCACCTCCGCGAGGCGATCGACGGGTCGGAGCGCTTCCGCGACTACGCGAAGGGCGACAGCGACCTCGACCCGATCCGCGGGGAGCCGGAGTTCGCCGAGATCGTCGGCGACTGACGCCGACGCTCAGTCGGGTATGGGCGTTCTGCTGGTCGAGCAGGAGCTCACCGAGCGACGGCTCCCTGCCGCTGCCGCCCCGAGGGGGCTGCCGCGGCGACGCGATCCGCCCGTGCAAGCGCGTTGCGGGTGCGGCGCTCGTTGGCCGATGCGACGTGACGTAGGCTCCACTGCGTGACGTCGAGACGCGCCGACGTGCTCGCCTGGGCGGCGACGGCGAGCGCAGCGGTGGCGTTCGCGGCGTGCCTGGCAGCGTGGCTGGCCGGCGGAGGCGCGGTCGTGCTCGACTGGGCGCCGACGCTCGACCTGCGGATCGATCTCGCGTTCGACGGGCTCGGCGCGCTCTACGCCCTCCTCGCCACGGGTATCGGCGCCCTCGTCTTCGCCTACGGGGTCGCGTACCTCCCGTGGCACCTCGAGCACCTCCGCCGCCCGACGGGCGACGCGTGGCGCTTCTGGCCCTGGATGGTGGTCTTCATGGGCTCGATGGTGGGGCTCGCCTGTGCCCGCGACCTCGTGCTCCTCTTCGTCTTCTTCGACCTGACGGCAGTCGCGTCGTACTTCCTGATCGGCTTCGACCGCGACCGGGACGCGCGTGGCGCCGCGCTGATGGCCCTGCTCGTGACGGGAGTGAGCGCGGTGGCGCTGCTCGTCGGCGCCGTCCTCCTCTACGACGCGCACGGCACGTTCTCCCTGCCGGAGCTCTTCGAGCGCGCGGGCTCCGGGCCGACGACCACGGCCGCCGGCGTGCTGATCGCCGTCGCCGCGCTCGCCAAGAGCGCGCAGGCGCCGCTGCACTTCTGGCTGCCGCGCGCGATGGCCGCGCCGACCCCCGTCTCCGCGTACCTGCACTCGGCGGCGATGGTCGCCGCCGGCGTGCTCGTGCTCGGGCGGGTGCACCCGCTGCTCGCGAGGAGCGACCTCGTCCTCGACGGGCTACTCGTCGTCGGGGCTGGTCTCGATCGCCGTCGGCGGTGTGCTCGCGCTCGCGCAGGACGAGCTCAAGCAGATCCTCGCGCACTCGACGATCTCGCAGTACGGCTACGTCGTGACGCTCTACGGGATCGGCGGCGCGACAGCGGCCGGAGCGGCGACGCTCTA
This sequence comes from Gaiella sp., assembly GCA_027493885.1. Taxonomy (GTDB): domain Bacteria; phylum Actinomycetota; class Thermoleophilia; order Gaiellales; family Gaiellaceae; genus Gaiella. The sequence goes on from JAOSJZ010000001.1 coordinate 2,603,040, forward strand.
CGTGCTCGCCCATGCGATCGCAAAGAGCGCCCTCTTCATGACGGCGGGTGCCGTGACGGTGGCGACGGGGGAGTCGAAGCTCTCTCGACTCGGCGGCCTCCGCCGACGGATGCCCGCGCTCGCGGTGGCAAGCGGCGTCGCGGCGGCGACGCTGGCGGCGCTCCCGCTGACGCTCGGCTTCTCCAAGGACGAGCTCTTCTTCGCGGCCGCGACCGAGCACGGTCGCGCCGTCCAGCTGCTCGCCGTCGGCGCGGCGGCGCTGACGGTCGCCTACATCGGGCGGTTCTGGCTCGGCCTCTTCACGGGGCCGCTGCAGACGCAGCCGAGCGCCCCGGTGCCTCCGCTCCTGCTCGCGCCGATCGTCGTCCTGGGCGCGCTTGCCGTCGTCGGCGGCATCGTCGTCGAGCCGTTCGCACGGCTGGCCGAAGACGCGGCCGCGGCCACGTACGCCGGCCCGCTCGAGGTGGCGCCCGCCTACCACGCGGAGCTCGGCAGCGAGAACCGGATGGCGCTCGCGGCGTGGGCGCTCGGCGCGCTCATCCTGGTCGTGCCGCGCGTTCGCGCGCCGCTCGTGGGCGCCTTCGCCCGTGCGGGGGAACGTGCCGGCCCGCGCCGCTGGTACGCGCTGTCGCTTCTCTGGCTGAACCGCGTCTCCGACTGGGCGCACGATCGAGAGGTGCGCGACCTGCGCAACAGCATCGCCGCCGTGCTCGTGCCGGCGGCCGTGCTGATCGCGATCGCGTTGGCGGTCACGCCGACCCGGGGCTCATACGAGGTCGGGCCGGTCGCGCTGGGAGACCTCCCCATCATCGTCCTGCTCGGGCTCGGGGCGCTCGCGGCGGTGACCGCCGCGCGCGACCGCGGCCGGCTGCAACCGGTCCTGGCGCTCTCCGTGCTCGGGTTCGCGCTCGCGGGCGTCTACGCGATGGTCGGGGCACCCGACGTCGCGCTCGTGGCGGTCCTGGTCGAGACGGTTCTCGCCTACGTGTTCGTCGGCGTCTTCGCCCGGCTGCCGCCGGCAACCGTGCGGCGGCCGCGCCGGCGTGCCCGGAACGCCGTGATCGGCGCCGCCGCCGGCGCGTCCGCGTTCGCGGCCATCTGGGGCGCGCTCTCGCGCCCGACGGCGACAACAGGCGTCGCCGCCGAGCACATCGAGAGGGCGCCCGAGGCGCACGGCGGCGACGTCGTCACCGTGATCCTCGCCGACTTTCGCGGTCTCGACACGATGGTCGAGGTGACCGTTCTCGCCGTGGCCGTCGTCGGCGTCGCCAGCCTGCTCAGTCGCGGGAGGGCCTGGTGAGCGTCATCCTCGAGGTGGTCTGCCCCCGCCTGCTCGGCCCGGCCGCGATGGTCGCGGCCGCGATCATCGTCAAGGGCTACAGCGACGTCGGGGACGGCTTCAGCGCGGGCGTCGTCGTCGCCCTCGCGGTCGCGCTCCGGTACGTCACGCTCGGCGCCGAGCGAGCCGAGCGGAGCCTTCCCGTCCTCCGTCATGCACCCGTGCTCGCCGTCGCCGGGCTCCTGCTCGTGCTCGCGATCGGCTTCTTTCCAGTCGCCTTCGGCGAGCCGCCCCTCACCCACTTTCCCCGAGCCGGCGAGCCGGTCGTCGAGATCGGCGCGCTCGAGCTGACGACCGCCGTCGCGCTCGACGTCGGCATCTTCCTGCTCGTCGCGGGCGCGCTCGTGGAGACGATTCACCAGATCGCGCGGCTGGTCGAGGAGCGCCGCGCGTGAGCCTCCTCTTCGCCCTGGCCGCCGCCGTCCTGTTCGGCACCGGGGCCTACCTGTTGCTCGACCGGGATCTCGTGCGGGTGGTCTTCGGCGTCGTCCTCGTCTCGCAGGCCGCGGTCCTCACGCTCGTGGCCTCGGGATTGACGCGCGGCGCCGCGCCCATCTACCCACTCTCGAGGGGCCCCGTCAGCGACCCCTTGAGCCAGGCCATGGCCCTGACGGCGATCGTGATCGGGCTGGCGGTCACCGCGCTGCTGCTCGTGCTCGTCCTCCGGGTCGTCCAGGCCTATCGCTCCGAGGAGCTGGCCGAGGTGGCAGTGCGCGAGGCGGAGCGCGAGGCCCGTCTCGAGCGCCTCCACGAGCGCGAGCACGCGGAGGAGGAAGCCGCCGCGCGATGACGGCGCTCTCGCTGTCGCTCGTCGTCCCCTGGGCCGCGGGGCTCGTGCTCGCGCTGCTCGACGGCCGACGGCGCCTGGTCGGCTGGGTCGCCGTGTGCGTCCTCGGGGCCAACCTCGGCGCACTCGTCGTGCTGGCCGCCGCGGTGCTGCCGGACGACCCTGTCGTCGTCACGACGGGCAACTGGCCGGCCGGTGTCGGGATCACGCTCCGGGCGGACGCCCTCGGCGTCCTGTTCGCGCTCCTCTCGTCGCTGGCACTCCTCTCCGCGACCGTCTTCGAGGTGCTGGAGGGAGTGCGCGAGCGGACGTTCCCGGGCCTCGTCGTCCTGCTCGCCGCCGGGCTGACGGGCGTCTTCGTCACGGGCGACCTGTTCAACTTCTACGTCTTCTTCGAGCTCGCGATGACTGCGGGCTACGTCCTGGCGACGTACGGCGGCGGGCGCAGGGAGCTCGGCGCCGCGCTCGTCTTCACGACGGTCAACTTGCTCGGCACCTTCATCTTCCTGCTCTCGGTGGCGGGCGTCTACCACGTCACCGGGACGCTCGAGATGTCCGGGATCGCGGCGCGGATGGACGAGGTCGACGCGAACGCAGCCGTGCTGCTCGCGGCAGGCTTCTTCGTCGCGTTCAGCGTCAAGCTCGGGTTGTTTCCCTTCCACTTCTGGCTGCCGACCGTCTACACGGGCGCGCGCCCCGCGGTCGCGGCGATCCTGAGCGGCGGCCTCGCGAACATCGGGGCCTACGGGCTGCTCCGGTTCGGCGGGGAGTTGCTGCCGGGCGAGCTCGACCTCGCCGCCGGCGCGCTGATCGTCATCGGTAGCGCCTCGATCCTCTACGGCGGCGTGCTTGCCGTCTCCCGGCGCACGGCGAGCGAGATGCTCGCGTACTCGGCCATCGGACAGGTCGGCTACGTCCTCGTCGCGATCGGCGTGGGCGGGCCGGTCGGCTTCGCCGCCGCAATCCTCTACACCGTGGTCAACGCGCTCAACAAGACGCTGCTCTTCCTGACCGCGCAGATGCGCGGCGCGCTCGCGGGGGCCACGTTCGCGCTCGGTGCCCTGAGCGTCGCCGGCGTCCCGCCAGCCGCCGGGTTCGTGGGCAAGCTCGAGCTCTTCCGCGCCACGGCCGGGAGCCCGGCGCTCGTCGCACTGTTCGTCCTCGGCAGCGCACTCTCGTTCGTCTACGCATTCCAGACGTATCAGTACGACTTCTGGCGCGGCGAGCGAAGGGGCCGGCGCAGCTCCGCCCCCAGCAGGGCGTCGTCGCCGCGCTCGCGCTCCTCGTCCTCGCGATGGGCGTGTGGCCGGAGCCGTTGCTCGCGCTGAGCCACGACGCCGCCGAGCTCCTCGCCCGGGGGGGCCGGTGAGCACCGTCCTCATGCGAGCGGTCGCGCTCGCGGTCGTCTACCTGCTCGTGCTCACGAGCCTTGCGCCCGGTGACGTGCTCGTCGGGCTGGCGCTCGGGCTCGCGGTCGCGCTGGCGCTGCGGCCGCGCCGTCCGAAGGAGCCGCCGGCTCCCTTGCCCGAGCGTCTCGCAGCCGCGGCGGCGGTCGCGGCGCAAACCGCCGCCGAGATGGTGCTCGGCAGCTGGCGGGTCGCCCGCTTCTGCGTCGGGCGTCCGGCCAGGCCCGGCTTCGTCGAGATCCCGCGCGGCAGTCGCTCGCGGTACGAGACGGCTCTCTGGGGAGTCCTCACCGGGGAGGCGCCCGACGAGGTCGTCGTCGATGCCGGGCGCGAGACGCTCGTCGTCCATCTCGTCGACGCAGGCGATCCGGAGGCGGTCCGTGCCCGGCATGCGGCCGCGCACGAGCGCTGGCAGCGGAAGGTCGTGCAGTAGCGCCATGCCCGAGGTCGTCGCCGCCGTCGGGCTCGCCTGGGCGACGCTCCTCATCCTGGCGGGGGGGCGTCGTGCTGCTCCGCTCGCGCGACACGCTCCAGCGCGTCCTCGCGCTCGACGTGCTCGTCTCGATCGTCGTTGCGCTGCTGACGATCCTCTCGTACCTGCGGGACGTCTCGTACTACGTCGACGGCGCTCTCGCACTGGGGCTGCTGTCGTTCGTCGCGACCCTCGTCGCCGTCAGGCACGTGCTCCGCGGAGAGGGTCGGTGATCGACACCGCGGTCGACGTGCTCGGGGCGGGGTTGCTCGGGCTCGGGCTCCTCCTCGCGACCGTCGGCCTCTACGGCGTCCTGCGGATGCCGGACATCTTCAACCAGCTCCACGCAGCGGGGCTCGTCACCGGCCCGTCCGTGCTCGTGATCCTCCTCGCCTCGCTCACCACGCGGAGCGCCGACATCGTGACGAGCGCGGCGCTGCTGTTCGTCTTCGTGCTCATCACCGCCCCGCTCGCGGGACACGCGATCGCGAGGGCAGCCTGGCACCGGCCGGACGTCGACGGGAAGGAGGAGCCGGAGGGGCCGCGGCGCCGTGCCGATAGCCTGATTGGCGAGGGTATGCGAACGCTCGTCGCCTACGACGGATCGGAGAGCTCGAAGCGGGCGCTCGAGCTCGCGGCCGAGGTCTTCGGCCCGGCGGGGAGCCTCGCAGTCGTCCACGTGGCGCCCCCGCTCGGCGAGCCTGATTTCGCGGGCTCGCCCGAGGTGGAGGATCCCGAGCAGGAAGAGCTCCTCGCCGAGGCGCGCACCGCAGTCGCCCGCTCCGGCACCCCGGCGGTCACGCTGCGCCGGCGAGGCGACGTCGCGAGGGAGCTGATCGCGGCCGGCGCCGAGCTCCACGCCGAGTTGATCGTGGTCGGCTCTCGAGGCCGAGGGCCCTTCAAAGCCGCGCTCCTCGGCAGCGTGTCAGCGGCAGTCGCAGGAGGCGCGCAGGCCCCGGTCCTCGTCGTCGGTCCCGACGTCGTGCTGGGCGAGGGGCCGATCGTCTTGGGCGTCGACGGGTCTGACGCCTCGCTGGAGGCCGGTCGCGTCGCCATCGCGCTCGACCGCCGCCTCGGACGCGGGCTACGTGTCGTGCACGCGTACACCTTGCGTCGGATTCCCGGCGCCTCCGCGGTGCCGGAGGCCAGGGAGGAGTTGGCGGAGGTGGACGAGCGGCGTGCGGCGGAGGTTCTCGCCGGGGTCGCCGACGTGCTCCACCTCCCCGGCGACGCGATCGAGACGGTGCGGGACGGCAGCGAGCCCGCAGCGCTCGTCGCGCTCGCACGCGATCTCGACGCGGCGCTGATCGTCGTCGGCTCGCGCGGCCTCGGAGCGGTGCGCGCGGCACTCCTCGGGAGCTTCTCGACGAGCGTCGTCGCCGAAGCGCCCTGCCCGGTCATAGTGGTACCGCCCGGCGCCCGGGCCGAGTCGCTCGACTGACCACCGGGGTCGATCGCGCCCGTGTCACGGACGCGAGGCGATGCGGTGCATCCACGCGAGCCCGGGCTGGTGGCTCGTCCCCAGGCGCAGCTCGGATCGAGGCTCAGCCGACCACGCCGCGAGCGCGAAGCTCGGCGATTCCGGCGTCGTCGAGGCCGGCCTCGCGCAGCACCTCGTCGGTGTGCGCGCCGAGCGTGCGCGTGACCGGCCGTGAGGCCGTCGGGGTGCCGCCGAACCTCGGCGCGGCGCCCGGCTGCGTCAGGCCGCTCTCGTCGACGTCGTAGGTCCCGCGCGCGACGTTGTGCGGGTGCGACGCCGCCTCCGCCAGGCCGAGCACGGGCGTCACGCACGCGTCGCGCCCGGCGAAGACGGCACTCCACTCGTCGCGCGTCCGCGTTGCGAACACCTCCTCGAGCCGCGCGCTCATCGCGGGCCAGCGGTCACGGTCGTGCTGGACGGCGAAGAGCGGATCGTCGGCCAGCCCGAGCCCGACGAGCAGCGCTGCGTAGAACGCCGGCTCGAGTGACCCGACCGCGACGTGCCCGCCCTCCGCGCAGCGGTAGGTGCGGTAGAAGGGGGCGGCGCCGTCGAGCAGGTTGGAGCCGCGGCGGTCGACCCAGAGCTCCCGGTCGATGAGCCCGTAGGTGCCCGCGAGCTGGAGCGCGACACCGTCCGTCATCGCGGCGTCGACGACCTGGCCCTGACCGGTCCTCCCGGCGTGGACGAGCGCGGCTGCGATCCCGAGCGCGAGCAGCATCCCGCCGCCGCCCATGTCGGCGACGAGGTTGAGGGGAACGACGGGATCGCAGTCCGCCGGGCCGATCGCCCCCAGCGCGCCGGCGATCGCGATGTAGTTGATGTCGTGGCCCGCCTCCTGCGCGAGGGGCCCATCCCGGCCCCAGCCGGTCATGCGCCCGTACACGAGACGCGGGTTGCGGGCCAGGCACGTCTCGGGCCCCAGGCCGAGCCGCTCCGTGACGCCGGGACGGAAGCCCTCGATCACGGCGTCGGCGGCGTCGATCAGTCGCAGCACGAGCTGGGTACCCTCGTCGCGCTTCAGGTCGACCGTGACCGAGCGGCGGCCGCGGAGCAGGATCGGCATGAGGCTCTGCGTGCCGGCGTCCGAGGGGCGATCGACGCGCACGACCTCCGCGCCGAGGTCGGCCAGGAGCATCCCGCAGAACGGCCCGGGCCCGATCCCGCCGAGCTCGACGACACGATGCCCAGCGAGGGGGCCACTGCCGGCGTCGGCCGGCGAGACATCCGGTTGCTCTCGGGACATGGGTGCACTGCTGATTCTCTCGTCCATCCGCGGTGTGTGTTGAACGAGCATTCGCGCGCGCAAGCCCCGCGCCCGACCGTGCGCATTCGTCAGCGCAGCAGCTCTGCGAGCACGATCGCCCCGTTGTGCTCGGTGTCGCGGGCGCCGTAGACGAGCGTCAACGCCTCGCTCCGGGCTCGCTGTCGCAAGGCATCCAGCTCCCGGTCGCGCTCGGCGAGCTCAGCGCGGTAGCGGCGCCGGAACTCCTCGAACCGGGAGGGGTCGTGGCCGAACCAGCGGCGCAACTCGGTCGAGGGGGCCAGCTCCTTCGCCCACTCGTCGAGATGCGCCGCCTCCTTCGTCACCCCTCGCGGCCACAGCCGCTCGACCAGGACACGGTAGCCGTCGCCCGGCTCGGCCGGCTCGTACGCGCGCTTTGTCTGCACCGACATCGTTGCTCCTTTCGCTGTCCTCGGCCACCTCGATCCCGGCGGTGGGTCGGCACGCCGTCTCCTTCGCCGCTCACCGGCGGTACCGGTGAGCGGCTTTGTCACGTAGATACCTTGACCGATCCCGGCCGCCGACAGCGTCCGAAGACGGTCGCAGCAGAAAGCTCGGGGCGCGCCCGCGCCCGCCTCGGGCCCTCTACCGCTCCTACCTCGAGCAGAGCGACGCTTTCGTCGGTGTTTACTGGCAGCGTTACGGCTGGGTCGCGCCCGGGATGGACGTCTCGGGGCTCGAGGACGAGTACCTGCTCGCGGGCTCGCTGCCGAAGCTCGTCTACCTCGAGGAGCCCTCCGAGCAGCGCGAGCCCGGTCTCACGGCGCTGCTGGATCGCATCTCGGCCGACGACGTGTCGTACCGTCGCTTCGCGACCGCGCAAGAGCTCGCCGACTTGCTGGGTGACGATCGCGCCGTGCTCGTCTCCGAGCGCTTCGCGCACGCGTCGAGCCGTCGCCGGAGCCGGCGCGCGTCGATACCCGCCCCGGTGAGCGGCTACGCGCCTCGCGCTGGAGGTCGCCCGGAACGTGAGGGACGACTTCGACAGCGGCGTGGCGGTCGCCCTGCTCGCATCCGTCCAGGACGCCGACGGCGTCGTGGCCGTGATCGCCGAGGCTGTGGGTGTCCTCGGCGATTCGAGCACACCGCTCCTGGACACGCTCACGAGTCGCCTCGCCGAGCACGAGCTCTCGTGCTCGACAACATGGAGCGGGTGCTCCGCGCCGCGCGGGCGGTGGGAGAGCTGGCCGCCGCGACGCCCGGCCTCACGGTGCTCGTCACGAGCAGGGCCCGGCCCGACCTCACCGGCGAGCACTGCATCACGGTGGAGCCGTCCCGCGCGACCGGCGTGCGTTTCGAGATGCTCGAGACGCTCCGCGAGTTCGCAAGCGAGAGGCTCGACGAGAGGGGCGGAGCCGCCGGCGCACGCGAGCGGCATCTCGCGTACTTCGCCCAGCTCGCCGACGAGGCCTACGATGCGCCTCCGGAGGGAAGGGCGCTCGTACGCTCGCGGCTCGACGACGAGCGCGAGAACCTGTCGGCGGCGTACTCGGAGGCCAGCGGGCGACGCCGGCCGAGGCCGTCCGCCTGGCCGGTGCGCTCGGGATGTTCTTCTCGCAGCGTGGCCTGAACCGCGCCGGACGCGACGCGATCGTGAACGCGCTCGGCGGCACTGACGGACCGGGTGATCGGCAAACGACGGAGAGTTAGAGGACAGGCTGCCCCGCGCGGTGTGCACGGTTGTGACGCGCAACGCGAGCGATGGGTAACGACCTCGAGCCCGTCACGCGCAGCTCCGACTCGGCTGCGCACGAGAATCCTCGGAAGCGTGGCGACTAGGCCGGAGAATCTCGAACAACGCGTCGTCGATGCGGCCGAGGCGGCTCTGGTCGAGCGGCAGGTGGTGGGCGCAGTCGACGTGCTCGTTGGTCTCGGCTGGCTGGCGCCCTCCCAGGTGGCCGCCTGGCGCCAGGGACGGATCGAGACGCTCGAGGGGGTGCTGACCGTGAGCCCGGCGAAGCTCTCGGCCGCGCGCCGCCTGTTGGAGCAGTGGGCGCACGCTCGGGGACTCTCGGCGAGCGACGCCGCGTACGTCGCGCGGACTCCCGACCGCCGGGCGCTTCGCTTCAGTGAGAGCGGCGACCCGGGCATCGAGCGCGCTTACCGAACGCACTGGCTCTCACCGGAGCTCCCCGCCGGCGCGCGGGAGCGGCTGACAGAGCGACAGAGGCGTCCGCCCGAGCTGGTCGTGATCGCTCCGCTCAACGACTGGGCGTGCACTGCGTGTGGGGGAACGGGCGACCTGTTGATCATGGACACGCCCGGCCCGCTCTGCCTCGACTGCGCCGACCTCGACCACCTCGTCTTTCTGTCCGCCGGCGATACGGCGCTCACCCGGCGCGCGAAGCGTGCGAGTCGCCTGTCGGCAGTGGTGGTGCGCTTCAGCCGCACCCGCAGGCGCTACGAGCGGCAGGGCATCCTGGTCGAGGAGGAGGCGCTCGAGCGCGCGGAGCAGGAGTGCCTTGAGGACGAGGAGCGCGCGCCCGTCGGCGTGAACGGGAAGTCGAGCGTCGCGGACGCGAGGACGCCGATCTGCGCGAGCGTTTCTCGGCGGCGATCGTCCGCTTGTTTCCGGGCTGTCCCACCGACTACGACCAGCTGCTGATGGCCGGGATCGAGCGCGCAGAGGCGCGGGAGCGCGTCCATGGCAAGGTCGAGCACGTACTGGAGCGCTGGCGCCGTCCCTGACCCGGCGGGGCAGTAGGCTGGCGACCCCATGGCACGTACCTGGCTCTCGATCCGGGTCGATCTGGTGTCCGGCCACGGAGAGGACTTCTGGCCGCGGCCGGGCCGCATCTTCGCCGCCGCGCGTCGTCACACGTTCGCGCAGCTTGCCGAGGCGATCGACGACGCTCTCGCCCGCTGGGACCGCTCGCACCTGCACGACTTCACGCTCGCCGACGAGACGCGGCTGACGACTCCGTACATCGACTGGGAGGACACGGGGCCGGCGCTCGACGACCGCCGCACAACGCTCGCCCGCCTGCGCGCGGGCGAGCAGTTCGTGTACGTGTTCGACTTCGGCGACGACTGGACGCACCTGTGCACGGTCGGCCCGGAGCGAATCGATCCGCTCGACGAGCTCGGGATCGTCCCCGACCGGCCGCTCCCCTACTGGGGCTGGGGTTGGATCCCCGACCAGTACGGCCGTCGCTTCGACAACGACGACGGCGAGGCTCCGGTGCCCGAGAACCCCGGCCTCGCCAGTTTGCCGCCGCTTCTGCCCTGGTGGGGGCGGCAGGAACGCTGGGAACGCGGGTAACCGTGGACGCGGCGCACTGTCGTTGAGCGCGCCGGGTCAGGCCTCCAGAAGCGAGGTTTGCGCCTCGCGGGGCTCCGGGTTGGGCGGTTGCCAGCGGCGGACTGCGGCGTTGGCGTCGGCGCGCGCCCGGCGACATGCTGTCTCGGGGCCGTCGAGCTCGCATAGCCGATCGAGCGCCGCGCGGCGCACACCCGCCTGCGCGGACTTCAGGCCACGCCGAACGAGGCTCCGCCGCCGCTTCTCGTCGAGCACATCGGCGGCATCGAGCAGCCCGTGGGTGAGCGCGTCACGATGGCGCGGCTCGAGCCTGGAGGCGGCGCTCAGCAGGTCGTCGAATCGCTCGGGATCGCCGCGCAGCGCACGTCGCGCCGCCCAGCGATGCAGGGGCGGCTCGAGCGAGGGGCGGTGCTCGCCGAGCGTGTTCTGGTCGACCGTGTAGATGCGGCCGGCGCCATCGTCGAGATCGACGTCGAGCCACTGCGGAGAGACCCAGGCGAACGGGTAGGAGATCACCAGCTCGTCCGCAAGCAACGACTCCGCCAGCTCATCCAGCTCGTCATCGCCGAGCAGGCCGCTCGTTTCGATCCCGGCGATCAGCCTGGCCGTCACCCGATCCCAGCGACGGCAGGTGCACAAAAGCAGCGCGACGAACGACCCTGGCAGGTCGCCCGTGCCGTGCACCCGGGCGAGCAGATCGACAGCCTCCCCGTGGCGCGTGCTCGACCTGCACCCGCACGGCGAGGCCAAAAGCCGCCGGCAGAGCTCCTCCGCGTCGCCGGCTGCGGCAAGCTCCTCGAGCGACGCATCATCGTCCCACAGCACGACGAGAGCGTAGAACCCCGCCCGGACGCTTGCGTCAAGGCGCCAGGTAGGGGGCAGCACCGAGCCGCTCCGAGACACTCATGTCCCCGCAGCGATCACCAGTCATGAGCCCGCCGGCGGCTCGAACTGGCCGGAGGTCATCCGTTGCCTCCACAGACGAAGAGACCGCCACAGGGCGCCTTCTTCAACCCTCGATAGCAGATCAGCTAACGGGAAGGCCATTTTGCAGGAGTTTATGACTGTGGTACATGGCCTCGCCCTGGCGAGTGCTGCCCGTTTGCTGCCCGACCTCGGGCACACTGAGCCTACCCAGGCAACGAAAACGCCGACTACCAGGGACTTCGAAAACGGGAGCGACGGGACTCGAACCCGCGACCTCCGGCGTGACAGGCCGATCAAGGGCTTCCACGACCTTCCCTGGCTCGGCCCGGAAAGGCCCGATTAGCAGGAAGTTCGCTTAGACGCACGGGCGGCGAATCCACGGCCTTCCATGGGGGTTCCGGCGGGTCCCGCCCCATCCACACCCCATCGCTGTAGTGCCTTCTGAGACAACGGGTTTCTCAGGCAAGCTGCGCCGCAGGCGCTGCCCAGTGCGACTTGATGTATTCGCTCGCCTCCTTGACGCCGAGAGGGCGGCTCGTGTTTCCGGCCCTCACGTAGAACTCTGACCGGTCGCCGTCCTCGACGAATACCGGCGACGGGTAGCGCTCGCAGGCGGCGACGGCGACCGTCTTCCCGTCGATTTCGCTAAAGGTCAACTCGACGCCTGGGTTCTTGTCCTCGCCGAGGTACGAGCCGATTGCGTTCCGGAACGTCAGCTCGAACCCGTCACGGTTTCCCTTGGCACCGAGGCTTTCGAAGTCCTTGTCGAGTCCGAGCACCTCCCCGTCATCGGCGACGCCGATCAGGAGTGTGCCCCCCTGGCTGTTCATGAAAGCGGCGAGCGTCTTTGCGACGACCTTGGTGAGCGCCTTGTTCACCTGGTTCTCCCGGTAATCCCAGCGAAGCGAGGACTTGTACTCGACCCCGAGGCTCTCGCCGCGGGCGATCAGGTCGTCGATCGTCGTGAGCGGCTCCGGCTCCTCGGCGATCAGGCTCTCCATGAACTCGTTGATCCCGTCTGCGATCAGCCGCCGTCGCTCGGCCAGGAAGTCCTCGAACCGGTCAACGCTCCAGAGTGACTCGTCCATCGGCACAAACTGCTCGGCAAGAGCGCCAGGGAAGCGCTCTTCGACGTCGCGGAGGTAAGCAAGCGGGTCGGAGTTCGAGATCTTCAGGTTCGCCTGCTTGGTAAGGAAGGCGAGGTTCGCGATCTGGTTGACGATCTGCTTGTGCGTGTTGTCGGTCGAGGTGTAGCCGGACTTGTAGAGCACCGACTGCGGGAAGATGTGGTGCGCCTCCAGCCCGAAGATCGCGCCGGCTCCTTTGGAGTAGAGCGGTGCGCCGTTGAACCAGTCACGGCCCCCGCGTGACCGGGCGACGATGTAGGTCATCGGGTAGAAGGTGCTCATCTGACCGGCGCGGTCGAGGTCGGCCGCCTGGACTTTGATCCGTCCGCGCTCGCGCACGAGGTTCTCGCGGAGCCGCGACGGAGGATCAGGCTCCGAGAGCGCCCCGAGGTCGGCGTTCAGCTTCGTCTCCGAGGAGCCGCTGTAGCGGCCCCACATCAGCGCTGCGTACATCCAGTGCAGGAAGTCGCGCTTCTCGCGCTGGGAACTGAAGGTGCCGCCGTTACGGGCAACATGCACGATCAGCGGGTAGAGCGGGAAGGGCGTCTTCAGGTGGCGGCTCTGGTCGATGTAGGCATCGCCGCGCAGGACGTTCACCAGGTATTCGAGCGCCTGCTTCCCTTTCGCCCACGACTCCTGCACGGTCTCGATCGGTGTCGTGTAGAGCGAGTCGTATGTCCCCGAGCCGGTCGCGACGGTCGCGGCGATGCGGGTGTAGACATCGAGCTTGAAGTCGAAGTGATGCTGGGCAAGCTCGGCCTCGGCGGCCCTGAAGCTCTGCCGGGCCTCTGGCCACGAGGCGCAGATGTGGGCGAGCGCGAGGTCGGAGGCGCTCAGGCGCGTTCCCTTCGAATTCACGAGATTGAAGATCTCGACCGCTCGGTTGATGTCCTCCTCGGCGATCGTGTCGATGTAGTAGGAGTAGCCGGTGATCGCGTCGAGCTTCTGGAGCTTGTCGAAATTGGCGAGGTACACCTCGCTCTCGGCGTTGTGCGCCGCGAAGAAGGCGGCGACGCCCTGCCTGAAGAAGTCGGTGACCGGGATCCACTCGGCGCGGCCGTTCATTGCCTGCTTCTTGTAGTACGCGAACTCCTCGCTCTGGAGGTTGAAGTAGAGGTTGAAGAAGAGCTTCTCGCCCTCGTAGAAGGGCGGCGCCTCGCCGGTGACGAGCGTGTAGATACTCGTCAGGCGCTGCTGTCCGTCGAGGATCAGGTTGAAGTACTTGCTGTCATCGCCGACCGGAGCGCCAGCTCTGACGAGGCCCGGATCGGGTGTCTTCCAGATCAGGAAGCTGCCGGTCGGGTAGCCGCGGTAGAGAGAGCGCATGAACTCGCGCACCTGAGTCTGGCTCCAGACGTAGCCACGTTGGAACTCGGGAAGGATCATCTGCCGCTTGTCGATCTCCGAGATCAGGTCGCGGATCGTGAGCTGTCCCTGCACTCGCCCTCCTTGGTCGCGTTCGATCTGAAGCTATCGGCTGGAAGGGGAACAAGTGGAACTGGAGGGGTGAGCGTCGCGCTGTAGTCGCCTACCTCATCCGTCGGGGAGAAGGATTTCGAGGACGCGCGGCTTTCGTTGGCGTGCGGCCTCCTGCTCGAGTTGCCGGCGCGTGAGCAACCCGAGGTGCAGCGCTTCCCGGGCTGCCATCGCTGCCTGGTCGGGTTGGATCCTCTCGGCGATGTCGACGAGCGTCCGCGGCGGTGCTGTGACGGGCATAGCGTCTCCCCAAACCGAGGCGACTCCCTCCTCGTCCGAACGGGTGTGGATGACGACACCTGGCGGCCGACGGAGCCCCCGGTGCCTGCGGGCGACAAGCAAGTGGACCTCGTCAGGGACGTTGTTGCTGAGGTCGAGTAGCAGGAGGGCGCTCTCGTGCGAGACGATTGCTTTGTCCATTCCGACCGCCATCCACTTCTCGCGAATGTCGTCGAACTGGGAGCGTGGGAATCCCCAAACGCGGTAGAGCCCTCGCCGCACGCGCTCGAATCGTCCCTGCCGGACGTGATGGTTCAGGAGCTGCGAGCTGACCCCGTACCCGCGCGCCTGCCGCGCGGTGAAGTAGCCGCTCTGCTGGTAGGACTCGGCCTCGAGGCCGCGCACGTTCGGGAGAGTGTCATGCATAGAACAAGTATAACTTTATCTTTGCGGACATGAGCCGTCGTGACGGCTTCCCACGAAGGGGGCGCTGAGATGGGAGTGACCGATAACCCCATGCATCTGCTCTTGGAGGTGACAGGTGAGGAACTGACGCTTCTCTGCGAAGCGCTCGACTCACATGTCTACTGGCAGCTTTCCGACCGTTACTACCGGAATGACGGATACGTGCGGGAGCCCGGTTCGGACGATGCTGAAGCGGTTGCCGCGATCAGGGCGACGAGTGCGCTCGAAGAAAAGCTTCGGGCGATCGAACGTGGGATCAGCCTGCCGACGTAGTGCGCCGCTCCTCGCCGGTGTCGGAGATGACACGCGCCCTCGACTGTCCGGCGAGAAACAGGTCGAGGAACTCGGCTGCGCCCGCGAACGCCTTGCGCCTCCTGCGACTGTCGACCGGTCCCGATTCTAAGATCGCGACAATGGCCCAACAGGCATCGCCGCTGCATGTCCGGGGATCCGGAACCGGTCACGTCCTCGACCGGAAGCTCCTGCTAGACGGCGCCGCGAGGAGTCTCTCCGCGGTTCCGAGACCGTTCTTACGCTGGGCCGGTTCGAAGCAGCGCGTCCTGCGGCAACTCGTTCCTCATCTGCCGGCCTCCTTCGATCGCTACTTCGAGCCGTTCCTCGGCGCCGGGTCACTGTTCTTCTTGCTGCGTCCGACGCGAGTTGTGCTGGCTGACGCCTGCGTCGAGCTCGTCGAGACCTACCGCGCTGTCGCGAGCGATCCCAACGCCGTATTGGATTGGCTCAGCGGCTTGAATCCGCTGGACAAGGACCTCTACTACCGGGTTCGCGCAAGACGCTCGGAGGATCCAGTGCGCCGGGCGGCCGAGTTCATCTTTCTGAACCGCGCGGGGTGGAATGGCCTCTACCGTGTCAACTCGCGCGGCGAGTTCAATGTGCCCTACGGAGCGCCGAAGACCGCCAACCTGATCGATTCGACGAATCTCCTGGAATGTTCGCGGCTGCTCGCTCAGCGTCACATGACGATTACGGCGGGTGATTTCGAGCGTGTTGTCGAGGATTGCGAGCCCGGTGACTTCGTTTTCTTTGATCCTCCCTACGTCACGAGCCACAACAACAATGGCTTCATCGATTACAACGAACGGCTCTTCTCTTGGAAGGACCAGATTCGTCTCGCGGAAGTTGTGCGGCATCTTGCGGCTAAGAATGTGAACGTGCTCGTTACGAACGCGAACCATAAGGGCGTGCTTGATCTGTATGCCGATTTCGTGACGAGCCCGATCTCACGTGCAAGCACGCTCGCAGGAAGCAGGGCTGCCCGCCGTCCAGTCACCGAAACAGTTATCCGGACGTACGACGTCCCCTCGTGAGAGGCGCGGAGTGAACTCGTCCGGAACGCTCGCGAGCATCGAACCAGAGTCGATCGAGCGGAATCCGCGCAACCCACGCCGCTACTTCAACGAAGAGCGGCTCGACCTTTTACGGACATCGATCCAAGAGGTAGGCATCCTCGTTCCGCTGATCGTCTACCAGCAGAACGGAGCGGCGGCAACCGCTGCCGAGCCCAGGTATGTCCTGATGGATGGCGAGCGTCGGTGGCGGTGTGCACTCGATCTAGGGCTTGACGCCGTTCCCGCAAACGTCATTCCCGCGCCAAGTGAACTCGACAACCTGCTCCGGATGTTCAACATCCACAACGTCCGCGAGGACTGGCCACTGATCTCGGTGGCGCTCTCGCTCAACGATGTGATCGAGTTGTCCGGGGAGTCCGGCGAGAAGCGACTCGCCGAGATGACGGGCCTTACTAGGTCAACGGTGCGTCGAGCAAGACGGCTTCTGAGCATACCGCCGGCTGAGCTGCAACTCATCCAAGAAGAGGCTCACCTCGAGCGTACGCAGCAAGTGCATCGCGAGGACCTTTACCTTGAGATCGAAGCGGCTGAGTCGGTACTCCGTAGCGAACTCCCCGAGATCGCAGCAGAGTTCAGCCGCGACCAGGTCATCAGGCAGTTCGCTGCGAAGGCCGAGGTCAAGAGCCTCCGAGCCGTCACGGACTTTCGCTACGTGGGGCGGCTCGTGAAGGCCGCTGATGAGGACGTGGTGACCCGAGACGCGGTCGTTGACGCCGCGCGCACGCTGATTACCCAGCCCACGATTTCCCCACACGAGGTGTTCGATGAGGTCGCCGCGCTCGCGTACCGGCAGCACACGATCCAGCGCAAGGCAGAGTTGCTGGCAGACGACCTTCGCGAGCTGTTCTCAGTGACGACGCTCTCTCCGGGGCTGCTCGACCGTCTGCGGGAACTCCGAGACCTCATCGACAGGCTCGGGGGAGAGGAGTAGTGGCTGACCCCTTCGAGGAGCCTGCAAAGACGGAGATGCGGGCCAGTTGCGAGATCGCTATAGACCAGGCCGGGCACGAGCGTGTCGAGAAACCACTAACCGTTGATCTCCCCACGGGCTCGAGTCTTCGCGGACGCCTGAAGGGAGACCTCCAGAGCCTCGATGGTGAGGGTAGCCGCTACTGCTACTACCTTCGACCTCGCGCGGGAGACGCGCTCCCCGAGTGGCTTGCAAACCTGGCGATGGCCGCACACGAGCTCGCTGACATCAAGGTGTATGTCGTCGTGAATGAGGCGACACCGCTCTTCGAACGATCGTGCAAGGCGGCAGGGGCTGGCTTGCTCCTTATCAACGACGACAACGAGTTTGAACGCGTCCTCGATTTCGACACGACCCTCCCAGAGATGCTTGAGGCGGACCTTAAGTCGAAGATCGACGGTGCGCGACGCGCTTTGGAAGCGAAGCTCGACCTAAATCGGAACGACCTTAGGGGTCGCTTTGAGCGAGTCGGCGAACTGACTCGCGGAATGGATCCGGCGGTAGCGGACAAGTATCAGGAGAATGTCGAGCGGCAGTACAAGATCTGGACCGAGTGGGGAGATCGAACTTCTGCGCGCCTCGATGCGGCACTTGCGGCGCGCGATCTGCACGACCTGGAGGTGATCGCGCAGGTGATCGACGAGGGACCCGTTCTAGACGAGGACGTATGACTTCTCGCGGCGTCTTGAACGTCCTCGCGCCGAGTGTCCGGTTTCATCGGTCGATGCTCGTGGGCGGCACTATCGGGCTTTCGGTCGGCACGTCACGTGTTGCGACCGATCCCGGCGAGCTGGGGAGCTGGCTTCTCCTGGCGGGGTGCGGCGTATTGATCGTTGTGGCTGACCTTTCGCGCGACGTCGAAGAGGACGCCCGAGCGCTTGCTGCGTCCTCTGGGGTATCGGTCCCGGAGGCGCGGCACGACGTCTATGCGGCAGGACATTCGGTGCCGATGTCGCTGGCTTTCGCCGCCGCAATCGCCCTCACGATTGCCGCTTTCGTTGTATACGCCACCACCTCCATAGCCAAGTGACGCAACGTCCGGAAGGCCGAAGTTTTCCGGTTCACGCTCCCCTCCCCGAGGCCTTACGGCTCTCGCCAGCGTGACGCTCGAGGTTGCATTCACGTTGCCCGATGTCTCGTGATGCGCCGGAGACTCGGCGTCGAGGCCGGCCCACCGGGTGCGGCGGGTGGCAGCCGAACCGGGCGCCGCTGAGAGGATGGTTTGGACACGCTCGTTCCTCTCACGTCCAATACAGACAATCTGAAGCTCATGACCGCTCGTATCGCCCCAGCTCCCGAAGCGACTTCCCCCGAAGTCCGCCAGCGGATGCAAGTACAGCGTCGTCGCGACACGTCCTGCGAGATGGAAATCAGATCACTGCTTCACGCGGCGGGCCTGCGCTACCGCGTCGATGCGCGCCCCCTTTCGGAGTGGCGGCGCCGCGCGGACCTCGTCTTCCCGCGTTCTCACACGGCGGTCTTCGTCGATGGTTGCTTCTGGCACGGGTGTCCCGATCACCGCACCCCGCCGAAGGCGAACGCGTCGTGGTGGCGGGCGAAGATTGCACGCAATCGTGAGCGCGATGCCGAGACTGACGAGCACCTCCGCGCAGCAGGGTGGACAGTCATCCGGGTCTGGGAACACGAGGATCCGGCGGAAGCCGCTGCCCGCATCGCGGAAGTGGTGACGCAGCGGCGCCACGACGGATGACGGAGCGAGCCAGTGCAAACCTCGGTGAAGAGGCCGAGCGGTTCGTCGTCGAGCACGTACGGTGCCCGAGCTGCGGGAGCTCATTGCAGCAGCTTCCGCCCGGTTATCCGCTTTTCGACCTTCAGTGCTCGCGGTGTCTGTTCCGGGCGCAAGTGAAGCGTGTGCAGGAGAAGCCGCGCAGCCGACTCCGAGGCGGGAGCTGGAGCGTGGTCAGCACGTACCTGCGCACCGGGCAGCTCTTGCCGCCGATGTTCGTCTGCTTCGACTGGCCGCGGTCGCGGACCGAGCCGGGTTCTGTCTACTTCTTCCCGCTCGTTCCGGCGAAGAACGTGGCCAAGCGCGTGCTGAGCGACCAGCACAAGACTGATGCCGGGCGTGCGATGGCCGAGTACCGCGACATGTTGTCACTGCCATATCAGGTCGTCGTCGGGGGTGACGTCGCGAACACTGCCGTCAAACGGCTTCGTTGACGAAGTGCACGAGCGCGCTGAGATCGTGCTCCCAGAAGAGCGCGACGCTTTGGTCGTCCTGCCCGGCGACGAGACATGAAAGGTCGTAGACGCCCGCGAGGACGGCCGCCGTAACGACCTGTGTGCCGAACGTTCCGCGCCAACGCTCTGCTTTGCCCCCAACTTCGCGGTTGAGACGCTTCCACGAGTTCTTCGGGCCGTTCGAGACCTTGCACTCGATCGCGAGGAGGCGGCCGTCGCGCAGGCGCACGGGCACGTCGCACTTCGCTCCCGCAACCTTCCGTTCGCGGGAGAAAGAACCCCGTGCGAGCGTGTCGAGGACGTTGATCGCCGCACGTCCCTCATCGAAGTCGAACGCTGACGCCGTCAAGATGGCTGCGACCGCTGCTTCCTGCCGAACCGAGACCTGTCCGCGGCGTCGGGTCCCCGTCATGACCGAGGCGTACATCGCGGTTGTCGCGAGGAGCGACGCGTCCCGCTCGATCTGGGTCGGGCTTCGATCGAGCTCGAGCCACGGGAATCGGATCGGGTCGAAAAGAGGCTGCACCGCTTCGGCCGTGTCGTCGGCTATGTCGGAGGTGACCCGTCGGAACTTCCGTCCGACCATCGTCCAGAGGTCCTCCTCCGAGATCGGGGGCGCGCAGCAGTAACGGAGGACCTGCCAGAGCAGCGGGTCGGCCAACAGAGCCTTGCCGGTCACCGACCTAAGGTCGTCCGTGAGCTCGAAGGCAGCACGAATCCGAGGCTCGAGCTCGGCGTAGACCGCGGCGTAAGCCTTCGGCCCTTCGTCGCGGCGTTGCTCCGTGAAGAGAGCCTCTGCTTGGACGCGATGTGCCTGTAGCTCCTCGCGAGTCCACCGCCGCGGCTGCGCGAACGCCACGACTCAGACGGAGGCGCGGACGCGCACGCGGTGTTCGCCGTTGACGCGATGCTCCGAGACCGTGTAGCGCACGCGCCGATGGAATTCCGCAGGCCAGGGAGGCGAGGAGGGCGGCTGATCGGCGGGTCCGGTCGCGAGAGCCGTCAGCAACGCCCTACCCATCGCTTCCGCAAGGTTCGTCTGCACGGCGTTGCCGATCTGCCGGAACCGCGACGCGAGGGTTCCTGCGAACCGCCACCCCTGAGGGAATCCCTGCAACGCGGCACACTCGCGCCAGGTGAGACGTCGGAGGCTGCCATCGGACTCCTTGATCCAATCGGGAGTGCTCGCGGCGCGAATAGTCCGCGACGGGAGCGAAAGGTCGGCGACGAAGCAGTCCTGTCGGTAGCCCCAGTGTCCACCTGGTCGGTTCGATTCGACGCGGCCCTGAGTGCGAAGGCCGCTGCCCGGCTCAAGCGCTGCGAGTTGCCGTGCGCGCTCCCCCTTCGGTCTCACGACGTTCTCGGGCTCGGGTGCGGGGAGCGTCCCGAGCAACGTGCCGAGCGACACCCAGGGCACACGGCTCTCGAGAAGTGTGATCTCGCCCGTGGATTGGTGGGTCGGCTCCGGGAAGGTCGGGAGTTCGTGGTCCGACGAGGCGACGAGGAAGAGTCGGACGCGCCGCTGCGCAGCGCCGTAGTCGGCGGCATTGAGTAACGCCACGGCACTCGCGTAACCGATGTTCTGCAGCTCACGCTGGATCAGCTGTAGGGCCTCGCCGGGTTTCCCATTCGGCCCGACTGCGGTGACAAGGCCGCGAACGTTCTCCATGAGGACGAAGTGGGGGCGGAGGTCGGCGACGAGGCGGATGAAGTGGTCGACGAGCTGGCCGCGCGGGTCGGAGAACCCCTGCTGCAGTCCCGCGGACGACCACGGTTGACATGGCGGCCCCCCGGCGACGAGGGCGGGGCGCCAAGTCGACGGCGCATCGACCGGACGTAGGTGTTCGGGGCCAAGATCAGCGATGTCAGCGTGGACGATTGCAGTGCGGGCGAGGAATGTCCGGTCGATCCCCGCCCTCACCGGCTGCCGCGCGTCGCGGCTCTCGGAGAGCGTGGCAATGCAGTCGGCGTCGAAGTCCGTTGCGACGACCGTCTCCCAGCCCGCGCGTTCAAGCCCGACGTCCAGACCCCCGCTCCGGAAAACAGGGACACAACAGTTGCCGGTCGGACGGCGGCCATGAGTCGAGGCTAGCGAGGGGCTCGGCTGACGCACTCCAAGCGGGTCAGGCTAGAGCGGGCTTGTCCGGGCAAGAATCGCGAGCACCGTGGACGGCCACCATTGCCGTCCGCCTTGGCCGGTGGGGATGCCGTCGCGGTTGAGCTGCTCAGCGATGTCGGCGAGGCTTCGTCCTTGCGCTCGTTCGTCGCGGATACGCGCGACGACGTCGGCGGGGAGGGTCGACTTGCGGCCGGAGCGCGATTGTCGGCGTCGTGACGCGCGCGGCTCCTGGGTGCGTTCGAAGAGGTAGCGGTCGAACTCGGCGGCTGGGATCAGGCGCCCGCCCCATTCGGTCTTGATGGTCGCGACCATCGGGATGACGCGGCGGTCGAGGGTGGCGAGGCTGATGCCGAGCGCCTTCGCCGCTTGCTCGCGCGAGTACACGAGACGCTCGACCGGGCCGTCAGGCTCGGTGTCGTTCAGTATCGACACGCGCACGGGCTTCGGAGCGTGCCGCTGCTCCTTCTCGCGTCTGCGTCGCTGCCGGTGCTTCGCCACGGCTCAACGCTCGCCGTACACCCGTACAGCAATCGCGCGGCGGGGTTGCACTGCAAAGTGCATCTGTGTCCCCCCTGCTATTGGGGTGAGTGGTTGCTGTATGTGAGCGGTCATCGCGGGAGTCAGATGTCGATGCCGGGACTGCGGCCGAAGTCATGGCCGAGGTTGTGCTCGAGGTTCATGAGGCGGCGCAGGCGGAGGAGTCGGTCGATGTCCTGGTCGCGGTCGAGCGCGCCGAGCATGCGGCCGAGGTCGTCGAGCGAGGCGACCCGGGGGCGGAGGCCTCGCCCGAGCGGCTCCTGCGTGGCCCGGCGGCGGAGGTCGTCGTAGCCGCGGGTGCCCGCTGGTTCGGGGACGAGCCCGAGCGTGCCGGCGCGTGTCTCGAGGTCGACGACCGGCTCCTCGAGGTTGCGGAGGTCGACCGTTGCTCCGTCGATGCGGCGGGCGTCCAGGTCCTCGAGAGCCTGCTCGAGCCGGATCAGGTTCTCATCGCGCATCGAGGGAGTGATGTCGATCCCGTCGGTCAGCTCACGAGTGCCGCGGACGACGCGGGCGAAGGCGCCGATCACGACGAAGCTGACGTTTCGCGCCTGGAGGGCGCCGATCAGCTCATACGGGTCGAACACCGCGGATGCCCGGCCGGCCACGACCCTCCCCTCAGCGCCCCGCGCGGCCACGCTTCTGCCCGCGCTCTTGGAGGAGCCACTCGACCCGCTCGCTCGGGGTCGCCAGGAGCGCATCGCGGAGCTCTTCGTCGGCGCTCTTGTCGACCGGCATCAGCGTCAGGGGGAGGTCGAAGCCGCAGGCGTGGATGATCTCCATCAGGCTGTCGATCGGCGGGGAGATCGCCCCCTGCTCCCAACGGGCGATCACCGAACGCTCCCGTCCGGTCAGCTCCGACAGCTGCTTCTGGGTGAGGCCGGCCCGCAGCCGTGCCTCTCGGATCAGCTCACCTCCACGACGCACACCGGAAGTGTACAGCCCAGAGAGAGAACGATACTCATTCTTGCTCTATGACTCATATATGCTATCCTTCGCTCTTCGATTCCGAGAAGGGAGCAGGGATGGAGTCGATGATGACCGTCCGCCAAGTCGCAGAGCTGCTCGGGGTGCACGAGAACTGGGTCTACGACCACGCCGCGTCAGGCGACCTGCCCAGCTACAAGATCGGCGGCACCCGCCGGTTCGTCCGCGAAGAGATCGATCTTTGGGTCGAGCAACACCGCGAGAACGGACGCGGGCCGAAGGCGACCCGGCGGCGAAAGCGCACGGAACGAAAACCGAATCGCGCGAAGGCGAATCGACGCCCGGACGAGGGTCAGCCTAGGCTGTTCGAGTAGCGATGGCGCACGTCGAGACGTACCGGCTGCGGGATGGGAGCAAGCGCTACCGCGCCCGTTGGGAAGGACCCGACGGACGAGGGCGCTCGCGAACGTTCCTGCTCAAGAAGGACGCCGACCGATTCGTGCTCGAGCAGCAGCGTCGGGTGTCGCTCGGTGCCCTGTACCAGGCGCCACCCGAGACGCTCGGCGAGTTCGCCGCCGGCTGGCTCGATCGGTACGCGCTGCGTGTTCGCCCCTCGACGCTCGCGCGCGTACGCCAAGTCCTGCCGCACCTCGACGTCTTCGTACGTGTCGCGCTCGACGAGATCCACCCGGCCGCGGTCGAGGACCACGTCGCAGCCCTCGCACGCCGCGCGCCTCGCCAGGCCGAGCTCGCGCTGCGAGTGCTCAAGCAGCTGCTCGCCAACGCGAAGGAGCGCGGGCACCTCGTCGACGAGGGCGTCTTCCGGGTGAAGGCGCCGCGGCGCGACCAACCCGAGATGCGCTTCCTCGGCTGGGACGAGGTCGAGGAGCTCGCCGCGAACACCGTCGCGCCGTACGGCAACCTCGTCCAGCTCGCCGCGCTAACCGGACTGCGGCAGGGCGAGCTCTTCGCGCTGCGCGACCGCGACATCGACCTCGACTCCATGACCATCCAGGTCGAGCACGGCGCCTATCAGGGCGAGTTCGTGCCCGTGAAGACGCGAGCGTCGCGCCGGCGCGTCGACCTCTCGAGCACTGCCGCGCATGTGCTTCGCCGCCAGCTGCTCGCACGGAAGCCGAACGAGCGCGGTCTCGTCTTCCCATCGGCGCGCGGCGAAATCCTCAACGACGACAACTTCCGCCACCGCGTATTCCGGCCTGCCGTCCGCCGCACGAAGCTGGCCGGCTTCCGCTTCCACGACCTCCGCCACACCTACGCCGCACTGATGATCGCGGCCGGCGCGCACCCGAAGTACCTCCAGGCGCAGATGGGCCACTCCTCGATCCGGGTCACGCTCGACCTCTACGGCCATCTCTTCCCGGACGCGAACCGGGGCGTTCTCGACGCCCTCGACGCGCTGACGGCCCCATCCACACCCCATCGCGCGAACGCGCCGAAGATCACGCCGAAAGAGAAAGTCCCCGTTTCCAGGGACTTCAAAGACGGGAGCGACGGGACTCGAACCCGCGACCTCCGGCGTGACAGGCCGGCGTTCTAACCAACTGAACTACGCCCCCAGCGAGGCGAGATTGTAGCGGCGGCCGGGGGCGCGGGCAGACTTGCGAGGTGAACATCGTCGACTGGATCGCGGTCGTCGTGATCGCGCTCACCGCGGTCAGCGGCTTCCGGCGCGGGCTCGTCACCGGCGTGCTCTCGCTCGCCGGGCTGGTGCTCGGGGCGGTCGTCGGCGCGCGGTTCGCGCCGAGCCTCGTCGGCGACGCGAGCCCGTACGTCCCCCTCGTCGCGCTCGGCGGAGCGGCGCTCGGGGGATGCTCGGGCAGGCGGCGGGCGGCTTCGTCGGCCGTTCAGCGCGGGGGATGCTCTCGATCCTGCCCCCGCTCCGCTGGCTCGACTCGGCCGGGGGGAGCGCGCTCGGCCTCTTCACCGGGCTGGCGATCTGCTGGACGGTCGGGGCGGCGCTGCTCTACCTGCCGGGCCAGACCGAGGCGCGCCGGCTCGTGCAGCAGTCGCACGTCGTCTCGGCGCTGACCGGTGCGCTGCCGCCGGGTCGCGTGATGGACGCCGTCGCACGCATCGACCCGTTCGCGGCGATCGTGGGACCGGCGGCAGGGGTCGACCCGCCCGACCCGGCAATTCTCCGCGCCCGCGGCGTTCGCGCCGCCCGTCCATCCGTCGTGCGCGTCCGCGGCTATGCCTGTGGGCTCGGGGTGGAGGGCTCGGGCTGGGTCGTACGACCCGGGCTCGTCGTGACGAACGCTCACGTCGTTGCCGGAGTCGAGCGGCCGTCGATCGATCGGCACGGTGGGAAGAGCTTCAGCGCGCGTGTCGTTTCCTTCGACGCGCGCAACGACGTTGCCATCCTCCGCGTCCGGGGTTTCCGGGCGGCACCGCTACGGACGGCCGAGCCGGACACGGGGGAGCCCGCGGCGCTGCTCGGCTTTCCCGAGAACGGGCCGTACCGCGCCACTCCTCTCCGCATGGGCCGGAAAGCGGTCATCGGCACGCGAGACGTCTACGGGCGGGCCCAGTTCGGCCGGCCGATCGTCGCCGTTCGAGGCAACGTGGCGCCGGGGAACTCGGGCGGCCCGGTCGTCGATGCGCAGGGCCGCGTCGTGGCAACGCTGTTCGCGCAGCGGCGCGGTTCCGACGACGGCTACGCGGTGCCGAACGTGCAGGTCGCGAACGCGCTCGCGAACGCCGGCCCCCCGCTCACCACGGCGTGCGCCGCCCGGTAGGCCTCGGAGGCGGCTTGTAACAGTCTGTTGCTTGCGGGGTTTCCAGCGCGGTCTCAGGCCCGGACTCGGCGGCTTCGGCGGCGTGGGCGGCTTCGGGAGCGTTGCCGGCGTCAGTCGCCGGGGACGATCCGCGCGACCGACTCGGGCCTCGGCGAACCGCTCCCGACCGCTGTCTCCGCGTCGGCGGCGCGCTCGCCCGCCTCTGCGAGAAGCTCGGTGAGCGTGAGCGCGAGAGCGCGCTGCGCGTCCGTGGCGAACCGGTACCCGCCGGGTCCGACGTCGTCGCCCCGGTCGACGAGCTCGCGATACGACCGCTCGCCGGCTGGCACCTCGCGCCACGCGCGCCCGAGGCGCTCGAGCTGCTCGGCGATGGCCGTGAGCGCGCTGCGGTAGCGCACCCAGCGGTGGTTGTCCCACGAGAGCCCGGTCGCCGTGCCGGGTGTCTCGGCGAACCGCTCGACGAGGGCGCGGCCCGCCGCCTGCCCGCGCAGGCTCAGTGCCTCGATCACGTGCGGGGGCATCGTCAGGTTTATCCCGCCCTCGTCGGGCGCCGTGAGGACGTGGACGATCCGGTCGCGGTAGCCGGGCTGGTGCGTGAGCGCCGCGTCGACGTGGTTCTGCATCGTGCGGACGATCCCCGTGACGAAGCCTGCGAGGCCCCTGAGGCCCGGCTTCGGATCGATCCGGTGCCAGCTGTCGAGTAGGCCGCCTGCATTGGAGGCCGGGAGATAGACGTTCTCCGCCTCGTTCGCGACCCGCGGGTGGTCGGGATGAAAGCCGTCGAGGTCGATCGCGAACGTCGGGCGCGTCGGCAGCGGCGTGTCGAAGAAGTGCACCGGGAAGTTGCTCGCGATGCCGCCGTCGGAGAACCAGCAGACGTCGGCCACGAGCGGGTGCGCGGGCGGCCGGCCGTCCTCGACCGCCTCGACGGCGTCGCGCACGGCGCGGCTCGTCAGGTCGAGCGCCCGCAGCGGGACGGCGCTGATCAGGAGGGGAAAGCTCAGGCTCATCCGGGCGGCTACGACCACCGGCAGGTCGTCCGGGGCGGGGAAGGGGCGGAGGGGCGCGAGCGCCTCGAGCCGGCGTCGCGCCCGCTCGGCCCCACGGCTGTCTCGAAGCCGCGGCGGGTGCGCCTCGAGCCACGACACGATCCGCTCCGGGAACAGCCGCCGCAGCTCGTCCGGCTCGAACAGGAGCTCCCGGTCTCGCCAGGGCATCCGGTGTGGCCGACGATGTGTGACGTTCGTCGTCATCATCTGCAGGTCGATCCCCTTCGCGCGGAGGTCGCCAAAGGTCAGCGGGCCGTTCTCCTTGCCCGCGAGGTCGTCGACGAGGTCGGCCAGCCATTCGGTGAGCGCGGGCGTCGTCCCCTCGCCCGAGCCGAGGCCCGAGCAGAGGCCGAACATGTTCCCGCCGAGCGCCTTCGGCAGGCCGGCGACAAGGCGGACGCCGAGCGCGAGCGCCAGCCCGAGCAGCGCGAGCACGACCCCGGCGATCGCAGCGCAGACGGCCAGTGCGCCCGACCCCGTCCCGACCGCGAGCACCGCGAGCCCCATCCCGGGCGCGAGGCCCAGCGCCGCCGAGAGCGGGAAGCTCCTGAGCGCGGCGCCCGCGACGCACGGCCATCTGCCGGGGCCCGTTCGCCCGAGGCCCGACGCGAAGAGGCGGAAGAACGGCCGCGTGCCGGGTTGCGGCTGGAAGAGCCGGACGAGGTTGTCGTCCGAGCCGATCCACCGGGGCAGCCCGGCGAGCTTCTCGAAGCCTCCATGCTCGCGCCCGTGCTCGGCCGCGGCCGCCGCCGCGGCGGCGATCGCGCCGGCCGAGGTGCCGCCCACGCTCGCGAAGCTGTACGTCCGCGCGAGCTCGCAGAGGGCGTGCGGGTAGACGACGCCGCTCGTGATGCCGCCCTTCATCACGACGTCGCACGCGCGGGTCGGGGCCGAGTAGTCGTAGGTGCGCGGGTCGCCGGCGTCGGTCACGGCGACGCACCCGTCGCGGGGGTGCCTGCCGCAGCGTCAGCGGGTCGATGCATGCGGCTCCCTCCGAACGCTGCCGGGAGCCTAGAGCACCGCCGCGGCGCTTTCTAGGCCAGGAGCTCGAGCGCCGCGAGCGGCTGCTTGAACGGGGGATCACGTAGATGCCCGCGGCCCTCGCACGCGAGCGCTCGACGAGCTCGCGCGCGAGCTCGAGCCCGACCGTGGGAGCATCCGGGCCGGCGTCGTGGAGGGTGGCGAGCACGCGCTCGGGGACGCTGATCCCCGGAACCTCGTTGTGGAGGCGGAGCGCCATGGCGTGACTGCGGAGCGGCCACACGCCGACGAGCACCGGGATCGGCCATTCGCCCCCCAACCGCTCGACGAACCGGTCGAGCAGCTCGACGTCGAAGAGCGCCTGCGTCATCGCGAAGTTCGCGCCCGCGTCGACCTTGCTGCGGAACCGCTCGAGCTCGAGCGCGAGGTCGTCGGCGGACGGGTTGACGGCGACCCCGACGAAGAACGACGTCGGCGCGTCGAGCGCTTTGCCGACGTAGTCCTCGCCCCGGTTGAGCGCGGAGAGCAGCCGGACGAGGCCGATCGAGTCGACCTCGTAGACGCCGCGCGAGCCCGGGTAGTCGCCGACGTGCGGCGGGTCGCCCGTCACCGCGAGCACGTTCCGGACGCCCTCGGCGTGGGCGCCGAGCAGCACGCCCTCGAGCCCCATCACCGTCGTGTCGCGCGGCGTTACGTGGGGGATGGTCTCGATTCCCGCCTCCCGCTGGAGCGCCGCCGACGTCATCAGCGCGTTCATTCGCGCGCGGGCCATCGGGTTGTCGTTGACGTCGACGAACCCGGCGTGCCCCGACGCCCGGATCGCGCGCGCGGTCTCGACGAGCCCCTCGAGCGAGCCGCCCTTCGGCGGGTCGAGCTCGACCGACACGACCCAGTCGCCCTCGCGAAGGGCGCGGGCGAGACCGGTCTCCTCCGCCTGCGCAACCGGCTCCAGCGCCAGCGCGGGCTCGTCGATCTCGATCGCCGTACGCGGCACGCGACCGGCGTCGAATGCTCCCCGGATCGCCTCGATCTGCGCCGGCGTCGTGCCACAGCAGCCGCCCACGATCCGTGCGCCGAGGCCGACGGCCTGGACGGCGAACTCGGCGAAGTAGTCGGGTGTCGAGTGCGGGTAGACGACCCGGCCGCCGGCGAGGCTCGCGAGACCGATGTTGGGCAGCGCGGCGAGGGGGACGCCCGCGTCGCGCATCCCCCGTAGCGCTCGCAGGGCGACGGTCGGTCCGGCGCCGTGGTTCGTCCCGATCGCCGCGACGTCGAGCTGGGCGAGCCTCTGCGCGGCGGCGCCGGCACCGACACCGCCGGTGGTCTCCGCCTCGTCGTCGAAGGTCAGGAGGGCGACGATCGGCAGCGACGAGACGCCACGCACCGCCTCGACCGCGACCACGAGCTCGTCGAGGTCGAAGAACGTCTCGACCATGAAGAGGTCGACGCCACGGCCCTCGAGCACCTGTGCCTGCTCGGCATAGAGTGGGCCGTGCTCGGCGGCGTCGAAGACCTCGAGCTCGCCGAGGGGGCCGATCGAGCCGGCGACGAAGACGTCGCGACCAGCAACCTCTCGCGCCTCGCGGGCGAGCCGGACGCCGGACGAGTTGAGCTCCTCGAACGAGCCGTCGAGCAGCATGCGGGCCAGCTTGCGCCGGTTGGCGCCGAAGGTGTTCGTCTCGATCAGCTCTGCCCCGGCCGCGATGTAGCTCGCGTGGACGGCGACGACGCTCTCCGGGGCGCGGAGGTTCGCCTCCTCGGGGCAGCGGAGCCCGTGCACCGCCTGCGAGACGAGCGCGCCCATCCCTCCGTCGGCGACGAGCGGCGGGCCGGTACGAAGGCGGTCGAGAAAACGGCTCAAGGCCCGGCCACTGTAGTCCCGAAGCGTCGGTGATCGGGCAGAGCGGGGCTGCCGCCGAAGCCCCGCTCCGAGCCGACCGGCTCCGAACGATGGGAGCCGGCCCCCCGCGCGCCCGAAGCGGCGTCCGGTGAGCGAACCGGTCATCGGCGCTCGCCGCCGCCCGGCGCATCACCTTTCCGGGGCATTCCTGTCCGCGGTGTCCGCCGTCGGGCACAAGGGACACGGTTCGCCCCGAGAAACGGAGAGGGGCGGCCCTCGCCGCCCCGTTCTCCACTCCCTCGGCCGCGGAATGATTGCCGTCAGTTCCCGACCAGGAGCTGGTCTCTCCATCGGCAACGCGGCGGAAACCTTGAAGGCGCCGGCTGTCGACGCCGCCACTTCCGATCGGCGGACCGGCGTCGTACGCTCTCGACTCGTGAACGCTGCTCTTCCGAGCGGGACCGTCACGTTCCTCTTCACGGACGTCGAGGGCTCGACGAGGCTCCTGGGCGAGCTCGGTGCCGCGCAGTACGGGGCAGCGCTCGAGGAGCACCGCGAGATCGTCCGCAGAGCCCTCGCCGCCCACGGTGGCGCGGAGGTCGACACGCAGGGGGATGCCTTCTTCTGCGCCTTTCGCTCAGCGCGCTCCGCGGTCGCGTGCGCGCGGGACGTAACCGAGGCACTCGAGGCGACGCCTATCCGCGTCCGGATCGGCATCCACACGGGCGAGGCGCTCGTCGCTGGCGACCACTACGTCGGGATGGACGTGCACAGGGCGGCGCGGATCGGCGCCTGCGGGCACGGCGGCCAGGTCGTGCTCTCGCCGACGACGGTTGCGCTGCTCGAGCCCGCCGACTTCGCGCTCGCGGACCTGGGAGAGCATCGGTTGAAGGATCTCTCGGCGCCGATCCGGATCCACCAGCTGGGGAACGGACGGTTCCCGGCGCTGAAGACCCTCTACCGCACGAACCTTCCGATCCCCGCGACGGCGTTCCTCGGGCGCGAGGAGGAGCTGCGCGAGCTCGTCGGGCGCGCCGTCGGCCCCGGCGTACGTGTGCTCACGCTCACCGGTACGGGCGGAACGGGGAAGACCCGGCTTGCCGTCCAGCTCGCGGCGGAGATCTCCGAGGGCTTCCCGGACGGAGCCTGGTGGGTGCCACTCGCACCGCTCGGCGACGAGACGCTCGTGGCGTCGTCGCTCGCGAACGTGCTCGAGCTCGAAGACGAGTCCGGTCGCGACGTCACCGGCTCGATCGTCGCGGCGCTCGAGCACCAGAAGGCCCTGATCCTCCTCGACAACTGCGAGCATCTCGTCGATGCGGTGGCGGCGCTGGCCTCGGCGGTCGTGGCCGGGTGTCGTGGCGTGCTCCTGCTCGCGACGAGCCGCGAGGCCCTCGCCATCGGCGGCGAGCACGTGTTTCCGGTCGAGCCGCTCGCAGGGCACGACGCCGCCCAGCTGTTCGGCGCGCGCGCTCGCGCGGCCGGCGCGACCCTCGGCCAGGATGACGAGGAGGTCGTCATGCAGCTCTGCCGCCGGCTCGACAACCTTCCGCTGGCGGTGGAGCTTGCGGCTGCGCGTGCCGCCGCGCTGCCGCCGGCGGCGCTGCTCGAACGCCTCTCGTTCGGGCTGGACGTGCTCAAGGGGCCACGCGACGTCGAAGAGCGCCAGCGCACGTTGCGTGCCGCCATCGCGTGGAGCCACGGCCTGCTCGAAGAGCCCGAGCAGGCCCTCTTCCGGCGTCTCGGCGTCTTCGTCGGCGGCGCCTCGCTCACGGCCGTCGAGGAGGTCTGCGAAGCCGACCTCGAGCACCTGCTCTCGCTCGTCGCGAAGAGCCTCGTCCGCCACATGCGCGTCGACGCCGAGGAGCCGCGGTACTGGCTGCTCGAGACGATTCGCGAGTTCGCGGCCGAGGAGCTCGCGTCGACGGGCGAGCTGGAAGATCTCCGGGGGCGGCACCTGGCGTTCTACGCCGAGCTCGCGGCGAACGCCCGTGCGGGGCTCGAGGGGCCGGGCTCGGGTGCCTGGCTCGTCCGGTTCGAGGACGACCTCGCGAACGTCCGCACCGCGTTCGCGCACGCGGTCGCCGGCACGCGTCCCGAGCAGGCCGCGCTGCTCGCCTCCGCGCTCACGGCCCGGCACTTCCTCCGCGGGCGGTACTCCGAGGCCGAGGCCGTCATCAGGGAGGTGCTTGCCTTCGATCTCGCCCCGTACGCGTCGGCCGAGCTCCACGACCGGCTCGCGCGGGCACTCCGTGTGCAGGGTCGACCGGACGCGGCGCTCGAGGCGTTCCGTGCCGCCGAAGCGGCTCTCGAGAGCGTTGCGGAGCGCGATGTGGAGTGGTGGCGACGTTGGATCGACCTGAGGCTGGACGAGGCGACCTTCTTCTACTTCGAGAACGCCCTGGTGGAGCTCGGCGCCCTCGCCGAGGAGCTCGAGCCGCTCGTCGGTGTGCGCGGAACGCCGCAGCAGGGCCTCGAGCTCCTGCACCTTCGCGCGCAGCACGCGTACCGCCTGGAGCGGTATACGCCGTCCGACGAGACGGAGGCGCTCGTCCGCGAGACGTACCGGCGGGCGGCCGAGCTCGGCGACGTCTCGGCGGACTTCCTGCTCGGCTTCTGCCTGCTCTGGCGGGGCAACCCCGACGAGGCCGAGCGGTGCTTCGCGCGCGGCCGCGATGCCGCACGCGACCGCGGTGTCGCGATCGTCGAGACGCGCTGTCTCGTCTACGGCGCGCTCGCTCGGCGGCGCCGCGGCGACGTCGAGGGTGCACGCGAGTGGATCCGCGAGCTGGACGCTCAGGACGAGCTCCACGGGTATCGGGGACTGACCGCGGCCGGCGCAGCGTGGGTCGCCTGGCGGGACGGCGACCTCGACCACGCGAGGACGCGCGGCGAGGACGCGCTCGCCGACTGGCAGTCCCGGGGCCTGCGCGGCTCACGCGTGTTCGAGTGGACGGCGCGATTCCCACTGCTCGGGGTCGCTCTCGCTTGCGGGGCGGTCGAGGAGGCTTTGAGCCACGCCCGCGCGATGCTCGACGAGTCGCAGCAGCAGTTGCCGGACGAGCTGCGGCGGCTCCTGCACGAGGCTGTTGTCTCCGGCGGCGTCGGCTCCCTCGAGGAGGCGCTCGAGGTCGCGCGCCCGCTCGGCTACGCGTAGCTGCCCTCGCAACGGCGTTTTGATGCGATGATGCGGTAGCATCAGTTCATGCGCACGACGCTCGACATCGACGACGACGTCGTCGCCGCGGCGCGGGAGCTCGCGGCCGGCGAGCGGCGCTCGCTCGGCTCCGTCATCTCCGAGCTCGCGCGACGCGGCCTGACGCCCGCACGCGTGGAGGCGGACGGCGACCTTCCCGTGATCCGCGTCCCCGCGGGGGTCGCGCCGATCACCCCCGAGATGGTGCGGCGCGCGCTCGACGAGGACTGACCGCTGCGGCTCCTCGACGTCAACGCGCTCGTTGCCCTGGCGTGGGATTCACACGTGCACCACTCGGCCATCCGCGCCTGGTTCGCGGAGCGAGCGGCGGACGGATGGGCCACCTGCCCGCTGACCGAGAGCGGGTTCGTCCGCGTTTCCTCGAACCCCAAGGTGCTTCCTGCCGCGATCGGGGTCGAGGAGGCTCGTGGCGTGCTGGCCGCGCTTCGGCGAGTCGACGCCCATGCCTTCCTCGTGGACGACGTCTCGATGGTGGACGCGGACGTCCCTCGCTTGGCAGGGCACCGGCAGGTCTCCGATGCGCACCTGCTTGCGCTCGCCCGGCGGCGCGGCGCGGCGCTCGTCACCTTCGACCGCGGAGTCTTCGAGCTCGCCTCGGGTCGGGACGTCGAGCTCCTTCAGGCGCTGTAGGCTAGTACGTCTCGAGCGAGGCGCGGCGGCGGCCCTCGGACTCGAAGACGCGAAAGAGGACGTACGCCGCGGTCGCGTAGAGGACGCCGATCAGGGCCTCCGTCCAGAGCAGGCCCGCGACGTCGCCGAGCGCCGACCCCGATACGATCTCGCGCGCCGCCTCGATCCCGTGGGTGAGCGGGAGGCCGCTGCCGATCGCGGCGAGCCAGCCGGGCAGGTCGTCGCTCGCGACGTTGACCCCGCACACGAGAAGCATCAGGAAGTAGACGAGGTTCGCGCCGAAGAAGACGTCGCGGGCGCGGAGGCCGATCGACCCGATCAGCATCCCGAGCGAGACGCACGAGCAGGTCGTCACGAGCACGGCGAGGGCGAGAGCGGGAACGCTGCCCTCGGCGGGCCGGAAGTCGAGGAGGAGCCACGACACCGCGAAGCCGAAGGCGGAGACGGCGAGCCCGTTGGCGACGTACGGCAGCGCGCGCCCGGAGAAGATCGCGAACCGGTTCGCCGGCGTGGCGAGCAGCGGCTGCAGCGTCCCGTACTGGCGCTCGTTGGCGATGCCCATCGTCATCCCGTAGATCCCCGACATCGCCGCCACCTGGATCGCGTTGCCGACGATGAAGAACGCGTCGTCCTGCGAGCCCGCGTAGCGCCCCAGATAGGTGAAGAAGAGGATCTGGAAGAGCGGCGCGCCGAGCATCGTCGGGATGTAGATCCGGGGGCTCATCCAGTTGAAGAGAGCGCGATACGAGATCGCCCCCGATCGCGAACACGCGGAGCGACGCGGTCACGTCAGCGACAGGGTCGCGCGGCTCCGGGCGAGCCGCTCGAAGTTGCCGAGCGCGAGCGCACCGAGGCCGAGGTAGACGGCCCCCAGGCCGAGGCAGAGCGCGATCTCGGGCCAGGGGTTCCCGCCGAAGGCCGACTCGCGGATCGCGCGCATCCCCCACGTCGGCGAGAGCACCCAGCCGATCGGCGCGACCCAGCCCGGGAGCAGCGCGAGCGGCACGAGCAGCCCCGTCGCGAGCCAGACCGGGTACTCGAGCAGGTTCGAGAACGCGTTCGCGTTCCGGTAGAGGACGAACGTCGAGGCGAGCAAGAGCCCGAGCATGCCGAGGCTCAGGATCGTCGCCGGCAGCGCGACGGCGAGCTCGAGCGGGTGGACGAAGTCGAGCGGCGCGCCGAAGAAGACGCGGCCCCAGACGAGCGTCGCGACCACGGAGTAGATCCCGATCGTCGCGGTCGCCACGGTCAGCGGCAGGAGCACGGCGACGAACGGGGGCGGCGCGCCGACCATCAGCTCGAGCGTCCCCTGCCAGCGCTGCCACTGGATCGCACCGCCCGAGCCGAAGAGCGTCGCCGACCAGATCCCCATCAGCCCGGCGCCGAGCGCGACGTAGAGAAGCGTCCCCGAGCGGCTCCCCGACTCGACCATGAAGAACGCGATCGACGCGAAGATGACCGGCTGCAGCACGGAGACGAGGACGAAGAAGAGCGAGTTCGACAGCGTCTTCAGGTGGAACAGCCAGCCCATCCAGAGGAGGCGGAGGGTCACGACGCCAACCTAGCCCTCGCCCACGGGGTCGAGGGTGCGGCAGGCCGCACCGCCGCTACGCACGGTCGAGCGTCGCGTAGCGGAGGCTCAGCCGCTCGGTGTTCCGGATGAAGACGTACCCGACAGCGCCGTAGACGAGCCCGAGCGCGACCTCGGTCGCGAGCAGCCCCGAGACGTCCGACAGGCTCGCGCCGTCCGCGACCTGCCGCGCGGCGTCGATCCCGTGCGTGAACGGAAGCGCGTTCGAGATCGGCTGCATCCACCCGGGAAGCGCGTCCACCGGCACGTTCGCGCCCGTGAAGATCAGGAGCACGCCGAACATGATGTTCGCGAGCACCGCCTGCTCCCGCAGCAGGAGGCCGATGCCGGCACCCGTCAGCCCGAGGCCGGTGCAGGAGAAGGCGCAGATCGCGGTCGCGAGCGCGAGCGGGGCCACGGAGGAGGCGGGCACGTGGATGCCGACGATCAGGCCGCCGACGGCGAGCGAGAACGCCGCCACGAAGAACCCGTTGACGACCACGGGCAGTGCCCGCCCGAGGAACAGGGGGAGCCGCGGCGCGGGGCTCGAGAGGATGTACCCGAGCGTGTGCTGGAACCGCTCGCCGCCGATCGTGAAGGTCATCGCGAAGAGGCAGGGGACGGCCGCGTACTGCACCGCGTTGCCGATCACGAAGAACTCGTCGGACTCGAGGCCCGCCGACCGTCCGATGTAGACGAAGAGGAGGATCTGGAAGAGCGGCGCCACGAGCATCGACGGGATGTAGACCTCCGGCCGCAGAAACGAGAAGAGGGCCCGGAAGCTGATCAGGCCGCCGACGAAGAAGATGCGCACCGACGTCATGCGAGGGCCAGGCTCCCCGCGCGGCGGGCGCTCGCGAGCACGGTCTCGAGGACTGCGATCGCGACGGCGAGGTAGGCGGCGCCGAGCGTGAGCGCCAGCGCGATCTCCGGCCAGGCGCCGCCTCCCGACGCCGCCTCGCGGATGGCGTCGACGCCCCACGTCGGGGCGAGCACCCAGGAGAGCGGCCGCACCCAGCCGGGGAGGAGAGCGAGCGGCACGAGGAAGCCCGCGATCAGCCAGACCGGGTACTCGAGCAGGTTCCCGAGGGCCCAGGCCGTGCGGTAGCGGACGAAGGACACCGCGAGCAGGAATCCCATCGCTCCGATCGAGACGACGGTCGCGACGACGGCGACCGCGAACGAGACGGGGTGCTCGAACGGGAGGTCGACGCCGAACAGGAAGC
This sequence comes from Gaiella sp., assembly GCA_027493885.1. Lineage (GTDB taxonomy): Bacteria > Actinomycetota > Thermoleophilia > Gaiellales > Gaiellaceae > Gaiella. The sequence continues at coordinate 2,638,673 of JAOSJZ010000001.1, forward strand.
GGCTCAGCAGGAGCGTCGCGATCATCGAGTAGAGGCCCATCGCGGACATCGCGACCGTCACCGGGAGCAGCACGGTGGAGAAATGGACCGGGGCGGAGACGAGCAGCTCGAGCGTGCCGTGCCAGCGCTCGCGCTGCATCGCCGACCCGGCCGACGTGCTCGTCGACGACCAGATCCCCATCACCGCCGCGCCGAACGAGGCGAAGACGAGCGCCTCGCCGCCGCCGCCGGCGCGGAACATGAGAAACGCGATCGTGGCGAAGAAGAGCGGCCAGAGGACGCCGAGCAGCCCGTCGAACGACGAGCGCATCATCATCTTCAGGTGGAGCGCGAACCCGCGCCAGAGGACGCGCACGATCCGTCTCGACGGCCTGGCCGTGTGCGGCCGGCCCGACGCTCGCCCGCCGTCAGCCATCCACCGCGACCGGCTCCTCGGTCACGAGCGCGACGTAGGCGTCCTCGAGGGTCGGCTCGCGCGTCGTCACCCGCCCGAGCGAGACGCCGTCGAGCCGCGCGAGCACGTCGTGCGTCGGCTCCCGGCCCGCCTCGGCCTGGACGACGACGACCTGCGCCTGGTCGCGGTCCTCGACCGCGACGGAGGTGACGCCATCGATCGCTCGCAGCGACTCGACCTTGCCGTTCTCGATCCCGTACACCTCGATCTCGACCACGACCCCGTCCGAGACCCGCGCCTTCAGGTCGCGCGGAGTCCCCTCGGCGACGATCTTTCCGCGCGTGACGACCGCGATCCGGTCGCAGAGCGCGTCCGCCTCGAACATGTAGTGCGTCGTCAGGAGCACGGTCTTGCCCGCCGCCTTCAGGCCGAAGATCGTCTGCCGCAGCTCACGCGCGCCGACGGGGTCGACGCCGATCGTCGGCTCGTCGAGGAAGAGCACCGGCGGGTCGTGCAGCAGCCCGCGCGCGATGTGGAGGCGCTGGCGCATCCCGCGCGAGTAGCCCTCGACCCTCTCCTTCTCGCGGCTCTCCAGCCCGACGAGCTCGAGCAGCTCCCCGATCCGCGCGCGCTGGCGGCGCGGCTCGACGCCGTAGAGCTCGGCGAAGTAGCGCAGGTTGTCGAGCGCCGAGAGTCGCTCGTAGAGGCCCCGGTCGCCGCCGAAGACGTAGCCGATCCGCTCCCTGACCCAGTGCGCGTCGTCGACGACGTCGTGCCCCAGCACAAGCGCCTGCCCGGCGGTGGGAATGAGGAGCGTGATCAGCATCTTGATCGTCGTCGTCTTGCCGGCGCCGTTGGGGCCCAGCAGCCCGAAGAGCTCGCCCTCCTCGATCGCGAAGCTGACGCCGCGCACCGCCTCGACCTCGAGCGAGCGCCGGCGGAAGGTGCCCGTCGTCGTCCGGTAGGTCCGGTGGAGGTCGATCGCTTCGACGACGGGCGGCACAGCCGCTCCACGCTAGCGCCGGCGGGACGCCGCCGAAGGGCGGGGAACCGCACCTTTCGGTCGTCGTTGACATGTCACCCGTCCGGCTGTGAGAGTATCGGGCCTGCGGACGGGTCGGAGACTGCGCGACGATGCAGGAGAGGACAACCGACGCTCATTTCCGACGTCCAAGTCGATACGTGAATCAACCAGGAGGAGACCGGATGAACAAGCGAGGAGGGCTCGTCATCGCCCTCGTGGCACTCGGCGCCGCGGCGCTCGCGTCGACCGCCGGTGCGGGGTCGTCGTCGGCCGATCGGCTTGCGGCGGTCGATTGCAGCAAGACGATCACGCTTCCGATCTTGACGCCGCTCACCGGCGGTGGGGGCCCGATCGGCAACGAGCAGCTCTCGTGGGCGAAGTACGCCGCGAAGACGCTCGGCCCGCGATTGAAGCTCAAGGTCCAGATCGTCGGCGGTGACACGCCCGTCGAGAAGGGCCCGGGCGAGGCGCTCAAGGTCGCCCAGAAGTTCATCTCCAACTCGCAGGTCGCAGCGGTCATCGGGCCGGCGACGTCGGGCGGTGTCGCCTCGGCCAGCACGGCGCTCGCAAAGGCCGGTCTGCTGCACGTCTCGCCGTCAGCGACCGACACGGCGCTCGCCGCGGGGCCGAAGGCGAAGCGCTCGGCGTCGCCGGCCGCGTTCTTCCGAGTCGTCGGCGGCGACTACGTCCAGGGCCCGACCGACGCCAACTTCATGGTCTCGAAGCTCAAGGCCAAGAAGGTCGTGGTCGTCGACTTCCAGGAGCCGTACTCCCTCGGTCTCGCTCGTGCGGCGAACGCCACGCTCAAGGCCAAGGGCGTCCAGACGGTCCGGCTCTCGACCTCGGTCGACACGACCGACTTCTCGTCGCTCGTGACCAAGGTGCCGAACGACGCGAACGTCGTGTTCTTCCCGACGCAGCAGCCGGAGGACGCGCAGACCTTCGGCCAGCAGCTGCTCGAGCAGGGCAAGCGGGCGAAGATGTTCGGCGCAGACGGGACGAACAACCCCGCGGCGTTCAAGATCCCGGGGTCGTACCTCTCGAACTTCGCGCCGGACATCAGCGGCATCAAGGGCAACGCAGCCCGCATCGCCGGGTGGAAGAAGGACAACCCGAAGGCGAACCTGGGCTCGTTCGGCCCGCCGACCTACCTCGCGACGCAGGTTGCGATGATGGCGATCGCCAAGGCCTGCAACGCCGGTGGCGGCACCCTGCAGAACCGCGCGGCCGTCCTCAAGCACGTCCGCGGGACCGTCGTCCCGAACTCGATCCTCGGCGGCACGTTCCGGTTCTCGAGGTCGAACAACGAGCCGGTGAACCCGAAGTTCTACATCTTCCAGATTCAGAAAAACGGCTCGTACAAGCTCGTCGGCTGAGAACAGAGAAGCATCCCCCTCGAGCGGCCCGGTCCCAGACCGGGCCGCTCTGCTGCGCGGCGGTCGCCGTTGTCCTAGGCTCTAGCGCGGCCGAACGGCCGCGCTAGAGCCCATGGACACCTTCATCCAGCTCACGCTCAACGGGCTGACGCTCGGGAGCGTCTATGCGCTGATCGCGCTCGGCTACTCGCTCGTCTACGGAATCCTCAAGCTCCTCAACTTCGCGCACGGCGACGTCGTCACCGTCGGCTCGTTCATAGGCTTCGGGGCGCTCCAGCTCCTCGGCGGCTCGGCCGACCCGGTCGTGCCGATCTGGCTCCTGCTCGTGCTGATCACGGGCGCGGCCATGGCCGGCTGCGCCGTGCTCGGTGTCGTGATCGAGCGCTTTGCGTACCGGCCGCTTCGGGATGCCCCCGGATCGCGCCGCTCATCAGCGCGCTCGGCGTCTCTTTCTTCCTCGCCTACTCGCTGCAGCTCCTGTTCGGCTCGGCGCAACGCGACTACGACACCTTCTCGATGGGCGAGGGGGTTCTCTACTTCGAGGGTTTCAACATCGGCAACGTCAGCGTCCCGCTCCTGCGGATCGTGATCATCGTCTCGGCCTTCGCGCTGATGGTCGTCCTGTGGCTGCTCGTCAACAGGACGAGGACGGGGAAGGCGATGAAGGCGACCTCGTACGATCGCGAGGCCGCAGCGATGATGGGCATCGACGTCGACCGCGTGATCGTGTTCGCCTTCGTGCTCGGCTCGGCGCTCGCGGGGGCCGCCGGCGTGCTCTTCGCCCTGCGGGTGCCGACCTTCGCGTCGATCGGCTTCATCACGGGGTTGAAGGGTTTCACCGCGGCGGTGATCGGAGGGATCGGCTCGATCCCCGGTGCGATGGCCGGCGGGCTGATCCTCGGTTTCGCGGAGGCGTACACGCAGGGGTACGTCTCGACGAAGTGGTCCGATCTCGCCGTGTTCGTGATCCTCATCGCCTTCATGCTGTTCCGCCCGCAGGGGCTGTTCGGCCGACCCGACATCAAGAAGGTGTAGGCGTTGCCCGGGCCTCTCGACGACGATCTGACCCGCCCGCTCGAGGGCGCCGCCGAGGCGGCGAGCGCGGAAGGGCCGACGGGCCCCGCGGTCGGACGCGACGAATGGGTCGCACGGCACGGCGAGCGCATCACCCGTCGCTCCGGCGTGGCGGGGACGCTCGAGGCACGGCTTGCCGCGGTCCCGTGGTGGGCCTGGCTGACGCTGCTCGTCGCGGCCGCGTGCCTCGTGCCGGTCGTCTCCGACAGCGGCTACGTCCGCCGGGTCGCGTTCGACACCGTCGTGTTCATGCTGCTGGCGCTCGGGCTGAACATCGTCGTCGGCTGGGGCGGCCTGCTCGACCTCGGCTACGTCGCGTTCTTCGGGATCGGCGCCTACGCGTACGCGATGCTCGCCTCCGACCAGTTCGGGGTCCATCTGCCCTCGATCGTGGCGATCCCGCTCGTTGCCCTCATCGGCTTCGTCGCGGGTTGGCTCGTCGGGCTCCCGTCACGACGGCTCACCGGGGACTACCTCGCCATCGTCACGCTGTTCTTCTTCCAGATCTTCCTCACGTTCACGAACAACGGCGACGATGTCTTCGGCCGTAGCCTCACCAACGGGCCGAACGGCATCCTTGATCTCGACGCGTTCTCGTTCTTCGGCTGGACGCTCTCGACGACGACCGCCCAGGGCCAGTTCGGGATCGCCTACCTCTACGCCGCGATCGTCGTGTTCGGGATCGTGTACGTCGCGCTCCGTCTGTTGAACGACTCGAGAACGGGGCGTGCATGGCGGTCGCTACGGGAGGACCCGCTCGCCGCGGAGCTCATGGGCATGCCGGTCAACTGGCTGAAGCTCCTCGCGTTCGCCTTCGGCGCGTCCGTCGCTGCGCTGACCGGGACGCTGACGGCAGCGCTCAACGGCAGCGTCTTCCCGCAGGACTTCGCCTTCCCGCTCTTGATCGCGGTCTACACCATGGTGATCCTCGGCGGCGCCGGCAGCCAGCTCGGCGTCGTGATCGGCGCGATCCTGATCAGCGTGCTCCTCGAGGTGCTCCGCGACCCGGGCGACTCCCGTTCGATGTTCTACATGCTCGCTCTCCTCGCCCTCGTCGGCGTGTTCCGCCTGTCGCGGCAGCTCGCCGTCGTGCTCGGAGGGACGATCGTGCTCGGCTTCGCGGCTCGTGCGGTGGCCGGGGCGATCGACGACCGCTGGACAGAGGGAATGCAAGGCAGCGGCAGGGTCGCGGACTGGTCGTCGGAGTGGGTGATCGTCCCCACGCAGCTTGCGAGCTGGATCGCACCGGTCACGTACATCGGCCTGATTGCGCTCGTCCTCATGCTGTCGCTGCTCCACGGCTGGGTGCGGATCGCCGTGCTCGTCCCGACGCTCTACCTCGCTGCGTTCGTCTGGGAGAACGTGATGCTCGCGAAGCCCGAGCCGACGCGCTACGTCGTCCTCGGCGCGATCCTCGTCGCCGTGATGATCGTGCGGCCCAACGGCCTGCTCGGCGAGCGCCGCGTGGAGATCGTCTGACCATGCCGGCCCTGCTCGAGCTCGACAACGTCTCGATGGCCTTCGGCGGGCTCCGCTGCGTGTCGGGGCTCGACCTGCAGGTGGACGAGGGTGAGATCGTCTCGGTGATCGGCCCGAACGGCGCCGGGAAGACGACGCTCTTCAACCTCGTCACCGGTGTCTACGAGCCGATCGAGGGCGACATCCGCTTCGCCGGCGAGAGCATCACCGGCCTCGACCCGCACAGGATCACGAAGAAGGGAATCGCGCGCACGTTCCAGACGCTGCGGCTGTTCCTCAACATGAGCGTCCGCGAGAACGTGATGGCCGCGGCGTACGGCCACACGCGCGCCGGCGCGCTCCGGGCGATGCTCCGCACCCCCGGGCAGCGGCGCGAGGAGCGCGAGATCCGCGCGCTCGCCGAGGAGCGGCTCGCCTTCTTCGGCGAGCGGCTGATGGGGTACCGCTGGGACCAGCCCGCGTACTCGCTCTCGTACGCGAACCGGCGCCGGCTCGAGATCGCCCGCGCCACGGCGACGAACCCGCGGCTGCTTCTGCTCGACGAGCCCGCCGCCGGGATGAACCCGAAGGAGACGCAGGAGATCACCGAGCTGATCGAGAAGCTCCGCACCGACGGCGGCTACACGATCCTCGTGATCGAGCACGACATGCACGTCGTCGAGGGGATCTCCGACCGCGTCGTCGCGCTCGACCACGGGGTGAAGATCGCCGAGGGGTCGTTCGAGCAGGTCGCCACCGACCCGCGCGTGGTCGAGGCGTACCTCGGGACCGGAGGGATGGCGCGGAAGTGAGCGTCGCGACCGAGACCGCCACCCCGCAGCTTCTCCAGCTCGAGGGGATCAACACCTACTACGGGCAGATCCACATCCTCCAGGACTCGAACCTCGTCGTCCGCGAAGGCGAGCTCGTCTGCCTGCTCGGGGGCAACGCATCGGGCAAGTCGACGACGCTCAAGACGATCCTCGGGATCGTGCGGCCCCGCACGGGGCGCGTCCTGCTCGCCGGCGAGGACGTGACGCGGATGCCGACCGCCCACCGCATCCGGCGCGGCCTCGCGATCGTGCCCGAGAACCGGCGTCTGTTCGGCCCGATGACGGTCCTCGAGAACCTCGAGATGGGCGCGTACCTCCGGCCCCGCTCCGACCTGAAGGCGGAGTTCGAGCGCGTCTACACGCTCTTCCCGCTCCTCTACGAGCGCCGCTCGCAGCTCGCGGGGACGCTCTCCGGCGGCGAGCAGCAGATGGTGGCGATGGGGCGCGCGCTGATGTCGAAGCCGAAGCTCCTGCTGATGGACGAGCCCTCGATGGGCCTCGCGCCGGTGCTGGTCGAGCGGAGCTTCGAGATCATCCAGCAGGTCAACGAGGCGGGCGTCGCGATGCTCGTCGTCGAGCAGAACGCGAACGTCTCGCTCTCGATCGCCCACCGCGGCTACGTCCTCTCCACCGGCCGCATCGTCCTCGAGGGCAAGGCCGCCGACCTGCTCGAGAACCAGGACCTCCGCAAGGCCTACCTCGGGCGGTAGGCCGCGAGGACGAGCGCCCCCGGGGTGTGCTGAGGGGCGGGTAAGCACTGTCGCCGCTTGACACTCGGGCGCGGCGCAGCGTTGAATCCCGGTCCTAACATGTCACCGGGCACATCCTCTTTCGCTGCTGACGGGCCTCACGAGGGGTTCGTCGACCGCCTCGGCAGCCGTCCTGGAACGATCCTCGTCGGCGTGCTCGCCGTCACCGGCATCGCGCTCGGGCTGGCGGAAGGTTGGCGCGAGTTGGGACAGGTCACCCTCAACGGGATCGTCGCCGGCAACTACTTCGCCCTGGGGGCGGTGGGACTGACGCTGATCTTCGGCGTGCTGCGCCTGATCAACTTCGCACACGGCGAGTTCCTCACCTTTGGCGCGTACATGATGGTGCTCGGCAACTGGCTGGGATTTCCGCTACCGGTCTCGATGGTCGTCGGTGTCGCGACGACGGCGGTGCTCGGCGTTGTCCTGGAGGTGGGACTGTGGCGTCCCGTGCGCCGGAAGCGTGTCGGGGAGCTCCAGCTTCTGCTGCTCGCCCTCGGACTCGCGTTCTTCATGCGCAACGCAATCGCGTTTGTCGCGGGACCAGAGGATCGCGCCGCAGGAGGCAACATCACGGCGGGCGTCGACCTCGGGCCGCTTCGCATCGGACGGACAGAGCTGATCGCCACCGCGATCGGGCTCACGGTCATTCTGGTCGTTGCGCTCGTTCTCAGGTACTCGTCTCTCGGGCGCCAGACACGGGCGCTGGCCGACAGCATCCAACTCGCGGAGACCACCGGGATCGACACCGACCGCATCGTCCTCGTGACATGGGCTGCGAGCGCGGGGCTCGCGGGCCTTGCCGGAATTCTCTATGCCCTGCCCGCAGGGTCGGTCAATCCGAACCTCGGGTTCTCGCTCATTCTGAGCATCTTCGCGGCCGTTATCGTGGGTGGTGTCGGCAACGCGTACGGCGCGCTGCTCGGCGGGTTGCTGATCGGGCTTGTCCAGGAATGGTCGACGCTCGTCATCGATCCGGCGATGAAGGTCGCTGTCGGGTTCGCGGTCCTGATCGCAGTGCTCCTTCTCCGACCACAGGGGCTCTTCGGGCATGGAAGGCCGGTTGATCGATGACGTTCGCGGCGGCACTCGGTGTGTCCCTCTCGTTCCTGGAGAACGTCGACTTCTGGATCAACGTCGGCGTGCTTGCGACGACCTACGGCGTGTTCTCGCTGGGGATTCAGCTGAACGTCGGCACGACGGGCATCTTCAACTTCGGCCAGGCGGGCTTCATGGCGGTGGGCTCGTACACGATGGGCGTGCTGGTCGTCAAGTCGAACGTCTCGTTCTGGCTCGCGATGCTCGCAGGAATCGGCGTTGCGGTGATCGCCGCGCTCCTCGTCGGGCTGCCGTCACTACGCCTTCCGGGCCGACTACTTCGCCATCTCGACGCTGGCCTTCAGCGAGATCGTTCGCTACGTCGCCGACAACTGGGACGGGCTGACCGGCGGCAATCTCGGGCTCTTCGGCTACTCGGACTCGTGGAACGCCGTGTCGGCTCGGATCGACGGCTGGCTGGAGCACGTCGGCATCGCCCCGCATTTCCTCCTCCCGCTCTTGGTCGTAAACCTCGTGGTCCTCCTCGTGCTCGCTGCCTTCACTGCCCTGCTCGTGCAGTCGCCATGGGGCCGCGTCCTCAATGCGATCCGCGAGGACGAGGACGCGGCGCGAGCACTCGGCAAGAACACCTTCGTTTACAAGCTCCAGTCGCTGTCGCTCGCCTCGGGCTTGGCCGCGGTCGCGGGTTACATGCTCGCGATCAACATCTCGATCCTGTCACCGGCGAACTTCGATCCGATCCTGACCGCGTATGGGTACGTGATCGTGATTCTCGGCGGGCTGGGAAGCTACCTCGGCGTTGTCGTCGGTTCGTTCGTCCTGATCTTCATCCTCGAGGCAACGAGGTATCTCGAGCTGCCGCTGTCGGATGCACGCGTCGCGGCTCTGCGCTTCATGATCGTCGGCGCGGTCCTCATGGCCCTCGTGATCTTCCGTCCCCAAGGCCTCTTCGGAAAGCGAGAGGAGCTGTCGCTGCGTGCCAGAGGCTGAGATCCCGCTTCTTCGGGTCCGTGAGCTCACGAAGCGGTTCGCCGGTGTCGTGGCCGTCGATCGGGCGACCTTCGACGTGGCGCCGGGAACGATCACGACGCTGATCGGACCGAACGGCGCCGGAAAGTCGACGCTCTTCAACGTCGTCACGGGCTTCGAACGAGGTGACGGAGGAGAGGTGCGGTTCGACGGAGAGTCGATCCTCGGTCGTCCGCCGCACGCGATCGCCCGTCGCGGGATGGTGCGGACGTTCCAGCTCACGAAGGCGCTGGCGGTCATGTCCGTGCTCGACAACATGCTGCTCGCTGTGCCCAATCCTGGCGAGCGGCTCGTCTACGCTCCGCTTCGGCCGCTGTGGCGCGGAGCGGAGCGAGAGGCGCGGGCGCGGGCGGACGAGCTCCTCGAGGTCTTCGGCCTCGGGGCGAAGGCGATGGACTACGCCGGGACGCTGTCCGGTGGCCAGCGAAAGCTGCTCGAGTTGGCGCGCGCTCTGATGCTCGAGCCCAGGATGCTTCTGCTCGACGAGCCGCTCGCCGGGGTGAACCGGACGCTTGGACGGACGTTGCTCGAGCACATCGAGCGACTTCGTGCCGACCGCGGCTTGACGATCCTGCTCGTGGAGCACGACATGGACGTCGTGATGCGGCATTCGGACACGGTCGTGGTGATGGGTGAGGGGCACGTGATCACGAGCGGAGCACCCGAGGATGTCAGGAGCGACCCGCGCGTGATCGAGGCCTATCTCGGCGCCGAGCACACACGTGAAGGGCATACCGATGTCTGAGACAGACAGCTCGTTGCTTACGATCGAAGGCGTTCGGGCGGGCTACTTCCCCGATGTTCCGATCCTCGAGGGCGTCGCGCTGACGCTCTGGCCTGGTGAGATGGTGACCATCGTCGGGCCCAACGGTGCAGGGAAATCGACGCTCATCCGGGTCGTGATGGGGCTCCTGGCGCCGTGGACGGGGACGGTACGACTTCGCGGCGATGACGTCACCGCAAGGAAGCCGCATCAGATCGTCGCACGCGGCGTCGGGTACGTCGCTCAGAGAGACAACGTCTTCGCGAACATGTCGGTCGAGGAGAACCTCGAGCTCGGGGCGCTTCCGCTCCGTTCGGGCGACCCGGCGCGACGTCTTGCCGAGATGTTCGAGCTCTTCCCGAGACTGGACGAGCGGCGGCGGCAGCCGGCCGGGACGCTATCGGGCGGTGAGCGCCAGATGCTTGCACTGGCTCGCGCGCTGATGGCCGCCCCTGACGTACTGGTGCTCGACGAGCCGTCGGCTGGGCTCTCACCGATCGCGGTCGATCTCATATTCGAGAAGATCGGCGAGATCAACGCGTCGGGGATCGCCATCCTCATGGTCGAGCAGAACGCCCGCCGCGCGCTCGGGATGTCGCACCGCGGGTACGTCCTCGACGGCGGGCGCAATCGCTTCGAGGGCGCTGGCCAGGACCTCCTCCGCGATCCAAAGGTCGTAGAGCTCTACCTCGGCGGTTAGGGCGGGTGAGGCGCCGCCGCCGCCGATCACCGATCGAGGACGAACAACCGGCGTCCCACGCGGGCTTCCAGCCGCAAGTACCGCGAGAGCGTCGACGACCGGAGGCGGTGGACGAGCGAGACGACTACGGTCAGGTCGTCGACGTCGTACAGGACGAAGATCGTGTACGGCAAGGGAGCCGGCTGTCCTGTCAGGAAGAGGTCGTCGTCGAAGGACGAGAGGAGTCGGGCACCGTCCTGGTCCGCCCTGCGGAGGACAGCGCCCAGCTCGTCGATCGCGCTCGCGCGTACGTCCGGTGCGGCTTCGTACCACCCGTCCGTCGCGGCGATGAGGACGAGCACGCGAAACGGTGGGCCGAATTCGGGCGGTGGGTACTCCACGGCCAGCGAGCCTACCAGCGCGGCAATTCCGACATATTGAATCGGACTTCAAGATCTTGTATGGTCGTGCGCACTGCGCCGAGCGCCCTCGGAAGCGGTCGAGGTGGGTCCAAGCGACCGTCTTGCGTGCGGGAGGCAGCCAGTCCCTTGCATCGGGCCAGGGGCGTCCAGACAGGAGGGTTCATGAAGGGCACAAGGGCGATACGACGGGTTGCGGCTCTCGCGACCGTCGCCATCCTCGCCGCTGTCGCGGGTCTCTCGACTGCCAGCGGGGCTCGGCAGGCCGCGTTCACCATTCACATCGGTGCCGTCGTCCCGTTTACCGGGGTTCAGGCGGTCTACGGCCCGTCGTACTCCAAGACCGCCGGCCTCGCTGTCCAGCAGGCGAAAGCCGCCCTGAGGCGTGCAGGGGTGAACGACGTCCAGATCAAGATCGAGTACGCGGACGACGGCTCGACCCCCGAGGGCGCCGTCAACGCAGCCCGGAAGATGATCTCGAAGGGGGCGGACTGCATTCTCGGCGCCCTCACGTCGTCAGCTTCGATCGCGATCGCTCAAGCCGCGACCGTGCCGGCGAGAGTGCCGCAGATCGGGCCCAACAACTCGTCCCCGGCACTCACCGACCTCAAGGACGACGGCTACTTCTTCCGGACGATGCCCTCGGACACGCTCCAGGCGCCGATCCTCGCGCGCCTCATCAAGGAGGAGATGGGAGCAGGCAAGCTGATCTCGCTCGCCGGACGCAACGACGCGTTCGGAACGGGGTTGCTTCCCCCCTTGAAGAGGTCGCTCGAGCGACTCGGGATGAAGACGCAGGGGCCGCTGCTCTACGATCCGACGGCCGCGAGCTACAACTCCGAGGCCGACGACATCGTGAAGGGCAATCCCGACGCCTACGTCGTCCTCGACTTTCCGGCGAACTACGCGAAAATCGGGTCGGCGCTGCTACGCACCGGCAGGTTCAACGGGCGGAAGCTCTTCGTCGCCGGCGGCTGGCCCAGCACGATCCCGTCCTTCATCCCGACCGCCTCGCTCGAAGGGGCGCGCGGCACCGTCGCAGGCTCGCCGACGGGTACGAAGGCTGCCGAGGCGTTCGACACGCTCTTCAAGTCGAAGCCTGGGACGAAGGACCGTCAGACGCTGGACTCGAACAACTTCGACGGGGCGATGATCTGCATCCTCGCGGCGGTTGCTGCTGACTCGGGGAAGGGCTCGGACATCGTCAAGCAGATCCAGCGTGTGGCGTCCGCCCCAGGGCGAACGTACACGTACCTCAACCTCGCGGCGGCGATCAGGGCGATCAAGGCCGGCAAGGACATCAACTACGAGGGCGTCGGCGGGCCGGTCGACTTCGACAAGAACGGCGATCTCAACGCTGCCCTGTACAACGTGTACCAGTACAGGGACGGCAAGCAGGACGTCGTCCGTCAGCTGAAGATCAGGAAGTAACCCGGGACGTGCCAACGGGGGCGCCCACGTGGCGCCCCCGCCTCATGCTGCGACCGTGACCATCACCGACCACGTGCACTCTGTCTCGGCGTTCTGCGCCGCTACCGCCGCCGACGCCTTCGCATTCGTCGCGGATGCCAGCCGCCTCGGTGAGTGGGCATTGGGGTGCTGGAACACGGTCGAGAGTTCGGCGGGCGTCGTGGAGGGGACGTCCCTCTTCGACGGTGGCCTGACGTACGCCCGTGCCGATCCGGATCGCTCTCGCATGATCGTCGACTTCGACGTGGGCGACGAGCCCACCGCGCTCGTGCGTCGGATCACCGTGCGCGTCGTCCGCGGGGACGACATCGGGCGCCCGGCGGAGACGAGTCTGCTTGTCCTCACCGGGTGGCGTACCGCGTCGATGGATGACGAGCGTTGGCGCCGACTCGCCGTCGCTCACGAGGCGGAGATCCTGCTGCTCCGTCACCGAATCGAGGCATCGTCGGGATGACGAACGTCGATCGCGAGTCGGGCGCGGAGCTGCTCGACGGGCGTGAATCGACGACGAGCGACCTCGGGTCCAGGCTCCGAGCGCTTCGGCGGTCACGCGGAGTCTCGCTCGCGGACGTCGCCGAAGGGACGGGCATCTCGCCGTCGTTCCTCTCCATGGTCGAGAAGGGCAAGAGCGACATCACGATCAGCCGGCTCATGCGCCTCGTCCACTGGTTCGGTGTCAGCGTCGCCGATCTCGTCCAGGAGCCGAACCTCGCACCTGTCCAGGTTGTCCGAGCGGACAGTCGAAGGTCGCTACGGCTCGTGGACGAGAAGATCTCGGTCCAGATGCTGACCGCAGACGGGCATCACGCGATGATGCCGGTGATCAACATCTACGACGAGAGCGGCGGCATGACCGATCCGACGCGCCACGAGGGGGAGGAGTTCGTCCACGTGATCGAGGGGTGCGTGGAGTTGACGGTCGCCGGAACGGATCCCGTTCTTCTCGAGCCTGGAGACAGCGCCTACTACAGATCCGACGTTCCGCACTCCTTCCGGAACGCCGGACGGGGCGTGGCGCGATTCTTCGGCGTGACCACTCCCCCGAATCTCTAGGAGGCAACCGACGATGGCCAGCATGCAGGGCGTGGAAATGAAGGTCGGCGCGGCGGTTCGGGGCGAGTTCCCGATCTTCGAGACGGCGACGTACCTCAACTCGTGCTCGCAGGGGGCGCTCTCGCACCGCGTTCGCGGCGCGGTGGAGGAGTGGCTCGCGGGATGGGACGCAAACGGCGCCGAGTGGGGCTTCTGGGTCGAACGGAACGAGACCTTCCGCGCGGCGATGGCCAGGCTGCTCCACGCCGAGCCGGACGACGTCGCCGTGACGACCTCGGTCTCGCAGGGAGTCAGCGCGCTGGTCTCTGCGCTACCGCTCGACGGGGAGCGAAACCGGATCGTGATCTCGGAGTACGAGTTCCCCACGGTCGGGCAGATCGCGCACGCGCAGGAGCTGCGCGGGGCGGAGATCGTCCACGTCCGCCCGGATCCGGACGGGTCGATCCCTGCGGAGCGCTTCGCGGAGGCGATCGACGAGCGGACGGCGCTCGTCTGCTGCACGACGCTCTCGTACCGCTCGGGCCACCGGCACGACGTCGCCGCGATCGCCGAGGCTGCGCACGCGGCCGGCGCGCTCGTGCTGGCGGACAGCTACCAGGCCTGCGGTGCGCTCGAGCTGGACGTGCGTACGTTCGGCGCCGACGCGGTCACCGGCGGGACGGTGAAGTACCTGCTCGGGACGGCCGGGCTCGGCTTCATGTGGGTGCGGCCGGAGGTGCGGGAGCGGCTGGTCCCGACGCAGACGGGCTGGTTCGCGGACGAGGACATCTTCGCGATGTCGATCGCCGACTACTCGCCGCACGCGAGCGCACGACGGTTCGACTCGGGGACCCCTCCCGTGCCGTCGCTCTATGCAGGGGTCGCGGGTATCTCGCTCGTCGCCGAATCCGGTGTACCTGCGATCGAGGAGCACATTCAGGGGCTCGTCGGCCGGCTCCAGGAGGGGCTCCACGAGCTCGGCGCGACGGTCGTCACCCCGCGTGAGCCGAAGCGGCGCGGCCCGCTCGTCTGCGTCCGCTCGACGGACGTCGACACCCTCGTCGCTGCGCTCGCCGCCGAGCGGATCATCGCATCCTCGCGCGAGGACAAGCTCCGCGTCGCGCTGCACCTCTACAACGTCGAGGACGACGTCGACACGCTGCTCGAGGCGCTCGCTCGCCACAGGGCGCTGCTCGCCTGAGCTCGTGTCGAGCCCCCACAGGGCGCCGCCGGCGCCGTGCGTGGCGTACGGCGACCATCCCGATCAGGTCGCGAATCTCCACCTCCCGGCCGGCGACGGCGGGTCGTGGCGCTGCGTCGTGCTGATCCACGGCGGGTTCTGGCGGACGGGGTGGGACCGGACGCTCATGACCCCGCTCGCAGTCGACCTGGCACACCGCGGGATCGCGGCCTGGAACGTCGAGTACCGCAGGGTCGGGCAGGACGGTGGCGGCTGGCCGGGGACGTTCGCGGACGTCGCGGCGGCGATCGACCACCTCGCGGGCGTCGAGGCGGTCGACGCCAAGCGGGTCGTCACGTGCGGCCACTCGGCGGGCGGGCAGCTTGCGCTCTGGCTCACCGCGCGGCGCCGTCTGCCGGCGGGGATGCCAGGTGCCGCTCCGCGCGTTCTACCAGTCGCCGCGGTCGCGCAGGCGGGAGTCTGCGATCTCGAGGCTGCGTGGCGGGACGACGTGGGCGACGGCGCGGTGCGTGACCTGCTCGGATCGTACGACGAGAGGCCCGACCGCTACGCGGTTGTCTCCCCGGCCGCGCGCACGCCGCTCGGCGTGCCGCAGCTCCTCGTGCACGGCAACGAAGACGACATCGTGCCGCTCGCGCAGAGCCGCGACCACGCGGCTCGGGATCCGCAGGCCGAGCTCGTCGAGCTGGACGGCACCGACCACTACGGCGTGATCGACCCCTGCAACGAGGCGTGGGCGGCCGTCGTCGCGCGCCTCCCGGCGCTGCTCGACGGCTGACATACTCGCGGCGTGAGCGGATCCGACGCTGCGGCCGAGCTCGAACGGACGATCGAGCGCTACAACGACGCCTGGAACGCCCAGGATCTCGACGCGATCGTCTCCTTCCACGCGCCGGGGATGGTGTTCGAGAACCACACCGCCGGCGAGCGTGCGGAGGGTGCGGCCGTGCGCGGCCACATTGCCGCGATCTTCGCCAAGTGGCCCGATCTCGTCTTCCGCGGCCGGCGCCTCTACGCCCGCGAGGGGCTCGTCGTCAGCGAGTGGACGGCGGCCGCGACGGACGGCGACGGGCGTCGGCTCGAGTGGGACGGGATCGACGTCTTTCCATTCGAGAACGGGCTGATCCTGCGCAAGGACGTCTACTCGGCCGGCCACCGGCCGCGCGTGCTCTCCGGCTGATCGCCGAGTGTCGCGGCCCCGCGTCCACGTGACGGCTCCCGTGCCCGCCGAGGTCGAGGCGGCTCTGCGACGCGACTTCGAGCTCGTGCCCGGCCCCGAGGGCGCGGACGGGATCGTCGCGATGCTGACCGTACGGGTCGACGGCGATTACCTCGACCGGGCCGGGCCGCAGCTCCGGGTCGTCGCGAACTATGCCGTCGGCGTCAACAACGTCGATCTCGAGGAAGCTGCCCGCCGCGCCGTGGTGGTCGCCAACACGCCGGACGTCCTCACGCAGGCAACCGCCGAGCTCGCGGTCGGGCTGATGCTCGCCCTCCTTCGCCGGATCGCCGAGGGCGACCGTTTCGTGCGCCGACGCGCCGCGTGGGAGTTCTCGCTCGAGTTCATGCTCGGCTCGAGCCTCGCCGGCAGGCGGCTGCTGATCGTCGGCCCGGGCCGGATCGGCCGGGAGACGGCGCGGCTCGCGGCGGCGTTCGGCTCCGCCCCGGCGTACGCGGGGCGCGACGCCGACCTCCGTGCCGCGCTGGCGGCTGCGGACATCGTCAGCCTGCACGTGCCGCTGACGGCAGCGACGCGCCACCTGATCGACGCGGCGGCGCTCGAGGCGATGCCCTCGTCGGCGGTGCTCGTCAACACCTCACGCGGGCCGGTCGTCGACGAGCGCGCGCTCGTCGAGGCGCTTCGCTCGGGAGGGATCGCGGGCGCCGCGCTGGACGTCTTCGAGCGCGAGCCCGAGGTCGAGGAGGGGGCTGCTCGAGCTCGAGAACGTCGTCCTCACGCCGCACCTCGGCAGCGCCACCCGCGACACCCGCGTCGCGATGGGGCTGCTCTGCGTCGAGGCGCTGCGCGCCGTGCTGCTCGAGAGACAAAGGCCGGCGAACGCGGTCGGGTAGCCTCCGGCGCCGTGGACGGCTACGGCAGCGCGTCGATGTGGGGTGAGCTGCGGCGAGTGCTCGTGCGCCGGCCGCTCCCCGAGGACGCGGCGGCTTGGGAGGCATACGGATGGCGCTCGGCGCCGGACGTCGCGATGGCGCACCGCGAGCACGAGGCATTCTGCGCGCTCCTCGAGGACGCCGGTGCCGAGGTCGTCGTCTCCGAGCACGATCCGGGGAACCCGGATGCGATCTACACGTACGACCCGACGCTGGTGGGGCGCGACGGCGCGGTCCTGCTGCTGCCTGGGAAGGAGGGGCGGCGGCGAGAGCCGGACGCGACCGCTGCGGCTCTGGAGGCGGCCGGCGTCCCCGTCGCGGCCAGGATCGAGCCTCCGGCCACGGTCGAGGGCGGCGATACGGTCTGGCTCGACGACGAGACGCTGCTCGTCGGGATCGGCTACCGGACAAACCCGGCCTCGGTCGAGGCGCTGCGCGCGGCGTTCGCGGGCGTGGACGTGATCTCGTTCGACCTCCCGCACTAGAACGGAGCGGGCGAGGTGATGCACCTGATGTCGCTCCTCTCGCCGCTCGACCGCGACCTGGCGCTCGTCTATCCCCGGATCGCGCCGACGCGACTCATGTGGCTGCTTGCCGATCGTGGCATCGAGGTCGTCGCGGTACCCGACGAGGAGTTCGCGTCGATGGGCACGAACGTGCTCGCCCTCGGGCCGCGGCGCGCGCTCGCGCTCGAAGGGAACGGCGAGACACGGCGGCGCCTGGAGCGAGCGGGCGTCGACGTCGTCACCTACCGCGGCGACGAGATCTCCCGCAAGGGCGACGGCGGGCCGACGTGCCTGACGCGCCCGCTGCTCCGCGCGTAGTCGCGCTACAGGCCGTCGAAGGTCAGCTGCCGCGCTGCCGTCAGGCCCGAGACGCCGACGCCGACGAGGCGGAGCGCACCCGGGCGGTCGTGCAGGCCGCGGTCGAGGAGCCTGCACGCGAGCTCGCCGATGCGGTCGGGCTCGTCGACCGGCGTCGGCAGAGTCGTCGACCGCGAGCGGATGGAGAAGTCGCTGTAGCGGAGCTTTGTCGTCACCGTTCTCGCCGAGAGCCCGTCGCGACGGAGGTGCGCCGCGACGTCTTCCGCCATCCGGCGCAGCTCGGCATGGAGCGCGCCGCGGTCGGAGAGATCGCGCTCGAACGTCTCCTCGGTCGAGATGGAGACCCGCTCGACGTCGAGCTCGAGCTCGCGCGGGTCGATCCCGCGCGCCCGGTCGCGGAGCAGCCGCCCGACCTGTCCCGGCAGCACCGCACGCAGCTCGGCGTCCGTCAGCGCGGCAAGCCCGCCGATCGTCGCGACACCGGCCGCGGCAAGCCGCTCCTCCGCGCGCGGACCGACGCCGGGGAGAACCCGGGTCGCGAGCGGTGCCAGGAAGGCCGCCTCACGGCCGGGCGACACGACCGTGATGCCACCGGGCTTCCGCCGGTCTGACGCGACCTTGCAGACCACCTTCGAGGTCGAGACGCCGAGGGAGCAGGAGAGCGCCGTCGCCCCGCGCACCGCGACCTGGACTGCCTCGGCGAGCCGCCGAGCGCCGGCGAAGGAGTCGAGCACGCTCCCGAGATCGAGGTAGCCCTCGTCGATTCCCGTCCGCTCCACGCGCGGCACGACCTCTTCGACGCACGCCCACACCGCCTGTGAGTACTGGCGGTAGAGCGCATGGCGGGGACGGACGAACACGACCTCCGGGCACCGCCGCAGCGCCTCCGCGGAGCTCATCGCCGACCGGATGCCGAAGCGCCGGGCGACGTAGTTCGCGGTGGCGACCACGCCGCGGCCGTGCGGGTCGCCGCCGACGACGAGCGGTCTCGTGCGAAGCGAGGTGTCCTCCAGTTCCTCGACGGCGGCGAAGAACGCATCGAGATCGAGATGGGCGAGTATCGCCACGGCTTGCTCAAGGCTACGGTTCGTGCGTGATCGACACCCCGCCTCCGGCCGCGTCCGCCCTGCCGCCGCCGGTGATCGAGCGGCCCGCCGCGTACGAGGTGTCGTACGGGATCGTGGCGGGACGTGCCGCGCGAGGCGCCGAGCGGGTGATCGTCAGGATCGACGGCAAGGTCGCACGCAAGCTTCGTCTCACGCAGCGGGTGTTCCGGCTCGACGTCGACCTTCCGCCGCGCGAGGTCGAGGTCCGCGTCGAGACGGTCGATGCGGCCGGGCGCCGCGCGGGGCGCACGGTCGCACACGTCTTCGGGCTACCCCGCTCGGCGCGGCCGAGGCTCCGCCTGCTGCGACCCGACGTGCGGCTCCAGGCCGCGGTCGGCAGGCTCGCAGGCGGCTTTTCGGGCACGGCCGGTGCGTATCTCGAGAACCTGGGAACCGGTGCCGGCGCGGCGTGGAACGCACGAGCGACCTTTCCCGCCGCCTCGACGCTAAAGCTCGCGATCGCGGTCTCGGTGCTCACGCGCACGCAGAGCCCTCCGGCCCGCGGCTCGTCGCTCGACCGGCTCATCCGCACGATGCTCGACGCGTCCGACAACGAGTCGGCGAACCGGTTGCTGATCGGGCTCGGCGGCTCGACGAGCGCCGGCGGGCATCTCGTCGACGCCGTGATGCGGTCCATCGGTCTCGAGCGGACGGTGATGTACGGCGGCTACGTCCTCGGCACCTCGCTCGCCTCCGATCGCGGCATCGCCGCACGCGGCGTGCCGCTCGGCGTCCTTGAGCAGCCCGCCTGGGGCGTGGGCAAGGCGACGACCGCACTCGATCTCGCGCGGCTGCACCGTGCCGTCTGGCTCGCGAGCGGAGGGCTCGGGCCGCTCGTGCACGGCCGGTCGGGGGTCAGCCCGGCCGAGGCGCGATACCTCCTCTACGTGCTCGCCCACGTGGGCGACGGTCGCAAGCTCGGGCGGTTCGTCGGCGCCCGCCCCGGGCTCGTCGTCCTCCACAAGGCAGGCTGGATCGATCCCGCGCGGCACGATGCCGGAATCGTCGTGTGGCGCGGTGGGATCTTCGTCGCGGCGGTGATGACCTACGACGGCGGTGGCGCAGGGACGCGCTCGGACGTCTTCGCGGGTCGCGTCGCGCTGGCCGCCCTGCGCGCGTTCAGCGGGTAGGCGGTGTCAGACACCGTTCTTGTCAACCCCGGCGCGGTGCCGATTTCGTGCCAATCGCTCCACAACCGGCGACGCTCCTATCCATCCCGAACGGCGCGCGTGGGGGTCTACCGCCGGTGGGCATGACCGCCGAGCCTTCGCCGAGCCGGGCCCGGTCCGCGCCTCGAGCTGTGGATGAATTGGTACGGAAGCGGCACGAATCGCCCTTGACGGTGTCTGACACCGCGCTCCGCCGCGCGTCGAGTGAGGCGCGAGGGCGCCGCACGGCGCCCTCGCAGCGGGTCGGCGTGCGCCCTCGGAGTGCGCTGCCGTCCCATCCGGGAGATCCCTGGGAGGCGGAGTGGGATCGCGGATTCGCCTCTCGGATATTCGAGCGGCAGCCTGCGAAGGGTTTGTGAGGGTTCGGTACGAGCGCGATCAGGATTTCGACGGACGAAGACGTAGCAGCTACATTTCTTGTATCTACTACCGCCGAGGAGCGTGATTCGACCTGTGACCAAGCTGCTGCTCGTTCCCCTCGACGACATCGTCGTCTTCCCGAACATGAACGTCACGCTGACGGTCGACGTCGGCGACGAGGACCGGGTGCTGCTCGTGCCCAAGCACGAGGGCGAATATGCCGCCGTCGGCACCGTGGCGCGTGTGACCGATCGCGTCCGCCTGCCGGGCGGCGCCGTCGCGGTCGCGATCGAAGGCCTGCACCGGGGTGTCGCGGGTGCCGCCGAGACGGACGCCCAGGGGCGCCTGCTCGTGGAGGTGGAGGAGCGCAAGGACGGCGTCCCCACCGACGAGCGCACGCGCGAGCTCGAGACCGAGTACCGCGCGGTCGTGGAGGAGATCCTCGAGTTGCGCGGCGACGACGGGCGCATCCAGTCGTTCGTCCGCTCGATCACCGACCCCGGCCCACTCGCGGACACGTCGGGCTACTCGCCCGACCTGAGCTTCACGCAGAAGGTGCAGCTGCTCGAAGAGGTCGACGTGACCGAGCGGCTCGAGCTCGCGCTCTCGTTCCAGCGCGAGCGGCTCTCGACGCTGCAGATCCGGCAGCGGATCCGCGAGGACGTGAATGCCGGCATGGAGAAGCAACAGCGCGAGTATCTGCTGCGCCGGCAGATGGACTCGATCCGCAAGGAGCTCGGTGAGGACGACGCGTCGGTCGTCGACGAATACCGCAAGAAGATCGACGCGGCGGGCATGCCGGACGCCGTGCGCGAGCAGGCCGACAAGGAGCTCGCCCGCTTCGAGCGCATGGGCGAGAGCTCGCCCGAGTCGCAGATGATCCGCAGCTACCTCGACTGGCTGCTCGCCGTGCCGTGGGGCGTCCGCTCCGACGAGGTGCTCGACCCCGAGCACACGCGCGAGATCCTCGACGCCGACCACGCCGGTCTCGACGACGTGAAGGACAGGATCGTCGAGTACATCGCGGTCGCGAAGCTGCGCAAGGAGCGCGGGATCGAGCCAGACAAGCGCGCGGGCGCGATTCTCACCCTGATCGGGCCTCCCGGCACGGGCAAGACGTCGATCGGCGAGTCGGTCGCGAAGGCGCTGAACCGCGAGTTCGTGAGGATGTCGCTCGGCGGCGTCCGCGACGAGGCGGAGATTCGCGGCCACCGCCGGACGTACATCGGCGCGCTCCCTGGCCGCCTCGTGCGCGCGCTCCGCGACGCGAAGACGATGAACCCGGTCATCCTGCTCGACGAGGTCGACAAGGTAGGGGCCGACTGGCGCGGCGACCCGTCCGCGGCGCTCCTCGAGGTGCTCGACCCGGCGCAGAACTCGACGTTCCGCGACCACTACCTCGATGTCGAGGTCGACCTCTCCCAGGTCTTCTTCATCGCGACCGCGAACATGGCCGAGACGATCCCCGGGCCGCTGCTCGACCGGATGGAGGTCATCCGCTTCGACGGCTACACGACGGACGAGAAGGTCGCGATCGCACGAGGCTACCTCTGGCCGCGGCAGCGCGAGCGCGCGGGCCTCGAGGAGAGCGAGGTCTCGATCGCGGACGGCGTGCTCGAGACGGTGATCTCCGAGTACACGCGCGAGGCCGGCGTCCGCCAGCTGGAGCGCGAGCTCGGCTCGATGCTCCGCAAGACGGCGACGAAGATCGTGACGAACGAGGTCACGCCTCCGGTCGAGGTCGACGTCGAGGCGGTGCGCGACGCCCTCGGACGCCAGAAGTTCTTCCGCGAGGCCGCCGAGCGGACGGCGGTTCCCGGCGTCGCGACCGGGCTCGCCGTGAACGCGACCGGCGGCGACGTGCTGTTCGTCGAGGCGACCGCCGTGCCCGGCGAGGGTCTCCTGCTCACGGGGCAGCTCGGCGACGTGATGAAGGAGTCCGCGCAGATCGCGCTCTCCGCCGTGCGCTCGCAGGCCGGGCGGCTCGGGATCGAGCAGGAGGCGTTCGAGCGCAAGTTCCACGTGCACGTCCCGGCGGGAGCGATCCCGAAGGACGGCCCGAGCGCGGGCATCACGATGGCGACCGCGCTCGCGTCGCTCCTGAGCGGCCGGCCGGTGAAGCACACGGTCGGCATGACCGGCGAGCTGACCCTGCAGGGCCGGGTGCTGCCGATCGGCGGCCTCAAGCAGAAGGTGCTCGCCGCACACGCGGCGGGGCTGACAGACGTCGTGATCCCGGAGCGCAACCGCGCCGACCTCGACGACGTGCCGGAGCACGTGCGCGAGGAGCTCCGGTTCCACCCGGTCATGTCCCTCGACGAGGTGCTCGGCATCGCCCTCGAGCCGGCGTCGTCACGCCCCCACGTTGCGGCATGACGCGCTGCCGGACGTGCAGTCCCGTTCCCGAGGAGGTCCGTCGCGCGGCGGGCCTCCTCGAGGGGCGCTGGACGGTCTCGATTCTCTGGGCCTCCGCGGAGGGCGCGAGCCGCTTCAACGAGCTGAAGCAGGCCGTCGGGGAGATTCCGCCCCGCACGCTCGCTCAGCGGCTCGTCGAGCTCGAGTCGGCGGGCTTGCTCGAGCGCAGCGTGATCGACGCGCGACCACCGCGCGTCGAGTACCGGCTGACCGCAGACGGCCGGCGTCTCCGCGCGGTCCTCGACGCGCTGGCCGCCTACGCGGGCGCCTGAGCGTCAGCCTGGGATCGTCCTCGAGGACGACGCCGACATTGCCGGGGTGGGCTACCGTCCTCGGCATGGAATCGGGCGATCCACTGGCACGCCTCCACGGTGACGGCCGCGCGCGGCGCAGACGCAACGAGCTCCAGGTGAAGCTCGAGGCGGCCCGCACGGCCGCCGCCGAGCGCGCGGTTGCCGAGGAGCGCCAGCGGATCGCACGCGAGCTCCACGACGTGATCGCCCACTCCGTCTCGGTGATGACGGTGCAGGCAGGCGCGGTCCGGCGGCTCCTGCAGCCCGAGCAGGAGCGGGAACGGCTCGCCCTCGAGGCGATCGAGGCGACCGGGAGGGAGGCGCTGACCGAGATGCGCCGGCTGGTGGGGCTCCTCCGTGAGCAGGGCGCCTCCGCCGAGTTCTCGCCGCAGCCGTCGATGCGCGCCGTGGACGTGCTCGTCGGCACGGTCCGCGAGGCCGGGTTGCCGGTCGAGCTTGCGGTCGAGGGCGAGCCGGCGGAGCTGCCGCCCGGCGTCGATCTCGCCGCCTACCGCATCATCCAGGAGGCTCTGACGAACGCGCTGAAGTACGCGGGCCCTGCGAAGGCGTGGGTCACCGTTCGCTGGCGTGACCGCGAGCTCGAGGTCGAGATCGCGAACGACGGGCGCTCGGGGAGCGGCGGCGACGGAGGCGGCCACGGGCTGGTCGGCTTGCGCGAGCGCGTTGCGCTCGTCGGCGGCACGATCGCCTCGGGGCCCCGCCCCGGCGGCGGCTTCGTCGTGACGGCTCAGCTACCCGTCCGGAGCGGAGCCTGACCACGAAGGTCCTCATCGTCGACGACCAGTCGCTCGTGCGGGCGGGCTTCCGCATGATCCTCGAGTCCGAGCCCGAGATCGAGGTCGTCGGGGAGGCCGCGGACGGCCTCACCGCGGTGTTGGCCGCACGCGAGACGGAGCCCGACGTGATCCTGATGGACGTCCGCATGCCGAACGTCGACGGGCTCGAGGCGACGCGGCGCCTGCTCGAGGGAAAAGCCCACGGGCCGCGCATCCTCATCCTTACGACCTTCGACCACGACGAGTACGTCTACGAGGCGCTCCGGGCGGGGGCGAGTGGCTTCCTGCTCAAGGACACGCCGCCGGAGCAGCTCGTCGAGGCGATCCGCGTCGTGGCTGGCGGCGACGCGCTTCTCTCGCCGGTCGTGACGCGCAGGGTGATCGCCGAGTTCGTGCGCAGGCCGCCCGCGGCCACCCGCGCGCCCGCGCCCGGTCTCGACGAGCTGACGGCGCGCGAGCTCGAGATCCTCCGGTTGATCGCGCGGGGGCTCTCGAATGCCGAGATCGCGGCGGAGGCGTACGTCAGCGAGACGACCGTGAAGACGCACGTCGCGCGCATCCTGATGAAGCTCCACCTCCGCGACCGCGTGCAGGCTGTCGTGTTCGCGTACGAGCACGGCATCGTCCACGCCGGCGACGCGAGCGCCTGAACGGGCGGACAACTCACGCTATAGCTCGTTCGAGGGACTGCCGATAGAAGAGTCATGCCAGCTTCGGAGCGGATCCAGGCGCGGCTCATCGGCGCCCTCTTCGTCGATCGCGGGCTCGTCTCGGAGAGCCAGATCCGCGTCGCCCTGGAGATCCAGCGCGAGACGGGGCAGCAGCTCGGCCAGGTCCTCGTCGAACGCTTCGGCGTCTCGCGCAGGGAGCTCGCGAGCGTCGTCGCCGACCAGTGGGCGAAGCTGGGCGGGAGCTCGGGGCCTGAGGACAGCGCGAGCTGGCGCCGCCTCGGAGAGATCTTCGTCGAGCGTGGGTTCGTCTCACAGGAAGAGCTCGAGCAGGCGCTCACGCGTCAGCATCAGACGGGGGAACGGCTCGGGGAGGCGCTCGTCGCGCAGGGCGTGATCAGCAAGTTCGAGCTCGCCGGCGCGCTCGCCGAGCAGATGGCGGCGCTCGAGGATCCGACGAACGCAGACGCGCCGGCCGAGCGGGAGGCGACCGTCCATCACTTCCCGAGCCCCACGTCCGATCCCGCCGAGATCCCGTTCGGCTCGGTCATCGAGGAGGATCCCACGGGCGGGCCCGATCGCGACACCGCCGACGGCGCCCGGTTCGAGGAGAGCGAGGTCGCGGGGGCCGCCGGAGAGCCCGAGCCCGAGGAGGTCGCGGCAGAGGTGCTCGACGCCCCCGTCGCGCCGGAGGATGTGGGGGAGGTGCTCGAGGCCGAGGCACCCGGTGTCACAGCCGAGGTAGTGGTCGATGACGATGCCACGGCGCACGCGGAGTCCATCGCGATCGACGACGTCGGCCACGTCTCGCTCGTGGCCGCGGCGGCCGAGGCCGTCGGGCCCGAGCCTTCGGAGGCAGGGCCGACGGCGCTCTTCGACGACCTGCGCGGCGCGATCCTCGCGGACACTCTTTCGGCCGACGAGCCGCAGCCCGAGGCGCTGCCCTCGGTCGCGTGCCTCGGGTTCACCCCGACCACGGACGGCTACCGGCTCGTCGTGCTCGTGCGCGTGCCGGAGCCCGGAGAAACGATCGATGTCCCCGACATCGGCGAGCGCCTCGTGCTCCGTGTGGGGCGTTCCCCGATCCCGGGGGACGGCCGGCCCTGCGCCTACGTCGAGGAGCCGGTCGCGCCGGCCCCCGTCGCAGCGGCCGGCGCACCGACGTGATCGGGCGGCACGAGGGGTAGATTGACCATGCCCCCGGGGGCGTGGCCCGAAGGTCGGGGCTGCAGACTTTTAATCTGCTGGTCTGGGTTCGATTCCCAGCGCCCCCATCGACGCCGCTCGGGGCGAGGGCGATCGCCCCCGGATCCCGACGCGCCGGCTCGGATGGGCGCGGCGCGGCATGACCCGACTGGCTGATCAATTTCAATCAGAGCGCCCGCGCCGGCCGCCGATTGAATCGGCGCGGTGAGGAGACCGGGGCCCGGGTTCCGCCTGCTCGTCGGCTCGACCGCGCTCGTCGCATGGGTGCTCGTGGCGGTCGGCGGGCTCGTGCGCGTCTCCGAATCGG
The DNA here is from genome assembly GCA_027493885.1 of Gaiella sp. Taxonomy (GTDB): domain Bacteria; phylum Actinomycetota; class Thermoleophilia; order Gaiellales; family Gaiellaceae; genus Gaiella. The sequence goes on from JAOSJZ010000001.1 coordinate 2,664,490, forward strand.
GGCTTGGCTGCCCCGACTGGCCGCTCTGCGACGGCCGGGTCGTCCCCACGGGCCAGAAGGAGCCGATCATCGAGTACACCCACCGGTTCGTGGCGGCCACTGTGATCGTGCTGCTGCTCGTCTCGACGATCTGGGCGTACCGGCGCCATCGCGACCGGCGTGACGTCGCGGCGGCGCTGACCGCTGCGCTCGCGCTCGTGCCGGCCCAGGCCGTGCTCGGAGCGATCGTCGTCTGGCTCGAGCTTCCCGGCGAGATCGTGGGCGTCCACTTCATGGTCGGGCTCATGTTCCTCTCGCTGTGCGTCTACGCCGCGGCGGCGGCCTGGCGTGGCGCGGGCGATGTGTCGCCGTCGTACCGCTCGGTGGCGGTCGTCGCCGCGGCTGCCGGACTACTGCTGGTCTCGCTCGGCGCGAGCGTGGTCGCAACGGATGCGATGCACGGTTGCGGCACGGAGTGGCCGGGGTGCGACGGCGGTGTCGTCGGCGACGACCGCTTCGGCGTGCTCCAGGTCGTACACCGCACCGTCGGATACGCTGTCTTCGGGCTCGCGCTCGCGCTGCTCGTGCTCGCCCTGCGACGGCGCGGACCGCTTCTCGCCGGGATCGCGCCCGCGGTGTTCGCGGCGCTGCAGATCCCGTTCGGCATCGGGATCGTCCTCTCTGGGCACGACACGGCGTGGCACGACGCGTTCCGGGTGCTGCACGTCGCGGGATCCGGCGCGGTCTGGGCGTCGCTCGTCGCCGTCTTCGCCGTGGTCATGACGCCGGCGACGACGACCGAGGTCGTCGCGGGCAGCGAGCCTGTCCCCGTTTCCTCGGCGCGCGTCGCCGCGGTTCGATGACGCGAGGCCGCGTCGCGCTGATCGCGGTGGCCGTCCTGGCCGCCATCGCGCTACCCGCGGTCGTCGCTGCGGCGCTCGTGGAGGACCGTGCGGGCTCGGGCGTCGTCGACGGGACGATCTGGGTCGCGAACGAGGGCGCGGACTCGCTGACCGCGATCGACGCGAAAAGCCACGAGGTGGTCACCGTGATCCGCGGCATCGCCGCGCCGCACAACGTCCAGGTGTCTCCCGAGGGGCGTACGGTCTGGGCGACGGCCGGCAACGGCCTGGTCGCGGCGATCGATGCCGGCACGCAGCGCGTCGTCCATGCGGTGGCAGTCGGCCCGAGCCCCGCGCACGTGATCGTCTCCCCGGACGGAACGCGCGTGTTTGCCGCCGTCGCCGGGGCGAACCGCGTCGCCGTGATCGACGCCCACCGCGGCGTGCTGGAACGCGACGTCGCGGTCGGAAGCTTTCCCCACGGGCTGAGGCCGACGCCGGACGGGGGCGAGGTCGTGGTCGCGAACATGGAGAGCGGCAGCGTCGGGATCCTCGATGCACGCGCTCCGGGCGAAGCGGTCGAGGTGCCGGTGGGCGACATGCCCGTCCAGGTTGCGGTCGATCCTCGCGGCCGCTTCGCGTACGTGTCGCTGAACGGAGACGACGAGGTTGCGAAGCTCGACCTCCGCTCGCGCCGCGTCGTGAGCCGTACCAACGTCTGCGGGGGGCCGATCCAGCTCTACCCGACCCCCAACGGCCGGGCGATCCTCGCCGCGTGCCAGGGCACCGCAGAGCGCCCGAACGACGAGCTCGCGTTCGTCGACGCGACGACGATGCGGGTCGTCGACACGATCGTGACGGGCTCCGGCGCGCACGGCGTGGTCGTCGAGCCGTCCGGCCGGTATGCGTACGTGACGGACGTGTGGGCCGGCGACGTCGCGGTCGTCGACCTCGGCACTCGGAGGGTCGTCGACCGGATCTCGGTCGGCGGCGAGCCGAACGGCATCAGCTTCTCGCCCCTGCGGCAGCCGCACGCGCGCGGCGCAGTCAACATGAGTAGCCCGCGTGAGACGACGGTGGAGCTCGGCGGGCGCACCGACGGCAAGGGCGGCGGCGGCGGCCACCACGACCACGGCTGACCGCCGTCGGCCGTCGACGACGAGCTCGCTCGTAGGCGGTCGACAGTCCGTTACGAGCACGCTTCCCGCCGACCCGGGCGAGGTGCGTGCGACAATGCGGCGGTGAGCGAGGGCGAGCTCAGACCGCGGCTGCGGGGTGTCTTCCACCAGTGGGCCTTCGTCGCCGCGATCGCCGCCGGGATCGTGCTCGTGGTGCTCGCCGACGGGCCGCGTGAGGTCGTCTCCTCGTGGGTCTACGCCGCCGCCCTCGCGGCGATGTTCGGAGCCAGCGCGCTCTACCATCGGTTCCCCTGGAAGACAGCCGCGCGGAGGATCTGGGCGCGGCGGCTCGACCACTCGATGATCTTCGTCTTCATCGCGGGGACGTACACGCCCTTCGCGCTGCTCTGCTTCGAGGGGACGACGCAGTGGCTCGTCCTGATCACCGTCTGGGCCGGCGCGGCGCTCGGCCTGGCGCTCGAGCTCGTCTGGATCGAGTCACCGCGGTGGCTCAGCGCGGTCGCCTATCTCGCAGTGGGATGGGTCGGGGTCCTGGCCGTGCCCCAGATGTTCTCGGGGATCGGGATCGCAGGAGCGGTGCTCGTGGTCGTCGGCGGGGGGCTCTACACGCTCGGCGCGGTGATCTACGCGACGAAGTGGCCGAACCCGTTCCCGCGCACGCTCGGCTTCCACGAGATCTTCCACCTGCTCGTGGTCGCCGCCGCCGTCACGCAGTTCGTCGCCGTCTCGCTGGTGGTGATGTGACGCTCCCTGCTCGGGGGCGAAGCGCACCAGCGAACGTCGACGGCACGGTCGCTCGTCCACACGCCGGCGATCGCTCACGGGCCCGGACCGAGACCACGAGCACTGCGCTCATGACCGCCGTGCCCAATGCGATCCTCCAGACGTCGCCATGGCTCACGTGGCCCGGTGTGAGCCACAGGAGCCACATCGCGCCCCACGCCCAGGCCAGCCGCGGTCGAGCGAGGCAAAGCGGCACGACGAGCAGCGCAAAGTAGTGCAGCCACACGATCGGCGTCAGCGCGAGAGACGCGACGATGGTGACGGAGAACGCCCTTCGGTCGCCGTCCTCGCCGCGGGCGACAACGGGTGCCAAGGCCAGAAGCGGCACTCCCACGAGCCATGGCAACAGCCTCTCCGCTTCCCCGGGGAGGCCCGTTGCAGCGCCGAGCGCGACAAGCGAGTAGCCGCGATCGGCCATGCTGGCGGCCAGGTTGCGCACGAGCTCGGGATACGTGCCCAGGCCGTCGAAGCCGATGACCGCCCACGCAACGCACGTGATCGTGGCAGCAAGGGCAGCCGAGTACGCGGCAGCCGCGAACCGCCGGGTTGCGACGAGCCAGAAGACGAGCGGCCAGAGGAAGATCTTCAGCGCGATCGCCGCTCCGAGCGAGCCGGCGGCCACCCACCTCCGGTCGCGCCATCGCCAGGCGGTCGCCAGGAGGAGCATCAGCACGGGCGTCACGGTGCCGGGACGTACCGCGCCGATGACCGCGGGTGAGCCGAGCATCACGCCGGCGACACGCCAGTCGCGGACATCGAGGATCCAGACCGTGGCGACGAGTGACGCGACGATCAGCGCGCCCCACACCACGGATGCGGCCTCGAGGCCGAGGACACCGAACGGGGCGAAGGCAAGGGCGGCACCCGCCGGGTAGGGAAACCTGAACTCCGTGCGCACGTCGTGGAAGTCGTACTTGTCGGACGCGGGAGGGGGTGCGTCCGGGTAGGGGGAGACCCCGTGCGTGACGTCGCGCCCTCCTTGCCAGAACTGCTGGAAGTCGAAGCCCCAGTCGCCGCTCGGATCGATTGCGGAGAAGCTGACCCACCAGCAGAAGATCGAGAGGGGCAGGAAGCCGAAGACGAACCACTGACCGGCCTTCACCGCCGCACGCGCGACCCCGGCGCCGCTGACCTGGCTCTCGGCGGGAAGGTGTCCCGGAGCGAAGGAGCTCCGATAGCTGCTCACCGCCGGCCGACCGAACCCGTCGGGCTTCCCGCGGCACCGCAGCAGGCGGGCTCACCGCACCGGGGACAGCCAGCTGCCCGGCCGAAGCCGCACGCGCGTCGAGGGCGGGCGGCACGGACGCTGATCCCGGGCCACGCCGGTCGCGTTTGCTCGCTCGAGCCCCTGATCACGCCCCACTCCCCCTGTTGTTCCCCCGCACGCGGTACGTGCGGACCCATCCTCGGTCAGTCGACCCCGGGTGTCAACGAAGCGTGCGCTCCGCAGGGGGAAGCGCTCGTGCGAGAATCCATCGATGACACGGAAGGTCGAGCTCAGCGAGCAGGAGTGGAGGGCGCGCCTCAGCCCCGAGCAGTACGCAGTCCTGCGCGAACAGGCGACGGAGCGGGCGTTCACGGGCGCCTACACGGACACCGAGGACCCGGGCGTCTACCGCTGCGCTGGGTGCGGCGCGGAGCTGTTCCGCTCGGAGGCGAAGTTCCACTCGGGCTCGGGCTGGCCGAGCTTCGTCGAGCCGGCAGCGCTCGACGCGGTCGAGACGCGACTCGACCGGAGTCATGGGATCGTGCGCGAGGAGGTCGTCTGCGCCGCATGCGGAGGGCATCTCGGGCACGTGTTCGACGACGGTCCCGGGCCGGCGGGGAAGCGGTTCTGCATCAACTCCTGCGCGCTCGAGCTCGAGCCGGAGGACGATGGGCGCGCTTCCCGCTGAGACGCGGCTCGGCGCGATCCGGCTGCGTGTCGGCGACGTCGAGCGGCTCCGCGAGTTCTACGAGACGACGATCGGCCTGCGGACGCTCGGCGTCACCGACGGCGTCACGTCGCTCGGCGTCGACGGCGAGCCGCTCGTCGAGCTCGTCGCCGACCGCGACGCCCCGCCCCGGCCGCCGCGCTCGACCGGTCTCTTCCATCTTGCGCTCCTGGTGCCGACGCGCGCCGACCTGGCGCGAACGCTTCGCCGTGTCGCGGGCTCCGGCTGGCCGCTCGCCGGCGCATCCGACCATCTCGTCTCCGAGGCCCTGTACCTCGCCGACCCGGAGGGCAGCGGCATCGAGCTGTACCGCGACCGTCCGCGCGAGCAGTGGCCGGTCGGCGGTGACACCGTCGAGATGGCCACGCTGCCCCTCGACCTCCAGGATCTCCTGACGGAGCCCGGCGGCGAGGCCGCGGCCACCGCGATGCCCACCGGGACCGCCCTCGGCCACGTCCACCTCCAGGTCGCGGACCTCGAGGACGCCGAGGCGTTCTGGGTCGGAGCGCTCGGGCTCGACGTCACGGTGCGCGGCTATCCCGGCGCTCTCTTCACGTCGGTCGGCGGCTATCACCACCACGTCGGGCTCAACACCTGGGCCGGCGTCGGCGCCCCGCGGCCGCCGGCAGGGGCGCGAGGCCTCGTGCGGTTCGAGGTCGTGCTGCCCGACGACGCGGCGGTCGCCGAGGCTGCGGAGCGGCTCTCGCGCGTCGGGGCGACCGAGCCCGTGAACGGTGGCGTGCTCGCGGCCGACCGGTCGGGCAACGCGGTGCTCGTCCGCACCTGACGCCTGGCGACGGCGTATCGTTGGGCTCCTTCGACACAGGGAGGCACGCCTTGGAGACGATGATCGGGATCGCCGTGCTGCTCGTCGGCATCGGCATCCTGTGGCTCTGCTTTGCGCTCGGCGTCTTCTTCTTCACGCGGACGGGCCGCGAGGGGATGCGGATCCAGCGCATGGAAGACGAACGCCGCGAGCGGCTCTCGCACGAGTAGCGCGTGGCGCTTCGCGGGCTGCGCAATGCCCCGATCGCTGCTCCGCGAAGACCCGGGCGGGCCGCTCGCCCGCCTGCAATCCTGGACGATTGAATGCCCCCAGCGGGATTCGAACCCGCGCTACCACCTTGAAAGGGTGGCGACCTGGGCCGCTAGTCGATGGGGGCGGCCGAGCGAGGATACCCGTGGCTCGGCGCTACCATCCGTGGGCGCCCGGGCGGTTAGCTCAGCTGGTAGAGCGCCTGCCTTACACGCAGGTGGCCGCAGGTTCGAGCCCTGCACCGCCCATGCCCGAGCCTGCGAGGTGCTCGCCGCATGAGACGATCGCGTTCGACGCCGACCGAGCGAGAGGAGCCTACGTGACGACCTCCGGTGCCACGCACTACCGCTGGGAAGACCTGCCGAAGGCCGAGCTGAAGCCCGGCCTGCACCGGCGCCTGATCAGCACGGAGCGGATGATGCTCAGCCACGTCTACCTGGAGAAGGGCTGCGTCGTCCCCCAGCACGCGCACGAGAACGAGCAGCTGACGTACATCCTCGAGGGCTCCCTGCGCTTCTGGCTGGGGGAGGACGAGAGCGAGGTCGTCGACGTCCACGCGGGAGAGGTGCTGCAGATCCCGTCGTGGCTGCCGCACCGGGCGGAGGCGCTCGAGCGGACGCTCGACGTCGACATCTTCTGCCCGCCGAGGCAGGACTGGCTCGACGGGACGGACGACTACCTGCGGAACAGGTGACCCCGGAGCCCGCGCCCGCCGCTATTCGACGACGCGGAGCGCGGAGGGGATGTCCAGGCGGCGCAGGCGGCGGAGGGTGAGGAGCGGCGCGAGCGCCATCGCGCCGATCCCGACGAGCAGGGCCTCGGCGACCGACGCGCGCGAGATGTGCGCGGGCACCTCGACGTCGGGGAGCACCTCCGGCAGCAGGCTTCCCGTCATCCAGCGGATCACGAGCCAGCCGAGGCCGAGCCCGAGGACAGTGCCGAGCACGCCGACGAGCGCGTTCTCGAGCGCCGTCGCGCCGACGATCGCCCGGACGGGAAGCCCGAACGCGAGCATCGTCGCGTGCTCCCGAACGCGCTCCTCGATCGCGATCCCCGTCGCGTTGAAGGCGAGCAGCAGCACGAGCGCGACCGCCGCGACCTCGGTCACGCGGAGGATGTCCGTGTACTGGCCCATCGCCTCGCGGAGGGCCTCGATCGTCGTCAGCGCACGCTGCACGGACGTCACGCCGGTGAGCGGGAAGAGCTCCCGTGCGACGTCGTCGCTCGAACGGCCCTCGGCGGGAACGACGACGAGAGCGTTCGTCGCGCCCTCCAGCCCGAGCAGTCTCGCCACCTCGAGGCTCGTGTAGGCAGGCATCCGAAACGGGTTCGGATGGAGGCCGACGACCTCGACCCGTGACTCGACGTAGGCGAACGAGCGCTTCCCGACCCGGCGCGGGTGGCGGAGCGTGACCGTGTCGCCGACATGCACGCCGAGGTCGCGCGCCGCCTTGCGCGCGAGCACGATGCCGCGCGCGCCGGGGTCGAACGCCCCACCCCCGAGAAGCGTCGGTCGCCAGGTCGTGTCGCGCGGGTCGAGCAGCATCAGGGCGATGTCGACGGCGCGGTCTCCCGAGGTCACGGTGCCCGTCACCTGCAGGCTCGGGGTGACCCGGCCGACGGAAGGCTGGGCGGCGATCGCGCGGACGAGGGGCGACCCCACGGGCACGAACGTCGCGAGCTGCACGCTCATGCGCTCCGGCGTCTCGTGCCGCACCTCGCGCTCGCCCGTGTCGATCGCCGCGTCGAACGAGTCGAAGGCCCCCAGCAGCGAGACGAGCACCGCCGTCACCGCCGCGAGACCGAGCGCGGTGAGCAGCGTCCGGCGGGGCGTGCGCACGACGTTGCGGAACGGCATCCGGGCAACGCTCCGGCCCGGGAGCGGGATCCTGCCGGCGAGGGACACGAGCCGGCTCGTGCGGGCAGTACGGGCGCCGACCTCGATCGCCTCCACCGGGGTCATGCGCACGCCTCGGAGGACGGGGGTACAGCGCCGCGACGAACGGCACGAGGAAGCCGACCAGCGCGCCACGCACGAAGACCCCCGGCTCGAACGGTGTCAGCGTGACCGGGAGGGGCAGCAGCTCGGCGAGGACGCCGCGGAGCGCGCGGCCCGCGGCGATGCCGACGGCGACCCCGAGCAGCATCCCCACCAGCGCCACCTCGGCGGCGAGGAGCAGCGGCCGGATCGCGAGCCGCGAGGAGGGAGCGCCGAGAGCCATGCCGATCCCGATCTCGCGCCTCTGCGCCTCGACGATCCGCGTGACGAGGTTGAAGGCGCCGAGGGCGGCACCGAGCAGGACGAGGACGGCAAAGACGGTGATGAACTGCTGGTCGTTCGACGCGTCCTCGTAGAGGATCCGGTGGACGTCCTCGTCGGTGCCGCGCGTGACGGTGAGCCCGACGCCGCCGAGCGTCGCCGCCAGCGCGGCGTTGACGCCCCTCTGTACCGTGTCGAGGTCGGCGCCGGGCACGGTCGTGAGCACGAGCTCGTTGACCGTGTCGCCGACCCCGCCGACGCGCTGCGCGAGCGCGAGCGGCGCCCAGACGACCGCGAAGCTCGTCTCGCCGCCGAGCGGCCCGGAGGGCGGGAGCACGAGGAACGTGTCGGGCGAGCGTCCGTGCCCGACCGTGCGCACGACGTGGCCGCCTCCGATCCGCAGCCGGCCCGTCGCCGGGAGCTCGTGGTATTTCGCGAACCCGCCTTCTACGACCACCTCGTCCGGAGCGCCGGTCAGCCCGCGTCCCTCGACGATCCAGACTCCGTCCACCGCCGTAGATGCATAAGCCCCGACCGGGAGGCCGATCATGCGGCCCGGCGTCATGACGACCCGTCCGCCGGTGGAGGCGTCGATCTGCGTCGGGACGACGAGCCGCTCCTGGAGGCGGTCGACGAGCGGCGCGATGTCGCTGCCGCGGACCGCCCGCTCGAGCGTTCCCGCCGGGACGAAGCTGCCGTCCGCGAGGGTCACGCGGAGGTCGTGCCCGTGGAGCAGCGCGTAGCTCGCGTCGGCCGAGCGGACGCGCCAGCCCTCCATCGAGCCGAGGCCGGTGGCAAGCCCGGTCCCGACCGCGATCAGCAGCGAGATCGCGAGCACGAGGCCCCATCGCCGTCGCAGGTCGCGGAAGGACCAGCGCAGCCAGAACCACGTGCCGCCTGTGCGCCTTACCACGTCAGCTCCGCGAACCCGGCAGGCCCACCCGGGTTGGCCGCGTCGGAGACGACGTGGCCGCTCGAGAGCTCGACGACCCGGTCCGCGACCCGCGCGATCTCACGGTTGTGCGTCACGACGACGACGGCGGTGCCCGAGACGTGGGTCTGGTCGTGGAGGAGCTGCAGGATCTGGACGCCGGTGCGGAAGTCGAGCTCGCCGGTCGGCTCGTCCGCGAGCAGGATCGGGTTCCGCGTCGCGAGCGCGCGTGCGATCGCGACGCGTTGCTGCTCTCCCCCCGAGAGCTCGTGCGGGTAGTGGTGCACCCGGTCGCCGAGGCCGACGTCCTCGAGCATCCGGCGCGCGACGAGGTCGCCGTCGCGCTCGCGGCCCGAGACGTCCACGCCGAAGGCGACGTTCTCGAGCGCGCTGAGCCCGGGAAAGAGGTTGAACGTCTGGAAGATGAAGCTCACGCTCCGCCGGCGGAACGCGGCGAGCTCGCGCCGCGATGCCCGCGTGATGTCGGTGCCGGCCACGACGATGCGCCCGCTCGTCGGCGTGTCGAGCGCCCCGACGAGGTTGAGCAGCGTCGTCTTGCCGCTCCCGGACGGCCCGAGAACGACCACGAACTCACCCTCGCCGATTCTGAGGTCGATGTCCGCGAGCGCCGTCACGGTGACCTCGCCGAGCCGGTAGCGGCGTGCGACGCCGGCGAGGTCGATCAGCGCCGCCGGCCCGTTGCGGGACGGGGGTGATCTCTGTCCTCCTCCGCGCGGTGGATTCACCCTGGAGCGTCGCGGAGCGGGGCCGGCGCTGCATCGGCGATTCTCCCGACCCGACGGGTGACAAGTACGGACTCCGCACGGCCGCCCTGCAGCCGGGTCGGCGAGGCCCGTAGCATTCGCCGCCGTGAAGGCGCTCGTCAAGAGCCGCGCCGAGCCGGGGGTCTGGCTCGAGGACGTCCCCGAGCCCGAGATCGGGATCAACGACGTCCTGATCCGCGTCTGCATCGCCGGCATCTGCGGGACGGACGTCCACATCCACCGCTGGGACGCGTGGGCCCAGCGGACGATCCCCGTCCCGCTCGTGATCGGCCACGAGTTCGTCGGCGAGGTCGTGGAGGTGGGCTCGAACGTCACGGGCTTTGCTCCCGGCGACCGGGTCAGCGGCGAGGGGCACGTCGTCTGCGGCCGCTGCCGGAACTGCATGGCGGGCCGGCGGCAGCTCTGCGCCCATTCGATCGGGCTCGGCGTGCAACGGCCCGGCGCGTTCGCCGAGCTCGTCGCGCTGCCGATGACGAACGTCTGGCACCACTGGCCCCGCGTGCCCGACGAGGTCGCCGCGATCTTCGACCCGCTCGGCAACGCCGTGCACACGGCGCTGACCTTTCCCGTCCTCGGCGAGGACGTGCTCGTCACCGGCGCGGGCCCGATCGGCTGCATGTCGGTCGCGGTCGCGCGCCACGCGGGCGCGCGGCACATCGTCGTCACCGACCTCGGGCCCGGCCGGCTCGAGCTCGCGCGGCGGCTGGGGGCGACGCTGGCCGTCGATCCGCGCGAGCAGGACCTCGGCGACGTCCAGCGCGAGCTAGGGATGACGGAGGGCTTCGACGTGATGTTCGAGATGTCGGGGAACGCCGACGCGCTCCGCTCCGGCATCGGGCAGATGGCGCACGGCGGCCGCATCGCGATCCTCGGGATCCCCACCGCACCGGTCGAGCTCGACCTCGACCCCGTGATCTTCAACATGCTGACGCTCCGGGGGATCTACGGCCGCGAGATGTACGAGACCTGGTACCAGATGAGCGTGATGATCGACTCCGGCCTCGACATCGCGCCGGTGATCACCGATCGCTTCGCATACACCGACTACGAGGAGGCGTTCGCGGTCGCGGGCTCGGGCGGCGCGGGCAAGGTGCTCCTCGACTGGAGGGAGATCTAGCCATGTACGGCGCCGTGCGGGACGACCTGCGGGCGAGGCTCGCCGAGCTCGAGGGTGAGGGCCTCTACAAGCGCGAGCTCGTGCTGACGACCCCGCAGGGGGCGCATGTCGACGTCGCCGAGCGCGGCGAGCTGCTCAACCTCTGCGCCAACAACTACCTCGGCCTCGCGAACCACCCGGAGATGGTCGCGGCGGCGCACGAGGCGCTCGACCGGTGGGGCTACGGGATGGCCTCGGTCAGGTTCATCTGCGGCACGCAGTCGCTGCACCGCGAGCTCGAGGAGCGGCTCTCCGAGTTCCTCGGCACCGACGACACGATCCTCTTCGGCTCCTGCTTCGACGCCAACGGCGGCGTCTTCGAGGCGCTGCTCGACGAGCGCGACGCGGTAATCTCCGACCAGCTCAACCACGCCTCGATCATCGACGGGATCCGGCTCTGCAAGGCGCGCCGCCTCCGCTACGCGAACGGCGACCTGGACGAGCTCGAGGCGCGCCTCGGCGAGGCGGCCGACGCGCGGTTCCGGCTGATCGCGACGGACGGCGTCTTCTCGATGGACGGCTACGCGGCGAAGCTCGACGCGGTCTGCGACCTCGCCGAGCGTCACGAGGCGCTCGTCCTCGTCGACGACTCGCACGCGGTCGGGTTCGTCGGCCCGCAGGGGCGAGGGACGCACGCGGCGCTCGACGTCGTGGAGCGGGTCGACGTCCTCACCGGCACGCTCGGCAAGGCGGTCGGCGGCGCGAGCGGCGGGTACGTCTCGGGCCGGCAGGAGGTCGTCGACATCCTCCGTCAGCGCGCGCGGCCCTACCTCTTTTCGAACAGCGTCGCGCCCGTCGTGGTCGGCGCGAGCCTCCGGGCGCTCGACCTGATCGAGCGCTCTGACGACCTCCGCGACCGCCTCTGGGCGAACACGCGCTCGTTCCGCTCCCGGATGACGGAGCTCGGCTTCGACGTGCTGCCCGGCGAGCATCCGATCGTGCCGGTGATGATCGGCGACGCGTCCGAGGCCGCCCGCTTCTCGCAGGCGCTCGTCCGGCACGGCGTCTTCGCGGTGGCGTTCTCGTACCCCGTCGTCCCGCTCGGCACCGCCCGGATCCGGACGCAGGTCTCCGCCGCGCACTCCGACGACGACCTCGACCTCGCGGTGCGGGCGTTCGCCGCGGCGCGCGACGAGACGGGCACATGAGAGGCGCCGGCTGTGTCACTGGGGTCAGGCACCTGCGGTGCCAGACCCCAACCGGGCGGCTGAGCGGGCCTGGCGTTCGTACGGGCTCCGGTCGTACCCCGTGCGGAGGTAGCTGAGCGGCATCGTGATCGGGCGATGCTGCATCTGCCACACGTGACAGAGCTCGTGGGTGATCAGGTCGTCGCCGACCCCGGCATGCCGGAGGAAGATCACGAGGTGGGTGGCGAAGCCGTCGAAGCGCCGCCACGGGCGCAGGCGGAAGAGCAACGGCGTCACGACGATCCGCACGCGCCCGATCCGCACCGGCCGTGGCCACCAGTCGAGGCGGTCGAGTCGCTCCTTCGCGCGGACGAGCCTCGGGTCGGGCACGCGCCCCGGGCCGCGCAGCGGCCCCTCCGCGAAGCGGAGCAGGGCGCGCACGAAGAGAGCCGGCCGCGAAGCGGCCGTCCTCTCAGAAACGGTGCGGCGTCAGCCGCACCGTTAGCCCCTGGGGAACGGCTGGAGCTGCAGGAGCGCGTCGCGTCCGCCGATCAGCTGGTAGACGCCGTAGTAGAGGTTCGAGCGCGTCAGCTGATCGACGCGGCGGGCGACGTCGGCTCGCATCTGGCCGGGCTGGATGATCGACCCCGCGCCGGGAAGCGTGCGCTCGAGCGGCTGGGATAGGAGCCCCGGGTTGAGGCTCTCGAGAATGTTCCTGCGGTAGACGAGGACAACACCGTCGCTTCCCTCCGCCGGCATCGGGCGGAGGAAGACGCTGACGTTGTCGACGCCCGGGTCGAACTTCAGCGTCCGCAGCGCCAGCTCGAGACCCATGCGCCGGACGAGCAGGCCACGGTCGGCCGACGCCGTGCCGGGGATCGTGCAGCTCGGCCCGACCCCGCAGAGCGAGTACTGGATCGCATCGTTGGGCTGAACGAGCAGCGAGTCCTTGTCCTGGAACCCGTCCCCCGGCCGGAGGATGTGGAAGCGGACGCGGAGGTAGCCGAGATTCCCGTCCTGGAGCGTGTTGCGGCTCGCGATGACGGTGACGAGCTCGTCTCCGTTCGGTAGGCGGTAGTTGCGCTGGACGAGCTCCGCGATCTGCATCGCGCCGAGCTCGCCCGGCTCCGAGGGGGTGAAGCCTGCAGCGCGAGGCACGGCCTGCTGCGCCGAAGAGTCCGTCCGAAGGGCTACGACGATCAGCGCGCCGACGGCGATACCCGTGACGAGCGCGAGGACGATGTAGACCAGGCCGAAGCGCTTGCGGTAGCCGGAGAGGCGCGCCCGCTCCTCCCGCGGGGCCCTATCCTCGACGGTCGGCTTCGCGAGCGGTGCGTCGACGAGCCGCGGCTCGACTCCCTCGCTCATCTCGCCTCGAGCTCCTTCGGCGGGCGGCGCTCGGGCGCCGAGATGGCGAAGAACGGCGGCGGCCAGATCGCGTCGTCGGAGTAGTCGAGCTCGGGGACCCGGAGGCCGACCGAGTCGAGCAGGTCCATCAGCTCGTCCCCGAAGATCTCCTTCTTCTCCATCAGCACGCCGGCGATCCGGTCGAGCGCGTCGCGATTGGTCAGCGCGAGGTTGTGCGCGACGACGTACGCCTGCCCGATGATCTGTGCGGCCGCGCGGCGCTTGGACGGGTCGGAGAGCGCTCCTGCGATCGGGTCGGCCGCCATCGGGCCGCCGCCGCCCATCCGGTTCATGATCTGGAGGCCGATCCCCTCGAGCCGCTCGAGCGCGCGCCGTCGCGCCTCGTCCGCGGACTCGCCTTCCTTCGGCGTGGCCAGGAACGGCTGCGGCCCCATCGCGGCCGCGCCGACCATGCCGGCCGCCTGCGCGGTGACGGACATCACGTCGCCGCCGACACCCGTCGAGTTCTCGTCGTAGAAGACGCGCTCGGCCGCCATCGCGCCGAGCCCCCACACGAGCTGCGCGAACATCTCGCTCTGGAAGCGCGCGAAGCGCTCCTCCTTCTCGCGCGCCTGGTGATGGCCGCCGGAGTCGCCGCGGCGCCGGATCGACAGCCGGGTGGACTCGAAGTCCTTCATGAAAGTGTGGCCGGCGATCGCGTGGCCCGCCTCGTGGATCGCGATCGCGCGACCCTCGCGCTCGACGTACTCGATGCCGATCGCGGTGCCCGACTCGAGCGTCGTGATCGACTCGACCAGATCCTCCCAGCTGAACCGCTCGCGGCCCGAGTGGTGCGCGATCGTCAGCGCCATCGACGTCACCTGCTCGATCATCGCCGGCGAATAGCCATTCGTGACGCGGGCGATCTCGTCCCGCTTCCGCGGCATGTCGAGCTCGGGGTCGTGCGAGACCTTGTTGATGTAGAGATCGATGATGTCGAGCCGGTCGTGCTTCGTCGGCGTGCGGAACCAGACGTGGCGCCCCATCCGGCCAGGCCGGATGAGCGCCGGGTCGAGCCGGTCGATCGGAACGTTGGTCGCGCCGATGAAGTAGACCTGCTCGTCGCGCGGGCGCGGGGCCGGAAGCCGGAGCGAGCGGCCGTGGATGCGGCGCGGCACGATGAAGCTCGCGTCGAGGAGCGTGTTCGTCTTGTTCGTGATCACGCGCTTCGTGAACGGCGGGTTGTCGATCCCGTCCATCACCACGAGCAGCTGGTTGAGCGCCATGCCGCCCATCCCGCCGCCGAACATGCCCGGGAACATGAAGCTGTAGAAGCGCTGGAGCGATGCGGCGAAGCCGCTCGGCCCGATCGTGGGGGTCTCGCGGCTGGAGAAGAGCTTGTCGCGCCACGCCCGCGTCTCCAGGATCATGTCGCCGGACGGGTTGAGAGCGCCCCAGGGACCGTAGAAGAGCTCCTCGTGGGCGCTCGCCGGCGTCAGGGGTGGCACGTTCGTCGCGCCCCCGAAGCCCGTGCCGAGCGAGGCGCGGCGCATCCCGACCGCGTCGATCTCGTCGATGAAGACGATGCACGTGCCGCCCCACTTGCGTGCGGCCCGCTTCGCCTTCCAGGCGAGGTAGCGGACGACGATCGCGTCGATCCCGATGAACGTAGCGGCGAAGCCCGAGCCGGGGATCGAGACGAACGGCGAGTTGAAGCCGGTCGCGAGCGCCTTCGCGAGCATCGTCTTGCCGGTGCCGGGGGGCCCGAAGAAGAGGACGCCGCGCTCGCGCTTGCCTCCGTGGCGCTCGAACTGCTCGCCCGACTGCCAGATCGAGACGACGCGCCGCACCTCCTCCTTCGCCTCCGCCTGTCCGCGCACGTCGTCGAGCTTCACGCCCCACTGCGCGTCGCCCGGCTCGAACGTCTTGATCTGCGTGATGTTCATCGCGAGCAACGGGCCGAAGAGGATCCCGAAGTTCGCGATGAAGAGGAAGAACACGAAGACGACCTGGATCCAGAGCGCCGGCGACGAGAGGATCGTGCCGAAACCGCCGAGGATGAACCCGACCGTCCCGAGCCACGTGCCGCCCCGGAACAGCCAGACGATCGTGAGCAGGACGAAGAAGAAGACGAAGATCTTGAACCAGAAGCGCCAGAACCAGGCGCGGCGACGGCTGACGACGTCCTCCTCGCGAAGAGCCCGGCTCTCGATGCCGAACAGGCTCGGCGACGGGATCAGCTTGCGGAAGAGGAGGTCGGCGAAACCGCGAAAGACGACCACGACGCCGAGCGTCGCGAGCAGGGCCCCCCACCAGGACATGTCGTTCTGTCGCGTGAACCAGACGTAGAGCGCCGGCGAGGTGAGGATGGCGACGGCGGTCGCCGAGCGCGTCAGGCGGCGCCAGCTCTTCGCGAGGTCCTGCGAGGCCTCGGCCTGCGGGAGTGCGGAGAGGGGTGGGTCGACCGTCGCCATCGATTCAGTGACGCAGTGTACGTAGCGGGTTTCGCGATCAGATGTTGGCCGAGTGTTAAGCACCCACAAGGTACGCCTCCGAGGCTCGTCTCGGCAGAGGCGCTGCTAGCGTCAACCGCATGACACAGGCGACGCTCCACACCAGCGAAGGGCCCGTCGATCTCGAGCTCTATCCGCACGAGGCCCCCAAGACCGTCGAGAACTTCACGAAGCTCGCGGCCGACGGCTTCTACGACGGGCTCTCCTTCCACCGCGTGATCCCGGACTTCATGATCCAGGGCGGCTGCCCGCGCGGTGACGGCACCGGTGGGCCGGGCTACACGTTCGAGGACGAGTTCAACGAGCATCGCGTGGCACGCGGGGCGCTCGCGATGGCGAACGCGGGCCCGAACACGAACGGCTCCCAGTTCTTCATCGTCACGGCGGACGCGTGCCCCTGGCTGGACGGCAAGCACACCGTCTTCGGTCGGGTCACGTCCGGGCAGGACATCGTCGACCGGATCTCGCTCGCCGACCGCGACCCGCGCGACCGGCCACGGACGGAGATCACGATCGACCGCGTCGAGCTCGCGTAGCTTGGTGTCCGACTTCAGTCGGACACCTCCGCCGAGGCGAGCGCGTTCGCCGAGTGTGTCCGACTGAAGTCCGACACCGGGCTCGGTCCCCGATATCGTCGTCGTGTGGAGCTGAACGGCAAGACGGCGGTCGTCACCGGCGCGTCGTCGGGGATCGGCGCCGCGACGGTGCGGCAACTTCGTGCCGCGGGCGTCCGGGTCGCCGGCGGCGCGCGGCGCGTCGAGCGAGTCGACGCCGACGTCGCCCTCTCGCTCGACGTCACGGACGAGGCCTCGAGCCGCGCGTTCGTCGACGCCGCGGTGGAGGCGCTCGGCGGGATCGACATTCTCTTCAACAACGCGGGCCTCGCGCTTGGCCGCGTCCCGTTCGAGGAGTCGACCGCGGAGGTGGAGGCGACGGTGCTCCACACGAACGTCGACGGCGCGCTGCGCATCACGCGGCTCTGCCTGCCGCACCTGCGGGACGGCGGCCACATCCTCTTCATGGGCTCGATCGCCGGCCGGCAGGCGTATCCTTACGGCGCGTCGTACATCGCCTCGAAGTTCGCCGTGCGCGGGTTCTCGTACGCGCTGCGAGAGGATCTGCTCGGCCGGCCGATCCGCGTGACGACGGTCGACGCGGGACTCGTCGAGACGGAGTTCTCCCTCGTCCGCTTCGGCGGCGACCGGGCGAAGGCAGACGCGGTCTACGACGGCCTCGATCCGGTCACGCCGGACGAGGTCGCCGAGTGCGTGCTCTTCGCGCTGACGCGGCCGCTCCACGTGAACCTCGACGAGATCGTGATCAAGGCGCTCGCGCAGTCGAGCGGCGCGCGGGTGGTGCGCAGGGAGGCCTAGGGCGGCCGTGTCGCTGACGATCCTCGAAGGCTCGACGTTCTGCATCTGCGACGAGCTCGGCGACCTCGACGGCGGCCTCGACGGGCTCTACGCCCACGACACGCGCTTCCTCTCCACGTTCACGCTGACCCTCGGGGGACGACGACCGTTGCTCCTCTCATCGGGCAAGGTCGAGTACTTCTCCGCCGCGTTCTATGCCCGCAACGCGCCCGGCGACGGCCTCGACCTGGACGTCCTCTCGATCGCGCGTCACCGCTTCGTGGGGAACGGCCTCCAGGACCACGTCGTGCTGCGCAACGAGACCCGCGCACCGCTCGCGTTCACGCTCGAGCTCGACTTCGGGACCGACTTCGCGGACATCATCAGCGTGAAGCAGCACGACTTCGCGCTCGGCGACCCGCTCCACGCCCCGGAGCTCCCCCGCCTGCCGAGGCGCACTTCGACGAGGCGGCGGGTCGGGTCGTCCTCGTCGAGGGCGAGGACCGCGGCGGTCGTACGCAGATCGTGTTGTCGCGGGCCGGCGAGGGGCGGGGTGGGGTCATCCGCTTCCCGATCGCGCTCGCGCCGCACGGGTCGTGGGACGTTCGCGCCGACATCACCGTCTCGCTGGACGGGGAGGTCGAGCCTCCCGAGGCGGTCGAGCGCCGCTTCGGGACCGAGCGGCAGCGCGTGCGCGGCTCCCTCGCCGCGTGGTCCATGCACCTCCCCCGGCTTCGGACCACGTGGGACGACCTCGAGCATGCCTTCTCCCAGTCCGTCGCGGATCTCGCCGCCCTGCGCCTGCGCGCCGGCGAGGGCCCGGGGCTGCTCCCCGCGGCCGGCATGCCGTGGTTCATGACGGTCTTCGGCCGCGACACGATCATCACGAGCCTCCAGTCCATGCTGCTCGGGCCGGAGCTCGCGGTGAGCGCCCTGAGCGCGCTCGCCGAGCTGCAGTCCCACGTCGACGACCCCGCCATCGACGCGGAGCCGGGGAAGATCGTCCACGAGCTGCGGAGCGGCCGGGCCGCGGACAAGTGGTTCGCGCGCTACTACGGGACCGTCGACGCGACGCCGCTCTACCTCGTGCTGCTCTCGGAGACGTGGCGCTGGACGGGTGACCGGGACCTCGCCGATCGCCTGCGCGAGCCGGCGCTCGCGGCCCTCCGCTGGATCGACGAGTACGGCGACCGCGACGGCGACGGGTTCGTCGAGTACGAGCGCCGCTCTCGTAGAGGGCTCGAGAACCAGTCCTGGAAGGACTCGGGTGACTCGCAGCGGTTTCGCGACGGGCGCACCGCCGTGCCGCCGATCGCACCCGCCGAGGTGCAGGGGTACGTCTTCGACGCGAAGAGCCGGCTCGCCGAGGTCGCGCGCCTCGCGTGGGGAGACGAGGCGCTCGCCGGTCGGCTGGAGCGGGAAGCGGCCGAGCTTGCCGCGCGCTTCGACGAGGCCTTCTGGGTGCCCGACCGCGACGGCTATTACGCCCTTGCCCTCGACGGGCAGAAGCGCCGTGTCGATGCGCTCTGCTCCAACATCGGGCACCTGCTGTGGAGCGGCATCGTCCCGCCGGAGAAGGTCGACGTGATCGTGGACGCGCTGACGCGGCACGAGCTCTGGTCGGGATGGGGGATCCGCACGATGTCGAAGTCGGATGCGGCGTACAGCCCGCTCAGCTACCACAACGGCACGGTCTGGCCGCACGACACGGCGATCGCCGCGTGGGGGCTCGCGCGCTACGGCCGCTACGGGCCGGTCCACCGCATCGGCCGCGCGCTGCTCGAGGCCGCGCGGCACATGAGCTGGTCGTTGCCCGAGGTCTTCGCCGGGTTCGACCGGTCGGAGACGCCGTTCCCGATCGCCTACCCGACCGCCGCCAAGCCCCAGGCGTGGGCCGCCGGAACGCCGCTCCTGCTGCTTCGGCTGCTGCTCGGTCTCGAGCCCGACGTCGAGCGGGGAACGCTCGCGACGCTGCCGGGGATGACGCCTCTGCTCGGCAGCCGGATCGAGCTGCAGGGGGTTCGTGCCCTGGGCAAGACGTGGGACGTCGTCTCGTCGCCCGACGGGACGACGGTCGACGAGGCGTCATGAGGGTCGCGGTTCTGAGCCCCGTCTGGTTCCCCGTTCCCCCGGCGGGCTACGGCGGCATCGAGTGGATCGTCTCCCTGCTCGCCGACGGCCTCGTCGACGCCGGGCACGACGTGACGCTCTTCGCGTCCGGTGACTCGCTGACGAACGCGCGACTCGAGGCCGTCTACGAGACGGCGCCGAGCGAGTGGATCGGGCACACGTTCTGGGAGCTCCGGCACGCCGTCTCGTGCTTTGCCCGCGCAGGGGACTTCGACGTGATCTCGGACCACACCGGCCTGCTCGGGCTGGCGCTCGGCTCGATGGGGCCGACGCCGCTCGCGCACACGGTGCACGGGCCGCTCTCCGGTGAGCCGGGAGCGCTCTACGCGCAGATCGTCTCGATGCTCCCGCACGCTGCGCTGATCGCCGTCTCCGACGAGCAGCGCCGGCCCGAGCCCGACCTGCCTTGGGTGTCGACGTGCCGGAATGCCCTCGATCTCTCCGTCTACCCCTTCGTGCCCGAGCGAGGCGAGTACCTTCTCTTCCTCGGGCGGATGACCGCCGACAAGGGCGCGCACCGCGCGGTCGCGGTCGCGCTCGAGTGCGGCCTTCCGCTCAAGCTCGCGGGCAAGTGCCGCGAGCCGCTCGAGCAGCAGTACTTCGACGAGCTCGTCCGGCCGCACCTCTCCGACACGATCGAGTACGTCGGCGAGGTGACGCACGGCGAGAAGGTCGCCCTCCTCCAGCACGCGCGCGCCACGCTCTTCCCGATCGAGTGGGACGAGCCGTTCGGCCTCGTGACGATCGAGTCGATGGCGTGCGGCACGCCGGTGATCGCGACGCGCTACGGCGCCGTGCCCGAGGTCGTCGACGACGGCGTCACGGGCATCGTGGTCGACTCGTGGCAGCAGATGGGGGAGGCGCTGGAGCGTGCCGACGCGATCGATCCGCTCGTACAGCGGCGGATCGTCGAGGAGCGCTTCTCGCCCGGGCGCATGGTCGCCGACTACGTCGCCGCCTACGAGGCGACGATCGAGCGGTGGGCGTAGGGTCTGTGCCGTGGCGGGCGTGAACGTGCTGGGCGAGCCGCTCGAGCCGTGCGGCTTCGCGCCGCTCACCGGGTTCTGGCGCGACGGCAGCTGTCGGACGGGCGGCGAGGATCTCGGCGTGCACGCGGTCTGCGCCGTGATGACGGACGAGTTCCTCGCCTTCAGCGCCGCGGCCGGGAACGACCTCTCGACACCGCGCCCGGAGCTCGGCTTCGGCGGACTCGTGGCGGGCGACCGCTGGTGTCTCTGCGCGGGACGCTGGCAGGAGGCCTTCGAGGCCGGCGTTGCGCCGCCCGTGGTGCTCGGGGCGACGCACGTGCTCGCGCTCGAGTTCTCGTCGCTCGCGGATCTCCGAGCGCACGCGGCGTCCGTCGGGTAGTCAGGCGGCGGCGCGCCGCCGCAGGCGGTGCGCGACGACGAAGCGCTCCTCGAACCCGAAGCGACGGATGTTGCGGTAGGAGGCGCTCGGGCGGTCCTCGCGCAGCTCGCCCGTCTCGGTCACGAGCGTCGTGCAGCCCGCGTCGAGCGCGCGCCCGATCCGCGCGGCGAAGAGCGCACCCTGGCCGCCCTTGCCCCGGTGTTCCGGAAGCGTCGCCGCCATGCCGAAGTACGCGGCGGGCGGGTCGATCCACACCGCGGCAGCCGCCGCAGGCTCGTCCCCGTCCAGCGCGAGGAACGCGTGCCAGCCGGCGGCCGCCGGAAGAGCGTCGAACCACGGCAGGATCGTGTCGGGCAGCCCGTATGCCGCCGCGACGATCCGCGCCCAGCGCTCCGCGCTGGTGTCGTCGACGTCGACGATCCGGAGCGCGGTCGCGATCTCAGGCGGCGGGTCCGGGCCACGCTCGAACAGCATCCACCCCCAGCCCGGCTCGAGCCCGCGCGCCGCGAGCAGGTGATCGAGGGCGGGATCCGCGGCCGGTGAGACGGCGACGTAGAACGACGTGTCGCCCATGGCCGCCAAGGCCCGGTCGAGGACGTCTTCCGCGACGCGTCCGGCCAGCCCGAGCCCGACGACCCGGTTCAACATCGGCGAGTCGGGCGCTGCGGGAGCCCGGAGGCAGACGGCTCCGGCGAGCTTGACCGCGCTCGCACCGTAGACGGGTAGGTACGCCCGCAGCGAGACGTGCTCGAGCTCGTGCATGGCGGGATCGTGCACGAGCAGTCGGCGGACTGCTACGTCCCTGCGGCGGCTCCGATGGCTTCGAGCCGCTTGCGCCAGTAGCGCTCCAGCCCGAGGTAGCAGTGCCAGTACGGCGCCGCCCGGTCGTACGCGTCGGCCTCGCCCGGGTCGGAAGCGGCGACGTCGGCGCGCGCGGCGGCGACGAACGTCGGCTCGTCCATCCCGTGGCCGACGCGGTCGGCCCAGCTGCGGAGCGTTGCGCGGAGCGCGTCCAGGTGGCGCTCGACGTCGTCGAAGACGCCGAAGTGGACGAGCGCGAGCCGGAGCGGCGAGCGGCGCTCGATCTCGTCGATCGTCCGCTCCCAAGCTTCGACGTCGATTTCCGGCGGCGGTGTCGGCGGGACGACGAACCGGCCCGGCGCGATCCGGGCTCCGGCGGCGTCACCGTTGTAGAGAGTGCCGTCCTCGTGCTGGTAGGAGACCTGATGAGATGCGTGGCCGGGCGTCGGGAAGCACGCGAGACCCAGGACGCGCTCGCCGACGACCCGGACGTTCTCCGCGGGCACGGCCACGACCTCCCCCCAGAGCTCGTCGAAGGAGTCCCCGTACAGGCGGCGCGCGCTCGCCTCGAGCCTGGTCGGATCGACGAGGTGCGGCGCGCCGATCGCGGAGACGTGCACCGTCAACTCCGGATGCTCGCGCACGAGCGCGCCGGCCGCTCCCGCGTGGTCGAGGTGGATGTGCGACAGAAGCAGGTGTCGCACCTCGCGAAGCTCGACGCCGCGCGCGGCGAGTCGCGCGTGCAGCGCAGCGAGGCAGGTCGTCGGCCCGCAGTCGAACAGGGCGAGGCCGTCGTCCGTCTCGAGCAGGTAGCAAGCGATCCGGCGCGGGTCGCCGCAGTGGAGCAGGTCGAGGGGCTCGTGGTTCACGCTGAGACCGTAGTCGGGTTAGCCGTACCGTGACGGCCCCTGCGCCGTTGTAGCGTGATTCGCACGAGCGATGACTTTCGCGCGGCCCGGCGGTCATTGCTGGCGAATCGACCATCCCACAAGGAGGCGCAGATGCCTGCACCAACGCTCGTCACCGGTGCTCCGTGCTGGATCGACCTCTACAGCTCGGACACGGACAAGGCGATCGCGTTCTACCGCGAGCTCTTCGGCTGGAGCGCCGAGCCGCCCCAGGAAGAGTTCGGGGGCTACTTCACCTTCACGAAGGACGGCAAGCACGTCGCCGGGTGCATGCGTAACGACGGCGAGTACGGGCTTCCCGACTCGTGGGGCGTCCACCTCATGACCGGCGACGTCGAGACGGTCGCCGCGGCGGCGCCGAAGAGCGGCGGCTCGGTCGAGTTCGGGCCGATGGTCGTCGGGGAGAACGGCACCTCGGCGATGCTGCGTGACCCGGGCGGGGCCGGCGTCGGCGCCTGGCAGCCCAACCAGCAGAAGGGCTTCGAGGTGACCGGCGAGATCGGCACGCCTGCGTGGTTCGAGCTCCACACGCGTGCCTACGAGCCCACCGTCGCGTTCTACCGCGACGTGTTCGGGTGGGACACGCACGTGATGAGCGACACGGACGAGTTCCGCTACACGACGCTCGGCGAGGGCGAGGGGCAGCTCGCAGGGATCATGGACGACTCCCCGCACCCCGGCGACGAGCCGGCCCACTGGGCGGTCTACTTCGCCGTCGCCGACGCGGACGCCGCCATCGAGCGGGTCATCGAGCTCGGCGGGAGCGTCGTGCGCCCGGCCGAGGACACGCCGTACGGCCGCCTCGCGACCGTCACCGACGCGACGGGAACGCAACTCCGCATCGTCGCGGACGCGGGCTGAGACAGCGGCCTGCCGTCGCGGCGCCCGCCTTGGCGGGCGGGCGCCGCGGGCAGCCGTTCGCGCACGCGTCCCGTCGGCGAGGCGCAGTGTCAGACACCGCATGGCGGCACGTGGTCGTACGCACGCTGTAAGCGCGATCTCTTTTCCACAGGTCCCCATGTGCGAGGCTGCAACGAGGCAGGCATCCTCATGTGGCGCGCGTCGCGTGCGACCGAGAACGCCCGTCGACGCAAGGCGCAGGGCCTGTGGGGCGATCGGTACGAACTCGGCACGGCTTCCCCTTGACAGAATCGGTGTCTGACACCGATTGTCTCATAAGGCAACGCGTGCGACGCGTGCGGGGGGGTTCTAGGCGCGCGCGGGAGCTGCGGCGAGGGCGCGCGCGAGGTCATCGACGAGGTCATCGGCGGACTCGATCCCGACCGAGAGCCGCACGAGGTTGGCCGGCGCCGCGAACGGCCCTGCCGCGGTCGAGGCATGGGTCATCCGCGCCGGGTGCTCGATCAGGCTCTCCACGCCGCCGAGGCTCTCCGCGAGCGTCCAGAGCTCGGTTCGGGAGACGAGATCGACCGCTTCCTCCTCCGTCTCGAGAAGGAACGAGACCATCGCGCCGAAGTCCCGCATCTGCCGCCCGGCGATCGCGTGACCCGGATGGTCGGGCAAGCCAGGCCAGAGCACGCGGGTGACCCGGGGATGCTCGGAGAGGAACGCGACCACGCGCCGTGCGTTCTCGCAGTGGCGCTCCATGCGCACCGCGAGCGTCTTCAGCCCTCGTAGCACGAGCCATGCGTCGAACGGCCCCGGCACCGCGCCCAGCGTCTTCTGCAGAAACCGCAGCTGCTCGGCGACGGTCGGGTCGTTCGTGGCCGCAAACCCGCCGACGACGTCGGAGTGCCCTCCGAGATACTTCGTCGTCGAGTGCACGACGAGGTCCGCCCCGAGGTCGAGCGGCGTCTGCAGGTATGGCGTCGCGAATGTGTTGTCGACGACCAGAAGCGCGCCCGCCGCACGCGCCGCCTGTGCCACGGCGGCGATGTCCACGAGGTTGAGAAGCGGGTTCGTCGGCGACTCGATCCAGACGAGCCGAGCGCCGGTGAGGAGGGTCGCCGCACCGGCCGAGAGCTCCTCGGGTGTGGCGTAGGTGAAGCGGTAGCCCTTCGGCGCATAGACCTGCGAGAACATGCGGTACGTGCCGCCGTACACGTCGTTCACGCAGACCACGAGATCGCCCGGGTCGATCAGATGCATGATCGTCGTCGTCGCGCCGATGCCCGACGAGAACGCATGCCCGTGGGCGGCGTTCTCGAGGGACGCGAGGCACTCCTCGAGCGCGGTCCTCGTCGGGTTCGCCACGCGCGCGTAGTCGTAGCCCTTGTGAACCCCGACGGCCTCCTGCGCGAAGGTCGACGTCTGGTAGATCGGCGTGATGACCGCCCCCGTGGCCGGATCGGGGGCCTGGCCGGCGTGGATCGCGCGCGTCGCGAACTCCATGCGGCCATCGTAGTCCCGAGGGGGCCGGGCCCGATGTGTCAGGCACGCGGCCACGTCCGGCAGCGCCATGTCCCGAGTGGACACTGGTCATGCGCGCAACGCGCGTGCCCAGATGCGCGGCAGCGGCCCGCGGACGACGACCTCGGGCGCGCCGAGCCACGCGGCGAGCTCCTCGAGCGTCGAGCGGATCACGGCACCCGCGTCCGGCGGCGCGCCCGGCTCGGCCCAGACGCCGCGCACCGCCAGCGTGCCGGCTCGGCGGTCGAACACGGGCTCGATGCGGCCGACGAGGTGGTCGCGGCGCAGGATCGGCAAGACGTAGTACCCGAATCGACGCTTCGGCTCTGGAACGAACATCTCGAGCCGGTAGTGGAACCCGAACAGCGCCTCGGCCCGGTCGCGGTCGTGGACGAGTCGATCGAAAGGCGAAAGAAACGTCACCCGGTCCGGAACGTCACCGTCACGTGCGTCCGGATGCGCCTCGAAGCCGCCCGCGGCTGCGCGCACGCCGAGCGCCCGGAATCGCTTCTCCGCGAGACGCTGCTCGGCGTCTCGGAGTGAGAGTGCCTCGCCGGCGGGAAGGACGCGCTCGGCGAGATCCCAGAGCCGCTGCCCGCCGGCCCGCCCGGCGATCGCAACCTCGCCTCGGAGGTGGAGAGACGTCAGCATGAGACCGACGTTCCGCGATCCGTACCAGCGGCGCTCCTCCTTCTCGCCACGCGAGCGATCGTCCAGCTCACGCGAGAGGAGGGGGCCGCGTCGCTCCAGCTCGCGGAGGACGTAGCTGCGGAATGCACGGTTGTCGGAGACGAACTCGCGGACCCAACGCTCGGCCTTGTAGTGCGTCGACGTCCGCCAGCGTCGCATGAGACCGCGCACGAGAGGCAGCTCCTCGATCGGCCAGACGAACGCATCCCATTCGAAGAGCACACGCTCGTCCCAGAGCAGACGGTCGAGCTCGCGCACGTCGTAGCCGCCGAGCCGGCTCCAGAGGACGAGATGCTGCGCGGGCGCCACCACCGCGATCGGGTCGAGTTGCAGGAACCCGAGTCGGCGCACGGTGTCGCGCACGTCGGACGCGGATCCGTCGAGGAGCTGAGATCGCACCGCGATCCGCCGCGCCTCGTCTGCGCCGACCGGGACGACAGCGCGTCCGGTGCCGGGCCGCCGGAGGCTCGCCGATTCAGGCATCGAGCGGTCGCCTCGTCGGTGTCACCGCCGCACCGACTCCAGTCCGATCACGCGGCTGAGACGGTCGAGCGCCCGGTCGAACGCGTCGTCGAGCGTCCGGGAGGCGCGTACCCCGTCCTCACGGTGGAACGTACGGACGACGAGCTCGCCGGTGGCGCGCTCCGACTTCAGGTCGGCGCGGCCGACGATCCGGTCACCGCGAAGCAGCGGCAGGACGTAGTACCCGTACCGGCGCTCGTGCGCCGGCTTGTAGACCTCGATCAAGTGGTCGAAGCCGAGCACCCGTCGCGCGAACGGCCGGTCCCAGAGGAGGTTGTCGAACGGCGAGAGCAGGACGGCGGTGGTCGGCGCGGGCCGGTCGAGCTCGCCGCCGGCCTCGACGAGGACGGGTGGGCCGTCGTCGTCGACCTCGAGTCGCTCGAGGACGCCGTCGGCGACGAGCGCCTCGACGACCGGCCGGACGCGTGCGGCGCCGCCCCTGAGCCGCCAGTGCTCGACGATGCCGCCCTCGGTCAGCGCCCCCCGTGCGCGCACGGCGCGCACCACGAGCTCCCGGAGCCGCTCGGGCTCACGGGGAACCTCCGCATCGAGCACGGCCGGCGGCAGCACGCGCTCGGGTAGATCGTAGAGCCGCTGGAACCCCTGCCTGCCCGCGACGACGAGCTCGCCGTGGTTCCAGAGCAGCTCGAGCATCTGCTTCGCCGGCTTCCAGCCCCACATCTCGCCCTTGCGGGCGGCGCCGTCGAAGTGACGCGATCCGAGCGGGCCGCGCGAGCGGATCTCGTCGAGAACGTGCTCGCGCAGATGCGGATGTGTGCGATCGATCTCGCCGTACCAGCGCCGGCCGCCTTCGCGCATGGCGGCCTGGAACAGGCGCCAGTCCTCGGCGGGGAGAAGGGACGCCTCGTGGGCCCAGTACTCGATCACGCGGCCGGCGGCGAGCAGGCGCGAGATCACGTCCGGCGGGTAGGCGCCGACACGGCAGCCGAGCGCGATCCGGTGGCTCCGCTCGACGGTCGAGATCGAGTCGAGCTGCACGCAGGAGAGGCGACGGATCGCCGCCGCGACGTCCTCCGTCGTGCCACGACGGTTCCGTGCGGCGTAACCCTGGGCGGCGATCGCAAGGCGGCGGACGGCCGTGACGGGGATGCGCGTGGGCCGCACGAGACCTGTTCTACCTGCCGGGACGACCGATCCACCTGTCACGCTACTGCACATGCGACGGTTTCTCATCGTCTCCGTGGCGCTGCTCGCCCTCGCCTACGCGATCGGCATTCCCCTCTTCCTCGGCGGCGACGACGACTCGCTGCCGAAGGGCGCGGACGCCGTCGTCGCGCTCGCCGGCTCGGATCGCACGCTCCCCGCAGCCCAGACGCTGGTCGGTGGCGGCATTGCCCCGCTGCTCGTCGTGTCGGCCGAGCGGAATGCCGGCGATGCGCGGACGCGCCTCTGCCGGGCGAAGCCGAGCGATGTGATCTGCATCTACGCCGGCCCGTACTCGTCGGTCGGCGAGGCACAGGCCGTGTCCGAGCTCGCGAAGCGCCGTGACTGGGACACTGTCGTCCTCGTGACGTCCGACTACGAGACGTTCCGCGCGGAGCGCGCGTTCCGCCGCTGCGGCAACTTCCGCGTGGCGACGTCCGGCGTCGACGAGCCGTGGTGGAGGACGGCGATCGGCATCCCTCTCGAGTGGGTCAAGCTCGCCGTCACCGAGACGGTCCGCCGGGGCTGCTGATCGCTCAGTCGGGCACGCTGCCCGCGAGGACCGTCGCGAGACGCTCCGGATCGATGTTCCCGCCCGAGACGATGCAGACCACGCGCCCGCTGCCTCCCGCGCCGGCGAGGGCGGCGGCGGGCGCCAGGGCGCCGGCACCCTCGGCGACGACGTGGGCGCGCGTCGCGAGCAGCCGCACCGCGGCGGCCGCGTCGGCGAGCGAGACCGTCGCCGCGCCCGCGACGAGGTCTCGCGCCCGCTCCCACATCGCGGGGAGCAGAGCCTTCGAGCCGGCCCCGTCGACGAACGACGGGCGGTAGTCGACCGCGACCGGCCGGCCGGCGGCGAGTGACGCCGCGAGCGGCGCTCCTGTCTCCGGCTCGCAGCCGATCACACGCGTCTGCGGGGAGACGGCTGCGAGCGCGCTCGCGATCCCGGTCGTCAGCCCACCGCCGCCCCAGGCGACGAGCACCGCGTCGATGTCGTCGAGCTGCTCCGCGAGCTCGAGCCCGATGACGCCGTTTCCCGCCATCACGCGCTCGTCGAGCACGGGGTGGACGAAGAAGCCGTCGACGCCGGGGAACGCGCCGGTCTCCATCGCCTCCCACCAGGTCTCGAAGGGAACCGTGATCGCGCGGCCGCCGAGGCGCTCGACGGCGTCGAGCTTCGCGCGCGGCGCGTGGTCGGGAGCGACGACCGTGGCGGGAACCGCGAGCTCGCGCGCGACCCAGCAGACGCCCTGCGCCATGTTCCCCGCGCTTGTCGTCCACACGCCGGCGCGCAACTCGTCTGGGCTCGCCTGCCTGATCGCGTTCGTCGCGCCACGCAGCTTGAACGAGCCGATCGGCTGGAGGCATTCGAGCTTCAGCCAGACCTCGCACGGCGCGTCGACGTGGAGCCGCACGAGCGGGCTCGGCGCCACGGAGCCCGCCGTCACGGCGCGCGCGCACTCGATCGCCTCGAGTGGGATCAGAACGCCACCTCGACGCCGATGCCCCGCTCGCGTGCGAGCTCGACGCACACCGCCGCGGCCGCGAGGTCCTCGACCGCGAGCCCGAGCGATTCGAACAGCGTCAGCTCGTCCGCCGAGCTGCGTCCCGGATGCTCTCCGAGGAGAAGCTCGCCGAGCTCGGCGCAGATGTGGTCGGGGCCGATCCCGCGCTCGGAAACGGCCCCCAGATAGTCACCCGACTCGTTCACGGTGGACTCGCGGCGGTCGACGAAGAGCGACGATCCGGCGACGACGTCCGCCTCGAGCTCGCGCGCCCAAGGCCCGGACGAGCCGACCGCGTTCACGTGCGCGCCCGGGGCGAGATCCGCGCGGAAGACGATCGGCTCCGACGCGGCGGTGCACGTGCAGACGACGTCCGCGCCGTCGAGCGCCTCCGCGACGGTCGCGAAGGCCCGCCCGTGCGCCTCGAGCGCGAGCGCCTCCGCATTCGCGGGTGTCCTGCTCCAGACACGAAGCTCCGCCTCGGGCAGCACCTCGCGCATCGCCACCGCGTGCGAGCGTCCCTGGACGCCCGAGCCGAGGATCGCGACCTGCCGGGCGTCGCGCCGCGCGAGGAGCTTCGTCGCGACCGCCGAGACGGCCGCGGTGCGGATCTCGGTGATCGGCGAGGCGTTCAACACCGCCACGAGCTGCCCCGTCGTCCCGTCGTGGACGAGGACGGCCCCCTGGTGCGGGTCGAGGCCACGAGCCGCGTTGCCGGGGACGACGACGACCTCCTTGAGCGAGATGACGGGCGCGCCGCCACCGCGGTACGCGGGCATCAGGCCGAGGCCAAGCACCGTCTCGTCGGGCACACGCACGATCGAGCGGAGCGGCATCGAGACGTCCCCTCGCGCGAGCTCGGCGAGGACGCCCTCCATCGCCTCGATGCAGCGGGCCATGTCGAGCGTGGCGCGGACGTCGGCCTCGCCGAGAACCAGCACCGTCACGGAAAGATCCTCTCCAGCGCGTCGCGCTCGTCCTCCGTGAGAGTGATCTCGAGCGCGTCCCGCACCGGCCCGAGGTGCTCCAGCCTGCTTGGGCCGACGACGATTGCCGTGACCTCGGGCACGTGCAGGAGCCAGGCGAGGGCGAGCGCGGCCATCGAGACGCCCCGCTCGCGGGCCTCGCGCTCGAACGCCTCGAGGGCGTCGAAGGTGGCGTCGGTGCGGTAGCGCTCGCTGCCCTCGGGCCGCAGGGTCATCCGCGACCCGGCGGGCGGTGGCTCACCGCGACGATACTTTCCGGTGAGCCACCCGCCGGCAAGGGGGCCGAAGGGGGTGAAGCCGAGCCCGTGCTCGTGGCAGAGCGGAAAGACGGTCTGGCGGTTCTCCCGGGCGAGCAGCGAGAAGCCGTTTTGCACCCACTCGTAGCGCGTAAGCCCCTCGAGGGCGGAGAGCTCGAGCGCCTCCGCGAGCTGCTCGGCCGTGAAGTTCGAGGCCCCGACGGCTCCGACCGTCCCTCGCCGGACGAGCGCGTCGAACGCGCCGAGCGTCTCCTCCTGCGGGACGTCGGGATCGAACTCGTGCGCGAGGTAGAGCGGGATGCGCTCCACCGAGAGCCGGGCGAGGCTCGTCTCGACCTGTCGCCGGATGCGCGCCGCCGACAAGCCGCGATCGGCTCCCTCGGCCATCGGGTTGAACGTCTTCGTCGCGATCACGACCCGATCGCGGACAGCGGAGCCCTTCGTCCGGAGCCACGCACCGATGTACTCCTCGCTGCGCCCGAGGCCGTACGCATCCGCGGTGTCGAGGGTCGTGATCCCCAGCCCCCACGCCTCGTCGAGCAGACGGAATGCCTCGTCCCGCGAGGTGCCGTGACCGACGAGCGCCGGCGCGGACCCGATCCCGCCGAAGTTGCCGCAGCCGAGCACGATTCGCGACACGGCGACGCCGCTCCGGCCGAGTGGGCGCTGCTCCACCGCGCGATCGTAGACGGGGTCGGCTCCGAGCGTCACGAGTCCGAGTCGCTGCTCCACCCTGCGATCCGGTCGGAGTCGGCCGTCGGCGGGCCGGGGCGCGCGAACGCGCGGTACGCGGGCTCGAGCGCCTCGACGAGGTCGCGCCCGCCGACGCGGATCCCGCTGCGGCCGAGCCGCTTGATCACCGCGCCGGGGGGGAGCGCCCGCGGCGGTCGTGGCTGAGGGAGCGGCCCCGCGAGCCACGGATCGCCGCTCCGGGAGGCGGGAGGCACGACGGGCTCGCAGCCGCGCCAGCGCAAGAGCAGCGAGGGGTCACCGTCGATCGCGTCCGCGAAGACGAACGCGAGCGCCGCGACGTGCTTGCAAACGGGCGACCGCTCGCGGTCGGGGCACGTGCAGGAGGTGCGGATGCGGCGCGTCGGCGGCACGAGCGGCTCGCGCACCTCCGTCTCCAGGTAGTGCAAGAGATGGACGGACTGGGCCGTCCCCTCGACGCCCGTCTCGAGCGTCCCGCGGTCGCGCGCAGCGCGCACCGCCTCGGCCCAGGCGCGGGCCGGCAGCCGCGCGGCCTCGAGCGAGACCGCGTAGTGCGAGCCGCTCGAGCCGAGGACGCGGGCGCGGACCCAGCCCTCCGCGATCGTCGCGTGCGAGACCATGCCGGCCGCCGCGAGATCGCGGCCGCGATCGGCCCGCGCCGAGCCGACGTCGGTCACGATCGCGCTCGCGACGAGGCGGGCCCACGGGCCCGAGCCAATCGGGCCGTCCAGCGACTCGACGACGACGGGGCCGCCGCCGTTCAGCTCGAGCTCCGTCACGCGGCCTCCCCGATCGCCTCGGGCGAGAGCGCGACCGCGGCCCGGATCTCGTCGAGGCCGAGCCCGGCGAGCCAGTCGTCGGCGCGACCCGCCATCACGTGCTCGGCCAGCTCGCGCTTCGCGTCGAGCAGCGCGTCGATCCGCTCTTCGACCGTCGCCTTGCAGACGAGGCTCGACACGAACACGGGCTTGCGCTGGCCGAGCCGGTGGACGCGGTCGGTCGCTTGCTGCTCGACCGCCGGGTTCCACCAGCGGTCGAAGTGGACGACGTGATTCGCCGCCGGCAGGTTGAGCCCGCGACCGCCGGCGCGGAGCGAGACGACGAGGAGGGCGGGGCTCCGCTCGGACTCGAACCGTGCGACGAGCTCGTCGCGAGCACGGGCCGAGAGACCCCCGTGGAAGAAGCCGACCGCGCGGCCGAGCCGCTCCTCGAGGTGCGCTGCGAGCCGGCCGAATCCCGGGTACTGCGTGAACACGAGCGCCTTGTCGTCCTCGGGGATCGCCGCCAGTAGCTCGAGCAGCCGCTCGAGCTTGCCCGAGCGTCCCTCGAGCGCGCGTCCGGTCGGAACGACGAGCTCGGGGTGGTTGCAGAGCTGCTTCAGCTGGCCGAGCATGGCGAGGACGGCGCCGCGCCGGTCGAACGCCCGCTCGTGCTGCTCGATCTGCGGCATCCAGCGGTCGACGGTGGCGTGGTAGAGGCCGGCCTGCTCGACCGTCAGATGGCACGGCACCTTCGTGATCGTGATCGGCGGCAGCTCGAGGTCGACCTCCCGCGCGTCCTTCGCGCGCCGAAGCACGAACGGCCCGACGAGAGCGCGGAGCCGCTCCAGCGCACGCGCGTCCCGGTGCGCCTCGATCGGGCGTGCGAGCGCCCGCTCGAACGCCTCGCGCGAGCCCAGCAGGCCGGGGTTGACGAGGTCCATGATCGCCCAGAGCTCACCGAGCCGGTTCTCGATCGGCGTGCCGGTGAGCGCGAGCGCGCGCCGGCGCGGGATCCGGCGCAGCGCTCGATGGCGCTTCGTCCGCGGGTTCTTCGCGTCCTGCGCCTCGTCGAGCAGCAGCCGGTCCCACTCGACCCGGGAGAGCACCTCGACGTCGCGGGTCGCGACGTCGTACGAGGTGACGACCACGTCGCTCCCGCGCGCAGCGTCGACGAACGCATCGCCGTCGAGCCGGGCAGGCCCGTGATGGAGGTGGGCCCGGAGGCCCGGCGCGAAACGCGCGATCTCGCGCGCCCACTGCTGCGCAACGCTCATCGGGCTGACGACGAGCGTCGGGCCGACGTCCGCATCCGCCTCCTCGCGCTCCGACACGAGCGTGGCGATCGCCTGGACCGTCTTGCCGAGACCCATGTCGTCGGCGAGGATCCCGCCCACGCGCAGGTCCCCGAGCAGGCGCAGCCACCCGTGCCCGCGTTCCTGGAAGGGGAAGAGCTCGTGCCGCATCCCGGCGGGGGTGGGCAGCGGCCGGAAGCGTCGCTCGTCGGCGCCCGCGAGGAGGTCGTCCAGGCTCGCGTCGAGCCGGACGTCGCCCAGCTCGACGCCGGCCCCGTCCGTCTCGAGACCGGAGACGGCGCGGACGAGCTCGACGACGCCGACCGCGCGCGTACGGCCGTCGAGAAACCGGAGCGCCCGCTCGACCTCGGCCGCGCGGAGCGCGTGCCACTTCCCCCGGAGCCGGATCAGCGGCTCCTTCGCCGCCGCGAGCTCGCGCAGCTCGTCCTCGGTCAGCTCCACGTCCCCGATCGCGAGCCTCCAGTCGAACGAGGCGATCGCGTCCCCCGTGAGGAGCCCGCTCGAGAGCGCCGGGCCGCCGGTCGCGACGAGGTTCACACGCACGCGGCTGGACGGCGAGACCCACTCCCGGGGAAGCCGGAGCGGGACGCCGAGCGCCTCGAGCCGTGGCACGGCGTCCCGGAGGAAGGCGCGCACCCGATCGGTGTCGAGCTGGACGCGCGCCGGCGGGTCGCCCTCCAGCACGATGCCGGCGTCGGCGAGGATCGGGGCGATCGTGGCGAGTCGGGCCTCGAGTGCGCGCCGCGGGTCGCTGTCGCGGAGGAAGCCGAACACTTCGTCCGCGGCGCCCGTCCCGAGCAGTGCGGCCGGGAGCGCGAGCGTCGGGTCGTCCGCGGCCTCCAGCCAGAGCTCGAGCGTCACGCACGGGGCGTGGCCCGGAAGCGGCTCGTGGGCGTCCGCCTCGTCGAGACGGAGGCCGAGGCTCCACGGCGCCCGCGAGCGGCGGGCGAGCCCCCCGTCGACCCACCCGGCGACGCGCCGCTCGAGTGCGGGGTAGCCCGGGTCGGCAGCCAGCTCGGGCGTGAGAGCTACGAGCCCGGCCAGGAAGCGCTCGGCCGCTCCGGTCCGGCCCGAGCCCCCGTCGAGCGTGACGCCCGCTGCCCGCAGGGCGCGGCGGGCGAGCTCGTCCACCGCGCAGGCGTAGAGGTCGTCGACGAAGGCGCGGGTGTCGCCGTCGAACGCGTCCGCAGCCGCGGCCGGCGCCGCCCGGGCGAGCGCGTCGAGCTCGTCCAGCACGTGGTGGTCGAGGGTGGCGCCCCACAGGGCGTGCCAGCGGCCGTCCGCCGCCTCGAGATGGGGGTGCACGAGGCCGGCCGCGACCGAGCGCCTGGCGACGTCGACGACCGCGCGCACGATCCGTGCAGTGCCGCCGTGCGCGAGCCCCTGCCCGGCACGGTCGACGAGGTCGAGGAGCTCGTCGAGCTCGACGCGCCGTGCGGCGACGCCGTGCCCGGCGTGGGCGAGGTCGGCGACCGCCGGCATCCCGGCGTGGAGACCGCCGGCGGAGAGCGTGCCGTCTGCCTCGCGCGCGAGGAGGTACGCGCTCGCGTCCTCCTGCCAGAGGATCTCGAGCGTCGCCGGAGCGGCGGCGGGGAGCGAAGCGGCGGTGCCGGACACGAACCCGCCAGCATAGGCGCAGCGGACGACGTCGGGCCGGACGGGAAGGCTACGAGCCGGAGACGAAGGCAGCGACGTCGCGGATCTGTTGCTCGCTCAGCTCGTCCTCGAACGACGGCATCGCGCCGCCGCCGTTCGTGACCATCGCGACCACCGCGTCGAAGGACGGTGACACGTCGTCCAGGTTCGGCCCGACGCTTCCCGTCGATCCGGCGGCCGAGAACGTGTGACACCCGCCGCAGCCCGCCGACGCGAAGACCTGCTCGCCATTGGCGGCGTCGCCCTCGCCGGCGTCCTCGGTCGTGGGCGCGGTCGTCGCCGGTGGGGCGGAGGTCGTCGCGTCGCTTTCGCCGTCGCCACCGCAGCCGGCGAGGAGCAGGGAGACCGCCCCGGCCACGAGGAGGAGGAGGACACGGCCGCGCATCGCACGATTGTTACCCCGTCGCGGCGACGGCGCAAACATCATCCGAGCCGCACCACGGTGGCGCCGTCGGCGGAGTCCGGCTCCTGCGAGGCGACGAGCGGGTGCCGCGCGAGCTCGTCGCGCACCGCCTTGCGGATCGCGCCCGTGCCGCGACCGTGGATCACGCGGAGCTCGTCGCGCCCGGCGAGCGCGGCGGAGTCGACGAACGCCCTGAGGGCCTCCCGCGCGTCCTCGGCCGTCCGTCCACGAAGATCGAGCTCCGACGGCGCGTGCGTCGGGGTGGGAGCGCGGATCGTCACGGCCTGCTCCGCCGCCGCGTCGGCGCGACCGTCGCGATCGGGTCGCAGCCGCTCGAGCGGCACGCGGACGCGCAGACCGCCGCGCCCCACGACGACCGCTTCGTCCCGGGCGATCTCGACGATCGTCCCGCGCACGCCGAGCGACGGCGCCACGACCGGGTCTCCGGCCGCGAGCGGCGCCGTGGCCGCGAGCGGCGTGTCGGCGGCGCGGAGATCGCGATCGACCCGGGCCGCTCGCTCCGAGGCGGCGCCGAGGCGCCGGTCGCGCTCCCGCTCCTTCGCGGCGGCCCTCGGCGTGCTCGCGGCGCGGCGCTCGCGCTCGAGTCGCCGGGCGGCACGGATCTCCGCCCGGAGGCCGTCGAGCTCGGCGCGGGTCCCGGCGAGCTCCCGTTCGGCCGCCGCGAGCGCACGCTCGCGCTCGGCCTGCGCCGAGGCGCGGACACGCTCGATCTCGGTCTCGAGCTCGGAGACGCGGGCCTCGGCGGCAAGGCGCGCCGCCTCGGCGCCCACCCGCTCCGCTTCTGCGCCCATGCGCTCCTCGGCCGCTCGCTCCTCTGCCACCTCGGCTTCGGCGAGTAGGTCCGCCACCCTGCGGCGCTCCGGCGAGACGTTCTCCCGCGCCTCGTCGACGAGCTCCCGGGGAAGCCCCAGTCGCTCGGCGATCTTGAGCGCGTGCGACGTCCCGGGCCGGCCGAGCGCGATCCGGTAGAGCGGCGCGTTCGTCTCCGGGTCGAAGCCCGTCGCAGCGTTCGTCACCCCCTCGGTCGCGCTCGCCCACTCCTTCAGCTCCTGGTAGTGGCTCGTGACCATTGTCAGTCGCGCCTGCCGGGCGAGACGGTCGACGAGCGCCTGCGCGAGCGCGGCTCCCTCGACCGGGTCGGTGCCCGCCGCGAGCTCGTCGAGCAGGACGAGCGACCGGCGGGTGGCCGCGTCGAGGATCGCCACGAGGTTGCCCACGTGGCCGGAGAAGGTCGAGAGGCTCATCGCGATCGACTGCTCGTCGCCGATGTCCGCCAGCACCTCGTCGAAGACAGGCAGCTCGGCATGGTCGGCAGGGGGGCGGAGCCCGCACTGATGGAGGATGGCGGCCAGGCCGAGCGTCTTCAGCGCAACCGTCTTCCCTCCCGTGTTCGGTCCGCTCACGACGACGGCGCGCAACGCCGCGAGCGCGAGGTCGATCGGCACCGCCGTCGACCGGTCGAGCAGCGGATGACGGGCCCCGAGCAGGACGACCTCGTGGGATGGTGTCACCTGCGCTCCCCGCCAGCTCCGTGAGAGGGCTGCGCACGCGACGGCGAGGTCGATCGCGGCAACGGCTTCGACGAGCGCCCTCAGCGCCTCCTCGTGGTCGCCGATCTGCCGGGACAGCTCCCGCAGGATGCGCCCGACTTCCTCGCGCTCCGCGCTCTCCGCCTCGCGTAACCGGTTCGAATCCTCCACGACCGAGAGCGGCTCCACGAACAGCGTCTGGCCGGAGCCCGACATGTCGTGCACGATCCCCGGCACGGTGCCCCGCGCCGAGGCGCGCAGCGCGAGCACGGGCCGCCCCGCGCGCTCGGTGACGAAGTCGTCCTGCAGGTGCTCGCGGAGAGAAGGGTCACGCGCGAGCGACCGCAAGCGCTCGGCGATCCGGGCCCTGCTCTCGCGGAGCTCCCGCCGCAGGCGGCGCAGTGCGGGGGAGGCGCTGTCGCGGAGGTCGGAGCCGTCGTCCTCGACGGCATGCGCGAGCGCGTCGGCGAGACCGGCGAGCTGCGGCTCGATCCGCGCGGCGAGCGCCGCGAGGCCGGGCGAGGCCTCCTGCGCGCCGAGCGCAGCGCGTGCCGAGAGCCCGCGTTCGATCGACACGGCGATCGCGCGGAGCGCCGCAGGGTCGAGCGCACTCCCGCGTGCCGCCAGCTCCACGGCCGGTCGCACGTCGCGGACACCTGTGAGGTCCGGCTCGAGGGACTGCTCCACCAGCGAGATCGCCTCCGCCGTCAGCGCCTGACGCGACGTCACCTCGTCGGGATCGGGCGACGGCCGTAGCGCATCGGCGAGCGCTCGGCCGGGATCGCTCACGGCGAGGCCGGCAAGTCGCTCGAGGATCGCCGGCAGCTCGAGGAGCTCCAGGGCCCGCTCGTCCATCCGGTCCAGTGTAGGGCGGGGCTGGAGCGCGGTCGCCCAGCGTCGCGGCGCCGTGGTCGGCGGTGATGTCGTGCGGCGTCGGCGCCCGTTACCGCGGCGGAAGCCTCAGTCTCTTTCGATGCGGACGACCCGGCCTGTCCGGGCGTCCACGGTCACCTCGGTCTCGCGACCGCCCGACCGCTCGAAGTTCACCTCCCACACGATCCGACCACGCTTCCGGTCGATCTCCGCCTCGTGGAAGCGCCCGTCTGCGCGCCGCGCCGCGGTCTGCAGCGCGGTGGCGAGCCGCACCGTTGCCTGCGGCGCCCTCGCCGCATCGAGGTTTCGGCGGATCCGCGACTGGCTCACGACCCGGCGGCCGTCGAGCGACACCAGGAGCTCGTGGGGGCGCTCTCCCGGCACCGCCACGTCGATCTCCCAGACGCGGGTTCCGCGATGCGTCTCGCGCTCGAGGTCGTACGGCCGCCCGTTCCGCACGCGCCGCTCCGCCGTCCGGAGGGCACGCACCGCCGGGCCGACATCGGACGCGGCCTCCGCAACGTCGGTGCTCGGCGTCAGCCCTGCGGCACCGGCTTGATCGCCGACTATCGACCCGGTTCCGGCTACTACGGCCAGCGACACCAGCACGGTGAAGGGGATCGCCCGTTTCACTTCTCTCGATCGTAGCCGTCGATCCGCGCTCAGCCCTCGGCTGCGGAGACGCTGACGCCGAGGTCACGCAGCAGGCCGTCGGCAATCCCGTACACGAGGCCGTGCACGGTGAGGTCCTGGCCGCGCGCCCAGGCGTCGCAGGCGACCGTCGTGTGGCAGACGTTCTCCACCTGCGCGGCGACGTTCAGCTCACAGAGGCGCTCGATCCGGCGCTCGTCGGGCAGCGCCGCGAGCTCGTCTGCGTGCAGCTCGGCGACGTCCGCGACGTGTCGGAGCCAGTTGTCGATGAGCCCGTGACGCGCGCCCATCAGCGCCGCGGTGACGCCGCCGCAGCCGTAGTGCCCGCACACGATGACGTGCCGGACGCGCAGGATATCGACCGCGTACTGGAGCACGGAGAGGAAGTTCAGGTCGGTGTGGACGACGACGTTGGCGACGTTGCGGTGCACGAAGACGTCGCCCGGCGGGAGCCCGACGACCTGGTTGGCCGGTACCCGGCTGTCCGAGCACCCGACCCAGAGGTAGTCGGGTGTCTGCCGCTCTGCCAGGGCGGTGAAGAAGGCCGGGTCGCGCTCGACCATCTCCGCCGCCCACGTGCGGTTCCGCTCGAAGAGCTCCTCGAGGCCTGCCACGGGCGGCAGGCTATCGCCCCGCCGCAGACGACGGCCGCTAGGCGACCCAGGCGGCGAGCGGGATCTCCATCTCCTGCGCACTGAGGCCACCGTGCTGGCCGTGGAGTTGCTGAACGAAGCGGCCGGGCTCGTGCCAGTAGACAGCCTCGCCGTAGTGGGGCAGCACGGCGACGCTCGCAAGCCGGGAGCGAAGCCGCGGTGACGGCTCGGCGAAGATGCCCTCCGCGACCAGCTCCGCGACGGTGACGACGTCTGCCACGCCGTCGAGCCGCTCGCCGAGCTCCGAGCACACCGTCTCGACCCGGTCGTCGAGAGCATGGAGGAAGAGGTCGCGACACGAGCCGGCAGGCGCCAGGGGCTTCCCGTCGGCGCCTCTCGCGAGGTGGCCCGCGAGCTCCGGCCAGAGCTCGTTGACGTAGACCGTGCGCGCGGGGTCGACCGGGGACATGCCGTGGTCGGCCGTGAGGAGCACGAGCGTCCCGTCCGGAAACGAGGCTCGCGCGAGCACGTCGAGCACCAAGCGGATCGCCGCGTCGACGAGCTGGTCGTCGGGACCGACGGCATGCATCAGCGAGTCGGCCTCGTCGAGGTAGACGTGGGCATGGGCGGTGCCGTGCTCGAGCGCGGCAGCTGCGGTGGCAAGCGCATGCTCGGGCGTGGAGAACGGCAGCACCTCGACGTCGCGAAGGAGCGCCGCGTTCGGCGCCGACCCCGCGATGGCGGCGGGCAGCAGGACGGCGCTCCGGATGCCGGATCGTATGAGCCGCGCGTGGACCGATTCCGCCGGGAAGAGCTCGTCGGGCTCGAGGTGCCCGGCGAGCGTTCCTCGCACGCCGTCGCCCGAGAACGAGAAGAGGAGCGGCGTGATCAGCCGGTCGAGCGACGGCTCGTAGACGTGCCACTCGTAGAGCCCGTGGTCGGCGACGGGCAGGCCGCTGTGGATCGTCGTCACCTGCGCCGTCGTCGTCGAGGGGAACTGGCTCGTCAGCTGGAGGAGGAGGCCCTCGGAGCGCGCGCGGGCGAAGAGCGGATGCTGGGCGTGCCGCTCGAGAAAGGTCCACCCGAACGCGTCGAAGTAGACGAAGGCGACCCGCTCGAAGCGCTCGCGGAGGAGCGGTTCGTCGAGCGCGGGGCCCTCGGTCGTCCCCGTCAGCAGACGCTCGACCGTCGCGGGCAGCTGGTCGAAGCACCGCGTCCCCTGCTCCGGCCGACACCACGTCTCGCGCATCAGGCGACCCTACTCCAGCGGTCCTCGAACGCTTGGGAGCCAGGCTTCACACCAATGCCTTGTAGCTCTACGTATATTGTGGTTCTATGCATGACGCCACCCGACCTCGAAGGGCGGTTCTTGCACATCGACAAAGACCTCGTCGCCGCCTCGGCGACCCCGCTCGTGCTTGCGATCCTGGCGGATGGTGAGAGCTATGGCTACGCCATCCTCAAGCGAGTCCGCGCGCTCTCCGGGGAGAGCTCGAGTGGAGCGATGGAATGCTCTATCCGCTGCTCCACCGCCTCGGTCGGCTCGGATACGTGACGACGGAATGGCGGACGCCGCCGGAGGGTCGTCGCCGCAGGTACTACGCGCTCACCGGCGAAGGGCGAGCCGCGCTCGCGGAGCACCGGCGGCAGTGGCTGACCGTGACGCGGACGCTCGACGGTGTGTGGCCGGGCGCCGATGCACGTCTGGCGGCGTTCTCGGAGACGTGAGCCGTGGAGAGCGTGGACTCACAGATTGCCGAGTGGCGCGCGTACGTCGCGAACGCCCCGGCCGTCGACGGCCACGACGTCGACGAGCTTGAGGATCACCTTCGCCACCAGATCGCCGAGCTGGACGCGGCCGGGCTCACGGCCGACGAGGCGTTTCTCGTCGCCGTGAAGCGGATGGGAGACGTGGACGCCGTGTCGCGCGAGTTCGCCCGCGAGCACAGCGGCCGGCTCTGGAAGCAGCTTCTCGGCGCTGACGAGGAGACGCCGCTGGTCACCGGCTGGCTCGAGGCGCTGGCGTTCGCCGTGGCCGCGGCGGTCGTGATCCAGATCGCGCGCGTCGCCGCCGGCTTCCCGGGCGAGGAGCCGACGTGGCTCGGGCGGAACCTCGGCCTCTTCGTGTTGCCGTTCCTCGCGGGGTACTTCGCGCGTCGGCGCCGGCTCGACCTCCGGGGGTGGATGGTGGCGGCGGCGCCGTTCGTGGTCGCCGCATTCGTCATCAATCTCTACCCGTACGACACGGACTCCGACACCGAGGTGCTGGTGGCGCTCCACCTGCCGATCGTGCTCTGGTTCGTGGTCGCGTTTCCCTACATGGGCGGGACGATCCGATCGCACGTGCGGCGCATGGACTTCATCCGCTTCACGGGCGAGTGGGTCGTCTACTACGTGTTGATCGCGCTGGGGGGCGGGGTGCTGATGGGCCTGACCGCCGGGATCCTCGAGCCCACGGGGGTCGACGTCGACCATGTCGCCCAGTGGGTACTGCCCTCGGGTGCGGCCGGGGCGGTCGTCGTCGCCGCCTGGCTCGTCGAGTCGAAGCAACGGATGGTCGAGAACATGGCGCCGGTGCTGGGGATGCTCTTCACGCCGCTGTTCGCGGTCATGCTCGCGTGCGCGGCAGTCGTCTACGCGGTGACCGGGCTCGGCGGTGCCTTCGATCGCGAGCTCCTCGGCGTCTTCGATGCCCTGCTGGTGGTGGTTCTCGGCCTCGTCCTCTACGGGATCTCCGCGCGTGAGCCGTCCACCTCGCCGAACCTGATGGACGGCATCCAGCTCGTCGCGGTCTCGAGCGCGCTCGTCCTCGACCTGATGGTGCTCGGGTCGATGATCGCCCGGATCGGAGACGTCGGGTTCACGCCGAACCGAACGGCAGCGCTCGGCCTGAACCTCGTACTCCTCGTGAACCTGGCCGGGGCCGCCCTGCTCTCGGCCCGATTCCTCGCCCGGCGCACCAGCCTGCACCGGCTCGAGCGCTGGCAGACGAGCTACCTGCCTGTGCTCGCTCTGTGGACCACGGCGGTCGTCGCCGTGATCCCACCGCTGTTCGCCTTCAGCTGATCGGGGAGGACACCGCCGGCGCCCTCCACCTCAGCCGAAGGCGTTGTCCAGCGCCATCATGACGCCGAAGCCGGCAACGAGCCCGAACGTCGCGACTCGCTCGAACCCACGCGAGTGGCTCTCCGGCACCAGCTCGTCGACGACCACGTAGATCATCGCCCCCGCGGCGAAGGCGAGACCGAGCGGCAGGAGCGTCGCCGAGAGCTCGGCGGCGCCATACCCGAACAGCGCTGCCGGTGGCTCGACGAGGCCGGTGGCGACGGCGACCCCGACGGCGGTGATTCTCGCGGTGCCGGACTCGAGCAGCGGGCTCGCCGCGGCGAACCCCTCGGGGACGTTCTGCGCGCCGATCGCGATGGCGACCGGAAGGCCGAGGTCGGTTCCGCCCGCAGCGAACGCGACCCCGACCGCGAGCCCCTCGGGGACGTTGTGGATCGTCAGCGCCGAGAGCAGGAGGAGCGAACGCGAGCCTGCGATCGAGCGCGGCCGTTCCGCGAAGCGGGCATGCGCGTGCGGGATCAGGGCATCGAGGAGCGCGATCGCCGCCGCCCCCGCCGCAAAACCGGCAAGGACCTCCGCGAGCGACCCGACTGCCAGCGCGGGGACGAGGAGGCTGAAGACCGCGGCGGCGAGCATGATCCCGCCCGTGAAGCCGAGCAGCGCGGCCATCAGCCGGTCGCCGGGATGCGGAACGGCCAGCACGCCGAGGCCACCGAGCCCCGTCGCTAGCCCCGGCAGCACGAGCCCGGCGAACGTCGTCCAGGTCACGGCGTCATTCTCCCCGTGGCGGGCTCCTGGAGAGCTGCCGACTGTCCTGGGAGACGCCGTCGAGTACCAGACTCAGGGACGCGAGCCGGCGACGGCGCCGAATCGGGGCTACGCCGGCGTCCAGCCGGGGAAGAGCGCCCGCAGACCCGCCTCGACGCAGGCGCGGTCGTCCTCGCCGCTGGCGCCGCTCGCCCCTGCTGCGCCGAGCACGGTCTCCCCGCTTCGGATCACGAGCGCTCCCGGGCCGGGAATGAGCGGGAGGCGGGGGAGCCTGCTCACCGCGTCGAAGAACCCCGGCCGGGACGCGTGGCTCGCGGCGAGCCGCTCGCCGTCGCGATGCCACAACGCGGTACCGGCCGCCTTCGCCTCGGCGATCTGCGCCGAGAGCGGGAACGCGCCGTCCATGCGGCCGAGCGCGACGAGGTGCCCGCCCTCGTCGACGACGGCCACCGTGATCTTCCAGTCATTCGCCGTAGCGTGGCCGTGCGCGGCGGCGATGAGCTCTTCGGCTTGTACGAGGCTCAGGGGCATCGAAGCCAAGTAATAGCGATTGCGCTCGTACCGCCGTCGATCCTCGCCGGCCGGCGCGAGAGCGCGAGACGACGAAGACGCGCCGTCCCCGCCAAGGCGGGTGTCCCCTCTCGTCCTGTTCTCGGCGGCAACGGAGAGAGCCGCATCTCCGCGGCTCTCTCCGGCTTCCGATGTACGTCCAGGCTCAGCTGCAGCCGGTGTTCGTGCCGCAGTCGCGGCACGTGTAGCACGAGCCGGTCCTGACCATGCGGCCGCCGCAGCGGGCGCACTCGACCGCGTCCTCCCACTGGTTGAAGAGCGCCGTCTGGCCGGGCGGGGCCGACTCGACGGCTTGAGCGGCGGCTCCCGCGCCCGGGTTGTCGGCGTACGCCGCCGCCAGGCGCGCCTTCACCTCGGGCGTCAGGATGCCGGCCTCCTCCTGCTGGTCGGGCGAGAGGAACTTCTTTCCCATCCAGCGGAAGATGTAGTCGACGATCGACTTCGCGACGCGGATGTCGGCGTCGTTCGTCATCCCGCTCGGCTCGAAGCGCATGTGGCTGAACTTCGAGACGTACACCTCGAGCGGCACGCCGTACTGGAGCCCGAGCGAGACCGAGATCATGAACGAGTTCATGAGCCCGGCGAGCGTCGTGCCTTCCTTGGCGATGTCCACGAAGATGTCGCCGGGCGTCCCGTCCTCGAACAGGCCGACGTGGATGTAGCCCTCGTACTCGCCGACCTTGAACTTGCGGCCGACCTCGGTGCGGTCGTCCGGCAAGCGGCGTCGCTGCGGGTGCGCGACCGGCGCTCCGACCGGGATCAGACCCGCGGCGGCGGCAGGAGAGTCCTTCGACGACGAGAGCGGCTGCGCGACCTTGCAGTTGTCGCGGTAGATCGCAATCGCCTTGACGCCGAGCTGCCACGACTCGACGAACAGCTTCGCGACCTCGTCGATCGTCGTCTCCTCGGGCAGGTTGACCGTCTTCGAGATCGCTCCCGAGATGAACGGCTGCACCGCCCCCATCATCTGCACGTGCCCCATGTAGTGGATCGCGCGCTCGCCGATCGCGCAGTCGAACACGGGGTAGTGGTCGGTCTTCAAGTGCGGCGCCCCCACGACACCGCCTCGCTCGTCGATGAACGCGACGATCTCCTCGACCTCGCGCGGCGCGTAGCCGAGCTCGCCGAGCGCCATCGGCACGGTCTTGTTGACGATCGTGATCTCGCCGCCGCCGACCAGCTTCTTGGACTTCACGAGCGAGAAGTCGGGCTCCACGCCCGTCGTGTCGCAGTCCATCATGAAGCTGATCGTGTTGTGGCTCACGAATCCGTTCGCGACGTAGGTCACGTTGTCGGGCACGGACAGGTCGAAGGTCGGCTCGTCCTCGAGCAGCTCCACCGAGGCGACCGTGTCGTAGTAGAAGCCGAGCAGATGCTCGAGGTCCGCGCTCTCGGCGCGCTCGAGGAGCGCGGTGGCCGACCGACGCGACACGTCGCCGCGGCGAGCGAGCGCCATCAGCAGCGTCTTGCGGAGCGCTTCGTTCTCGGGCGCGACCTCGTCGATCAGAGCGCGGCTGACCGGCACCTGGTCGTGCCGCGCCGCCTGGCGGTGGTCGCCGGTCGAAAGGCGTGACGTCTTGCGCTCGGAGACAAATCCGATCTCGTCGAGCCACCGCTCGGCCGACGCGACGTCGAGCAGCCGCAGGACGAACCTCTTGTGCGGGCCCCGGTTCGAGCCGGCGTCGTCG
The DNA here is from genome assembly GCA_027493885.1 of Gaiella sp. Classification (GTDB taxonomy): domain Bacteria; phylum Actinomycetota; class Thermoleophilia; order Gaiellales; family Gaiellaceae; genus Gaiella. The sequence continues at coordinate 2,708,978 of JAOSJZ010000001.1, forward strand.
ACCTTCCGGGTCGTGACGAATCCGAGCGCGAGGAGCAGGCTCTGCACATCGCGGCTGAAGCTCTCGGTGCCGGTGCCCCAAGAGACGTAGCCGTTGTTTGTCGTCCCGTCGGCCTCGAACAGCCCACGAACGAACGCGGCGTACACGTCGGCGTCGTTCGTGTGGAGAAGCGCGTCCGGGATGTGCGCGACCCAGCCCTTGCCGCGGTGGTCGGCGGCTGGTGGCAGCTTCGCGAAGCCGCATGCCTCCCACCAGAGCGCGAGGGGGATGGAGTGGAAGGCCACCTCGACATATCCCGCCCTTTCGGTGAGATGTGCGTCGAGCGAGAAGAGCGTCCGACCCAAGCCCACGAGATGGGCGACGACGTCGCGGTCCTCAGCTGCGACGCAGAAACGCAAGCCCTTCGCGTGGAGCGAGCCGTCGCCCATGAAGTAGCCGACGAGCTCCGCGAGCTCCGGCGTAACGAGCTGCGGCACCTGCGTCCGCTGATCTGACGTCCAGTAGAGCTCCCCGAGCGGCGGCAACTGCACGGACCGCGGCTCGCCGACCATGCCGTTCAGCTGGAGCGGTACGCGGTCGCCCTCTCGGATCTCCGCGAGCCTGCGCCAGACCCACGTGCCTTCGCCGTCGACGACCTTGATCCGATGCGTCGGCGTTCCCTGGATCCGGTAGCCGCGCCCCGTCTCGATCGAGACGACCGACTCGAATCCGTTGACGTAGAACTTCGTTGCCTGCCGCGGGCCTTCGTCGGTGGAGACCTCGAAGTCGACGTCCTGCCACTTCTCGCCCACCGTGTCGCCCAGGCTGCGCAGGCGCAGGAGGCCGCGGCTCGTCGGAACGAGGCTGTCGCCGACGAGGCATCCGGTCGGCGCGAGCACCGTCGCCTGCGCGTTCCGGAAGCCGTACACCTCGCCGATCTCGAGCGCCTCGTCCCACGAGCGCCGCGCCGCGCTCAGGAGGTCGTCGGGCACCGACTCGGTGTGGTCGATGTTCCCGACCGCGGCACGGTGCTTCGCGATCACGCCGACCATCGCAGCGCGGTTCTCCGCGTAGCCGGCGTGCGCGCCCATGCGCTTCGCGACCTCGGCCGACTTCCGGTAGGCGCGACCCGTCATCAACGCCGTGATCGCAGCGGCGTACGCCCGTCCTTCGTCCGAGTCGTACGGCAGTCCGCGCGCCATGAGCAGCGCGCCGAGGTTCGCGTAGCCGAGGCCGAGCTGGCGGAACTTCCTGGCGTTGCGGCCGATCTCCGGCGTCGGGTAGGAGGAGTAGCCGACGAGGATCTCCTGCGCGAGGAAGACGACGTCGACGGCGTGCTCGAACATCTCGACGTCGAACTCGCCATCCTCCTTGCGGAACTTCATGAGGTTGAGCGATGCCAAATTGCAGGCGGAATCGTCGATGTGCATATACTCACTACAGTTGGCAACAAGCACGCCGTCGACGATGTACGAGTGATGGAGCGGCTCGGTCAGGTTGTAGACGTATTCCTGACCGTCCTCCTCGCGGGCGACCAGCTTGACGCCGGGCTTCGTCGCGTACCGGGTTGTGGTTGTGAGGAGTTGCTCCACGGCCACTTGCTTGCGCGGTGTCGCGAAACCGATCGCCTCGGCGAACTTCTCGAGATCGCTGCCCATGATTCGCAGGTCGAAGAGGGCGCCGCCGCCGTAGGCTCGGTCCTCCCCGGACACGGTGCGGTACCGGAACGCCGCGCTCGCCGCGCCACGCGTGGCATAGAGGCGTGCTCGGATCCCGAATGTGGAGAGGAGGCGCTGCACGTCTCTGAGCAGTCCGTCGCTCACACTCCCGAGCCCGACGTAGCGAGTCGTCTTTCCGTTGTACACGCAGCCGTCGGCGCCGAAGAGACCGCGAAGGAATGCGACCTGCACCTCGGTCGGTGCCGTGAACACGGCCCACGGCACGCGCTTCTCCGCGGCGCGCGCGGTGGTGACGCCGAGCGAATGGAAGAGCTCGCGGACGGCCTTGCTGCCGGCGCGAAGCTGGCGCGTTCCGTTGTCCATCTCCTGGACGGAGATTCCGCCGACGAGCTCGCGAAGCATCCCTTCGTGCGATCCGGCGAGGCCGTCCTCGACGTCGTCGCCTCCGTAGACCCAGCCGGTCTGGACGGCGGTTACCCAGCCGTCGCCGACGAGGTGGCCGAGGAGCTCTCCGAGGCCCTCGCTCCAGCGTTCCGGCAGCTCCTGCCGCGTCTTCGTCCCACCTCGCGAGAACGAGGTCGCGAGGGCCTCGATCTTCACGGGGAGCGCCCAGGAAGCGTCGTCGGCGAGCGTGGCGGCATCGTTCAGCCGGACGAGATCCTCCTCCGTCAGCCGACCGGCCTCGACGTAGCCTCGGTTCACCGTCCAGAGGCGGTGGTTCTCGGTGCAGCGCAGCTCGCGCCCGTCCGAGAAGCGCAGCCTGAGGATTGGCTTGACGCCGTTTCGCATCACGGCGAGCGGCCGAGTCGCGACGACTCCCTCGCCTGGTGTCTCCGCGGTCGTCCGATGCGTGTAGACCCGGAGCTCCTCGCCGTCCTCCGCCCGGTCGTAGAGCTCCGCGAACTGCAGCAATCCGAGCGTCGTATGGACACGCGCATCGCCTGGGAAGCACGGGTTCGACGCATTGATCCGACCGGTGTTCGGCGAGGTGTGCCACGCGTTGATCGTCGTGTCGTACTGCACGCCCGGGTCGGCGCACTCCCACGCCGCCGCCGCCATGTCGCGCAGCAGGCCGCGCGCGTCGACCGTCTCGACGACCGTCCCGTCGGTCCGGGCCGTGAGCGCCCACTCCTTGCCCTCGGTGACGGCCTCCATGAACGCGTCGGTGACGCGCACCGAGTTGTTCGCGTTCTGGTACTGGATCGAGGCCCAGTCGGGCGAGTCGAGCGACATGTCGTAGCCCGCCTGCTCGAGCACGCGCGCCTTGCGCTCCTCGCGTGCCTTGCACCAGATGAACTCGTCGACGTCCGGGTGGTCGATGTCGAGCACGACCATCTTCGCGGCCCGCCTCGTCTTGCCGCCGGACTTGATCGTCCCTGCGGACGCGTCCGCGCCGCGCATGAACGAGACCGGGCCGGAGGCGTAGCCGCCCTTGGAGAGCTGCTCCTTCGAGGAGCGCAGCCGTGACAGGTTGAGCCCGGAGCCGGAGCCGCCGCGGAAGATGATCCCCTCGCGCCGGATCCAGTCGAGGATCGACTCCATCGAGTCCTCGATCGAGAGGATGAAGCAGTTGTGGACCGCGACGTTGTTGGAGAGATATTCGCCAGACTCGGTCTGGATGTCGAAGACCTCTTGAACGCCGAGACTCTCGATCGAGGCGATCTCCTCTTCCCGCAAGTCGGGGCAATGCTTCGGGTTGCGGAGCTCGAGTGACGCGAGGAGCTTGGCTTGCTTGTCGCTTCCGACGAAGCCGACGAGCTCGGCGAAGCGAGCCCGCTCGGAGCCGATGCCGATCTGCACCTCGTGGAGGTCGTGCCTGTCGCTTCTCGGCTCGGTCTTCCGAATTCGCCGTGAGTAGATGCCGACCATGTTGAGGAGAAGCTGGACGTCTTCCGTCCAGTGCTCGCCGATGACCGCGAACGCGACGCGTCCGCGCTCCGACCCGGCCGTTTGCTGGACGGTGACGTAGCCGTCGGCCTGGAAGATGCTTCGGAGGTACGCGACGACTTCTGCGTGAGTCGCGGTCCAGAGTCTGTCCGGCACCCGGATCTCGGTACCCCGGGAGAGGAGTTGCCACTCGTCGACGAACGTTCTCAGCGACTCTCCGTACAACCGGATGCGTCGGCACGAGAGGGACGGGTCGGCCGTCTCGACGTCACGCTCGTGCCGATGCGTATCGGGGAACACGACGTCGAGGTGCTCGGTCACCCACGCATGCTCGTCGTCGTTCGCGACCATGAACTCGAGAGTCAGCGATCTGTCCGTGCCCTCGTACTGCCCGACAAAGCCGTCTGCCTGGAGCCATCCGGCGAGGGCGGCCTCGCTCACCGCCACGGGGTCCACCCATGCGTCCTCGACATCCTCATGCAGCGTGCTCGGAGGGCCGACGAGCGCGAGCGACGCCTGAGCGACCTTCGCGCGATGCGGATGGAGATGCATCCGCATGCCAAGCTCGAGCTCGTCGATCCTGACCCATGACGGCGTCGTACACCGCTCCGCAACCGCCTTGACGACGTGGTCGGCGGTGGCCTCGACGAAGTTGCCGTTACGAAGCGTGACGCGGAAGACTTCCTTCAGACCGTTGGCCTTCACGCCCACGATCCGCGTCGTGCCGTGTGCGTCGTAGATCTCCTTCCCGACCGCATCGTCCTCCACGAGACGACCGATCGGGACCATTCCCTCCGGGGTGGACACGAGGGCGTGGTACGGCTGGCACGCCGAGCACTGAGGGGTCTCCTCGAAGCCGACGTTGAACCAGACCGGCGAGTTGAAGGACGCGTACTGGTTCACGAGGATCGCCTTCAGCTCGGCGTGGAAGGTCTCCGCCTCGTCCTCGGTCGCGAAGTAGCCGCCCTGCTTCCCCCATGCCACGACCGTGTCCGCGACCCGGCCGACCATCTGCTTGACGCTCCGCTCGCGCTCGGGGGAGGCCATGCGGCCGCGGAAGTACTTCTGCGCGACGATGTTCGTCGCGGTCTGCGACCAGAACTTCGGGAACTCGACGTCGCGCTGCTCGAACGCGGGCCCGCTCTTGCCCGGGATCAGCGCGCCACGCGTCTCCCACTCGATCTCGTCGAAGGGGTCCCGCCCGGGGATCGTGAAGTACCGCGGCGGTGCGACGCTCGCCTCCTCGTCGAGGACGCTGTTGACGAAGTCCTGCTCTTCCTGCGGTGCCTGCGTCGCGTGCCTGGCGGTGGCCATGCTGTCCTCCCGGGCCGAGTGTCGAGTCATTCCTCGCGCCGGGCGCGTGGTGGCGCGTCCTGCGAGCGGACCGGGCATGCTAGGACGCCCGTCGGACGGTACGAAAAATACGGAATTTGCAGGAAATTCGTGAGCGCCCTCACCACGGGATTCTAGCGGTCCGCGGTGCGCCCCCGTCAGCGCGCGCGACGGCGGACGGCTGCCGCGGCGGCCGTTGCGAACAGCAGGAGCGCGAGTGTCGCGAGCCCGAGGAGCGGGTATGGCAGGCCCGCGGCCGCGGTGTCGACCCGGGGGGCGCTCGCGAGGCGCGCCGAACCGTCGATCGGCCGGGTGGGCGCGGGCGGCGGGGATGCCCTGGCGTCCCGGCTCGCCGGCGGCGTCGACCGACTCGCCCGCGGCGCGTGGCTCATCGTCGCCGTCGGCGGCTCCGCTGCGACGGCCGAGCGTGGCGGCGCGTCGCCGGGGTCACGACGTCCTCGCCGGGCGTACGCCAGCGCGCGTGCGATGTCCCTGCCGGCGTCGGAGTACTGTCGTACGTCCTCGGGCAGCGCGCGGATCGCCGCGCGGTAGCAGGCGAGCGGATGGACGTCGTCGACCCGTCCATCCGAGTACCAGTCGCGGATCACTCGCTGCGCGCAGGCGTCCAGAGAGTCGCCGCCGGCCGGCGGCGCGAGCACCAGAGCGGTCGCGACGGCGCTCGCGATGCGGAGCGGCAGCCGGAAGCGCATTCACGCTTCACTTCCCGTTTCCAGCGATCGGGAAACCTCGCGGGTCTCCGGCCGGGCGGGATCGTGGAGCGGGCTACGCTGGGCCGGGCGGGCCGCCCTCGCGACGCGCCTGCGCACGCCGGCTCAGGTAGCCGGCACCGCCGGCGGCGAGGAGGAGCAGCGCGAGCCCCCCTAGGATCAGGAGCGGGATCGGCAGCGACGAGGGGCCCGAGGTGTCGACGTCGTTCGCGGCGACCGTCGCCCCGCCGTCGTCGGGACCGCCGCCTCCGGGAGTGCCGGCGTCGGCTCCGGGGCCGTCGTCGTCACCGGCCGGCGCCGGCGTGTCGTTCGTGTCCGTCGTCGAGGTCGCGCCCGTCGGTCGCTGACCGCCGCCCGAGGGCCCGGGGTCCGCCTTGTCCTGCCGGGCGTACGCCAGCGCGCGGAGGATGTCCTCTTTCGCGTTCGAGTAGTCGAGCACGTCGACAGGGAGCGAGCGGATCGCCTCCTGGTAGCAGTGGATCGGGAAGATCTCGTCGACGCGGCCGTCGCCGTACCAGTCGGCGACGACGGCGTCTGCGCACGTCTTCGCCTTCGCGCTCGCGGGCTCGGCACCCGCCAGCGCCGCAAGCACGACCGTCGCGGCGAGCGCGGCGGCCAGGACGATGCGGCGGGAGAGGGTCTCGAGCACGGGTTCAGCCGGACGTGGCGGGTTGAGTCTTCCCACCTTCCGTGGTTCGGCAATCAGGGAAGGGTAAACGATGTGTAAGACGCCGTTCGCGACAACGGGCCGGCCTCCTGCGCCCGTAGGGTCGCATGGTAGCCTCGCCGCGTCATGGACGCGGCCGCGCGACCCGGACGTGTCGCGGAGGCCGCTCTGCTCGCGGTCCTCGGCATCGTCGTCGCCTGGGCGGTGCTCTTCGGGGGTGGATCGCGTGACGACTCGCTCGCGACCTTGGGGATCGTCGCCATCGCGTCGGCCGTCGTCGGCGCCTGCATGGCGCTCCGTGGCGCGCTCCCCCTGCCGCGGTTGGATGGCGCAGGACGTCTCACCGCCGCCGCGGCCGCGGGACTGACCGTCTGGGCCGGCGTCTCGGTCGCGTGGTCGGTCGCGGGCGACCTCTCCTGGGATCGGCTCGCTCGCGGGCTCGTGTACCTGGCGTTCCTCGTCCTCGGCCTGCTGGCCGGGGCGCTCAGGGGCGGTACGCGCCGGCTGGCGGCGCTCGTCGCAGTCGTGCTCGCCGCGGCGCTCGGCTGGGCGCTCCTCGGCGTCGCGGTGCCTTCGCTCTTCCCGGACGGCGACCGAATCGCCCGGCTGCGTGAGCCGGCCGGCTACTGGAACGCGCTCGCGCTGCTCGCCGACGCCGCCATCGCCCTCGGCCTCTGGGCCACGCGCAGCCGACGCCCCGCCACACGCGTCGCCGGCTGCCTGCTCGTCTACGCGGCCGTCCTGGTGCTTCTCCTCACCCAGTCGCGCGCGGGCGTCGTCGGCGCGGCGGCCGTGCTCGCGCTCTGGCTCGTCGCCTCCGAGTCGCGCCTCCAGGACGCGCTTCGCGCCGTCATCGCCGGCCTGCCGGCGCTTCTCGTCGCCGGCTGGGCGTTCACGCGGCCCGCGCTCGTCGAGGACGGCGTCCTGCGCGCCGACCGGGTCGCCGACGGGAAGCTCTTCGCCGCGCTTGCGCTCGCCGGCGCCCTCCTCGTCGTGCTGGCCGCCTGGCGGGCTCCGGCCGAGCGGCTCACGCGCGAGCGCGGGCGGGCGGTTCGCGGCGCACTCCTCGCCGCATGTGCCCTCGTCGCGGCCGCCGGGGTGGCCGGTCTGGTGGCCGAGGTCGGGAACCCCGTCTCGTGGGTCGACTCGCAGCTGTCACGTGGTGAGTGCGTCAACGAGCCCGGCCGGCTCGCCGACCTCTGTGCCAACAACCGGCTGCAGTGGTGGGGCGAGGCGCTCGAGGTCGCGGCCGACCGGCCGGTCGCAGGCTCCGGGGCGGGCACCTTCGCGCTCGCGCGCCGCCGGTACCGGGAGGGCGCGACGCCGGTCACGGAGCCGCACAGCGTTCCGCTGCAGCTGCTCTCGGACCTCGGCGCCGTCGGCCTCGCGCTCGGGCTCCTCGCGGGTGCCGGTGCACTCGTCGGCGTGCGTCGCGGGGTGCGACTCGCGGTCGGGAGCGAGCATCCGGCGGCGGTCGCCCTTGCCTGCTTCGTGCTGGCGTACGGCGTGCACGCGCTCGTCGACTACGACCTCGACTTCGTCGCCGTCAGCGGGCCGGCGCTCGCCGCGCTCGGAGCGCTGCTCGCGGTCGGGCGTCCGTGGGCCGCGATTCGCGCGGGGACACCCGGGCTCGTCGCGGTCACCGCGGTCGGCGCCGCCGCGATCCTCGCGGTTGCGCTTCCCGCGATCGCCCGCCACGAGGTCGACCGCGCGCTCGCCGCAGTCGACGCGGGAGATCTCGGGAAGGCGGTCGACGCCGCCGACCGCGCGCGGCTCCTGAACCCACTCTCACCGGGCCCGCTGCAGGCGCGCGCGCTCGCAGCCGACGCCGCGGGGGACCGGGCGGCCGCCGTCGCCTGGTACGAGGAGGCCACCCGCCTCCAGCCCGAGAACCCGGACACCTGGTACGACCTCGGTCTCTACCACGCGATCGCGACCGGCGACCAGTGCGCCGCGTACGCCGCGCTGAACCACTCGTACACGCTGGATCCTGCCTCGAGCCGCTGGACGCCGGGTGGGCCGTTCGACCAGGCGAAGGACGCCGTCAACCACGGCGCCTGCGAGATGTAGAGGCTGCTCAGCCGCCGAGGATGAGCACGGCCTGGGCGCCGTGGAGCTGCGCCGGGCGCACGCCGTCGAGCGGGCTCACGACCTTGACGCCGAGGTCGTGGGCGAGCCGGCGCGCCTCGCCCTCGAAGCCGCGCCGGTACATGACGAGCGACGTCGGGTAGTCGTGGCTCGGCGCGTTGGCAACGAGCCCGACCCGGTAGCCCTTGCGCTGGACGCGCGAGGAGACGGCGGCGGCGGCGCCCTGACGGCCGTTCCCGTTCAGGACGACGACGGTCACCTTGCGGCGTGGAAGCTCGGCCGCCACGACCTTCTTCGCCGGTGCGGGGGCGGGCTTCGTCTCGTGCTTCGCGGGGGCCGCCTTCGCGGGAGCCGCCTTGCGTCCGGCGGGCTCGGGCTTCGCGAGGAGCGCCCCGCCGATCATCACGAGCAGGGCGAGCTCGACCGCGGCGATGCCGGCGACGACGAGTGTCGCCGTGCGCCACGGGCGCACGGCGAGCTCGGTCTGGTCGAGGCGGAGCGGGTGATCCACGACGCCGGCGGAGTTCGCCCGCGCGGCCGCGATTCCTGCAGAGGGCTCAGCCGAATGCGCCGTCGGGGAGAACCGCGTGCACGCCCATCGCGTGGTTCACGATCTGCGTCACCCGCAGGTCGGCCGCTCACCTCACCGTCGCCCTGGGCCGCATGGCCGTCCCCGGCCGAGACGAGCGCCTCGTCGACGGCGATCGGCAGCAGGAGCGTCGCCCCAGCCCCAGGGCGTGACCTCGTCGATCCTCACCGCGAGCACCTGTCCGGCGCGCGCCCCGCGCACCTCGACCGGGCCGGCGAGCGCGTGCCCCGTGTCGCGTTCCGGATCGGGTCGCTCGACCTCCTCGGCCGGGCCCAGCCGCCAGCGCGAGCTGGGCACGGTCAAGCGGACGGAGTCGCCGGGAGCGGCGGTGAGGACGGGCGGCAGATCGCGTGAGTACGCTCCGTGCAGCGGGGTCGAGCCGAGCGGAAGCTCGTGGATCATGTGGCCGCCGCAGTGGCGGCGATGCCCTCGGCGAGCGCGACGGCGGCCGTGAAGCCGAGTTCCGCGGCGGCGCGGGACGTATCGAGCACGCTGTGGAGCGCGTCGCCTGCGCGCGGGGGCCCGAACCTGGGAGGCGCCTCCACGCCCAGCGCACGCTCGCACAGCGCGTGCAGGTCGGCGATCGACGTCGCCACCCCGGTGCCGACGTTGAACACGCCGCCCTCGTGCTTCGCTGCGAGGAGCAGGGCGCGGACGACGTCGTCGACGTGAACGAAGTCGCGGGTGATCGTCCCGTCGCCGAAGATCGTAGTCGGCTCGCCGGCGGCAAGGCGCTCCAGGAAGATCGCGATCACGCCGCCCTCGAGCGCCGCGGACTGGCGCGGGCCGTAGACGTTCGCGAAGCGGAGGGTCACGTGCTTCGCCTGGAAGATCCGGTTCCAGCCGTCGAGGTACACCTCGCCCGAGCGCTTGGCGAGCCCGTAGGCGGAGACCGGGAGCAGGGGGGAGCTCTCGCGCGCCGGCTCGTCGACCGAGCCGTAGATCGCGCCACCCGTCGAGGAGAACACGAGCCGCGCCCCTGCGGCGCGGGGCTGCCTCGAGCGCGTTCACGGTGCCGACGACGTTCACTTCGGCGTCGAACGACGGCTTCTCCATCGAGGTGCCGACGTCCGCCTGGGCGGCGAGGTGGAAGACGACGTCCGCGTCGGTCTCGAAGGGCTTGCGGACGTCGTGGACGAGGAGGGACGCGGCCGGGTCGAGGAAGTCGCGGCGTCCCGTGCTCAAGTCGTCGACGACGACCACGTCGTCGCCGCGCGCGAGCAGGGCATCGACGAGATGCGAGCCGATGAACCCGGCCCCGCCGGTGACGAGCGCGCGCATCGGAGGAGCCTACTAACGTCCGGGCGGATGTTCGTCACGTTCGAAGGTCTCGACGGCAGCGGCAAGACGACCCAGGCGCGGCTGCTCGCCCGGGCGCTCGAGGGAGAGGGCGTCGACGTCGTCTCGACACGCGAGCCGGGGGCACGCCGCTCGGCGAGGCGGTCCGCGACCTCGTCCTCCACGGCGACCACGTCGCGCCCTGGGCGGAGGCTGCCCTCTACGCGGCGGCCCGCGCGCAGCACGTGGAGGAGCTGATTCGGCCCGCGCTCGCGCGCGGCGCGACCGTCGTCTGCGACCGCTACCTCGACTCGTCCGTCGCCTACCAGGGCGCCGGTCGCGGGCTCGGTGTCGAGGAGGTGCTCGCGCTCAACCTGGCGGTCGTCGGAGGGTTGCTCCCCGATCGCACGTTCCTCGTCGAGATCGACGCAGAGACGGCAGCGGCCCGCGTCGGTGGCGTCCGCGACCGGATCGAGCGCGCGGGGCTCGACCTGTGGGCGCGGGTCGCGGAGGCGTATCGCGGCCTCGCGGAGCGCTACCCGGAACGATACGTCGTCGTCGACGGGCGGCGTCCGATCCCGGTCGTGGCGGCGGAGATCCGTGACCACCTTCGCTGACGTCCCCGAGCAGGCGGAGGCAAAGCGGCTCCTCGAGGCCGCCCTCGCCGACGGCCCGGTCCACGCCTACCTCTTCCACGGGCCTCCCGGGGTGGGGAAGCGGCAGGCCGCGCTCGCGCTCGCGGGCGCGCTGCTCGGCGACCCGCGCCGCGTCGACGCCGGGACGCATCCCGACCTCCGCGTGGTGGAGCCGCTCGGCGAGATGATCCGCATCGACGACATCCGCGCGCTCCACCACGACCTGCACATGCGGCCGTTCGAGGGCGACCGCCGCGTATACCTCATCTTCGAGGCGGACCGGCTGAACGAGATCGCGGTCGCCGCATTGCTCAAGGACCTCGAGGAGCCGCCCGCCTACGCGACGATCGTGCTCGTCGCGGACGAGCTCGGCAAGCTGCCCGAGACGATCCGCTCGCGCTGCCAGCTCGTCCCCTTCCGCCGGCTCTCTCGCGCCGCGGTCGAGCGCTGGCTCGCCGAGCGGGCGCCAGATCTCGCCCCGGGCGACGTCGCGGCGCTCGGCAGGGTTGCCGGCGGTCGCCTCGACCGGGCGGCGCGACAGCTCGACCCGGACGCGTGGGCCCGCCGGGGCGCGCTCCTCGACGCCGCACGGGCCGCGTACCTGGACGAGGCGTTCGACCCGGCCGCTGCCGCCGGCGTGGTGTTGGACGGCGCGCACACGCTCGCCGCGGAGGCCCGCCGGCGTGAGCAGGAGCTCGTCGATAGGCTCGAGCTCCCGGCCCGGGAGGCCGAGCAGCGTGTGCGCCGCGCGGAGTTCGGGGCGGAGAAGGCCGAGGCGCTCGCCTGCCTCGACGACCTCGGCGCCTGGTACCGCGACCTCGTCGTGGCCGCGACCGGCGCCGAGACGGCCCTCGTGCACGTGGACCGGCTCCAGGAGCTCCGCGAGGACGCCGCGGGCCCGGCCGGCGGCGGCGCCGAGGCGGCGGCCGAGATCGTCCGTCAGGCGTGGCGCGAGCTCGAGGAGCTCAACCTCAACCTGCCGCTCTTCCTCGAGGCGCTCTTCGTCCGGCTGCGACGGGCGTTCACCTGACAGGAGTCATGCTCCCCGTTCGGGGGATGACCCGGGCTCGGTTCCGGCCGACGACGGAAGGAGAGGCACGGCCGTCGTGCCCCTGCGGAAAGGAGCTTTACGTGAACGCGGTCCGCTGCGGCAACCGGCAGGGCAACCTGGCGTAGGACCGGCACGAGCGCGCGGCGCGGCTCCGGCACGGGTGCCTGTCGGAGCCACGCCGCCGCACCTGGCACTCAGCGGTCCGCGGCTAGAATCCGCAGCCCGCCGACGTAGCTCAGCTGGTAGAGCACTTCACTCGTAATGAAGGGGTCCCCGGTTCGAGTCCGGGCGTCGGCTCTCTCGAATTTGCAGGGCTTTCGTCATCGCAGAGTCTGAGTGTGGTTGGCTCTTCGGGTACGGATCGGGTACGCCGCTCGGCGCGGACGAGCTGTCGCGCACGCCTAATCTGGTCTTCGGCGGGCTGGTGGTCGACGCCGGCTGCCTCGTCGAAGAGGTGGGCGTAGGTGGAGAGCGTCACGGTCGGCGAGTGGCCTGCCTGTCGTGCAACCTCGACGACGTTCGCTCCTTCGGCGATGAGCAGCGAGATGAAGGAGTGGCACAGGTCGTACGGTCGAGCTCGCGCCTCGAGCCCGGCCGCGGTGACGGCCGGTGTGAAGACGCGGCGTCGCCAGTAGCGATATGCATCGTCGCCCCAGACGGCACCGTCTCGGGCCGGGAAGACGAGCGAGTCGCCCGGCGGCTTGCCTTGGCGGATGCGCCACTCGCTCAGGTCGGTGGCGAGTGGTGCGAGGAGGCGGACGGTGCGGGTGCGCGCTGTCTTGGTCGTCTTGAGCTCGCCGAGGGCGACGGCGCGCTCGACGAGGATCGTCCGCTCGCGTATGTGGCCCCAGGTCAGTGCGAGCGCCTCGCCGGGTCGGAGCCCTGCGTAGGCGAGGACGGAGACGAGCGTCGCGTCGCGTGGGCGCCCGGAGGCGAGCAGCTGCGACCGGGTGCGCTCGACGACGATCGGCGCGAGTGGTTGCACGGCTCGTTCGCGTCGCTGCGGCGGCTTGCGGACGGCGCGTGCGGGGTTGATCGGGATGCGCTGCCACTCGACCGCGCGTTCGAGGACGCCTTGCAGGATCACCAGCACGCGGCGCACGGAGGCGGGCCCGACGCCGGCGGCGCTGAGCTCGGCCCGGAACGCGGCCAGGCTGAGGGGGTCGAGCTCACGGAGTGGTGTAGCGCCGAGCCGGGGGGAGCACGTGCGCGTCCCAGAGCGCGGCGTGGGTGGCGAGCGTGGTGCGGGCGAGGTTCGGGATCGCGCAGAGACGCCACCAGTCCTCGGCGAGCTCCTGCAGCGTCTCGCGGCCGGCCTCGAGCGGCCGCAGATCGCCTGCGACCCGCCGTCGGCGTACTTCGGCCTCGAAGGCGGTCGCGTCGGCTTTCCGGTCGAAGGTCCGGGCCCGGTTGCGCGTCCCGTCGCGCCAGCGCACCCGCCACCCGGTCCCGCGCTTGCGGCTGATCCGCTCGATGCTCACGGCCCGGGAAGCAGCCTACGGAGCCCGATCGCAGCAGGCAATCGCGCTGGGGCCGGTGCGGGGGCATGGACGTGCGCCTCGACGACGTTGGCGCGGATCCACGCGTTGACGTCGCGGGGGTCGATCCGCAGGCGCGAGAGGATCCGGGCCGCGCGGAGCTCGCCGCGCCCGACCGCGCGGTAGACCGCCTTGCGGCTCAGTCCACAGCGGCGGGCGACGTCGTCGGGAGAGAGGAGGGAGTCAGCTGCCGGCTCGGTCGCGGCGGCGTGCCCAGATCGCGTTGTCTCGCGCTGACGCGAGGGAGCTCTGGAACGGCTCGTCCCTCGCTGCGTGGACGCCGCACCGTCCGAAGCGCCCATCTGACCGAGCGTCTCGACCTCGAAGAGCGCGAGCTGGCAACTCTCGAGCTCGGTCTCCGCGGTACGGGTGTTGCGTCGCTTCGTGTGGTCAGCCATAATGGTGCGTGAGGCGATCCGAAGCTATGTAGCTTATCAGCCTCGCGAGCACACAGCAAGTCGCGTGCACTAGACTCCCGGCCGGTGCGCGCCGCCGACCTGATCCGCGAGGCCCGTCTGCGGGCAGGACTAACCCAGCAGCAGCTCGCCGATCGCTCGGGCAGGGAGCGCTCGGTGATTGCGCGCTGGGAGCAGGGCGCAGTTTCCCCAGCGTCGACAACCTGCTCGAGGTGATCCAAGCCTGCGGCTTCGACCTGCCGCTCGTGCTCGCCCCACGCGAGAGCCGCCAGGATGAGCGGCTCGAGAAGAACCTGCTGCTCACCCCGGAACGACGCGCCCAGCGTCTCCTGGCGAAGCTCGACCGGGAGGGCACGGCGGCGGAGACGCGGTTCGACCCGTACGCCCTCCTGCAAGCGCTCGACCGCCACCGCGTCACGTACGTCCTGATCGGCGGCCTCGCCCGGATCGTCCAGGGAACCGAGGAGCCGACTCACGGGCTCGACCTCACCCCCTCGCTCCGCGAGCAGAACCTCGAACGGCTCGAGCGCGCGCTCGGCGAGGTCGACGCGACGCGAGCCGACGGCCGCACGCTGTCCCTCGACCCCGAGTCGCTCGCCTCCGAGCCGGTGCACGAGCTCGAGACCCAACACGGGCCCCTGAAGCTCGTCCCCGAGCCGGCCGGCACGCGCGGCTACGACGACCTGCGCCGCGCCGCCAGCCGCGAACCCCTCGGCCACGGTGTCCGCCCCCAGGTCGCCTCCGTCGGCGACCTCGCCCGCATGCTCTCCGCGCTCGCAGACGAGGAGCGGCTCCCGCAGCTGATGCAGCTTCGCCGCATCACCGAGCTCGAACGCACCCGCGGCATCGAACGGTAAAGCTCGCACCGTGCTGGCCGTCGACGGCCGCGCCCGGCGGCGGTCGTACACTGGTCGAGCGATGACGCGCACCCGCAGTCCCGAGCTAGGCCCGGCGGCAAGACCGGTTGCGGTGCCGGAGGATCTCGACGACCCGGCGCTGCCGAAGGCACGGGGGCGCATCGGGCTGCCCTTGCACGTTCGTTGGAGCGGCCCGTCGATCGTGTATGACCTCGACGACCGCGCCGACCGTGCCCGCGTCTACGAACAGGTCCTTCGCGAAGGCACCGAGGACGACGTCCGCTACTACGTCGACGCCGCCCAGCTCCGCGAGCTGTGGCACGAGCTCGTGCTCCCGCCCATGGTGAGACAGGCATGGGTTGGCTGGTTTCGGCGTCATCGCAACGTCGCGTAGGTGCTGAGCGCGCTTCAGGAGCAGGTCGCGGCGATCGTCGCCGGGCTCGAGGAGGCGGAGGAGTTCGCGCTGGCCGGCGGCGCAGCGCTGATCGTTCGCGGCGAGGTCGAGCGGCGGACGCGTGACCTCGACTTTTTCGGGCTCACGGGTGAGGCCGTCGACCGGCTTGTCCCCGCCGCCGAACGTGCGCTGCATGACGCCGGGCTCGTTGTCGAGCGTGTCCAGGTCAACCCGGGTTTCGCGCGCTTGATCGTGTCGAGCGCCGACGATCGCACCGAGCTCGATTTCGCAGCCGACGCTCGGCTGTTCCCTGCCGAGCCGGGAACCCCTGCACCGACGCTACGCGGCGAAGAGCTCGCGGTCGACAAGCTCCTCGCGCTGTTCGGACGCGCCGAGGCGCGCGACTTCGTCGACCTGAGGGCGGTCGAGCCCCGATATGGGCTCGACCGTCTCTGCCAACTCGCCTACGAGAAAGACCACGGTTTCGATCCCAGCGTCCTCGCCG
Organism: Gaiella sp.; assembly: GCA_027493885.1. Lineage (GTDB taxonomy): Bacteria > Actinomycetota > Thermoleophilia > Gaiellales > Gaiellaceae > Gaiella. Next base: position 2,724,601 of record JAOSJZ010000001.1, read on the forward strand.
AGATGCTCAGCCGCTTCAACCGGCTGCGGCGCGAAGAGTTCGAGCTTGCCGACGCGCAGTACGAGCAACTCGGCGGCGAGGTCGAACGCTGGCGCGAGCATGCCCTCGAGCTCGCACACCGACCGGAGCTTCGCCCTGGACGCGACGTAGGTCTCGGCCCCGACTTCTGACCCGGACCTCGCGCGTCACCGGGCAGGCAGCTGCGGTCCGGTCGTACAGCAACTACCCCGAATGGAGGCGAGACACAAATGCACCTCGGTGCAATTCCGACATCATTCGTGTACGGTTGTATGGATGGCGCGTTGGCAGCGACGTGCTGAGCGGGCGCGAAGGCCGGGTTCGAGCGCGCCCGTGCCGGTGATCGTTACGCCGGCGGTGCGTGTGGCGGAGGAGCCCCAGCGCCTGGTCTACACCCGCTCGCAGGCCGCTCAGGCGCTCGGGGTCAGCCAAACGACCTTCACCCGGCGCGTGCTGCCGTTGATCGAGACGGTCGAGATGCCGTGGGGAACCGTCTATGTCCCCGTCGACGAGGTCGAGCGGCTCGTCAGCGATCACCTCGTGCCTGCACCCGAACCACCAGCGCCGGCGCCTCCGGGCCGCCCTCGCGCCGTGCCGGACGAGGTCGTGCGTCGCATCCAGAAGGCCGACGCAAGCGGCACGAGCCTCGGTCAGATTGCCCGCGATCTCAACGCCACCGGCACACCGACCGCGCACGGCGGAGCGCAATGGTGGCCGTCAACCGTGCGAGCGGTTCTTCGTGCGACGCATCGCGCGGCATGAGCACGCCGTGGATCGTCGCCTTCTTGGCCCTCGTGGGGCTGGTAGTCCTCGAGACCATCGTCCTCGTCGGGCTCTTACGACGCGTGAGCGGCGCACTCGAGCAGGTCGAAGCCAGGTTGGCTACCGCATCGGCCTTGCCGGAGGTCGCCGGCGTCACGCCTGGCTCGGTCGTGCCGGATTTCTCGGTCACAGACGAGGCCGGGAGGAACGTCCACTCGTCGGCTCTCGTGTCCGGGGCGACGATCTTCCTCCTCGTCGCATCCGACTGCAGCGCCTGCAAATACCTGGCCCGCGAGCTCGAAGGCGTCGGTGACGCCGTCGATGGGATGCCGCTCTACGTACTGATGCAGAACTCGCCCGCCAGCGGTCACACGAGGTACGGAGGTGGGACGGTCCTCTACGACGCCGGCCTCGAAGCCGCCCGCGCCTTTCGCAGCGCCGCCACGCCCGTCGCCTTCCTGGTCGACCACGGTGGCTTCGTCCTCGATCGAACCATCCCCGACTCTCTCGCGGACATCCAGAAGCTCGTCGCGCGACAGAAGGGAGGTGTTCTGGCCTCGCACGCGTGAGGCGCAACGAACGACGTCCAGGAAGGAGGTCGAGATGGATCTCGACCAGAACGTCAGTCGGGGCCGGTTCATCCGGAACCTCGGGAAGCTCGCCGCGATTGGCGTTGGAATCGCCCTCGTGCCGGCGCAAGTGGCGCGGGCCGAAGCGGGGACGTACTGCTGTCGTGACCCAGAGTGCGGAGCGAATCTCTGCAACCCAGGGCAGCACGGCTTCAAGTGTTGGGACAGCTGTACGGGCGGAACATGCTGTGTCGGCTGTCCCGGCTTCAGTGACTGTCAGTACAGCTTGCCCTGCCTCTGCTGAGGGTCTCAAGAGGAGCCGGCCCTCCGTCTCCTCGGAGGGCCAGCTCTCCGATGGCGGACGTCTCGCCGCCCGGGACGCTCTAACCCACGTAGTCCTCAGGGCACTTGGCGCCGACGCGGCCGTCGTCATCGTTGAGCCAGCTTCGCTGCACGAGCACTTCGATCACTTTGATGACAGTTTCGGTTCCGGCAACTCCCGAGGTGTCGAGGTCGAACGCGGTCATGCCTCCGCCGGGATGCTGGACGACCATCCAGGTGCCGTACCAGCCTTTCTCGCGCTGGCTGCGAAACTCGCAGACGACGTTCGGGTAGGCGCGCGCGATGTCGCGTGGGAGCGATCCGACGCCGAGGCCTTCTGGTGTTCGCTGTGCGGACACGCTCGTGCCAGCCCGGAGGACGCGCAGGGGCCCGTTCCGGGTGGTGCTTCGGAATCCGACCTTCCATACACGGATGTCCATCGCGCCGACTTCCCAGACGTACTCGATGTAGCGCCCTCGCGAACCGAAGTTGTTCCGCCAGACCGAGTAGAGCGGCGGTCCGCCGAACGCGCGGCGGACCTGTGGGAGGGTCATCCCGAGTTGGACTTTGCCAATTCCCTTTCCGGGGGTGATGCGTGTCTCGTGTGAGACGCTGGCCGTACTTGTGGCGCCAACGGCGGCGGCGAGGCCTGTTGCCGCGACGAGCGCAATGAGCGTTCTCACGCTGCCATTCTGCCGACGGTGAAAGCTCTGCACAACAGGCGCGAGAGTCAGTCTGATCGTGAGCCGCGGGCAGCGTCGGGGCGGTGCTTCGGCGTCGTATCCTGGCCTTCGACGTGACGCCGGGCGCGATATCGACGGACGCTGCGCTCGACCAAGAATCGAATCTTCCCGAGGAGCGCAGCGTGGTCGCGCGCGGCCCGCTGGGGCTCGCGTGGGCTCGTTTCAAGCGCGACCGTGTGGCGGTCGTCGCGGGTGTGGTCGTCGTCACGGTACTGCTCGCCTGCGTCGCGGGAGCCCCGCTCGCGGCGCACCTCCTGGGTCATGGCCCCAACGACCCGTTCCCTTACGCGGTGGACGTCAACCTGAAGCCGGTCGGGCCGTGGACGCGGGTGCCCGACACGAACGCGTCGGTCGCCTCACCGGGCGCGGCGCCGACGACGCTGCTCGTACTCGGAGCCGACGGACAGCTGGGGCGCGACCTGCTCCTGCGTCTGCTCTATGGCGGCCAGGTCTCGCTCGCGATCGGAATCGGCGCTGCGTTGCTTGCCTTGCTGATCGGGGTGCCGGCCGGGATCCTCTCCGGCTACCTGGGCGGCTGGACGGACTGGTCGCTGTCGCGGTTCACCGAGCTGTTCATGGGATTCCCGCTGCTCTTGTTCCTGGTCGCGATCGGCTACACGATCGGCGGGCGCTTCAACGACGTGACGCTGGGCGTGTTCCAGCCGGGGGTCTTGGTGTTGGTGTTCCTGATCGGGGCGTTCTCCTGGTTTCTTCCGGCTCGCGTGATTCGGGCGGAGGTCGTCTCCTTGCGCGAGCACGAGTTCGTCGAGGCGGCCCGGATGGTCGGCGCCAGCGACGGCTGGATCATGCGCAAGCACGTGCTCCCCTACCTGGTCGCGCCGATCGTGATCTGGGGCACGCTGATGACCGCCAGCTTCGTGATCTTCGAGGCCGCGATCTCGGTACTCAACCTCGGCGTGAAGCTGCCCACAGCAAGCTGGGGCAACCTGCTGTCGACGAACTGGGGCACGCTGCTCGTGTACGACCCGTTTCGGCCGAGCGGCACCTACTACGTCGAGAGATCGAACTGGGTTGTGTTCTGGCCGACCGCGGCGTTGTTCGTCTCGATCGTCTCGCTCGCCTTGCTGGCCGAGGGCATCCGGCGGGCGTTCGACCCAAAAGGGAACGCGTGATCCGCGCCGTTGTCGCCCGTGTCATCGCCGGCCTCGTGCTGATCCTGCTCCTGACGCTGATGACGTTCGCGATCTGGTCGATCATCCCGGTCGACCCGGCGATCTACCTCAACCCGAACGCGACCCCCGAGCAACGCGCCGCGATCCGGCACGAGCTCGGATTCGACAGGCCTCTCCCCGAGCAGTGGGGCAGCTACGTGTGGCGGCTCGGCACCGAGGCCGACTTCGGGAACACCCTCTCCGCGGTCCCGCAGCCCGTCCGCCCGATCCTCACCAGCGCCCTCGGTCCGACGCTCTCGCTCGTGCTCGGCGGCTTTGCGCTGATGCTGCTGCTCGCGGTCCCGCTCGGAGTGCTCTGCGCGCGCCGCGCGGGATCGGCTCTCGACCGCGCGATCCTGACCTTCAGCGTCCTCGGCCTCGTGCTCCACCCGTTCATCGTCGGGCTCGTGCTGCGTCAAGTGTTCTCCGGCTCGCTCGGACTTGCGCCCGCCGGCGGCTACTGCCCGATTCGCGGGGAAGCGCCCGTGTTCACGGACGGGTTCAGGTCGTCCTCGTGCGGCGGCCTGCTCGACTGGACACATCACATGTGGCTGCCCTGGATGACGTTCGCGCTGTTCTTCCTGCCGCTCTACGTCCGCTTCGTCCGCTCACACGTCCTCGAACAGCTCGGCCAGCTCTACGTCGTCACCGCCCGCGCGAAGGGCGTCCCCGAGCGGCGCCTCGTCCGGGGCCATGTCGCGCAGAACGCGTCCGGGCCGATCGTCGCGATGGTGGCGGTCGACGTCGCGGCGATCGTCACAACCGCCATCTACGTCGAGACGATCTTCGGCCTCCCCGGAATCGGCAGGATCGTCGCCTCGAGCCTCAGCGGCGGCAGCGGCTACGACCTGAAGCTGATCCTCGGAGTCGTCGTCCTCGTCGCGATCGCAATCATGCTCCTCAACCTGTTCGCCGACCTCATCATTCGCGCGCTCGACCCCCGCGTCAGGCTCGGACGCGCGAGCGACTGACTCAGGCGTCGCCGCGCTGCCACACCTCGGGATTCACGTCGCACACTGGCGGCGTCGGCGCGCGTTCGGAGCAGTCTCTCGACGATCGACGACGAGAACGTCCTGTGCTCATCGACGGAACCCGGAGTCAGAGGCGGGTACAAATCGGGTACGTAAGGCCGGGGCCGCGTGGGTCGGCAAGTCCGTGGCCATCGCGCCGGATGCGGGGCTTTTCCAGGTATTTCGTGCCCTTGTGTTCTCACGCGTGGACCGCCGTCCCTCACTCGTCGTTGTCTCGTAATGAAGGGGTCCCCGGTTCGAGTCCGGGCGTCGGCTTCCAGCGTTGATGCGGGATCGTCGCGCTCCGCCTCGATCGCGTCACGCGCCGTCGCCCGAGCCGAAGGGTCGAACCCTCGAACGCGTGCGCGTACGTCGTCAGCGTCACGTCCGGCGAGTTGCCGAGCTACCGCGCGTTCGTGACGTCAGGTGATCGCCTGAACGTCGTCGAGCGGAAGGAGCGCGTCCGCCCACCACTCCGGGGGCGGGGGCTGGACGGGCGTGTACTCGACGCGCTGCTCCCCCGCGATCGGCGGCAGCTGGTCGATCACCTGCGCCTGGCGCGCGACGACGGCCTCCCTGGTCACGTTGAACACGGTGAGGTCCTGGGTCTGCACGACCGGCCCGTCGTAGACAGCGCGGAGCTCGGCGAAGATCAGTTGGATGGTCTCGGGCGAGAGGAAGGTGTGGATGAGGCCGGCCATGCGCGGACGGACGAGCCCGAACACCTTGCCCGCGGCCGGCGGCGACGTGTGGGCGGCGTTGAGTGCGATCGTCGCACGCTCGATCGAGAGCCCGGTCGCGGCTGCGAGCGCGGCAGCCGGTGGGAAGCACTCGTGGATGAGCAGGTCGACGCCGCCCTCGCAGGCGTGGACGAGCGGCCAACCTGCCCGCGTGTCGCCCGAGTGGACGAACGTGAGCCCGGCGAAGTCGAAGCGGTAGCCGACGGCGCCGCTCGCCGCGTGGATCACCGGGAACGAGGTCACGGTGACGTCGTTCGCCTCGTAGACGACCTGCGTCTGCATGAAGTCGAACTCGGTCACCGCCATCTCGAGGCTGTCCGGGTTGATCGGGCCGCGGCTGCCCTCGGTGTCCCAGGCGAGCGCTTCCTGGATCGACTCGACGAAGTGCCGGGTGCCTAGCCGCGGCTCGGTTCCGCTCGGGCCCCAGACGGCGACCGGCCGGTCTGCCCGCCCGACCTTCGAGTAGCTGCCCGAGAGCGTGATCAGGTCAGCCGTGTGGTCGGCGTGCAGGTGGGTGAGGAACACCTTGTCGAGCTTGTTGACCGGAAGCTTCAGGCTGGCGTAGTTTGCGAGCGAGCCGCTGCCGAGGTCGAGGACGAAGAGGTCGCGCTCGGCGTTGCCGATCTCGACGAGCACGCTCGCGGAGGACTGGGCGCGCGTCACGAAGGGATTGCCGCTTCCGAGCACGGTCACCCGGAGCTCCCCGTCCTCGAGCTCCTCCTCGCCCGGGACGAACATCTCGGCGTACTCGCGTCGCGGCGTCCCGACGACGGGTGTCGTGGTGATCGCCCTCGTTCCGCCGGCATACGTCGGCGCTGGCAGCGACGTGCGATCCGTGGTGGTCATCGCGGGCTCCCTTCCCTCTCCGTTGGTGCGCTCGACACGATCGTCGATCGCGCCGTCGCCGACGGGCGCTGTCCAAGACTTGTCGGGCGTCGGGCAGCCCGGCATCGGTGGTGGCCACGGGGCGGGGTACGGCTTTTCCGCAGCCGGCGCGTGGCATGCGTGCGCGCGATCCGCCGGGCCCGCCTCTACCGGGAGGCAGCCCGACCCCGATGGTAATATCGTTACCATGAAGACTGCCATCGATCGCCTCGGCCGGGTCGTCGTGCCGAAGCCGATCCGCGACAAGCTCGGGCTTCTCGGCGGTGAGGCGCTCGAGGTCGAGGAACGGGACGGGGTGATCGAGCTTCGGCCCGCCGTCACCGAGGTGCGCACGATCGACACCCCGGAGGGCCCGGTCGCGCGGCCTCTCGAGAAGCTTCCGCCGCTGACGGACGAGCACGTGCGGGACACGCTCGAGCAGGTGCGCCGCTGAACGCGGTCGACACGAGCGTCGCGGTCGCGGCGCTCGTGTCGTGGCACGTCGCGCACGACGTCTCGCGCGCGGCGGCCGCCGGGACGGTGATCCCGGCCCACGCCCGCCTCGAGACCTACTCCGTCCTGACGCGGATGCCGCCTCCGCACAGGCTCGGGCCGGCGGTCGTCGCCGACCTGCTCGAGCGCTGGTTTCCGGCTGCGCGCACCCTCGTGCCCTCCGACGGGCTCGCTCGCGACATCGTGCGACGGTGCTGCGAGGCAGGGATCGGCGGCGGCGCGGTCTACGACGCCCTCGTCGGGCTCACGGCCGCCGAGAGGGGAGCCGTGCTGGTCAGCCGCGACGTCCGCGCGGCACGGACCTACCGCCGTCTCGGGCTCGAAGTGGACAGCTTGCCCTGAGCCGCCCACCACCGTGCCCGCCCGGCCGGCCCGTCAGCCCGTGAGCGCAGCGTCTCGACCCTCGCCGGTGGAGGCGGCACCGCGAGCGGCGCTCAGAAGCCTGGCCCCGAGGCCGAGCACCGCGACGACCGCGCCGGCGCCGACCGCCAGCTCGGCGCCCTGGTCGGCCGTCGGCTTGACGGCCATCGCGTAGACGACGGCGGTGAGCACCGCGAGGTCGATCCAGAGCGTGCCGTACCCGAAGCCGCCCTGGTGGACGAGCACGAGCCCGGAAGCGACGGCCCGGGGCGAATGCGCGCCCCGGGGCCGTCCTCGGTCGGGCGGGCTACGAAGCGGCCGGCCTGTAGGCCTTGACGGTCGTCCCGCGAGCGCCGTACTTCTGCGCCTTGCGGCGCGTATCCTCGAACGCCGAGCGCGCATACGTGTCGACGAGCAAGCCGGTCTCGATCCGCTCGAAGCCGTGCCGTTCCAGGAGCTTCCCGTACGCTGCCTCCAGCAGCGCCCCGGCAATTCACCCGGTCCAGAGATCGATGTTGCGCCTGCCCTCGGCGCTGACCGGGTTCTGGATCGTCACGTCCGCGACCTGGATGCGGCCGCCCGGGGTCAGCACGCGGTGGAGCTCCGAGAAGACGACGTCCTTGTCGGGGATCAGGTCGATCACGCCGTTCGAGATCACGACGTCGAAGCTCGCGTCCTCGAACGGCAGCCGCTCCGCCTCTCCCTCGAGGAACTCGACGTTCGCGACGCCGAGCTCGGCCGCCGCCCCACGGGCTTTCGCGACCATCTCGGGGGTCATGTCGATCCCGGTCACGCGGCCGCCGTCGCCGACCATCTGCGCCGCGACGAGCGAGTCGGTCCCGGCGCCGGAGCCGAGGTCGAGCACCCGCTCGCCCGGCTCGAGACGGCCGAGCGAGAACGGATTGGCGACACCGGCGAACGACTCGACTGCGGACTCGGGCACCCGCGCCAGCTCCTCCGGGTAGTCGAGATCCTCCGCCCACGCGCGCCCGGTCGGAAAGACGAACTCCGCGTGCGGCTCGGACGAGACGCTCGCGTACGTCTTCTTGATCTCGTGCTTGAGGACGCCCACGTCGATCCCGATCTCCTCGACGCTCACGGGCGCACCTCGGGGTCGTCTCGACCGCGGCGCCCACCGTCCGAAGCGGCGGCTCCATTCGGGGGTCGTCCCGGATCGTCGTGGCTGCCATCTGGTACCTCCCTCGAGCGAGCACGGTGCGTGCGGAGAAGGAAGAGCGGACCGAGTCGTGAGTATTGCCCGAATGAGCAGATGCACACAAGTCCGTGCTCCGTGACGGTCGCCGCCGTCCCGTCGCTGCGCCGCCGGCTGTGGCGCTGGTCGTCACGGCAACGTCGTGGCGTCCGCGACAGGGGCTCCGCCCGAGACCGGCCGCACGTGCCATCCGGTCGCGGCGACCGCGAGCCCGCTCGCGCCCGTGAGCACCGCGACGATCGCGATCGCGGCCCCGCCCGAGGCGACGTCGGCTCCGATCCCGGCGATCAGCGCGCCCAGCACGAAGCCGAAGTCCCGCCAGAAGCGGTAGACCCCGACCACCCGCGCGCGGTCGCGCGGCTGGGTCGCGTCGGAGACGGCGGCGATCAGCGTGGGGTAGACCATCGCCGTCCCGACGCCGAGCAGGACGGCCGCTGCGAGAGACGGGGGAAAGCGCCCGTCTCCGAGCACGAGGAGGACGAGCGCGCCCGCCTGGACGAGCATCCCCGACGCGATCAGCGGCTTGCGTCCCGTGTGGTCGGAGAGCCACCCGGTCGCGAGCTGGCCGGCGGCCCAGACGAGCGGGTACACGGCGGCCACGATCGCGATCTCGTGGACTGTCGCCCCGCCGGCAGCGAGGTAGAGCGGGGCGAGGCCCCACGCGAGAGCGTCGTTCAGGTTGTTGACGAGCCCCGCCTGGTTGCAGGCGCGCAGGACGGGGTCGCGGAGCGTCGCGTGGGTGAAGGCCGCCCGAAGGCCGGCGTGCGCCGGCGACCGGTCGCCGTGCGCGGCCTGCTCCTCGGCCACGTGGGCGCCCGTGTCGCGCACTGCGACCACGCTGACGAGCAAGCCGACCGTCGCGATCACGGCGGCCCCGACCCAGACGACGGTGCGCGGGGCATGGGTGGCGGCGAGCGCGCCGGTGACGAACGCGGCCGCGGCGACGCCCAGGTAGCCGGCGGCCTCGTTCAGCCCCAGGGCCAGCCCTCGCCGGCGCGGCCCGACGAGGTCGATCTTCATCACGACGGTCATCGACCAGGCCAGTCCCTGGTTCACGCCGAGCAGCACGTTGGCCGCGACGACGTACCACCACGAGGGCGCGAGCCCGATCAGGAGCGGCACGGGGAGCGCGAACGCCCAGCCGAGCACGAGCAGCCGCTTGCGTCCGAGCCGCTCCGCGAGCTCCCCGGAAGCGAGGTTCGTGAGCGCCTTCGCCGCACCGAAGGCGACGACGAAGGCGAGGATCGCGGCCGTCGAGCGAAGCCTGAAGTCCTCCTCGCCGACGAGCGGGAGGACGCTCCGCTCCAGCCCGACCATGGCGCCGACGAGCGCGTTCAGCCCGACGAGGAGCGAGAACTGCCCCGCGTTGGCGCGCAGCCCGAGCCTGACCGCTGAGGCGCCCTTGTGTCGACTCAACACAGAGCCTGTCCGCCGTCCGTCATGCGGGAGCGACCACGCGGCCCGCGCGGGTCGTCGTTCAGGAGCGGTCGGAGCAGCATCGGGTCTCCGCTCAGGTGACGGCCTCCACGGGCCAGCCCGCACGCCGCCACTCGGGGTAGCCGACGTCCAGGCGTCGGGCGTTCAGGCCGCGCGCCCGCAACATTCGGACGGCGTCGTCGGCGAAGACGCAGTAGGGGCCGCGGCAGTAGGCGACGATCGCGCGGCGCCGGGGCAGCCCGCCGGCGAGCTCGTCGAGCGCCGGGAGCGGGGCGGAGCGCGCCCCGGCGATGTGACCGGCGCGGAACTCGGGCTCGGGGCGGACGTCGAGCAGCACGACCTCTCCGCGGGCGAGCCGCTCCTCCAGCTCTTCGGCCGAGACGGCCTCCATCCCGCCGCGCTCGCCGAGGTACTCGTCTGCGAGGACGCCGACCTCTGCCACGCGGCGCGTCGCCACCGCGCGGACGGCCGCCCAGAGCTCGCCGACCCCGTCGTCGGCCAGGCGGTAGAAGACCCGGTTCCCCGCACGGCGCGACCGCACGAGCCCGGCCCGCGACAGCACCCGGAGGTGCTGCGACGTATTGGCGACGCTCTGGGCGATCTCGGCCGCGAGCTCCTCGACCGAGCGCTCGCCCTGGTCGAGCACGTCGACGATCTCGGCGCGGCGGCCGCTCCCGAGCGCCTGGGCGACGGAGGCCAGGGCGTCGAAGAGGGCGGCCTTCGCGGTCGTGGAGGGCATCAATACAAGATATCACTTGAATAGTTGATCAGCGAAGGGGCTCTTCCGGAAGCGCACGTGCGGCGTGATCCGGATGCCTCCACGCCGTGGGCGACGGAGGCTCTCGCTCTCCGTGCGCTCGAGCGCCCTCCTGACTTGCGGTTGATACCCCTGCGGGGTATAATCGAAGCATGGAGAGACACGAGAAGGACACATTGCTCTACCTCGTCCCCGGAATGCACTGCGGCCACTGCGTCGCCGCGGTGACGGAGGAGGTCTCGGCCGTGCCCGGCGTCGAGTCGGTGACGGTCGACCTGGAGGCGAAGCGCGTCGAGGCGACCGGCACCGCCCTCGACGACGCCGCCATTCGCGCGGCGATCGAGGAAGCGGGGTACGAGGCGGCCTGATGTCCGTCGCGGTCCCCGAGAGGCAGAGGCTCAGGCTCGACGTCGAGGGCATGACGTGCGCCTCCTGCGCGGCCCGCATCGAGCGCAAGCTGAACAAGCTCGACGGCGTCGAGGCGACGGTCAACTACGCGACCGAGGAGGCGGCGGTCTCGTTCGACCCGTCGGCCGTCTCGGTCGACGACCTGATCGCGACCGTCGAGGCGATCGGCTACCACGCCGCGCTCCCGAGCGACGTCGCGGATGCGCCGGACGCCGCCCGCGCGGTGCGGACGAGGCTCGCGGTCGCGGCCGTTCTCACCGCGCCGCTCGTCGCCTTCACGATGGTGACGCCGCTTCGGTTCGACGGCTGGGAATGGCTCGCGCTCGCGCTCGCGACACCGGTCGTCTTCTGGGCCGGTGCGGGGTTCCACCGCGCGACGCTCCTGAACGCGCGCCACGGCGCCGCGACGATGGACACGCTGATCTCGGTCGGCACGCTCGCCGCGTGGACGTGGTCGACGGTCGTGCTCGTCGGTGGGATCGACGCGCACACGTACTTCGAGGTCGCCGCCGTGATCACGACGCTGATCCTGCTCGGCCGCTGGCTCGAGCTCCGCGCGCGCGGCCGCTCGAGCGAGGCGATCCGGGCGCTGCTCGAGCTCGGGGCGAAGGAGGCGCGGGCGCTGCGCGACGGCGAGGAGGTGCTCGTGCCGGTCGCACAGCTCGCCGTCGGCGACCTGTTCGTCGTGCGGCCGGGCGAGAAGATCGCGACGGACGGAGTCGTCGTCGAGGGCCTATCGGCGGTCGACCAGTCGATGCTGACGGGAGAGCCGGTGCCGGTCGAGGTCGGCCCGAGCGCCGAGGTGGCCGGCGCGACGATCAACGCCTCGGGGCGGCTCGTCGTCCGCGCGACGAAGGTCGGCGCCGACACGGCGCTCGCGCAGATCGCCCGGCTCGTGGCCGAGGCGCAGGCGGGCAAGGCGCCGATCCAGCGGCTCGTCGACCGCGTCTCGGCCGTGTTCGTGCCGGTCGTGATCGGGCTCGCCCTCGCGACGCTCGCGGGCTGGCTCCTCGCCACCGGCGACGTCTCCGCCGCGTTCACCGCCGCCGTCGCGGTGCTGATCATCGCCTGCCCGTGCGCGCTCGGGCTTGCGACGCCGACGGCGCTGATGGTCGGCACCGGGCGCGGCGCGCAGCTCGGGATCCTGATCAAGGGGCCCGAGGTGCTCGAGCAGACGCGGCTGATCACGACCATCGTGCTCGACAAGACCGGCACCGTGACCGAGGGGCGCATGTGGGTCGAGGACGTCGTCCCGGCCGTCGGGGTCGAGCATGACGAGCTGCTGCGCCTCGCCGGGGCAGCCGAGGCGGCCAGCGAGCACCCGATCGCGCAGGCGATCGCGGCGCATGCGCGGGAGGCGGTGGGGCAGCTGCCCACCGTCGAGAGCTTCGCGAGCCGCGCCGGGCTCGGCGTCGAGGCCGTCGTCGAGAGCCGTGCGGTCGTCGTCGGCCGGCCGGCGATGCTCGCCGAGTGGGCGATCGAGCTCGACGCACGCCTCGCCGAGCGATTTGCCGCGGAGGAGTCACGCGGGCGGACGGTCGTTGCCGTCGCGGTCGACGGGAAGCCCGCCGGCCTGTTCGTCGTCGCCGACCGGCTCAAGCCGACGTCCGCGGCAGCGGTCGCCGAGCTCCGCCGGCTCGGGCTCGAGCCGGTCCTGCTGACGGGCGACAACGAGCGCACGGCGCAAACGGTCGCCGGCGAGGTCGGGATCGATCGCGTCCGCGCGAACGTGCTCCCGGGCGACAAGAGCTCGGAGGTGCAGGCCATGCAGGACGCGGGTGAGGTCGTCGCGATGGTCGGCGACGGTGTCAACGACGCGCCGGCGCTCGCGCAGGCCGACCTCGGCCTCGCGATCGGGACGGGCACCGACGTCGCGATCGAGGCGAGCGACCTGACGCTCGTCTCCGGCGACCTGCGCGCCGCCGCCGACGCGATCCGCCTCTCGCGGCGCACGCTCGGGACGATCAAGGGAAACCTCTTCTGGGCCTTCGCCTACAACGTCGCCGCGATCCCGCTCGCGATCGCCGGCCTGCTCGACCCGATGATCGCCGCGGCGGCGATGGCGTTCTCGAGCGTCTTCGTGGTGACGAACAGCCTCCGCCTGCGGCGGTTCCGCTCGATCCGGGAGGTCACCACCTGATGCACGGCTACGCGAAGGACAAGGACGCGCTCGTGAAGCGGCTGCACCGGATCGAAGGCCAGGTGCGCGGCGTCGAGAAGATGATCGAGGAGGACCGCTACTGCATCGACGTCCTGACGCAGATCGCCGCGGTCAAGACCGCGCTCGAGGGTGTCGCGGCGAAGGTGCTCGAAGGCCACGTCACGCACTGCGTGGCCGAGGCGCTGGCTTCGGGCGACCCCGAGGTGGCGGGGGAGAAGAGCGAGGAGCTGCTCGCCGCGGTGCAGCGGTTCTCGCGGACGCGGTAGCGAGGGAGCCGCGCCTGTGTGTCCGACTGAAGTCGGACACCGGAGGCGGACACCGGAGGCCTCTACGCGGCGAGCGCGAGGCCGACGAGGGTCGGTAGGACGATCCAGACGCCGACCATGAGGACGATCGCGACGACGGCGAACGTGCGGCAGCCGTCCTTCGGCGGCATGCCGCAGTGGCCGATGTCCTCCCAGACCGCGCGGAGAGGCTCGCGCACCGAGAGCCGGATCCTGCTGCTCGCGAGCGCCGTGCCGCGGAGGATGGTCCACGAGAGACCGACGCCGATCGCGACGCCCCCGAGCCCGACGAGCGTCGCCACCCACCAGTTCGCGAACGTGAATCCGCTCGCGAGCCGCCACAGCGTCGCGGTGACCGGGATGAGGATCCCCGCGAGGACGAACGACGGCACGCCGATCTCGCGCGAGCGCATGATCTCCACGAGCGCCTGGGCGTCGAACCGCGCCGGCCGCAGGAGCTTGAGCTCGGGCGAGCTCGAGGCCGCCTCCAGCTCGCGGGCCCAGTAGAGGTTGCGCATCTGCGTGACGACGTTCTTCACGTGCGAGACGACGAGGTACCGGGCGACGAGCTCGACGAGCCAGCGGACGACGTGCCTGAGCGGCCCGAGCGAGGCCGCCGCCTGCGAGCCGCGGAAGCCGTGGCGGCGCAGGCTCTCGAGCGCCTCGATCGCCCGCCGGTGGTCGGCGTCGAACCGCTCGGGGCGCGCGAGCGGCGTCGTGCGCGCGAGCTCGGCGAGCAGCTCGCGCTCGCGTGGCGACGAGACGTCGAGCTCGTCGAGGAAGCTCGCGATCGCGTTGTCGTCGCCCGAGAGCAGCCGCAGGCGCTCGAGTGGGTTCTCGAGCTCGGCGGCCCCCTTCGCGTCCCCGGCGTGCGAGATCCCGGTCACGTGGCCGGGATCGTACGTCGTTGTTACCCTTCCGGCACATGGATGGCTGGGCTCTCTACTTCGCGTTCCTCATTCCGCCGCTGGTCATCGGCTTCGTCGTCCAGGCGTGGCTGAAGAAGACGGTTGCGGCAAATATGCAGGTCGCCGTCGGCAACGGGTTGACCGGGGCGGACATCGCACGCCAGATCCTCGATCGGAACGGCCTCCACGACGTCCCCGTGGACGCCTCGCCCAGCGGCCCGCTCTCCGACCATTACGACCCGCGCAAGAAGTCGGTGCACCTGTCGGAGCCCGTCTACGCGGGCCGGTCGATCGCCTCGACGGCAATCGCGGCGCACGAGGTCGGGCACGCGATCCAGCACGAGAAGGCCTACGGGCCGTTCCGCGTGCGCTCGGCGATGTGGCCCGCGGTGGCGTTCGCCTCGCAGGCGTGGCTCTTCCTGCTGATGATCGGGCTTTTCGCCCAGATCGCCGGGCTGATGACCTTCGCCGTGATTCTGTACGCCGTCGTCGTCCTCTTCCAGCTCGTGACGCTCCCCGTCGAGTTCGACGCGTCGCGCCGGGCGATGGCGCAGATCTCGGACCTCGGGCTCGTCTCGACCGGAGAGTCGCATGGCGCCCGGAAGGTGCTCACCGCCGCGGCGATGACCTACGTCGCAGGGGCGCTGGCCGCGCTCTCGCAGCTCGCGTACTGGCTGCTGGTGATCAACAACCGCAACTGAGCGTGGCCTTCGGCCGCGCCCAGGCCCAGAACACTGACGTTCCCTCGTGAGGGTCATCGCGCTCATCATTCGGGCAGGGGCGGTCGTCGCCGCGAGCGCGTTCGCGTTCTCGCTGCTCGTCGACAGCGGGCCCAAGCCTGCGACGGCGGCGCGGCCCGATCTCTCCTCGGTCACGGCACCTGCGCCGAAGCCGAAGCCGACCGTGGCGAGGCAGCCTGCGACGCCGGGGGTGCCGCAGGGCGTGGTCGCGATCGTCGCGACCGGCGACATCGTCATGGGCTCCACGCCGAACCTGCCGCCCGACGGTGGGCGCTCGTTCTTCTCCGACGTCCAGACCGACCTCGCGGGCGACGTCGTGCTCGGGAACCTCGAGGGCACGCTCTCGACCGGCGGCGGCTCCAAGTGCGGCAAGGGCTCGACGAACTGCTTCGCTTTCCAGACGCCGCCCTCGTACGCCCGCTGGCTGCGCGACGCCGGCTTCACGACGCTGAACCTGGCGAACAACCACGCGTACGACTTCGGCGCGGGCGGTCTCCGGCAGACGACGAACGCGCTCGCCGGCGCCGGCCTGCAGTGGACGGGCCGGCCGGGCCAGATCACGGTGCAGAAGGTCGGCGCGATCCGGGTCGCGCTCGTCGGCTTCGCCCCCTACCCGTGGGCGCAGTCGCTGACGGACATCGCGGCGGCGAAGCGCCTCGTCCGCAAGGCCGCCCGGGAGGCCGACGTCGTCGTCGTGAGCATGCACGCCGGCGCCGAGGGCGCAGAGCGCCAGCACGTCACGCGCAGGAACGAGCTCTTCCTGGGCGAGAACCGCGGCAACCCGGTGCGGCTCGCACACGCGGCCGTCGACTCCGGCGCCGACCTCGTCGTCGGCCACGGCCCGCACGTGCTGCGCGGGATGGAGTGGTACAAGGGCCGGCTGATCGCCTACTCGCTCGGCAACTTCGCGGGCTACAAGGTGTTCGCGCTCGGTGGGCCGCTCTCGACGAGCGGCATCCTGCGCGTGACCCTTCGCGGCGACGGGCGCTTCGAGACGGGGCGACTCGTGCCGACGCACCTCGTCGGCGCCGGGCTCCCCGCGATCGACCCCGCCGAGGCGGCGCACGGCGTCGTGCGCACGCTCTCGCGCGAGGACTTCGGAACCCGCGGCGTGAAGATCTCCCGCGACGGGATCCTCTCGCGGTAGCCGCGCGGTACGTGAGATGACCGGACGGGTACCGGTCACAACACGTCTTGCGTCCTCCGCCGAGGCTCGTACTCTGTGGAGTCCGTATGCCGACTCGCTTCGTCGTCCTCGCCGCGCTCCTCCTCGCCGCTCTCGCCGGCCCCCACGCCGGCGCCTCGTCCGCCGCCTCGGACTTCGTGTGGGTGCTGCAGAAGACGGAGGCGAACCCGTTCGGGGACAAGCTGCCGCCCAACGCCACAGGCGGCGGGAGCCCCGGCCACATCGACTGGGGTACCACCGTGGTCCCGCAGGCGGAATTCGACGTCGACTTCAACCAGCCGCCCAGGCAGGTCGCGCCCGGCGCCAAGGTCACGTTCACCGCTACGGTCACCGGCAGGCTGACCGGGGAGAAGACGCAGCAGGGGTTCCGCACCGCGGACGTGATCCTGCTCGTGAACGACCGCTGGGTCGGGTCACTGACCGGATCACGGGTGCATTGCGTCGATCCGATCGGCACGGAGCCGATCTCGTGCGTCGAGTCCGATCTCGATAGGGGATCGGCGTCGTACGTCAGTCCGACCCACGGCACCACCTTCTCGGTCGGTATCGGCGTGCTCAACTGCGGCCCCTGCTACGTCCGCTACACGTACAGAGCCGTAGCGCGCGGCTCCGGCTCGTCGCCCGCTAAACCGTCGCCGCCGCCGGCGTCGACGGGCGCGCTCGGAATCGACTACACGATGCCCGAGCGGTTCGGGCGACAAGGGCCGGACGGGCTCGTCCACTACCCGACGAAGGCGGAGATCCGGCCGCAGAGGTGGCGGGTCGACTTCGTCGTCCGGAGGGGGACGGGAAGGCATGCACGGCGGGAGACGTCGTGACGGTCTCTGCCGCGGGTGCCACGAGCTTCCACCGGACCGGCGGTACGCCGTGCACGTTCTACGGGCTGTTCGCGAAGGAAGGATCGCCGACGATCACCGTCAGGCTCCGCGCGAGCGACGGGAAGACGCTGCAGGGAGCGCGAGAGATCGTCCTGCAGGACTGGCTGATCGTCGGGATCGGTGACTCGAACGGCTCCGGCGAAGGGGCCCCGGACGTCCCCAAGCCGAGCACCGGCGTGGCCGCGAGGTGGCAGAGCGTCCACTGCGACCGCTCCGCCAACTCCTACCAGGCCCAGACTGCCAGGACGGTCGAGCGGCGCGACCCCCGCACCTCGGTCACGTTCGTCCATCTCGCCTGCTCGGGCGCGTCAATCGCGCGCGGCCTGCTCGGTCCGTACGGCGGCATCAACCCGGGCATCCTGCACCGCCCCCAGGTGAACGCGATGACGACGCTCGCGCAGGGTCGGGAGATCGACGCCGTGATCGTCTCGATCGGCGTCAACGACCTCGGTTTCGCTGACCTCGTCAAGCACTGCATCGCCTACCCCAACTGCCCTGCCCGTGCCTTCCCGAGCCTGACCTCGACGACGACGCTGGACGAGGTCATGCAGCAGCGGCTCGCGGCGCTGACCGCCACGGGCGGCCTCTACGACCAGCTCTCGCGCGCTCTCAAGGACGCCGGCATCCCTGCCCGGCGGGTCGTAATCACCGAGTACTTCGACTCAACGAGGGACGAGAACGGCCGGACCTGCGACCCCCTCATCTCGACGGGTCTGACCGCATTCGACCGGGCCGAGGCGGTATGGGCTGCCGAGCGGGTGCTGATCCCGCTCAACGGCGCGGTGCGCGCAGCCGCGCAGAAGCATGGCTGGCGCCTCGTGACGGGCTCACAGGAGGGCTTCCGCCGGCACGGCTACTGCTCGAAGGACCCGTGGATCGTCGGGCTCACCGAGTCGCTCGCGAGTCAGGGCGACGCCAATGGCACACTCCACTCGACCACACGTGGGAACACGTTCCAGGCTGCGCGGGTCTATTCGCGCCTGCGGCTCGAGCTGTACGCTAACGGCCGCACCCGGCGGCCCGCTCCGTAGCGCGGGCACTCGCTGTTGATCCGCACTCTGGGGACGCGGGCTCCGGCACGCCGCGATCGGGGTCGCCGGCCCTACCCGACGTGAACGTGTTTGCAGCTCGTCCCGGTTGCGCTCGGGCGGCTCGCCTGTGCAGACTGGACACGAGGCACGCGTCCGTGAACGAGCTCGTCACCCGCCCGGCGAAGTCGTCGGAACAGTCGCGCACCGCGCGCAAGACGCCGCGCGTGGTCGTGATCGAGGCGCTCGGGCCGCTGACGATCCTCGGCGGCATCGTCTGGGCCTTTGCGCAGCCCTACCGGGTGACGTTCTTCTACGCCGACGGCAAGGGGTTCTGGGACTGGGCGGTCCAGCCACCGCTCCTCGCGGTGCTGGTCGGATTGCTCTTCTCGCTCCTCGTCGCGCCGGGGCTCGTCGAGGACCTCGAGCGGGCGGACGAGGCACGCGAGGATGCTCCCACGCGCTGAGATCGCGCACTGGCTGTTCGCGGCCGGCTTCCTCTTCTTCGGGCTCGTGTTGCTCGCCGAGGCGATCGTCGGGCAGGCGGTCTTCCGGCGGCGAGCGTGGCGTGCGTACCTCTGGCCGTCGCTAGCGCTCTTCGCCGGCGTCTGGCTCTGGGTGATCGCGATCTTCTCGACGTTCTCGACGCTGCATCTCGTGGCGCACTCGATCTGGGCGCAGGCCGCCACCGCCGCGGGAGCCGTGGAGCTCGCGCGCGTCCGCGGCCGGTTGCATTCGTCCTACTGGTCGCTCGTGACGGCCGGTGCGCTCCTGGTCTCCGGCGGCTCGTTCCTCGTTCACGAGCAGAACGGCTGGCTCTTCTCCCGTTCCGCGTTCCTCCACCACCTGATCGGGTGGACGCTCGTGGTCGCGTCGCTGTTCCCGCTCGGCGCCGCGCTCCGGCCGCGGCGCGCCGTGTGGGTGTACGGGTTCGCCCTGACGTGGATCGCCGTCGCGGTGATGCTCTTCTCGGACCGCGACATCGCTCCCATCTTCGGGCATCTCTCCGACCTCGCCGGCGGCACGCCGTGAGGCGCGCGGTCGTCGCGGCGGCCGCGCTCGCGACTGCCCTCGCCGTGCCTGCCACCGCCTCGGCGCACGCGACGATGAAGGAGGCGCACCCGGCCGAGCAGGGGCGGGTCGAGCAGCCGCCGCGGGAGATCACGCTTCGCTTCGACCAGTCCGTCGAGGCGCCGCCGAACGCGATCGTCGTTCTCGCGCCGGACGGACGGCGCCTCTCCGGCACGGTGACGCAGACCGATCGAAACACCGTCGTGCGCGCCCGGGTGCGCGGAGCGGTGAGCGGCCAGGCGTACACGGTGCGCTGGCGCGTGGTTTCCGCCGACGGCCACGTGGGCATGGGCGTCTTCACGTTCGGCGTCGCGGTCACCCCTCCGCCGCCGACCGAGGCTGTCGGCTCCTCCGGGATGACCTGGCGCGACGACGCGGCCCGCTGGGCGCTCTTCGCCTCGCTCGCGCTGATGATCGGCGTGGTCGGGATCCGCCTGCTCGTCCTACCGGGCGAGCTCGATCCGCGTGTCGAGCGGCGGATTCACCTGCTCGGCGCCCTCGGCGCGTTCCTCGCGCTCAACACCGGCATCGCCGGGTTCGTGATCCGCTCGGCGAACGCACTCCAGGTGTCGGGCGTCGACCTGCTCTACGCCGACCTGTCGCCGTTCGCCGAGTCGACGCGCTTCGGCACGGCCTTCCTCGTCACGACGCTCGGATTCGGCGTCTGCTTGACGATCCTCGTCGTCGCCTGGGCGCTCGACGTGCCGCTCTTGCGCTGGCCCGCCTTTCTCCTCGGCCTCGCTCTGGTCTGGGGCTATCCGCTCTCCGGGCACCAGGCGACCGAGCCGAACGCAACGCTGCTCGGGGCGGTCGCCGACTGGGTGCACCTGGTGACGGCGATGCTCTGGGTCGGTGGCGTCCTCACGCTCGCGGTCGTCGTCTGGCCGCTCGCCCCGCGCCTGCGTCGTGAGGCCTTCCTGCGCTTCTCGCGCGTCGCCGTCCTCCTCGTCGGGCTCCTCGTCGCGGCGGGAACCATCGTCGCGATCGAGCGGCTGCCCGAGCTGTCCGATCTCTGGGGCACGTCGTACGGGCAGACGCTCCTCGTCAAGATCGGGCTCGTGTGCGTCGCGCTCGCATGGGGCGGCTTCCATCACGCGGTCGTCCGCCCACGGCTCGAGCGCGGCGTGACGCCCCCCGGCGTCGGCAGAAGCCTGCTCGGCGAGAGCGCCGTGGCGCTCGCCGTCCTCTTCGCGGCCGCGGTCCTCGTGAACGGAGCCCCGCCGCCGGTCGAGGCCGGCTCGACGACCGCAACCCCGACATCGGTGCGATAGCGCCTCGCGCGCCGTCGCCCCTACGGGACGAGGACGAGCGCGCCGCGCACCGCGCCGGCGCGGAGGCGGGCGAGCGCCTCGTTCGCTCGCGCGAGCGGCACGGGCTCGACGTGCGTCCGAACGGGAACCTTCGGGGCGAGCGCGAGGAAGTGCTCCCCGTCCGCGCGCGTCAGGTTGGCCACCGAGCGGACGACGCGCTCGCCCCAGAGGAGCTCATACCGAAAGGACGGGATGTCGCTCATGTGGATCCCGGCGCAGACGACGACGCCGCCCTTGCGAACGTGTGCGAGCGCCGTGGGCACGAGCTCGCCCGCAGGCGCGTAGAGGATCGCCGCGTCGAGTTCGACGGGCGGGCCTTCGGCGGTGTCGCCCGCCCACGTCGCCCCGAGTGAGCGCGCGAACGCTTGCGCCTCTACGTCGCCTGGGCGCGTCAGCGCATAGACCTCGCGCCCCTCGTGGACAGCCACCTGGCAGACGATGTGCGCCGCTGCCCCGAACCCGTACAGCCCGACACGCGCGGCGTCGCCGGCGAGGCGGAGCGAGCGGTAGCCGATCAGTCCGGCGCAGAGCAGCGGGGCCGCCTCGACGGCGCCGAGCGACACGGGGAGAGGAAAGCAGAACCGCTCGTCGGCGGCGCAGAGCTCCGCGTAGCCGCCGTCCAGGTCGTAGCCCGTGAACCGCGCGCGGTCGCAGAGGTTCTCGTGCCCCGTGAGGCAGTACCGGCACTCACCGCACGTCCAGCCGAGCCACGGCACGCCGACGTGGTCGCCCGGCGCGAAACGTCCCGCGCTCGCCACCACCTCCGCGACGATCTCGTGCCCGGGGACGAGCGGCAGCTTCGGGTGGGCCAGCTCACCGTCGACGACGTGCAGGTCGGTGCGGCAGACCCCGCACGCGAGCACGCGGAGGAGCGCCTGCCCCGGCTGCGGCTCCGGATCGGGCAGCTCGGCGGCCTTGAGCGGCGCGCCGGGAGCGTGGAGCACCATCGCCCTCATCGCCGCTCCTCTACGCTCCGATCCATGCGCGACCTTCTCGACTACCGCTCCGAGTTCCCGATCCTCGAGCACACGACGTATCTGATCAACCACTCGCTCGCGGCGATGCCGCGCCGGGCGGAGGACCGTCTCCGAGAGTACGCTCGCATGTGGGCGGAGCGCGGCATCCGCTCCTGGGGCGAGGGCTGGTGGACGACGCCGATGACGGTCGGCGACCAGGTCGGGCGGATCGTCGGCGCGCCACCCGGCTCGACGGTGATGCACCAGAACGTCGCGGTCGCCGAGGCGGTTGTGCTCTCGTGCTTCCGGCCGGTCGACCCGGCACGGAACCGGGTCGTGTACGAGCGGGGCAACTTCCCCTCGGTGCGCTACCTCTACCAGGCGCAGCCGGACCTCGAGGTGGTCGTCTGCGAAGAGCGCGAAGCCGGCGCGATCGTGGCCGCGATCGACGAGCGAACGCTCCTCGTCCCGATCAGCCATGTCCTCTTCAAGACGGCCGAGATCCAGGATGTCGAGCCGATCGTGCGTCGCGCCCGCGAGGTCGGCGCGCACGTGATCCTCGACTGCTACCAGTCGGCGGGGATCGTGCCGCTCGACGTGACCGCGCTCGGGGTCGACTTCGCGGTGGGCGGCTCCGTCAAGTGGCTCTGCGGGGGGCCGGGCAACGGCTGGCTCTACGTGCGTCCCGACCTGGCCGACCGGCTCGAGCCGACCTTCACGGGCTGGCAGGCCCACGAGACGCCGTTCGCCTTCGAGGAGGAGATGCGCTTCGCCACCGGCGCGGCGCGCTTCCTCACCGGGACGCCGAACGTGCCGGCGCACTTCGCCGCGACGGCGGGATACGACCTGATCGAGGAGGTCGGCGTCGAGCGCATCCGCGCCAACTCGCTCCGCCAGACGCAGCTCCTGATCGATCTCGCCGACGAGGCGGGCTTCGAGGTGCGGAGCCCGCGGTCGGCCGAGCGGCGCGGGGGCACGGTCACGGTGCACGTGCCCGACTTCCCCGCCGTCCACCGCGAGCTGACGGAGCGGCAGATCCTCTGCGACTTCCGTCCCGATGCGGGGATCCGCCTCGGCCCGCACTACTACACCTCGGACGAGGAGCTCCGCTTCGCGATGGGGCAGATCGGGGAGATCCTCGAGACCGGGGCACACGAGCGGCACGTCGGCGTCGTCGCGCAGCACTGAGCGCCGCCTGCGGCGTCGCCGAGTGCAGCACCTCAGGGGACTGCCCCCAGAAGGGACTGTCCCCGGCGGCCGTCGCTGGGGTCAGGCACCTTCGGTGCCAGACCCCGTCGGGCTGTCAGAACAGGCCGACGGTGTTGCCGCGCTCGTCGACGTCGATCGAGAAGGCGGCCGGGGTCTTGCCGAGCCCCGGCATCGTCTGCATGTCGCCGCAGAGCGCGACGATCCAGCCGGCGCCCGTATAGGGCCGTAGGTCGCGCACGGTGACCGTGAACCCCGTCGGGGCGTTCAGGAGCGAGGCGTCGTGCGAGAGCGAGAGGTGTGTCTTCGCCATGCAGATTGGCAGCTGCCCGAGCCCGGACGCCTCGAGCGCCGCGGCCTTCTCCTTCGCGGTCTTCAGCAGGAAGATGTCGTCGGCGCCGTACACGTTCGTCGCGATCGCGCGGATCTTCTCCTCGATCGGGGCCGCGAGGTCGTATGCGAAGCGGAAGTCGTTCGGCTCCTCGGCCGCCGCGACGACGGCCTCGGCGAGCGCCGTGGTGCCCCGGCCACCCTGCTCGAAGCCCGCGTTGACCTCGGCCGCGTACGCACCCTGCTCGAGCGCCAGGCGCTTCACGAGCTCGAGCTCGTCCGCGGTGTCGGTCGGGAACTTGTTGACCGCGACGACGGCGTTGAGCCCGAAATGCCGCACGATCCCGATGTGGCGCGCGAGATTCGCCGAGCCACGCTCGATCTCGGCGATCCCGCCGTCGATCTTGCCGCCGTGGTGCTTGAGCGCCCGCACGGTCACGACGAGCACCGTCGCGCTCGGACGCAGCCCGCCGATCCGGCACGTGATGTCGAAGAACTTCTCCATCCCCATGTCCGCGGCGAAGCCCGACTCGGTGACCAGGTAGTCGCCGAGCTTCAGACCGACGCGGTCGGCGACGAGCGAGTTGTTGCCGTGTGCGATGTTGCCGAACGGCCCGCAGTGGATGAACGCGGGCTGACCCTCGAGCGTCTGCACGAGGTTCGGCTTGATCGCCTCCTTGAGCAGCACCGCCATCGACCCGGCGGCGCCGAGCTGCTCAGCCGTGACCGGCTCGCCCTCGAAGGTCTGGCCGACGGTGATGCGGCCGAGACTGGCCCGCATGTCGGCGAGGTCCCGCGAGACGGCGACGAGCGCCATGATCTCGCTTGCCGCGGTGATGTCGAACCCCGTCTGCCGCGGGTAGCCGTTCACGCGCCCGCCGAGCGAGGTGACGATGTCGCGCAGCGAGCGGTCGTTCATGTCCATGCACCGGCGCCAGGAGATGGTGAGCGGGTCGATGCCGAGCCGGTTCCCGTGCAGGAGGTGCGCGTCGATCAGCGCTGCGAGCAGGTTGTTCGCAGCGGTGATCGCGTGGATGTCGCCCGTGAAGTGGAGGTTCAAGTCCTCCATCGGCACGACCTGGGTATAGCCACCGCCTGCCGCGCCGCCCTTGATCCCGAACACGGGGCCGAGCGACGCCTCGCGGATCGCGAGCACCGGCCGGTGGCCGATCTGGCCGAGCCCCTGCGTCAGCGCCACCGCCGTGGTCGTCTTGCCCTCTCCGGCCGGCGTCGGCGTGATCGCCGTCACGTTGACGATCTTCCCGTCCGGCCGGTCGGCGAGCCGCTCGAGGATCGAGAGGTCGACCTTCGCCTTGTAGCGGCCGTACAGCTCGAGCTCATCCGGCTCGATCCCCGCCTCGGCGGCGACGTCGGCGATGGGGCGAAGCGTCGCCTCCTGGGCGATCTCGAGACTCGAGAGCATGGGTCCGGTCCCTCCTGGGTCGATGTCGGTGCGGAGGTATAGCTCGCGCCGAGTTTCGCGTGACGGCGAACGTGACCTGGGCGACGCCGCAGGCGGCGCTCGGATTGGCACAATCGAGGCATGGAGCAGTACCTCGACCTCCTGCGGCGGGTGCTCGACGAGGGCGTTCGCAAGGAAGACCGCACCGGCACGGGGACGCTGTCCGTCTTCGGCCACCAGATGCGCTTCGACCTGCGCGCCGGCTTCCCCCTCGTGACGACGAAGAAGGTGCACGTCCCGTCGGTGGTCTCCGAGCTGATCTGGTTCGTCCGCGGCGACACGAACGTCGGCTGGCTCCACGACCACGGTGTCACGATCTGGGACGAGTGGGCCGACGAGACGGGCGACCTGGGGCCGATCTACGGCTACCAGTGGCGTTCCTGGCCGGCGCCGGACGGTCGCCACCTCGACCAGCTCGCGGCGGTGATCGAGCAGATCCGCGACGAGCCCGACTCGCGCCGCCACGTGGTCAGCGCCTGGAACGTCGCCGACCTGCCGCGGATGGCGCTCGCCCCGTGCCATGCGCTGTTCCAGTTCTACGTCGCCGACCGCCGGCTCTCGTGCCAGCTGTACCAGCGCTCCGGCGACCTCTTCCTCGGCGTGCCGTTCAACATCGCCTCGTACGCGCTCCTCACGCACATGGTCGCCCAGGTGACCGACCTCGAGGTCGGCGACTTCGTCCACACGCTCGGCGACGCGCACCTCTACCGCAACCACCGAGACCAGGCCCGGGAGCAGCTGACCCGCGAGCCGAGGCCTCTGCCCGAGCTTCGTCTCGACCCATCCTGCCGAGCGATCGACGCCTTCACGCCCGAGTCGGTGCAGGTCGTCGGCTACGACCCGCATCCCGCGATCCGCGCGCCGATCGCGGTCTAGCTCTCGTGACGGTGACGATCGTCGCAGCGGTCGCGCGGAACGGCGTCATCGGCGTCGACGGAGGGCTTCCGTGGCACCTGCCCGACGATCTGCGCCGGTTCAAGGCGCTGACGCTCGGCCACGTGCTCGTGATGGGCCGGAAGACGTACGAGTCGATCGGCCGGCCGCTCCCGGGGAGGACGACGATCGTCGTCACGCGCAGCCCGGGGTGGGACCCCGGCTCGAGCGACGTGGTCGTCGCGCCCGGAGTCGCCGAGGCGATCGACGCGGCGGTCGCGATCGCCCCGGAGGTCTTCGTCGTCGGCGGTGCGCAGGTCTACGCCGCCGCGCTACCGCTCGCCGACCGTCTCGAGCTCACGTTCGTCGACTGTGAGCCGGAGGGCGACACGCGCTTCCCCGACGTCGCCTGGCACGACTGGTGCGAGCTCCGCCGCGAGCAGGCCGAGGGCTCCGTATACGTGACGTACGAGCGCGCCGAGTCATCTGGCCTCCGTTCGGCGCAGCCGGACGGAGGCCGGTAGCCTCAGCCGCATGGCGAACGGCGGCGAGGTGCTGACGCACGATCAGATGGTGGCGCTCCAGGCCGAGCTCGCCGAGCTCGAGGGGCCGCGGCGGGCGGCGGCGATCGAGGCGATCGCGACGGCGCGCTCGTTCGGCGACCTCTCGGAGAACTTCGAGTACCACGCGGCGAAGAACGAGCAGGGGCTGCTCGAGGCGCGGATCGCAAAGCTCCGCGCGCGGGTCGCCGGGGCCGTCGTCGTCGACCACGACACCGACGATCACGTCGGTCCCGGCTCGATCGTAGAGATCGCCGACGAGCAGGGCGACGTGATCGAGGTGACGATCTCCTCGGTCGGCGGGGGCGTCTCGCCCGACTCGCCGCTGGGCTCCGCCCTGATGGGCAAGGGCGTCGGGGACGTCGTCTCGGTCGAGGCGCCGCGCGGCTCGTGGCAGGCGACGGTGCGCTCGATCCGGCGCGCATGAGGCAGCTGTCGCCTCGGCGGACGGAGGTGTCCGGCTGAAGTCGGACAGCTCCACCGCCGTGCACGAGCAGCTCCCGGCGCTGATGCGCCGCGAGGAGGAGCGCTTTGCACGCGAGCATCCGCGCTCGCGCTCGCTCGCCCGGAACGCGCGAGAGCACCTGCTCGCCGGTGTCCCGATGCACTGGATGGCGAAGTGGCCCGGCGGCTTCCCGGTGTTCGTCGCGGAGGCACGAGGTAGCCGCTTCACGGACGTCGACGGCCGCCGGTACGTCGACTTCTGCCTCGGCGACACGGGAGCGATGAGCGGCCACGCGCCCGAGGCGACCCTGCGCGCGATCGCGGAGCAGTCGCGGCGGGGAATCACGACGATGCTGCCGACGGAGGACGCCATCGAGGTCTCGGGCGAGCTCGCGCGGCGCTTCGGCGTTACCCGCTGGCAGTTCGCGCTGACGGCGACCGACGCGAACCGGTTCTCGATCCGCCTCGCACGACACGTCACGAGGCGCCCGAAGGTGCTCGTGTTCAACTGGTGCTACCACGGCACGGTCGACGAGACGTTCGCCACCCTCGCAGCGGGTCGCGTCGTCGCGCGGCGCGGCAACCTCGGCCCGCCCGTGGCGCCGGGAGAGACGACGAAGGTGGTCGAGTGGAACGACGTGGCGGCGCTCGAAGCGGCGCTGGCGCCCGGCGACGTCGCGGTCGTCCTGACGGAGCCGGCGCTCACGAACATCGGGATCGTCCACCCCGAGCCCGGATTCCACGACGCGCTGCGGGCCCTGACTCGCGACACCGGGACGCTGCTCGCTATCGACGAGACGCACACGATCTGCTGCGGGCCCGGCGGCTTCACGCGGGCGCACGGCCTCGAGCCGGACGTCGTCACCGTCGGGAAGCCGATCGCCGGGGGGATTCCGGCATCCGCCT
This sequence comes from Gaiella sp., assembly GCA_027493885.1. Lineage (GTDB taxonomy): Bacteria > Actinomycetota > Thermoleophilia > Gaiellales > Gaiellaceae > Gaiella. The sequence continues at coordinate 2,751,791 of JAOSJZ010000001.1, forward strand.
ACGGGTTCACCGACGTGCTCGCGGAGCGCGTCGCCGCGTCGATCGAGGTCGAAGACGTCGACGTCGGCGGCGTCGGCGGCACCCTCGCAGGGAACGCGCTCTCGCTTGCGGCGATGCGCGCGACACTCGCGGAGGTCCTGACCGAGGAGGCCTTCGCCCGGATGATCCTGCTCGCCGAGCGATGGACCGACGGCGTCGAGCAGGCGATCGAGGAGACGCGGCTTCCGTGGCACGTGACCCGGCTCGGCTGCCGCGCCGAGTATCTCTTCGGTCCCGACCGGCCCCGCAACGGGACGGAGGCCCATGCGGCCGGCGACTTCGCGCTCGAGCGCTACATGCACCTCTACGCGCTCAACCGCGGGATCCTGCTGACGCCGTTTCACAACATGGCGCTGATGTCACCGGCGACGACCGAGGCGGATGTCGACCGGCACACCGAGGTGTTCGGCGAGGCGGTGCGTGAGCTCGCCGCCTGAAGGCGGCCGCGGGAAAACTCGCAAATTGCGAAGATCTGACGGCCGGGCGCTTGCGGCCGCCGATAGCCGCACGTAGGGTGCGTCCATCTGAGCCGGCGGGCCTTCGGGTTTGCCGGCTCAGTGTCTTTCTGCGGTCGCTCGCTCCGCCCCGGGCCGTAGCGTTGCGGCGGTGAGCGGGCGCCTCCTCGTCTCGGTCGGGCCGGCCCTCGTCATCGCCGCCGTCGCGTGGTCGGGCGGCGGGTTCTACCCCCGAAGCTGGGGCGCGCTGCTTCTGCTGGAGGCGATCGTCGTCGCCGCGGCGGCGATCGTCGCGACCTCGGTCGAGGACAGCGCGACGCGCGGGCCGTCGTGCTGGCGCTGGTCGGGCTCGCGGTTTGGCAGCTCGCGTCGCGCGCGTGGGCCGTCGCCCCGGACGCGGCTGTCCTCGAGGCGGAACGGACGCTCGTCTACGCCGGCGCCGCCGCCGCGGCCCTCCTCGTCGTCACGCGCGACTGCGCCGCCGCGCTCGTGCTGGGCACGATCTGCGGGGCCGGGGCCGTGACGCTGGGCGGCCTCGCAGAGCACGTGCTCGGGGCGGGCGTCCCGAGCGACCGGTTGGAGCTCCCCGTCGGCTATGCGAATGCGGCGGGCATCCTCGCCGCCGTCTCCCTGCTCCTCGGCCTCGGGCTCGCGTCCGACGGGCCGGCCGCCCGGCGAGCGCTCGCCGCCGGACTTGCGCCCCCCGCGGCGGTGTCGCTCTACCTCTCGCTGTCGCGGGGTGCAGTCCTCGCCGCGGCGCTCGGGCTGGCGGTGCTCGCCGTGACGACGCGACCCGCGAGCCGTCTCGCGCCGACGGCGCTCGTCGGCACGGTCGCCGGTGTCGCGGTCGTCCTCGCGTGGTGGATCGGCAGCTTCGGCGAGACGGGCGTGACCGCCCTCGAGGCGGCCTCGCTCGCCGTGCTCGCCTGCCTCGCGCTCGCGGCCGGCGCGGTCGCGGCCCGGCCGCCCCGCGTGCGACTCCCACGCGTCCCGCGGCGCCGCGCCGTGGCTCTCGGGGCCGCCGCGATCCTCCTCGTCGCAGGCGCGATCGTCGTCGCGGGCGAGCGCGAGGTGCGCGTCGCCCGGCCCGCGCCGGCGAGCCAGCAGGGTGCTCCAGACCGTCTGCTCTCGACGTCCACGAGCTTCCGCGCCGACTACTGGGACGTGGCCGCCGCCATGGTCTGAGCTCGGGGCCGTTGGCATCGCTCTCCTGCTCGTGGCGTTGCTCGTCCCGTTCGCCGGGGTTCGTCGCGCGATTCGCGAGCCCGTGGGCGTCGCTGCGCTCGCCGCCTACGTTGCGCTCCTCGCCCATGCCGTGCTCGACTGGGACTGGGAGCTGCCGGCCGTCACGTTCTGCACCGTCTTCCTCGGGGTTGCGCTCGTGCGGCTCGGAAGCAGCGGCGTGCGGCGCCGGCTCCGCGCAGGCTCGAGAACCGTGCTCCTCCTCGCCGCGACGGCGCTCGGGGCCGTCGCGGTCGTCGTGCACGTGGGGAACGGCGCGCTCGCCGACGCCCAGGATGCGCTCGACCGAGGCGAGACGACGCTCGCGCGGCGCGACGCCGAGCGCGCGCGGCGCTTCGCGCCCTGGGCAGCCGAGCCCTTGCGGCTTCTCGGGGAGGCAGAGCTCGCGGAGGGCAGGCCGGTGGCGGCCCGCCGACACCTCCTCCGCTCCCTCGAGGACGACCCAGGCTCGTGGGACGCCTGGCTCGACCTCGCCCTCGTCACGCGCGGCGACGAGCGCGTGCGCGCGCACGCGCGCGGTCGAGCTCAACCTGCGTGCCCCCGAGCTTGACGCGGCGGCCAGGGTGGCCGACCATCCCTGAGTCGAGGGTTTTCGCCTCGGCCTCAGGGGAATGCGACCGATAGCGGTGGCGATGCTCCGACAGAGAGGGGACACATAAGAGATCGCGCATCCACGAGACGGATAGGCGTGGCGTCCGTCGTGGCCCTCGGGGCGGTGATCGCCTTCGCGGCGATCGGCGGCACCGGTCTGGCGGGCAGCCTCGCGAAGCCCGGCAAGTCCCAGTACGCGCCGGGTCAGTACCAGTACAGCGAGAAGAAGGTCACCGTCTGCCACAAGGGCAAGGCAACGGGAACGGCAAGGGCAAGGGGAACGGCGGCAACGGCAAGTAGGGCTCCAGGCGCCGGGCGGGTCTGGCACCCGGAGGGGTGCCTGACCCCAGTGGCGCCTCCGGCAGGTGGGGACGGGTCGAGACTCGTTGGCGTCGCCGGGGTCAGGCACCTGCGGTGCCAGACCCCACACCACACTCCACCTCAGACCCCATCTCTACGTCGTCAGCACGGGGGTCGTCTCGCCCGCGGGGACGACGACCCAGCCGTCGAAGTCGCGCAGTCCGTACGGCGCGTTGAGCGGCACCGTTGTCTCGCCGTCGGCGACGGCGAACGAGCCGCATGGCTCGGCGAGCTCGTCCCCGCGTGTCAACCACAGCTCGTAAAGCCCCGCCGGGAGGCCGCTGACGCGCAGCTCCATCGGCCAGTTGCCCGCCGCGTCCTGCGCGAAGAGATCGAGCGTCGCGCTCGCCGGTGCCGTTCCGGTCATCGCGACCGTCCGCACCGGGTCTTGGCCCCCGCCGCCCCCGGCGAGGTAGCCGAGCCCGAACAGCGCCAGCGCGGCGACCGCTGCCGCGGCGAGGACGGTGGAGCGATACCGCCACGGGAACGGGATCACGCGGGCGGCCGGCGGCTCCGGCGCACGGGCCAGCGCGGGTGACAGCTCCGGCGGCGGGCCCGCCTGCTCGAGGAGCGCATGGACCCGCCCGAGTCGCTCGCGCTCGGCGGTGTCGAGCTCGTCGCCGACGATCTGGTTCAGGTCTCTCATTCGAGCTCGCCCTCCAGCTCGCTCGCGAGACGGCCGAGCGCCGCCCGCGTCCGCGTCTTCACCGTACCGAGCGGCAGGCCGACGTAGTCGGCGATCTCGCTCTGCGACATCCCGCTCCAGTAGGCGAGCTCGACGAGCGACCGCTCGTGCTCGGGCAGCACCTCGAGCGCGCGGTGCACGCGCCACGCGACCCATTCGCTCTCGGCCGCTTGGGCGGGGCCAGGATCGCTCGCGGCGGCCTCGGGCGGGTCGGCGACGGTCGGGTCGGGTCTCCGGCGGAGACCGTCGACGATCGCGTTGCGAGCGACCGTGTAGAGCCACGACGTCGGTCGCCCGCGTGCCGGGTCGTAGCGGGAGGCCGACCGCCAGATGCGCGCGAAGGTCTCCTGCGCGGCGTCCTCGGCGCGGCCGCGGTCGCCGATCCGGCGCAACGCGACGCCGAGCACCGAGCGGGCATAGCGCCGGTAGAGCTCCTCGAACGCGGGTCGGTCGCCGGCGGCGATCAGCCCGAGGAGCTCCTCGTCGGTCCGCAGGTCCGATGCCATCGCGAGGATGCTCGCCGCTCGGCGTGGGAACGGCAAGTCGGCCGGGCAGGCGATGGCCGCGTCCATCATCGGGAGTACGCGCCTCGCCGCCGCTTGGATTCGGGCTGGAGCCGGGTAGCGGCTCCAGCCCTGGTCCTGGGCGCGCTCGAGCGCTAGCTCGAGCGCGCAGCGTCGAACCTGGCCGCGACGGCGGTCCAGTCGACGACGTTCCACCACGCGGCGAGGTAGTCAGGCCGGCGGTTCTGGTAGTTGAGGTAGTACGCGTGCTCCCAGACGTCGATCCCCAGAATCGGCGTCTTCCCGTCCATCACCGGCGTGTCCTGGTTCGGTGTCGAGAGGACGGCAAGGCCCGTGCCGTCCCAGACGAGCCAGCTCCAGCCGGAGCCGAAGCGCTTCGCGCCGGCGTCGTTGACCTGCGTCTTCAGGTCGTCGAGCGACCCGAAGGTGTCCGTGATCGCCGCCGCCAGTTCGCCCGCAGGCTCGCCGCCGCCGCCCGGCCCCATGATCTCCCAGAACAGCGTGTGGTTCGCGTGGCCGCCGCCGTTGTTGCGAACGGCCATGCGCTTGTCCTCGGGGATGATCTCGAGGTTCGAGAGAACCGAGTCGATCGGCCGGTCGAGCCACTCCGTCCCCTCGAGCGCCGCGTTCAGGTTCGCGACGTACGCGCCGTGGTGCTTGTCGTGGTGGATCTCCATCGTGCGCGCGTCGATGTGCGGCTCGAGCGCGTCGAACGGGTACGTGAGATCGGGGACGGAGTACGCCATCGGTGGCCTCCTTCGGTCGTCGAGTCGAGATGATCGACGGAACCGATCATCCTCGACTCAAGGATATGCTCCGGCCGGTCCCGTCCCGCCGATCGAGGAGCGCGATGGCACGTCGTCAACGGGTGGATCGCCTCGTACACGATCCCGTTCAGAGCCTCGGGCTCGTCCGGTGATCGCCGACGCGCTGATCGTCGTCGGCGGCTACCTCCTCGGCTCGATTCCCTTCGGCTTCCTCATCCCTCGCCTCGTTCGCGGCGACGACGTCCGCCGTCACGGCAGCGGCAATGTCGGCGCGTCGAACGTCTGGCGCGTCTACGGCCCCTCGCTCGGCATCCCGGTCGCGCTGCTGGACGTCGCCAAGGGGTTCGTCCCGGCCCTCGTCGGGCTCGAGCTCGGCGGGGACTGGGTCGGCGTGCTCGCGGGCGCCGCCGCGATGGTCGGTCACGCGCGCCCGGTCTTCCTCGGCTTCTCGAAGGGCGGGAAGATGGTCGCGACCGCCGGCGGCGTCGCGTTCGCGCTCGCGCCCCTCGCCGCCCTCGCCTGCCTCGGCGTCTGGCTCGTGATGTTCCTCGCGTTCCGCTACGCCTCCCTCGCGTCGATCGTGACCGCGTGCGCCCTCCCGTTCGCGTGCGTCGCCCTCGACGCGCCCTGGCCGGTCGTGGGATTCGCGGCGATCGCCGCGATCGCCGTCGCCCTTCTCCATCGGCACAACATCCGCAGGCTGCTCGCCGGAACCGAGCCGAGGTTCTCCCGTGCGCTGATCCGGGGCGCGCGGTAGCCGCCGCCGCGCGCGGTCACCCCAGGAACGCGAGGACGGTGCGCGCGAACGCCTCGGGGCGCTCGAGCGGCGGCAGGTGCGCGACCCCCGGTAGCTCCTCGAAGCGGGCACCGGGAATCTCGTCGGCGAGGACGCGCGCGATTCGACGGAAGTCCCGCTGGTCGAGCGCGCCGACGAGGACGAGCGTCGGTGCGGTCACCTCGCCGAGCCGCTGGCGCCGGCTGGACGTCAGCCACCCACCGGTCGCGGCCGGGTTCTCGTGGTCGAGCGCCGCGCGCTGCATCTCGTACACGCGCCGGCGGAGGGCGGCCGGGACGTCGGTCTCGCCGCGCGTCGGGCCGTCGAGCCAGGTGCGGACGTTGATCCACGCCACCTCGTCGAGCTCACCCCGCTCGAACGCCGCCTCCTCCTTCTCCCACAGCGCGCGGAGCGCCGGCTCGTGCTCCCAGCCGTCGATCCCGGCGCCGACGAGCACGAGGCGGTCGACGAGCTCCGGGTGCGCGAGCACGAGATCGAGCGCCACGTGTCCTCCGAGCGAGACCCCGGCGACGTGGGCCCGCTCGACTCCGAGCCCGGCGATCAGCCCGGCCACGTCGGCCGCGTAGACGAACGGGCCGTCGGGGAGCGGCGTCTCCCCGAAGCCGCGCAGGTCGCACGCGATCACGCGGTAACCCTCGGCGAGCATCGGCGTCACGTCGTCCCACATCCGCCGGTCGGCGATCCCCGCGTGGAGCAGGACGAGCGCGTCACCACGCCCCGAGTCGTCGTATGCCAGGTCGACGCCGTTCACGTGTACCTTCGCCATCGCTCCGAGAGTACTGCCGCGGGGTCAGCGCAGGAGGCGCGAGAGCCGCCGGTCCTTGAGGATCCTGCCGCCCGTCTGGCAGCGCGGGCAGTACGTGATCGTGTGCTCCTCGAAGTCGACGCGCCGCAGGGTGTCGCCGCAGCGCGCGCACGGCTCGCCGAAGCGGCCGTGCACGCGGTAGACGTCGGCGTCGGCCCTGCCCGCGAGGCGGAGCTCGAGCGCGCGCGTCAGGTCACCGCGGATCGCGGTCGCGAGCGCTGCCACCTCCCGCTCGCCGAGCTCGGTCGAGAGCCGGAACGGCGACAGGCGGGCCTCCCACAGGATCTCGTTCGCGTGCGCCCGCCCGATCCCCGCAAGCGCGCGCTGGTCGCGGAGCAGCGGGTGGAGCTGCCGGCGCTCGCGGGCGAGGATCCCGCCGAGCGCGGCGGCGTCGAGGTCGAGCGCGTCCGGCCCGAGGTGCGCGAGCTCCGCGTCGAGCCCCTCGGGTGTCGAGAGCCAGACGCCGGCGCGCTTCTTCTTCCCGCCCTCGGTGAGGTCGAGCTCGCCGCCGTCGGCGAAACGCACCTGGAACATCGGCTTGGCGGGCGCCTTCTTCCCTGCCTCGACGTACCGCAGCCGTCCCGCGCTCATCAGGTGCACGCGCAGGACGAGCTCGCCGTCCTCCGTCGGGAAGAGGAGATTCTTGCCGCGCCGTCGCGCGCCCTCGAGGGTGCGGCCCTCGAGCGCCGCGGGCGGCGGCTCGAACGTCTTCAGCGTCGCCACGTGGCCGGACCGAGCGCGCTCCACGGGTGAGCGCGAGACGAGCGGGTCGAGCTCCCGCACCCACGCCTCGACCTCGGGCAGCTCGGGCATGGACGAAGCGTAGAGGGCGCCAGCGGCTCGGCTAGGCTCCGGCGCGGTGGAGCCGATCGTCGTCGAGGCGACGCGTGGGGAGGTGGTCGAGGCACGCCACCTCGTGCATGCCGTTGCGGTGCGCGACGGCCGCGTCGAGCTCGCACTCGGCGACCCCGGCCTCGTGGCATTCCTGCGCTCGTCGGCAAAGCCGATCCAGGCGCTCCCGGTCGTGCGGGCGCGGCCCGACCTCGACGACGAGCAGATCGCGCTCGTGTGCGCGTCGCACCTCGCGAGCCCTGAGCAGCTCGCCGTCGTCCGGCGCCTCCTCGCCGACGCACCGGCCACGGAGGACGACCTCGAGTGCGGCCCCGACCCGACCCCGATCGAGCACAACTGCTCGGGCAAGCACGCAGGGTTCCTCGCGCTCTGCGTCGGGAAGGGCTGGCCGACGGCGGGGTACCGGCTGGCAAGCCATCCGTGCCAGGCGGCGATGCTCGAGGCCGTCGTCGAGGCCGCCGAGGCTCGACCCGTGGCGGCGGCGGTCGACGGCTGCGGCGTCCAGACGTTCGCCCTGCCGCTCGAGCGCGCTGCCCACGCGTTCGCGCGCCTCGGCTCGCTCGAGGGCGGGGAGCGCGTCGTTCGCGCGATGCGCGCCCATCCGGAGCTGCTCCGTGGGCCCGTGGCCACGGATGCCGTCCTGATCCGGGAGCTCGACGGCTGGGTCGCGAAGGGCGGTGCCGAGGGGTGCTTCTGCGCCGCGTCGGGGGACGGGCTCGGGCTCGCGCTCAAGGTCCGAGACGGCGCGTTCCGCGCGATCCAGCCGGCACTCGCCCTCGTCCTCGGGCTGCTGGGCTACGCGCCCGGCACTCTCCCCGACACCGCCGTCTCGAACAGCCGCGGCGAGCAGGTCGGGGTGCTCCGCGTCGGGCCCCGCGGCTGATCGAAAATCGAGGATTTTGCACCCTTCCCAAAGCCGAGACAGCTGTATACGATGCGCCGCCTGAGAGGTCCGAGCCGGAAAGCAGATCCGGCTCGTTGCGTTCGAGGGTCTGTCTTCCGTCAACCGCCAGGGAGAAAGAGGGGTCAATGCTCTCGGTCGAGATCGCCCTTCCGGAGGTCGAGGAGCTGCTGAAGCTCGTCGAGCAGGGACAGGAGAAGGGGTTCCTCACGTACGACGAGATCGTGAAGTCCTTGGAGGACGTCGATCTCACGAAGGAGCAGCTCGAGGACTTCACGACGTATCTCATCGACCACTCGATCGAGCTGGTCGAGGGCGAGCAGCACAAGGCGCTGCCGCACGAGCAGCCGATCGTCCAGCCGGAGGAGGTGGCGGCGCCGAAGCTCGACCTCACCGTCGAGCCCTCCCTCGACTCGCTGCGCCTGTACCTGCGCGAGATCGGCAAGGTGCCGCTTCTCACCGCGGACCAGGAGGTGACGCTCGCAAAACGTATCGAGCGCGGCGACGAACGTGCGAAGCAGCACATGATCGAGGCGAACCTGCGGCTCGTCGTCTCGATCGCGAAGGGCTACCTCGGCCGTGGCCTCTCGTTCCTCGACCTGATCCAGGAGGGCTCTCTCGGCCTGATTCGCGCCGTCGAGAAGTTCGACCACCGCAAGGGCTTCAAGTTCTCCACGTACGCGACGTGGTGGATTCGCCAGGCGGTGACCCGCGCGATCGCCGACAAGGCGCGCACGATCCGGATCCCGGTGCACATGGTCGAGAAGCTGAACAAGGTCGTTCACATCGAGCGCCAGCTCGTCCAGCGGCTCGGGCGCGAGCCGCGCCCCGAGGAGGTCGCCGACGAGCTCGAGCTGTCGGTCGAGGAAGTGCGCGAGATCCAGCGGATGGCACAGATGCCGATCTCGCTCGAGAAGCCGGTCGGGGAGGAGGACGACTCGGCGCTCGGAGACTTCGTCCCGGACGACCAGGCGGAGTCCCCGTTCGATACGGCCTCGCTCTCGCTGCGGCGGGAGGACATCGAGGCCGCCCTCGGCTCGCTCCCCGAGCGCGACCGCAAGGTGATCGAGCTCCGCTACGGGCTCCTCGGCGAGGCCCCGTGCACGCTCGAGGAGGTCGGTCGCGCGTTCGGGGTCACGCGCGAGCGGATCCGCCAGATCGAGAACAACACGCTGAAGCGGCTCGAGACGCTGCCGGAGGCGCAAGCCTTGCGCGACTGCGTGTAGGGCGCCTCCCGGCTGCGCCGGGATGCACCAAGCTCAGGCCCGGGCCTGGTGGGAGGCGCCTGACCCGAGGTCAGGCGCCTCCCACCAGAAAGCCGGCCTCCGCGAGCGCGCCGAGCGCCGCCTCGCGGACATCCGAGCCGAGCTGGATCACATCGGCATTGAGCGGCGCGGCGACGGTCGCAGTGAGCCACACCGAGCCGCCGCTGACGTCGCCGACGAGCACTCTCGCCTGGCCGTGGTGGAGACCGGGGAGCCCTTCGATCGCCTGCAGGACGGTCGCGCGCGCCTCGTCGATCGGCGCGCCGAGCCGCACCGGGAGCGACGCCGACAGCACACGTCGCGGGTCGCGGATCGTCCGGTTGACGATCATCGTCGCGGTCAGCTGGCTGTTCGGGATGAACACGCGCCGCGCGTCGTCGGTGACGAGCGTCGTGTAGAGGAGGTCCATCTCCTCGACGAAGCCCGTCTGGTCGCCGACGGTGACCCGGTCGCCGATCCGCAGCGGCTGCGCGAACGCGACGAGCATCCCCGAGCCGAGGTTCGAGAGGGGCGTGTTGAAGGCGAGGCCGACGAAGATCGCGAGGACCGCGCTCGAGGCGAGCAGGGCGTTGACCAGCTGGTCCGTGCTCGGGTACAGGGAGAGCACCTTCCAGACCGCCAGCGCGACGACGAGCGCGACGATGACCTTGCGCAGGAACCCGAGCGTCGTCCTCCGGCGTGCCGCGAGCGCCGGGTCCTTCGCCGAGATGCGCTGCTCGTAGCGCTCGAACGCGCGACCGACCACGAAGCGGACCGCGATCACGACGACGAGGCCGACCCCGGCCGTGATCAGCGCCTCGAGCGTGCGGTCGCTCACGGTGGCTCGGTTCGCCGCGGGGCGCCCGGTGCCTGCTGGGGTCAGGCACCCTGCGGGTGCCAGACCCCCTGCAGCCTCAGATAGTGGGCTCGACCTGCGGCTCGCCCTCCAGGGCGAAGGCGTCGTGCAGCGCGCGGACTGCCTCGGGGATGCGGTCGCGCCCGATCATGCAGGAGATCTTGATCGGCGAGGTCGAGATCATCTCGAGGTTGATCCCGAGCTCGGCGAGCGTCCGGAACATCGTCGCGGCGACGCCCGGATGCGAGCGCATGCCGGCACCGATCAGAGACACCTTGCCGAGCTCCTCGTTCAGGTCGACCGAGAACGCGCCGAGCTCGTCCTGTGTCGCGGCGAGCGCCCCCTGGGTCGCCGCGACGTCCTCGGCCGGCACCGAGAAGGACATCTCGGCGCGGCCGTGGACGACGTTCTGGATGATCGTGTCGACGTTCACCTGCGCGTGGGCGACGCGGTCGAAGATCATCGCCGCGACGCCGGGACGGTCGGGAATCCCGGTCAGCGTGAAGACGACGTCCGTCTCGGAGTGGGTGACCGCCGAGATGATCGCCTGCTCCATTCCCTCGTGGTCGGTCACCCAGGTTCCCTCCTCGTCCGAGAACGTCGAGCGCGCGTGGATGCGCACCCCATGATTGCGTGCGAGCTCGACCGAGCGGAGCATCAGCACCTTCGCCCCGGACGCCGCCATCTCGAGCATCTCGTCGTAGGAGACGAACGGCAGCTTGCGGGCGTTCGGGACGATCCGCGGGTCGGCGGTGAAGACGCCTGGCACGTCCGAGTAGATCTCGCAGGCGCCGCCGAGCGCGGCGGCGAGCGCGACCGCGGTGGCATCCGTGCCGCCGCGGCCGAGTGTGGTGATGTCCATCGTGTCGCGCGAGAGCCCCTGGAACCCCGCGACGAGCACGATCTTCCCCTGCTCGAGCGACGCGCGGATGCGGTCGCCGCGGATCTCCCGGATCTTCGCCTTCGTGTGCGCGGCGTCGGTGAGGATCCCGGCCTGCGAGCCGGTGTAGGAGACCGCCTCCTCGCCGAGGTCGTCGATCGCCATCGCGACGAGCGCGCACGCGATCCGCTCTCCCGTCGAGAGGAGCATGTCGAGCTCCCGCGGGTTGGGGCTGGAAGAGACGTCCGCGGCGAGCGCGAGCAGCTGGTCGGTCGTCTTGCCCATCGCGGAGACGGTGCCGACGACGGCGAGGCCGCGGCGCTTCGCGTCGACGAAGCGCTGCGCGACGTGGCGGATCTTCTCGGGGTCGGCGACCGAGGAGCCGCCGAACTTCATCACCACGGTGTCGTAGGAGGGCGCGCGCACGCAGGAAGTGTCGCTACGCGACGAGGCCGGGGCGCCGGTAAGGACGGAGAGCGGGCGGCACCGCGATCCCGGGGCGCAGCCCGGTGTCGGGTACGGGCTCGAGCGCCGTCACGGCGAGCGGGAGATGGCCGGCCCAGACGTCGAGCTCCGCGTCGGGGGTGTCGCCGTCCTCGGGGCCGCCGTCACGGATCTTCGCGGACGCCTCGTCGAGGGGCAGCCGAAGCACCCCCGTCGCCTTCAGCTCCCTCGCGGTCGGCGGGCGCGTCTCCGCCCAGCGGCCGGGCAGGAGCTTCTCGGTGAACGCCTCGAGCGCGGCCAGCTTCTCCTCACGGTCGTCGACGGGCGTGGCCTGGCCGAGAACGACCACCGAGCGGTAGTTCAGCGAGTGCTCGAAGACCGAGCGCGCGAAGACGATGCCGTCGAGCAGCGTCACGGTGAGACAGGCGGGGATCCCCTCGGCCAGCGCGCGGAGCGCGCGGCTCGCCGACGAGCCGTGGACGTAGACCTCGTCGCCGACCCGCGCGTGCAGGGTGGGGATGACGAACGGCTGGCCGTCCGAGACGAAGCCGAGATGCGCGACGAGCGCGGCGTCGAGGACGTCGTCGATCGCCGCGCGGTCGTACCGCCCGCGCTCCGGAAGCCGGCGGACGCGCGTCCTCGGCGAGGGCGCGGGATGAGCGCGGCGGGGCGGCATCGCCCAAGCGTACGGGCACGCGCCGTCCGAGCGGGCCGCTACCGGCGCCTCGCGGGACGGCGCCAGGCATAGTGCTCGCGTCTCTACGTCCAGCCGAGGAGGAGCATGAGTGGCAAGGGGTTGATCGCGGTGCCGGCGAGCATCGCCGTCGCGCTCGCGATCGTGCTGCCGGCATCCGGCGCGTCGACGGCCACGGTCGTCAACGTCACCGCCGGCAAGCCGTCGGAGCTCAAGTTCACGCTGTCGAAGAAGTCCGTGGCGAAAGGTGTCGTGACGTTCAAGGTCACGAACAAGGGCATGATCGAGCACGACTTCAAGATCGGCGGAAAGGCGACGAAGAAGCTGAAGGCCGGCCAGTCGCAGACCCTCAAGGTGACCTTCAAGAAGGCGGGGAAGTTCCCGTACATCTGCACGTTGCCGGGTCACGCGGCGGGCGGCATGAAGGGCGTTCTCGCGGTCAAGTGAGCGTCCGCCCCGGGGAGAGCGCGGCCCTGCCGCGGCTCCCCGGGGCAGACAATGCCGACCCGACGCGGTACAACGTGCGAATGCGCGCCGTCGGCTCCTGGCTCGACACGATCGGGCAGGTTTTCCAGGTCATCCCCGACCTCGCGACGCCGGAGCAGGTGCAGGCGGCGTTGCGCGAGATCCTCCACGAGCCGCAACTCGGCCTCTACTGGTGGGACTGGGAGCTCGAGCGCTACGTCGACGTGCGCGGCGTGACCGGCGAGCCGGGCCGCGAGACCGATGCGACGACGACCTGGATCGGCTACGAGAGCCGCAAGATCGGCGCCGTCGTCCACACCCCGCAGCTCCTCGACGACCCCGACTTCGTCGAGGTCTTCGTCCCGCTGATGCGCATCGCGATGGAGCGCGACCGCCTCCACCGCGACCTCGTCGCGAAGCTCGAGCAGCTGCAGGCGTCGCGGCTGCGAATCCTCGAGGCCGGCGACGAGGCGCGGCGTCGGCTCGAGCGGAACCTCCACGACGGCGCGCAGCAGCGCCTCACCGCCGCGCTCCTCGGCGTCCGCACGCTCGCCGCCGACCTGGCGCGCGACCCCCTGCTCGGCCCGAAGGCCGGGCTGGTGCTCGCCGAGCTCGAGGGCGCGATCGACGATCTTCGCGAGCTCTCGCGGGGCCTCGACCCGCCGCTTCTCGCCCGTCGGGGTCTCGAGGCCGCGCTCCGCGCCGGCGCCACCCGCTCCTCCCTGCCCACCGAGCTCGAGCTTCGGCTTCACCGGCGCCTGCCGGGGCCGATCGAGGCCGCGGCCTACTACGTCTGCGCCGAGGCGTGCACGAACGCGGTCAGGCACGCGCGCGCGACGCGCGTCTGGCTCCGCGTCGTCGATACCGGCACGACGGTCGAGGTGGTCGTCCGCGACGACGGCATCGGCGGCGCGTGCATCGAGTGCGAGGAGGAGGCCACCGGCCTCGGGGGGCTCCTCGACCGCGTCGAGGCGCTCGGCGGCACGCTCGCGGTCGTCAGCCCGGAGGGGAAGGGGACGACCCTCACCGCCGTGATCCCGCTCGACGCGCCGGCCGCGGACGGGCCTCACAGCTCCATCACAGCTCGCGCGTAGCCTGCCGCGATGCTCCGCGTCGCCCGCCGGCTGGTGCTCCTCCTCGCGTTCGCTCTCGCCGGTCTCGCCGTCGCGCAGCCCTCCCTCGCCGCCGAGAGCCCCGGCCCGGCACCGGTGGCGTCGCTCGAGCCGCAGGCGACCGAGGCGCTGTGGCGCAAGCTGGTGCACCGGCCGGTCACCTTTCGCCCGCTCGCCGCGGAGCAGGCCTGCCGGCCGCTCCGGGCCGTGTTCTACGCGGCGACGGACTGGCTCCGGCTCGCGACGCGCCTCGCCGCGGGCGCCTCGCCGTGCGCGCAGTACTACGTCTCCGTTCCGCCGATCGTCGCGGGCAAGACGAAGCCACGGCCCGACCAGGCGTGGCGGATCCGCGCGCTCGGGCCGGGCTTCCACGCGCTCGCCGAGATCCACTACACGGCGTGGCAGAGTTGGGTCGCGAGCACCGGCTCGTCCTGGTACCAGGCCGGAGTCGAGGCGCGGCGGCGGATGGCGGCGGCCGGGTACGACGTCGGCGCGGGAGACACGTGGGCGCTCAACGAGGTCTCCTCAGCCGTCCGCCGCGGCGACGGCAACGGACGCGCGAACATCCGCGAGCTACTCCGCGGGCTCTTCGACGCCGCCGGAGAGGGGCCGCCGACGAAGGGAATCGTCTGGATCGTCGGCGTCGGCCAGCGGGTGCCCGAGATCGGGACCTACAAGGCGCGGACGCAGGAGTGGCTCCAGGACTCGGCGTTCTGGATCGACATGAACGCCTACGTGAGCGACTGGTCGCAGGAGGTGTACGGCGACGTCCGCAGCTACGCCGCCCCGGGGATGCCGCTCGCGAACCGGCGCGACGCGCTGGTCGAGTACCTGCGCCACCAGGACCTCCTCGCGGCCGCCGGCGGCGCGTCGTCGGGCACGGCCAATGCGTTTTACGGCAACGCCGGCAGCGCGCTCGCGAACGCGGCCTGGCAGTGGGGCTCCGCCTTCGGCTGGACGCTCGTCGACCAGACGCTGATGCAGCAGTACGTCTCTGCTCAGGTGTACGCGCTCCGCAACCACGGCGTGCGCGCGGGGCGGGCGAGCGACCGCTTCGGCTTCGCCTGGGCGCCGAAGAACTCGGACGCGCTCGTGCCGAACGACTTCGCGCGGCAGACCGGAGCGGTCCTCGACCGACTGGCGAGCGCGATCCGGGACTCGGGGGTGGAGACCCCCTCCGACCCGGGGATCGGCGCCTGCGGCGCGGCCGCGCAGGGAACGTGGTGCGCGGGCGATCTCCCGGACGGGAGGTTGACCGACAACTGGCGCGCGTTCCGTGCCTGGTCGCCGACGACGCTCGCGTTCGTCTCGCCGCCGCAGACGATCGCCGCCGGAGCCGTCTCGGCACCGATCTCGCTCCAGGTGCAGATCGCGGGCGTGTCGGGGCGGCCGGCGGCCGCGTTCACCGCCACCGTCGCCACGTCGTCGCCGAGCGGGACGTTCTCGACCACACCGACGGGCCCGTTCACGCCGACGATCGCCTTCCAGCTCCCCGCCGGGACGTTCTCGACCGTCCAGCTCTACTACCAGGATCCGACGGCCGGGACGCCGACCCTCACCGCGGCCGGCGCCGGCGTCGTCTCGGGCACGCAGCTCGTCACCGTCGGTGGGGCGGCGCCCGTGTCCCTCCGCGTAGAGCCGTCCGCCGCGACCGTCCTCCCGGGTGGGACGGTGACCCTCGCTGCGGTCGGGGTCGACGCCTTCGGCAACGCGACGCCGACGAGCGCGCTGTGGACGGTCTCCCCCGAGGGGGTCGGCACGCTCTCGACCGCCTCCGGGGCGTCGACCACCTTCACCGCGGGCACCGTGCCGGGCGACGCGCAGGTGACCGCCACGATCACGACGCCGAGCGGCACGCTCACGGCGACCGCGGCCGTGACGGTGAGCGCACCGCCGCCCGTGCGCGTCGCGGCGGTCCGCTACGGCGTGGCGCGGAAGCGCCTTCACGTCTACGTGACCGTCGTGGATGCGCGGGGTCGCCGTGTGCGGGACGCGCGGGTGACCGTCGCGCTCTACCGCAACGACAAGCTCTACGCGCGAGCCGTGGGCCCGACGACGAGCGGCCGCATGACGTTCTCACGGCCCGCCTCGTGGGGCACGTATCGCACGAAGGTCACGCGCATCGTCGCCGCGAGCCGAACGTGGGACGGCGTCACGCCGGCGAACCGCTTCACGAAGCTCAGGCCGAAGCCCAAGCGCTGAGCGGCGCTACCCGAGCCCCAGCCCGCGACCGGGCGTGTGACCCGCGCGCAACCGCAGCAGCGACGCGCGGAGGAGACCCCCCATCGTCAGCAGCCACGCTGCGAGCGCGAACCACACCATGATCTCGGAGAAGAGCTCGATCGGCCGGAAGTCCGACGCGAGCGAGAGGCGAAAGGTCGCGACCGCGTACATCCCGAGCGGGAACACGAGGCTCCAGTAGGTCGGCGTGTACTCGAGCGGGTACCGCCGCACGAGATGGCGCCAGACGCCGAAGATCCCGAGCAGGGGAATCCACCACGTCGCCCACGCCCAGAGGATGAGCGTCGTCCCGTTCACGAACGGCTGCATCGCGAGCAGGAAGGCAAGGTCGGGCTTCGTGAGGATCAGCGTCGAGCCCGCGTTCGTCGCGATCGCGGCTGCACCCATGACGACCCAGAAGAGCGGGTTCATCTCGGCCGCGTCGACGCGGAGGAAGAAGATCCGGTACGCGAACAGCGTGACGAAGATCCCGTAGAACACGATCCCGATGCCCCAGAGGGCGTAGACGGCGACGAAGATCGTCTCCTCGAAGGAGCCGAACTGGCTCGCGAGCGGTGCTCCCAGCAGGACGAGCGACTCCGTGCCCACGATCGCGATCAGCCAGCCTCCGTGGACGACGTCCGCGCCCGTCTGGCTCTCGTCGAAGGTGAGCACCGCGAAGGAGAAGTAGCCGAGCCAGAGCCAGGAAGCGAGCGCGACGAGCCACAGGACGAGAGCGGCGTGGTCGTGGCCGCGCAGGTGGAACTGGAGGCCGAAGACGTCCGCGGCGGCCACGAAGGTGAAGAACGTGAACACGAGCCGAGGATCGACGAGATCCCGCCAGACCGCCCGCGGCCAGACGAGCACGCGGAGCGCGGTCGCGACGATGAGCACGGGGAACGCGACGACGGCGACCGCGAACAGCGCATCCGACAGCCAGTCGTGGCCGAGGAAGAAGAACGCGTTCGAGACGATCCCCGTCGCCATCACGAGGGCGAAGTACCCCGGGTACATGCCGTGCAGGTCGTCGCGCAGGGCCCGTAGCGCGGGTCGTGGAGCGGCCGGCGTTCCACCCATGGCGGTCGAGTATCGCACCGAGTGCCGCTGCCGGGTGCGCTTCGCACCCAATGCTTCAATTGTGGAAGAATTGACCGGGCGCCCGCGTTCGAGTGATCAACATCCTCGTGCGCGGCAGCGCGCGTCTTCTACACCGGGAGGTTCGGAACATGGCATTGACGATCGGCGACACCGCGCCCGACTTCGAGGCGGAGACCACCGAGGGGCCGATCTCGTTCCACGACTGGATCGGCGACTCGTGGGCCGTGCTCTTCTCGCACCCGAAGGACTTCACGCCGGTGTGCACGACGGAGCTCGGGTACATGGCCCGGATCAAGCCGGAGTTCGACCGGCGCGATGTCAAGATCATCGGGCTCTCCGTCGACCCGACGACCGACCACGAGGGCTGGGCGCGCGACATCGAGGAGACGCAGGGCCAGGCTCCCAACTATCCGATCATCGGCGACGCCGACTTCGCGGTCTCGAAGCTCTACGGGATGCTCGGCGCCGACGTGAGCGGTGATCCCGGCGACCGGACGGCGGCCGACAACCAGACCGTCCGCAACGTGTTCGTGATCGGCCCCGACAAGAAGGTCAAGCTGGTCCTCGTCTACCCGATGACGACGGGCCGGAACTTCGACGAGGTGCTGCGCGTGGTCGACTCGCTCCAGCTCACCGCCGACCACAAGGTCTCGACCCCCGTGAACTGGCGGCCCGGCGACGACGTGATCATCGCCGGCTCCGTGTCGAACGACGAGGCCCGCGAGATCTACCCCGACGGCTGGGAGGAGCCCAAGCCGTACATCCGCATCGTCGCTGCCCCGCCGACGCGCGTCGGCGCGGCCGCGAAGTAGCGCACCGTTCCCGGCAGGGGTGTCCGACTTCAGTCGGACACCTCCGCCCCGAGCCACGCGCTGAACGTCGGTGTCCGACTGAAGTCGGACACCTGGGACACCCACGGGTGCGGCCTGCCGTACCCCGGCCGGCGCACGGCGTCTCCTAGGATGGACTGCGTGAGTGTCGCCGCCACCGACGTCTCGGGCCGGCTCGAGCAGCACCGGCGCGAGCTGACCGGCTACTGCTACCGGATGCTCGGCTCGCCGTTCGAGGCCGAGGACGCCGTGCAGGAGACGATGCTCCGCGCCTGGAAGGCGTTCGACCGCTTCGAGGGCCGCGCCGCTCTCCGCTCGTGGCTCTACCGCATCGCAACGAACGTCTGCCTCGACATGATCGGCGGCCGGGAGCGGCGGGCCCGGCCGATGGACCTCGGTCCCGCGCGCGAGCCAGTCGCCACGAACCTGAACGCGTTGCCCGAGGTGACGTGGATCGAGCCCGTCCCGGACGGTCTCGTGGTCGCCGACGGCGACCCGGCGGAGGTCACGGCCCGGCGGGAGACGGTGCGTCTCGCCTTCGTCGCGGCGCTGCAGCACCTGCCGCCGCGTCAGCGGGCGGTGCTCATCCTCTGCGAGGTCCTGCGCTGGAAGGCGTCGGAGGCGGCCGAGCTGCTCGAGACGAGCGTCGCGTCCGTGAACAGCGCGCTCCAGCGGGCGCGGGCGACGCTCGAGGCGAGCAACCTCGCGGCCGCGACGACGCCGCCGTCGGTCGAGCAGGCCGACTCGGAGCTCCTCGCACGGTACGTCGACGCGTTCGAGCGCTACGACCTCGACGCGCTCACGTCGTTGATCCACGAGGACGCGACGCAGTCGATGCCGCCCTACGACCTGTGGCTCCGCGGCCGGAAAGACATCTTCACGTGGTGGTGGGGCCCGGGCATCGGCTGCCGCGGCTCGCGGGTGATTCCGACGGTCGCGGCGAACGGTGCGCCGGCGTTCGGGCAGTACAAGCCGAGCGAGACGGGACCGGGCCACGACCCGTGGGCGCTCCAGGTCGTCGAGATCGCCGGGGGAGGATCGTCGAGCTCACGTTCTTCCTCGACACCGACCGGGTGTTCCCGCTCTTCGGCCTTCCGCCGCGGCTCGACGCGTAGGGGCGTCAGGGGCGCGAGCCCCTCCCTGCAGCGGGGAAGGAAGGAGGGCGAGGCTGAAGCCACGCCCTGACGCCACGCCGGTCAGCCGCGTCCTCCCAGCACGTCGGCGAGGCCCACGAAGGCGACCAGGTCGAGGAGCGCGGGTGACACGTTTCGCAGGCGCACGGCACAGCGATGCCGTTGCGCGGCGAGGTGGAGCCGCGCCAGCGCGTCGATCGTCACCGCGTCGGGCTCGACGCCGCGGACGTCGCAGAGCACGAGGTCGGCCTCGGCCGCGGAGAGCCGCGCGCACAAGCGGGCGGAGAGCCCCGGGAGGTCGGAGCGCGCGATCGGCCCGTGGACGGCGAGCTCGAGCGTGCGCGGAGCGTCCAGGGCCATCGGAGCTAGGACCGACCCGGGCCGCGGCGCTCATCGGTGCCCGGGCGATGAGTTCCGGGCCGCCGCGCCGTCCAACCTCTCGACCTGGACGCCACCGCCCGAAGGAGCCGCCACATGACCATCGCCGACCCCCGCACCCGCTGGCTGGCGCTCGTCGTCCTCTGCCTCGGCGACCTGATGATCGTCCTCGACGTGACCATCGTGGGAGTCGCGCTGCCGTCGATCCGTGAGGACCTCGGCTTCTCGGAGGAGTCGCTCGCCTGGGTCGTGAACGCCTACCTGCTGACCTTCGGCGGCTTCCTGCTCCTCGGCGGCCGGCTCGGCGACCTCGTCGGGCACCGGAGGATGTTCCTGACCGGCATCTCGCTCTTCACCGTCGCCTCGGCGGCCTGCGGGCTCGCCGGGTCGCAGGGCCTGCTCGTCGCGGCCCGGGCGGTGCAGGGCGTGGGCGGGGCGGTCGTCTCCGCCGTCGCTCTCTCGCTGATCATCACGCTCTTCACCGAGCCGGCCGAGCGCGCGAAGGCAATGGGCGTGTTCGGTTTCGTGGCCTCGGGCGGGGGGTCGCTCGGCGTCCTCCTCGGCGGGGTCCTCACCGACACGCTGGACTGGCACTGGATCTTCCTCGTGAACGTCCCGGTCGGGATCGCGGTCTTCGCGCTCACGCTCGCCCTGCTCCCCGCCGCACGCGGCGGCGCGGGCGGACGCCTCGACGTGGCCGGCGCGGTCACGGTGACGGCCGCCTCGATGGTCGCCGTGTACGCGATCGTGAACGGGAACGAGGTCGGCTGGGCGACGGCGCGAACGCTCGGGCTGCTCGCGCTGGCGGCGGTGCTCGTGGGGGTCTTCCTCCGGATCGAGTCGCGAGCGGCCGCCCCGCTGGTCCCGCTCGGACTGTTCCGGCTGCGCAATCTCGCCGTCTCGAACGTGGTCGGCGTGCTCTGGGCTGCCGCGATGTTCGCGTGGTTCTTCCTCGCTGCGCTCTACCTGCAGCTCGTGCTCGGCTACAGCCCGCTCCAGGTCGGGCTCGCGTTCCTGCCGGGCAACCTGATCATGGGCGCGCTCTCACTCGGCGTCTCGGCGAAGCTCGTGCTCCGATTCGACATCCGCGCGCCGCTCGTCGCGGGCCTGGGGACGGCGGCGGTCGGGCTCCTCCTCTTCGCGCGCGCCCCGGTCGACGGGTCGTTCGCAGTGGACGTCCTCCCCGGGATGATCCTGCTCGGCGTGGGCGCCGGCATCGCGTTCAACCCCGTCCTCCTCGCCGCCATGAGCGACGTCGAGCCGGGCGAGGCGGGGCTCGCGTCGGGCGTCGTGAACACGTCGTTCATGATCGGTGGGGCGCTCGGCCTTGCCGTCCTGGCGAGCATCGCGGCCTCGCGGACGGACACGCTGCTCGCCTCCGGCGACGGGGCGGTCGAGGCGCTGAACGGCGGCTACCGGCTCGCCTTCCTCGCGGGCGCGCTCTTCGCCGCCGTCGCCGCGGCGCTCGGCGGTGCCCTCCTGCGCACACGCACGGCCGCGGTCGCCCACGGGCACGGTGGGCCTGTCGGCGCACCCGCGGCTGCCGATGCCGAGTGAGCCGCGCCGGACGCTCAGGTGGCGCGGCCGGACAGCCGCGAGAGCCAGCCGCGTACCGCGTCCGCGAGCGCGCCCTGGTCGGAGCGAAGCGCATGGTCGCCCCGGACGACCGCGACGGATCGCCGCGGTCCCACCGGTGGGATCCCGAAGCGGTCGCGTTCGCCCTGCACGACGAGCGTGGGGACCGTGACCGCGTCGAGCTCGGCGAGCCGGCTCGGCGGTGCCGGCTTGCCCTGCCGGGTGGGCGGCCGGAGCGGAAAGGCGAGGCAGAGAACGCCGTCCGCGTCCGTCGCCGCGGCGGTGCGGCAGGCGACGCGGGCGCCCGACGAGCGGCCGCCGACGACGAGCGGGCCCCCGGCCAGTTCCGTCGGACGGAGACGCTCGACCACCGCGATCCAGACCGCGTCCAGCTGGTGCGCGGGCGCGGGCGAGCGGCGGCCGGCGACGCGGTACGGCTGCTCCACGAGCGCGACCGAGATGCCGAGGGAAACCGCGACGTCGGCCGCCGTGACGAGGTCGCGCGCGAGGATGCCGCCACCCGCGCCGTGCCCGAGCACCAGCGCCCCGCGGCCGGCGGCCCGGCGGAGATGCGCCCGCGCGGGCCCGTACGGGGTGGCGATCTCGATCGGCACCCGGCTAGAGCCGGCGCGACGAGGCGCCCCAGTCCTCCGGCGCGACGTCGGCGATCGTCTGTGAGAACGTCCAGCGTTGGCCGCCGGGGTCGAAGGTCTCGCAGAGCCAAGCGACGGCTTCACCGATGTCGCTGTACCCGAGCACCGGGATCACCGTGGACGGCGGCCTGGAGCGGCTCTCCATCATCGATCGACCTCCGTGTGTCGGCAACACGAGCGGTGGCAGTCAAGCAGCGGCGGGCGACGGCGGCGTTCGGAACGCGCGCCGTCCCGCCAGCAGCGTGAACGCGGCCCCGACGCAGGCCGCCGCCGCGGAGCCGACCAGGAGCATCCCGGCGAGCAGGGCCACTCCTTCCGAGCCGCCGAGGACGGCGTTTACGAGCAGCTCGATCCCGACCGCGAAGGCGATCGCCTCGACGAGCCAGACCCCGCGCGGGTAGAGCGCCGCCTGCTTGGGTCTCGGGCCGGGCGGCCACCACGTCCAGGCCGAGAGCGAGAGGAGCTTGCCCAGGTGGCCGAGCGTCACCCCGGCGGCCCAGCCGACGAGCAGCGCGACGACGTAGGCGGTGAGGCGGGCCGGCGACGCGTCGAGCCCGAGGAGCATTCCGACCCCGAGGATCGCCGCCTGGAGGAGGAAGAACATGCCCGTGACGACGTGGGTGAGTGGGCCCTCGAGGCCGTCGAGCCTGTGCTCGCGGCCGATCCGGGCCGTGAGCACGGCGAAGACGCCGATCGCCGCGAGCGCGAGCAGCGCGCCGGCGAGCATCAGCGCCTGCTCGCCGAACGCGAGCCCGGCCACGAGGAGCCACAACCCGCCGGTGAGCACGAGCTCCTCGACGGGCAGCCGGCGGCGCGCCGCCGCGGGCGCGAGCGACAGCATCGGCGTGAGCGTCCGGCCGACCGTGACGATGAGGAGGGTCAGCCAGCCCAGCACCGCGAGGTTCAGGTGGATCCCGATCGCGCGGTCGTGCGGGATGCCGAGGAGCGGCTTCCAACCCTGCTCGGCGAGACCGGCGCCGACCGCGAGCGCGACCGCGGCGTGGAACGTCGCGAGCAGCACGCCGAAGCGGCTCGCGAGGAGCATCCGGTCGTGTGGGGCGCCGACGACGAGCGCAACCAGCTCCCAGGCGACGACGAGGAAGCCCGCGGTCTCGACGGCCGCCGCGACCCAGGTGACGGTGTCGTAACCGTGCGCGATCGCGTAGGCGAGCACGGGCCCGGCGCAGAGGAGCGGCAACGCCGTCCAGCCCCGGGCCTGCGAGGCGTGGTTGCGCAGGAGCGTCGGGAGGACGTGCAGGACCGCGCCCGTGACCGCGAGCGGTAGAAAGCCGAGGCCGACGAGATGGACGGCGAGCAGGACCTCGGGCGCCGCCACGCCGGCGGCGGCGAGCTGCGGCGCAGCGTCGACGAACGAGATCGTCGCCGCGAGCCAGCAGAGAAGCGCGGCCGAGAAGTAGAGGGCGACGAGGACGGCCGGCGCCGGCCGGCCGACCCGGGCGCCTGTGCTCATGCGGCCGTTAGCGCCCGCGGGAAGAGAATGTTGTTCTCCTCGTGGATGTGCTGGTGGAGGTCGAGCTCCAGCTCGCGCAGGCCGTCGATGGTCGCGCGGTGCGTGTTGCAGAGCGCCCGGTCGAGGTCGTACCCACCCGAGAGCTCACGCAGCCGGGCGAGCGAGGATCCCGCGAACTCGTGCTCGTGCTCGAGCTCGGCGACCTGGCTCTCGTCGTACGGGCCGCCCCGCGCGACGAGCGGGAAGAGGTCCTCCTCCTCGGTCGTCATGTGCTCCTCGAGCTCCGCCCGCAGTGCCGTGAAGGTCTCGCGGATCTCGGCGAGCTCGGGGCGCTCTGCGCCGTGTGCGCGCACGACCTTCTCGAGCAGGCCGTCGAGCCGGGGCAGCTCCTCGCGCAGGCGATCGTGATGGGCCGCGACGATGTGGTCGCAGAGCTCGACGAGCGGGACCTCGGCCCAGTTGCGCTCGGTCTCGCCGGCGGGCTCGTCAACGGCCGCCCCGAGCGCCGAGACGGCGGCCTGCACGTCCACGCCGCGAGCCTCGCACGCTTCGTGGAGGCTGCGCTTGCCACCGCAGCAGTAGTCGACTCCCAGCTCGTCGAAGACTCGTGCGCGCGACGGCTGCTCGAGCACGAGCTCCGCGACCGTACGGGACGGATCGATCATGGTTGCTCCTCGGTTGACCTAGGGCGAAGACAGCGCGGCGCGTGCCTGCGCTCGCTGCCGTACGCGACCCACGGTACCGCGCGCGTCGCGCCCAAGGCGTCGGTCACGGCCGCAGGTCTGCGGAGAAATACGGATGTAGGCTCCTGTCTCGCGCCCACAGGCTGCGTGTCCGCAGAGACGCAGGCGGCAGCGTTCGCCCCTGCACGGCCTGCCGCGCGCTCTCTGTGCCCCCCGAGGGTCTGTCCCCGCAAGGGAGGCCGGCCCTCGCCCGTCGACGCCGTCGGCTCAGCCGACGCTGTCCCGGAGCCCCGGGCGACCGTCCTCTGCGGCGCAGTTCGCGCAGCAGTGGACCGTCCCGTCCGCCTCGACGCCGTGACCGATCACCGTGTAGCCGCGGTGCGCGCACCGGGGCGCGAGCGCGTGGATCGCGCACTCGAAGCTGACGGCGGCCGTAGCCGATGCCGCCCGTCAGCAACAGCACGACGACGAGGCTGTAGGGCCGACCCGCCCCGACTCTGTGCTATCACCCTCGGGGTGAGGAAACGCGTCGCCGCGCCGATTCTCGTGGGCGGCTCGCTCGTCGCCCTGGTCGCCGTCGCCACCTGCGCCGTCGCCTGGCTCCTCTGGGTCAGGGCGGAGGAGCGGGGTCGTACCCAGGACGACCGGGCCGCGCAGGCGACCGGGGAGAAGCTCCAAAACAGCGTGGGGCGCGTGCTCACGAGCCTGCGGACGTCCGCCGGCCTCGTCGACGCGCGGGGCAACGTCGACGTGGCGAGCTTCCAGGCGTGGGCGCGTGCCGTCGGCTCCATCGGCGCAACCGACGCCCTCGCGCTGGCGAAGGTCGTTCCCGCCGCCGCGCGCGGCCGGTTCGAGGCGGAGACGGGCCGCCGGATCACCGAGCTCTCCGAGTCGGGCGCCTTCCGCGGCGCCCGGGAGCGGGCGACGTACATGCCGATTGTCGCTGTCTGGCCCGACCCGGGGCAGAGAGGAGCGCTGCTCGGCTTCGACCTGATGAGCGATCCGGTTCGCAGCGCAGCCCTCGAGCGATCGCAGTCGGAGCGCCGCACGGCCTTCACGGGCGTCGTCTCGTTCCTGACCGAAGGAAGCGGACACCAGGCGTTCCGTCCCGTCTACGCGCCCGGGCGCGAGGGCGAGGCGCCGGTCGCCTTCGTCAGCGCCTGGTTCGGCAGAGAGCGGATCGCAAGCGTGTTCGGCGACCTCGATCCGGACGTGCGCGCGCGAGTCACGTTCGGAGGAACGGAGGTGTTCGCGACGGCCGAGGCACCTGCGACGGGCGCCGTGAGCTCGCTCGACCTCGGCGGCCGCACCTGGGTCGTAACGGCACGAGGAGAGGAGGTGTCACATGCCTCAGCTCTCGCTGTACTCCTCGGAGGTGCAGTGCTCGCGGTCATGCTCGCCGTCTTCACGACTGCGAGGATCGCGTCCGAGCGACGGCTTCGGCGCACCCACGAGGCGGAGCGCACGGCCAGGGAGCGCTCGGAGCTTCTCGAGCGAAACACGTCGACTCTCCGAGGGCTCGCCGCGAGCCTGTCCGCGGCCGCCCTGCCCGCAGAGGTGGCGGAGGCCGTCGTTCCGTACCTCTTCGAGACGTTCGACGCCCGCCTCGCGACCGTCGGGGTTGCCCACGGCGACGACGTGCGCACGCTGAACGCCGTAGCGGGCACCACGCGGGCCGAGTGGCACTGGCGGCCGATCCCGATGTCTGCCTCGAGCCCGACGACCGACGCGATGCGGCTCGGGCGGGTCGTGGAGCTCGAGGGCTGGAGCCGGATCCGGGAGCGATACCCCGGCGAGGTCGAGCAGCTCCTCGCCGGGGTCGAGACGATCCACGTCGTCCCGCTCTCGGGGTCGCGCGGCGCCCTTGGCATCGCCTTCGTGGAACCGCGCCGGCTGACCGAGGAGGAGCGGCGAATGCTCGATTCCGTCGCCGGCGAGCTGACCCGCGCGCTCGACCGCGCCAATCTCCTCGAGAGCGAGCGGGACGCACGCCTCCAGGCGGAGGTCATGGAGCGCAACGCCGAGAGTCTCGCCGCCGCGAAGACCGCGAGCGAAGTCGCGGCCGCGACCGTCAGCGAGATCGAGGCGTTCGGAGCGAGCGCCGTCTTCGTGTGGGCCTTGGGCGACGGCCGAAGCCTCGAGGCGCTGGCCATGTCCGCGTTACCGGAGGAGACGGCCGGTCGCTTCGGCACCTATCCACTCGAGCTCGGGGGGCTCGTGTCGGATGCGATGAAGAGCCGCAGCCTCGTCACGATCGGGTCGGGAGAGGAGTACGACGAGCGGTACCCGGAGCTCCGCGAGGAACGACGGACGCTCGGGCTCGAGTCGCTCGTCGCCCTACCGCTGCGCGGGGCGCGCGGAGAGGTGATCGGCGCGATCTTCGCGGCGGCGCAGCGGCCGGGCTGGAGCACGGCCGACCGGCGGCGGCTGCTGCTCGGAATCGCCGAGCAGACCGGTGTCGCCCTCGAGCGGGCGTGGCTGCAGGCCGAGGCCGAGCGTGTCGCCGAGTCGGATGCCTTCCTGGCTGCGCTCGGCGAGTCGCTCGAGCGCGCCACCACGGTGAGTGCGCGAGCGCGACGCCTCGTCGAGGCGCTCGCCGAGGGGCACGCCACCTTCGCAGCGGTGCATCTCGCCGGGGACGGCGAAGACACCGAGGAGATCGCGACCGCCGGATCGCTGCCCGACGAGCTCGCCGGCGACGAGCGTTGGGCGGGATGGATCCGTCACGTCATCGAGACGGGAGAGACGGCGAGCGCCGACGAGCTCGGATCACGCTCGGACGGAAGCTCGTCCTCGCTCCTCTTCGTGCCGCTCCGCGCCCGCGGACGCAGTCTCGGCGCCTTGACCGTGCGCGCCGCGGCGGGCGCCGACTGGAACCCCGTCGTCACCCGCGCCGACGCCCGGGAGATCGCCTCTCGCGCAGCCCTCGCACTCGACAACGCGTTCCTCTACGAGCGGGAGCGGGACGTCTCGCATGCCCTGCAGCTCGGCCTGCTCGGCGGCGCTCTGCCGATCTTCGAGGGTACCGTCGTCGCCTCCGCCTACCGGCCGGGCACGGCGACCCTCGAGGTCGGCGGCGACTGGTATGACGCCTTCCGGCTGGAGTCCGGCGAGATCGCGCTCGTCGTCGGTGACGTCGTCGGTCACGGGCTGGAAGCGGCGGTCGCGATGGGGCAGCTGCGCGGCGCGGTCAGCGCGCTCGCGCAGTCGAGCGATCCCGCGCGGTTGCTACAGCGGCTGGACGCGTTCGTCGAGACAGTCCCCTCCGCGGCTACCGCGACGCTCGCGTACGTCGAGCTCGACCCCACGACCGGCGAGGCCCGGTACGCGTGTGCGGGACATCCGCCGCCTCTCGTGCTCTCGCCCGACGGCAGCACGCGTTTCCTCTGGGACGGACGCTCCGCGCCTCTCGGCTCGCTGCTCGGGCAGGACCGCGACGCGGCGGTCGACAGCCTCGAGGAGGGCGAGACGCTCGTGCTCTACACCGACGGCCTCGTCGAGCGACGCACCGCCAGCATCGACGTCGGCCTCGAGCGCCTCGCGGACGCCGCGAGGCGACGGCCGCTGGGCGCGCCGCGCCTCGCAGACGAGATCTGCGACGCGCTGCTCGACGGTCAGAGCCAGGACGACGACGTTTGCGTTCTCACGCTTTTTCGTATCCCTACCGTAGAAGTGTTCAGCCACTCCTTCCCGGCCGCGCCCGTCGAGCTTGCCGGTCTCCGCGAGCGCCTGCGCGGTTGGCTCGAGGAGAGCGGCGTTCCCGAGGACGTCGAGCGCGGTGTCGTGCTCGCCGTCTCCGAGGCCGCCGCCAACGCCGTCGAGCATGGGTACCACTGCGACGGCGACGGTCTCGTGACCGTGATGGCGCGCCACGCCGGCGGCAGCCTCGAGCTCACGGTCCGCGACGAGGGAACCTGGCGCGAAGGGCCGCGAACGACCGATCGCGGGAGGGGGCTCGAGATCATCCGCGCACTCGTCGAGGAGCTCACGATCGATCGTGAGGACGGCGCTACGGTATGCCGCATGCGCACCGGCGCGAGCGAGTCCACCGCGTCATGAGCGACGACGGCACCGTCTTCGACATCGCGAGCAGCCAGGCCGATGGGATCGCAATCGTCGCCGTCACCGGTGAGATCGACCTCACGAACGCGGACGCGTTCCAGGAGGCGGTCGACGGGACGACGGCTCCGGCTGTCGTCCTCGACCTCGCGGGGGTCACGTATCTCGACAGCTCGGCGATCCGCGCGATCGACCGCAGTCGCCGGCGGTTCCGGTCGGAGAAGCGGTCGTTCTTCATCGTCTCTCCTCCGGACACCCCCTCGTCCTGGACATTCCGCGTCTCCGGCTTCGACTGCGAGCTCGTCGTGGACAGCGTCGAGGCGGCGCTCGCAGCTGTCGGCCGGGACGCGCCTCCGCGCTAGGAACGGCTGCGCGGGCCCGGGTCCGGGGAGCCGGGGGGCGGCTGCGGCGCGGGCGCCGGGTCGGGACTGGGTGCGGGCTCCGGGACGTCCGGCGGCCGCGCCTCTCCTCTCCCGAAGCTCGAGTCCTCTCCCGAAGCTCGAGCGGCCGCCTCTCGGCCGACGGCCTCCGCCTCGGCGAGCTGCTCGTCCGAGAGGATACGGACGTCGGGATCGGCCGCATCCCGCCGCGGCTCGAAGCGCAGCTCGTCCATGTACGGAGTCGGCTGCTTCCGGCGGTAGTCCAGGAACTCCGTCGCGTAGTAGGCGCACGCGTCCTCGACCGACCGGCCGTCCACGACCATGTCGTGCATCAGGTTCAGGGCGAGGTTGTTCGCCTCTTCGTCGTGGCAGCGGGCCGACACCTCGCCCGCCGTGCGCTCGACCACGACGCTACCGTCGAAGTGCGCGAGCGGCGTGCACTTCTCGGGCGGCACCCGGAAGTCGACGACGCCTTCGATCGAGTCATAGTGCGGGACGGGGAACTCGTGCTTCCAGAACGCCTTCGACGCGACGATCCGCTTCCACGGGCCGACGCGGTACCAGACGAGAAACGACTCGGTCGTCTCGTCCGGCTCGCCGTACTTGTCGAGGACGAGCCGTGCCGCCTCCTTCGCCTCGCCTGGCCAACCATTCACGATCTCCGATCCGCGTCTCTGCTCCATCCCATGCTCCTTCCACTCGTCCGGAACGAAGCGTGTACCCGCCCGGCCGCGGGCGTAACACCGACCCGAGGTTTCGGCCGTGCACGCGTGCGGTATCCGTTCCGCATGTCCGAGACCGCACAGGGCGACGACCGCCACGCCTGGCAGAGCGAGTACGAGGCACTGCTCGACCACCCCGAGGCCGAGACCGGCGCCGACCTCCATGTGCTCGAAGCCGATCCCGTCGAGCGGGGAACGTGAGCGATGACGCGGACGAAGTGGCTCGCAGCCGGCGCCCTCGGGATGTACTTCTTCGACCCCCGGTCGGGGCGCGGGCGCAGGCACCGCGCGCGCGACCGGGCGGGCGGCCTCGTCCGCCGCTTCCGCGGCAGGATCGACCGCCGGGTCGCAGGCGCACGGGCGCGCGCGCAGGCGCTCGTCGCGAAGGCAACCCATCCGTACGAGCAGCCGAAGGACTTGAACGACGTGACGCTCGCCGACAAGGTCAAGAGCGAGGTGCTGCATCCGCCGGGCGTCGAGGCACCGCACCACGAAGCCTGGACCGGCTGACCGGGCCGCAGAGCATGCGGTCTCGGCGGGGAGACGGGCGCGGTGCTGCGGACGCTGCAGGAGGAAGGGATCGAGCAGCAGACGATCGAGGCCGCCGCGGCGAACGCGACGTGGATCCACGACCGGCGTGGCGGCGCGCGCGAGCCTGTTTGGGAGGGTGCCCCTCCCACGCCGGGCCGGCACGAGCTCGACGAGCTCTACACCGCGACGCTCGGCGCGGCGCCGTCGTGCGGCCTGTGCGTCCTCGCAGGCACCCACGCGCGCTCCGACGCGCTCGACGCCGAGACGTACGAGCGGCTGGCGAGGGACGTCCGCGCAGCGGGTGCGACCGTGGTCGCCGACGTGACCGGGCAGCAGCTCGAAGCCGTGCTGAGAGGCAGCCCGGAGCTGGTCAGGGTCAGTGAGGAGGAGATGCTCCGCGACGACCGCCTCGACGGCGAGGGGCCGGGGGCGATCCGGGAGCGTCGGTCAGGAGAACGGCAGGAGTCGCTCGGATCCCGCTCCCAGGGGAGGACGACGTGATGGACGAGAGGCGCGCCCGGCACTCGGTGTGGGTCGTGCTGCGGCGAGCAGTCGCCGAGGCGCGCGACGACGACGTCCCGATGGTCGCCCAGGCGCTCGCCTACTCGCTCTTCCTCGCGATTCCCGCCGCCGCCCTCCTCGCCCTCGGGATCTTCTCCCTCGTGGCGGACGCCTCGACGGTCGAGGAGCTGATGGGCCGCCTGGCGCCGGTCATGCCCGAGGAGGCGGTCACGCTCCTGAGCGACAGCCTCGAGCGGTCGGCTGGCTCGCAAGGCGGGGGGCTGGTGATGACGGTGCTCGGATTCGTGCTCGCGCTGTGGACGACGACCTCTGCGGCGTCGACCCTCATGTCGGCGACGACGAAGGCGTTCGACCGGGGCGACCGCCGCAGCTTCGTGCGCAAGCGGCTGCTCGCCCTCCTGATCGTGGTCGCGCTCTCCATCGGTGCAGGGCTCGTGCTCGTGCTGCTCGTCTTCGGGCCGCACATCGAACGTTGGGTCGGCGACGCGACCGGCGTGCCGACGATCGTCGCCTGGACGTGGTGGACTGCGCAATGGCCGCTGCTCGTCGCGGGACTCCTGTTCGCCTTCGCCGTCGCGCTCGCGCTCGGCCCCGACGTCGAGCAGCGTCGCTGGCGACTGATCCTGCCGGGCGCCGTGACCGCGCTCGTCGTCTGGCTCGTCGCGTCGTCGGCGTTCGCGGTCTACACGTCCCGGTTCGGCTCGTACGACAGGAGCTGGGGCACGATCTCGGCGGTCGTCGTGACGCTCGTGTGGCTATGGGTGACGAGCGCCGCGCTCCTGCTCGGGGCGGAGATCAACGCCGAGGCGCAGCGGCTCGACCGGCGCGAGCGGGACGCCGACGAGCCGCCTGTCGCCGGGCGCGCAGCCTGAGGCGTGCGCGGCGCTCAGATCCAGCGGCGCAGCTTTGCGAGCGTCACGGTGACCACCGCCACCGCGAGGATGAGGGCGACGGCGACCCAGTGTCGCGCGCCGCCTGCATCGCGCTCTCGTGGAAGGCGGGTGCGTCGCCGTTTGGACGGCCGACGCCGAGGGTACTCCCTGGTCATGGCCGATCGCACGACCCAGCCGGGGGCACGCGAGGCGCCCAGCAAGGGCGCTCCCGCGCGACCCGTCACCGACCTCGCCCGCGGGCGCCGGTCGGAGATGCCGTTCCTCCTCGTGGGCTGGACGGCCCTCGTGATCGGGACGGTCGCCGGCGTGATCGCGGGCGTGGCGCTGTTCGTGTGGTGGCTTGGCTGAGAAAGGAGAGAGCGAGCATGTACATCGGTGCAGGGACGCTGGTCGTCATCCTGATCATCATCCTGCTGATCATCCTGCTGTAGCCGGAGCGCGGCGGACGGCTTCCCGTCCGCCGCTCACCGCGCCGCGCCGCACTCTCCGACGTGCGTGGGTCGTCAGCGCGCCGGCACGTGCGGCAAGATCATGGTCGAGATCTGCTTGCCGGTCGCGCGCCCATCGAGCCGGGCGACAACCGTCTTCCCGCGCAGCAGGACGAGCGTCGGCACGGTCGAGATCCCGAGGGCTCGCGCAAGCTCCTCGTTCGCGTCGGTGTCGACCTGGACGACGCGGAGCCGTTTCTTCTCGGTGACGCCGAACCACGCCACGAGGCTCGACATCCGGCGCGCGGGACCGGAGCGTCGGTTGGAGAAGAAGAGGAGAACCGGACGCTCGTCCCGCCTCTCGTCTCCCCGTGCAGCGGTCATTCCTGGCGGATACCACTCCCTCCCGGTTGCGAAACCGCGGCACGCGGTTTGACCGCGAGAACCGCCGGGTAGACCGACAGGCAGTGGGGAGCAGCGGCTCGCCGGTCCCTGGGGACCGCGGGTCGCAGGGAGGGGGCCGGTCGGTACCGGTCCCCTCTTCCGTTTCAGAGGGTGCCGTGCCGTTGCCGCGCTCTTCTCGCGCCGGGATTCCTGCAAACCCGTCTCGCGCCGGGATTCCTGCAAACCCGGTTTCCGTACGCCTGCAGGCGGGTAACCCGTCTTCGCAATCGACCGAAACCGAGGGAAGGGTGACTATGGGTATCGGCGTGAGTCTTCTGCTGATTGCGATCGGCGCGATCCTGACCTGGGCCGTCTCGGCCGAGGTCTCCGGCATCGACATCACCACGGTCGGCGTGATCCTGATGGTCGTCGGCGCCGCAGGCGGGCTGATCTCGCTGGTCTTCTGGTCGAGCTGGGGCGGCTTCGGCGGCCGAGATACCGTCGTACGCGACGGCGACCGTGTCGTCGAGCGCTGAGCCGGCCAATGCCGTCTTCTCCCGGAGGCGCCAGCGTGGCGCCTCCGGGCATGATCTCAGGATGACCGATCATCTCGAGATCGTCGACGGCGGCACCCGGCTACTAACCTTGCGGGGGGAGCTGGACGCCCATGACGCGCCGCGACTGCGGTCCACCTTCGCGGAGGCGCTCGCCGGCGCACCGGCCGGGACCCGCGTCGTGCTCGACCTGGCACAGGTGAGCTTCATGGACTCGACGGTGCTCGGAAGCATCGTCGGGCTCTTACGACGGATCCGTGAGGCAGACGGGGAGCTTCGTGTGGTGCTGCCGGGCGCACCGGCGGTGCGCATCTTCGAGATCACCGGGCTCGACGCGCTCCTCGCGACGTACCCGACGCGGACGGCCGCGATCCAGGCTTGACGTCCGCCGGATCCTCCGTCGCTGCCCGCGCCGTGCCCGCGACAAGACCGACGATCGCGAGGATCACGGCCGCGGCGAGGAGGACGAGCATTCCCATGGTCTCGTTGTCGCCCGCCGGCGCGGCGCCGAAACAGCGGGGGACAGCCCCTCGTCGCGCGCTCCGCCTCGGCGTATCGTGCGTGCACCGTCGTCGCCGGTTCCGCCGGAAGAGAGGCTCGGAAGCGTGACCCGTGTGCTCAGGCGCGTGCCGGCGCCGGCAAGCGCCGCCGCCACATGCGGACGACGGTCCCGCGCCCATCCGCTCCAGGCTCGATCTCGAGGCCGTCGACGAGCGCGTGGATGATCGCGAGGCCCATCCCGCTCTCGGACAGCTCGAGCTCCGGCAGGTCGAGCTGGGCCGGTGCGTCCATCCCGGGCCCGTCGTCGGCGACCCGGATCTCGATTGCCTCGTCGGTGACCGTGTAGCGGACGGTGACGATGCCGTCCCCGGCCGGATGGGCGTGTCGGATGGCGTTGCCGCACGCTTCGGTCACCGCGAGCTTGAGGTCGGCGAGCATCGACGCGTCGATCGGCAGCTCGCGTGCGATCCCGGCCAGCGCGAGCCGGGCCAGGATGAGGTACTCGGTCCGCGCTGGCATCGAGAGAGTGACGACGTCGGCGCTCAACGGATGTTCCCCTGCATCGAGTCTTCCAGCCGTCCCCGCATCACGTGGAGCGCCCGGCGGAGAAGCCGTGACACGTGCATCTGCGAGATGCCGATCTGCGCTGCGATCTCGGATTGCGTGAGGCCGTCGAAGAACCGCAGCTCGACGATGCGCCGCTCACGCTTGTCGAGCACCTGGAGCCCCGCCTCGACGAGCGCGCCGTCCTCGACCTCGTCGAATCCCTGGTCCTCGCCGCCGAGCACGTCCTGCATCGTCTCGTCGTCGCCGAAGCGCCCGAGAGGCTGCGAGAGCGAGCGTGTCGAGTACGCCTCCGAGGTCTGGAGCGCCTCGACGACCTCGTCCTCCTCGGCGCCGGTCGCCTCGGCGAGCTCCGCGATGGTCGGCGCCCGTCCGCGCTGTGCCGTCTCGCTCTCGATCGCGCGGGTCAGCCTGGCGCTCAGCTCCTTCATTCGTCGCGGAACGTGGAGCGCCCACGCGCGGTCGCGGAAGTGGCGCTGGATCTCGCCGACGATCGTCGGGACGGCGTACGTCGTGAACTGCACCTGGCGCTCGGTGTCGAAGCGCTCGATCGCCAGCAGCAGCCCGATCGAGCCGACCTGGACGAGATCGTCGAGCGGCTCGCCGCGCCCGGCATACCGGCCGGCGAGGCTGCGGACGAGGGGCATGTAGCGCTCGACGAGCCTGTCGCGGGCCTTCTCGTCGCCGCCCCGGTACGACTCGATCAGGACGACGAAGTCGACGTCCTGCGCCACGATCATGCCTCGTCTCTGCGCACGATGCTCATGCCGAGCTCGATCCAGGCACCCTCGCCGCCCTCGACCGGGACCTCTCTCACCGTGTCCACGAGCCGGGTCACGACGCGGCGCACCGCCGTGTCTTCGAGCTGGCCCGCGCGGAACGGCCCCGCGCGAACCGTGAGCTCGGTGGGGCTCACCGACGCCTCGACGCGCGCGGTGTCGCCGACGACGCCCTGCATGAGCAGGCTGTCGACGCCGAGCAGGAGGTCGTCCACGCGGTCGACCGGAAGCTCGAACCGCGCCGCGACGCCGCCGAGGACGAGGCCGGCGACCGTCCGGTAGCCGTCACGAGCCGGGAACTCGACCGTGGTTCGCGCCAAAGGACGCGCCTCGGTGGGCACGCTCATTCGCGCGCGTCCGTACGCGCGGCGTCGAGCGTCTCGTGAAGTGCGAACACGCGGTCGAGCAGCGTGATCTCGAAGATCCTGCGGATGTGAGGAGAGACGCAGACGACGGCCACCCTGCCGCCGCGCGGCCGTAACCGCTTTACGGCGCCGAGCAGGACGCCCAGCGTCATCGAGTCGACGAAGGTCGCATCCGAGAGGTCGACGACCAGGCCGCTTGCGCCGCCGTCGATCGCCTTCGCGATCGCGTCACGAAGGTCGGGCGCCGTGTGCAGGTCGGCCTGCCCGTGGACCGCGATCGTGACCACCGGGGCATCGCCGTCGAGCGTCTCGACGCCGAAATCCGCCGACTCCGTGTCGCTCATCCTCTCGTGTTCCCAAGCCTGCATCGCCGCATGCCGTTTCTACCCCGCCTCCGCAGCACCGAAACCTACCGCTTCGGCGGCGACGACCCGGCGCGCCCCGTGTTGCTCGAAGAACGCCGTCGGGCCCGTGCCGAGGATCGCGAGCGAGCTGGCGCGGAGAACTCGATCTCCGAGCTTCGCCGCCGCGAAGGGGAGGTAGAGCGTCGTGTCGTTCCAGGCGCTCGTGACCTCCATGCCGAGGACGCCGCCGGCGGTGTCCATCCACACGGCGCCGACGGTGCCGAGTCGCACGCCGTCAGCGCAGACGGGAAGCCCGAGCAGCGCCCGGGCGGGCTCGTCGGTCAACGGCGTCCCCCGACCGCCCGTGCGAGCTCGGCCTTCGTCATCTTCGAGCGGCCCTTGACGCCCTTTCTTCTCGCCTCCTCGTAGAGCTGGTCCTCGTACTGCCGGGCGCGCTTGCTGCCCTTCTTCACTCCGCGTGGGGGCATCTCGTGCTCCTTTCGCTCGGGCGACTTCCGGCTCCGGTACCCGTGTCCGGAGCCGCGAAAACGCTCTCGCCGACCCCTCGCTAGGTCGTCTCGCGAGGTCTCCGTCGTCGCCATGTGGAGCCGCTACCCCCGGCGCGCGCGCCGCAAACGACCGCGCCGCCCGCGCCGCCCGCGCGAGGGCGTGATCGCCGGCCGCGTGGAAATCCTTGATCGGCCTGCCCTACGGCGTCCGGCGGCGGAGGGTGGCGGCGCCGAGCACGATCGCGAGCGCTGTGGCGCCCACGAGCACGGCAACGTCCAGCGCGAGCCGCCAGTCGTACGACGTCTCGGTCGCGACGCGCTGGAGCGCGTCGTAGGCGTAGGTCAGCGGGAGCGCATACGCGAGGAGCTCGAGCGGCCGCGCCATCTGGTCGACCGGCACGAAGAGCCCGCAGAGCAAGAGCTGCGGTAGGACGAACGCCGGCATGAACTGCACCGCCTGGAACTCGGTGCGGGCAAACGCGCTCAGGAAGAGCCCGAGCGTGCTCCCGAGCACGGCGTTGAGGATGGCGAGCACGACGATCAGCCAGGCCGGCCCGGCCACGTCGAGATCGAGCAGGAAGAACGCGACCGCCGAGACGAGCGTCGCCTGCACTGCGGCGGCGAGCCCGAAGGCGGCCCCGTAGCCGCCGAGCAGGTCGAGCCGGGAGAGGGGGAGCGTCATCAGCCGCTCGAGCGTCCCCGTCGTCCGCTCCCTGAGCATCGTGATCGACGTGACGACGAACATCGCGATGAAGGGGAAGAGCCCGAGCAGCGGCGCGCCGATCCGGTCGAACACCTCCGGACGGTCGACGAAGAGGTACTTCAGGAGCACGATCAGCACGCACGGCACGAGGAGGAGGAGGGCGACCGTGCGCGGGTCGCGCCGGAGCTGGAGGAGCACGCGAGCGGCCGTGGCCGTCCCCGCGCTCATCGGCGCGCGGCCTCGGTCACGAGGCGCAGGAACGCCTCGTCGAGGTCCGCGGCTCCGGCACGCTCTCGGATCTCGCCGGTCGTGCCCTGTGCGAGGAGGCGCCCGCCGCGGAGCAGAAGCAGGTCGTCGCAGTGCTCCGCCTCGTCCATCACGTGGCTCGAGACGAGGAGCGTCGCGCCCTCCGCGGCGAGGCGCG
This sequence comes from Gaiella sp., assembly GCA_027493885.1. Taxonomy (GTDB): domain Bacteria; phylum Actinomycetota; class Thermoleophilia; order Gaiellales; family Gaiellaceae; genus Gaiella. Next base: position 2,788,206 of record JAOSJZ010000001.1, read on the forward strand.
CGAACGTCCCCCACAGGTCTCGCCGGAGCACCGGGTCGAGGCCGACGGTCGGCTCGTCGAGAACGAGCAGCTCGGGACGGCCGACGAGCGCCGTCGCGAGCGAGACCCGGGCGTGCTGCCCGCCCGACAGCCGGCCGACGACCCGGCCGGCCTCCTCGCCGAGCCCGACGAGCTCGATCGTCTCGTCGACCCGCGCGTTCGGAGCGCCGACGACCCGCGCGAAGTAGCGGACGTTCTCGCGTACCGTGAGGTCGTCGTAGACCGCCGGGCTCTGCGTCGTGTACGCGATGCGGCGTCGTAGGCCTGCCGTCCCGGCAGGCTCGCCGAGCACGGTGACCGACCCCGATACGACGACCTGCGTCCCGACGATCGCCCGCATGAGCGTCGACTTGCCGCTGCCGCTCGGGCCGAGGAGGCCCGTGACCGTGCCGCCCCGGACGCCGAGCGTAATCCGGTCGAGGGCGTCCCGGCCGCCGCGAACGACGTGGAGGCGGTCGACCTCGACGGCATGGTCGCCGGGCACCGGCGTGTTCTACCGCACGGCGCGGCCGGCCCGGGCCGGCGGATCGGTAGTAGGCCGAAGGCGGGACCGGGCCGACCCCGATGCCGTGTCGACGCCGGCGGCGGACGATCGGGCCATGGCGACGGTTGTCTCCGACGAGCGCCGCGTGCGACTGATCCGCCCGTTCGGCGAGCTCGGCCGCGAGGACGTCGCGTTCGCGGGCGGCAAGGGCGCCAACCTCGGCGAGCTCACCCGCGCCGGGTTCGCGGTTCCAGCCGGCTTCGTCGTCGGCGCGCCCGCCTACGCGCTCTTCGTCGAGACTGGCGCGCTCCGCGAGCGCATCGCGGAGCGCCTGGCCACGGTCGACGTCGACGACGCCCCGGCGCTCCAGAGCGCAGCGGACGACGTTCGCGGGCTCGTCTCGCGGTCGCCGATCCCCGGGCCGGTCGAGGCGGCGATCCGCGAGGCGTACGAGGAGCTCGCCGGCGGACGGGAGGACGCCCCTGTCGCCGTCCGATCCTCGGCGACGGCGGAGGACACGGAGGCCGCGTCCTTCGCCGGCATGAACGAGACCTTCCTCAACGTCCGCGGCGCGGACGCCGTCGTCGACGCCGTCCGCCGTTGCTGGGCGTCGCTCTTCGGCGCTCGCACGGTCTTCTACCGCGCCAAGCGCGGGTTCGGCCAGGCCGACATGGACATCGCCGTGATCGTCCAGCGGCACCTCGACGTCGATCGCGCCGGCGTCATGTTCACGGTCGACCCCGCGACCGGCGCGGACGATCGCCTGGTGATCGAGGGGGCGTTCGGGCTCGGCGAGGCGGTCGTGAGCGGACGCGTGTCGCCCGACCGCTACGTCGTCGACAAGGCAACCCTGGCCGTGCGGGCGCGCGAGACCCACCCAAAGACCGCGATCGTCGAGGCGCGCGATGGCGGCGGCACCGCCGTGCGCGAGGTCGCCGGCGGCGAGGCTCTCCGGCCGACGCTCACGGACGACGAGGCGCGCGCGCTCGCGGAGCTCGGCGTCCGCGTCGAGCGCCACTACGGCGCGCCACAGGACACCGAGTGGGCGATCGACGTCGACGGCGAGACCTGGATGCTGCAGTCGCGGCCCGTCACCGCGGTCGGGGAGGCGGCGGAGTCGGTGGAGACGGCCGGGGAGACCGTCCTCCTGCGCGGCCTCGGCGCCGCGCCCGGCCTCGCGAGCGGCCCGGTGAGCGTCCTCGGCTCGCTCGCCGACGCGGGGAGGTTCGCCGACGGGGCGGTACTCGTGACGCGGATGACGGCGCCCGACTGGGTGCCGCTGATGCGGCGCGCGGCGGCGATCGCCACTGACTCCGGCGGCATGACGTGCCACGCCGCGATCGTCTCGCGCGAGCTCGGCATCCCGTGCGTCGTCGGCACGCAGGACGGCACGAGGCGGCTGCGCGACGGCGAGGTCGTCACCGTCGACGCGACCCGCGGCGTCGTGCTCGAGGGGCGGGCCGCCGCGGCGCCGCCCACCGAGGCACCCGTTCGCGCCGCCCCCGGGCCCGGGATCACCGGGACGGCGATCCTCTTGAACCTCTCGGAGCCGTCCCAGGTCGAGCACGCGGCCACCCTCGACGTCGACGGCGTGGGGCTGCTGCGCGCGGAGCTGATGGTGATCGAGGCGCTCGACGGCGCCCACCCGAGGCTGCTGCTCGAGGAGAGGCGCAGCGACGAGTTCGTCGAGCGGATGGCCGCCGCGCTGACGACGTTCGCCGCGGGGTTCGCGCCGCGACCCGTCACGTACCGGACGATCGACTTCCGCACGAACGAGTTCCGGGGGCTACGCGGCGGCGAGCGGTTCGAGCCGGAGGAGGCCAATCCGATGATCGGGTACCGCGGCGTCCTCCGCTACGTCCGCGAGCCCGACCTCTTCGCGCTCGAGCTGGACGCGATCCGCCGGGTCTGGGACGCTGGCCACGCGAACCTGCACGTGATGCTGCCGTTCGTGCGGACGGCCGACGAGCTCGCCGCGTGCCGGGCGCTCGTCGATGCATCCGGGCTCCCCGCGCGCACGGGCTTCGAGCTCTGGATCATGGCGGAGGTCCCTTCGGTGCTCTTCAACCTCGAGCGCTACGCCCGCCTGGGGGTGGCGGGCATCTCGATCGGGTCGAACGACCTCACGCAGCTGCTGCTCGGGGCCGACCGTGACTCGGGGCTGCTCGCCGACCTCGACGAGCGCGACCCGGCCGTCGTCGCGTACCTCCAGGAGCTGATCCCGCGCGCCCGCTCGGTCGGCCTCAAGACCTCGATCTGCGGTCAGGCGCCGAGCGTCCACCCCGAGTACGCGGAGCTGCTCGTCCGGGCCGGGATCGACGCGATCTCCGTCAACCTGGACGTGGTCGACCGGACGCGCCGGCTCGTCGGCGCCGCCGAGCGGCGCGTCCTCCTGGACGCTGCCCGTCGCAGCGAAGGAGGGGCACGATGAAGGAGCACGAGTTCTGGCGCGAGCCCGCCGGAGGCCACGTCTACGCCGTCGAGCTGGAGGACGGCATCGTGTCGGCGAGCTGTGGGCCACTCGAGACGGGGGACATCGACGAGCGCTTCCTGGCGACGTTCGACTACTCCCAGGACCAGGCCGCGTGGCTCGAGGAGCATCGCGCCGAGTTCGACCTCTACCGGCCGGTCTCGCCACACGCCTTCCGGCCCGACCCGGTGGCCCAGCCCGCGCTCGCGCTGCGGCCCGTGTCGACCGCCATGCATCCGGGGGTCATCACCTGCCATCCCGGCGCGACGCTGCGCGACGTCGCGCGCATGATGGCGAACATCGGCATCCACGCCGTCGTCGTGTGGGGCGACGCGGAGGAGGACGCCGAGGGCGCGTGGGGCATCGTCTCCGATCTCGACCTCGTCTCCGCCGCCGCGCGGGGCGAGACCCTCGCGGGGCTGGCCGTCGGGGCCGCCCAGACTGAGGTCGTGACCGTGAACGGGGGCGAGACGCTGCTCCACGCCGCCCATCTGATGGAGCAACACCGGGCCACCCACCTCGTCGTGGTGGGCGAGACGCACGGCCGCCCGATCGGCGTGCTGTCGACGCTCGACGTGGCGCGCGCGCTGGCACGGGCGGCGTAGGCGCTCAGACAGTCTCGGGCACCATCTCGATCGCGCCGCACGGGCACTCGGCGGCGCAGATCCCGCAGCCCTTGCAGTAGTCGTAGTCGAACGCGTAGCCGCGCCCCGCGGCGTCGCGGTCGGCACCCTCGAGCTTGAGCACCGAGTTGTCGGGACAGACGCCGAAGCAGTTGTCGCAGTCGAAGCAGTTGCCGCACGAGAGGCAGCGCCGGGCCTCGAAGAGGGCGGTCGTCTCGTCGAGCCCGCCGACGACCTCCTCGAAGGTCGAGCGGCGGCGCGCCAGCTCGAGCACGGGCCGCATCGTCCGCGGCGCATCAGTGTAGTACCAGGTGTTGAGCCCCTCGAACGAGGCAAGCGGGTGCTTCGCCCGGGGCTCGTAGGCTCCGCCCCGCAGCCAGGCGTCGACGTGGCGGGCCGCCTTCTTGCCGTGCCCGACGGCGACCGTGACCGTCCGCTCGGCGGGGACCATGTCGCCGCCGGCGAAGATCCCCGGGTGGCCGGTCTGGAAATCCGGCCCCACGCGGACGACGCCCTCGTCGACCTCGACGCCCGGAACGCCCTCGAGCAGCCCGAGATCGGACTCCTGGCCGAGCGCGAGCACGAGCGCGTCGGCCCGGAGCTCCTCGACCTCACCGGTCGGCTGCGGGAAGCCGTTCTCGTCGAGCTCCATTCGCTCGAGCGTGAGGACGCCCGGCTCGGCCCGCTTCACGGTCGAGAGCCACTTCATCCGCACGCCCTCCTCCTCGGCCTCCTCGACCTCGAAGTCGTGCGCCGGCATCCGGTCGCGCGTGCGCCGGTACACGACGACGGCCTCCTCGGCGCCGAGCCGCTTCGCCGTCCGCGCGACGTCCATCGCGGTGTTGCCGCCGCCGTAGACCGCGACCCTGCGGCCGAGGAGCGGACGCTCCTCGCCCTCCATCGAGTGCAGCACGGTGACGGCGTCGAGGATCCGCGCCGCCTCCCCCGCCGGGACGTACGCGCGCTTTCCGATGTGCGCGCCGACCGCGAGGAAGACGGCAGCGAATCCTTCGTCACGCATCGCGCCGAGGACGTCCGTCACCTTCGTGCCCAGCTCGAGCGTCACGCCGAGGTCGACGATCCGGGCGATCTCGGCGTCCAGGATCTCGCGCGGGAGCCGGTAGCGCGGGATCCCGAAGCGCATCATCCCGCCTGCCTGCTCCTCCGCGTCGCGCACCGTCACGTCGTGCCCGAGCCGCGCGAGGTGGTAGGCGGCCGAGAGCCCGGACGGGCCGGCGCCGACGACGAGCACCCGCCTGCCGGATGCAGCCGCGCCGGCGGTGACCGTCCAGCCGCGCGCGATCGCCTCGTCGCCGAGAAACTGCTCGACGGCGTTGATCCCGACCGCGGAGTCGAGCGTCCCCCGGTTACACGCCGTCTCGCAGGGGTGGTAGCAGACCCGGCCCATGACCGCGGGCAGCGGGTTGTCCTCCATCAGCTTCCGCCAGGCGCGCTCGTAACCCCCGTTGCCCTCCTCGGCCTCGTAGAGCCACGCCTGGACGTTCTCGCCGGCGGGGCACGCCTCGTTGCACGGCGGCAAGAGGTCGCGGTACACGGGGCGCTCCGTGCGCCAGCTGCCCGTCTTGTTGGCAAGGCTCGAGCCGACGTCGAGCGTGATCGCGAAGGGCTTCTTCATGCGGTCTCGGCCTTCTCGAGCAACCCGAAGCGGCGGATGTTGCGGTCGGCGATCGCCTGCAGCTTCTCGATCACGTCGGTTCTCGGCGGGTCGCCGAAGAGATGGGCGAAGCGGCGCTGGAGCCGCAGGTAGTCCTCCACCGGCGCCTGCCGCCGGATCTTCGAGACGGAGACGACCTCGCCGTGCTCGGCCTCGAAGACCGGGAAGAGCCCGGTCTCCTTCGCGAGCCGCGCGATCCGGATCGTGTCCCTCGACTCCGCTCCCCACCCGAGCGGGCACGGGACGAGCACATGGAGGTACCGCGCCCCGTGGAGCTGCATCGCGCGCTCCACCTTCGCCTCCAGGTCGTAGAGCTCGGCGACGGTCGCCGTGGCGACGTAGGGGATCTCGTGTGCCATCGCGATCAGCGGCGCGTTCTTGCCCTGGCCAAATGCGTTCCCGGGCTCCTCGCCGACCGGCTTCGTCGTCTGGGTGCGCGCGGCGGGCGGGGTCGCGCCCGAGCGCTGCACGCCGGTGTTCATGTACGCCTCGTTGTCGTAGCAGACGTAGAGCACGTCGTCGCCGCGCTCGAACATCCCCGACAGGCAGGCGAAGCCGATGTCGAGCGTGCCGCCGTCGCCCCCTGGCCGATGACGCGGACGTCGGTGCGGCCCTTCGCCCGAAGCGCCGCGGCGATGCCGGACGCGACGGCGGGCGCGTTGCCGAACAGCGAGTGGAGCCAGGGCAGCTGCCACGAGCTCTCGGGATAGGGCGTAGAGAAGACCTCCAGGCAGCCGGTCGCGTTCGCGGCGATCAGCTTGCCGCCCGTGACCCGCAGCGCCGCGTCGAGGACATAGCGCGCGCCGAGCGCCTCGCCGCAGCCCTGGCAGGCGCGGTGGCCCTTGGTGAGGGCGTTTGCCCGCTCGCGGTCCGACTGCACCGAGCGCTCGGCCTCCTCGAGCAGGCGGTTCCCAGCGGCGAAGCTGCCGACCTGGAAGAACTTGACCGGACGGTGGGCCATCAGTGCGACCTCCCCGCGATCACGCCCACGTCGCGCAGGATGTTCTCCGCGTGCGGCCCGGAGCGCCGCCTCTCCTGCAGGCGGTGGAGCTCCCGTTCCACGAGCTTCCAGTCCATGTCGAGGAAGTGGAGGCGGTTCGGCTCGAGCCTTCCCTCGAGCACGTCGGCGAAGAGGCGGCGGAGGGAGCGGGTCGTGACCGCGCGCCCGCCGAGGCCGGCGACGACGTCGTAGACGACCGTCGGCTGGCCCTGGAGCGCGAGCCTCACGTTCTGGCCGACGATCCCGCCCATGCCGACCGCGAAGGCCCGCTCGACGAGCACGACGCGCTCGGCGTGGCGGAGCGCCTCGCGGATCTCCTCGAGCGGGAAGGGGCGGAAGCAGGTGATCCCAAGCGCGCCGATCCGGGCACCCTCGTCGCGCAGCTCGTCGACGACGTCCGCGATCGTGCCGAGCACCGAGCCCAGGGCGACCACGATCGTGTCCGCCTCGGCGGTGCGATACCGGCGCAGGAGGCCGCCCGAGGGGCGCCCGAAGGCACCGGCGAACTCCGACGCGATCTCCGGTACGAGGTCGAGCGCGTGCATCTGCTTCGCGTGTGCGAGGTAGCGCACCTCGGTGAACGCCTCCGGCCCGACCATCGCGCCGATCGTCACCGGCGCGTCCGGGTCGAGCACCTGCCGCGGCTCGTACCGCGGCAGGAAGCCGTCGACTTGCTCCTGCGCGGGCAGCTCGAGCGGCTCGACCGCGTGCGTGAGGACGTAGCCGTCCACGCAGACCATCACCGGTAGCGAGAGCTCCTCGGCGAGCTTGAAGGCCTGGAGGTGGAGGTCGATCGCCGCCTGGTTCGACTCGGCGTAGAGCTGGATCCAACCGGAGTCGCGCAGCGACATCGAGTCGGAGTGGTCGTTCCAGATGTTGATGGGGGCGCCGAGGGCGCGGTTCGCGAGCGTCATCACGATCGGCAGGCCGAGGCCGGAGGCGTTGAAGAGCGCCTCCGCCATGTAGAGCAGGCCCTGGCTCGCGGTCGCGGTGTAGGCCCGTGCGCCCGCGGCGGAGGCGCCGATCGCAGCCGACATCGCAGCGAACTCGGACTCGACGGGCAGGTACTCGCACGGTGCCAGCTCGCCCGTCCGCACCAGGTCGGAGAGCGCCTCGACGATGTGCGTCTGGGGCGAGATCGGGTAGGCGCTGATCACCTCCGGGCGGCAGGCGGCCACCGCGCGGGCGATCGCCCGCGAGCCCTCGAGCTGGTCACGCATGGACCGCGCCCCTCTCGTGGACGGCCGCCGCCGCCGCGAGTGCCGCCGCGACGTTGCCCTCGGCCGTCGCCCCGGCGAAGCGCCGGCGGATCGCCTCGACGACGGACTCGACCGCGACGACCCCCGTCAGCGCAGCGAAGCCGCCGAGCAAGGCCGCGTTCGGGAGCGGGCGGCCGAGGTGCTCGCGCGCGAGCTCGCTCGCCGGGACGGTGACGATGCGGCCGGGCTCGAACCGCCGCGCGTAGCCGGCGAGCCCGAGCTCGTCGAGGCTCTTGCCGGTGTTGATCAGCACGTACGCGTCGGTGCCGACACCCCCGAAGACGTCGACCTGCTGGAGCAGCGTCGGGTCCTGGACGATCAGCGCGTCGGGCTCGACGATCGGCTCGCGGGAGCGGATCGGGCGCTCGCCGATCCGGCAGAAGGCCGTGACGGGCGCGCCCGTTCGCTCCGAGCCGAAGGTCGGGAAGGCGAGCGCGTAGCGGCCTTCCCGGAAGGCGGCGACGGAGAGAAGCTCGGCCGCGGTCACGACGCCCTGCCCGCCACGCCCGTGGATGCGTGTGTCGAACATTGCCCCATCCTCAACCCTGGGGCCGTCCTGCCGCATCAGCGGGGTCACGGGTCGCGGTCGGTAGTTCCCCGCGCTGCCCTCCCGGCGGATCCCCGATGCCGTCGACCGTGGCATGGTGGAGGCTGGGTTCGAGCAAAAAGGGGATCGCCGTGTCCTTGATAGTCGCGGGTGTCGACGGGTCGGAAGACTCGAAGGAGGCGCTGCGCTGGGCGCTCGCCGAGGCCGAGCTGCGCGGGGCGTCCGTGCGGGCGATCCATGCGTGGTCGATGCCGATCGCGTTCGGCGGCCCCTACATGCCGCCTCAGCCCTACGACGGCCCCGAGCTACGCGACCAGGCGCAGGCCTCGCTCGACGCCGCCGTCGACGAGGTCGCCGGCGAATGCCCGCCGGTCGCGGTCGAGCGGGTGGTCGAGCAGGGCTCGCCGGCGGACGTGCTCGTCCGCGCCGCACGGGACGCCGACCTCCTCGTCGTCGGCTCGCGCGGACACGGCGGCTTCGCCGAGCTGCTGCTCGGCTCGGTGAGCCACCAGTGCGCCCAGCATGCCCCCTGCGCGGTCGTCATCGTCCGCCACCCGAGAAGCTGAGACGTCGTCCGCAGGCGTCAGCGCCGCCGCGCGAGGGCCTTCCGCGCCTCCTCGGCGGCGAGCACGAGCGGCGGCCAGAGAAGGAGGAACGCCCACAGCTCGGGGTCGAGCGGCCGCATGTGGAACACGTCCTGGAGGCCCGGCACGCTCGTCAGGAGCACGACGAGCGCGATCTCGACGGCGATCCCGACCAGCAGCAAGCGGTTCGACAGGAGCCCGACCCGGAGCACCGAGCGCCGGTTGGTGCGCCATGCGAGCCCGGCCCCGACCTGGCTCATGACGATGCCGGCATACGCCATCGCCGTCGCCTGGACGTAGAGCGGGCCGGAGTCGGCGAGCGGGTCCCACGGCCTCCAGCCCGCGACCCAGTAGGCGAAGAGGAAGCTCGCCATCGCCGCCAGGCCCTCCACCGGGCCGACGACGCCGAACACGCGCCCGAGCGTCGCGCGGTCGAGCAGCCGCTCTCGCCGCGAGCGCGGCGGCCGGCTCATCGTCCCCGGCTCGGCGCGCTCGGTGCCGAGCGCGATCGCCGGCAGCATGTCGGTGCCGAGGTCGATCGCCAGCACCTGCATCACGACGAGCGGAAGGGGGACGGCGCCGCCCGTGAGACCCCAGACGAGGAACGGCACGAGCTCGCCGACGTTCGAGCTGAAGTGGTAGCCGGCGAAGCGCCGGATGTCGTCGTAGACGGCGCGCCCCTCCTCGACCGCGGCGACGACGGAGGCGAAGTCGTCGTCGAGGAGGATCATGTCGGCGGCCTCCCTCGCGACCTCCGTGCCGCTGCGCCCCATCGCCACGCCGATGTCCGCCACCTTCAGCGCGGGCGCGTCGTTGACGCCGTCCCCGGTCATCGCCACGACCTCGCCGGCGGAGCGGAGGACGCCTGCGAGCCTGAGCTTCTGCTCGGGGTCGATGCGGGCGAAGACGACGTCGCGCTCGGCAAGGCGCCGCGCCAGCTCGTCGTCTTCGATCGCGGCGAGGTCCTGGCCGGTGATGACGTGCGCCTCGCCGTCGGTGAGGCCGATCTCGCGCGCGATCGCAGCGGCGGTGAGGCCGCCGTCGCCGGTCACCATCACGACCCGGATCCCGGCCTCGCGGCAGCGGCGGACGGCGTCCGGCACGCCGGGCCTCGGCGGGTCGAGCATCCCGACGAGGCCGAGCAGCTCGAGCTCGCGCTCGATCTCGTCGGCTGTCGTCGCAGCTTCGGGTAACGCACGGCGGGCGACCGCGAGGACGCGGAGCGCGTCGCGCTCCATCGCCGCGGCCGCGTCGAGCGCGCGCCGCTGTTCCCCGGGGCCCGCCGTGGTGCGGGGCACGAGCACCTCGGCGGCCCCCTTCACGTAGGCGACACGCCGCTCTCCGTCGAGGTGCACGGTCGTCATCCGCTTGCGCTCGGAGCTGAAGGGGATCTCCTCGAGCCGCGGCAGGTGCGCCGTCTCCTGCGCGTGACGGAGACCGCCCTTCTCGGCGAGGACGACGAGCGCGCCCTCGGTCGGATCGCCGACGACCGACCATCCCCCTTGCGCATGGACGAGGCGCGCGTCGTTGCACAAGAGGCCGGCTCGAAGCAGCTCGGCGTGTGCCCGCGGGTCGACGACGACGCCGTCACGGCGGAAGCGCCCGAACGGCTCGTAGCCGACGCCCTCCACTTCGAGGTCGGCGCCGGGCGTCCACACGCGGCGCACCGTCATCTCGTTCTCCGTCAGCGTCCCGGTCTTGTCCGTGCAGATCACCGTCGTCTCGCCGAGCGTCTCCACCGACGAGAGCCGCCGGACGAGGACATTCCGCCGGGCCATGCGCTGCGTGGCGAGTGCGAGTGAGAGGGTGACCGTCGGGAGCAGCCCCTCCGGCACGAGCGCGACCATCACGCCGATGGAGAAGACGAAGCGGTCGCCGACGCTCATCCCCAGCATGCCCGCGGCGACGAAGAAGACGGAGCCGATCGCGACCGCCAGCACGGCGACGAGCCGGGTGACACGGTCGAGCTCGCGCTCGAGCGGGCTCCGCTCCCGCCGTGTCTCCTGTGCGAGGCGCGCGATCTGGCCGAGCCGCGTCGACATGCCCGTTGCCGTGACGAGCGCGACCCCCGTCCCCGAGGTGACGAACGTCCCGGTGAACACCGAGGCACGCGGCTCGACCGGGCGCGACTCGCCCGTGAGCGTCGACTCGTCCACGCGAACGTCGCGCCGCTCGAGGAGCTCCGCGTCGGCGGAGACGCGGTCGCCCGGCGCGAGCAGGAGGACGTCTCCCGGGACGACGGTCTCCGCCGGCGCCTCCACGACCACCCCGTCGCGGCGAATGCGGGCGCGCGGGGGCAGGAGCGCCCGCAGCGCGTGCACGGCCCGCTCGGCGCGGTACTCCTGAACGAACGCGAAGCTCGCGTTGATCACGATCACCGCGACGATCGCCGCCGAGAGCTCGGGCATGCCCGCGGCGAGAGCGAGGGCCGAGCCGACCCAGAGCAGGAGCGCGAGCAGGTGGACGAGATTCCGCAACAGCAGCCGGGCCGGGCCCGGGCCGCGCACCTCGGCGATCTGGTTGGGCCCGACCTCGGCGAGCCGCCGCGCGGCCTCGCCGCTCGTCAGCCCGGAGGGCGGGAGCATCGTGGTCGGCCGGGTCGTCTGCTCCGTCGTGGTCGTGCGCGGCCTCCTGGCTGGTGCCTCGCCTCATCGTCGCGCGCCGGCCGCGAGCCGGCATCCGCACGCCTGCGGACTCGCGCCTCGGGGAAAACCCCGAGACGTTTCGCGCGACGCGAAGCGGGTACCGGACGGATCAGGCCGGCAAGGGAGGAAACGACGATGCCCGACAAGCGAGCGAGGCCCGCGTGATCCGGTGCGGACGGAGGTCCTGCGGGCTCGAGGCCGCATAGTCTCGTGGCCGTGGCGGCGATCGACGAGGAGCTCGACCGGCTCTACGGTCTCCCTCTCGACGAGTTCACGCGCGAGCGGGACGCGCTTGCCAAGCAGCTCCGCTCGGACGGGCGGCGCGGGGAGGCGGAGGCCGTCGGCGCGTCCAGGAAGCCGGTGCTCTCGGCATGGGTCGTCAACCGGCTGGCACGAGAGCACGAGCACGCAGTCCGGGCGCTCGTGGACGCGGCCATGGCGATCCGCGCGGGATCGCCGGGCGCGGACGAGCGGTTCCGCGCGACGGTCGAGGAGCTCGTGCCTCGGGCCCGCGACGTGCTCGTCGGCGAGGGCCGGCGCGCGTCCGACGCGACGCTCCGCGAGGTCGCGGCCACGTTGCGCGCCGCGCCGGTGGCCGAGCCGGAGTTGCTGACGAGCGGCCGCCTCACGCACGCCGTCGAGACGACGGGATTCGACGCGATGGCCGGGGCCGCGGCCGGCGACGTGCGGGTGCGCCGCAAGGGCGAGAAGAAGGCGACGCGGCGCAAGATCGCGCCGGCCGACGAGGCGCGGGAGGCCGTGGCGACCGCCCGGGAGGAAGCGCGGGAGCTCGCCCGCAAGGCCGGCGAGGCCGAGCGCGAAGCGCGGCGGCTCAGGGCAGACGCCGAGGCGGCGGAGCGCCGCGTGGCCGCGGCCGAGAAACGCCTCGAGCGCGCCCGCGGATCGTAGGCCGGAGCGCGGTGGCGCCGCGCCGCGCGCCTCCGTCAGCCTGCCTCGGGGTCAGGCCAGCACTGCCATCCAGCACACGACGCCGAGGTCGTCCGCGGTGATCTCCGGCGGCACGTCGTCGAGCGCCACGGGGTGGAGTCCGAGCCGCTGGACGAGCTCGACGACTCGTCGGGCGGCGTCGTTCCGCGAGATCCGCTCCTCGCGCGCCTCGGCGGCGATCTCGTTGAGCGCTCTCCGGACGGCGGAGCTCCGTTCCACCGCCAGCGCGTCCGCGGCCCGCTCGGCTCCTTCGGGAAGGATGACGCTCGGGTCGCGGAGGAGGTCGAGCGCGAACCGCTGGGCCGGGCCGATCGCGTCCTGCGCGGCGCGGGGGTCGGCGCGGAGGTTGTGCTCCTCGACGATCGAGGCCGAGGCGGCGGCCCAGGCGCCCTCGAGGTCGATCCCGCCCACGTCGGCCGGCTCGCCGCCCTCGGGGTCGATCCGGCGCAGCAGCTCCAGATCGGAGTCGAGCACCTCGCCGGTGCCTGCCTCGACGTAGCGCCAGTAGCGATACCCCTGCGGCGCTCCGTCCATTGCGCGCGTCCGCGTCGCGAAGAACACCCCGGGCGCGCCACGCGAGCGTCCCGACGCGGTCTGGCGGAACGCCGCGCCGATCCCCCACGGCAGGCCTTCGATTCGCGACAGCTCTCCCTCGAGTTGCGCGCGCAGGAGCTTCGCCCGGAGCAGCTCGCCGAGGAAGGCGCCGGAGAGGCCGTCGTCCTCCTCTGCGAGCAGCTCGACGTCGCCGCTCGCGAGCCGCTCCGCGTACTGCCGCAGGTCGCTCTCGATGCCGTCGATCACCTCGACCTCCATGCCGTAGACGCCGGCGGCGCGGATCTTCGCGCGCACGAGCGTCTCGAGCCGGAGCAGCTCCTCGAGGTCGCCCGGCTTCGGGAGCATGGTCGTGAGGTAGACGTCGTCGTGCGGAGAGAGCAGACGGATGACACGGCCGTTGCGCTGGACGACCCGCTGCGGGTTCCAAGGCATGTCGTACGAGATCACCGCCTGCGCTTGCTGGAGGTTCTGACCCTCCGACAGGACGTCCGTCGAGAGCAGCAGATCGACCTCGCCGTCTGCCGGCTCGTAGTCCGGCCCCACCACGGTGTGCGGGGCGAAGCGACCGATCAGCCGCGTGCGCTCGTCGGGGGTGGACGAGCCGCCGACGACGACGACGCGCTCGCGCCCGGCCACGACCGAGGCCAGGTGCTCGTCGAGGTACTCGATCGTCTCGCCATAGGTCGCGAAGACCGCGATCTTCTGGGCGGGTGACGACTCGAGCAGCTCGCGCAGGAGTGTGAGCTTGGGATCCGTCTCGGGCGTGATCGCGACGAGACGAGCGCGGATCGCGAGTAGCCGCTCGCGATCGCGCTCGACGGCCTCGCCGTAGTCGGGCTGGAACTCGTCTACGTCGCGTCCGCCGTCCCGCTCGGCGAGCGCCTGCTCGACCCAGGTCGAGATGCCCGCCTCGCCCGTCTCGGCCCGCGCCGCCTCGAGCAGCGCCTCTCGCGAGAGCACCGCGCCGCGCTCCCAGCCCTCCAGGAACGCTTCGTGCGCCTGGATCATCCGGTCGACCGTCGCCAGGCACGCGCGCCAGCTCGACTCGAACCGCTTGAGAAGCTGCGACTGGAGCAGCCCGCCGAGCTGCGTCTCTGCCGCCTCCTCGACCGGGTCGGCGAGCCAGGCGCTCGGACGGTAGCGCGCCATCTCGAGGTCCCGAATCTCTTCGACCACCGCGTGCACGAGCCCCGGGTGCTGGGCGTCGAGGTCGTAGCGGCGCGTCTCCGGTCGCGGCTCCGGGAACCGCACCGGCGTCCCGTCGGCGAACACCTCGCCCGGATAGCGCTCCTGGATGAACGCGCGGTCGCGCCGTACCGACACGGCGTCCGCGATCGGGAAGAGGAGATCGGGGTCGAGCGACTCCGGGTCGCGGCTGTTCGCTCCCGCGGCGACGAACAGCTTGCGCGCCGAGGGGATCCCGATCGACGAGAACGCGCGGTCGTGGTGGGCGAAGAGCATCACGAGGTTGAAGAGGTCCCAGAGGCCATTGTTCACCGGCGTTGCGGTGAGCAGCACGACGTTCTTCCGCTCGCCGCCGAGCAGCCGCTCCATCGCCGCGTACCAGGACGTGTCCTCGCTGCGCAGCGCATGCGCCTCGTCCACGACGATCAGGCGATAGGCGTCCTTGTCCGCTGCGAGATGGCGTCTCGGCGGGGCTGCGTCCGGGGCGAGCTGCTCGTCGGAGGCGAGCTCGTTGAAGCTCAGGACGGTGGCCGGAAGGCGCGCAGCCGCGATCCGCTTCTGCCAGCCGTCGCGCAGCTGCGCAGGGCAGACGACGAGCGCGAGCCGTCCCTGCTCGAGCGCCACCTCCTCGATGAAGGCGAGGCCGATCTCCGTCTTGCCCGTTCCGACCCCGTCCGCGTACACGACGCCGCCGTGCCGCCGGAGGATCCGTCGCGCCCGCTCGTACCCGTCGCGCTGGAACGTCGCCAGCTTGACGCGCGTGATCTCGGTCTCCGAGACGCCGCGCAGCTCGTCGCCGTAGAGCTCGAGCAGCGCGCGCAGGTAGACGGTCTGCGGATCGACGAGCCCCACGGCGGGGAACAGCAGGTCGCGGAGCTCGTCGCCGAACGGCGTCGCCCGCTCCCAGAGATCGTCGAACCAACGAAGCGCCTTCTCGCTCGCGCCCACGTTGTAGTCGACGACGCCGAGCTCGAGGTTCGCGTGGAGGCCGGCGCCGGTGAGGTTGGCCGACGTGACGAGCGCCGCGCGCGGGTCCTCGACCGACCCGAACAGGTACGCCTTGCCGTGCAGGAACCGCTCGACATACCGCTTCACCTGGACGTCGGGGCGCGAGAGCCACTCCTCGATCGCCAGCAGCCGCTCCGCGGCGCGGCTCGGGGGAAAGCGGGCGAGATCCCGTTCGTGCGCGAGCACGTGCAGCCGCTGCTCGAACGAGAGGAGCGGCGGCTTCTCCCCGAGGCCCTGCTCGGGCAGTGCGCCCAGCAGCAAGCGCGTCGACCGCTCGCCGTCGACGACGACCGCGAGCTGGTGCAGCCCGCCGACGTTGACGTAGCCGGTCGCGATGGACAAGGGGTGCCGCGCCTCGAAGTCCCCGACGAGGAACGCGAGCCCGTCCGCGTGCGTCCGCTCGATGTTGTCGAGGACGTCCGGGCGGGTCACGTGGGAGAGGCTAGCCCGGCGCTCGGATCAGTTGTCCTACAAAGAAGAAACCCGGCCCACAAGGAGCCGGGTGGTATAGGGATCTCAGTATATCCGCCCTGACAAGATGTCAAGTTGCGAGATGTCTCGTGCTCGTCCTCGCTCACCAAGGCACAGGCTTTGTATATGTGCCGCAAGGATCGGGCAGCTGATGGTTCCGATAGTCGCTCGCCCGCAGCTGTAGCCACCAGTGACCACCGACGCCGGTCGACACGTTACCGGCGAGATCGCCTGCGAGGTAGCTACGTGAGGGGTTGACCGTTCCTACGGGAACGCGCAGTCGAGCCTCTTGGATCGGGAAGCGAAGGTCACTGTCGTTCGAGATGACGATCGCGCCGTCGACGTTCCCGTCCAACGTGTCGAGGAGGAGATGCGAGGCGACGTTGACATCCGAGCCCTTCTCCTCACGTCGTGCGTGCGACACCATGAACCGAGCGTTGGGGACGGGACTCGCGGCGTGATCCTGGACCATGAGCGGCCATTGGCTCGTGACGAGAACAGGCCGACCCTTGCGATCCTCCGTGGCGAGCGGCGCGTACTTCACGCGTGACACGTACTGGCCGTACTCGATGTGGGTCACCGAGCCATGGCTGTGGAGCGCCAAGAGATAGACGTCCTGCTCTGCGCGACCGACGGGATTGGTCCGCTTGTCGATCCTGGCCGTGCAGTAGACGAGCTTCTCGAGCGTGCCACCGGCCCACGCCGTATGCCTCGCGATGAGATCACGCGCGAGCGCCTCTAGATCGAGCCATCTCCAGCCCCGCTGCACCACGACCACACAGGTCGCGGGCAGCGTAGTAGAGATTGAAGCCATCGATGTAGACGCCGATTCGCACGGCCGGATACTACGTCCGCTCGGCTCGCGTTGTCTCGTTGGACAGCTCGTCCAGGCGGGCGCGGACGCGTCGGCGGTACGGCTCGGGGACGGCGTCGAGCGTGAAGTCGGCGAAGATCGTCTCGAGGTCGGCCTGGTCGAGGCCCCACGCGTGGGCGACGCGGGCGTCGATCTCGGCACGGAGCGCGTCGCGCTCGTCCGGAGAGAGCGGGCCGACCTCGACGCCGGTCGCCTGCGCGAACTCGGCGAAGCGCTCGTCGGGGCACGAGAGCCGCGCGGCGGCGGTCGCGATCGCCTCGTACGTCTCGTCGTCGAGCGGGGGGACGCGCAAGCCCTCGAGGATGAAGAAGTTGAGGTTCGTCTCGACGAAGCGGCGCGCCTGCCAGTCGAGGGGAAGGCTGTCCAGAAGCGCGAGCGCCGCCGCACGGGCGCGCTCGTCACCGTCGACGAACGCGAGCCAGGGCGCCTTGTTCGTGAGGAACGTCTCCGGCGGCACGAGACAGGCGCGCACGGTGCGTGAGTCGGTCGCCCTCGTGACGTCGCGGAACGCGACCCGCGCGGCCTCGAGTTGTGTGGCAACAGCGGCAACTCGTTCCGACTTCGACGAGGCGCTCACGACGATGGAGCCCTTCCCGGGGTTCGGCTTGCGCGCCTTCTTCATCGCCGCTTCGGACGGCGCGCAGCGGCGCTCGCCTGCGCCGTTCGGGTCGTACTGGTCGAAGCTCTCGCCTTTCCACAGGTTCCACCCGCCATCCACACCCTCCCAGAGCTGCTTGTCGTTCGCTTCGTCGAACTCGCGCACCGGCACCGCCTTCCAGCGCCCAGCGCCGAGTGGGAACGGCTCACCGCCTCGGAGCGTTGCGAGCAGGTCGGCGGCCGCCTGCGAGGGCAGTAGCGGCACCTCGCGCTCGGGGCCGAGCGCGGCCGGGTCCAGCGCGAGGCCGTCGCCTGCCGACTGCGCGAGAAAGGCGGCGAGCGAGTCGGCGACACCCGCGACTGCGATCCGGTGACCATCCGGCGTCGTCGCGGCGGCGGCGACGAGCAGCGCCACCGTGTACTGCGGGTGCGTGTCGAACATCCACCGCCGGTTGTTGAGCAGGAAGTCGAGCCGTTCGACGGTCGTCTCCTCGAAGAGCCAGCGGCGGAAGTCCGCCGAGCCCTTCGCGAGAAACGTGCTGCGCGGCAGGACGACGGCGAGCGTCGCGTCCCGGCGCAGGAGCCTGCGGTAGCGCTGGCAGAAGAGCTTGTAGAGGTCGGGATCGCCCGCCCCGCCCTCGTAGCCCGTGTCGGCGCCGAAGTAGCGCCGCAGCGCCGCGACCGACTTCTGTTCGAGTGCGAGCCGTTCAGCGAGCTCGGGTCGCTCGGCTTGAAGCCGTTCGAGAGCCGCGTTGCGCTCGGTCTCCCCAAGGGCGCGCAGGCCGGGCTGGTAGCGCGCGTAGAAGGCGAGCGCCTCGACCGTCACCTCCTCCCACGGCGGGTTCCCGACCACCGCGTCGAACCCGCCCGCGGCGAACACTTCGGGGAACGCGAGCGGCCAGTGGAGGGCACGGTGCTCGGCGGCGAGGCGCGAGGCCGGGTCGGCGAGCGCGGGGATCCGCCCGGACGCGATCTCGTCCGCCGCGGCCCACATCTCGGCGCGGGCGCCCTCGAGCCCGAGCGGCTCGGCGACCCACAGGTCGAGGAGCGTCCGCGCACCCTCGACCTCGTGCTGGATGGCGGCGTCGGCTTCCTCCGACCGCGCGACCTCCTCCGGGTTCCGGTCGAGCAGGCCGTGCAGCGCCTCGGTCGCCTTCGCCGCCTTCGCCATCTGCTCGGTCACGAGCAGCGCCACGAAGCTCGAGTCGCCTTCCAGCAGCTGCTCGGCGCTCGCGACGCCGATGAGCGAGTTCCCGACCCGCACGTTGTGGTCGAGGTAGGCGAGCGAGAGGCCCGGCACGAACGACGCGAGCCAGAGCGAGATCTTCGCGATCTCGGCGCCCATCGGCGAGAGGTCGACGCCGTAGACGCAGCGGCGCAGGACGAGACGGCGCAGGAGGGCGACGTCCTCGACGCCGATCCCGTACGTCGCGCCCGCGCCTGCGCGAAGGTCGTCGAGCTCGCGCGCGACCCGCGGCAACGGATGCTCGCCGAGGAAGCGCGCGATCCGGTCGGCGAGCTCGTCGACGACGGCGACGAGAAAATGCGCCGAGCCGCAGGCCGGGTCGAGCACGCGGAACTCGAACAGCTCGCGCGCAGCGGCGGCCGGGTCGTCGCGGACGCGGGCCGCGACGCGCTCCAGGTGGCGCTCGAACGCCGGCAGCACGCCGCGGCGGACGAGGTGGCGCACGAGCGGCTCCGGTGTGTAGTAGACGCCGCCGCCCTTCCGGCCGCCCTCGTCGGTGAGCCAGAGGAGCTCGCCGGCCGCGTACTCCGCGTCGTCCTCCCCGGCCGGCACGTACCGCTCGCGCCGGGCGTCGTAGCGGTAGGACCGGTCGGCGAGCGAGAGCCGGAGCGAGAGGAGCCCCTCGTAGATGTTCCCGAGGTGGCCGATGTCGAGCCCGGAGAAGTCGTACCCGTCGCCCGAGTCGGGCTCGATCCCGAGCGCGACGAGCGCCGGGCCGAGCGCGTCGTCGGGCACGCGCGCCTCGTCGAGCGTCTCGGCGCCGTCGAACCCGTCCGGGGCGAAGAGATCGCCGTTGTAGGGCGGGACGCCGAGCGCGTCGTCGCCGGAGCGCATCGCGCGCACGAGCGTCTGCACGCCGTCCCAGAACTTCGTCGAGCGCGGGTCGAACGTCCCGCTCTGGTCGAACGCGTCGCGCGCGACGCGGGTGAGCGAGCGGCGCTCGTACGCGTCGCGGGCCATCGGCAGGTAGCCGCGCGACTCCGCGTAGAGCAGGAACAGCGCGCGGAAGACGAACGTCAGCGCCGCGGCCTCGAGGTCGCGGCGCACGGCGTCGTCGGCGAGGTCGCGCCCGTTCGCGACCGCCCAGCGGCCGAGCTCGCGCCCGAGCGGCGGCAGCACGAGCTCGCGGATCGCCCCGTCGAGGCGCTTGCGCAGCGCGACGCCGTAGGCGCGTGCCTCGCTCATCAGGCCCGCGAAGCCCCCGTCTGCGAGGTAGGGCGGAGCGAGCAGGCCGAGGAGCGGCCGGTCGTCGTCGGCGACGGCGGCCGTGTCGAGCTCCAGGTAGCGCGCGATCGCGGAGCCCGACTCGGGCGAGGCTTCGAACAGGCGCAGGCGCGTGCCGGCGGCGAGGATCCCGTAGCCGGCGTTCACGCGGCGGCACGCCTCGAGCAGGATGCCCTCGGGCGGGCGGCCCTCGGCGTCGAGCCGGGCGAAGGCGGACACGTCGGCGACGGGGTGGACGACCGCGACCGGGGCGCCGTCGTGGCGCGCGAGGTAGCCGCGCTGGAGCTCCTCGAGCTCATAGCCCGCGCCGCGGAGCGCCTCGCGCCAGTCGCCCCTGACGTTCGCGGCGAGCTCGCGGAGCGTCGCCCAGTCGGCGGTCTGCCGCAGCCGCTCGCGGAACAGGTGGTCGGTGCCGAGGCCCTTTACCGTCAGCCCCGCCACGCCGGTGCGGTCCAGGTGCTCGAGCTGCTCGGCCACGTCGCGCACCGCCTGGAGCGAGGGCAGCGTGGACGCGCGGCGGATGACGTCCGCGAGCGCCTTCGTGGAGACGAGCCGGAGCGGCCCGTCGCCGCCGACGGGGCCGAGCGCGACGACGACGCCGTCCGTCTCGGGGTCGTCGGAGAGGAGGAGCAGCGGCGTGGGCCCGCCGGCCGTGCGGCGCCGCCAGGCTGCACGGAGTGTGCGTTCTGCGGCGTTCGCGGTGTGCGCGACCTCGATGCCGTTGACGAGCGCGCCGCCCTCGATGCCGGCCGTCGCCGCGGTGACCGACCGCACGCCGGGCAGCGCGGCGAGCGACTCGACCAGCTCGCGCGCGTTCACGACCCTGACCCGCCAGGGGACATGGAGCGACCGTACCGGCCGGGTCGGAACGAGGACGTCGAGCGCCACGGCCAAGCCGTAGCGCTCGAGCTCATACGCGTTTGTGCCGTGTCTGTGTCGGCTCTGTGACGGCCCGAGCAGCCGGATCCGCGGCGAGATTCGGACGGCGATGTCGGAGATGAAGCGCCGCATGCTCGCACATCGCGATCGGCGCGCGCACGTTCGTCAACTACGACTGCGTGCTGCTCGACGTCGCGCCGATCCGGATCGGCTCCGCCTCCCGGCTGGCGCCGCGCGTCCAGCTCCTCACCGCGACGCATCCGGTCGACCCGGAGCCGCGTCGGGCCGGCTGGGAGTCGGTCGAGCCGATCGCGATCGGCGACAACGTCTGGCTCGGCGGCGGCGCGATCGTCTGCCCGGGCGTCACGATCGGCGACGACACCGTGGTCGGCGCAGGCGCCGTCGTCACCCGTGACCTGCCGGCGGGGGTCGTCGCGGGCGGCGTGCCCGCACGGGTGCTGCGCGAGATCGGCGAGCGCGACCGCGTGACGGTCCCCGCTCTGCCTCAGGGGTAGCGCCGCGGCATGGGGCCGTCGGGGACGTACCGGCCGAGGCGTCCCCGGTGCCGCGCGACGAGCCGGTCGAGCACGTCGACGAGCGCCGAGGCACGGAGCACCGAGATCAGCCGGCCGAGCGGCCGCACGGGCGCGAGCTCCGTCAGGAGCAGGACGCCGCCTCCGCGGTTGCCGGGAACCGGAGTCCCGTCGCGGAGGACGAGCCACCAGCAGTCGCCGCGCTCGTCCTCGGGGACCGAGGCGAGCAGTTCGTCCGCTTCGGGCTCCGTCAGCGAGAGCAGCGCGAGCCGTCCGCGTCGATCGAGCGTGGCGGCGACCCGCGCCGCCCACCGGCAGAGCCGTCAGCCGCCGCCGTAGAGGAGGACCGGGCGCGGCAGGGGGCGGGAGACCGGGACGCCCGACGAGGCAGGCCGGGCCGTCTGGCGGGTCGTGCTCACGGCCTCGATGCTCGCAGCTGCCGGCGTCGCCGCCGGCCGGGCGGCCCGAACGCGAGCCGTGCGGTTTCCCGTACCTCTGACCCGGGAAGCGCGACGACCCGGCTCAGGGAGCCCGCGCGACGACGTACTCGACGATCGAGTCGAGCGACTGGAGCTGCGGGTAGTCGGCCTCCGGGATGTCGACGTGCGCGTGCTCGTGGATCCCGATCACGAAGTTGAGGAGGTCCATCGAGTCGATGTCGAGCTGGTCGCGCAGATCGGTGTCGGGGACGAGCGTCGTCGTGTCGATCTCGGGCGCCACGTCGGTGAGCGCCCGCAGGATTGCTTCCCTGGCCTCGTCTCTGGTCATAGCTCCTCGGGCTCCTGGAGTAGGCGGTCGACGGCGGCGAGAAAGGCGCTTGCCCGGTGCCCGTCGGTGACGCGGTGATCGGCGGACAGGGTCGCGGTCACGACAGGGCAGGGCAGCAGCTGGCCCTCGGAGATCCAGGGCCGCTCGACGAGCCTGCCGAACCCCACGATCGCAACCTGGGGCGGGAAGATCACGCCGAACGCCGACTCGGCGCCGCGCTCGCCGAGGCTCGTCACCGTGATCGTCGGGTCGGTCATCTCGCTCGAGCGCAGCGACCACGACCGCGCGCGCGAGACCAGGTCGCGGAACGCGTGCATCAGCTCGTCCAGCGCGAGGGTGTCGGTCGCGTGGATCGCCGGAGCGACGAGGCCGCCCCCGCGAAGCGCGATCGCGACGCCGACGTTGACGTCGTCGCGGCGGACGACCTGGTCGCCCTCCCAGACCGCGTTCAGCTCCGGCACCTCGCGCAGCGCGAGGGCGACGGCCTTGACGAGGAGGACGCCGTGGAGGAGCCGGTCGGGCACCGGCCGGCGCGTGTTCTCGCTCGCGAGCCAGGCGATCGCGTTGCTCATGTCGATCGTCTGGCCGAGGTAGAAGTGCGGGATCTCCCGCTTCGAGCGGCTCATCGACGCGGCGATCGCGCGCCGCATCGCGGCGCCGCGGTCCTCGGCGGGCACGGCCCGCCCGGCGGGCGAGGGTGCGGGCGCAGGCTGCGCAGGCCGAGCAGGCTCGGGCCCGGGCGGCAAGGGCGGGGCCGCCTGCCCGGCCGCCTCGACGTCCTTTCGCTGGATCCGTCCGCCGGGCCCGGAACCGTGCACGAGCGCGAGGTCGACCCCGAGCTCCTGCGCGAGCTTGCGCGCCGCGGGGGAGGCGACGAGGTGCGCGGCGCCGGCGGGCGCCGCCGGTGGTGCCGCCGCGGACGGTGCGGGCGCGCCGTCCTCGCGGATCACGGCGAGCACGGAGCCGACCGGGACCTCCGACCCGGGCTCGACGAGCAGGCGCTCGAGCACCCCGCTCGTGAACACCTCGACCTCGACGTCGGCCTTGTCGGTGTGGACGACCGCGATGATGTCGCCCCGCGCGACGGCCTCGCCGGGCTGCTTGAGCCACTGCATCAGCGTGCCGGCGCTCATGTCGGCTCCGAGCGCCGGCATCACGAAGTCGGCCATCAGATCGCCATCTCTCGCACGGCGGCGGCGACCCGCTCGGGGCTCGGCAGCGCCGCGTCCTCGAGGTGCTTGGCATACGGGATCGGCACCTCGGCGGTGCAGACCCGCTGCACGGGCCAGTCGAGCAGGTCGAAGCCCTCTTCCATGATCCGCGCGCTCACCTCGCCCGCGATGCCGCCGGTCTTCCAGCCCTCGTCCACGATCACGGCCCGGTGCGTCTTCGCCACCGACTCGAGGATCGTGGCCGTGTCGAGCGGGCGCAACGTGCGCAGGTCGACGACCTCCGCTTCGACGCCCTCGGCGGCGAGCGTCTCCGCCGCGGCCAGGCACTTCCCCAGCGAGCCGCCGTAGGTGACGAGCGTCACGTCCGTCCCGAGGCGGCGGACGGCCGCGTGGTCGATCTCGACGGGAACGGCCTTCTCGTCCACCTCCTCCTCGAGCGGGTACAGCGTCGCGTGCTCGAAGAGGAACACCGGGTCGGGATCCGCGAGGGCGGTGAGGACCATGCCGCGCGCGTCCTCCACCGTCGCGGGCGCGAGCGCCCTGATGCCCGGGACATGCGCGTAGTAGGCCTCGAGGCTGTGGGCGTGCTGCGCGGCGAGCTGGCGGCCGCCGCCGGTCGCCATGCGGACGACGAGCGGCACGCCGAGCTGCCCGCCCGACATGTAGCGAAGCGTCGCCGCGTTGTTCACCACCTGGTCGAGAGCGAGCAGGCTGAAGTTGATCGTCATCACCTCGACGATCGGGCGCATGCCGCCGAGCGCGGCGCCGATGCCGGCGCCGACGAAGCCCGACTCCGAAAGGGGCGTGTTGCGCACGCGCTCGGGCCCGAACTCCTCGAGCAGGCCCATGCTCACCGCGAAGGCGCCGCCGTAGGCGCCGACGTCCTCGCCCATCAGGAAGACGCGCTCGTCGGTCTGCAGGGCGTGGCGCAGCGCGGCCCGCACCGCCTCGCGGTAGCTGAGCTTCACCGTGCTCATCCGGGCCTCGGCGCGGTCACGTCGTTCGTGAGGTCCTCGACAGGCTCCCACGGCCCCGCCTCGGCGACCGCGACCGCCTCGTCGAGCTCCGCGGCGATCTCGGTCTCGAGCGCCGCGAGGTGCTCGTCGGTGAGCAGCGACGCGTCGCGCAGGCGCCGCTCGAAGAGGACGATCGGGTCGCGTTCCTTCCACTGCTCGATCTCCTCCTTGGTGCGGTAGAGGTCGGGGTCGGCCATCGAGTGCGCGCGGAAGCGGTAGGTGCGCAGCTCGAGGAAGCGCGGCCCCCCGGTCGCGCGAACCTCGCCAGCGAGCCGGCTCGCGGCCTCCTCGACCGCCACCACGTCCATCCCGTCGACCGCGTCCGCGGCGAGGCCGTAGCTCTCGGCGCGCGCGCGGATGTCGGTGTTTGCGAGCTCCTGCGCGACGGGCGTGCCCATCGCGTAGAGGTTGTTCTCGCAGAGGAAGAGCACGGGCAGGTCCCCAGAGCGCCGCGAGGTTGAGCGACTCGTGGAACTCCCCCTCGGCCACCGCACCGTCGCCGAAGAAGCACGCCGTGACGCGTCGCCGCTCCTGGTGGTGGTCGGCCAGGGCGAGCCCGACCGCGATCGGGAGGCCCCCGCCGACGATCGCATAGCCGCCGTAGAAGCGCCGCGAGAGGTCGAAGAAGTGCATCGAGCCCCCGCGACCGCGGCTGCAGCCGTTCGCCTTGCCGAACATCTCGGCCATCAGCGAGGCCGCGGGAAGCCCCCGGGCGAGCGCCTGCCCGTGCTCGCGATACGTGGCGACGATCGCGTCGTCGGGGGTCAGGGCCTGCATCACGCCCACCGCGACTGCCTCCTCGCCGATGTAGAGGTGGAGGAAGCCGCGGATCTTCGCGAGGCTGTACAGCTCCGCCGCGCGCTCCTCGAAGCGCCGGATGCGAAGCATCTCACGCAGCAGCGCCCGCCCGTGCTCGCCGTCGAGCTCCGGCCGCACGGCGGCCTGCGGCGCGCGCCTTCGCCGGGTCGTGGCGCTCATTCGGGCGTCTCCAGGGTCGAGACGTCCCCTTCCGGCAGCCCGAGCTCGCGTGCCTTGAGCAGGCGCCGCATGATCTTGCCGCTCCGGGTCGCCGGCACCTCCTCGACGAGCTCGATCTCCTTGGGCGCGACGACCGCGCCGAGACGGACGCGGGCGTGCGCGAGGAGCTCCTTCTCGAGGTCCCGCGATGGCTCGTAGCCGGGCTTCACTGCGACGAAGGCCTTGACGATCTCGCCCGCCACCGGATCCGGCTTGCCGATCACCCCCGCCTGGGCGACCGCCGGGTGCTCGAGCAGCGTGCTCTCGACCTCGAAGGGCCCGATCAGGTGGCCGGAGCTCTTGATGACGTCGTCGGCGCGCCCGACGAACCAGAAGTAGCCGTCCGCGTCGCACCGGACGAGGTCGCCCGTCAGGTACCAGCCGTCGGCGAAGCACTTCGCGTACCGGGCCGGCTCGCCGATGTACGCGCGGAACATCGAGGGCCAGCCGGGTCGCAGCGCGAGCTCGCCCTGCTCGCCGACGGCGGTCACCTCGTCCACGCCCCCGTTCTCCCGGCGATGGACGATGCCGGCCTCCACGCCGTACACGGGCTTTCCCATCGAGCCCGGGCGGATGTCCATCGACGCGAAGTTCGCGATCATGATCCCGCCCGTCTCGGTCTGCCACCAGTTGTCGTGGAAGGGGAGGCCGAACGCCCTCTCTCCCCAGACCACCCCCGCGGGGTGGAGCGGCTCGCCGACGCTGGCCATGAACCGGAGCGCCGGATACTCGTGCTCCCTCACCAGCTCGATCCCGGCCTTCATCATCATGCGGATCGCGGTCGGCGCCGTGTACCACACGGAGACCCGCTCGGACGCGAGGATGGCGTACCAGCGCCCGGCCTCGAAGTCGCCCTCGTCGGCGATCATCGTGACGCCGTTCGAGAGAGGGGAGATGATCCCGTAGGACGTTCCCGTGACCCAGCCGGGGTCGGCGGTGCACCAGAAGACGTCGTCGGGGTGCAGGTCGAGCGCGAGCTTCCCGGTGATGTGGTGGGAGACGATCGCCCCGTGTACGTGGACGGCGCCCTTCGGCGTTCCCGTCGTCCCGCTCGTGAAGTGGACGAGCGCAACGTCCTCCGGATCGGTGGGGCCGATCTCGAACCGGTCGCTCGCCGCCTCGAGCAGACGCCGGTAGTCGTGGGTCCCGGGGACGTTCGTCTCGCCGCCGCCCTCGCCGACGAGGATCACGTGCTCGAGGTGGGGAAGCGAGCCGCGCAGCGCGGCGACCTTGCGCTCGTACAGGAGCTCGGTCGTGAGCAGTGCCTTCGCCTTCCCGAGCGCCAGGCGCGTACGGATGGGCTCGGGGCCGAAGGCCGAGAAGAGCGGGCTGAACACGCTCCGGTTCTTGAGCGTGCCGAGCGCAGCGACGTACAGCTCGGGAATCCGCCCCGCGAGCGCCGCGACCAGGTCTCCCTTGCCGAGCCCGAGGCCTGCGAGCGCGTTTGCGAACCGGCTCGTCTCGCGACCGAGCTCGGCGAAGGTGAGGTCCCGTCTGCCGCCGTGCCGGCCGAGCCAGCGAAGCGCGAGGTGGTCGGCGCGCGCGCCGGCGGCATGCCGGTCGACGGCCTCGTGGGCGATGTTGAGCCCCGCGCCGCCGGGGAGGCCGTCCAGCTCCCGCCTGGCCCTCGCCCAGAACGCCTCCGCGGGCACGGCTTCGTAGGCCGCGAGGTTGGGAGCGATCGGGAGATCGCGGTTCGACTTGACGATCGTCGCCACGGCCATGTGCGCAACTCCCAGGGTCGGAGCCGCCTCCTGTCCGCGTCAATCGTCGTCGCCGCGACGGGGCCCGGCATCCGAGGATGTGCTCACGCCCGATTCGGGCAACTACCGACCGACGCGGGCGCTCGACGGCGGGCCGAGCGCAGAAGCCGGATCGGAGAGCGGCCGCCGCTCAGGCCGTCGCCGGGCGAAGCGCGGCAGACGGGCGGGGAGCCCGCGTGCGCGCGTCGCGCTCGACGGCCCGCGCGACGCGGTCGCTGGGGCAGGTCACGATCTCGGCCCCGGAGCCGTAGAGGTGGAGCACGACCACGGGGCCGTGGTCCTCGAGCACGTGCGCGCGCGTTCCGATCTCGTGGATGTACGGCCCCTCGCCGATCTCGGTCAGGAGGTACACGGTCTCGCCGGGCACGAGGCGTCGCGTATCGGTGCTCACAGGAACGGAGACGTTCGCGACGGCCGGGTGGTTTCGCTTCCGTACCGTTTCCTTACGACCGGGCCCAGGTGAGCCCCGAGGGCGGGCCGCAGCCCGCCCCCGAGAGCTCGCTCAGCGCCCCCGCGCGTGCAGCTCGGGTGGGAGCCCGGCGTCGCCCCTCGTGTAGTCGCAGACCCCGTCGGGGAAGATCTGCCGTAGGCGGGCGAGGTCATCGGCCGACGGCACCCAGGGCGCGTACAGGCCCTGTGCCGCCGCCCGCGCGACGGGCTGCCGCTCGCAGGCGAAGATGCCGCCCCGGAGCGGGCCGCCCGCGACGATCCGCGACGTCTCGTACAGCGGGAAGCGGTGCGTGCACGCCCCCTGCGGCCGCTGGTCGAGGATCCCGGCCCACACGTCGGCGCCGCTTGCGATCGGCGAGCCGTCCACGGCGAAGCAGGTGTCGACCGCGCCCGCGGGCTTGTTTCCGGCCACCCCGCGTTCGGGATGGGCGGCGAGGTTCGCCATCCAGTCGTCGATCACCTCGAGCGCCATCGGCGTCTGGTCGAATCGCGCCGTGGCCGAGGTGTCCGTGAACCAGACCACCTGGTTCGACGCGTCGCCGTCGAAGTCGAGCATCCGCTGGCGCGCGGCGAAGGACTGGTGCGCGTTGTGCATGTCGAGGAACGGCTCGAGGTAGTTCCGCCAGTCGATCAGCGGGATGTCGATCTTCCCGCGGAAGACCATCCCCGAGCGGTAGGCCGCGTACTGCGCCTCACGGTCGCCCGTTCTCCGCGGGGCGGGCGTCACGCCGCCGTCCGAGGAGAGCCGCATGTTCCGCGCGCTCCAGACGTCGACCCCGATCGAGGCGCAGACCGCTGGGTTCGTCGACACGAACGGGCAGCCCTCCTGGACCATGTCCTTCGGCTCCTTCCAGGAGCCGACGTTCGCGTTCAGGTCGAGGAACTGCGCCGGCGTGAGCTTCCCCTCGCGGAGCGCGTCGAGGCCGTACTGGACGCCGACGTTGTCCCACGGCGAGCGGGCGAAGCCCGTCTCGCCGACGCCGTAGATGTTCACGAGATCCGCCCAGTGGGTCCACTCGACGGCCGCCTGCTGCTCGGGCGTGACGCCGGGCGCCGTCCCGAAGTGCGGGTTGAGCGCGAGCGGCGAGAGGCCGCGCCAGCCGTTGATGCACTCGGTCGAGCCGGGTGTCGGCATGTACGGCATCACCACGGCGAACGGGTTGGGCTGCGTGGCCGAGCTGTTCAACCCCTCGAGCAGGGTCCGGTTCGTCCACGTGCGCCACATCGACGCCGGGTCGGCGAGCACCTTCCGGTCCATCCACCGCTCGAGGAGCTCGCAGTCGCCGACGTGGATCGTCTGCGTGACCATGTCCGGGTACGAGTACTGCGGGATCCCGGCGTCGATCAGCCCCGGGTAGTTCTGCCCGTACACGTACTGCTGGATCGCGCCGCCCGAGCCGCCGACGCCGACCGTGTAGCGCGGCTCCGAGACGGCGGAGACGAAGCGGTCCTTGACCATGATCGCCGTCTCGCCGCCGAGCTGGAGGTTGTAGTGCGTGTCCGTCCGCGTGCCGGTCGAGTAGGCGATCGCGTAGCCCTTCTCGAGCCCCTGCGGGTAGAGCATCTCGCCGCGGGACGGACTCCCCTGGTAGTGGCCGATACCGACCCCGCCCTGGAACTTGTAGATCAGCGCCCCGTTCCAGCGCGTGAGGTCGAGCGGCGTGCTGCTCGTCGACGGCGCCGGCACCGGCACGGCGAGCGAGTAGATGAAGCGGTTGATGACCCCCCGCTCCCACCACACGACGAATGCGTCCGCGGGGCTTGTCCCCGGGACGTACGGCTTCCAGGACGAGCCGTCGCGGTAGAAGTAGCCGGCCTGCATCGGCGTCGAGCACGTCTCCGACTGCGGGATCGCCGGCAGGAAGGCGTTCGCCGCATGTCCGGCCGTCGAGCAGAGGAAGACCTCCTGGCGCGGCCCGGAGAACACCGGGCCGTCGAGCGCGTGGTTCACGAGCTCGAGCGCCACCCGGTTCGGCCGCGCGTTCCCGGGGCCGGGCACCGAGGCCTCGAGCGTGCTCGCCCCGGCGGGAAGGCCGGTGACCACGCCTTCGAGCTGGTGCCCACCCTCCGGGTCCTGCGCGAAGACCCCGCTGACGTCGCTCCCGTCGAGCGTCACCTTCACCGCGCCGAGCGCCACGGACGCGGGCACCGTGACCTCGACCCGCGCGTCGCCGCCCGAGACGAGCGCCGGCGGGCTCGACACGACCCGCATCGCGAGCGCTCCCTGATTTCCCGCCGGCGGCCCGTTCGCGGCGAGCGCGGCGGGTGCGCATACCGCCGCGAGCACCGCTGCGGCGGCAACGACCGTACGACCCCTCGTCATCGTCTTCTCCCCTTTGTCGCCTGTCGGACCGGGGGGTCCTACAGCATGCGCGGCGGGCGTTCAACTCGAACGTTCGCGGGTGCTGCGTCAATGCCCGTGCGCCGCCCTCGAGCCGCGCATCGACGAGCCGGTCGCGGAGGCTGCGTGAGCCAGGGGGCGGCTACGAGGACGCCCACCCCTCGAGGCGATGGTTCGCGCCCTCCGGCGCGCCGGACGAGCGGTCCGCCCTGAGCGCGACGCCGCCGAGGCGGGCGGTCACCTCGACACGGAGGGTGGGCGCGTCGACGGGCAGCTCCTCCGGCGGGGTCACCCGGGCGTCGACGCCTCCGAGCACCGCGCGCTGCTCGACGAGCACGCGCCAGGTCTCGGGGACGGTGACGTTCACTCCGCCCCAGGTCGCCGACAGCGCGAGCGTCGCGCCGGCCGGGTCGAGCGCCGCCTCGCGAAGGTCGAGGTCGACCCCGCCGCAGAACACGCTCACGCCGCCGCGACGGAGCGACGGAGCTCTGCACGTCCGCTGGACGCCGCCGACGTAGGTGGCGATCTCGAACTCGTCGGCCGTCTCGTCACCGACCGTCTTCCGGCGCGCGAGCGCTTGGGCCGCGGCCCCGAGGCCGGCGATCACGACCACCAGCCCGGCCACGCTCTTGACGGGAAATCTCATCCGGCCTCCTCCGTCCCGACACGATCCTCCACCCGAGTCTAGAGTCGTCCTCGATGGGCGAGCGGGCGCAGGGCGGGACGCTGGCCGCGCGGGCGATCGCGGCGGCGGGCGTCGACGCGATCTTCACCCTCTCCGGCGGCCACGTGATGCCGATCTACGAGGGCTGCCGGCACGAGAGCGTCCGCGTCGTCGACGTCCGGCACGAGCAGTCCGCGGCGCACGCCGCCGAGGCCTGGGGCCGAGTGCGGCGCGCGTGCGGAGTCGCGCTCGTCACCGCCGGCCCCGGCGTCACCGGCACCGTCACCGCGGTCGCGAACTGTCTCGCCGCGCAGACGCCGCTCGTCGTGCTCGGCGGCGCGCGGCCGCTCGCGCAGGCGGAGTGGGGGGCGCTGCAGGAGTTCGACCAGCTCTCGCTGCTGAAGCCGATCACGAAGTGGGCGGCCGTGTGCCCGCAGACGGACCGGATCCCGGAATACGTCACGATCGCCTTCCGGCACGCGCTCGCGCCGCCGCGCGGCCCCGTGTACCTCGAGCTGCCGGCCGACATCCTGTTCGCCGACGGCGACGCGGACGTCGCGACCGCCGCGCCCGTGACCCGCGCCTTCCCCGACCCGCACGAGCTCGTCACCGCCGCGGACCTGCTGAGCTCGGCGGAGCGGCCGGCCGTCGTGGCCGGTAGCGCCGTCTGGTGGGACGGGGCCGCGCCGGAGCTCGCCCGCTTCGCCGAGCACGGTCGGCTGCCCGTCTTCCTGAACGGATCGGGGCGCGGGTCGCTGCCTCCCGACCACGAGCTCTTCTTCCAGCACTCCCGGAGCGCGGCGCTGGACGAGGCGGACGTCGTCTGCGTCGTCGGGACGCCGCTCGACTTCCGCCTGCGCTACGGGCGCTTCGGGAACGGGAAGCTGATCCACGTCCACGGCGATCCGCGGGAGCTCGGGCGGAACCGCGTCCCCGACGCCGCGCTCGTCGGCGACTGCGCGGCGGTGCTCGGCGCGCTGGCGGACGGGGTCGAGCGCCCGGCGGACGACCGTGCGCCCTGGCTCGAGCGGCTCCGGGCGGGCGAGGCCGCCTGGTGGGACGCGCACCGCGCCGAGATCGAGTCCGACGCGGCGCCGATCCACCACTATCGCCTCGGCGCGGAGCTCGACCGCGTGCTCGACCCCGACACGGTCGTGATCGGCGACGGCGGCGACGTCGTCGCCGCCGTGTCGCGCGTTCTCCGCGTCCACCGTCCGGGGCACTGGCTCGACCCCGGCCCGTTCGGCTGCCTCGGCGTCGGGCCCGGCTATGCCGTCGGCGTCGGCGCCGCGGGGTTCGGCGGGCCGATCGTCTGCGTCATGGGGGACGGCGCGTTCGGTCTCAACGGGCTCGACTTCGACACGCTCGTCCGTTTCGGGGTTCCGGCGGTGCTCGTCGTCGGGAACGACGCCGCCTGGGGCGAGATCCGCGTCCCGCAGGTCGGGATGTACGGCGCCGACGCGGAGATCGCGACGCGCCTCGCGCCGAGCCGCTACGACCGGCTCTGCGAGGTGTTCGGCGGGCACGGCGAACACGTCGAGCGCCCCGACGAGCTCCGGCCCGCGCTCGAACGGGCGCTCGCCTCGGGTGAGCCGGCGATCGTGAACGTCACGCTCGACCCGGACGCGATGGCCGGGCATGCGTACCGCGGCTTCTGAGCGGGTCAGTCGAGCCCGTGCGCGGACGGCGCCGGGGGCTGCTCGAGGCGGACGCCCACGGCCTGCAGCTGCGCTGCGATGCGGTGTTTCCCTCCTCTCTCAGGTCCATCCTCGCTCCGGACGGACGGGGAGCGCATCGGGGCGGACGCTGATCGGGCGAGGGGCGCCAGGTCAGTGACCCGGATACGATCGGCCGCGGGGTGGAGCAGATGGGTTCCGAGCAGGGCAAGGCGCGCGAGGCGGCCGAGCTGCGCGCGCCCTCGCGCCGTGCCCGCGTCGAGGCGCGAGCGACGCTCCTGGCCGAGCGTGCCCAGGCCGAGCGCGCGCGGCACCCGTCGGTGGACGCCGTCTTCGAGATGGTCGACCGGGACGGCGAGGCGGGCGGCGGGATCATCGCCGGGGCGCTCGCATACCGGTTCTTCATCTGGCTCCTCCCGCTCGCCCTCGTCTCGGTCGCGGGGCTCGGCCTCGCCGCCGATGCCGCCTCGGAAAGCCCCGACCAGACGGCGAGGAAGCTCGGGCTCTCCGGGCTCGTCTCGAGCTCGGTGGCAAACGCGGCCCAGGGGCCGGGTCGCTGGTACGCGCTCGCGATCGGCATCCCGATCCTCGTCTACGTCACCCGCAGCCTGCTACGCGCGCTGATCGTGACGCATCGCCTGCTCTGGCAGGACACGCGCGCCGCGGCGCCGAAGCCGACCCTGAAGGCGACCCTCGGGCTGCTCGTCCTGCTTCTCGGGTTCAGCGCGGCGGGGACCCTCGCGAGCGCGATGCGCGCCTGGTCGCCCGGGCCGGGCGTCCTCGTCACGCTGCTGGCGGTCGTTCCGGCCGCCGGTCTCTGGCTCGCGATCACGCTGTACCTGCCCCACAGGAGCGCCCACTGGACCGGGCTCGTCCCCGGCGCGCTCCTCGGGGCTCTCGGTCTCGAGGCGCTCCACGTGTTCACCGCGTACGTCCTCGCGCCCTACGCGATCGCCAAGCAGGGAACGTACGGGGTGCTCGGGGCGGCGGCAGCCCTGCTCTTGGGGCTCTTCGTCCTCAGCCGGCTGGTCGTCGCTGCCGCCGTCCTGAACGCGATTCTCTGGGAGCGGCGGGAGGGCGGAGGCGGCCGCCCCGCGCCCTCCGGTGTGTGACACTCGCGTCGTGGGCCGCGCCCGGGGAGGCGTCCGCCCGACGCGAAGCCGAGGAGGCGTCGGAGCGGAAGGTCCAGAGTCAGGGTGTTCACCACATCACGATCGTCGGTGCCGGACGGCAGACGGCGATCGACTTCCGGGAGGGTGGGCTCGGGATGCCCTTCGTCTTCGAGCAGCCCAACCTCGACAACGAGTCCGAGAGCCACCTCTAGCTCGACCCGGGGGCGGCCGGCTCGTCACCGTGTTCACGAACGAAGAGCGCTCGCGACCTGGACCGGCCGGGCGGTGGCCGACTACGGAAAACCCGCAGCGACATGGGGTGACGCACCGATGTCGGCGCGCGCCCGGAGCGTGAACAGTGACGGCGAGATGTACGCCCGAGCCGTGGACGACGCCGCGAGCCGCCTCCGCAACCTTCGCTACGAGGAGTGGGAAGGGCTCGGGCTCGGCGCGCTCGCGCTCGCGCTCGCGCTCTGCGCGACGCAGCTCCGTCCCGCATTCGCGATCCCGCTCTTCCTCGGAGGCATCGTCGTCGGCGCGCGCGGCCTCGTCGCCACGGTGCGACGCTGGGATCTCGTCGACACGCTCGCGAGCGAGCCCGACGCCCACGTCATCCCTGAGGTGCTCGCGTACGCCAGACGCGAGGCGAGCATGCCCCGGCGGAACGCGCAGGCCGCGTCGCTGAGGAGGCTCGAGGCCGCGGCCGGCCCGCCGCTGGCCGACGGCGCTCTGGCCCCCGACCTCGAGTCGCTCGCCGCCGAGCTCTCGGACGAGGCTCTCGAGCTGGATCCTGCCTGCGCGGTCGTCTGTGCACGGCTCCTGTCCGACGCGGACAGCCCGCTCTTCGATCCCTCGACCGAGCCCGCCGTGCTCCGCGCCCGCCTCGCCCGCATCCGCGCCGGGTTCAGACCGGCGCAAGGCCGGGTCTAGCGCCGGCCGGCGGTCAGCCAGACCGGCGCGGCGAGCGCGAGGCCCAGCCCGTCGAGCGCGCTAGCCGGGTTCCCGCGCACGATCGTCAGCCAACCCCGCGGATCGACGAGGACGCCGTATTCACCCGCGGCGAAATCGGCGTACGTGCTGCCACGCTTCGCCTCGGCGGCGCCGGAGATCGCCTCGATCGCGAGCGACTGCTCTGTGTCCAGCCCCGCGGCGGCGAGATCGCTCGGCCGCACGTTCAGGTGCACGTTTCCGAAGCGGTTGAAGTCGATCACCTCGCACGCGATCTTGCCCGGCTCGATCTCCGGCTCGGCCATCGTCACGACGGCGAGCGTGGCCGGGTCGAGCGGGGTACCGAGCTCGCCGATCGGCATCCCCGCCGCGAGGGAGGCGGTCGCGCGACAGAGGGTGTCCGGCGCTCGAAACGACTCCGCGTGCGGCCGGCGCACGACAGCGGGCGACGTCGCCTCGACGGCGCTCGTGATGCCGCCCGCCGCCTCCCAGGCGAGCGACAGCAGGCCGTTGTCAGGCCCGACGAGATGCCGGCCGCTCGTGGTCTCGACCGCGATCTCGCGGTCCTTGCCGACGTTCGGGTCGACGACCGCGAGCACGACAGCGGTCTCCGCGATGTACGGCATCGAGTCCGCGAGGAGGATCGCGCCCGAGGCGACCTCGAGCGGGCGGACGAGGTGCGAGAGATCGACGATCGGGCACTGCGGCGCGAGGCCGCTCATCACGGAGTGACAGAGACCGACCCACTCGTTGCCGAGACCGAAGTCGCTCAGGAACACGATCGGCCGCGCGCCAGGCATCGGCGCAAGCATGCTCTCGCCGCTCCCGGGATGCAAGGCGGTACCCGGTTGCTGCCGTGTGGCGGAGACCGTAGGGTGGGGCGAGGAGGTGAGTCGAACGGCGTTCGCGATCCGACCGGTCGAGTACTACTACGCAAACGTCCGCGACGAGCTCGGGGCCGCATACCGCGTGCTCTCCCAACTCGCCGAGCGCGGCGTGAGCCTCCTCGCGTTCACCGCGGTGCCGAGCGGGCCCGCCCTGGCGCAGTTCGCGCTCTTCCCGGACGACGCGAACAGGCTCGTGGCGGAGGCACGGTCGGCGGGGCTGCCGCTCGACGGCCCATATCACGCGCTCCTCGTGCAGGGCGACGACGAGCTCGGCGCGTTCGCGAGCGTGCACGCACGCCTCGTCGACGCGCGGATCGACATCTATGCGTCGAGCGGCGTCACCGACGGCCGAGGCGCGTTCGGCTACCTCGTCTACGTCCGCGAGGACCAGTTCGGCGAGGCGACGAGCGCCCTCGGGCTCTGAGCCGCCCGCCCGAGGCACGACCGACCGATCCGCTGCGCTTGCGGGCTCGCCGGGCCGGGCTTCCGAGCTCGGCCGGCTCGCCGGCGTGGATCGCCCGCGTGGCGAAGCCCGGCTCCGCGTCGGAGGCTCGGGCGTCCGCCGTCCTCCTCGGTCAGGTGGCGACGACGGAGTAGTGGTCACGATCGGGGCGCTACGCGCGCCCCATGGCGCCGGTCAGGTGAGCGCGTACCTGACCACCGGGTCGGCCGGCGGCCCGTTGTCGGTCACGAACCGGTAGTTCCGCTGAGTGAGTGACTTCAACGCGGCGGGTGAGTCGTACGTGAAGGTCGCGAGCACGCGTGCCTTCCCGGTCGCGAACCCGCCACGGTGGAGGCCGGCCGTGTTGCAGAAGAGCATCGTCTGCTTCGGCCCCACGAAGGTCTTGACCGGAAGCTGCTTCGCTTCCTCGTCGAACGTCTCCGGAGGCGGATACCCTCGCCCCGCGGGCCGCCACGGCCACACGGACTCGAGCTTGCCGCCGGGCTCGGTGCCCGGGATGAACTCGAACGGCCCCGTCTCCTCGTCGACGTCGACGAGGTAGATGAACGCCTTGAGCAGGTGCCGGTCGTTGTAGTCGAAGTGCCAGTTCTGCGAGACCTGGCGCTGCGTGCTCTCCGGCACGGGCGGCGTGTACCAGAGGTCGACGTACTCGAGCTTCGACCAGAAGCCGTGGTAGGCGTTCGCGATGTCGAGCATCCGCCGGCCGGCCGCGAGGTGGAGCCACGGGTCGTGGATGTCGAGGGCCGATCCGTACGGGTACCTGCGGAGCACGAACTCTTTGCCGGGGCGGCGGGAGAGCTCCGATGCGACCTCGCCGGTCGCCCGCTCGCGCGCCACGCCCTGTTCGCACCCCGCGATGAACGCGCTCGCGCTCTCCTCGCACGGCGCCCACGTCTCGGGGTCGGGGAACAGGTCGGAGAACGAGAGTAGGGCGTAGCCGTCGGCGCGCAGCCGGTCGACGATCTCCTGCTGCATCTCGTCCAGCACCGGCCGCGTCGCGCGTGCGTGGTGCCTCCGTGCGGTGCGGTTCGCGAGCAGGCGGTCATGGGCCTCGTAGGTCGCCGCGACGCCGCGGCGCTCGAGCGAGAGCGCGACGCGATTGACCCGCGTCGCGAACTGGGTCTTCCTTCTATGCATGGGCTTTTCTCCCGGTCGGTTGTGTGGAGGTTGCCGTGCCCGCAGCCAGGCGAGATGCTCAATTCGCATCAGCGCTCGACGGGCTCGGAGGCGTGGATGGACTGTTCCCGCCATTTTTCACGTTGATGATAGGTTTTTTCCATGGCGGTCGGCGCATCCTCGTCCACCATCAGGCCTCCCACGCGTCTCCGCCGTGACGTCCCGCTCGCCCCCTACACGACCTTCGGGATCGGCGGCCCGGCTCGCCGTTACGTCGAGGCGGGCTCGAGCGCCGTGCTCGCCCGGGCCGTCAGGTGGGGCAGAGAGCGCCGCCTGCAGGTCGTCGTCCTCGGTCGCGGCTCGAACATCCTCGTCTCGGATCGCGGCTTCGACGGGCTCGTCGTCCGCGCCGCGGACGGTGGGAACGTCGAGGCGCTCCCGGAAGGCCGGCTCCGGGCAGGGAGCGGCGTCGAGCTCGCCCACCTGATCGAGGTCGCGCTCCGGCGCGGTCTCTCCGGGCTCGAGCACTTCGCAGGCATCCCCTCGACGCTCGGCGGGGCGCTGTGGCAGAACCTCCACTTCCTCTCGCCCGACCGGCGGCGCACCCTGTTCCTCGGCGACCTCGTCGAGGAGGCGACCCTGCTCACCCGCGAGGGCGTCCGCCGCGTCGGCGCGAGCCACTTCCGCTTCGGCTACGACGAGAGCTCGCTCCAGCGCAGCGGCGAGATCGTCCTCGATGCGACCCTCCGCCTCGTGCCGGGCGAGGAGCGCGAACTGCGGCGCGTGCGGCGGGCGAACCTCGTCTGGCGGGCGCGCCGCTATCCTGCCGCCGCAGACCGGCGCAGCGCTGGCTGCGTCTTCCGCAATCCCGCCGACGTCCCCGCCGCGCGTCTCGTCGACGCGGCCGGGCTCAAGGGGCTTCGCGTCGGCGGCGCGGCCGTCTCCCGCCGGCACGCGAACTTCGTCCTGAACCTGGGCGGCGCGACCGCGGAGGACGTCAGGACGCTGGTCGACGAGGTGCAGGTGCGCGTCGCGCGCAGGCTCGGTCGCATGCTCGAGCCCGAGATCGCCTTCGTAGGGAGCTTCTGACGACCGGCGCGCCGGAGAACTGCGTCGGCTTCGCGATCGAGTCAGTCGACGGGACGGCGCGCGTCGTCGAGGCGATCGCGCGGCTCGAGCACGGCCTCACCGTCTCGGCCGGGGAGGCCGGCGGCGCGTTCGTCGCGCTCGCGGACGTCGACGTCGTCGACACGGAGAGCCGCCGGATCTCGCTGCGCCCGGGACGGGTGCGCGGCGTCGTGCACGCCATCGAGCCCAGACGGGATTGCGCGTGCCCGACCGACTTCGTCTGCGCGTCGTGCGGGTACGGCGTCGCGGAGGGCCACCTGCCGCGCGAGTGCCCGATGTGCAGGGACCACCGCTGGCGTCCCGTCCGAGAGAGGGTCGCGCGGTTCCCTCTCTGACGAGAGGCCGGCCTACTCCTCTTTGAGGTCGACGGCGCGTGCGCCCGAGGCGCGCTGGAGGTCCTGCGGGGAGATCGGGAAGACGGCGTCGGGCAGGCCCGCGGCGGCCCAGACCTCGTCGTAGACGAGCAGGTCCTCGTCGACGTACATCGGGATCGCGTGGTCGTGCCCGAAGGGGGATGCCGCCGATCGAGAAGCCGGTCCGCTCCTTCGTCGCGCGGGCGTCGGCCTTGCGCAGCTCGGCGAGCCCCGCCGCGGCGGCGGCCTTGCCGGGATCGAGCCGGTTCGCGCCGGAGACGAAGAAGACGACCGGCTCGCCGTCGCCGTCCACGAACACGAGCGTCTTCACGATCTGCGCGAGCCGGCAGCCGATTGCGCGGGCGGCGTCGGCGGCGGTGTGCGTTCCCTCGGGGAAGCGCCTCGGGCGTACCTCGATCCCGGCGCGCGCGCCCCCGTCGACGACCCGCTGGACCCGGGGATCGTGCTGCTCCGCCATTCGGGCGATCCTACGTGGGCCGCGATCCCGCCGAGCGCCAGGTCGAGCAGGTGGTCGGCTCGCCCGAGCGGGTCGTCGACGCGGCCGCCCGTAACTCGGCCCAAGCAACGTGGGGCCTGACGACGACGCGCTAGACCGGCCCCGTCGTCCATCAGCGCGGCACGTCGAGGCCGCGCACGTCGATCTCGGGCGGCCGCCCCGAGACGAGGTCGGCTGCGAGCTTCCCGGAGCCGCACGCCATCGCCCAGCCGGAATGGCCGTGGCCCGTGTTGACGAGGAGGTTCGGATACTGCCCGAACCCGATCAGCGGCGGCCCGCCCGGCGTCATCGGCCGCAGGCACGCGCGGTACTCACCCGCGGCGTAGTCGGCCGCGCGCGGGAGGAGCTCCCGCGCCAGCCGCGAGATGTTCGCGAAGTCTCGCTCCCTGTGACCGCGGTCATGCCCCGCGAACTCGGCCGTGGAGGACATGCGCAACCGGTCGCCGAGGTTCGACCACGCGACGAGCGTCGCCTCGTCGACGCCGCCGTGCGCAGGAGGGCGGTGCTCACCGCGGATCGGGAACGTGGCGGAGTAGCCCTTGGCGGGATAGACGGGAAGCCGCTGGCCGACGCTCCGCGCGAGCGCCGGGCTGTCCACGCCGAGGGCGATGACGTAGGCGTCGGCCCGCAGCACACCCGCGTCCGTGACGATCCCGGTGACGCGCGTCCCGTCGGCCTCGAGCGCGCGCGCCGTCGTCCCCAGGCGGAAGCGCACCCCCCGCGCCCGGCAGCGCGCGGCGAGCTCGTTCGTGAACCGCTCGCAGTCGCCGCTCTCGTCGCCCGGGTCGAGGATCGCGCCCGCGAGCCGGCCTCGGGCGCCGGCGAGCGCCGGCTCGAGCGCGATGCACGCGTCAGGGTCGAGCACGTCCTGCTCGCGGCCGAGCTCGCGCAGGATGCGGGAGCGCTCGAAGTCCCGCTCGAGCCCACGCGGGTCGCGGTAGACGTAGAGCACTCCCTGCGAGACCGGCCCGTAGTCGAGCCGCTCCTCGCGGACGACGTCGTGCAGCAGCTCCTGGCTGTAGGCGCAGAGCCTGAACGAGGCGAGGGTGTTCGTCTCGGAGCGCGAGCTCGTGCACTCGCGCAGGAACCGGATCCCGAAGCGGACGAGCTCGGGGTCGGGCCGCAGCCGGACGCGGATCGCAACCTCCCGGCCGACGAGCGAGCGGAACAGCAGCCCCGGGGCGGCCGGCGACGCCCACGAGAACGCATGCCCGGGCGCGATCAGGCCGGCGTTGCCGGAGCTCGCGTCCAGCGCGAGGCGCTCGGCACGCTCGACGACCTCGACCTCGTGCCCGTCCCGTGCGAGGTAGTACGCGGTCGCCACGCCGATCACCCCTCCACCCATGACGAAGACGCGCATCTCGTCGCATCCAACCAGCAGACGGCCGCGGTCGTAGGAGATCCCCCGGCGGGTCGGGGCCCGGGACGAGCATCACTTGACAAAATGAGACGGGCATGTCTATATTACAGCAATAGAGACACGACTGTCTCAAGTCTTGGCGCGACTGCCCGGCACGCGCCCCATGATTCGCGCAGCTCGAGGAGGCTCTTGATGTTCCGCCGTCTGTCGCACTTCGTCGTCGCCCACCGCTTCTGGGTGATCGCCGCCTGGCTTCTGGCCGCCGTCGCGATCGTGCCGTTCTCGCCGAAGCTCGGCGACGTCACCAACTCCGACGAGGCGAGCTTCCTGCCGAGCTCGTACGAGTCGGCCCAGGCCGACGCGCTGGCCCGCGAGGCGTTCCCCGACGAGGCCGGCGCGACGGCGCTCCTGGTCTTCGAGCGCTCCGACGGCGGCGCGCTCACGGATCGCGATCGCGACGTCGTCGCCCGAACCGTCCGCGACCTCTCGGTGAGCGGGATCGACCGCGTCGCCGGCGCCCGAACGGGGGAGCCGGAGCAGCTCTCGCCCGACGGCCGGGCTCAGCTCGCCGTCGTCCGCTTCGACGGCGGCTCGAGCGAGAGCGCGGTGCTCGACGCTGCGGCATCCGTCCGCGACGAGACGTCCGAGCGGCTGGAAGGCACCGGCCTCGAGGCCGGTCTCACCGGCGACGCTGCGATCAAGCTCGACGACCGCAATGCCCACGGCACGGCCGAGAAGACGGTCGGCGTGGCCACCGTCGCGCTGATCCTGGTGCTGCTGCTGGCGCTGTTCCGGAGCCCCGTCGCCGCGCTGCTGCCGATCGTCTCGATCGCGCTCGTCTTCCTGACCGCCAACTCCCTGATCGCGCTGTCGGCGCAGACGCTCGGCTTCGACGTCAGCCCCGACCTGCCGCCGCTCCTGACCGTCGTCCTGTTCGGCATCGGCACCGACTACATCCTGTTCACCCTCTTCCGCTACCGAGAGGGGCTCCGCGCCGGCAGGCGCGGCCGCGAGGCCGTCGCCGACGCAGCCTCCCGTGTCGGCGAGGTGATCACCTTCGCCGCATTCGTGGTGATGATCGCGTTCTCCGCGCTCGCGCTCTCGCAGCTCGGCTCGCTCCAGACGATGGCCCCGGGGCTCGTCACGGGCGTCGCCCTGATGTGGCTCGCCGGCATCACCCTCGTGCCCGCCCTGCTCTCCCTCCTCGGCCCCCGCGTCTTCTGGCCGTCGCGGCGCTGGCGGCGCACCCCGGAGCGGCCGGTCTACCGCCGTATCGGCGCTCTGATCGCCCGGCGGCCCGGCCGGGCCGCCGCCGCCTCTGCCGCGGCCCTGGTCGTCCTCGCGGGTGGCGCCGTCTTCTACAGCGCCGACTACGACGCGATCAACCAGCTGCCTCCCGGCGCCGAGTCGCGGCAGGCGTTCGAGACGCTGCGCGCCTCGTTCCCGGCCGGGGCGATCACGCCGACACACGTCTACGTCACGAGCGAGCGCCCGCTCGACCGCGGCCGGATTGCCGACCTCGCCGCGACCGCGAAGCGGCCGGAGGGCGTGGCCTCGGTGAAGCAGCCGGTCTACAGCGCCGACGGCCGCACGGCCCGTGTCGACGTCGTCCTCGCCGGGAACCCGTACGCGAAGGAGTCGCTCGACGCGATCGAGGGGCCGATCCGCGCCGCGGCGCACGCGTCCGGCGCCGGCGAGCGCGTCCTCGTTGGCGGCCAGACCGCGGCGAGCGCCGACGTCCTTGCGGCGACGAACCACGACTACGCCGTCGTCTTCCCGGTCGCGGCGCTGGCGATCGCGCTCCTCCTCGCCTGGCTGCTGCGCAGCCTGGTGGCGCCGCTCTACCTGCTCGGGGCCGTGATGCTCGGCTTCGCCGCCACGCTCGGCGTGGCCGTCGTGGCCTTCCAGGGTGTCTTCGGCGAGCCGG
This sequence comes from Gaiella sp., assembly GCA_027493885.1. Taxonomy (GTDB): domain Bacteria; phylum Actinomycetota; class Thermoleophilia; order Gaiellales; family Gaiellaceae; genus Gaiella. The sequence goes on from JAOSJZ010000001.1 coordinate 2,829,730, forward strand.
GCGTGAAGTCCCTGCTACCGGTGATCCTGTATCTGTTCGTCGTGGCCGTCGGCACCGACTACAGCATCCTGATGACCGCACGGCTGCGTGAGGAGGCGCTCCAGGGGAAGGCGCCGCGCGAGGCGACGGCGCTCGGCGTCGAGCACGCGGGCCCGGCGATCGCCGCCGCGGGGATCATCCTCGCCGGCACGTTCACCGCGCTCCTCCTGACGGGCATCGCCTCGCTGATGCAGATCGGCTTTGCGGTCTCGGGCGGGATCCTGGTCACGTCACTCGTGATGGCCACCCTGCTCGTCCCGAGCCTGACCACGCTGCTCGGGCGTCGCGCCTGGTGGCCCGGCCACCGCGACCGCTCGGGGCCGCGTCCCGGCCCGGAGCCGGAGTCCCCGGTCGTCGAGGAGCAGGTGCTCGCGAAGTGACGGCCGGGAGCCGAGGGGACGCCGGGCGGGCGTCCGGGCGGGCCGTGCCCCGGCGTGCGGACGCGGTCCGGAACGAGGCGGCGATCGCCGAGGCTGCGATGCGCGTCCTCGCCGACCGGCCCGGTGCGAGCATGGCCGAGATCGCCGAGGCTTCCGGTCTCGGCCGTGCGACGCTCTACCGTCACTTCCGGAGCCGTGGCGACCTCGTCCGCGCGATCCAGCGCCAGGCGCTCGAGGCCGCGAGCGACGCGATCGCCGCCTGCTGCCTCGACGCCCATCCTGCGCCCCACGCGCTTCGGCGCGCCGTCGAGGCCCTCGTCGGGGTGGGCGATCGCTACCGCGTGCTCGGGCGGGAAGCCTCGCTCGATCCCCTGATGTTGGAGCGCCAGCAGAGCGTGGCGCACCCCCTCCTCGAGACGATCCGGCGGGGGCAGCGTCGGGGGGAGCTCAGAGGCGACGTGTCCGCGGCCTGGGTGCTCGCCTCGATGGGCAGCCTGCTCGTGCTCGCCCTGCGCGAGATCGGCGCCGGCCGTCTCGCTCCGGACGACGCCGCCGCCGTCGTCACCGCGACGCTGCTCGAGGGCGTCGCCGCGACCGCCTCGTAGCGCCCGGCGCCCGATTGCGTCGCCGCCGCTCGCTCAGGCGCTCGCGCCGGCGCAGACCCAGCCGTCCGGGATGCGCCCGCGCTCGAGAAACGTGACGAGCTCGGCGCTCGCCGGCGCGCCGAGCACCCCGTCGGCGTGGGGGTAGAGGATCGGCTCCTCCTTCGCGTTGTGCTTTGCGAGCTGGGCGAGCAGCCACTTGCACCGTCCCGGCACCTCGGCCGGGTCGTCGGCGAGCTCGCGCTCGATCGTGCCCATCGTGTCCCAGAGCTCGCCGTGCTCGCGCAGCATCACGAAGACCGGGGCCACGAACCCGGCGTCGCGCAACGGCGGAAAGAGGAACTCCTCCTCGAGGTAGATGTGGCGTCGCAGCGCGGTCATCGTCTGCTCGAGCGCCTCGATCCGGCTCTCGTCGTCGTCCGAGCTCGCGAGATAGTCCTCGATCGCCCGGTCGATCTCGCGGTGCTCCTGCTCGAGCGCCGAGGCCAGCGTTCCCTTCTCTCCCGCGTCCTGCATGCCGGATGGACGCTATCGCACCGGCCGCGGCCCACCCCGCGGTTCTCGTAACCTCCCTCCGGTGTCCGGGACGGAGGAGCTGGGGCGGGGCGGTCGCCTGCGCGGCGCGGCCGCGGGCGAGCTGGTGGCCGCCGCCTACGCCGCAGAGAGCGCCCACGGACCTCGCCTCGCTCGTGGCCTGTCCCTGGCCGACCTGGCGCACGCCGTCGCGCTCGTCGAGGGCGGCGACCTCGCCGGCGCGGATGCGAGGGCTCTCCTCGCGGGGCTGCTCGAGCTCCACGCGATCCCCGGTGACGAGTTCCCCTGGGACCCCTCGCTCGGCGACGCGTTCAACGCGCGGGAGGCCGAGCTCGAGCGGCGGGTCGGTCGGGAGGCGGCCGGCTGGCTGAGCGCGGGGAGGCCGCGGCGCGAAGCGTTTCGAGTCGCGCTGCGCCTGACGGCCCGCGCAGGGGCGCGGGAGCTCCACGACGCGCTCGTCGACCAGGCGACCGCGCTTGCGCGCCATGCGCGGGCGACCCGCGCCGCGCTCGCGACCGACTACACCTACCTCCAGCCGGCCCAGCCGACGACCGTGGGCCATCTCCTGCTCGCCTACGCGTATCCGGCGCTGCGCGACGCCGACCGCATCCGCGGGCTGCATGCCGGCCTCGGAGCGAGCGTCGCGGGGGCGGGAGGGAGCGCGGGCTCACGCTGGGCGCTCGACCGCGAGCGGCTCGCGGAGCTGCTCGGGTGCGAGGGGCTCGTCGAGCACGCCAGGGACGCGGCCTGGCAGGCCGACGTGTACGTCGAGTTGCTCGCGACGCTGGCGATCGCGGCCACGCACCAGAGCCAGCTGGGGCAGGACTTCGAGATCTACGCGAGCCAGGAGTTCGGGCTCCTCGAGCTCGCCGACGCGCACAGCCGCGCGAGCGCGCTGATGCCCCAGAAGAAGAACCCGTATGCCCTCGCCGCGATCCGCACCCAGGCCGCGCAGGCGGCGGCGGACCTCGCGGGCGCGCTCGTCGTCCTCCACACCGGCTCGGCCCGCACCGACCATTTCCACCTCCTGAACGGGACCGTCCCCCGCGCACTCGACGAGGCGATCGCGGTCGCCCAGCTGACCGCGTCGGTGCTCGAGGGCCTCGAGCTCGAGACGGCGCGCTTCGAGGAGGTCGCGCGCGAGAGCTTCGTCACCGCCGCCGACGTCGCGGACGTGCTCGCCCTCACGGGTGGGCTCGACTACCGCAGCGCGCACACCGTGGTCGGGCGCGCCGTCCGCGACCTCGTCGAGACGGGCGAGCAGCCGGCGGGCCTGACGCCGGCGCGCCTGACGGCGGCGGCCGAGGCGTCGATCGGAAGGCCGGTGGAGCTCGACGAGGCGGTGCTCCTGGCCGCGCTCGACCCGGCGGCGTGCGCGGCCGCGCGCCGGCAGGCGGGCTCGTCGTCGGAGGCCGCGATGGAGGCGATGCTGGCCGGGATCGACGGGATGCTGACCGAGCACGGGCACTGGAGCGCGCTCGTGCGAGAGAGCGAGTCGGCCGCGGAGGCGGCGCTGTTGGCTCGCGCCCGAGAGCTCGCGTGACCTCGCGCCGACGACGTGCGCGCCCGCCTAGAATGACCACGGCGATTTGCATGGTCGCAATCAGGAAAATCCGGCTCCCGTCGCCCCGCGCCCGATCCCGGCGGCTGCAGTGACATCCGCCTCCGTCGCCGCGGTCGAGCCGGCGGGCACCGCCGCAGGCGCGTCGCCGTTCTCGGCGGCCCCGTTCATCGTCATCTGGGAGGTGACGCGGGCCTGTGCGCTCGCCTGCGTCCACTGTCGCGCAGAGGCGATCCCGCACCGGCATCCGGACGAGCTGACGACGGAGGAGGGCGAGCGCCTGATCGACCGCATCGCCTCGTTCACGCCGCGCGCGCCGCTCTTCGTGCTCACCGGCGGCGACCCGCTCCGCCGGCGCGACGTGGCCCACTTCGTCGGCTATGGCGTCGAGCGGGGGCTGTCGGTCGCGCTGACGCCGAGCGGCACCGCCGCCGTCACGCGGGCGCGGCTCGAGGAGGTGCGCGACGCGGGCCTCGCGCGGCTGGCCGTCAGCCTCGACGGCTCGACCGCCGAGCGGCACGACGCCTTCCGTCGCGTGCGCGGCTCGCACCGCTTCACGATGCGGATCGTCGACGACGCGCGCGACCTCGGCCTCCCGCTGCAGATCAACACGACGGTTGCGCGCCAGACGGTCGACGATCTGCCGCGGATCGCCGAGGCGGTCGAGCGCGCGGGAGTCGTGCTCTGGGCGCTCTTCTTCCTGATCCCGGTCGGCCGTGCCCAGGCCGAGGACGGGCTCTCGGCCGGCGAGATCGAGGAGGTGCTCGAGTGGGCGGCCGCCCTCTCCGGCTCCGTTCCGTTCGGGATCAAGACGACCGAGGCGCCGCACTACCACCGCGTCCTCGCCGGACGCCCGGACGTGGTGACCGGCCCTGCGCGCGGCGCTCCCGCGCTCGGCCGCGCCGGTCGCGCGGTCACCGACGGCAACGGCTTCGTGTTCGTCGACCACCTCGGCGCGATCTGTCCGAGCGGCTTCCTCCCCTGACCGCCGGCAACGTGCGCACGGACGACCTGGTGCAGGTCTACCGCGAGCACCCGCTCTTCCTCTCGCTCCGCGACCCCGACCGGCTCGGCGGCCGCTGCGGCCGCTGCGAGTTCCGCACCCGTTGCGGCGGCAGCCGTGCGCGCGCCTACGCGGCGACCGGCGACCCGCTCGCCGAGGATCCCGGCTGCGTGTACGAGCCGGCCTAGGCGGTCGCGCTACGCCGCCGCGCTCGCCGCCGGCTTGACGGTCGAGAGCTCGAGCTCGAGCTTGACCTTGTCGCCAACGAGGACGCCGCCGGCCTCGAGTGCCTGGTTCCACGTCAGGCCCCAGTCGGAGCGGTTGATCGTGCCGCGCACCTGGAGCGCGACGCGGTCGTTCCCCCACGGATCGCGCCCGCTCCCCTCGATTCCGCCGGTCAGCTCGACGGGCTTCGTGATCCCGCGGATGGTCAGGTCGCCGAGGACGCGGAAGTCCCCCTTCGCGGCGGGGACGATCTCGGTGGACGCGAACGTGATCTCCGGATAGGCGTCCGCCTCGAAGAAGTCCGCCGAGCGAAGGTGTTCGTCACGCTTGGGCTCGTGGGTGTCGATGCTGGCCGCCTGGATCGTGCCGGTTGCGCGCAGCGTCCCGTCCTCGAGCGCCTCGAGCGTGCCGGTGAAATCGGTGAAGCGCCCCTTCACGGTCGCGATCATGAGGTGCTTGACCTGGAACTCGACCGACGAGTGCGCCGGGTCGACGTGCCAGCTCCCGGGAGCGAGGAGCGCGGTCTCCGGTGCCGTGGCGATGGTCGTCATGTCTGCCTCCTGGTAGAAGAAGATTGCTTGAGCAACAATCATACACAAAAAAGTTGTGCACGCAAGTAATTGGCCCTGCGAGCGTAGCCCGCCTCTCCATGCCTTCGCCGCCGTCCAGGTCAGGCGGGCCGCGGCGGGAAGCGGACGTGCATGTGGTTCTCGTGATTCGGGTACGGGATCACGAGACCGCTCGGCCCGTGAAGCCCGGTCGAAAACCCGACGAAGACCATCTGCGCGCCGGCGGCGAGGAACCGGTCGAGCAGCGCCTGCGCGAGCTCGCGGTCGATCTGGGCGGTCGCGGCGGGGGCTCTGAGCACGCGGTCGCGGCGCGGGTAGTAGACGTCGACGTCGAGCCCGTTCTGGTGGGAGCGGTGCTGCTCCATCGGGCCGCCGCCACGGAAGCTGATGTCGCCCACGACAACCCGCGGAGAGTCGGGATGCGCGCCGCGGTACGCCGCGAGCACGGAGACGACCGTGCGAATCGTGTGCTCGTTGCCGAAGAGCCGGCGCGGCTCGTTCGGGACGCTGTCCGAGACCGGGTCCCAGGTCACCCAGTCGCGCCCTTCCAGGGGGAGCTGCGTCCCGGCCTCGAGAGCACCGGCGTAGGGAAGCCCGCGGGAGGTCGCCCGGTGCCAGCGGATCTCGCGGTACGCCGGCGCCTGCGTCTGCTTCGCCGCCCTCGACCGCGCGCTCGCTACCCCCTCGTCGGGACGGGCGACGAGCTGCGGCTCGAGCTCCTCCGAGACCTCGGGCCCGGCCGGCCCGAGCCTGAGCGTGAGGCTGGGCGGATCGTCCTCCAGGGCCTCGCCGGCGCGAGCGGAGCCGCCGAGGCGCGGGACGGCGACCGTCAGCGCGACCACGGGGCCGAGGACGAGGGCAGCGGCGCGGGCCTTCTTCGTGTTGCGCCGGCGCCGCAGCTCCGCCCGTCGCTGCCGTGACTGCGCGAGCCCGTTCGGGACCGCGACGGCGAGCGTCTGCGCGGGGAGCCCGAAGAACGAGGGCGCATGCAGCGAGAGGGCGGAGGCCTGTCCGTCCGGCCGCTCCCGAAACCAGGTCAGCTCGGTCTCGAGCCAGATCTCGCAGCGACGCCAGCCCATGAGCCGACACCCTTCGCGCGCAGTGCGCCGTGTCCTGCGGCGGGCGACGGGGAACCTTCCGCTCACGGAGAGGCTCCACCCGAGGCCGTCTGCGGCGGCCGCAGCTCGAACGGCGCTTGATCCATTCTGCTCATTGGCCGTCGTCCGATTCTTGCCTACGGTCAGGAAGTGGCTCTCCCGTCCGGCGCTCGACCCGTGTGCGGGGTCTCCAGCTGAATCCAGGAGCGAGGTCGCGCTGGCTGCTGCCGGGCGCGGTGATCGCGTGCCTGGTCGTCGCCTCGGTCGCAGCCGCACGGCCCTTCGCCGGAGCCGTCACGATCACGAGCGGCCCTTCCGGCGAGACGACGGAGACGTCCGCGACCTTCACGTTCGACCTCGGGTCGGCAGCAGACCCGAGCCGAACGCAGTGCAGCCTCGACGGTGCGACGACGTTCCGCTGCGCCTCGCCGCAGAGCCACACGGGCCTCGCGCTCGGCCGGCACGTGTTCAGCGTGCGCGCGTTCGACGCGCGTGGCACAGAGGTCGGAAGCGACGAGCGGATCTGGACGATCATCGAGCCGCCACCGCCACCGCCACCGCCGCCACCGCCACCGCCGCCACCGCCACCACCGCCACCACCGCCTACGACCGAGCCGCCGCCTCCGACCGCCCCTCCGCCCGGCTTCGAGGCAAGGCTCGCCGCGCCGGCCAAGGCACCGCCCGGGGGGCTGGTCACGCTTGACGCTTCGGCGTCGACCGGCGCCATCGCCGCGATCCAGTTCGACGTCGACGGCAACGGCAGCTTCGAGACGAAGTGCGGCGCCGGCGCGAAGGCGGGAGTCGTGTTCGCCTCCCCCGGCACGTACGACGTCGGCGTGCTGACCGTGTCGAAGGAGGGGCAGACGGACATCGCGAGCCAGAAGGTCGTGGTCGGCGGCGCGCCCGTCCCGCCACCCGGCGGCGCGAAGGCGCTCACCGCAGACATGGTCGCGGGCGGCTGTCACGGGCAGGTCTCACCCGACAAGCTCGTCTCGCTCATCCTGACGTGTCCCGTCACGGTGGTGCTCGGCGTGGCGGAGGCAGTGGCGATGAGCGGCTGCTTCCAGCGGACATTCGTCTCGAAGCCCCAGTTCCGCGAGCTCTTCGTGGCCAAGAAGGGGTTCGGGGCGTTCGTCAACGGGATCCGGGTCAACCCCTCGAGCGGAGCGAGCATCACGCTCGACGCGACGAGCAAGCGGATCTACCTCATGGGCGACTCCGCGCCGAAGGCACGGCTCTGGATCTACCGGAGCTCGCCCAGCGTCTCCGTCGAGACGGTCGACCAGTACGTCGATTGGGCCGTCGGGTCACCCTCGATCGTCGGGACCTTCCACGGCAGGCAGGGAAACCGCTTCCTCGGGCTGGCCTCGCCCAAGTTCAGCGCGCCGCTCTCGCTGACCTCCGGCAGGCGCGCGCGGCTCGGGGTCGCCGTGGGGCTTCCCTACCCCTTCAAGGAGGTCGCCTCCGGCAAGGTGACGCTCGAGGCCGACAACACCGACGGTCCGCTGATCACGAGCTTCAAGGCCGCCTTCGGCGACGTCCCGCTCGGGATCTTCGAGGTGCGGGACGCGAAGCTCGCGTACACGCGGCAGGGCAAGGACGACGTCTGGTCGGGGGCTCACGCTCGCGTTCCCGCCGCCCGCCTCGCCGATCGTCGCAAAGGGCACGCTCGGGCTGCGGAACGGGAACTTCGACAACGCCTCGGCGTCGTTCGAGAAGCCGACTCCCGGGTTCGGGCCGATCGGCTGCTGCGTCTGGATGACGAAGTTCGGCGGCACGCTGAAGACGTCCGAGATCTCGGCCAACGCGATCTTCACCGCGGGCCCCGCAATCGCCGGCAAGGCGCTCGTGTCGCTCGACGGGACCCTCAAGGTGTATTTCAACACCTTCCTCGTCTCGGCGAAGGGGACGATCGCCGTCGTCGGGATCCCGCTCGCGAACGGCTCGCTCACGATCACGGGCAGCAGCGTCTACGCGCTCGGCTCGATCTCGAAGACGTTTGCCGGTGTGCTGGAGGCAAACGCGACGCTCGCGGGCGGGCTGTACGCGAACGGCTCGTGGAACATGGTGGGCAGCGGCGGTCTCTGCATCGACACCGAGGTGAAGGAGTTCTGCGCGGGCGGGGGCGTGGCGATCTCCTCGAAGGGTGTCGCAGGCTGCGTCAAGATCGGCGTCAGCGTGGGGGCCGTCGTCTACTGGAACGGCGGCTGGAGCATCTTCTGGTCGTGCTCGTTCGGCACGCTGAAGTCGAAGGTCGGCGCGCTTACCCTCTCCACGCGGACAACCGCCACCGCGACGGCGGCCGCGACCGAGATCGCGCTTCGCCCCGGGCTTGCGCGGGCGCTGATCAGCCTGAGAGGCTCGGGTGACGCGCCGAAGGTGCGGGTCGAGGGGCCCGACGGGACGCGCTTCGAGGTGCCCGGCCCCGAGGGGAACTTCTCGGAGACCTCCCGGCGGTTTGTGCTCCGGCTTCCCGAGAAGCGCACGACCGACATCGTCCTCGTCCGGCCGGCAGCCGGCACGTGGCGGATCACGCCGCTCCCGGGGTCGGCGCCGATCGTCTCGATCGGGCAGGCCGACCCTCTGCCGGCCCGCATGGTGACCGCGACCTTCGCGGGCTCGGGGCACGACCGGACGCTCCGCTACACGGCCAAGCTCGAGCGGGGACAGCGTGTCTCGTTCGTCGAGCGGGCGGCCGGGATCGAGCATCTCGTAGGGCGCTCCGGCGCGGCGAAGGGGGCGGTTCACTTCACCGTCGCCGACGGCCCGGCCGGCCCCAGGCGCATCGACGCCGTCGTCGAGTCCGAGGGGCTTGCGGTGCGTACCGAGACCGTCGCGCGGTTCCGCGCGCCCGGGCCTCTCGTCCTGCCCGCACCCCGGGTCGTCGCGACCCGCACGGCGCGTGGCGTGTCGGTCCGCTGGAGCCCGGTGCCGTCAGCCGCCGCCTACCGGGTGCGCGTCGCGCTCGGCAACGGCACGATCGTCTCCTCGCTCCTCGGGCGTGACCGCCGCTCGGTCGCCGTCGCGGCCGACACCAGGGCCTCCGCCGACGTGTCGGTGCGGGCCCTGAGCACGGCGTATCGCGACGGACGACCGGGGAGAGCGCGCGCCGAGGCGCTCGCGAGCCTCGTCGCTCCTGCCTCGGTGAGCCTCGCGAGCCTCCGTCGCGCCCGCGTCCTCGTCGTCACCTGCAATCCTGCCGCCGACGGCAGCTGCGTGCTCCGCGCGACCGTGCGGGGACGGACGATCGGCCGCGGCGCCGCGAAGGTCGCCTTCGCGCGTCCTGCGAAGGTGCGGGTGCGCCTGACCCCGGCGGGTCTGAGGCTGCTGCGGGCGGGTGACACGCTCCTGCTCTCGGCCTCGGTTCCCGGAGAGGGGCCCAGGAGCGTGCGAAGCCGCGTCCGCTGACCTCGGGGCGCGGCGCGGCAAGCTCGACGACGGCGCGAGAGAGCGAGGATCGGGGGCAGCCGGTGCGGCCCCCTCGGGCGCAGAGCCGGGGGCAGCCCGGAAGCGAGCGAATCCGATCACGAGACGCTTGGCTCGGCCGGCCGACCAGGCCGTCAGGCTCAGCTCACGGCCTTCTTCACGAGCGCGGCGATCTTCTTCTCGTCGGCCGGGGTCAGCTCCGTGAGCGCGAAGGAGGTCGGCCACATGGCGCCCTGGTCGAGGTTCGCCTCGTCGCTGAAGCCGAGCGTCGCGTACCGCGACTTGAACTTGTCCGCGCTCTGGAAGAAGCACACGACCTTCCCGTCCCGGGCGTAGGCGGGCATCCCGTACCACGTCTTCGGCGAGAGCTCGGGCGCGCTCGCCTTGACGATCGCGTGGAGCCGCTCGGCCTTGGCGCGATCCGCTTTCGGCATCTCGGCGATCTTCGCGACCACGTCGCGCTCCCCGTCCGCCTTCTTTCCTTCCGCCCGTTGCTCCCGGGCGCGCTCCCTCATCGCGGCACGCTCCTCCGCCGTGAATCCCTTGGCGGACCTCTGCCCGCTCTTCGCTGCGGCTTTCCTCTCGGCCATCGCGCGACTCCTCCCGGATCGGGTTTGCCATTGCCGGCTCCGCGCAGATCCCTGCGCTACGCCGAGTTGTAGTATACTGAACCCAATGGTTCAGTATACGGCGACCGTCGACCGTGCGTTTGCAGCCCTCGGCGACCCGACGCGCCGCGCCGTCCTGGAGCGGCTCGGCTCCGGCAGCGCGACGATCGGCGAGCTCGCCGAGCCCTTCGGGATGTCGCTGACGGGGATGAGGAAGCACGTCCGGCTGCTCGAGGAGGCGGAGCTCGTGACGACGGAGAAGGTCGGTCGCGCCCGCAGGTGCATGCTCGTGCCGTACGCCTTCGAGGGCATCAGCACCTGGCTGCAGCGGCTCGACCGCTTCGCGCAGGTCGTCGAACGCACGAAAGGAGTCCGATGAGCACCACCAGCGTGACCATGCCCAACGAGCTCGAGATCCGCGTCGAGCGGGTCTTCGAGGCACCGCGCGCCCACGTCTTCTCGGTCTGGACGGATCCGGCACTGATCCCCGAATGGTGGGGCGACGGCACCGTCGTCGAGGAGATGGACGTCCGCCCGGGCGGCCGTTACCGCTTCCGGACGAGCTTCGGCCTCGTCGAGGGCGAGTTCCGCGAGGTCGAGCCGCCAGAGCGCCTCGTGCAGACGTTTCAGAACCACCTGCAGACGCTCGAGTTCGAGGATCTCGGGGAGCGGACGAAGCTGACCCAGACGATGCGCTTCGAGACGACCGAGCAGCGCGACACGACCATGCAGTACGGCGTCGAGGAGGGTGCGAAGCAGGGCTTCGCGCGTATCGACGCGGTGCTCCGGAAGCTCGCGGCGTGAGGGCCGGCGCCGCTGAAGTCGTCGTCCGGCGGGTGGTCTTGGGACGACAGAAGGAGTAGCGTCCCGGCCGGGGCGAACATCCCCAGCCACAGGGGGAAGAGCTGGGGACCGGAGAGAGGAGGATCGAGTGCGAGTCTCGGTTATCTACCGGCCGAGGAATGCGCCGCCTCAGGAGGCGGTCCCGATGCTCGTGGGGGCGCTGAGCGAGTGGGTCGAGAAGTACGCTGCGCGCTTCTCGACGCTCGAGTTCTTCGTCGGCGGGGGCGGCTTCGGCGTGATCGACGTCGACGATTCGGCCGAGCTGCAGCGAATCGCGGCCGAGAACCCGTTCACGGCGTTCTCGGAGGTCGAGATCAGGCCAGTGGTCGAGCCCGGCGTCGCGATCGAGATCCTCAGCGAGGCACTCGCCGCTCGGGCGCCGGCCTGAGGCCGATCGTGGGCGGGCCGCGCACCTGCGGCCCGCCCACGGCGTGGGCGATGCCCATGCCCGTGGGGCGGCAGAAGCTGCTGTGACGCCTCACCGCGCGGTTGTGCGTACACCCGAGGTTAGGCTCGTCCCTCGTGGAGCGGGTGGTCCTCGTTCACGGCAGCGTCACCAACGGCGACGCCACGTGGGTCGCTCAGCGTCCGCTGGCGGCGGAGTTCGAGCTGGTAGTACTGAACCGGCCGGGATTCCCGCCCGGACCGCTCGTCGACCGGGTCGACTTCGAGGAGCATGCGGACTGGGTCGTCGCGCAGTTGCGGCCCGGCGATCATCTCTGCGGGCACTCCTACGGGGGCGTGATCTCGCTGTTTGCGGCGGCGCACGCATCCGATCTCCGCTCGCTGACCGTCGTCGAGCCGCCGCTATTCGGCCTGGTCGAGGACCGGCCGGAGGCGGCGGAGCTCGTCGCACGGCTGGAGCGGCTGTGGCACGAGGGGCCGCGCGAGCCTCGCGCCTTCCTCGCCGCGTTTCTGGCCGAGGTTGCCGATCGTACGGTCGACCTCCCCGACCCGCTGCCGGCCGCGCAGCACCAGGGGGCCCAGATCCTGATGCGCGAACGTGCCGCGTGGGAGGCCGAGCCGCCGCTTCGCGAGCTCCACGACGCCGACTTCCCGAAGCTCGTCGTCCGCGGCGGCTGGCGCCCGCTCTTCGACGCCGTCTGCCGCGTGCTCGGAGAGCGACTCGGTGCCGAGCAGGCCGTAGTGCCCGGCCTGCTCCACAACCCGCAGCTCCTGGGCGAGCCGTTCAACGACGTCCTGCGGGACTTCCTCCAGCGCCCCGGCGGTACGGCGCGCGGAGCTGCCGGCGTGTAGACCGACCGCGCGCGACTGCCCGGCGACGAGAGCTGCGCGATCGTTAGCCTGGACGGCGAGCGACGGAAGGCGGTCACGATGAGTGGCGCACTCGTTCGCGGTCGAGAAGCACTCGGGCGGCATGCGTGGGGCGACGCGTACGCGCAGCTCATGGCTGCGGATCGCAGCCGTGGGCTCGACGCACCCGATCTCGACGGGGCCGCGCTGGCGGCGTACCTGACTGGGAAGGACGCGGAGTCCGAGGCGCTCTGGGCACGCGCGTACCGCAGCTGGCTCGACCGGGGCGAGCGCTGTCGAGCTGTCAGGTGCGCCTTCTGGATCGGCCTGCCGCTGCTCCTGCAGGGCGAGACCGCCCGGGGCGGAGGCTGGCTCGCCAGGGGGGCGCGGCTGCTCGAGGAGCATGGAGGCGACTGTGCCGAGGGCGGTCTCCTGCTCGTTCCCGTCGGGCTGCAGGCGCTGAGCAACGGCGATCCGGCCGGCGCCCTCGAGGCCTTCCGCCGAGCGGAGGAAACCGGCGAGCGCTCGGGTGACCCGGATGTGCTCGCACTCGGCCGCCTGGGCAGGGGGCAGGCGCTGATCGAGCTCGGGGACGTCGCGCACGGGGTCCCGCTGCTCGACGAGGCAATGGTGGCGGTTACCGCCGGTGAGGTGTCGCCGGTCGCAGCGGGGATCGTCTACTGCGCCGTCCTGCTCTCCTGTCAGTCGATCTTCGACGTGCCTCGGGCGGAGGAGTGGACGGCCGCGCTCGGCCGCTGGTGCGAGTCACAGCAGGATCTCGTTCCCTTCCGCGGCGAGTGCCTCGTCCATCGCTCGGAGATCCTGCAGCTCCAGGGCCGATGGGTCGAGGCGTTGGCGGAGGCGAGGCGCGCCTGCTCCTGGCTCGCCGGGCGCTCGGGAGAGGGACGCGCTCATTACCGGCTGGGCGAGCTCCACCGACTGCGCGGCGAGCTCGCCGACGCAGACCGGGAGTACCGTGCAGCGAGCGCCGCGGGACGACAGCCGCAACCTGGCTGCGCTCTGCTCCGGTTGGCGCAGGGTCACACGGAGGCAGCGGAGGCGATGATCGTGCGCGCGGTCGACAGCGCGCGCGACGGCGTCACGAGAGCCGCCATGCTGCCCGCGTACGTGGAGATCGCCCTGGCCCGGGGGGACGTGGCCGCTGCGCGCCGTGCAGCGGACGAGCTTCGCGCGCTTGCCGCCGAGTACGAGGCCGATCTCCTCCGGGCCGCCGCCGCTCAGGCTCTCGGGACGGTGCTGCTAGCCGAGGGCGACGCCCCGGCAGGCGCCGCGCTGCTCCGGGAGAGCCGTGTTTGCTGGCAGGGGCTGTCGGCGCCGTACGAGGTGGCGCGCGTGCGCGTCGCGATCGCAGGCTCGTGCCGGGCGCTCGGAGACGACGACGGCGCCGAGATGGAGATCGAAGCCGCCCGCGACCTCTTCGGCCGGCTCGGCGCGGTCCCCGGCCTGGAGGCGGTCGACCGGCTCCGCGGCACGACGAAGGCCGCGACCGACTCGGGGCTGACTCCGCGCGAGCTGGACGTACTCGCTCTCGTTGCCGAGGGCTGCACGAACCAGCAGATCGCCGAAGCGCTCGTCGTCAGCCCGCACACCGTCCGGAGACACCTGCAGAACGTCTTTCGCAAGCTCGGTGTCCCCTCGCGTGCCGCCGCGACCGCATTCGCCCTGCAGCACGACCTCCTCGAGGGTGGACGCGTGGCACGATCGGACCACTAGCCGCGGCGCGCACGTTGGTACGTGCGGGCGATGCGGCCGGGCACCGCCGCCCCTACCGTGCCGAGAGCGAGCAAGATGCGGCCGGCTTCGGCGCAGCTCGCGGGAGGAGGCACGACCATGACGCAGCCGATGTTGCGGGACGCCTACGGCGACAGCCCGGCCGTCAACTACGAGCGCTACTTCGTCCCCACGATCGGCATGCCGCTCGCCCAGGACCTCGTCGAGCGCGCCGAGCTCCAACGTGGCGAGCAGGTGCTCGACGTCGCCTGCGGCACGGGTGTCGTGACGAGGCTCGCGGCCGAACGGGTCGGCCACGCGGCCGTCACCGGAGTCGACCTCCACCCGGGCATGCTCGAGGTTGCCCGGACCGCGGACGGCGGCCCGGTGATCGAGTGGCACGAGGCGAGTGCCGAAGCCCTTCCGCTCGAAGACGCGAGCTTCGACGTCGTGCTCTGCCAGATGGGCCTCCAGTTCTTTGACGACAGACCGGGCGCGCTGCGCGAGATGCGCCGCGTGCTGCGGCCCGGCGGCCGTGCCGTCGTCAGCGTCCCGGGGCCGACGCCGCGGCTGTTCGACGTGCTCGAGCGGGCGCTCGAGCGCCACGTCGGCTCCCGGGCGGCAGGCTTCGTGGCGACGGTCTTCTCTCTCCACGACGTCGAGGAGCTCTACGGGCTCCTCGAGGGCGCCGGCTTCACCGACGTGCAGGCGCGCGCGGAGCCCGTAACGCTCTCGCCGCCGCCCGCGGAGCAGTTCCTCTGGCAGTACGTCTCCAGCACCCCCCTCGCGAGCGCCGCGTCGGCGCTCGACGAGGACACCCGCGCCGCCCTGCAGCAGGAGGTCGTCGGGGGCTGGTCGTCCCTCGCCGGTGACGGGCGCCTCGTGCTCGAGATCGACCTCACGACCGTGACGGCACGCAAGCCGTGAAGGGCACGCCGTGTCGATGGCGCTGGCGTCGTCGACGACGGCTGCGCGCCGCGACTCGTAGCGGCCGACCGCCAGGCTGAGCCCGAAGGCGAGGATCAGGGCGAGCCCGAGCAGCGCCCCCTGCAGCACTCCGAACGGCTCACGCAGCAGCTCGTGTGTCTCGCCCGCGAGCGGCGACAGGTGTATGCCGGCGGCTACTGACATAGACTGGACAGATGGCCGAGTGCCCGTCTTGCGGCCGGGTGAACGTCGGCGACGCTCGTTTCTGCTCCGGCTGCGGCCTCGAGCTGGTCGTATCGACGATCGAGGAGATCCGCAAGACGGTGACCGTCGTCTTCTGCGACGTCGTCGGCTCGACGGCGCTTGGCGAGCGGCTCGACCCCGAGTCCGTGCGACGCGCGATCGGACGGTACTTCGACGAGGCGCGCGTCACGATCGAGCGACACGGCGGCACGGTGGAGAAGTTCATCGGCGACGCGGTGATGTCCGTCTTCGGCATCCCCAAGCTGCACGAAGACGACGCGCTGCGCGCCGCGCGCGCGGCTTGCGAGCTTCGCGAGGCAGTGGCCGTGCTCGGCCGCGAGCTCGAGGCCGAGCTCGGGGTGGGGATCGAGGTGCGCATCGGTGTCGCGACGGGCGAGGTCGTCGCCGGGGATCACACCGCCGGACAGGCCTTTGTCACGGGCGACGTCGTCAACGTCGCCGCGCGCCTCGAGCAGGCAGCGGCCCCCGGCGAGATCCTGCTCGCGGAGAGGACGCACGAGCTCGTGCGCGCGGCGGTGCGCGTGGAGCCCCTGGGGCCGATCGATCTCAAGGGGAAGAGCGCGCCTGTTGACGCCTGGCGGCTGCTCGAGGTCCCCGGCGAGCCCGGCGGACCGCCTGCGTTCGAGTCTTCCTTTGTCGGACGTGCGCGCGAGCTTGCCGCGCTGTCGCAAGTGCTCGAGCGCACAGTGGAGTCGCGCTCGTGCCAGCTCTGCACGGTCGTCGGTCCGCCTGGTATCGGGAAGTCGAGGCTCGCGGAGGAGTTCACGCGGGCAGCTACGAACGGACATCGCGTCGTCACCGGTCGGTGCCTGCCCTACGGCGAAGGCATCACCTACTGGCCGCTCACGGAGATCGTCCAGGCTCTGGGCGGTCCGAACCACGTGCGCGAGCTCCTCGCCGGGGACGAGGACGGTGCGCTCGTGGCGGAGCGGATCTCGGGCGTGGTCGGTACCGCCGAGCCTTCCGGTCCTCCTGAAGAATCGTTCTGGGCCTTCCGCAAGCTGTTCGAAGCGCTCGCCCGGCAACGGCCGTTGATCGCGATCGTGGACGAGCTCCAGTGGGCGGAGCCCACGCTCCTCGACCTCCTCGAGTACCTCGTCACGTTCGCCGCCGACGAGCCGATCCTGCTCCTCTGCCTCAGCCGTCCGGAGCTCCTGGACGAGCGCCCTACCTGGGCTGCTCCGAGACGCGCTGCAACCGTGGTTGCGCTCGAGCCGCTCGGCGAAGCCGAGTCGTCTGCTCTCGTCGAAACGATCGCGGCGACGCAAGGAGTGCCGGAGGCGGATCTCGCCCGGATCGTGGCGACTGCCGAGGGAAACCCGCTCTTCCTCGAGCAGCTCCTCGCCTACCGAGTCGGAGGGGGAAACGGCGAGCCCGCTATCCCGCCCAACATTCAGACCCTGCTCGCGGCGCGGATCGATCGGCTCGAGCCGGAGGAAAGGGCCGTGCTGGTTCGAGCTGCGGTCGAGGGCAAGACGTTCCATCGAGGCGCACTTGCGGCGCTCCTGACGGAACGCGCTCGACCCATGCTCGGCGCGCGACTGATCTCCCTGGTGCGGCAGGAGCTGATCCGGCCCGACCGTTCCCAGTTCTCGGGCGACGACGGCTTCCGTTTCGGGCACTCGCTCATCCACGATGCTGCCTACGAGGCTGCCTCGAAGGAGCTTCGAGCAGAGGCGCACGAGCGCTACGCCGACTGGCTCGAAGAGCGGGCGGGACAGCAGGTCATGCAATACGAGGAGATCCTCGGCTACCACCTCGAGCAGGCGCAACGGTTCCGCACCGAGCTGGGTCGCGCAGACGCGGCGCTCTCCCGCCGCGCAGCCGAGCGCCTGGCCTCGGCGGGCGAGCGTGCACGCGCGCGCGGTGATGTGCCCGCGGCCATCAACCTGCTCGAGCGCTCGATCGCTGTTGCTCCGATGCCCCGCGACGTCCCTGCCGACGTCCTCTACTCGCTCGGCATCGCGCGCATGGAAGCGGGGGATCTCGCCGAGGCCGAGCGAGCGTGGTCCGATGCGGTCGAGCGCGCTCGGCGAGCGGGAGACGTTCGCATCGCGACCCGAGCCGAGCTGGAGCGCGTGAGCGTTCGCGAGCGCACCGGCGGCGCGACCATCGAAGAGCTACGAGCCGAAGCGGAGCGAGCGATCCCGGTGCTGGAGCGACTGGGCGACGAAGGCGGCCTCGCACGGGCGTGGCTCCGGCTGTCCGAGGCCAGCGACTCGCTGGCCGGGGAGGAAGAGGCCGCGGAGCGCTCGCGTGTCCATGCCCGCCGTGCCCAGCTGCCCCGCGACGAGGAGGACGCGCTCTTCGCAAGCCTGTCGGCCGCGCTCTACGGGGAGCGCTCCGTCGTCGAAGTGACCGAGCTGTGCACGACGTTGCTGGCCGAGGCCGACGGGCCGCTCGCAGAAGTGGGCACGCTCGAGATCCTCGCCGCGCTGACGGTGCGCGCGGGCGCGGTCGCCGAGGGGCGACGGCTGTACCGAGACGCCGACCGGCTGTACCGCGAGCTCGGCATGCGGCATCGCGAAGCCGTCAACTGGCAGTGCTGGGGCCGCAGCGAGCTCGTGGCCGGCGACTCTGCGATGGCGGTGACGGCGTTCCGGCAGAGCATCGAGCAGTTCGAGCAGATCGGCGATGCGTTCCACGCGGGCGTAGCGGGTGCCCTCCTCGCGCACGCGTTGTGCGACCAGGGCCGTTACGACGATGCGGCTGCGGCACTCGATCGCCGCGAATTTCCGGTGATCGCGCCGAGCGCCCGCGCCCGCGTCCTCGCCGAGAGCGCGCAGCTCGACGAGGCTCTCGCTTGTGCGCACCAGGCGCTCGCGGCGTCGGCCGAGCTCGGCTGGCCGGAGGGTCGCGCGCAGGTCCTCGTCTCCCTCGCCGAGGTGTGGCGTACCGCGGATCAGCCTGCCAAGGAGGCGACCGCCCTTCACGAAGCGCTCGAGCTCTACGAACGGAAGGGCATCGCACCGGCCGCCGACCGCGTTCGCGTACGCCTGAACGAGCTCGAAGCGCTCCGAGCGACCTGACGAGCCCGAGTGGGCGAACCGCTTCTGGCGCGCGCTCGTGTCCGTCGACACAGTGCTCGAGGAGCACCGCGCCCGCTTCCGCGGGAAGACCTCTCCGGTTCAGTGCTTCTGGGGCGCCCTCGATCTCTTCTACATGCGCTTCTCGGGCCGGCCCGCCGAGCCACCTCCCGGCGCGGACGTGATCATGCGTTACTCGTCCGACGCAGAGCATGCCTGCCGGGCTTCTGGCCCGGCGACGGGAGGCTCCCTGAGCCGGCTTTCTTCGCCTACGGGTCGCCCGCACCCTCGGAGATCGAGAGCGCCGAGATCGGGCCTCCGGCGGCAGGCTGGATGCAGGAGCTGGGCGAGTTCGTGCTCCCCTACGACGCGGTGAGGAGCACGCCCGACCCGCGCGCGGCCCTGCTCGACTTCCTCGAGACGACCTACCAGGCGGCGGCTCGCCTCGCACGGAACGCCCAGGACGTGGAGGTCTTCCGAGCGTGGCGCGAGCCCGACGTGATCGTCAGCTGGTCGGACCAGCCCGAGCCGACCGTCGGGATCGAGGACCTCACGACCGAGTCCATCGCGTTCTGGGGGACGTTCCCCGCCCAGCAGCTCGACAAGCGCGCTTACCGCAGCGCCCGTCGAGCGCAGGTGAGTTCCTCCTAGCCGCCTATTCTGCCGAGCCGGTGGATCAGCCCGGGTCGAGCGTGCGATCGAGCCCGGAGATCGCCTCACGTTTCAGTTGTGGCATTCCCTCGTGGTGGCCGTATACGGCGAGAGTGCCGCAGAGGAAGAGCGAGAGGATACGACCGCAGAGAAGCTCGTCCTCGCTGATTGCCCCGTAGGCGTCGCGAAGCTCTCGACGGCCTTCCGGCGGTAGGACGCTCCAGTAGAGAACGAAGTCGACGCCGGGCGTGTTGTAGCTGAGGTCGATCCAGTCGATGACGGTCGTCGCTCGGCCGACGTCGTCGACGAGGAGGTGTCGGAGATGCAGATCGCCGTGGACGAGGACCGTCGGCTCGGGCGGGCCGAGCTCGACGGCCGCCTCGATGACGTCGTGTGCCTCTCGCGGCGCGCGCCAAAGTCCCAGCTGTTCTAGCTCGGCCAGTCGCTCGCGCGTTCTCGGCACTCGAAAGGTCATGTCCGCCCTTCTGACCGGGTCTATCGGCAGATCGGCGCCCAACCGCGTCTCATGGAGCGCTCTCAGAAAGCTGCCGAGTGGGCGGGCCAGAGCAACGCGCTGCCGGTCGTCCAACGCGGCTTCCGCGACTTCACGACCTGGCAGGAACGGAGCGCCGTAGAACGGCCAACCGTACTCCGGGGAGGGCTCCCCGACGTATGTCGGCCTGGGAATCGCGAGCGGCACGAACTTGGCGAGTTCTGGCAGATGGGAGGTCTCGTTGACCAGGCCGCGGATCACCCTCTCGCGACGTGGGAATCGAAAGACCCATTCGTCGTCGACGAGCCACACCGTCATGTCCCAGCCTTGCCCGAGCAGACTCAGCGAGCGCAGCTCGAAGTCGGGAAACTGCGCCCGAATCAGCCGCCGCGCGAGCGCCTCGTCAACCCTGACCTCGGCGGCCCACTCGCGCACGCGGCGAGACTATCCGCGGCGCCGGCACGGGGCCGGGTCGCAGGAGGCTCGCCTGCGCCAACGTCCGGGAACGTCACCTGAGCTGCTCCCCCGACTCGAGGAAGTCCAGCGCGCGCGAGGGTCGGAAAGGGAGCAGGCATGACCGCTGACGAGGTACGAGGATCTCGTCGTCGAGGACGAGTGAGTGACATGGCCGCTTCGCCCGGCGGCGCCGACGACGCTCCGTGCCGGCGTCGCCCTTTGCCAGCCGTCTCTCGTATCGTTGAGGGAGGCGTTTTCAGGATCGCGGAAAGCGAGGTGTCGGATGCGTCCCACTGAGCCCTTCCGGCGTGAGCATGAGGAGCTGCACGGGCACCTCGCGCACATTGCCGAGGCGGCGCGCGAGGTCGCGCGCGTCGAGCGCGAGGAGCGCGCAGCCATGGTCGCGCGGGTCCTCGGGTTCCTGAACGGCACGCTCGTTCCGCACGCTCGAGCGGAAGAAGAGGTCCTCTACCCGGAGTGGGCGAGGCTGGTCGGTTTCGAGGACGCGGCTGTGCCGATGGTGCACGATCACGAGGCGATCGCCGAGAGGATCGAGCGTCTCGAGCAGGCCGATCTCGACGACGTCGCCGCGCTACAGGAGTTGCTGTACGGCCTCCTCGCGCTGATCGAAGTGCACTTTCGCAAGGAGGAGGACATCCAGCTTCCCGCGTTCGATGCCGCGCCTGCGGAGTTGACGCAGGGGGTGCTCGAGCGCATGCAGGCGGCGGCCGGACACGCTCACGAGCACTGAAGCGCGTGGCCGCCTGGCGGCTGGGGCAGTGGCGCCAGGGCTCAGGCGCGGCGGGCGCGCTCGCGCTCACGCGTGCTGCGGCCTCGCCGGCCTGAGATCGAGTCGCCGCAGCAGCTGTGCGTTGAGCGCGACGACGATCGTCGAGAGGCTCATCAGGAGCGCGCCCACCGCGGGCGGCATCGTGACGCCCCACGGCGCGAGCACCCCGGCTGCGAGCGGGATCGCGACGACGTTGTAGCCGACCGCCCAGCCGAGGTTCTGTCGCATCTTGCGGTAGCTCGCGCGCGAGAGCGTGACCACGCTCACGACGCCGCGCGGGTCGTCGGAGGCGAGGATCACGCCGGCGGACTCGATCGCGACGTCGGTCCCGGCACCGATCGCGATCCCGACGTCGGCCCGTGCGAGCGCGGGCGCGTCGTTGACGCCGTCGCCGACCATCGCCACCCGGTGCCCGCGCTCCTGCAGCTCGCGGACGTGGCGCTCCTTGTCCTCGGGCAGGACCTCCGCGAACACCTCGTCGATCCCGAGCTCGGCGGCGACGGCGTCGGCGACCTGTCGCGCGTCGCCGGTGATCAGCGCCACACGGATCCCGAGCCGGTGCAGCTGGTCGACCGCCTCGCGCGCCTCGGGACGGACGCGGTCCTCGAGCGCGAAGGCGCCGGCGACCGCGCCGTCGCAGACCAGGTAGAGGACGGAGGCGCCGCGGCTTCGCCAGGGGTCCGTCTCGCGGCGCAGGTCGTCGGGCACGTCGAGGCGGCGTTCGCGCAGCAGGCTCGGGCCGCCGACGGCGACCCGCGTGCCGTTCACCGACGCCTCGACGCCGCGTCCGCTCATCGCACGGAAGTCCTGCGCGGACGGAATCGAGCCACGCTCGCGTGCAGCGGCGACGATCGCGCGCGCGAGCGGATGCTCGCTCTCGGATTCGACGGCGGCCGCCTGCGCCAGCGCCGCGTCGCGATCGCGGCCTGCGACGCCGGTGACCACGTGCTCGCCGAGCGTCAGCGTGCCCGTCTTGTCGAACAAGACGACGTCGACGAGGCGGCTGCGCTCGAGGCTGAGACGATCCTTGACGAGGATGCCGCTGCGGGCGGCCAGCGAGGTCGAGATCGCGATCACGAGCGGGATCGCGAGCCCGAGCGCGTGCGGGCAGGAGATCACGAGCACGCTGACGGCGCTGATGACACCGATGTCGACGTCGCCGAGTAGCGCCCAGCCGGCGAAGGCGAGGGCGGCAGCCGTGACCGCAACGTAGAAGAGGAGCGCGGCGGCGCGGTCGGCGAGCGCCTGCGTGCGCGAGCGCGATGCCTGCGCCTCCGCCACCAGCCGCTGGATGCCTGCGAGCGCGGTCTCCTCGCCGACCGCCTTCACGCGGACGCGGATGGCGGAGTCGGTGGCGACGGTGCCGGCGGTGACGTCGTCGCCTTCGCCCTTCGCCACCGGCTTCGACTCGCCGGTGATCATCGACTCGTCGAGCTCGGCCTCGCCGGCGACGATCTCGCCGTCGGCCGGCACGCGGGCTCCGGGCCGCACGAGCACGACGTCGCCGGGCGCGAGCTCCGTGAGCGCGACGCGCTCCACCGCTCCGTCGCGCACGCGCTCGGCCTCGTCCGGCAGCAGCTCCGCGAGCGCGCTCACCGCGCCGCGCGCCTGCCCCAGGGCCTTCATCTCCTGCCAGTGCCCGAGCAGCATGACCACGACGAGGGCGGAGAGCTCCCACCAGAACTCGAGGTCGAAGAGACCCAGTGTCGACGCCGCGCTGGCGAGGAAGGCGACGCTGATCGCGAGCGAGACGAGCGTCATCATCCCGGGCGCGCCCCGGCGGATCTCCGACCAGGCTCCAGTCAGGAAGACCGAGCCCCCGTAGACGAAGATGACCGTGCCGAGCACCGGCGCGACCCAACCGTCTCCCCGGAACCGGGGCGCCGTGTAGCCGAACCAGTCCTGGACCATCTCGCTGTAGATCACGACCGGGACGGCGAGGATCAGGTTGATCCAGAAGCGGCGCCGGTACACCTGCGCGTGATCGGCATGCGCCGGCTCGTCGGGCGCCGGCTCGTCGTGCATGTGCCCCCGCTTGGCGTGGTGGGTGTGCGCGGTCACCGGTCGGCTCTCGCGTGGGCGCGGACGAACGAGATCGCGCGCTCGGCGACGGCCACGAGCTCCCCGGGCATGTCGGCGGCGTCGCGCTCGGCGAACTCCCGCCAGGCTCGCTCGGGCTTGCGCCTGTGCCCCCGCAGGCCGGCGACCGCCTCGAAGTCGGGGTCGAGCACGACCACGCCCCCCTCGCCCGCCGTCTCGGCGATCAGCGCGTTCAGCGCTCGCTCTGCCGGCGCGAGCCTGCCGCTCGCCTTCGCGTCGCTGTCGTGGACGACGAGGAAGGGGACGCCGGTCGCGCGGCAGATGTGAGCGAACAGCGGCAGGTTCGGCTTGCCGCCGCACTCGACGATGGAGATCGCCTCTCGATCCACGTCGTACCCGAGTGCCGAGAACACGTACGGGAGCACGAGCTTCTCCGTCAGGCCCTCGACGAGGACGACCGCGCGGGCGAGGAAGAGCTCGCTGCGGGTGGCGTCGAACTCGGTCACGACGCGGAAGTCCTCGTCGGCCGAGACCGGCTCGGGCTGGAGGGCGCGGGTCCCGGTGCCGTCGAGGCGCTCGACGAAGACGAGCTCCTCCATGCGCGTGACGTTGAGGAAGGCCGGCGAGTGCGTCGAGTAGATCACCTGATTCCCCGCAAGCGAGAACTCGCGCAGGAGGCGGTAGAGATACCGCTGAGCCTGCGGGCGCAGATAGAGCTCCGGCTCCTCGATCAGAAGCAGGAGACCGCCGAGCCCCCGCACGCTGCAGGACTCGACCGCTTCGAGAACAGCGAGCGCCTGCGCCCCTGGGGTACGTGCCTGCCGGACGAACGCCCGCTCGAAGACTCTCGTAGCGCGCGTGTTCGTCCCCGCCGTCCAGGCGGCTGGCGCGGGGCCGGCTCGCTCTTCGGCGGGCAGGAAGAGGACCGGCGGTGGGTTCGCGCCCGCCGTCACGACATGACGCTCAGGGCTTCCCACGAGCGCGGCCGTGCTGCCGTCCGCGAGGCGGAGCTCGATCGAGACCTCTCCCTCGCCGTCTGTCGTCAGGTCCGGCGCGGTGAGCGGAGCAGTCGCGGGGTCGAGAACGGCGCGGATCGCTGCGAGGAGGTTGGACTTGCCGGCGTTTGCCTCGCCGACCAGCGCGCACAGCGGCCCCGGCGAGAACGCGACCGAGCGCGCACTCCTGAAGCCGCTCACCTCGAGGCGGGTGACGCCGAAGCTCGCGCGGGCCCGCGGCGGCTCGGCACTGGGGAACGCCTCCACCGCTTGCTCCTACGCGTGTCCCGGGCGCACGACCAGCACATCCGAGCGTGCCTCCCGTCCGTGGGCGGCGCCGCGGACGAGACGGCCCTTCTCCGCGCTCATCTCTCCTCCCATCTCCTGGTCTCCGAGACGTAGCACAACGGGGACGCCGAGGCTGCTCGCACGACGACATGCGAGGACCCGCCTCCCCGAGCCACGCGTGCGAGGTGCGGTCGAACGTGCGCTCCGGAAGCATGCCTGGCGCTGGAAGGTCGGGCCGCGGAGTTCGAGCGCGAGCTTCCCTTCGCCGTGCTCACGGATGCGCTCGACGCGTACCTGAAGTCGCTCGACGCGCGTGTCCTCGAGCGCTTGGCGACGGACCGGCTGGGCGCTCTCGCCACCGTGTTCCCGTCGCTGGGAGCGCTCGACGAGGCCATCGACTACCCGATCTCCGCACTGGAGCGCTTCCGCGTCTACCAAGCAGCTCAAGAGGTCGGGGCGATCACGAAGCCATCAAGACGATCGGCGACATCGAGCGTTCGCGCATCGTCCACACGATCGAGCTGGGCCCGCTCACGAAGGAGAGCGTCAGGCAACTCGTCGGCGACAGGGACGGTCTGGACGTCGATCGACTGCACGAGGACAGCGGTGGCAATCCCTTCTTCGCGTTTACAGCTCGCTCGAGTGGCGCAGAGCGGCGCCGACGCGACGGCAGCAGGTGGGCTCGGAGTCCCACCGGCTGTCGCACGCGCGATCGCGGCGGAGCTGGAAGAGCTTTCGCCGGCGACGCGCGCGCTGGCGGAGGCGGCCGCCGTCCTCGGCGACCCGTTCGAGCTCGATCTCGCGGCCGCCACCGCGGACTGCGCCGAGAACGACGTGTGGGTGCGGATCGACGAGCTGGTTGCGAGGGACCTCGTCCGGGGGACAGACGTGCCGCGGCGGTTCCAGTTCCGACACCCGATCGTGCGGCACGCGGTGTACGGCTCGTGCTCGCCGAGCGTGCGCGTCTCGTGTCATCGGCGTGCTGTCGACGCGCTCGCCGAGAGGCGGGCGTCCGCCGCCGTCATGGCGGGCCACGTGGAGCAGTACGCTCGGCACGGAGACGCCTTCGCGATCGACATCCTCCGCCGGGCCGGAGAGGAGACGTCCCAGCAGGCTCCCATGAGCACGGCTCCCTGGTTCGCCGCAGCTCTCCGCCTCCTGCCGGCGGATATGCCTGCGAAGGAACACGTCAGCCTGCTGATGTCGCTGGCCGCCGCGGAGGCGGCAACGGCCGTTTCTCCGAGGCTCATGCCGCATTGGTCGAGTGCGTCGCCCTGGCCCCCGACGACGACGTCGAGCTCGGGGTGGACCTGGTCGTCGCCGCGGGGGAGATCGAACAGCTTCTCGGCCGGCACAACGAGGCCAGGGTGCGGCTGCAGCGCGCGTACGAGGATCTCGCCGACCCAGACTCGCCCGCGAGGGTGTCGGTCCTGATCGCGGCCTCGACCAACAGCCTCTACCTGGCCGATGGCATCAGGGCGGTCGTCTCCGAGGGAGCCGGCGAGCGCGTGGGCGAGGTCGACGCCTCCGGCGTAGGACGGATCCTGCTCGCCGCTCCCATGGCCGTCATGACGGTGTCGATGACCGTGTTCGGAAACCACGGCCCCCCGCCGCCGATCGTCGACCGGATCGGGCTCGTCGCGCCGCGGCCGATCTTCCTGATCTATGCGGATCCGGGCCAGGGGGGCGAGAGCGTGCGGCAGCCGAAGTACTTCGCGGCGGCGAGCCGGCCGAAGCAGATCTGGAAGGTGCCCGGCGCCGGGCAGATCATGGCCCTGGCCGTGTTCTTCGTGCGGCCGACCGCCGATCCAGGCGTGCTCCGCATGCAGCGGCTGAAGTTCCACCTCGCCGCGTGGCTGCTCGGCATGGTCGTACCGACGCCGCTCTGGGCGCTCGTCGAGTGGCAGGACAACGGCAGCTTCGAGCGGTGGAGCAACAACAGCCAGCCGGGCGACTGGGATCCGTGGATCCTGGTCGTCGGCGGTATCTGGGCGTTCGCTGCCCTCGGCCTGTTCGCCGTGCGGTCCGTGCGGCAGGCGCCCGAGGGCCGATCGACGCTCCGTGACGTTCACCCGTGAGGCTGCCCGGCGCGAGCCGGACAGCCTCACGTACCTCGCGGCAGGTCGCCGCGTGGCGGACGAAGCTCTCACGATGCCGGTCTTTGCAGCTGGACCTTGCCGGTGTCGAAGTCGATGGGCGCCGAGCTGTGTTCATGGACGACCTTCCAGTTGTGGCCGCTCCGCTTCGTCAGCCCCCAGGTCAGGCGGTTGTTCATCGCGCGGAGCTCCTGGCCGTCGGCTGACAATCCCTTGTAGGTGACGAAGGCGGCGGCGATTGCGACGCCGTCGCCGACGACCGTCTCGACCTCGTCGAACTCGACGGCCACCTGTTCGTCGCCGAGTGAGCCCAGCCACTCCGTCGCCATCCCGCGCCAGGCGCCCGCACCGTCGTACGACCAGCGCCCCCACATGTCGAAGACGCGCACGTCGTCCGCGTAGAGCGCCAGCAGACGATCCACGTCCTTCGCGCGCACCGCGGCCGCGTACTCCTGCAGCATTCGCTCGATCACGATGTCCGGCATGAGGAGCCCGTCCTTTCTCGGGGTCGCGACTCTATTCCCTGGAGACCGGCCGAGCAGCGAGAACTCATCGGTGCCCCCTCGGGCCTGCCGCGAGGGCACCGTGGAGCTCGGGGTCACGAGATCGGGTCGGTGCGCTCGCGATGGGCGGCGACGGCGACTGCGACCAGGGCGACGCCGACGAGGTCGCGCGCGCTCGGCACCTGGCCCAGGACGACGATTCCGACCACCGTCGCCGTCGCCGGCAGCAGCGAGAGCATGAGGAGTAGCCCGCGCGGCTGATACGGGCCATCGCCACCGCATCACCGGCGAGGACTGCTTCTACCTCGAGGTCCACCTGCGATCGATCGACGAGCTCAGCAGCCTTCTCGACCGCTTCCTCGAGTTCGGCGAGACCACGACCTCGATCGTCAACGCATCCCCGATCCCACGACGTGACCCGCCGCTCGACGGCGACGACGAGCCGTGATCGCTCCAGGCTCGGGTGGGCTCGAGCGAGCACGGCGCTAGCAGGCGTCGGAAGTCGCTGGTTCGCCGAGGCGGGCGAGATGTCCGCTTCGTCGCGCACACGCGCTTCCTCGCCACCTGGTTCCCAGACGTCGCGCGCGTCGCCACCGAGGCGATGCGGCCGAGATACGGTGACCTTCGTGGATTCGAGGACGGCACGCCGGTCAATGCCGAGATGGTCGCGTGGGCCGTCTTCGAGTACCGCTGATTGCCCCCTGATGTCGTGTCGGCGGAGGAGCCTGCGATGAAGATCCAAGCGCTCGTGGTCGAGGAGAAGGACGCTCGGTTCGAGGAGCAGGAGCTCGAACTGGCTTCGCCCGGTCGCGGCGAGGTACTGGTGCGGATCGTCGCCACCGGCGTCTGTCACACGGACGCGATCACCCGCGCCGGAGACATGCCGATGCCGTTTCCCGCCGTACTCGGGCACGAGGGCGCCGGGATCGTCGAGGAGGTGGGCGCCGGCGTCACCCAGGTCGGGCCGGGCGACCCGGTCATCATCGGCTGGCCGTATTGCGGCGAGTGCCGCAACTGCCTGGACGGCCGACCGCGCTACTGCCTGCGAACCGGCGACGCACTCGTGTCCGGTCGGCGCTTCAAGGGCGAGCTCGAGGGCGAGACCGCCTATTCCCGCAACGGCACGCCGATCAACGGGCACTTCTTCGGGCAGTCGTCGTTCGCCACCTACTCGATTACCTCGGCTGACGCGCTCGTCAAGGTTCCCCAGGAGATGCCGCTCGAGCTGTTTGGCCCGCTGGCGTGCGGTCTCGCCACCGGTGCCGGCGCCGTGCTCAACGAAGCGCGACCGCGTCTCGGCGACTCGGTCCTCGTCGTCGGCGTCGGCGCCGTAGGCCTGGCGGCGATCATGGCGGCCCGCAACTCCGGCGTCACGAAGATCGTCGCCGCCGACCTGCACGACAGCCGACTGGAGCTCGCGCTGGAGCTCGGAGCGACGCACGCCTTCAACTCGGGCGGAACCGACATGATCGAGGAGGTCGCCGCGATCACGGGCTCGACCGTGGACTACGCGTTCGACTGCACCGGCGTCATCCCGGTGATCGAGACGCTCGCCGAGACCGTCGGGATGCTGGGAACCCTCGTGCTGGTCGGCGGCGCGCCGGCGGAGGCCCGGTTTTCGCTCGACCATCTGCGGACGCTATGGGGCAAGCGCGTCATCGGCGTCCTGGGCGGCGGCGGCCGCTCGGGACAGCTGATTCCGGCTCTCATCGAGCTGTATCAGCAGGGACGGTTCCCCTTCGATCGCCTCGTGCAGTACTACCCGATGAACCAGATCGAGCAGGCGCTGACGGACTCGGCCTCCGGGGACGTCATCAAGCCGATCCTCCGCATGCCTCGCTGAGCCCACCGCAGGGGCATCAGCGAGCGGCCCGTTCGCCTCATGAGCCCCGCCTGCGCTGCGCGTCCATCGAGGTTTCGAGGCGGGACGACACGAAGTGTCTATTTGCAGGGATTTCCTCAAGCCCTCGGACGGACTCGAACCGTCCGACCCCTTCCTGTACTCCGAGGCGTCGGGCGCCGCACGCGGGCAGGGCAGTACTCAGCGCCTCGTCGTCAGTGCCCCGCGGCGACGATCGCCAGGGCGATGCAGAGCGCCATACCCTGGTGGAAGGCGACGAGGATGCCGGGGCTCTTCGGCCTGAGGTTCACCGCGTGGAAGAGCAGGAATCCCACCAACACCTGCGCGACCGCGAGATAGAACGCGACGGGGAACTCCGGCATGAGCCATCCCAGGGTGGCGACCATCGCGAGCGCGGAAAGGAGGTGCACGATCATGGTCAGCTGCGAGGAGCTGCGCGGCCAGGTGAAGGCCTCGATCGGCTTGCCGAAGCCTCGCTGGCCAGTGGTCATGCCGCCCAGGAGCACGGCCAGCAGCAGGCAGTGAAGGGCGCCCATCTCGCCGAGGTACGACCAGAAGTCGACTCCGGGCACGTAGAGCGTGCACAGATAGCAGAGGAAGACGCCGTAGGCGAGAAGTCCGTGGACGCCGTGCACGACGGAGGGAAGCCGGCCGGCGAGCACGTGGAGCGTGCCGACACCGAGCAGGGCCGTGGCGACGATCAGCACCAGGCCGCTGATCGTGAGCGAGCTGGGCGCCAGGATCACCAGCACCACGCCTATGGTTCCGACGAGCGTGGCCACGATCCGGTGCGCTGCCTCTGGATCGCCCTCGACCATGAGCGCCAGGATGTTGCGCGTGTAGGGCCAGCGCGTGCCGAGCGAGAGCCCGAAGCCGAAGCCCTCGACGAAGCTGCCGAGCAGGATCAGGATCGCGGCGAGCGCCGTCTCCGTCAGCTCCATGCCGCTGACCACGGCGTCCTTGCCCGATGCCGAGGTCGTGAGGCCGCGCACGATGCCCGCGACGACGGCGGCCACGACGAGGGTGGTGATCAGGAGCCTCACCAGCCGGACCGTGGTCGTCATCTCGCCCTCCACGATGGAAGCGGCGGATGTCAGGCCGGGATTGGGCTCGTCGGCCGTCGTCTGGGGTTCGCCAGGTATCGGCATGTCACACAGCCACAGGTCGTGCGGAGCCGCATGAGTCTAGTGCCGTGTCGGTCGTGGGTATCGGCCCCACGCCTCGAGAGCGCCGGGCGGGATCCGTGGTCACGCCGAGCCGAGCCGCTCGACGGCGTAGCGTCGCTCTACGGTGACCTCCGCGACGCGCCTATGGGTTCGAGCGGGCGATGGACACCATGGGCGCGATCGGCGGCCTCTGAAGATCCAGGTGCGACCCGTCCTGCGTGCGGGCTTGGTCGCCTCTTCGTCGGCGTCGGCGCCTTCGAGCTCGGCAACACGGCGGCGACGCTCCTGATCCTGCGTGCAACAGACCTTGGTGATGCTCATGAGTGTCGTTGCGCTCGCGCTCGCCGCACGACCTCGAGCCACGACCCTGACGTAACCCGGACTGTCGGAGAGGAGTGCGCGTCAGCAGGTGGCGCAGCAGCCCTCGCCGCGCCAGCTCTCGCGCCCCTCCTTGACGGCAACCGCCGCGACGACGAGAGCCGCCACCGGGTCGAGCCACCAGAGCCCCAGTAGCGCGTTGCCGAGGAGGCCGACGAGGACGGCGGCGGCGAGGTAGGCGCAGAGGAGGTTCTGCGTGCCTTCGCCGCGGGTAGCGACGGAGCCGAGCGTGTCGGCGAGGCGGCGCTTGGCGATGCCGAGGAACGGCATCCCGATCAGGCTCGAGGTCACGAGCGCGATCCCGAGCCAGGTTGTCTCTGCCTGCTCGCCGGTCAGGAGCTTGTGTAGCGCTTCGAAGGCGACGTAGGGCGCGAGGAGGAAGAACTGGATCGCGACGAGCTTCTGGGCGCGCTTCTCGGCGGCATGTGAGAGAAGCCGCCACCCGGTGAAGCGCCAGACGATGACGAGGCTCGCGAAGCCCTCGATCGCCGAGTCGAGCCCGAACGAGAGCAGGGCGATCGAGCCGGCGAGGATCCCCGCCGTAACGGCGATCGCTCCCTCGGCGCCCATCCAGGCGAGCGAAAGCCAGGAAAGCTGACGTGCCCGTCGCGCGGCTGCGTGCCACTCTGGGCTGCGCGCCGGTACGGCAGGCAGGAGGACGGTCAGCTCGCGCGCAGCGGTGCTCATAGAACCGGCTCGCGCGCTTCTCCGAGCACCGAGACGAGCAGCGCTCGCCCCGCCTCCGTCAGCGCGTAGAGGACCATCTTCCCCTCCCGCCGCGACTCGACGAGGCCCGCGCTGCGCAACGCCCGCAGATGGTGCGAGACGAGGTTCTGGGAGCGCCCGGCGATCCAGGCGAGATCGCAGACGCACAGCTCGTCGGTCTGCGCCAGCGCCGCCGCCAAGGTCAGCCGGGTCGGATCGCCAAACGCCCGGGCACGCTCGGCCGCGACCCAGGCCGCAGACGGCTCGAGGCGCGAGCGGCGGATCGCCTCGGCCTGCGGGAGATCGAGGCAGAGAAGCTCGCAGCGATCATCGACGGCTACGACGGACATGCTAACGCTCGTTGATAGGTTGGCCGCGCGTCACGCCGGGCGCGTCGTGCCGGCCCGAGCTTCGAGGGCGGGATCGCCGCGGCTGCCAGCGTCCGCTCGACGCTCGCGAGATACCGCTCGTCCTCGGTCGCAAACTCGTTGGGAAGGCTCATGCTGCCCCTCGGGTGAGTGCCTCGCGGATCCAGTCTTCGTCCGGCTGCCCGGAGAAGCCGTCCTCGGTCCGGTAGACGCGGCAGGCGAAGACGAAGTCGGCTCGCTCCTGGGCTCCGGGCTCCACGTCTTGGCCGTCGACGCGCACGGTCGGCGAGCCCAGAAAGCGAAGCCGTGTTGCCGCCTCTGCATCGGGAACCTCGACCAGCTCGATCGCCGGCTCCAGCTGTAGCTCGGCGGCGACGCGCTCGACGACCGCTCCTGCCGCCTCGTGGTTCGGGCAGCCATCGAAGTAGAGGATCTCGACGAGAGGCCGACTCATCCCCCCGGGGCCTCGATCCGGCAGCAGGCAGCCACGTGCTCGGCGTTATCGGTCAGGAGGGCGTGCGCGAGGTCGAGCATCGCCTCGACCCGCGGATCGGCGATCCGGCTGTAGACGGTTCGTCCGTCGCGGCGCGCGTCGATGAACCCGCACCAGCGAAGACAGGCAAGGTGGTTGGACACCTTCGGCTGCGGCGATCCCAGCCGCTCGACGAGCTCGCCCACGCTCAGCTCGCCCTCCTCGCGCAGTAGCTCGAGGATGCGCAGCCGGGTCGGATCGCCGAGCCCACGGAAGTACTTCGCAACGAGGTCGCTTGCCAGCGGTGCCGCCGGAAGCCGGAACGGGGCAGTGTCGAGGGCGCTCACCATCCCGCCATTATATCAGAAGTTTCTGATGGATAGCGCGTCGTGACGGCGGGATCGATGCGGTCAGCTCTGCAAGCCGGAGGACGAGCGCGAGCGAGGTCTCAGGGTCGGGCGACGGTGAGCGTGTGGTTCTCCTGCAAGTCAGAGCTCCGCCACCGGCGGTGATGCGACGCGGTGCATCGCGCGTGTCGTCTCTGATGTGCCCGTTCTGTCTCCGCGTCCTACTGTCAGGTATGACAACGCCCGAGAGTGCGTCGTGCCGCGCCCCGAAGACGTGAACGGACGCATCGGCGGCCTCGGCCTCTCGACCGGCGCGGACGTGCTGATCCATGTCACCTTCGGAGGCGCGGCGGTGGTCGACCGAGGCGAGATGGACGACCCGATCCGAGTAGCGCAATCCCGCCGAGAGGGCGAGCGAGCGCTGCAGGCGGCTGAGTCGCGATGCTTCGTGCAGGATTCGCCGGCAGAGATGACCGGTTCCCGCCGCAGCGGCCGCAGCGTGCAGCCTACGAAGGCGGAGGTCGAGGCCCCGCTCCCGCTCGTCGAAGCGAAGATCGCGATCCCGCGCCTGCGGAGCGCGGCGGTCGCGCGGCCGCGCATCGGCCGCCTGCTCGACGAGGACGACCGGACGGTGAAGCTCGTGGCCGCGCCGGCGGGATACGGGAAGACGACGGCCGTGCGCGCCTGGTGCGCGTCGCTCGATGCCGGTCTCGCATGGGTGAAGCTCGATGCCGTCGACAACGACCCGCTCCGCCTCTGGCGCTACGTGGCGACCGCAGTCGACCGGGTGCGCTCGGGACTCGGACGAATGGCGCTGCAGCGGCTCAACGGGCCGGTCGCGAGCCCGGAGCTCGCCGTCGACGAGCTGATGAACGGCATCGCCGTATACGGCGAACAGCTCGTCCTCGTCCTCGACGACCTGCACGTGATCACGGAGCCGGCCTGCATCGCCTGGCTCGACAGGGCGCTACTCCAGCTTCCCCTGAACGCGCGGCTGGTCCTCGTCACCCGGACCGATCCCCCGCTCGGCCTCGCCCGCTTGCGCGCGGGCGGAGAGCTCACCGAGCTGAGAGCCAACGCGCTCGCGTTCACCGCCGCCGAGGCGCGCGAGCTCCTGGTGACACGCGGCCGCCTCGAGCTCGACGACCTCGAGATCGAGATGCTCGTGCAACGCACCGAAGGCTGGGTCGCGGCGCTCGTTCTCGCCGGCCTCTGGCTGAAGACGGTCGAGGACCCCGCTTCTGCCGTACGCGCGTTCAGCGGTGAGCACCAATTCGTGGCCGAGTACCTGAGCAGCGAGGTGCTCGCCTCGCTCGACGCGGATCGTCGGTCGGTGCTGCAGGGGGCTTGCGTGCTCGGGGAGCTGACGCCGGAGCTCTGCGACTACGTGCTCGAGCGAGACGATTCGAGGCCGCTGCTGGACGCGCTCGAGGGCGCGAACGCATTCCTCCAGCGACTCAAGCGCGCCGGCTGGTATCGGATCCACCCGCTCTTCGCCGACTTCGCGAGGGCAGAGCTCGCTGCGGTCGATCCCGGGGCCGCGGAGCGGTACCACCGCCGCGCCGCGGAATGGCTGGAGGGGCACGGGATGCCGGTCGAGGCGCTCACGCACGCGTCTGCGGCGCGCGATTACGACACGGTTGCGCGGATCCTGGTCGAGTACCACGCCAGGCTGATCCGAAGCGGAGCCGGGCGGACGCTCGTCCACTGGGTGCGTCAGATACCGGACGAGCGCATCGTCGCGTATCCCGTGCTGGCCGCATCGGCCGCTCTTGCCGCGGGCCTCACCGACGGCGACGCAGCCGAGCGGCGCCGGCTTCTCGGGCTCGCCGAGCGCGCTGCCGCCGCGCGCGGGGCGGAGCTCGACCCGTACACGAGGTGCGTGGCGCTCATGGCCGCCACGCTCACCATCGACAACGGCGTCGAGCAGGCGGTTGCCGACTCGGCCCGCGCCGTCGAGCTCGCCCTCGACACGGTGGACGACCTCGTCACCGGCGCGCTCGCGGCGCACGCACGGGCCCTGTTCTTCGCGGGCGACCTCGACGGCGCGGCGAGCGCTGCCACACGGAGTCTCGCCCAGCCGGGCTCGGAGCGCCGCGTGCCGGGTGGTGTGCACGCCGGCGTCACGCTCGCGCTCGTCGCGCTCGAGCGAGGGAGGATCGTCACGGCGCGGACGCGCGCGGAGCGGGCGAGGGCGCAAGCCGGACAGATCGCGTCGATGCGAACCTGGATCGGTGCGAGCGCAGGGGTCGCGATGGGCTGTGTGCTGTTGGCCGAGGGGCATCCTGCCGAGGCCGAGCACGAGCTCGTCGGGGCGCAGGAGTTCTTCTCCGGCGACGTCGCGAACGTGCACGAAGCCTGGCTTCGAACGTGCACGAAGCCTGGCTGCTCGTCCTCCTCGCGCGGGCGCGCCTCCAGCGGGGCCGGCTCGACCATGCAGAAGAGGCGCTCTCTCGCGCGCGGGAGGTGCTCGGGGAGATCACCGACGCGGGAGTCGTTCCGGCCCTCGCGGACGAGGTGGAGGGCGAGCTCGTCGAAGCGTGCGAGCGCGCACGCGCGGGAGAGCTCCTCGATTCTCCGACCGCGGCGGAGCTGTCCGTGCTGCGGCTCCTCGCCACCGAGCTCTCGGTGAGCGAGATCGGCAAGGCGCTCTTCCTCTCGCCGAACACGATCCGCACGCACATGCGGGCGCTCTACCGCAAGCTCGGCGTCCACACGCGCGCGGACGCGGTCGCTCGCGCGACGGCGCTCGGTCTTCTCCGGGAGTCGGAATCACCCGTGTGACCCGGCCGCTCCCCGGACGGCCGTGGGCACGGCG
The DNA here is from genome assembly GCA_027493885.1 of Gaiella sp. GTDB lineage: Bacteria > Actinomycetota > Thermoleophilia > Gaiellales > Gaiellaceae > Gaiella. The sequence goes on from JAOSJZ010000001.1 coordinate 2,864,246, forward strand.
GGTGCATCGTCGGTCGTGTGAGGCGCCGGACGTATCGGCTGACGGTAGAAGGAGAGCTCAGTGACCGCATGGGGCCGTTCTTCGGCGGAATGGCCCTCGAGCGACTCGGGGGCAACACGATCCTGACCGGGGTGGTCCGCGATCAGGCAGAGCTGCAGGGCATCCTGCAGCGCGTTACGAGCCTCGGGCTCACGCTCATAGAGGTGACGGCGGTCGAGCGGGCGCTGGGCGCGTCCCACCCTGCAGGGCGACGCGGCTCACCCGTGTGAGCGCGGCCCGGGAAGGAGTTGCCCCGATCGGCCGATCGTAGCCTCCCGGCAGGGACGCGCTCCCGGCGCGCGGCCACGTGGAGCGCGCGGAAAGCGACGCGAAGGGGGCAGCAGATGACCGTCGTCGAGGAAGTCCGGACAGCCGATCACGTCCCGCTCGACTGGAGCGAGTTCTTCTACACGAACTGCCCGCTCATCTCGGCGAGCAACGTCGATCAGGAGCTCGGCTGGGTACGCGAGGAGCTGAAGAAGATCGGCGTCGAGTACGCCTATCTCCGCTCGCGCCGAGAGAACAACTGGTACCCGCACTACATCCACAACATGGACAACCTGCTTCGCGTGGGCGGGTGCTTCCCCGCGATCCACGCCCACGCAGACATCCGCCGCACGAGGCTCGTCGGCCTCACGCAGGTGTACGAGGGCGGTTGCCTGCTCGTGCGTGCGAGGGACCCGATCTACAGGATGGCGGACCTCGAGGGAAGGAAGATCGGTCTCTCGCGGAGCCTGAACACGATCAAGAACGACTGGTGGCGCGTCCAGGAGGAGCAGGGCATCGAGCTGATGCTCCGGCTGAACGACATGACGCGCGACGACGTCGAGATCGTGGACTTCCCGTATCCGGACGACTGGTACGACAAGCCCGAGATGCTGACCCCGATCAACAACCCCTCGGAGCTGTGGTTCAAGCGGGACGTCAAGCACGACATGGGCTTTCGCCCGCTCGAGCCGGCGCTGCTCGAGGGCAAGGTCGACGCGATCTACACGCAGAGCAAGGTCTTCCAGCACCTGCAGGAGGCGACCGGGAAGGTCAAGGCGATCGAGGACCTGGCGAGGTACCCGGACTGGACGCTGCAGGGTGCGAACGTACCGGCGACCTTCACCGTCAGCGACGTCGTCTGCGAGGAGCACCCCGAGATCGTGGTCGCGATCATGAAGGGGATGATCAAGGTCGGCCGCTGGGCGAACGAGCACAAGCACGCCGCCGCGGTGATCCTCGACAAGGGGACGTACTACCTCGACGCCGAGGACACCTACCGCGGCATCGAGCACGTCGACATGGTCCCCGACCTCTCACCGCAGAAGGCTCGGCCGCTACGCCGACGTCTCCCTGCACCCCTCCGCGAAGGTCACGCCAGGCGTCGTCGTCTACCGCCTCGACGACCGGCTCTTCTTCGCGAACGCCCGCTACTTCCAGGGCCGGGTGCGCGAGGCGATCCGCGCCGCACCCGGCGCCGTCGAATGGCTCGTAATCGACGCCGATGCGATCACCCACGCCGACGCCACGGGCCTCGACGCTCTCCGCGACGTGACGAAGGACCTCCGGCGCGACCGGATCACCCTCGTGGTCGCGCGTCTCCGCACGCGGATGGAGGAGCAGCTCGAGGAAGCCGGGGTCCTGGACGAGATCGGCCGCGAGCATCTCTACCCCACAGTGCGTGCAGCCGTCGACGCATTCACCGACTCGGATGGCCTCTCCTGAGCGACCGCAACGGCTTGCGGCGCCGGATCGACCGGATCGTCCCGATCCCCGACTGGCTGCCGTCGTATCGCCGCGCGTGGCTCGGGCGCGACGCCCTCGGTCGCGGTTCACCAGGGTGATTCTTCCGGCTGCCGCTGCGGTCGCACGCCGTCCGGTGTTGGACTCGACCCACAGGCCTCCAGGCCTGGCGTGGGCGAGCGTCGGCAACGACGTCGCCGGAGCGGCTCGACCGAGATGGGAGGGTGAGATGAGCACACGGAGCTCAATGGCCGGATGGATCGGCTTCGCCGGGATCGTGATGCTGATCATCGGCGCGATCGACTTCTTCCAGGGGCTGATCGGGATCTTCGAGGACGAGTACTTCGTGCCGACGCAGGCCGGGTACCTCGTCGTCGACCTCACCGCGTGGGGGTGGTTCATGCTCGTCTGGGGCATCCTGCTCGCGCTGGGGGGCCTCGGCCTGCTCGGCGGGCAGGGATGGGCGCGCTGGTTCGCGATCGTCGTCGTCTCCCTGAACGTCCTCGCGCAACTCGGCTTCGTCGGGAGCAGCAGCTACCCGCTCTGGGCGCTGACCGCGATCGCGCTCAACATCGTGGTGCTGTTCGCGCTCACCGCGCGCTGGCACGAGAGCGCGGAGAATCTGGCTCCCATGCGGTAGGCGCATGCACTGATCACCGGAAGCAGCGCGGAGCCGGGCGACCGGCTCCGCGCTGTGTCCTGCCTGCCGCGATCGGCCCGGCGCTTCCGATCACACGTGTGATCCCGACCCTGTCGCACCTCCATGCGGCCGGTCCGCTGGAGAATGGCTGGCGAAGCCACTCTCGTCGGAGGTGTAACTGTGGACGGAAGCGCGGTCACCACGTCACCGACTCTCGCAGGGCTGGAGCCGACAGCTTTCTGGCGGCAGTTCGAGACGCTGACCACCATCCCCCGGCCGTCGCGCAACGAGGAGCCGGTGATCGAGCACGTTCGCGCGTGGGCGGCGGAGCACGGCTTCGAGCTCGAGCAGGACAGCGGCCGCAACCTCGTCGTGAGGGTGCCCGCCACGGCGGGGCGCGAGGCGGCGCCCACGGTCGTCCTCCAGGGCCATCTCGACATGGTCTGCGAGCGCGACCCTGCGAGCCCGAATGACCCTGCGGAAGGGCGGATCGCGCTCGTCCGGGACGGTGAGTGGCTGAAGGCCGACGGGACGACGCTCGGCGCCGACGACGGCGTTGCGATCGCCGCGATGATGGCGCTCGTCGAGGACGGGTCGATCCCGCACGGGCCGCTCGAGCTGCTGATGACGGTCGCAGAGGAGGTGGGGCTCGAGGGCGCCAACGCGCTCGACGGCTCGCTCGTGACGGGCGCCACGCTGATCAACCTCGACAGCGAGGAGGACGGCGTCCTCACCGTCGGCTGCGCCGGGTCGACCGACACGTGGATCCGCGTGGACGCGGAGCGCGAGGCGTGCTCCGAGGGCGCGGTCACGCTCTCGGTGACCTGCGCCGGAGGGCTCGGCGGCCACTCGGGCTCCGGCATCCACCTCGGCCACGCGAACGCGATCAAGGCCCTCGGGCGCGCGTTGCGCGAGGCGCACGCGGCCGCGCCCTTCCGGCTCGTGTCCCTGGCCGGCGGCAAGAGCCGCAACGCCATCCCCCGCGACGCCGCCGCCGTCTGCTCCGTCGCGGCCGACCGGGCCGCCGCGTTCAGGTCGGCGGTGGAGGCGGCGAACGCGGTGATCCGTGACGCCTACGCGAAGACGGATCCCGGCGTCTCGGTGAGCGTCGGGAGCGCCGACGCCGCCACGGACGCGTGGACGGACGAGGCGACCGCCCGCCTGCTCGACGTCGTCGCGCTCGTGCCGACCGGGCCTCTCGCGCTGAGCCCCGACTTCGACGGGCTGATCGAGACGAGCACGTCGCTCGGCGAGGCGGCGACGGACGGCGGCACGCTGACGCTGCACAGCCTCTCGCGCTCCTCGAACGACTCGGCGATGCCCGAGGTGATCGCCACGCTCGCCGCGGCGGCGCGGCTCGCAGGCGGCACGCTCGAGGTGAAGCACAACTACCACGGCTGGCGCCCCGACCTCGACTCGCCGCTCCTCGGCGTGGCGAAGACCGTGTACGAGCGGCTCTTCGGCGAGGCGCCCACGATCACCGGGGTCCACGCGGGCCTCGAGACGGCGGTGATCGCCACCAAGGTCCCGAGGCACCTCGACACGCTGGCGCTCGGCCTGCAGATCGAGGCGCCGCACTCGCCCGACGAGCGCGTGAGCATCCCGACCGTCGAGCGGTTCTGGAAGCTGCTCGTCGGGGTCGTCGACGAGTACTCGGCAGAAAGGAGCTAGCACGATGCGCGGCCCGGTGGTGTGGATCGTGGGAATCGTCGCCGGTGTGCTGGTCGTGATCGCCCTCACGGCGCTGATCGGCAACCGCGACAAGAGCGGCGAGACCGTCCCCGCTGGTGAGTGGGCGCAGACCACCTGTGGCGTCGTGGCCGTCTGGCGCGGCGAGCTGGAGTCGATCGTCGAGGACATCCGGACGCCGACCGCCGTCGGCGCGCCGACGGAGGAGCCGCAGTCCGAGACCCCGCAGGGGCGGACGGGATTCATCCGGAAGGGCGTCGAGCGAGCGATCAGGGCGACCGAGACCCTCGTCACGGGCATCGACAACGCCGGTACCCCGGACACCGCGAACGGAGACGAGGTCGCGAGCGCGGTCTCCGGCTGGGCGGATGCGACGCTCGACGACCTCGAGGACGCACAGGACTCGCTCGACGACGAGGCAGACACCCTGGCCGAGTCGATCACGCAGCTGACGGATGCGGCCCGGGCGATCGGGGGCGCGATCACGAGCGGCGCGAAGACGATCGCCGACGTGGCCCGCATCGATCCGGAGCTCGCCGCCGCGCTGGAGCAGTCGAGCACCTGCCAGCAGCTTCGAGAGGAAAGGAGCTAGGCGATGACGACCACCGACTGGGTACTCCTCGCAGTACAGGGCCTCGTCGTCGTCGGCTTTATCGCGCTCGGCGTCAAGTCGGGTGGGATCGGCCTCGGGCTCTGGGGCGGGGTTGGCACGCTGGTGCTCGTCTTCGTGTTCGGGCTCGACCCGGGCGAGCCGCCCACCAGCGCGATGCTGATCATCATCGCCGTCATCTCCGCCGCCGCTGCGATGGAGGCGGCGGGTGGCATCGACTACATGGTGAAGATCGCGAGCGCGGCGCTGCGGGCGCGGCCGAAGGCGCTCAACTTCGTCGCGCCGTACGTCTCGTATCTGCTCACGATCCTTACCGGCACGGGCAACACGTTCTTCTCGATCATCCCGGTCATCAACGAGATCGCGTACGCGAACAAGATCCGGCCCGAGCGAGCGCTCGCCGGGTCGACGGTCGCTTCGACGCTCGGGATCACGTCGAGCCCCGTCGCGGCGGCGACCGCGACGATCCTCCCGCTCGTCGAGGTCTACAACTACGACCTCGTCGACGTGCTGATGATCACGATCCCGGCGAGCATCGTCGGGATCTTCGTGATGTCCCTCCTCATGAGCCGCCACGGGCAGGAGCTCGCCGACGACCCGGAGTACCAGCGCCGCCTGGCTGCGGGTGAGGTGCAGCCGCCGGCGCCGCCGGCCGACATCGTGCTCAAGCCGTCGGCCAAGCGCAGCGTCACGATCTTCCTCGTCGGTGTCCTTGCGATCTGCGTCTTCGGGCTCTGGGAGGACCTGCGGCCGACGGTCGCCGCCGAGGGCGGGGGCGTCGAGCCGCTGTCCATCACGCCTCTGATCCAGATGATCATGCTCGCGGCCGCCGCGCTGATCCTCGTGACCTGCAAGATCAAGGCGGGCGACATCGCAGCCTCGCCGATCTTCAAGTCGGGGATGGTCGCGATGATCGCGCTGTTCGGGATCGCCTGGATGGCGGACACCTTCATCGCCAACAACGAGGACGCCATCGTCCAGCTCCTCGGCGACCTGGCCACGGAGTGGCCGTTCATGATCGCCGTCGCGATCTTCCTCGTCGCCGCGCTGACGACGAGCCAGTCGGCGGCGACGCGCACGATGGTGCCGCTCGGGCTCGCGCTCGGGATCGGCGCCGGCTACATGATCGCGATGTGGACCGCCGTCGCGGGCGTGATCTTCCTCCCGGCCAACGGCACGCAGATCGCGGCGGCAGAGGCGGACAAGACCGGGACGACCACGCTCGGCAAGCGCGTCGTCGACCACTCCTTCCAGTTCCCGCTCCAGATCTGCTGGATCGTGACGGTCATCGTCGGGCTGGCGATCGTGTGGCTCTTCTTCGGCGACCAGGTGCCCCTGCCGCCCGTGACCACGACCCCTGCGACCACGACGCCCTGAGGACGGATCCCATGAGCGACACAGCCTCACCCACGCCGGCGGAGACAGGGGAGCCGAGCGCCCCTCCGCGGAAGACGATGTCCATCCCCGGCGCGACGGTGCTCGGCATCGGCGGCATGATCGGCGCCGGCATCTTCGCCCTGCTCGGCGAGGCGGGCGCGGTCGCCGGAGCCGCGGTCTGGATGTCGTTCCTCCTCGGCCTCGTGGTGACGTCGTTGCTCGCCTATGTGTGCGTCAAGCTCGGTATCCGCTACCCGTCCTCGGGCGGCCTGATCACCTACCTGACGGAGGGGTTCGGCACCGGGCGCCTCGTCGGCATCGCATCGTGGCTCGGGTACATGGCGGCGATGGTGATCGTCTGCTCGATGGTCGCGGTGTCGTTCGGCAGCTACGCGACGTCGCTCTTCGTCGGCTCCGACGCCGCGTCCTGGTGGGACAACGTCTTCACCACCGCCCTCCTGCTGGCGATGGTGGCGATCAACCTGGTCGGCGCCACGATCGTCGCGCGCGCGCAGACGCTCATCGTCGGCCTGGTGCTCGCCTCCTTCGCATTCTTCGTCGCCTTGACCCTCCCCGACATCGACCTCGATCTGCTCGCCTTCGACGGCTACCCGTCGTTCTCGAAGATCGTCGCCAGCGTGGCGCTCACGTTCTTCGCCTACATGGGCTTCAACATCATCACCTTCACGGCAGGCGACCTGGCAAAGCCCTCCCACGATCTCCCTCGGGCGATGACGGGAGCCCTCGGCATCACCGGCCTCACGTACGTCCTGATCGCCCTCGCCGTGTTCGGGACCCTCACCGTCGGCGAGGTTGTCCAGTACGGCCCGACCGCGATCGCCGAGGCGGCCCGGCCCTCGCTCGGCGACTTCGGGTTCACGCTCATGGCCGCCACCGCGCTGCTCTCGACCGCCGGCGCGACGAACGCGACGCTCTACGCCTCGGGGAACATGACCGGGATGCTCGCGCAGGTCGGGGCTGTTCCCGTCGTTCTTCGGCCCGGGCTCGCGCCTCGGTGCCAAGGCCGGGCTGCTCGTCACGGGCGGCGTCGTGCTCGTCGTCGCCAACTTCGTCGACCTCTCGGCGATCGCCTCCGTCGGCAGCGCCACCGCGCTGGTGCTCTTCCTGATCATCTGCGCCGCAGCCTTCAAGTTGCGCGAGAACACCGGCAGCAGCGTCGTGATGATCGCGCTGGCGACGCTGGTGACGGCGGTCGTGCTCGTCGCCTTCTCGATCGACACGATCCGCAACGCACCGCAGACGTTCACGGCGATGCTGGCGATCGGCGTGCTCGCCGTCCTGCTCGACGCCGTCTGGCGCGCCCGACGTCACCGTGACGCCGGTACCGCCGCAGGAGCCCCGTCTGCAGGATGACTGACTGAGAGAGGAGAGATGCCATGTGTCGTTGGCTCGCCTATTCCGGGTCTCCGGTGCTGCTCGAGGATCTGCTGCTGAGGCCCGAGCACTCGCTGATCGACCAGAGCCTGCACTCGCGGATGGGTGCGACGACGACGAACGGGGATGGGTTCGGCGTCGGCTGGTACGGCGTGGGTGGCACGCCGGGGGTGTTCCACTCGGTCGAGCCGGCCTGGAACAACCGCAACCTGAAGGAGATCGCCGCGCACGTCGAGTCCGGCCTGGTCTTCTCGCACATCCGCGCGTCCACCGGGACCGCGATCCAGGAGACGAACTGCCACCCGTTCCGGCACGGCCGCTGGCTGTGGATGCACAACGGTCTGATCCGCGAGTTCCGGGCGGTGAAGCGCGATCTCGCGTTCGCGGTCGACCCGACGCTCTACCCCGAGATCGAGGGCTCGACGGACTCGGAGCTGTTCTTCTACCTTGCGCTGACGTTCGGTCTGCAGGACGACCCGCCCTCGGCCGTGGCGCGAGCGGTCGGGCTCGTCGAGGAGACGGGTCGCAGCCACGGAGTCGAGCACCCGATCCAGATGACGGTCGCCACCACGAACGGCGAGCGGGTCTGGGCGTTCCGCTACTCGAGCGAGGGCAGCTCGCGGTCACTCTTCTACAGCACTCGAGTCGACGCCCTGCGGAAGGAGTACCCGGACAACCCGGTGTTCCAGCAGCTCTCCGACGAGAGCAGGATCATCGTCTCCGAGCCGCTGAGCGATCTCGCCGGCGTCTGGAACGAGGTGCCCGAGTCGCACTACGGCGTCCTCCAGGAGGGCCAGGACGAGCTGCGGCCCTTCGCGCCGCGTACCGACCGGCCCGGATGAGGCGCCCGGGACCGGGCGACGACGGGTGACCCCGGGAGCACGTGGTTGCCCGCGTTGATGGTCCCTCAGAGCTCCCTTCGGGGCTCGCCGGCCGGTCGGCAGGTCAGGCGGGAGGATGCTCGACCGGGTGAGGCTCCCGCCGTTCGGAAGAGCTCGGGGGCGTCGGTCTCGATGCCGCCGCGGCTTGGACGAGGGCTGCTGCGAGCTCGACGGCTTCGGCTGGGGTGACCTGGGCGTCGGCCGTGAGCGAGCGCCAGGTGTGAAAGTCGAGCACGTGGCGGAGGGCCGCGCGCAGGAGGTGTCGTCGGCGTCCGCGGCTGTTCCATCCGGCCGTCAGCGCTGCCGCGCCTTCGGCCAGAAAGTCCTGGAGCGGGGCGACGGTGGGCTCGAGAGCGTCGACGAGGTCGAGGTCGCGGAAGACGTTCAGGAGCATCGGCTCGGAGCGCTCGTAGTACCCGTAGAGCTCGTCGAGCGCGTACGCGAGCCGTTCTCGGGGGGGCCGGATCGCACGCCAGGCGTCCAGGTCGGGTAGTGGGTTGGCAGTGAGCCAGTGGGCCGAGCAGGCGCGGTAGAGCTCGGCCTCGCTGGGGAAGTGGCGGTAGACGGTGTGGCGCTGCACGCCTGCTCGCTCGGCGACGGCGCTCAGGGTTGTGCGCGCCGGCCCGACCGTTCCGTGCAGGTCGACCGCCGCCTCCGTGATCCGCCGTCGCGTCTCGGCCATGGCGGCCGCCCGCTGCTTCAGCTCGTACTTGCGCGTCCCGCTCATTCCATCATCCCTCTGTGTGCAACCAATCTTGACACAGACCGCCGCCGGAGTGTAGGGTCGTTTCCGTCGAACATCACTGTGCAATGAAAGGAGAGAGTGCGATGCTGACCGTCGATACCGCCGAGCTCGAGCTGATGGAGGTCTGGCTCGACAGCGATCCGGAGCACCAGCGGCTGCGGGTCACCTTCCCGATCAACAAGTGGGCGGGTTCCCGCGACAGCGCCGTCGTCTACTTCGAGATCGAGCCCGGCAACAGGCTCGCCCCGCACACCGACAGCGCCGAGGAGATCCTCTACCTGATCAGCGGCGAGGCCGAGGCCCAGGTCGGCGAGGAGCGTGGACGGCTCGCGGCCGGCGACCTCGCCGTCATCCCGGCGATGGTCCCCCACGGTCTCGTCAACACCGGCGACGAGACCCTCAAGGTGGTCGGCTTCTTCTCGGAGGCCGAGATCGTCTCGAGCTTCGACGAGCCGATCCAGCCGATCGGCGCCGCCGTCCTCACCCAGGGCGCACCGGCACCCGTCTCCGCCTAGTGAAGCGTCAGGCAACTCTTGCCGTGTTGACCGGGGCGGTCGTGCCCCGCTCCCCGGTCCCGCGTTGACAGGTAGCTGGGTTGGAGCGCCGGACGATCCCTTCGGCGCTACGCGCCTCCGGGATCGTCCGGCGTCAGGTCATCGTTCTCGGGCTCGGCGGGCTTGCCGCCCAGGCGCTCATTCTCGGCCTCGTTTTCGCCGTGGCATTCGGCGGGGCGCTGCTCCTGCGTTGCGGCGGCTCGGCGGTGGCCCCGGTCACTTCCCCCTCGCGCCCTTCCTAGGCGTTGGCGCCGCCGTGGCGGTACTGCTGTGAGTCGCGCGCTTCCGTTCATGTCGCTCGGGACGGCGGCCGCGTCGCTCGCTGCTCTCGCCACCGTCGGGAGATTCCGGCCCGAGTGGCCCGAGCTTCCAAGCTCGTTGTCCTCGCCGGTAACGACGACGTTGCTCCAGCAGCTCATTTGTCGCGGCTTGGCTGCTCGCAGCGCTACTCATCCTCCTTCTGCTCGCCCAAAGCCTGCGAGTAATAGGCGCGAAGCGGAGCCGCCACCTCGGTGGCGTTACCTGGCACACCCGGACGTCGCGGTCGCGGGGGCCCGGCATGCCGGGAACCGTTCAGGCACTCGCCGCAGAACCGAGCTTGCTGGTCGTCTTGCCTCGCGAGGCACCACCGATGCCAACTGACCGTCATCGGGTTCGCGGGGACGTTGATGAGCTCGAGGAACTCTTCGAGCAGCGCAGCGCAGGCGGCCGCCTGCGCGAGGCAAGAAGCCTCGAGGGAGCCCTCGCCCTGTTTCGCGCCGAGCCGCTGGCCGGATGCGACTACGCATGGTCGGACGGGCAGGTGCGGAGCCAGTTGACGACCGCGTGCTCGCGCCCCCACTCGGACTCCTCGATCCCGTCGAGCTCGGGGCTGTAGAGGGGCCAAGCTGAGCGAGCGCGCCGTAGCACTCGTCCAGGTAGACGACTGCCGTCCGCCTGAGCGCCTCGCGGTGCGACGCGGGACGGTCATCCGTGTAGGCGAGCGCAAAGGGCGGAGGCGTCCCGATCTCCTTGGCCGGAGGCTTGCGCAGGCGAACGGGCGCTTCCTCGACCTCGCCCGTCTCGAGATCAGCGTCGACCGACACGACTGCCCGATACTCGAGCTTGGCCTTCATCCGCTCCTCCTCCCGAGCTGACGCACCGACTCTGGCCCTCGGGGCGGGGTTCGATGAGCAGCGCAGCTCCCAGGTAAGCCGCGTGGAGTGAGCTTCCGGACGATGCGTCGCCAGACGTCGCAGGTGTCGTTTCTGATGTGTCCGTCCTGTGTCCGGCCACTGTTTATTGGGTAGGCAACAGAGGCTGGCCGACAAACGAGGGGTGCTCCCGCGTCAGATCCGTAACTCTCGATCGTGGGGTTCGGTGCCACAAGTCAGTGCCGCGCAAGGTCGTCACCATCGTGGAACAGGGGCGGGACGCGCGGGCACTCCCGGGTCAAGGAGGCCATGGAGACCGCGCAAACTGTAGGAATCTGAGCCGGACCCGTAGCCTGCGCGTGGACGCGCGTGGCCGGGCTGCTGTTCGCACCACGTTCGCATGGCGATGATGCGGGTCTGGTTCGTACCGTTGCTCATTCGCCGAACCAGTGATCGAGGTGCTCGCGCTCGAAGTCGGCTTTGTCGCCGGCGCGCTCGGCGCTGGGACAGCCGATGGTGACGATCGGCTCGGGCGTCGCGTACCAGTCGCCTTCGACGCGCGCGGCCGACTCCGCGCCGAGCTCGATGGGACAGTAGCCCTTGCCGTCGAACAGCGGCGGCGGTTCCGCACCGGAGATCTCGGCGGCGATTGCGCGGGCCACGCGGAGTCCTTGCAACTCCGCCATGACCTCGGCCTTCGGCAGCGGAAGTCCGTTGGAAAGCGGGATGAGCGTCACGTCGCCGACCGCGTACACGCGGGGATGCGACGTCTCGAGCGTCCCGGAGTCGACGGCGATCCAGCCGTGCGATCCGGTGAGGCCGCTTTCGGAAACGACTTCGGGTACGCGGTGCGGCGGTACGACAATCAGGAGATCGACGGGCTGGTCGCCGCCGTCCTCGAATACGATGAGTCCGGCCTCGACACGGGCGACCTTCGCCGCGACGCGGGAAGTGATCCCGCGCGAAGCGAGTTGCTCCGCCATCCAGTCGGAGCCCGCGCGGCCGGCGTTCGGCATCAGCATGGGCTGGAGGGTCACGACCGAGAGATCGGTGTGCTCCCGCAGGCCGCGACTGCGTAGGTGCTCATCGACGTGAAGTGCGCACTCGTACGGCGCCGGCGGGCACGGGTACGGCGCACCCGCGACGAGCACGACGATCCGGCCGCGGTCGAAGTCCGCGAGCGCCTGCGCGGCGGCGGCGATCCCGGCGAACGCCCAGACGTCGTGCCCGTGCTCGGCGAGTCCGGGCACGAGGTCGGGACGTGAAATGCCGCCGAGCGCGACTATGAGGTGATCCGCCGAAACGGTGCCCGCACTCGTCTCGGCGGATCGTTCCGCGGGGTCGATCGACGTGATCTCGGCCTGGACGAACTCGATCCCGTGCCGCCCGAGCAGCCCTCGTTGCCGGCTGCCTCGGGCGACGGTTCCTGTTCCGACGAGATCCCACAGCTTGCGCAGGCCCATCGCGAACGCGGGCGTCTGATCGACGAGCACCACCTCGTGGTCGGGCTGCAGGCGCCGTAGCTCGACTCCTGCGGCGATGCCGCCAAACCCGCCGCCCAGGATGAGTGTCCGTCCACTCACTCGGGAGTCCAGGTCCGCAGCGTGGCCGTGTCCTCGTCGAAGACGGTGGTGAAGAAGCCGTCGATCATCGCGAGCTCCTCGGCCTCTGACATCCCTGGCAGTGCCGGGAAGTCGCCTTCGAGATCGACCTTCGTCCGATCGCCGAGCGGGGTGTACGTGTGCACGAACCTGGCGCCGTCGAACGGCCCGCCGCTCATCGTCGTCTCGATCCCGTTCGGCGGGTCGAGCCGGTGTTCGATCGTCGTCTCGAATGTCGACCCGTCGGGGTTGAAGACCTCGGCGCTCACGGTGACCAAGCCGTCCGAGATGCGGTCGAGGCGATGGCTCTTGAACGCGACGTGCGGGTGGCCTCCGGCGCTCATGTACCGGAACAGCTTGTCCGGGGTGGCGTCGAACGTCGCGATTCCCTCCTTCTTGTAGTGCACGCTCATCAATTCTTCCTCCTCTTCGTTCGTGGTGCCGTCCTTCGCCGACGCGATCAGCGCCAGCTCGGCCGGCTGGAACTCGTCGACGTGTTGCAGGACCTGCGCCATCCGCTCGCGGAACTGGGACGAGCTCTTCCAGCCTCTGACCTCTTCGAGGCTCGCCCAGTCGCCGAAGCTGACGAACTGCTCGGGCTCGCGGAGGTCGCGGGCGAGCTGCAGCCGGCCGGCGCCCGGCATGCTGCTCGCCCAGGCAGCGAACTGCTTCCAGGCGGCGACGAAGGCGTCCTCGCTGCCGGCGTTCGGCTTCCAGGTGCCGGATGTGTAGATCGTGCTCATGCCGCCCTCTTCTCGGGGTTGGGTTGCGGGACGATCCGGATGTAAGGCTTTGGCGCTCGCCACTCGCCGAAGAGCTGCTTGGCCTCGTCGGTGGAGACGGAGCCGGAGATGATCACATCCTCGCCGTGCCGCCAATTGACCGGCGTGGAGACCTTGTGCTCGGCAGTCAACTGGAGCGAGTCGATCACCCGCAGCACCTCGTCGAAATTGCGACCGGTGCTCATCGGGTAGACGAGGATCAGCTTGACCTTCTTGTCCGGGCCGATCACGAACACGTTGCGTACGGTCTGGTTGTCGGCCGCGGTGCGGTCGGCGGGATCGCCGGAGACGTCGGCGCCGAGCATCCCGTACAGCTTCGAGACCGTGAAGTCGGCGTCGCCGATGATCGGGTAGTTGGGCCGCGAGCCCTGCGTCTCCTCGATGTCGTCGGCCCAGACCTCGTGCTTGTCGATCGGATCGACGGAGAGGCCGACGATCTTGGTGTTGCGCCTGTCGAACTCGGGCTTGATCTTCGCCATGTACCCGAGCTCGGTGGTGCAGACGGGCGTGAAGTCCTTCGGGTGCGAGAAGAGCACGGCCCACGAGTCGCCGATCCACTCGTGGAAGCTGATCGGGCCTTCCGTGCTCTCTGCTTGGAAGTTCGGGGCTGTGTCGCCGAGCCGAATACTCATCTCCTCCTCCTCGTGTCGCGGTTGACGAGGAGGAAGCTATGAGGCGCACGTTCCCCGGGCGTTCCCCGGAAGCTAGAAGGCCGCGGCCTGCTCGCGCGAGCGGTGCAACCAGTACGGCTGCCCGGCGCGCTCGTACAAGCCGGCGGCGGCCTCGAACCGTTCCCGGGCGTGGGCGGAATCGCCGTCGGCAGCGGCGACGCTCGCTGCCGCCGACTCCGCCATCGCCCACCACGCGGAGCTGTCGAACATGCCCGCCACGCCCCTCGCCGCGTCGGCGTACGGGCGCGCGCCGTCGCGGTTCTCGAGCCTCGTCAGGGCCTCGGCCGCGATGGGATTGAGAAGGGCGCTGCAACTCGGGCAGTCGCCGTAGCGCGCGGCGGCTGCGCCGGCGGCACGAACGGAGCGCGCGGCCGCCTCGGGATCGCCCCGCTCAATCTGGGCGAACGCGGCGGTCGCGTAGATGCGGCCCCACATGTGCCTCGCCATCGGCGAGACGGTTGCGATCGCCGAGGCCTTTCGGAGCAGACCGTCGGCGTCGTCCGGAGCTCCGCGGCAGACTGCGAGCTCGGCGAGCCGCTGCCAGGGAAGCGCGCCAGACCTCGTCCCCAGCGACGCGTGCAGGTCGCAGCTCCGCTCGAGACATCCGGCGGCCTCGTCCCAGCGCGCCTGCAGTAGGAGCGATTCGCCGAGCAGGCACCAGGCGAAAGCCTGTGCGCGTACGGCGTCGCTGCGCTCGGACAGCGCCAGCATGCGCCTCGCGTACTCCTCGACGCCCTCGAAGAGACCGTCGCCGTAGAGGTGGTACTGCCCGATGCAGTGGTGGATGTCGAACACGCGCGCGGGTGGAGCGCCCGCGTGGCCGGCTTGGCTGCGCTCGATTTCGAGCGCGAGGCCGCGTCGCCAGTCGCCCCGCATGTGGGAGACGATCGCGAGCGCCTCCTGCGCGGCCGCCAGATCGTCCGGGTCACCGACACTCTGCGCGAGGTCGCGCGCCCACTCCGCAAGCGCCTGGGCCCGGTCGAGGTCGCCGCGCTCCCACGCCTGGTTCGCGCGCACGCAGACGAGGCGCGCCCGCTCGGCCGGATCCGCCGACAGCTGCTCGGCGGCCCGTAGATGCGCATCGGCCTCCTCGGCGTCGTGTTGCATCAACAACGCCTGCGCAGCCCGGCGATGCAATCGTCCCGCGACAGCCGGCGCATCCGCAGCATCGAGAGCGAGCGAGAACGCCTTCACGGCGCCGTTCGTATCGCCTGCGACGACGCGCAGCTCGCCGACGCGCTCCCACAGCTCGGCGGCGAGCTCGGGCTCCGCCGTCTGCCCGGAGCGCACCTCCTCGTACAGGCGTTGCGCCTCCGGCGTCGGCTCGACTCCGAGCTCCGTCTCGAGCAGCTCGCGCAGCTGCTCGTAGCGGCGCAACGCCTCGCCGCGACGGCCGGCGAGCGCATGCAGGCGGATCAAGAGCAGATGCCCTTCCTCCCGCAGCGGCTCGACAGAAACCAGCCGGCCCGCGGCCGCTATCGCCCCGTCGATCTCACCGCGCGCTTCGAGCAGCCCGGCGAGCTCTTCGAGCAGGGTGACGAACTCCGCGTGGAGCTCGTCACGGTACGCGATCGTCCACTCCTCGTAACGATCGTCCGGCAGCAGCCCGTTTCCGTAGAGCTCGACCGCCTCTTCGTAGAACTTCGGCTCACCGGCTCGACGCGCGCTCGCGACCGCCGCGCGCCACGCGACCACGTCGATCGACAAGTGCTCGGACGGCAGGGAGAGAACGTCTCCAACCGAGACGATCGAGCTCATGTCCCCCCTGTCTGTATCGACTGCCCGCCGTGCGTAGTGCACGGCCTTGCGGAGGTTGGCCGCCGCAGCCGTCGGAGCGAGCTCCGGCCAGAGCGCGTCCATCGCCTGCTCGCGGTGCATGCGATAACCGCGCGCCAACGCGAGCAGCTTGAGGAGACCAGCGGCCTTGCTGCGCCGCCACGCCTCCGCCGGAACCGCGCGCGTCCCCACAAAGACGCGAAAGCCGCCGAGCAACTCGATGCGAACCGCCGGAGAGTCCACCACGCGAGAACGATAGTCGCTCAAACCGAGGCTCCCGAGCCGCAACCAGCAGCCGGGCTGCGCTCCGCCCGTGCGCCTGCGCGGCTTCGGAAAAATATGTCCGAATGTGTCCCGGCTCATCCATCATCGTCCAAAATGGACAACAAAACATGCCTCTTTGCAGTCAAGCCCTCTGGCGGACTCGAACCGCCGACCCCTCCTTACCATGAAGGTTCCGGCTCGGTACGGGAGAACACGTGCGGGCATTTGCGAGCGTGATTGACCTGCAATTCCGCCCCTTCTTCCGTGTCACCCATGTTCGCGGTATTCCGCTCGTGTAGCTGACGTACCCGTGTGGTACCGCGGACTGTTGTCTGTTTTCTAAATAGACGACATCTCTCGGCCGCATCCGTCGAGACGCCCGCGGGCGCCCCGTGGCGCCCGGAATCTGTCCCCAGGACCTGTCCCCAGCGGGTCAGCCGGACTGCAGCGGCAGCAGGCGCGGCCGGATCGTCTTTGCGAGCTGTTTTGGTGTGAGGTCGGCGCTCAGGTCGATGATCCAGGCGGCGAGTTTGGGGTCGGTTGCCTCGACGCGGTGGCCGTTCGCTTCGAGGAAGGTGAGCATGGCGACGAGGGCGAGTCGCTTGTTGCCGTCGAGGAAGGCTTGGCTCTCGGCGATGCCGTGTGCGAGCAACGCCGCCTGCAGGGCGAGGTCGGCGTTCTGGTAGTGCGCGTAGCTCGCCGGCCGCCCGAGCGCTCCCTCGAGGGCGGGGCGGGAGCGCAAGAGTAGGGCTGCGTGCTCGGCCGTGCCGTCGATGATCGCGGCGTAGAGCTCGAGCGCGTCCTCCAGCGTGAGGTAGGCCAGCTCGAGGTCGTCCTCGGCCACTGCCGGCCGAGGCTAGCGGTCGGGGTCGTGCTCGGCCAGGATCCGCAGCGCCTCGGGGTGGTCGGCGACGACGCGGCGACCGATCTCGGCGATCTGCTCGCGCAGCTTCTCGGTCGGCAGCAGGCGCAGCTCGCCGCCGGGGAGCTCCTCGATGAGCACGCTCGTGCCGGGCGTGTAGCCGTTGGCCTCGTACTCGCGCGGGATCGAGACGACGTTGCTGTTGCCGACGCGACGCACCTTTACGATCTTCATGGCGTGAAGTATATACACGGATGTCCGACACGATTGGGGCTGTGATCTCGCGGGTCGGCGGCCGCGAGCGGCACGCTCGTGTCGACGATGAGCAAGCGTCAGTCGCGGCCGAAGCCGTCTGCGAGCAGGTCGTCGGCGTCAAGCGCGCGACGTCCGGAGGTCGAGGCGCCGAGCCCGATGAAGGAGAGCTTCCGCTCCTCGCTCGGGGACTCGGGTGGGAGCGTTTCGGCCAGCTCGGCGATAACGACGTCGATGCTGACGCCGCGCCGTTCGGCCTCGGCCCGGAGCCGTGCGAGCACGTGTGCGGAGATCTCGACGGTCAGCGTCATGCAGCCAGTGTAGGAACGGTGAGTTGCGGCGAGCTCGCGGCCTGGCCGGTCTCCCTGAAGCCCAGCTGTGTGTAGGTCGCGAGCCGGCGGGTGTGCATCGCTCGGAGCACGGGCACGCGGACGTCCGCGTAGTCGTAGACGCACACGCTCGTCTTGTTGTCGTGGGCGCGCAGGAGCCTGCCGGTGTATCGGACGAGCCGGCCTTTGAAGGAGACCGGGAAGGCGAGGAAGAGGGTGTCGAGTTGCGGGCAGTCGAAGCCCTCTCCGAGGTACTGGCCGGTCGCGACGACGACGAGCGGTTCCGAGGGCGGTGTCCGCTCGATCTCCTCGAGGAGAGCGGCCCGCGCCCGCCTGCCGAGGGCGCCTTCGAGAACGACCGGGGAGAAGCCTCGGCTTCGGAGCCCTTCGGCGAGCAGGTTGCAGTGCTCTTTCCACTGGCTGAGCACGAGGCAGCGCTTGCCTCGCGCGACCGCGTCACGGATGTCGTCGCAGACGAGGATGGTGCGCTCCTCGTTCTCGACGAGCAGACGGAACAGCTCCTGGATCGGTGCCTCCGCGCCGGCGACCGTGAACGCGGTCTCGCGCACCTCGAGGGCGCGGGCAATCGGCCCGGCCGCGTCGTTGGCGCTGTCGATCTGGTAGCGAACCGGGCCGCACTGCATGGTGATGATCTCCTGGAGCCCGTCCCGCCGGTAGCGGGTGGCGGTGAGCCCGAGGAAGTGGCGGGCCGGCGCTCGCCGAACTGCGGTCTCGAAGGAGAACGCGGGCAGGTGGTGGCACTCGTCGACGACGATGAGACCATAGGCGGCGAAGAACGCCCCCAGGTCTTCGATCGCCTTGAGGCTCTGGATCATCGCCAGGTCGACGACGCCGGTCAGCTTGCGTCTGCCGCCGCCTCGCTGTCCGATCTGCCGCGGTGCGAGACCGAGGAGGGCTTCGAGTTGCGCGCGCCACTGGTCGAGCAGCGGCTTGCTGTGGGCGAGGATCAGCGCCGGCAGCTTCCGTTCCGCGATCAGCGCACACGCCATCACCGTCTTGCCACTGCCGGGCGGCGCGACGAGCACGCCGCTGTCGTGCGCGAGCACGGCCTCGACCGCAGTCTGTTGGAGCGGCGTCAGTTCTGCGTGGAACTCGAGCGGCAGCCGGTCAGGCTGTCGTCGCCGGTCGTCGATCAGGAGGCGGCTGCCGGCGCTCGCGACCGCCTCCTCGACTTGGGCGAGCAGCCCGCGCGGAAGGTGCAGGTGGGTCAGGTCTTCCTCGTAGCAGCGGATCAGCCTCGGCGTCTGGTGGGTCGAGAGCCGCAGCCGCTGTCGCTCGTAGAAGAGCGGGCTGTGCAGCGAGGCAAGGTGCTTGAGTCTGGCGAGCAGCGACGGCGGCAGCGCGCCACGCGGAATCGCGAGATCGGTCGCGATCGTGCACGGCACTTCCTCGGGCGCGCGCTCGTCATGCGGTGCCCGCCAGCGCCCAGATAGGGCCTCGAGGCCGAAGGCGACCTCGTCGCCTTCGTCGAGGATCTGCTCGAGCTGTTCGCCCGAAACGCGCCCGAGCGAACGCAGGAATCCCCACTGATCTGGCCATGGCTCCATCGTCTCCGGGTCGAGGAAGACGCTCGTTCCGACGGTACGGCAGCGGCCCTGCAGCGGCAGCGCGATCAGGTTCCCGAACCCTTTCTGCGGCCGGAAGTCCTGGTTCGGGAACAGCCGGTCGTAGCTCGCGAGGTCGAGCTCGGCACGGCGGGCGATCGCGTCCCGGCAAGGTCAAGTCTTCAAGCTCGCGTCCGTCGCTCGCGACGGCGGCGAGCTCTGGGCGTACCGCCACAGGACGGGCGGGCGAGACTCGAAGCGAGTCCAGCGCGGCGGCTTCGCTACCGAGGCGGACGCGCGGGCAGCGCTGGAGCGAGCGTTGGAGAAGCATCGCCGTGGGCGCGGGGTCGGAAGACGGCTCACCCTGGACGCGTTCGTCGACGAGTACCTCGGCCAGCATGAGGTCTCGCCGGTAACCCTCGCGAAGCTGCGCTTCCTGCTCGACCGCTCGGTGCAGGCGTTCGGCGGCTACTACCTCGACGAGCTCGATCCGGTCGAGATCTCGGCGTGGCGGATGACCGTCTCCCCCGGCTACCGCTTCGAAGCGACCCAGGCGCTACGGCAGGTGCTCGCGCGTGCGGTGGTCTGGGGGATGATCGACGTCAACCCTGCCAAGCAGGGGGTCGAGAACCCGCAACGGCGGCGCACCGAGAAGCGCCCGTTCGAATCCTGGGAAGAGCTCGACACTCTCGCCGAGCGGCTGGGGCCGCGCCTGGGGCCAATGGTGATCTTCGCCGCGGCTACCGGCATGCGCCCCGGGGAGTGGGTCGCGCTCGAGTGGCGGGACATCGACCGCGACGAGCGCGTCGCCTACGTGCGCCGTTCGTTCAGCAAGGGCAGGCTACGCTCCACCAAGACCGAGGCGAGCGTGCGTGCGGTGCCGCTGCAGACGCGGGCGCTCGAGGCGCCCGAGCGGCTGCCTTCAGGAGCGTCGGGGGAGTTGCTGTTTGTGGCGCCGCAGGGCGGCTACCTCGACCTGCACAGCTTCCGCAGCCGCGACTGGAAGCCCGCCCGGCACGCAGTGGGGATCGAGCCGTTCCGGCGGATCTACGATCTCCGCCATACCTTCGCGACCTTCGCTCTGCGTGCTGGCATCTCCACCTTCGACCTTTCCCGCTACATGGGCGCCAGCCTGACCATGATCGACCGCCACTACCTCTGAGCAGGAGATAAACGGATGCCCTCTGACGGACTCGAACCGTCGACCCCCTCCTTACCATCCTGGGGCAGACGCGGGAAGCGCGGGCCACGGCCGGGCCTCCGCGACCACGGAAGCGCCGCAAACCGAAGGGATCTGACGCCGAGGAGTGACCCGCGCGGGGACGCCCGTGGACGCGCTGATGTTCGCACGAGGTTCGCACGCATACCGCGACGCGGGGTCACTCGCCCCGATTCGCCCGACTGCGACGCGGGCGAGCTCTTGGTCGTTGGATCAGTTTGGGCCAGAGTCGCTGCGAGTCGGACCGAGTTTCGCGGCGTTGCGGATTCTCAACATGCTTCGCTCGCGCATCTCGCTGATGACGACGAACCAGAGGCAGACGCCGAACATGCCGGGGATGACGAGCGAGACGAGCCGGGGCTCGGCGTGGAGCGACTCGAGCAGTTCGTAGGTTTCCTTGGCGGCGATGCGGAGCGGGACTGCTCGAATTCCTCCTCTTGAAGCTCGAGGACGGCTGTCGTAGCGGGCCTGCGACGAGCAGCCAGCCGCCGAGGAACCCGAGCGTGTGGAACAGGTCGTGCGTGTCTATTCCAGCGCCTCGCTGATGCGACGCAGCTCGCCGTTCCGCGGTGCCGCAGCGCTGTTCGAAGCGTGGTCGGTCAGGCCGATGAATCCGTCGGCGTGGATGCGGTCGGGCGCAGCGCCGAGTTCGCGCAGTGCCTGGCTTGTCTCAGTGACGAAGGTGGTGTTGCCGGCGACGACGTAGTGCGCCTCGCCCGCAGCAGGTACGACGGTGGTGAGGGCCGCTGCGAGGTCGTCGCGTCCGGCCGGGTAGAAGGCGGTATCGACCAGCGGTTCGAGTTCGTCGCGGAAGTAGGGGGCACCGACGTGGATGAGAGTTTGGTTGCGCCGAGATCGTGCGCGGATCAGGGCGCGGGCCGGGGTGATGCCGATGCCTTGAGCGACGTACACCACCGGTCCGCCGTCGTCGGCGGGAGCGATCCTGCCGAACGGCCCGAGCAGCCGGATGGTGTCGCCGGGGCGGAGCGAGGACAAGCCGCGCTTGATCCGGGATTCGGTGTGCAGTCGGGTGCCGAGTTGGATGAACTCGTCAGTCGGGGCTGAGGCGATGGTGAAGGGCCGGGCGCTTGCGCCGACGATCCAGAGCCCGAACTGGCCAGCCCGGTAGGGGAACGGTCGGCGCGGGCGGAACGACAGCAGGGAGGCGCCTGTGGAATCAGTGCGGGTACTGACGTGGGTGAGGGCTGCGAGCTTCATCGGGTGTCTCCTTCGGGTGGGTCCCGCTGAGGCGGGCGGTATTGTCGTCGTCGGGCCGCGGGGTCGCGAGAGTTCCTGCGATGCGCTTGCGAAGGCGCCGAATGCGCGGTGCCTGCCACATCGCAATCCCGGTCAGAACGAGGAGCGGGAGGGCGACGACGCGGACGAAGTCGTGGAAGTGGCCGAGGTTGGGTCCGTAGATGGTCGCTACGAGCATGAGTCCCGTCGCGAGGTGGACGGCGCGCTGAAGCTTCCGTTGCTGGGCGGCGGTCATCGCTCGTCCGTGCGTACGGCTTCGTAGAGGAATGCCTCGTCGTCTGCTTCGGGGACCTCGAAGGCATTGATCAGGACGACGGGTTCAGCGGTCATGGGTGTCTCCTTCGTGTGTGTGATTGGCTGGCGATCGGGGCTCGAGCCTGCTGGCGAGCTCGCGGATCACGCGCGCGGTCGTCTCGAGCTCGGCGCGGGTCAGCCCGGCTGCGAGCTCGTTGACCCAGGCGGCCTGCTTCGCGTCGACCGCCCGGTAGCTCGCCTCGCCGAGCTCGCTCAGGCGGACGAGCTGGGAGCGCCGGTGATCGGCGTTCTCGAGGAGCTCGACCAGCCCGTCTGCGAGCAGGCGGTTGACGGTCGTGTGCACGCTCTGACGCGTCAGGCCCATCCGGCGCGCGATCTGCGGCACCGTGAGCGGCTGCTGCGCCTGGGCGATCGCCCCGAGCACCTGCCAGCGCGCCGATGTGAGCCCGAACTCGGCGGCGAGCACGTCCCCGGCGGCAAGCAGCGCGCCGTTGACGCGGAACGTCGCCAGGATGACCTCGGTCGCCTGCTCGCCTTTCGGGCTACGGGTCTCGACTGCTTTGGCCATGATGTCAGTATATTGACACATTGTCAGATAGTTGTCAAATTGCTGGCGACAGCTGCCGTTTTCGGGAGGAGCCAGACGAGGGCACAGCAGGCGGCTGAGACCGCGGCGACGCTACCTCGGCGCGCTCTAGTCGATGCTGTCGCCGGGGCGGACGAGGCCGGTCTGGTAGGCGAGCACGACGAGTTGCGCGCGGTCGCGGGCGTCGAGCTTCATCATCGCTCGGTTGATGTGTGTCTTGACGGTGAGCGGTGAGAGGAACAGTCGCTCGGCGATCTGGTCGTTCGAGAGACCGTGTGCGGCGAGTGTCATCATCTCGCGCTCGCGGGTGGTTAGGTCATCGAGCATGCTGCCCGGGATCGGGGGCGTGGCGCCAGCTGTTGCGAACTCAGCTAAGAGCGCCTGGGTTGCTCTCGGCGAGAGGAGGGCATCCCCGCCGGCGACGGCGCGGATCGCGTCGAGCAACTCGGCGGGCTCGATGCTCTTGCTGAGGAAGCCGCTCGCTCCGGCGCGGACCGCGTCGATGACATAGGCGTCGATCTCGAAGGTGGTGAGTACCACAACCTTCACGCCCGCCAGGTCGTCGTCGCCGGTGATCTCCCGCGTCGCCGCGATGCCGTCCATCCCGGGCATGCGGATGTCCATGAGCACGACGTCGGCGCGCGTCGAGCGGGCGAGGCGGACGGCGTCGTCGCCGGTGCCGGCCTCGCCCACCACTTCGAGGTCCTGGGCGGAGTCGATCAGCACGCGAAAGCCGGAGCGGATGAGCGCCTGGTCGTCGGCGAGCACCACCCGGATGGTCATTGCCGCTCCTCGGCGTTCGGGAAGTGGGCGCGGACGGCGAACCGGTTTTCGCCGTCGGGACCGACGTGCAGCGAGCCGCCGGCGGCCAGCACGCGCTCTCGCATGCCCAACAGCCCGAAGCCACCGGCCTCGCCGGCGGCGTCAGATCGTGGTGTGACATCCGCGACCGGGGGCATGCCGACCGGGTTGATCATCTCGACGTCCACACCGTCGGCGGCGTGGCTAATACGGAGCCGCACGTGCCCGTCGCCATACTTGTGGGCGTTGGTGAGCCCTTCCTGCACGGTGCGGTAGAGCGCGAGCTATGTGGTGTCGGCGAGCGGGCGCGGTGCGCCGCTCGTCTCGTACTCGACCGCGAGGCCGGCGTCTCGATAGGAGTCGATCAGAGCGGTCAGCTCGGTCAGCATCGGCGCGGGCTCTACCGAGGCGTCCCTCTCGCCTGCGGAGCGAAGCAGGTTGAGGATGCTCCCCAGGTTGTCGAGCGCGGCCTGCGCCGACGATCGCACTACACGGAGCGCGGCGGCGGCATCGTCGGGCTGAGTGCGCAGCAGGTGCTCGGCGACGCCGGCCTGCACGTTGACGACTGCCATGCGGTGGGCGACCACGTCGTGGAGCTCGCGGGCAATGTGCAATCGCTCCTCGGCCACGCGGCGGCGGGCTTCCTCTTCGCGAGTTTCCTCGGCTCGGCGTGCGCGCTCTTCCGCGGCCGCGATTGCCTCGCGCCGGGTCCGGATCAGATCGCCGGCCGCGACCGCGAGCGCCGGCCAGGCCACGGCTGCGAGCAGCGGGCCGAACGGTTCGTCCGGTGCGTGGATGCCGATGATCGCGAGCAGGCCGGCGAGGCCCGCGAGGCCGGCGTAGACGCCGGTGCGCCGGTCGTACTCGACGGCCACCGTGAAGACGAGAAGCACGACCACGGGGATCAACGCGTTCGGGCATTCCGTCACCGCGACCGAAACGATCAACGCGCCGATCCCCGCCGCGAGGACGGCGATCGGGGCGTAGCGCCGGAGAAGGACGAGCGTCGCGCTCACCACGATGACGGCGATCTCGAAGGCGCTGAAGCTGCCGCCCTCGGAGAGCGCTCCGACGATCGTGACTGGCACGCACAGGACGGCCAACACCACGTCGAGCGGCTTGGGCCGCCGCCGGGTGGCGGCGGTCCGCCCGCTTACCCCGCGCGGGGCATCCGTCTCCACGTCTGCCTCATGCGTCCCGACGGCGCAGGCTCACGCCGGCGATGGCGAGCAAGCCGACCACCCAGGCCACCAAGACGGCGAAGCCCAGCCACGGTGAGAGAAGGGTGTCGGGTGACGTGACGCTCATCATCGCGTCGCCGGCCCTGCTCGGCAGGATCTTGGTGAGCGTGTCACCGAGCGAGCCCGGCAGTAGACCCACCAGCACCGGAGCCAGCATCAGCAATCCCAGCAGGACGCCGATCGCCGCAGCGGTGCTGCGCAGGAGGAAGCCGACGGCGATGCCGATCAGGGCAACGCAGGCGCCGTAGAAGCCGGCGGCCAGCACGGCTCGCAGCACGCCGGGGTCGCCGATCGAGTAGCTGGCGAGGTCGCCGCTGTAGACCGCGTTGCCGGCGAAGAAGGCGCCGAAGGCGCCGATCGTCACGGCGAGCCAGGTCGCGCCGCCGAACACGATCGCCTTGGCCCGCAGCACGTACCTCCGGCGCCCGACCGCTCCGAACATGGTGCGGATGAGCCCGCTCGCGTACTCGCTGCCCACGAACAGAGCGGCAAGCACGCCAATGATCAGCTGGCTGAGGGTCATGCCCCCGAAGACGAGCGACAGCGAGTCGGTCGCGGCGTCGGTACCGGGAGGCCCCTGCTCCGCACCACCCAGGGCGGAGAAGAGCACGCCGAGCAGCACCAGCATGAGGGCGGCCGCCGCGATGCCGACGACGTTGGAGCGGACCGACCGCAGCTTGATCCACTCAGCCTTGGTAACCGACCATTGGGTGACGCGGCGACCGAGTCGCTGGCGTTCGATGGGCGCGCTGGCGTTGGTGGTGTCGATGATGTTCGAGGCGGTGATCGTGTTCATGTCAGGCAGCCTGTCTGGTCGTGGCTGACGAGTGCGCGCCGTGCGCGTGGTACTGCACGGCGTCCTGCGTGAGGCCCATGAAGATCCCTTCGAGCG
Organism: Gaiella sp.; assembly: GCA_027493885.1. GTDB lineage: Bacteria > Actinomycetota > Thermoleophilia > Gaiellales > Gaiellaceae > Gaiella. The sequence goes on from JAOSJZ010000001.1 coordinate 2,889,390, forward strand.
ATTCGTGTTGTGGCGTGAGCTCGTGGAGCTCGATGCCGTCCTCCAGCAAACGCCGGCCGATGACGTCGCTCTCCATCCCCGTGACGTAGAAGACGTCGGGACGCCCGCCATCGCCCGTCACCTGCACGCCATCGGCGGCGAGCACCTGCCGGAGCCGGTCGCCGTGCGGAGTGCGAACGAGCACCTGCCGCTGCGGACCCATAGCGGCGAGCTCGGCGGCGGACACGTCGGCGATCAGCCGGCCCCGCCCGATGATGATGAAGTGCTCCGCCGTGAGGGCCATCTCGCTCATCAGGTGCGATGAGACGAACACGGTGCGGCCCTCGGCGGCCAGCTCCTTCAGCAGGTTGCGGATCCAGAGGATCCCTTCGGGATCGAGTCCGTTGACGGGCTCGTCGAGCATGACGGTCTCGGGATCGCCGAGCAGTGCGGAGGCGATCCCGAGCCGCTGGCCCATTCCCAGCGAGAAGGCGCCTGCAGCCCCGTTGGCGACCTCGTCCAGGCCGACCATGCCCAGAACCTCGTCGACCCGCCGGTCGGGGATTCCGGTGGTGGCGGCAAGCGCACGGAGATGGTTGCGGGCCGAGCGCTGCGGGTGTACAGCCTTGGCCTCGAGGAGGGCGCCGAGCTCGGTGAGCGGAGCGGCGTGCTCCGCGAGCTGGCGGCCGTTGACAGTGGCGTAACCCTCGCTCGGATTGTCGAGGCCGAGGATCACGCGCATCGTGGTCGACTTCCCGGCGCCGTTCGGCCCGAGGAACCCTGTGACGATCCCCGGGCGGACGGTGAAGCTGAGGTCGTCGACCGCGACCGTCTCGCCGTAACGCTTGGTGAGTGAGGTGACTTCGATCATGGCTCCACGATGACCAACCGAGCTGCCCGGCGCATCGTCCCGCCGCAGTCTCGTGGCTACTCCGAGCGCAGTAATCGCAGCGTGCTCCGACGCGAACCGGACGGAAGCCCCCGACCGCGCCGCCGACAAAGCCTCGGTAGGAAGCGATCGTCGCAGCGCCGACCACCTCTCCCGCAGAGAACGGGTCAAGGGTCGTTCTGATCCGCTTGGTCAAGGCGCATGCGACCTGTCCGTGCGAACCTCGTGCGAACATTCAGAGTGAGCCCGCGAGTGCCCGCGCGTGACAGGCGTTTGCTACACCGACAAACCGCTCTGCTCCATAAATGCTCCATCTGCTGTCGTCCATGAAGGCAACTCGCGGGCGGGCGGGCCGGCGGGCGCAGGCGCCCTCGACCACCTCGCTGTTAGAGAGGTGGTCAACGTGAGGGGGCGTCTCATGCCGCACTCGATGTCGTGAGTCCGCGACCTCGTGATCGGTCAGCCGACTCCTCACGAGGCACTTGACGAGGTCAGCTCGCCTGAGACTTCGAGCAGAGCAATACAACGGCTGACGCGTTCCGAGACGAGGTCAACTAGGCGGCTAGGGAGATCCCGCCCCAGCGCTGTCACCTCGCGGGTAGTGGCGGCATCTGCAAACGCGTCCGGCGCGCGAGCTGCGAGCTCGGCCACTCGAGCGGTCAACCGGTCAGCGTCGACGCCGATTTCGACGGCCGTTCGGGGCCACGGATTGCGATAGGTGAACACGTCGTAGTGGCCGCCAAGTTTCATGGCAAGCCTCAGCTTCTTCTCGTGTGCCCCGTACGGAAGAGCGGACGCTATGTCGTAGAGCGGGGCCAGGCGGACGTCGTTGCCGGCGAGGAGTAGCGAGTAGTTCTTGGAGTGAGCATCGGTTCCCGCGATCAGCCAGTTCCAGGCGAGAGCGTCGACGAATCGCCAGACGGCATCATCGGCGGCCCGGCTCGGCATCGCTGTACGTAGCAGTTCAGCGATCTGCGTCGGCGTGGGCCCACCCTCGTTCTGGTACTTCTGGCTCGGAGGGAAGCCAAGCGCCTGGCAGAGATCCTCTTGGTGCACCCGCGCGAGACGCTCCCCGATCTGCACGCGGTCGTAACGGTCGATCACGATCGCAGACTCCTCGCCGAAACGCCTCACTTGAGTTGGAGCAACGATGAGGCCGGCTCGTCTTGCGGCGTCGAGACAGAGGTGCTCGTTGAGGTCGTGATCGTCGAGACCCGCGACTGCGGGTTTGAGGATGTGGCTTGTGGGCGTCGCACCTGACGGAATGCCCCAGCGACCGTCCTGGAGAAGTAATGCGGTCTTTGCCTGAGCTCCGGCCAGACTGAACTGGCCTGTGAATGACGTTCCAAGCCAGGCGGTGGAATCAGCGTTCAGCTCCCTCAGTCGCTCTCCGACGTCATCCTCGCTCAGCCATGTCACGTCGCCTTTGAGCTGAAGAAGCCGCTCGGCGTCGTCGGGTGCAACGAATTGGACGGCGCCAGCGCAATCCTCACCAACTGCCGTTGCTAGGAGTGAGAACGGTGATGACGCCGAAGCGTGGAACTGGCGTGCCCAGCGTGCGAGCACGGCGTCGTTGTCGGGGAGCAGCCCCCAGAGCCAGGGGGTCGCTGTCCGATCGCCGTGAGAGCGAACCTGCTTGGGCATCGAGAGCGACAACGGAGTCGCATCACCTCGCGTTCGAAAGCCGTCGTCGTATTCGAAGCGGAGCCGCCCTCCGCGCAAGCGGGTCAGCGTTCCGGCCACGCTGCCTTCAAGCAGCACTGCAAGCGAGTCACTCATCGCCGGCCTCGGCCGCGTCACTCGCGCGGAATCTATTGAGAAGGAGGTCGAGGTCCACGGCACCGCGATCCGATGGGCCGTCCTGCGTCGATGATGCGTCCCGGAGTTCGAGACTAAGCGCCAGCGCATCCAGGACGCGGAGCACGAGGCCAAACTCCGCGGTTGACTTGCCTGCTTCGAACTCAGAGATCCACTTGCGCGAGACGCCCGCCCGACGGGCCAGTTCGACCTGACTGATACCAAGGTCGTGCCGCCTGCCTCGTACCGCGGCCGCCACGTCCTTTATTGAGCGCACGCTCATTGCGCCTCCTGTAACCGATCGGTGTCAAATCGAATGTGTAACCGATCGGTAGCAATACTACCATGTAACCGCACGGTGTCAATCACGCGCTGACACCGATCGGTTACACAACTGGACGCCTGTCCCACCGCGAGAGCTGGGCCACGTGCTCACTCGCGGTGTGACTCGGCGGTCCTCGATTGAGGAGGTTCATGGTGATTCAACAGGGTCAGGTGTTCAAGCTGACGGCCCGCCGCTCGGATGGCCGTCCGCTCTGGGCGTACCGCTACCGGCTGGACGGCCGCGGTTCGGTGCGCCCACAGGTGGGCGGCTTCGTGAGTCGAGCAGAAGCGGAGGAAGCGCTGCGGAAGGCGCTCGCGCTACTGCGACCGGGCGGGTGCGCGGCGACGATGACGCTGGCCGGTCTGGTCGAGGAGTACCTGGGCATGCATCAGGGAGAGCCGGTGACGATCGCCAAGCTGCGCTGGCTGCTCGGGAAGGCGACGCCGGTGCTCGGCCACGTCAAGCTGGCCGATCTCTCGGCGAAGAACATCTTCGCCTGGCGGCAGACGGTCCCCGAGGGGCATCGCTTCGAGGGCGACGCAGGCGCTGCGGCAGGTGCTGCGCCGCGCGGTCGGGTGGGAGTGGCTCAGCGACAACCCGGCAAAGCGGATCCCGAACCCGCAGCGGCGCGCAAAGGAGAAACGGCCCTTCGAGTCGTGGGAGGAGATCGAGGCCGTTGCCGCTCAGCTGAGGCCGGAGTACGGCGCGATGGTGGTCTTCGCCGCGGCCACCGGGCTGCGACCCTCGGAGCTCTTCGGGCTCGAGTGGCGCGACGTCGATCGTGAGGCTGGCGTCGTCTACGTGCGGCGCGCGTTCGCAAACGGGCGGCTGAAGCAGACGAAGACGCGACTCAGCACCCGCGCCGTGCCGCTGCAAGCGAAGGCGCTCGCGGCCCTCGACCAGTTCCCGCGCTCAGAGAACGAGATCCTGTTCGCGAATGCGCGCGGCGGCCGGATCGACTTTCGCAGCTTCGGCCGCCGCCACTGGAAGCCCGCCCAACGGAGCGCCGGCATCGAGCCGCTCCGCGGCCTGTACGACCTCCGCCACACCTACGCGACCTTCGCCCTCCGCGCCGGAGTCCCGGTCTTTGCCGTCTCCCGGTTCATGGGCTCGAGCATCGCGATGATCGACTACCACTACGGCCACCTCGCCCACGACAGCCGCGAGCACGCCGTCTCACTCCTCGACGCACTTGCATTCGAACGCGCGGTGGACGCTGGGCGGACGCCGCCACTAGAGTCCGCAACGCCTGTTGCCGCAACGGTCTCCCGGCATCTTCGGAGGCCATCGCGGCGCACCGTGGACGCTCGGTGGACGTCGAGTCGCCGACGCGTCGCCTCCACGGCAAACGAAAGGATTTGATTAGCAGGGATGTCGCGAAGCCCTCTGACGGACTCGAACCGTCGACCCCCTCCTTACCATGGAGGTGCTCTACCAACTGAGCTAAGAGGGCGGAGGGGGAAGGGTAGCGCGTTCGCCCGTCTGGCTCGGGGGCTCGCGCAGGTACGCGGCCTCGGAGACGAGCCGGCACATCAGGGCGACCGCGTCGGCCTCGTGCAGCCGCTGGTCCTGGGTGAGCGAGCGCCACGTGGAGAACGCAACGGCGTGGCCGATCGCTGCGCGCGTGCGCGATGCGGCGCGGCCGCGGAGGCCGCGATGCGCCATCAGGGCATCCTGGGCTCGTCGTAGGTACTCGTGGATGTCCCGCATCCGGCGGCGGACGGCGGGGACGAGCTCCTCGTCGCGAAAGAGGCTCTCGTACATGCCGCGCGTATGCGTGTAGAAGGCGTAGAGCTCGAGGAGCGCAGTCTCGGTTCGCTCGGCGGGGTCGTCGATCGCGGCCCAGGCGGCCGGCACCGAGTACCTCGAGTTCACGGCGGGCGGGAACGCGCTCGCCGCGAGCGCGTACGGCGACAACCTGTGGCTCTTCTCGCTCGACGGAAAGAGGGGACCGGTGTAGCCGGGCGACGCCGGAGAGGGCACCGGGCATGCGGGCGAGTCGCCGGCGAACGGCGACGCGGCTGTCGGCGAGCACGTCTTCGCCGACAACTGCTCCGGCTGCGATGGCCTGAGCGGGACCGGCGCGAACGGCGGCCCGACGCTCGTCTCGGCGAGCGATCGCGAGGCAGTGCTCCGGCAGGTGCGAAACGACGGCGGCGGGATGCTCGCGTTCGGGGGGCGCTGAGCGGATCGCCGAGCCGGGCAAACCGCTTCCGTTCCAGGCCCGTACTACCCGGCGGAGAACCTCGAGCGGGAAGGGGAAACGGAGTGAGGACGAAGCGAAGGTGGCCGGTGCTCGTGCCGGCGCTCGCAGCGGTGATCGCCGTCGTCGTCGCGACCAACGTGGGCGCCGCCCAACGCCCGACCGTGAAGGTCGAGACGACGGCAGTCCTGGGGAGGCTGCTTGCGACCTCGAGCGGGCTGACCCTCTACCATTACACCGACGAGAGGCGCGGGAAGATCAGCTGCAAGGGCGCGTGCGCGAAGATCTGGCCTCCCCTCCTCGTCAAGAACGGCGCGAAGCCGATCGCCGGCCGCGGTCTGAGGGCTGCGAAGCTCGGCACGATCAAGCGCCCCGACGGCCGCACGCAGGTGACGTACAACGGGTACGCGCTGTACCGGTACGCGCCGGACAAGAGACCGGGCGACGTGAAGGGACAGGCGCTCTTCGAGGTCTGGTACGTCATCGCGCCGAGCGGCAAGCTCGTGAGGCGGGCGCCGACTGCGGCCGCGCCTCCCGCCGCTCCGCCGCCGGCCGAGACGACCCCGACGGACACGACGCCGCCGGGGGGCGGGTACGACTACGGCTGACAGGCCCGAGGTCGGTAGATCGGCGCAGGCCCGATCCGGGTCTGCGCCGATGCGCCCTCCGTCACGACACGCCAGCCTCCCGGGGGAACACCGGAAGGAGGCAAGGATGAGAGCGGCGACGACGATCCTGGCGGCGGCAGCGGCGGCGGCGGCGCTCGAGGCCGTACGCCGCCTCGTCCGGCGGCCGGTTCTGACGTGGGGCGCCACGGCGGAGGAAGCCGGTCGCCCGCTCCCGGGCGACGACCTGCTCCCGGAGGCCGAGGTCGTCTCGACCCGCGCCGTGACGGTCGACGCGCCGCGCTCTGCGGTCTGGCCGTGGCTCGTCCAGATGGGGTCGGGGCGCGGCGGCGCCTACACCTACGACTGGATCGAGAACCTCTTCGGGCTCGGGATGCACAGCGCGGACACGATCCACCCCGAGTGGCAGCACCTTGCGGTCGGTGACGTGATCCCCGGACGCGCAAGCCTTCCGGGAATGCGGGTCGAGATACTCGATCCCGGGCACGCGCTCGTAACCTGCTCGGAGGACGGCGCGTGGGTCTGGGCGTTCGTCCTCGACGATCTCGGCGGACGGACGCGGCTGCTGAGCCGAAACCGGATCGCGATGCCCGACCCGTCGCTCGGCGACCGGATCGGGATGGCGGTGATGGAGCCCGGCTCGCTCGTGATGGAGCGGAAGATGCTCCACGGGATCAAGGAGCGCGCGGAGCGGCTCGCTGCTGGGCGGGACCTCGTCGCGAGCGCCTGAGGCATGAGACGCCGGCGCCGGCTCACGTGGCATCGCGCGCCGACCCGGTGGAGCGGTCCGGCGAAGGCACCCTGAGGTCTCCCGACCACTCGGTCGCATCGGCCGACGTCAGTAGAAAGCGGCAGACGTGCTCAGCGCGCGCGCCGATGGAGGCGGGACGTCCTCGCAGGAGAATGCGACTCGGGAGCGAGGGAGATGCTTCGAGAAGCCAGGCTGGCGATGTGTGCGGCGCTGGTCGCCTCTGCGACGCTGGGGCTCTCGGGGTGCGGCGCGAGCGAGTCTCGAGACGGCATGTCGGCCACGGACGAGATCGCCTTCCTCGCCGCGCCTCAGGGCATGGCCGGGCCGGATGCGGTCTTTCGGGAGCCCGACTGCGAGTCGACCCCGCCGGAGTCAACGGCCCCGCCCTGTGCATCCACCGTCCTCGACGTTGCGATCGCGGGAGTCGACACCGAGGTCACGCGACTGACCACCCGGGGCGGCTACCTCCTCGAGATGGAGTACTTCAACGGGATCTGGGACCGACCCATGTGGTCACCGGACGGCTCGGCGATCGCGATCACACGCGGGCTCGAGGACGAGTCGTACGAGGACGTGTCGTTGGTCGGCAGGCGTGAGGTCTGGATCGTCGATCGCGACGGAGGGGAGAGACGTGTCGACGTCGGTCTGGCCCCAGCGTGGTCGCCCGACGGGAACTCGATCGCGTACATGCGCGTTCGCGGCGAGTCCGCGGAGATCGTCGTCGCTCACCGTGACCGTACGGGGCAAGGGGTCGTGGCCGCCGCGGGGATGTATCCCTCATGGTCGCCCGACGGAACGCGAAGACGCTGGTACGTGACGTTGTCGGCCATCCCACCTGGTCTCCCGACGGCACGGCCATCGCCGTCGCCAAGCTCGCGAGGCCGGGGCTCATCGTCCGCCAGAACGAGTCCTCCATCTACACGCTGAAGCCGGACGGCACGAGCCTGACCAGAGTCTCGACGGGGACGTTCGACCTGCACCCGGCCTGGCGCCCCGTGCAGAGGCCCGGGTCCTGAGGCGCCTCGCAGGCCGGCACTCGGTCACGACCAGTGTTGGCTTCCCGTCCCTGGGACAGCGCTATGCAGGGAGGAGGATTCGAACCTCCGAAGGCTGAGCCAGCGGGTTTACAGCCCGCCCCCTTTGGCCACTCGGGAATCCCTGCGCCGGAGCGCGGATTGTAGCCGCGCGCCGCGCACGTCCTAGACTCGGGGGCGTGGAGTCGTACGACGTCCTCGTGGCCGGTGCCGGGCCTGCCGGGGCCGCGACCGCGATCCACCTTTCGCGGGCGGGCGCACGTGTGCTGCTGGCCGACAAGGCCCGCTTCCCGCGCGACAAGCCGTGCGGCGGAGGCCTGACGGGGCGGGCGCTCCGGCAGATTCCTGTCGACCCGTCGCCCGTCGTCGAGCGCGACGTCGACCGGTTCGAGCTCCGCCTGCGCTACGGCTCGCGCTTCTCGCGCGAGCACGATGCGCCGCTCATCCGGATGACGCAGCGGCGGCTGCTGGACGCCTTTCTCGTCGAGCACGCGATCGCCGCCGGGGCGGAGCTCCGCGACGGCGCCAAGGTCGAGACCGTCGAGCTCGACGGGACGGGCGTCACCGCCCGGGTGGCCGCCGACACGGTACGTGCCGACGTGCTCGTCGGCGCCGACGGAGCGAACGGGCTCGTCGCGAGGGCGATCGAGATCGACGGGCAGATCGTGCGCGGCGTGGCGCTCGAGGGGAGCGTCCCGCTCGAGGCGCTGGGCCACGAGGAGCTCGAGCGGACCGCTGTGATCGAGCTGGCGGTGCTCCCTGGCGGCTACGGCTGGGTGTTCCCGAAGGGAGACCACGCGAACCTCGGCGTGGGCGGCTGGGGAAGCGAGGGACAGCGGCTCCGCGACCACCTCGCGCGGCTCGCGCGGGCGCACGGCGTCGACCCGGACGCGGTGACCGAGGTGCGCGGTCACCGGCTGCCGATGCGCCGGCTCGGGACGCCCGCGGGGTCGGGCCGGGCGCTCCTCGTCGGCGACGCGGCCGGGCTCGTCGACCCGCTCTCCGGGGACGGCATGTACGAGGCGTTCGTCTCCGCACGCCTGGCGGCGGAGGCGATTCTCGCCGGCGACCTCGACGGCTACACCGCAGCCCCTGTCGGCCGCGCTCGACCGCCATGCCGCCGCGTCGTGGGCGGCGAAGCGCGCGTTCGACCGCTACCCGCGCACCGTGTTCGCGGCGGCAAGGGCGCCGAAGGTCTTCGGGGTCGTCGCCGGCCTGCTGTGCGGGGACATGGCGCATCCCGCAGACGCGCGCGGGGTCGCGCGCGGCCCGCTCAAGCTCATCGCGCGCCTCGCGGGGTGAAGCCCCGCGTCACGCCGCCCTGCGGGTCTGTCAGGCGAAGGGGTCGCGCACCTCGATCCCGTCGAAGCGGCGGAAGTCGCGGTCGTTCGTCCAGGGCGTTTGCACTCCGTTCTCTCGCATGAGCGCAACGAGATACGCGTCGGAGACGAGGCCCCCGGCGACTCCGGCGTCAGCGGCGACGTCGCGCCAGGTCGACCAGAACCGCTCCTGCTCCCCGATCGTCCGGACCTGGGGAAGACGGAGCAGACCGTCGATGTTCGCGAGGGCGTCCGACATGGGGAGCGGCGCGGCGAAGACCGACGAGTGCGTGGAGATGCGAAGGTACGCCATGACCGTCGGCCAGAAGAGGTAGACAGGCCGGTTCCGTGCGCGACGTTCTCGAGGAAGCCGATGGCGCGTGCGTGGAAGGGGCTCGTCTCGTCCGACGCGTAGAGCGGAACGTTTGCGTCGAGCGTCGCGCTCATCGTCCGTCGAGTGCCCGGTTCAGCGCCTCCTTGTCGCGAAGGGACGCGCATCAGATGCGTTATTCCTCCGCAAGCGCTTCGGCGAGGAGCGAGGTCGCGTAGGCCTTCCAGGCGAGGTCGGGGTCGGAGCGCAGCAGTGCGAGCGCCTCGCGCGCGCCCCGCAGGCCCTCCACCTCGGGCACCAGCGCGTCGAGGCCGGCACGGAGCCGTGCGCGGCGCGGCGGCGTGTCGAGGTCGTCGGCGAGGGCGGTCGCAGCACGACCGAAGGGGTCGAGGCGGCGTCGCGGGTCGCCGCCCGCGGCAAGGAGCAGCTCGGCGCGTCGGATCGCGCCGTGGAGCTCGTCGTCGTCGAGCTGCACCTCCCGGCCGGCAAAGAAGCAGAGGATCGTCCACTGCTCGTGGGGCTCTCCCCGTTCGACCGACCTGATCCAGTCGCGGATCGTCTCGCGCGCCACGAATCGGTTTGTACCGATTGTTCGGATTCCGTTCACATCTCAGCAGGCCGGGTCAAGCGCGCGGCGAGCGCGTCCGATACGAACGGAGATGGGTGGTAATCGTGTCCTGCGCGGGCTCGTCTGCGTCGCCGCGGCGCTGGCGCTTCCGGCCTCGGCATCCGCTGCCGACCCGTCGCCCGCCGCTCCCGCCGCGCTCGCCACGGCGGCCGCGCCGGCCGAGAGCTGGGCCGCCCCGCAGATCGCCGCCGTCGTCGAGGCGGGTCTGATGGGGCCTGACATCGCATCCTTCCGGCCCGACGATCCGCTGACGCGCGAGGAGTTGCACGAAGCGATCGTCGCCCTCGGCAAGCCGCATCAGGCTCCGACCGACCCCATGCGGATCGTGACCATGCGGGAGCTCGACGCCAAGCTCGTCGCGGCCGCAGGATTGCTCCCGGCCGCGCGCACGATCCGGCTCGCGGCGCGCGACGCCGGCCTCGCGCCGACCGACATGCTCGGCACGGAGACCGTCGCGCGGCTGCTCGGGCTGCGGGTCAACCACCCCCAGGGAAGCGAGGAGCTCGAGCGCTCGCCGAAGGAGCCGGCCTCCCGTGCGGAGGCCGCCTACTCGCTCGCAAAGCTGCGGCTCGTCGACCCGAGCCGGATCGCCACGATCCTCGAGGTCGCGGCGACGTTCTCGCTCCCGGCCCTGACGAGCCTGCAGCGCGATGTGCTGTCCCGGGCACTGCGTCTGGTCGGCCACCCGTACGTCTTCGCGGGGATGTCCGAGAAGACGCAGACGCTCTGGAGCGCGACAGCGCCGAGGAACACCGTCACCGTGCCGGGCGGCTTCGACTGCTCCGGCTTCGTCTGGCGCGTCTACAAGCTGGAGCCGTTCGCCGACGCACCCGTGCTCGCCGCGGTCCTGCGGGGGCGAACGACCTACGCGATGAGCGGCGAGGTGCCGAAGGAGGAGCGCATCGCCCCGTCGGCGCTCCAGCCCGGCGACGTCATCTTCTTCGGCTCGCGCGGGCCGGCGTCGAAGCCGTCGGAGATCGGGCACATGGGGATCAACGTCGGGAACGGCTGGTTCGTCCACTCCTCGAGCGGCGGCGTCACGCTGCAGCCGCTTCAGGGCTGGTACGCGACGACGCTCGCATGGGCGCGCCGGCCGCTCGCCGAGTCCGGGCTCGCCGTGTAGGGATCGGACCGCGGACCCGCGGGTAGGCTCCGCGTGTGCGCTGGAAGCGCGTTCCCGGCCGGGGCGACATCGAGGACCGCCGCGGGCAGTCGAGCGGCCCGTTCGGTGGCGGCGGCGGTAGGTTGCCGATCCCGATGGGGGTCGGCGGCGGAGGCATCGGCCTGATCCTGGTCGTCGTCCTCGCCCTTCTCTTCGGGGGAACATCCTCGGTGGCGGGGGAGGCGGGCCGCTCTCTCCCGGCGGGATCGACGAGACCGTACCGCCGGCCTCCTCCGGCTCGGCGCCCGGCCCCGGGACGGGCTCGGACAGTGCCAACGACGAGGCGTTCGAGTTCGCCAAGTTCGTCTCGAGCGACGCGCAGGACCTGTGGACGCAGATCTTCCAGCGGTCGGGCAAGCAGTACACGCGGGCGCCGGTCGTGATCTTCACCTCGGGCACGACGAGCGGGTGCGGGCCGGCGTCGTCGGCGACGGGGCCCTTCTACTGTCCGCTCGACCAGAAAGTCTACCTCGATCTCTCCTTCTTCCGGGAGCTGTCGCGCCGGTTCGGCGCTCCTGGCGACTTCGCGGCGGCCTACGTGATCGCCCACGAGATCGGCCACCACATCCAGAGCGAGCTCGGGATCGAGCAGCAGGTCCGGCGCAAGCAGCAGGAGGACCCCGGGCCGGGCGAACGTCTACTCCGTCCAGCTCGAGCTCCAGGCCGACTGCTTCGCCGGTGTCTGGGCACGCTCGACGTACGACCGCGGCCTGCTCGACCCCGGTGACATCGAGGAGGGCTTGCGCGCGGCGGCCGCGGTCGGTGACGACCGGCTCGGCGCGCGAAGCCGTGAGCAGTGGACGCACGGCTCGTCGGAGCTGCGCCAGCAGTGGTTCAAGACGGGCTTCGACTCGGGCAATCCCGGCGACTGCGACACGAGCGGCGTCGACGTCTGACAGCGCCGCGCACGACGGCCCGATCTCGTGCTCGGGCGCGTGCGCGGCCGGCCGAAAGGCCACGTCGGTGTCAGACACTGCGTTTCGTCAAGTCGGCGAGTTCGGGCATGGCCGGCTTCGCCGACACGCGGCGGAGCCGCGTCCACGATCCCCGAAGCCATGCGGGATCTCGTCCTGTGGAGTATTCGGCACGAGATCGGCACGAATCCCCCTTGACAAGAACGGTGTCTGACACCGCCCCTCGCCCCACGCGCGCCAGGCGCGCCGCCCCGCCGCCCCGCGATACCCTCCGAGGACACCTTTTCGAGAGGAGTCAGCGATGACGGAGCTTGCCGAGGCGCCCGCCGCCGGGCGCGACGAGGCGATCACGAGGATCCCCCACTGGATCGGCGGAAAGCGGGTCGAGGGCACGTCCGGGCGGAGCGGCCCGGTCTTCAACCCCGCCACGGGCGTGCAGTCCAGCGCGGTCGACTTCGCCTCGGTCGAGGAGATCGGCGGTGCGGTGCGCAACGCCGCCGAGGCGTGGCAGTCGTGGCGGACGTACTCGCTCGCCAAGCGCGCGGAGCTCTTCTTCCGCATCCGCGAGCTCTTCCACGCGCACCGGGAGGACCTGGCGAAGCTCCTCACCGCCGAGCACGGCAAGGTGCTCTCGGACGCGATGGGCGAGGTCGCACGCGGGCTCGAGGTGATCGAGTACGCCTGCGGGATCCCGACCCTGATCAAGGGCGAGTTCTCCGAGCAGGCCTCGACCGGGATCGACGTCTACTCGATCCGCCAGCCGCTCGGCGTCGTCGCCGGCATCACGCCGTTCAACTTCCCCGCGATGGTGCCCATGTGGATGTGGGCGCCCGCGATCGCCTGCGGCAACTGCTTCGTGCTCAAGCCTTCCGAGAAGGACCCGTCCGCCTCGCTCCTGACGGCGGAGCTGCTCAAGGAGGCCGGGCTCCCCGACGGCGTCTTCAACGTCGTCAACGGCGACAAGGTGGCCGTCGACGCGCTGCTCGAGCATCCGGACGTCGCCGCCGTCTCGTTCGTCGGCTCGACCCCGATCGCACGCTACATCTACGAGACCGGGACGAAGCACGGCAAGCGCGTGCAGGCGCTCGGCGGGGCGAAGAACCACATGATCGTGCTGCCGGACGCCGACGTCGAGATGGCGGCCGACGCGGCGGTCTCGGCCGGGTACGGCTCGGCCGGCGAGCGCTGCATGGCGGTCTCGGTGCTGGTCGCGGTGGGCGACGTCGCCGACCCGCTCGTCGAGGCGATCAGGGAGCGCCTGCCGAAGGTCAAGGTCGGCAACGGTCTCGAGCCCGAGTCGGAGATGGGCCCGCTCGTCACCCGCGAGCACCGCGACAAGGTCGCGTCGTACATCGCGTCGGGCTCCGAGCAGGGCGCGACCGTCGTCGCGGACGGCCGCGAGACGGCTCCCGACGGCGACGGCTTCTTCCTCGGCGTCTCCCTGCTCGACAACGTCACGACCGAGATGGACGCCTACCGGGACGAGATCTTCGGGCCGGTGCTCTCCGTCGTCCGGGCCAAGAGCTATGACGAGGCCCTTGGCCTCGTCAACGACAACCCCTACGGGAACGGCGTCGCGCTCTTCACCCGCGACGGCGGCGTCGCCCGCCGGTTCCAGTTCGACGTCACCGCGGGCATGGTCGGGATCAACGTCCCGATCCCCGTCCCCGTCGCCTACTACTCGTTCGGCGGCTGGAAGGCGTCGCTGTTCGGGGACTCGCACGCCTACGGGCCCGAGTCGATCCACTTCTACACGAGGGGCAAGGTGGTGACGTCCCGGTGGCCCGATCCTGCGACGAGCAAGGTCGACCTGGGATTCCCGCAGACGCGCTGAGCCGAGCAGCTCGCCGCGGGCTGGCTGTTGACCGGCCGGCCCCGGTACGTGCACAATCGCCGACGACCGGCCGGGGCGGACCTGCGGCGCCGCCCCGGTCGTCGAGCTCGTGAGCCGCGTCCTCGTCGAGGGATTCGACCGCGATGCGGTCGCTCTCGCCCGTCTCCTCGCGCGAGAGGGCCGGCGGGTGACGCTCGCGGGGACGGGGAATGCGTCGCAGCAGGCGCTCGAGCTGCGCGCCTCGGGCGTCGTCGTCCGCGCCCGCGCAGGGCTCGACACCGAGCCCGGGCAGTTCGAGGAGGCGTTCCTCGACGTCTGGACGCCCGAGGTCGCGCCGCGCGTCGGGCTCCTGCGCGAGAGCGGGTGCGTCGTGCGCTGTCTCGCGGACCTCGTGCTCGAGCGCTCGCCGGTGCCCACGATCGGCGTGACGGGCACGGCGGGGAAGACGACCACGGCGGCGTTCCTCGCCTTTCTCCTGCGGAGCGCAGGGGTCGGCCTGCACACGGGCACGGCACCGGCGGCGAACCTGTGGCCGACCGCCGAGCTCCTGCCGCCGCCGGCGGACGGCGTCGTACTGATGGAGCTCACGAGCTCGCACCTGTGCTTCACGAACCGCAGCCCGAGCGTCGCGGTGCTCACCTGCTTCTGGCCCGACCACCTCGAGCTCCACGGCTCGCTCGAGCGCTACCGGGCCGCGAAGGAGGCGATCGTCCGCAGCCAGAGCGCCGACGACGTCGTCGTCGTGAACGCCGACGATACGGACGCGTCCGCAATCGCGACCTTCTCGGCCGGGCACCGCTTCGGCTTCTCGGTCACGCGGGAGCTGGAGTTCGGCGCCTTCGTCACCGGCCGCAGCGTCGTTCTGCGCGACGCGGAGGGCGAGCGCTCGTTCCGGCTCCCCCCGCGTCTCGACGACCCCCGCCTGCAGGCGCTGCTCGCCGCGGCGGCGACCGCGCTCGCGGTCGGCGCCCTGCCCGACAAGCTGCGCGCCCCCGACAGCCCGCCGCCGCACCGCGCGACACCAGTCGGTCGCCTCGGCACGACCGAGCTCGTCGACGACGGCATGGCCGCGACGCCCAGCAAGACCGCGGCCGGGCTCCACGGGCACCGAGACGGCTCCGTCGTCCTCGTCTGCGGCGGCGAGCTCGAGAGCGCAGGACTGCCCGTCCACGCCTCGCCCGAGGAGCAGGCGCTGCTCGAGGAGGCATGCGCAGAGGCGCGCCGCGTCGCACGCCTCGTCGTCCTCTTCGGCCCGGCCGCAGCCCGCCTGGCGCCGCATTTCGACCGCACGCGAACGCTCCGCGTGTCGGCACTCGACGAGGCGATCGAGCTCGCCTCGAGCCGCGCCGAGGGCGCCGAGGTGCTCGTCGTCTCGCCGATGTTCCCGCTCCCGCTGGCCGACCGCGAGCGGATCGGCCCCGCGCTCGAGCACCTCGCGGGTGCCGGGAACCGCTAGGGCACGGGCCTTCCGGTACCAGACGTGAGTCGGGCACCCACGCGTGCGGCAGGCGTCGCGTGGTTCGTCGGTGCCCGACTGAAGTCGGGCACCAGGTATGCGAGACTCGCGGCGTGCGCGTGACGATGCTCCTCGCCGACTTCGCCCAGGTGTCCGACGGCAAGCTGACGGTTGTCGGCGGCGGCTGGTCGCTCACCGGACCGGAGCCCGTCCCCTTCGGGATCGCGATCCTGATCCGCGTTCCCTGGGACCAGGCCAACCAGCGCCACGTGATGCGCCTCGAGCTCCTCGACGCCGACGGCAGCCCGGTCGAGATGGACACGGACGACGGGCCGCAGCCCGTCGTCTTCTTCGACGACGTCCCCTTCGAGGTCGGGCGCCCCGCCGGGCTCAAGCCCGGGACGCCGCTCGACTTCCCGGTGGCGATCAACTCGGGCCCACTCCCGCTCGAGCCCGGGGTCTACGAATGGCGGCTGACGATCGACGGCGAGGCGGACGACGACTGGCGGCTTCCCTTCTCCGTGCGGCTCGAGGAGGAGGACGGCCTATAGCGCGCGCTCGCCGCTACCGCCCGTCGGCAGGTCGCGGAGCACGCACGACCTGGACGAGGCCCCAGGCGGACACGACCGCCCAGACGAGCTCGAGCAGAAAGAAGCCCCACTGGGACCCCCGCCACGCGTCGACCGTCAAGATCGCCGAGCCGACGAGGTTGACGACGAGGTAGGGGCGCGACCGCGCGTCGAGCACGCCGACCTGCGCGAGCACGAACCCCGCGAGAATGAGAAGAGCACCCACGATCTGGACGAGCTGGCTCAACGGAAGACCTCCGAGACCGAGGGGAACGCTGGTCACTCGCGTCGTCGTCGGGTCCGGGTACGACGCGCCTCGTCCGGGGCGGGCTTGGCCGCCGCTGCCAGGATAGCCGCGTGACCGGAAGGCTGGTCGTCACCGCGGTCGCCGTCCTCGCGAGCACCGCCGCCGCCGCGAGCGCGCCCGGCGCGTCCTCGCCAACGCTCGAGCAGCTGGTCGGCGCGCGGCTCGTCGTCGGCATGGACGGCACGTCGCCCACGCCCGCGCTTCTGCGCCGGATTCGCCTCGGGCAGGTGGGCGGGGTCATCCTGATGGGGCGAAACGTTCGCACCGCGCCGCAGGTACGGGCGTTGACCGCGTCGCTTCGCTCGGCGGCGAAGGCGGGTCGCAACCCGCTCCTCGTGATGACCGACCAGGAGGGCGGGACCGTGAGACGGTTCCGCTGGGCGCCGCCTGCCGCTTCGGCCGAGGAGATGGGGCGACTCGGCGAGACGGCGATCAGACGCCGTGCCCGCAACACGGCCACGGCGCTCGAGCGCCTCGGCATCGACGTCGACCTCGCGCCCGTCGCGGACGTGCCGGGTGTTCCGGGATCGTTCGTCGCCGCGCAGCGGCGCGGCTTCTCCGCGATCCCGGCCCGGGCGGCGAAGGACGTGACCGCGTTCGCCGCGGGCCTGCTCGACGGCGGCGTCGCGCCGGCGCTCAAGCACTTCCCCGGGCTCGGGCTCGCGACGGCTTCGACCGACGACGCGGCCGTGAGGATCGACGCGTCCGCGGCGGCGCTCGCGCCCGGCCTCCAGCCGTACCGGCGCGCGATCGCCGCCGGGGTCGCGCCGCTCGTGATGGTCGCCAACGCCGCGTACGCGGCCTACGGCGGGCAGCCCGCTGCGTGGTTGCCCAGCGTCCCCGCCCTTCTCCGAAGGCTGGGCTTCGCGGGGGTGACCATCACCGACGCGCTCGAGCCTCTCGCCACGACCCACGGGGTCACGCTCGAGCGGGCGGCGCTCCGCGCGGCGCGAGCGGGCGTGGACTTCCTCCTCTTCGTCGGCTCCGAGCAGTCGACCGAGCGGGTCTTCGCGTCCCTCCTCGCCGACGCCCGGGCCGGCCGGCTCACGCGCCCCTCCCTCGAGGTGAGCGCCGCCCGGATCGAGGAGCTCGCCGCGACCTACGCGGGCTAGAGTCCCGCGGTGCCGAGCCCGCTCGACGTCGCCCGCTCCGTCGCCCTCTACGGGCGCAGCGCCGTTCGCGTCGCCCGCCGCCGCCGTCGTCTGGGCTCCGAGGAGCGCCTCGTGTTCGTCGTCGGCTCGCCTCGCTCTGGGACGACGTTCACCGGACGGGCGCTCGGTTCGCTGCCCGGCTTCGTCGATCTCGACGAGGTGCAGCCGTGGAAGGCCGCGATCCCGGGATTGATCGAGAAGCCGGACGACGAGGTCGCGCGCCGAGCGCGCCGCATCCTCGACCGCGTCCGCCGGCTCGGGCTGGCCGGTGGCCTGCGCGGCGTGGAGCAGACGCCGGAGACGAGCTTCGTGCTCGGGGCGGTGCTCCGCGCGTACCCGCAGGCGGTCGCCGTCCACGTCGTTCGCGACGGGCGCGACGTCGCAACCTCGCTGCTCGAGCGCGGCTGGCTGAGTGCCGAGCGGACGGGGGCCGACGACGCGCGGCAGCCGTTCGGGGTGTACCCGCGGTTCTGGGTCGAGCCAGGCCGGGAGGAGGAGTTCGCGAGCGTCTCGGACGCGACCCGGGCCGCCTGGGCGTGGCGCCGCTACGTCACCGCCGCGGCCTCGGTGCCCGAGCGGACGGCACTCGTGCGCTACGAGCAGCTCGTGACCGATCCCGCGGCCGCCGCGGCGCCGGTCGCGGCGAGGCTCGACGTCGAGGAAGACCTCGTCGCGACCGTGTTCGCCGAGGCGCACGACACGTCGGCCGGCCGCTGGCGACGCGACCTCACGGTCGAGCAGCTCGCCGACGTGGAGCGCGAGGCAGGTTCCGCGCTCGCCGCGCTCGGCTACGAGCCCTGAGGTCCGGGCGGCGCCGCCGCGACGTCCGCGACCACGAGCGCCCGTTCCCGTGCGACCCGGCCGCCGGGGATCGACCGGTCGCCCGCTCGCAGCCGGCGTAGCGCCTCCGCCTTGTCTGCGCCGGTCACGAGCCAGAGCACGCGCCGCGCGCGGTTCAGCACCGGGTACGTGAGCGTCATCCGCCGGCGCCCCTCGTATGCCCCGGTGACCGCGACGTCGCGTGCGGCGACGTCGAGGACGGGATCGCCCGGGACGAGCGACGCGGTGTGGCCGTCCGCCCCGAGGCCGAGATGGACGAGGTCGAACGCCTCGGGGAGGCCGGCCGCGTACGCGGCCGCCGCCGCCTCGAGGTCGTCCGCTCCGACGGGCATCGGATGGACGCCGGCGGCGGCCCCTGGAGGGAGGCTCTCGAGCAGATGCGTGAGGTTACGGTCGAGGTCGCCTTCGGGTGCGACCCGCTCGTCGACCTGGAAGACGGCGATGCGCTCCCAGCGAAGCGTCTCGCGGAGCGCGGCGAACATCGCCAGAGGGGTACGCCCGCCGGAGACGGCGAACGTGAACCGGCCGCGGGCGGCGATCGCGTCCGCGGCCGCCTCGGCGACGACCTCGGCGCTTCTTCGCGCGGCCGCCTCCTCGTCGGGCAGGACCTCGACCTCGAGCATCAGCCCTGCTTCTCGTCGTGGCCGCCGAACTGCTTGCGCAGCGCCGACAGCACGCGGTCGCTGAACTCGTCTGCGTCCCGGGACGAGAAGCGCGAGTAGAGCGCAGTCGTGAGCACGGGCGTGGGAACGCCTTCCTCGATCGCGGCGATCGACGTCCAGCGCCCTTCGCCCGAGTCGGAGACGCGGCCGGTGAACTCCTCGAGCGTCGGCGACTCCGTGAGCGCCCGGGCCGTGAGATCGAGCAACCATGAGCCGATCACGCTTCCGCGCCGCCACACCTCGACGACCTCGGCCAGGTCGATCTCGTAGCGGTAGTGGTCGGGGTGCTCGAGCGGCGCCGTCTCCGCATCCGCCTGTGGTCGGCGATTCCCGGCGTTCGCGTTCGCGAGCACGTTGAGCCCCTCGGCGTAGGCGGCCATCAGCCCGTACTCGATCCCGTTGTGGACCATCTTCACGAAGTGGCCGGCACCGTTTCGCCCGCAGTGGCAGTAGCCGTGCTCGGCAGGCGTCGGCTCGCCCGCGCGTCCGGGGGTGCGCGGCGCGGCGTCGACGCCCGGCGCGATCGAGGCGAAGAGCGGGCCGAGCCGATCGACGACGTCGTCCTCGCCGCCGATCATCAGGCAGAAGCCGCGCTCGAGCCCGAAGACGCCGCCGCTCGTGCCGCAGTCGACGTGATGGATGCCCCTCTCGCCCAGCGCCGATGCATGCCGCAGGTCGTCGACGTAGTGCGTGTTGCCGCCGTCGATCACGACGTCGCCCGCTTCGAGCACGTCGCCCAGCGCGGCGACCGTCTCGTTCGTGATCTTGCCTGCGGGGACCATGACCCACACCGCGCGCGGCCGCTCGAGCTTCGCCGCGAGATCCTCGAGCGACGAGGCCCCGACCGCTCCGTCCGCCTCGAGCGCCTGCACCGCGTCCGGGGAGACGTCGTAGCCGACGCACCGGTGACCGTCGCGCAGCAGCCGCCGTACGAGCCCGGCGCCCATCCGGCCGAGCCCGACCATGCCGAGCTGCATCGGTGTGTCCGTTCCCATCACTCCCTCTTTCGTCGCAGGATGAACCGCTCCACCGCCTTCGCAAACCCGTCGTGCTCGTTCGAGTCCGTCACACGGCGCGCGGCCCGCTGCACCTCGCGGTCGGCGTTGCCCATCGCGATCGAGAGACCGGAGGTGGCGAACATGAGCACGTCGTTCGGCATGTCGCCGATCGTCGCGATCTCCTGCGGCGGGATCTCGTAGCGGCGCGAGAGGAAGCGCGCCACCGCCGCCTTGTTCGCCTCGGGGTGCGTGACGTCGAGGTAGTAGGGCTGCGAGCGGGCCGCCATGACGTGGTCGCCCAGCGTGTCCTGCACCCTCGCGGCGGCCGCGGCGACGGCGTCGTGGTCGTCGCTCACACCGACGATCTTCGCGATCCCCGTCTCCACACCGTCGAAGCTCGTCACCACCGTCGGCTCGAAGCGGACCGTGCGCGACTCGCGCTCGACGTGCGGCGCGCCGGGGTCGCGCACGAGCCAGTCGGCGCCACGGTAGAGCCAGACGTCGAGCCTCGACGACTCGAGCAGCTCGACGACGCGCGGGACGAGCGGGTCGGGAACGGTGTGCTCCTCGAGCACCTTCATCGCCGGGTCGACGAGCAGGCCGCCGTTGAAGGCCGCGATCGGCGTCTCCAGCGCGAGCGGCTCGACGAGCATCGACATGCCGCGCGGCGGCCTGCCGCTCGTGATCGCGAACAGGACTCCCTCCTCGTGGAGCGCCCGCACGGCTGCGGCCGCGCGCTGGGTCAGCTGCTTCTCCGGCGTCACGAGCGTCCCGTCGACGTCTGCCAGCAGGAGCCGGATCACTTCGTGGCTCGGTAGCGGCGGATCAGCGCGTTCGTCGACGAGTCGTGCGCGAGGCCGGGCTCGTCCGGGCTCCCGAGCTCGGGGACGATCCGCTGCGCGAGCACCTTCCCCAGCTCGACGCCCCACTGGTCGAAGGAGTCGACCTGCCAGATCGTCCCCTGCGTGAAGACGCTGTGCTCGTAGAGCGCGACGAGCGTGCCGAGCGCGAACGGAGTGAGCTCCTCCGCGAGCAGGACGTTGGTCGGCCGGTTGCCCTCGAAGACGCGGTGCGGCACGACCGCCTCCGGCGTGCCCTCGGCGCGGACCTCCTCCTCCGTCTTGCCGAACGCGAGTGCCTCCGCCTGCGCGAAGACGTTCGCCATGAGGAGGTCGTGGTGGTCGCCGAGCGGGTTCGGCGTGCGCGAGAAGCCGATCAGGTCGAGCGGGATCAGCTTCGTCCCCTGGTGGATCAGCTGGTAGAAGCTGTGCTGGCCGTTCGTCCCGGGCTCACCCCAGAAGACCGCGCCCGTCTCGTAGTCGACCCGCCGGCCGTCGAGCGTCACGTGCTTGCCGTTCGACTCCATCGTCAGCTGCTGCAGGTAGGCGGGGAAGCGCTTCAGGTACTGCTCGTAGGGCATCACGCCGACGGTCTGGGCGCCGAAGAACCCGCCGTACCAGACGCAGAGGAGGCCCATCAGCACGGGCAGGTTCCGCTCCTCGGGCGTCGTCCGGAAGTGCTCGTCCATCGCGTGGAAGCCGGCGAGCAGCTCGCGGAAGCGCTCCGGCCCGATCGCGAGCATCGTCGAGAGCCCGATCGCCGAGTCCATCGAGTAGCGGCCGCCGACCCAGTCCCAGAAGCCGAACATGTTCTCCCGGTCGATCCCGAACTTCGCGACCTCCTCGCCGTTCGTCGAGACGGCGACGAAGTGCTTCGCGACCGCGTCCTCGTCGCCGAGCGCGGCGATCGCCCAGGCGCGCGCCGAGCGGGCGTTCGTCATCGTCTCGAGCGTCGTGAAGGTCTTCGAGGAGACAACGAACAGCGTCTCCTCCGCGGAGAGGTCGCGCGTCGCCTCGACGAAGTCGGTCGAGTCGACGTTCGAGACGAAGCGGAAGGTCATGTCTCGCCGCGCGTAATGGCGCAGCGCCTCGTAGGCCATCACCGGGCCGAGGTCGGAGCCGCCGATCCCGATGTTGATCACGTTGCGGATGGGCTTGCCGGTGTGACCCGTCCACGCACCCGAGCGGACGCGATCCGAGAACGCGGCCATCCGGTCGAGCACCTGATGGACGTCCGCGACGACGTCGTGCCCGTCGACGACGAGCGAGCTGCCCTTCGGCAGCCGCAGCGCGACGTGGAGGACGGAGCGGTCCTCGGTCGTGTTGATGCGGTCGCCGCGAAACATCGCCTCGCGCCGCTCGGCGAGGCCCGACTCGCCGGCGAGCCCGAGCAGGAGGCGCAGCGTCTCGTCGGTGACGCGGTTCTTCGAGTAGTCGAGGTAGAGGCCGGCGCCCTCGGCCGCGAGCCGCTCGCCACGCCCCGGATCGGCGGCGAAGAGGTCGCGCAGGTGGGCGTCGCGGATCTCGGCATGGTGGCGCTCGAGCGCGGCCCATGCGGGCCGCTCGCGCAGCGGAGGGACGTCTACGGCAGCCACGGGTCCCTCCAGCCGCCGACGGCGGCCGCGAGCGCGCTCGCGGCCTCGGGGCCCCACGTGCCGGGCTCGTAGACCTCGACCGCGGGCGGGTGGTCGATCAGCGGCTGCACGACGCGCCATGTCTCCTCGACCAGATCCTCGCGGGCGAAATGGCTCTGGTCGCCACGAATCACGGCCTCGAGCAGGACCTCGTACGGCGTCGGCCCCTCGCCGCCGACGCTCGCGAACTCCAGGTCGAGCGGGACGGTGCGCAGGGCGTTGCGGTCGGGCGCCTTCGCCTGCAGCTGGAGGCGAGCCCCGGGCTGTGGGCCGATCCGCAGGACGAGCTCGTCGGCAGGGGGGCGCGGCGCCTCGCGCGGCTGGAAGCCGAGCCAGGGAGTGGTCTTGAACACCACCCGCACCTCGGTCACCGTCACGGGCAGCGACTTCCCGGCGCGGATCACGAACGGGACGCCCGACCAGCGCCAGTTGTCGATCTCCAGCGCCAGCGCGCAGTACGTCTCGGTCTGCGAGGCCGGGGCGACGCCGTCGACGTCGAGGTAGCCCCGGTACTGGCCGCGGACGTAGCGGGCCGGGTCGGCGTCGGCCATCGCGAGGAAGACGTCGTGCTTGCGGTCGCGGATCGGATCGGCACCGCCCGCCGGCGGCTCCATCGCGACGAGCGAGAGCACCTGCAGGAGGTGGTTCTGGACGACGTCGCGGAGCGCCCCGACGGGGTCGTAGAAGTGGCCGCGGTCGCGAACGCCGAAATCCTCGCCCATCGTGATCAGCACGGCCTCGACGAACGACTCGGCGACATGCTCGTGCAGCGCCGCGTTCAGCGCGCGCGCCGAGGCGAGGTCGTGGCCGAACGGCTTCTCGACCGCGACCCGCCCGTGCTCGACCAGGCCCCGCTGTGCGAGGCCCGCGACGACGGTCGCGAAGAGAGACGGCGGTACCTCGAGGTAGAAGACGGGGCGCGACCTCCCGTCGACCGCGTTCGCCACGGCGGCGTAGGTCGACGCCTCGGCGAAGTCGCCCTGGAGGTACGAGAGGCGCGCCGCGAGACGTCCGAACACCTCCTCGTCGAGCTTCTCGCCCTTCGCCTCGATCGCGTCGCGGGCCTGCCCGACGAGCCGGTCCCTCGTCCAGTCGTCGAAGGCGACGCCGACGATCGGGCAGTCGAGGAGCCCGCGCTCCTCGAGCCGGTAGAGGGAGTGGAAGGTCATCACGCGCGCGAGGTCGCCCGAGATGCCGAAGATCACGAGGACGTCCGCCCGCCGCGCCCCCTCGCTCGCCGTGGGCCGCGCGCTCACCGGGAGAGTATTCCAGGCCGCTCCCGGGTCACGCGCCGCAGACGGTGGTCGCGGCGCGCCGGGCCGGAGCCGGGCTACGCGTTGTAGCTCGACGAGGCGACCTTCCCGCCCGTCCCCGTCCAGTTCGTGTGGAAGAGCTCGCCACGGGGCCTGTCCACCCGCTCGTAGGTGTGTGCGCCGAAGTAGTCGCGCTGGGCCTGGAGCAGGTTGGCGGGCAGCCGCGCGCTGCGGTAGCCGTCGTAGAACGCAAGCGCGGTCGAGAGCGCGGGCACGGGGATGCCGAGCTGCACCGCCTGCGTCACGACGCGCCGCCAGGAGGGCTGGCAGCGCGTGACGACATCTTCGAAATAGCGGTCGAGCAGCAGGTTCTGCAGGTCGGGCGTCCGGTCGAAGGCTTCCTCGATCTTGCCGAGGAAGGCGCTGCGGATGATGCAGCCGCCCCGCCACATCAGCGCGATCGCGCCGTAGTTCAGGTGCCAGCCGTGCTCACGGGCGGCCTCGCGCATCAGCATGTAGCCCTGCGTGTAGGAGACGATCTTCGCCGCGTAGAGCGCCTGCCGGACATCCTCGAGGAATGCGTCCCGGTCGCCGTCGAAGCGCGCGTCGGGCCCGGTCAGCACCTGCGCCGCCGCGACACGCTCGTCCTTCATCGCCGACAGCGAGCGGGCGTACACGGCCTCGGCGATCAGGGTCACCGGGACGCCGAGATCGAGCGAGCTGATCCCGGTCCACTTGCCGGTGCCCTTCTGGCCGGCGGCGTCGAGGATCTTGTCGACGAGCGGCTCGCCGTCCTCGTCACGATGGCCGAGGATGTGGGCGGTGATCTCGATCAGGTAGCTGTCGAGCTCGCCCTCGTTCCAGGCGGCGAACACCTGCTGCAGCTCGTCCACGCTCAGGCCGAGCCCCTCGCGGAGGAGCTGGTAGGCCTCGCAGATCAGCTGCATGTCGCCGTACTCGATCCCGTTGTGGGTCATCTTCACGTAGTGGCCGGCGCCGTCCTCGCCGACCCAGTCGCAGCAAGGCTCGCCGTCGGGCGTCTTCGCCGCGATCGACTGGAAGATGTCCTTGACCAGCGGCCACGCCTCCGGGCTGCCGCCCGGCATGAGCGACGGGCCGCGGCGGGCCCCCTCTTCGCCGCCCGACACGCCGGTGCCGACGTACAGCAGCCCCTGCTGCTCGAGGGAGCGGGTACGGCGGATCGTGTCCGGGAAATGGGAGTTGCCGCCGTCGATGATCACGTCGCCCGGTTCGAGGTGGGGGAGAAGCAGCTCGATGAAGTCGTCCACCGGCCGGCCGGCCTTGACCATCAGCATCACCTTCCGCGGCCGCTCGAGCAGCTCGACCGCCGCGTCCAGCGAGTGCGCGCCGAGCACGTTCTTGCGTCCGGCTGCCGCATGGGCGAGGAACTCGTCCACCGTCGAGACCGTGCGGTTGAACGCAACCACGGTGTAGCCGTGGTCGGCCATGTTCAGGATCAGGTTCTGGCCCATCACCGCCAGTCCGATCAGCGCGATGTCGGCCCTGCCCTCGGTCATCGAGCGCTCCTCTCCATCTCCGTCGTGTCCGTCCGGTCATCGTCGCATGCGGGCGGGCAACCCTCCGCCGGGTCCCGTCCCTGCGCCCGGCGGGCGCGAGCCGGCGGCCGCTGCGTCCCGTGCTACGCTGTGCCACATGGACGTCTCCGTGCGGGAGCTTCGCAACCACACCGCGCGGGTGATCGGCGCCCTCGAGAGCGGGGAGCGCGTCGTCCTCACGGTCCACGGGCGCCCTGTCGCGGACATCGTCCCGCGACAGGAGCGGAGCGAGCGCCGGTCGAGTGAGCAGTTCCTGGCCGAGCTCGCGGACCTCCGCGCGCTCGCGGCGTCGCTCGATGTCGTGTCGCCCGCGGACGACTTCGACGTGGGGTTGACGACGGACGACATGGTCGGCTGATTCGTGGTCGGCTACCTCGCCGACACGAGCGTGTTCGTCGCTGCCGAGCAGCGGCGCGCGCTGGGAGAGCCGCCGGCAGGGGAGGCGCGGATCTCGGTCGCGACCCTGACGGAGCTCGGTGTCGGCGTCCACATGGCGGGGAGCGAGGACCTCCGTCGTCTTCGGCTGGCGACGCTCGAGCTCGGCCGGCGGTTCGTCCCGCTGCCATACGACGAGGCAGTCGCCGACCGGCTGGCCGGCCTGCTCGCTGCCGCCCGCCGTTCGAGCCGGCAGGCAGGGGCGATGGACGCGATCATCGCGGCGACCGCGCTCGTCCACGACCTCGAGGTCTGGACGCAGGACGACGACTTCGAGATGCTCGCAGAGCTCGAGCCGAAGCTGCGCGTGCGCCGAGGCTGACGCCCGCCCGGGCTCGGTCGGGCGGCGAGCTCCGTCATCGCCCGCTTCCCTGCGCGCGCAGCGCCGGCACCACCTCGGAGGCGAAGAGCTCGAGCTGGGCACGTGGGTCTTCGTCCGGCCAGAAGACGAAGGTGTCGAACCCGAGCCCGGTCGCGAACCCCCGGAGGGTCTCGACCCAGTGCTCGGGCGGGCCGTGGAGGAGCCCGCGCGCCGGTCTGGGAACGATCGCGCCCGACACGTTGTAGACCCGACGAATCTGCGCCGGCTCGCGCCCTGCCGCGACGGCGGCGGCGTCGATCGCCGCCGAGAGCCCGGGAACGACGTCCGGCGTAGCCCAGGAGCTGGAGGGCACCCAACCGTCGGCGAGGCGGCCGGCGAGGGCAAGTGCACGCGGCTTGCCGACGCCGAGCCAGATCTCGATGCGATGGGCGGGTGGAGGGCCCGGGTGGAGACCGTGGACGTGGTAGTGCTCGCCCTCGAAGGCGATCGTCCGCTCACCGCTCCAGAACGCGCGGATCAGGTGGATCGCCTCCTCGAGCGCGCGCAGCGCCTCGCCGCCGGAGCGAACGGGGCCGCCCATGGCGCCGATCGCCTCCCAGAACGCACCGGCGCCGAGCCCCAGCTCGAAGCGTCCGCCCGAGAGCGCGTCGAGCGTCGCCGCTTGCTTCGCGAGCATCGCCGGGGGGCGGAGCGGCAGGTTGGCGACGTCGGGGAAGATCCGGATCCGGTCGGTGCGGGCGAGCAGGTCGCCGATCAGGCTCCACGTGTCGAGGTACCGCCACTGGTAGGGGTGATCCTGGATCCCGATCAGGTCGAGCCCCAGCTCGTCCGCTCGGACGGCGAGCTCGCGGTGAAGCGCGAGGTCGGCGCTCGCCGGGACGAGCGACAGGCCGAGCTCGACGGTCCTGCCGTAGCGGGAGATCATGCGGGCACCCCGGGGCCGGCGGCTGCGGTCGGATCGCGCGTGTGGCGACGATCTCGCCGCGAAACTTGACACCGCAAGTATATCTCGAAAATGCCCGCCGTGTCGAGCTCGGGCCGGGGTCCGGCCGTCAGCCGGTCGCGGGCGCGGCGACCGGGACGACGCCGAGCCGCTCGAGCTCGGCGAGGACGAGCGCGGCCGATTCGCCGGGGGAGAGCGCGACGGTGTCGGCCACGACCTCCGCGTCGGTGGGCTCCTCGTACGGGTCGTCCACGCCCGTGAACTGCGTGATCTCCCCGGCGAAGGCCTTTGCGTAGAGGCCTTTCACGTCGCGGCGGGCGCACTCCTCGACCGGCGCCTTGACCCACACCTCGACGAACGGGCCCTGCTCGGAGACGAGCGCTCGCGCGCGCTTGCGGGTCGCGTCATAGGGGGAGATCGCCGCCACGACGACCGCCGCGCCGTGGCGGGTCAGCCGCGAGGCGACCCAGCCGATCCGCTCGATGTTCGTGTCGCGGTCCTCGCGCGAGTAGCCGAGGCCCTTCGACAGATGCGTGCGCACGACGTCGCCGTCGAGCATCTCCACGTGTAGCCCACGGCGCTCGAGCTCCGCCGCGACCGCGTGGCCGATCGTCGTCTTCCCGGCCCCGGAGAGGCCGGTGAGCCAGACGGTGAACCCGGTGTCGCGCGCCACGGCCACGGCGGAGTGGTACCAGAGGCAGCCCGACGAAGGGCGGGCCGTAGTTCCGGGCTCTGGCGGCCTGTTCCGGGGGCGGCGCCGGTCCCGGGCGGCGGTGGCCCCGGCTGTCCCCTTCGGTACCGGACGTCTCCGTCGGCACCGGCTTCCCCTCGTCCGGCAACCCGCACGCACGCACCGGACGGGCAAGCAACAGACTGTCACTTGCCCCCTGACGCGAGGTGGGCCGTGGGGTGGAGGAGCGGGACCGCGGTCGGCTCCCAGCCGGCGTGGAGCACGGCGGCGAGGGACGGCGGGGTGACCAGCGTCGCCCGGCCGCCCGGGCGCGGCTCGCCCCGCCCGTAGCCGCCCGCCGACCAGGGGAGGAGCAAGTCGCCCAGGACGAGCTTCGGCGCGCCGTCGTGGAGGACGAAGCAGCCGTTCGGCAAATCGGCGAACCGGGCCTCGTGGAGCCGGCGGGTGCGCGTCGCCGGCTCGACCCGCTCGGCGTGCAGCCGGGCGTCGATCGTGTCGGCGCCGCTCTCGCCGTGGAGCCCGCGCCAGAGCGTCCGGAAGCGGTCGTAGTCGGCGCGCCGGCACTCGGCGCAGGGCCGGTGACCGGCGGCGAGGGCGGTCGCCTCGTCGAGGAAGAAGAGCTCCGTGAACCGGCCGGGCCGCTGGAGCGGCGACCGGCGCCGGCCGCGGAACGCGAGGCGGCACGCGATCCAGCGCCTGACCTGCCACGGGCGGACGATGCGGCCCTCCGCGTCGTGCAGGCAGCCGCGGTTCCCGTACACGAGCCCCCGCGCGGGGTCGGCGACGAGCTCGCCCAGCGGCGTGACGCGGTTCCGAAGCGGCATCGCCGTGCAGCCTACGGCGGGGCGAAGCCCGGGCGCGCGGGCTCGCCCCGGCGGCCCTGGCTCTCACGCCGAGATCACCCCGAGCGACGAGTCCTCCGAGAGGAGGGCGAAGAGCAGCAGGCCGAAGCTCATCACCGTCATGCGGCTCCCTTCGCCCGGGTGGGCGAGCTACCCCATCCAGAGAGGGTGCTATCGGGCCGCCTTGCAGGAGACATCGGGGTTCACGCGGGCGATTCCTGCGTCGAACTACGGATCAGAGCCGCCCTGCGCTCGGCATATCGTGGAGGCATGTCGCACGCTCCCGGCTCGACCGTTGCCGGGCCAGGCCCGATCGGGCCGATCGGCGGGTTCCTCGAGCGCTTCCGGCGCACGACGGGGATGCCCGCGCGGGTGGGCGACGAGGCCGCCGTCGAGCTCGCGCCGGTGTTCGCGGTGCTCGACGCGTTCGAGCGCGAGGCGCAGGAGCTCCGCGACCGCTCCTCGCGCATGGCGGCGCAGCGGCTGCACGAGGCGAAGGAAGAGGCGGCGGCGCTCGCCGCCGAGGCGCGCGCCCGCGCCGACCAGGAGCGTGGCGACGCGCTGAAGGCGGGCCTGCGGGCCGCGGACGTCGAGATCGCCGAGCTCCTTGCGGCGAGCGAGGCCGAGGCGCGCGCGATCAGGCGGCGCGGGGAGGAACGGCTGCCGCAGCTCGTGGCAGAGGTCGTCGCGCGGGTCGGGGAGGCGGCTCCGTGAACCCGGGGTGGGTGGCGGGGAGCGTCCGCGCCCGGCTCCTCCTCGGGCGGCGGGTGGGCGCGGAGACCGCCCGCGAGCTCGCGCGCTCGGCCTCCCTCGAGCACGCGCTGCAGCTGCTCGCCGGGACGCCGTACGCCCGCACGGTCCCGCTCGGGCCGGGGCTCGAGCAGGCCCAGCGGGCGGTCGCGACGTCCGTCGCGCTCTCCTGCCGCGTGCTCGCGGCGTGGCTGCCGCGCGACGCGTCCGTGGGGATCCGGGCGATGGCCTCGTGGTTCGAGCTCGCGAACATCGAGGACCGGATCGCGTACCTGGCGGGCGGCGAGCTCCGACACCCGTTCGAGCTGGGCGTCCTCTCGTCCGTCTGGGAGGCGGCGGCCGCCGCGGGCAGCCTGGACGAGCTGCGCCGGCTCCTCGGGCGCTCGGCCTGGGGCGACCCCGGGAGCGACGAGCCGCCGGAGATGCAGCGGTGGCTGCGGCTCTCGTGGGCGCGGCGCGTCTCCAGGCAGGCGCCGGCGGCCTCCGCCTGGGCGGCCGGCGCGCTGGCGATCCTGCTTGCTGCGGAGATGTTCGTGGCGGGGCGGTTCTTCGACCCGCGGCTCGCGCGGCGGCTCGGGCTCGGCGAGGCGTGGCACGACGCGAGCGGGATCGCCGAGCTGCGCGAGCGGCTCCCCGCGCGGGCGGGCTGGGCGCTCGCGGAGATCGAGGAGCCCGCGGACCTGTGGCGCGCCGAGCTTGCCTGGTGGCGGCGCGTCGGCCTCGACGGTGAGGCGATGACGCGCGTTCGCCTCGACGACCCGGGCGTGGTCGTCGCCGCGGTGGCGCTCCTCGCGATCGACGCGGTGCGCGTCAACGCGGCCCTGTCCGTCGCCGCCCGCTCCGGGGCGCCACCGGCGCTGGAGGTGCTCGATGCCCTCTGCTGACGTCGTTCTGCCGGCGAAGATGAGCCGGGTTGCCGTCGTCGCGCCCCGTGCCCGGGCCCGCGACGCGCTCGTCGAGCTCGCGCGCAGCGGCACCGTGGAGCTGGTCGGCAACCTGCCGCCCCCGGAGGGCGAGGCGGCGGAGGCGTTCCGGCGCGCCACGCGCAGGCGCGGGGCGGCCGCGGGTGACGGGCCGGCGCTCCTCGCGCGGCGCCCCGACATCGCCGCCCTCGAGCGGGCCGGCGAGCGGCGACTGCTGGAGGGCGAGGTCGAGCTCGGCCGCCGCGCACGGCTCGCGATCGACCACGGCTCGTTCAGCGCGTGGCTCGGCTGGACGCCGACGGGCGAGCTCGAGGGACTGAACGAGCGGCTCGCCAGGCTCGACGCGGCCGTCGTCGAGCTCCACCCTCCGGCTTGGGTCGAGCCGCCGACGCTGCTCAGCCCCGTGAAGGTGCAGGATCCGTTTCGCCCGCTCGTCCGCAGCTACGGCACGAGCCCGTACCGCGACGTCGACCCGACGCTCTTCACGGTCGTCTCCTTCGTCGTCATGTTCGGGATGATGTTCGGCGACGTCGGGCATGGCCTGCTGCTCGTCCTGATCGCGGCTCTCCTGCGGCGCTCGGCGGGGCGCCGGCTCGCAGGCATGCGCCACCTCTGGCCGATCGTGCTGGCGGCCGGGCTCTCCGGCGCGTTCTTCGGACTCCTCTACGGCGAGGCGTTCGGGCCGACCGGGCTCGTGCCGACCCTCTGGCTCGACCCCCTCGACGAGCCGATCCGGCTACTGGTGGCGGCGCTCGGCGTCGGAGCCGTGCTCCTTGCAGCGAGCTACGTCCTCGGGATCGTCAACCGCTGGCGGCGTGGCGGAATGCGCGCGGCGCTTCTCGCGCAGTTCGGCGTCGCCGGGCTGCTCGTGTTCGTCGGCGGTCTCGTCGTTGCGGGTGGCGTCTACGAGAGCTGGACGTCTGTCGTCGTGGTCGGGGGGACCGTCGCGGCCGTCGGCTTGGTGCTGCTCGCGCTCGGGCTCGTCCTCGACGCCGGCCGGGGCGCCGCGGCGGTCACGCAGGCCGTCGTCGAGTTCGTCGACGCCCTGATCAGGCTCGCCTCGAACCTCGTCTCGTTCACCCGGCTCGCGGCCTTCGGCCTGATGCACGCCGCGATCGGCGGCATCGTCTTCGCCGGGGCGTCGGCGCTCTGGGGCGGCATCGTGGGCTCGATCGCCGCCGCGCTCGTGTTCGTGGGAGGGAACCTCGTCGCCTTCGGGCTCGAGGCGCTCGTCACCGGCGTGCAGGCGCTGCGCCTCGAGTACTACGAGCTCTACTCCCGCGTCTTCACCGGCGAGGGACACCCGTTCTCGCCGTGGAGGCTGCCCGTCGTCCAGAAGGAGGGACCATGATCGTCACGCTGCTTCAGGCCCTGCCCGCGCTCGTGCTCGTCTTCGCGGTGACGACGTGGGCGCTGCGCCGCGCCCCCGCGCGGGGCTTCCGCCGGCTCCTCGCCGTCAACGGGCTCGTGCTCGTCGCGACGCTCGGCCTCGCCGCGCTGCTCCTCCTCGGAGCGGTCGAGCCTGCGCGGGCCGCGGACGCAGCAACGACGTCGGACTCCTGGGCGGCGCTGCTCGGGGCGGGGATCGCGGTCGGCGGCGCGGCGATCGGCGCGGGCTTCGCGGTCGCATACACCGGCGCCGCCGCGCTCGCGGCGATCAGCGAGAAGCCGGAGATCTTCGGCCGCACGCTCGTGATCGTCGGGCTCGCCGAGGGCATCGCGATCTACGGGCTCGTCATCGCGATCATCCTGATCGGCAAGGCATGAGCCGGATCGTTGCGATCGGGGACGGCCCCGCGCTCTCGGGCTACGCGCTCGCCGGCGTCGACGTCGTGGACGCGCCAACCCCGGAGCAGGTGCGGCGGGCGTGGGCGGACGCTCTCGGCGGGGCGTCGCTCGTGCTCCTCACCGCGGAGGCCCGTGCGGCGCTGCCGGATCGTCTCGAGCGGAGCGTGCCGTGGACGGTCGTTCCCGCGTGAACCTCGAGCCGCTCCGGCGGGCGCTCCGGGCGGAGACGGCGGCGGACGCCGACCGGCGGCGGTCCGAAGTCGCGGCCGACTGCGAGCGGATCGTGGCCGAGGCGGAGGCAGCAGCCCAGTCCCTCGCGCACGAGGCGCGCCTCGAGGGAGAACGCGCGGCGGCGCGCGAGGCGGCGCGCCGGCACGCCGCCGCGGCCCGCCGCGCCCGGGAGACCGTGCTCGGCGCCCGCCGCGGCCTGGTGGACGAGCTGCGCCGCCGTGCGGACCGGGCCGTGCTCGAGCTGCGCGGGGGGCCGGAGTACGCGGAGCTGCTCGAGCGCCTGCAGGCCGCGGCGCGCGCGCAACTCGAGGACGGGGCCGAGCTCGTCGTCGACCCGCCCGGCCTGGGCGGCGTGGTCGGACGCCGCGGCGACGCGTCCGTCGACTACACGCTGCCCGTGATGGCCGAACGGGCGATCGACGGCCTGGGCGTCGAGCTGGAGCGGCTGTGGGCATGAAGGCGGGACGCGTCCACCGGGTCAGCGGCCCCGTGCTCGAGGTCGAGGGGCTCACGCCGGAGATGCTCGAGCTCGTCGAGGTGGGGGAGGCGCGGCTGCCGGGAGAGGTGATCGCCCTGCACAACGGTCGTGCGACCGTCCAGGTGTACGCCTACACCGGCGGCGTGCGCCCCGGCGACGTCGTCACCGCCACCGGCCACCCCCTGCGCGCGACGCTCGGCCCGGGCCTGCTCGGCGGCATCTTCGACGGGATGCTGCGACGCCTTTCCGGAGCGGCCGTGCTGCTCGGTGACGGCGAGCGTCCGGGGACGCTCGACGAGGTGCGCCGCTGGGCGTTCACTCCCGTCGTCTCCGCCGGCGACGAGGTGACCGAGGGCGCCGTGCTCGGCGAGGTGGGGGAGACGGCGGCGATCGTGTTTCGCGCGCTCGTGCCGCCCGGGGTCGGCGGCACCCTCGAGTGGATCGCTCCGGAGGGCGAGGTCACCGTCGTCGAGCCGATCGCGCGAGTGGGAGGCACCGAGGTCCGTCTCGCAACGGCGTGGCCCGTCCGGCGGGCGCGGCCCGTCGCCGAGCGCGTCCGGGCGGACGTCCCTCTGCGCACGGGCCAGCGCGCGCTCGACCTCTTCTTCCCCGTCACCCGCGGCGGGAGCGCCGCCGTCCCCGGCGGCTTCGGCACCGGCAAGACGGTGCTCCTGCAGCAGATCGCGAAGTGGTGCGACGCGGACGTGATCGTCTACGTCGGCTGCGGCGAGCGCGGCAACGAGATGGCCGACGTGCTCGAGGAGATCGCCGGGCTGGAGGACCCGCGCACCGGCCGCCTGCTCCTCGACCGCACGGTGCTCGTCGCGAACACCTCGAACATGCCCGTGCTCGCCCGCGAGGCCAGCATCTACACGGGCGTCACCGTTGCCGAGCTCTACCGGGACATGGGCTACGACGCGGTCCTCATCGCCGACTCGACCTCGCGCTGGGCGGAGGCGCTCCGCGAGGTGTCCTCGCGCACCGGCGAGCTGCCGGCGGAGGAGGGCTATCCGGCAGGCCTCGCGTCGGCGCTCGCGGCGTTCTACGAGCGGTCGGGCCGCGTCCGCACGCTCGCCGGCGCCGACGCGTCGGTGACGATCGTCGGCGCGGTCTCCCCGCCGGGGGGCGACATGACCGAGCCCGTCGGCGCGCACACCCGACGTTTCGTGCGGTGCGTCTGGTCGCTCGACGCCGACCTCGCCTACGCCCGTCACTACCCGGCGGTGAGCTGGAGCGACTCGTCGTCGCGGGACGTCGAGCGTGTCGCCGAATGGCACGCGACGAGCCACGACCCCCAGTGGGCCGCGCGGCGCGAGCACGCACTGCGCCTCCTCTCGGACGCCGACCGTCTGGAGTCGATCGCGCAGCTCGTCGGCGCCGGGTCGCTACCCGACCGCGAGCGCGTGACGATGCTCGCCGGCCGCCTCCTGCGCGAGGGCGTGCTGCAGCAGTCGAGCCTCAGCGCCAACGACGCCTACTGCCCGCCCGGCAAGCAGCAGGCCCTCCTCGAGCTCGTGCTCGACGTGTACGAGCGGTGCCGCGCGCTCGTCGAGGGAGGCGCCCCGGCGGCACGAGTCGAGGAGCTCGACCTCTCGGCCGTGACGCGCGCACGCGAGACGGCGGCGCCCGACGATCCCGAGGCGGTAGCGGAGATCGCCGCGCGCGTCCTCGCCTCGCTCGGAGAGCTCGAGTGAGCCCGCGCGCCCCGCTCGAGTACTCGTCGGTCACCTCGATCGACGGGCCGCTCCTGGTCGTCGAGGGTGTCCGGGACGTCGGCTGGGACGAAGTCGTGGCGATCCGGCTCGACTCGGGAGAGACCCGGCATGGCGTCGTGCTCGAGGCGAGCGGCCACGTCGCCGTGGTGCAGGTGTTCGAGGGGACGACGGGGCTCGGCCTCGACGGCGTCCGCGTCTCCTTCGGGGGCGGCCCGATGCGCGTTCCCGTCGGCGCGGCCTGGCTGGGTCGCGTGTGCGACGGCCGCGGCGAGCCGCTCGACGGCGGCCCGTCCGTGCTCGGCACCGAGCTACGCCCGATCGGCGGCCGGCCGATCAACCCGGCGGAGCGCGTCACGCCGGGTGACCCGATCCTGACGGGCGTCTCGGTAGTCGACGGGCTGGCAACGCTCGTCCGCGGCCAGAAGCTTCCCATCTTCTCCGCGGGCGGCTTGCCGCACCTCGAGCTCGCGGCCCAGATCGCCGCGCAGGCGACGGTGCGGGACGAGCCCTTCGCGGTGGTCTTCGCGGCGATGGGCGTCACGAACGCCGATGCGTCGACGATGCGCGAGCGGCTCGAGCTGCGGGAGGAGGGCGACCTCGTGCTCGTCCTCAACACCGCCGACGACCCGCTCGTGGAGCGGATCACCGCGCCACGGGTGGCGCTCACGGTGGCCGAGCACCTCGCCTTCGATCTCGGTCGCCACGTGCTCGTCGTGATGGCGGACATGACGAGCTACTGCGAGGCGGTGCGAGAGGTCTCGGCCTCGCGGGGCGAGATCCCGAGCAGGCGCGGATACCCGGGCTACCTCTACAGCGACCTCGCCAGCATCTACGAGCGGGCAGGGAGGATCCGCGGCGGCGCAGGCTCGCTCACCCAGGTGCCCGTCCTGACGATGCCCGGCGGCGACATCACGCATCCCGTCCCGGACCTGACGGGCTACATCACCGAGGGCCAGGTCGTGCTCTCGCACGAGCTCCACGTGCGCGGCGTCTACCCGCCGTTCGACCCGCTTCGCTCGCTCTCCCGCCTCCAGCGGCTCGGCGCCGGACGGGGCAAGACGCGGGACGACCATCTCGAGGTCTCGGCGCAGCTGTACGCGCTCGTCGCGGAGGCCCGCCGGGTCGCCGACCTCGCCGAGGTCGTCGGCGCCGACGCGCTCAGCGCAGCCGAGCTCGCCTTCCTGCGCTTCGTCGAGGCCTTCGAGGCGAACTTCGTCCACCAGGGGATCGAGGAGGAGCGGTCGCTCGAGGCCACGCTCGATCGGGCGTGGCGCGTCGCCTCGACGCTGCCGCGGCGGGAGCTGACGATGGTCTCGACGGAAGCGCTCGAGGCCCATTACGTCGAGGATGCCGGTGGCTCTGAGGGTCCCTCCGGGTAGGGCTGGACGCCTCTGGCTGATGCGCCGGCTCGAGGTTGCCGGGCGCGGCACCGAGGTGCTCGACCAGAAGCGCCGGACACTCCTGCGGGAGCGACAGCGGACGGCGGTCGTGGTTGCCGAGGCGACCGAGGTCTGGGAGCGGCTTGCGCGCGTCGCGGCGCAGGCGAACGACCGCGCGCTCGCGCTCGCCGGCGAGCGTCGCCTGCGCCTGGCGGCGGTGCACCGTGGCCGCCCCGCGACGGCGGAGGTCACCTGGAAGAACACGATCGGGACGGTGATCCCGACCGGCGTGAGACTCGATCTCGCCGACCCGCCGGACTTCGTCGCGCTTGGCGGCGGCTCGGCCGTGGCGCTCGCCGCCGACGCACATCGCCAGGCCCTGGCCGCGGCGGCCGAGCATGCGGTCGCCCGGGCCGCGCACGAGGCGATCGAGGCGGAGCTCGCCGCGACGACGCGACGTCTGCGGGCGATCGAGCGCCGCTGGATCCCCGAGCACGAGGGCGCCCTGCGGCGCCTCGAGCTGGAGCTCGCGGAGCGTGACCTCGAGGACATCGCCCGCGCCCGCTTCGCGCGTGCGCGCGCCTGAGCACGGAGGAGACGCATGCCACATTCGTGGTATGTTCATGCCATGAGTCGTACGAGGATCAGCACGACGGTCGACGCGCAACTGCTCGCCGCTGCCCGGCGTGCGCGCGCGGGACGTCCCGACTCGGCTCTCGTCGACGAGGCGCTCGCTGCTCTGCTCGCGCGCGAGCGCGCGGCCGAGCTCGACGCGGCCTACGCCGCGTACGACTCCCACCCGATCGACGAGCCCGATGAGTGGGGCGACCTCGCGTCCTTCCGCGCGGCCGCCGGCACGTCGTGACCGTCGTTCCGGCGCGCGGCGAGGTCTGGTGGTGTGAGCTTCCCGAGATCAGGCGCCGACCGGTCGTCGTGCTGTCGCGCGACGCTGCGATTCCCCGGCTGCGGCGCGCGCTGATCGCGCCCTGCACGACGACGGTCCGGGGGCTCCCGACCGAGGTGCGGCTCGAGCCGGGTGACGACCCGGTCCCGCGACTCTCCGTCGTCAACCTCGACTCCGTCGAGAGCGTCTCGATCGGGACGCTCGTCGAACGCCTCGGCCGTCTCGGCGACGGGCGCATGCGCGAGGTCTGCGGTGCGCTCGCCGTCGCGGCCGGTTGCGAGCGCTGAAGCGGACGTCGACCTCGGCAGACCCGGGGGTAGTCGCGCCGCATGCCCGCCGAGCCGCCGCCTACCATCTCTCACGTGCACGGAACCCGTCCGCGCGGTGACTCGAAGTCCCCGGTCGGCGCGGCCTCACCACATCCAGGCGACGAACCGCTCGACGACTGGCTGGGCGACATCTCGGACGACGACTGGAGCGAGAGCCCGACGAGTCGCGGCGGGCGTCGTCCGGCGACACCTGCCTACGAAGAGCGCCTCTCCCCCGGTGAACACGCTCGCGCTTCCGCAGCTGATCGGGCCATGGCCGCCGCGAGCAACCAAGCAGCCGTCCGACGGCGGCGCCTCGTCGCCCTGCTCGCTCTCGCGGTCGTCGTGCTCGCCGGTGTGAGCTCCCTGCTTCTCCTGCGCGGCGACGGGCAGGCCCCGATGCAGCCGGTCGCCGAGGGCACGGGGACGACCCCGCCGCAGACCGACACCACGCCGTCAGCGACGCCGACGACTCCCGCGGACACCCCGACGGCCTCGTCCCCCGCGACGACGCCGCCCTCGACCGCCCCCTCGCCGTTCACGCTCCCCGAGGGCACGAAGCTCCAGCGCGGCGAGAGCGCGGGTGCCACCGACCTCGAGGCGATCACCGATCCCGCGGTCGTCACCGAGCTCCAGCAGGCGCTGACGGCCGCCGGCTACGACCCGGGGCCGGCCGACGGGACGTTCGGGCCGCGCACCGAGGCCGCGGTGGTCGCCTTCCAGGAGGCGCAGGGCCTCTCGCCGGACGGGGTCGTCGGCCCCGAGACGGCATCGAAGCTGAACGAGGTTCTCGCGAGCGGCTGAAGCACATCGCCTGTCGAGGCGCGCAGGAGGTGCGACCACGACCGGTTCCCCGCGCTAGCGACGATGACGCGTGACGGGCGGGGTGGCGCCGGTCCGATCATCGAGCATCACGAACGGCGCGTACGAAGGCACGCACCCTGTCACGGGCCTTTCGGTGGGCAGCGTTCTCGACGGAGCTGATCACGTCGACGGCGTAGGGCGTGGCCGTGTGGACGGCGGTCGCGACGTTCTCGGGCGTGAGCCCGCCGGCCAGGACGACGGGTCGCGAACAGCCGGTGACGACCGAGTGGGCGAGCGACCAGTCGATTCGGGTGCCGCTCCCGCCGCCGGCGCGATCCGCAGGCCTTGCGTCGAGGAGGATGGCGTCGGCTCCGGCGGCGACGAACCGTTCCGCGCGTGTGAGCCAGGCCAGGGCGCTGTCGCGCGTCTCCGGCTCGACGCTGACGGCCTTGATCAGGTGGATGCCCGTTCCGGCAAGCCGATCCCGCACTGTCGCCACGACCTCCTCCGGCTCGTCGCCATGGAGCTGGAGGGCGTCGGGAGCGGTGGCCTCGGCGAGACGGAGGATCAGGTCGACGTCGCCGCCGACGACGGCGACCGCGGAGACGAGCGGGGGGACCTCGCGAATCAGGGCCGCGGCCTGGCCGCGCGATACCGACCAGGGAACGGGGACGGGGTACTCGACGACGACACCGATCGCGTCGGCTCCCTCGGCGACGCAGATCGCGACGTCTTCAGCGTGGGTATTGCCGCAGATCTTGACGCGGGTCATGGGTTGCGCCCAACTCCACCTGCGGCTGGACCACTAGTCCCAGCCGACCGCCACGAGCGCCTCGATGGCCTCGCGAGGATCGTCGGCCTTCAAGATCGAGGTGCCGACGAGCACGGCGTCGGCCCCTGCGTCTCTCGCGCGTCGCGCGTCGTCGGCGCCCGAGATCGCGCTCTCGCTGAGCACGAGTTGACCGCTCGGCAGGAACGCCGAGAGCTGC
The DNA here is from genome assembly GCA_027493885.1 of Gaiella sp. Classification (GTDB taxonomy): domain Bacteria; phylum Actinomycetota; class Thermoleophilia; order Gaiellales; family Gaiellaceae; genus Gaiella. The sequence goes on from JAOSJZ010000001.1 coordinate 2,927,970, forward strand.
TCGGTGACCGAGACGTCGCCGTCGTCGGTCTCGAGCACGGTGATGTCGCGGTTGTTGATGCCGAGGAGATCGGGGCGCAAGCGCAGCCGTGAGACGCGCTCGAGGTCGTCGCGGCTGTGCGTCTCGACGAGCGTCTCGAGGCCGCAAGCGTGGGCCGTGTCGTGCAGGGTGGCGAGGGACTCGTCGTCCAGGAGGCATACCGTGAGCAGGATCGCGTCAGCGCCTGCCGCGCGCGTCTCGTCGATATCCGCCTCGCTCGCGGTGAAATCCTTGCGGAGGATCGGCACCGCGACGTGCGTCCTGACCTTCCTGACGAGATCGAGGCTGCCGCCGAAGTCCTCGGCCGCGGTCACGATCGAGAGGCCCGCGATGCCCGCCGAGACCATCGACTCGGCGAGCGCCGCCGGATTCCGGCCGCGCAGCAGATCGCCGTCCCTGGCTGAGCGGACCTTGAGCTCCGAGAGCACGGGCATTCGACCCTGCCGTTGGCGAGCGCGGATGCTGTCCGCGAGACTGCGCGTCACGCCGGCGTGGCCATCACCTGGTTGGAGACCTCGGCAAACTCGGCGAGCTTGCGGCTGGCAGCGCCGGAATCGATGTTCGCCTGCGCCATCCGCAGTCCCTCCTCCGGGCTCGACGCGACGCCCGCGACATACAGCGCGAACGCGTTGTTCAGCACGACGAAGTCACGGCGCGGGCCCCGGTCGCGACCCTCGAAGATGTCCCGGATGACGGTCGCGTTGTATGCGGGATCGCCGCCCTTGACGTCCTCGAACGTCGCTCGCTGCAGACCGAAGTCCTCGGGCGTGACCTCGTACCGATCCACGGTGTCGCCCTTGACCTCGGCGATCGCGGTGGGGCCGATGATCGAGATCTCGTCCAGCCCGTCGAGCCCGTGGGCTACCACGACGTGCTTCATGTCGAGCTGGGCCACGGCGTCGGCGACGAGATCGACGTAGTCGGGTCGGTAGACGCCCATCAGGTGGTGCGGCGCGCCTGCCGGATTGATCAGCGGGCCGATGATCGTGAAGAAGATCGTCTTGATCCCGAGTGCCTGCTCGGGGAAGAACACCTTGAGCATCAGGGGATGGAAGGCCGGCGCGTAGAGGAAGCTGATCCCGATCTGCTCGATCAGCTGCCGCCCCTCCTCGGGGTGCAGCTCGACGCGGATTCCGAGCGCTTCGAGCGCGTCGGCCGAGCCGGACGACGCCGAGATCGAGCGGCTGCCGTGCTTCGCGACCGGGACACCCGCCGCTGCCGTCAGGATCGCGTTGGCGGACGAGACGTTGAACGTTGTCAGCCCTCCGCCGGTCCCGCACATGTCGGTGAGGTTCCCGTTCACTCGAGGGCTGATCTGAACGCAGTTCGCGCGCATCGCGCGCGCGATCGCCGCCACCTCGCCGACGGTCGGGCCTTTCGCCACCAACGCGACCAGGAACCCCGCGATCTGCACGTCGGTGATCGCATCGTCGCGCATGTTCTCGACGAACTCGGTCACCTCCTCGTCGTTCAGGCTCTCGCCCTCGAGCAGTTTCGCGAGTGACTCTGTGAACATCGTCCCTCCTCAGGAGGTCGGCGGCATCAGGGCCATGATTCCCGGGCCCACCGCTCGAGTCAAGCTCGCGCCGGTAGGCGATTCCGAGTGAGCGCGGATCAGCGTGCCCGACGATCAGCCGTGATCGAGGGCGGCGCGCAGCGAGGCGACGTAGTCGCGGAGCGCCGTCGCGCCCTGCTCGGCTGCCTCGACTGCCCGTGAGCCGACGACGACGCCGTCGCAGAGCTCGGCCGCCGCACGCGCCTGCTCGGGTGTGGAGATGCCGAAGCCGGCATAGAGGGGCACGTCGCTGAGGCGGCGCGCACGCTCGGCGAGGCCGGCGAGCGCGGGCGAGAGCTCGCCGCGTGCGCCCGTGGTCCCGGTGACGGTGACGAGGTAGAGCCAGCCGTCCGTCTGCTCGGCTGCGAGCGCGATGCGCTCGTCGCTCGAGGTCGGCGCGACCAGCTGCACGCGCCGGACCTCCGGCTTCTCGCCCGCGGGGAGGTCGGCGACGATCATGCTCGTACCGCCCGCAGCACGAAGGTCGGCCGCGAAGCGCTCCCAGCCGTAGGCCTCGAGGAGTGCCGCGTACGTCATCGGTAAGAGCGGCGTGTCGGCCGTCAGCTCGCGCGTGCGTGCGAGCACGTCGAGACAGGCACGCGTGCGCATGCCGCGGGCGAGCGCACGCTCGCCGGCCCGACGGATCACGGGCCCGTCCGCGAGCGGGTCCGAGAACGGGAAACCGAGCTCGACGACGTCCGCGCCCCCGTCCACCGCGGCGCGCGCGAGCTCGGGCGTCTCCGGCTCCGTCATCAGGTAGATCACGAGCGTCTTGCGGCCCACGGTCATGGGAGGTGCTCGAGCACTTCGGCGAGGTCCTTGTCGCCGCGGCCGGACAGGCCGACCAGCACGAGCTCGACGTCGAGCTCTCGTGCCCGCGCGAGCGCGTGCGCGGGCTCGAGCGCCGGGATGATCCCCTCCGTGCGGGCGAGGTCGCGGAACGCCGCAAGCGCCTCGTCGTCGGTCGCGCCGACGTACGTAGCGCGGCCGCTGTCGCGCAGAAACGCGTGCTCGGGCCCGACGCCGGGGTAGTCGAGCCCGGCGGAGATCGAGTGCGCGTCGGCGATCTGCCCGTCCTCGTCGGCGAGGATGGACGAGCGTGCGCCGTGCAGCACACCCGCGCGTCCCGAGCCAAGCGACGCCGCCCCCGCCGCCTCGACGCCGACGAGCCGCACGTCGGCATCGTCGAGAAAGCCGTGGAAGAGCCCGATCGCGTTCGAGCCGCCGCCGACGCACGCGATGACTGCGTCCGGAAGCCGCCCTTCGAGCGCGAGCAGCTGCTCGCGCGCCTCGCGCCCGATCACCGACTGCAGCTCCGCGACGAGCTCCGGGTACGGCGCCGGCCCCACGCACGACCCGATCAGGTAGTGCGTCGTCTCGACGTTCGTGATCCAGTCGCGGATTGCCTCGCTCGTCGCCTCCTTCAGCGTCCGCGTACCGAAGCCGACCGGGCGCACCTCGGCCCCGAGCAGCCGCATACGCTCGACGTTGGGCCTCTGCCGGCGCATGTCCTCCTCGCCCATGTAGACGACGCACTCGAGGCCGAAGCGCGCGCACACGGTCGCCGTTGCGACGCCGTGCTGCCCGGCGCCCGTCTCCGCGACGATGCGTCGCTTCCCGAGCCGTCGCGCGAGCACAGCCTGCCCCAGCGCGTTGTTCACCTTGTGAGCGCCCGTGTGCAAGAGGTCCTCGCGCTTCAGGTACAGCCGCCGGCCGGGGGCGAAGCGCTCCGCGAGCGTGAGCGGCGTCGGACGCCCGGCGTACGTCGTCGCGAGCTGGTGCAGCTCCTCGTGGAAACCGTCGTCGGCGAGCGCCTCGCGCCACGCGCGCTCGAGCTCCTCGAGCGCCGGCATGAGCGTCTCCGGGACGTAGCGACCGCCGTAGGCGCCGAACACGGCGGTCATGCGTGGACGGCGCTCACGTGCGAGCGCGCCTGTCGTGATCCTCGACGCCGCTCGGCGTCACTGTCACGGCGCCCCGGGACCGTCGGCCACCGGGCCAGCATCGCACGTGCGTGCACGTACCACAACCTGCGACCGGGTGCGCTTCACGCATCCACTGCTCGCCTGGATCACCTACGCGCAGATGAGCGATCGGCGGCCGCCGCCAGCCCCGCCTTTCCAAAGCGCGGTCTTCCCGATCCCCATCTCGCCGTCGAGCACGAGCGCCGTCGGACCGCCCGCCTCGACCCCGCCAAGGAACTCGCCGAGGTCAGCCAGCTCCTTCGCACGACCGATGATCACCTGTGGCTCTGTAGCCACCCGCGAGCTCCTTCCTCAGCGGCGTTCGCGAAGAGTTGTCGCGTGCGCTAGCGGGCAGCGCGATCGGTGCGGTCTTCGCTCTCGCGCAGGTACTGGTGGACGAAAGCGATCGCCATGCTGCCCTCGCCAACGGCTGCCGCGACGCGTTTGACGGGGCTGAAGCGGACATCGCCGCAGGCGAAGATGCCGGGGACGCTGGTCTCGAGCAGGTAGGGGTCGCGTTCGAGCTGCCACCGTCCGGCGGCGCGCAGGTCGGCGCCGGTAAGCACGTAGCCCTTCGGGTCGAGCTCGATCTCCGGCGGGAGCCAGCCGGTCTCGGCATCGGCGCCGATGAAGATGAACAGACCGCTCGAGGCGAGCCGCGCCGTCTCGCCGGTGGCGTTGTCGCGGACGTCGATCGCCTCGAGCGAGGCGTCTCCGTGCGCGGCGGTCACCTCCCTCTTGAAGAGCACGCGGATGTTCGGACGGGCGGCGAGCTGGTCGACGAGGTAGTGCGACATGCTCTTCTCCAGAGTCTCGCCGCGGTAGAGGATGGTGACGCTGCGCGCGTGCGACGAGAAGTACATCGCCGCCTGGCCAGCGGAGTTGCCCGCACCGATGATGTGCACGTCGAAGCCGTGAGTATTCGGCGCCTCGCTGCGTGCGGCGCCATAGAAGATCCCCTTGCCGGCGAGGCGATCGAAGCCCTCGATCTCGAGCTGCCGCCAGGAGACGCCGCAGGCGAGGATGATCGTCCGCGCCTGCAGGACATCGCCGCCGTCGAGGTGGATCCGGTGTGCGGCAGCGTCGATCCGCGTGACCGATCGGGTGACGACGACCTCGGCGCCGAGCCGGCGCGCCTGGCGGAGTGCTCGGCTCGAAAGCTCGTCGCCCGACACACCGGAAGGGAAGCCGAGGTAGTTCTCGATCCGCGACGAGGTGCCCGCCTGTCCGCCCGGTGCCTGGCACTCGATCGCGAGCGTGCGGAGTCCCTCCGAGGCACCGTAGACGGCGGCGGCCAGGCCGGCCGGGCCGGCGCCGACGATCACAGTGTCGTAGACCGCGGCCACCGGCTCGGTCGCGATCTCCAGCAGCTCGGCCACGCGCCGCAGCTGCGGCTGCACGACCGTCTTGCCGTTGTCGACCCGTAGGACCGGGTAGTCGTTCTCGGCCGGCATTTCGCCCTCCCACTCCTCCGCGTCGGCGGGCACCTCGGGCTGCAGCCAGCGGAACCGGATCTGGTTGCGGTCGAGGAAACGTCGCAGCTCGGCGCAGGAGGCATCCCAGCGGTGCCCGAGCACGGTCGCCCGGGACCGGGAGGGCTCGGCCATCCGCGCGCGCAGACCCCTGGCGCCGCCGAGCCGTTTCTGCACCAGCTCTTCGACCCGCGCCTCGACCTCCGGCGCTGCGGCCGCGATTGCGCGGTAGTCGTCCGGCTCGAGCCGGAAGACACGCGAAGCCTCGACAGCCCGGTAGCCGGCGGGCTGGGGCATCCCGATCGCGATCGAAAGCTCACCGATGATGTCGCCGGGTCGTCGCTCGCCGATCACGCTCTCCACGCCGTCGACCAGCCTGACCACCTCGATCCGACCCTCGAGCAGCCCGAACAGCACCGGCCCATCTCCCTCGTGCGCCGCATACTCGCCGGGCGCGAGCGTGATGTTGGCCGCGACCCGGCAAAGCTGCTCGCACACGTCCGGCTCGAGATCCGCGAACACCGCGACCCGACGGATCTCCTCCACCGTCAGCATCGACCGCTACCCAGCCGGGGCTGCTCGACGCAACACGCCGCGGAACCTGTCACTCCCCGGGAGCCCCCGCGCTTCGTCCCGTTCGCCACGAGAACAACCTTAGTCGCGTGGCGCCGAACGTCTGCGGTGCGCTTGTGCCGGTCGCCGACACCGCACGGCAGTCTCCTCGGAGCGCCACGGTGCGCGAGCCGCTCACCGGCGCCGGTCAGCCCAGAGGGCTGTGCGAGGCCGAGGCGTCAGCGGCCCAGATGGGAACGCAGTACGGCCCACCAACGGTCTGTCGACAGCCTCCGATTCTCGGACACATTCTCGGAAGCAGCTGTAAATGGAGCGTGCCGGGCTCGAACCGGCGACCCCCAGCTTGCAAAGCTGGTGCTCTCCCAACTGAGCTAACGCCCCGCAGCGACCGATTCTAGCCCCGCGGCCGGAGTCTCTCCGGCCGCGGGGCGACCTGCGGGGCTCAGATCGGCCCGCTGCCGCGGGCGTGCTCGTGACCGAAGCCCATCGCGCCGGAGGGGCCGCCGAAGGGGCCGCGGCCGCGCTCGGGGAGCTTCCCGTTCACGCTGTCGGTGAGCCGCTGCTTCGCGTTCTGCAGCATCTGGTCGGCCTGCGTCCGGGTGATGCGGCCCGTCTCGACTGCCGCGTCGAGCCGCTTCTTCGCGTCCGCCACGAGTGCTGACACGAGCCCGTCTACCGACTTGCCCTTCGCCTTCGCGAGGTCCGCGAGCGTCGTCCCGGCGAGAAGCTGCGTCCGCAGCTCGGCAGCCGTCACCCCGAGGTACGACGCCGCGGCGTCGAGGTGACCGGCGCGGTGCATCCCGGGGCCCCCGCGCCGGCCCATTCCGAAGCCGAGCATCGGGTACTCCTGCGCCTCGATCCGCGCCTTGATCGCGTCGCCCTGCTCCTTCGTGAGCCGGCCGTCCGCGACCGCCGCGTCGACGCGGTTCTCGAATGCCTTCTTCAGGGCGTCGCTCAGCTTGCCCGGGGTGACGCCGAGTTGCTTCGCGGCGTCCTCGACGACCGCCTTGCTTTCCTCCTGGGGGGTGCCGGCCGTCGTTGCCGCGATCGCGGCGCCTCCGCCGGCGACCGCCAGCGCGGCCACTCCCACCGATAACACCTTGCGCCTCATAGTGATCTCCTCACGTCGAAGTGCTCGACCCTCATCCAACAGGTCGAGCCTGGGATTTCGCTGAGACCGGGCTGTGCGTCTTCTCGGGAGCGACCGCCGCTCACCATGAGGGCGGCCGACGCGTGCCGTCCTGCTCGAGCTTGCGGAAGCCGCCGCTGAAGCCCTGTGACGTCCCGAGAGCCCGGCGCTCCGTCTCCAGGCGGCGCAGGCGTGCCTCGAGCTCGCGAACGTCCGCGCCGCCCCAGCCGTCCTCGCGCTCGTCGAGCTCTCGCTCGCGTTGTGCTAGGAGCTGTTCGCGTGCCGCGATCGCATCCGAATGGTCTGCGAGCTCGCGCCGGGTGCGGAGAAACGCCTCTTCGGCCGCGCGGAGCTCGTCGAGCCGGGCCTCGATCTCCGCGAGGCGCGCCGCCTCGGGGTCCCGCGGCGTCCGCTCTCGCTCGTCGACGGCGCGCTCGCGCGCGTCGAGCTCGGCACGTCGAGCATCGAGCTCGCGGGCACGGACGTCCAGCCCCGCTACTCGCTCGGCGAGCGCCGCGTCGCCGTTTCCCCACCCGTCGGCCTGCTGCCCGGCCGCGAGAGCGGCCTCCCGCGCCGCGACCGCGCGTTCGCGCTCGGCGAGCGCCGCCGCGCGCGCGGCGAGCCGGTCGGCGCTCGGGTCGACCTGCGGAGGAAGCAGGACCCCTGGCGCCTGCCCCGCGGAGACACGGGCCAGCGCGGCCCGCAGCTCCTCCTCGCGCTCCCTGACAGCCGCGATGCGCTCGGCGAGCTGCAGCTTGAGCGCCTCCAGCTCCGCGCGCTGCCCCGCGAGCGCCTGGCGTTCCCGAGCGACGGGATCTTCGCTGTCGGCGTAGCGTGCGAGCACGAGCACATGGTACGGCGAACCCGCTTCGTTCCCTCCCGGAAGCGCGCCGGATGCGGGCTCGACGTAGGGCGTTACGCGGCCCGCTCGAGCCGCTCTTCGGCCCGGGCCCGCCGCACGATCTCATCGCGCTCGCCGAACCGGATGCGCGCCCGTTCGGCCCTGACCATCGCCCAGAGCTCCTCGAGACGTGCGTCGAGCGCCTTGATCTCGTCCACCACCGCCGGATCGCGTCCCTGCGAAAGCGAGTTCCAGAGCGCCACGCGTCGCTCGCTCAGCGCTTCGATGTCTACGTGGTACTGCGAGATGGTGTCCATGCACACGTCAACGATGGTCTCTTCCCGAACATTCCCGGCCCAAACGTCGGATCTCAGCGCCGGCGAGCGAAGAGGAACAGCCCCACGACGAGCGCGCCGACCACGAACGCGATCCAGGCGAGCACGCCGAGGAAGGTCGTCACTCGTAGCCCAGCTCGGCGAGGCGCTCCTCGTCGAGCCCGAAGTAGTGGCCGAGCTCGTGGAGGACGGTCACTCGGATCTCCTCGCGAAGGTCGTCGACGTCCCGGAAGTCGGTCTCGAGCGGACGCCGGAAGATGGCGATCCGGTTCGGCAGGTCGCCGGGCCCCGGCCCGCCCTCCGTGAGCGGGGTGCCGTCGAAGACGCCGTACAGGTCGGGGTCGTCGGGGTCCTCGTCCTCGACGACGACCGCGACGTTGCGCAGGCCGGCGGCGATGTCGGGCGGCAGGCTGTCGAGCGCCTCCCGGACGACGTCGTCGAACCTCATCGAACGGTCAGCGCCAGCACGGCCTTGTAGACGTGGAGACGGTTCTCCGCCTGGTCCCACACGAGCGAGCGGTCGCCGTAGAGGACGTCGGCGGTGATCTCCTCTCCCACGTGCGCGGGGAGGCAGTGGAGCGCCACCGCGTCCGGTGCGGCGCGCGCGAGCTTGGCCGCGTCGAGCCGGTACGCGTCGAGGTCTCGCAGCCGCCGGTCGCGCTCGTCCTCGTGGCCCATGCTCGCCCAGACGTCGGTGTAGAGCACGCGCGCCCCGGCGATCGCCTCGGCCGGGTCGGTCGTCACCGCAACGCTGCCGCCACTCGCCGTAGCGTCGTCACGGCACGAGGCGACGACCGCCGGGTCGGGCAGGTAGCCGTCCGGGCAGGCGGCGACGAGCTCCATGCCCGATCGCGCCGCGATCCGCATCAGCGAGTGGCAGACGTTGTTCCCGTCGCCGAGATAGGCGACACGGACGCCTGCGAGCGCCCCGAAGCGCTCGCGGATCGTCATCGCGTCCGCGAGCGCCTGGAGCGGGTGAGAGGCGTCGGTGAGGCCGTTGACGATCGGGATCGTGGCGTGCTCGGCGAACTCGTCCACCTCCGCCTGGTCGAAGGTGCGGATCACGATTGCGGAGAGGAACCGTGAGAGCACGAGCGCGGTGTCTCGCGTCGATTCGCCGCGGGAGAGCTGCAGGTCGGCGGCGGGGACGTAGAGCGCCATGCCGCCGAGCTCGGCGATGCCGACCTCGGAGCTGATCCGGGTCCGGGTCGAGGGCTTGCGGAAGATGAGCCCGACCGTGCGGCCGGGGAGGATGCGGAGCTCGCGGCGCCGGGCTCGCTCGACCTTGAGCTCGTCGGCGAGGTCGAGCGCGGTCCCGAGCTCGGCCGGGCTCCAGTCCGAGACGCGCGTGAAGCTCCGTCCCTTGAGCAGCTCCGGGATGCCGGCCATGGAACGATCGTACTCCGAGAGAACTTGCCATTACATCACTCATGTTTTATACTCCTAGTTATTGAAACTTCCAACGAGGGAGGAATCACCATGTCGACACTCGTACGCTGGGAGCCGTTCCGCGACATCGCCCAGATGCAGAGCGAGATGAGCCGTCTCTTCGACGGGCTGCTCCCGAGTCGTGGCCGCTCGGCGCAGGGCTGGGTGCCCGCGCTCGACGTCTGGGAGACAGACGGCGACGTCGTCTACGCGTTCGACCTGCCGGGGCTCTCGGAGAACGAGATCTCGATCGAGGTCGCGGACGACACGCTTACGGTCACCGGCGAGCGGCGCCGCGAGACGAAGGAGGAGAGCGACCGCTACTTCCGCTACGAGCGGCGCTACGGCACCTTCTCGCGGGCGGTCGGCCTGCCCGCGGGCGTGGACGACTCGAAGATCGTCGCCTCCTACGAGAACGGCGTCCTCGAGGTTCGCGTGCCGAAGCCCGACGAGGCGAAGCCGCGGCGGATCACGCTCGGCTCGCTGCCGGCCGACGTCGAGGCGCCGAGCGCGAACTGACGGCAGCCTCGTACCCGTGTGCGAGGGCGGCTCCCCGGGGGCCGCCCTCGTCGTTAGCATCCCCGGCATGTCTCGCTTCACGGATGCACTCAACGAGCAGATCGCGTACGAGTTCGGCGCGTCGCAGCAGTACGTCGCGATCGCGGTCTACTACGACGCGCAGACGCTCCCGCAGCTCGCCGCCTTCTTCTACCGTCAGGCGGTCGAGGAGCGAAACCACGCGATGATGATGGTCGAGTACCTCCTCGACGCCGACGAGCAGGTCGTGGTCCCCGGCGTCGAGGCGCCGCAGGTCTCGTTTGCGGACGTCGTCGCGCCGGTCCAGCTCGCGCTCGACCAGGAGAGGCGCGTCACCGGCCAGATCCAGCAGCTCGCGATCACGGCCCGCGAGGAGAGCGACCTCGTCGCCGAGCAGTTCATGCACTGGTTCCTCCAGGAGCAGCGCGAGGAGGTTGCCTCGATGTCGGAGCTGCTCGACGTCGTCACCCGCTCGCGCGACGACGTGATGGACGTGGAGGACTACCTCGCCCGGGAATCGGGCGGCGAGAACCCGCTCGAGGCGGGGGCACCGCCTGCCGCCGGGGGCGCGCTCTGACCGGGTGACGACGCTCACGGTCCGGACCGAGCGGCAGAGCCAGCTCGTCGACATCACGCGCCTCGTGCGCGACGCCGTCGCCGGTGCGAGCGGCTCTGCCGTGCTCGTCTACGTGCCGCACACCACCGCCGGCGTGACGATCAACGAGCACGCCGACCCGATGGTCGCTCGCGACTTCGAGATGGCGCTCGAGCGGATCGTGCCGGAGGACTGGCGCTGGCAGCACGTGGAGGAAGGCGAGGAGAACGCGCCGACGCACGTGCGCGCCGCGCTCATGGGGCCGAGCGTGGTCGTGCCGCTCCGCGACGACGGGTCGCTGGCGCTCGGGACGTGGCAGGGGATCTTCTTCTGCGAGTTCGACGGGCCGCGCGAGCGGTCGGTGCACGTCTCCGTGCTGGCCTGAGCCCCGAGCTACGCGGCCAGGTCGCGGCGGTCGAAGAGGAGCACGCCCGCCGCGGCGGCGACCACGCCCACGGCGACGAGGAAGAGCGTGTGCCACGGGTCGAGACCCTGGTGGAGCGGGTCGCCGGCGGCATAGTGGTAGAACGGCGTCGCCTTCTGGAAGGGCTGCAGCACCTCGACGAGTGACGCCAGCGAGTTGACGAGGTACGCGCCCACCGCGAGGGCGACGGTCACCCCGATCGCGAGCGCCCTCCGGCCCGTGCCCGCGGCGATCATGAACGCGACCCCGCCGTACGCGAGCGCGAGGACGACGAGCACCGCCGTCGACGCGGCGAGGTGGGCACCGGAGATCTCCATCGAGAAGGCGCGCGCGCCGAGCCAGAGCGCGAGCCAGAGAACGACGCCGAGCCCGGCGAGCTCGACACCCATCGCGGCCAGCTTCTCCAGCGCGATCCGCGTCCGCGAGAGAGGGGAGGACAGGAGCAGGTCGATCGTGCCGCGCTCCTCCTCGCCCGCGAGCGCGCCGGCCCCGTGGCCGACCGAGGCGACGAGGAAGAGCGCGGGCATCATGAACGAGAAGAGCTCGCTGCCGAGGTAGCCCGCGGGGAGGTGAAGTCGAACTGCCCGCCGAACGCGATGAACGCCTTGAGCGCCTCGGGGTAGCTCTCGACGAGCTTCTCGAGGTCAGGGTTGTCGCGGATCGTCGGGTAGACGGACGCGATCAGGGCGACGTAGCCCACGAGACCGAAGGCCCACCAGGCGAAGCTCCGGCGGAGATCGCGGAGCGACTTCAGAAAGACGTTACGGAGCACCGGCCGGCCTTCGGTAGAGCTCGAGGAAGACATCCTCGAGGTCCGCCTCGTGACTGTCGAGGCCGTGGACCTCGTACCGCGCGAGCGCCTTCACGAGCGCGTCGGCCCGCCCCTCGAGCGTGAGCCGGACGACGTGCCCGTTCCGGCCCACCTCCCGCACGCCCGGCACCGTGTCGAACGTCCCGGCCGGCGGTGCCTCGGCGAACGTCACCTCCACTCGCGTCCGCGCCCGCTGGCGAAGCGTCTCGACCGTGTCGACGAGCTCGAGCCGCCCGTCCCGGATCAGCGCGACCCGGTCGGCGATGTGCTGTACCTCGGAGAGCACGTGCGAGGAGACGAAGACGGTGCGCCCGTCGGCGGTCGTCTCCCCCGACGAGCTCGTACACGACCTGCTGGACGAGCGGATCGAGCCCGGCCGTCGGCTCGTCGAAGACCGCGAGCGCCGGCCGGTGCATGAGCGCCTGGACGAGCCCGACCTTCTGGCGGTTCCCCTTCGAGAGAGCCTTGATCGGCCGGTCGAGCTCGAGGTCGAGCCGCTCGGCGAGCCGCTCGCCGTCGCCGAGGCCGTCCATCCCGCGCAGCGAGGCGAAGTAGCGGAGGTGCTCGCGCGGGGTGAGCCGCTCGTAGAGCCGGAGGTCGCCGGGGAGGTAGCCGACCTTCGCGCGCGCTTTCGGGCCGTCCCGTCGCGCGTCGACGCCGAAGAGCTCGATCCGGCCGGCCGTCGGGCGGATCAGGTCGAGCAGCAGGCGGATCGTGGTCGTCTTGCCGGCGCCGTTCGGACCGAGATAGCCGAAGACCTCGCCCGTCTCGACCTCGAAGCCGAGGTCGACGACGCCGCGGTCGCGCCCGTAGTCCTTCGACAGGTGCTCGGCTCTCACGACGTGTGTCGCGCTTCGGGCCATGTCTCCAGGCTACGAGACGGCGTCGCTCGCATGCGCGGCTACCCTCCGCGCGTGGCAGCGCCGGTCCGCAAGGGAGAGGAGGTCGAGGTCCGCATCGACTCGCTGGCCTACGGCGGAAACGGCGTCGGACGGCTCGACGGCTTCGTCGTCTTCGTCCGCGGCGGGTTGCCCGGCGACCTCGTCCGGGCCCGCGCGACGAAGGTGAAGAAGGGCTACGCGGAGGCGGCGCGGACCGCGCTGCTCGAGCCGGGGCCCGACCGCGTCGAGGCGCCGTGCCGGCACTTCGGGGTCTGCGGCGGCTGCCGCTTCCAGGACCTCGCCTATACGCGCCAGCTCGAGGCCAAGCACGGGCAGGTGCGCGACGCGCTCGTCCGCCTCGGCGGCTTTGCCGACCCGCCGCTCGAGCCGATCGTTCCCGCCCGCTCTACGTACGGCTACCGGAACAAGCTCGAGTACTCGTTCGCATCCGGCGAGGACGGGATCGTGCTCGGCTTCCATCGCGCGGGCCGCTGGGACGAGGTGATCGACGTCGAGGAGTGCCTCCTCACCACGGAGACGGGCAACGCGATCCGCGAGGCGGTCAAGGCGTGGGCGCGCGAGGAGGGCCTCGAGCCGTACGATCAGCGGAGCGGGGAGGGCTATCTCCGCCATCTCGTCGTCCGCGAGGGACGCAACACGGGCGAGGTGCTCGTGCTGCTCGTCACCGCCCCGGGCGAGCGGTTCGACACCGACTTCCTCGTCGAGACGCTGACCCGCTTCCCGGAGCTGCGCTCGCTCCACTGGGCGGTGAACGACCGGCCCGCGGAGGTGACGAACCTCCCGACGAGGCTGCTCTTCGGCGAGGAGTGGATCGAGGAGGAGCTGCTCGGGCTGCGCTTTCGCGTGCGCCCGAATGCGTTCCTGCAGACGAACACCGAGATGGCCGAGACGCTGTACCGGCTCGCGCTCGACGCCGCCGCGCTCACCGGCACGGAGACCGTATTCGACCTCTACTGCGGCACCGGGACGATCGGGCTCGCGCTGGCCGGCGCCGCCGCGTCGGTGTGGGGCGTCGAGATCTCGGAGGAGTCGGTCGCGTGCGCGATCGAGAACGCCGAGGCGAACGGGATCGCGAACGCGCGGTTCTTCGCCGGGAACGTCGGCCAGTCGCTCGAGGAGCTCGCCGGGAGGGCGGGGCGGCCGGACGTGGTCGTCGTCGACCCTCCGCGCGCCGGCCTCGCGGGCAAGGCGCTGCGACGGACGGGGGCGCTCGGCGCTCGACGGATCGTCTACGTCTCGTGCAACCCGACCACGCTCGCGTCCGATCTCGCCGTCCTCCGCGACGAGTACGGCTACGAGCTCGTCCGCTGCACGCCGGTCGACATGTTCCCGCATACGCCGCACATCGAGAGCGTGACGCTGCTCAGGCATGCAGACGGTTCTGCCGAAGAGCATGATGGCGGTGCACCGGGGGGCGCTCACGACAACGAAAGGTGAGGGAAGTGAACAGACGAAGGATCGTGGCCCTGCTCATCGTGGCGCTCGCGCTGGTCGCGGCGGGCTGCGGCGGGAGCTCGAGCGACGAGGCGTCGCCGGACACCGAGACCACGGTCGCGGCGGAGACGACGATGCCGGACGACACGGCGACGACCGACGCGACCGAGACCGGGACGGACATCGATCTCGGAGACCTCTCGGGCGAATGCGCGCAGTTCGCGGGCATCGCGTCGAGGATCGCCCAGTCGTTCAGCGGCCAGGACGCGAACATCGAGGACGCTGCGAAGGCATTCGACGAGATCGCCGACCAGGTGCCGGACGAGATCAAGGACGACTACCGGGTGATCGCCGAGAACTTCAGCAAGATCGCCGAGGCGTTCGAGGGCACCGACCTCGCGAGCGGAGAGGCCCCGAGCCCCGAGGCCCTGGCGAAGCTCCAGGAGCTCTCCAGCTCGATGGACTCGGCCGAGGTGCAGCAGGCGACGCAGAACATCGAGGCCTGGGTCGAGCAGAACTGCTGAGCCGGAGCGTCCGACCGCCGGCGACTAGGAAGGGGCGCGGCCCTCGCCGCGCCCCTCACCGCGCAGCGAGCGCCAGAGCAGGTCGGCGTTCGGTACCAGGAAGCCGAGCGAGATCGCGGGGAGTGCGGGCAGCCCCCTTCAGGTCGAGCGCGTACGTCGCGACGAGCGTCGCCGACAGTGCCGCCGTCATCCCGATCCAGGTCGCCGCGACGCGGAGCCCGTACCCTGCCGCGGCGGCGAGGAAGAGCGCGAAGAAGATCACGTCGGGCGGCCCGAGTCGCGCCGCGCCGTCCTCGCCGGGCACGGCGAACGACACGGCGATTCGCTCGAAGAGGCCGGGCTGCTCCTCGACGACGACCTTCGTCGGCCCCCGGTAGACGGACGCGGCATCGACCCAGGGGATGATCGCCGCGACCAGGACGACCCACGTCAGCGCCTCGAGCATCTGCAGGAACCAGAAGCCGAAGAGCGTGAACGCGACGAGCTTCGCGGCGTTGAAGAGGCCGTCGAGACCGGCGACGTACAGCACGACGCCGAGCGCTCCGATCGCGAGCGCCCCGGCGAGCAGCCGTCGCGAAGGCGCAAGCGGCAGCAGGAGCCACACGACGAGAAACGTGGCCGGGAAGACGAGGACGGCGACGAGGACGACGTCCCAGGCGTCGGGGATCCCGGGCAGCCGGCCGGCGAGCGCCTCCCACGCGGCGAGGGCGGCCAGCAGCCCAAGCGCGAGTGACACGGTGTCGCGTGCGCTCGGGCCCCCTCCGCGCCCGGCGGACGGTGCGCGGAGCTGGCTCAGTAGGGCGGCAGCTCGGACCACCAGGCACCGAGCGTCTTGAACGCCGACCAGAATCGCGTCTTCGCGCCTTGCTCGTCGAGCGAGGCATCGATGTCGGGCGTGACGAGCGCGTCGATCGTCGGCGTGAACGGCTGGAGCTCGCCGGCGAGCTCCGCGTCGAGGGTGTCGGCGAGAGGGAACCCGAGCCCGTTCAGAAAGGCGACGGTCTCCTCGCCCATGGCGACGACGAGCCTGGGCTGCACGATGTGGAGCTCGCGCGTCAGCCAGCCGCGTGCCTCGACCGGGCCCTCCGTGCCGAACTTGAGGCAGTTCGTGCCGTACACCGCCAGCGGGTCGACGGACAGCCGCTGGAGCGACTTCAAAAGCGCCTGTCCCGAGCGTCCGAAGAACGCGACGCCCTCGTGGATCTCGCTCTGCGTCGGACGGTGCTTGAGCAGGAAGACGTCGCCCAGCGGGTGGCCGCTGCCGAGCACGGGAACGTGCAGCTCGTCGCCGAGCGCGAGCAGCTCGTCGCCGAGCGCGTTGATCTCGGCGATCGCCCGGCGGAGGTAGCGCTCCTGGATCTCGTCGCGGTTCGACGGGGAAGCCCCCGAACCGCTCGATGTCTGCGTCCGGGGCTTTTCGGGGCTCGCCATCGCTCTTCTCTTTCGGTGGCGCTTGGCGTGCTTCCTCTAGCGCGGGGAGGCCGCGAGCCGATCGCGTGCCTGGGCCACCCACTTCAGCGACTGGAGCAGCGCGAGCGACTTCGGCCGGCGCAGCACGGTCGCGGTGCGCAGCGAGAGGAGGAACTCCTCCGGCCCGTCGAAGCGTCGCATCCGTAGCGCGCCCGTCCCGACGCCCTGGAGGACGTGCGCGTCGGAGCCCGCGCCCTGGAGCAGACCGTACTTCCGCGCGAAGCGGAGCGCTTCGTCGTTGTACGCGTCGAACAGAAGACGCGCGTTGTAGACCTCGAGCACGTCGATCTCCGGCAGGTGGCGGTGCAGCGTCGCGGGTGCCGGGATCGCGTGCAACCGGTCGAAGGGGTGGGGGAGGTACACGACGCCCTCCTGCTCGCGGATCGCTGCGACCGTGTCGGCGAACGGCAGCCCCCGCGGGATCTCGTCGCGCAAGAAGAGGCCGATCACCTCGCCGTCGCGGTCGGTCTTGACCTCCTCGCCGGGGATCACGATCAGCTCGCGATCGCGGGCGAGCTCCACGGTCTCGAGCGCGCCGCCGAAGACGTTGTGGTCGGTGACGGCGATCGCGCCGAGTCCCTCGGCTTCCGCATGGTCGACGAGGGCCGACGGTTCGATCGAGCAGTCGTGCGACCAGCGGGTGTGCATGTGGAGGTCGGCGACGATCCAGTCGCGGCCGGCGAGCGGGTCGGCGTGGACGCGTGGCGACCGTCGGCGCCCGCGGGCCTCGAGGTAGACCTGCTCGAGCCGGCCGGCGACGTCGTCGAAGGTCTCCGTTGAAACCGCGGCGCGCCGGGCGTCCGCGTCGCGGCGGCGCGCCTCCGGGTCCTCCGCGAAGCGCAGGAGCGCCGCGGCTGCCAGCTCGGGCTGGACCTCGACGCCCGGCGGCTCGGCCACCGCACAGCCCGCCGCCGCCGCCTCGGAGACGAGACGCGGCAGCCCTTCGGGCGAGGGGACGACGATCGACGCGCCGCGCAGCAGCTCGGCCCGTGCGGCGGCGCGTACGGCGGTTCGCACGTGGACCCGCTCGCGGAGGCCGAGCGGGATCGACGGGCGCGCCGCGAGACGTGCCGTTCGCAGCAGCACCGCTTCCCACCCGTCCAGCTTGCGGAGCGCTCGAAGCGCGGAGCGAACGACCGGCAGGCTGCCCGCCGACGTCTCGATCACGACCAGGCGCGCCTTCGGTCCCGGATGGAAGAGCTCCGGGTCGACGCCGGCCGGCACGACCGTGTACTCGCCCGGGAAGCGCGCCGACGCGCGCGCGGCGATCTCGTCGCCCGTGGCGAGCAGCCGGTCGATCCGGCCCAGCAGCCGGTCACGCTGGTTCCGCCGCGGCGGGAAGCCGAGCCGCTCCGGGTCGACGAACGTCGCCGCCGTGGTCGTCCGCGTCTCCAGCAAGGCGACGTAGGAGAGCCCGGGAATCGCCGGATCGAATCCGTGCACGACGTCGAAGTCGCCGCGGCGCAGCGCCGTGGCGACGTTCGCGCGGACCCCGACCGGGATCCCCACGGCGGAGCGCGGTGACACGGGGACGGCGCGAGAGACGGCGACGACGTCGTCGAGCTCGCCCGTCTGCAGCGCACGGCGCCCCTGCAGCAGCTCCCGTGAGCGCAACGACGGTGCGAGGACGACGACCGTGTGCCCGCGCGCCCGAAGCGCACGGGCGACGCCCGCGACGTGCTCGTTCGTGTCGTGTGGCACCGACCAGGCGTGCGGCGTCACGAGGCAGATGCGGAGCGCCACGGGCCCTCGATTGTAGGGACGGGTAGGCTCGCGACGTGGACGAGGTCACGATCACGGTGCGGGCGAACGGGCCGTACAAGGTCGTCGGCCCGGTGACGATCGTCGATCCTGACGGGCGCGAGTTTGCGCTCCCGGAGGGCAAGGCGCTCGCGCTCTGCCGCTGCGGCCACTCGCGCACCAAGCCGTTCTGTGACTCGTCGCACAAGCGTGTCGGCTTCACGGCCGACGACTGCGCACCCCGCCGGGGTCTGGCACCGAAGCTGCCTGACCCCGGGCGGAGCGACGGTGCGTGAGTGGGGTCTGGCACCGAAAGGTGCCTGACCCCGGCGACCGGTCCGGGTGGAGCGACGATTCGAGCTGACTCGAACGCCCTCACCGCTTGCGCCGCAGCACGAGCCGCTCGCCCCCGCGCGGGCGGTCCGTCACGACGAGGTCGTCGCCCGGACGGCGCGTCGCGACGAGCTCGACCTCGTCGAGCGTCCCGAGCACCCGGTCGCCGGTCTCCGTCTCGCCCACGGCCGACCACCGTTGCAGGACGGGGGCCAGCAGGAGCGCGAGCGCGGCGAGGATCCACGAGGCGCCTATCGCCTTCCCGAGGGTGCCGCCGGGCTCCGTATCACGCCAGATCGGGACGAGCGTCAGCGAGACGGCGAGAACGGTGAGCGCCCCGCCGACCAGCACGAGCCGCTGTAGCGCCGGCCGCGTCGTGAGCAGGAGGCCCGTCGTGGTGGCGAGCCCGGCCAGGAGATAGAGCGCCCCGGACATTGCGAGCCGCCATGGCCAGTCGGCGTCCTCGCCCCAGACGGCCCAGATCGCCAGGGCCATGAGCGCGAACGTGACTCCCGCAAGGCCGACCACCGCCCGGCCCAGCCCGCGGGCGGGCCCGCGGTCGACGAGCGCCAGCCCGGCCAGCGCGGCCGCGCCTGTGTAGAGCAGGGAGCCGAGCGTGCCGAGGATCCGCCCGTCGGTCTCCGAGAAGCCCCCTCGAGGATCGCGACGAGCGAGATCAGGGCGGCGGCGACGAGGATCGCCGCCGCCCCGAGCCAGAAGACGCGTGCCAGGCGCCGGTGCGTCACGTCTTGGCGGACCTCGTCTTGGCCACCGCCTCGCGGGCGTTCTTCGTGATGAAGCGCTCGGTGTTCTCGCGGGCCTCGCTGTCGACGATCTGCACCGGAGGCGACTTCATCAGGTAGCTCGAGGGCGCCTCGAGCGCGCCGGCGATCCCGTTGTTCAGGGCGAGCTTCGCGAGTCGCACCGCGTCGATCACGATTCCGGCCGAGTTCGGCGAGTCCCACACCTCGAGCTTGAGCTCGACGTTGAGCGGCACGTCGCCGAACGCCGAGCCCTCCATGCGGATGTACGCCCACTTGCGGTCGGTGAGCCAGGGCACGTAGTCCGACGGGCCGACATGGACGTTCTTCTCGCCGATGTCGTAGTCGAGCATCGAGGTGACCGCGTTCGTCTTCGAGATCTTCTTCGACTCGAGGCGTTCGCGCTCGAGCATGTTGAGGAAGTCCGAGTTGCCGCCGACGTTGAGCTGCATCGTCCGGTCGAGATGGACGCCGCGGTCGCCGAAGAGCGTCGTCAGCACGCGGTGCGTGATCGTCGCCCCGACCTGGGACTTGATGTCGTCGCCGATGATCGGCACGCCGGCCTCCTCGAAGCGCTTCTGCCAGTAGTGCTCGCGCGCGATGAAGACGGGCATGCAGTTCACCATTGCGACCTCCGCCTCGAGGATCTGCTCGGCGTACCACTTCGCCGCGGCCTCCGAGCCGACGGGGAGGTAGTTGACGACGACGTCGGTGCCGGTCTCCTTCAGGATCCCGACGATGTCGGCCGTTTCCCCGGCGCCTTCTCGACGATCTCCGAGAGGTACTTGCCGATGCCGTCGTGCGTCATCCCGCGCGACACCTTGATGCCCGTCTTCGGCACGTCGGCGAACTTGATCGTGTCGTTGGGGTGCGCCCAGATCGCGTCGGCGAGGTCGACGCCGACCTTGCCCTTGACGACGTCGAAGGCGGCGGTGAACTCGATGTCGGAGATGTGGTAGCCGCCGAGGTCGACGTGCATCAGGCCGGGGACCGTGTCCTCGGGCTTGGCGTCCTTGTAGTACTCGACCCCCTGGAGGAGCGAGTTGGCGCAGTTGCCCACGCCGATGATCGCGACGCGAACCTTGTCCTTGGAGCGCGTGCCGCCGTTGGGTGAGCCGTTCGTCTCGGCCATGGTGTCCTTTCGGTTGCTCATCCGGGGGAGGCCGAGCCCGTCCGAGAGCGCGGCGAGGATGACGTCGTTCGCGTTGGCTCCCGTACGGGACGCCTCAGCCTGGATCTTGCCCCGGAGCTCCTGCGGTACACGAAGAAGGAGGACAGGGCTGGACCCTGCTAGCACTTTTCGCCGGCGTCCGCTCGGAACGTACGCGACGCCGAAATCTTCTGCCAGGATCCCCACCGCGACGTCGTTCACGTTGGAGCCTCTTCTCGCGGTCTCGCGAACGAGCGCACCTTTCAGGGGTGCAGGCATCCTGACAAAGATACCCGTTCTCTCGGATTTGCTAGCAGTCAAACTGCTAGCAGCATAGCACCGACCATTGAGTGACGACCCGACGTCGGTCGTCTTCGAGCGGCCTACGCCCGACCGCGTCCGGCGCTCGACGCCCGCCTCCTCGGCAGCAGCGCATCGGCCGTGCCCCTGGCCCCGGCGGCCGCGGGAGGAAGCCCGCCGTCAGCACCGAGACGGTCACGGCTCCCCACCGAGCCGTGTCACGTCTCATCCTGATGGCCTCCTCCACCGCGGGCGCCCGCTGTCCCCCCGGTTCGATTTGTGCGGAAGGGCACAATTCTGCCACGCCGGCCTCGCCGCGACAAGAGCAGGCGCACATCGTTCGGCGGGGCGCCACGGCCGGCCCCGCCGTCCAGATCGCGGGCGACCGGCCGGCGTCAGGCGTTCGCTTCTGCGAGCTCGCGCAGCTGGCGCCGGACGAAGAGCATCCGCTGCACGACGGTCAGCCAGGCCATGACCGCGAGGAGGTAGATCGGCCACTCGAGCCAGCCCCACGGCGCAACGCCGAGCGCGACCGAGACGATCACGACGCGCTCGAGGCGTGAGCCGAAGCCGACGTCGCCGCGGAGCCCGAGCATCTCCGCCTTCGCCCGCGTGTAGCTGACGAGCAGCGATCCGATCACGGCGAGGAAGGCGGCGACGAGGGCCACCTCGTTCGAGTCGCGCATGAACGCGAGACCGATCGCCGTCAGCATCGCCGCCTCGCCGAGGCGGTCGAAGGTCGAGTCGAGAAAGGCCCCGAAGACCGTTCCCTTCCCCGCGGCCCGCGCGAGCGCGCCGTCGAGGATGTCCGCGACCGAGCCCGCGACGAAGAGCAGCCCGCCGAGCCAGAAGAAGAGGTACTCGTTCCGCGCCTCGAAGCCGACGAGCACGGCGCCGGCCACGCAGAGTGCGAGGCCCGCGATCGAGAGCATGTCCGGTGTCAGCTTCGTCCGCGCGACCCCCTGCATGGAGCGGCGGAGGATCTCGCGCGCGGCGGCCGTGTACTCCTGCTTGACCCGGTCGAGCTGGCTTCCGCCGGCCCCTCGCCGGCGCGGGCTCCCGGCCGGCGGAGCCGGCCTCCGCGGGCGCCTGGCGTCGCTCGCGGCCCCCGGCTCTTCGGGCCCGTATTCGAATACTGTGCCCTCCGGCCGGCCCCCACCGCGAGCAACGCCCGAGGAACCAGCGGGAGTCTGTGGCTCCTCGGGATGGCTCACGCGACGCCCGCGAGAACGCGAGGGAGCCGCCGGCGGAAGAGCAGCAGTGCGGTGAGGAACGCGACGCCGAAACCCGCCACGCAGTCGAGCCAGTAGTGGTTCCCGGTGCCCATCACGGCGAAGGAGACCCAGAGCGGCCACGCGAGCCACAGGGCGCGCGCGAGCCGGGAGCGGCAGACCGACGCCATCACGATGCCGACGATCAGCGCGTCCATCGCGTGGAGGCTCGGCATCGCGGCGTAGGGGTTCGCGGCGAAGGCGATCAGCCCGCTGTCGTGATTCACCGACGCGTACTCCGCGAGCGTGTCGGTGAATCCCCACTCGGGGAACATGCGCGGCGGCGCGGTCGGCATGAGGACATAGCCGACGAGACCGAGCAGGTTCGCGCCGATGAGCCAGTTGCGGAAATCGGCGAAGCGGTCGTGGTGGCGGAAGTAGATCCACAGGAGCGACAGCCCGACGACCGCGAACTGGGACAGCCAGTAGGTGTACGACGTGGCCAGGATGAGCATCTCGGAGCTCTGCACGAACCCCTGCACTGCGGGCTCGATCAGCGCGTTGATCCGGTTCTCCGCCTCGATCACGAGCGTGCCGTTCCAGAACGCCTGAGGCATGTCGCGGTCCGCAGCGCCGCGCGCCACCTGATAGGCGCCGTAGAAGCCGAACCACACCGCGACCTGGATGGCGAGATGGGCCCATCCACGCGGCAGCCAGCGTGCCTCCGCGTAGCTCGTCACACCACCGCCGAGTCTACCCGGCCGGGCTGCTGGCTCCGGTGCACCCCGTCTGGCAGGATGCTCCGATCGAGGCAGGAGGCGATATGGACGGCTTCACGATCAGGCACGACGACGAGCTCGAGCGCGAGTACGGCAAGTGGGTGCTGGTACGCCGCTCTCTCGGCATCGGTGCATTCGGCGTCAACGCGGTCGAGTTGCCGCCCGGCGAGTCGATCCCCGAGCACGACGAGACGGAGCGCGACCACGAGGAGCTGTTCCTCGTGCTCGACGGCAGCGCGACGATGGTGGTCGACGGTGTCGAGCATCCTCTGCGCAAGGGCTCGTACGCACGGCTGGATCCGAGCCCGAAGCGGACGGTGCGCAACGACGGCGACGTCGTCGCCCGCGTCCTGATCGTCTCGGCGCCCGTCGGAAGCGGCTACGAGCCGCTCGAGTGGGCGTAGCGCTCGTCAGCGCATCGCGTTCGCTGCGCCGACCGTCTCGACGTACTGCGCCCGCTCGTACGCGCGGGGGTTGCCGCATGCGATCTGGCTCAGGCGCCCGCGCGCCACGGCGAGGCTCGTCTCGTGCTCGTCGAGCCAGGCGGCGAGGCCGGTTCGGATGTCGCCCAGACGGCCGATCCCCTCGCGGAGGAGGGCGGAGGCCGTCATGACGACGTCGGCGCCGACGAGGATCGCCTTGACCGCGTCCTCCGTCGTGTGGATGCCACCGGTTGCGGCGAGACTGACGTCGACGCGTCCGCGCAGGATCGCGAGCCAGCGGAGCGCGACACGGAGCTCCTCGGGGCGCGACAGCTCGAAGCCGGGCGCGACCTCGATCGCGCCGATGTCGACGTCGGGCTGGACGAACCGGTTGAAGAGCACGAGGCCGTCCACGCGCGCATCCGTGAGACGGTGGGCGACGTTCGCGAACGCCGTGTAGTACGGCGACAGCTTCACCGCGAGCGGGACCCTCACCTCGCGGCGGACCGCCAGCACGAGGCGCAACATCCGCTCCTCGATGCTCGCGCCGGATGCGTAGGGGTCCGTCTCGACCGCGTAGACGTTGAGCTCGATTGCGTCCGCGCCCGCCTCCTGGAGCAACTCGGCGGTGCGCGTCCAGCCACCGGGAGTCACGCCGTTGAGGCTCGCGACGACCGGGATCTCGAGCTCTCGCCTCGCGTCGCGGACGAGGTCGAGGTACGCGTCGAGGTGGTCGCGGTCGACGGTGGCCATGTACGAGGCCGCCTCGCCGGCATGCTCGTCGGCGTGCCAGAGCGCGTCGGACGGCGGCCCGTCGCCATTCGCGACCTCCTCCTCGAACAGCGACGGCAGCACGACCGCCCCGACGCCCTGCTCCGCGAGCGCGCGCAGCGACTCGAGCTTGCCCGTGAGCGGCGAGGACGACGCGACGAGGGGGCATTCGAGCGTGAGCCCGAGATACGTGGTCGTGAGGTCGGCGGGCATCGCTCCTCCTTCGTCTCGGTGGAGGAAGGGTGGCGCTCCCAGCGTAGCGAGCCATCGGGGGACGCGCCGATCGGCGCTGCGGCTTATCCGCCGATGTAGGACATCTCGATCCGCGGGCGCGTGGGCGTCTGCTCGGTGCGGACCTCGGAGTAGCGGTCGGCGCGGCGCGCCCAGACGCCGGCGACGGCCCCGCGCAGGTCGTCGTCCGAGGCGCCGGAGCGCAGCAGCGCCCGCAGGTCGGTGCCGCGCACGGCGAACAGGCAGCTGTAGAGCTTGCCCTCGGCCGAGATGCGCGCCCGGGTGCAGTCGCCGCAGAACGGCTGCGTGACGGAGGCGATGACGCCGATCTCGCCCGCGCCGTCGCGGTAGCGGTAGCGCTGCGCGACCTCGCCGCGGTATGACGCCTCGACCGGCTCCAGCGGGAACACGGCGTCGATCCGCTCGACGATCTCGGCCGCCGGCACGACGTCGTCGAGCCGCCACCCGTTCGTCGTGCCGACGTCCATGAACTCGATGAAGCGCAGCGTATGGCCCGAGCCGCGAAAATGCCGCGCCATCTCGACGATGCCCTCGTCGTTCGCCCCGCGCTTGACGACGGCATTTACTTTCACCGGGAGGCCGGCCTCCGCGGCGGCATCGATGCCCTCGAGCACCCGGGAGACCGGGAACTCGACGTCGTTCATGGATCGGAAGATCGCGTCGTCGAGCGAGTCGAGGCTGACGTTGACGCGCGCGAGGCCGGCCTCGCGGAGCGCCCGCGCCTTCTTCGCGAGGAGCGACGCATTCGTCGTCAGCGTGAGGTCGAGGCCGTCGATCGTCGCGAGTCGCTCGACGAGCCGCTCGAGCTCGCGGCGCAGGAGCGGCTCCCCGCCGGTGAGGCGGATCTTCTCCACGCCGAGCGCGACGAAGGCTCGCGCGACTCGCTCGAGCTCCTCGAAGGAGAGGAGCTCCTTGCGGTCCATGAAGCGGTAGCCCTGCCCGAAGACCGTCTTCGGCATGCAGTAGGCGCAGCGGAAGTTGCAGCGGTCGGTGACCGAGATGCGCAGGTCGCGGACCGGGCGGCCGAACGTGTCGACGGGGTGCATGCCCGAACGGTACTCGTCCCGGCCTTGCACACGCTCCGTTGGAGGCGCCCGACCTGATGACGCTCGAAGTACTGTCGGCACTCACCGGCTTGGCGCGCGACGGGCGCCTTCAACAACCGGACTGCGCCGCGATGATCGCCGCCTATCTCGATCTTCCCGTCACGAGCCATGTCACGCACCCGTACGCTCGCCGGATCGCAGCGCTGGCGAACCGGCACTCGGTGTACGACGCCGCGTCCGTCGCCCTCGCCGAAGGGCTCGGGACGCCACTGCTCACCACCGACGTGCGACTCGCGCGAGCGGTCGCCACCGTTCCGGTGGTGCTCCCCGAGCTGTCGTAGCGAGCCCCGCGTCGAGGAACCGGTGGCGGGCCGGCCGCCGCCGGCCCGCCGATTGCGTCGATTCCGAGACGAACGACGTCGTGCGCGTCTTCGGCACCTCGTCCTGGCCGACCGACATCGCCGGACAGACCCCCCGGACGAACCGGGTCGTCGCCCGGATCCCCGCCAAGGCACAGGTGGTCGCCGCGGGAGAGGGCGACGTGTGGATCGGGGAGGCGGCGGGGATTGCGGAGATCGACACGGCACGGAACGTCGTCTCGCGCCGGGTCGCGATGTCCGAGGAGGGCATAGTGGGCTTGCCGTCGGTGCCGGAGCCGTCTGGGCCGCCTACCCGTTCGGCGGGAGCCTCTGGCGGATTCCCCTCGAGCGCCCCGCCGGCAAGCGGCGGATCCCTCTCGCGAGGTGGGTGAACGGCGTCGCGTTCGGCGCCGGAGCCGTGTGGGCGACGCGATCGCCCGCTCCGACGGGACGCGCGCCTCGATGACGCGCGAGCTCTTCCGCGCCCGCGTCGTCGTCGCTCGCTCTGCGCTCCTCCGTCGGCCCGGCTGACGGTCGCTGCGGCCGGATAGCGTGCCGCGATGCGTCGTGCCCCGACCCCGATCCTCGCACTCGTCGCCGTCACGGCGATCTGGGGCTACACGTTCGTCCCCGTGCAGAAGGCCGTCGGCGCCTATCCGCTGTTCGCCTTTCTCGCCGTGCGCTTCGCAATCTCGACCGTCGCGCTCGCACCGTTCGCGTTGAGGCCGCTCCGCGACCTGCCACGTGGCGGGTGGGTCGGGGGAACCGTCGCCGGTGCCTTTCTGGCACTCGCCTACGGGCTCCAGACGGCGGGCCTCGAGCTGACGACCGTGACGAGCACCGGTTTCATCACGGGGCTCTACGTCGTGTTCACGCCCTTCCTCGCCCTCGCCGCCCATCGGACTCCCGTTCCGGCCGCGGTCTGGGTCGGCGTCGTCTTCGCGCTGGCGGGCCTGCTGCTCCTGAGCGGGGCCCCCGGCGGCTCGTGGGCCGGGAACCTGCTCGTCCTGGGGAACGCCGTCGCTCAGTCGTTCCAGATCGTCGCGATGGAGCGGTTCGCCCCGCGCTACGACGCGCGCGCGTTGACGATCCTGCAGATGGCGGTCGCGTGTGCCGGGTTCGCGGTCGTCGCCGTCGTAGCCGGGCAGGTCGAGGCGCCGCCCGATGCTGCGACGTGGTACGCACTCGTGGTCACGGGCGTCTTCGCGGGTGCGCTCGGGTACCTCGTCGTGACGTGGGTGCAGTCGCGGACGACGGCGGCACGCGCGGCGCTCGTCTTCACGCTCGAGGCGCCGTTCGCCGCCCTGTTCGGCGTGCTTCTCCTCTCCGAGCAGCTCGGTTGGGTGGGGTGGGCGGGATGCGCGGTGATGCTCGCCGGGATCGTTCTCGCCGAGCCGGCGGCCGCCGCGACGCTCCGGCGCCTCGTCGGGAGAGCGGCCTGATGGATGCAGTCGTGCTCGCGTTCGCCTCGGCGGCGCTCTTCGGGGCCATGCCGGTCGCGGTGCGCTACGCGCTTCCGCACCCGCTGCCCGTGATCGCGGGGACCGTGATCATGCAGGTCGGGACGTTCGCCGTGCTTGCGCTCGCCGCGCTGGTGCAAGGCGGGATAACGGTCGACGGCGCGCTCCCGTTCTTCCTCGTCGGCGCGATCGCCCCCGGGCTCTCGCAGATCTTCATCATGCTCGGAATCCGCGACGCGGGCTCCGCTCGGGCATCCCTCGTCTTCGGCTGCGCGCCGCTCTTCGCGGTCGCGCTCGCGGTGGGCGTCTTCGGCGAGCGTCCCGGCCCGGAGATCCTCCTCGGCGCGTTGCTCGTCGTCGGCGGCGGGCTCGTCCTGGCGATGGAGGGGGTGACCGGCCCGCGCACGTCCGCACGATCGGCCTCGTGTTCGCCGCCGTCGGGGCGGCGCTCTTCGCCCTGCGGGACAACGTCGTCCGCCACCTCTCGCTGGACACGGAGATCCCGTCGATGACCGCCGGCGCGATCATGCTCGCGGCGGGCATCGCCGTGACCGCCTCGTTTGCGCTGGCGCGCCGGGAAAGCGTGAGCGCGAGCCCGCGGGTCGTCGCACATTGGCTCGTGCCCGGCGCGCTCGTCGGTCTCTCGTATGTGGCGCTGTTCGAGGCCTTCTACCGTGGCACGGTCTCGATCGTGACGCCGATCGTCGCAACCGAGTCGCTGTTCGGCGTCGCCTTCTCGGCGCTGTTCCTGCGCCGCTCCGAGGGCGTCGGCCGGAGGCTGCTCGCCGGGACGGCACTCGTCGTGTCGGGCGCGGTGCTGATCACGGTGTTCCGCTGACGCCCTATCGCGTCATCGCCTCGACGCGACGCCGAAGACGCGCCTGGACGAGCTCTGCTCCCGGAAGCGCCTCCTGGAGTGCGCCGCGATCGGCAAGAAGGTCGCGCACTGGATGCGCACGCACTACTTCGAGCCCGTGGGTGAGGCGACGGGCGGTGGGGCGCGGCGCCCTTCGGGGCCGCGTCCCACTCTGGCCTACGATCCCAGAGCGTCGTCTACGACGCCGTCAACGCGATCGACCACGACCACGAGCCCTACCTGCTCGACGGAAGCTTCTCCGATGTGACGAAGATCACATCTGCCGGGGCGCGGATTCCCGAGCCCAAGTGTCGGTCGTGTATCTCTGCGACGGTTCCAAACATGCGACTCGGCGACGGTCCTGCGAGCCCGACCGGGTCGGGCAGCGCGTGCTCGGCGGGTGGGCGTGCTAGCGGGCCGAGAGATACACGTCGCTCATTCCCTCGGGGCCGGGCGCGCGGCCGAAGAGGAGCTGGCTGCCGTCCCGGGAGAGCGAGGGCCGTGTTTCGCCGGCGGCGGTGTTGACGCCGGCGCCGAGGTTGACCGGGGCCGACCAGGCGTCTGCGGCCCGCGTGCGTGATGCGACCCAGATGTCCTGGCCCTGGGACCCGGTCCGGTTGGAGGAGAAGACGACCTCGAGCCCGTCAGCCCGCACGTTGGGCTGGATGTCGTTGGCGCCCGGGTCGTTGAGCGCGGCCACCGGCGTGGCGGGGCCGAAGCGGGCGCCATTCTGCCGGGTACTCATGAAGATCTCGCCGGGGACGGCCGGGCTCGCCGAGCTGCGCGAGAAGTAGAGCTGCTTCTGTCCACGTAGCTTGCCGCTGACGTCGATCCACGACGGCCCCTGCTCGTCGAGTTCGCTGTTGGGACCGGCCGGGGCGCAGAGGAGGCGTACGGGTTCCGCCCACGAGGCGCCGGCGCGGTGGGTGTAGTAGATGTCGCCCTGCCCACACGCGCCCGGAAGCGGCTCTCTGCTCACGAAGAACAGCCCTTGCTTGCCGACCGGCGTGGGGCAGAAGTCGTCGGCGGCGGAGTTGACGGGCTCGCCGAGGTTGGTCGGAGCGCCCCAGGAAGCGCTCGCGGAGGGCCGGGTCGCGACCCAGATGTCGAGCCCGCCTCTGCCGCCGGGCCGGTTGGAGGCCACGTACAGGCTCAGGCCGTCCGGCGACTGGATCGGGCAGCCGTCGACCGATGGTGTGTTCAGGTCGGCGTGGTTCCCCGCGATCTCGTCGATCTTCTGCGCGCTCCCGAACGCCGCGAGCGCCGCCCCGGCGGAGGTGATGCCTACGACGACCATCGCCACCAGCACTCTGCGAATACCCCTCACTCCCACCGAAGAGGTGCGATCGAACAGCCTGCGCCATGACGTGCGAAACATGGAGAACCCCCCGGGGTCGGTGACGTGCCTCCACGATCCCTGGACCGCCGGCGTTCCTCGCCGCGCTGCAACGGCTCGTCCCCTGCGAGTGGGTGGCGTTCAACCAGCTCGATCGCGTGCGCGAGCGGCACGTCGACTACGTCGAGTATCCGCTGCACGCCTCGGCCGGCGTCGAGGCGCCGATCAGCTACTGGGAGGTGCGGCGCGACCACCCACTGTGCCACTACCACGAGAGCACCGGCGACTGGCGGGCCTACCGGATGTCGGACTTCGTCACGATGCGCGAGCTCCGGCGGCGAGCGATCTACGAGGACTGGGTACGGCCGACCGGGCAGTCGCACCTCATCACCGTCGGGCTCGACGCGCCGCTCGAGCACACGAAGGTCTTCCTCTTCAACCGCCCGGACGGGCCCGACTTCGAGGAGCGAGACTGCCTCGTCCTCGATGTGCTGCGGCCTTACCTCACCATGCGTTATGACACCGCTCGCGCGCGCCGCAAGGACGCGGGCACCGGTGGATCCCGCGGGAGCCTGACGCCCCGCGAGGACGAGATCCTGCGGCTCGTCGCCGAGGGCAAGACGAACGGGCAGGTCGCCGAGCAGCTCTGGATCTCCGCCGGCACGGTGCGGCGTCACCTCGAGAACGTGTACGGGAAGCTCGGCGTGCACACGCGGACGGCGGCCGTCCGCGTCGCCTCGCTCGACCGCTGAGCCGCGCTCCGGCTGCGAGCGCCGTGTGCTTCCAGAACTTGCTATGATCGGACTCAAATTTTCGGTACGAGCACGCTCAAGGAAGGAGCACCACCACCATCATGGCCAAGACCATCGGCATCGACCTCGGCACGACGAACTCCTGTATGGCCGTCCTCGAGGGCGGCGAGCCCACGGTGATCCCGAACGCCGAGGGCGGCCGCACGACGCCGTCCGTCGTCGCGTTCACGAAGGACGGGCAGCGGCTCGTGGGGGCACCCGCGCGGCGCCAGCAGGTGACGAACCCCGAGAACACGATCTTCTCGATCAAGCGCTTCATGGGGCGCAAGTGGGACGAGGTCTCCGAGGAGATGACGATCGTCCCCTACGCCGTCGAGCAAGGAGAGAACGGCGACGCCCGCGTCACCGCCTCCGGCAAGCAGTACGCGCCGCCCGAGATCAGCGCGATGATCCTGCAGAAGCTGCGCGCCGACGCCGAGTCGTTCCTCGGCGAGCCGGTCACCGACGCCGTGATCACCGTCCCGGCGTACTTCAACAACGCACAGCGCGAGGCGACGAAGGACGCCGGCAAGATCGCCGGCTTGAACGTGCTCCGCATCGTCAACGAGCCGACCGCCGCGGCGCTCGCCTACGGGCTCGACAAGGAGACCTCCGACCACGTGATCCTCGTCTTCGACCTCGGCGGCGGGACGTTCGACGTCTCGGTGCTCGAGCTCGGGGACGGCGTCTTCGAGGTCAAGTCGACGAACGGCGACAACCACCTCGGCGGCGACAACTTCGACAAGGCGATCGTCGACTGGATGGCCGCCGAGTTCAAGAAGGACCAGGGCATCGACCTCTCCCAGGACAAGATGGCGCTGCAGCGCCTCTACGAGGCGGCGGAGAAGGCGAAGATCGAGCTGTCGTCGACGATGACGACCCAGATCAACCTGCCGTTCATCACCGCCACCCAGGAAGGCCCCAAGCACCTCGACCTGCAGCTGACTCGAGCGAAGCTCCAGGAGCTGACGCACGCGCTGCTCGAGCGGACCGTCGGTCCCACGAAGCAGGCGCTCCGGGACGCCGGGCTCGAGGCCTCCGCGATCGATCACGTCGTCCTCGTCGGCGGCATGACCCGCATGCCGTCCGTGCAGGAGAAGGTCTCCGAGCTGATCGGCAAGGAGCCGCACAAGGGTGTCAACCCGGACGAGGTGGTCGCGGTCGGCGCCGCGATCCAGGCCGGCGTCCTGAAGGGCGACGTCAAGGACGTGCTCCTGCTCGACGTGACCCCGCTCTCGCTCGGGATCGAGACGAAGGGCGGCGTGATGACGAAGCTGATCGAGCGGAACACGACGATCCCGACCCGCAAGGCCGAGACGTTCTCGACCGCCGAGGACAACCAGCCGTCGGTCGAGATCCACGTGCTCCAGGGCGAGTCCGAGATGGCGACGTTCAACAAGACCCTCGGCAAGTTCCAGCTCGTCGGGATCCCGCCGGCGCCCCGCGGCATGCCGCAGATCGAGGTCTCCTTCGACATCGACGCGAACGGGATCATCCACGTCAACGCGAAGGACCTCGGCACGGGCATCGAGCAGCAGATCCGGATCGAAGGCGGCTCGGGCCTCTCGGAGGAGGAGGTCTCGCGGATGGTCACCGAGGCCGAGTCCCACGCCGAGGAGGCGCACCGGCTGCACGCGCTCGCGGACGCGAAGAACACGGCCGAGCAGCTCGCCTACCAGACCGAGAACGCGCTCGCCGAGCACCGCGACAAGCTCGACGCCTCCGACGCCTCGACGATCGAGGGTCGCATCATGGAGGTGCGTCAGGCGCTCGAGACGAACGACGTCGCGGAGATCAACGCCAAGGCGCAGGCGCTCGAGCAGGCGGCCCAGCCGCTCGCCCAGGCCGTCTACGCCCAGGCCCAGCAGGCGGCGTCCGCGCCGTCGGGCGACGGTGGCTCGGCCGACCGCGACGAGGTCGTCGAGGACGCCGACTACGAGGTGATCGACGAGGAAGAGGCAAAGACCTCGTGAGCGACGAGCCCGAGACGGTCGTGGACGGCGAGCACGGCTCGCCGTCCACCGACGAACAGCCCGCGGACCGCGCCGAGCACGACGCCGAGCAACTGCTCGCGCGGCTGCAGGACGCGGAGCGGCAGTACGAGAAGGCGATGGACGACCTCCGCCGGGTGGCCGCCGACTTCGACAACTACCGCAAGCGGGTCGTGCGCGAGCAGACGCAGATCCTCGCGCGCTCGGGCGAGCGCGTCGTCGGCAAGCTGCTGCCGGTGCTCGACGACCTCGAGCGCGCGCTCGACGCGGCGGAGCATCACGAGGAGGCGAAGGTGCTCGAGGGCGTCCGCATGACCAAGGACTCGCTCGTCGCGTTGCTCGCCTCGGAGGGCGTCGAGGAGATCCCGGCGGACGGGCCGTTCGACCCGCACGTCCACGAAGCGCTGATGACCCAGCCGGCGGAGGGCGTCGAGCCGGGTCACGTCGCGCAGGTGATCCAGCGCGGCTACCGGATCGGCGACGCCGTCCTGCGCCCCGCGCGCGTCGTCGTGGCGGAGGGCTAGCGCGTGCCTCCCGCGAATCCCTACGACGTTCTCGGCGTCTCGAAGACCGCGTCCGATGACGAGATCAAGAAGGCGTACCGGAAGCTCGCGCGCGAGCTCCATCCGGACCGCAACCCGGGCGACGCGTCGGCGGAGGAGCGGTTCAAGGACGTCCAGGCCGCCTACGACATCCTCTCCGACGCCGACAAGCGCCAGGCGTACGATCGCTACGGCGCAGAGGGGCCGCAGGGCTTCGGGCCCGGCGGCGTCCGCTTCGAGAACGTCGACCTCGGCGATCTCTCCGACCTGCTCGGGAACTTCGGCTCGTTCTTCGGCCGCGGCCAGCGGGCCGCACGCCCGCGGCCCGAGCGCGGCGGCGACCTCGAGTCGCGCGTGCGCATCTCCTTCGACGACGCGCTGAACGGGGTCCAGGTCCGCGTGCCCGTCGAGGTCGAGACAGCCTGCCACGTCTGCGGCGGCACGGGCGCCGAGCCGGGCACGGCGCCGCGGGCCTGCCCGGATTGCGGCGGCAGCGGCGTCATCTCGGACAGCCAGGGTCTCTTCGCGCTCTCGCATCCGTGCCAGCGCTGCCGCGGAAACGGAGTGATCGTGGACAAGCCGTGCAAGAGCTGCCGCGGCACGGGCCGCGAACGTGTGACGCGCCGCTACCAGGTGAAGGTGCCGGCCGGCGCAAAGGACGGCACCCGGATCCGCCTCAAGGGAAAGGGCGAGCCCGGCCGGAACGGCGGGCCCGCGGGCGACCTCTTCGTGCGGGTCCACGTCGAGCCGTCCCCGCTCTACGAGCGCCGCGGCTCGGACCTCGTGCTCGACGTGCCCGTCACCTACCCGGAGGCGGCGCTCGGGGCGACCGTCCAGATCCCGACGCCGGAAGGGCCGGTGGCGCTCAAGGTGCCGGCCGGCTCGGAGAGCGGCAAGCTGCTCCGGGTCAAGGGCCGAGGCGCGCCGAGGCTGAACGGGCACGGCAAGGGCGATCTGCTCGCGCGGCTCGTCGTCACCGTCCCGAAGAAGCTGTCGAAAGCCGAGAAGGACGCGCTCGAGGCCTACGGCAACGTCTTGCGCGAGCAGCCGCGAGATCACCTCGCGAGGGCGGGGTGATGGCGGAGCGCGGGCGCTACATGATCTCGGTCGCGGCCGACCTCGCCGGGCTGCATCCGCAGACGCTGCGGATGTACGAGGCGAGGCGCCTCGTCACGCCCGCGCGCACGCCGGGCGGCACGCGTCTCTACTCGGACGCCGACGTCGAGCGGCTGCGGCTGATCCAGCGCCTGACCACGGAGCTCGGGCTCAACCTCGCGGGCGTCCGCCACGTGCTGCGGCTCGAGGACGAGCTGCGCCGGGTGCGCGCGCGCATGAAGCAGCTCGAGCGCGAGCTCCGCGACGAGATCCAGCTGACGCACAGGCGCTACCGGCGGGAGGTGGTGGTCTACGAGAGACCGCAGCCGCCCGCCCCGAGGAGCTGACAACGGGCACGGACGCACGGGAGCTGACGACGAGCACTGACCCCACGGGAGCTGACAACAAGGACCGACGAGCCGGGAGCTGACGACGAGCACCGACCCGACGCATGCCGCCGGCCGACTGCGGGAAGAGCTGCAAGCAACAGACTGTTGCTTGCGAAGGAGACCACCGAACCATGGATTTCGAGAAGCTGACGATCAAGAGCGGGGAGGCCGTCGCGGGCGCGCAGGAGCTCGCCCGGCGCGCCGGCAACCCCGAGCTGACCTCCGACCACCTGACGATCGCCCTGCTCGACCAGGAGCTGCCGCGCACGCTGGTGCAGCGCGCCGGCACGAGCGTCGAGACCCTCCGCGCCGAGGCCGAGGCGCGGCTCGCGCAGCAGCCGTCCGTCAGCGGAGGGACGGCGCAACCACAGGCGTCTGCCGCGTTCAGTCGTGTTCTTGCTGGCGCCTTCGCGGAAGCGAAAGCGCTCGGGGACGAGTTCGTCTCCGTCGAGCACCTGCTGCTCGCGCTCGAGGTCGTCCCGCGCGACGCGCTACTCGCCGCGCTGAAGGAAGTGCGCGGCGGCCAGCGGGTGACGTCGCAGGATCCCGAGGGCTCCTACCAGGCGCTCGAGAAGTACGGCCGCGACCTCACCGCGCTCGCCGAGGCGGGGAAGCTCGACCCGGTGATCGGCCGCGACGAGGAGATCCGCCGCACGATCCAGGTGCTCTCGCGCCGCACGAAGAACAACCCGGTGCTGATCGGCGAGCCGGGCGTGGGAAAGACGGCGATCGCCGAGGGGCTCGCGCAGCGGATCGTCGCGGGCGACGTCCCCTCGGGGCTCGAGGGCAAGCGCGTGTGGGCCCTCGACGTCGGTGCGCTGGTCGCGGGCGCGAAGTACCGTGGCGAGTTCGAGGAGCGCCTCAAGGCCGTCCTCCAGGAGATCACCGCGAGCGAGGGCGAGATCATCCTCTTCATCGACGAGCTGCACACGATCGTCGGGGCGGGCGCTGCCGAGGGCGCCGTCTCCGCGGGCAACATGCTCAAGCCGATGCTCGCTCGCGGCGAGCTCCGCGCCGTGGGCGCGACGACGCTCGACGAGTACCGCTCCCACATCGAGAAGGACCCGGCGCTCGAGCGGCGCTTCCAGCCCGTGTTCGTCGGCGAGCCGTCCGTGTCCGACACGATCGGGATCCTCCGCGGCCTGAAGGAGCGCTACGAGGCGCACCACGGCGTCCGCATCCGCGACGCGGCGCTCGTCGCCGCGGCGGTGCTCTCCGACCGCTACATCTCCGACCGCTTCCTGCCCGACAAGGCGATCGACCTCGTCGACGAGTCCGCCTCGCGCCTGCGCATGGAGATCGACTCCTCGCCTGTCGAGCTCGACGAGGCCGAGCGGCGCGTGACGCAGCTCGAGATCGAGCTTGCGGCTGATCCCGCTACGCGGGATCAGCTAGAGAAGGAGCTTGCGGACGTCCGCAGTCGTCGCGACGAGCTGCGCGCCAGGTGGGCGAAGGAGAAGGAGTCGCTCGAGCGGGTCAAGGAGATCACCCGCGAGGTCGACGACCTCCGTATGGAGGCCGAGCGCGCCGAGCGCGCGGCCGACCTCGCCCGAGTCGCCGAGATCCGTTACGGCCTCCTCCCGTCGCTCGAGACGGAGCTCGCATCTAGGGTGGAACCCGAGGTTCCGCCCATGGTCAAGGAGGAGGTCGACGAGGACGACATCGCCGCGGTCGTCGCCCAGTGGACCGGAATCCCCACCGACCGGCTGCTCGAGGGCGAGGTGGAGAAGCTCGTCCACATGGAGGAGCGCCTTCACGAGCGCGTCGTCGGCCAGGACGCCGCGATCGAGGCCGTCTCGAACGCGCTGCGCCGCGCGCGCTCCGGCCTGCAGGACCCGAACCGGCCGATCGGCTCGTTCGTCTTCCTCGGCCCGACGGGGGTCGGCAAGACGGAGCTCGCCCGTGCCCTAGCCGAGTTCATGTTCGACGACGAGCGCGCGATGGTGCGCCTCGACATGTCCGAGTACCAGGAGAAGCACACCGTCTCCCGGCTCGTCGGCGCGCCGCCGGGCTACGTCGGCTACGAGGAGGGCGGCCAGCTGACCGAGGCGGTCAGGCGGCGGCCGTACTCGGTGATCCTCCTCGACGAGATCGAGAAGGCGCACGCCGAGGTGTTCGACGTGCTCCTCCAGCTGCTCGACGACGGGCGACTGACCGATGGCCACGGGCGCACGGTCGACTTCCGCAATGCGGTCGTGATCATGACCTCGAACATCCGCACGACCGAGGAGATGGCCGACCGCTTCCGGCCCGAGTTCCTGAACCGGATCGACGAGATCGTCGTGTTCGAGTCGCTCACGCGCGAGCAGCTCTCGGAGATCGTCACGATGCAGCTCGCCCGGCTGAACGAGCGGCTTGCCGAACGGGGTCTGTCGCTGCAGCTGACGGACGGGGCGCGAGAGCTGATCGCCGAGGCGGGCTGGGACCCGGCCTACGGCGCCCGGCCGCTCAAGCGGGCGATCCAGCGGCTGCTCGAGAACCCGCTCGCGCTGCGACTGCTCGAGGGGGAGTTCTCCGAGGGCGACGTCATCGGCGCGTACGCGGAGCTCGGCGAGATCCGGTTCTCGGCAGTCGACAGCGACGCCGAGCCGCTCGAGCACGAGTCCGTGGCTGCCTCGGGCTGACGTGCCCCGGCTCCCCGAGACGATGCGGGCTGCCTACGTCGAGCGTCACGGGCCGGCGGCCAGCATCCGCTACGGCGAGCTTCCGGTCCCCGCCTACGGGCCCACGGACGTCCTCGTGGCGGTCGAGGCGGTCGTCGTCGATCCGGTCGACACGTTCGTGCGCTCCGGCGCGTTCCGCACGCCGACGCCGTTCCCGTTCGTGATCGGCCGTGACCTGGTCGGCACGGTGGCTGCGCGGGGTAATGGTGCGCCGGGGTTCGCGCTCGGAGACGCGGTGTGGGCAAACAGCCTCGGCCACGGCGGGCGCCAGGGCAGCTTCGCCGA
This sequence comes from Gaiella sp., assembly GCA_027493885.1. Taxonomy (GTDB): domain Bacteria; phylum Actinomycetota; class Thermoleophilia; order Gaiellales; family Gaiellaceae; genus Gaiella. Next base: position 2,964,535 of record JAOSJZ010000001.1, read on the forward strand.
GTACGCGGTCGTGGCCGCCGACCGTCTCTACCACCTCCCCGAGGGCGTCGACCCGGTGCAGGCGGTCGCCGTGGCCCACCCGGCCGCGACGGCATTCCTCGGCCTGTTCCGCCATGCCCGCCTTCGCCTCGGCGAGACCGTCTTCGTCGGCGGCGGCGCCGGCAACGTGGGCTCCGCCGCGATCCGCCTCGCGGCCGTGGCCGGTGCCCGGGTGCTGGCCAGCGCCAGGGAGAGGGACTTCGAGCGATGCCGCCGAACGGGCGCGACCGTGGTCGTCGACTACCGCGATCCCGACGGCACCGAACGGCTCCGCTCGGCGGCTCCCGGCGGCGTCGACGTCTACTGGGACACGTCGGGACACCACGAGCTCGATGCGGCCGCCGCCGTGGTCGCGCGCGGAGGCCGGATCGTCTTGAGCGCCGGGAGGCAGGCTCGCCCTGTGCTTCCGGTCGGCCCGCTCTACACGCGCGACGTGACGCTGGTCGGCTTCACGATGAGCAACGCCGCCGTCCACGACCTGGCGGCCGCCGCGGTGGTGATCAACCGGCGCTTGGCCGACGGCACCCTGGGCGCCTGCATCGCCGGTGAGCTGCCGCTCTCCGAGGCCGCGGAGGCCCATCGCAGGATCGAGCACGGCGAGCTCGCCGGCACGCGGCTGATCCTCCGCCCCTGAGACAGGAAGGCAGCATCCCGGCGGCGCCCACCGCTCCCGCGGGCGTGGCGCAGCGACCGCAAGCGTGGCCGGCGCGTCGCGTACGTTTCCTGCCGTGCTCCTGCTCGTCGCCGCCACGGACCGCGAGCTCTGCGGCCACGACGGGCTCGTGTGCGGAGTCGGGCCGGTCGAGGCTGCCGCGACGACCGCGCGGGCACTCGCGCTGCAGCCGGTCGTGGCGGTCCTCCACATCGGGCTCGCGGGGGGACGGGGGCTCGAGCCCGGGACGATTGTCGTCGGGACGGAGGCGGTGTACTGCGACCTGTCCGCCGAATGGCCGGTCATCGACCGTGTCACGCCCGACCCGGTGCTCGCCGAGACGCTCCGCGCCGCGCTGCCCTCGGCGCGGGCGCTTCCCGTCCACACCTCCGCCGCGGTCGGCGGGGCTTGTCACACAGCGTCAGGAGGGCCGCTCGTCGAGGCGATGGAGGGGTTCGGGGTGCTTCGCGCGGCCACGCTCGCGGGCGTCCCGGCGGTCGAGGTGCGGGTCGTCTCGAACGAGATCTCCGAGCAGGACCGCACGAGGTGGCAGCTCGCGGCCGCGCTCGCCGCGCTGGAGCGCATCCTGCCCGTGCTCGTCGCGGCGCTCGGCGGGCCGGCGGCGCCACCCGGCTGAGCATCGCCGGCGAGGGCCGCACGCCCGGCTGCAGCGGGCGACGACGTCTACGGTTCCACCGTGGCCAGGCCACGCTATCCCGCGAAGAGCGAGCCGCTCCCGGCGCCCCTCCCGCCCGCCTCGCGCACCGTCGGGCAGGTCGTCGCGCAGGCGATCGAGCTCTACCGGTCGAACGTGGCGGCGGCGCTCGCGCTCGGGCTTCCCGTCGCCGTCGTCGACCAGGTCATCGGCGGACAGTCGCTCGCGGGACGGATCGCGCTGCTCGTGATCGCCTCGCCCGCGTTCAGCCTTGCGTACGCGGGCGCGGCGACGCTCCAGCAGGGGGAGCGGCCTCCCGTCGCCACCTGGGTGGTCGCGGTCGCGGTGGGCGTCGTCACCTTCCTCCCGGCGGCGTTCCTCTTCGGCTGGTTCGTGATCGCGGCGATCCTGTGGCTCGGGCTCGTGGGCCACGCGGTGCCGGCGGTGATGGCGGAGCGGCTCGGCCCGCTCGCCGCGCTACGGCGGACGTTCGAGCTCGCGCGCGCCGACTACGTCCATGCCGCGGGGTCGTTCGCCACGCTCGCGCTGCTCTTCGGGCTGACGAGGCTCGCGCTCGGGCTCCTGCTGCACAACCAGGCGGATGCGACGGTGCGGGTCGCGATCTTCCTCGCGGACGTCGTCGTCTCGCCGCTCCTCTTCCTCGGCGCGGCGATCGTCTACGTCGATCAAGTCGCGCGGGTCGGGCTCGACCGAGCGGAGCGCCGCCGGTTGCGGGCGGCCGCCCTCGGCCGGCCGGAGTAGGCTCTAGGCCCCGAACGCGAGAGGAGGCGACGGCGTGCCGACGTACCTGATGCTGACGACGCTGACCGAGAAGGGGCGGCAGACCCTCAACGCGAACCCGGCGCGGCTTCGCGAGGTCAACCGCGACGTCGAGGAGCTCGGCGCCCGGGTGCTCCACCAGTGGGCGGCGCTCGGCGAGTACGACTTCGTCAACGTCGTCGAGGCCCCGGACGAGCTCACGATGGCCAGGCTGTCGCTCGAGCTCGGCGCGCGGGGAAGCGTCAAGTTCCAGACCATGCCGCTGCTCCCGGTCGACGCGCTGCTGTCTGCGCTGGAGGGGTAGGCGGCCGGAGGCCCGCTCCGGTGAAGGACGTCGCCGGCACCCTCGCTCGCGCGTCGGCGCGGCACCCGTGGCGAGCCCTCGCGCTCTGGGGAGCGGCTGTCCTTCTCTCGCTCGGTGCGGTGGGCGGGCTGCTCGGCTCGTCCCTGACGACCGAGGCCGAGATGACGAACGACCCCGAGTCGTACCGCGCCTACGACCTTCTCGAGCAGCACTTGCCGCCGAGTGACGACCAGGTCCACGAGCTCGTCGTCGTCCGCTCGCCGACCCTCGCCGTCACCGACCCCGCCTTCCGGGCGAAGGTGGAGGCGCTCGCCGGCGAGCTCGAGGCGACCGGCGTCGTGCAACCCGTGCGGACGACGTACTCGACCGGCGACCCGACGCTCGTCGCGCCGAGCGGCCGGGCGACCATCCTCCCGATCGGCCTGCGGGGGACGGGGAGGAGGGGATCGAGCAGGTGATCGAGGTCGTCGACGCCGCGCAGTCCGGCGGCTTCGAGACGGCGGTCACCGGCGAGTTCACGGCCGACCGGGACTTCACGAGGCTCTCCGAGGAGGACCTCCGGAAGGGCGAGTTCCAGTTCGGGCTGCCGGCCGCGCTCGTCATCCTGCTCCTCGTGTTCGGCGCGGTCGTCGCCGGGCTCGTGCCGGTGCTCGTCGCGCTGGTCGCGATCGTCGTCTCGCTCGGGCTCACGGCGCTCCTCGGGCAGGCGTTCGAGCTCTCGATCTTCGTGGTGAACATGATCTCCGGCATGGGCCTCGCGCTCGGGATCGACTACTCGCTGTTCGTCGTCTCGCGCTACCGCGAGGAGCGGCGGCTCGGGAGCGAGCAGCTCGCCGCGATCGGGACGGTCGGCTCGACCGCGAGCCGCGCCGTGCTGTTCAGCGGGTCGGCGTTCGTGCTCGCGATGACGGGGATGCTGCTCGTTCCCGACACGATTCTCCGCAGCCTCGCCGCAGGGGCGATCCTGATCGGGATCGTCACGGTCATCGCGGCGCTCACGTTGCTTCCCGCCGTGCTCTCGCTGATCGGCGACCGGGTCAACTCCCTCCGCGTGCCGTGGCTGGGACGGCGAGTCGAGGAGAGCGCGGGCGCCGAGGGGCGCGTCTGGTCGCGCGTCGTCCGCGCGGTCACGAGCAAGCCGCTGCTCGCCGCCGCACTGTCCGCGGGCGCCCTCGTCGCGGCGGCGCTCCCCGTGCTGACGATCGAGACCGGGCTGACCGGCGTCCGGGAGCTGCCGGACCGCTTCGCGGCGAAGCAGGGATTCACGCTCCTCGAGGACGAGTTCGGCATCGGCACCGCCGACCCGGTGCAGGTCGTCGTCGAGGGGGACGTGAGGTCGGCCGGCCTGCGCCGGGCCGTGGACGAGCTCGCGCGCCGAGTTGGCGCGGACGGCGCGTTCCGGCCACCCGAGGTCTCGACGAGCCCGGACGGCCGCCTCGCGAGGGTGGAGGCTCTCGTCGCCGGCGACAGCCGCGACAAGCGCGCCCTCCAGGCCGTCGAGCGCCTGCGCTCCGAGATCGTGCCGGACGTCTTCGCCGGTAGCGACGCAGAGGTGCTCGTCACGGGCGAGACCGCGGAGGTCGTCGACTACCGGGCCCTGACCGACACCTGGCTTCCGATCGTGTTCGTGTTCGTGCTCGCGCTCAGCTTCGTCCTCCTCACGGTCGCGTTTCGCTCGGCCGTGCTGCCCGCGGTGGCGATCGCCCTCAACCTATTGTCGGTCGGAGCCGCCTACGGGCTGATGGTGCTCGTCTTCCTCCACGGCGTTGGACGCGGCCTGCTCGGCCTCACGGCGGTGGACGTGATCGCCGCGTGGCTGCCGCTGTTTCTCTTCGCGGTCCTGTTCGGCCTCTCGATGGACTACACGGTCTTCCTTCTGAGCCGCATTCGCGAGCGGGTCGCGGGGGGCGACACCACGGTCGACGCGGTGGCGTTCAGCGTCGCGTCGACGGCGCGGATCATCACGGGCGCGGCGCTGATCATCATCGCGGTGTTCGTGGGGTTCGCCGCCGGCGACCAGGTCGAGTTCCAGCAGATGGGGTTCGGCGTCGCGGTCGCCCTCCTGATCGACGCGACGCTCGTCCGCCTCGTTCTCCTCCCGGCCGTGCTCGCCTTGCTCGGCGAGCGGACGTGGTACCTGCCGGCGTGGCTCGGCTGGCTGCCGCACGTCGAGATCGAGGGCGCTGCCCCTGCCGCCCGGCGCTAGCGGACGCGTCCGCTCGCGTCCACGGGCTACAGCAGAGCCTGGAAACCGGTCTTCCTGGCGGCGACCCGGAGCGGGCTCGCCGGCAGGCCGGGCAGCGCCTCGGTCGCGTTGTAGCCGCCCGGCGCGACGTCGTTCGGCGTATCCGGGTGAAAGAGCGCAGCGAGCAGCTGGATATGCCCGCGACCGATGGAGAGCTCCCACTGGCCTCCGCCGTAGGCGCCGATCTCTCTCGCCTCGCAGTAGTCGTACGCGGCAAGCAGACGCTCGATCGAGCCGAACCGCGACGGCTTCACGTTGACCGTGCGGGGCGGCCAGCGGAGCGTCTCGATGTCCGAGACGTCGTGAATGGGCGCGTCCCAGGTGATCCGCGCCGCGTGCGGCTCCAGCAGCGGCACGGTCTCGTCCGTGAGCGCCGGGTCCTCGATCCAGGCCTCGGGGAACGCCCCGAGCACCCGTCGGTAGAGACCGGGGTCGGGCGGGTTGTCGACGACGGTGCCCGAGTACTGCCCCTTGAGGTCGATCGAGTCGACGCAGCCGAGCCCCTGCAGCTCGGCGAAGATCGCGTCCGTCCAGTCGGGCCGCGCGTCGAGCTTGAAGCGCAGCGTGGGGTAGAGGGCGAGGAACGCGTTCAGCCGCGCCGTCGAGGGCGGGTCGCCGAGCCCTCCCGAGGCGACGAACGTCACGGGCCGAGGCTCCCGGCCGACCACCTCGCCGAGCGAGCGGCCGGTCTGGCGCAGCGCGAGGTCGAGCGCGGCGCTCTCGAACGCCCAGCGCCGGTAGTCGAGGTAGTCGTGGCGGTCGGGCGGCTCCGGGAAGAGCGCCACGGTGCCGAGGTGGCGGGAGAAGCTGTCGATCGTCCACTCGCCCGCGAGCGAGAGGACGGGCCCACGTTGCTGCTGCGCCTCCTGCAGGGGACCGTCGTACGTGACGTCCTCGCCGAGCCCCTCCTCGCCCCGGCCGGTCAAACGGATCACGGTCGTCTTGCGTGTGAAGTCCTGTGTCGCAACGTACTCGTGGCTCTCGAGGTCGTAACCGTCCACGACGAGCGGAAGGTCGCGGACGAGGTCGTACAGCGCCATCAGAGGGCGGCGAAGGCGACGGCGATCTCGGCGGCGAGCCCGGCGTTGGCGACGATCAGGTCGCGGTTGACACGGCGGGTCTCCCCGCCGGAGCGCTCGTGGAGGGCGGACAACACGTAGGGGGTCACGGCCTGGCCGACGATACCTCGGGTAGCCGCCTCCGCGACGATCTCCTCGATCGGGCCGGCGACATCGAGGCTCTCGTCCGGTGCCCGGCCGACGAGGATCGCGTTGCCGCCGAGGCGCCAGTGGGCATCCGCGACACGAGCCACCTCGCCCGCGTCCTCGACCCGCGCGGAAACGGGCGGCCCGCCCGCGGCGGCGTAGAAGAGAGGCAGCGTGTCCACGCGGTACCCCAGCACGGGCACGCCGAGCGTCTCGAGAAGCTCCATCGTCGCGGGGACGTCCAGCAGCGACTTGACACCCGACGACGCGACGACTGCCGCGATTCGCGCGCACGCTCCGAGGTCGGCCGAGACGTCGGGAGGCGTGGGGAAGCCCCGGTGGACGCCGCCGAGCCCGCCCGTGCCCATGAACCGGATTCCGACGGCGGCCGCCGCGGCAAGGGTGCCGCCGACGGTGGTCGCCCCGACCGCGCCCTGCACGGCGCAGACCGCGAGGTCGCGCGAGCCGAGCTTGCGTGCGTCGGGCGTGAAGCGCTCGAGCTCCCCGGCGGTGAGGCCGACGACGATACGGCCGTCGAGGATCCCGATCGTCGCGGGCACGCCGCCGGCAGCGCGGACGGCCGCCTCGCTCGCCAGGCCCACCTCGATCCCGGTCGGGGCGGGGAACCCGTGCGCGACGAGCGTGGTCTCGAGCGCCACGACCGGGCGCTCCTCCGCGAGCGCCGCCGCGACCTCCTCCGACATACGGATCAGGTGCTCCATGCGAGGCGGAATCTAGACGCGGGAGGAGCGGCGCGCGACCGACGTCGCTCGCACGACACGCTCGACTCGTCCCTCGCCGTTTCGTCGCAGGGGAGTGGCGTCCCCGCGACGGAGCCTCGGCGGCGCGCTCGGACGTACGGCAAACGCAGCTCCAACTGCCCCCAGGGGCACCCCGGTGTCCCTGGTGAAACGCTATCGACCAACGTGTGACCTGGGTGTGCCGACTTCGTGTCGAAAGTGCGTCGCCCTCCATCGTCCTGCCGTACGCTTGCCGGCATGGCGACAAAGACCGCGCTCATCACGGGCATCACCGGCCAGGACGGCTCCTATCTCGCGGAGCTCCTCCTCGGCAAGGGGTACGAGGTACACGGCGTCATCAGACGCTCGTCGAGCTTCAACACCGAGCGGCTGGACGGGATCTACGAGGATCCCCACGTCGCAAGCCGGCGTCTCTACCTCCACTACGGCGACCTCAGCGACGCGTCGGCGCTCGTCAACCTCCTACGCGACATCCAGCCTGACGAGGTCTACAACCTCGGCGCTCAGAGTCACGTGAAGGTGAGCTTCGAGACACCTGAGTACACCGGGGACGTCTCCGGGCTGGGGGCGATGAGACTTCTGGAGGCGGTGCGCGCGTCGCGTCTCGACACGCGCGTGTACCAGGCGTCGACGTCCGAGCTCTTTGGCTCGGCGTCTCCGCCGCAGAGCGAGCAGACGCCCTTCCACCCGCGCTCCCCGTACGGCGTCGCAAAGCTCTATGCGTTCTGGGCGACGGTCAACTACCGCGAGGCATACGACATGTTCGCCGTCAACGGAATCCTCTTCAACCACGAGTCACCGCGTCGCGGCGAGACATTCGTGACGCGCAAGATCACCCGCGCGGTCGCACGGATCAAGGCGGGGATCCAGGATCGGCTGTACCTCGGCAATCTCGAGAGCACCCGGGACTGGGGCTACGCACCCGAGTACGTCGAGGGAATGTGGCGCATGCTCCAGGTCGACCGGCCGGACGACCTCGTGCTCGCGACCGGCGTCGGCGCGACGGTGGAGCAGTTCGCGGAGGCGGCGTTCCGCGTCGCCGGGCTCGACCACCGCGAGTACGTCGAGGTCGATCCGTCGTACTACCGGCCCGCGGAGGTCAACTACCTCCTCGGAGACCCGTCCAGGGCCGAGGAGGTCCTCGGCTGGAAGGCCGAGACGCGCTGGGACGAGCTCGGGAGGATCATGGTCGAGGCCGACATGCGCCTCGTCGAGGACCAGCTCGCCGGGCGACAGGTCCGCGTCGACCGCTGAGCGAGCGTCGTTCGCGCTCCTCCCCGCTGCGGCCTCGAGCATGCGCCGCCACGCCCCGGGGGCGAATCAGCGAACGCGCATCTGGCCGCCTGGCCGACCGACACCCACGTGCCCCCAGGGGCACTCCCGTGTCCCTGATGAAACGCTATCGCAGAAGCTGCGACGTGGGTGTGCCGGGTTCGTGCCGGAAGCGTGACGCGCCGGCACGCGCGGGTACCGCCGCACCCGCGCCGCCAGGGGACGCGCGCGGGCGAGCGCTCTCCCGCTCGCGTCGGAGCGTCTCGGTCCCGCGCTGGCACGCCGGGTCAGGACCGGCTCAGGGCATCGATCCCATTCTTCCGACGCAGCGCGCCGCCGCTTCGAGCGCGAGATCCGGTCCGCCCACGATCCAGCCCGCCGCGAGCGCATCGCCTGCCCCGGTCGTATCGACGACCTCGGGGACGTCGAGCGCGGCGCGCTCTTCGTCGCCGAAGCGGCAGCCGCGTGCGCCGCGCTTCAGGATCCACGTCGAGCGAGGCAGCGGCCCACCGAAGATCTCGTCCTCGTCCTCGTTCGCGAAGACGACATCCGGCTCCAGCGACTCGACAAGCGCACGGAATCGGTCGGGGCCGGCGTCCCGGATCGCGCTCCAGGAGGAGAGGTCGACGCTGACGCGGGCGCCGCCCATGCGTGCGATGTCGATCGCCCGGACGGCCGCGCGGACGACGGGCTCGGCGAGAAGCGCGTAGCCGGAGACGTGCAGGTGGTCGCAGAGGAGCCAGGCCGGGCGCAACTCGTCCGGCTCCAGCGTTGTCGCGATGCCCCGATCGGGGAACATCGAGCGCTCACCGGCTGCGTCGACGAGCGAGACGACGACGCCGTTTCCGGCTGCCTCCACCGGGCCCGAGAGCTCCACCCCGAGGCGCTCGAGCGCCTCGGCGGCCAGCCGTCCCTGCGCGTCGGTTGCCCGCTTTCCGATCCAGCGCGAGGAGGCTCCGAGTGCGGCGACCCATGCAGCGACGTTCGCGCCCTGTCCTCCTGGAGAGAGAGTGATCCGCGCCGGAGTGTCCGCGCCGCGGGCAACGTCCGCCTCGACACGCACGACGACGTCGAGCACGAGATCTCCGAGCGACACGACCTTCATCACCTACGATCGTCTCATGGCGGGCGCCGAGGGGTCGCGCGAAAGGGGACGGGGCGGTCGGATGCGGTCGTTCGTCCTCGGCGGCGTCGTCGGCGCATCCGCGGTCGCCGCCGGGATCCGCCGTGCGAGGCGCCGTAGGGGACGCCCCGTGCAGGCCGGGCTCGGGGCGTTCGAGAGCGCTCCGTGCTACCGCGAGTTGCTCGACCGAGAGCGGAGAGAAGGCCCGTAGCCGCGACGTTCGCGTTCCGCGAGCACGACGGTGCGGAGGTTGATGTCCGCGTCGCCGATTCCGAGCTGTTGTCCGACGAGGTAGGCGCGCGCCGACTCGTAGAGGAAGGTCTTCGGCGTGCGTACCGGCTCGCGGCTGCGGATGACGAGGAACGGCCCGAACACCCGCGCCTCGAAGAGCGCCTCCGGCGTCGGTAGGCGGTACTCGATCTCGAGCCGTGGCCGGAGGTTGTTGCGTTCGCTGGCGTCGAGCACCCAGACGCCGCGACCGAGCCGTCCCGCCCGCTCGAGAGTCCGCAGCGCGAGCCGCTCGTCCGCACGCGGGATCACCGTCGTCGGGAACGAGCGGTTTCGCTCCCAGGCGCCCAGGTAGAGCGGCTCGTAGCCGAAGAGGACGTCGTCGGGCGCGCTCGTCGCCGCGAGCCACGACTCCGCCTCGGTGCGCGCCGCCTGCCGTGCGTCGGGCTCCCATTCGAAGAGGGGCGACGTCCGGTGCCACGCCCACGCGAGCTCGACCACGACGAGCGCGGCGACGAGCCCGACCGCGAGTGGGGCCGACCGACGCCCGATCGCCACCAGCGTGGTGGCGACTGCGATCGCGAGGAACGGCGCGAGGAAGATCAGATGGCGCGACTCCGGCGAGGCCGACCCGCCAAGCCGAGCGACGACGAAGGCCGCGACCGTCGCACCGACGAGACAGAGCACGAGCGCCCGCGGCCGGCGCCGCAGGAGGACGACTCCGACGATCGCCGCCGCGAGCACCGCGAGCGTCACCGGCCACCACCCGGCCGTCGCCTCGCCGGTAGCCCGCCAGAGGTACCGGGCGACTGCCGTCGGCCCGCCGAGCCTCTGCCCGCCACCGCCGACACCGACGTCGAACCGGTCGGCGAGGACGAGATCCGTCAGCCAGAACGGAATCCCGAGCACGAGCACCGCGGCGCCGGCGACGGTCGCCTGGCGTAGCCGGTCGCGTCCGGCGACGAGGACGTACGTCGCCTGGCCGGCCAGCAGCAGGACGCCGTAGGGATGGGTCGCGACGACGAGCAGCGCCGTCGTGGCCCAGACGGCCCAGCGGAGCCGCGTGCCTCGCTCGAGCGCCTCGAGGAGCGCAAGCGTGCACGCGAGGGAGGAGAAGAGGAAGAGGCTGTACATGCGTCCGTAGACCCCGTGGAAGAGCAACATCCAGCTCGGTGCGACGACCACCGTCGCGACGAGCGCGACGGTCGGTCCCGCGAGGCGCCGACCGAGCATCGCGACGAGCGGCAGGCTCGCGAGCGCAAAGACGGCGGAGGCGACGCGCAGCCCCCCGAGGCCGAGCCCGAGGTGCGCAACGGACCAGGCGACGAGGAAGTGCAGAGGCGCGCCGCCACGGTCGCGCGTCACGTGCTCGACGACGCCGGGAAGCGAATCGCGACCCACGAACAGGGCGAGCGTCTCGTCCTCGTGGGGCGGCCACGCCATCAGCTGGTGGAAGAGGAAGGCGCCCGTCGCGAGCGTCACCCCACCCACGCAGAGCCACAGCCACCACTCGGCGACCCGTGTGCGGACCGAGGCGCGTGCGGGCACGACGGCCGCCGTTTCGACGCGTGCCTCGATCCCTTGTGTCATCGGGTTTCCGCCGCCTCCCCTGGTAGATTGGCCGTCCCATGCCGATCTACGAATACCGTTGTCCGAACGGGCATACGTTCGAGGTATTCCAGCGGATGAGCGATCCGCCGGCGAGCGCGTGCGAGGTCTGCGGCGCCTCGCCGGTCGAGAAGGTGCTGTTCCCCGTCGCGGTGCATTTCAAGGGCTCGGGCTTCTACGCGACCGACTACGGCCGCGGGTCCCGGAAGACGGCGGCAAAGGAGGGAGATGCGGGCTCCTCCGCGGACGGAGGATCGAAGTCGGAGAAGCCCGCGGCGAAGGCCGAGGCGAAGAAGTCGGACGCGTCATCCTCCGAGGGCTAGGGCTCACGCGCGTCGCTCGCCGACGACGCACCCGGGCGCGTACGGCAGCCCGCGCGGAGGTGCCAGCGGTGCCGAGCGGTTCATGAACATCGCCACCGCGGAGACGTTGTCCTCGGTGCCGAGGATCACCGACTCGCCGCCCACCGTGGCCGGGTCGCCGCCCAGGCGGCAGTGCAGGGCCCGCCCGGTGTCCGCTCGGAAGTAGACCCAGCCGAGCTGCATCAGGTCCCAGGCGCCCAGGTCGGTCGCGAGCGGCCGAACGAGATCACCGCCGACGAAGGGCAGCTTGAGCGCAGTGCCGAGACTCGTCAGCTTGTCGAGCGTCGCGCCGACCACCGTCTGCTGCCGGCGCGCGCGGTCGAAGTCGGTCTCCGCCGGGTTGAGCACGTTGTGCCGGATGCGCGAGTACACGAGCGCACGCCGCCCGTCCAGGTGCTGGACGCCGCGCTCGAACCGCCAGCCCTGCCACTCCGAGCATCGCTTCGCCGTCTTGTACGGGCAGTCGAACCGATTCGACCGGATCGGCCGCAGGACGTCGACGTCGATACCGCCGACGGCGTCGATGAGCTCCTCGAAGCGGTCGAAGTCGACGAAGACGACGTGGTCGACGTCGAGCCCGGTCAGCTGCTTCACCGTGCGCAGCGCGAGGGCCGGCCCGCCGATCTGGTTGGCAGCGTTGATCTTCGCGACTCCGACCTCGGGGATCTCGACCTGGAGGTCGCGGGGGATCGAGAGGTACGCCAGGCGACGCTTGCCGGGGTCGGTGCGCAGCAGCATGATCGAGTCCGACCGGTTCGCCGCCTCCCGTCCGGATCGCTTGCCACCGTCGGTGCCGAGGACGAGGATCGTCCTGGGGGTCGAGACGAGGAGCCCGTCGTGGTTCGCGAGCTGTCGCTCGACACCGGCGGGGACGCGGTCGTTCGCCGCGCGGACGCCGCTCGCGACCGAGAGGTAGCTGCCGATCCCCCAGGCGAGGAGCAGCCCGAACAGGACGACCAGCGCCAGTGCGATCCAGCGCGCCGGCCGGCGGCGCCTTCCGGGAGTCGCGGGCGAGGCCGGTCGCTCTCCCTGCGGCGACGGCGGCGCCGTGTGCCGCGTCAGCGGCACCCGCCCCTGACCCTGCCGCCCCGATAGACCCGGTACGGCTTGTCCTGAGCGGGCATGAGGCCGGGTATGGTAGCCGCGCCGTGCCGCGCGACCTGGTCATCGGGGTGGACGTCGGCGGGACGAAGATCCTCGCCGGCACGGTGGCACGCGACGGGACCGTCGAGGGCGCGGTCGAGGTGCCGACGCCTACCTCGGGCCAGCAGCAGTTCCTCGACGTGCTCGACTCCCTGCTCGACCGGCTGGTCGTCGAGGGCACCCGGGCGATCGGCGTCGGCGTGCCGATGACCCTCGATCCCAGGACGGGGATCGGGCTCAGCGCGGTCAACTTGCCGCTCCGCTCGCTCGACCTCGCGGGTCATCTGCGGGAGCGCTTCTCGCTTCCGGTGGGGATCGAGAACGACGGCAACGCGATCGCGCTGGCGGAGTGGCGGGCGGGGGCCGGACGCGGTGTCGGCAATCTCGTCGCCCTCGCGCTCGGTACGGGTGTTGGCGGCGGTGTCGTGATCGACGCCAGGCTGTATCGCGGCTGGGCCGAGCTCGGCCACGTCGTGGTCGTGGCTGACGGCCCGCCCTGCCAGGGGAGCTGCCACGGTCATGGCCATCTCGAGGCCGTCGCCTCGGGGAGGCGGCGGAGCGTGCCGCGGTCGCACTGTGGGGGGAAGGCGCCGATGCGTACCGACTCGTGCGGGAAGCGCTCGCCGGGGAGGCCGGGGCGCGGAACGCCGTCGAGCGTATCGGCCACTACCTCGGGATCGCGATCGGCTCGTTTGCGAACATCTTTCGGCCCGAGGTGGTCGTCGTCGGCGGCGGCTTCGGGACGGCAGCCTGGGAGCTGCTGGCCGAGCCCGCGCTCGCCGCCGCCCAAGCCGAGGCACTGCATCCCGCGGACGACGAGTTGCGAATCGTCCAGGCGGCTCTCGGCGACGCCGCCGGCCTCGTCGGTGCCGGCCTGGTGGGCTTCGAGGCGCTCGACGGCGAGCGGTAGCCCGTGCCGCTGCTGGTCTGCGCGACCCCGATCGGCAACCTCGCCGACGTGACGCACCGCGTACTCACCGCGCTCGCGGAGGCAGATCTCGTGCTCTGCGAGGACACGCGGCGGACGCAGGTCCTGCTCGACCGGTACGGGATCCGGGCACGGGCTCTCGTCAGCGTCCATCGCCACAACGAGGCGCGACAGGCGAGAGAGCTCGTGCCGCGGCTCGAGGCCGGCGAGACACACGCGCTCGTCTCGGATGCCGGCCTTCCCGGCGTCAACGACCCCGGTGGCCGCCTCGTCGCAGCGGCGCTCGCCGCGGGCGTCGAGGTCACCGTCCTTCCCGGTCCGAGCGCGGTCGAGACCGCGCTCGTCGCCAGCGGCCTCGGCGCCGCTCAGTACCGCTTCCTCGGCTATCTGCCGCGGCGCGTCGCAGAGCTCGACGAGCTCTGGTCGGAGTCGCGGAGCTGGCCGTACGCCGCGGTCGCGTTCGAGTCACCGCGCCGGCTCCCGGCCTCGCTCGCCGCGCTGGCGCGCGTCGACCCCAGCCGGATGGTCGCGGTCTGCCGCGAGCTGACGAAACGGTTCGAGGAGATCGTACGCGGCCCCGCGACCGAGCTCGCGGAGCGCTTCTGCGAGCCGGTCAAGGGAGAGGTCACGGTCGTCGTCGCACCGGGCGCAGCGGCGGGACTGCCTCCCGGCGCGGCGGTCGGCGACGCTGTGGAGGCGGTACGGGAGCTCGTTGCCGCCGGCGGCGCGCGCCGCTCGGCCGCGAACGTCGTCGCGAGGCTCCTCGGGCTCCCGCGCAACGACCTGTACCGCAGGTCGCTCGGCCCACGCGATTGACGCCGTCCGACCGTCGCGCTACTCTGTCCTCACCGCGTCGCCCGCGCAGACAACGAAGGAGGTGCTTCGTGCATCGTCTTCTCGTGCTCGGGGCGGCTGGCGCCCTCGCGCTCGTGCTCAGCGGCTCCGCGCTCGCGTGGTCGTGGCCTGCCGACGGTGATGTCCTCCGGTCCTTCACGCTCGGGGGTAACGCGTATGCCGCGGGGCAGCACCGCGGAATCGACGTCGCCGCCGCGTTGAGCTCGCCGGTGGTCGCACCGGCTTCGGGCACCGTCAGCTTCGCAGGCTCGTTGCCCACGTACGGGCGCGGCGTCACGATCCTCACGGCCGACGGCTATGCCGTCACTCTCGTCCACCTCGGCACCGTCACGGTCGCGAAAGGCGAGACGGTCGCAGAGGGTCGGCCCGTCGGCACCATGGGGCTGGAGCGGGGATCCGGAGCATTCCGTGCCGAGTGTCCACCTCGGCGTCCGGGTCGCGGCGCAGGCAGAGGGGTACGTCGACCCGGCGAGCCTCTTGCCGCCACGCCCCGGCCCGGTGGCCTCGCCGCCGCCTCCGGCGTCCGCACCGGCGGCCACGCCGGCACCCGCACCCGCGCCGGCGCCAACACCGCCGCCGGCCGCGCCCACGCCGGCACTCGCGCCCGCGCCCACGCGCACGCCGCCGTCGGCGGCTGCGCCGCCCTCGGGGCAGCCGTCCCCGGCACCCGTCGCTCCTGCGCTTCCGACATCGGCGCCCACTCCGTCTGGGCCCGCGGTCCCCGACGCCGCGCCAGGGGTCGCTCCGGCGGCCGATGCGGCGACGATCGGCAGGCCAGAGCCGGCGATCGCACCCTTCCGCGTCGTGGTCGAGCGGCCCGACCCTGTCGCGTCGCCCGTGCGGAAGGGTGTTCCAGTGCCGGGCCCGGATCGAGGCCAGGCACGCTCGCACCTGGCGAGTTCGTACCTGGCGCAACCCGCGCGCGCGCACGGCGGGCCGATCGCGCCCGTCACGCCGCGTGCGTCGGTGCCCGGCCCCGCCACCCGAGGGGAGGACCGGTCGGTCGAGCGTCCGGTGGCGCAGGTCGCCCTCGTGGGCGAGACCGGCGACCGGGGGCCGCCGGAGCCGATGGCGAGCGCCTTCACGGGGGCGATGCCCGCAGCGGGCCCGAAAGGCGGGCGCACGCTCCGGCGCCGCCGGTCCGGCCGCCCGAGGCTGCTGCCGGCGATCGCGGCCGTCGCGCGGCAGCGGCGACGCTCCAGGCAGTGGTGGGAGGCGCAACACCCGTCGGAGACGGTACCGCCCCGGCGACCGGCGTGATCGCGGCTGCCGCGGCGCTCGTGCTCCTCGCGGTCGGGGCGGCGGCGCAAGGCGCCCGTAGAATCGGCGGTCATGGAGGCGTACTACGTGACCACGCCGATCTACTACGTCAACTCGACGCCGCACATCGGCCACGCCTACACGACCGTGGCAGCGGACATTCTCGCACGCCATCAGCGGCAGCGCGGCCGTGATGCCTTCCTCCTCACCGGCGTCGACGAGCACGCGTCCAAGGTCGCGCGCGTGGCCGCCGAGCAGGGCCTCGCCCCGCAGACATACGCCGACAGGATCGTCGAGGCGTGGCGGGCGCTCCCCGCCCGCCTGGGCGTCGCGCCAGACTTCTTCATCCGGACGAGCGACGACGGGCACAAGCGGTTCGTCCAGGAGTTCCTGCAGCGGATCCGGGACAACGGCCGCGACGACATCTACCAGGACGTGTACGCGGGGCTCTACTGCGTCGGCTGCGAGGCCTTCAAGACCGAGGCCGAGCTCGTGGACGGGAAGTGCCCCGAGCACGACGTCGAGCCCGAGTGGATCGAGGAGCGCAACTGGTTCTTCCGGCTCTCGGCCTACCAGGAGCGCCTGCTCGCGCTGTACGACGAGCGTTCCGACTTCGTGCTCCCTGCGTTCCGAGCCAACGAGGCGCGGTCGTTCATCGCCGGGGGCCTGCAGGACTTCTCGATCAGCCGCGAGGGCCTCTCCTGGGGCATCCCGATCCCGTGGGACCGCGGGCAGGTCGCCTACGTCTGGGCGGATGCGCTCGTCAACTACCTGAGCGCGCTCACGTACGCACGCCCGGGCGAGAACCTGATCCCCCGCTACTGGCCTGCCGTCCGCCACCTGCTGGCGAAGGACATCCTGCGCTTCCACTGCGTCTACTGGCCGGCGATGCTCCTCGCCGCGGGGTACGACGTGCCGAGGCAGCTGTTCGTACACGGGTACCTGCTGCTCGACGACCGCAAGATCTCGAAGTCGCTCGGCAACACGGTCGACCCGCTCGACCTCGTCGACGTCTACGGCCCCGACGCGGTCCGCTTCTGGTGCGCGCGCTCGGTGTCGTTCGGCCAGGACGGGACGGCGTCCGTCGACGGTGTGAGGGAGCGCTACGAGCGGGAGCTCGGGAACGACCTCGGGAACCTCCTCTCCCGGACGACGGCGATGGTCGCCCGCTACCGGGACGGCGTCGTGCCCCAGAGCCCCTCGCCGACCTCAGAGGTGGCGATGATCCTCGAGCCGCTCGGTGCCGACGTCGCGGTTCGCCTCGACGCGTTCGACCTCACCGGCGCGCTCGAGCGGATCTGGGAGGTCGTGCGGGGGCTCAACCGGCACGTCGAGACCGCCGCGCCCTGGCAGCTCGCGAAGGACGAGGCGCGCGCGGAGAAGCTCGACCGCGTGCTGTACGACCTCGTCGACGGGCTGCGGGCGGTTGCGATCGCCCTGGCGTCGTACCTACCGGACACCTCCGGGCGGATCCTCGAGGCCCTCGGCCAGCCGCCGGATCTCGACTGGAACGGGGTCGCGTACGGTCGCACCCGGGCCGTCGACGGCCTCGCGCCCGCCGCACCGCTCTTCCCGCGCCTCGACGAGCGCGCGCCGTCGGCGTGATCGACACGCACGCGCACCTCGACGCGTGCGGCGGAGACCCGGGCGAGCTACTCGCTCGCGCCCGGGCGGCGAGGGTGGTGCGCGTCGTCACGATCGGGACCGGGATCGACTCGTGCCGGCGTGCGCTCGAGCTCGCCGATACCTACGACGGGGTGTCCGCTGCGCTCGGGATCGACCCCCATCGCGCGGCGAGCGCCGAGGCCGGGCGGGTCGACGAGCTCCACGACCTGCTCGCTCATCCGCGTGTGGTGGCGGTCGGCGAGACCGGTCTCGACGGCTATCACGGAGCCGAAACGCTGGGCGAGCAGCGCGCCCTGCTCGACGCCCAGCTCGCGCTCGCCGATGACCTCGGCCTGCCCGTCGTCATCCACAGCCGGGCAGCAAGCGGGCAGACGGCCCGGGCGCTCGCCCCGTTCCGGGGGACGGTCGTGCTCCACTGCTTCTCGGAGCCCGAGCTGCTCGAGGCGGCCCTCGAGCGCGGGTACTACGCCTCGTTCGCGGGGAACGTGACCTACCCGAACGCAGGGGCGCTCCGCGACGCCGCCGCCCGGATCCCCGCCGACCGGATCCTGGCGGAGACGGACAGCCCGTACCTGGCGCCCCAGCCGGTCCGCGGTCGCCCGAACGAGCCCGCGAACGTCGTTCACACGCTTGCGGCCCTCGCCGCCGCGCGGGGGGAGACGATCGAGGAGCTCGAGGCGCGAATCGACGAGAACGCAACGCGCGCGTTCGGGCTCGACCGTCCGTGAGCCCTGTCACACCGAAGAAGGCACTCGGCCAGCACTTTCTCGTCGACCGCAACCTGCTCGGCGTGATCGGCCGGCTGGCCAACCTGGGGCCGGACGACGTCGTGCTCGAGATCGGGCCCGGGCTCGGGGTGCTGACGACGTTCCTCGCCGACCGCGTTGGCCACGTGCACGCGATCGAGCTCGACCGGGAGCTCGAGCCGCTGCTTCGCACGGCCCTCGACGGGCGTTCGAACGTCGAGCTCGTCTTCGGCGACGCGCTCGCGTTCGATCTCCGCACGCTCGACCCGCAACCGACGAAGCTGGTGGCAAACCTGCCGTACAACGTCGCTACGCCGCTCGTCGCCGAGACGTTGACGGGTGTCCCCTCGTTGACCGGCTGGTGCGTGATGGTGCAACGCGAGGTCGCCGACCGGTTCTTCGCCGAGCCGGGGACGAAGGCATACGGCGCGGTCTCCGTTCTCGTCCGCCTCCACGCCCGGCGAACCGGCTTCCATCCGGTCTCGCGAACGGTGTTCAGGCCGCCGCCCAACGTCGACTCGGCACTCGTTGCGTTCGAGCGGATCCCACCCCCGGCGAATGCGGATGCCGTGCTCCGTGTCGTCACCGGGGCGTTCGCCCATCGACGGAAGACGCTGGCGAACGCGCTGGCTCTCGCCGGCGCCGCCTCCCGCGGGGCAGCGGTCGCGGCGCTCGAGACGATCGGTCGCCGTGCCGACATCAGGGCCGAAGCGCTCGCCCCCGAGGAGTTCGTCGCGCTCACGGCGGCACTCGGCGTATGAGCGGGTGGCTCGAGGACGACGCCCCGGCGAAGGTGAACCTCGCGCTCGTCGTCGGCCCGCTGCGGCCCGACGGGAAGCATGAGGTGGTCACCGTGATGGAGCGACTCGCGCTCGCCGACACGGTCGCCGTACGGCGCGCCGGCGCGATGCGAGTGACGGGGTTCTCCGACGACACGCTCGTCGCAGCCGCGCTCGACGTCGTCACGCGCGCGGCCGGGCGCGCGGCGCCGGCTCTCGAGGCCCGGATCGTGAAGCGCATCCCCGTGGCTGCAGGCCTCGGCGGCGGCTCGAGCGACGCGGCGACGGCGCTCCGGCTCGCGAACGAGCTGCTCGACGAGCCGCTGGGCGAGGACATTCTCGATCGGCTCGCCGGCAGCGTCGGCGCGGACGTTCCGTTCTTCCTCCACTCCGGGCCGCAGCTCGCGACCGGAGACGGCACGACGCTCGAACCGGTTCGCGCTCCCCGTGACTACTCGGTCGTCCTCGCGCTCCCGCACGGCGTCGTGAAGACCTCGACCGCGGACGTGTACGCCGCCTTCGATGCTCGGCGCGGCGCGGCCGGCTTCGAGGGGCGTCGAGCCGCACTGGTCGGTGTGCTCGAGACGATCGACGATCCCGAGGGCCTAGCGCTACTGCCGGGGAACGATCTCGCGTCGTCGCCCCTCGCGGCCGATCTCCGGACACGCGGGGCCTTCCGCGCGGACGTGAGCGGCGCCGGGCCGGTCGTGTACGGCCTCTTCGCGGACATGTGCGAGGCCGAGCGCGCAGCGGCCGCGGTCGCGGCGTCCGCGACGACGTGGGTCACGAGACCCGCGTAACGGGCACGCGGCCGGCTCGCCACTGGTCGACCGGCGGTGTCAGACACGTCGCTCTGTCGGTGTCTGACACCGTCCGCTCGACGTGACCGCGACGCCGGCTCGGCGCGCCACGCCGAGCGGGAGGCTGGCCGGGTCGCTGCGCTGTCGGTGTCTGACACCGTCCGCTCGACGTGACCGCGACGCCGGCTCGGAGCGCCACGCCGAGCGGGAGGCTGGCCGGGTCGCTGCTACCGTCGTCTCGATGGCCGGACAGATCCTCATCGAGCACGGCGAGAGCCGGCTCGCGCGCCGCCTGCGGCACAACCGGTACAAGATCGCGCTCGCGATCGCGGCGATCGAGGGCATCCTCGTTCTCGCCGGCGCAATCCCGTGGTGGATCGTGGTCATGCTCGCCCTCGGCGCGCTCGGCGGCTACGTCTGGTGGGGACGGGAGCATCCGAGCCCCGACGTTCGCGTCGTCACCTGGACGGCGGCGGTGTCGCAGCTCGTGGTCGTCCTCGTCCCCGTGCTTGCCGGCGCCGTCGTCGTTCTCGCCGCGGTGGCGGTCGTGGCTCTCGCTGCGATCGCGCTCGTGGCGCTCCTCCTCGATCGGAGGTAGCGAGGCGCGGCCAGTGCGTCGTTCCGCACGGGTAGACTCCCGTCCCTGCTGTGGGGCGTGGCCAAGCGGTAAGGCAACGGGTTTTGGTCCCGTGATCCCAGGTTCGAATCCTGGCGCCCCAGCCATCGTTCACACGTGATGCCGACGAGACTCGCCGCAGTCGTGATGGCCGGAGGGCTCGGGACGCGGATGCGTTCCGCGCTCCCCAAGCACCTGCACCCGATCCTCGGGCGACGCATGGTCGACTGGGTGCTCGAGGCCGCCCGGCCGCTCGACCCGGCGCCGCTCGTCGTCGTCGCGTCCCCAGACACGGCCTCGGCCTTCGAGGGTGTCGCAGTCGCCGTCCAGGAGCAACCGCTCGGCACGGGCGATGCAGTGCGCTCCGCCCGGGAAGCGCTCGCCGACGCGGACGAAGTGCTCGTCCTCTCCGGCGACACGCCGCTGCTCACGACGGGTGTCCTGTCCGACCTCCTGCGCAAGCACCGCAGCACGGGCGCCCCGGCGACCGTCCTCTCCTTCGTCCCGCACGACATCCGCAGCTACGGGCGCATCGTGCGCGACGACGACGGCGACCTCGTCGCGATCGTCGAGGCGTCGGACGCGACGCACGAGCAGCTCGCGATCGGAGAGGCGAACTCGTCGATCTACGCCTTCAGCGCCGAGGCACTCTGGCCTGCGCTCGACACGCTCACTCCCGCGAACGCGCAGGGCGAGCTCTACCTGACGGACGCGGTGCGCCGGATCGTCGAAAGCGGGCGGCGGGTCGGTATCCATATCGCCCCAGACCCCGCCGAAGCCGAAGGTGTCAACACAAGGGTCGAGCTCGCGACCGCTACTGCTGCCCTGCGCGACCGCGTCAACGAGTCTCACATGCTCGCCGGGGTGACGATCGTCGACCCCGCCTCCGCCTGGATCGAACCCAGCGTGACGCTCGAGCCCGACACCGTCGTCCATCCCTTCACGGTCTTGCGAGGCGCGACGAGCGTCGCGGCGGGCGCCCAGGTCGGACCGCACGTCGTCGCGGTCGATGCCGTGATCGGCCCGGATGCGCTCGTGGGGCCGTTCTGTTACCTTCGGCCCGGCACGGTGCTCGGAGCATCCTCCAAGGCAGGCACGTTCGTCGAGCTGAAGAACACGCGGCTCGGCGAGGGCACCAAGGTGCCGCATCTGGCGTACATGGGCGACGCCGAGATCGGTGATCGCTCGAACGTCGGAGCGGGGTCGATCACCGCGAACTACCCGCACGCGAGGGGCCTGCCGAAGGGGAAGACCACGATCGGGCGTGACGTCAGGGTCGGTGTGGACACTGTGTTCGTTGCGCCGGTCGAGTTGGGAGACGATGCGTGGACGGCGGCAGGGTCAGTCGTAACGGACGACGTTCCGGAGAACGCCCTGGTCGGCTTCCCGCCGAAGCAGGTTGTGAAGGAGGGACGTGGTGGACGCCGGGACGATTGAGCAGGCGCTTCCTGGGCTCGAGCAGACGCCGCTGGAGCCGTCGTTGAAGCCGGGCCACGCCCTGCCGCTGGCGCCGCAGAAGCGGCTGATGGTCTTCTCGGGCCGCTCCCATCCGGTGCTCGCGGAGCGGATCGCCGAGCGCCTCGGTGTCGACCTCGGCGAGATCGAGCTGAAGACCTTCGCGAACGACGAGACCTACGTGCGGTACTGCGAGTCGATCCGCGGCGCGGACGTGTTCCTCGTCCAGACCGGAAGCCCGCCGGTCGACCAGCACCTGATGGAGCTGCTCCTGATGATCCAGGCCGCACGGCTCGCGTCGGCGAAGCGGATCACCGCCGTCATCCCCTGGTTCGCGTACTCGCGGCAGGATCGCAAGGCCAAGCCTCGCGAGCCGATCTCCGGACGACTCGTCGCCGACATGCTCCAGCTCGCCGGAGTCGACCGGGTGCTGACCATGGACCTCCACGCCGGCCAGATTCAGGGATTCTTCACGATCCCGGTCGACCACATGACTGCCCAGCAGCTCTTCGCGCGGCACTTCCGCGACCTCGGGCTCTTTGGTGACGGAATCGTGTCGGTCGCACCGGACGCGGGCCGCGCGAAGGTCGCTGTCCGCTTCGCCGAGATGCTCGACGCCGAGTTCGCGGTCATGCACAAGACCCGGCCGGCCCACGAACAGGCGGCCGTCACCGAGGTCACCGGCCGCGTGCACGAAAAGATCTGCATCGTCGGCGACGACGTGACCACGACGGGCGGCACGCTCATCGCCGGCGCGCGGGCGCTCCGCGAGCACGGCGCACGCGAGGTGTGGGTGTACGTGACGCATGCGCTGCTGAGCAAGGAGGGGCTCGAGCGGCTCGCGAGCGCCGAGGACATCACCGGGATCGTCGTCACCGACACCGTCCCGATCGACCCGCGTGAACAGCCGGAGAACCTCACCGTCCTCACCGTCGCGCCGCTTCTGGCGGAGACGATCATGAACGTGTTCGCCGACGACTCGGTCTCCGCGATCTTCGGCGGGGAGAACCAGCTCTTCTAGTCGGCCTGGGCGTCGAGCACCCACCGCCGCCGTACCTGATCCGCACCGAGCGGTTGACGCTTCGTTGCTGGGAGCCGCGCGACGCGCCGCTGCTCGCGGAGGCGATCGAGTCGAGCCTCGACCACCTGCGGCCGTGGCTGCCCTGGGCGCGCGAGGAGCCGAGGCCCCTCGACGAGAGGATCGAGCTCCTGCGGGCGTTTCGCGGCCGGTTTGACCTCGGGGAGGACTTCGTCTACGGGGTCTTCACGCCCGACGGGAGGACGGTGGTCGGTGGCAGCGGCCTCCACACGCGGGCGGGCACGGGCGCACTGGAGATCGGCTACTGGATCCGTGCCTCGGGGGTCCGCCAGGGCTTTGCGCGCGAGACGGCCGCGGCGCTGACCGCTGTCGCGTTCCACGTCTGCGGTGTCGACCGCGTGGTGATCCGCGTCGACCCGGGCAACGAGGCGAGCCTGCGCGTCCCGCGCGCGCTCGGCTTCGGGGAGGAGGGGAAGCTGAGGCGTCGCCTGCCCGCTGGGGAGGATGAGGCGCCGCGCGGCGCGGTCGTCTTCGCGCTCTTCGCCGACCAGCTCGAGGGTTCTCCGGTGGCGCACTCCACGCTCGAGGCGTACGACGCGCTCGGTCGCCCGATCGCGCTGTGACGGCGAGCTCGGCTGCCGCGCCAGCACACGCCGTCACGAGGTCGAGCGCGTCCGCGATCGTCTCGCCGCGTCCCGACGGCATCGGCACCGCGACGCGGATGCCGGGCGCTCGCCCACCCGGGGCCTCCGCTACCATGGCACGCCGATGTCGAGCGATCGCGTCACACTCGAGGTCTCCGAGCGCGGGGCAGACCAGGTCGGCTCGCGGCGCGTTCGCCGCCTTCGCAAGGAAGGGCTCGTTCCGGGCGTCCTCTACGGCAAGGGGCACACCCGTGCGATCGTCGTCGACGAGCGGCGTCTGCGCAGTGTGCTGACCGGCCCCTCGGGGCTCCACGCGATCGTCGACGTCGTGATCGAGGGACAGACGACGCCGCACCACGCGGTGCTCAAGGACTTCCAGCGCCATCCGATCCGCGGCACCATGACCCACGTCGACTTCCACGAGGTGAGGCTCGACCGCCCGATCCAGGCGTCGGTCACCGTGCAGTTCGTGGGCGAATCGCCCGGCGCGAAGCAGGGCGGGATCGTTCAGCAGGTCAGCCGCGACGTGCAGGTCGAGGCACTGCCCACGGGTATTCCCGAGCACGTCGAGCTCGACATCTCGGAGCTCGAGGTCGGCGGCACTCTTCGCGTCGAGGACCTCGCGGCGATCGACGGCGTCACCTTCCTCGACGATCCGCAGACAGTGCTTGCATCGTGCTCGATCCCACGCGGGATCACGGAGCTCGAGGAGGAGGAAGCGGAGGCCGAGGCCGCCGAAGGCGTAGCCGAGGGCGCCGCGGCAGAGCCTTCGGACGAGAGCGCCGACACGGGCGCGGAGTAGTCCGTGCGCCTCTTCCGCAGGGGAGAGGCCGGAGCAGCGATGGACCTTCTCGTCGCGGGGCTCGGCAACCCGGGTCGCGAGCACGAGCGCGACCGCCACAACGTCGGCTGGATGGTCGTCGACGAGCTCGCGCGTCGTCACGGCGGGTCGTTCAAGGCGAAGTTCCGCGGCCGTTCCGGTGACGTCCGGGTCGACGGTCGCGCTCTCGTGCTGCTCAAGCCCGAGACGTACATGAACGAGTCCGGCGCCTCGATCCAGGCGGCGGCGGCGTTCTACAAGTTGCCGGGCGAGCGGGTGCTCGTCGTCCACGACGACGTCGATCTCGAGACCGGTCGCCTCCAGGCCAGGCTCGGCGGTGGCCTCGCGGGGCACAACGGGCTCAGGTCGATCGCCCAGCGCCTGGGCTCGCAGGAGTTCCTCCGCTTGCGCATCGGGGTCGGGCGCCCCCGCCGCGGAGACCCACGCCCGGTGGCGGACTACGTGCTCTCCGCCTTCGCGCCCGAGGATGATGCCGAGGCGATCGTCGAGCGCGCGTGCGACGCCGTCGAGGTCATCGCCTCCCAGGGGCTCGAGGAGGCGCAGCGGCGCTTCAACTGACGCCGCGCACGACGCAGCGGATCACCCCGTCCGGATCGGTTCGGCGCGTATCGCGGGCGAACGAACTCGCGTCCAGGCGGCGCTCGAGGCTCGCGCCTCGCCCGGCACAGCTCAGCCGTCCGTCATGGGATCACCGTGGATCCTGCCGGGAGACGAAACGGACAGGCCCCACCGGGAACCGGAACACCTCTTTCGCACGCGTTCGGCACACATTCGGCACAGATCCGTCGCCCATACGGCACACAGTTCTCGATAGCGTGTAAGCAGGGCACGGGGGTGCCCCTGGGGGCAGTTGTCGCGGCGTCGGGAGCGGTGGCAGAGACGTCCAGGCGCCCGTGTTCGCGGATGGGCGAGCCGCCCGGGCTTGTCCAGCCGGAGTGGGGATCCCGACCGGGCGGCCGCCGCGCTGCCGTGCCAGGGCCCCAGGGAAGGGCATGAAACAGCGGGACTGGGAGGTCAGGCGCCCGGCGGGCCGGAAGAGCGTCGCCCAGTACGATGACCCCGCGGGGCCCGATCCCCGCCGAGCCCATGGACCCGGACACCACCCAGACCCACGAAACGGTGCTCTCCGCCTTCGCGGACGAGCTGCGGCGAACCGACCGCTTCGAGGCGTTCGTGCGCACGCTGCCCGCCCGCGCTAGGGTCTCCGAGCCCGCCCTGCCGCTCGTCCTCGCTGCCCTTCACGCCGAGGTCGGACACGGGCTGCTCGTGCTGCTGCCCGAGGACGCAGATGCGCGCGACGCTGCAGACGGCGCCTCGTGGTTCCGCGACGCGAGTCGCGTGGCGTTCCTCCCGAGCCGGGGGGTGGCGTTCGCTTCTGGTCTCGTCCCGCCGCCGCACCTCGTCGGCGAGCGCTACCGGGCGCTGCAGATCCTCGAGGAGGGCGGGCTGGTCTGCGCGTCGGTCGCCGCCCTCTCGGAAGGGCTGCCCCCGCGCGAAGCTCGGCCCGGGGCGCTCGAGCTTCGTGTCGGCGACGAGCCGGGCCTGGACGGGCTCGCGGAGGCGCTCGCGCTAGCGGGCTACGAGCGCGTCGATCGCGTCGACGAGCGGGGGCAGTTCGCCGTCCGCGGCGGCATCGTGGACGTCTTTCCCTCGACCGGGCGCGAGCCGCTCCGCGTCGAGCTCTACGGCGACGAGATCGAGCAGGTGCGAGCCTTCTCGCCGTTCACGCAGCGCGCGCTCCACCCGGCAAACCACACGGTCGTGTACCCCGCCGCCGAGCGCCGCACCGACCTCGTCGAGCCGGATCTCGGGGGTGAGGACGGTGACGTCCCCGGCGCCGCCCACGTGCCGACGGATCTCGTGCCGCCGGTCGGCCGGCGCCCAGACGTGGTCTGGCAGCCCGACGAGGTACGGCGCGTCGCCTCCGACGAGGGTCTTGCCGCCGTGGCCACCGGCGGCGCGACGGAGCTCGATCCGTTCCCTCAGGGGCAGCCGCACGCCTTCGAAGCGCAGCGGCCGGCGATCGCGGCGCGGGGTCTCGCCGAAGCCGAGAACGAGCTCGCGGCATTCGTGCGCGCTGGGAACCGCGTCGTCGTGGCGTTCGCCCATCGCGGCGAGGCCGAGCGACAGGCGACGCTGCTGCGGAAGATCGAGGCGCCGACCCTCAGCCCGGGCGATGCGCTCGGCACCCAGCCGGAGCTGCGGTTCGCGGTCGCACCCGCCCGCCGCGGCTTCGTGTGGCGCGAGCTCGGGCTCGTGCTGCTCCCCGACACGCAGGTGTTCCGCAAGCGGCCGCCGCGTGCGGATAGGCGTCTCGGCAGGGCGCTCGCGAGCTTCGCCGACCTCCGGGTCGGCGACTACGTCGTCCACGAGGACCACGGCATCGGCAAGCTTCTCGGGTTCGAGACGAAGGAGGTCGCGAGCGTCACCCGCGACTACCTGCACCTCGCCTTCAGGGGCGAGGATCGCCTCTACGTCCCTCACGAGCAGCTCGGCAAGCTCTCGAAATACATCGGCGCGGACGCGACCGCCCCGAGCCTCTCGAAGCTCGGCGGCAAGGCCTGGCAGAACCTCAAGGCTCGCGCCCGCAACGCGGTTCGCGAGCTGGCCGGCGAGCTCCTCCAGCTCTACGCGCAGCGCCAGCGCGCCGAGGGGGTGGCGACGGACCTCTCGAGCGACTGGCTCGAGCGGCTCGAGGCGTCGTTCCCCTACCGGGAGACGGACGACCAGCAGCGCGCGATCGAGGTCGTCAAGGAGGATCTGGAATCGCCGCGGCCGATGGACCGTCTCGTCTGCGGCGACGTCGGCTTCGGCAAGACCGAGGTCGCCGTGCGGGCGGCGTTCGCGGTCGCGGTCAACGGCCGCCAGGTGCTCGTGCTCTGTCCGACGACGATCCTCGCCGAGCAGCACTGGAACACCTTCCGCGAGCGCTACCGCGACTTCCCGGTCCGGGTCGAGATGGTCTCCCGCTTCCGCAGGCCGGCCGAGGTGAAGGCGGTCCTCCGGGAGTTCGCCGAGGGGAAGGTCGAGGTGCTCGTGGGCACTCACAGGATCCTCTCGCGGGACGTGATCCCGAAGCAGCTCGGCCTCGTGATCGTCGACGAGGAGCAGCGCTTCGGCGTCCAGCAGAAGGAGCTCCTGCGGGCGCTCCGCCTCGAGGTGGACGTGCTTGCGCTCTCGGCGACCCCGATTCCGCGCACACTCCACATGTCCCTCTCGGGGCTCCGCGACATCTCGATCATCGAGACGCCCCCCGAGGGGCGTCGCCCGATTCGCACGACCGTCGGGGAATACGACGAAGAGCTCATACGTCTCGCGCTCGAGCGAGAGCACGCCCGGCACGGACAGTCGTTCTACCTCCACAATCGCGTCGAGACGATCGAGGAGGCCGCTGAGAAGCTGCGGCAGCTGTGCCCCGGATTGCGCTTCCTCGTCGCGCACGGACAGATGGCCGAGCGCGAGCTCGAAGACCGGATGCATTCCTTCCTCGCCGGCGACGCCGACGTGCTCGTCTCGACGACGATCATCGAGTCCGGGATCGACATCCCCCAGGCGAACACGCTGGTCGTGGAGCGGGCCGACGCGCTCGGGCTCGCGCAGCTCTACCAGATCCGCGGGCGCGTCGGGCGCTCGGACGTGACGGCGCACGCGTATCTCTTCTATCCGGACGCGTCGGAGCTGACCGCCGAGGCGCGGGCTCGCCTTGCGACGCTCGCCGACCACACGGAGCTCGGCGCGGGCTTCCAGATCGCGATGCGCGACCTGGAGATCCGGGGCGCGGGCGACCTGCTCGGCGCCGAGCAGTCGGGCCACGTCGCGGCGCTCGGGTTCGAGCTGTACGTCGAGATGCTGAACGAGGCCGTGGCCGAGCTCTCGGGGCAGGCGAGGATCGCCGTGCGCCCGGTCCGCGTCGATGCGCGCGTGGACGCGTTCATCCCCGCGACGTACGTGCAGGCCGAGGCGCTCAAGATCGACCTCCACCGCAGGATCGCGCTCGCCGAGCACGACGACGAGCTGCGGGAGCTCCGCGCCGCGACGGAGGATCGCTACGGCCCGCTGCCGGAGCCCGTCGAGAACCTCTTCCGGATCCAGGAGGCGAAGCTCTCGCTGGCGCTCGTCGGCGCCGACTACCTCGTCTTCCGGGGCGGCCGGGCGACAGTCGGACCGGTCGGGCTCGCCGCGACAGAGGTCAGGGCGCTGCGCTCGATCGCCGACACGGCGGTCTACACGTCAGCACGCCAGGAAGTCGCGATCCGGGCAGACGGCCTCGAGGGGGCGCTCGCGCTGGCCGATGCTATCGTTGCCGCTCGTCGGGCCGCCTGACCGCCCCGAGGAGCCAGTGCGCGGAGCCCGAACCTTTCCCGTACACGTCGTAACCCGCCCGTAACCGCACGTCGCCTACAAAGAGGACTCGATGAAGCGCTCGCTCCTGCTCGCCGCTGCCGCCCTGGCGGCCGTCACGCTCGTCGCCGCCGGATGTGGCGACACGGACGAGGTCCCCGCCGATGCCGTCGCGGTCGTCGACGGCAGCTCGATCACGCGGGCCACGCTCGACGATCTCCTCGCACGTGCAAAGAAGTCCTACACCGCGCAGAAGCGCTCGTTCCCGAAGGCCGGCACGTCCGAGTACCAGTCGCTCCAGACACAGGCGGTCGCGTACCTCGTCCAGCGTGCGGAGTACGCGCGCGAGGCGGACAAGCTCGGCATCGAGGTCACCGACGCGCAGATCGCGAAGAAGCTCGAAGAGGTGAAGAAGCAGTATTTCGAGGGCAACCAGGCGAAGTTCGAGAAGGGCATCGCGGAGCAGGGCTACACCGAGGCGACGCTCCGCGAGGACCTGCGCGCGCAGCTTCTGACGGAAGGCATCTACAACGAGGTCACCGGCGACGTGAAAGTGACCGACGCAGACGTCAGGGCGTACTACGACAAGAACCCCGCGACGTACACGGTTCCGGAGTCTCGCGATGTGCGTCACATCCTCGTCAAGACGAAGACCGAGGCCGACCGGATTCACGCGCAGCTCGTGGCGGGTGGTGACTTCGCCGCGCTCGCCAAGGCGAGCTCGCTCGACCCCGGCTCGAAGGACAAGGGCGGCGAGCTCAAGGTCGTCCGCGGCCAGACCGTGGCGCCGTTCGACAAGGCCGCGTTCTCGCTCGACACGAACGAGCTGTCCGAGCCCGTCAAGACGGAGTTCGGCTATCACATCATCCAGCCGGTTGGCAGCGTGAAGCCCGGGTCCGTGACGCCGTTCGCACAGGTCAAGGACCAGATCCGCACCCAGCTCGAGTCGGAGAAGAAGAACGGGGCCGTCAACAAGTGGGTCGCGGACGTCGAGAAGGAGTACAAGGGCAAGGTCCAGTACGCGGCCGGGTTCGCTCCTCCGGACACCTCGACGACGACCGACGGCTCGACGACCGACGGCGGGTAACGTCCGCCGCGTGGGTGCGGATGGGCCGCTCGATGACCTGCGCGAGCTGACGAGGCGTCTCCGCGCCGAGTGCCCCTGGGATCGCGAGCAGACCGCGCGCACGATCGTTCCGCACACGGTCGAGGAGGCGTACGAGGTCGCGGACGCCGCGCTCGCCGACGATCCGGCGAAGCTCCGCGACGAGCTCGGCGACCTGCTCTTCCAGGTGTTCTTCCTCTCGCTGCTCCTCGAGGAGTCCGGCGACGGCGATCTCGACGAGGTCACGCGCGCCGTCCACGACAAGCTCGTGCGCCGGCACCCGCACGTCTTCGGCGAGGCAGAGGTGCGCACGGCCGGTCGCGTGCGCCAGCGGTGGGAGGCGATCAAGGCCGAGCAGGAAGGCCGTGAGGGTGTCTTCCACGACGTACCCGGGTCGCTGCCCGCGTTGCTGCTCGCGCGCAAGGTCCAGCGGCGCGCGGCGGCGGTCGGCTACGACTGGCCCGGGCTCGAGGGGCCCGCCGCGAAGGTGCGGGAGGAGCTGGACGAGCTCCTCGCCGAGCTGCGGCGCGCCGGCCGACCGGCGCCCGAGACCGAGCCCGATCGCCGCGTCGAGGCCGAGCTCGGCGATCTTCTGTTCACGGTCGTGAACCTCGCCCGCTTCGTCAACGTCGATCCCGAGCTCGCGCTCCGCACCGCGGCCGGGAGGTTCCGCGACCGTGTCGAGGAGGCCGAGCGGCTCGCCGCGGAGGCGGGCCAGACGTGGGTCGACCTCGATCTCGACGGCCAGGAGCGCTGGTACGAGCAGGCGAAGGCCGCGCTCGGCTCCGCCGAGCGCGGCTAGGCGGAGCGCCGGGCGGTAGATCCCGCGCGGGCACGGAGAGCCAATGGCGCTCGGCTCTTGCTCGGCTCTTGCCCCATCTCGACCGGGGCTTTCCGGGCCGAGGCCAGCCTTCGCCGATACAACCCCGTTGACCCCCAGCGACCCCCAACCGCCCCCAGGGGCACTTCCGTGTCCCTGACGTAACGTTACCAAGAACGACAACGTAGCTGTGTGACGGAAGTGTGCCGCCTGTGTGACGGGACCGTGCCGGTGGTCTGCGCCAGTCAGCCGGCTGGTCCAACGGCACCGCGCGCGTCTAGTCTTCCTCCGCGAGGCGGGAGAAGACGATGGAGATCACGTACGTCCACGGCAGACAGGTGCTCGATTCGCGGGGAAACCCGACGGTCGAGGTCGAGGTCGGGCTCGACTCGGGAGCGTTCGGGCTCGCCGCCGTGCCCTCGGGCGCCTCGACCGGCGAGCACGAGGCGGTCGAGCTGCGAGACGGCGGCGACGCATGGTCGGGAAAGGGCGTCTCTCGCGCGGTCGGTCATGTCGACGGCGAGATCGCCGACGCGCTCGTCGGCCTCGAAGCGTCCGATCAGCGGGCCGTCGACCGCGTGCTCGTCACGCTCGACGGCACGCCGACGAAGGCGCGGCTCGGCGCGAACGCGATCCTCGGCGCCTCCCTCGCGGTCGCGAAGGCGGCGGCCGCGGAGGCCGGCGTTCCGCTGTACCGATGGATCGGCGGCACGAACGCACACGTGCTGCCGGTGCCGCTGATGAACGTCGTCAACGGCGGCGCCCATGCGCAGAACTCCCTCGACTTCCAGGAGTTCATGCTCGTCCCGGCCGGTGCAGAGTCGTTCTCCGAAGCGCTCCGGATCGGGGCCGAGACGTACCACGCGCTCGAGCGGCTGCTCTCCGAGCGCGGTCTTGCGACGGCGGTCGGAGACGAGGGTGGCTTCGCTCCCGATCTCGGCTCCGCCTACGACGCGTGCGAGGCGATCCTCGAGGCGGCCGAGCGGGCAGGCCACCGCGACCGGGTCGCGCTCGCGCTCGATCCGGCGACGAGCGAGCTGCACCGGGAGGGGGCATACCGCCTGGAGCGCCAGGGGGGAACGCTCGACACGAACGGCATGATCGACCTCTGGGCCGATCTCTGCGACCGCTTTCCGATCGTCTCGCTCGAGGACGGCCTCGGCGAGTCGGACTGGGCCGGATGGCAGACGCTCACCGATCGGCTCGGGGGACGGCTCCAGCTCGTCGGCGACGACCTGTTCGTCACCAACGTCGAGTTCCTGCGGCGCGGGATCGTCGAGCGCGTCGCCAATGCGATTCTCGTCAAGGTGAACCAGATCGGCACGCTCACCGAGACCCTGGACGCCGTCGAGCTCGCGCATCGCAGCGGTTACAGGGCGGTCATCTCGCACCGATCGGGGGAGACGGAGGACGCAACGATCGCCGATCTCGCCGTCGCGACGAACGCGGGCCAGATCAAGACCGGCGCGCCGACCCGCTCGGATCGCGTCGCGAAGTACAACCAGCTGCTTCGCATCGAGGAGGAGCTCGGCGAGGACGCCGAGTACCCGGGCTGGGCTGCCTTCCCGCGCTCGTCGGTCTGAGCACCGCCAGTAGGCTGACCGAGTGAGCGGTCACCTTCGTCGCACGAAGATCGTCGCGACCATCGGGCCCGCGTCTGCGAGCCCCGAGACGCTCACCGCCCTGATCGAGGCGGGG
This sequence comes from Gaiella sp., assembly GCA_027493885.1. Classification (GTDB taxonomy): domain Bacteria; phylum Actinomycetota; class Thermoleophilia; order Gaiellales; family Gaiellaceae; genus Gaiella. The sequence continues at coordinate 2,996,465 of JAOSJZ010000001.1, forward strand.
ATGGACGGTGCGCGCCTCAACTTCTCGCACGGCACGCGGGACGACCACGCCCGTACGGCACAGCTCGTCCGCGACGCGGAGACCGCGGCCGGACGGCCGATCGCGCTGATCGCCGACCTGCAGGGGCCGAAGCTCCGGGTCGGCGAGATCGAGCGGGAGGTCGAGCTCTCGGAGGGAGATTCCGTCGTCATCGCGGGCGAGGACGTTGCGCAGCCCGAGGACGTGCCGGTCAGCCCCGCCGTGCTCGGATCGGTGCTCCAGGCGGGCAACGACGTCCTGATCGACGACGGCCTCGTCCGGCTCCGCGTCGAGAGGGTCGACCGGGGACGGGCGCGCTGCCAGGTCGTCACCGGGGGCACGGTCGGCGCCCACAAGGGCGTCAACCTGCCCGGCGTGCCACTGCCGATCCCCTCGCTCACGCGCAAGGACCTCGACGACCTCGACGCGGCTCTCGAGTTCGGCGTCGACTACGTCGCGCTGTCCTTCGTCCGCTCGGCCTCCGACGTGAAGGCCCTCCGCACGCTGATCGAGGCGCGTGGCTCGCACGCCTGGGTGATCGCGAAGATCGAGAAGGCAGAGGCAGTCGCAGCACTCGACGAGATCCTCGCCGAGGCGCACGGCGTGATGGTCGCGCGCGGCGATCTCGGCGTCGAGATCGGGGCCGCAGAGGTCCCGCTCCTGCAGAAGCGGATCATCTTTCACGCGCTCGAGCGCGCGAGGCCCGTGATCACGGCGACGCAGATGCTCGAGTCGATGGTCCACGCACCGGAGCCGACCCGGGCGGAGGCGTCGGACATCGCGAACGCGATCCTCGACGGGACCTCCGCGATCATGCTCTCGGGCGAGACGGCGATCGGCGACCACCCGGTCGAGGCGGTCGCGGTGATGGACCGGATCGCGCTCGCGGTCGAGCCGCACCTCGGCTACCGCCACGAGACCCCGCAGGCAAGCGACGAGCCGACGATCGACCAGGCGATGTCGAACGCCGCCTGCGACGTTGCCGAGGCGATCGCGGCGAGGGCGATCCTCGTCCCGACCTTCACCGGCCGGACGGCCTCCGCCGTGGCGAGGCTCCGGCCGCAACGGTCGATCCTGGCGCTCACGCACAAGATGGACTCGCTCCGGCACCTGGCGCTCGAGTGGGGGGTGACGCCGCTCGAGATCACGGAGACGACCGACGTCGAGGATCTCTGGACGCGGTCGATCGCGGCCGCGCGCGACTCGGGCATCGTCTCCCCGGGCGAACGGCTCGTGATCACCGCCGGTACCGCGGTCAACATCCCCGGCGGTACGAACGTGATCAAGGTCGACCTGGCGTAGACGCGCCTCCGCCCCGTCTACGCCGAGCTCTGGTCGGAGGGTCGCGCCGCCGGACGGCGAATTGTGTCACCGTGGCGGGGAAGGCGAGAAAGAATGCGGCGCGTACGCGCGCTCGTCGCCGCCGGTCGCCGCGCTGGCTGCTGCCGTGCGTCGTGCTCGCCGTCGTGGGCTTTCTCTACGTCCGCCCGATCACGACGTACCTCGAGACGCGCAACCAGCTCGGCGAGCGTCGCGCCGAGGTGGCTGCGCTGCGTGCGGAGCGTGCCCGCGTGTCGGCCCGGCTGGCGCGGACGACGAGCCTCGACGCGCTCGCCCGTGCCGCACGCGGGATCGGCTACGTCCGCCCGGGCGAGCACCTGTTCATCGTGAAGGGCACCGCCGAGTGGCGGCGCCGTCACGACGGCTGACGCCGCGCATCGGTACCGTCGCGGGGTGGACGATCGTGCCGTCGTCGCCCGCCAGCTCGGCCGCAAGCCGAGAACCTTCCGGCGCGTCGTCGCGCGCTGCCCGTGGGGACTGCCGGCCGTCACCGAGCAGGATCCGTACGGTCCAGACGGCGAGCCGTTTCCGACGACCTTCTACCTGACGTGCCGGCACCTCGTTGCCGCGGTCTCCCGCCTCGAGGCGGCGGGCGGCGTCGAGCGCTGGAGCGCGACGGTCACCGACGACGCGTTCTGGCGCGAGGATCTCGAGCGCGCCACGAAGGAGCAGCGGCGGCTCCGCCGGGAGCTGGCCGCAGGCCGCACCGGCAACGACCGGGGCGCGTCGCTCGAGCTCGGCATCGGGGGCTCGCGGAATCCGGCCTCGCTCAAGTGTCTCCATGCCCATGTCGCGTTCGCGCTCGCGTGCCCCGGGTACCGGTTGGGAGAGGCCGTCCTCGACGAGGTTCCGGAGCGTTGGCCGGAGCGCTGCTGCAGTGCATAGCATCGCGTGGATGACGGGGGTCACCGCTGCACGGTTGGCGTGGGAGGAGGGAAACCGGCGCTTCGAGGAGGAGGCGCGCGACGCGAGACACGCCCCGGCGATGCACGCCCAGCGCGACGCTCTCGTCGAGGAGCTGCGCCGCCGGGTCGGCACGACCTTCACGCTCTCGGAGCTCGCCGACGCGTACGACGGCGCGGAGCGCTGGCTGCTCGAGGTGGTCGAAGAGCGCGTGCCTGCGAAGGGATGGGTCCGGACGGCGGCCGTGGCCGGCGACGCCGCGTTCCACGCCTACAGCCGCCAGGCGCAGGACTACGCCCCGTGAGCGTCCTCCCGAGCCGGCCGACACGCCCGCCGTCGCGCCGCCGGAGCCCGTGGCCGCGGGTTGCCGCGCTGGTCGTCGGGATCGTGCTCGTGTTCGCGCTCGGCGTGGCGCTCGGGCTCGCCCTCGAGGACCGTCCGGTCCCGGGCGGCACCCAGACCTTCGTGCGCACGCTCGAGCCGCTCCCGCAAGAGCCCGCGCCGTAGAGGTCAGAGCTCCTCGGAGGCCTGCAGCAGCCCGGCGACGATCACCGCGAGCGCCGCGACGAGGCTGATCCAGAGGCCTACACCGCGGTTCGCGAAGAAGAAGTCGTCCGGGACGGAGATGATCCGCACGAGCACGAAGATCGTCGCGAGCGCGCCGAGCCCGATCGTGAGCAGGCTCTGCGGCAGCGCGGCGGGCGGCTCGATCCCGAGCTCGCGCAGCAGGAGCACGAGCACGACCGCGAGGCCGACGAAGAGCACGAGCTTGCCCAGGATGCCGGTGTTCCAGCCGAGCACCGAGATCGTGACCCCCTCGCCCTCGCCCGTGTACCACCCGGTGAACGACGAGACGGCCAGCACCACGCCGGCGACGAGCCCCAGGCCGTCACCGAGCCCGATGAGACCAGGGTCGAGGCGTCGCTCTCGCGTGACCACGCCCGAAGTATCTCCGAGAACCGGCCCCCTCGTCGCGGTCGTATGCTTCGAGGGTGGTGGAAGACCTACGCGAGGCGGCGCGCGAGGCAGTCGCGGATGCGCCCGAAGAAGCGCCCGAAGAGGCGACCGAAGGAGCGCCGACGTTCGATCCCGATGCGGTCCGGCGGTCATACCGAATGCATCGGGCGCGACGGCAGGCCCGGATCGAGCACCGGCGCCGGACGAGGCGCGCAGGCGCGCGCTTCTGGGTCGTCGTGGTCGTGCTCCTCGCCGTGTGCGTCTTCCTCGCGCTCACGACCTGGCGCGAGATCGGGCGCCTGTTCGGGCTGTAGAGACTCGCGTGCGCGCGCGGTCGCCCGCCGCCCGGGTCGCCGCCGTCGTGCTCGTCGTGGTGATCGCGCTCTCGGTCACGCCGATCCTCGTCGTGAACGCGTTCCGCGTCCTCGCAACCGACACGTTCGTGCGCCTCGAGCTCGGCCGCGAAGGCTTCCCGCCCGACCGCTACGGCTTCACCGAGGCGCAGCGCCGCTCGCTCGCGCTCGCCGGCCTGCGCTCGATCGAGCCCGGCTCCGACGGCGTCGTCCTGCTCGAGCGCGCGACGCTTCCGGACGGGTCGCCCGCGTTCGACGAGCGCGAGCTCGCACACATGCGCGACGTGCGCCGGCTCTTCGGGGCCGCGCTGCGCGCGCAGCTGATCGCGGTGGCGGTCATCGCCCTCCTTGCGCTCGTGCTGCCGCAGACGCGTCTCCGGGCGGTCGTGCCGCTCGGGCTCCTCACGGGAGCCGCCGCCACCCTCGCGATCGCCCTGCTCGCGGTCCCCGTGATCCTGCTCGGGTTCGACGGGTTCTTCACGCGCTTCCACGAGGTGTTCTTCTCTGGGGACTCGTGGCGCTTCAGCGACACGGACACCCTGCTCAGGATCTACCCGGAGCGGTTCTGGGAGGACGTCTCGCAGCTCGCGGCGGGAATCGCAGTGCTGCAGGCGGTGATCCTCGTCGCGGTCGCATGGTGGTGGCTGCGCGTCGCGCGGCGGAGGGCCGTGTGATCGACCTCGAGCGGCGCGACGGCGCGGTGCTGCGAATCGGCCACCGGGGCGCCGCCGCGCTCGCGCCCGAGAACACGCTGCGCTCGTTTCGGGCCGCGCTCGCGCACGCCGTCGACCTGATCGAGTTCGACGTGCTCGACCTGCCGCGCGGCCCGCTCGTCCTGGCGCACTCGGACCGCCTCGACGAGGTGAGCCACGGTCGTGCGACGGGCTCGGTGCGCGAGCGGTCGCTCGAGGAGCTCCGCGACGTTGCGCCGGAGCTGCCGACGTTCGAGGAGGCGCTGGCGTTCTTCGTGGACGAGGCGCCCGCGCTCGGTCTCCACGTCGACCTCAAGCTCACGGCGCGCCTGGAGGAGCTGGCCGGTGCGCTTCGCCGGCACGGCCTCGAGCGGCGGACTGTCGTCTCCTCGTTCCATGTCCCGAGCCTTCGCGCCGTCGCGCGCGAAGCGCCGTCGGTGCGGATCGGCTTCACGTACCCGGAGGATCGCTACGGCGTGTCACGGCGCAGAGCGCTTCGACCCGTGCTGCACGCTGGGCTGAAGGGGTACCGTGCCGCGGCTCCGACCCTGGTGCCCCGGCTTGCCGCGCGCGCGGGGGCGACGGCTCTCATGCTCCAGCACGCGCTCGTCACGCCCCGCGCCGTCGCACGTGCTCGCGCGCTCGGAGCACCCGTCCTCGCCTGGACGGTCGACGACCCGGCCGAGCTCCGGCGGGTCGTGCAGGCAGGTGTCGCGGGCGTGATCACGAACGATCCGAGGATCTTCGCGTCGATAGGCACATAACACTTCGTTCACCGTCTCCGGCCAAGCTCCCGGATACACTCAGGCTCGATGCGCCGTCTGGCAACAGTTGCCGTTCTTCCCTGCTCAATCGTCCTTTTTGTCGCGCTCGTCCCGATCGCCGCGCCGACGAGACGACCCCCCACCGCCGCCGGCCACGACCGAGCCGCCGCCGCCCCCCACGACGACCGAGCCTCCCCCACGACCGAGCCGCTGCCGGCGCCCGGGCCGAAGCTGATCCAGCCGGGAGTCACGATCGGGGGCTGCTCGTCGGTGGGCTCACGGGCTCCGAGGCCCGTCTGCTCGTCGAGGAGCGGTTCGAAGAGCCTGTCACGCTCGTGGTCTCGTCCGAGCGCAAGCTACGCGTTCCGCCGCAGGAGCTCGGCGCCTCGGCCTACGTCGGGAAGGCGGTGAAGCTCGCCGTGCGCGTGCGACGCGAAGGCTTTCGGGTGCCGCTCGAGGTGGACGTCGCGAGCGCCAAGCTGAAGCACTTCCTGGCCGACCTCGGGAAGAAGACCGACCGTGAGCCCGCCGACGCCAGTCTCACGCTGCGCCGGTTCGCGCCGGTCGCCCACCCGTCGCTGCCGGGACGGCGGCTGAAGCAGGTGATTGCGGCGCGGAGGCTCTCGCTCGCGATCCGCAAGCACGAGCGCTCGTTCCGGCTGCCCTTCCAGGAGCTGCGCCCGGAGGTGACCGATGCGGAACTCGGCAAGGTGATCGTGATCAAGCGCGAGTCGCGCACGTTGCTCTACTACGACGGGACGAAGCTCAAGCGGACGTTTCGGGTCGCGACCGGCCAGTCGGCCTTCCCGACACCGATCGGCACCTTCGAGATCATCACCATGCAACGCAACCCCTGGTGGTACCCGCCGCAGGGCTCCGCGTGGGCAGCGGGGAAGCAGCCCGTTCCGCCCGGGCCCGGGAACCCGCTCGGGACCCGCTGGATGGGGATCTCCTCGCCGTACGTGGGGATCCACGGCACACCCGACTCCGCGTCGATCGGCTACTCGGCCTCGCACGGCTGCGTGCGCATGCTGATCCCTCAGGTCGAGTGGCTGTTCCAGCGGGTCGACGTGGGGACGCCCGTGTTCATCGTCCCGGCGTGACCGGCGAGGCAGGTCAGAGCCGGGTCCAACGCGCGGCGCAGATCGTCGCCCTCGTCGGGGTGGCGGCGCTCCTCGGGCTCCTCGTCTGGAAGGTCGCCTTCCACGACGAGACGGGCGCCGCCGACCAGCTCGCGAAGGGCGAGCTGGTTCACGCGCCGGCCTTCACTCTCCCGCGCCTCGACACCGGGGGCCAGCTCGCCATCGCCGACCTTCGCGGGAAGGCCGTCGTCGTCAACTTCTGGGCCTCGTGGTGTGTCCCGTGCCGTGACGAGGCGCCCGTGCTCCAGCAGACGTACGAGCGCTACCGTGACAGGGGGCTCGTGGTGCTCGGTGTCGACGTCAACGACTTCCGCGAGGATGCGCGCCGCTTCATGAAGCGGTACGGGCTCACGTACCCGGTCGTGTACGACGGCAAGGGATCGACGGTGGGAAAGTGGGGCGTCCGCGGCTTCCCGGAGACGTTTTTCGTCGACCGCACCGGGAAGCTCGTCGGGGAGCGGATCGAGGGCGCCGTCGACATCGAGCGGAACCGCGACACCTTCGAACGCGGGGTCGCGCTCGCGCTCGGCGACACGTCCTAGCGGCATGCGGCGCCGATTCCTCGTCACCGCTGTCGTCGTCCTGTTGGCCGCGACCGCGTCAGCGGTCGCGGTCGCGGCTCCCAGCCCGTCCGACCTCGAGGCGGAGTTCGTCTGCCCGACCTGCGAGACGACCCTCGACCAATCCGACTCGCCGATCGCCCGCCGGATGAAGCGGATGATCCGTACCTCGCTCGCCGAGGGCAAGACGGAGAAGCAGATTCGCGACGAGCTCGTCGCGCAGTTCGGCCCCGCTGTGGTCGCCGAGCCGCCGAAAGAGGGCTTCGATCTCCTCGCCTGGCTCGTGCCGCTCGGCATCCTCGCCGGCGGTGCGCTCGGCGTCGGCGCGATCGCGTGGGGCTGGCGGCGGCGGCGCGCGGACGAGGCGCCGCCGCCTCCGCTCGACCCCACCCTGGAACGGCGCCTCGACGCCGAGCTCGAGCGCTTCGAGCCATGACCCGAGATCTCGCTCGACTGGGGCGGCAGTCGTGGCTCGTCGGCGCAACCCGAAGGGTCGCGCCATGAGCTGGGGCGAGATCCCTGTCGCGTTGCTCGCGGGGTTTCTCTCGTTCCTCGCGCCGTGCGTCCTGCCGCTCGTACCGGGGTACCTCTCGACGGTCTCCGCCGTCTCGGCCGAGGACCTCGGGCGCCCGGGCACCGCGCGCCGGGTCGTCGCGTCGAGCATCCCCTTCGTTCTCGGCTTCACCGCCTTCTTCGTCCTCCTCGGCGTGGGCGCCTCGCTGCTCGGCGGCAGCCTCTTCCGAGACCAGTTCCTGCTCGAGCAGGTGGCGGGCTTCGTGCTCGTCGTGTTCGGGCTCGCGTTCATGGGCCTGTTGCCGTGGCCCGAGCGCCTCGTCGGCGCGGGCCTCGTCCAGGGCGCGCGGTCGCGCGGCTCGCGCGTGCTGCTCGGCGGTGCGTTCGCCGTCTGCGCGGCGCCGTGCATCGGCCCCGTGCTCGCGGCGATTCTCGTCCTCGCCGGCTCCGCCGACACTGCACTCGAGGGGGCGGGCCTCCTCGCCGTCTACTCGCTCGGGCTTGCAATCCCGTTCGTGCTCGCCGGCGCGCTGTTCACGCGCGCGATGGGGACGTTCCGTTGGCTGCGCGACCACTACCGCGCGATCCAGTTCGCGGGCGGTCTCGTCATGGTCGCTCTCGGCCTGCTGCTCTTCTTCGGCCGCTTCTACGTCCTGCGCATCTACGTCAACCGGGCGCTCGAGTGGTTCGGCTTCGAGCCCGTCTTCTAACCTCGGGGCGACGGGCCTCGAAATCCACACGACCGGCGACCTTCTCGACGCGATCCGAGCGGCCGGCGGCACCGACTGAGCCTGCAGGCTGGCTGCGGGACCGGGTGGCGGGGGATCAGGAGGCGTCGCCGGCGGCGGTTCAGATCCGCACCGGCAACAGGTCGAGCAACCCCTCGGCGACGCGGGCGGACGCGGCTTCGACCTGGCCGAGAACCCTGGCAACGTCGACACCCCGGTGGGAGGGCGCATAGGGGCCGAGGCGTCGCGCGGCCTTCTCGAGCTGGCGCTCGGCGCCCGGCCGGTTGCCGTTCGCCGCGTGGTGCCAGGCGACGGTGACCTGGACGAGCCCCTGCAAGAAGTCGCGCTCGGGCTCCGGCGCCGTGCGCCACTCGTCCTCGAGCGCCTCGTGCGCGTCGAACCAGCGCCCGGCGCGCATCAGCCGGAGACCCCGATCGAGGCTCACGCCTCGGTGCTCCACCGTGCTAGAACCATGCCCATGGCGACGATCCTGCTGGTCGGGGTCGACCTCATGGTCCGCTCGAGGCTGGACGGCCTCCTCGCCGGGCATCGCCTCGTGACGAGCGACAGCGCCGACCCGCCCGATCTCGTCATCTGCGACATCGCGCGCATCGACGCGGACGAGGTCGCGGACGCCTGGCCGGAGATCCCGATCGTCGGGTTCACGAACCACACCGACACGCTCGGACTGCAGCGCGCCCACACAGCCGGCTTCGACCGGGTGCTCGTCCGCTCGGCACTCGTCGAGCGGGCGCGGCAGGTCGTCGACGAGCTCGTCGGCATCGACGCTTGATCCGGTGCCTCGTCACGCGCCGTTGCTAGGCTCGACCCCGGAATGACGTACATCATCGCCGAGCCCTGCATCGACATCAAAGACCGCTCCTGCGTCGACGTCTGCCCGGTCGACTGTATCCACGAGTTCGAACGGATCCTGATCATCGATCCCGAGGAGTGCATCGACTGCGGCGCCTGCGAGCCCGAGTGCCCTGTCGAGGCGATCTTCCCGGAGGACGCGCTCCCCGACAAGTGGGAGGCGTTCGTGAAGATCAACTACGCGTTCCCGGACGGGGCCGCGGTCATCGACCCGCTCGTCCAGGCATACGCCGAAGAGCACAACGTCCAGAACGAGCCGATCGCCTAGAGCCGCGCAGCCGACGGCGGCACCACGACCCGGATCGTCGTCCAGGGGCCGTCGCGTCGTGCCTCGAACGTCCCGTTCAGCTCGGACGCGCGCTCCGCGAGCCCGTCGATCACCGCCTGACGGCGCTCCGGCGCCGCGTCGTCCGAGACGACGAGCTCGATGCCGCCCCTCGGCGTCCGTGCGAGCGCGACCGACACCGCGCTCGGCGGCCCGCGGCGGACCGCCTGGTCGAGCGCCTCGCGGACGACCTGGAAGAGGCTCGAGCGGGCGCCCTGGCCGAGGTCGGCGTCGTCGATCGTCACCTCGACCGAGCCGCCGCGGCGTGCGACCGTGCGGTCGGCCAGCTCCCGGACGGCGGCGGCGAGCCCGACCTCGTCGAGCATGACCGGCTCGAGCCCCGCCACGATGCCGCGTAGCTCCTCGGCCGCCTCGCGGGCGACGGCGAGCGCGCGCGCTGTGACGCGCTGGCCGGACTGCACGTCGCCGTCCTCGAGTGCGGCGACGGCGGCGTCGAGCATCTGCGAGAGGGCCGCGACGTGCTGCACCGGCCCGTCGTGGAGCTGTTCCGCGATGCGTCGCCGCTCGGCCCGTTCGGCGAGCAACCGCTCGGCGACGAGGTGCTGGTCGCTCAAAGCTCTCAGTCGATCATCGCCTCGCGGAGCGCGATGGCGACCGCCTGGGTGCGGGTCTCGGCCTCGAGCTTCGCGAGGATGTGGCGCACGTGGCTCTTCACGGTCTCCTGCGAGATGAAGAGCTGCTGCGCGACCTCTGCGTTCGACATGCCGTCCGCGAGCAGTTGCAGGATCTCGCGCTCCCGCTGCGTCAGGATCTCCTGTCCGTCGCGTCCGGTCGCGAGGGACGGGATGAGCGCGGGGTCGACGAACGTCTCCCCGGCGGCGACCTTCTCGATCGCCTTGAGCAAGGTCTCGTGCGGCGCCTCCTTCAGCACGTAGCCGTTGGCGCCCGACTCGAGCCCACGCTGGAGGAGCGCCCGCTCGCTGTAGGCCGTGAAGACGAGCACGCGCGTGTCGGGGACGCGCGCGACGATTTCCTCGGTTGCCTCGATGCCGTCCATCTGCGGCATGCGCAGGTCCATGATCACGACGTCCGGGCGGCGCCGTTCCGCAAGCGCGACGGCCGTCTCGCCGTCGGGCGCCTCGCCGACGACGCGGATGTGCGACGACCGGAGCAGTGCCAGGCGGAGCCCCTCGCGCACGACCTCGTGGTCGTCCGCGATCAGGACGGTGATCTCGCCGCTCTCGGCCACGAGGTGGGATTCTACGAGGGAGGGGGACGCCTTCCCCGCGTCACACGGCGAGGTCGAGCTGCTGCGGCTCCGGAGCCGGCGAAATCGGCGGGCGGCGGGGGCGCCAGGTCGCCCGGGCGAGCTCCCTGACCATATGTTCGTGCGACCGAAACCAATGCCACCCTGATGCGCGAGATCACGCATACAGATGCTACATTCGGCGCATGAGGACGACGATAACGCTCGAGAAGGACGTAGTGGCGGCGGTCGAACGCATGAGGCGCGAGCGCGGCATGGGCGTCAGCGAGGCCGTCAACGAGCTCGCACGCCGTGGCCTCGTCGACGAGAAGCATCCGCGTCGGCGGTTCAAGCAGAAGACCTATGCCATGGGCGCGAAGCTGGACCTGACGAACATCGGACGCGTGCTCGAAGAGCTCGACGGGCCCACCCACCGCTGAGTGCTCGTCGACGCGAACATCCTCCTGTTCGCCGCGGATCGCACGAGCCCGCACCATGCGCCGTCGAGCCACTGGCTCGAGACGGCGCTCGGCGGCATTGCGCGTGTCGGCCTGCCGTGGGAGTCGCTCGTCGCGTTCGTCCGGATCGCGACGAATCCGCGCGTCATGCGCGATCCCGTCACGACGATGACGGCCTGGGGTCAGGTACGCGACTGGCTTGCCGCTCCGGCCGCTTGGGTGCCGACGCCGACCGTGCGCCATGACGAGGTGCTCGGTGCGCTCCTCGAGCAGAGCGGCGTGACGGGCGACCTCGTCCACGACGCCCATCTCGCGGCACTCGCGATCGAGCACGGCGTTCCGATCTGCTCCGCGGACAGCGACTTCGCGCGGTTTCGCGCCGTGGAGTGGGTCAATCCGCTCGGGTGACGTTCGCGTCAGGCGGACGCGGCCGACACCATGCCGGCGCCCACCGTCTCGTTCGAAGCCTCGTCCACGAGGACGAAGGCGCCGGTCGCGCGGTTCTCCGTATACGGGTCGACGAGTAGCGGCTCCGCGAAGCGCAGTCGAACACGCGCGAGGTCGTTCAAGGCGAGCCCGTCGGCCGGATGCCAGTCGAGCGACTCGACATCGAGGACAGAGGACACCTCTTCGAGGATCGCCCGTGTCCAGCGGGTCGTGTGCTTCACCGCGAGCCGCGCGCCGGTCTGCACCGGCCGCTCGCTCATCCAGCAGACGTGGGCCTCCAGCTCGCGCGCCGCGACAGGCTGGTCGCTCGGCCCGCAGAGCATGTCTCCGCGCGCGACGTCGATCTCGTCCGCGAGCCGGACGACGACCGACTGGCCCTGCACCGCCACCTGGAGCGGCCCGTCGTGCGTCTCGACCGCGACGACGGTCGTGCGCCGGCCGGACGGCAGCACCACGACTTCGTCGCCGGCATGCCACTCGCCCCCGGCGACCTGTCCCGCGTAGCCCCGGTAGTCGTGGTGCTCGTCGGACATCGGCCGGATGACCCACTGCACGGGAAAGCGGCGATGGGAGGCGTCGCGGTCGCCGGCGATCTCGATCCCCTCGAGCTTCTCGAGGAACGTCCCTCCCTGCCACCACGGCATCCGCTCGGACGGCTCGACGACGTTGTCGCCGGGGAGGGCGGCGATCGGGATCGTTGCGGTGTCGCTGAGTCCGAGATGCTCCGTGAGCTCTCGAAGGTCGGCCTCGATCTCGCCGAACCGCTCCTCCTCGAAGTCGACGAGGTCCATCTTGTTCACCGCGAACACGACGTGGGGGATGCCGAGCATCGTCGCGATGAAGGTGTGCCGCTGTGTCTGCTCGATGACGCCCTTGCGGGCGTCGAGCAGCACGACCGCGACGTCCGCCGTCGACGCGCCCGTCACCATGTTGCGGGTGTACTGGACGTGCCCGGGCGCGTCCGCGAGCTGGAAGCGGCGCGCGCGCGTCACGAACGAGCGGTAGGCGACGTCGATCGTGATCCCCTGCTCGCGCTCCGCGCGCAGCCCGTCTGTGAGCAGCGCGAGGTTGACGTAGCCGTCGCCGCGGCGCTCGCTCGTCTCCTCGACGTGCTCGAGCTGGTCGGACATCACCTGCTTCGTGTCGTAGAGCAGCCGGCCGATGAGCGTCGACTTGCCGTCGTCGACACTGCCGCAGGTGACGAGCCTGAGCAGTTCACTGGCACTTTCGGCGAAGCCGAAAGTGCCAGGAGGGAGCTCAGAAGTACCCGACACGTTTGCGATCTTCCATCGCCGCCTCCGAGACGCGGTCGTCGGCGCGCGTCTCGCCGCGCTCCGTGACCCGGGTCGCGGCGATCTCGCGGACGACGTCCTCGATCGTGGACGCCGTCGACCGGACCCCGCCCGTGCAGCTCATGTCACCGACGGTGCGAAACCGCACCGATTCCTCGAACGTCTCCTCGTGGGGGTAGCGCGCGACGAAGTCGGAGGCTGCGTAGAGCATCCCGTCGCGCTCGAAGACCTCGCGGCGGTGCGAGAAGTAGATGCCCGGGAGCTCGAGCTGCTCGCGGGCGACGTACTGCCAGACGTCGAGCTCGGTCCAGTTCGAGATCGGGAAGACGCGCACCTGCTCGCCCTTGCGAATGCGGCCGTTGTAGAGGTTCCAGAGCTCGGGCCGTTGCGCACGGGGGTTCCACTGGCCGAAGTCGTCGCGGAAGGAGAAGATGCGCTCCTTCGCGCGGGAGCGCTCCTCGTCGCGCCGCGCACCGCCGATCGCGGCGTCGAAGCCGTGCTCTGCCATCGCGTCGAGCAGCGTCGTCGTCTGCAGGCGGTTGCGCGAGGCGCGCGGGCCGGTCTCCTCGACCACGCGGCCCTTGTCGATCGACTCCTGCACGGAGGCGATCACGAGCCGTTCGCCGAGCTCCGCGACGCGGCGGTCGCGGAACTCGATCGCCTCGGGGAAGTTGTGCCCGGTGTCGACGTGCATCAGCGGGAACGGGAACCGGCCCGGCCGGAACGCCTTCTCGGCCAGGCGCAGCAAGACGATCGAGTCTTTCCCGCCCGAGAACAGGAGCACGGGCCGCTCGAGCTCCGCGGCGACCTCGCGCATGACGTGGATCGCCTCCGACTCGAGCGTGTCGAGGTGGGTGAGATGGACGATGGGGTCGGTCGTGGTCATCGCTCGAGGGTCGACGCTATGCGTGGAGGCCGCATTCCGTCTTGTCGCCCCCGGCCCAGCGGCCCTCGCGCCCGGTGCCGGGTGTCGTGCAGTGTGTGCAGCCGATCGAAGCGTATCCACGCTCGTGGAGCGGGTTGACGGGGAGGTCGCGCTCGCGAACGTAGGCCCAGACGTCGTCGTCCGTCCAGTCCGCGAGAGGGCTCGCTTTCCAGAGCTCGTGCCGCTCGTCCCAGCCGAGCTTCGGCGTCGCGGCGCGACCCGGCGCCTGGTCGCGGCGGACGCCGGTGATCCACCCGCGGAGAGCGGAAAGCGCCGCGCCCAGCGGCCCGACCTTGCGAATCGCGCAGCAGAGATCCGGATTGCGCGCCCAGAGCGCATCGCCGTGGATCGCCGCCTGTCGGCCGAGCGACGGGCCCTCGAAGACCTCCACGGCGATCCCGTACCGTTGCTCCACCTCGCGCCAGACCGCGTACGTCTCGGGGAAGAGCAGATGGGTGTCGAGCGCGAACACGCGTGCCTTCGGCTCGCGCTCGAGCAGCATGTCGAGGAGGACGCTCTCCTCCTTCTGGAACGAACAGGCGAGCGACACGTCGGGATGGAGCGCCTCGAGCATCGCCTCGACCACCCGCTCGGCGGTGAACGACTCGACGTCGGCTCCGCCGACGAGCTCTGCGACGCTCCGCTCCATCGCGGGAACGGTACCAGCATCAGCAATTCTTATCCGCTCCATTAGCAATAGTTCCATGGCCAGACATGCTCCTGCCGCCGGGCGGTGCGAGACGATTGCGTGGATCAGACGCAATTGCAGGGCTTGCGGCGCCAGCCGGCGGTCTCGAGCGGACGATGGCCGGAAGACGGTGTCAGACACCGATCCCTGTCAAGACGTCCGTCGGACATGTCTCGCCGGGTGTGCGTAGGGTTGCTTGCATGGACGAGCTCGAAGGCGGGATCCGCCGCGTCACGCTCCCGCTGCCGAACCGGCCGGGGCATGTGCACGCGTACCTCCTCCCCGGCGACGACGGCTGGACGATCGTCGACACCGGCCTTGGCCTCCCGGACGCGAAGGAGCGCTGGGCGAGCGAGCTGGAGGATGTGCCCGGGCCCGTGCGCACGATCTTCGTGACGCATTTCCATCCGGACCACGTCGGTGCCGCCTCCGACCTCGCGGAGCTCACGGGCGCCCGGGTCGTGCAGGGCCGCCTCGACTTCGAGCAGTGCGACCTCGTCTGGGGTCACGACGAGTGGGCGGACGTCCTCGTGGTGTGGTTCCGGCGACACGGCGTCCCCGACGACGTGATGCTCGAGCTGATCGAGCAGGGCGACGTCTGGCGCGCCGTCACCCGCTACCACCCCGAGCCGGAGCTCCTCGAGCCCGGCGACCACGTGGACGGGTGGCAGGCGGTCGCGGCGCCGGGGCATGCCGACGGGCAGCTGATGCTCGTCCGGGACGGCATCCTGCTCGCCGCCGACCACGTCCTCGACCCGATCTCCCCGACGGTCGGTCTCTGGCCTCGAAGCCGTCCCGACCCCCTCGGCGACTACCTCTCCGCGCTCGAGGCCGTGATCGCGCTCGATGCCCGGATCGCGCTTCCCGGCCACGGCGACCCGATCGCGGACCCTCCGCCCGCGCGCGGGCGCTGATCGCCCACCACGGCGAGCGGCTCGCCGCAACGGCCGCCGCGCTGGGCGACGGGCCGCTCTCCGGCTACGAGGTCTCGTTCCCGCTCTTCGGAGACGACCTCAAGCCCGCCGCCCGCCGCTTCGCCGTCGCCGAGACGCTGTCGCACCTCGAGCGTCTCGTGCTCGAGGGCGGCGCGAGACGCCACGAGAGCGTCGAGGGCGTTACCTATACTGCGTCCTGAGTGGACGGCGAGCTACCGCCCAGTACTCGCGCCCCGCGCCGCGGGGCAGACATCCTCACGGGTAGAGCGCGATGAGCGACGTCTGGCGTGCCTTCGCCGTGCTCGGGCTGGTGCTCGCTAACGCGGTGTTCGTCGCGGCCGAGTACTCGCTCGTCACGGCGCGCCGCTCGCGCCTGGAGGAGCGGGCAGAGCGAGGGAGCCGCGCCGCCAGGACGGCGCTCAAGCTGATGGACGACCCCGTCCGCTTCATCTCGACGGTGCAGGTCGGGATCACCGTGCTCGGCATCGCCCTCGGTGTCGTGGGCGAGCCGCTCGTCTCCCGGTACTTCGACTTCTTGCCGAGCGGCGTCGCCTTCGTGATCGCGTTCTCTGTCCTGACGTACCTGAGCGTCGTCGTCGGGGAGCTCGTGCCGAAGGCGGTCGCGCTCCAGAAGGCGGAGGCGCTGGCGCTCGCCCTCGCTGTCCCGATCGATCTGCTCTCGCGCGGGTTCGCTCCGGTCGTATGGATCCTCCAGCATTCCTCGAACGCGGTCCTGCGCGTGCTGCGTGTGAAGCCCGCGCCGGCCGGGATGATGGCCTTCACGCGCGAGGACATCCGCCAGTCGGTCGCGGCGGCCGAGGACGTGGGAGAGATCCGGACGACCGAGGAGGAGATGCTCTACAAGGTCTTCGACTTCGCCGACAAGGAAGTCGCGGACGTGATGGTGCCGCGCCCCGACGTCTTCGGGCTCTCCGTCGAGCTGCCGCCCGAGGAGGCGCTCCGCCTCGTCCTCGACCACCCGTACACGCGCTACCCCGTCTACCGCGGGTCGCTCGACGACATCATCGGCATCCTTCACATTCGCGCGCTCGTCTCGGCCCTCAACGACCGGACGATCTCCTCGGTCAAGCTCGAGGAGTTGCTGCTGCCCGCGTACGTCGTCCCCGAGACGAAGGACCTCGGCGCGCTCCTCGCGGAGTTCCGGCGGACGAACCAGCACCTCGCGGTCGTCGTCGACGAGTACGGTGCGACGGCCGGGATCGTGACCCTGGAGGACCTGCTGGAGGAGATCGTCGGCGACATCGAGGACGAGTTCGACCTGCCCGACGAATCGGTCGAGCGCGTGAGCGACACCATCGTGCGCGTCGACGGAACGTTCACCATCGACGACTTCAACGAGGTCTTCGGGACAGCGCTCGACAGCGAGGACTTCCACACCGTCGCGGGGTTCGTCTTCGGGAGCCTCGGCCGGGCGGCGGAGATCGGCGACGAGGTGGTCGACACGCAGCTCCGTTTCCGCGTGCTCGAGACGAGCGGCACGCGGATCCATCGCCTCGAGGTCGAGTTCCTGCCCGCTCCCGTCGGGGCGGACGACACACCGGAAGCGGCCTGAGCCGGCGAAACGCGCGACGCGCCGAGGCGGCGCACGTGTCGCGCGGAGTCGTGTAGGAACGGGCTCGTGGGCTCGCCGCTCAGGCATCGAGACTTCGCGCTGTACGTCGGCGCGACGGTCGCGGCCGCGTTCGCGATCGAGATGTCCTTCGTCGCGGTCGGCTGGCAGGTCTACGCGATCCACCGCGACCCGCTCGACCTCGGGATCGTCGGGCTCGCGATGTTCCTGCCCCTGCCGCTGCTCGCTCTCCCGGCCGGGCATCTCGCCGACCGGTACCCGCGGCGGACGATCCTCGTGCTGGCTGCCGGGATCGACGCGCTCGTCGCGCTCGGCCTCCTGCTCGTCACGCGCTCGGGAGCCGACCAGACCTGGCCGTTCTTCGCGCTCGCGTTCGGCACGGGCGTCGCAGCCGCCCTCGGCGCCCCGGCGGGCAGGGCGCTCACACCCTCGCTCGTTCCGCAGGAGATCCTCGTCAAGGCATTCGCGCAACGATCGGTGGCGTTCCAGCTCTCGGTGATCGGCGGGCCGGCGCTCGGCGGCCTCCTCTTCGCGATCCATCCGGAGCTCGTGTATGCGGCCGCGGCGCTGTTCTCGGCTGTCGCGCTCGTCGCGGTCCTGGCCATGCGCTCCGGCCGGGACGGCGCCGGCGGCGGCGCGCTCGATGTCGCGAGCGTGCTCAGCGGCGTCCGGCTCGTCCGACGGACGCCGGTGCTGCTCGGCGCCATCTCGCTCGATCTGTTCGCCGTCCTCTTCGGCGGCGCCGTCGCGCTGCTCCCGGTGTTCGCGCGAGACGTGCTCGACGTCGGCCCCGCCGGCCTCGGCATCCTGCGCGCGGCGCCTGCTGCCGGCGCGCTGTGCGCGGCCGTCGTCATGGCCCGGCGCCCGATCCATCGCCGCGCCGGCCGGACGCTGCTCATTGTCGTCGCCCTCTACGGCGCGACGATGATCGTCTTCGGCCTCTCCGAGACGATGTGGCTCTCGCTGGCCGCGCTCGCGGCGGGCGGCGCGGTCGACACGGTGAGCGTCGTCCTGCGCGCGACGATCCTGCCGCTCGTGACGCCCGACGAGCTCCGCGGCCGCGTGACGGCCGTCGAGATGGTCTTCATCAGCGCCTCTAACGAGCTCGGCGCCTTCGAGTCCGGTGTCGCCGCCGCGCTGATCGGCGCCGTCCCGGCGGTACTCGTCGGCGGCGCGGTGACGATCGGCGTCGCGCTCGCGTGGACGCGGCTCTTTTCGCAGTTGCGCGACGTCGACCGCCTCGACGAGCTACGCCCGGTCGAGGCGGGCGTGTCCTGATTCGCCATCTGGACGGGCCGGCCTCGGGCAGGCACCATGTCGGCGTGGAGTGGGCTCAGGTCGCAACGATCGTCGGAGTGTTCACCGCCGTGATCGGCCTGCAGTCATTCTGGATCGCCCGCTCTATCGACGGGCTGCGAAGCGAGGTGTACCGCGGCTTCGACAGCGTCGAGCGACGGTTCGACAACGTCGAACGGCGGCTCGACCGTCTCGAAGACCGCGAGCCGCCCAGCCTCCGCCGCGCCTGACCGGCGTCGCGGCCTTCAGGCGCCCGAGCCGAGAAGGCGCGCGAGCGTCGGTTCGCCCGGCGCGAGGGGCGGGCGCAGCTCCCGCCACGTGCATTGGCTCGGATCCTTGTCCGGCCGCAGCCGAAGCAGCTTGGTCCCGTGCCGGAGGCGACGTCCCTGCACCTTGTCGTAGCGCACCTCGACCACGAGCTCGGGGCGGACGGATGCCTCCTCGAGCTCGCCGCCTCCCCAGCGGTTCGGTTCCGAGAAGCGCCGCTCGGGGGCGTCGTCGAGCAGCGGCAGCACTGCGGCGGCGATCTCTTCGTGGCGGGCGGGTGCGACGGTAGCTGAGCCGACGTAGTCGAGCACGCCGTCGTCGTCGAAGAGCCCGAGCAGCAGCGTCGCGATCCGCCGCTCGCCGCCCGCCTTCCAGCGAACACCCGCCACCACGCAGTCGGCCGTCTTCTCCGGCTTCACCTTCACGACCGCGGTGCGCTCGCCCGGCCGGTACGGCGCGTCGCGCCGTTTCGCGATCACGCCGTCGAGGCCGATCGCCTCGAACGAGGCGAGCCACTCGAGCGCTTCGTCGCGATCCGGCGTCCAGGGCGAGAGCACGAAGCCGCCGGCCACGGCCTCGAGCGCCGCACGGCGCTCGGAGAGGGGGTCGTGCCAGTGCTCGTCGCCGTTCCAGACGAGGACGTCGAACGCCACGAACGTCGCCGGGATCTCGGCAGACAGCTTGCGGACGCGACTCTCGGCCGGATGGAGCCGTGTCTGCATCGCGTCGAAGTCGAGGACGCCGTCGCGCACGATCACGATCTCGCCGTCGAGGCACGAGCGCGGCGGCAGAAGCTCTCCGAGCGGCTCGAGCTCGGGGAAGTAGCGGAGCAGGGGCCGTGCGTTGCGCGACCAGAGCCGTAGCCCACCCGACGCGTTCTCGAGGAGCCCGCGGAACCCGTCCCACTTCGGCTCGTACTGCCAGGCGTCCCCCTCCGGCAGCTCGCGGACGAGCTCGGCCTCCATCGGCGGGAACGGGATCGCGGGATCGAGGCCGTCAGGTCGCGCGACGGGCTCGCTCGTCCGGCGGCTGCGGGCGCGGGGCATGCGGCGAACCGTAGCGCCCAGTAGGCTTCGCGTAGCCTCGCTCCGATCAGCGAGGGGAGTCGTACCGATACTGGCCGACGGTCCGCCGGGGGTCGGATCAGATCGTGTAGATCGCCGGACGAAACCTCTCGAGCGATCGGCTGACCCACTCGATCGTCCGCTCCAACCCAGTCTCGAAGTCGGTCGCAGGCATCCAGCCGAGCCGTGCTCTCGCCTTCGATGCGTCCGCGACCAGCCGCGCCACCTCGCTCGCGGGCGGTCGACGCCGCTCATCCGTGGCCACGACTGGCAGCTTGGCTCCGAGGAGCTCGAGTATGCGTGTCGCGACGTCTCCGACCGCGTGTTCCTCGCCTGTTCCGAAGTTGAACGTCTCCCCCTCGACTTCGCTCGCGACGCCGCACGCAGCGATCGCGCTCGCCGTGTCCTCGACGAACGTGAAATCGCGAGTCGGGCTCAACGCTCCGAGCTCGACGCGGTCGCGCGTAAGCGCCTGCGTGATGATGGTCGGGATCACGGCTCGCTGGGATTGGCGCGGCCCGAACGTGTTGAACGGGCGGGCAAGGACGACGGGCGTGCCGAACGATCGCTGGTATGTGAGCGCGAGCTGGTCGGCCCCGACCTTCGTAGCGGCATATGGCGACTGCGGGTTCAGCGGATGCGATTCGTCGATCGGGACGGTTTGCGCCGTGCCGTAGACCTCCGACGAGGAGACCTGCACAACGCGCGAGACGTCCCGTTGCCTGCACGCTTCGAGCACGTTTATCGTGCCGTCGATGTTCGCGAACACGTATTCGCGAGGATGCCGGTACGAGTACGGGATCGGAATCAGCGCGCCAAGGTGGAGGACGACGTCGCGACCGGCGACCGCCCCGGCCACCGCCTCGGGGTTCTGGAGGTCGCCGGAGTAGACATCGACCTCCGCCCGGATGTCGCGGTCGAGGTCTTCGATGTGCGCGTGGTCGTCCCGCGAGTTGTATCGAACGAACGCTCGAACGCTCGCCCCACGCCTAACCAGAATGTCGACCAGTGTCGAGCCGATGAAGCCGCCCGCGCCGGTCACGAGGACGGTGCGCGACTGCCAGTGAGAGGTGTTGCCGCTCATGGATCCACGTTAGACGACACCATCGGTTCCTTCCAGATGCACCCGTCGTGGAGGCGTACGCTTCATGCCGATGCGGCGCGTGGCGATCACCGGTCTGGGAGCCGTCACCCCAATCGGCTGCGATGCGCCATCCACTTGGCAAAATGCGCTCGCGGGTCGCAGCGGAGTTGGATTCATCGAGGCATTTGACGCCTCCGCCTACCCGGTGCGAATCGCCGCCGAGGTACGGGGTTTCGACCCGGGCGAGCTCGTGCCGGCGAAGGAGGCGCGGCGGATGGACCGGAACGTGCAGCTCGCCGTCGCGGCGGCGCAGGAGGCGTGGGACGACGCGGGGCTCGAGCTCGGCGGCGTCGATCCCGCGCGCGTCGGGATCCTCGTCGGCTCCGCGATCGGCGGGATCGCGACGATCACCGCGCAGCAGCAGGTGTTCGCCGAGCGCGGCCCGGACCGCGTCTCGCCGTTCTTCATCCCGTCCGTCCTCGTCGACACGGCGAGCGGCCAGATCGCTATCCAGCTTGGGCTCAGGGGGCAGAACTTCGCGCCGGTGTCCGCCTGCGCGACGGGCTCGACGGCGATCGGCGAGGCGGCCGCCTCGATCCGGCGCGGCCAGGCAGACGTGATCCTGGCCGGGGGCACCGAGGCGCCGATCACGCCGCTGATCCTGGCGGGGTTCTGCGCGATGCGCGGGCTCGTCGCCGAGGAGGAGGATCCGACGCTCGCCTCACGCCCCTTCGATGCGACCCGCGCCGGCTTCGTGATGGGGGAGGGGGCCTGCATCCTCGTGCTCGAAGAGCTCGCGTCCGCCCGTGCCCGGGGAGCGACGATCTACGCGGAGATACTCGGCTACGGTGCCTCGAACGACGCGCACCACCTCGCCCAGCCCGAGCCCGAGGCGACAGGCGTCGCGGCGATGATCGCCGCGGCCCTCGACGCCGCCGGCGTCGCGCCGGAGCGGGTCGGGTACGTCAACGCGCACGGGACATCGACCCCGCTCGGCGACATCGCCGAGACGCGGGCGCTCAAGCAGGTGTTCGGCGACCACGCGTACCGCCTCGCGGTCTCCTCGACGAAGTCCGTGACGGGCCACTGCTTCGGCTCCGCGGGTGCGGTCGAGGCGATGATGTGCGCCCTCGCCCTGCGCGACGGGGTCCTCCCCCCGACGATCAACTACAGAAACCCGGACCCGGAGTGCGACCTCGACTACGTCCCGAACGAGGCGCGCCGGGTCGAGGTCGACGTCGCGCTCTCGAACGCGATGGGTCTCGGCGGCCACAACGCCTGCGTACTGGTCGGGCGGGCATGACGGCACCGGACGAGGTGTCGCGGGTCAAGGAGCGCTACGCGCGGCGCAGGGCGAGTCACGTCGCCGAAGCACAAGCGCGCTACTTTCACTTCGACTACTTCGCGGACGCGGAGAGAGACCTGCGCTTCGCGGAGTTCGTCCGGCGTCGGTTCGACGACCTTGGCCCACGAAGGGTGCTCGAAATCGGCGCCGGTAGCGGCAGGAACCTCCTCCTGTTTCGAAAGCTCGGTGTCCGGTGGGAGAACCTCTACGCCAACGAGCTGCTCGAAGAGCGCGAGGACGAGTTGCGCTACAACCTTCCCGGCGGTCACGTCTTGCTTGGGGATGCGTCGGCGCTAGCCGTCTCCACACGGTTCGACATCATCGTTCAGTCGACCGTCTTCACGTCGATCCTGGACGACGAGTTCAAGCAGAAGCTAGCCCGCAAGCTGCTCTCCCTGCTCACCGAGGACGGTGTCATCCTTTGGTACGACTTCAAGTTCGACAACCCGTCCAACCCCGACGTGAAGGGCATCGGCCGACGTGAGCTCCGCCGGTTGTTTGCAGACGCAGCGTCCATCGACATACGGTCTGCGACGCTCGCGCCACCCATCGGGCGCCGCGTGGGGGCGTGGTACGGCGTGCTGAATACCTTCGCACCCTTCCTGCGTACTCACTTGGTAGCCGAGGTGAGCAGTGTGACGAACTGACGGCAACAGCGACGCTTTGGCTTGCTGCAATCTCCGGCTGCCCCTAAGGTGAGTGTGCCATCACCGGGTCGACGGGGGAAGACGAAGGATGATCATCAAGAGCTCACGGGCCCGACCGCGCCTGCCGTCGCACCCCGCGACGGCGTCGTCACGCGTCGTGTCGTGGACGGCAGTGCGGGCCACCGTCCTGCGCCGCGACGCGTTGTCCATCGCGGACTCCTTCATCACGCTCGGTCTGGCATTGGCGATCGTCGCGTTCGTTGCGCAGACGCTGATGCACCTCACGGACGTCTACCTGCTCGATCGACAGCTCCAGTTCATCAACGCAGACGAGGAGGCCAATATCCCAACCTGGGCAAGTGCCTCCTCCGCATTTGTCGCGGCGGTCGCAGCCCTGCTGCTCGCGGTCGCCTCGGGCCGGCGCGTTCTCTACGGCGGGCTTGCGGCTTTGCTGGGCTTCATGTCGCTCGACGACGCTGTCCAGGTTCACGAGCGGATCGTCCACAGGCGGGTGCATTCGCTCGGGCCGATCCACGACGCTGCGCGTATCGTCTGGCCCCTGCTGTACCTCCCGCTCCTCATTCTCGGGTTCGTCCTTCTCGTCCTCGCCGCGCGCGCTCTGACTACGCGGCCGCGCGTCTGTGTCTGGCTTGGCCTGGGGCTTCTCGTCGCGAGTGTTGGAGCCGAGTTCGTCGGCACGCTTATCCTGGAGTTGGGCGCAACCAAGATGTCGCTCCTCTACACGCTCGAGGTGATCGTCGAGGAAGGAGCCGAGCTCGTGGGGTGGATCGCGATCGCCGTCGGACTCCTCGCGGGCGCGATCGACATGGCAGAGAGACACCACGACTCCGTCGCATAGAGCGCGCAGGGCACGACAAGGGCAATGCGCTGCGACGGCACCACGAGGGGCTCAACATGAAATCGTCCCGGGGATTGTTCCGGATAGGGCTTGCTGCCCTCGCGCTCGCGATCGCAGGTGCGATCTTCGCTTGGAAGACGGCACGCGCGTCGTACGATCACCTTCCCACGGGCTTCCGGGATGTCGTAGTTCTTTCGGGCATGAGCCTGCCGGTGTCGTTCGAGATCGCGGCCGATGGACGGGTCTTCGTGGCGGAGCAACGTGGCCGAATCCTCGTCTTCGACGATCTTCGCGACAGCACGCCCACGGTGTTTGCCGATCTGTCGACGAGGGTTCACAGCTGGTCGGAACGCGGCCTGCTAGACATTGCTCTAGATCCCCGCTCACCTGATGAGCCGGCCGTCTACGCGCTCTACACGCATGACGCGCGGATCGGGGGCACGGCGCCGCTCTGGGGCAAGCCGGGTGACCAGTCCGACACGTGCCCCGGTCCGGAGCAGGGGACACTCTACGGGTGCGTTGCGAGCGGTCGCCTCTCCCGGCTCACCACCGGTCCGGACGGAGCCGTGTCGGAGAATGTGCTGATCGAGGACTGGTGTATTCAGTTCAACACGCACACGATTGGCTCCCTCGTGTTCGCACCGGATGGTGCGCTCTATGTGAGCGCTGGTGATGGCGCCGACTGGAGACAGACGGATTACGGCCAGCTCGGCCGACCGCCGAATCCATGCGGCGACCCACCGTTGCCACCGGGGCGGGCGGCTTCGCCGGATGTTGCCGAGGGAGGCTCGCTTCGGGCGCAGTCCGTGCTCCGCAGTGCCGGTCAGCCGGTGACGCTGGACGGCACGGTTATCCGGATCGACCCCGACACCGGAGCGGCCCTGCCTGACAACCCGTACGCTTCAGACCCTGACCCGAATCGCCGCCGGGTCGTGGCTTTCGGCTTCAAGAACCCGTTTCGGATGACGCTCGACCCCAGCGGGCGTGCGCTCTGGATCGGGGACGTAGGTCACGACACCTGGGAGGAGATCAACCGGCTGCCACTCGCCCTACCCGAGGCGCTCAATTTTGGCTGGCCGTGCTATGAGGGGCGCCGACGTCAGAACAACTACAACCGGCCCGGCGCATTCGGTCACGTCGGCTTCCAGATCGCGACCACCGGGCGTTGCAGATCGCTCTATGACCAGGGAGACGAGGCTGTCGAGCCACCTTACTGGGCGTATCGCCACTACTTCGCCGTTGTCCCGGGGGACGGATGCGCGCGGACCGGCGGCGCCATCAGTGGACTCACGTTCTACGAAGGAACGCAGTATCCGAGCGAGTACCACGGCGCGCTGTTCTTCAGCGACTTCACTGCACAATGCATCTGGGTACTGCCGGCAGGGGAAGACGGGCTTCCCGACCCGACGTCGCGGCGACGGTTTGTCTGGCAGGCCGGGACACCCGTTGAGCTGCGCAGCGGGTCGGACGGAGACCTGCTCTACCTCGACTTCGTCACCGGCGAGTTGCACCAGATCGTCTATCGCCCGGGGCTGTGACCGTAGCTCGTGGAGCAATGAGCCAGGCCCGGTGGCGACGAAACCCTCGCTAGCAACGCGGTTGCACTCCTGCGGCCGATGAGTCGCCGGTTCGAGCCAGTCGAACTGAGCAGACAATGCGCAGCAATCCTGCCGGGCCTTCTGCTGACCGGGATCTTCATCTACTGGGCCTACCATGACGGGGGGTACGCAGTCGTCGACTGGGCGCCGGGTGCGCTGTTCGCACTTGCCCTCGTTGTCGTACTCCTCGGCGTGGGCCCGGTGCGGAGCATGGGACGATCGCCGGCGCTCGCAATTGGGCTGCTCACGGCGTTCACTGCTTGGAGCTTTCTCACGATCGCGTGGGCGGAAGTGCCCGCCGACGCGTGGACCGGCGCGAACCGCACCCTCCTTTACCTCTGCGTGTTCACCGTGTTCGTGCTTCAGCCTTGGCGGCCACGCGGTGCAGCGACGATCGTCGGTGCCTACGCCCTCGGGATCTTCACCGTGGCGCTGCTCTCGTTCCTCCAGACCGTCGAGCGCTCAGACCCCTCCGAATCGTTCAGGTTTGGACGTCTCGCAAGCCCCATCGCTTACACCAACGCGATCTGCGCGCTCTATATGACGGCGGCGCTGGCCGCGCTGCATCTCGCCGCGCGTCGCGAGGTGCCCGTTGTCCTGCGGGGGGTGTTCCTCGCCGCCGCGGGTAGCCTCGCACAGCTCTCTCTGCTTACTCAGAGCCGAGGGTCGCTCGTCGCGGTACCCGCCGCGCTCGCCGTCTACTTCACGATCACGACTGGTCGGGCACGGTCGCTGATGGCCCTTCTCGCCGTCGCCGTCGCCGTCGTGCCAACGATCTCGCGCTTGCTCGACGTGTACGAGGTCGTCCTCGCGGACGAGGACGCAACCGACGTGCTCGTGCGCGCCCGGGCCGGAGTCCTATGGAGCGCAGTCGCGCTGTTTATCGCGGGATCGGTCGCCGGGCTGCTGGACCGGCGGGTCCGGATTGCGGCGCGTAGAGCCGCCGTCGTCCGCCGTTCGATCGGCGTGGTCGCCGTGACGACGCTCGTGATCACGATCTGCGTGGCGCTGCTCTCCGTTGCGGATCCCGTCGATCGAGCGGGCGCAGCCTGGGAGCACTTCCGCAAGCGAGAGTACGTTACCGATCCGGCCACGCCGCACCTGACGAGCGGCTTCGGCAGTGGGAGGTATGAGCTCTGGACGATCGCGCTTCACCAGTTCCGTGACAATCCTGTGTACGGAGTCGGGGGCGACAACTACGCGGTCGCGTACCTTCGCGAGCGGAACGATCAGGCCCAGCCGCTCTATCCCCACAGTGTCGTGCTCCGAACGCTCTCGCAGACCGGAATCGTCGGGACGGCTCTCCTGCTCGGCTTTCTCGTCGCCGCTGCCGTCTCGATCTGGCCCCGGCTTCGTCGGGGGACGGCGTTCGCCCGCGGAATCGTCGGGATAGCGACGACGCTGTTTGCCTACTGGCTGATCCACGGATCGGTCGAGTGGTTCTGGGAGATTCCGGCGCTGGGCGCGCCCGCCTTCGCGTTTCTCGGCCTTGCCTCACGAACGAGCGATGCCGACGCGGAGCAGGCGGGCACGCGTCCGAGGGCACGTTCGACCTCCGTGGCCATGGCGGGTTCGAGCATCGTCGCCGTCGCCGCCTTCGCGTCGCTCGCGTTGCCGTGGCTCTCGGCGCGAGACGTGGACGCTGCCGTGGCCGCTTGGCGATCGGATGCTGCCGCCGCCTATCAACGCCTGGACCGCGCTCGGTGGCTAAATCCGCTCACGGACGAGCCCGACGTCGTGGAGTCGGTCATTGCGTCGCTTCGGCACGAAGAGCCGCGTCAGGAGCGAGCGCTCCGCGCCGCATTGCGACGGAACCCCCTGAACTGGTATCCGATGGTCGAGCTCGCCGCGCTCGAGACGCGCCGCGCGAATTTCGCGGGCGCGAGCGCGTGGCTCGATCGGGCCGAGAGCCTGAACCCGCGCGAAGAGACAATCGAGCTTCTGAGGTCGCGGATCGCCGAGGGCCGGCCCGTGACGAGCTCGGTCCTACGCGGCGTGTACGCTCGACAGGCAAGCCTGTTGACGGGAGAACGACAGGAATGGTGAGGGCCGTAGACACTCTGAGGCTTCTCCAGTAGCCTTGGTAGGGAAGGGTGGACAAGTGGTGGGTGGCCGAAGACGGTATCTCGACCGTGAATCCGATCAGCCGTCGGGCGGATCAGGGGGTGGGTGTGGTGAGAAAAGTCGTTTATGTGGGAGCTCTACTCGCGAGCCTGTGGCTTGTCCCGGTGGGCTTCGGTGCGGACGGGAGCCTTCTCTCCGGCTACGGCGGCAGTGCCTCGGCGCCCGTCGTCAAGGTCCAGGATGCGGTTACGCCGGCGACACAGGCGTCGGGGACGCTTCCGTTCACCGGCCTGGACATCGTCTGGTTCACGATCGCAGGCGGTGCGCTCGTGCTCGTCGGCCTCGGTATCCGGAGGCTTGGAAGCGACAAGAGCTGAGGGGGTTCGCGCGCCTCAGGGCGCGCGAGCGCCTTTTCATCACCACGGGTACGTGCGGCCAGGCACGCCCGTGACGATCCGTCGGGATCCGGCGTGATCCGCGCTGCTGCACACGACGGGACAACCTCGTCGACGCACGTCGGCGGCTCGATCGTCCGCGGCGGTGCGTGGCAGTCCACGAGCCGGATCCTGGGGCAGGCGTTCACGTTGACCGTGTCTATCGTCGCGGCACGCCAGCTGGGTGCGGCCGGAATGGGGCGGCTCGTGTTCATCACGTATGTGTACACGACACTGTCCGTCCTGCTCTCGGCCGGGGTGCCCGTAGCGGTGAACAGGTTCACCGCCGAGCTTATCGGCAGGGGACACGACGAGGCGATCGGCGCGCTCTATCGGTGGGCTAGACGCGTCGGAGCCGCGGCTGCGGCCCTCGGGGCGGGAATCCTGGTGTCCGTGTACCTCGCGGGCGGCGAGCCCGGGAAGGCATGGCTTGCCGCTTCCGTTGCATGCTCTGCGGCCGTTCTCCAGACGATTCCGTACGCGGTCCTTCTCGGCGCCCAGCAGTGGCGCTCCGCCAGCCTCGTGGGCCTCGCATCCGCCGCGATCGGCACCGGTGCGAAACTCCTGCTCCTAGCTGCAGGCCACGGGATACCGGCTCTCGTCACCGTCGACGCGTGTATCGCGCTTGCGAACATGGCCGGAGCGTCGCTGCTCGCGCGCCGAGTCATACCGCCCGGCCGACCGCCCGCTCTACCGCGCGACCTCGCACGGCGCGTCGGGACGTATGCGGCCGCGTCGAGCGCTGCTGTGATCCTCGGTCTTGTCGTACTGCAGCGGTCCGAGATCATCTTCCTGCAGCGATTCGCCGATGACGTCGAGGTAGCGATCTACTCGATTCCGTTCTCCGCCGTCGTGATGCTCAACATCTTCCCTGCCACCCTCGGGATCGCCGCCGCGTCGGCGTTCGCGACGCTATTCGGTGCGGGCGCCTACGATCGCATGCGGTCCGGCTTCGGGCGGGCGGTACGACTGACCCTCCTGGTGGCGCTCCCGCTGACTGCCGCAGCAATCACGCTCGGGCCTGACGCGCTGCTTCTGGCATACGGCGAGGCGTACAGCGGGACCGGGCGCGTGCTTGTCGTCCTCCTCCTCGCTTTTCCGGTGTTCTCTCTGATGGCGATCAGCACCTCGGTCGTGCAGGGCTTCGGCAGACAGCGTGCGCCGCTGATCAGCCTGGGCGCCGCAACCGTGGTCGCCCTGGCGCTCGATCTCGCGCTGATCCCGCCGTTTGGGTCGCTCGGGGCAGCGATCGCCAACGCAGTCTCGCAGGCCGTGGCAGCGGGACTACTGGTCGTGTATGCCGGCCGGCTGGTCGGTGGCCTGGAGTGGGAGCGGCGGTCGCTCGCTCGTCTGATCGTCGTCTCGGTGGGCGCGTCACTCGTGACGCTGATCCCCGTGCTCGCGCTCGGCACGCTCACCGGCCTGGTGGTGGGTGGCACCGTTTTCGTCGCGTCGTTTCTCGCTCTCGGCGTGGCGCTGCAGGTGGTGCCGGCGCGTGACGCATCCTGGCTCGATGAGGTGCTGCGAGACCGGTTCGGCCCACGTGCCGGCCGGCTCGTTCGTGCGTTCTCGGCGCCGGTCGAGGGGGCGACCGCGCGCCCGTGACGAAGGTCCTCGTCGTGCTCGCGGTTCCGCCGGTCGTCGAGGGTCAACCTCAGGGACGGACAGGTGTTGGCCTGCTGCGAGGCCTGATGGAAAACGGCATCGACGTCCGTGCATGCGCGGCGCGCCGTCCCACGGCGACCCAGGCGCCTCCTCCTCCGGACCTTCCGGTCGAGATCGTCGACGTCGACGCCCCCGTGCCCGGGTGGTCGTCGCGACTTGCGAAGCTCACACGACCCCACGGGCATCTCGGCACGGGGCCGTTTGCCGACCGCACGCTGCAGTTGGCGGCCGCGGTCGACATCGTGCATTTCGAGGAGGTCCACACGGCGATCCTCGCGCCACAAGTAGAGAACCCCTCGATCGTCCATCTGCACTACCTCGATCGCAAGGACCGGTCGATGCCGGCTCCGTGGGATCCGAATCTCGTGTCGTATCTCGAGTTCCGCCTCGCTGAACGGCGCGCAGCGCGCTCCACCCCGTTCCTCGCCGCGAGTTCACCCGTTGTCGCGAGCTATCTCCGGCGGGTCGCCCCGGATGCCGATGTCACGCTCGCGCCCCTCTCGCTCGATCTCCGTTCGTATGCCGCCGCGCTGCTCGAGGGCGCACCGGTGGCAGGAATGATCGGCACGGCGTGGTGGCCTCCGACGCGTTCGGCGATCGACCGGCTGCTCACCCGGGTGTGGCCGCTGACGCAACGCCTCTGCCCCGATGCGGGGGCTGCAGCTCGCGGGCCGAGGCACCGAGAGCATTCGACCGCCGACATCCGGACAGGTCACAATCCTCGGCGAAGTCGAGGAAGCCGCCGGCTTCATTCGCTCGCTCTCGGTGTTCCTCTATCCAGTGACACGGGGCAGCGGAATGAAGGTCAAGGTGCTCGAGGCGCTCGCGTGCGGGGTTCCGGTCGTCACGACGCCGGAAGGGGCCGACGGGATCGGGGCGCATGACGGCATCGTCGTCGAGACGACCGACGAGCGCCTCGCAGCCGCTGCCGCGGAGTTGCTCGGCGATCCCGTGGCCCGGAAGGACCGAGGAGCTGCCGCGCGACGTCTCTTCCAGGAACGCTTCACCCCCGGTGTCGCGACGCAGCCCCTCGTCTCGGCGTACGAGCGGATGGTACGTCGGGGCTACGGGTGACGGTCGTGCGACGGGAGGGCTCCTCTCCATCGCCGCGCCCGGCAATCCGGACGATCTCGGTGATCGCGCCCATGCTGAACGAGGCGGACCACATCCCCGGATTCGTGGCTGACATCGCGAATCAGGACTTCGACGGAGACGTGGAGCTGCTTGTCGCGGACGGCGGCTCGAGCGACGGGTCGGTGGGCCGTCTGCGCGATCTCGCAGCGCGCTGTCACGTGCAGGTGACGGTGCTCGACAACCCGGCTCGCTGGGTCTCGAGCGGCCTGAATCTCTGCCTGGCGGTGGCCCGGGGGATCTCATCGTCCGGGTCGACTGCCACAGTCGTTACCCCACCGACTACCTCCGCCGGTGCGCGCTCGCCTCCGTGGAGAGCGGGGCCGAGAACGTCGGCGGCGTCCTCCTCGCGCAGGGCCGGACGCCCACGGAACGCGCTGTCGGTTGCGCCATGAACAGCCCTTTCGGCGGTGTCCTGTGGACACGTCATCACGGGACGGCGCGCGTCGAAACCGACACCGTTCCCTTCGGAGCATTCCGGTCCGACGTGCTCGTGCGCCTCGGAGGTTTCGACGAGGCATTCGTCCGGAACCAGGACGACGAGCTCAATCTCCGGCTCCGCCGTGCCGGGGGTCGCATCGTCCTCGACCCGGCAATCAAGGTGTACTACACGCCCCGCGGCAGCCTCCGACGGGTCTTCCGCCAGTACTTCGAGTACGGTCTCTGGAAGCCCGCGGTCATGCGAAAGCACGGTCGGGCCGACGACGTTGCGGGAGCCTCGCCCCGGTCGTCTTCGTGGTCTCGCTCGCCGCCGCTGCTGTCGGCAGCCTGTGGCGAGGTGAGATGCTGGCATTGCTCGCGGTCGAGCTGCTGCTGTACGCCGCGGGCGCGGTCGTCTTCGGGGTGATGGCGCTTCGCCGTTGCGGTGGCTCCTGGAGCCTCCTTCCGCGGGTGCTCGCATGCTTCCCGACCTTCCACCTCGCGTACGGGGTGGGGATGCTGGTCGGAGGCGCTCGGGCGGTGCGACGACCGTCGGGGCGCGAGCCGTGACGGGGGCCACAGCAGGGCGCCCGTTCCGCCTTACCGAAACGACGCTGTTGCGGACCGTGATCTCTGCCCGCGCGTTCACACTCGGGCTCACGGCCGTGGTGGGGAGCGGTCTCGTACTCGGAGGCGCCACGATCGCTCGCGAGCCGCTTGGAAACGACGAGATCGCGAGCCTCGCGCTGGTAAGTCGACCGGTCGGCGCGTTCGCGTCCGACTTCGTGAGCTCCCAGAGCGCCGGAATGCTGTTTCACGCGGTGCTCTGGCCGATCGTTGCGCTCGGAGGCGTGTCGAGCTTCTGGCTCCGGCTTCCGTCACTGCTTGCATTCGCCGGCGCCATTGCCGTGTGCGGCCTCGTCGGCGCTCGTTTGGGGGGTCGTGCTGTCGGTCTTTGCGCCGCGCTGTTCCTCTCCGTGTGCCCCTTCGCGATCCTGCACGCGCAGGACGCCCGGATGTACAGCTTCGCGCTCCTGTTCTCGCTCCTTGCTTTTTGGGCCCTCCTGCGATCTCTCGAGACCCCCACCGGCGCGAGGTGGGCGACATACGCGGCCACTGTGGCCGCGACGGGCTACTCGCACGAGTTCGCCCTGCTGACCGTCGTCGCCCACGTGCCACTCGTCCTCGCAGATACGCGAGCAACGACGAGGAAGCAGTTCGCCCTCGCACTGGTCGGCTCTGCGGCGATTCTCGTCCCGCTCGGCGCGGTCTCGCTCCACAACCGCGGGCTGGACCCGCTGTACTACGTCACGGCGCCTGGAGTCGCGGCGATCGAGGATACCGTGCTGGTCATCGTCGGCAGCCGGCCCGCCGTCGCTGCCTGCGCGCTCGTGATTGCCTCGGGGATCGTCGCCGCTCTGCGTATGAGGCGGGCCTTCACCGCGTCGGAGCGTCGCCGGGGATCCGCCATCGCCGTCTCGCTCGCTCTGTGGCTCGTCGGGCCCTTCGCCCTCCTGTTCGCGGCGTCGCAAATCGACCCGATCTTCTCGCCCCGGTACGTGATCTCGAGTGCTGCGGCAGCTTGTCTGGGCATCGCCCTCCTCCTCGCGTTTCTCCCCCGGCGCCTCGGGGTCGCGGGCGTGTTCGTCATCGCCCTGGCGTTCGGCTACGGGACGATCCAGCAGAGCCGCTCCCTCGACCGGGCGGATTGGCCCGGAGCGGCGACGTGGCTGCGCTCAACGGCGGGCGCCGGGCCGATCGTCCTCGTCGGAGGGCAGCGTAATGCAGCCGCGCTGCTCTACTACTCGCCGGGTCTCGGGGTTCCGCGTACGGAGCTGCCATGGACGGAGGCCGAGCTTGCACGCCTTCCACCGAAGCTCACGTTGATCGACCGCGACAACAGTGTCAGCGACCTACGGGCGGCGGTCAGCCGCACGCCTGCCTGGGTCGTCGAGCAGGGTCGCGTTGCACCCGGCCTGCAACGTGCCTTCGACGCCTTTCTCGACTCGTGCCAGACCGCGGCTGAAGCGGAGCTGCGGCTCATCTCGATCAGGCGAGTCGTTCGGTGTCCGCACGCCGGCTGACGCGCTCGGGCGGCCCCGGTGTGCGTACGCCAGGAGTCAGGCGGTTCGCTGCTGTCTGTCGAGCTCCTCGGCGAGCCCTCCGACGACGAGGTCGACGGCCGAATCACCCATGTGCGGGTAAAGGGGGAGCGTCAGCAGGCGTGGCGCTACGTCCTCGGTGACCGGGAGCGGGCGCTGCGTGGCGCGCGCGTACTGCGTGAACGTATGGATCGGCGGATAGTGCACGCTTGTCTGGATACCCCGCGCGGCGAGCCGATCGCGGAGGCTCGTGCGATCGATCGTGTGAGCAAGTACGACCGGGGCGATGTGACACGACGACGTGGACCCTTCTGGCAGCGCGGCGAACGGCACGATGAGATCGGTTCGCTGCTCGAGTGAGGTGCGATAGCGCTCCCAGAACGAGCGGCGAGCAGCGTTACCCGCGGGAAGACGCTCGAGCTGCACGAGGCCGAGCGTGGCGTGGATCTCGTCCATCCGGTAGTTGAAGCCCTGTGCGACGACGTCGTAGGTGTGTGCGTGGCCGCGGTGACGGTCCCACGTCAGCGTCGTCATCCCGTGCGAACGAAGCCGACGCAGATCGGCCGCCAGCTCGTCATCATTCGTGACAACCATGCCGCCCTCGCCCGTCGCGAGGTTCTTGTTCGAGAAGAAGCTGAAGCATCCGAGGCTGCCGATCGAGCCGCACGGACGTCCTCTCCATGTCGCCCCGACCGCATGTGCCGCGTCCTCGATGACGACGATGCCGCGCGACCCCGCTAGCTCGAGCACGGCATCCATGTCGCAGGGCGCGCCGGCATAGTGGAGTACGACGATGGCTTTCGTCAACGGGGTGAGTGCTGTCTCGAGATCCGCCGGGTCGAGGTTCGGGCTCGTCGGGCTGGAGACGTCGCAGAAGACGGGTGTTGCCCCCGTATGAGAGATGGCGTTCGCAGCGGCGACGAAGTTCAACGACGGAAGAATCACCTCGTCGCCCCTCCCGCAGCCCGCCGCAAGGAGCGAGAGGTGAAGCGCCGCAGTTCCGTTCGATACGGCCACGGCGTGGCTTGCGTCGACGAGGGCGGCGAAGCTCTGCTCGAACTCGGCCACACGCGGGCCCATGCTCCACCAGCCAGATCGCAGCGTCTGGTCGACAGCAGCGCGCAGCCGGTCGTCGACGAGCACGTCCGCGAGCGGGACGATCCAGCGTGTCTCAGCCATGCCTCGCACACTACTCGGGCGGTGCGGGCTGATTACGACGATCCTCCCGCCTTTGCCCATTTCCCCGATCGGGACCAGCCTTTCGTCCAGGTGTCGAGCGGGATCGGAACAGCAAGACTTGACAGGGAGGTAGGTCTTCGGCCATCTTGGGGGTACGGCGAGTCTAGGGTCGCTGAGCCGGTAAACGGGGGAGGGGAGAACGAGTTGGGGACTCGGGGTGATGGAACACCCGCCATGGGTGGATTGCGACTGCGCCCAGGCTGCACGGAGCTTCGCGGATCGGGCAAGGGTCAGGGTGTGCTGCGCGCCAGGCTCGACGCTGGCATGAAGCGGATCCTCGACATCATGATCGCGTTCGCAGGGCTGCTCCTTGCGGCACCGCTCATACTCCTGTGCGCCGCCGCCATCAAGCTCGAGAGCCGGGGACCTGTCTTCTACCGCGCGAGCCGGGTTGGCCGCGGTGGCGCGGACTTGAGGGTGCTCAAGTTCCGCAAGATGCGCAACGGCGCGGGCGGCCAAGCGTTGACCGAGGATCGGGATCCGCGCTTCACACGGATAGGTCGGTTGCTCGCACGGACGCGCCTGGACGAGGTTCCGCAACTCGTCAACGTCCTTGTTGGCGAGATGAGCCTCGTCGGCCCCCGCCCTGAGGACAGGCGTTTCGTCGATCTCCACGCTGACGCGTTCCGTCAGATCCTGACCGTTCGGCCAGGCATCACCGGCCTGTGTCAACTCGCCTTCGCCAGGGAAAGCGAGATCCTCGACCCGGCCGACCGCGTCGGGCATTACGTGGAACGGATCCTCCCACAGAAGGTCGGACTCGACTGCCTCTACGCGGAGAGACGCTCGCTTGGGCTAGATATCCGAATCCTCGTCTGGACGTTCCTTCCAGTCCTTCTCCGCAAGGACGTCGCGGTCCATCGTGCCACCGCGAGGCTTACCCTCCGCCGGCGCGCCGCCCGAGCCGCGAACGTGTCCGAGAGTAATGTCGCTCGCGTCTAGCATGGCCGTCGAGGAAGCGAATCGGGTCGTGGAGCACGACGATCGGGACTCCGTGCTCGCGGCCGGTCTGGCGCGCGCCGTCGAGCATGACGAGCGGGCGAACCTCGCAGCCCGCACCCGCGTGGTCGTGCTCGCCGGCGGGCGTGGACGGCGACTCGAGCCGTACACATCCGTGCTTCCTAAGCCGCTCATGCCAATCGGTAACCGGGCCATCCTCGAGATCCTGGTGCAGCAACTCACGGAAGCAGGCTTCCTCGAGGTGACCCTCTGCGTCGGCTATCTGTCCCACCTGATTCGGGCGGTCTTCGACAACGGCCACGACCGCGGCCTGCGGGTGACCTATGTCAAGGAGGACGAGCCGCTTGGGACCGCCGCACCGCTCCGGCTCGTTCCCGACCTCGACTCCACGTTCGTTGCGATGAACGGCGACCTCCTTACGACCATCGACTATGGGCAGTTCCTCGCCCACCATCACGCCAGTGACAACGTCCTCACGATCGCGACTCACAGGCGGCGCCTCGTGAGCGACTACGGCGTTCTCCGTTTCGACGACGCATCCGAGCCCTTGCGCGTGTCGGCCTACCAAGAGAAGCCGGAGATGCACCTCGACGTCAGCATGGGGATCTACGCCATCGAGCCCGGCGCGCTCGAATTCGTCCCCGAGGGCGAGCCGTCCGACTTCCCCGACCTCGTGCATGCGCTCCTCGACGCCGGCAAGCGCGTCGGCGCCTATCCGTTCGAGGGGCTCTGGCTCGATATCGGTCGCCACGAGGACTACGTGCGAGCGATCGAGCTCTGGGAGAGCGGGACGCCGAACGAGAGCTAAGAAGCGCGTCGCGTCGAGCGAACGTCTCCTCGAGCTCCCTGCTGCGGATCGAGAACCTCGTCGTACAGTGCGGTGAATTCCTTGATCATGCGATCGAATGAGTAGTCGTCCTCGACCGCCCGTAGACCTCGTACGCTCTGCTCGGCCGCGCGCGCCGGTTCGTCCATCAATCGCGCCAGGGCGCGAGCGAGGCCCGCGTCATCGTCGACATCCACCAGCAGGCCAACCCCTCGATCGAGGATCCGCGGTAGCACGCCGACGCGCGTCGCCACCAGCGGCGTCCCCGCGGCGAGGATCTCGAGGGCGGCAAGCGGAAGGCCCTCCCATGAAGAGCAGATGACGGCCGTGTCGAACGCTCGTGCCAACCGCCTGGCATCCCGTCGGTGCCCGGCCCAGACCACCCGTCCATCGAGCCCGAGCTCCTCCGCGACATCGTGGAGGAAGGTCTTCTGCGGCCCGTCGCCGACGATACAGAGCGTCGGGACACGGCCTTCACGGAGAAGGCGGGCGAATGCACGGAGCAGGACCTCGTGCGCCTTCTCCACGCGCAGGGTCGCGATGATCCCGATCACCCACTCATCGGCAGACAGGCCCAGTTCGGCTCGCGCTTCCCTTCGGGTAAGCGCGGTGCCTGTGGGCACGCCGTTCACGATCACCCTCAGCTTGCGACGAGGCACCCCCTCCTCCTCGATCGAGCGGGCGACGAGATCGGACGGGCAGACGATATACCGCGCCCTCGGAGAGATCCACCACCTGTAGCCCCAGGTCCGGACCAGCGTCCGGCGCCCGTCCCACGTAGGGTCGCGTGTAACGAG
The DNA here is from genome assembly GCA_027493885.1 of Gaiella sp. Lineage (GTDB taxonomy): Bacteria > Actinomycetota > Thermoleophilia > Gaiellales > Gaiellaceae > Gaiella. Next base: position 3,032,975 of record JAOSJZ010000001.1, read on the forward strand.
AGGCACCCCCGTCGTTCGGGCGAGGAGCGCACCGTACATGCTGCTCGAGAACAGGTGCGCGTGGATGATGTCAGCATCGCGAAGCAGGCGATGCGCGCGGATCATCGTCCGGATCGGGATCCACCGTCCGCGCCGGCCGAGAATCGTGTAGGGGATCCCCGCCTCGCGAAGCGGCTCCTCGAGCGGCCCGCCCTCTCGGGTCAACACGAAGAAGGGGGCAAACCGACTCCGATCGAGGGCGCACGCCACCTCGACGGCCACGCGCTCCGCGCCCCCGGCGGGCAAAGCGCTGATGAGCATGCCGATCCGCACTCGCTTCGCCACCGCCCACGATGCTAGCCAGAGGCCGCTGCATCGAGGTAGCCCGCTTCGCGGGCTACCTCGATGGTGGTACTTATGCTTGGTGCTCGTAGGCGCCGATGTCGGGTGGGCCTTGTCGGGGTCGGCCGTTGATGTCGGTGGGGGGTGCGTAGGCGGGGTCTGCGTGGTTGATGAGGGGGCTGTTGTCTTGGGGTGTGTAGTTGTTGGTGGTGCGGTCGCTGAATCGTGGGTCGGTGCCGGTGGTGTTGCTGGTGAGGGTGAAGAGGGTGTTGCCGTCGTAGGTGGGGGCGAAGTCGCCGCCGGGGTTGGCGTAGGCGAGGTTGTTGCGGACGGTGTTGTCGGTGGCGTTGCCGGAGGCTTGGACGCCTTTGTTGGTGTTGTAGGCGAGGGCGTTGTTGACGACGAGTACGTTCTTGGTGGAGTACTGGTGGCCGCTGCCCCAGATCACGATGGCGCTGCCGCTGTAGGGGTCGCTGCTGGTGGCGCCGGTGAAGGTGTTGTTGGTGACGATGAGGCCGTTTGCCTGGGGGCCGATCTGGAGGTGGTAGCCGGTGCGTCCGTGGTAGAAGACGTTGTTGGCGATGACGCCGTCGATGGCGCCGCGTTGGCGGCTGCTGTCGTCGACGTCGACGTTGCCGTAGTAGATGCCGTGGTCGTAGCGGGCGTGGCTGCCGTTGTTGGAGATGCGGTTCGACCAGATCTGGACGTTGCGCGAGTAGGTCTGGCCGCTGGTGCCGCTGCCGCCGACGAGGATTCCCTGGCGGGCGCAGCCGTAGATGGTGTTGGCGATGATCTCCACATCCGACGAGCTCGACACCTTGATCCCATCCCCGGCCGAGTTCGCCACGGTGAATCCCTGGATCCGTAGCCCGGTGACGTTCGCGACATAGACGGCCGCTCCCCCGCCCCCCGAGTACGAGAGGGTCACGCTTTCACCCGGGTACGCGCGCAGCGTGATCGGGTTGCTGGCACTCGCGGATCTCGACGTGAGCATCGTCTGGCTCGTATACGTGCCTTCGCGGACGTTGATGACCGACCCCGCTGGCACGCTGCCCCACGCCTTGGCGATCGATCGCCAAGGCGCAGAGATCGTTCCTGGGTTGGAATCGCTGCCCGCCTGCCCGTTGACGTAGTAGTGCTGGCCGGACGACTGCCCGATCCGCGACGGGAGGCTATCGCCGACGTTGCTCGGCGTCGTGGGCGCCGCGGCGACGATGTCCGTTCGCGCCGACGTCGCCGTTCCCGACCCCGCGGCATTCGACGCGGTGACGCGGGCGCGTAACGTTCGACCCACGTCGGCGGAGACGAGGCGATACGTCTGAGCCGTGGCCCCGGCGATCGGCGCGCATGCACTGCCGGCGGCGTCACAGCGAAGCCACGTATAGGCGTAGCTCGTCGGTGACCCGGTCCACGTTCCCGCCGTTGACGTCAACGACGATCCCGCGACCGTGGGGCCCTGGATGGCCGGCAGCGCCACGAGGACGGGTGCCGAGAGGGACGTCTGGACGACCCCGGTCTGCGCCGACGACGCCGTCGCCGCCCCGCCCGAGTTCGTCGCTGTCACCTTGGACCGGAGCGTCGCCCCCACGTCCGCGCTCGTCAGCCGGTACGTCTGCGCTGTCGCCCCGGCAATCGCCGAGCAGTCCGACGAGCCAGCTGCGCCGCACCGTTCCCACGCGTAGGCGAAGCTCGTCGGTCCACCCTCCCAGGTTCCCGTGCTCGTGGTGAGCAGCGAGCCGGACGTGAGCGCCCCGGTGATAGTGGGTGACGCGATCGCGGCCGGCACGGTCGCCGCTGGCTGGAACGCGCTCGTCGCTCCCGGGCCGTACACCTCGATCTCCCACGCCGAGAAGCCGTACGGCGTGCCGCGCCGCTTGCCCAGGATGCGGACGTAGCGCGTGGAGACGGACGAGAACGTCGTCTCCCTCGGCCCTGCGGACCTGGCGGATTCTTGAGCGACGGTCCGGAAGGACAGCAGCTGATCGGCAACCTGGATCGCGTACTTGGCGGCGTATGCTGCCTCCCAGTTGACAACGACCCGGTCGACGATCATCGTCGAGCCGAGATCGACCGTCCACCACTGGTGGTCGGCGTACGTCGAGCTCCATCGGGTCGAGGAGCTCCCGTCGACGGCGTAACGGGAGGCCAGTGAGTCGCTCTCGGTCGAAGATGCGTACGTCTGCTTGCCCGCGGCGAGATTGGGGTTGGGGCTACCGCTCCGTCCGGCGTCGGACACCGGAAGCGGGGTCGTCGAGCCCTGATCGGCCGGCGGCGAGCTGACGCCGGCCTCCGGGCCGTAGACCTCGATGTCCCAGGCGGAAATGCCGTATCCCGTCGCGCGCTCGACACCGAGTAGCCGCACGTACCGGGCGTCGACCGGTGCGAAGGTCGTGCGCCGCACGCCGGCCGTGTCGATCGTCACGGTTGCCACATCGGTGAACGACATTCCGTCTCCCGAGATCTGCACCGTGTACGAGCGCGCGTAGGCCGCCTCCCAGTTGACGACGACAGTGTCCACCAGGCTCGGAGCGCCGAGGTCGACCTGCCACCATTGGCCATCCTTCCAGGCGGAGCTCCAGCGACTCGAGTGATCGCCGTCGACAGCATTCTCCGGGCCGAGCTCGGAGCTCTCGACAGACGACGACGTCGTTCGCTTGCCGGCCGCGAGATCGAGGCCCGACGTCGTCGACGGGGTGGGGGCGGGTGCCGAGGGGGTTGCCGTGGTTCCCGAAGCGCCATCCGTACCGCCGTCGGATGGTCCCGGGACGGAGACCGTGATCTCGGTCCAGGCCGAGCGATTACCGTGGTACGCCACGGACCGCAGCGTGTGACTGCCCGGCCCGAGGGACGACGGGTTGAGCTCGCCGTTGTCGCCGTTGAAGCGATACGGGCCATATCGTTCGGTCCACTGGAGGTTGCCGTCGACGGCGAACTCGACGCGATCCGGGTACAGGCCCGCAACCGTGACCTCCCAGCGGACCGGTTCGGTCAAAGCGACGGTTGCGGTCGGAGAGACGACGACGACCTTGAAATCCTGGTCGGCGGCCGAGCCGATTGCGGTGGCTGTGAGAGCGATTGCGACGAGGGCACCCGCGGCGAGGCGGGTCAGGCGCTCGATTCTGAAGCGGTTGGCGGCCATGCTTCCTTCCTGATGAGGGACGTGTGTGGCCAGGCCGTCCCCCAAGACGCGGCCCTCGCTCGCCCGACGGTCGGACGAGGCGGATTCGACGGTTGCTGCAGGACGTCTTGCGGTCGATTCCCCACGGTGTGTTCCATCGGAGCGCGCCTCTGCGCGTCATCCCCCATATGGGTGATCTCGCCTCGTCGCCACGCCCGAGCCGGGATGACCGCCTACACTTCGACCGAATCCCTCGCTTGCGGGAGGGACGCTCGTTTCTCGCCCGAACAGCGCAGACATGGCTTCGCGCCTCGAACTCTCGCCCGAACTGGTTCTGGTCTCCGCTGACCTGGCCGAGGTCGCGCGCGCCGCGCTCCCGGACAGGCCGTGGGAGGCGTTCCTTCCTCCCCGCGGCCCCGCCGAGCGACGCCAGGCTCGCATTGCAGACCGTCCGAGGCCGCTGGGTACGGTTCCTCCGAGCCGTTCGCGTGAGCTCGGAGCGGCTCCCGCCCCTGCTCACGCTCCTGCTCGAGCCCACGCTCCGGCTCTAGCTCACGCTCCGGCTCTAGCTCACGCTCCGGCTCTGGCTCCGAGACCCCCGTGGTTCGCGCCAGTGGGTCGCCAGCCTTCCCCGTACCACATCATGCGCCGCAGAGGGCCTGGCGGGCGCTCGCTCTGACACTGCTCGCCCTTGGCGTTCTCCTGGGTCTGAGCAGCCGACCCGTGCCCGAGGCTCCGACCTTCGCCGCCGAGAACCCGAGCAGGCCGTCTCCGGCGCCGCGCACGGAGACGGTTCGCGCGGTTCCGCGCGGATCGGTATCGACCACGGATGCGAGGCCCGAGCCGGCGCGCTCGAATCGTCGATCCACTCCGTCGCCTGAGAGCGCGGCGACGCCATCCGACCGGGCCGGTCGCACCACCCAAGGCCCGGCGCGTCCGCCGGCGACGGGCCGTGGCGGCGCTGTCCTAGGCGGCGGGTACGTGTTCGGCGACGACGGGCGGCTCTTGATCGCAGGTGACGGTCGGACGATTACTCGCTTCGAGGCGATCGCGTGCGGCGCGAACGTGATGTTTCGCGGGATCGCCCTCTCGGCGGCGGGCCGCTTCTCCGCGAGCCAGAACGTGACGCGAGCAGGCAGGACGATCCTCGTAAGCGTTTCGGGCCACGTCGTGTCCCCCGGAATGATCCGAGGAAACCTGAGAAGCATCGCACCGGGATGCAGGCGGGCGACGCGGCGGTACGTGGCGCGCCTCAGCTAGCGCAGCTCAGGCGTCCATCGTGTTCGCTGCTGGAGGAGACCCCGGCGGCGGGTTCGGTGATACGGTGGACTCGAGCACCTGGCGTACCTCCGCCGGCATCCGGCGGTGCCACCGCCACGGCCGCACGAACGGTCGGGCGACGCGGCGCACCGCCCCTTCAACGCGGCCATGCCAACCTCCGCGGGAGGCTGCGAGAAGGCGCTCCTCGCGCCGGCGGTAGCGCTCGCGTTGTGCGAGCGCCTGCGCCCGAAGCTCGTCGTCGAGTGGGTACGTGCTCGCCGCCCGCTCGTACACGTGCATCGCCGCGCGGATCATCTTCAGGGGATCGCTCGAGTTCGACTCCGTCTGCCCCGCACGGTAGACGGCAAGCCGGCCACCGACCTGGACGGCGGAATACCCGTTGGCCACGATGCGGAGCCACAACTCGTAGTCCTCCGAGCGGGAGATCTCGACGGCGTAGCCGCCGACGTCTTCGAGAACCGTGCGTCGGATCAGGCTGCAGCAGAAGACGAAGTTGCGATCGAGGAGGACGTTCGTGAACGCTCGCGGATCAAGTGGAGCGATCTCGGGCGGCCGTTGCGTGGACATGACGGAGGCGCGGCCGATCCGTCCGCTCGATGCGTCCAGTACCCAGGCGTCGGTGTAGGCGAACCCCGCACGCTCGGCGCGGGCCAACGCGCTTCCCATCGTCTCCAGGTACCCGGGCAGTAGGAGGTCGTCGGCATCGAGCGGACAGACGAACTCGCCGTGCGTCCGCTCGATGCCGAGGTTTCGCGCCGCGGACGGCCCGCTGTTCTCCTGTCGCAGCAACGTCACCCGTCTGTCCGTGATCCGCCCCACAGCCGCGGCAGTCTCGTCGATCGAGCCGTCGTCGACGACGACGATCTCGAAGTCGTCGACCGTCTGGAGGAGCACGGACCTGATCGACGACTCGATCGTGGCGGCCGCGTTGTAGGCGGGGATGACGACGCTGAAGCGGGGCGCGGTCAAGGGTCGGCGACCAGGACCAGTGGCCGGCGGCCGGTTGACACGGGGGCCGGGGCAGGTCCCGTCCCCGACCGAGCGCGGCAAGCGCCACGACGTAACCGAGAACGAGCCAGAGCTCCTTGTGGAGCAGGGAATCGCTGAATGTCTGTGCGACGAACAGCGCGGCGACAGCGATCATGACCCCTCGCCCGAGAGCCTCGCCCTCGGAATCCCCTGCTTCCCGAAGCCGGCGGATTGCCCGAAGCCCGATCCCGGCGGTCGCGATGTACATGCCGATGAGCAACGCGAAGCCCACGAGCCCGAGCTCCGCGAGGACCGAGAGGTACGTGTTGTGGGTCACCGGGTTCTTGAAGAGGGAGGTATGCACCTGATACAGGCTGATGTCGTCGGCAACGTATCGGGTCTCGAGCTCGCGGAAGTTGTTGACTCCCACGCCGACGAGTGGATGGTCCCTCGCCAGGCGCGCTGCGATCTGCCACTCGTCCGCCCGTCCGCTGCTGCCGGCCGCCGAGATGCTCTGGAGGCGCACCCGCTCCGTCGCCGTGGTCGCCAGCGAGAGGTAGCTCACCCCAGCGGTGACCATGACGACCAGGAGGACAGCGAAGTACGGCCGCAGCCGCCCGCCGAGGAGAAGCGCTACGACCATGGCGGTCGCGAGACTGAGCAAACCCGCGCGCGATTGCGTCATGAAGACGCCCAGCAAGCACGGCACGACGGCTCCGATCGCGGCGAGACGCGGAACAGGCCTCCGTGCCGTCGCGGCGAGCGCGATCGCGAACGCGATCGCGGGCACGAGCGCGCCAGCGAGGTCGTTCGGGTTGGCGATGCCCGCGATGAGTCGGTCCTCGGAAGCGAGGCCGGTCCCGACCCCGTAGAGCGTTGTCGCCACCGCGCCCGCGACATAGGCCCAGAGGGCGACCCGAAGGTGCCTGGTGTTGCGTACTGCGGTATAGACGACGAACAGCAGCGCTGCGATTGGGATGAGCCTGGTGAGGTAGCCGGCCGCAGCGGCCGGGTCAGGAGCCCACAGGGTGGACGCCGACGCCCAGACCAGCAGCCCTAGCACCACGAAGCCGAGGAATGGCTCGTCTTCCAGCAGAAGCTGGGCACGGCCCCGGTGACTCAGCACCAGCGCGAGCCAGGACAGGATCACGATCGCGCCGACGAGCTTGACGGCTGTCACACCTCCGCCGAGCGCGCCCATCGCCTCGAAGAACGTGAGCAGCGTCATGAGCACGACCCCGACCATGAGGCTCGAGAACGCAAGGCAGGCGAGCACGAGCATTGCGGTGCCGACGAGCGCCAGCGTCGGGCCCGTGCTGGCCGCCATGCCGACCACCAGCCCGGCGACGGCCGTTCCGACGACACCAAGCGCAGTGCGCAGCGCCGGCCGCTCCACCCATGAGGTCACGTGTCGCCGAGGTGTAACACCGAGCCGCTCTTCCGGTGTCGCTGGCCGGTGAGCGCAGCCACCGCATCGTCCTCAAGCCCCTCGGACAGGTCGTCGGCATATCCGCCGTACCCATACCCGTCCTCGCGGGTCATGCTCTCGCGTGTGGTGACGACGAAACCGGCAGGGCTGATGCCGCGTCGCGCCAGCAGCTCCCGGCTCTGAAAGAGCTTCTCGCGTCGCGTCCGCCCCAACCGCACCGTGAGGAGCACCGTGTCGACGGAGTCCGCCATATCGAGAACCTCGGCGATCTCCGCGAGCGGCGGAGAGTCGAGGACGACGACGTCACAGAGCCCACCGAGCTGCTTGAGCATCCGCGCGAGCTTGGCTCGATCCACCAGGACGCCGAGCGCGTCTCGATGCTTGGCGAGCAGAAGGCGCAGGTTGTGATGGGTGGCCGCAGGGGTCAGGCACCGTTCGGGTGGAGCGCGGCCGGCGAGCACGTCCGCGACGCCGAGGCGACCGACCGGCACGTTGAACACGGTCGCGATCATGGGGCGGTGCAGATCGCAGTCGACGAGAACGACCCTGAGGTTCGAGGCGGCAAGCGTGATCGCGAGGTTGACTGCCGTGGTCGTCTTCCCGTCACCCGGTGACGCGCTCGTGACGAGGATCGAGCGCGGGTATCCGCCGTCGGGCCCGACGGTCGCAAGCACCGCTCGGAGGATGCTGTACGCCTTCCACGCGCCGCGGGGCATCGTTCCGCGTCCGGTGAGGTAGCTGCGAGCCACGTCCCTCGGAAGCTTCGGGACACGGGCGAGGATCGGAAGCCGCTGCTCGAGAAGCAGCTCCTCCTCGGATGCGATGCGCGGATTGACCGTCTCGAGGAGCATCGCTACGCCGATACCCACAACCGAGGCGACAAGGAACGCGACGATGATCGACAGGAGGGGTCGCGGCCATGACGGCGACGTCGGCGGCGCAGCCTGGGTGAGCTGCCGGACGGTTGGATCGGGAGTGCCGACGAGCCCACGGTACGTCGCGAGCTGCTTCTGGAGGTCGGCGAACTCGAAGTTCCCCGGCCGCTGGGAGACCGGGATCAGAGCGATCTGCTGCCGGAGTCGCTCGATCCGTTGGGTGAGCTCCGTCTGGAACGCCTCGCTCCGGAGGCGCACGGTACCTTCCGCGTACGCGTTGGCCACTCGCGCCGCCTGAGCGGCGTCGGGTGCCGTTGCGTGGATCGTGACGACGTTGGCCTGGCCGAGCGGTTGGACGACGACGGATGCGCCCTTCGCGTCGTCGCCAAGCCGGTCGAAGACCGGAGTGCGGATCTCCCGCGACTTGATGAGCCGCGCCGCGGTGACAACCGGCGACGAATCGTCGAACGTCTCCCGGAACAACGTGAAACCCTGGTAGGTCTCCGCCGACGGGGAGAGGGGCTGGATCAGAAGATCGGCGCTCGCCTCGTAGCGCTTCGGGGCGGTCAGCGAGTAGACGGCAGCGGCGGCGACCGCGACCGCTACGAGTACGAGCAGGAGCCGGGCGTGACGCCTGAGCGCCCGGAGATAGCGAAGCGAGCCTTGGCGCTCGAGGCCGGACGGGAAGGATGTGTCTGTCATCTCGTGGTGGCCTGGAGACGCCGCGATCCAGCATAGCTCTCTTCTGTTGCACGAATCGTTCGACGCTCGCTCGATCTTGGGAGCACCCGTCCGCCTGATGCGCACGCGAGGTGGGGGCCAACACGGACGAGGGAGTCGCTCGCCGATGGTATTTCTTCCTTCAAGGTATGCGTCCAGGTTCGCGTGTCAAGCTGGCTCTACGCCGCGTTCTGCCGGGCGCGGTCGTTGCATGGGCGATCTCCGCTCGAGACGGCCGCCGGCTTCGCGCGCTCCCCTCGGTTGGCGTCGAACCGGGCAGGCTTCGCCGCCTGACGGCCGACAACCTCGCGAGCTTCCTTCGCGACGTCCGTATCGGCGAACTGTGGAACGACGACAGCGCTCGGATCTCGACGGTCTTCGAAGCAATCGACGTTGGTGACGCCGTGAACCCGGGAGACCGACGAGCGCTCTATCACCTGGTCGCCGCGACCAGACCATTGCGTCTGCTGGAGATCGGGACAAACATCGGAGGGTCGACGCTCGCGCTGACGCAGGCGGCTGCGACCCACGTCGGTGACGAGGCCATGATCACCACGGTGGACATCGTGGACGTGAACGACCGCACGAGGGCTGCGTCGGCGAGTCTCGCGTCACCCCGCACTCCGGCAGAGAACTTGACGCTCCTTGGTCTGCGCTCCCGAGTGACGTTCGTCACCGCCCGGTCCGGCGACCACCTGCGTGCGACGGAACAGCGTTTTGACTTCGTCCTCGTCGACGGTGACCACTCCGCGCCCGCCGTGTATCAAGACATCGTCTCGGCGCTCGGCGTTCTCGCCCCAGGAGGGGTCATCGTCCTTCACGACTACTTCCCGGACAAGAGCGATATCTGTGGGGATGGTGCAGTCATCGGCGGGCCATTCGAAGCGGTCGCGCGCCTCGTCCGCGAGAACCCCGACCTCTCCGTCCTTCCGCTCGGCTCCCTCCCCTGGCCGACGAAGCACGGCTCCCACGTCACGACACTCGCCGTTCTGACGACGCGTTGACGGGGGTGGCACCACTCACGGCTCCCATCGCGTATGTCGTCTCCCGGTTTCCGGTGCTGACCGAGACCTTCATCGTGACGGAGATGGACGCTCTCGCGAGGGCGGGCACAGACCTCGAGCTCTACTCGCTCGTGGTCGAGAGCCCAGGCGTTGTGAGCGACGCATCCCGGGCATGGCAACCGCGACTTCGGACGTGTCCGTGGATGTCCGCCGGCGTCGTCGGCGCCGGCTGGAGGCTCGGGCGACGGAGGCCGATCTGGGCGCTCCGCTCGGTGGGTCGTCTCGTTGCAGGTCACGTTCCGAGCCCGAGGTTCCTGGCCCTCGCCCTCGCTCTGACACCGAAGAGCGTCGCGTTCGGCGAGGACATGCGGCGCCGCGGCGTCGGGCACGTGCACGCCCATTTCGGGACGCACGCCGCCCTCTCGGCGATGGTGGCGGCGAGGAGCGCCGGGATCCCGTTCAGCTTCACGGTCCACGCCTACGACCTGTTCGTCGATCGGACCTTCCTCGCCGCCAAGGTACGAGCTGCGGCATTCGTCGCCACGATCTCGGAATACAACCGGGGCGTCCTGGTATCGCTCGTTCCCGAGGCGGTAGACAAGATCCACGTCGTTCGCTGCGGTGTGGTTGCCGGGCGAGCGCTTGCGTCACGGCCGGATCCCGGCTCGCGAGTTGGTGGTCCACGGCTGCTCGCGGTGGCCGCCCTGCTGCCCTACAAGGGACTGAGGCACCTGATCGAGGCCGTCAGCACCCTGCGACCACGTCTGCCGGGGGTCTCGGCCACGATCATCGGCGAAGGCCCCGAGCGCGGGGCGCTGTCCGCGCTCAGCGCTCGGCTCGGCCTCGAGGGGGTCGTTCATCTGCCCGGAGCAGTACCAGCTGAGGAGGTCCGGAGCCACCTCGCCGGAGCGGACATCTTCGTTCTCCCCTCTGTACGGGCAGCGAACGGTGACATGGACGGCATCCCGGTTGCCCTGATGGAGGCGATGGTCGCCGGGGTCCCCGTGGTGACGTCACGGCTCGGTGGGATCCCGGAGCTCGTACGGGACGACGAGACCGGTCTCCTTACCCCACCGGGCGATGCGGGTGCCATAGCCGATGCGGTCGAGAGGCTCTGGGCAACGCCCGCCCTTCGGACTCGACTCACCGGGACGGGACAGCGGCACGTGCGTGCCGAGTTCGACGTGGACAGAAACGCGGAGCGCTTGATCGCTCTCTTCCAACGGTCGTTGAGCCAACGCGGCTCGGGCTGAGCGGTGACGCGTCAGGGCCTCGGCGATCCGTCCACCAGCGCCGTCGCCACGGCGCGCGATCGCGGAGAGCTGCGCGGTGATGGGTCGCGCAACCAGAGCTCGAGAGCCAGGAGCATGATCGCGCGCTGGTAGAGCCCGAGCCGCGAGATGTCGCGGTGGTCCTCTCCGTCACAGAACGCCTGAACCCAAGGCTCGTAGATGGTGCGCGTAAGGTGCTCTCCGATCAGGCTGTTGGAATCGAGGAGGAAGGCGCGCAGGTTCCGTTTGAAGTCCGACGAGACCCAGACGTCGACCGGGAGCGCGAATCCCTGCTTCCGGCGTTCGACGACGGGCTCTGGAAGGTAACGACTCGCAATGGCACGCAGGACGCGCTTGCCCTTCCCGCGATGTACGCGAAGCCGGTGGGGCAGCGACAGGCCGGCGTCCATCAGGTCCTCGTCGAGCAGCGGCACGCGTACCTCTAGGCTGTGCCGCATGCTGGCGATGTCGACCTTGAAGAGAAAGTCATTCGGCAGCTGGAGACGAACGTTTGCCTCGACGGCGAGCGCACTCAGGCGCTCCAGCGCCGACGCCTGCGACTTGCTTTCGAGCGGCCACTGAGGTTCGAAGAGGCGGCGGGTCGGGTCGACGGCCCTGTTCTGAACGAGCAGCCGCTCGTGATCGTGCGGGCGGATCCACGAGAACAGCGCTTGGACGATTGCGACGTCATCCGCTCCCCTGAAGTCCCTGATCCGTGCGTTCGCGGACGACGTAAGCTGGCTCACGTCAGCCGTCCTCGAGAAGAGGGAGGCAGCTAGGCTCCAGAGGGGATCGGGCATCCGCTGGAGGCGCTTCAGCGCGGGCAGCCGACCGTAGAGATCGTACCCGCCGAAACCCTCGTCGCCACCGTCACCGGAGAGAGCGACCGTGACGCGGCGTCGCATTGCCTCGCTCACGGCGTCCACCGCAAACATCGAGCTGTCGGCGAACGGCTGCCCGGCGTGACGGAGGGCGCAGGTGATGTCGTCCCAGCTGGCCTTGCGGCCCCCGAGGTCGAGCGTCTCGTGGCGGGAGCCGATGTGGCGTGCGACGGCCTCCGCGGCCCAGGTCTCGTCGAAGTCGGGGTCGGGCATTCGGACGCTGAACGTGTTCAGGTCGGTGAGCTTGCGCATCGCGAACGCGCTCACGAGCGAGGAGTCGATACCGCCCGAGAGGAGCGAGCCGAGAGGGACGTCGCTCTCCAGTTGGCGCGTGACTCCGGCCTCGAGCAGCTCATCGGCCTTGTCGATCGCCGAGCCCAGGTCGATGCTCGGTTGTCGTTGCGGGCTGAACGAGTGGAAACGCGTCAGGCGACGGGTGACGCGACCGTCGCTTTCGCGGCTGCAGACGAGAGCCTCACCCGGGCAGAGCGCCGAGATTCCCGTGAAGAACGTGTCCGGCGCCGGAATGTAGAACAGTGACGCATAGTCCGCGATCGCCTGTGCGTTAGGCGTGAGATCGATCCCGGGGATGAGGCGAAGTGCGTTGAGCTCGCTCGCGAAGGCGACGAACCGCTCGTTCGCCGAGTAGAAGAGCGGCTTGATCCCGAATCGGTCGCGAGCGAGAAGCATCCGGTTCCGCGCGCGGTCGAGGACGGCGATACCGAACATCCCACGAAGGCGCGAGAACATCTCGTCGCCGTACTCTTCGTACAGGTGGGGGATGACCTCGGTGTCGCTTCTCCCCCGGAAGCGATGCCCCTTCGACTCGAGCTCTTGCTGCAGCTCGCGGTGGTTGTAGATCTCGCCGTTGAACACGGTCCACACCGACCCGTCCTCGTTCGACATCGGCTGCTCGCCCGTCGCCGAGAGGTCGATGATGCGAAGCCGGGCGAAGAGAAGCGTGCAGTCCGGCCACTGCTTGGCGTCCTGCGCATCGGGCCCACGGTGTGCCAGCGCCTCGAGGACGGAAGCGGTCGTGCCTGCGTCGGCATCGACATGTCCCAGCCATCCTGCAAGGCCGCACATCTACCGAGCGTAGTAGATCGATCCGCGCCCTGAGAGGCGGAGAGTCGTCGTCATCCGATGAGTATCATCGCCCGATGTCTCGTCGTTCACTCGTCACGGGGGGCGCGGGCTTCATCGGCTCGAACCTCGTCCGAGCGCTGCTCGAGCGTGGTGACCGCGTGCGCGTCCTCGACAACTTCTCGAGCGGCAACCGGGGAAACCTCGAAGGCCTGACGGACGTCGAGATCGTCGAGGGAGATCTTCGGTCCTACGAGCGCGTTCACACAGCCGTGCGGGGTGCGGAGGTCGTCTTCCACCAAGGTGCGCTCGGATCGGTGCCGCGGTCGGTGCAGGACCCGCTCACGTCGACGGCGGTCAACGTCGAGGGAACGCTGAACGTGCTCCTCGCGTCGCGCGACGAGGGGGTCGGCCGGGTCGTCGCGGCATCCTCGTCCTCCGTCTACGGCGACGGCGGCGTCTTCCCGCGGGTGGAGACGCAGCTTGCCAACCCGATCTCCCCGTACGCGGTCGCGAAGCTCGCAGCCGAGCGCTACTGCGTGAGCTTCTTCCGCGTCTACGGGCTCGAGACGGTCGCGTTGCGCTACTTCAACGTCTTCGGTCCGTACCAGGACCCGACATCGCAGTACGCCGCGGTTGTGCCGCGCTTCATACGCGCAGTCGCCGACGGCGTGCCCGTCATGGTGCACGGCGACGGCGAACAGTCGCGTGACTTCACCTACGTGTCGAACGTGGTCGCGGCCAACCTCCTCGCCGCCGATGCGCCTCAGGCGCCGGGTCGAATCCTGAACATCGCGGCCGGCGGCTCCGAGACGGTCAACAGTCTCGCCGAGACGATTGGGACGATACTCGAGAAGCCGGTCGCGAGGACGCACGAGGCGGTCCGCGCCGGGGACGTGCGCGAGTCCTGGGCGGACATCACGGCCGCGAGAGAGACGTTGGGATTCGAGCCGAAGATCGGCTTCGAGGAGGGGCTTCGCCTGACCGTCGCCGCCCTCGTGGGCAGCAGCGCCGTCGTTGTCCCCCGCGATCGGCCGTGGGACATCCCCCACCCAAGCTAGCGCCGCAGGACTCGCCGGATGCCCGGCCGGCGGTGCATCCGTACCGGCGGGGACGGGAGCTCCTCGCCGGCGAGCAGCGCCTCGGGAACGCTCACGGTCAGCCACCGTGCCAGCGCGCGGTCACCGATGGCGCCGACCGCGGCCGAGAGCCCCGCCCCTCGAACGCCGGGAGCATGGGCGTCGCTCGCGAGGAGGTGCGCGAGCTCGAGCTCGAGAAGCCGCTTGGCGCAGCGAGCGGACGCCCGGCCGAGGCGACCGTCGACCGAGGCTGCGGTCAGCTGAACGACCGCGCCGACGCGGACCAGGCCGGCCAGGTCGCCCGGGCGAGCCTGAACCGTCGGGTTGCGCTCGGGATGCGCCAGGACGGGAACGATGCCCTTCTGTCGGAGGCGGTAGCAGCTGTCCACGACCGACGGGGGAAGCCGAGATACGGGAACTCGACGAGGAGGAGGCGGGGATTCCCGCCCAGCCCGAAGCGCCCCCGGGAATCGTCGTCGAGCTCGTCGAGCCGCTCGAGCGCGATCTCCCCCCCGGGCACGATCTCCAGGTCGAGATCCGCCTCGCGCACAGCCCGACGGAGCTCCTGGACACCGGACTCCATCGCATCCGGCGTGGTCGGGTAGTCGTCGCGGACGTGCGGCGTGGCGGCGACGACCTCGACTCCGTCGTCGCGCAGCGAACGAGCAATCGCCAGCGCATCATCGAGGTTGCGCGCCCCGTCGTCCAGTCCGGGAAGAAGGTGAGCGTGGAGGTCGATCAAGCAGTCAGCGAATGTGCTCGTAGGCGCCGATGTCGGGTGGGCCTTGTCGGGGTCGGCCGTTGATGTCGGTGGGGGGTGCGTAGGCGGGGTCTGCGTGGTTGATGAGGGGGCTGTTGTCTTGGGGTGTGTAGTTGTTGGTGGTGCGGTCGCTGAATCGTGGGTCGGTGCCGGTGGTGTTGCTGGTGAGGGTGAAGAGGGTGTTGCCGTCGTAGGTGGGGGCGAAGTCGCCGCCGGGGTTGGCGTAGGCGAGGTTGTTGCGGACGGTGTTGTCGGTGGCGTTGCCGGAGGCTTGGACGCCTTTGTTGGTGTTGTAGGCGAGGGCGTTGTTGACGACGAGTACGTTCTTGGTGGAGTACTGGTGGCCGCTGCCCCAGATCACGATGGCGCTGCCGCTGTAGGGGTCGCTGCTGGTGGCGCCGGTGAAGGTGTTGTTGGTGACGATGAGGCCGTTTGCCTGGGGGCCGATCTGGAGGTGGTAGCCGGTGCGTCCGTTGTAGAAGAGGTTGTTGGCGATGACGCCGTCGATGGCGCCGCGTTGGCGGCTGCTGTCGTCGACGTCGACGTTGCCGTAGTAGATGCCGTGGTCGTAGCGGGCGTGGCTGCCGTTGCTGGTGATGCGGTTCGACCAGATCTGCACGTTGCGCGAGTAGGTCTGGCCGCTGGTGCCGCTGCCGCCGACGAGGATGCCCTGGCGGGCGCAGCCGTAGATGGTGTTGGCGATGATCTCCACATCCGACGAGCCCGACACCTTGATCCCATCCCCGGCCGGGTTCGTGATCCGAAAGCCGCGGATCCGCACACCGCTCGTGCCCCTCACGAGCACCGCGGAACCGGTCTGCGTCGTGTCCGTCAGGACGACGACCTCCCGGGGGTACGCCCGCAGCGTGATCGGGTTACGGGCACCGGACATCCTGCCGCTCAGAATGGTCTGCGTGGCGATCGTACCGGCGCGAACGAAGATGACCGAGCCCTGAGGGACGGTTTGCCACGCCCGGGCGATGGTCTTCCACGGGCGTCGGAAGCTACCCGGCCCGGAGTCTTCCCCCTTCTGCGGGTCGACGAAGAACTGCTTCCCTTTCGAGAGCGCAAGGCGAGGCGGCAACGCCGAAGCGGCGCCAAACGTCGACGCACCGAGAGACATCGCGAGCGTGACCGACGCCAGTCCTCCAACGAGCCGCCTCAGGTGCCGGCGTGAGAGCAGGCGCACCAATCGACGATACCATGCCCTTCGTGATGCGGGCCATCCAGCTTCTGCGTACGATTCGTGAAGGCCAGCCTCTCTACGCGACCGCGTTCACCTGTCGTCCTGGTCGCGCGCTGACAAAGCCTTGATCCCGGCCAGGAACCGACCGATAACAACCGTGTGACGGTTGCCGACCTCTCACAGCGCATCCTTCGTCTCGGCATCGTCATGGCGATCGTCGCCGGAGTCTCCCAGGCCGCCCTACATCTCGTGAACGTGTACGGCTTCGACGGGCGGATCGAGTCCCTGCATGCTGATAACGAGGGGGAGGGGAATGTCTTCACCTGGGCGAGCTCGTCGGTGCTTGTCGTCTGCGCGACGCTGTGCCTGCTCCTGGCCCTGGCCGACCGGGCGCGGACGTTGAAGTACTGGATGCTCGCCGCGATTCTCGCCGTGCTGTCGCTGGACGATTCGCTGGTGATCCACGAGCAAGCGGGGGTCAAGCTTGTTCGCCACCTCGGGCTCGACGATCGACTGAGCCGCGTCTTCTGGCCGTTGCTGCTGGCCCCGCTGGCGTTGGTCGCCGCGTTTGTGATCTGGGAGGTGAGCCGGACGGCCCGCCGAGAGCTCGTGGTGCTCCGCGGATCGATTCTGCTGCTGGCCGTGGCAGTGATCCTCGACGTCGGGCTCTACCCGGCTGCGCCCGACACCGGCGCCCGCGACGCACTGGAGCCGGGCTTTGTCGCGATTGAGGAGGGTCTCGAGCTCTCAGCGACACTCCTGCTCGCCGGCGGGCTGGCCAGTGTCTTCGTGGGCCGGGTGGCAGCGACCACCAGAGGGCATGCCCAGCCGGCAGAGGCGGTGCTTGGAAGCCGTGTGAATCCTCACGACATGGTCCTCGGCGACGCGGCGGTCGCGCAACAGAGCGAGCCCGTGCGTCTGTCGTGACAGAGGCAGCTCTCGACTGCGTGAGATCGGTTCGACCTTGCACGCCTTGCCCCGCGCTTCTGCCGCGGTTTCTCTGCCCATGAGGTCCGTCTGGCTGATGTACCACGATGTCGACTGCGGCCGTCCGGCCCGCGACGCTCCTCCCTCGGCGACCGCCTATCACGTCTCCCACGATGTCTTCCTCGCACACCTCGACGAGGTCAGTGCGTCGGGCCTCGAGGTCGTGACGGCGTCCGAAGGACTGGCCCTGAGCTCGGGCGATTCGATCGTCCTGACGTTCGACGACGGCTGGCTCGGCGCCTTCGAGACCGCGGTCCCCCTCCTTCTGGAGCGCGGCCTTCGCGGAACCTTCTACGTCACCCGCGATTTCGTGGGAAGGAAGGGTTTCTGCTCGGAGGCGACGTTGGCGGACGCCGCGCACGCTGGGATGGAGATCGGCGTGCATGGCACCACGCACCGCATGCTGTCGGGGTGCAGTCGCGTCGAGCTGCTTCGCGAGTTGCGATCCTGCAAGGAGTACCTCGAATCGGTCGTGCTGACGAAGGTGACCGCGGCATCGGTCCCCGGCGGGGATTGGACGAGGACGATCGCCGAATGCGCGCGAGAGGCAGGGTTAACGAGTCTCTCGACCTCACGGCCGGGCGTCAACGGCGCGCGGACGTCGCCCTTTCGGCTCCGTCGGATCCCGATCCGAGCGGCGACGTCCTCGAGCGACGTCGCCCGATACTGCCGCTTCGACGCTCGTCGGGAGCTGGCACGTTGGCTCGCGCTCGAGGCGCCGCGCCGTGTCCTCGGCATGCAGCGGTACACACACGTGAGGCGACGATTGCTGGGCGATCGTAGGAGCGATGAGTCGCTGTTCGATCCTTAGGGCACTGACGGGCTATCGAGCGGCCGCCGTCACGGGCAGGGCGTAGACCCGCCCCGCTCGTTCGAGCATCCGAACCGGTCGCGCCCACACGATGTAGCGGTGCGTCGCAAAGAAGCGCGGGTGGCACGCCTGTAGCGCGACTACCTCGCGGCCGTGCGACCGGAGAACCGATAGATCGTCAGCCGCGACGATCCGGTGCCCGGTGACCCGGTACGCGAACGTCGCGTACGGCATCTCGAGGGTGACCCGGTCGCCGGGACGAAGTCGGTCGATGTGCGAGAACGGCGCGAGGTACGTCGTCCGGTGGCCGGCGATGTAGACCAGCTCGCCCTGGCCGGGCATGAACGTACGCGGATCCCGTCCCGGGCCCTTCTTGAGCGTCCCGGAGTCCGTCCCGTTGACGAAGATCATGTCGAGCCCGAGTCGCGGGACGACGATCCTGCCGATGGCGCCGCCCTCCTGCGCGTTCGCCCGGTAGCGACGGGCCGACTCCCGCACGACGGCCGCGACCTCCGACGGGTCGGCCTGGAGCGCCGCCGCGGGCGGGCGCGGCGCCTCCCGCTCCACGACGGCCCGGTACTGGTCCTCGAGCCGGCTCTGTTGCCAACGAGTGTAGACAGCCGTGAGCGGATCGTTCCACTGCCAGGTGACGAGCGCCCAGACGAGCCCGCAAACGCCGGCGACGATGAGCAGCGTGCCGAGGCGGCGGAGCCACCGTCCACGGCTCAGTGCGACACTCGTGGTGCGTGCGGCCGTCTCCACCCGCTCAGCGTACTCGTGAGGCTAGGATCGGCTAGGAAAGCGTCGTCACGCCGCCGGGGAGGCCGTTCGCAGAGAGGCTGAACCGAGCGCGCCGAGCGACTCGAGGACGACGTCGGCGAGTGCGAGCACGTCGCCGGCGGGGGGATAGTGCCGGTTCGGGTAGGCGAGCACGCGCATGCCGGCCGCGTGGGCGGCGCGGATGCCGCTCGCCGAGTCTTCGATCGCCGCACAACGCCGGGGCGGCACGCCGAGGCGCCGCGCCGTCTCGAGGTAGACGTCCGGGGACGGCTTGCCGCGCGCGACCTCCTCCGACGACACCGTGACGTCGAACAGCCTCGACAGCCTGAGCCGGCGTAGGACGCCGTCGATCAGCTCGCGGTTCGAGGACGAGGCGACGGCGAGGCGGAATCCCGCGGACCCGAGTCGCCGCACCGCTTCGACCGCGCCGGGGACGACGGGGAGGTCTGCGTCGTAGCGCGCGAGCATCCGGCGGACGACCTCCGCGTTGATCGTCTCCGGCGGCTCGCGGAGGCCGACGACCTCGTGGAGGTAACGCGACCACTCGAGCGAGCTCATGCCCATCATCGCCTCCTGCGCCTCGGGCGTGTACCTCCCTCCCCACTCGCGGGTCAGCGCCTCGCGCACCTCGTCCCAGAGGTGCTCCGTGTCGACGAGGACGCCGTCCATGTCGAACACGACTGCTTCGATCGGCTCGGATGCGGGCACCGCCCGATCCTAAGACAGGGCCGTCAGACCGGCTTGCAGAGACGGTCCGAGCCGTAGAGGCTCCGCTGCGCCTCGACGAGCTGCTGGTCCCGGGCCTGGTCGTACGGCCCCGGGCCCGGGGCCTCCCACATGACGTCGGGCAGCACGCCCGGGCCGACGACCGTCGCCCGGTAGCGCTCGCCCTTCCCCTCCGGCCGGCGCCCGACCGCCGGGTAGCCGGGGTAGGGGTCGTGCGGGTAGAAGCCGTAACAGAAGACGCCCGTGCCGGTGTGCGAGAGGAAGCTGTTCTCGCGCTTCCAGCCCGGGCCGTACGCCGAGTTGTAGGTGTCGAGGTAGATGTTCCGGCCGAAGCCGTCCGCGGGCGCGCCCTTCGACGAGGCCGCGAAGCCGTAGACGGGCTGCCCGAGCCAGGTGAGGCGGCCGAACAGGTGGTCGAAGCGCTTGCTGTAGGCCCAGTTCGTCCAGATCTCGAGCTTGGGGGCCTCGCCGGTCCAGTGGCTCAGGCGCAGCTCCCACGACGCCTGGACGGGCTGCCACGGATCGAGGCCGAGGTTCGGAAGACCGCGCTGCCACGCCTGTAGCGCCCAGTGGCTGCCGTCCGGCGCCGTACAGCCCGTCACGAACCACGCGAGTGGCGGTCCGGCGTACTTCCGGCAGGTGTTCACGAAGCCCACGGAGAGCGTCTTGCGGTACGTGCCCCAGCCGCCCGAGTAGTCGACGCGGAAGGCAACCTGCGGCTGGCCGGGCGTCGGATGCCGGGCGTTGATCGCACCCCAAGCGAGCACCGACCAGCGCTTGCCCTTCGCCCGGTAGCCGACGAGCGCCTGCCCCCGCGCGTTCACCTGGAGCGTGACGTCGCGCGCGTCACGCGCGATCAGCTCGGAGGCCTGGGCTCCCGCCGGCAGCGCGAGCGCCACGAGCACGCCGGCAGTGAGCGCGAAGCGCCGCATCGACTGCGAGATCGGCGCCACGAGCGGGAGCATAGAGCCCCGAAAGGAGGGATTCCCGCCTTCCCGCCGGTACGGGTACAGATTGCGGAGGCCCGGTCCGGAAGTTCACCGATGCGCCGCCGGGACGGCGACGGGAGACTCGGGACAGGAGGTGGTCGCATGCCGCCCACACGACCGGCTCCGGCCGGCGCCCGCCCCAGGTGGGGTCTTCATGCACCGACAGGACTTGCGCGGGAGGCGCTCCTCGTCGCCTTCGCCATCCTCCTCTATTTCGGGATCCGGAACGCGACTGTCGGGAACGCGGACGTCGCCTTTGCGAACGCCGACCGGCTCGTCACGCTCGAGCGGCACCTCGGCATCGCGTGGGAGGACTCGCTCCAGTCGGCGATCGTGTCCCACGACGCGCTCGTGACCGCCGCGAACTGGGTGTACATCTGGGGCCACTGGCCCGTCATCCTGAGCGTCGCGACGCTGCTCTACCTCTACCGGCCCAGGCAGTACTACCTGCTGCGGAACGCCTTTTTCGTGTCGGGGTTCATCGGGTTCGCGTTCTTCTGGCTGTTCCCCGTCGCCCCGCCGCGGTTGCTCGACGCGGGGCTCGTCGACACGGTCACCGAGCACTCGAACGCCTACCGCGCGCTCCAGCCTCCGGGGCTGACGAACCAGTATGCGGCCTTTCCCAGCCTCCATGCCGGCTGGAACGTCCTCGTCGGGATCGTGCTCGTCGTCGCCGTGACGAGCCTCGCCCTCAGGCTCGTTGCGGTCGCCCTGCCCGTTGCGATGTCCCTCGCAGTCGTCGCGACCGCCAACCACTTCGTCATCGACGTCGCCGCGGGCCTCGTCGTCGTGCTGATCGGCCTCGTCGTCGCGATTTTCGTCCAGCGGCGAGAAACTGCGTCTACACTGGGCGCAGATGGGGCCTCAGGGGATCGAGGGGACCCGGGCCGGGGTCTCGCCGCCGTTCGTCGTCGCGCATCGGGCCGGGAACCGCCTCGACAGGCTGCGTGACGCGGAGGGCCAGGCTGTCGCGCTCGTCGAGGCCGACGTACGCCTGTTCCACGGACGGCCGGAGATCCGTCATCTGAAGTCGGTGGGCCCGCTGCCCCTCTACTGGGATCGCTGGGCACTCGCGTCGCCGTTCCGTCGCCATCCCGTCCTCTCCGACCTCCTGCGCGCGACGAGCCCCTCCACCGAGCTGATGCTCGACCTGAAGGGCTCGCGGGCTCGACTGGCCGAGCTCGTGCGGGCCGAGCTCGAGCGCCACGTTCCGCGCAGGCGCTTCACGGTCTGCGCACGCTCGTGGCGCCTGCTCGACGTCTTCGAAGGCCTTCCCGTCCGCCGCCTGGCTTCCGCAGGGAGCCGGCGGCAGGTGCGCTCGCTCCTCTCGCACTTTGCAGAGCGGCGGATCGACGGTGTGTCCGTCCACGAGCGCCTGCTCGACGCCCGGGTGGTCGCCGAGCTCCGCTCCGTCGCCGACCTGGTGCTCACCTGGCCCGTCAATGCGCCCGCACGGGCGCGTGAGCTCGTCGGCATCGGCGTCGACGGGTTGATCTCGGACCGCGCTGCTCTCATCGCCCCGGTGGCTCGAACCGCGTGAACCTCCTCGCATCGATCGTCGATGCCGTCGCCGCGGCGTCGGACCGGTTCGGCAGCCTCGACGGGCGCTACCTGTTGCCCGCCCTCACGCTCCAGCTGCTGACGCTCGTGTTCCGAGCGCTCGCCTGGCGCGGGGTCATCGTCGCCGCGTACCCGGGACGCCGGATTCCCGTGGTCTCGATCGGTGCTGCGTACGCGGCCGGCGTCGCGATGAACGCGTTCACGCCGGCACGGGGCGGCGAGCTCGCGAAGGTCCTGATCGCCCGCACCCGCATCCCCGCCTCGACGGTGCCGACGCTCGCAGCCTCGCTGACCGTCGTCCTCGCGGCCGACGCGCTGATCGGCGGCGCGCTCGTGTGCACGCTCTGGGGCATGGGCGTGCTCCCGGCGCTGCCTCCGCCGCCGGGCCTCGTCGCCGTCGAGGTCGCGGTCGGGGCCGTCTTCGCGGTCGGCGTGGGAATCGCGATCGCGTACCGCCTGCGCCCGGATGCGGTGCGCCGGCTCGCCGGTCGGGCGGCACAGGGCATCCAGATCGTCCGTCAGCCCGGCCGGTACCTCTGCACCGTCCTTCCGTTCCAGGTCGCCGCCTGGGGCTGCCGCATCGGCGTGGTCTTCCTCGTCCTCGCGGCCTTCGGGATCCCGGCGAGCCTCGCCACGGCCGCGCTCGTCGTCGTCCTGAACGGCGCCTCTACCCTCGTGCCCGTTCCCGGCGGCGCGGGCACCCAGCAGGTGCTCGCGACGTTTGCGCTTCAGGGGGCGGTGTCGGCGGCGACCGCCGTCTCGTTCTCGCTCGGGATGCAGGTCGGTGTGACCGCGGTCAACACCACCGTCGGGCTCGTCGCTCTGATGCTCCTGTTCCGGACGATGCGTCCGGTTGGCGCCGTCCGGTCGGCGCGCGCCCTCGTGGCGCGCCGCGAGCTCTCCTAGGCTGTCAGCGAGAACCGGAGCGTCCCGAGCCGCTCGACGTCGACGGAGATCGAGCTCGCCGGAGGCACTTCGACGACGACCGTGGCCGGCGCGACGAGCAGATCGCCGACGCGGAGCCGGGTGTGCTCACCCGCATAGCGGCGCAGGGCGTCCCAGTCGAACGCCTCCACCTTTGCCGCGGCAGCGACGCCGTCGCCCGTCACCTCCAGCGTCTGCGCTTTCGGCACGTCGTCCGTCGTCGTGAACCAGGGGCCGAGCACGATCGCGAAGTCACGGTCCTTCGGCGGCGCGAGGGCGGGTGCGCGGAGCCGGGCGACGGGCGACACGGCGACGACCGCCTCGAGGCCGACGAGCCCGGCGAGGCCGGCGTCCACCACGATCGGCGACGCGGCCGGATGGGCCACGCTGGCTCCCGGGCCGACCACCGCAGCGGGGTTGGCGAACTCGAACGAGCCGCCGGCGTCGAAGACCCGGACGGACGGCGGCGAGGGGAGGGGCGACAGCAGCTCGACGTCTGCGAGCGGGTAGCGCGCGTGGTCGCGGGCCGACCCGCCCCCGGTGAAGAGGTGCTGCAGCGTCTGCGCCGCGAGATGGACGACCTCGTCGCCCTCGAGCCGCCCGACCCAGCCTCGCTCCATCGGCGTCGATCGCGGGTGGAACATGCAGAGCCTCATCGCGAGCAGCCTACGGGGCGGAGGTGCGCGACGAGCGGCCAGGGATCGGTCGCGCCCGACCGTCCCCCGGGCTAGCCCGACAGCTCGAACGCGGTCCGGCCCCCCGACGAGACGAGCTCCTCGAGCGCCACCCGGCCGTCGCCGAGGAGCGGGTCGCCGTGCGCGAGCAGGAGGTGGTCGAAGTCGAGCTCCTCGAGAAGGCGGGCGTACGCGGCGAGCAGTGTCCGCTTCGTTCCGGGCGGGTCGTCCATCAGCACGTCGGGGACCCAGCCGATCGCCCCGGCGTCGATGCGGACGACGCCGTCGGCGAGCGCAATGGCCCGCTTCTCCGGGATGAAGAGGGCCGACTCGTCGGGGCAGAGGCCGCCTACCGCGCATGCGACCACGCCGCCCGGGAGGCGGTCGCCCGGGTCGAACCCGTCGACGGCCTCGCCGTGCGTGAACTCGTGCAGACCGGCGGCATTGCAGTGCACTGAGCAGCCGAACCGCTCGGCGAAGCGACCCGAGGCACGGTAGTGGTGGCGGTTCGAGAGCAGTACCGCGGACGGCGACGTCGGACGCCCGGCGAACCACTCGAAGCCTTCCTCGGCGGGGACGAGCGGGTCGATCAGGACGCCGGCCTCGTCCAGCCAGTACGAGGACACCTCGATCCGGATCTTCGGGTGCGGCGTCGTCCAGTGGAAGACGCCGGGAAGGATCTCGCGCACGCAGCCACCCTAATCGCAGCTCGAGGTGAGCGTTCGCCGAGGACGCGGTGGTCTTCGCCCGCCCGACGCCGCTCGTCACCTCGCCTGACAGCCGCAGCGCGTCCCGCGAGAGGCGGCGGGGGTGGGATTCGAACCCACGGAGCCTTGCGGCTCAACGGCTTTCAAGGCCGCCCCGTTCGACCGCTCCGGCACCCCGCCGCGAGCGGGTCAGTCTACGCGGGGCTACGCCGCGCGAGCGGCGCCGTCTGCCGCCTCGGTAACCGCGAGCGCCTCGCGATCGGCGTCCTGGATCGCGTGCAGCAACTTCGCCTTCGCGAGCGCCGTCGGGAGGTCGAACGCGACGAGGCGCCTTGCGAACCGCTCGGCCACCTCGCGCTCGAGCGCGATCCTGCCGCTACGCACCCGCATCGCGCGGCGCAGCGTGTCGCGGACCTCGAGGCGCCCGGTGAAGCGGGGCGTCAGCTCGATCGCCTCGCGCATGGCGGTCAGCTCGGCGCGCGAGAGCACCACCCTGACCTCCCCTTCGTACCTCACTCCCCGACTCTACCCCTTCCGGGGGATGCCGCAACCCTCGGGCAAGGGAGCGTCGTCCCCCGGGACGGTCGCGCGACCCACGCGAGCGAGGCGGCGAAGGGACAGGCGTGCCGGGCGCTACGCCGCCGCGGCGGCAGTCCGCGTCGCCGCCACGAGGGGCTGCGGGCGGTGCACCTGGGCGATCCCGCGCTTGCGCGGGCCCCGTACCGCGTGCAGGAGCTTCCCGCGGGCCGTCGCGGTCGCGAGGTCGACCGGGACGAGCCGGTTGGAGAGCCGCTCGGCGATCTCCTGGTCGAGCTCGACCGCACCGATGCGATGCGCGCGTACGGCGACCCGGAAGAGGTCGCGCACCTCCTGGCGGCCCTCGAAGTTCGGGGTCACCTCGATCGCCTCTCGGAGCGCGAGAAGCTCAGCGCGCGTCCACTGGACGCGGACTGTTGCCGCAGGCCGCATGTCCCCGTTATCGGTGCCGTGGGCCGATGGTGCGTCCCCCGTCTAGGGGCTTCGCACGATCACTCGTTCGGGTGCCCCGTAGGGCAGCAGCGCAGCCGGCACGTCGCCCTGGAAGTTCTCGAGGATCGCGAGCGCCATCCGGTCGACCACTGCGGTCCCGTTCAGCATGTGCACGGGCTCCGGCCCGTGCTGCCCGCGGAAGCGGATCTGGAGGCGCCGCGCCTGGAAGTCCGTCGTGTTCGAGATCGAAGCGGTCTCGCGGTAGCGTCCCTGGCTCGGGAACCAGACCTCGACGTCGTACGTCTTCGCGGAGGCACTCGACATGTCGCCCGCCGGCAGGACGACGACGCGGTACGGCAAGTCGAGGTCGTGCACGAGCTCCTCGGTGTTCTGCAGCAGGAGCTCGAGCTCGTCCCACGACTGCTCGGGTGGCGTGAGCGAGAACTGCTCGACCTTGTTGAACTGGTGCACGCGGATCATCCCGCGCGTGTCGCGACCTGCAGCTCCCGCCTCGCGGCGGAAGCAGGTCGAGAACGCGACGTAGCGGAGGGGCAGCTCGTCGACCGGGAGGATCTCGCCGGCGTGGAGGCTCGCGACGGGGATCTCGGCGGTGCCGGCGAGGTAGAGGTCGTCCTCCGGCAGCTCGTACACGTTTGCCTCGTCGGAGGGGAACGCGCCGGTCCCGACCAGCGCGGCCTCGCGCACGAGCACCGGCGGGAGCACGGTGACGAAGCCCTTCGCCGAGAGCCGGTCGAGCGCGAGGCGGTACAGCGCGAGCGCGAGCCGGGCGGTGTCGCCGACCCAGTAGCCGAAGCGGGCGCCCGACATCCGGGCCGCGCGCTCCATCTCGAACCGGCCGAGCTCGAGGTGGTCGCGCGGCTCGGCCAGCTCCGGCGGCTCTCCGACGCGCCGGAGCTCACGGGCGTCGTCCTCACTGGCGCCGTCGGGGACCTCGTCGTGCGGAGGGTTCGGGACGCGCAACGCGAGCGCGTCCCGCTCGGCTTCCACCGTTGCGAGCGCGTCCTCTGCCGCCCTGAGCTCGCTCTTCACGGCCTGCAGCTCGTCGAGCTGCTCGGGCGTCGGTTTGCCCTTGAGCTTCGTCTTCGCGCGTAGCTCGTCGACGCGCGGCACGAGCGCGCGCCAGCGCACGTCGGCCTCGAGCAGCCGGTCGAAGGCGTCGGCGGCGCCCTTGCGCGCGAGGGCGGCACGGACGGGGCCGGGGTCGGCGCGCGCTGCCCTGAGGTCGATCACCGGAGCGAGTCTAGAACGGTCTCGATCACGCCTGCGACGCCCTCGTCCGCCGGGCCGGGACAACTCCTGTCGGCAACCGCCCGGAGGCGCGGGTGCGCGTTCTCGACCGCGATGCCGAAGCCCGCGACCTCGAGAAGCTCGACGTCGTTCTCGCCGTCGCCGAAGGCGACCACCCGCGCGAGGTCGAGGCCGAGCTTCGCGGCGACGAACGCGAGACCCGAGCCCTTCGTCGCGCCGGGGTTGCCGAGCTCGAGCATGTAGGGCAGCGACGTCGTCAGGAACGCGCGACCGTCGAGGGTCGGAGCGAGCTCGGCGCGCACCTCCGCGAGCACCGGCGGCTCGGCCACGGCGACGAGCTTCGTCGGCGGCCGCTCGAGCCAGGCCAGCAGGTCGCCGACCTGCGTCACCGGCAGCCGCTGGAAGCTCGAGTACCGCCGTGTGTACTCGTTCTCCGCGGCGACGTAGAGCTTGTCGTCCACGTAGACGTTGGGCGAGATTCCGAGCGCTTCGAGCGCGGCGATCGCCTCGCGCGCGACGTCGAGGTCGAGCGGCTCGTGGAGGAGGAACTCGCCGGTCTCGGGGTCGACGACGGCGGCGCCCTGGTAGCAGACGACCGGCTCGCGGAGCCCGACGTCGTCGAGGTAGCGCCGCACCGACCGGAACATCCGTCCCGTCGCGACGAGGACCAGCACCCCCGCGCGTTGCGCGCGCGAGATCGCGGCGCGCGTGCGCTCGCCGACGACGCCGTCCGGGCCGATCAGCGTGCCGTCGAGGTCCGAGGCGAAGGCCTCGACCCGGAAGGTGATGTCGCGCGGCGGAATCAGCCGCCCGTGGAGGAGGCGATGAACTGCGACACGTCGGCGATCTGCTGCGGCTCCAGCTGGTCCTCGAACGGTGGCATCCCGCCGCGGCCGAGGGTGATGCGTTCGACGGAGAGCTCGAACGAGGGCTTTGCCTGGTCGAGATCCGGGCCGACCGTACCGGTCGCGTTGGCCGCGGCCAGCGTGTGGCACGCCGCGCAACCGGCGCTCGCGAAGACCTTCTCGCCGGCCGCCGCATCGCCCTCGAGCTCCAGAGCTGGCAGGTCCTCGGTCGCCCCGGTCGTCGTCGGCTCGGGGA
This sequence comes from Gaiella sp., assembly GCA_027493885.1. Classification (GTDB taxonomy): domain Bacteria; phylum Actinomycetota; class Thermoleophilia; order Gaiellales; family Gaiellaceae; genus Gaiella. The sequence continues at coordinate 3,060,449 of JAOSJZ010000001.1, forward strand.
GCGAGCCGACGACCGTCTCCGGTGTGGCGGTCACCTCCTCGCCGCCGCAGCCGGCCGCGACGAGCGCTAGCACCGCGAGCAGGAGCGAGAGAGCAGCGAGTGGGCGGCGCATCGCGGGGAGTCTAACCAGGTGCGCCGGCGCTCCGCGCGCCGATCCGTCCTCGAAGCGGCGGATGACGAACGCGACGACCGCGCCGAAGCCGACGACGTCGCCCGGCGTGTCGTTGACGACGAGCGAGACGAGCAGCGCCGCGAGCACCGCGTCCGTCAGCGGACGCCTCGGCTTCCACGTCGCCACGACGACCAGGACGACGAACGAGGCGATGACCGCGAACGCGGGGCCGATTGCGCCAAACGTCCGGCGCGCCGAGAGCTCGAGCCGGTCGGCGACGTCTCCGAGCACCGCGCCGGGGCCGTCGCCGACGGCCCGCGTGACGTGGCTCGACCCACCGACGGCAGCGTCGAGACCGACCAGGAGGAGCGCCGAAAGCACGGCTGCAGCTGCGAGCGCGCCGACGCCGCGGACGCCGAGCCGGACGCCGTGTGTGCGGACGAGCAGCGTGCCGTATCCGGCGAGCAGGACGAGGAGCCCGCCCCCGTCCGCGCCGAACCGGCTCCCTGCGACGGCGACGAGCGCGACCCCGGCGAGCGCGACTCCGAGTCGTCCGAGGAGCGCGGCACCGAGGATCGCGGGGAGGAGGAGCATCGTCTCGAGGAGGTTCGAGACGCCGTAGAACCGACCGGCCTGTGAGGGACCGAAGGGCGAGAGCGCGACCGCCTCCGGGTCGAGCCCGAGGACGAGGAGGTACGCGACGAGGACGGTGGTGCACGCGGCCCCGAGCGGGAGCACGATGGCGGCGGCGGCGAGCAGCGCGACGAGCCACCAGCCGGCGAGCCAGAGGTTCGCGGCGAGCGCAAGCAGCACGACCCGCGGTGCGAGGCCGGGCGCGAGCAACGCTGCGACGTACGCGAGCGCGCCGGCGAGCACCGTCAGCGGGAGCCGGATCCGGTCGTTTCGCTCGATCCGCTGCTCGAGCCGCTCGAGCGTCGCCACCGGGTCCTTCACTGCGACGACCTCGAGACGCCCGTGTGCGACGTCGGCGAGCGAGACGAGCCCGTCGATCCGCGTCGAGCTCGACGTGAGAAGACCGCGCGGCCGCAGGGTGACCGCGATCGGGTAGCGCGCGTTCTCGCTCCGGCCGGGCGGCGGCAGGACGACGAGGATGTCGGGTGGGGGGCCGACCCCGAGCTCGATCAGCGGCGTGCCACCACGGGCGCCGCCGAGCAAGGAGCTCTCGACCTCGCCGGTGAGCAGCGTGTTGAGCGCGCTTTGCCGGGTGACGGTCGGGCCCGCCCCGGGCACCGCGAGCCCGATCGCGCCGGCGTCCGCGTAGCGGTCGAGCGGGTACGGCTCGACCACGCGGACGGCGGCCGCGGCGGGCGCGGCCGCGGCCAGGGCGACGGCGAGGACGGCGAGCGGGCGCGTCACGCCGGCAGTCTCTCCGACCCGCGCGGGTGGCGTAGGCTCTCCGTCATGATCGTCGAGCGGTCGATGGACTCCCGCTGGCTCTCGAACGCGTACGTCGTCGGCGACGAGCCGGGTGGGGTGGCGGTGTTCGTCGACAGCGGCGCTCCGCTCGAGCCGTTGCTCGAGACGATCGTGCGGGAGCGGCTCACGCCGACGCACCTGCTACGCACGCACGGGCACTCGGACCACGTCCAGCACGAAGAGGAGCTCGCCGCTCGGTTCGGGATTCCCGTGGCCACGGGCGCCGTCGAGACGGGCGGCCTGCGGATCGAGGCGATCGAGACCCCCGGTCACTCGGATGACGGCGTCGCGTTCGTCGTCAACGGCGAGCTGTGCTTCTCCGGCGACACGCTCTTTCGCGACGCGGTCGGCGGCGGCCCCGCCGACGTCGTGCGTGCGTCCGTGATGGAGCGGCTGATGACGCTCGACCATGCGCTGCGCGTCCTGCCCGGCCACACGGTCGAGACGACCATAGGGCGGGAATGGGAGCGAAACCCGTTCGTGCGCTTCTGGCGCGGCCTCGAGCCCGAGGTGGGAACGCCGTGCAGCGTGGGTGGGGCCGACGCCGTGATCCTCGTCGAGTCGCCGGACTACGACGGGAAGGGGAAATACCTCGTGCGCCTGGACGGCGGCGAGGAGCGCGTCATCGGTGCCTCCCGCGTCGAGCTTCGCTGACCCCGGCTCACACGCGGATGACGGTCAGCGCGGGGTGGGACTGCGCGATCGCGCCGAGATCGTCGTCCTGTGTGACCACGGGCAGACCGTGCTCGACCGCCGTCGCCGCAATCAGCGCGTCGAGGACGCGCGGACGCAGGCCGGAGCGTCGGCAGTCGAAGACCAGGCGCGCAAACGCGCTCATGACCGGTTCGCCGATCGGGATCGGATCGGCTGCGCGGGCGAGCGCGAGCGTGTCGGCGCGACGGGAGCGGGTCTCGCCGTCCGCGGCTGCGAGCACTCCGAGCTCGAGCTCGCCGACGGTGACGACGGAGACGGCCAGCTCGTCGGGGAGCTCTCCGAGTGGCCGGCGCTCTTCCTGCGCAATGAAGATGGAGGTATCGGCGAGCGCGCGCGTCACAGTTCGTCGATCGTCCCGCCGGCGAGGCGGCGGAGGTCGTGTCGCAGCCCTGGGTCGGCCTGGCGCTCTGCGAGCTGATCGCCGAGCCAGCCGCCGGGTAGCCAGCGCGCTCTGCGCCGGTGGGGGACGATGTCGGCGACCGGTTCGCCGCGGCTCGTGAGCGTGACGGTCTCCCCGGCGCGGACGGCGGCCACCACGTCTGCAGTCTGATTGCGGAGCTCGCGCACGCTCACCTCCATGTGCGACACTGTAGCACATCGGTCTCGCGGGCATGTCGCATCCGGGACGGGAAGTACGCTGGCGCCCTGTGCGTCTCGTCGTCGCCCGCTGCGAGGTCACCTACACCGGCCGCCTGACCGCCTACCTGCCGGAGGCGATCCGCCTGCTCGTCTTCAAGGCCGACGGCTCGGTGCTCGTCCACGCCGATAGCGGTGGGTACAAGCCCTTGAACTGGATGACCCCGCCGACCGTGATCGAGGACGGCGAGGACGTGATCGTCGTCCGCAAGCGCGCGGGGCGGACCGAGGACCGGCTCGAGATCCGGATCGCGGAGCTGCTCGCGGAGCTCGAGCACGAGCTGGGCGAGGACGCGGGGCTCGAGAAGGACGGCGTCGAGCGGCATCTCCAGGAGGCGCTCGCCGAGCAGCCGCACGTCCTCGAGGACGGGTTGCGGCTCGTCCGCCGCGAGTGGCCGACCGACGTCGGCCCGGTCGACCTCATGTGCCGGGACGCCGACGACGGGTGGGTCGCCGTCGAGATCAAGCGGGTCGGGACGATCGAGGCGGTCGAGCAGCTCTCCCGCTACCTCGAGGTGCTCCGCCGCGACCCCGCGCTCGCGGAATGCCGTGGCATCCTCGCCGCCTCAGAGGTCAAGCCCCAGGCGCGGACGCTCTGCGAGGCTCGCGGGCTCGCCTGGGCCGAGGCCGACCTGGCGCTCATCCGCGGCGCGCGTGAGCCCGAGCTGACGCTGTTCGAGGCCTGACCCGCGGGGGCGTGGCCATTGTGGACACCTTGCAGAACGCAGGTGTACACTTCATCCTGTGGCAGTGGAAGTCGGTGTTCGGGAGCTGCGCGAGAACCTCGCGACGTGGCTCGATCGTGCGGCCGCCGGTGAGGAGATCCTGATCACCGAGCGAGGGAGGCCGAAGGCCCGGCTAACCGCGGCTGAGACCATCCTCGACCGGCTCGAGCGCGAGGGGAAGATCACCCGCCCGACAGGGCAGCGCCGGCCACTTCCGCCCCGGATCGAGATGGAGGGGTCGATCATGCCCTACCTCGAGTGGGCTCGCGGCGGTCCGTGGCCCGGCCGGGAGGAGCGTGGCTCGGGCGGATGATCGCCTACCTCGACACGTCCGCGCTGGTGAAGCTCTTTCTCGACGAGGACGGATACGAGGTCGTGCGGGAGCTCTGGATCGGTGACACGCCGGTGTCGACCGGCGGCATCGGCCAGACGGAGCTCGCCTGCGCGCTCGCCGCGGCGGTTCGCGACCGGCGATTCGCGCCAGAACGGCTGACCGAGGACGTGGTCGACGGGACGTTCCTTCGCACGCGAGCCGAGATCGTGACGACAGACGCCGAGGTTCTCGCGTCCGCTTCGCGGCTCGGCGTCGCGCACAGCCTGCGCGCGCTAGACGCGATCCACGTCGCCTCGGCGCTCGTCCTGCGCGACGCGGACCCGGTTGTTGTCTCTTGGGACGACGACCAGCGGAATGCCGCGCGCGCGGAGGGCCTTCCGCTCTTCCCGCCGACGATCAGGGCCTGAGCGCCGCCTTCAGGTAGTCCCGCGGCGGCTCGGTGAACAGCGCCGCCACGCCCTCGAGCCCGACCTCGTGCGTGATCAGGCGCTCGAACGGGAAGGCGCCGCTCGCGAGGAAGGCGAGCGCCGCGCGGAAGTCGCTCGGCGTGTGGTGGAACGCCCCGACGAGGCGCACCTCCTCGTAGTGGATCCGGTAGGGGTCGATGTCGACCCGCGCGTCACGCGCCAGGCCGCCGAACGCGAGCACCGTCCCGCCCGGGCGGACGAGCTCGAGGGCCCGTACCCAGGCCTCGACCGTCCCGGCCGCCTCGATCACCACGTCGGCTCCCGCCGGGTCGGCGCTCACAGCGCCGAAGGCGGATGCGAGTGCGCGCCGCTCCTCACGTGAGCCGACCGCGACCGGCCGGCCACCCGCGTCGGCGACGCACGCGCAGAGCATCAGCCCGATCGGGCCGAGACCGACGACCGCGACGGTGTCGCCACGCGCGACCGACGCGACCTCGACGCCGTGCAGGCAACAGGCGAGCGGCTCGGCCATCGCCGCGACCTCCGGCGCCAGGCCCGGTGGGACGGGGAGGAGGTTTACGCTCGCGATCCGCTCCGGCACGAGCAGGAGCTCGGCGTACGCGCCGTTCAGCAGGGGGAAGAGGCTCTCGCAGAGCGTCTGCTGCCCGCGCGCACAGGCGGCGCACGAGCCGCACGGCGCCGAGTTCGCGACGACGACGCGCCGTCCCGTGGCGACGTCGATCCCGCAGGCCTCGTGGCCGAACGGGCTCGGGAGCGGGCCCAGGAGAACGGGGTGGCCACGCCGGTACGCCTTGAGATCGGTGCCGTCGGTGAGCGCGACCTCGACCCGGAGCAGCACCTCTCCCTCGCCTGCGACGGGGTCGGGGACGTCTTCCAGCCGGAGGTCGCCCGGGCCGTGCAGCCGCAGCGCCCTCACGGCGTGAAGACGACCTTCAGCGCGTCGCGCCCGCGGAAGAGCGAGAGCCCGTCGACGAAGCGCTCGAGCGGCAGGACGGTCGGCTCCGGCACCTCGAGCTCGTCGAGCAGCGCGACGGCCTCCTGCATCGCGGCCGGGGTGGCCGACCGCGACCCGACAGCGGTGAGCTCGCGCCGGTAGACGTCCTCGGCGGGAATCCGGCCGGCGTCCGCGAAGACAAGGAGCGTGCCGCCGGGCGCGAGCGTCTCGAGGGCCGTCTCGACACCTCCCTGCCCGCACAGGACGGCTGCGTCGACGGGGCCGTCCGGCGCGCGTCCCGCCCTGCGCGGATCGGTGTCGACCGCGAACACCTCGCTGTCGCGCCGCTCGAGCACCGCGCCGACGAGCCGTCCGACGAAGCCGTTGCCGACGATCAGCACGCGCCCTTGCGGAACGCGTTGGACACCCCGGAGCACGCACGCGAGCGGCTCCACCATCGTCCCGCGCCAGGCCGGCCACTCTTCCGGGAGCTCGACCCACCCGTCCGCGCGGACACGCTCGGCAAAGCCGCCGGGGCGGATCGTGGGCGCGGCGAACCGCTTGCAGGTCGTCTCGTGCCCGGCCCGGCATCGCTCGCACGCGCCGCACGGGGTGTGGTGGACGAGCGCGACCCTGCGGCCGTCCGCCGCCTCGCCGACGACCTCGTGGCCGAGGACGACGCCCGCGTGGGCCGCGTCGAGCTTCTCGACATCCGAGCCGCAGAGCCCGCAGGCGACGACCCGGAAGAGGTCGCCGGGGCCCTCGGGCTCGGGGACCTCCGCGAGCGCGGCCTCTCCCTCGGGCCCGACGACGACGGCGCGCACCGGCGTATCGTAGGGTCGTGCCCCTCAGGCTGCACCGCTGCTGGGCGACGTGGGCGAAGTACCCCGGGCATCCGTGCTGGCGCGTCCAGCAGGCGCTCGACGAGATGGGAGTGGAGTACGAGGTGGTCAGGGAGCCGTGGCCCCGTCGCGGCCGCAGAACGGCCGTGATCGCCGGCACCGGCGGGAAGGACGTCCCCGCGCTCGAGCGCGAGGACGGCACGTGGTACCGCGAGGAATCCGAGGAGATGGCCAGCGCGATCCGCGCCGGGCGCTTCGGCCGGGCCGCCTGACGCGGCGCTACACTTCGCCCCTCGCGGGGCTATAGCTCAGTTGGGAGAGCGCCTGGATCGCACCCAGGAGGTCGGCGGTTCGAGTCCGCCTAGCTCCATCTCAGACAGCCCGGCCCGGGCCGGGTTATTCATCGCCCGAGTCGGTACTTCGGGCGGGCGAGAGGGCTGTGTGGAAGTTCGTGGCAAGTTCGGAGCCGTCGTAATCGCATGCCATTGGCCCCGCGCTCGAAGGCGTAAGGTGAGTAGGGCTAGCGCCCCGCTGTGCCAGCCTCCACGCAGCTTCGGCTGGCTCTCGATGCCAATCTGGCCGACGACACCTGACTAACCGAGAGCTACGTTAGCCACCCGGCGTGCCGGGATCTATGTAGATCGTCTTCCATTCGGTGTAGAACTCGCGGGCTGCTTTGCCTTGCTCGCGGCTACCGCTGGAGCTTCCCTTGGTGCCGCCGAAGGGGACGTGGTACTCGAGCCCTGCGCTTTCCTGGTTCACCTTCACGACACCGGCGCGGATGTCGCGGGCGAAGCGGAGGGCGCTGTCGAGGTCGTTGGTGAACACGCTCGCCGAGAGGCCAAAGGGTGTGTCGTTGGCGATCTCCACGGCATCCTCGTAGGAATCGGCGGCTAGCAGCGCGGCGACGGGACCGAAGATCTCCTCGCGGACGATCGTGCTCGTCGGATCGACGTCGGTAAGGACGGTTGGCCGGACGAAATAGCCCGAACCGAGATCGTCGTTGCGGTCGCCGCCTGCGACGATCGACGCGCGCTCCGTTCTTGCTGTCTCCAGATACCCGAGAACCGTCTGAAGCTGCTGGTCGGACGCGAGTGGGCCGACCTTGGTCGTCGGATCGAGGGCGTCACCGAGGGGCCACTCGACCGCGCGCTGGGCCAGTCGCTCTGCGAACGGCTCGAACACCGCTTGGTCGATGATGACACGGCTGGTAGCGGTGCACTTCTGGCCGGCCGAGAGGAAGGCGCCGCGCGCGACGTGCTCGGCGGCGAGCTCGAGATCCGCATCGGCCAGTACGACTGCTGGGTTCTTCCCGCCGAGCTCGAGCTGTACCTTCTTGCCGCGCTCGGTTGCCTTCAGCTGGATCGCGCGACCCACGCTGTTGGAGCCGGTGAAGCTGATCGCGTCGACGGACGGGTGGGTGACGAGCGTGTCGCCGACGACACTGCCACGCCCGACGACGAGGTTCAGGACGCCCTCTGGTACCCCTGCATCCAGGAGCGCCTCGAGGAGTCGTACCGAGGTCAGTGGTACCAGCTCGGCCGGTTTCCAGACGACGGTGTTGCCGTAGGCGAGCGCCGGCGCGAGCTTCCAGGCTGGGATCGCGATCGGGAAGTTCCACGGGGTGATCGCCGTGACGACACCCACGGGCTCGCGTCTCGCGAAGAGAAACGTTCGCGGTGAAGCGCTCGGGTACGTCTCGCCGTCCGGCTCGAGCGTCTGTGCCGCGTAGTAGCGGAAGATCGCCGCTGCACGTCGCGTCTCACCAACGCCCTCGCCGAGCGTCTTTCCCTCTTCTCGCGCCAGGTCGTGACCGATGGCGTCCGCGCGGGTGTCGAGTAGATCGCCGGCCCGTCGGAGGATCTCGCCGCGAGCGGGGGCGGCCATGCGACTCCACATCGGGAACGCGGACGACGCGGCGTCTACCGCTCTCGACGCGATCGACTCGTCGGCGAGATGCACGAGCGCGACGACATCTTCCGGGCTGCGAAGGGTTGACGTCCTCGATCGTCGTGCCGGACCGAGCCCACGATCCTCCGGTGTGGGAGGCGAGCTCGGCGACAGGGATCGAGGCCCTGGCGGGCTTCACTTGCGCTCCATTCTCGCCGTGTTCATTCGTCGCCGAGGAGTTCGATCACACGACGCATCGGATCGACCCGGACCCAGTCACCTGTCTTCATGCCGTCGTCAGGGGGCCGGGACCAGCCCTCGGTCAATGCGATGCCGGCGAAGATGGCACCCTGAACCATCACTGGGTTCGTCACGCCGAAGATCAGCGCCCGTGGTGCGAGTTGCTTGTGCTTGAGATCGTTGTACGCCCACCCTGCGGCGATCCCACCCTTCGCCTCGGAGAACACACAGATCTTGTCCGCGATCGAGATGCCTTCGAGATCGTGCCCTGGCCGGGTAATGACGCCCGTCAGCCGGTCGAGGTCGTATCTGGGGCTGAATCCGTCGCGTGAGAGCAACAGCTCGCCTTCGACGACGTCGCCGACAGCGCGAGTCACCGAGATCGTCTGGAGCACGGTTCTCACCGCAACTCACCCGTGAGGGCCATGTCGACGCAGTCGGACGTGCGTCGAAGGACAGTTTCGAAACCGTGTGCTCCGATGGTGTTCACGAGTTTGGCGGAGTTCGTGACGAGTGTTCGCCAGCCGTTCCGGACGCGGATCTCCGAGAGGTCGAGGAGGATGTAGAAGCAGACCCCGACGAGGATCTTGACCCCGGCGTCCTCGAGGGTGCGCGCGTAGCCGAGCCTGCGTGCCTCCGCAAGGACGCTCGATTCGGTCGTGACGAACACGCGGGTCGTCTCGTGCACGGTCGCCCCATTGAATTCCGTACTGAGTCTCCCGATCTCCGCGAGCGATAGTTGAGGGCCCGAGAACACGACGAGGTCGCATGGTCCCTCCGTGGCGGGAGCGCCAAGCGCGAGCTCGATTTCCGACCGTCCCACGATGAGCGTTTCAGCGGAGCTCTTGCCGGCGAACGCCGCCTCGGCGGTGGGTGCTTCGGGTGTCACGCCCACGAGGTGGAACATCGCCATCGAGCCGTAGCTTGCGAGGGCTGCGCCGAGGTGCTTGAGCTGGTCGCTGTCCGGCTTGCCACTCACTCTTGTGAACACTGGGATCTCGAGGTAGCCTGGTCGTGCTGCGCCGACGATCTTTCCGAGGGCTCCCCATTCCGCGACGTCGTCGAGATCGGCCCGAACGTCGACAGTGAACGTGCCGCGCCGATGCGCGTCGAGGTGCAATCCGTACTCGGGCACGCGGCCCGTGAGACCGGCCGCGAGCGCCGCGGGCCCGCTCTCGAAGTTCGAGCGAGCTCCGAGGACAGAGTTCGCGTAGATCACGGTCCCGGTGTCTCCCCATGCGAGCCGCTCACCGAACCGAGGTTCGTAGATCGCCTGATAGCCGATGCACGTATCGGTGGTGGTGACGTGCAGCGCCTGGAGGAGGCTGACGAGCTCTCTCTCCTTCGCTACCTCGTCGGGCCGCTGCCCGAATTGCCGGGTGCACGCGAAGTCGATGCAGCGGGCGTTCGTGGTCACAGGCACGACGCAGCTGCCGTCGCTGGCCCGGAGTGCCCGGAGCCAGTCGAGTCCGGCGTCGCCCATCACCTCGATGTCTCCCATCATGTGCACGTTCGTGACGGGCACGAATCGGGTTGCGTTCCAGAACTCGCCGACCTTTACCTGGTACGCGAGCGCTTGGCGGACCGCGTCGCCGTGGTCGCCGTCGAGCATTGAGCGTTCGAGTGACGTCAGATTCATGCTGGCTACAGGCGCGCGCTCAGTTGCTCGAGGCGTTGCCGGGCGCGGTTCTGGACGTCGTGGTAGAGGGAGTTGCCGTGGGCGTCGATGCCGACGGTGAGGGGGCCGAAGTCTTTGACGCGGAACTTCCAGAGGCATTCGGGCATGAGGTCTTCCCAGGCGACGTCTTCGATCTCCTCGATCTGGGTGGTCTCGAGCGCGGCGGCGCCGCCGACGATCGCGAGGTAGACCATCCCGAGCCGTTGCATCGGCTCGATCGCCTGGTCGGGGAAGCCGCCCTTGCCGCAGATCGCGCGGACGCCGTAGCGCTCGCCGAGGCCCTCGGTGAAGCGCACCATCCTGGCGCTCGTGGTGGTGCCGATGCAGAGCTTCTCGTAGCGGCCGGGGCCGAGCTTGCGCACGTTCGGCGCCGTGTGCAGCAGCAACGCGCCCGTCAGGTCGATGGGTGGCTCGATCCCCTGGTCGAAGATGCGGATCTGGGTGCGGTCGCGGATCCCGATCACGTGGCCCTGCACGACCACCTCGTCGCCCGCCCGCAGCGCGAGGATCGCCGCCGGGTCGTTGAGCGGGAAGGTGAGCTTGTGTGTCACCGTCATCTCAGAAGTCCCTGTCGTAGTCGACGGCGCCGTCCGCGCCGATGTGGGCGGAGGTGCGGCGGGCGGCCCAGCACTGGTAGTTGACCGCGACCGGGTTCAGGGTCATGTGGGTGTCGGCGTGCTCGATGTGGCATTGGAGCACGGTCACGTCGCCGCCGAGGCCCATCGGCCCGATCCCCGTCTCGTTCAAAAGGCCGTACAGCTCGTCTTCCAGCTGCGCGACGAGCGGGTCGGGGTTGCGTGTCCCGATCGGCCTCGCGATCGCCTCCTTGGCGAGGTGCAGCGCGTAGTCTGCCGAGCCGCCGATCCCGATCCCGACGATCCCGGGCGGGCAGGGCTTGCCGCCCGCCTCGACGATCGACTCGAGCACGAACCGCTTGATCCCGTTCACCCCGTCGGCCGGCACCAGCATCTTCAGAAAGCTCATGTTCTCCGACCCCGAGCCCTTCGGCACGCACTTCACGTCCAGACCGTCCCAGCCGGGCACGAACTCCCAGTGCACGATCGGCACCCGATACCCGACATTCGCACCCGTGCTCTCCCGCGTCAGCGTGTGCACCGTGTTCGAGCGCAACGGATGCTCCACCGTCGCCCGCTCCGTCCCCGCCTTGAGCGCCCGCTCGATCCCCGCCGGATGCAACGGAAACCGCTCCCCCACCCGGCAGTAGTAGACGGCGATCCCCGTGTCCTGACAGACCAGGTTCCGCTCGGTGTCCGCGACCTCCACATTACGGTGGATGGTCTCCAGCACCCGGATCCCCGTCACCGACGTCTCCCGCTCCAGCGCCCCCGCCAACGCCTCCCGCAAATCCCGCGGCAGATCCCGCAACGCCCACACATACAGAGACGCAGCCGCCCCCAACACCGCCCCCTCGAGGCTGACCGTGGTCGTCGGGTGGGTTTCTGTTCCTCTGCCGGACACGTCTCACGCCGAGCGGTAGAGCTTGGTCATCACGAACTCGCGGTGCCCGAGGGCCTCGGCGGCTGTGAGACGTCCGTTCGCGGTGCGTCGCAGTAGCTCCATCAGCTTGTCGCCCGCCTCGTCGAGTCGCATGCGCCGAAGAACGAGATCGCTCACGTCGAGATCGATGTGCTCCGACATCGTGGTTGCGGTCGCGGCGTTTGCCGTGAGCTTGATCACGGGCTCGATCGGGTTCCCGATGATATTGCCCTGCCCGGTGGGGAAGAAGTGGACGACGGCTCCCGCGCCGGCCATCAAGGTGATGCATTCTGCCGCCGCGGAGGACGTGTCCATGAAGTAGAGACCAGGGCCGTTGGCTGGGGGCTCGGCAGGCCCGAGCACGCCGATTACGGGTTTGCTCCCGAGCTTCTGGATGTTTCCGAGTGCCTTCTCCTCGATCGTGGAGAGGCCGCCTGCGATGTTGCCCTCGGTCGGCTGCGAGCCGAGAAGATCGACCCCGCCCCGGGTAATCTCGCCGACGTAGTCGGCGTAGGCTGTGAGGAAGGCGTCCCGGAGTTCGCTGGTTGCCATGCGGTCGGCCACGAGGTGTTCGCCGCCCGTGAGCTCCGAAGTCTCGCCGAAGAAGACCGTCGCACCTGCATCGACGAGTCGGTCGACGGCGACGCCGACGGTCGGGCACGATCCAAGTCCCGTCGTAGTGTCTGACTCGCCGCACTTGATGCTGACCGTCAGGTCCGACAGATCGACTCGCTCTCGTTGCTGCTCGGAGGCCCGCTGGACGAATTCCATGGCCGTCCATGACGCCTGGCGAACGATCTCGAGCTCTCCCTGCCCCTCGATCGCGAAGCCGGCGACAGGCTTCCCCGTAGCGGCGATCCCTTCGACGATCCGTTCGGTCCAGTTCGGCTCGATCCCGATGACGACTGCCGCGGCGACGTTCGGATTCGACCCGGTACCGATCATCGTCCGGAAATGCAGCTCGAGATCCTCGCCGTATTGCAGTCGTCCGTAGGCGTGCGGGAGCGCGAGCGTGCCGACGATCTTCGACGCGACGGCCTCGCACGCCGCGTTCGGAGATGTCGTCGACGGGGAGGATGACGACGTGGTTGCGGACGCCGACGCGTCCGTCGGGGCGGCGGTACCCGTAGAGATCCATCGCTACCACCGTGCGGTCATGACGTTGTGCGTGTGAACGTGGGCGCCGGCCTCGATCGCCACCCGCGTCACCGCAACCTGAGTGCTGTACTCGAGCACCGGGGCCCCGGGCTCGAGCGAGGCGAGTGCGATCTTGTGCCCATACGGCACGTCCGTCCTCGCGTCGAGTGATTGCTCGCCTTCGTCGTCGAGGTAGGCGACCGAGATGTGCTCACCGGCGGTGATCGGTGCGACGGCGACCGCTACGTGGTCGCCGCGATTGTGCGCAAGCGCTTTGTGCACGGATGCTCTCCTCTCTTCTCGTTGATATCCGTCCATCAGGCTCCCCGGGCGACTCCAACAACGAGCGCTGTCGTGCCGAGCGTCAGGAGTACCGTCACGGTGACCACGACGCCCGCTTTCAGATGCCTTGCGGCGCGGCCCCGCGCCTGCTCCTCGACGAGGAGCCACGCTCCCGCCCCACCGTGGGTCAGTGCCGCCGCGAGCATCGTCCAGTCCCAGGCCAGCCACAGACCCGATGACCATCGCCGTAGGACGAAGCCGGAGCCCGTGTCCGAGACGTCGGTGACGATGTGAGTCAGCGCGAAGTGCCCGAGCACCAGGACGGCCAGAACTACGGCGGTGGTGCGCATCAAGATGAAGGTCGCGAGCCGCGGCTGATGGACAACCGTGCTCATGTCGCCACCGGCCAGAGGATGACGACAGCGGCTGCCGTCCCGAGCAGCAGCGTGACGACGATGCAGAGGGAGAGCAGGTGTCTCGCGGTTGCGTTCCGAATGTCGACGAGATCGAGCGCGATGAGGCGAAGCCCGTTCAGCGTGTGGAAGAGAATCGCGTAGAGCAGGAAGCACTCGAACACCCGGAGCGCCGCGGTGGAGTAGAGGGTGTGGACATCGTCGAACCACGAAGGCGAGATCGCGTACAGGCCGACGTCGAGGACGTGGAGCAGGAGGAATGCGAAGACCGCCACACCGGTCGTTCGGTGCGCCACGAACGCCCAGCGCTGCGTGTCGCGGTCGCTTGCCCGACCGATGCGAGAGATCCAGCCTGTTCGCGCTGCCGAATCCCGGGCGACGATCGCCGAGCGCACGGTGAACGTTGTGAACGCCGTAAGCAGGACGAGGATGACCGACAGGGCCGCAGCGAATGCTGTCTGCAGCGCGCTCATGCGGTTTCACACGCGACGGCCCTGCCTCCGGGAGCGAGTCGCGTGAACTCCACGTCCCGGGTCCCGATCGAGGGGTTGCCGTCGGGGCCGCGCTCTGCGATGACTGCCCGTAGCCAGCGATCGTCGTCGCGCTCGGGATGGTCGGAGCGGAAGTGCGCGCCACGGGATTCTTCCCGCTCGAGAGCTGATTCGACGATCAGTCGGGCGACGGTGATCTGGCTGGCGAGGTCGAGCGACTGCTGCCACGCGGGGTTTGCTTCCTTCGGTCCGGGAACGGCGATACGCGTGAGCTGCGACGCGAGATCGGACAGCTCCTCACGTGCCTGCAGCAAGCCGCCCCTGCTCCGAACGACGCCGCAGTGCGTCCACATCACGTGCTTGAGGCGATCGGTCAGCTCGAAAGGAGTCAATCCCGTCGATCTGCGAAGAGGGGCGTACGCCTGATCGAGTGAGTCAGCGACGAGTCGATCGTCGGGGAGGTACAGGGCTCGATCACGCACGAGCGCGGCTGCTGTGTCCCCCGCACGCGCCCCGTAGACGGTCGACTCTGCGACGCCGTTTCCGCCCAGTCGGTTCGCCCCGTGCGTCCCTCCCGCGTCCTCACCGGCGACGAGGAGTCCGTCGATTTCGGTGACACAGTCCTGGTCGATCACGACGCCGCCCATGTGGAAGTGCGCGGTCGGAGAGACCTCGACGGGACCGGTTGTCAGGTCGGCGCCGACGAGGAGGGTGCGTGCGGCCATCCCCGAGAAGCGGCGCCGTATCTCATCTGCTCCGAGGTGGCTGATGTCAAGAAGGACTCCACCAGAGGGTGTCCCTCGACCCTCCACGATCTCGGTGTACGACGCGCGGGCGACAACATCACGCGTCGAGCGCTCGAGCCTGATCGGATCGGCGCGTTCCATGTACCGCTCGCCGAACCTGTTGTAGAGATGCGCTCCGGCGCCGCGCAGGCCCTCCTCGAGCACCGATCCTGTGAGCGCAGAGTCTCCGGCGACGAGGCCGGTCGGATGAAACTGGAGCATCTCCATGTCCCGGAATGGGAGCCCCGCGCGGTAACACATCGCCATCCCGTCCCCGGTCTTCTCGCGTGCCGGGGCGGCGATCCTGTACATCGTCGCCGACCCGCCAGTGGCGATAACGACCGCCCGAGCAAGGAGAACCGCGGCGTGTCCCGATTGCGTGTCGAGAACGGTAAGCCCGGAGAGCTCGCCGTGGACGTCGAACAGGAGATCGAGGGCGCGCCAGTCCTCGAGCTCGTGCGCACCGATCCGAAGCACCTGGTCGCGGAGGCGGCCCATGATCTCGAGACCGGTCTGATCTGCACGGTGCACGGTTCGGTCGAAGCTCTGGCCGCCGAACGGCTTCAGGTCGATCGCCCCGCCCTCGGTGCGGTCGAAGAGGCATCCGAACCGTGTCTCGAGCTCGTCGATGACGCCGGGCGCGTCACAGACGAGCGTCCATGCCAGCTCCTGGTCGTTGAGGTATTGGCCGCCCTCGATGGTGTCGCGGAAGTGCGCCTCGAGGGAGTCCTCCGCTCCGAGCGCGGCGTTGAAGCCGCCCTGCACCATCCTCGTGCAGCCCGAGCGACCCACCGCGCCCTTGGAGACGATCGTGATCTTCAGCTCGGGGTCGGCGGTCGCCGCATGCAAGGCACACATCAGCCCTGCGCCGCCGCTTCCGACGATCGCGATGTCGGTCTCGAGCCACTCGGGGGGCCACTCAGGCAACGAGGCTCCAGCGACGGAGTCGGCGGATCGATGCCGAGGGGTCGAGCCCCTTGGGGCATGCCGCGGTACAACCGAGAATCGAATGGCAGTGAGTGACGCCTCCTTGCTGACCGGCGACTCGGAGCCGTTCCGCTCTCGCGCCATCCCGTTCGTCGGCGACGAGGGTGAGCGCGCGGTTGAGCGCCGCGGGACCGAGATACCCGGCGTTCGTCACTACGACGTCGCAGGCCGACCAGCAGGCGCCGCACGCAATGCAGTCGAGACCCCGCTCGACCTCGGCGCGACTCGCATCACCCGCGGGGAGAGCCTCCCGGGGGCCGCCCGGCATGAACCAGGGCACGACCCGGCGCCAGGCGTTCCAGAACGGTGACGTGTCGACGACGAGGTCGCGTACGACCGCGAACCCTGCGAGAGGCTCCAACAGGAGCTCGTCGGTGTCCGGCGTGATGGGCTGTTGGCAGGCGAGCGTCGGGCGACCGTTGACACGGACGGCGCACGTCCCGCACATCGCGACCCGGCACGAGTAGCGGAATCCGAGCGATGGGTCGAGGCGTTGGCCGGCGAGAAGGGCGTCGAGTACCACGGCCGGTTGTGTGAGGGCGACCCGGAACTCCCGAACGGCGCCCGCGTCGCTTCTTGCGATCGTGAGCCGGACGGTCGTCGCCGGAGCGTCGCCGGCGGTCTCGATGTTCGTCTGTCGCCTTGATCGTTCAAGGACGGCCATAGGAGTATTCGTATCAGGCCTGTCAAGATCAACCGATGAATAAGTATTGCTTATCTAGCGTCTGCCGGGATCGCTCCCAGCCGACGCGAGATGTCGAGCCCGCACCGCCGCACGACGGTGCCGAGCGCCTCGACGCCCCCAACAGGCAGGTTGAGCTTCAGCCCGGTGAGGCTGATCGCCGCGGCACACTCGCCGCGGTGGTCGTAGACGGCAGAGCCCACGCACACGACACCCACACTGTCCTCTTCGTCGTCGACGGCAAAGCCGCGGCTGCTCACGGTCTGTAGCTCTCGCAGGAGGTGATCCGCGTCCGTGATCGTCGCGGGCGTTCGGGCGGGGAGTCCCGTGCGCTCCACGATGGCGCGGACCTCGGGCTCGGGCAAATGCGACAGAAGGGATTTCCCGATCGCGCTGCAGTGCGGGAGTTCGCGGCGGGCGAGATTGCTGCGAAAGCGGACCACACCGGGGCCGTCAACACGCCCGATGATGACGGCGTACCCGTCGTCGAGGACGCCGATGCGTGACGTCCACCCGGTCTCGTCGGTCATCTCTCGGAGCGACGGCAACGCGAGATCGAGGATCTCGATCTGGGAGAGCACCAGGTCTCCCAGGCGGGCCAGGGCCAGGCCGAGGGCATATCGACGCATTCGACCCGACCCGACCTCGGCCACGAACCCTCGCGAGACGAGAGTCCGTACGAGCGCAAGAGCAGTGCTCTTCGAGATCTCGAGTCGTTGGGCGAGCTCTGTCAAGCGAATCCCGGACCGGCCGGCCTCGACGAGAACATCGAGGACGTCGAGCGCGCGCTCGACGCTGCGAACGCGATAGCGCTCGTCGAGTTCGACCGCCGCCCTTGACTTTCCGGCGCCGGGCACCTAGGAATACCCTCCGTGTTGCGTAGAACGCATCATAGTTCGGTGATACCGAACACTACCCCTGGATGTGCTGGGTCTTCAAGGGGTGCGAGATGAGGGCAAAGGCGGTCACCTCGCGACGCGGGCTTCCCGACACCGGCACGGCAGAGCCACCGCCAAGTACTCGCCGCTTCCCGGACGGCGCGGCCTACCGCGTCGAGATCCCCAGTGTCGAAGGCATACGTGTGCTCGAGGCTGTTGTGGCTGCGGCAGACGAGCACGGGATCGTCGTGAACCGTGTGTCGCAGGGCAGCGGAGCCATGCTCGTCGGCGAGTCCGAGCTCCGCGAAATGGCTGCCCTCGGTGCGGAAAGCGGGATCGAGGTCTCGCTGTTCGTCGGTCCGCGGGAGAGCTTCGGAGTCGGCGCTCACTCCCGCTCGCCCGAAGGCGCTGCACATGGCGGCCAGCTTCGCGGCATGCGCGGTCTCACGTACGCGATCGAGGACGTAGTGAGGGCGACCGAGGCCGGCATCCGCAGCTTCCTCGTGGCTGACCTCGGGCTTCTAGTCCTGCTTCGCGACATGCAGGACGCCGGCGAGCTGCCCCTCGACTGTGGCTGGAAGGTCTCCGTCGCGATGGCTCCGTCGAACCCTGCGTCCATCCAGCTCTTGGAGACTCTCGGCGCCACAACGGTCAACGTGCCGTCAGACATGACGCCGGCAGAGCTGGCCGAGATGCGCGCGGCCACGACGCTCCCGATCGATCTCTACATCGAGTCCCCGGACAGCCTCGGCGGGGTGGTGCGGGAGAACGAGACCGCTTCCCTCGTTGCCGCTGGTGCCCCGCTTTACGCGAAGTTCGGCCTCCGCAATTCGCAACTCCTCTATCCAGCAGGCGAGCATCTCCGCGCCCAGGCGATCTCGATCGCCCGCGAGAAGGTCGCGCGCGCAGCCGTCGCACTCGAGTGGCTGCATCGGCTCGATCCCGATCTCTCCCAATCGCTTCCGGGTGCGGAGGGACTCCGCGTTCCGCGCCCGGCAGCCGATGCCCTCACGTCCGTCGAGGCGGGCTAATCGATGACCAACCCGCCCCGGTAACTGTCGTCCAACCCCACACGATCGCCAACCAGTCGAGGAGGACGTCAATGGCAACACACGGTAAGCCAGTCGGGGCGGCAGCGGCGCTCCTCGCCATCGCCGCTGCGGTCTGCGCAATGCTACTGGCCGATCGTTCCACCCAAGCCGCCCAGGCCGCTACCGCAGCGGGGTGCAACGCGTCCAAGGGGACGTTGCGCTATGGCATCGCAGGCGCCGGGATCTCTCAGCTCGATCCGAACACCATCAACTTCGCCGGCCAGGTGCCGCTGCAGACGCTGCTCTACAACGGCCTTTCGAAGTACGACAAGAACATGAACGTCGTACCCGACCTGGCGCTCAAGTGGCGCTCCTCGAAGGATCTGAAGACCTGGTGGTTCACGCTTCGCAAGGGTGTGAAGTACTCGAATGGACGGGCGTTCACGGCGGAGGATGCGCGCGCGAACATCCTGCGTGTTCTCGATCCGAAGGTGCCTTCGCAGCAGCGCTCGAACGCCAAGGACATCCGCTCGGTACGCGCGATCAACCCGTACTTGCTCCGGCTCAAGCTCGGTAGCCCGAGCGCGATTCTCCCGAATGCGCTCGTCGACATCAAGATGAGCGACACGAACGACGTCGAGAACCTCGCGAAGAGCGGTACCGGAACAGGCCCCTACAAGGTCGGAACCTTCGTTCCGAATCAGTCGCTGACGCTTGTGCCGAATTCGAGCTGGTTCGGGGGCAAGGCCTGTATCCAGAAGATCGAGTTCGTCCGCGAGCCCGACCCGACGGCGATGGTCACCGACTTCAGGTCAGGCAACCTCGACATGATCTGGCAGGTTCGCCCCACCGATGTTCCGGCACTCCAGTCCGGCGGCACGTCGTTCCTGAAGCCATCGGCGGTGTCAGGCGCACACGTCTGGGAGCTCGACACCACGTCGCCTCCGTTCGACGACGTTCGCGCCCGGCAGGCCCTCTCGTACGCGATCAACCGCAAGGCAATGAACCAGGCCGCGTTCTTCGGTCTGGCGACCCCTTCGCTCGGCAACTCGCTCATTAGTTCAACCAGCAGCGCCTACAACAAGAAGCTGAAGCCCTACGACTTCAACCTCGAGAAGGCCAAGCAGTTGTTCGATGCCGCCGGCGTGAAGCCGGGAACGACGTTCACGTTCTGGGCGCTGGCGGGACGCCGTGACGAGTGGATCACGATGGCTCAGATCCTGCAGCAGGACCTGAAGAAGATCGGTCTCGACCTCAACATCCAGCGGGCTGACGTCAGTACCTGGTTGGGCCGCTTCTACCCTGCAGGCAAGAAGTACCCGAACACCATCGTCGCGAACTACTTCTCGATGCCGCCGAACCCCACCTACGCGCTGAAGCAGGGGCAGTTCGGATCCTGCGAGTGCAACTGGAAGAACGCAACGTTCGAGGCACAAGCGCTCAAGGCGCCGGGAGTCGTCGACCTCAAGGCACGACAGAAGATCTACGACACGATGCAGCAGATCTTCAGCGTCTACGCGCCGGTAATGGTGATCGCTCACCAGACGAACATCGTCGCGTACCAGAAGCGCGTGACGGACGCCTGGGAGGACGCACAGGGCAACGCGCATCTGGAGGACGCAAGAGTCTCCGGGTAGTTCCAGCCGTCCTACGAGGGGGCGGCCAGCGATACGCGGTCGCCCCCTCGACAGCCGACCAACGGGAGCAAAGCCCAACTCGATGTTCAAGTACGTCATCCGTCGCGTGATCACGAGCGTCGCGCTTCTCATCCTCGGGTCGATGCTCGTCTTCTTGCTCATGCGGATCATCCCGGGGGATCCGACCATCACGAAGCTGGGAGGCTCCATCAAGGATGTCGACGCGCAGACCGTCGAGAGCATCCGGAGCGAGCTCGGCCTCGACAAGTCGATTCCCCAGCAGTACCTCGACTGGGTCTCCGGGATCCTGCGCGGCGACTTCGGCGCGTCCTACTTCAGCCAGTTCTCGGTCACGAGTCTCATTGAGCAGCGCTACGGCGCCACGCTTCTCCTCGCCTTCATGGCAATGGTGATCGGAACGCTGATCGCCGTGCCTGCCTCGGTCGCCGGCGCGATCTGGCAGAACCGCATTCTCGGCGGAGTGCTCTCGGGATTCGCCGCGGTCGGGATCGCGATCCCCACCTTTGTCATTGGGATCATGCTCATCATCGCTCTCGGCGCCGAGCTCGGCTTGCTGCCGACTCAGGGCTACGTGTCGTTCCGCCGTGACCCGTTCGGAAGTATCGAATCGACACTGCTGCCTGCGCTGACGCTCGGGATCGGCGTCGCGGCGGCAACGATGCGGATCCTGCGGCCTTCACTCGTCGATGTGGAGCACGCGCCGTTCGTCCGTACCGCGAAGGGCAAGGGACTCGTTCGCCGACAGGTCGTTGTCAGACACGAGCTTCCCAATGCCTCGATCCCTGCGATCACCGCAGCCGGGATCATCATGGCGCACCTCGTCGGCGGAGCCGTGATCGTCGAATACGTGTTTGCCCGTCCCGGACTCGGATCGCTGCTCGTCGATTCCGTCTACCAACGGGACTACGGCGTCCTCCAGACGCTCGTGCTCCTAGCCGTCGCCGTCTTCATCGTCACGAGCCTCGTCGCCGACATCGTGCTTGGCTTCGTCGACCCGCGACTTCGGACACAGGCCGTCACGTGACTGCGATCGCACCGACTGTCAGCGGGGCATTCGAGACCGGCCGCTCAGACTCCGTCATTCGACGTCTGCTCCGGCGTCCTGCTGCAGCGATCTCAGCGGCGGTCGTCGCGATCCTGCTCATCGCAACACTCGCTGCGCCTCTCGTCGCGCCCTACTCGCCGACCGATCTCGACTACACGCATCTGTTCGCTCCTCCCTCGTGGAGTCATCCGTTCGGGACGGACGAGCTCGGTCGCGATCTCGTCACTCGAATTCTCTACGGC
The DNA here is from genome assembly GCA_027493885.1 of Gaiella sp. Taxonomy (GTDB): domain Bacteria; phylum Actinomycetota; class Thermoleophilia; order Gaiellales; family Gaiellaceae; genus Gaiella. The sequence continues at coordinate 3,081,547 of JAOSJZ010000001.1, forward strand.
GGACGCACGTCAATCGTCATGGGCGTGGCCGCGACCGCGTTGGCGATGCTCTTGGGCGTCACCTGGGGCTTCACGGCCGCTCTTCGCCAAGGATGGACGGACGAGATGTTGATGCGACTCGCCGACATGCTTATGGCGATGCCCGTGATCTTGATAGCTCTGGTCCTTGTGGCAGCGTTCGGCTCGTCCACGCCAAGCATGATCATCATCCTCGGACTGCTTTTCTCCCCGGCGACGGCACGGATCGCCCGCTCGAGTCTGCTTGGTGAGCTCCGGACCGACTACTACCTCTCCGCGGTCTCCGTCGGCGCGACCGGCCGGCGTATCCTCGCTCGTGAGCTGCTCCCGAACACGCTGCCCGTCCTGATCGCTCGCGCGACGATCGTGCTCGCGGAAGTGATCTTCGTCGAGGCAAGTCTCAGCTTCGTCGGCCTCGGCGTGCAGCCACCGAGCACATCATGGGGGACGCTGCTCCAGCAGGGCTACGCGAACCTCTACAGCTCCTACTGGTATCCCATCTTCCCTGGCCTCGTCATCCTCGTCGCGGTGCTCGCGCTCAACACGCTTGGCGACAACCTCCAACAGGTCCTCGATCCCTCGCGAACATGACGACCATCGCGCCCAAAAAGGCTTTGACCGATGTCGTCCTCGACGTCCGAGACCTCGAGGTCGAGATTGCGATTCCGCACCGACCGGTGATCCGACCCGTGCGGGGAGTGTCGTTCACTGTCTCGGCGGGCCAGCGAGTCGGGATCGTGGGAGAGTCGGGAAGCGGGAAGTCGCTGACGGCGCTTGCGCTGATGCGGCTGCTGCCTCCACGGGCGCGGATCGCTGGTGGCATAGCCGTTCTCGGCGATCGGGACCTTACGCGCATCGCCGAGGGCAAGATGGCGGCAATGCGGGGAGGGCGTATCTCGATCGTCTACCAGGACCCGATGTCCTCGCTCAACCCGATCATGACAATCGGACGGCAGATCACTGAGGCGATCACGACGCATGAGCCGGTCGGCGGACGCGCAGCTCGGGCGCAGGCGATCGACGTGCTCGCCGACGTCGGCCTGCCGCAACCGCACCGCAGGATCGACGACCACCCGCACCAGTTCTCAGGCGGGATGCGTCAGCGGGTGATGATCGCGATGGCTATCTGCACAAACCCGGACGTGCTCATTGCCGACGAGCCGACGACGGCTCTCGACGTGACGACGCAGGCCCGGATTATGGAGATGCTCGCTCACATCGTGGAAGAACGCCGTATGGGCGTCCTCTTGATCACGCACGATCTCGGGCTCGCATCCTCTTTCTGCGACGACGTCAACGTGATGTACGCGGGACGGATCGTCGAGAGTGGCCCATCGCGCGACGTGCTTCGTACCCCCTCTCATCCGTACTCGGCAGCGCTCCTCGAATCGATCTGCCGACTCGACAGCGACGTCGACAAGCCGATCGCAGCGATCGCTGGGCAGCCGCCACTCCCACACCAGCTTCCGAGTGGCTGCCCGTTTCACCCGCGCTGTCGTCACGCACGTGACATGTGTGCGGCAGAGGCACCGGTGCGCACAACGAGCACCGGCCGCGAGGTCGAATGTCACTTCCCCCTCGAGCAACTCCCACCACGGTGAGCGCGATCGAGGCAACGCCGCCGACGGTAGACGTGCAAGAAGACGTGCTCGTCGTCGCTGAGAACCTGAGCCGCCACTTTCGAGTCGGCGGGCCACGCTCGAAGCGAGTCGTGCGTGCCGTCGACGATGTCTCCCTCGAGCTTCGACGTGGGAAGACCTTGGGCCTGGTCGGTGAATCAGGCTCGGGAAAGTCGACACTCGCTCGCCTCTTGCTTCGTCTCGACCGGCCAACGTCGGGCGTAGTTCGGTTCGAGTCGCACGACATCTTTTCCGCCTCTCCGCGCGCCCTTCGCCGACTTCGCCGCGAGATGCAAATCGTCTTCCAGGATCCGTTCGCATCGCTCAACAAGCGAAAGACCGTCGAGGAGATCATTTCGTTCCCGCTCCTCGTCCACGACCAATACCTCTCGAAGAAGGAGCGCCACGCACGGGTGACCGGGCTGCTCGAGCTCGTGGGTCTGCGACCCCAGCACTCCGGCGTCTATCCACGGCAGCTCTCCGGCGGGCAATGCCAACGGGTCAACATCGCCCGCGCGCTTGCCCTCCACCCGAAGCTTCTCGTCCTCGACGAGGCGGTGTCGGCTGTGGACGTTTCGATTCAGGCGCAGATCCTCAATCTGCTCCGCGAACTCCAACAACGGCTTTCGCTCACGTACCTGTTCGTCACACACGACCTGGCCGTCGTTCGCTACATGGCGAACACCATCGCCGTCATGTACCTGGGGCGCATCGTCGAGAGCGGGCCACGCGAGATGCTGTTCGCGGACCCGCAGCACCCATACACGCACGCCCTCCTCGCATCGATACCGCCCGAGCCGGGCACGCCGACGCGCGCCCAGATCGAGCTCCGCGAAGCCGCCGGTTCCGAAACCCTCCCGTCGGGGTGCCGATTCCATCCCCGCTGCCCACTCGGTACCCGGGAGATCTGCCAGACCGTAGATCCGATGCTTCGCGCCACCGGCCTCGACCACTCGGTTGCATGCCACTTCCCGCAATCGGCCGACAGCCTTGCAGCGGAGACCCGCAGGTGAGTGCTGTCCATCGCTGGGATCTGCTGACCAGAGAGGAGATCGCCGAGCTCGCGCCAAGCGCATTGCTCGTCATGCCTATCGGCTCGACCGAACAGCACGGACCGCATCTCGTCACGGGAACCGACGCCCATCTCGCGACGATCTTCGCCGAGCGCGCAGCGGAGCGCGCCAAGCGCCCAGAGGACATCGTCATCGCACCGACCCTGGCGTACGGGGCCTCCCATCACCATCTGCCATTCGGCGGGACGCTGTCGCTTGGGACCCACACCCTCGGACTGCTGCTCGAGGACCTCCTCGGATCGGCCGCAAGTACAGGATTCCGTCGCCTGTTCATCGTCAACACGCACGGCGGCAACACCGTCACCTGCTCCGCCGCAGCGGCGGAGGCCGCTCGCGCGCACGGGCTCGTGGCAGCAACCGCGCTCACGACCGACCTCGTCGATCCTGCCACCATCGACGGGCCTCGTCACGGCCATGCGGGCGTCTTCGAAACCTCCCTCATGCTGGCCCTCGACCCGGACACTGTTCGGGTGGACAAGCTGCGGCCCTCTCCCGGAGGAGCGGCACGAATTCGTCGACGCGGTCTAGTCGTCGCCGAGCCAGGCAGATGGGAGGAGCTCGACGGGTTCACCGACGATCCGCAATCCGCTTCGGTTGAGCGTGGCGAGCGAGCGCTTGCAGCGTGTGTCGAAGCGCTGGCCGCGGCGTTTGAGGACATCGCCATGCTCGGTGCCTGACGTGTCCTCCACGATCGCCGCAGTCGAGACGACCACGGTTTCGGCGCAGGCAAAGCCCGAACTCCGGGTCCAGGGCGCTCGCGTCGTACACGACTCATCGACGTTCGTGCTCGTGCGCGTGGTCACCGAAGACGGTGTCGAGGGATTCGGCGAGGTCAGCGCGACTGCCGCATGGAGCGGCGAGGATGCGGTCACAGCCACGCATTACATCCGCGACCTGCTCGGGCCGGCGTTGCTCGGGAAGCCGCTCGAGCCGATACCGGCGCACTCAACCGAGTTCGACCGCGTCTTGCGGGGCAACTGGTTCACCAAAGCAGGGGTGAACACCGCCCTCTGGGACGCGCTCGCCCGGACGAAGGGCGTTTCCATCGCTGCGCTTCTCGGTGGGCCTTTTCGACGTGACGTGCCGGTGAAGATCTCGATCAGCGGAGACGATGACGAGCTCCGTGCAGGGTTCGAAACCGCCCACCGGCTCGGATTCCGGGCATTCAAGGTGAAAGTGGGTCGCGATCCCGAACGCGACGTCGCGCGCGTTCGCCTTGCACGGGAGCTCGCGCCGGATGCTTTCCTCGGCGCGGACGCAAACGGAGGCTGGTCGACGGCGACCGCGTTGGCCACCGTTCCGCGCCTCGCCGAACTCCGGCTCGCCTTCATCGAGCAGCCGGTCACAGCTGACGATCTCGAGGGAATGGCTGCCGTCCGCCGGCTTGGCACGCCGATCGTCGCGGACGAGTCGGTGCACCTCCCTGCGGATGTCCATCGCGTCGGGCGGGCAGCCGCCGCCGATGTGGTCAGCATCTACGTGGGGAAGAGCTCTGCACTCGAGCGCGCGGTCGAGGCGGCGCGCGTCGCGAACGACTACGGAATGGACGTTGTGATCGGAGCGAACGGCGAGATGGGAATCGGTGCAGCCGCCCAGCTGCAGGTCGCATGTGCCTGCGAGAGACTCGGCCAGATCCCGCACGGCATCACCGGCCATCACTTCTACGCCGATGACGCGAGTCTGGCCGAGCCTCTCGAGATCGACGGTCGCGTCGCTCGGCTGCCCGACGGCGCGGGTCTTGGTGTCGAGCCGAGCGACGACGTCCGACGGACCTTCTCGGCGTGAACCGCGCAATCCAGGTCTTCCTGTATCCCGAGGAGATCGAGCACGCCTCTCCGACCGAGGTCGTCGAGCTGATTCGTGACCTCGGCGCGGATACCGCGATCGTCGCGGTGATGTACCACCGATCACGGCGAGTCTTCCCGCGCCATCAGCGTGTGAGCGTCCTGGCGGCCCCGACGCTGTATCTCTCTCCCGACAGGAGGCGGTACGAGCGGCTCGTGCCAGAAGGTCATGCGCACGAGGGACTCCTCCGGTTCCGAGACGAATGCCGAGCTGCAGGTCTGCGCTTCCACGCCTGGGTCGTCGGCCTTCACCACGAGCTACTCGCTGCGGCTCATCCGGATGTCGCCGCCCGACTCCTCGACGGCTCGCCTGCGGGCCACAGCCTCTGTCCCTCGAGCCCGGATGCGATCGCCTACGTTGCGGCACTCGCCGCCGACGTCGCAGCCCAGCTCCGGCCGGACGCCGTCGACCTCGAGGCGGGCTTCTATCCGGCCTGGGAGCCCTCGTACACGCTGACGCTCGCGCTGGAGCCCCTCTCGGAGCGGGCACGACTTCTCGGCAGCCAGTGCTTCTGTGGCCATTGCACCGCGATCCTCGGTGACGATCTCGAAACACGCACGCAGGCAGCCGCTGGACCGCCCTTTGGCCATCCGTCCGACGACGACGATGTTCGCGCGGAGCTCGGGGCCCTGCGCGCGAAAGGCGCGGCGTCCCTCATCCGGGAGGTCGCGCGCGCGGTGCACGGGGAGGGAACACTTCTCCGGGTCTTCTGCTCCGGGCCTTCCGAGCAGGCAGCGCTCCAGGGAGTTGCCCCAGAGCCGGCCGCGAGCGCCGACGCGGTGCTCTTCGGGTGCGGCCCGCTGGGCGGCGTGGATCTCCTGGAGCGCTTCACGGGGCTCCGTGCCCTCGCGGGACGCTCGGGCACCGTCTCGACGAACTGGACGCCTGCGCGGGAGACGTTCGCTGCCGATGCGGAGCGACTCGCTCGCGATGGCGCCAAGGGGCTTGCGCTGTACAACCTGTCGTTGGTGCCGGACGCAGGGATCGACGCGTTTCGGATGGCGGCGACGAGCTTTCGCGAGGCGGCCACGGTCCCGTGGTGATCGACGGCCACGTCATGCTCGGCCCGAGCCGAGACGCGACGCTGACGGCAGAGGAGCTGCTCTGGTCGATGGACCGTAACGGGATCGACCAAGCGCTCGTCTCACCCGCCGAGTACTACCTTCCCGTCAGGAACCGCGAGGGCAACGAAAGGATCGCCGAAGCGTGCGGACAGTCCGAAGGCAGGCTGCTCCAGTACGCGGTCGCCACGCCGTGGCTCGGTGACGAGGCTCTCGAAGAGCTCGAGCGGGCGCGGGAGGCCGGTGCCCGCGCCCTCAAGCTCGACCCCGCACTGCAGGGGTTCGACCCACTCGACGGTCAGGCCGCGCCGCTGATCGAGTTCGCCGTGGCTGCGCGCTGGCCGGTGTACATGCGCACCGGCACCCCACCACACGGGCTGCCCCTCCAGGTCGCATGGCTCGCGTCGCAGTTTCCCGACTGTCAGTTCGTGCTCGGCAAGTCGGGGGCGACGGATTTCTCCCACGATGGTCCGACGGCCCTGGCTACTCCGAACGTCTTTGCGGACAGTGCCTACGTCGAGTGGCCCACGGCATTGGCGTCTGGACAACCCGAGCAGTTCGGCCAGCGTGTTGTGTTCACGTCCGACGCGCCCTTCGGAGACGTTGCCATCGAGCTGGCACGTGTCCGGGAGGCGCCGGCACCTGCCTGGGTGATCGACGCCATGCTGGGCGGGAACCTCGCCCGACTTCTTGGATAGTGGACGTCGCGTCGGACCTGCGCTCGCTCGGGATCCGGCCTCGCGACCGACTGGTCGTGCACGCCTCGCTCCGAGCCGTGGGCGCGGACGCAGAAACCATGATCGACGGCCTGATCGAGGCGGTCGGCGCGGACGGGCTCGTCGTCGTGCCCACGTTCACATACGACACGCCCGGCTTCGACCCGGCCATCACTCCGTCGCGGACGGGCGCGCTCAGCGAGGCCTTGCGGACACGGCCCGATGCGGTTCGGTCGGCACATCACTCTCACTCCGTCGCCGCCGTGGGACGTGGAGCGGCTGCGCTCTGCGCCGGGCACGACCTGCTCGCAGCGACGGACATCGACAGTCCGCTCGACCGGCTGGCAATGACCGGTGGACTCGTCGTCCTGATTGGCGTCGGCCACGTCGCGAACACGACGATCCACGTCGGCGAGTTCCGGGCCGCCGCCTCGTACCTCGCGATCCCGTTCGATCCCGATTGGCCGACCGGGGGTGACGACCGATTTGCCGGGTGTAGCCGCGCGTTCGGCAGGCTCGAGGCGCCCCTGCGGGAGCGGCGGGTGATCAGGGACGGTCGCGTAGGACGCGCGGTCACGCAAGTGATGCCAGGCAGGGCGGTGATCGAGGAGACCGTCGCGCTGCTGCGAGCGAGTCCGCTTGGGTTCCTGTGCACCGATGCCCGGTGCTACCGCTGCTCGCTCAGCCGCCTCCGGGGTGAGCGAGACCGAGGAGCGGAAGCGGATCGCGATTGACGATCGCCTCGATCGCGTCGAGTGGGACAGCCGGAAGGGCCGTGCCTGCGATCGGCTCGTTCACCGATCGCAGACCGGCCGCGGTCTCGGCCGGAGTCGCGATCGGGAAGTCCGAGCCGAACAGCAGCTTGTCGAGTGCGCCCCACTCGGTGGCGAGGCGCAGGCCCTCGTAGAAGCTCCATGGCCGATAGAACAGCGCCGAGATGTCGGCGTAGACGTGCGGATGCTTTCGGATCGTGACGATGGTGTCGCGTTGCCACGGGTGACCCATGTGTGCCATCACGACCCGGAGCTCCGGGAAGCGGATGGCGATCTCGTCCATGACGAGCGGGTGCGCGTACCGGAGCGGGGCCTCGCGAACGGGAGACGCCCCCTGGTGGAACAGCATCGGAAGCCCATGGGTTTGTGCATACGCGTAGAGCTGCAGGGCGGCATCGCCGAGCGGATCGAAGACCTGGTAGTTGGGGCCGAGCTTGATGCCGACCAACCCGAGATCGAGCCGTGCCCGCTCGACCTCGTCGAGCGCCCCGGGCACTTCGGGATGCACCGACAGAAAACCGAGCCGGCGCGCGGGCGCCGCAGCTACGAACTCCGCGACCCTGTCGTTGAGCGCCGAATCCACCTGCTTGCGATCCCGCGCGATCGTGAAGCAAACCGAGATCTCGACGTCCGCGAAGGCGGATTCGTAATCGGTCCAGGTCGTCGTCGCGGCGACCGCGCGGTCGGGACGCCACTTCTCGTTGACGACCAACTCGTCCGCCGGCACCTCGTGCCGATGCGTGGGGACGTGCGAATGGATGTCAATCATCGCCGAGCAAGCGTCGAGGGTTCGCCGTCAGGATCGCGTTGCGTTGTCGCTGGTCGAGGCCGAGCTCGTCGAGCTGGCGCACTCGCAGGGCCACGTAGCGCTGACGCGGCTCCGGGCGAAGCCCGGCGTCGGTTCCGAAGAGGAGACGCTCGAGCGGGCAGCGAGCGACGAGCGCCCGCATCGCGTACCCCGGTGTTGCGCACATGCAGAGGTGGACGTTCTCCGTCTTCAGCACGGCGGCCGCGGCCTCCCGCCAGAGATCGTGGAGCCCGCCGTGCCCGAGCACGACCGTTGTGCCCGGGTGTCGCTCGGCAAGCGCAGCGAGCTGAAGTGGGGTGGAGAAGGGCGGGGTGCCGTCGTGGAACAAGACCGGGATCCGTAGGCTCGCGGCCGCCTCGCACACGAGATCGAGTCCCGGCTCGTGGGCCGAGAAGCCCTGGAGCCATGGATGGAGCTTCACCCCGCACATCCCGTGGACGTGCACGCATCGTTCGATCTCCGCGGCCGCGTGCGGGTCGCGGGGGTCGACGGTGGCGAAGGCCACCAGCCGCTCCGGCGCGGCACCCACCCAGGCGGCGAGCGAGTCGTTCGCCTCGGGTGAGGGGCGCAGGAGCCCCTCGTAGGTGAACACCACGGAGAGGACTACGCCAAGCGCGTCCATCGAGGCGACGAATGCCTCGGCGTCATAGGCGTTTCCCCGCGGCTGATGGACGTGGAAGTCGATCATCCTGCCGCCGCCATGACGAGGCCCGCCGCGTGTGCGATCCGTTCGGCGAGCGCGAGGCTCTCGATCGCCTCCTCCAGTCCCGGTGTAGGGCGCCTGCCGGTTCGAACCGCATTCACGAAGCTCGCGAGCTGGAGGCTGAAGCAGACACTCGTCTTGTCGCCCGGAGGTGCGATCGTTTCGGTCGTGCCGTCGTTCAGCTCGATTGTCAGTCCGAACGTCGGAGGATCCAGCGTCGCCTTGCCGTGCGGTCCGGTGATGACGAACTCGCTCGCGGGGAGCACCGGCGTCAACCAGACGACTTCGAGACGAGCGAGCGACCCGTCGGCAAACCGCAACGTGCCGCCGTTGATGTTCGCCGTGGCGTAGGCCGGATCAGTGCGGACGCTGAAGCCACTGACCTCGACGGGCTGGTCGCCCAGGATGTAGAGGATGCGATCACAGGCGTGCACGCCGTCCGAAATGATCGGCGGCATCTGCTCGAGCGACCTCAGTCGCCGCGCGAACCCCGCGGGGTCGCTCAGGGGGGTGGCCGGTTCATCGCAGATCGACGCCTGCACGAACAACGGACGACCCAAAGTGCCCTCCGCAACTAGGTCGCGCAGACGGTCGACGGCCGGGTGGTGCCGATACGTGAGCCCGATCTGCAGGTGCTCCTTGATGCCCGGTACGTCGCGCAGAGCCGCAGCTTCACCAACGGATGTCGCCAACGGCTTTTCCGCGAGAACCCACTTACCGGCTTCGACTGCAGCGCGTGCAAGGCGGGCAGTGGCTGCGGCCGGAGTCGCCAACACCACGGCGTCGACGGTCGGATCCCGTAGGACAGCCATCGGATCGGCGGTCGTACGCACCCCGTTCCTCAGGATGGCGGCGAGCTTCGACGGATCCTGGTCCGCAGCGACGACGAGTTCCGCGCCCGGCTCGCGCCCAATCGCAGGCATGTGCGCCCGTACCGCGATGTCGCCGAGACCGATGATCCCGATGCGAACCGGTGGACTGCCCATGAGGCGGGACGCTACCCCAGTACGGACTGACCACAGCTGACCACGGGCAGTGCATACTGGTCTACTTGATCGTTCAAGTCAACCGACGGTTCTTCATCATGATCGCCCGTGGGACCGTGCAAGCGGACCGTCTCCTCCCGGGGCTTCTCCTCGCCGGCTGTGCTGCCCTCCTCGCCTTCGGTTTGCACCGACTGCTGCCCGGAGTGCCAGCGGTGCTTACCGCGTTGGCACTCGGGCTCCTCCTCACGAACACACGCGGGGTCTCCGAGCGTGCCCTCCCCGGTCTCGCGCTCGCCGCGGGCGCTGGCCTGAAGCTGGGAGTCGTCTTGCTCGGTTTCGAGCTCGTCTTCCAGGACATGTTCTCTCTCGGGGACGGGGTCTTCTTGTCGTCGTTGCCGTTGTTCTCGTCACGTTTGCCGGTACCCAGCTGGCAGGTCCGCGGCTGGGCATCTCGAAGGGCCTGTCGCTCCTGGTGGCGACCGGGTTCTCGATTTGCGGGGTATCCGCGATAGCTGCGGCAAAGGACGCAAGTGCCGCCGACGAGGAGGAGATCACCTACGCGATCGCCCTCGTCACGCTATGCGGCAGCCTGGCGATCGTGACCCTCCCGGCACTGCGGCCGCTGCTCGGACTTGACGATCATGCGTACGGCATGTGGGTCGGAGCCAGTGTCCACGACGTAGCGCAGGTCGTGGCCACGGCTTCCGCGGTCGGAGGCGCGGCCGTGACGACGGCGATCGTCGTCAAGCTCACTCGCGTGCTGCTGCTCGGGCCGCTCGTGTCTTGGATCGCCTGGCGCGAGGGCCGCCACCTCGGAGCACCGGTCCACCGGTTCCTGCCGCCGTTCATTCTCGCGTTCGTCGCCGCGGCCCTCCTCCGCAGCGCGGATCTGGTGCCGGATTCTCTTCTCTCTGTGTTTGCCGACGCGAAGTCGCTGCTGCTGACGCTCGCGTTGTTCGCCGTTGGGTGCCGCGTCGACGTCCGCAGACTCGTGTCGATCGGCCTCAGGCCCCTGGCACTTGGCCTCTGCTCCTGGGCCATCGTGGCGGGTGTCGCCTACGTCGGCGTTCGCGCCGTGTCCGGCTGAGGCGGCCCGGTCTATGCTCCGCCGGGTGACGAGCAGCCGCCCCGAGCGACCGACGATGCGAGACGTCGCCGGGCGAGCCGGGGTGTCGCTGCAGACGGTCTCGAACTATGTCAACGGTCGGTTCGAGCTCATGTCCGACCAGACGCGCGAACGGGTCGGTCGCGAACTGGACCTTCTTGGATATCGGCCGAACGCCGCCGCGCGCAGCCTTCGTGCCAAGCGCAGCATGACCCTCGGGTTCCTCGTGCTCGACGAGGGCGCCCGCTTCCTGGCGGACCCGATGACCGACCTCATCATCGCCGGGATCGGCGATGTCGCCCGCGACAACGACTACTCCCTGTTGATCCACGCCGCACGCCCGGAACGGCAGGACGTCGACGAGCTGGTCGCCCCGTTCCTCGAGGAGCGCGTCGACGGGGCCCTCCTGTTTCTCTCCGGAACGCCGTCGGTCAGGCGTCGGGCGATCCGCGGTATCGCCGAGCTCGGTTTCAGGTTCGCGATCTTCGAGCGTGGCCCCGCAGATGTACCGGTGATCTCCGTCACCGCGGACAACCGAGGCGGTGCTCGCCAGCTCGCCGAGCACCTCATCGAGAGAGGCCACCGTCGGATCGCTTTCATCACGACCAGGACTCCATGGCCGATGGTCGAGGAGCGGCAGCGGGGATACCGCGAGGCACTGACGAACGCCGGGATCGCCGTCGATCGCGACCTCGAGGCCGCCGAGGGCGTCTGGGATCCTGCGGCCGGCTCGCGCATGGCGAGCCAGCTCCTCGCGTTGCGGAGACCGCCGACAGCAATCATGTGTGGCAACGATCAGCTCGCGCTTGGGGCAATGCGCGCCGCCCTTCTCGCAGGGCTACGAGTCCCCGATGACGTGGCAGTGACCGGATTCAACGACTTTCAGTTCGCCGAGTTCGTCGATCCTCCCCTTACTACGGTTCGTGTCCCCGGGTATGAGCTGGGCCGGCTCGGCGCAGAGATGCTCGTCACCGAGCTCCGCGATGGCTCGCCCCCCGTTGCGGCGAAGCGGATGCTGCCGGTGGAGCTCAAGCTCCGCGAGTCGGCCTAGCGAGCTCGACGGCTATCCGCCGGGCTCGCCCACGTCAGGTGCGCGCGATCACGTCGATCTCGACCAGCATTCCACGTCCGAGACCCGCTTGCACTGTCGTTCGTACGGGAGGCGGGTCGGGCATGTACGTGTTGTAAACGTCGTTCATCGCCGAGTAGTCGGCCCGATCGGCGATGAATACCTGCACCTTGACGGCTTCGGCGAGCGAACTTCCGGCAGCTCGCAAGATCGCGTCGACGTTCTCGAGGGTGCGGCGCGTCTGCGCCTCGATGCCGTCCGGCAACTCGCCCGTGACGGGATCGTGCGCGCCCTGTCCGGCGGTGAAGACGAGTCCGTCGGCAACGATGCCCTGGCTGTAGAAGGCGACCGGAGCCGGTGCCTTGTCGGTCGAGATTGCACGCCGAGCCATCGCGGGCACTCTAGCTTCGAGCGAGCTCCGTCACTGCCATGGCTAACGACGCCGACTGAAGTTGCTCGATCGTGCGTCCGCTGGACGGCTTTGGCGCATCGGACGCGATTCGCGTCTCGGTCGGGACACCGGAGGAGAACGAGATCTTCGCCGCTGCGCTGACTGTCGTTCTCGCTAACTGCGATGCCGGCCGAAGCCTTGCCTGAGCGGCGGCGCGTTCTCGTCGTCGATCCGAGCTGGGACCCGGCGTGGGCCGCGCGGGTGCTGCGCGAGGCGGATGTGATCGTCGAGGCCGCCGAGCGACCTGAAGGCGACGACGTGGTCGGACTGCTCGTCTGCCCCAGCGTCCAGGTCGGCCGTGCCGAGCTCGGCTTGAACCTGGGGAGTCGGAGGTCGTCGCCGTCGTCGGCCTCGAGATACTCGTCGATGGCGGGTCGGATGGGCGCCGACTTCGTGAGCCCTTCGGCGGTCGCGCGTCGCGCCAGCTCTTCGTCCTGGGTGTCGTCCCGGTCTCAGCGCCGGACGAGGCGCTGCAGCTGCGTCACGTGGTGCGGGCCCAGCTCCTCGATGCTCCGGGCGCCGAGCAGGCGCATGGTGCGCACGATCTCGTCGGCGAGGATCTCGATCGCGCGGTCGACGCCCGCGCGCCCGCCCGCCATGAGGCCGTAGAGGTAGGCGCGGCCGACCAGGGTGAACCTCGCGCCGAGCGCCAGCGCGGCGACGATGTCGGCGCCGTGCATGATCCCCGTGTCGAGGTGGACCTCGGTGTCCCGGCCGACCTCGCGCACCACGTCCGGGAGAAGGTGGAACGGCACGGGGGCGCGGTCGAGCTGGCGCCCGCCGTGGTTGGAGAGCGTGATCCCGTCGACGCCGAGGGCGGCGACCCGCCTTGCGTCCTCGACGGTCTGGATGCCCTTGACGACGAGCTTGCCCGGCCAGCGGCCCCGGAGCCACGCGAGATCCTCGTCGTCGACCGACGGGTCGAACATGGCATCGAGGAACTCCTCGACGGTGCCGGGCCAGGCGTCGAGCGTGGCGAACCGAAGCGGCTCGGTCGTCAGGAAGTCGATCCACCACCGGGGTCGCCGGAGCACATCGGCGACCGTGCGGAGCCCGAGCGCGGGCGGGATCGTCAGGCCGTTGCGGCGGTCTCGCAGGCGGGCGCCGGAGACGGGTACGTCGACGGTGACGAGCAGCGTGTCGAACCCCGCCAGCGCGGCGCGCTCGACGAGAGCGAGGGCGCGCTCGCGCTCCTTCCACAGGTAGAGCTGGAACCAGTTGCGGCCGTCGGGATTCGCCCGCGCGACCTCCTCGATCGGCGTCGTCGCGAGCGTCGAGAGCGAGAACGGGATCCCGGCCGCACCCGCGGCGGCCGCACCGGCCCGCTCGCCCTCGGTGTGCATGAGGCGCGTGAAGCCGGTGGGAGCGATCCCGAACGGGAGCGCCGACGGGCCGCCGAGGACGGCGACGCTCGTGTCCACCGACGAGACGTCCCGCAGCACCTGCGGGTGGAACTCCACGTCCTGAAAGGCCTGCCGAGCTCTCCGGAGGGAGATCTCTCCCTCGGCCGCCCCGTCCGTGTAGTCGAACGCGACCTTCGGCGTCCGGCGCTTCGCGAGCCGCCGCAGGTCGTCGATCGTGTGCGCGGCGGCGAGCCGTCGCCTGGTTCCGTCGAGCTCGGGGTGCCGGAGCCGCAGCAGCGGGCGAAGCTCGCCCGGGCGAGGCAGCCGTCGCGCGGTCATGCCTCGTCCGGCGGGAGCCGGGCCCCGGCAGAGCGATCGTCGAGCTTCGTTCTCACGGGAAGCCACACCATAGAGCGCCGACGATGCAGACTCTCGCCCCATGGAGCGGGCGGGCGTCGACCTGTACTGGCTACCGCTCGGAGCCGGCGGGCACTCCGTGCGCCTGAACGGGCGCGTCTACGAGGCCGTGGTCGCCACGCTGGAGCGGCGCCCCGCCCTGGACCTGTACCACTCAGCGCTCGTCGTCCTCGTGCCGGAGGGGCGCTTCGTGATCGAGCAGGCGCCGGCGGGCGGGGCCGGCGGCGAGGCGCGCGGAGTCGTCCTCACGGGTGCCGTCGGCGCGCGCTTCGCCGGTCGTGCTCGCCTCTTCCGGTACGAGCTCCGGCGCTGGCGCGACGGCGTCATCCCCGATGCGGCGGAAGCCGTCGAGAGCCCGCACCGGCTCACGGGGGACGTCGCGATCGCGCGGCGGGTGCTCGCGCTCGCGCCGAGCGTGCCCGCCGCCGTCTGGGGGCGTGACGAGCTCCGGGCGGGGGAGAGGTGGAACTCGAACTCCGCGATCGCTTGGCTGCTCGCGCGAGCCGGGCTTCCGGCCGGGTCGATCCGCCCTCCCGCGGGCGGGCGCGCCCCCGGCTGGGACGCCGGCTTGGTCGTCGCCCGGCGCTGACCGTTCGAACGTGGCCGGCACCCCCGGCACCCCCGGCACCCCCGGCACCCCCGGCACCCCGGCACCCCGGCACCCCCGGCACCCCCGGCACCCCCGGCACCCCGGCACCCCCGGCACCCCCGGCACCCCCGGCACCCCGGCACCCCCGGCACCCCCGGCACCCCCGGCACCCCCGGCACCCCGGCACCCCGGCACCCCCGGCACCCCCGGCACCCCGGCACCCCGGGAGCCCGTCTCGATAGCATGGAGCCCGATGCGGGCGTACGTGCTGGAGGAGTTCGACCGACCGCCCGTGTTCGCGGACGTGCCCGCTCCCGAGCCCGGCGACGACGAGGCCCTCGTTCGGGTCGAGGCGACCTCCGTCAATCCGTACGACAACCTCGTCGCGTCCGGGGTCTACCGCGACCGGCTCGAGCACCGCTTCCCGGCCGTCTTCGGTCGTGACGTCGCCGGTGTCGTGGAGGCGGTCGGCGCCTCCGTGACGCGGCTCGCGGTCGGCGACCCCGTCTTCGGCTTCGTCAAGCGCGACTACATCGGGAACGGCACCTTCGCCGAGCTCGTGGCCGTGCGAAGCGACCACTTCGTGACGCACCGGCCGCGCGGCCTCGCGCTCGACGAGGCCGGCGCGCTCGGGCTCGCCTCGGTCACCGCGCTGCAGTGCCTCGACTTTCTCGAGCTGCGTCCCGGCGCGACGGTGTTCGTCAACGGCGCGACGGGCGGCGTCGGCAGCTTCGCCGTCCAGCTCGCCCGCGCGTCCGGGCTCCGCGTCGTCGCGACGGGGAGGCCGGGCGCCGAGGAGGAGCACGTGCGGGGGCTCGGCGCCGACGCCGTCGTCGACTGGAGCGCCGGTGACGTCGCGGCGGCGGTGCTGGACGCCTCCCCCGGGGGCGTCGACGGGATGGTCGACCTCGTCTCGACCCGGGAGGGGCTCGCCGAGACGGCCGGCCGCGTGGTCGTGCGCGGCGGTCGCGCCACCACGACCCGGCACGACGACCCGCCCACGGTCGAGGGCGTGACGCTGACGATGATCCATTCGGTCCCGGAGATCGCCCTGCTCGAGCGGGTCGCAGGCTTCCTCGACCGTGGAGAGCTCGGCGTGCCGATCACCCACCGGTTCGCCTTCGACGAGCTGCCGCTCGCGTTCGAGAAGTTGCGCGAGGGCGCGATCGGGAAGATCGCGGTCGCGGGCGCCGGCGCTCGCTAGGACGCGACGCCGCAGAGATCCATCGCGGTGCGGACGTAGACCTCGGTGGTCTGCACGAGGCCGTCGATCGCGAGGTTCTCGCCCTCGGCGCCGTGCGCGCCGGACGACATGCCGTAGTTCACCGACTGGATGCCGTAGCGGGTCAGCGAGCTCGCGTCGGAGAACCAGCGAACGGTCGCGCGCGGCGGCGGGCTGCCGAAGACCTCGGTATGGCAGCGGTCGAGCGACTGGACGAGCGGATGCTCCTCCGCGATCTCGGACCCCGGCGCCGTGACGTACACCTCCACCTCGATCCCGTGCTCCGGGAAACGGTCCCGCAGCCCGCGCGCCATCGCCTTGAGCTCCGCCACCGCGTCGGTCATCGGCAGCGTGGGCGGCACGCGCGCGTCGACGAACAGGTCGGTGCGCTCGGGTGTCCGGCTCGCGCGCCACGGGAACCCGCCGTTGACGCAGCCGAGGTTCACGATCCCCTGCTCGCCGGCGTACGTCGTCCGTTCCTGCCACTCGGGGATCCACTCGCGGACGGCGGCGATGACGTCGTGCATGCGCACGATCGAGTTCTCCTCGAGTCGCCCGGCGGTGTAGGCCGTGTGCATGAAGGGGCCGTGCGTCGAGATGCGCAGCCAGACGGCTCCGTAGTGGCCGGTGACGATCGCGTTCGAGGTGGGCTCTCCGAGGATGCACATGTCGGCGATGCCGCCGTGGCTCGCCAGGAAGCGAGACCCGGCCGAGTAGCCGCGCCACTCGCGACCGGCGTACTCCTCGCCCCACTGCGCCTTCTCGATCTCGCCGGAGACGCACGCGACGAGCACGTCGCCGCGAAGGCGGACACCGGCGTCCTGGAGCGCCCGGACGGTCTCGATGTAGCAGGCGAGCGCCCCCTTCATGTTCGAGATCCCGAGCCCCCAGACGTGGTCGTCCTCGACGAAGCCCTGAGGCTGGAACCCGGCGATGCCCAGGAGCCACGGCTCGCGGCCCGAGTACGACGTGTCCATGTGGCCGTTGAACATGAGGCTCTTCCCGCCACCCGTGCCCTCGAGCGTCCCGACGACGTTGGGCCGCCCCTCCTCGACCTCCTGCCACAGGACCTGGAGCCCCAGCGAGCGGAACACCTCGCGGACGTACTCTCCGACGGGCTGCTCGAACCCGGTCGGGCTCGAGATCGAGACGAGGTCGACGGCGGTCGCGACCAGGCGCTCGCGGTTCACGGTGGGAGCGGTCATCGGCACGGACTATATATATATATAGTCTCGACCGTCCACGTATCCGTTCGACCGGAGGTGACCCGGCGTGAGGCTTGTGACGTTCATCGACTCGGATGGCGAGCGCCGTGTCGGAGATGTGAGAGGCGACCAGGTCGTCGAGCTCGGCGCGCCCGACATGCGGAGTCTCTTCGCGAGCGGTCTGGAGGCGACCGAGACCGGGCGCTCCTTCGCTTTGGAGGACGTCGTCCTCAAGGCGCCGATAGATCCGAGGAAGTTCTTCCACACGGCCGGGAACTTCCGCGAGCACGCCGAAGAGGGAGAGCGCGTCAACTGGGTGCACCCGATCCGCCCGTGGATCGTGTTCTTCCAGAACGTGGACGCGATCATCGGCCCCGACGAGCCGGTCATCTACCCCGAGTACCTGACGGAGGAGCTCGACTACGAGCTCGAGCTCGCGGTCGTGCTCAAGAAGGGCGGCAAGCACTTCGGGCCGGAGGAGGCCGTCGACTACATCGGCGGCTTCGTCATCTTCAACGACATCACGGCCCGCGACATCCAGCGGCGGGAGATGGAATCGGGCGTCTTCTGCTACTCGAAGTCGATCGACACGTTCTCGCCGCTCGGCCCGTGGATCGTGACCGCCGACGAGATCGCCGACCCGCACGATCTCGCGATGGAGCTTCGCGTCAACGGCGAGTCCCGCCAGGTCTCGCACTCGAGCAAGATGTCGGTCACGATCCCCGAGATCATCGCTCACTACTCGGGCATGGGCTACAACCCCGGCGACGTCGTCTCGACGGGGACGATCTCCGGCGTCGCGGCGTTCAGCGACGACCCCGCGGCCTGGTACCTGAAGCCCGGAGACGTGATGGAGTGCGAGATCGAGGGCATCGGCGTTCTCCGCAACCCCGTTGTCTCCTGGGAAGAGGCCTACGGCGAGCCCGCACCGCCCCGCATCCGCTGGTGACGGCGCGGTGAGCTTCACGATCGGGATCGACATCGGCGGGACGTTCACCGACACCGTCGTCATCGACGAGGCGGGCGACGTCTCGACGTACAAGAGCCCGACGACCCCGGGCGCGCTGCTCGAGGGCCTGCTCGTGAACCTGCGCGACGCGGCCGGCGAGCGCGGTCTCTCGCTCGAGGAGTTTCTCGCGGACGTCGACCGCGTCGCGCACGGGACGACGGCGGCGACGAACGCGTTCATCGAGCGACGCGGCGCGAAGGTCGCGCTGCTGACGACGCGCGGGTTCGAGGACACGATCTTCATGCAGCGCCAGATGGGGATGACGGCCGGTCTCTCTCCCACCCAGGTGACGGCGCACGCGAACAAGCGCGAGCCCGAGCCGCTCGTGCCGCGGCGGCTCGTGTTCGGGATTCGCGAGCGGGTCGACTGGTCCGGGCGCGCCATCGGGAGGCTGCGCGAGGATGACGTTCGCGCCGCCTGCCGGGCGATCGCGGAGCTCGACGTCGAGGCGGTCGCGGTGTGCTTTCTCTGGTCGTTCAAGAACCCCGAGCACGAGCGCCGCGCGGCCGAGCTCGTACGCGAGGAGATCCCCGGCGTCTACCTCTCCGTCTCGAGCGAGCTGGTACCGCGGCTCGGCGAGTACGAGCGCACGGCGACGACCGTCGTCAACGCGTACCTCGGGCCGCTCGTCGAGCGCTACACGAAGACGCTCGACGCCGAGCTCCACGTTCGCAACCTGCTCCTGCTCGACTCGAGCGGGAGCGTGATGACGCCGGCCGAGGCGGGCCGTGCCCCCGTCCGCCTGCTGCTCTCGGGGCCCTCGGGCGGTGTGACCGCCTCCAAGTACGTCGGAGCGGCGCTCGGGCACGACGACGTGATCACCTTCGACATGGGCGGCACCTCGACGGACGTCAGCCTCATCGTCGGCGGCCAGTCGATCCAGCGCCACGAGACCGAGTCGGGGAAGTACCACCTGCTCTTGCCGATGGTCGACGTGCGGGCGATCGGGGCGGGCGGCGGCTCGATCGCCAGAGTCGAGGACGGGGGTACCTGCGCGTGGGGCCGCAGAGCGCCGGCGCCGACCCGGGGCCCGCCTGCTACGGGAGGGGCGGGACGCTCCCCACCGTGACGGACGCCGACCTCGTGCTCGGCATCCTCGATCCCGAGCGCTTCCTCGGCGGCCGGCTCCGCCTCGACGTCGCCGCCGCGCGCCGGGCGATCGCCTCGGCGGTCGCCGAGCCGCTGCAGCTCTCCGTCGAGGAGGCGGCCGTCGGCGTCAAGCAGGTCGTCGACGCGCGCATGGGCGACCTCCTGCGCACCGCGACGATCGAGCAGGGGCACGATCCGCGCGAGCTCGTGCTGTACGCGTACGGCGGCGCGGGGGCGACGCATGCCCCCGCGTTCGCGCTCCAGCTCGTCGACGAGATCCACGTTCCCGCCAGCCAGTCGGTGCACTCCGCGCTCGGTGCCGTCGCGTCCGACCTCGCACTGACGCTCGAGCTCGCCGTGCCGATGCGCGTCGCCCGGGAAGGCGGCGCCGCCGAGGTCGACACGAGCCGGGTCGAGGAGATCTTCGAGGAGCTCGAGGAGGAGGGGCGGGAGCGCCTCGCGGCCCAGGGCGTCGAGCCCGAGAGGCAGCTCCTGACGCGAATCGTCGAGGTCCGCTTCCGCCGGCAGACGAAGACGATCGCCGTTCCCTGGCAGGGGTCTCCGGCTCGCCTGCTCGACGACTTCCTCACCGCATACGCGACGCGGTACAGCGTGGATGCGATCCCCGAGTCGGCCGGCTTCGAGCTCGTGACGTTCGTGGTGGAGGCGCGCGGGCTCCTCGCCAGGCCCCGGCTCGCCCGCTACGAGCGCGGCGAGGCCGACGCGAGCGCCGCCGAGGTCGGGTCGCGCCGTGTCTACGACGCCGGCACCCGCTCCTTCGTCGACACCCCGATCTACGACGGGACCCGGCTCCGCGCGGGGCACCACCTTGCCGGGCCCGCGGTCGTCGAGTATCCCGGGACGACCGTGGCGCTCCCCTCCGGGCAGCGGGCGACGGTCGACGAGCTCCTCGGAATCTCGATCCGGAGGGCGGCATGACCGACTTCGTCCTCGGCCCGAGCCCGGCGGACTGGGAATGGCTCGAGCGCGAGCTCGCCGTCGATCCGGTCACGTTCGAGATCGTCCGCCACAAGCTCGAGGCGACCAACGAGGAGCAGGCGATCGCGCTCAAGGAGGTGTCCGTCTCGCCGATCGTGACGGACGCGAACGACTTCAACAACGCGCTCTACACGGCCGACGGGCGCATCGCCTCGATGGGGCCGCAGGTCGTGTTCCACTCGGGCTCGATTCCCGTCGTCCTGCGGCACACGATGGAGCTCTTCCCGCCGGACGAGATCGAGGACGGCGACATGTTCGTGTGCAACGACGCGTTCTACGGCGCCGTGCACCATCCCGACGTCACGCTCGTCGCGCCGATCTTCCACGAGGGGCGGCTGATCGCCTGGTCGGGCGTCGCCGCGCACCAGGTGGACATGGGCGGGCTCAGCGTCGGCTCGATCTCGGTGCGTGCGCGGGAGAAGCAGCAGGAGGGCCTGCAGATGCCGCCGATGAAGCTCATCGAGCGCGGGAAGCTGCGGATGGATCTCTGGCGGCTGATCATGAACATGACCCGGCAGCCCGAGATGGTCGGGCTCGACCTGCGGGGGTTCATCGCCTCGAACACCGTCGCGCGCGATCGCGTCCGCGATCTCGTCGCCGACTACGGGGCCGACACGATGCTCACGGTCATGGAGGAGCTGATCCGCTACTCGGAGCGGCGGACGCGCGAGCGGCTGCTCGAGCTCCCCGACGGCGTATTCCGCACCCGCGGCTTTATCGACCACGACGGGATCGAGAACCGGATCTACCGCACGGACGTGCGGCTCGAGAAGAACCGTGACACGCTCCGCATCGATCTCTCGGCGTCGTCGCCGCAGGCGCCCACCTTCATCAACTGCACCGAGGGCGCGCTCGTCGGGGGTGCGTTCGGCGGCGTCGCGCAGTGGCTCGGCGCCGAGATCCCTGGAACCACGGGATCCTCCGCGCGCTCGAGGTGGTCGCCCCGGAGGGGCTGATCGTCAACGCCCGACGGCCTGCGGCGACGGGAGCGGCGACCATCGGCCAGGCATGGACCGTCCTGAGCGCGACGAGCCACGCGATCGGGAAGCTGCTCGCGTTCTCCGACGAGCTCCGCCACCATTCCTTCGCGATCACGCACGGCACGTTTGCCGCCCTCTTCACCGGCGACCGGAACCAGCACGGAGAGGGGTACGGGAACCAGCTCATCGACGCGCAGATCGGCGGCGGCGGCGCGTCCGCGGACGCCGACGGCATCGACCAGGCGGGCGGAATCCCCGCCCCCAAGCCGCACATCGCCAACGTGGAGTCGAACGAGCTGCACGGGCCGTTCCTGTTCCTCTACCGCGCCTTCTTCCCGGACACCGGTGGTGACGGCACCTTTCGCGGCGGCCGCGCGGCCGGGACGGCCTGGACCCCGTACGGCGTCGAGCGGCTGCGCAACGCGCTGACGACGCACGGCGTCCAGGTCCCGGTCTCGTACGGGCAGTTCGGAGGCTGGCCCGGCGCCTGCAACCGGCAGCTTGTGGTGCGCGGCACCGACGTGCTCGAGCTGTACGAGGCGGGCGAGCAGCCCCTGACCCTCGAGTCGGTGCTCGAGCCCCTCGACCTGGAAGCGCTCGGCGGCGACGTGGACGTGCTCCAGGCCAAGGTCGACGAGTTCGTGATCGGGCCCGGAGACGTCGTCCAGTACACCTGGCAGGGAGGCGGCGGCTACGGGGATCCACTCGGCCGCGACCCGGACCGGGTCGCTGCGGACGTCCAGGCCGCGAAGCTCTCCGAGCGAAGGGCACGAGACGCGTACGGGGTCGTCCTGGGGATCCCGCGGCCACCGAGGAGCTCCGCGCGGAGCTCAGGCGGGAGCGGCTCGCGGCCGCGGAGGCTCCGGCTCGCGTGAGCGAGCTCCCCGGCGGGGAGCCCGTGACGAGGATCGGCCTGCAGCTCGAGCTCACCCGAGGCGGCGACGGGCTCCAGCTCGAGTGCAGATGCGGGCACGTGTTCGGGACGGCCGGCGAGAACTGGAAGGAGGCCGCCGCCGTGCGGCGTCCCGAGCTTCCCGACACGATCGTGGTGCACGACGACCTCGAGCTCGTCGAGTACCTGTGCCCCGCGTGCGGCACGGCGCACGCGGTCGAGATCAAGGAGCGCGGCGAGCCCCCGCTCCACGACATCGAGTTGAAAGGGGACTGGAATGGCTGAGGGCAAGCTCGCCGGCAAGTGGGCGCTGATCACGGGATCGGGGCGCGGGTTCGGCCAGCACATCGCGCGCCGGTTCGCGAAGGAGGGTGCGAACGTCGTCGTCCACTACAACGTCTCGCAGGAAGGCGCCGAGCAGATGGCGGAGGAGATCCGCTCGCTCGGCCGCGAGGCGCACGTGGTGCAGGGCGACACGACGAGCTGGGAGCAGGTCGAGCGCTTCGTCGGCGAGGCGTTCGAGCATGCGGGCCGGATCGACGTCCTCGTCAACAACGTCGGCGACGTGGCGCCGGAGCAGTCCACCTGGCGGGATCTCCGCGAGGACCTCGTCGATCGCGTGATCGCGACCGACGTGAAGGGCACGCTCTGGGTGACCCACGAGGTCGGACAGCGGATGCTCGACCAGGGTGAGGGCGTGATCGTCAACATCTGCTCGAACGTCGTCGTCATGGGCAGCCAGCGCTGCCCCCAGTACGCGGCCTCGAAGTACGGCGTCCTCGGGATCACGAAGTCGTACGCGCATGCCTTCGCGCCGACGGTGCGGGTGAACGCGGTCGGCCCGGGCTGGATGGAGACGTCGGCGCTCGTCGGCCGCCAGGAGTGGACGCCCGAGCGCGCGAAGCAGGTGCTCGACCGGACGCCGCTCGGCAGGTTGCCGGGGCTCGACGAGATGACGGGCCCGGTGCTCTTCCTGGCCACCGACGACTCCTCGTCGATGACCGGCAACTTCGTCCTCGCCGACTGCGGCTACAGCATGGTCGGTGCATGACGCAGGTCCGCGAGCTTCGCGCGACCACCGTTCGCGTCCCGCTGCGGCAGCCGACCGCGTTCTCGACGAGATCCGTCTCGCACCGCGAGTACGTGCTCGTCGAGCTCGTCGGCGACGACGGCTCGACGGGGATCGGCTATGCCTATGCGGGGACGTCCGGTGGCGTCTGGCTCGCGAGGTGCGTCGACGAGCTCGTGGCGCCGCTCCTCGTCGGCCGGGACGCCGACGCGTTTGCCGAGAACTGGGACGCGCTCTACCGGGAGCTCCTCCTGCTCGGGAGGCGAGGCGCGGTCCTGCGGGCGCTCTCGGCCGTGGACGTGGCCGCCTGGGACCGGGCGGCACGTGCCGCCGGCGAGCCGCTCTGGAGGTTTCTCGGCGGTACGCGAGCAGAGATCCCCGCCTACGCGAGCGGCGGCTACTACCGCGACGGCGACGCGGTCGCGAACGTCCGGACGGAGGTGGAGCGGTACCGCGCGCGCGGCTTCCACGACTACAAGATGAAGGTCGGCCGGCTGAGCCTCGACGAGGAGGTCGAGCGCGTACGCGCCGCGCGCGAGGCGCTCGCGCCGGACGCCCGGCTCGCGCTCGACGCCAACAACGCGTGGACGGACGTCGACACGGCGCTGCGGGCCGCGGAGGCGTTCGCACCCTTCGAGATCTGGTGGCTCGAGGAGCCGTTCCTGCCGGACGACGTCGCGGCCCATGCCGAGCTGGCGCAGCGCTCGCCGATCCCGATCGCCACCGGCGAGATCGAGGCGACCCGGTGGGCGTTCGCGGACATCCTCAGGCAGCGGGCTGCTGCGATCCTCCAGCAGGATGCCGGCGTCTGCGGCGGCGTCGGCATCTGGCTCGAGATCGCCCGAGATGCCGCCGCGGCCGGCGTCGACGTGGCACCGCACTGGCACGCGAACCTCCATGCGCACCTTGCCTCCGCCGCCGAGAACTGCGTCTGCATCGAGTACTTCGCGCTCGAGGAGGACGTCTACAACTTCGAGGCTCTCGTCAGCTCTCCCCTCCGCGTGGAGAACGGCTTCGCCATACTCGGGGACGCGCCCGGGCTCGGCTTCGACTTCGATCCCGGCGCGGTCGCCAGGTACCGGTGCTAGAGGGAGGCAGAAGATGAGAATCGCGGTCGTCGGGTGCGGGGCGGTGGGCTCCCTCTTCGCCGCGAACCTCGCACGGCTCGAGGGGCTGGAGGTGTGGGTGTTCGACCGCTGGCAGGAGCACGTCGACGCGATCAACGACGGCGGCCTCCGCCTGTCCGGGCGCGACGACGTCATCTCCTTCCCGCGCGCGACGTCGGACCCCCGCCGCGCTGCCTCCCTGCGAGCTCGGGATCGTCGCCACGAAGAGCATCCATACGCGTGACGCGATGGAGGCAGTCGCGGGCGCGTTTGCGGCGGGAGCCGTCTGCTCGGTCCAGAACGGGGCCGGCAACGAGGAGATCATCGCCGAGCTCGTGCCGCAGGTGATCCGCGGCACCACGTTGCCGGCCGGCCACCTCGTCGAGCCGGGACACGTGTCGTGGGACAACAAGGGGCCGACCGACATCGGCCCGTTCGAGCCGAAGCCGGCTCCGATGGAACGCGTCCGCGAGCTCGCCGAGCTCTGCACGAGCGCCGGGATGCCGACGACGGCGCACGAGGACGCCCGGCCGGTGCAATGGCGGAAGGTCGTCTTCAACGCCGCCTCGAACGCCGTCGGCGCGCTCACCGGGCTCACGCACGGACGGATCTCCGAGTACGGCCCAACGCGTGAGCTCGCCTGGGCCGTGATGGCGGAGGGGCGCGCGGTCGCGGAGGCACAGGGGATCGTGCTCGAGAGCCCCGAGGAGTTCTTCGAGTACGCCGCCCGCAAGGACATGGGCTACGACCACAAGCCGAGCATGCTCCAGGACGTGGAGGCAGGCCGCGAGACCGAGATCGAGTTCCTGAACGGCGCGATCGCCGCCTTCGGCGAGGCGCACGGCGTGGACGCGCCACTCAATCGCGCTCTCACCGCGCTCGTGCTCGGGGTCGAGTATCGCTGGCGGGAGCAGGGCCGATGAGCACGGAGGTCGGCTGGGGCATCGTCGGGACGGGCGGAATCGCCACGCGCATGGCGTCTGCGCTGCAGGAGGCCGAGGGCGCGACGCTCGTGGCCGTGTCCGGCCGCACGCCGGAACGTGCCGGCGAGCTGGGA
The DNA here is from genome assembly GCA_027493885.1 of Gaiella sp. Lineage (GTDB taxonomy): Bacteria > Actinomycetota > Thermoleophilia > Gaiellales > Gaiellaceae > Gaiella. Next base: position 3,106,751 of record JAOSJZ010000001.1, read on the forward strand.
GAGCGGTTCGGTGTCGAAGCGCACTCCGAGTACGCGGCCCTCCTGGGCGACCCACGCGTCGAGCTCGTCTACGTGGCGACGCCGACCCACCTGCACGCCGAGCACGCGCTCGCCGCGATCGAGGCGGGCAAGCACGTCCTGGTCGAGAAGCCGATGGCGCTCTCGGCCTCGGACGCACGTGCGATGGCGGATGCGGCCGCCGGCGCCGGTGTTCGCCTCGGCGTGGGCTTCCACCTCCGTTGCCACCCGGTCCATCGCAAAATGCGCGAGCTCGTCGTCGCGGGCGAGCTCGGCGACGTCGTCCTCGCGCAGGCGCTCTGGGGCTTCTACTCGGCGGACTGGTCGCGTGACTCGTGGAAGATGGACCCGGAGCGCGCCGGAGCGGGCAGCCTGGCCGGGCTCGGTGTCCACCTGCTCGACCTGGTGCCCTGGCTCGTCGGTCGAGAGGTGGTCGAGGTCTCGGCGATGGCGGACGGCCCGAACGAGGACATCCCCGTCGAGTTTCTCACCGTGGCGCTCCTTCGCCTCGCGGGAGGAGAGATCGGGGAGGTCATCTCGAGCCGGCGCCTGCACGGCACCGACGACGACGTCACGGTCTACGGCGAGCGAGGACGGCTGCGCGGACGCGGAACCGCCACCACGGAGGCGGCCGGGAGCCTCGAGGTGCGCACGGACGGCGCCGAGGAGGTGCGCGAGCTGCCGCTGCGCGACCTCTATGCGCTCGAGGCGGAGGCCTGCTCCGGCGCCGTGCGCGAGGGGTGCGACTTCCCTGCCTCCGCGGAGGACGGCGTCCGTTCCGTCGAGCTGACGCTGGCGGTGCTCGAGAGCGCGCGCGCGGGCTCCTCGGTCCGGCTCGGCGAGCGGCACCCGACGGGCTGACCATCGATCGGGAGGAGCGGGGACGGCATGTCGAAGCGTGGGTTGGGCCTGATCGAGCATGCGGGGCAGGTGATGGTGTGGGGCAAGGGCGCGGTCGCCGGGGGCTTCGTCTTCCTCTCGGGCGCCGAAGCCCGCTCGTCCGAGGACGACGAGCCCGTCGAGGGCATCAAGGCGCAGACGGAGCTCGCGCTCGAGCGGATCAAGACGCGCCTGGAAGAGGCCGGGGCGACGCTCGATCAGGTCGTCAAGCTCGTCTGGTACCTCTCGGACCGCGAGCTGATCCCGGACTTCTACGAGGCGCGCGACGGCTGGCTCGAGAAGAACGCGCCGACACTCGTCTCAGAGCGCTCGTACGCCTCGACGCTGCTGATCGTGGGTCTCGCACGGGCGGACATGCTCGTCGAGATCGACTGCTTCGCGTACGTCGGCGAGTGACCGTCGCACCGGCCCCTGCTCACGGCTCGACGACGGCGAAGAGCTCCACCTCGAGCAGGTACTCCGGCTCGGCGAGCCGGGTGACGCCGATCAGCGAGGACGCCGGCGGCTTCTCGGGGTCCCACCACCGCGGGAGGGAGGGGTCGAGCTCGACGGCCTTCATCGCATCGACGTCGAGCGTGAAGACCCGGCGGTAGACGACGGAGTCCCACGTCGCCCCCGCGGCGCGTAGCTGGACGGCGAGGCTCTCCATCACCTGCCTGTACTGGCCGAGGTAGTCGCCGGGCGCGACCACCCGGTGGTGCTCGTCCGTCGACGTCTGACCGGCGATGAACACGAGCTTCATCGGGCCGGCGACCGTGATCACGCGGGTGAAGGCAGGGTGGCGGAAGAGCTCGGGTGGATGGATGTGCTCGACGGTGAGCTTGCCGGGCTCTGCGGTCACGGTGCCTCCCTGGGACGAAACGGCGGCGGCTCGGGCTCTCCCACCGGCGTGACCGCGAGAGCCCTACGAGTCGCGGGCAGCGGCTGCTCCCGCCGCGGGCTCGGCCTCGATCGTCAGGTCGCGCGCGAAGAGGAGCTCGTGGAGGCGTGCGCTCACGTCGTTCAGCTCGTCGGTGGCGTCGACCCCGAGCGACCGTGGGCGCGGCGTCTTCAGCTCGAGGATGCTCGCGATGCGTCCCGGGCGAGGCGACATGACCACGATCCGGTCGGCGAGCAGCAAGGCCTCCTGGATCGAGTGGGTGACGAACAGGATCGTCTTTCGGTGCTCGTTCCAGATGCGCTGGAGCTCGAGGCTCAGGTCCTCTCGCGTGAGCGCGTCGAGCGCGGCGAACGGCTCGTCCATCAGCAACACGTCCGGGTCGTGGATGAGCGCCCGGCACAGCGCGACGCGCTGCTGCATGCCGCCCGAGAGCTCGTACGGCCGGCTCTCGGAGAACTCGTCGAGCCCCGTGAGCCGGAGCAGCGCCTCCGCCTTGACCCTGTGCAGGGTCTTGTCGAGCTTCAGGATCTCGACCGGGAGCATCACGTTGTCGAAGACGGAGCGCCAGGGAAGCAGCGCCGAGCGCTGGAACATGAGGCTGACGTCGGGGCGCGGTGAGGTTACGACCTCGTCGGCGAGCGAGACGGTGCCCTGCGTCGCACGCAGCAGGCCAGCCACGATCCTCAGCAGGGTCGACTTGCCGCAACCCGAGCGCCCGACGAGGACCACGAACTCGTTCTCGGCGATCTCCAGATCGATCGCATCGAGCGCGTGTACGCCCGACCTCCGTCCTCCACGGAAGACGTGCGAGACGTCCTCGATCCGGATCAGCGGCTCCATGCGAGCTCCAGCGGCAGGCGAAGGCGAGGGTTCGGCGGGGTGGTCATTGCGCGGTTTCGTGCTTGGCCCAGGGGACGAGGATCCTCTCCAGCGCGACGACGGCGTAGAAGAGGGAGATGCTGATGATCCCGAGCAGCGCGATCGCTACGAACGCGAGCGGGGTGTTCGCGTTCTCACCCGAGGCGATGATGATGTAGCCGAGCCCTCCGTCGCTCCGACGAACTCCCCCACGACGGCGCCGATCACGGCGAGCGTGATTCCCACCTTGAGGCCGACGAAGACGTACGGCAGGGAGGCCGGCAGGCGGACCTTGAAGAACTGCTGGATGGGGGATGCCGAGAGCGAGCGGACGAGCTCGACGAGCTCGTCGGGCGTCGATTTCAGCCCGGTCGCGGTAGCGATCACGATCGGGAAGAAGCAGATCAGGACGACGATCGCGATCTTGGGACCGGGCCCGAAGCCCATCCAGATGATGAAGATCGGCGCGATCGCGATCTTGGGGATGGCGTTCAACGCCACGAGCGCGGGGTAGATCGTCGCCTCGAGGAAGCGGGAGTAGGCGATCATGACAGCGACCGGAACGGCGATCGCGATCGCGAGCAGGTACCCCTGGAGCGTCTCGCCGAGCGTCGTCCACACGTGCTCCGGCAGGAGCTCGCGCTTGTCGAGGAACTCGTTCCAGACGTCCGCAGGTGACGGGACCACGTACGGCGGCCAGTCCATGACGAGCACGGCGAGCCACCACACACCGACGAGGGCAAAGATCGTCAGCACCGGCAGCAGGAACCGCCAGACGGTGCCGGTCACCCGCCCCAGACGGGACTCCGGCGGCAGGAGGACGATCGCCTGGACGTTCGTCGCCTCGCCCGCCGCTGCGGGAAGCGGGGGGTGGGCGCCGCTGGCGGCGCCCACCCCCTCGTCCAGACGCGTGACCTTGCTCAAACCGCTACCGGATCGGCTTCTTCGGCAGGAAGCCCGGTGCGAAGATGTCCGCCCTCGTCACGCGCTCCTTCGGCTTGAAGAAGTTGTTGATGATGCTGGCCGTCGCATCCATCCGCTTGGGGTCGATGTAGCCGAGGCCCTGCTTCTTCGTGACGGCGTCCCGGGAGAAGCGCTTCATCAGCCGGAGCTCGTTAGCGGCGAGCTTGTAGTCGGCCAGCGGCACGTGCTTCTGCAGGATCGCCCCGGCCGCTCCGGGGTTGTCCAGCGACCACTGGAGCCCCTTCAGCAGCGCAGCCGTGAACTTCCGCACCTCGTCGGGCTTCTCCCTGAGCTTCTGGTCGGTGACCATGAGGCAGTTGCCGCCGAGGCCGGGGATCATGTCGGCGACCTTGAACGACTTGACCGGAGAGCCGGCCGCGCTTCGGACAAGCGGCTGCCCGACGATGAACTGGGCGAAGATGTCGATCTTCTTTGCCGCGAACAGGCCCGGCCCTGTCTGCGGTGTCGTGGGCACGAACGTCACCTTGTCGGGATCGAGTCCCGCCTTCTTCGCGGTCAGCGGGAAGAGCACTCTCCCCGTCGATCCGGGCGTGTCGCCGATCGACTTGCCCTCGAAGTCCTTCCACGTGTTGATCCCGCTGTCCGTCCGCACGAAGTAGGCCGAGAGCGTCTTCTGCTGGATCCAGGCCACGCACTTGACCGGCAGCCCCGCCGTTCGCGCGCGCGAGCACCATGGCCGTCGTGTCACCCGGTGAGTAGTCCATCCTCCCGGAGGCCAGGAAGGTGGCATCGCTGACCGTCCCCGCACCCGGAGTGATCTTGACGTCGAAGCCGGCGGCCTCGAAGTACCCCTTCTCGAGCGCGACGTAGGCATACGCCTCGCGCCCGAAGGTGCCGAACGAGGTCATGTAGTTGATGGGTGTGAGCGCGGGGGCGCTCGAGCGAGCGCCGGCGATCCCCGTGGCGAAGAGAGAAGCAACCAGGGCGACGACCATCAGGAACAACCGAGGTCGGGCAGTCACGGTCTACCACCTCCTGTATCGGAAGAACCGACGCAACCCAGCGTCACGCCGCGAGCACGGGCTGTTTGCCCGCATGCAGTCTGCAGGTCGGAACCGAAGGCCCGAGGCGACGATAACCGAATCGTCACAATCCTGACCCTGACCCCTAGCATCCGCGCAAATATATATGATATCTCAGTTGTCGTAAAGTGGCGTCGTTGTCGTAGAGTGGCGTCGATCGAGGAGAGCCGTCGAGATGGCCGCCAGCAGCGCCCGTACCTCGTTCCGCCGGAGGGGCGGCGGGGCCGACCCGAGACACAGGGAGAGCGGATGAGTCACGCGTTCACGCAGACCGTCGACGGCGGCGGGCGAGCCACGCTCGTCGACCTCGCCACGCAGGCGCTGCGGCACGACCTCCTGACCGGCGAGCTCCCACCCGACTCGCGGATCCATCTCGGCGAGACGGCGGCGCGGCTGCAGATGAGCGCGATCCCCGTGCGCGAGGCCCTGAGAACGCTCGCGACGGAGGGGCTCGTGATCGCGCTTCCGCATCGGGGCTACCGGGTTCCGGACGTGAGCCTGGCGGATCTCGAGGACATCTACCGGCTGCGGCTCGTGCTCGACCCGATGGCGGTGACCCTCGCCGTCCCGAACCTCAGCGACGCCGATATCGAGCGGGCGAGCCGCGCTCTCGAGTCGCTCGCCGACGCCCTCGAGGCCGAGGACTGGCTTCGCATGAGAGAGGCCAACCACGAGTTCCACTTCGTCTGCTACGAGGCGGCGCAGGCTCCCAGGCTCCTGAAGCTCGTCTCGATGCTGTGGGAGAACAGCGAGCGATACCAGCGACTCGCGTCACCCGTTCGCGGAACGCCCAAGCAGCGCGTCGAGGAGCATCGGCGGATCCTTCGGGCCCTGCGGGCGCGGGACGCCGAGAGGGCGGCCACCCTGACGTACGAGCACCTGAACCGCACCTACGAGATGGCGCGGGAGCGACTCGGCGAAACGGCCTGAGCCGGCGCCCTCCTGCGGGGCCGCCGACGCCACGCCAGTCGCCGCGGAGGGCGAGCGGTATGAGCTAGTCTCGTCGAGACGAGGTGATGGGCGACATCGGTCGTGAAGGCGAGGCTGCGGAGGCCGTGGACGATCCGGTCGGCGTTCTCGCGGGGGCGCTTGCCGGGGGCGCGGTCGAGGTCGTCGATCTCACGCAGCCGTTGAGCGAGGCGACGCCGGTGATCGAGCTGCCGCCGCATCTGGTGCCGATCCCGCCGTTGCGGGTGCATGCGGGGCCGCGCTACGGCGATCTGCCCGATGCGTGGAACTGGCTCGAGCTGGCCGAGCACATCGGCACGCATGTGGATGCGCCGATTCATTGGTTTACGGGGCGGGACGGGCTCGACATGGCATCCGTTCCCGCGGGGCGCCTGGTCGGGCCGGCGGTTGTCCTCGACCGTCGTGCGGAGGTGGCCGCCGACCCGGAGGATCTGCTCTCCGTCGAGGACGTGCTCGCCTGGCAGCGAGAGCACGGTCCGCTTCCGGAGGGGGGTTGGCTGCTGGTGAGGACGGATTGGGACCGGCGGGCCGACGACCGCGAGCTGTTTCTGAACGGTGGCGTGACGCCGGGGTTCGATGCCGAGTGTGCGCGCTGGCTCGCCCACGAGTCGCCGCTCTCCGGTGTCGGTGTGCAGACGGTGGGGATCGACGCCGGGCGGGCGCACGGGTTCGAGCCGCCGTTTCCGATGCACTATCACCTGCTGGGCGCGGGGAAGCTGGGCTTGACCCAGCTGGCGGCGCTCGATCGCCTGCCGGTGCGCGGCGCGCTGCTGGTCGTCGCTCCGCTGCGCCTGGTGGGGGGCACGGGCAGCCCGGCGCGGGTGCTCGCGTTCGTTCCCGGCGGCGACGGGGCGTCTGCATGACGGTCGCACCGCCCGGGACGGGCACGGCGGTCGTCCGTACGACCTGCCGCGCGTGCGGTCATGGCGGCTGTGGGGTGTTCGCGGTGGTCGAGGACGGGCGCCTCGTGGAGCTCCGGCCGGATCGCGAGCATCCGGTGAGCAAGGGCTACACGTGCAAGAAGGCGCACGCGTACGGAGAGCTTCAGTACCACCCGGGGCGGTTGCTGCATCCGCTGCGGCGCGTGGGTGCGCGGGGCGAGGGCAGCTGGCAGCGGATTCCGTGGGACGAGGCGCTCGGGCTGGTGGCGGAGCGCCTGAACGCGATCAAGGCGGAGTCGGGCGCGGAGTCGGTCGTGTTCGGGCATGGCACCGGTCGCGACTTCCACCGTTTTCTGTACCGGGTCTCGAACCTGTTCGGCACGCCGAACGTGCTCACGCCGGGGCACATGTGCTACCTGCCGCGGATCGCGATCTCGAAGCTCCTCGGGATGGAGATTCCGCTGTGCGACTACGACAGCAAGCCGCGCTGCGTGATCGCCTGGGGGAGCAACCACCTGGTCTCGAATCCGGACGAGAACAAGGGGATCAACCTCGCGAAGACGCTTTCTGCCGGTGCGAAGCTGATCGTCGTCGACCCGCGCCGCAACCGGCTGGCCGAGAAGGCTGACCTGTGGCTCCGGCTGCGTCCGGGCACCGATGCCGCGCTCGCGCTCGGGATGCTGCACGTGATCGTCGAGGAGGGCCTGTACGACCGCGGGTTCGTCGAGCGCTGGACGACGGGGTTCGACGCGCTGCGGGAGCGGCTGGCCGAGTACACCCCGGGTCGCGTCGAGGAGATCACGTGGGTGCCGGCCGAGCAGGTCGTGCAGGCGGCCCGGCTGTATGCGCAGACGAAGCCGGCCGCGCTGCAGTGGGGGGTCGGCGTCGAACAGAACGTCAACTGCGTCGACGCCGACCGCGCGCTGATCTACCTCGTCGCGCTGACCGGCAACCTCGACGTGCCCGGCGGAAACGTGATCTTCGGGCTGCCGCCCATGCTGCCGCGGGCCGAGTTCGCGCTCTTCTCCGAGCTTCCGGCCGGGCAGCGGGCGAAGCTGCTCGGCGGCGACCGCTACCGGCTGGCGGCGACGATCGACCGCCTGACGCCGCACGTCGTCTGGGACGCGATCGAGTCCGGCGAGCCGTATCCGGTGCGCGCGCTCGTGATCTTCGCGAGCAACACGCTGACAGCGCGCGAGAACGCCCGCCGCGCCTACGAGGCGCTCGAGCGGGTCGAGTTCCTCGTCACGGCGGACATCTTTCCGACACCGACGACGGAGCTCGCCGACGTCGTGCTGCCCGCCGCCACCTGGCTCGAGAACGACAACATCGCCGACTACTGGAAGGTGCACGGCTACGCGTTCCCGCGCAGGGCGGTGGTCGAGCCGGAGGGCGAGGCCTGGCCCGACCACAGGATCCTGAACGAGCTCGGCAAGAAGCTCGGCTTCGAGGACCGGTTCTGGGACACCGTCGAGGACTCCCTCGACTTCATCCTCGAGCCCGCCGGTCTCACCTGGGAGGAGTTCCGGGAGCTGCCGTACCTGCAGCGCCCGCCCGAGTACCGCAAGTACGAGCAGCACGGCTTTGCGAGCCGCTCGGGCAAGCTCGACCTGTACCTCGAGCAGTACGAGGAGTGGGGCTACGACCCGCTCCCCAAGCACGTCGAGCCGCCCGAGAGCCCGCTCCGCGAGCCCGCCTTCGTCGAGCGCTACCCGCTCGTGCTCACGACCGGCCAGCGCATCCTCAACTACTTCGGCTCGGAGCTACGGCAGTCGCCGACCCTGCGCAAGACCCACCCCGACCCGCTCGTCGAGATCCACCCGGACGCGGCCGCCGAGCGCGGGATCGAGAACGGCGACTGGGTCTTCGTCGAGACCCCACGCGGGCGGATCACCATGCGAGCACGCGTCACCGACGCCGTCGACCCACGGGTCGCCGCCGCCGAGTTCGGCTGGTGGTTCCCCGAACAAGGGCCACCCGACTACGGCTGGGACCGGTCGAACGTCAACATCCTCACCGACGACGCCCCACCACTCGACCCCGGCATGGGCGCAACGAACCTCCGAGGGCTCATGTGCCAGATCACCCTGACCGACGCGGCGTGAACGACGCCGCGCCGGCCTCCTGATCCGGCCGCGCTCCCTCGCGGCACTCGTACAAAGGAGGGCCGCCCTGCGGGCGGCCCTCCGGTTTGCATGGCGTCCGGTGCGCCGACCGCTTACTTGATCGGCTTGGTGGGAAGGAAGCCGGGCGCGTAGACCTCGTTGCGGGTGACGCGATTCTTGGGCTTGAAGAAGCTGTTGACGATGCTCGTCGTGGCATCGACGCGCTTCGGGTCGATGTAGCCGAGCCCCTTCTCCTTCGTCACCGCGGTGCGGCTGTAGCGCTTCATCAGCCGGAGCTCCTGCGCCGCGAGCGCGTAGTCGGCCAGCGGGACGTGCTTCTGCAGGATCGCTCCCGCCTGTCCCGGGTTGTCGAGCGACCAGCGCAGTCCCTTCAGGAGCGCCGCGGTGAAGCGTCTTACCTCGGCCGGGTTGTTCCTGAGCTTCGTGTCGCTGACCATCAGGCAGTTGCCCATCAAGCCGGGCACGACGGAGGCGACGGGGAACGACCTCAAGGGGTCGCCGCCGATCGCGGCGCGCACCGTGGGCATGCCGACGACGAACTGCTCGTAGATGTCGATCTTCTTGGCGGCCAGCAGGGCGGGGCCCGTCTGCGGCGTCGTCGGCACGAACGTGACCTTGCTCGCGTCGATCCCGGCCTTCTTGGCGGTGTACGGGAAGAGGACGGCGCCCGTCGCGCCCGGCGGGGCGCCGAGCGTCCTGCCTTCGAAGTCCTTCCACGTGTTGATGCCGCTGTCCCGCCGGGCGAGATAGGAGGCAAGCGTGGACTGCTGGATGTTCGCCACGCATTTCACCGGCAGTCCGGCGTTCGCCCGTGCGAGCACCACGGCCGTGAAGTCGCCGGGACCGTAGTCGACCTGACCGGAGGAGACGAGGGTGGCCACGTTGACCGTGCCCGTGCCGGGCGTGATCGAGACGTCGAAGCCGGCGTCGCGGAAGTAGCCCTTCTCCAGGGCGACGTACGCGTACGCCTCTCGGCCGAGCGTCCCGAACGACGTCGAGTACTTGATCTTGACGACCTCGGCGCCCTGGCTGGCGCCGGCGACTCCGGTGACGAGAACCGAGGCGAGCGCCACCGTGACGGCGACGAGCAGCCTCGGACCAAGCCGCGTGATCACTCTAACCACCTCCTGTCGGGGATCGACCGGGTGCGACGGGACCTGCCTCCCTGCAATGCGAGCCGGATAGACCCCTGTCTGCCATCACCACTCGCATCCGATCCCACGACGCGACGCCTGACCACACCGGGCAAACCGTTGCGTCGGCACGAATATATATGATATCTCCATTCTGTGGAGTGCTCGCCGAAGCTCGCAAGGGGAATCGTAGACACTCGTCGAACAGTCGGACCGGTTGTCGGCACGCGCATTGCGCCCACCTTCGAGCGCTCGAGCCGCACGTGCGAGATGGCTCGCGAGCGACGCGGCGGGATGGCGTGAGGCTCGCCACGTTGAGAACGGTCGAAGGGCTGCGTCTCCACGTGCGCACGGAGCTCGGCTACGTGGATGTCGGCCGGGCGACGGGTGACGAGCGCCTGTCGACGCTCGCCGGGCTGCTCGGCGCGGGAGCGGACGGGCTCGAGGCGGCGGCTCGGGTCGCGCCGGGTGCGAGCAACGGCGTCGCCGACTTCGCTCCCGCGGTGCCCGCGCCGCCGAAGATCTTCTGCCTCGGCCGGAACTACCAGGAGCACGCCGACGAGATGAACAAGACCACCTCGGCCTGGCCCGAGGTCTTCGTCCGCTTCCCGTGTTGCCTCGCGGGGCCGTTCGACGACGTCTACCTGCCGTCGTTCTCCTCGCGCGCGGACTACGAGGGCGAGCTCGGCGTCGTCATCGGAGCTCGCTGCCGGCACGTGCCGGCCGAGCAGGCGCTCGAGGTGGTGGCCGGCTACGTCGTGCTCAACGACGTGTCCGTGCGCGACTGGCAACACCGCGGCCAGCAGTGGACGCCCGGGAAGAACTTCGAGGGGACGCTCCCGGTCGGGCCCGAGCTCGTCACCGCCGACGAGCTGGACCAGGCGGCTCTCGTCATCGAGACGCACGTGAACGGCGAGCTCGTGCAGCACGCGCGGACGTCGGACATGATCGTCGGCGTCCCGGAGCTGATCAGCTTCCTGTCGACGTTCGTCACGCTCGAGCCGGGCGATCTGATCGCGACGGGCACGCCGAGCGGCGTCGGCACCGCCCGCGACGTCTTCCTCGACGAGGGCGACGTCGTGGAGGTGACGGTGGAGGGCATCGGGACGATCCGGAATCGCATGCGAAAGGACGACCGGCGCCCGGCGAGCGACCGCTGGGTTCGGCTGGCCGAGGAGGCCGTCTCACGGTGAGCGCTGCCGCGGCCGGGAACGCTCCCGACGTGTGCGTTGTGGGAGGCGGGCTGCTCGGCGCCGCGGCCGCGTACTTCGCCGCACGGTCAGGGCTCCGCGTCGTCCTCCTCGAGGAGCAGGAGCTCGCGGCAGGTGCCTCGGGAGCAGCGTTCGGCGGCGTCTCGTCGATGGTCTTCAGCTACTCCGAGACGCGCGTCCCCGACCACTACGTCCAGCTCTCGCTGGCGAGCGTCCGTCTCTTCTCCGAGCTCGCGGACGAGCTCGGGCCTCCCCTGGACTACAAGGTGCTCGGGCAGATCGACCCGTTCTTCGACGAGACCGACCGTCCGTTTCGGGAGGAGCGCGCCCGGGGACTCCGGGAGGCCGGGTCTCCCGTGGAGCTGCTCTCGTCCGAGGAGCTGCACGAGATCGAGCCGGCGCTGACCGGGGACATCGCCGGCGGCATGTGGTGCGCGACCGACGGGCACGTTACGCCCATCTGCGCCGTGTGGGCGCTCGCCGACGGCGCACGCAGGCACGGCGCCGAGCTCAGGGTCGGCGTGCGCGCGGAGGGGCTCGTCGTGGACGGGGAGCGGGTCGTCGGCGTTCGCACCTCGCAGGGCGTCGTCCACGCGGGGTGCGTGATCGCGTGCGGCGGCGCGGGAACGGCAGCGCTGGCCCAGGGCGTCGGCCTGCGGATCCCGCTCGACCTGAGCCGCGGGCAGATGGTCGTCACCGAGCGCATCCCCCGCCTGCTGCGGACGTCGCTCCACAACATGCAGCAGACGGCCGCCGGCACGGTGGTCATCGGCGTGACGCGCGAGCCGCGAGCCGACGACGTGCAGTCGACGCCGACGGGCATTCGCGAGATCGTGGCGACGGCGGCACGGTTGATCCCGGCGCTCGGCGGCGTCCGGGTCCTGCGGGCGTGGGCGGGTGTGCGCATCGTCCCGGCCGGCGGGTATCCGGTCTTCGGGCGGGTCGACGGCGTGGAGGGCCTGCTCGTCTGCGTCATGCACCGCGGCATCACGCTCGGGCCGATCGTCGGGCAGATCCTCGCGGAGCTGGCTGCCGAGGGGAGGACCTCGTGGGATCTCGGGCCGTACTCGCCCGCCCGCCTTGCCGACCTCCCGGAAACGGTCTCGGTCGAGGAGAGCTTCTATGCGAGCCACTAGCCCCGGCCCGGCGAGCGCAGAGGGTGTCGCGCTCGATCCGGTCCGCCTCGAGGTGATCCGCAACCAGCTCGACGGGATCGCCGAGGAGATGGAGGTCGCGCTCGTCCGCAGCGCCTACTCGAGCATCGTCAAGGAGGGTCACGACGCCTCGACCGCGCTCTTCGACGCCTCCGGGGAGATGATCGCGCAGTCGACCTCCCTGCCCGCGCAGCTCGGGCTGATGGGGCCGGCGGTGCGCTCGATCCTCGCCCGCTTCCCCGTCGGCGAGATGGCAGACGGAGACGTCTTCATCTTGAACGACCCGTACGAGGGCGGAAGCCACATCCCCGACGTCTCGATCGTCGCGCCGGTCGTGCACGACGGCCGCGTCGCCGGCCTGACCGCGTCCATCGCGCACCACATGGACATGGGCGGCAAGTCGCCCGGCTCGCTGCCGACGGATTCGACGGAGGTCTTCCAGGAAGGGATCCGCTTTCCGCCCCTGCGGCTCTACCGAGCCGGAGTCCCGGACGAGGCGGTGCACGCGGTGCTCGAGCGGAACGTGCGCATCCCGGAGACCGTGCTCGGCGACCTGCGCGCGCAGCTCGCGGCGACCCACGTCGGCAGGACGCGCTTCGTCGCGCTCATCGACCGCTACGGCGCGGACGTGCTCGATGCCGCCGTCGACGAGCTCCTCCGCCGCGGCGAGGCGATCGCACGCGCCCGCATCGAGCGAATCCCGGACGGCGCCTACACGTTCGAGGACTACCTCGACAACGACGGGATCGACCTCGACACGCCCGTGGCGATCCGGGCAACGGTCATCGTGAGCGGTTCGGAGCTCACCGTCGACTTCACCGGCTCGAGCCCCCAGGTGCGCGGGCCGATGAACGCGGACACGTCGGCCGTGCACTCCGCGGTCTACTTCGTCGTTCGGGCGGTCGTGGGCGGCGACGCCCCGAGAAACGGCGGTGTCTATCGCCCGGTGACCCTCGTGCTCCCGCCGGGGACGGTCGTGAACCCGCTGCCCCCGGCACCCGTGAACGCCCGCACGCAGACGATGAAGCGCATCTGCGACGCGATGCTCGGCGCCCTCGTCCCCGCCGTCCCCGGGCGGATACCCGCCGCGCCCTCGGGGCTCGAGCGCGTGCTCATCTTCGGCGGGACGCAGCCGGAGACGGGCGAGCAGTTCGTCTGCTCCGATCTCGATACGGGCGGAAGCGGCGCAGGGCCGGAGTCCGACGGCGTCGACGTGATCCGCACCGACATCGGCAACACGACGAACGTGCCCGCGGAGTCTCTCGAGCTCTCGTATCCGCTGCGGGTCCATCGCAGCTCGTTCCGCGAGGGCTCGGCGGGGGCCGGGCGCCGGCGAGGAGGCCTCGGACACGTGAAGGAGATCGAGATCCTGCACGGCCCCGTCTCGTTCACGATCAGGGAGAACCGCCACTACACGCGCCCCTGGGGGCTCTACGGCGGCCTTCCCGGTGCGCTGAGCGTCGCCGAGATCCATCGCCGCGCGGGAGGCGTCGAGTCGGTGCCCGCGCTCGGCATGTACACGCTCTCCACCGGCGACCGGATCGTCTGCCGGTGCTCGGGCGGCGCCGGCTACGGGGACCCGCTCGAGCGCGAGCCCGAGCTCGTGCTCGCCGACCTGCTCGACCACAAGCTCACCCTGGCGGAGGCGCGGGAGGAGTACGGGGTGGTCGTCGCCGACGGGGCGGTCGACGGGGACGAGACCGAGGCCCTGCGCGCGCGCCTGCGCGACGGCCGCGGCCCCGTCGCGTGGATTTACGACCGCGGGGAGCTCGGTCGCACGTGATGACGCTCGTTCCGGGGGCCGCGATCGTCACGGGAGGAAGTCGCGGGATCGGGGCCGCCTGCGCGCTCGCCCTGGCCCGGGGCGGTGCCCCGGTGGCCGTCGGCTACCACGCCGCCGCCGACCGTGCGGAGGCGGTCGTCACCGAGATCCGCTCGGAGGGCGGTCGAGCCGTGGCCGTCCAGGGAGACATGTCGCGTGACGAGGACGTCGCCCGGCTCGTGGAGACGGCGCAGTCCGAGCTCGGCGACGTCTCGATCGTGGTCTCGAACGCGTCCTTGCAGAACGAGCGGCGGCCCTTCCTCGAGCTCACGTGGGACGACTTCCAGCGCCAGCTCGACGGGACGCTGCGTGCGTTCTTCCTCCTCGCCCAGGCGTGCCTTCCGGGGATGCGCGAGCGCGGGAGCGGGCGCCTGATCGCGATGGGCTCGACGCAGACCCTCGCGCCGAACCCGGGCTCGCACGCCTACGTCACCGCCAAGTCGGGCCTCACCGGCATGGTGCGCGCCGTCGCGAAGGAGGTCGGGCCGGACGGTGTCACGGTCAACGTGGTCGTCCCCGGGTTCACCGCCACCGATCGCGTCCATCGCCTGCCGGAGACGTTTCGAGAGGCGTATGCGGAGCGGACGCCGATGCGGCGCCTCGGCACCTCGGAGGACGTCGCGGGCGCGGTATGCTACCTCGCCTCGCAGGCAGCGGAGTACGTCACGGGGACGACCCTCCTCGTCGACGGAGGGCACGCGCTCACATGAAGCCGAACAGAGACGCGAAGACGAGGATGCCGACCCGAAGCGGGAGATGCGCCTGAGCGACCGGGCAGATGTCTGCGTCGTCGGCGGTGGCCTGCTCGGCACCGCGGCGGCGTACTACGCCGCCCGCGACGGCCTGCGCGTCGTGCTCGTCGAGGAGCACGAGCTCGCCACGGGCTCCTCCGGGGCGGCGTTCGGCGGCGTCTCGACGATGATCTTCAGCCACGCCGACATCGTCGTGCCGGAGCCGTACGTCCGGATCTCCCAGGCGGCGATGGACCTCTACGCGGAGCTCGCCGAGGAGTACGATCCGCCGCTCGACTACGACGTGATCGGCCAGATCGACCTCTGGTTCGACCCCGCCGAGCGGCCGCACGTGCACGAGCGCGTCGAGGGCCTGCGGGCGCTCGGCGTGGACGTCCAGCTCCTGGACGGCGATGACCTGCGCGAGGTCGAGCCGGCCCTCTCGAAGGAGGTCTACGCGGGCACCTGGGCGCCGCAGGACGGCATGGTCACGCCGCCGATGGCGGTCTGGGCGCAGGCGGAGGCAGCGAGGCGCCACGGCGCCGACATCCGGGTCGGCGTGCGCGCCGACCGCATCCTCACCGACGGCGGCCGGGCGACCGGCGTCCTCACCTCGCAGGGCGAGATCTCCGCGGGGGCGGTCGTCGTCTGCGGCGGCGCCGGCACGCGCGCGCTCGCCGACACGGTCGGCCTGAACGTCCCGCTCACCTGCGCGCGCGGCCAGCTCTTCGTCTCCGAGCGGATCCCGCCGCTCCTGCGCACCTCGCTCCACAACATCAAGCAGACGCGCTCGGGCACGATGGTCTACGGGATCACGCGCGAGTCCTTCACCCGCGTGCTGAACGCGACGACGGAGACGACCGCCGCCGGGGCGGTCGAGCTGACCTCGCACGCGCTCCGCACGCTGCCGGCCCTCCGCAACGTCCAGCTGATGCGCTGCTGGGCCGGCGTGATCGTCACCCCCGCCGACGGCTATCCGATCCTCGGGCCGGCCCCGGGGATCGACGGCCTCTTCGTCGGCGTGATGAACCGCGGCGTCGCGATGGGGCCGGCGATCGGCCGCATCCTCGCCGACCTCGTCCAGACCGGAGGCTGCGCGTTCGACATATCCGCCTACGCCCCCTCGCGCTTCGCCGGCGGGGCTACCGTGAAAAAGGAGATGCCCGATGCCTACTACGTCCCGGCCGGCTAGCGATCTCCGCCTTCCCGGCGGCGGCGCGGCGGTCACGATCTCGGTCGACGGCTCGCCCGTCGTGGCGCGCGAGGGCGAGCCGATCCTCGCCGCCCTGTGGGCGGCCGGGATCCGCGCGCTGCACACGACCGCGCAGAGGGAGGAGCCGCGGGCGTTCTTCTGCGGGATCGGGATCTGCTTCGACTGCCTCGTCACGATCGACGGCGAGTCGAACCTTCGCGCGTGCATGACCCCCGTCGCGCCCGGAATGTCGATCGAGACGCAGCGTGACCCGGGCTGGCAGGGGTTCGCTCATGCGTGAGCCCGACGTGGTCGTCGTCGGCGGCGGGCCCGCCGGGATCGGCGCGGCGCTCGCGGCCGCGGAGTCCGGCCAGAGCGTCGTGCTCGTGGACGAGCACGAGCGGCCCGCAGGTCAGTACTTCAAGGGGCCTGACGGATCCTCGAAGGGCTCGCAGCGGATCCAGCACCTGCGCGCGGAGCTCGCACGGCTCGGCGTCGACGTCGTCTCGCGCGGTCTCGTCTGGGGGATCTTCGAAGGCCGCGACGTGATGGTGGTTCACGACGGCGCCTCCGAGCATCTCCGCCCGTCCGCGATCGTGCTCGCGACGGGCGCCTACGACCGCCCGGTCCCGTTCGCCGGCTGGACGCTGCCGGGGGTGATGACCGCCGGCGCCGCACAGACGCTCGTGAAGGCGTATGCGGTGCTTCCCGGGAGGAAGGTCGTGCTGGCCGGCGCGGGGCCGTTCCTGCTCCCGGTCGCGACGCAGCTCGCGGAGGCCGGGGCGGAGGTGATGCTCGTCGAGGCGACGCCCGCCCGGGCCTGGCTCGGCCTCGCACCGGCGGCCGCTCGCGTGCCGGAGCTCGTCCGTGAGGGTCTCGGCTACGCGCGTGCGCTTCGCCGGCTGGGGGTCACGCGACTGAGCCGGCACAAGCTCGTTCGGGCCGAGGGAGCCGAGACGGTCGAGAGGGCGGTGATCGCGAAGGTCGACGGCGACTGGCGCGCGCTCCCCGGGAGCGAGCGGTCGCTCGACGTCGACGCCGTCGCGATCGGCTACGGGTTCCTGCCCTCGGTCGAGCTCGCCGAGAGCTGCGGCTGCGCGCTTCGCTTCGACGACGACGCGCAGGCGTGGTTCGTCGCGGTCGGGGAAAGCATGGAGACGAGCGTGCCGCGCGTGTACGCCGCCGGGGAGATCACGGGGATCGCCGGCAACGTGGTTTCGTTCTGGGAGGGACGGGTGGCCGGCGCCTCGGCGGCGGGCAACGAGGAGCTCGCGACGGAGGCCCGGAAGCAGCTCGGGCCCAGGCACCGGTTCGCCCGCGCTCTGGGACACGCCTTCCGTCCACGGCCGGGGCTCTGGGAGGGCACGGCCGACGACGTCGTCGTCTGCCGCTGCGAGGAGGTCACCGCGGGCGAGATTCGCACGCGTATCGCCGGCGGGTGCGCGTCGCCCAAGGCGCTCAAGGACTGGACGCGCGCGGGCATGGGCCTCTGCCAGGGCCGGATGTGCGGAAGCACGATCGGCCGGCTGCTCGCCGAGGGCACGGAAAAGCCGCTCGTCGAGGTCCCGCGCGGAAGCGTGCGGCCGCCCGTCAAGCCCGTGCCGATCCACGTGCTGGCCGGCACCGAGGTGCCCTCGTGATCGAGATCGGGATCGATATCGGAGGGACGTTCACCGACGTCGTCATGCTGCGGGACCAGTCCGCCGTGACCCACACCAAGGTGCCCACGACGCCCCGCGACCTGGTGACGGGGGTGCGGCAGGGCGTGGAGAAGATCCTCGCGGCCTCCGAAGCATCCGCGGGCGACGTCAGCCGGCTCGTCCACGGGAGCACCGTCGCCACGAACGCCTTCCTCGAGCGGAAGGGGTCGCTCACGGGCGTGCTCATGACGAGCGGCTTCGAGGACACGCTCGAGATCGGGCGCACCCAGCGGGCCCGGATGTACGACCTCGTCCTCGAGCCGGTCGCGCCCGGCTTCCTCGCCCGTCGCCGCCATCGCTTTCCGATCACCGAGCGTGTCGGCGGCGACGGCTCGGTCGTGACGCCGCTCGACGAGGCGGACGTCCGAGTGGCAGCGCGGGCTCTCCGCGACGCCGGCGTCGAGGCGGTCGCCGTCTGCTACCTGTTCTCGTTCCTGAACCCGGAGCACGAGCTCCGAACGCGAGCGATCCTCGCCGAGGAGGCGCCGGAGCTGCGGGTCTCGCTCTCGTGCGAGATCGACCCGCAGTTCCGCGAGTACGAGCGCGTGCTGGTGACGACGCTCGACGCCTACCTCCGCAGCGCCGTCGAGGGCTACGTCGGGCGCCTCGAGGGGATGATGCGCGAGGTCGGGATCGGCGGGCCTCTCCAGATCATGCAGTCGCGGGGCGGGATCCAGAACGCCCGCGCGGCGGCCGAGCGTCCCGTGACGATGCTCCTCTCGGGGCTCGCCGCGGGCGTTATCGGCGGGAAGTTCGCCGCCGAGCGCGCGGGCTTCCCGAACGTGATCACCCTCGACATCGGCGGCACGAGCTGCGACGTCGCCCTCGTCGCCGAGGGCAAGCCGCTCATCGCTGGCCACGGATCGATCGGCGGCTACCCGGTCCGGCTCCAGCTCGTCGACGTGAACACGATCGGGGCGGGCGGCGGCTCGATCGCCTGGATCGACGAGGTCGGCGGGCTCCGGGTCGGCCCCCAGAGCGCCGGTGCGGAGCCGGGCCCGGCCTGCTACGGGCGCGGTGGGGTCGACGCGACCGTCACCGATGCAAGCGTCGTGCTCGGGTACGTGAACCCCGAGCGGTTCGCCGGAGGGGCGCTCGAGCTCGACCCCGATGCGGCCGAAGCGGCCGTCGGCCGCGTCGCCGACGCGCTCGGGCTGTCGACCACCGCCGCGGCGGCCGGGATCCACACGATCCTGAACGCACGCATGGCGGACGAGATCCGCCTCGTCTCCGTCCAGCGCGGCTACGACCCGCGCGACTTCGGGCTCGTGGCCCTCGGCGGAGGAGGCCCCGTCCACGGCGCCCCGCTCACGCTCGAGCTCGGTCTCGCGCGGATGATCGTCCCCGAGGCGCCGGGCGTCCTCTCGGCCTTCGGGCTGCTCGTCTCGGACGTCGAGCTGGAGCAGGTCACGACCCTCAGCGGGCGGGCCTCGAGCATCGACGACGAGCAGGTTGCCGACGCTCTCGCCGAGCTCGACCGGCAGGGCAGCGAGCGGATGCGCGCGGACGGCGCACCCCTCGACCAGGTCGTCGTGCGGCGTCTCGCCGAGGTGCGGTACGCAGGGCAGTCGTACGAGCTCACCGTGCCGATCGCGACGAACGGCGGCCGCGGCCTGACCGAGGACGTGGCGGCGTCCTTCCACGACCTCCACGAGCGCGTGTACGGGCACAGCGACCGGGGCGCACCGATCGAGATCGTCGCGGTCCGCACCGTGCACAGCCTGCCGGTGGCCGAGCCCCGCCTCGACTCGCCGGCTGCGGCGAGCACCGTCGAGGACGCCCAGATCGACGCGCGGCCGGCGTGGTTCGAGGCGGCCGGGGGGTACGTCGAGACACCGCGCTACGATCGCGCCCGCCTTCCCGTCGACGGGGAGATCGAGGGGCCGGCGGTGCTCGAGCAGACCGACACGACCGTCGTCGTGCATCCGGGCCAGCGTGCCCGGGTCGACGTCAGCCGGGTGGTCGTCGTGGAGGCAAGCCGTCCCCGAGGCTCGAGAGGAGCCGCGCCGCTGACGAGCGGCGCGCTCGACTCGTGAGCACGAGCACGCGCGCGAGCGATCCGATCCTCCTCGAGGTCGTGCGCAACCAGCTCGACGGGATCGCCGAGGAGATGGAAGTCGCGCTCGTGCGGAGCGCCTACTCGAGCATCGTCAAGGAGGGCCACGACGCGTCGACGGGGCTCTTCGACGCGGCGGGCGAGATGATCGCCCAGTCGACGGCTCTGCCGGCTCAGCTCGGCCTGATGACCCCCGCCGTCGCCACGATCATCGCCCGGTACGCGCCGCACGAGATGGTCGACGGGGACGTCTTCATCTTGAACGACCCGTACGACGGCGGCAGCCACATCCCGGACGTCTCCGTCGTGGCGCCGGTCGTCCACGAGGGCGAGGTCGTCGCGTTCGTCGCCTCGATCGCCCACCACATGGACATGGGGGAATGGCGCCGGGGAGCATGCCGGCGAACGCCACCGAGGTCTACCAGGAAGGGCTCCGGCTGCCGCCGCTGCGCCTCTACGAGGCCGGCCGGCCGAACGAGGCCCTGCACGCGATCCTCGGGCGAAACGTCCGGATCCCCGAGACGACGCTCGGCGACCTGCGCGCGCAGCTCGCGGCGACGCACGTCGGGGTTTCACGGCTGCGCGCGCTGTTCGAGCGCCACGGCCGGGCGACGCTTCGCGGCTACACGGACGAGCTGCTCGACAGGGCCGAGGCGATCACCCGCGCGCGGATCGCCGAGATCCCGGACGGGGCGTACGAGTTCGAGGACTACCTCGACAACGACGGCATCGAGCTCGACCGCCTGATCCCGATCCGGGTCACGGTGAGCGTGTCCGGCTCGGATCTGCGCGTCGACTTCACGGGCTCGAGCCCCCAGGTGCGAGGACCGCTCAACTCGGACCGCTCGGCGGCGCTGTCGGCCGTCCATTTCGTCGTCCGGGCGCTGGCGGGTGGAGACGCGCCGAGAAACGGCGGGGTGTTCCGTCCCCTGACGGTCGAGCTGCCGCTCGGGACCGTGGTCAACCCGCGTCCGCCCGCGCCGGTGAACGCGCGGACGATGACGATGAAGCGCATCGCCGACACGCTTCTGGGTGCGCTCGTCCAGGCGATCCCGGCACGGATCCCCGCTGCCCCCTGCGGGCTCGAGCGGATCTTCATCTTCGGAGGAGTCGATCCGGGAGGAAGGCGTTTCGTCTGCGCGGAGCTCGACACGGGCGGCTCCGGTGGAAGCGCTCGCGCCGACGGCATCGACGTGATCCGCACCGACATCGCGAACGTGATGAACGTTCCCGCGGAGGCGCTCGAGCTCAACTATCCGTTGCGCGTCCACCGAAACGCGCTCCGCCCGGACTCGGCGGGGGCCGGTCGGCGGCGCGGAGGTCTCGGGCACGTGAACGAGACGGAGGTGCTCCGTGGCCCCGTGCACCTGACCGTGTTCGAGGAGCGTCACCGTACGAGGCCGTGGGGGCTGTTCGGCGGCAGGCCGGGCGCCTCCTCGCGGGCAGAGGTGCATCGCGCCGACGGGCGCGTCGAGGTGATCCCCACGAATTCGATCTACGTGCTCGAAACGGGCGACCGCGTCGTCTGCGACGGATCGGCGGGTGGAGGAGGATACGGCGACCCCTACGAACGGGAGCCCGGGCTCGTCGTCGCCGACGTGCTCGACCGAAAGCTCTCGCTCGACACGGCCCGTGCCGACTACGGAGTCGTCATCCAGGGCTCGGAGGTCGACGACGCGGCGACCGAGGCGCTCCGAGCCGAGGTCGGCGCGGAGCGCGGGCCGATCACCTGGACGTACGACCGGGGAGAGCTCGGCCGCTCCTGATGGTCGTCCCGGGCGCGGCGGTCGTCACCGGCGCGAGCCGCGGAATCGGCGCAGCCTGCGCGCTCGCACTGGCGCGTGACGGCGCGGGCGTCGTCGTCAACTACCACTCGGCCCGCGAGCAGGCGGAGGAGATCGCGGCACGTGCGCGCGGGGCTGGCGGGCGTGCGCTCGCGATCCAGGCAGACGTCACGCGCCCGGAGGAGGTCGCCCGGCTCGTCGCGGGCGCCCGGGACGCGTTCGGGCCGATCGGAGCCGTCGTCTCGAATGCCGCGGTGAAGCTCGAGTTCAGGCCGTTCCCGGAGCACACCTGGGAGGACTTCCAGGGGCACCTGGACGTCACGCTGCGGGCGTTCCTGCTCCTCGCTCAGGCGTGTCTCCCCGAGATGCAGGAGCGCGGCCAGGGCAGGCTGATCGCCCTCGGCTCCACGAGCGTCGAGGGGCCCGTGCCGGGGCTTCCCGCCTACACCACGTCGAAGGCCGCGCTCATCGGCATGGCGCGGTCGCTGGCGAAGGAGGTCGGCCCCTCCGGCGTCACCGTCAACGTGGTCGTCCCCGGCTACTCGGCCACCGACCGCGTCGCGCTGCTCTCGGAGGGATTCACGCGCGGCTATGCGGAGCGGAACCCATGCCGGCGGCTCGGCACGTCGGAGGACGTCGCCGGCGCCGTCTCCTACCTCGCCTCCGAGGAAGCGCAGTACGTCACCGGAACGACCATGCTGGTCGAAGGAGGTCACGCACTCACATGAGCCCGCTCGCGTCCCTGCCGGCCCCGGTGCTCCGCGCGTCCGGGACAGCCCTCCTCGTCGTCGACATGCAGTTCTTCGACGCGCATCCCGGCTACGGCATGGGATCGATGGCCGAGCCGGGGGAGATGGCCGAGTACTTCGAGCAGGTCGCCGAGATCGTTCCCCGGATCCGGCGGCTCCAGGACGGCGCCCGGCGCCACGGGATCCCCGTGCTCCACACGCATCTCTGCTCGCGGGCTCCCGACGGCGCGGACCTGTGCCGGAGCCATCGGCTGCGCGGCTGGCGCTACGTGGCCGGCTCGAAGGAGGCGGAGTTCCTGCCGGAGGTCGCCCCGCTCGCGGGCGAGGTCGTCGTCGAGAAGACGACCTCGGGCGCGTTCGGCTCCGGCAACCTCGCCGAGGAGCTCGGGAGGATCGGTGCCGAGCGCCTGGTCGTCTGCGGCGTCGACACGCGCTACTGCGTCGAGACGACGGTACGTGACGCCTCCGACCGGAGCTACGACGTCGTCCTCGTCGGCGATGCCTGCGCGTCGAAGACGCGGGAGCTCCACGAGCAGGGCCTGCGCGTGCTCGACCGCTCCTATTGCACCGTCTGGCCGACCGAGCGCGTGCTCGCGGAGATCGAGGCGCACGCGGGTGGGTAGCAGCTCGCGTGCGGGGCGCTCGGCGTCGTGAGCGAGCTCGCGTCACTCGGCGCCACGGAGCTGCTCGCCGGCTACCGGTCGCGCCGCTTCTCGCCCGTCGAGGTCGTGACGGCGCTCTCCGACCGGATCGCCGCCGTCGACCCACTCGTGGGTGCCTTCACGACGACCTGCCTCGAGCGCGCGCTCGTCGAGGCGCGCGCGGCGGAGGCGGCCTGGGCCAGAGGCTCCGCGCGTGCCCTCGAGGGGGTGCCGCTCGGCGTCAAGGACCTTTTCGACTCCGGGGAGGTGCGCACGACGTACGGGTCGACGATGTTCGCAGCGCACGTGCCCGTCCGGGACGCGGAGGCGCTCCGGCGCGCGCGCGAGAGCGGCGCCGTCCTCATCGGCAAGACGCAGACGCACGAGTTCGCCTTCGGCATCACCTCCCTCAACGAGGGGCTCGGCTCGACCCACAATCCGTGGGCGCTCGACCGTGTCTCGGGCGGCTCGAGCGGGGGTCGGCGGTGGCGCTCGCGGCCGGCGAGGTGCCGCTGGCGCTCGGCACGGACACCGCCGGCTCGATCCGCGTGCCCGCGGCGCTCTGCGGCGTGGTCGGGCTCAAGCCGACGTGGGGCTCTGTCTCACGCGAAGGCGTGTTTCCCCTCGCGCCCTCGTTCGACCACGTCGGCCCGATGGCGAGGAGCCCCGCGGACGCGGCCGGGCTGCTCGAGGCGATCGCCGAGCCGGGCACGCCGCTCGGCGACGTCCGCGACGGGCTCGAGCTGGGCTTCGCGGGCCTCAGGATCGGGCTCTGCCCCGATCTCCATCGGACTCCGCTCGCACCGGCGGTGAGAGAGGCCTACGACGGTGCCGTCCGCATCGCCACTGACGCGGGGGCGGAGGTGGTCACGCTCGATCTGCCCGAGGCGGCGAGGATTCCTTCGGCGTTCGTCCCGATGCAGCGGGCGGAGGCGCTTCGCTCCCACGTGCGCGCCGGGCTCTACCCCGAACGCCGGCGGGAGTACGGCGCGGACGTGCTCGAGCGCCTCGAAGCGGGTCGGGCCGTGACGCTCGACCAGTACCTGGACGCGTCCGACGAGCGCGAGCGGCTACGGGAGGCATTCGGTCGTCTCTTCGCCTCGTGCGACGTGCTCCTGACCCCCGTGGCGGCCGGAGCCCCGTTCCCCGGCGCACGGGAGGTGGGGGAGCATCTCGGGCGCGAGGTCGACTTCCGGGAGCTCGTGCTCCCCTACACGACCCCGCAGAATCTCTGCGGCCTGCCCGCGTGCACCGTGCGGGCAGGCTTCGACGACCTCGGCCTCCCGATCGGGCTGCAGTTCACGGGTCGCCCGTGGGCGGAAGCGCGGGTCCTGCGCGCGGCACAGGCGCTCTACGACAGCACGCCCGACGTGCAGTCGCGCCGGCCCCGGCTCTGAGGCCGCCTCTTCGAAGAAGCTTCTACCCCTCGCGGTTGCGCTCGGCCATGCCTGACGGCGGACCGACCTCGACGGCTGCCTCGACGACGGCGTCGGTGAGGGGCTGCTGAGGGAGCTTGGGTCGCCCTTACTCCATGAGGCTAGCCGGATCGCGTAAAGCTCGAGTCGGTGGGGACGCGTTCAACGAGGGAGGATCAAGCCTGCGCGCTCCCGATCCCATGTTGTAGGTCCCACGCCGCGCTCTCGGAGCGCATACTTCTTGGCCTTCCCGTTCTCGGTCATGGGGAGCTCGTCGAGGATCTCGATGTACCTCGGGACCGCGAAGTAGGCCAGTCGCGTGTGGCAGAACGTGATGAGATCTGCTGGGTCGAGCTGGAATCCATCTTGCACCACCACGCAGGCCATCACGTCATCCTCGCCGAGCGGCGACGGAACACCGATCGCCGCTGCAGCCGCGACCGATGGGTGAAGGATCAGCACCTGCTCGACCTCCCAGGCAGAGATGTTCTCGCCGCGCCGCCGAATCACATCCTTGGCACGATCGAGGAACCTGTAGTAGCCGTCTGTGTCCGCCAGGACGCGGTCGCCTGTGTGAAACCATCCATTGACCCATGCCGCGCGAGTCGCTTCCTCGTCTCGCCAGTAGCGCGAGGCAAACGCGAGAGGGTCATCGGAGCTCACCAGGAGTTCACCCACGGTTCCGGGCGGAACGTCTTCACCCGCTTCGCCAACGATGCGTGCATGAAAGCCCTCCATCGTTCTCCCCATGTATCCGGGGCGCTGTTCGCCGTCGCGCGGGCCGATCACCCCGTTGGTCTCGGTCATTCCGTGTCCTTCGATGATCTGGATGCCGAACCGATGCCTGACCGTGTCCCAGAGCTCAGCCGGGGTCGCCGGTGCGAGCGCGCGGGTGACAGTGTGCTTCCGATCGAGCGGCGACTCCTCTCGGGCGACGAGGATCGACACCATGGCGCCGAGCAGATACGTCACGGTCGCCTCGGCGTCGGCCAGCCTCTCCCAGAAGCGGGACGCCGAGAAGCGCGGACCGAGCACGAACCGGGCGCCGTGCACAAGCGCCTGAACGAATCCGTTCAGTGCGTTTGTGTGGAACAGAGGCAGGCACGTGTAGAGCGTGTCCGCCGACGTAACCGACAGGAACCCGCCGACGACCTCGCCCCAGTAGGTGAACTGCGCCTGAGGGCATTCCACGCCCTTCGAAGGGCCGGTTGTCCCTGACGTGTAGAGAACTGCCAGGGTGTCGGCTGGGTCGGGCGGAAGCAGAGAGGCGGCTCGCGTTGGTACCGGCATTCGCGTCACCGGTATCTCGCGCCATCGTTCTTGATGCCGGGTGTCTTCGTCGATGATCCACAAACGCTGGAGTGACGGCGGGACGTGCTCGAGTGTTTCGAGTTGGCCTCGGAGGACGTTTTCGAGCGCAAGGATCGTCGGTTCGGCGTTGCCAATCACGTGCTCAAGCTGCCGGCCCTTGCTGGCAGTGTTGACCGGAACGAAGATCGCCCCGCTCCAAGCGCAGCCAAGGAAGAGTGCAAGCATCTCGAGCCGGTTCTCACTGACGACTACGACCCGGTCGCCGCGGCGCACACCATTGTCCTCGAGTAGTGCGCCGTATCGCGCTGCAAGGGAGGGCATCTCCGAAAAGGTGAACGTCCCGACCTCTGTGACGAGGCATGTCCTGTCGGCGTACCGGTCAGCCTGTCTGAGCAACAGCGCGGGCAGCGTGCGCTGACAGTCCGTAAAGACATCTGTCATTGGGACAAGACGACTTCGTCTGAAGCGCCGGACGCGGATGCAGTCCCTGATGAGGCTGCGAGAAGCGAGAGGAGCTGACGCAGCACAGCGATCGCCTCCTCGATTCGGTTCGTGTCGCCGTACAGGAGCTGCTGAAGCGTCAGGCCGTCAAGCGCAGCGAACACGAGCCGTGCCACTGCGTCTCCCTCGATGCCGAAGCCGTTCAGTGACGCCGCGATTGCGGCCACGTAGTCGTCATAGCTCTTACGTACGTCGTCGAGCAGGCCCGGGGTGCGAAGCGCACGCAGTAAGAGGTCGTACTGGAAGACCGCGTCTTCAGGGCTTTCGCTCAGTGTGCGGGGGACGTCCGCCGCAAAGCTCCCGAGCCCGTCGGTCGATGCCGCGAGGTGGGTTGTCTCGATTGTGTGCTCGACCGCCCACTTGAGAGCCTCTTGGATCATCGTCTCGCGCGTACCGAAATGATAGGAGGCGAGACCATGAGTCACGCCAGCCTCGGCTGCGACTGAGCGGAACGTGACTCCGTCAAAGCCGTCTCGTGCCACGACTCGGGGTAAGGCCCTACATAGCGCCTCGCGGCCCTGGCCGCGTGCGACACGGCGAGGGCGGGGGGCGTATTCGGGGACTGGTGATCGGACACTGGCGCTCGCTGCAGATTCTCGCCTGTAGCACGGAGGTCCGAACGGCCTCTACAGGCGCGCTGGGTATACGAGTTACTTGACATTTGCACAGTACCACTGGATACTCTCGGACACACGGTTTCCTCGTTAGCCGACCGCCGGGAGGACCAAATGTCCAAGATCGAAGTCAAGCCGGCTAAGCAATTGGACGAACCGACGCCGCCAGGAGCGCCCGAGGCATCCGCAGGGGTCGACTGGGAGCAGGTGCGGGACTGGGATCAACGCTACGTCTTCCACGTGCTCGCGACGGCTGACGAGTACCAGTCGAATCCGGTAGCGAGTGCCGATGGCTGCTACGTGACGCTGGCCGACGGTAGGCGCATTTTCGATTTCGCGAACCAGTTGATCTGCGTGAACATGGGTCACCGCCACCCCAAGATCGTCGCAGCGATACGCGAGGCAACGGACAAGTTCGGCTACGTGTGGGAAGGGATGACCACCGAGTACCGGTCCAGGGCGGCCAAGCTGATCATGGAAGACATCGGCGTCGGTGAGTGGGCCGGCCGGATCAGATTCCTGTCAACCGGCACCGAGGCAGTGGAGAACATGGTGCTGTTCGCGAAGCTCTACAGCGGGCGGCGCAACATCGTCACTCGCACGTACGACTACCACGGCTGGACCAACGCGCTCTCGGGTGCAAACGGCGTGCGGGGGTACCGCTCGAGCCTCGCATCGGGGAGCGGGGACCAAGCGCATGTCGACGTGCCCGACGCTCCCTCAGCCAACTACCACTATGCGCCGGCGCCCCACTGCTATCGCTGTCCGATCGGGCACACATATCCGGACTGCAAGGACGAGAGCGGAACCCTCGCCTGCGTGCGCGCCACGGAACATCTGATCCGGTCGATCGGCCCTGAGTCGGTCGCGGGGTTCCTCACCGAGCCTGCACAAGGTGCGGGGATGATTCACCCGCCGAAGGAGTATTTCTCGCAGATCCGGGAGATGACGAAGCGGCTTGACGTGCTCTGGCTTGACGACGAGGTGATGACGGGATTCGGTCGCCTGGGCGAGTGGTTCGGGTACAAGGTCTACGACGTCACGCCGGACATCATGGCCGTGGCGAAGGGGCTCAGCTCCTCTTCGCTTCCGGCCGCCGGAGTCGTGCTCTCCAAAGAGGTCGCCGAGTTCTTCGACCAGTGGCGCTTCAATACGATGAGCACGTTCGGCTCCCACCCCCTCGGGATGGCCGCTGTGTGCGGCAACCTCGAAGCGATGCTCGAGGAGAACATTCTCGAGCGGGTTCGCGATCTGGGTGCCTATCTCGGTGACGGCCTCAAGGACCTCGAGGAGCGCCACTCGTGCGTCGGACTGGCGTCCGGCCGCGGCCTGATGTGGTCGCTCGAGCTCGTTCGCAGCAAGGAGACTCGTGAGCCATTCATCGCAGTCGACCGCTACTCGACGTACACGAGGACAGAGGAGACGCCCGCGAGCGCGATCGTGGGTCGCATCTGCATGGAGGAGGGCGTTGCGATCGGTGCGTTCCTGCCAAACAGCATCCGTTTGGCGACGGCGTTTGTCGCCACCAAGGCGGATCTCGACCTCGGCTTGGCCGCACTCGACAAGGGCCTCACCGAGCTGGACCGTTATTGCGACTAGAAGCGAGGTACCGAGATGTCGACTACGACTCCCGTGTCAGCCGAGTACGAGCTGTTCATCGGCGGCCAGTGGCAACCCGCAGCGACGGGAGAGACGTTCGAGCGCGAGAACCCCGCTACAGGGGAACCGATCGGACGCATCCCGCGCGGTAGCGAGGACGACGCCGATCGTGCGGTCGTTGCCGCTGCGGACGCGCATCAATCGCGCGCCTGGCAGGACGTCCCGGGTGCTCGTAAGCAGCAGCTCCTTCGTGGCATCGCCGACTGGTTGCGCGAGCACGTGGAGGGATTGACGGCTCTGGTTTCCGCGGAGGCGGGCAAGCCGGTCGCATGGGCCCGCTTCGATGTTCTCTTTGCTGCCGACTACTTCGACTACTACTCAGGCCTCGTCCGCGACGTCGGTGGTCGAACGATTCCGGCACTCCGGCCCGACCTGTTCGCGTACACGCTAAAGGAACCGGCCGGTGTGGCGGGGATCATCACTCCGTGGAACTTCCCCCTTCTGATCGCCGCACAGAAGACAGCGCCGGCACTCGCAGCCGGCTGCCCGGTTGTCCTCAAGCCCGCGCCGCAGACTCCACTGACCGCGCTCGAACTCGCCCGCGCCTTCGAGGAGCTCGACTTCCCGCGTGGCGTGTTTAACGTGGTGACAGACACAGGGCCCGGGAGTCCGGTCGGAGCTCGTCTCTGCTCCCATCCTGCTGTCGCTGCTGTCTCGTTTACTGGCTCGACGGGCACAGGTGCGCGCGTGATGGAAGCATGCGCGCCGACGATGAAGCGGGTTGCGCTCGAGTGCGGCGGCAAGTCGCCGATGCTCGTCCACGACGATGCCGATCTCGAGGCGGCAGTCGACGGTGCTCTCTTCGGCATCTTCTTCAACACGGGCCAGGTGTGCAACGCATCATCACGAGTCCTGCTGCACGACTCGATCGCCGACGAGTTCCTTTCGCTGTTTGTCGAACGCGCCGGCCGTCTGCGCGTTGGCAAGCCCACGAGCGAGGACACGCAGATCGGGCCGCTGATCAGTCGGGAGCAGATGGAGCGGGTCCTTTCCTATGTGGAGCTCGGCAAGGCAGAGGGAGCTGAGCTGGTCCTTGGCGGAGAGCAAATCATGGGCGACTTAGAGAGCGGCTACTTCGTCGCGCCGACGGTCTTTGACCGCGTGGACGAGTCGATGCGGCTCGCCCAGGACGAGGTGTTCGGCCCGGTGCTCGCGGTCGGTCGCTACCACGACCTGTCGGAAGCGATCGAACGGGCGAACGCGACGCCGTTTGGGCTTGCCGCGGGCGTCTGGACCCGCAGTATCGACGTCGCCGACCGCGTCACGCGTGAGCTGAACGCCGGGATGGTGTGGGTCAACGAATGGCTCGCGATGTTTCCGGAGACGCCGCACGGGGGTTACGGCATGAGCGGCGTCGGCCGCGAGATGGGGCCCGAGGCTCTGCACGAGTTCCAGGAGAACAAGACCGTGATCCAGAAGACCGGCCGACGGGAGCTGGTGTTCGCATGAGCCATCGCGATCTGCAGTTAGGCGCTAACACCGGCAATTACGCCGCGTCTCAGTTTGCACCCGCCCATCCAGGACTGGAGGAACGCAGATGACGGACGCGCAGGTAACGCGTCGCGAAGTGCTTCGTGCAGGTGCGGCGGGGGCGCTCCTGCTCGGTTCAGGTGGACTGCTCGGCAGCCTTGGAGGCGACGCTGCCAGAGCCGCTTCGCTAGCGAGCCTTGCTGGAGACGCCAAGCGAGGCGGAACGCTGCGGGTCGGAATTGCCGGCGGCTCACCCACTGATGACTTCGATATGGCCCATATCAATGGTCCCTCGGCGACCGTGCGAGGACAGGTCTTCTACGAGACGCTCACCTACCTCGACGGCCAGTTCCGGTTGCACAACGACTTCCTCGTGGATGAGTGCAGGCCGAACGCGACCGCCGACCAGTGGACGGTGCGCCTCAAGCAGGGTGTCGAGTTCCACAACGGCAAGACGGTCACGGCCGACGACGTGCTCTACTCGATCAAACGGCTCATGAATCCAAAATCGGGGGCGACGGCTGCGGGTCAGCTGACCGCCATCGACCTCAAGAAGACCAAGAAGCTCGATAACCGCACCGTCCGGTTCGTGCTGAAGCGACCGCAGTCGTTCTTCGATTACCTGCTCAGCGACATCGTCTACATCGTTCCGATCGGCTACGACCCGAAGAAGCCGGTGAGCACCGGTCCCTGGCGGTTCAAGAGCTTCCAGCCTGCCCGCCAGACCGTGCTGACTCGCTTTGAGAACTACCACGGCACGGCGGCCTACGCCGACCAGCTCATCCTCTCCGAGCTCCCAGACGACACCGCCCGCGTGAACGCATTGCTCTCGGGTCAGGTAGACGCGATCAACCAGGTGCCGTACGCCCAGGTCTCCCAACTCAAGGGACAGTCCGCGTTGAAGGTCGCAGTATCTCCAACAGGTGGATGGAACCCGATCACGATGCGAGTCGACGTTGCTCCCTTCAACGATGTGCGGGTGCGGCAAGCGATCCGTCTGGCGATGAATCGAAAGCAGGCAATCGCCGCTGCCCTCTACGGGCAGGGCGCGCCCGCGGCGGACACGTATGGTCGCTTCGACCCCGCGTTTAGTGCGAGCTTCAAGCGCGAGCAGGACATCGAACAGGCCAAGAGTCTGCTCAAGCAGGCAGGACAGTCGAACCTCAAGCTGGAGCTCGTAACGTCGCCAATCGCCGCAGGCATTGTCGAGGCCTGTCAGGTGCTCGCTCAGAACGCAAAGGCTGCAGGGATCAATATCACCGTGCGCAAGATCGACCCCGGCACGTATTTCTCCCGCTACGGTAAGTGGCCGTTCGCGATCGATTTCTGGGTTGGGCTTCCATACCTCGTCGTGGCGTCGATCGCCGACGGCCCGGGTGCGAGCGTCGTCAACACCACGCACTTCAACGACCCTGGCTTCAACAAGCTGTTCAACCAAGCAGCGAAGACGCTCGACGCGAAGAAGCGCGCCCAGATCGTGCACGAGATGCAGCGCATCCAGTATCAGCGCGGTGGATATATCATCTGGTCATTCCAGAACGGCGTCGATGCGTACTCGAAGAAGGTCGGAGGCATTCAGCCAATCGACAAGACCGCCTGGGGCCTCGGCCGCTGTCAGCTACACAAGCTCTACCTCCAGTAGAACCACCGAGCAATTCCGGACACCGTGGCGGGCATCTTGTCGGACGCAGATCCGCGTCTCACTCCGGAGACCCTCACCGAGTCTCCGGGGCCCGTCGCCCCGGAAGGCAGCACGCGCCGTAGAGAGCTGCTGCTCTGGATCCTGCGGCGGGCTCTGCTCAGCCTCGTCGTTCTCTTCGGCGTCTCCATCCTCGTGTTCGTCGCCACCCAGGCGTTGCCGGGCGACCCGGCGGTGCAGATCCTCGGCCACACGGCGACGCCGGAACAGCTCAGCGCTCTGAGACACCAACTCGGGCTCGACAGGCCGTTGGTGAGCCAGTATTTCCACTGGCTCGGGAACGTGCTGGCCGGTTCACTGGGGCAGTCGCTCACCTCCCCGCAGTCGGTGAGCTCACTCCTGCTCGACCGCGGGCTCGCGTCTCTCGCGCTGGTGCTTGCCTCGGCGCTGATCTCGATCCCGCTGGCTGTTCTCCTCCGGGTCGATCGGGGCTGTTCGTCGAGACGGTCTGTTCGATCACGGAACGCAAGGCGTCTTTCTCGTACTGACCGCGCTCCCGGAGTTCGTCATCGGACTCGGGCTCCTGATCCTGTTCGGCACGACCGTCTTCAAGGTCCTTCCCACCGTCGCCCTGATCCCCTCGGGCGGCTCGGCATTTACGCACCCACGGGAGCTCACGCTGCCGGTCATCACTCTCGTCCTTGCCGTCCTCCCGTACCTGACCCGGCTTCAGCGTGCGTCCATGATCGACGTGCTCGAGTCCGACTACATTCAGATGGCGCGCCTCAAGGGACTCCCCGAGACGCTCGTCGTCCGACGGCATGCGCTCCGCAACTCCCTCGTGCCCGTGGTGCAGGGATCTGCGCTCACGCTGATCTACCTCACCGGAGGCATCGTCGCGATCGAGTACCTGTTCGCCTATCCCGGCCTTGGGAGTGCGCTCGCCACGGCGGTCGCAGGCCGAGACCTTCCCGTTGTCCAAGCGATCGTCCTGCTGCTCGCCTCGGTCTACGTGGTGGTCAACCTCGTGGCCGACCTCCTAACCGTCCTCCTTGTACCCCGCCTGCGAACGAGACGGCAATGAGTTCAGCGCCCATTTCCCTCGAAACGCTGCCCGCGGCCGGCCGGCGCGGGCGCATGCGGACAGTGCGGCGGTCGATGCAATATGGACGGACAAGATTCGGGCTCGGCATTCTTGCCTTCATCGTGCTGTTGGCACTGGTCGGGCCATTCGTTGCCCCACATGCCCCTGACGCCGTCGTCGGGCTGCCAGCGCAATCGCCTTCGCGAAGCTTCCCGCTCGGAACCGATTATCTGGGCCACGACGTCCTCTCACGAGTGCTCTGGGGCGGCCGAAGCGTGCTTTGGATGGCTTTCTCTGCCGCGACGCTTGGGGTTGCGGTGGGCGCGGCCGTGGGGCTGCTCGCCGCATACACCCGGACGATCGCCGATGATCTGCTCATGCGCGGCATGGACGTAATCCTCGCGTTTCCCCAGATCGTCTTTGTTCTCCTCTTTGTATCGTTGCTCGGCCCCAAGCTCCGGCCTTATCGTCGTCCTCGTCGCGCTCGCGTGGGTACCCCAGGTTGCCAGGGTGGTGCGGGGATAACGTCCGACGTGGTCCACCGCGAGTTCGTCGAGGCGGCTGAACTGATCGGTCTTCAGCGCCGCCGGATCCTAGTGCGGGAGATCCTGCCGAATATCACAACTCCGCTGATGGTCGAGTACGGCCTTCGTTTGACCTGGTCGATCGCGCTAATCGCTGCCATCAGCTTTCTCGGCTTCGGCATTCAGCCGCCCAACGCTGACTGGGGTCTGATGATCAACGAGAACCGGAATATCTTGAACCTCCAGCCCTTGCCCGTGCTCGTCCCCGCGATATACATCGGGCTCTTTGCGGTTGGTACCAACTTGATCGCCGAGGGCATCGCGAGGGCCGTCGCAGGGGTCGACCGGCAGGGAGGCGCGCGATGACGGCGCTCGACGTCGCCGGTCTGAGGGTCGAGTTGCACCCCGGGGGCCAAGAGATCGTCGACAATGTGGCCTTCTCGGTCGAGCATGGCCAGGTCGTAGGACTCGTGGGCGAGTCGGGCTCCGGGAAGACAACCGTGGCTCTTGCCCTGCTCGGTCACGCCAAGAGAGGAACTCGTATCGCGGCAGGATCTGTCCGGGTCGGGGGGACGAAATCCTAGGCAAGGCCACGGCACGGGTCAGAGCCGCGCGAGGCAACTCCATCTCGTATGTACCGCAGGATCCGGCGGCTGCACTCAATCCGGCGCTTACTATTGGCACACAGCTTGTCGAGGTCATCGAAACACACCGGAGACGTGCGAGCACCGACGAGATGCAAGAGCGTGTTCGGCAGACCCTCCACGAGGTCAAACTGCCTTCAGACAGCAGCTTTCTGCGCCGTTACCCCCACCAACTCTCGGGCGGCCAGCAGCAGCGCGTATGCATCGCCATGGCGTTCCTACTTCGGCCCCAGGCCATCGTCCTCGACGAACCAACGACGGGCCTCGACGTCACCACGCAGGCCCACGTCTTGGAGACGGTGCGCGACCTCTGTGCGCACCACAAGGTTGGCGCGGTCTATGTAAGCCACGACCTTGCAGCGGTCGCCAGCCTCGCGCACCGCGTCCTCGTCATGTACGCCGGGCGGCTGATCGAAGCGGGACCAACGCACCGACTGTTCGTTCGACCGGGGCACCCATACACGCGGAAGCTCATCGAGGCGATCCCGGACATTTCGTCCCGGCGCTCTCTCGAGGCGATCCCGGGGCATGTGCCGGCGCCGGGCCACAGGCCTCAAGGATGCGTGTTCGCAGCCCCGCTGCGACGAGGTGGTGCATGGCTGCCGCGAGGCGGAGCCTCTTATCGCCGAGCTCGAGCCCGGCCACGCCGTTGCCTGCTTCCGCGCAGTCGAGTCCGGCCGACCCGGAGTCAGGCTTGTCACCGCCGACGACCAGCAAGCGCTCAGCGAAGAGGACTCGATGCTCATCGTCCGTGACCTGAACGCCTGGCACGGACACAGACAAGCCCTCCACGATGCGTCGCTCGAGCTGAGGCCTCGGGAGTGCCTGGCTCTCGTGGGGGAATCGGGGTCCGGCAAGACAACACTGGCGAGGGTGATCATGGGACTGCACTTGCCAACCAGCGGAGATATTCGATTCAAGAACGCCGTGATCAACGCGGACGTGCGAAAGCGGTCCGCCGACGTCCGCCGAGCTCTCCAGTACATCTTCCAGAGTCCCTACAACTCGTTGAATCCGAGACATACGATCGGCGAGATCGTCGGTGTTCCCATCGAGCACTTCTTCGGACTCCGAGGCCGACGGACAGCCGAGCGCGTGGATGGCGCCCTCGAGCGTGTCTCACTGCCCCGTGCCATTGCCTCCGCCTACCCGGACGAGCTCTCGGGCGGCGAGCGGCAGCGGGTCGCGATCGCGCGTGCGCTGGCCTCCGAACCGGAAGTGCTCATCTGTGACGAGATCACCTCGGCTCTCGACGTATCCGTCCAGGCGGCGATCATTCAGTTGCTTGAGGAGCTCCGTCAACGCGAGCAACTCGCGATTCTGTTCGTGACACACAACCTCGCGCTGGTGAGGACGATCGCCGACCGGGTAATGGTCCTCAACCAGGGCCACATCGTGGAGACCGGAACGACGAGCGACGTCATCAGCCGACCAGTTCACCAATACACCCGCGAACTGATCGCGGACACTCCGACCTTGGCGGCGTTCACGGAGGGCGTAGATCACCCCACCAGACTTGCCGGTGGTGTGGGCAAGTGAAAGACGCGCTTGTCGGGGAGATCGCGTCTCGAGAACCCAGAAGGCGTCTTGCTCCGAGCATGGCAGCCCTTGGGGTGTTCACGGGCTCGAGACGTGCCGCACGCACGGTTGGCTCGTGGGACAGTTCCTGAGCCGGTTCCGCAACACAATGATCCGCACTCGCTCCGAGGCCGAGTTGGGATCCGGGTCGCCTGTCCGCCGAAGGGCCCCGCCGTACCTCCGCTCGGCGCTCGACAGCCGGTCCCCCGCTCGGCGGCGATCGCTGTGTCCTCGAGGGTTTCGAGGAGCCCGGGCGTCGCCGTCACCAGCAGGACGCGAAGCCGCCCGCCTCCGTGACGAGGCACGTCCTCTTCGAGAACGACTCGGCTCGAACAGAAGCGTGGGTGACCGTCTGCGGAGAGGCCCGAAGACGTCAGTCGTCGTGATCGCGGCCCGGCTCCCCGGCCCCTTCGAGGAGGTCGAGCTCTTGTCGGGCGATCTCCATCGCGACCGATGTGCGCGGGAAGCCGGCGTAGACGGCGAGGAGCGTCACGAGCTCCTCGAGCTCGCCGCGGCTCGAGTCGCGGCCGCGGCCCAGCGGACGTGGCCGCGGAGCCGCTCCTCGAGCCCGCCCAGTGTTGCGAGCGCCGCGACGACGACACGCCGAATCTCGATCCCTGCGCTCTCGAGCCGCCCGACCGCAGCGCCTGTCGTCGCCGTCCGGACGAGCGCTCGCACGACGACGCCTCTGCCGGCGAGCTTGGCTGCGATTCGCGAGCCGAGCCCGCCAGTTGCACCGGCGACGACGATCTCTCCTGCCACTGCGATGGATACTGACAGACGCTTACGGGAGACCGGCGACCGGTGCTGTCGTGCGCGGGGAGTATCGCCGCGCCATCGCCTCGCCGCCTGAGAGAATCGCCGCGTGGAGTCGGTCCTCGAGGCGATCGGGAAGACGCCGCTGGTGCGGCTGCGCCGGTGCGCGCCGGCGAACGGGGCCGAGCTGTGGCTGAAGCTCGAGCTTCGCAACCCGACGGGCTCGATGAAGGACCGGATGGCTCTGGCGATGGTCGAGGGGGCCGAGCGGGACGGCCTGCTCCGGCCGGGCGAGACGATCGTCGAGTACACGGGCGGCAGCACGGGGCCGGCGCTCGCGCTCGTGTGCCGGGCGAAGGGCTACCGCGCGCTGATCGTGATGGCCGACTGCTTCACGGAGGAGCGGTTCCAGCTGATACGCGCGCTCGGCGGG
Organism: Gaiella sp.; assembly: GCA_027493885.1. Taxonomy (GTDB): domain Bacteria; phylum Actinomycetota; class Thermoleophilia; order Gaiellales; family Gaiellaceae; genus Gaiella. The sequence goes on from JAOSJZ010000001.1 coordinate 3,143,190, forward strand.
GAGATCGACGTCGTACGGTCGGTCGAGGGGCGCCCGCTCGTGACCGCGGAGGACATCACGAACATGGTCGCGCGCGCCGCGGAGCTGGCGCGCCGGCCCGGGCACTATGCGACCGACCAGTTCAACAACCCGTACACCATCCCGGATCACCGCGACCGGCTCGGCCGCGAGATCTGGGAGCAGACCGAGGGTCGCGTGACGGGCTTCTGCCAGGGGATGGGGACGGCGAGCTCCGTGATGGGGGTCTCGGAGGCGCTGCGGCCGCACGGCGTCTTCGTCCAGGCGCACGAGCCGGCCTCCTCGGCGGCGATCGGCGGCGGCGAGCGCGGGCCGTTTCTGATCCAGGGCTGGACCGGCCTCGTGATGCCGCACTGGGACGAGACGAAGGTCGACCACCTCGAGCCGATCGAGGACGACGCCGCGGTCGAGATGACGGCGCGGCTGGCGCGCGAGGAGGGGATCTTCGCGGGGATCTCGACCGGCGCCAACGTCGTCGGCGCGCATCGTCTCGCCGAGCGGCTCGGCCCCGACGCGGTGGTCGTGACGCTCGCCGTCGACACCGGCTTCAAGTACCTGAGCGTCGAGCCGTTCGCGAGCGACGGGTAGCGCCCGGCGTCAGCGGTGCCGCCGGCCCGCAGCCCACGGCTGCCGTTGGCGCGTTCTCCTCGAGCCCGGGTCGTCGAGCAGACAGCGTGTGCGAGGATGCTTCGGCCGGGCGCCGAATAGCGGTGCATGGCCGCCACGCAGGAGGCGCTTTACGGCCGGCTCGACCTCGACCTCTCGTGGTCGGAGGCAGAGCTACCCGAGCGGGAGCGGACAAAGCACGTCCACCGGCTGCATCCATACCTCGGCAAGTTCGTGCCGCAGCTCGTCGAGGCGTTGCTCGAGCGGTTCGTCGTCCCCGGCGGCCACGTGCTCGACCCGTTCGCGGGGTCCGGGACGACGCTCGCCCAGGCGCTCGAGTCGGGGCGCGACGCGACTGGGGTGGACGTCGCGGGCTTCAACTGCCTGCTGATGCGGGTCAAGACGCGGCGGCACAACCTCGACGCCTTGAGGCGTGACCTCCTCTGGGCGCATGCGGAGACGCAGGCGTTCGAGGCCGACGGGCGTGTGCCCGACGACGCGACACAATACGTGCGCGCCTGGTGGGCACCCCGGGCGGCTGCCGAGCTGCTCCACTTCCGCTCGCTCGTCGACCAGGTCGGCTCGGCGGACGTCCTGCGCGTGATCCTCGCCCGGGCGGCCCGCTCCGCCCGGCGCACGACCCATTTCGACCTCGACTTCCCCCGCGAGCCGCAGGTCGAGCCCTACTGGTGCCACAAGCACCGGCGAACGTGCCGCCCGGTCGAGGAGGCACGCCGCTTCCTGCTCCGCTACACGACGGACACGCTCGACCGGATCGAGACGTTCGCCGCCGCCAGGGCCGACGGCGTACACGCATCGGTTCGGCACGGCGACGCGCGGACGCTCGAGCTCGGCGGGCCGTTCGACGGCGTGGTGACGTCGCCACCGTATCCCGGTCTGATCGACTACCACGAGCAGCACCGGTATGCCTACGAGCTCCTCGGCCTCGGCGAGCGCCGCGAGGTCGAGCTCGGCCGGCCCGCGCGCGGCACCGGCCGCGAGGCGATCCGGGAGTACGTCGAGGGCGTCGCGGCGGTCCTCGCGAACGCGCGCCGGCGCCTGGCGCAGGATGCGCCGGTGTGCATCGTCGTCAACGACCGGCGTGACCTGTACCCGGAGATCCTCCGCCGTGCCGGGCTGACGCTCGAGGAGCGTCTCGAGCGCCATGTGAATCGGCGCACCGGCCGGCGGAGCGGGGAATACTTCGAGTCGATCCTGGTCTGCAGAGCCGCCCCGGCTCCTTAGCAGGATCATCACATCACTCGTCGATGCTTCCACACGACCCGTCCCCCACGCAGGAGGCCACATGCATCGTCTCATCCGTCACCGGCCGTCGCCCGCGATGGTCGTCGCGTGTATCGCCCTCGGCGTCGCGCTCACGGGCACGAGCGTCGCGGCCGTCAACGCGCTCGCGCCGAACTCGGTCGGCACAGCGCAGCTCCGGGCGAACGCCGTCACCACGGCGAAGATCAGGGCCAACGCGGTCACCGCGGCGAAGCTCCGGAACCGCTCGGTGACCGGCGCGAAGATCGCCCGCAACGCGATCACCGGATCGCATGTCTTGAACCGCTCGCTGACGGCGGCCGACTTCATCCCCGGCACGCTCCCCGCCGGCCCCGCAGGTCCGGCCGGGCCCGCCGGACCGGCAGGCCCTGCCGGCCCGGCCGGCACCATCGGTCCGATCACGGTGCGTCAGGGCAGTGTCCTGGTGCCCGGTGGGGTGGCGCAGAACGGCGCCTACGACACCGAGACCGTCACGGTCAACTGCAACGCGGGCGAGAAGGCGATCTCCGCCGGCGCTGGCTGGAGCGACGACGCCAACGATCGTGAGCTCTGGGTGCAGCGCCTCACGCCGATCGTCACAGGCGGCAACGTGACCGGCTTCCGCGGCACCGGCGGGAACGACAGCGGGAACAACAGCACGTTCACGCTGTACGTCCTCTGCTACACCGGCTGACCTCTCGCGGACGATGCCGACGACGGCGGGGCCCATCGGGCCCCGCCGTCACGTTCGGGACACCTCCTCGGCCACCGTGAAGCCGGCGACCGACGAATCACGCCCGAATGCTCCGACGAGAGCGCCAGCCGAGCCGGACAGGGCTCCCCGGTGCCCCCGTGTCCTGCCGTTACGTTCCCGGCACGAAGTCGGCACAGTCCCGTGACACCTCTCGCCGTACGGTCGAGGCATGGTCGGCCGAGCGATCACGTTCGCGCTCGTGGGCCTCGAGCCACGGCGCGTCGAGGTCGAGGCACACGTGCGTGGGGGCCAGTCCACATTCTCGATCGTCGGTCTCGCCGACCGCGCCTGCCAGGAGGCAAAGCACCGTGTGAGAAGCGGCGTCCACTCCTCCCGGCTCGCGTGGCCGGGCGAGGTGATCACGGTCAATCTCGCGCCGGCGGCGCTGCGGAAGGAGGGATCGGGCTTCGACGTCGCGATCGCGCTCACGGTGCTCGCCTCGTCAGGGCAGGTGCCGGCCGACCGGCTCGCAGAGCACGCGTGCATCGGCGAGCTCGGGCTCGACGGACGCGTCAGGCCGGTGACGGGGACGATCGCCGCGGCGGAGGGGGCGGCACGGGCCGGGTTCACCCGCCTGCTCTGCGCGGCGGACTCTTCACGGGAGGCGGCGCTCGCGGGGATCGAAGCGGTGGGCGTCAGGCACCTCGCGGAGGCGGTCGGCTACCTGCGCGGCGAGGACGAGATCGCCCCGACGGCGCCGGAGGACGGCTCGCGCCACCCGCCGCGCCTGCCCGACCTCGCGGACGTCCGCGGGCAGGAGCGCGGGCGGCGTGCGCTCGAGCTCGCCGCGACGGGCGCCCACAATCTCCTCCTCGCCGGGCCGCCGGGCACCGGCAAGACGATGCTCGGGCGGCGGCTGCCGTCGATCCTGCCGCCGCTCACGCGGGAAGAAGCGCTCGAGGTGACACGCATCCACTCGGTCGCCGGCACGCTGCCGCCGGGCGCCGGCCTGATCATGGCGCCACCCTTCCGCTCACCCCACCACGGCGCCTCCGCGGCGGCAATCGTCGGCGGCGGAACGGTCCCCCGGCCGGGAGAGGTCAGTCTCGCGCATCGCGGCGTTCTCCTCCTCGACGAGCTGCCCGAGTTCCCGCGCTCCGTGCTCGAGGCGCTCCGCCAGCCGCTGGAGGACGGCGTCGTCTCCGTCGCCCGCGTCGGCGGCCGGGCGCTCTTCCCCGCGAGGTTCCGGCTCGTGGCGACGATGAACCTGTGCCCCTGCGGCGGTCGCGGCGACGCGCGCCTTCAGTGCTCGTGCACGCCGGCGCGGATCACCGCCTACCGGGAGAAGGTGTCACGGGCGCTCCTCGACCGGTTCGACCTCGTCGTGGCGATGCCGAGACCGCGAGCCGAGGAGCTGGCGGCGGGGCCGTCGGAGACGTCGGCGGCGGTCCGGGCGCGCGTGACGGACGGCTCGCTCAGGTTGCGCTCGGCGCTGCCGCGCCGGACGGCCGCCGCGTCGGAGCTGCTCGACCGCGCGGTCGACCGGCTGCCGCTGACCGGCCGCGGCAGGGCGCGCGTGGCACGGCTCGCCCGTACGGTCGCCGCGCTCGCCGGATCGGCCGACGTGTTGCCCGAGCATGTCGCAGAGGCGCTCTCCTACCGGGCCCCCGCGGCCCTCACGAGCGCGTGAGCTTCCGCTCCGTCTGCCGCGGCAACGCGGGCTACCCCGCGCTCCTCGCCGAGATCCCCGACCCGCCGGCGCGTCTCTGGGTGCGCGGGGATGCGCCGCTCGAGGTGCTCGAGCGGACGGCGGTGGCGATCGTCGGCGCGCGCGCCTGCTCGGCGTACGGGCGATCCGTGGCACGGCTGCTCGCCGCCGAGGCGGCGGCTGCCGGCGCAGTGGTGATCAGCGGGCTGGCGCGGGGAGTCGACGGCGAGGCCCACCGAGGCGCGCTCGCCTCCGGTGGCAGGACGGTCGCGGTCCTCGGCTGCGGGATCGACCGCGACTACCCGGCGGCGCACGCGGAGCTCGCCCGTGCGATCGTCGCCGGCGGAGGGCTCGTCGTGTCGGAGTACGAGCCGGGTGTCGAGCCGGCGCCGTGGCGCTTCCCGGCGCGCAACCGGATCATCGCGGGGCTCGCGCCCGCCACCGTCGTCGTCGAGGCGCGCGAGCGATCGGGAGCGCTGATCACGGCGGACTTCGCGCTCGAAGACGGGCGCGACGTGCTCGCGGTGCCGGGTGAGATCACCTCGAGCCTGAGCGCGGGCACGAACGCCTTGCTGCGTCTTGGCGCAGCCCCCGGCGACCTGCTCGGCGGACGTCCTCGAGGTGCTCGGCCTCGAGCCTCCCGGCGCCACGGCGGGCGCTCCCGACGACCCTGCTGCGGTCGCGCTGCTCGCTGCGATCGCGGCGGGAGCCGGAACCCCCGACGAGCTCACCCGCACGACCGGCCTTGCGGCGGGCGAGCTCGCGGCGGCCCTCGCCCTCCTCGAGCTGGCGGGCGCGGTGACGGTGGACGAGGGGGTGGTGCGCAGTACGATCGCGCGGTGACGAGGCCGTACTGGCTGGACGAGCCCGCGCCCGAGCTTCCGCGGGGCCGGACCCGAGGTGCGGTCGACGTGGGGATCGTCGGTGCGGGGGTCACCGGCTGCGCCTGCGCGCTCGCGCTGGCGGACGCGGGCCTCCGCGTCCGCGTCGTCGACGCGCGTCGCGTGGCGGAAGGTGCGAGCGGCCGCAACGGCGGCTTTGCGCTCCGGGGAACGGCGGCGTCGTACGACCAGGTCGTCGCGTCGCTCGGCCGCGAGCGGGCGCTCGCGCTGTGGCAGTGGACGGAGGCTGAGCTCCAGGTGATGGGCGAGCTCGCCGGCGACGCCTTCCGCCGTCTCGGCAGCTTGCGCCTCGCCGCCGACGCGGAGGAACGCGAGGACCTCCGCGACGAGGTCGAGGCGCTCTGGGCCGACGGGCTGGAGGCCGAGTGGATCGACGCGCCTGGCGGGCTCCTCACCGGGCGCTTCACCGCGGCGATCCGGCATCCGGCCGACGCTGTGCTCCAGCCAGCGCGGATGGTACGCCGGCTCGCCCTGCGCGCCGTCGAGGCGGGCGCGGAGATCGTCGAGGGCCGGAGGATCCGCGACCCGGCCGAGCTCGACGCCGAGCGGGTCGTGATCGCGACCGACGGCTACCCGAGCGGGCTCCTCGGCGAGCTCGAGGGGCTGATCGTCCCCACCCGCGGCCAGGTGATCGCGACGGAGCCGCTCTCCGAGCGGCTCTTCGAGGCTCCGCACTACGGCCGCCATGGCTTCGACTACTGGCACCAGGCCGAGGACGGCCGGATCGTCGCGGGCGGTTTCCGCGACGTGTCGCTCGAGAGCGAGTTCACCGCCGAGGAGTCGCTCACCGACAGCGTCCAGCAGGCTCTCTCGGGGTTCGTGAACGACCTCGTGGGACGCGAGCTCCGCGTCGACTACCGCTGGGCGGGGATCTTCGGGCTCGTCCTCGATCTCCTGCCCGTGGTGGGAGAGCTCCCCGGCGCGCCGGGCATCTGGGTTGCGGGCGGCTATTCCGGCCACGGCAACGTCCTCGGCTTCGCGTGCGGCCGCCTCCTCGCGCGGGCGCTCTACGGCGACCGCGATCCGCTGCTCGACCTGTTCGAGCCGGCGCGGCTGCTCGGCTGACACCGGTCTCCGTGTGTGTTCACGGTTCCCCGCTACGAGGTCGTGCGCCGGACCGGCGTCCTCGCCCTGGGCGTGCAGCGGGCGCGGTCAGAGCTCGAGCCGCGGGAGGTCGAGCTCGACCGACCCGAGCAGCGCGGCGCGTGCGACCGCGAGATCCTGGATCGCGAGGCCGGTCGAGTCGAAGAGCGTGATCTCCGCGTCGTCGCGCCGACCGGGAGCCTCGCCTGCGATCACCGCACCGAGCTGGGTGACGGCGTCGCGCCCGACGAAGCCGGCCTCGACCCCCGCCGCGAGCTCGCCGCCGTGGCTCGCCTGCTCCCAGTCGTCGCAGAAGAGCTGCGCGCGAGCGAGCTCGGGAGCGGCGATCTCCGCCTTCCCCGGCCCGTCCGCGCCCATCAGCGACACGTGCTGGCCCGGCCGCAGCGACCCGGCCGGGTAGAGGACGTCGCGGCCCGGGGTCACCGTGATCACGACGTCGCAGGAGAGCGCGTGCTCGAGCGAGTCGGCGACGCGTACCCCGAGCTCGTCGGCGACGGTACGGCGGCGTGAGTGGTCGACGTCCCAGACGAGCGGGGCGCGGCCGTGCGCGACGAGCATCCGTGCGGTCTCCGCGCCATTGACGCCGCAGCCGACGACCGCGACCGAGGAGCCCGAGTCGCGGCCGAGCTCGTCCGCGGCGAGGACGCCCGCCGCGGCGGTTCGCAACGCGGTCACGGACGCGGCGTCCAGCACCGCCTCGAGCCGGCCGGTCTCGGCGTTCGAGAGGATCACGAGCCCGGTCACGGTCGGCAACCCGAGCGCCGGGTTGCCCGGGAACGACGTCACCCACTTGAGGAGCGCATGGCCGCCCCCGATCGCCGGCATCGCGCGGAAGTCGCCGGCAGGGTAGTTCGTCACGTACACCTTCGGCGGCATAGTCCACTCGCCGCGCCAGTGGGCGAGAAACGCGTTCCGGACGGCGCCGTACGCATCCTGCGGCGTCACCGCGGCGAGCACCGCGTCACGAGAGAGCACGGCGGCCGACATCAGTAGAAGCCCTCGCGGCGGGCGTACCGCCCGGCCCGCTCCGCGTCGTACGCCTCGGCGTCGAAGGACGGGTCGCGACTGGCGTGGATCGCGCCGTAGGAGGGCAGCTCCGAGCGGTCGAGATGCCGTGACGCGTCCCAGAGCTGCGCGCGGAGGAACGCCTTCGCGCAATGCGTGAAGACCTCCTCGACCTCGACCAGGATCCCGAGCTTCGGCACCCTCCCCTCGACGGCGCTCGGGGCGAGCAGCTCCTCGTCCCGGACGAGCCTCGCGCGACCGTTGACGCGGAGCGTGTCGCCGACGCCGGGGACGACGAAGAGGAGGCCGACGCGCGGGTTCTCGAGGATGTTCCGCAACGAGTCCGCGAGCCGGTTCCCGGGGCGCTCGGGGAGCAGCAGCGTCCGCTCGTCGAGGACGCGCACGAACCCGGGCGGATCGCCGCGCGGGCTGACGTCGCACGTCCCGTCGGGGGCCGACGTGGCGAGCAGGACGAAGGGTGAACGGTCGATCCACGCGCGCGTCAGCTTCGTGACGCGGTCGGACAGCTTCGCGCGGACGAGGTCGCTCGGCTCGCCGAGCAGCGCACGCAGCTCGGCCTCGTCGCGGATCACGCGGATCGCGTCGATCGCCGGCTCGCTCACGACGCCTTGACGGCTGCGATGAGCTTGACGATCGAGTCCTTGGCGTTGCCGAACAGCATCGTCGTCTGCGGCTCGAGGAAGAGCTCGTTGTCGATCCCGGCGAAGCCCGGCGCCATCGACCGCTTCATCACGATCACGCTCGCCGCCTTGTCGACGTCGAGGATCGGCATCCCGTAGATCGGGCTCGCGGGATCGCTCCGCGCAGCCGGGTTGACGACGTCGTTCGCGCCGATCACGAGCGCGACATCGGTCTGGGGGAAGTCGGGGTTGATCTCGTCCATCTCCTTGAGCTGGTCGTACGGGACGTTCGCCTCGGCAAGGAGGACGTTCATGTGCCCGGGCATCCTCCCCGCAACGGGGTGGATCGCGTACGCGACGTCCACGCCCTTCTCCTCGAGGAGCTCGGCGAGCTGGCGGACGTCGTGCTGCGCCTGCGCCACCGCGAGCCCGTAGCCGGGCACGACGACGACCTTGCGCGCGAACGAGAGCTGCACGGCCACGTCCTCGGGGCTCGTCGCCCGCACCGTGCGCCCGTCGTCGACCCGCGTGCCGCCGGCCCCCGTCTGCACCTGGCCGAACGCGCCGAACAGGACGTTGGCGATCGAGCGGTTCATCGCCCTCGCCATCAGCAGGGTGAGCAGCATGCCCGACGCTCCCACGAGCATCCCGGCGACGATCAGCATCAGCGAGTCGAGCACGAACCCGGTCGCCGACGCGGCGAGACCGGTGAACGCGTTGAGCAGGGAGATCACGACCGGCATGTCCGCACCGCCGATCGGCAGGACGAACAGCACCCCGAAGAGCAGGGCGAGAGCGATCAGCGCGATCAGCACCCACTGCTCGTCGACACCCGCGACGAGCGCGACGCCGAGCGCAACCGCGCCGAGCAGGATCCCGACGTTGAAGACGTTCTGGCCGGTGAACACGATCGGGCGACCGGACAGCCACTCCTGCAGCTTCGCGAACGCGACCATCGAGCCCGCGAACGAGACCGAGCCGATGAGCGCCGAGAGGACGGTCGAGACGATCTCCTCGCCGCCGAGGTCGCCGCCCGCGACGTGGAACTCGGCGAGCGCGACGAGCGCGGCGGCGCCGCCGCCGACCCCGTTGAACAGGGCCACCATCTGCGGCATCGCCGTCATCTTCACGGTGCGCGCGCCGATGATCCCGATCACCGAGCCGATCACGCCGCCCGCGATGATCAGCGCCCAGTTGCCGATCCCGTCGAGCGCGAGCGTGGTCGCGATCGCGATCACCATCCCGGCGCCGCCGACCCAGTTCCCTTTCCGCGCGTGCTTCGGCGAGGAGAGGAACCGCAGCGCGAAGATGAAGCAGACGATCGCGACGAGGTAGAGCAGGCCGACGACGTCGGGGTCGGAGATCACTCCCGCCCCTCCGGGCGCCGTTTGAACATCTCGAGCATCCGGTCGGTGACGAACCAGCCGCCAACAACGTTCGCCGACGCGAGCACCATCGCGACCACGCCGACCGCCTTGGTGAAGCCGTCGTCGGCGAAGCCGAGGACGATGATCGCGCCGACGACCACGATCCCGTGGATGAAGTTCGTGCCAGACATGAGCGGGGTGTGCAGCATCGTCGGCACCTTCGCGATCACCTCGAAGCCGAGGAAGATCGCGAGCACGAGAACCGTCAGCTCGACGACAAGGCTGATGTCGGTCATGCCTCTCCCTTCCCGGCGGTCGGGGCACCCGCGACGCACGCTCCCGCCGTGATCTCGTCCTCGAAGTCGAGCGCGAGCGTGCCTTCCGGCGCGAGATGCTCGAGCAGCGTCACGACGTTGCGCGCGTAGAGCCGGCTCGCGTCGGACGCCATCAGCGCGGCGACATTCGTCAGGCCGACGATCGTGACGCCGGCGTGGGCGATCTCGCGCCCCGGCTCCGTGAGCTCGCAGTTGCCGCCGGTCTCCGCGGCAAGGTCGACGACCACCGACCCCGGTCGCATCGCGTCGACCGACGCTGCGGGAATCAGCTTCGGCGCGGGCCGGCCGGGAACGGCGGCGGTCGTGATCACGACGTCGAACGTCGGCAGGCGCTCCTCGAGCGCCCGCTGCTGCTCGGCCTGCTGCTCGGATGTCAGCTCGCGCGCGTAGCCGCCCTCGGTCTCCTCGCCGCGAACGCCGAGGTCGAGGAACGTCGCGCCGAGCGACTGGACCTGCTCGGCGACCGCCGGCCGGACGTCGAACGCCGACACGACCGCGCCCAGGCGCCGCGCCGTCGCGATCGCCTGCAGCCCCGCGACGCCGGCGCCGAGCACGAGGACGCGTGCGGGCGCGACGGTCCCGGCCGCGGTCATCAGCATGGGGAACAGCTTCGGGCTGCGGTCGGCCGCCAGCAGCACCGCCTTGTAGCCGGCGATCGTCGCCTGCGAGGAGAGCGCGTCCATCGACTGGGCTCTCGTGATCCTGGGGATCGACTCCATCGCGAAGGCGACGACCCCGTGCTCGCGCAACCGGGCGATGCCGTCCGTGTCGGTCAGCGGCTCGAGGAAGCCGATCAGGACGACGCCGGCGGGCAGCGCGCCGACCTCCTCGGCGCTCGGCTTCGCGACCCGGACGACGGCCTCCGCGCCCTCCAGCAGGCTCGCCTGGTCGGCGAGCGCGACACCGCTCTCGGCGTACTGCTCGTCGGGGAACCCTGCGAGCACGCCTGCGCCGCGCTCGACCACGACGTCGAATCCGGACGCCCGCAGCTTCGCCGCGGCCTCCGGCGTCAGGGCAACCCGGTGTTCGCCGGGTGCGGACTCCCGGGGACGCACACTCGCATCTCGCCGGGAATGTACGGGAAGGGTTTTCCGTCCGTCCAGGGAACCAGTACGTCCCGTGGCCCGACTCGCCGCCTACGCGACCGCTATGGAGGTCTGCGACCCCGAGCTCGGCGCGCATGCCGCGCGCGTCGGGGCGAACGCGGAGCTCGTCGCCGCGCGTCTCGGCTGGGGCGAGCATCGGCTGGAGGCACTCCGTCTCGGGGCCGCGCTCCACGACGTCGGCAAGGTGAACGTGAGAGCCGAGGTGCTCGCGAAGCCCGGGCGTCTCGACGATCGCGAGCTGGCGGAGATCCGGGCCCACCCGGTCGAGGGGATGTGGCTGATCGCCGGCGTGCCCTCGCTGCAGCCCGCGCTGCCCTACGTCCTCTTCCACCACGAGCGCTGGGACGGCCTCGGCTACCCGACGCGGCGCTCGAGAGGCGCGATCCCGCTCGAGGGGCGCATTCTCGCCGTCGCGGACGCCTTCGACGCGATGACCTCGGGGCGGCCGTACCGGCGCGCGCTAGGCCTCGACGAGGCTGCGACCGAGATCGAGCGATGCTCGGGCTCCCAGTTCGATCCCGAGGTGGTCGAGGTGTTCCTCGCCGCGCTGGAGGACGGCGAGATCGTCTCGGGTCACGAGGCGATAGCCGCCTGACGAGCCTCGCGGGAGGCCGCGCCACGGCGCGGCTCACAGCGAGGCCCAGATCTCGAGCTTCGTGCGGGTGCGACGGATGACCTCGTCGGTGAACGCGGTCGTCCCCTGGTGCCCGCCGAGGTCGGCCGTGCGGATGCCTTCCGCGACGGTCTCGAGCGACGCCTCCCGAATCGCACGACCGGCGCGCTGGCAATCCTCGTCGTCCGTGTGCGCGAGGAGGGCGGCCGCGGCGAGGATCATCGCCATCGGGTTGGCGACGTCCTTCCCCTGCAGCGCGGGAGCGGTGCCGTGGGCCGCCTCCGCCATGAGCGCCGTCGGCTGCTCGACGTCGTCGCCGAACGCGACGAGCAGCGACTCCGAGCCGGCGATCGAGCCGAACAGCGGCAGCACGAGATCGGAGAGGATGTCGCCGTCCCGGTTGAGGGCGGGGATCACCATCGGCGCGCCGCTCGACGAGATGAGGAGGGCGAACGTCGCGTCGATCAGTTGCGGCTCGTACGGCACCTCCGGGTGCCGCGCCGCCGCTCGATCCATCTCCTCCTTGAGGAGGCCCTCGTAGATCGGGCTCACGGTGTACTTCGGACCGCCGAAGACCTTCGCGCCCATGCGGTCGGCCTGCCGGAACGAGAACTCCGCGACCGCGTGGCAGAGGCGCCGCTCGATCCGCTCCGTGCGGAACGCGACCTCGTTCTCGCCCGAGCCTTCTCGCCATTCACGCGCCCCGTAGGCGTCGCCGACCGCCATGCGCACGACGGAGATCGGGGAGTGGACTCCCCCGACCGGAAGCACGCCGGGAATGCGACGGCCGGTGCGGACGATGACCTTTCCTCCGATGTCCTCCCGCAGGATGCGGTTCGGCGACCCGACGTCGTCGCGCCCCTCCGGCGTGACCGTCGCCGCCTTGAGGCCGAGCCCGTGCGCGGCGATCGCCCGGGCGCCCTCTTGGACGATTCCGTTGCCGGTCGCCCGCCGGTTCTCGAGCGAGAGGTCGAAGCGGGGGAGCTGGAGCTCGAGCCCGAGGACCTCCGGCTGGAGAACGCTCAGAGCTGCTTCGAGGAGCTCCTGGCCGGTCTGGTCGCCTTCGAGGACGATGATCGTTCGCGGATCCATTCCGCGGGACTCTAGCGAGCGGACGGCTTCGCAGTCCGACTAGTATCTCTGACAAAGGTGTGTGTATACTCGCCGCTAACCGACATGCAATCTATTAGACCGAGAATCGCTCGAATGACTCTCGGTCGAGGAGGAATGGTGGCGCGAAAGACAGTCCTTGTTTGCGATAAGTGCGGCTCGGAGGTAGAGGAAGGAAAGGGCGCGGTCATGCGCGTGACTTTCAACGACGCGAGACGTGGTGCCAAGGCTGCCGATCTCTGTGATTCCTGTGCTGGTGGAATGCCCGGATCGGCCGTCGCGCGGCGCGGTCGCAAGCCGAAGTCGCTGGCGTAAACCGGTCTCCGACTTCGGTCTCCGACTTCCGTGTCCGACTTCGGTCGGACACCGTGGTATTGCGGTGGGCCGCCCGGGTGCGGGTGTCGGGCTCGAGTCCGACACCCGCACCCCGGCGCCGAGAGCGCCGGAGGCCCCGACTACCATGCCCGAGTGAGTCTCTCGCTCGTGGTCGGCCCGGCGCATGCCGGGAAGGTCGCTCTCCTGCTCGACCGATATCTCGCCTCGATCGAGCGCGACCCCTGGCTGATCGTTCCGAACCGCGCGGACGTCGAGCGTGTCGAGCGCGAGCTGGTCGGGCGCAACGGCGGCCTCCTCGCCGGCACGATCGGGACGTTCGACACGCTCTTCGAGCTCCTAGCCCGCGGCGACGGCGACGGACGCCGGGTGATCGGGGACGTCGAGCGCGCCGTGCTCCTGCGCCGGGTCACGGACCGGGCGGGTGTGCCCGGGGCGCGGTTCGCCGGCCTCGGCGACGCCGTGGGACGCGCGCTTTCCGAGCTCGACGGGGCGCTCCTCGACTGGCACGACGTCCCCGGCTCGCTCGCCGACGTCGCGCGGGCATACCGCAGTGAGCTCGACCGGCTCGGCGCCTGGGACCGGGCGCTGCTCCGCCGGCGTGCGATCGAGCGCCTGACGGGCGATCTCGACGCCTGGGGCGACAGCCCCGTGCTGGCATATGGCTTCGAGGACCTGACGGGTGCCGAGTGGCGGCTGCTCGAGGCGCTCTCCGCGCGGACGGACGTCCACGTCTCGATCCCGTACGAGCCCGGCCGCGCGGTGTACGACTCGCTGCGACGGACGGTCGACGATCTCGCGAGCCTCGCCGGCGACGCGGTCGTCGAGCTGCCACCCCGCGCGGGCGAGTACCTCCCGCCGGCGCTCGCCCACGTCGAGCGCGCACTCTTCGGCGGGGCCCGCACGGACGTCCCGCTCGACGGGTCGATCCGCTGGCTCGAGGGCGCCGGTACGCGAGCCACGCTCGAGCTCGTCGCCGAGGAGGCCCTCGCGCTCATCCGCGCCGGGACGCCGCCCGAGGAGATCGCGCTCGTGTGCCCGTCGGTCGAAGCGGTGCGTCTCGCGCTCGACACGGCGTTCCAGGCGCTCGGTGTTCCGGTGGCGTTCGAGAGCAGGCGGTCGCTCCGCGCGACGCCGTTCGGCCATGCACTGCTCTCGTTGCTCCGCTTCGCCTGGCAGGGCGGAGAGCGGCCCGAGCTGTACGCGCACCTCCGCTCGCCCTACGCAGGCATTCCACGCAAGGACGTCGACTGGATCGAAGGCCGGCTGCGCGGGCGCGGGGTCACCGCCGGCGAGCGCGCAGCCGAGGTGACGGCCGAGCTCCGCGACGGGCGCTCGCTGCCGCCGCTCGAGCTCGCCCTCTCCGACGGCGAGCCGCTCGCGATCGTGCATGCCCTCGCTGACGCGATGTTGCGCAATGCTTACGGAACGTCCGCGCCGCCGGTGGGAAGCCGTGCGCGGGCGGACCTCCGGGCGCACGACGCCGTCACACGAGCGCTCGACGAGCTCGCGAGCCTCGCCGGCTCCGGGGAGCCGGCCGGTCGGGGAGACGTTCTCGGCGCGCTCGATCGGGTGAGCATTCGCGGGGAAGGCACCGCGACCCCCGGGAAGGTCGCGGTGCTCGACCTCATGCGCGCGCGGACGCGGCGTTTCGACGTCGTCTTCGTCCTCGGGCTCGAGCAGGGTGCGCTCCCGCGGCGTCCGCGCGTCGAGCCGTTCCTGGGAGACGACGAGCGCCGGGAGCTCGACGAGCGGCGCGGCGCCCGTCTCGTGCGCCCCGACCCCGCGAGCCGCGACCGCTACCTGTTCGCGACCGCCTGCTCGCGGCCGCGCCGGCGGCTCGTCCTCGTCCGTCAGGCCGTCGGGGACGAGGGCTCGCCGCGAGAGGCGAGCCCGTTCTGGGAAGCCGTGCGCGAGCTCTTCGACGACGACGACGTCCGCCGGCACACGGTCCGCCGGCCGCTCTCGGCGCTCACGTCCGAGCTCGAGGCGGCGCCGACCGAGCGAGAGCGGCTGCGAGCGCTTGCAATCGCCGCCGCCGAGGCGCCTGCCGAGGCGACGGCGCTCGCGCGCGCGAACGGATGGGACCGCCGGCTGGCCCGGGCCACCCGGGCGTTCGCCCGCCCGACGAACATCACGCACGAGCGCGCGCTGCGGCTTCTCTCGCGCGAGTCGTACTCGGTCTCCGAGCTCGAGCGGATGGCGTCGTGCTCTTCCGCCTGGTTCGTGGAGCGATACCTCCGCCCGGCGACCATCGACAAGGAGATCGACCGGATGCTGCGGGGCTCGATCCTGCACGCGGCGCTCCAGCGCTTCTACCTCAAGCTTCCCAGCGCGATCCCGGGCGCCGACCGGGTGACGGCGGAGAACGTCGAGGCGGCGGTCGCGCTCATGCGCGACTGCGTCGTCGACGCCGTGGAGACCGGCCTGCGGATCGAGGCCGGAGACCTCGGCCGCCGTGAGCTGGAGCAGGGCCTGCAGCGCGACCTCGAGCAACTCGTCCGGGACGAGGCGACGTCGACCTCGCCGTTCGTCCCGCGTCATCTCGAGGTGTCGTTCCGGTCGTTCGAGCTCGAGCCGGGCGTCGTCGTCAGCGGGAAGATCGACCGCGTCGACGGCGACCCGATGGGCGCCCGCGGCATCGTCGTCGACTACAAGTCCGGCGCCGCATCGTCGGCGGCCGAGATCCGCGACCGTGATCTCCTTCAGCTCCCGCTCTACATGCTCGTCCTCCGGCACCAGCTCGGGCTGGAGCCGGTCGGCGGCGTCTACGTCCCCGTGGGCGGGGGGCGCCGCCCACGCGGGCTGCTGCGGGCCGGGCCGGATGCAGTGCAGGGCTACAGCTCCCGCGACTACCTCGAGCCGGAGACGTTCGACGAGGCGGTCGACGGCGCGCGGGCGACCGCCGTCGGCCTCGTCGAGCGGATCCGCGCGGGTGACCTCCGCCACGACCCCCAGGGCGGAGAGTGCCCCCACTGGTGCGACCTCTGGCGGATGTGTCGCAAGGACCGTCCGTGAGCGCGCGCGCGAACGACCAGCAGCGCGCCGCGATCGACGCGCGGGGAAGCGTCTTCGTCGCCGCCGGGGCCGGGACCGGCAAGACGGCGGTGCTCGTCGAGCGCTTCGTCCGCGCCGTGGCCGACGACGGGCTCGACGTCGACTCGCTGCTCGTGATCACGTACACGGAGCGGGCGGCCGGGGAGCTCCGCGCTCGCATCCGGGCCGCGCTGCTCGAGCGAGGACGGGCGGATCTCGCCCTCGAGCTCGACGGGGCATGGGTCTCGACCATCCACGGCTTCTGCCGGCGCCTCATCGGTGCGTACCCGCTCGCCGCCGGCGTCGACCCCTCCTTCCGTGTCCTGGACGAGCCGCAGGCGCTCGTCCTCCAGGCCGAGGCCTTCACGGCCGCGCTCGAGCGCTTCTGCGCTGCCGACGAGCCCGATCGCTGGCGCCTGCTCGCGACATACGGCGCCGTCGGGCTGCGCCAGATGCTGGTGGAGGTCTACGCGACCCTCCGCTCGGCGGGGCGCGAGCTCGTCCTCGAGCCCGGAGCGCTCGCACCGATCGCCGAGCGGCTCGACGCGCTCCGTGAGGCGGCCGCGTGCCTCGGCAACGATTCTGGCGCGACGGACGCCCAGCACGCCGCCGCGACGGCCGCGCTCGAGCTCATCGACGCGAGCACGTTGCCGGAGCGTCTCCTCGCGCTCTCGGAGCTGAAGACCCGCGGTCCCCGCGCGGCCGCCTTCGCGGAGGCCCGTGACGCCGTCGTCGCCGCGGCGCTCGAGGACCTCGCCGCACGCGACCGGGAGCTGCTGCAGGAGCTCCTCGGGACGTTTGCGGCGGCGTACGCGGACGCGAAGCACCGCGAGTCGGCCGTCGACTTCGAGGACCTCCAGCTTCGGGCACGCGACCTCCTGCGCGGCGACGAGGCGATCCGCGAGCGCGAGCGCCAGCGGTTCCGCTCGATCATGGTCGACGAGTTCCAGGACACGAACCGCTTGCAGACCGAGCTCCTCGACCTGCTCTGCGGTGACACCGATGCCGATCTGTTCGTGGTCGGCGACGAGTTCCAGTCGATCTACGGGTTCCGGCACGCGGACGTCGCCGTGTTCCGCGAGAGGCGGGCGGCGGCGCCCACCGTGCTCCCGCTGACGCGGAACCATCGCTCGCGGCCCGAGATCCTGGCGGCCGTCAACGAGCTGTTCGGCGCCGAGTTCGGCAACGAGTTCCAGCAGCTCGAGCCGGCGGACGGAACGGACGTGCCGGCGTTACGGAACGCCTTCGAGCTGCTCGTCACCGACAAGGACGCGGCCGGAGCGGCAGGCGTGCAGTGGCGCCGTTCCGAGGCGCGCCACGTCGCGCGGCGCGTGCGCGAGCTCGTCGATGCCGGCGTCGCCACTCCGGGCGAGATCGTCCTCCTGTTCGCCGCGGGCACCGACGCCGAGTGGTTCGAAGAGGAGCTCCAGGCGGCGGGCCTGCCGACCTATCGCGCCGCCGGGCGCAACTACTTCGCGCAGCAGCAGGTGAGCGACCTGCTCGCGTACCTGCGGCTGCTCCACAACCGCTACGACGACGAGGCGCTGCTCACCGTGCTCGCCTCGCCGTTCGTGGGCGTCTCGAACGACGCGCTGGTGCTGATCCGCGCCGAGGCTCAGCGTCAGCCGATCTTCCGGGGCCTCGAGCGTGCCCTGCCCGCAGATCTCGGAGAGGACGACCGCCGGCTTCTCCTCGCGTTCCGCCAGCGCTACGAACGCTTGCTCGTCCACGCAGCGCACGCGCCGCTCGAGCTGCTCCTCGAGCGGGTCCTCGTCGAGCACGACTACGACCTCGCCGTCCTGGCCCGCCCCGACGGGCGGCGGCGCTACGCGAACCTCCGCAAGCTCGCCCGTCTGGCGCGGTCGTACGAGGAGCTGCGAGGCGCCGACCTCGAGGGCTTCGTCCGCTTCGTCGAGGGGCAAGACGCGGTCGGGGCCAAGCAGTCGGACGCCGTCTCCGAGGAGGAGGGCGCAGACGCGGTCCGTCTGCTGACAATCCACGCCGCAAAAGGGCTCGAGTTCGAGGTGGTCGTCGTCGCCGACGCAGGCCGCAGCCGGCCGCCCGTCTCCGACATCCTCGCGCTCTCGGACGGGCGCTTCGGGTTCAAGGTCGCCCATCCGGCGACGGGGACGCGCGTGAGCACGGCGTCCTACCGCGATGTCAAGGAGCACCGCGACCGCGCCGAGCAGGCCGAGCGGCTCCGTCTCTACTACGTCGCCATGACGCGCGCGAAGGAGCGCCTGCTCGTCTCCGGCTCGATCGGCGGCTCGGGCGACGACGGCGATGCCACGCCGATCGGCTGGGTGCTGCAGCGGCTCGGTCTCGCCGAAGAGGCCGCAACGGCGACGGACGGCCCCGTCGAGGTCGAGCGCGGCGCGGCCACGATCCTGCTGCGCGTCGATCGAGGGCAGGCCGTGCCGGAGGCGGGGTCGGGGGAGAAGCCGCCCGGGACGGAGCCCCTGCCCGTCGGCAAGAACGGACAGCTCGCTCTCTTCGAGGGCTCCGGCGAGGCACTCTCGCCGCCTGCTCCGCGACTGCGCGAGCTGGCGCCCGTCCCAGATCCGCCCCTCCAACGTGTCTCGCGGCTCTCCTACAGCGCCCTGTCGCTCTTCGACCGCTGCTCGTACCGCTACTACGCCGAGCGGGTCGCGGGGATGCGCCCGGCGCCCTGGGCCGCTCCGACCGAGTCGGGGAGCGGCGGCCTGCACGCCACGGAGGTCGGCGACGCCGTCCACCGGCTGCTCGAGCGGGTCGACCTCGCGTCCCCGGCGGTTCCGGCCGACGCCGCGGCGGTGGTGTGCGCCTGGTACCCGGGCGTGACGCCGACCGAGCTCGAGCACGTGCTGGGTCACGTCCGTGCGTACTGCGACTCCCCGCTCGCGGGCCGGATCGCGCAGCTCGAAGGCGTTCGCGTCGAGCGGCCCTTCGCCTTCACGCTGGACGGCGTCCTGCTGAACGGGCGCCTCGACGTCCTCTGGCGCTCGGGGCCGCAGGCGCTCGTGCTCGACTACAAGACGAACGCGCTCGACGGCCGTGAGCCGCAGGCGATCGTCGACGACGAGTACCTCCTCCAGCAGCTCGTCTACGCGCTCGCGTGTCTTCGCGCGGGCGCGGACGAGGTCGAGGTGGTCTACCAGTTCCTCGAGGCCCCGGGGGACGTCGTGGAAGAGGCCTTCTCGAGGGCGGACGTCGAGCGACTCGAGAGCGAGCTCGGAGCCGCGGTCGCGCGCATTCGCGCCGGGGACTTCCGTCCGACGCCGAGCCCGTTCGCCTGCTCCGGGTGCCCCGCGCTCGACCGCGTGTGCGCCGGGCCGCGTCTCGCGCTCGGCGGGTAGCGTCCGCCGCGATGAGGGTTGCGGCGCTCTACGACGTCCACGGCAACCTGCCCGCGCTCGAGGCGGTGCTCGCCGATCCGCGCTGTGTCGCAGCCGACGTCGTTGTGTCCGGCGGAGATCTCGTCGCCGGCCCGTTCCCGGCGGAGTGCGTCGACCGCCTCGAAGCGCTCGGCGGCCGCGTGCGCTTTCTCACGGGAAACGGCGATCGGGAGGTCGTCTCGCCGACCGACGAGCAGTGGTCTCGCGACGTCGGCGCGTGGGTCGCGGAGCGGCTCCGGCCTGGGATGGCAGAGCGGGTGCGGAGCTGGCCGGCGACCGTCGAGCTCGAGGTCGCGCGGCTCGGCACCGTGTTGTTCTGCCACGCGACGCCGGCTTCCGACCTGCCGATTCTGACGCGGAACACCCCGGAGGAGGAGGTCGTGCGCGAGCTCGGGGAGGTGTCGGCCCGACGTCGTCGTGTGCGGGCACACGCACGTCCAGTACGACCGGAGCGTCGCGGCGTTCAGGCTCGTCAACGCGGGGAGCGTGGGAATGCCCTACGAGGGCTCTCCCGACGCTCGGTGGGCGCTCCTCGACCCGGACGGAATCGAGCTCGTCTCGACGGCCTACGACGCCGCTGCCGCGCTCGGCGACCTCGCGCGGACAGGCTTCCCGCTCGTCGAGCAGTGGCTTGCCCCTCCGCTTCGCGGCGAGCTGACCGCGGACGAGGCGACGACGGAGTTCGAGCGCCGCCGCCGTGGCGCGTAGCTACGTCGCCGAGGCGAAGCGGCGCGGCCTCGGCTCGCGACGGGAGCGGATCGGCCCGATCGTCGAGCGCCTCGCGCGCGAGCACGACGACGCGACGATCGCCCTGCGCTTCCGTAGCGACCTCGAGCTTCTGGTCTCGGTCATGTTGTCCGCTCAGACTACAGACGTCAACGTCAACCGTGTGACGGAGAAGCTGTTCCGGAAATACCGAAAGCCCGAGGACTACCTGGCGGTGCCCGTCGAGGAGCTCGAGCACGACGTATACGCGACGGGCTTCTACCGGCAGAAGGCCAAGTCGATCCGTGGCGCGATGCGCGTGCTGCTCGAGGAGTTCGACGGGCACGTGCCCCGCCGGCTCGAGGAGCTCGTCCGGCTTCCCGGCGTCGCTCGCAAGACGGCGAACGTCGTCGCCGCCGAGCTCGGCCACGCGCAGGGCATCGTCGTCGACACGCACGTGCGGCGGCTCTCGCAGCGGCTCGGGCTGACCCGCAACGACGACCCCGTGAAGATCGAGCGGGACCTGCAGCGCGTCGTGCCCCGCGCCGACTGGGCGCGTTTCCCGCACCTCCTCATCTGGCACGGCCGCCGGGTCTGCATCGCCCGCCGCCCCGTGTGCGAGGAGTGTGTGCTTGCTGCGCTGTGTCCGTCCGCGAGGGTGTTCTAGGCGGGCCGCGAAGCGGCCCCGCCCCCTACGGCCGGACCCAGCGTTGCACCACGAGCCGGGAGCCGGCGGGCTGCTCGGAGAGCAGCGCGTAGCGGGGCGGGGAGACGACCGTGCGTGCCGACGCGGCCGCGAGCGCAGGGTTGCCCGCGACGACTACCGAGACCGCCTCGCCCCGCCCGACGAGGTGCGTTCGCAGGTCGGGGGCGTAGTAGGCGAACGCCGGGCGCGAGCGCGCGGGCACCACGACGACCGTGTCGCGCGGTGTCGTCTCGGCCCGGACGAGGCGGGCCGCCTCGCGCCAGTCCTCCTTCGGATCCTCGGCGGCGGCGATGCCGAGCGCCGCGATCGCGACGACGGCTACCGCCGCGGCACTGGCGAGCCGGAGGCCGCGATCGTCGATCGAGACGAGGCCGATGCCTGCCGCCAGCCCGACGCCTCCTGCGGCGACGGTCAGGGCCGTCCGCGGGAAGACGGGCAGGGCGATGCCCGCCACGAGCAAGGCCGCGAGCGGCATCAGCGCGAGACCGCCGACGAGGACCGGCTTCCAGAGGCCGGCCCCGGCCTCCCGCGAGCGTCGGGTCAGCGTCACGATGCCCCACAGCGTGAGCGCCGCGAGCAGCGGGCTCCACCCGAGCGAGCGCCCGACGCCAAAGCCGATGTCGCCGAGCGTCAGCGGCCCCGCCCCGTCCGCCGCGTCCGCGCGGTCGATCACCGCGGCCGTGAGGAAGAACGCGGATTCGACCGTGGCCACCGCCGCCGCCGGCACCGCGAGCCGGAGGTCGATCTCGCGCCGCGCGACGACGATCGCCGCGACCTGCGCCACCAGCGCGCTCGCCGCGATCGGGTGCGTCAGCGGCAGCAGCGCCGCGCTGACGGCGTAGACCGCCCACCAGAGCGCATTGCCGCGCTCGACCGCGCGGGCGAACAGCGCGCTCGAGAGGAGCATCGCCGCCAGCGCCAGGGCCAGCGGGCCGACCGCCCGCGAGCTGAGCACGACGCCGAGCGACGACGCGAGGACGAGTGACGCCGCCGCCCCGGCGTGACGGCCGGCGAGCCTGCGTCCGAGCCGATAGGCGGCGACGGCGGCGACCACCGCGGCGACGACCGAGGGGAGCCGAGCCCAGAGCTCCGCGTCGCTCCAGGCGACGACAGGGCGCAGGAGAATCGTGTACCCCGCCCTGGCGGGGTCGTGGGAAAGCGCCCGCTCGGCGACCTCGGAGAACGGCCCGCGCGCGGCGGCGACAGCGGCCGCCTCGCCCGTGTCCAGCGAGCGGTGCCCCAGCGCGACGAGCCCGAGCACGGCCGCCAGCCCCGGCCCCAGGTACGGCAGCGCGCGATCGAGAAGGGCCCGGGCACGGGCGGCCACGGCGATCGGCTCGCCCGTCGGCGACGGGGTGTGGGCCGGAGCGCTCACCCGGCCCGAGCGTAGCGTCGTCGTCGGCGGGCGCTCGTGCGACGGCGCTCGGGCGGGCTGCGGAGCGATAGGCTCGCGTCGACATGTCCGGGAGGTGGGTGGTCGTTGGCACGGCGGCCGTGGCCGCTGTCGCGGCGGCCGGAGTGCTGGGCGCGTGGTGGTTCCTGCTCCGCGACGTCGCCGAGCCCGCCACCGTGGGCGAGGCCGTCGCCGCGTACCGCCAGGACGGGGCGGGTGGCCGGTCGACCATCCCGCCCGGGGTGTACGTCTACGCGACGGACGGATCCGAGCGCGTCGACGCCCTGGGCGGCACGACGCACCGGTACCCGCGGACCTCGACGATCACCGTCTCGGCGGTGCCGTGCGGCGTGCGCCTGCGCTGGGACGTGCTCCGCGGCCGCTCGACGGCGTGGACCGTCTGCACGGGCGCCTCGGGCTGGACGGAGCGGAGCTCACACGAGCGACACACCTTCTTCGGCGTCACCGACGCGACGACGTACAGGTGCAACGGCACCCCGTTTCGGCCCGCAGGCGACCGGCCGGGGACGACCTTCACCGTCGACTGCTCGACGGGCAAGGCGACGGAGCAAGGCACGGGGCGGGTCGTTCGGCGGCAAACCGTGCGTGTCGGCGGTACGCCGGTGCCGGCGGTCCAGGTCCGGACGACGACCTCGTTCGCGGGCGACACGACGGGAAGCGCGACGAACGACTTCTGGCTCGCCCGGGAGACGGGGCTCCCGGTCCGGATCGGCATGGTGAGCCGGACGACGACCGGTTCGCTCGTCGGGGACGTCCACTACGAGGAGCGCGTGTCGCTCCGGCTCGTCTCGCTGACGCCGCGGAGGTGACGGGGCGGCTCGGAAGGCGGCTGGCGGGGCTCCGTCTCGCACCGGACGGCCGGCCGCGGCCGACGGCGCCGTTCGGGCGAGGCCCCCTCGCAGCGCGCGTTCTCCGTGTCGCGATCTCGGCCGCCAGCGCGGGTGGGGGACGGTTGCCCGCCGGAGCGGCGCACAGGCTCGCGGATGCTGGCGGCACGATCGAGTGGGCGCTCCGGCCGCGAAAGCGGCGCCGGCTGGCCGGGAACCTCTCCCACGCCGTCGGGCTGCCGCCCGGGCACCCCGAGGTGCGGTCGCTCGTCCGCCGCGAGATCCTCAACGAGGCGCGGCGCTCCGCCGACCTCCTCTGGGCGCTCGCGCGGCCGGACGAGCTTCTCGCGACGACCGAGGTCGAGGGAGGCGAGCACGTTCTCACCGCCCTCGAGCGCGGCCGCGGCGTGCTGCTCGTCTCTGCTCACCTGGGCGGCTGGGAGGTCGCGACGGCGATCCCACGCGAGGTCGTGCCCGTGCCGACGACGGCGATCGTGACGGACGACTGGCTCGCGTGGGCCGTGGCGGGGCTGCGCGCCCGAGCCGGGCTCGGGCTCCTCTACGACAGCGAGCCCGCCACGCGGGCCACGTCGCTCCTGCGCGCCGGCCAGGCCGTTCTCCTGCTCGGCGACTACGCGAAGGACGCGATGCGGACGTACCCGGTGCGCTTCCTCGGCACGATCGCCGACCTTCCCGCGGGAGCGGCCACGCTGGCGCGGCTCTGCGGGACGCCGATCGTGCCCTTCTCGGTGCTGCCGCTGGCCCCCGCCGCTGGCGCGTCGAGATCGAGGCTCCGCTCTTCCCGCCCGACCGAAACGGCGGGCAGGAGTCCGAGCGAGCGCTGCTGCAGCAGCTCGCCGATCGCTGGAGCGCCCAGCTTGCCGCGCACCCCGAGCACTGGGCGGCCGTGTATCCGATCGCGTGGCGCGCGCCGTGAAGCGCGGATCGACGTCCCGCGAGGTCGGAATCGCGCTCCTCGTCTACGGCCTCTACCTCCTCGTCCGCGGGCTCGTGCTTCGCTCCGGCGGGCGCGACCGTGGACGCCGAAACGCCGAGCGGATCCGCTCCTTGGAGGAACGCGCGGGCGTCGCGGT
Organism: Gaiella sp.; assembly: GCA_027493885.1. Taxonomy (GTDB): domain Bacteria; phylum Actinomycetota; class Thermoleophilia; order Gaiellales; family Gaiellaceae; genus Gaiella. Next base: position 3,167,151 of record JAOSJZ010000001.1, read on the forward strand.
CGAGCCGGCGCTCCAGCGATTGGCGCTGCGCCTCCCGCGGCTCGTCCACGGTCTCAACGTCGGCTATCCCGTCTTCAACGTCGGGCTGACGGTGGGCTGGCTGCTGGTTCTCCACCGCCGCCGCGATCCCGGGTACCCGCGGCTGCGCCGCGCGTGCGTGGCGGCGCACGTCTGCGCGCAGCCGGTCTTCCTCGTCGCGCCGGTCGCGCCGCCGCGCACGCTGCCGGGCTACGTCGACACCCTCGCGGTGGTGAGCGGCCTCGATCTCGAGCACCCGCTGCTCGTCCGCTTCTACAACCCGGTGGCGGCGATGCCGAGCCTGCACGCCGCCTTTGCCGTCGTCACCGCGGCGGCGCTCGCCGAGCGGGCCCCGCCGCGCCTCGTCGCCGCGGGCGCGTCCGCGTACCCGCTGCTCGTCACGGCGGTCGTCGTCGCGACGGGAAACCACTTCGTGCTCGACGCCGCGGCCGGGGCCGTGCTCGGGGGCATCGCCTGGAGGCTCGCCTGAGCGACGAGCGGCCGCGGGACGAGGAAGGAGCCGGCCCGGGGCTCCCGGGCGGGCGGCGGGCGGCGGCGGGGATCGTGGTCGCGCTGCTGCTCGCGGTCGGGGTCGCGCTCCTGATCGCGCGCGCCGCCGGCTTCGCGCGCGTGAAGGACGTGATCGCCACGGCGGACCCCAGCTGGTTCGCCGTCTGCCTCGTCGCCGAGATCGTTGCGTTCGCGGCGTACGCCGTCGTCCTCGAGCACGCGTTCGGGTGGCGCGGCGGTCCGACCGTCGGCTTGCGGCTCAGCCTGCACGTCACGCTCGCGAGCCTCGGCGCCACCCGGATCATCGCGGCGGCCGGAGCCGGGGGGCTCGCCGTGACCTACTGGTCGTTCCGGCGGGCGGGGCACGCGACGGACGAGGCGATCGTGCGGGTGCTCGGGCTCAACACGCTCGTCTACCTGGTCTTCGGGGCCGCCGCCTGGGTGGCGGCGCTGCTCGCGGCGCTCGGGCTGCACGGGGGTGCGCCGCTCGCGATCACGCTCCCCTGGCTCGTGCTCGTGCCCGCGTGCGTCGTCGCCGCCCGTTCCGTGACGGACGCGCGCCGCGTGCGACGGCTGACGGCGAGGCAAGGGTCGTTCCTGCGACGTGCGCTCGGCTACGCGATCGCAGGGGCCGCCTGGGTCCGGGACGTGCTCCGCGACCGGAGCGCGAGGGCTCCGCTCGCCGGGGCGGCGGGCTACTGGGCAGGGGACGCCCTCTGTCTGTGGGCCGCGCTGCACGCGGTCGGCGAGCCGCTCCCGCCGGCGGTGCTCGTGCTCGCCTACGCGACCGGCTACGCGGCAATGATCCTGCCGCTCCCGCTCGGCGGCGTCGGCGGCGTCGAGGCGGCGATGACGTACGCGCTCACCGCGGTGGGCGTTCCCCTCGCAGCCGCGCTCGTCGCGGTGGCGGTCTACCGGCTGTTCGGCTTCTGGATCCCGACCATCCCGGCGCTCGGCGCGCTCGCCTTCCTCCCGCGCGCCGGGAGGGCGCTCGAGCGCGAGGCAGGCGGGGTCTCCTAGATCCAGCGGCGCCAGCGGAACAGCGCGAGCTGGATCACCGTCGTCGCGACGATCAGTCCCGCCGACACCCCGACGCCCCAGTACCACGCACGGAACTCGCCGGCGAAGTTCTGGCCGTAGAAGCCGACGATGAAGCTCGGCACCAGCACGAGCGAGGCGATCATCGTGAGCTTCTTGCCCACCTCGTTCTGCTGCTCCGTGATCTTGGCCTGGTAGTAGTCCCTCACGCCGCCGAGCAGGTCGCGGGCCACGTCCAGCTCCTCGGTGACCCGGACGAGGGTCTCGTAGGTGTCGACGAAGCGCCTCTCGACGGGTGGAGGGAAGAGCTCCGAGCGCCCCACGTCGATCCGCCCGTCGACGATCCTCCGCGCGATCCCGCGTGTCGCGCTCGAGGAGCGCCGCGCGAGGAGAAGCTCGTGGCGCAGAAACGCGATGCGCCTCCTGGCATCGGCCGGCCGGAGGTGCTCGACATCTCCTTCGAGCTCGTCGATCGCTTCGTAGAGCCCGTCGAGCAGCTCGAGGAACGCGTCGGCGGCGTCGTCGACGATCCCATGGACGATGGCCCCCGGGGCTGCCTCCGCTTCGACGAGCGCGGCGACGCTGTCGGACGTCACGAGCTGGGCGCCCGGGCCGGTCTTGCGCACCGTCACGAGCGCCGCCGGGGTCGCGAGCACGCCCAGCTGCAGGTACTCGGTGCGTCCGTCGGCTCCCCAGCGCGGAAACGCGACGATCGCGAAGACGTACCGCCCGTGTCCCTCGCACAGCGGCCGCACGCTCCTCCCGTCCCGCGCCGGCTCGACGAGGAGCTCGACCACCTCGGGGTCGACAGCGACCGCGACCGCGTGCAGGAGCTCTTCGCGCGTCGGGTCGACGAGGTCGGTCCACTTCGCCTCCACGGCGCCCCGAGGCTAGCGGCCCGGTCGGCGGTTCGCCGGAGGCTACGCCGAGGCGGCCGCCGACAACGCGGCGTGCCGCCGCTCGCTGAGCCAGCGCTCGGCGTCGAGCGCCGCGGCGCAGCCGGAGCCGGCCGCGGTGACCGCCTGCCGGTAGACGTGGTCCTGGACGTCGCCCGCGGCGAAGACGCCGGGGATGTTCGTCTCGGTCGACTTCCCCCGGGTCAGCAAGTAGCCCGTCTCGGGGTCGTGATCGAGCTGCTCGACGAAGAGGGCCGTGTTCGGATCGTGGCCGATCGCGACGAAGACGCCGTCCACGTCGAGGGTTGTCTCCTCGCCCGTGACCGTGTCGACGAGGCGCACACCGGTGACCTTGCCCTCGCCGAGCACCTCCGCCACGACCTTGTTGAGGACGAGCTCGATCTTCTCGTTCGACCGGGCGCGGTCGACCATGATCGGCGACGCGCGGAACTCGTCGCGACGGTGGACGAGGAGCACCTTGCTCGCAAAGCGGGAGATGAAGAGCGCCTCCTCCATCGCCGAGTCGCCGCCGCCGACGACGACGACGACCTTGTCACGGAAGAACGCGGCGTCGCAGGTCGCGCAGTACGAGACGCCGCGCCCCTGCAGCGTCCGCTCCGACTGGAGCCCGAGCTGCCGCGCGCTTGCGCCCGTGGCGACGATGACGGACTCGGCGCGGTACTCGTCGTCTCCGACCCACACGCGGAACGGCCGCTGGGAGAAGTCGACGCGGGTGACGTCGTCGGTCACGAAGGCCGCGCCGAACCGCTCCGCCTGTCGCCGGAAGTCCTGCATCATGGCGGGGCCCATGACCCCGTCCGCGTAGCCGGGGTAGTTCTCGACGTCCGAGGTGATCATCAGCTGGCCACCCCAGTTGAAGCCCTCGATCACGAGCGGCTCGAGGTTCGCGCGCGCCGCGTAGAGCGCCGCGGTATAGCCGGCGGGCCCGCCGCCGATCACGATCACGTTCCGGACGTCACTCACGATCCGCACTGCTCCTCGACTCGTTTGACCCCTTCACTGTAGAAACGAAACGCGCGGGCCGGGTGTTCCACGGTCAGGCGGCGTGCGCCTCGCCGGGAAGGACCTGGGCCGGCTCTTCCTCCACGAGCTCCGGCGCCGCGAGCACCCGGGCCTGACGCTCGATCGGCGTGAGCTCGGGCGGCGCGACGCCGGAGATCCCGTGCTGCTCGAACCGGCGTGCTTGCGGCAGCACCTGTCGCTCGAGCGAGCCGACCGTCTCGTTGTAGGACCTGACCGCTGCGTCGAGCGACCGGCCGAGCTTCGAGACGTGCGCGCCCATCGTCGACAGGCGCTTGTAGAGCTCGCGTCCGAGATCGGAGATCTGACGCGCCCCGTCGGCGATCGTCTCCTGCTGCCAGCCGTAGTGCACGGCGCGCAGCAGTCCGATCAGGTTCGTCGGCGACGCCGGAATCACGTTGTTGTCGACGGCGAGCTCGATCAGCGACGGATCGTGCTCGAGCGCGACCCGCAGGAACGACTCGTCGGGGAGGAACATGACGACGAACTCGGGCGTCGAGTCGATCTGCCTCCAGTACGCCTTCTGGCCGAGCTTGAGGATGTGCTCGCGCACGTGTCTGGCGTGCTCGGCAAACGCCGTTCGGCGGGCATCGTCGCTCGCGTCGGTCGCGAACGCGTCGAGATAGGCGGAGAGCGGCGCCTTCGAGTCGACGACGATCCGCTTGCCGCCCGGGAGCCGCACGATGACGTCGGGACGGAGCACGCGGCCCTCGCCGTCGGTCGTCGTGGGTTGTTCGACGAAGTCGCAGTGCTGGACCATCCCGGCGAGCTCCACGACCCGTCGTAGCTGGATCTCGCCCCAGCGGCCCCGTACGTGGGGCGCACGGAGGGCCGTGACGAGGTTGCTCGTCTCGCTCTGCAGGCGAAGCTGGTCCTCCCTGAGGCTGCGTACCGCCTCGGTGAGCGAGCCGTACGCCTCCTTTCGTGCGCTCTCGAGCGCGCTGACCTGCGTCTCGACCTTGCCGAGCGAATCGCGCAACGGTGCGACGTACGCGTCGAGCTTCGTCTGGGCGAGATCGAGGAATGCGCCGGAGCTCTCCTTCATCGCGGCGGTCGACGCGGCTCTGACGGCGCTCGCGACCCGCTCGTCCAGCGTGCCTCGCTCTGCCGCGAGGTGAGCCTCGGCCTCGATCGCCCGCCGTTCGAGGCTCCGCGTCTCGAGCTCCAGCTCGCTCGTGCGCGCCAGCGCCTCCGCTCCGGAGCCCATCCGCTCGCGGAGCGCGAAGAGGACGCCCGCCGCTCCCAGCCCGAGGCCGACGACGAGGCCGATGAGGAGTGCAGCGATCGTCATGAGGGCACGGGACCGTAGCGCGCGGGCCGGACGGAGCGGGAGGGCCCGCCCGGTATCCTTCCCCGTCCATGCCGCCGAAGCCCCGCACCCAGGCGAGGCGCAAGCCGCCTTCCGATGGTGCAGATCGCCGGAGCCTGCTCCTGCTCGGCGCCGGCGGTGTCGTGGCGCTCGCGATCGCGGCGATCGCGCTCGCCTTCACCCTCGGTGGCGGGAGTGGGGGCTCGGACGCCCGCGCGGTGCTCGAGGCGGCGGGCTGCACGGTGAGCGCGACGCCCGCGCTCTCGGGCGAGCATTCGATCACGACGGCCTCCGGAACCGCGCCGAGGTGGAACACGGTGCCCCCGACCTCGGGGCCGCACTACCAGGTCCCCGTCGTCTACGGCATCTACGACGAGCCCGTCAACCAGGCACAGCTCGTCCACAACCTCGAGCACGGGGCGGTGGCGATCCAGTACGGCGAAGAGGTCGCGCCGGCGACCGTGCAGGAGCTGCGGACGTTCGCCCAGGCGCACCCCCGTGGAACGGTGCTCGCGCCCTATCCGGCGCTCGGGGACCGCGTCGCGCTCGGGGCGTGGGTGGTGCACGACTCGTCGAGGCCCGCGGAGGGCACCGCGTACCTCGCGAAGTGCGCGTCGTTCGACGAGAAGGCGTTCTCCGCGTTCCTCGACGCGCACCAGTTCCAGGGCCCGGAGCGCTTCCCGCCCGACGCGCTCCTGCCCGGCAGAAGCTAGCCTCGCCGTCGAGCGCCGGGGTGGCGGAACTGGTCAGACGCGGCCGGCTTAAAACCGGCTGTCCCTCGGGACATCTGGGTTCGACTCCCAGCCCCGGCACCTCTCTCGGTCTCCGACGTCAGTCGGACACCCAACGCCGACGGCAGGCCTCACACGTCCGACGCCTGGGACGGGACGTAGGTGTCCGACTGAAGTCGGACACGTACCCCGGCTAGACTCAACCGGCCATGGCGAGCACCGAGCACGTTCCGTCGTTCGCCCACCTCGAGTACGACACGCCGCTCTACCGCACGGCGATCGCGCAGTTCGACCAGGCCGTTCCGCACGCGAAGGTCGACCCGGGCGTGGCGGAGCGGCTCCGGCATCCCGAGCGGTCGATCATCGTCTCGTGCCCGATCAGGCTCGACGACGGCACGCGTGTGGTCTTCCCCGGGTACCGCGTGCAGCACTCGAGCGTGCTCGGCCCGACCAAGGGCGGCGTCCGCTACGACCCCGAGGTCACGCTCGGCGAGTGCGCGGCGCTGGCGGTGTGGATGACCTGGAAGTGCGCGCTCCTGCGCCTGCCGTACGGCGGCGCGAAGGGCGGCGTCCGCTGCAATCCGCGGAGCTGTCGCGGGGAGAGATCGAGCGGCTCACCCGCCGGTTCACGTCCGAGCTCCTGCCGTTCATCGGGCCGCAGGAGGACATCCCGGCACCGGACATGGCCACGAACGAGCAGACCATGGCGTGGATGATGGACACGTACTCGATGCAGCGCGGCCACGCCGTCCCGGAGATCGTGACGGGGAAGCCGATCTCGATCGGCGGCTCGGTGTTCCGGCACGAGGCGACCGGCGCGGGCGTCGTGATGGTGATCGCGCGCGCCTGCGAGCGGCTCGAGTGGCGCCTCTCGGAGCTGCGCTGCGTCGTCCAGGGGTTCGGCAACGTGGGTGGGATCGCGGCGCAGGAGCTCGTCGATCGCGGCGCGACGGTGATCGGGGGTGGCGGACATCTCCGGTGGCATCCACGATCCGGACGGCCTCGACATCCCGACGATGAGCGCCTACGCGCGCGAGCACGGCTCGCTCGAGGGCTGGGAGACGGGTCGGCGGATCACGAACGAGGGGCTGCTCGAGCTCGAGTGCGACATCCTGGTCCTCGCCGCCCGGGAGGACCAGATCCACGGCGACAATGCGGCGAGGCTGCGCTGCCGGCTCGTCGCGGAGGGGGCCAACGGGCCCACCTCGCTCGACGGCGACGCGAACCTGCGCGAGCGCGGGATCCCGATCCTGCCGGACGTGCTGACGAACGCGGGCGGTGTCACGGTCTCGTACTTCGAGTGGGTCCAGGATCTCGGACGGCTCTTCTGGGGCCGTGACGAGATCCGGGCCAAGCTCGCCGAGAAGCTCAACGACGCGTTCGACCGCGTGTGGGAGATCTCGCACGAACGCGATCTCCCGATGCGGACGGCGGCGCTCGTCGCGGGCATCCAGGACGTTGCGTCGGCGCTCGAAGCGCGCGGGCTCTACCCATGAGCGACGTCTCCACGGCACGGGTCCGCGACGCGATGATCGCCGAGCCGCGATCACTGCCGGCGACCGCCTCGGCCCGCGAAGCGGGCGAGGTGCTGACTCCGGCCGAGGTGCGGGCCGTCTACGTCGTCGGGCCGGCAGGAGAGCTCCTCGGCGTCGTCACCCGCAAGACGCTCGTCGCCCGCGTCGTGGCCGAGGGACGAGACCCCGAGGCGACGCGCGTGGGCGAGCTCGCGGAGCCGCCGCACCACACGATCGACGCGGACACCCCGCTGGACGCTGCATTTCGCTTCATCGAGGACGAGGACGCAGAGCGGGTGCCCGTCGTCGACGGCGGGCGGCTCGTGGGAGTTGTCTCCCGCGCCGTTCTCCAGCGCCGCCTCGCCGAAGACGAAGAGCCGCCCTCCGACCTCGAGGGGGTCAGGGCCCGACCTGAGCGGCGGCTCGTAGCACGCCCGCTCGTAGCAAGCCTGCCCGCGCGAGGGCCGCGGATCCGTAGTTCCTACGGAGCGATCCGGTGGAGATCCCGTTGGCTCATCGCTCACGGCGTGCATAGCATCGGCCCCGATGGGCAGGTCGGCCGCCACCAGGAACCTCGCCCTCGCCACCGTCGCGTTCGCCGTGGCGTTCGTCGGCTGGAGCCTGATCGCGCCGCTCGCAAAGGACTTCCAGGACGACCTGGGGCTCTCGAACACGCGGACACTGATGCTGACGGCGGTGCCCGTCATCCTCGGCTCGCTGCTCCGCATCCCGGTCGGGGCGCTGACCGACCGGTTCGGCGGGCGCCGGGTCTTCCCCGTCGTCCTCGGCGTCTCGGCGATCCCGGCGGCGGCGTTCGGGTTCGTCGACGGCTACTGGGGGCTGATCGTCGTCGGCTTCTTCCTCGGGATCGCCGGCTCGTCGTTCGCGGTCGGCGTGCCGTTCGTGGCCGGCTGGTACGAGAAGGAGCGCCAGGGCTATGCCCTCGGCGTCTACGGGATGGGGAACATCGGCACCGCCGTGGCCGCGTTCGGCGCTCCCGCGATCGTCTCGCTGCTCTCGCGGGAGGTGCTCGGGATCGTCGCGGCCGTGCTCCTGCTCGCGACGGCCGTCGTCTTCTATCGCATGGCCGAGGACCCGCCCCGCGGACCGGCCGTCCGCTACCTGCACATGCTGCGGTCGGGCTGGAGGCTCTGGCGGCTCGCGTTCCTCTACTTCGTCACCTTCGGCGGGTTCGTGGCGATGGCGGTCTTCCTCCCGAAGCTCCTGCGCGACTGGTTCGACATCTCGCTGACCGACGCGGGGCTCCGCGCCGCGGGCTTCACGGTGGTCGCCACGCTCGCCCGCCCGGTCGGCGGGCTGCTCTCCGACCGCATCGGCCCGGCGACGGTGCTCGTCGTCGTGTTCGTCGGCGCCGGGCTCGACGCCGCCTGGCTCGCGTACATCTCCGACGATCCGACGTGGGTGCCGGTGACGATCGCGTGCCTGACGCTCGCCGGGTTCCTCGGCCTCGGCAACGGCGCCGTCTTCAAGGCGGTGCCACACGACTTCCCGAATGCGACGGGCGCGGCGACCGGAATCGTCGGGGCGGCGGGCGGTCTCGGGGGGTTCTTCCCACCGGTCGTGATGGGTATCGTGAAGGATCACTTCGAGACGTATGCACTCGGGTTCGTGGGTCTGCTCTTGTTCGCCTGCATCTGCCTGGTGGTGGCGCTGACGATGCGCGCGTCCTGGCGGACGGCCCAGGGAGCCACGGCTGAGCCTCCTCACCCGGCCGCGCTACTTCGCAGGCGGCGGCTCGGCAGACGGATGGAGCGCTCTGCAGCGCGACGGTCGCGAGTGGGAGCGCTTCTACCGCGAGCGCTGGCAGCATGACAAGGTCGTCCGCTCCACCCACGGGGTCAACTGCACCGGCTCGTGCTCGTGGAAGATCCACGTCAAGGACGGGATCGTCGCCTGGGAGACCCAGCAGACCGACTACCCGACGAACGGCCCCGACGCCCCCGAGTACGAGCCGCGCGGCTGCCCCCGCGGCGCCTCCTTCAGCTGGTACCTCTACTCGCCGATCCGCGTCCGCTACCCGTACGTGCGCGGTGTCCTGCTCGAGATGTTCCGCGAGGCGCGCGCCCGGCACGGCGGCGATCCGGTCGAGGCCTGGGCGTCGATCGTGGAGGATCCCGAGAAGGCACGCGCGTACAAGTCGGTCCGCGGCAAGGGCGGCTTCGTGCGGGCGAGCTGGGACGACGTCGTCGACCTGGTCTCGGCGGCACACGTCTACACGGTGAAGAAGTACGGGCCGGACCGGATCGCCGGGTTCACGCCGATCCCCGCGATGTCGATGGTCTCCTACGCGGCGGGCACGCGGTTCCTCTCGCTGATCGGCGGCATCTGCCTGAGCTTCTACGACTGGTACGCCGACCTGCCGCCCGCCTCGCCGCAGATGTGGGGCGACCAGACCGACGTGCCGGAATCCGCCGACTGGTGGAACGCGAGCTACATCGTCCTCTGGGGCTCGAACATCCCACAGACCAGGACGCCCGACGCGCACTTCCTGACCGAGGCGCGCTACCGCGGCCAGAAGGTCGTCGTCGTCTCCCCCGACTACGCGGGGCACACGAAGTTCGCCGACCACTGGCTGCCGGCGGAGGCGGGAACCGACGGCGCGCTCGCGATGGCGATGGCGCACGTCGTCTTCAAGGAGTTCCACGTCGAGCGGAAGGTGCCGTGGTTCGACTCGTACGTGAGGCGGACGACCGATCTTCCCTTCCTCGTGACGCTGCGCGAGCGCGACGGCGCGTACGTCGCCGACCGGTTCCTGCGCGCGTCCGACCTCGGGGACACGGGGGAGAACGCCGAGTGGAAGACCGTCCTCGTCGACTCCGAGACCGGTGAGCCCGTTGTCCCGAACGGCTCGATCGGCTTCCGGTGGGGAGACGAGGGAATGGGCAAGTGGAACCTCGAGCTGGGCGACGTCGAGCCGGCGCTGACGCTCCTCGGCCGCCACGACGAGCTCGTCGAGCTCGACCTGCCCCGCTTCGACGTCGGCGGCGCGGGCGGGGAGGCGCTCCGCCGCGGCGTGCCCGCGAAGCGCGTCGGCGACACCCTCGTGACGACGGTCTTCGATCTGCTGGCGGCGCAGCTCGGCGTCCGTCGCGAGGGGCTGCCGGGAACGTGGCCGTCGGGGTACGACGACGCGAGCGAGCCGTACACACCTGCGTGGCAGGAGCCGATCACCGGTGTGGACGCGGGCCGCGTGACCCGCGTCGCGCGAGAGTTCGCCCGCAACGCCGAGCGCTCGAACGGGCGCTCCATGATCGTCCTCGGCGCGGGCACGAACCACTGGTTCCACAACGACCAGATCTACCGCGCGATCCTCCAGCTCGTCGCCCTGTGCGGCTGCCAGGGCGTCAACGGCGGCGGCTGGGCGCACTATGTCGGCCCAGGAGAAGGTGCGGCCGATCAGCGGCTGGTCGACGCTCGCGTTCGCGCTCGACTGGAACCGCCCTCCGCGCCAGCAGGCGACATCCCCGTTCTGGTTCCTCGCAAGCGACCAGTTCCGCTTCCAGCGCACTCGCGCGGACGTGTACTCGACGCCGCTCGGCAACGGCGCCCTTCGAGGGATGCACGTGGCGGACTGCAACGCGCTCGCCGCCCGGCTCGGGTGGATGCCCTCGTACCCCACGTTCGATCGCAACCCGCTCGACCTCACGCGCGAGGCGGCCGAGGCGGGCATGGAGGCCCCTGCCTACGTGGTGGAGCGGCTGAAGGCGCAGGAGCTCCGGTTCGCCGCCGAGGACCCGGACGCGCCCGAGAACTTCCCCCGCGTGCTGACGCTCTGGCGGGCGAACCTGCTCGGCTCCTCGAGCAAGGGGCACGAGTACTTCCTCCGCCACGTGCTGGGGGTCGAGGACGCGGCGGTGAGAAACGTCGAGGCGGAGCCGGACCAGCGGCCCACGGACGTCGTGTGGCACGACGAGGCTCCGACCGGCAAGTTCGACCTCTTCACGACGATCGACTTCCGGATGAACGGCTCCGCGCTGTACTCCGACGTCGTCCTGCCCGCCGCGACGTGGTACGAGAAGTACGACCTCTCCTCGACCGACCTGCACCCCTTCGTCCACTCCTTCAACCAGGCCGTGCCGCCGCCCTGGGAGGCGAAGACGGACTTCGACATCTTCGGGCGCGTCGCCGAGCGCTTCTCCGAGCTCGCCGTCGAGCACCTCGGGACCCGTACCGACCTCGTCGCCGCGCCCCTCCTGCACGACACGCCGGACGAGCTCGCGCAGCCCTTCGGCGAGGTGCGCGACTGGAAGCGCGGCGAGTGCGAGCCGGTCCCCGGGAAGACGATGCCGAAGCTCGTGCCCGTCGAGCGCGACTACACGGCGGTGTACCGGAAGTGGCGCGCGCTCGGGCCGCTCGCCGAGCAGCTCGGGTCGTCCGCGAAGGGAATCCCCTTGAAGCCGACCGTGGAGATCGACCAGCTACGCGCGGCCAACGGGGAGATCGACGGTCGCCCCGCGCTGACGCGCGACGTCCACATGTGCGAGGCGATCCTCGCGCTCTCGGGTGTGACGAACGGGCGGCTCGCGGTCGAGGGCTTCAAGGGGCTCGAGCAGCGGACCGGCACCCGTCTGGCCGACATCGCCGAGGAGCACGCCGACGTGCGCATCACGTTCGGCGACACGCAGGTGCAGCCGCGCAAGGTGCTCGCCTCGCCCGAGTGGTCCGGGATGGAGTCGCGCGAGCGCCGCTACAACCCGTTTACGATCAACGTCGAGCGGAACGTCCCCTTCCGGACGCTCACGGGGCGCCAGCAGCTCTACGTCGAGCATGCGTGGATGCTCGAGTACGGCGAGGCGCTCCCCACCTACCGGCCGCCGCTCAACGTGCTCGGCGTCGTCGGCACGCAGCTCTCCGGCGAGGAGGGCCGCAAGGAGCTCCACGTCCGCTGGCTCAGTCCGCACAACAAGTGGTCGATCCACTCGGAGTTCCAAGACAACCTCCACATGCTGACGCTCTTCCGCGGTGGGCCGGTCGTCTGGCTCTCGGACGTCGACGCGCGCGAGATCGAGATCGCCGACAACGACTGGTGCGAGGTGTTCAACCGGAACGGCGTCATCGTCGCCCGCGCGGTCGTCTCGCATCGGATCCCACCCGGGATCGGGCTCATGTACCACTCGCAAGACCGGCACGTGAACGTGCCGCTCAGCGAGATCACCGAGACGCGCGGCGGCACGGACAACTCGGTCACCCGTATCTCGTTGAAGCCCACGCACCTGATCGGGGGCTACGCGCAGCTCTCCTACGGGTTCAACTACTACGGCCCGACGGGAACGCAGCGCGACGAGATGGTCGCCGTGCGGAAGCTTCTCGGGAAGCCGGTGTACTGATGCAGGTCCGCGCCCAGATCGCGATGGTGATGAACCTCGACAAGTGCATCGGGTGCCACACCTGCTCGGTCACCTGCAAGAACGTCTGGACGAACCGCCGCGGCACCGAGTACATGTGGTTCAACGACGTCGAGACGAAGCCCGGGGTCGGCTACCCGAAGCAGTGGGAGAACCAGGAGCGCTGGAAGGGCGGCTGGGAGCTCAAGGGCGGCAAGCTCCGGCTGAAGGCCGGCGGGCGGCTCCGCAAGTTCGCGACGCTGTTCTTCAACCCCGAGCTGCCCACGCTCGACGACTACTACGAGCCCTGGACGTACGACTACGAGACGCTGACGACCGCGCCCACCTCGAAGCACCAGCCGGTCGCGCAGCCCGAGTCGCAGGTGACGGGGCGTCCGCTCGACCTGCAATGGGGGCCGAACTGGGAGGACGACCTCGCCGGTGCGCCCGAGCACGCGCGGCTCGACCCGAACCTCCGCGACGGCGTCGAGGAGCAGGTGCGGCTCGAGTACGAGAAGGCGTTCATGTTCTACCTCCCGCGGATCTGCGAGCACTGCCTGAACCCGTCGTGCGTCGCCTCCTGCCCGTCCGGGGCGATGTACAAGCGCGTCGAGGACGGGATCGTGCTCGTCGACCAGGAGCAGTGTCGCTCGTGGCGGATGTGCGTCAGCGGCTGCCCGTACAAGAAGGTGTACTTCAACTGGTCGACCGGCAAGGCCGAGAAGTGCACGCTCTGCTACCCGCGGATCGAGGCCGGCCAGCCGACGATCTGCTCGGAGACGTGCGTCGGCAAGATCCGCTACCTCGGCGTCGTCCTCTACGACGCCGACCGCGTCCAGGAGGCGGCCTCGGTCGCCGACGAGAAGGACCTCCTGCCCGCGCAGCTCTCGCTCTTCCTCGACCCGGACGACCCGGAGGTGCGCGAGCAGGCGCGGCGTGACGGGATCGCCGAGGACTGGCTCGACGCCGCGCGCCGTTCCCCCGTCTACGCGCTCGCGGTGAAGCACCGCGTCGCGCTCCCGCTCCACCCCGAGTACCGGACGCTGCCGATGGTCTGGTACGTGCCGCCGCTCTCGCCGGTGATGAGCCTCGTCGAGGGGCCCGGCTCGGAGGCCGACCCCGACGACGTCTTCCCCGCGATCGACGAGCTGCGGATCCCGATCGAGTACCTCGCCAACATGCTCACGGCGGGTGACCCCGAGCCGGTGCGCGTCTCGCTGCGCCGCCTGGCGGCGATGCGCGGGTGGACGCGCGAGAAGAACCTCGGGGTCGACCCCGATCCCGCGCTCGCGGCGGCCGTCGGGATGGAGCCGCGCGAGATCGACGCGATGTTCCGGCTGCTCGCGGTCGCGAAGTACGACGAGCGCTACGTGATCCCGCAGACGCACGGCGAGATCGGGCTCAGCCCGTACGCGCGTCAGGGCGCGTGCGGCCTCGACTTCGAGGGCGGGCCCGGGAGCTGCGGCGCGCTCGAGAAGGCGAAGGACCCGTTCGGCGCGGAGCCGCTCGCGGCACCAGGGGACGGCCGTGGCGGGGGCTCGAACGTCGCCTTCCTCGACTTCCGGAAGGCGACGTGAACGCGAAGCTCCTCTCCGTCCTGCTCGGCTACCCCGACGAGGCGCTTCTCGACGGCATCCCGGAGTTGCGCGCCGCGGCGGACGAGCTGCCGCGGGGCGAGCGCCGCGCGGTCGAGGGCGTGCTCGACGCGATCGACGGCACGCCGCTCGCGGAGCAGCGCCGCGGGTACGTCGAGACGTTCGACTTCGACCGCCGCTGCGGCCTCCACCTCACGTACCACACGCACGGCGACCGCCGGCAGCGCGGGCTCGAGCTCGTCCGCCTCAAGCGGCGCTACGCCGAGGCGGGGCTCCCGTTCGAGGGCTCGGAGCTGCCCGACTACCTGCCGGCGATGCTCGAGTTCGCGTCGCTCCGGCCGGAGGAGGGGAGCGAGCTGCTCGCGTCGTTCCGCGCGCCGCTCGAGCTCGTCCGGGCAGCGCTGTCGGACCGCGGCAGCCTCTACGCCGGCGTCCTCGCCGCGCTCTGCGAGGCGCTCCCCCAGCCGACCGCGCGCCAGCTCGCCGAGGCGCGCCGGCTCGCCGAGGAAGGGCCGCCGGCCGAGCTGGTCGGGCTCGAGCCGTTCGGCGCCCCGAGCTCGCGGAGGTCGGCGCGTGAGACGTCCAACCGAAGGTTGGCCAATGAGCGTCCAACCGAAGGTTGGCCAATGAGCGTCCAACCGAAGGTTGGCCAATGAGCAGAGCCGACACGTTCTTCTGGGTCCTGCTGCCGTACGTCACGCTGACGAGCTTCGTCGTCGGGCACGTGTGGCGCTATCGCCGCGACGGCTTCACGTGGACGGCCCGCTCGACGCAGCTCCTCGAGCGCCGGCTGCTGCTGGTCGGCAGCTACGCGTTCCACCTGGGGATCCTCGGCGTGATCGGCGGGCACATCCTCGGAATTCTGATCCCGAACGGCTGGACGGACGCGATCGGCGTCTCCCACGACCTCTACCACTGGGTCGCGATCGTCGCGGGCGGCGCGGCGGGCGTCCTCCTCTCGCTCGGCGCGATCGTCCTCGTCTACCGGCGCCTGAAGATCGACCGGATCCGCGCGACCACGCTCCGGAGCGACTGGGTGATGTACCCGCTCCTCCTCGTCACGATCCTGCTCGGGATGCTCTGCACCTTCGTCGGGGGGCTCGTCGACGAGTACGACTACCGCGAGACCGTCTCGCCCTGGTTCCGGAGCATCTTCACGCTGCAGCCGAAGGGCAACCTGATGGTCGACGCGCCGTTCGTCTACCAGGCGCACGTCACGATCGCGTGGCTCCTCTATGCGGTCTGGCCGTTCACGCGCCTCGTGCACGTCTGGAGCGTTCCGGTCGGCTATCTGGCCCGCTCGCCGATCGTGTACCGCGCGAAGCGCGGCGCCACCCGTACCGCGCTTCGCTGAGCGGCGGGATCAGCCGGGCGGGGCTGAGCGCCGGCTCGAGATCGCCTGGCCGATCTTCCGGAAGATCCCGCTGACGCCGTTCGGGAGCACGAACATCAGCAGGATCAGGACGAGCCCGTAGGCGATCGCCGGCCCGCCGGGCTTCTGCGTCTCCTCGACGATGCGGTCAGGCAACAGCGAGCCCAGGTCCCGGCCCTGGGCCCAGAGCGGGAGGTACTGGATGAAGATCGCGCCGACGACCAGGCCCGAGAGCGCTCCGAGGCCGCCGACGACGATCCCGACGAGGAGATAGATCGAGAGCGCGATCGGGAACGTGTCGGGGTTCACGAACGCGGTCGCGATCGCGAAGAGCCCGCCCGCGACCCCCGCGAAGGCCGCGCTGATGCCGAACGCGAGCGTCTTGTAGCGGGCGAGGCTGACCCCGAGGACACCGCCGCGATCTCGCTGTCCCGCACGGCGCGGAAGGCGCGGCCGGTCCGGCCACGCAGGACGAGCCAGGCGGCCGCGAACGCGACCAGCGCGATCGACCAGCTCAGGTAGTAGAGCCAGTCGTTCGGGGTCAGCGACCAGCCGAGGATCTCGACGTTCGCGCTGCTGCCCGTCAGCTCCGGCACGCCGAAGAGCTGGATTCCCTGCCCGCCCCCCGTGAGCTCCTCGAAGCGCCTGATCGTGGACGGGAACGCGACCGCGATCGCGAAGGTCGCGAGCGCCAGGTAGAGCCCGGACAGACGCAGCGCAGGAAGACCGAACGCGAGACCGACGAGGCCCGCCACGAGCCCGGCGAACGGCAGCGTCCAGATGTCCTTGAGGCCGCCCGCGAACGGCCCCCCGAACTGCTCGTTGCCCACCATCAGGAGCGCGGTCGTGTACCCACCGATCGCCATGAAGGCCCCGTGGCCGAGCGAGATCTGGCCCGTGTAGCCCGTGAGGATGTTCAGTCCGAGGAGCGCGATCAGGTAGATGCCGACGTAGCCGTACTCGCGCGCCTTGAAGTCGCTGATGAACGCGGGCAGGACGGCGACGAAGACGACGAAGGCCGCGAACGCGGCGAACCCGATGGTGCGGCGGAGGCGCGGCGTCATACGCGGCTCACCTTTCGCTGGCCGAAGATGCCCTGCGGGCGGATGAGCAGCACGAGGAGGATGACGAGGAGCGCCATCGGCAGGCGCAGCTCCTCCGTGAACCAGTCGAAGACGCCGTACTGGCTGCTGTAGCTCAGCAGGTTGAGGAGGGCGCCGAGCAGGAGCCCGCCCACGACCGCGCCCAGCGGCGAGTCGATGCCCCCGAGCACCGCGGCCGCGAAGGCGTAGATGAGGATCGGCGCCATCATGTTCGGGTCGAGCCCGATCGCGGGCGCCGTCAGCATTCCCGCGACCGCGCCGAGCGCGGCGGCGAGCCCCCAGCCGAGCGCGAGCATCCAGGACACCCGGACGCCGACGAGCCGCGCCTCCTCGGGGTTGACGGCGGCGGCGCGCAGCGCAAGCCCGACCTTCGTGTACTGGAAGAGGAGCCAGAGCAGGATGACGATGCCGAGCGCGACCGCGATCGTCCCGAGATCGTGCGCCGCGACGATGACGCCGCCGATATCGAAGGTCCTCACCCCGAACGGGCTCTGCAGCTGTTGCGGCGACCCGCCCCATTGCCAGATCACGAAGCCGTTGATCGCAACGAGCAGACCGATCGTGACGATCACGATCCGCAGCAGGTTGCCCCGCTCCACCGGGCGGATGACGACGCGGTGCAACCCGATCCCTCCGAGGAACGAGAGCGCGAGCGTTGCCGCGAACGCCGGCCAGTAGCCGAAGCCGTGGCTCGCGATCAGCGCCCAGCAGACGTACGTGGAGAGGGTCGCCATCTCGCCCTGCGCGAAGTTGATGACACCCGTCGAGCGGTGGATGATCACGAGCGCGAGGGCGAGCAGCGCGAAGATCCCGCCCGAGGCCAGCCCCGAGACGATCTGCTGCGCGAAGTCGGTGAAGCCGGCTGCCAGGATCGAGGACATCACTAGTACCCCAGGTAGCTTCGCCGGACGGACTCGTCGTCGCGGAGCTCGGCGCTACGCCCGCTGAGCGCGACCCTTCCCACCTCGAGGACGTACGCCCGGTGCGAGGCGGCGAGCGCGATTCGCGCATCCTGCTCGACGACGAGCACGGTCAACCCCTCCTGCTCGTTGAGCTCGCGGACGATCCGGAAGAACTCTCGCACGATCAGTGGCGCGAGCCCGAGCGAGGGCTCGTCGAGCAGGAGCAAGCGCGGACGGCTCATCAGCGCGCGGCCGAGCGCGAGCATCTGCTGCTCCCCACCGGAGAGCGTCCCGGCGCGCTGGCCTCCGCGCTCGACCATCCAGGGGAAGTACCGCGAGATGCGCAGGAGGTCGGCCGTCACCTCGCGGTCGCGCCGGACGTACGCGCCGAGCCGGAGGTTCTCGAGCACCGAGAGGTCGACGAACGTCCCGCGCCCCTCCGGGACGTGTGCGATGCCTGCCCTGGCAGCCGCCTCGGGGCCCCCGGAGTGCCTTGCCCTCGAACTCGATCGTGCCGCTGCGCGAGACGACTCCCGAGATCGCCCGCAGGGTCGTCGTCTTCCCCGCGCCGTTTGCGCCGAGGACCGAGACGACTTCCCCCTCGTGAACGGTCAGCGAGACGTCGCGGAGCGCCTGCACGGCGCCGTAGTGGGCCGCGACCCGGTCGAGCTCGAGCAGCGCGGTCACGGCTCCGGCTCCGCTTCGGGGCCGGGCCCGGCGTCGCCCCCGCTGTCGTGGCGATCGTCCTCGCCGTCCTCCCTCCCGAGGTATGCCTCGATGACGGCCGGGTCCGCCTGGACCTCCGCGGGCGTGCCGTCGGCGATCTTGCGCCCGAAGCTGAGCACGTTCACGTGATCCGAGATGCTCATGACCAGCTGCATGTGGTGCTCGACGAGCAGGATCGTGAGGTCGAAGTCCTCGCGGATCCGCCGGACGAACGAGCCCAGCTCTGCGACCTCCTCGTGGTTCAGTCCGCCGGCGGGCTCGTCCAGCAGCAGCAGTCGTGGACGCGAGACGAGCGCGCGCGCCAGCTCGACGCGCTTCTGCGTCCCGTAGGGCAGGGCGGCAGCCGGGAAGTGCGCCCGGTCGCGGAGGCCGACGACGTCGAGCACGTCGAGGGCGTCCGCCTCGCGCACCTTCCGCCCGCGTCCGTGCGCTCCGACGAGCACGTTCTCGACGACGGACATCGTGCGGAACAGCTGGAGGTTCTGGAACGTGCGGGCGACGCCCTTGCGCACGATCTTGAACGCGGGCTGCGCCAGGAGCGACGAGCCGTCGAAGCTGACCGCGCCGGAATCCGGCGTGTAGAGACGGGTGATGACGTTGAACGCCGTCGTCTTGCCCGCGCCGTTCGGCCCGATGAGGCCCGAGATCTGGCCCTCGTCCACGTCGAAGGAGACGCCGTTCAGCGCGACGATACCGCCGAAGCGCAGAGTGACATCGCGTACCTCGAGGAGGGCCATCGGAACGAGACCCTAATCGGGCTCGGCGGCGTATCGCAACGACGGTCGGCGACGGACGCATTACGATCCCTTCGTGGATCTCCGCGACAACCGGGAGGAGGCCGCCTGCACGGCAGGGTCCGGGCGGGTCCCGCCCCGGCTCCGTCGCCGCTGCGTCCGACCGAGGAGAGGAGTGACGTGGAAGGCCTGATCATGGACTACCAGCTGAACGTGCCCGCCATTCTCAGGCGTGCCGAGCAGCTCTTCGCGGACAAGGAGATCGCCACCCGCCTGCCCGACCGGAGCTGGCACCGGTACACGTACGCGGACCTCGTCCCGCGTGCCCGCCGCCTGGCGGCGGCCTTGCGCAACGAGCTCGGGCTGGTCGACGGGGACCGCGTCGCCACGTTCTCCTGGAACCACTACCAGCACCTCGAGGCGTACATCGGCGTTCCGGTCGGGGGCATGGTCACGCACACGCTGAACCTCAGGCTGCATCCCGACGACCTCACCTATATCGCCACGCACGGCGGCGACCGGGTGCTGATCGCCGACAAGGTGCTCTGGCCGCTGGTCGAGAACTTCCGCGGTCGCGTTCCCTTCGAGCACGTGATCGCCGTCGGCGACGGCCCGACGCCGGACGGAGCGATCGAGTACGAGGACCTCCTCGCGAGCGCCGAGCCGGACGCGCTGCCGGACCGCGAGATCGACGAGCGCGCCGCCGCCGCCATGTGCTACACGAGCGGCACCACGGGCCGGCCGAAAGGGGCCGTCTACTCGCACCGCGCGATCGCGCTGCATTCGCTCGCCTCGGCGATGGCCGGCTCGCTGGCCGTGACCGAGGCCGACGTCGTGCTCCCGGTCGTCCCGATGTTCCACGCGAACGCCTGGGGCTTCCCGTTCACGTGCGCCTTCGTGGGCGCCAAGCAGGTGTTCCCCGGTCCCTTCCTGGACGGGGCGAGCCTGCTCGAGGCGTTCGGGCAGGAGCGGGTGACGATCACCGCCGGCGTCCCGACGATCTGGATGGCGATCCTGCAGGAGCTGGACGCCAACCCGGACACGTATGACGTGTCCACCGTGCGCGCGATGGTCGTCGGGGGTGCGGCCGCTCCCCAGGCGATGATCGAAGCCTTCGAGAAGCGGCACGGGCTCCGCGTCCTGCACGCGTGGGGGATGACCGAGACCTGCCCTCTCGGCTCCATCTCGGAGCCGACGAGCAGGGAGCGGGCCCTCTCCGAGGCGGAGCAGTACCGCTACCGCGCCAAGCAGGGCCTGCCCGCACCCTTCTTCGAGATCCGCGCCCGCGGCGCCGAGGGGCTCGTCCCCTGGGACGGCGCGACGATGGGCGAGCTCGAGGTGCGCGGCGCCTGGGTCTCCTCGTCCTACCACGACTCGCCCGAGGGTGCCGACCGCTGGACCGAGGACGGCTGGTTCAAGACCGGCGACATCGTGACGATCGAGCCGCACGGGTACATCGAGATCCAGGACCGCTCGAAGGACCTCGTCAAGTCGGGCGGCGAGTGGATCTCGACCGTCGCGCTCGAGAACGCGCTGATGGGCCATCCCGCGGTCGCCGAGGCGGCCGTGATCGCGGTCCCGGACGAGAAGTGGTCGGAGCGCCCCCTCGCGGTCGTGGTGTTCCGCGAGGGGCAGGCCGCCTCGGACGAGGAGCTGACCGAGTTCCTCGCGCCGCAGTTCGCCAAGTGGTGGCTGCCCGACCGCTACGAGGTCGTGGACGAGATCCCGAAGACCGCGGTCGGCAAGTTCCGCAAGATGGCGCTCCGCGAGCGCTTCGCGACGCAGCCGGCGGAGACCGCCTGATCAGGTGGTCTCCCGCAGCACGCGCTTGAGCACCTTGCCGGCCGGGGTCCGGGGGAGCGGATCCTCGGTGAGCACGAGCTTCTTCGGGATCTTGTAGCGGCCGAGCTTCCCCGCGCAGTGCGCGGCGACCTCCTCCAGGGTCAGGGTCTCGCCCTCCTTGAGGCGCGCGACGACGCACACGGCCTCTCCCCAGTCCGGGTCCGGGACGCCGATCACGGCCGCCTCGACCAGTTGCGGGAGCGAGGCCAGGACGCTCTCGACCTCGGCCGGGTAGATGTTCTCGCCGCCCGAGATGACGAGGTCCTTCTTGCGCTCCACGATCGTGAGATAGCCCTCGTCGTCGAGCGTCCCGAGGTCGCCGGTGTGGAGCCAGCCGTCCCGGAGGGCTGCGGCCGTCGCCTCCGGGTCGTCCCAGTAGCCGCTCATCACGTGCGGGGCGCTGATCAGCACCTCGCCCGTCTCCCCGGCCGCGACGTCACTGCCCTCCTCGTCGACGACGCGGATGCTCGTGTGGAACATCGGCAGCCCGGTCGAGCCCGCCTTCTCGAGCGCGCGCTCCGGGCCGAGGAGCGCGGCGCCGCCCGCGCACTCGGTCAGGCCGTAGACCTGCTGGATCGCGATCGAGCGCTCCGCCCAGGCGCGGATCAACGGCACCGGCACGGGCGCGGCCCCGCAGAGCGCCCAGCGCAGCGAGGAGAGGTCGGTCTCGCCGAAGGCGGGGACCTGCAGCATGGCGCCGAGCATCGCGGCCACGGCGAGGAAGGAGTTGATCCCCAGCTCGGGCACGAGCGCGAGGAACCGGGCCGGGTCGAACTCGCGC
The DNA here is from genome assembly GCA_027493885.1 of Gaiella sp. Taxonomy (GTDB): domain Bacteria; phylum Actinomycetota; class Thermoleophilia; order Gaiellales; family Gaiellaceae; genus Gaiella. The sequence continues at coordinate 3,188,608 of JAOSJZ010000001.1, forward strand.
ATCAGCACCGCCGTGGAGCCGACGTGGACGCCGATGATCACGAGGATCAGGGCCCCGATGTGGAAGAGCGGCATCGCCACGAGCATCCGGTCGTCCACACGCCAGTCGAGGCTGAACGAGACAGAGCAGGACTCGTAGAAGAGGTTGTCGTGCGTGAGGACGGCGCCCTTCGGGCGCCCGGTCGTGCCCGAGGTGAACATGATCAGGAGCGGGTCCGTCCCGGTCGCCGCGGCCGGCGGCGCCTCGGGCGCCCGGGCGAGCAGCTCCTCGTACGCGGCGTCGCCCGCCGCCCCCTCGCCGACCGTCACGTACGCCTGCACGGGGATCTCCTCACGCACCGCGTCCACCGTCGCCGCGAAGTCACCGTCGTAGACGAGCGTCTGGAGGCCGGCGGCTCTGGCGATGTACGAGAGCTCGGGCGGCGCGAGCCGCCAGTTGAGCGGCACCACGATCGCGCCGATCCGCGCGAGGCCGAAGAAGCACTCGAGCAGCTCGGGGGAGTTCGTCATCAGCAGGCCGACCCGGTCGCCCTTGCGCACGCCGAGCTCGTGGAACGCGCCCGCCGCCCGCACCGCACGGTCGCTCCACTCCCGGAAGGTGAGCTCGCGCCCCTCGTACCAGAGCGCGAGCTTCTCGGGCTGGCGCAGCGCCCGCTTCTCGAGGAACAGGCCGATGTTGGTGTCCACCGAATGCCTCCTTCGCGACGGGAGCGCTGAGTATAACTTGACAACCGAGCAACACTCAAGGCAAACTCGATCAACCGATGGCCGCGACCGTGCCGGAGACGACGGGCCCCGGAGCCCCGGGCCCGTACGACGAGGAGCACAGCCTCTTCCGCGAGGCGCTCCGCGACTTCGTCGAGCGTGAGGTCCGTCCGAACGTGGAGGACTGGGAGCGCGCGCGCACGACGCCCCGCGAGCTCATCCGCCGGCTCGGCGAGCTCGGGTTTCTCGGCGCGACCCTCGCACCGGAGCACGGTGGCGCGGGCGGGGACTTCTGGTACACGGCGATCCTCGTCGAGGAGCTCGTCGCCGCCGGGTCGATCGGGACGACCGTCAGCGTCCTCGCCCACGCCGAGTTCGCGATCAAGGAGATCGACCACCACGGGACGGAGGCGCAGAAGCGCGAGTTCCTCGAGCCGGCGGTCGCCGGCTCGAAGATCGGCGCGCTCGCGGTGACCGAGCCGGGGGCGGGCAGCGACGTCGCGGCGCTCGCGACGCGGGCGGTGCGGGAGGGCGACGAGCTCGTCCTCAACGGCTCGAAGACGTTCATCTCGAACGCGGGCCTGTGCGACTTCGCGACCGTCGCCGCGCGCACGGGCGGCCCCGGGCACGAGGGCATCTCGCTGATCCTCGTCCCCGCCGATGCCCCGGGCTTCGCTCGCGGCCGCCGGCTCGAGAAGATCGGCACGCACGCCTCCGACACCGGGGAGCTCTTCTTCGAGAACTGTCGCGTCCCGGCGGCCAACATCCTGGGGCCGGAGAACGGCGGCTTCCGCCTCATCGTGCACGGCTTCGAGGGCGAGCGGCTCGTGCTCGCCCTCATGTGCTGCCGCCACATGCGCGTCATGTGGGACGAGGCCCGCCGCTACGGGCTCGAGCGGGAGGCCTTCGGCTCGCCGATCCTCGGCTTCCAGGCGTGGCGGCACCGGCTCGCCGATGCGCTGACGACCATCGAGGCGGCGCAGGCGCTCGCGTACCGGGCGGTCGACCTGTACGTGCGAGGCGAGCCGTGCGACAAGGAGATCTCGATGGCGAAGCTGTTCGCGGCCGAGTCCGCGATCGTGGTCGGTCGCGAGTGCGCGCAGATCTTCGGCGGGTACGGCTACATGGAGGAGTACCCGATCGCGCGCCTGTTCCGGGACACCCTCGCGTTCACGGTCGGCGCCGGCACCAGCGAGGTGATGCGGGAGATCATCGCGCGACGCGCCGGTCTCCTTCCCGGCGCGCGCACATGAGCGCAGGCTCGACGGAGCTCCGGGAATGAGCGTCGCCGTCGCGGGCGTCGGGGAGTCCGGCCCGGCGCTCGACGACCCGCGCTCGATCCCGGAGATCGTGCTCGAGGCGGTGGAGGAGGCGCTCCAGGAGGCGCGCCTCGGCTTCGACTCGGTCGACGCCGTCGTCACCGCCTCGGTCGACCTGCTGGACGGCCTCACCGCCTCCAACATCGCGGTGACGGAGGTCGTCGGCGCGGTGCTCAAGCCCGAGACGAGGATCGCCGCGGACGGGCTCGTGGCCGCGATCCACGGCTCGTGCCTCGTTCGTGCGGGCGCATACGAGACGGTGCTCGTCGTCGCGCACGGCAAGGCCTCGCTCGGCCCGTACTGGGAGCTGACCTCCTGGGCGCTCGACCCGATCTTCCTCCAGCCGCTCGGCCTGGACTTCCTCGCGTGTGCAGGCCTCCAGGCGCGCGCCCTCGCCGAGGACGACGCCGCGGCGGAGCAGCGCTGGGCTCGAATCGCCGCCGAGCGGCGCCGCGCGGCCGCCGCGCACGGGGTCGCACCCGCCTGCACGGCCGAGGACGTGCTCGCCTCGCCGGCCGTCGCGTCTCCCTTGCGGCGCGAGTCGTGCGCACCGCTCGCCGACGGCGCGACCGCGATCGTGCTCCGGGCGGCAGGCCCGGCCGAGCCCGGCGTCCACCTGGGCGGCGTCGGCTTCGACCTCTCCCCGCACGCGCTGGGTGAGCGCGAGCTGACCGAGTGGGACGGACTGCGCCGGGCCTGGGCGAGGGCCCTTGCGGTGCACGGCACGCGTCCGACGCTCGACGTCGCCGAGCCGTCGTGCGTCTTCGCGTACGAAGAGGACCTCTTCCGGCACGCCCTCGAGCTCGATCCGGGGACGGAGGTCTCACCCGGGGGCGGGCTCTTCGCCGGCTTCGTCCCCGTCGCCGCGGGCCTCTCCCGGCTCGCGGCCGTGGTCAGGGCGCTGCGCGGGCCCGGCGGGCTCCGCGCGGGTGTGGCCCACGGAACCTGGGGGCCAGCCGGCCAGGGCCAGGCGGTCGCGATCCTGGAGGCCGCATGAGACGGGTCGCCGTCGTCGGGACCGGGCAGACGCGGCACGCGAAGGCCCGCGAGGACGTCTCGCAGCCCGAGCTCGTCCGCGAGGCGGCTCGAGCGGCTCTCGAGGACGCGGGCATCGGGCCGGCCGAGATCGACGCGGTCGTGCTCTCGAACATGGAGCTCTTCGAGGGACGGGCGCTCCCCGAGCTCTGGGCCGGAGAGGGCGCGTTCGCGGCCGGCAAGCCGTGCCTGAAGGTGGCGACGGGCGGGACGTCGGGCACGAGCGCGTGCATCGCGGGCTTTCATCTCGCCGCCTCCGGTCTCTTCGACGTCGTCCTCGTGGCCGGCTTCGAGAAGCACTCGGAGGGCCACACCCAGACGGGCATGGCGCTCACCGACCCCTTCTGGGATCGCGCGGTCGCTTCGGGGGCGGTCGGCAACTTCGCGCTCTCCATCTCGCAGCTCCAGGCCGAGCGCGGGATCACCGAGGAGCAGGCGGCGCTCGTCGCCGTCAAGGCGCGCCGCAACGCCGCCCGCAACCCGCATGCCCACCTGCAGATGGCGGAGCTGACGGTGGACGAGGTGCTCGACTCGCGGATGCTGGCGCACCCCGTGCGGATGCTCGACATGTGCCCGCAGTCGGACGGCGCGTGTGCGATCGTTGTCGCCTCGGACGAGCCCGCGAGGCGGCTCTGCCCACGCCCCGCGTGGGTGCGCGCGGCGGTCACCCGGCACGAGCAGCCCTACCTCGGCGACGTCGACCGCCGGCTGCTCACGATGCGCACGCTCCGGGACGCGGCCCGGGCCGCCTACGACGCCGCGGGCATCCGTGAGCCGCTGCGCGAGCTCGACGTGGCGGAGATCTACGAGCCCGTCACCTACGCCGAGCTCGCGTGGTACGAGGCTCTCGGCCTCTGCGAGGAAGGCGAGGCGGGACGGCTGATCGAGGACGGCGTCACCGCGATGGACGGGGAGCTTCCCGTGAACCCCTCCGGAGGCGTGCTCTCGACCAACCCCGTCGGCGCCTCGGGCGTGATCCGCGTCGCCGAGGCAGCGCTGCAGATCCACGGCCGGGGCGGGGAACGGCAGGTCGAGGGGGCGTCGACAGCCCTCGCCACCGGGTACGGCGTCTACGCGTGGTCGGACGTAGTCGTCCTGCAGGCGGAGGCCGCATGAGGGCCGACCCGGGCACGGCCACACCGGCGCTCTCGGTCGTGCACGAGATGCGGCTGACGTGGCGGTATGCCTCCGGGACGGCGATGGAGCGGTTCCTCGCAGGTCTTGCCGAGCGCCGCATCGAGGCGCTGCGCTGCGGGGGCTGCGGGCGCCGGTACCTCCCGCCGCGGCCCTTCTGCGGCCGCTGCCGGCTGCGTCTCTCCGACTGGGTCCCGGTGCGGGACGAGGGCACGCTCGACGCGTGGACGGTCGTCCACCTTCCCATCGTCGACGCCCGCACCGGTGAGCCCCGGCCCGTTCCGTACGGGATGGGGCTGATCCGGCTCGACGGAGCGGACACGACGCTCAACCACTACCTGGCCGAGGCGGACCCCGATCGCCTCGCGATCGGCCTCCGCGTGCGCGCCGTGTGGCGCGAGGAGCTGCGGGGCGCGCTCGACGACATCCTCCACTTCGAGGTCGTACCGTGATCCTCGAAGGCAGCGTCCGGCTGCCGTTCCGGTACGCGGCCGGGACGACGGCGAGCACGTTCCTGGAAGCGCTTCGCGACGAAGGCAGGCTCCTCGGCTCCCGCTGCCCCGCGTGCGGGACGGTGCTCTGCCCGCCCCGGCTCGACTGTCGCTGCGGGGAACGGGCGACCGAGCTCGTCGAGGTGGGCCCGGCCGGAACGCTCGTCTCCTGGACCGAGCTTCCGGGCCGCGGCGCCTACGGCCTCGTCCGGCCGGACGGCGCGGACACCGCCTTCGTCCACCGGCTGCTCGACGCGCCGGAGAGCCTGCGCGGAGGGATGCGCGTCCACGCTCGCTTCGCCGAGGAACGCAGCGGCGGCATCGCCGACCTGGCCGGCTTCGAGGTCGCGTCGTGAGCATCCGGGCGGAGAGACATGACGGCGTCCTGGTCGTGACGATCGACCGCCCGGAGGTCCGCAACGCGCTCACGCTCGAGATGAGCCGCCTCCTCGTCGAGGCGTGGCTCGAGCTGCGCGACGACCCCGCGCTCCGCGTCGCCGTGCTCACGGGCGCCGGCGACAAGGCGTTCTGCGCCGGCGCCGACCTCAAGGAGATCGGAGACTGGTACCGCTCGCTCACGGCCGCCGAACGGCAGCGACGGGGCGAGCGCGAGCCGGGGCTCGGAGGCCTGACCCGCAACCTCGACCCGGGCAAGCCCGTCGTCGCGGCGGTCAACGGAGCGTGCCTCGCGGGCGGGCTCGAGCTCGCGCTCGCCTGCGACCTCCGCATCGCGGCGGAGAGCGCGACCTTCGGCCTGCCTGAGGTGCGCTGGGGGCTGATCCCCGGCGCGGGCGGGACGCAGCGCCTTCCGCGCGCGATCCCGCGCGCGCTGGCGATGGAGATGCTGCTCACGGGAGAGCCGGTCGACGCCGGGACGGCGCTGCGGGCCGGGCTCGTGAGCCGCGTCGTCCCCGCGGACAGGTTGCACGAGGAGGCGCTTCGCCTGGCCGGGCGCATCGCTCGGAACGCGCCGCTCGCGGTGCAGGCGGCCCGTGCCTCCGCGCTCGCTGGCGGCGAGCTGCGGCTGGACGAGGGGCTCCGCCTCGAGCAGGCCTACGCCGAGCCGCTGCGGGCGAGCGAGGACGTCCAGGAGGGGTTGCGCGCCTTCGCGGAGAAGCGCCAGCCTGAGTTCGAGGGGAGGTGACGGTGGTGCCTTTCGAGACAATCCGCTGCCTGCGCGAGGGCCCGGTCGAGCGCATCACGCTCGCGCGACCCGAGGTGCTGAACGCGATCGACGGCCGCATGCTGCGCGAGCTTCGCGCGGCGCTCGCGCAGGTCGCGGACGACCGCGAGGCGCGCGTCGTCCTGATCGACGCCGACGGCGACCGCGCGTTCTGCGCGGGGATCGACGTCGAGTACGTGCGAGGGCTCACCGGCCTCGCGATCCGCGAGGTCGGAGCCGAGCTCCACCGGACGTTCCTCGCCCTGCGCACCTTCCCGAAGCCCGTCGTGGTGGCGGTCGACGGCCTCTGCCTCGGCGCCGGGCTCGAGCTCGCGGTCTCCTGCGACCTGATCCTCGCGACCGACCGCTCGCGCTTCGGGCTCCCCAACATCGACCGGGGGATCCCCGCGATCGTCGAGGCCGCGATCCTGCCGCTTGCGATCGGCCTGCAGGGAGCGCGCGAGATGGCCTACACGGGCGAGTTCTGGGACGCGGCGAAGGCCGAGCGGCGCGGCCTCCTGCACGCGGTCGTCGCCCCCGGCGAGCTCGCCGCCGAGGCCGGCCGCTGGTGCGCAGTGCTCGCCTCCAAGCCGCGGACCGCGCTCGCCTTGCAGAAGGAGATCGTCCACAAGTGGATGACGACCGACCTCGAGTCGGCGATCGACTTCTCGGTCAACACCGTCGTCCTCGCCTTCGGCACGCGGGGGCAGCAGGAGGGGATGGCGGCCTTCGTCGAGAAGCGGCCGCCGCGGGAGACGGAATGAACGATCCCGTCGTCGTCACCTGCGCCCTGACGGGCGCGCAGCAGGGCAAGGAGGCGAACCCGAACCTGCCCGAGCAGCCCGACGAGGTGATCGCGCAGGGCCTCGAGGCCTGGCGGGCGGGAGCGGCGATCCTGCATCTCCACGCGCGCGACGCCGAGGGGCGCGCGACCGCGGACGTCGGCGTCTTCCGCCGGATGGTCGAGGGTCTCCGCGAGGCGGGGTGCGACGCCGTGATCAACCTGACGACGGGCGGCGCCGTCGCGGGCCTGCCGCTCGAGGAGCGGATCCGCGCCGTGCCCGAGCTGCGCCCGGAGATCGCCTCGTTCAGCGTCGGCGGGGGCGCGCTCCTGGGCCGCTTCGACGGGCGGGCGGGGGAGTGGGTCCGGGACCGCTTCGTGCCCCTGTTCTCGTCCCACGCCGAGCTCGAGCAGGTCGCGCGGACATTTCTCGAGCACGGCGTGCGGCCGGAGCTCGAGGTCTACCACGCGGGCATGCTGAACAACCTCCGCGCGCTGCTCGACCGGGGAGCGCTCGCCGAGCCGCTCTTCGTCAACTTCGTCACCGGGATCCCCGGCGAGATCACGGAGCCCTCGGTGAAGAATCTCGTCTTCCTCGTCGACGGGCTGCCGCCCGGCGCGGTGTGGCAGGTGTCGTCGATCGGGGCGCGCAACCACTTTCGCATGCTCGGCGCGATCGTGGCCCTCGGCGGCCAGGTGCGGGTCGGCATGGAGGACAACGTGTGGATCGCGCCGGGCGAGCTCGCGAGCTCGAACGGTCAGATCGTCGAGAAGGCCGTGCGGATCCTGCGCGAGCTCGGCTTCGAACCGGCGACGCCGGCCGAGGCACGGGCGAGGCTCGGGCTTCGCGGCCTGGAAGGAGAGGGGAGCTGATGGCTCGAGAGCGGATTGCGATCGACGCCTGGGCGACGTGGATCGGCCCCGAGGCCGCCACACGCTGGCCCGAGGAGTACCTGCACATCTTTGGCAAGTACCGCTCGCCGCGGGTGATCTACGAGGGACAGGACCTCGCAGGGATGCTGGCGGAGATGGACGAGGCCGGGGTCGACCGCTGCGTGCTCTCGGCCTTCTACCACCGCGACCTCGCGGTCGTCTCGAACGACGAGGTCGCCGAGGCGGTTCGCAGCCATCCCGACCGCTTCGTCGGCGCGGGCTCGGTCAATGTCCTGCGCAAGCCGATGGACGTCTACCGCGAGGTGCACCGCATGGTCTCGGAGCTCGGCCTCCGCGCCGTCCGCCTGGAGCCGTACATGTACGGCGACGGCACGGTGGGGCTCCCGCCGAACGACAAGCGTTACTGGCCGGTCTACGTCGCCTGCTCCGAGCTCGGCGTGCCCGTGTGCATCCAGGTGGGGCACACCGGCCCCCTGCTCCCCTCGGAGTGCGGGCGCCCGATCTACCTCGACGAGGTCGCGCTCGCGTTCCCGGAGCTGACGATCGTCGGCTGTCACCTCGGGCAGCCGTGGCACGAGGAGATGGCGACCCTCGCCTGGAAGCACCCGAACGTCTACGTCGAGACCTCGGCGCGGACGCCGAAGCACTGGCCCGCCTCGTTCGTGGAGTTCGTCCGCGGCTGGGGCCGGGACAAGGTGATCTGGGCGACGGACTACCCGCTGCTCTCGTTCGAGCGCACGCTGACCGAGCTCGAGGAGCTCGAGCTCGGTCCGGAGATCTATCGCAAGGTGGTCCGCGACAACGTCGTCACCGCTTTCGGGCTGGAGGCCGGCAATGGCTGAGACCGTGCTGACGCGGGTCGCGGACGGGGTCGCGACGGTGACGCTCTCCCGCCCCGACCGCCTGAACGCGATCGACCTCGCGATGCTCGAGGAGCTCGTGACCGCGCTCGAGGCGGTCGCCGCTGACGACGCCGCGCGCGCGGTCGTCCTCGCCGGCGAGGGCCGGGCATTCTGCGCCGGTGCCGACCAGGGGGAGATGCGCCCGCGCACGCCGGCGGAGTGGGAACGCATCGTCGAGCGGTATCTCGACCCCATCCGGCTGCTCTCCGCGATGGACAAGCCGGTCGTCGCGCGCCTGCACGGCGACACCATCGGCGGCGGTCTCGGGCTCGCGCTCGCCTCGGACTTCCGGATCGCCGCGCGCGGGATCCGGCTCGCCGCGCCGTTCGTGCGGATCGGCCTGGCCGGGTGCGACATGGCGGCCGGGTACTTCCTTCCGCGCCTGATCGGCCTCGGCAGGGCGACCGACCTGATGATGACGGGTCGCTTCGTCGACGCCGAGGAGGCGGAGCGGATCGGGCTCGTCACCCGGATGGTCGAGCCCGAGGCGCTCGACGGCGCGGTCTCCGAGCTCGCCGGCGCGCTGGCGGCGAGCCCGCCGCGGGCGCTCTCCTTCACGAAGCGGGCGATCCGCCGCTCGCCCGACCTCGACATGCCCGCGGAGTTCGACTACGAGGTGTACGCCCAGGTCCAGTGCCTGCAGAGCGAGGACCACCGGGAGGCGCTCGCCGCGTTCCGGGAGAAGCGGCCGGGCCGCTACGAGGGACGATGAGATGAGCGAGCCGCCGGTTGCGCTTCACCGCCTGAGCGAGCAAATCCCGGGAGACCCCTTCGGAGAGACCCTCGGCATCCGGCACGAGATCAGCTCCGAGGGCCACGTTGTGTCCCGGCTCGAGCTGCGCCCGGAGCACCGGAACCCGTTCGGCGTCGGCCACGGGTCGGTCGTGTTCGCGCTCGCCGACACGGGCATGGGGCGGGCGCTGGCGAGCGCGCTGCCGGGAGATGCCCGGTGCGCCACGCTGTCCGCGACGATCCAGTTCGTCGAGCCGGTGCACGGTAACCGGCTGGTCGCGGAGAGCCGGCTCGTGCACCTCGGCGAGAAGATCGCGGCGATCCGGTGCGAGGTCTTCTCGGGGGACCGCACCCCCTGCGCCGTGGCGGACGCGACGTTCTACATCTCGACCCCCGGAGGTACGCCGTGAGCGACGCCCTGCTCGCGGATCACGAAGCGGCTCTGCAGGAGGCCGTTCGCTCCTTCACCGCGAAGGAGATCACGCCGAACGCCGGGGAGTGGGATCGTGCGGGCCGCTACCCGCGCGAGCTCTTCTCCCGTCTGGGCGAGCTCGGCTGGCTCGGCACCGCGTTTCCCGAGGATGTGGGCGGCAGCGGCGGCGGTTCCGTCCACTACGCGATCCTCTGTCGCGAGCTGGCGCGTGGCTCGGCCGGCATCGCGCTCGGCATGTACGTGCACACGGCGCTCGCCTGCGCGGCCGTCCACCACCTCGGGAGCGAGGAGCAGCGTCTGCGTCTGCTCCCGCCCGCCCTCAGAGGCGAGCAGATCGGCTGCTGGGCCTATGCCGAGGCAGGAGCGGGCTCGGACGTGTCCACCGTCCGCACGCGCGCGGTGCGCGACGGAGACGGCTACGTGCTCGACGGCGCGAAGCTGTACATCACGAACGCGCCGATCGCCGACTTCTCGGTGCTGGTGGCGTCCACCGCGCCGGAGCAGGGCCTGCGCGGCCTCACGCTCTTCCTCGTCGAGCTCGACCGGCCCGGTGTCGCGGTCGGCGGGCCAATGGCGAAGCTCGGCATGGGCGCCTCGGAGATGGCGGAGATCGTGCTGGAGGGCTACCGCGCGGCCGAGAGCGACCGGGTCGGGCCGGAGGGAACCGGCCTGTTGGCCGCGATGAAGGTGCTCACCCTGGGGCGGATCGCCGCGGCCGCCTTCGGCGTCGGCCTCGGGGAGGCCGCCCTCGAGGCGGCTCTCGCTCACGCGCGCGAGCGCGAGCAGTTCGGCGGGCCGCTCGTCCGCCAGCAGTTCGTCCGCTTCACTCTCGCCGACGTCGCGACGCGTCTCGAGGCCGCCTGGCAGCTGACGCTGCACGCCGCGCGGCTCGTCGACGCGGGACGGCCTCATGCGACGGAGGCCTCGATGGCGAAGCTCTTCTCGACCGAGACCTGCACGTGGGCCTGCGAGCGCGCGCTGCACCTGTGCGGCGCGCAGGGCTACATGCTCGAGAGCGCAGCGCAGCGTTTCTACCGGGACTGCAAGGTGCTCGAGCTCGGCGAAGGAACGAGCGAGATCCAGCGCGAGACGATCGCGCGGGCGCTGGAGGGCTGAGCGGTGGGCATCGCCGAACGGAGGCAGCGGGAGCGAGAGGCACGCCGTGAGGCCGTCCTCGAGGCCGCCCGGTCGCTCGTCCGCGAGCGGGGCTTCACGGGCACGACCACGCGCCTGATCGCCGAGCGCTGCGAGCTCTCCGAGGCCACGCTCTTCTTCTACTTCAGGGGCAAGGACGAGATTCTCTCCTCCCTCCTGTTCGAGGGGATCGACTTCACGGCCGCCGGCCTCCAGGCGATCCTCGCGGAGGACGTGCCGGCCGAGACCCGGCTCGAGCGCTTCTGGACGTTCCTCTCCGAGGTCGAGGCGGAGCACCCGGAGTACTTCCACGTCTTCGCGTACCTGGCGCACCCGAACTCGACGAGATCCGTGGACGACAACGTGCGGGAAGCGCTGGCGCGGCACTCGGGCGACAATCTGAGGCTCCTGGCGGAGATCCTCGCGGACGCGGTCGGACGCGAGCGCGCGCGTACAGCCGCCGACCTCGTCTGGGCCGCCTTCGCGGGGCTCATGGTCCTGCGCGAGACGAGGACCAATCTGGGCGCCGCGGTGCACCCGGACGCGAACGACCTCCGCACGGCTCTCGAGCTTCTTCTCGGAGGCATCGCCCCGAAGGACGCGCCATGAGCACGATGACGGCCGCCCGCCTCCACCGTGCGGGGGCCCCGCTCGTGGTCGAGGCGGTGCCGGTGCCGGTGCCGGCGCCGGGCGAGGTCCTCGTCGCCGTTCGGGCCTGCGGCCTCTGCGGGACCGACCTCCACCTGGCCGTCGAGGGCGACCTCTCGCCCGTCTATGCGCCGATCACGCTCGGCCACGAGCCCGCCGGAGTCGTCGCGGACGCGAACGACGACCCGCATCTCCGCGCGGGCGACCGGGTCGGGCTCCTGCCCGCGGCCTCCTGCGGCGCCTGCCGCTGGTGCCGTGCCGGCCGTGAGGCCCTCTGTGACGCGGCCGAGGTCTACGGCATGCAGCGCGACGGCGCCCTCGCCGACTACGTCGCGGTTCCTGCCCGCTCGGTCGTCGGGCTTCCCGAGGAGGTTCCGTTCGACGTCGGCGCCATCGCCACGGACGCGGTCGCGACGCCGTTCCACGCGCTTCGCTGCCGGGGTGAGCTACGCGCCGGCGAACGGGTCGGCGTCTTCGGCTGCGGGGGGATCGGCACGCACGCGATCATGCTGGCCCGGGCGCTCGGCGCGGGCCGCATCGTCGCCGTGGACGCCGAGCCGGCAGCCCTCGCGCGCGCGGAGCGACTCGGCGTCGACGCCGTCGTCGACGCTCGCGAGGAGGACGTCGCCCGCGAGGTTCGGGCCCGCTCTGACGGCGGCCTCGACCTGGCGCTCGAGTGCGTCGGACGCCCCGAGACCGTCGAGCAGGCTGTGCGGAGCCTCGCCAAGGGCGGCCGCGCGGTGCTCGTCGGGGTCGGCCCGGGACGGCCGGCCCTGCCGGCGCTCCATGCGTTCGTCGGACGCGAGCAGTCGGTCCTCGCCTCCTACGGCGCCCATCGAGGAGACCTCGAGGAGGTGTACGCGCTCGTCGCCGCCGGCCGGCTCGATCTGTCGACGTCGATCTCGGCGCGCTACCCACTGGCCGACGCCGACGCTGCGCTCCAGCGGCTCGCCCGCCGGGAGGGAGACGTGGTCAGGATCGTCGTCGAGCCGGGCCCGGGCTCCGGCTCCGCGTAGCACGAGCGGTCGAGCAGGCGCAGCGGGAGCCGGGTGATCGCCCGGCTCCCGCGTGCGTCAGAGGTGGTCAGCGCCCGCCGCGGGGCGGCCGTCGATGATCTTGCCGATGGGCGAGAAGACGAGGTTCTGCCCGTTCAGCTCCTGGAGCTGCACCTGGGTGATGACGAAGTGGTCCGTCTTGCTCGTCTTCAGGCGGATACCCGGGAGCAGGAACTTGTTCGGCGAGTTGAGGCTCGTCACCGCGTTCATCAGGCTCGCGCGCGTCGGGTTCTTCCCCGCCTTGTAGAGCGCCTGGACGAACGACTCGGCGAGCGCGACCCCGTACATCACCTGGAAGTCGTTCGGGTTTACGCCGCCGCCGTACTTCGCCATGATGTCGCGGAACTGCTTCATCGCCGCGTCGTCGTTCCACCGCGGGCTGGTGGGGTCCTTGAGGAACGTCGCGCTGAGCATGCCGTCGACGTAGGCGGCGCCCGTCTGCCCGGCCATCGCCCTCAGGGCGGGCGCGACCACCGCCACCAGGTTCGTGTAGAGCGCCTCCGGCGCGATGCCGAGGGCCTTGGCCGTGGCGATGGTCAAGATGGCCGGTCTCGGAATCGTCAGGACGACGATCACCTGGGCGCCTGCTGACTTGACCTTGACCATCTGCGGCGCCACGCTGGTCGCCGTCACCTCGACCGGCTCCTTCGCGACGACGTTGTCCTGCACGTACTTCGACCCCAGCGCGGACTGGACCCCGTACAGGATCTCCTTGCCGTAGTCGTCGTTCTGGTAGATGAGCCCGATCTTCTTGCCGGGGTGGCTCTGCTTGAGCTGCAGCCCGTAGAGGCGCCCCTCGGAGATGTAGTCGGGCATCCAGCCGATCGTCCACGGGTACTTCTTGTACTCCGACCCGAAGACCGAGGCGCCGCTCGCGACGAAGATCTGGGGCACCTTCCGCGAGTTCAGGTACTCACGCACCGCCAGGGCGGGCTCCGTGCCGAGCTGTCCCACGGTCGCGAAGACCTTGTCCTGCTCGACGAGCCGCCGGGTCAGCTGCACGGTGTTCGCCGGGTTGTACCCGTCGTCGTAGTACTTCCACACGATCTGCCGGCCCATGACGCCGCGCTTGCCGTCGGGCCCCTTGCGGGCGTTGATGTAGCTGAAGTACGCCTTCATCGCCACCGGGATCGGCGCGTACAGCGCCGCCGGGCCGGTCAGCGGGAAGGTTCCGCCGATGGTGATCGACCGAGCCGTGACCCCCGGTGTCGCCTGCGTACCGCCGAGCGCGCCGGTAACCGTAAATGCGCAAGCCGCGACCAGCGCAGCTCCGCACGCAATGAGCTTCCGCACCGCCGACTCCCTCCTCGTGATACCTCGGAATGCCTGCCTGTCAGGCGCGAGCCTAACTCCCTCCCGCCTACGTTGCCAGGGGACTCGCCATGTTTCGGGAGCCCTGGAAAATAGGACGCTCTGCAGGGAGTTCGGTTAGCGACGCGGCGCGCGCCGGCTGACGCCCGGTCGGGTGCACGTTGTCCGCGAAGCGACGGTGCTCGTGGACGGGCTCCGTGGCCGCCCCCGGCGCGCTCGGCCGGCTCGCAGACGCTCAGCAGGAGGGGGACGTCCCCGACCCGTCCGGGAGCTCGGCGGCTGCGAGGGCGGCGCCGTGGAGCAGGTCGCGCTCGCTGATCTCGATCTCGGGGAGGCCGTAGCGGGCGAGGATCTCGTCGAGGACGACGAGCCCGGCGACGATCACGGGCGCCCTTGCGGGGTCGAGGCCCGGGAGGCGCTCGCGCTCCCGGAGCGGGAGCGAGGCGACGAGGTCGAGGGCCTCTCGCACGGAGCCTGTCGGCAACCGGCGTCGATGGACGGAGGTCGACTCGCCGGCCGAGATCCTCGCCGCTGTGACGACGGTTCCCGCAACGCCGACCGCGGCGACGGGCTCGAGCGGCGGGAGCAGGGCGCGGACGGCGACGGTGCATGCCTCGAGCTCGCATGGGGTGGGCGGGTCGGAGGCCAGGTACCGCTCGGTCAGGCGGACGCTCCCGGCCTCCGTGCTCACCGCCCAGGCCAGCCGGTCCCCGTGGGAGAGGACGAGCTCGGTCGAGCCGCCGCCGATGTCGACGACGAGCGTGCCCGCGCCGAGCGGCCGGTCGCTCGCAACCCCGCGCAGCATCAGCTCCGCCTCCTCGCCTCCGTCGAGCATCCGGCTCGTGAAGCCGTAGCTCCACTCGATTTCGCCGAGGAACGCCTCGCCGTTCGAGGCATCGCGCACCGCGCTCGTGCCGACCGCGAGCACGCGTTCGGCCCCGAGCGCCTCGGCCTCGCGGCGGTAGTCGACCAGTACGTTGCGAACCCTGGCGATCGCGATGGGGAGGAGGATCCGCCGCCGATCGACCGATTCGCCCATCCGCGTGATCGCCTCGCGGCGCACGACCTCGTCGACCAGGCCGTGCTCCACGTCGGCGACGAGCAGGCGGGTCGTGTTCGTGCCGAGGTCGACGGCGGCGACGCGCACGCCTCTGACGGTAGTCGCCCGTGAGGAATGCGGCGAGCCCGGCGAGTGATGCGACCACGCGGGTCGCCAGCGGCCTCGAACGCGGCTGCCGGGCGCTGCGGCTCGGGCCGACTCGGCTCAGACGCCGGGGAGGAACCAGAGCAGCCGCTGCACCGTGTGTCGTACCTCGCGGAGCGCCTGGAGCTGCACCTCGAGGCGCGCGCGCGAGACGGCGAGTCGCGTGCTCGCCTCTCCGAGCCGCTCCCGCGAGCTGCTCGCCCGGTCCATGTGCGTCTGCATCTCGGCCGACGCGCCTGCGATCCGCGACGACTCCGCGGAGAAGCCACGGCCGCTTCGCTTGAACTGGCGCCAGAGCGCGATCCCCCGGACGACGGCGTACGCGATCCCCCGGCGACGCCGGCGATCAGGACGGCGAGTGCGATCCAGAAGGCCACGATGCGGTGCTACGATAGTGGCCGCGACGCGGGGTGGAGCAGTCAGGTAGCTCGCCGGGCTCATAACCCGGAGGTCGCAGGTTCAAATCCTGCCCCCGCTACTACAAAGGCCCTGCTAAGCGGGGCCTTTTGCTTGCAGATCGGGCGCGGCGAGCCCGATTTTGTACCCGTCTTTGTACCCATCGCGAAAGTGAGGTCCGGCGAAACTCTCCGGTTTGGAACCTCGCCGTTGCCGCTACAGGCGACTCCTTCGCGCGGTTCGGACTCGTTACGGTCTCCAGCGTTGAGAGGGCGTTTCAACAGCTCGATCACGCGGGTGCGCCCGGTCTTCACGTCGTTGATCGAGCGCGATCCGACGGGCAGCGTGTGGCTGCCTGTCCTGTTGGAGCGCTGTCCAAGACGCGAACGCGTCCCGGCCCCGATCAGGGCTGAGCCCGGTGAGCTGCTCCCGGAACTCGCGGAAACACGGCGCTACAAGGACAAAGTGCTCGGGGAGATCGACCTCCTCCACTGCTTTGAGCGCCGCGTCCCACCTGCGGCCGACTTCCTTCGTTGGCTCATCCTCAACTCCGACAAGATGACCTGGCCGGCGAACGCAGGAACCAGCGAGGAGACCTTGAGACGTCGGCGCGCCCTGTGCGGCAACGATCCCGAGCTGCGAGACGCGGCACGAGTTGAGGCGCTCGACTTACTCGACAAGCGAGGAGCGGCAGGGTCGGACAAGAAGTGGTGGGCGTTCGAGGGGTTCACGGAGGTGGACTGCTGGCTCGAGACCGAGCGCCTCGTCCTGCTCATCGAGGGGAAGCGGCGCGAATCGCTGAGCCCCGCCACCGCCTGGTACCCGGATCGGAACCAGCTCGTCCGTAACCTCGAGGTCGCCAGCGGGTCTGTCGGCACCAAAGAAGCGTTCGTGCTGCTCGTAGTCGAGGAGGCAGGTCCGGGACTGACGCGTGAGAGGCTTATCGCCTCGACTCCGCACATGAGCGACGGGAATCGGGAGCTGCTCACGGAGCGGTACCTCGGGCAGGTCACCTGGCGGTCGCTCGTGGACGCACTGGAGTTGCCCTCGAACGTGCTCGTTGACGAGCGCCCGCCGGACGTCGTCTGATCGCCGGGACCCGTGCCGATTGCTCTGACGCGTCCATCCGGCGACCGGCTCACGCGGTCCGACTCTCTTTGTAGGGTGACCTCGTGACCGAAGCGAACGAGCGGCTGCCGATCCTCACGGTCGGCTATGGCCTCCGCGAGGCGGACGAGCTGATCGCGTTGTTGCAGCGCAACGGCGCTGAGTACGTCGGCGATGTTCGCTCGGTCCCGTACTCGCGCAGGCGGCCTCAGTTCTCGCGTGAGGCGTTCGAGCGTCTGCTTCGCGCGGCCGGGTTGCGCTACGTGTTCCTCGGAGAGACGCTCGGGGGGCGGCCCGATGATCCCGCCTGCTACGACGCGGACGGTCACGTCGACTACGACTTGTGCCGGACCGCGCCCTCGTTCCTTGCCGGAATCGAACGCGTGGAGACGGCCTACCGGGAGGGACACCGACTCGCGCTTCTTTGCAGCGAAGCCCGTCCGACCGACTGCCATCGCTCGAAGCTACTCGCCGAGATGCTCGTCGAGCGTGACGTCCCGGTAACGCACATCGACGAGGGCGGCAACCTCGTCGAGCACGCCGAGATCGCTGCTCGCTTGCACGGCTCGCAGCTCAGCTTGGTTGCGGACGCCCTCGGCCGCTCCCGTCGCGCGTACCGCGCCGCCTAGCCTGTCCTCCTCGTGAACCTAGAACGTGTCGCCACGATCGGCGTATACGGCTTCGACGCCGATCGCTTCTTCGCCGCGGTACTGGAGTCGAGGACGGATCTCTTCTGTGACCTCCGCGCACGTCGCGGGGTCCGTGGCCGCGAGTACGCGTTTGCAAACGCGCGCCGTCTCGAGCAGCGGCTCGGCGAACTCGGGATCGCGTATCGCCACTTCCCCGAGCTCGCGCCCACGAAGGAGACCCGCTCGCTCCAGCGTGTCGCCGACGAGGTTGCTGGCACGACCAAACGCGTCCGCGGCGAGCTCGCTCCCGCCTTCGTCGATGCGTACGAGCGCCAACTGGATAGCCCCGACGCGCGTGCCGCGCTTGAGGTCATCGAGGAGACGGGCGCCACGCCGCTCCTTTTCTGTGTGGAGCGGACGCCGGCGGCGTGCCACCGCTCACTCGCGGCCTCAAGGCTCGCCGGCGGCGCGATTCCGATTGACCATCTGCTGCCGTGAGAGTGGTGATCGTCGCAAAGACCCGCATGCGAGAAGGCCGCATGTGCGTGGGCGCGCATGACCTCGACGACTTTCGCAGCCTGCGGCTGTTCCGCCACGACGGGCGTTACCTAAACGAGGACGCAAATCTCGACGTGGGCGACGTGTGGGAGATGGAATACGTTGAGCGTCCGGGCGCAGTCGCACCGCATCTCGAGGACGTCCTCGTGCAACGTGGCGGCGTGCGGCGAACTGGCCGGGAAGAGGATCTCGCGGCGCTTGTCATGGCGCGCGATGTCGTCTGGCAGACCGTCGATGAGCTCTTCGACGGTCGCCTCGACTTCACCGCAGCCGGCTCCGCGTACGTCCCCGAGGCAGGACCGCTTCCCGGTCGGAGCACCGGATACTGGCGTCCCACCCATGAGCTGACGCTCTACCAGGTCAATGAGAAGCCGCGCTACCGCTGGACTGGTGGGGGCGCGCTCCGCAGCATCCGCCACGTCGGCGTTGCCGACCCTGACGTGGCGATACCGGCCGGCTCCCTCGTGCGGCTCTCGCTGTCCCAGCTCTTCGAGCCGCCGGACGGACCGAGAGGCTATTGGCTCCAGCTTTCCGGTTGGTACCGCCAGTAGCGTCGACAGCATCGAGGTGGAGGTCGGCTTCCCACCGGGCCGACTGAGAGACTGGCGCCGTGCAGACGATTTCGGTCACAGTCGACCCGAGGCACTTCGGGAAGCTCGCCGCTAATCCGGCACGTGCGCTCACTGAGCTCATCTGGAACTCACTCGATGCCGACGCCCACAAGATCGACATCGTCTTCGACCGCAACGCGCTGGGCGGTGTCGAGGCTCTTCGCGTCATTGACGACGGTCACGGCATGACCGAGGACGCGGCGATCGAGGACTTCTCCCGACTCGGCAGCTCTTGGAAACAGCACGCGGAGCGATCGAAGGCCGAGGGCAGGCTACTGCATGGTCGCGATGGCCAGGGGCGTTGGGCGGCATACGGTCTCGGCGAGCAGATCGCTTGGACCTCGGTAGCCGAGGTTGACGGCACGCTCAGCCGGATAGAGATCGTTGGGCGTCGTAGCCGACCGAACGAGTTCGAGATCGACTCGGCGCCCGCACCGGCGAACGCGACGGTCGGGACCACTGTCGAGGTCAAGTCAGTGGCCGACGGCGTCGCGGCACTCGCCGAGGAGAAGGCGCGCGAGCGACTCGCCACCGCGGAGTTGGCGCTCTACCTGTCGATGTACCCCGTGGACCTCGCGCTCGACGGGACGCGGCTCGACCTCGCCGAGATGCAGGAGCGTCGTCACGACGAGGATCTGGCTCTGCCGGACGGACTCGGGGACGCAAAGCTGACGATCATCGAATGGATCAAGCCTGTCGAGCGGGCTATGTACCTCTGCGACGAGGACGGCTTCACTCTCTCCGAGACCCCGGCGAGATTCCACGCGCCTGGCTTCAACTTCACGCTCTACGTTCGCTGGGCCGGCTTCCGCGAGCGGATCGCCGACTTGTCGGTCGCCGAGTTCGACGCTGATCTGACTGCGGTGATCGACACTGCCCGCGCGGCTGCGCGCATCTACTTCAACGAGCGCACGCGCGAGCATGAGCGGGAGACGATCGAGCGTTGGAAAGAGGAGGGTGTCTACCCCTACGAGGCAGAGCCGGAGCCGGAGGCCGAGGTCGAGCGGGCTGAGCGCGCCCTCTTCGACATCGTCGCCACGACGGCTGCCCCGACGATCGACACGGCCGACATGCGCGCGAAGAAACTCTCGCTCCGCCTATTGCGGAACGCGGTCGCGGATCCGAGCTCGCTTCGGCGGATCATCGAGGACATCCTCGATCTCCCAGAGCTGAAGCGGGCAGAGCTCGTCGACCTGTTGGAGCGGACGACGCTCGGCGACATGATCGCGGCCACCAAACAGGTGACAAACCGACTCGACTGGCTACACGGCTTGGAGGCGCTCGTCTTCGAGCCGGAGCTACGCGGCGTGGTCAAGGAGCGCACTCAGCTCCACCGGATGGTTGCGTCAGAGACGTGGATATTCGGCGAGGAGTACGCCCTCACCGCCGACGACGAGTCGCTGACGACAGTACTCAAGCGACATGTCAAGCTGCTCGGACGCGACGACCTCGCGCCCGAGCCTGTCCTGCGGACTGATGGGTCCACCGGGATTGTCGATCTGATGTTGTCCCGAGCCGTCGAGCGTCGGGACAAGCAGCGGGAGCATCTCGTCCTCGAGTTGAAGGCGCCCAGAGTGAACGTCGGCACGAAGGAGATCGGCCAGATCAAGAGCTACGCGCATGCCGTCGCCGAGGACGCCCGCTTCGCCTCTACCAACACACGCTGGGAGTTCTGGGTCATCTCCACGGACGTGACTACCGACGGCGACCGAGAGCGCAAGCAGCGCGGCCGTCCGTTCGGGCTCGCCTACGAGCCAGACGATGCGCCAATCCAGGTCTGGATCAAGACCTGGAGCGAGGTGATCGAGGATGCCGCCCACCGGATGAAGTTCTTCCAGCATGCGCTCAATGTGCAGGCGACCCGTGATCAGGGCGTCGAGTACCTTCGCAAGCGCCACGCGGAGTTTCTGCCTGATCAGCTCCAGAACGGAACCGGCGAAAACGAGATCGGCGCGGTCTAGTCTAGGAGTCGTACACCGGCCACGTGACCCGAGTCACATGGAAGAGGGACTCCGTCCCGTTACTGCGACTGTTGGCCGCAAGCGCACATTCGGCGAGCCGGCCTCGCCGCGCAGCTGAAGCGCGCGGCTCGGTCAATCCACGGGCGAGCTCCCGAGGCCCGAGAGAGTGGGCGGGTTAGCCTCCGTCGAGCTCGAGCAGCTCGCGTGTGGTCTTCGGCTGCTTTCGCAGGGCCTGCTCCGAGACGTAGCGCTGCTTCTGAACGAAGCCTGTCCCAGGGCCGGTTGTCGTATGACGGATCGGCGCGTCGAGACGAAGCGTCTGATCGTTGTCGTCACGTCCGGAGAGCGCGTAGACCCTGTGCGGGTCAGTCGCATTGCGAGCGCCGTCGGCGATCACGCGCTCGACAATCCGCGCGAGCGCGTCGCGACCCTCCGACCGGAATCGGTCGACTGTCTGCCGCGTGAACAGGACATCATCGGCGACGTCGAGGATCTTTGGGAACTCGGGCTTTACCTCTTGGCCTGCGTAGAACCCGAACCTCTCGATGTCAGGGTTGAAGAAGCGGCGGTTCTGGCAGATGTACGCGCTGTACGTCCGATATTCGCGGTAGCCGACACCGCCGGCAGCAACAATGGCGACGTTCTTCACCCAGCCGAGTACCACCTCGACCTCGGCCATGTCGAGTTCCCGGCCAGCAAGTCTGTCGCTCGCGACCGAGATCTCTGCGACCGCCGTCTTGGAGAGACCCGAGGCGCGCGCAAGCTCGGCACCTGAGATGCCTGCACCTCGGCCAAGCGCGATCAACCGCTTCAGATTCTCTCCGACCGCCGCCTGCAGGTCGGCCTCGCGACGCACCATCTCGACAAGATCGTCATTCGATATCCGCATTTTCTTCTCCTTCATCGGAGAAAGTCCACATATGGACAATATGAATGATTCTCTGCGGATAGTCAAGCGCTGGGGATAGGTGCCGGCGCTGCGGCAGCCCTACCCGTGGATCCGGTGGGGCTTTCAGGCGGGCGGTACAACGTCGTCGCCGAGTTCGCCGAACATCCGCGCTTCGCTCTTCTCCGCGGCGCCAGGGAAGAGCACCTGAGCCGCGTGCATGTAGCGCTCGGTGATCGAGCCCTGCGAGTGGCCGGCGCGCGCCTGGACATAGATCTGCGGATTGCCAGCCGCGGCGGCGTGCGTCAGTGACGTGTGCCGGAGGTCGTGGAAGGGCCGGAACGGTTTCTTGATCCCGGCCCGCGCCAGTGCCGGCTTCAGGTAGCACTTCGCGAGTTTCCCGGTCTCGAGCGGCGTCCCCTTCGTCGGGTGGCCGAAGACGAGGTCGTCGTCGCCGCGATAGGCGGTGCGCTGCCACTGCTCCTCGAGGACGGCGAGCGTCCGCGGACCGAGCTCGACGACGCGGCGCGACGCCCTGCTCTTGGGCGTCGTGAACCGTCCGCGAACGAACGTCTCCCGAACCTCGATCTTCGCTTCGAGCAGGTTGACAGTGCCCCAGCGGAGACCAATCAGCTCGCCGCGGCGAAGCGCGGTGCCGAGCGCGGTGAGGACGATCGCCTTCGCGAGCGTCCACCACATGCGCGAGGCGTCCGAGGCGTCGGCGATCAGCTCGTCGTAGGCGTTCGCGAGCCTGACGATCTCCGTCTCGGTCAGGACGCTCATCTCGGGCGGCGTAAGGCTCGGCCGGTCGATGCTCGAGATCGGGTTGCTGCGGATCAGTCGCCAGACGACCGCGCGGCGGAGCATGACGTTCAGGAGCAGGAGTTGGTTCTGGATCGTCTTCGCCGAGAGTCCGCTTCGCGCCTTGGCTGCGACGTACGCGTCGATCAGCTCCGGCTGCGCCTCGAGCTCGGCGAGGTCGTGGTCGCCGAAGACGGGGAGGAGGTGGCCATCGAGCATGTACCGGTAGTTCTCGATCGTCGAACGCTTGAGCTTCCGTCCCGGCAGGTAGTCCTGCGTGAAGCGGTCGGCGAAGTCGGCGAAGGTGACGTGGTCGGGCTTGCGGAAGCCGTCGTCGACCGCCGCGAGGCGCTTGCCGAGCTCGCGCTGCGCCATGCGCTCGGTCCACGGCGGCTCGGGGCCGAGTGTCTCCTGCACCTGCCTCCCCGCGGCGTCGCGGTACTTGATTCGCCAGACGGCTCCCCGCGTGCCCTCGTTGCGGACGACAGCGGCTCCTCTGGGCATCAGCTTCTCCTCATGTCGAGATCCGCGGGTGGTGTCGCCTGAACGCGGCGGCTTCCTGCTCCGCGACCCAGCCTACGATCGTCTCTTCTCGATAGCGGACGTAGTGTCCGAGCTGAATGTGCGGGATGCGGCCGCTCCGCGTGTGCTCGCGCACCCAGCTGACCGGGACGCTCAGGCGCTCGGCGACGTCGGCGGCGGTGAGCAGGCGATCCCTCGCCATAACAGATGCATATTAGTATAGCTACCTAATAGAGCCTCCGACAGTGTTAGGGTTGCGATGTGCGTACGGACACAGTGCGAAGCGCGACGCTGCTGCGGGAGGCGCGACTGCGGGCGGGGTTGTCGCAGCTCGAGCTGGCTGAGGTGTCGGGGAAGGATCGGACGGTGATCGCGCGCTACGAGCAGGGGGTGGTGGCGCCCTCGATCGACACGCTCGTGGAGATCCTCCGCGCCTGCGGGTTCGACATCCCGTTGGAGCTCGTTCCATTCGACCCGGGCCCGGACGAGCGGCGGCGGGAGCTGCAGATGCTCTCGCCGGAGCGGCGGTTGGACGCAATGCTGGAACGCCGCCAGCGGGACGGTTGAGCGGTGGCGGTAAGGGAGAACGGGTTCGATCCGCGCGCGCTGATGGCGGGGTTGCATCGCAACCGCGTCGTCTACGTGCTGATCGGCGGTCTGGCGCGGGTGATCCGCGGCACCGACGAGATCACCAACGGGGTCGACATCTGCCCATCGCTTCGTCCCGACAACGTGGAGCGCCTCGGCGAAGCGTTCGAGGACCTGGAGGCACGGCGGGTTGATCGCCGGCGGCTGGTCGTCAACGAGGAGACGCTTCGCTCGGAGCGGGTGCTGCGTCTGCGCACCGAGTTCGGCGAGTTGAAGGTGGTCGCCGAGCCGGCGGGAACGAGGCGCGGGTTCAACGACCTGCGCCGGGGCGCGACCGTGGAGCACGTCGGCGAGGGCCTCCGCCTGCGGGTGGCGTCGGTGCCGGATCTGGCGCGGATGTCGGCGGCGCTCGCGCATGAGCTCGGGCAGCAGCAGGGTCGGGACGCGGAGCGGTTGGCGGAGCTCGAGATCGAGCGCTCGCGCGAGCTGCGGCGGATCATGGAGGTCGAGGTCGGGCTCGACCGGACTCTCGGGCTGGAGCGCGAGATCGACCGGGGCATGGATATCGGGATGTAGTTACAGCTCGATTCCGCGGGTCGAGCCCGCGTACGCGTTCGAGGCTGTGGCTGATCGCGCGCTCGCGGCTGAGGCCGCGCTCGGGGCGTGGTGCGCTCCGGGCAAGCTCGAGGATCCGCTCGCGGTTGAGCCGCCGCCTACTTTCGACCTGGTCGAGCTCCCGGTCGAGGCGCGCGACTCTTTCTTCGCGTTGGCCGATCGTTTCGCGGAGCGTGCGCCGGTGGCGGGCGCGGGCGAGTGCGCCCATCGTCTCGAGCTTACGTCTCGTTTCGTGCAGCTCGTGCGCAGCCTTGAGGCGTTCCTGCTTGAGCGTCTTCTGCCACTCGTCGAGCTGCCGAGTCTCCAAGGTGAGCCTGGCGCGGTCGGAGAGCAGGGTGCCGCCGCGCGTCGCATCGAGGGCGAGCAGCTCGGCGGCGGGGCGGCTGAGCGCGTCGGCGAGCCGGTCGACCGGACCCGCAGGCTCGATCCGGTGCGGCGACGCATCGCGGTCGAAACAGTCCTCGATCGTGTACAGGCGCGTCTGCTCGCGCGCGCGGCTCAGGGCGACGTAGCCCCACTCCTTGAGCGCGCGCTGGTAGTCCGCGAGCACGAATGCCCGCTCGACCGTGAGCCCTTGCGTCTTGTGACCGGTGAGCGCGTACCCGTAGGCGACGTGACCGGCGTCGACGTAATCTGCGGGCAGCTCGACGCGCCGCTTGTCGTCGAGGTCGACGACGACTGACCGCCGCTTGGGGTCGACGTC
Organism: Gaiella sp.; assembly: GCA_027493885.1. GTDB lineage: Bacteria > Actinomycetota > Thermoleophilia > Gaiellales > Gaiellaceae > Gaiella. The sequence continues at coordinate 3,212,924 of JAOSJZ010000001.1, forward strand.
GACGATCGTGCCGCGGCTGCCGTTGGTGACGGCGAGCCGGCGGTCGTTGCGGGTGCAGAGGATCCGGTCGCCGACGGCAAGCTCGAGCCCGTTCTCGAGTTGCAGCCGACGGCGGCCGAGTCGGCCTTGGTCGTCGAGGAGGGTGCGGGCGACGGAGTTCAGCTCGGCGACGTCGGCGCGTCGGTACGCGATCATCACGCTCCGGTCCGGATCGGCGCTGGCCGCCCGCCACCAGTCGACAAGCAGCCTCGCCTTCGCCTCCGCGCGCGTGTGGACCACTGTGAGCCGCCCCTGCTCGGCGGCGTAGGCGAGGTAGTCGCGCGGCCGGCCTGCACGAAGGAGGGCCAGCGCTTCGCCCTCGAGTTCGTCGCGCTGGCGCCGGTTGTCGCTCAGCTCGATCGCGCCTTTGCGCTCGACGATTGCCGCGTATAGGCCGCCCGGTCCGACGGCGGGAAGTTGCGCCGGGTCGCCGACGAGGACGAGCTTCGCGTGCGCGTGCTCTGCCTGCCAGAGCAGTCGGCTGAGCGTTCGCGTGTCGGCCATCCCCGCTTCGTCGACGACGACCAGGCAGCGGTCCGGCAGCCCGCCGTGCTCTCTGGCTTCGGCGAGGAGGCGGTGCAGGGTCCCGCTGGGCAGGCCGGTCTCGGCGGCGAGATTGGCGGCGGCGACACCGGACGGTGCGGCGCCGATCGCGACGTGTCCCTCGCGCCGGAAGGTGTCGGCGAGCGCGGCGAGCGCCGTGGTCTTGCCGCTGCCGGCGTGGCCGACGACGCAGACGACCCGTTCCGGGCTCGCCGCGACCGCGCGGACCATCGCGGCCTGCTCCCGACTGAGCGGCCGCTTCCGCTCGGCGACGGCCTTCGCGACCGTCTCCTCGGCGACGGTCGGAACGCGCCGCGCGTCCGTGTTCGTCGCCACTTTCACCGCGACGCGTTCCTGTCGGAGCAGCTCCTCGGTCGAGTAACGCGCCGGACGGCCGATCGTCGCGCGCTCCACGGTCGCGACCTCATCGTTGCTGAGGAAGTCGCGGACGAGCGCGAGCACCCGCTCTACCGGGGCTCCCTGACGGTTCGCCTGCGCCCAGGCAATCACTGCGTCCGGGCCGGAGAAGGTGGAGCGCTTCTCGGTCAGCCCCTCCGGGCCGGCGAGGTGTGCTGCGATTTCGGCGACGCGCCGCGGGTCGACGTGGTGCTCGACCGCCCGGCCGAGCAGCCGCTTCAGCTCTCGTCGGCCCAGGTCGTGCTCGGCCGCCCGCGCCCGCCACTCCTCGCGCAGCCTGGGCAGATCAACCGGCTCCTTCCGATCGCGCGTCTCCACCGCCGCCACCTTGGCGGCATAGAAGCCGGTGCTGCCGTGGCGCTCGAGGTAGTCGAGCACCTGCACCCGCCTCTGCGAGAACGCCTTCAGCGCGTGGTCGGGGACGCCGGCGATCTCCGCCATCCCCTTCACTGGCTCGCGCCACTCGACCCCAAGCGACCGGGTGAGCTCGAACCGAAGCTGCGACTGGTACAGGTAGCCGGCCGCGAGCCGGTAGGTCTTGAGGATCGGCGCTCCGTCCAGCGCCCTCCACTCGCCGTCCGAGGGCGTCTTCGCCATGTTGGCGACGATCACGTGCGTGTGCAGGTGCGGATCCTGCGCGCGGGAGGTTCGATGGTGATACGCCGCGGCGACGAAGCCGGAGCCCCGTTCCCGGACCCGCCCATTCTTGCCCTTGCGCGTCACGCATGCCCGCTCTTCGAGGTAGGCCAGCGTTGCCTGCCAGGCCGCCAGGTGCGCCTGGTTCACCGCATGCCGCACCTCTTCCGAGCCGAGCGCGTGCAGGAGGCTGACGCTCTTCGGCGGCGAGAAGACCAGGTCGTAACCGGCGACCGGCTTCAATGGCTTCTGCTCGACGTACCGCTCCCCGGTCGCCGGATCGATCCTCTCAATCGTCGTCTGCTTGGTTGGCGCTTGCGCGCGGAGCAACGTCCCCGTGAGGGGATGACGGCCCGAGATCAACCTCCCGAGCTCGCCGTCACCGACTGTTCCTACGAGCTCGAGCTCTCCTGCGCCGCGCCCTGCCCACACGCCGGGCGACTCGCCGCCACCCGCGTAGTAGTCGTCGGTCCCATCCGCGACCGACCGCTCATAGTAGGCCTCCTGCCCCGGCGACAGCTTCGACACCGCCAGCATCGAGGCATTCTAGCATCAAGGATGCATATGTGTCTCTCCTTGGTCGAGGTTGGGAAGATAAGGGAACATATGTTCGATAGACTCCGGGAAGGATGACGAGGCGACCGCCGAATACACTCCGCGACGTGGCTGAAGTAGCTGACCTACTCGAGCGTCCGATCTACGGTGTCGCACAGGTCGACCGCTTGCTCGGCTTGTCGCCCGGCACGGCCCGTCGCTGGATCGATGGATACCGTCGGGCCGGCAAGGACTACCCGCCGGTTGTGCGCATCGAGCCGACTGGGGAGGAGTTGGTCACGTGGGGCGAGTTCGTCGAAACCCGGCTGCTCTCCGAATACCGCGACGCAGGGGTGCCGCTGATCAGGATGCGCCCGGCGATCGACCGCCTGCGTGAACAGTTCCATCCGCGCTACCCGCTAGCCCACTCGCGCCCATTCCTCGACATCCACGGTCGGGAGCTCGTGCTTCGAGCGCAAGAGGAAGTTGGGCTTGAGCGCGAGCTACTGCTTGTCGTCGTCCGCAATGAACAGATCGTGTTGTCGCCGCCAGCTGAACAGTTCGTCCGGTCGGCTGAGTTCGACAAGCAGACGCAGGTTGTCGAGCGGCTGAGGCCCGTAGCAGACATCGATGAGGTTGTCATCGACCCCTCCGCCAGTTCGGTGAACCCGTCGTGCGCAGCGTTCGCACAGAGGTCATCGCCGAGCAAGTCCGTGTTGGCGAGACGATCGATGGAATCGCCGAGCTCTATGACCTCGACCGTCACCTGGTCGAGGCAGCGCTTCGCTACGAGCTGATCTGCGGCGCGGGCAAGGAGCTCGCTGCCTGACCGCCTGGCCAGGCTCGCGCCGGCCGAGTGGCTCTTCTGCACCACGGTGACCGATGCCGGCCGATCCCTCTCAGCTCCGCCTATTCGTTGACGAAAGCGCGCTCGGCCTCGGCAAGGTGCTCGCAATGGCGCGGCGCGATGTCGTCCATACGGGCCACCCACTCGTTCCAGAGGTCCCTCTCGGCACTGTCGATCCTGTGTGGATTCCAGCGGTTGCGGCTCGAGGCCTCGCTGTGATCGCTCGCGACAAGCGGATCCGGACCAAGCCAGGAGAGCTCGCCCTCCTCCGGCAACATGGCCTGCGTGTCTTCTGGATCGCCGGCAAGCGAGACCTCTCGACGTGGGACGCGCTTACACGCCTCGTCCGCCGTTGGGCCGACATCGAGCGTGCGCTCGAGAACAAGGGTGCCGGGCCCTGGTTCGTCGCCGTGAACGAGGCCAACGTAAGAGAAATCCAAGTGTGACGGCAGTCGTACGTGGCCGGCGCGGATGTTCGCGCGAACCAGGGGAGAGGCCCGGCGAGCGTCAACGGCCACTGACGCACACGGCGCCAGTACGCGTCGTGACGATGGTCAGCGCCCCTCGATCAGTTCCTGTTGGTTTTCGGCGAGCTGTTCGAGTGAGGGCTTCCAGCCGAAGCGAATGAAGAACTCTCGCGCCATCTCGTTCGCCTTCTCGCGAGGCTCTGCCACGAGGACGTCACGAGGCAGGGGGCTCGTCCTCCGAATGCTTTCCACATTGGCTCGCGGTGGACTCGCGAATGGCACGCGACGTGGGTGTCCCACCACAAGAGCGCGTCCCTGGAGCCCGTTGAGCTCGACATCCACGACCATCTCTTCGTCGCCCGCCGGACCGAGCGCGAGGCGAGCTGCAAGTTCGAAGACTTCGGTTAGGTAGTAAACGATCTCCCAGATCTCAATGACGGCGTTGAAGCCGTTGGGAACGGGCGTGGCTTCTCGACCGCTTCGCCAGTCCGCAGAGATCGAGCGCAGCTGGATGAACTGCCCACTCTCGAAGAAGCGCCATGCTTCGTAGTGCGACACCAGTTCGGCGTCGATGTCTTGGCCAATCCAGTTGTCGCCCCGGAGCAGGTCCTGGCGCGGGTCGACCATGGGCACAGGCCATCCACGGAGTCGCACGGCGGCCTTGGCCACGATTTCGTCCAGCTGTCCGTACTCAACTCGGTGCTCGACGAGGGGCTGTGGCCGAATCGCGACGTCCCAGTGCCCCTTCGAATGGATCTTGTCCGTGACTTCGCTCAACCCCAGGCCTTTGCTCGCTCCTCGTCATATCTCTCGTCGTCCGACGGGATCCTCGGCTCACGAGTTGCAGTCGCCAGCGACAGCCCCGCGCGCTCGGCCGTCTCGACATATGCGCGAAGGGCTTTCTCCGTGGCCAAGTCGACGATTTCTCTCATCTCCACCGACGAGGCCACTTCAGACGTCTCGGGCACCTTCCGTGGTCGCACGTACAGGGCGCCCCTGCGCAGTACGTCGGGGTAATCCTTGGCGCAGAGGTGTGGGATGTCGGTGAACTCGAAGACTCTGATGAGCGCAACCGTCGTGCCGCTCGGAAGAGTGATCCCAGCAACATCGAACCGAAGAGGGGGGTCGGCGTATTCGGCCATCTTCCGAGCAACATCGTCATACGCCAGCCATGACGCCAGGTCGGTGGCCCCGAGGCCTGGGAGCATCGCAGCCGGATCGGTGTCGTCGATTCCGACGGCCACATGTCCGCCGTCTCGGAGATTGCCCATGCTGAGCGCGGCGCGCGCGACCTTCGCGAAGAGGTGCGCGTCGGTGCGGGGGCCCGGACCTTTCAGTTCGAGGCCGCGCAACTCGTACCCTGAGCTGAGAAGGTTGGCGAGTTCATCCGGCGAGAACACGGTGCCACTGTAGGCATCAGCGGCGATGTGCGGATCGCCGTGCGCCGTGCGTCGGGGTTCGAGCCGGTAAGAGCCATGTCCGCCGTAGCGGATTACGCTTTGCCGGCGTGAGCTCTGATCCTCAACTGCGCAACCACGCCGCCTTCATCTGGTCCGTCGCCGACAAGCTGCGCGGCGTCTACAAGCAGTCCGAGTACGGGCGCGTGATCCTCCCGCTCGTCGTCCTGCGCCGGCTCGACTGCGTGCTCGAGCCGACGAAGACCGACGTGCTCGCACGACACGAGTCGCTGAAGCGACGGGTCGAGAACGTGGAGCCAGTGCTCTGCGCCGTCTCCGGCGAGCAGTTCTACAACACGAGCCCGCTCGACTTCCGACGGCTCCTCGACGACCCGGCAAACGTGGCCGGGAACCTGCGCTCCTACATCGCCGGCTTCTCGCCGGCCGCGCGCGACGTGATCGACAAGTTCGGCTTCGACGCGCAGATCACACGTCTCGCGGACAAGAACCTTCTCTACCTGGTGGTCTCGCAGTTCGCGGAGATCGACCTCCACCCGAACGTGGTCTCGAACCTGGAGATGGGCTACCTGTACGAGGAGCTCATCCGACGCTTCTCGGAGCTCTCGAACGAAACCGCCGGCGAGCACTTCACTCCCCGCGAGGTTATCCGGCTGATGGTCAACCTCATCTTCGTCGAGGACGACGAGCTTCTCCGCAAGCGCGGGATTGTCAGGACGCTCTTCGATCCGGCTTGCGGCACCGGCGGGATGCTCTCGGTCGCCGAGGACTACCTGCGCGACCTGAACCCCGACGCGCGGCTCGAGGTCTTCGGGCAGGAGCTGAACGACGAGACGTACGCCGTCTGCCGCTCGGACATGATGCTGAAGGGCCAGGACGCGTCCCACATCGTCTCCGGCAACTCCTTCAGCGAGGACGGGCACGCGGGGCGGACCTTCGACTACATGCTCGCGAATCCGCCCTTCGGTGTCGAATGGAGGAGCGTCGAACGCGAGGTGAAAGACGAGCACGCGACGCTCGGCTTCCGCGGACGCTTCGGCGCGGGCCTGCCGGCGATCAACGACGGCAGCTTCCTCTTCCTCCAGCACATGATCTCGAAGATGAAGCCGGCCGAGGAGGGCGGCTCGCGAATCGCGATCGTCTTCAACGGCTCGCCGCTCTTCACCGGCGCAGCCGGCTCCGGGCCATCTGAGATCCGCCGCTGGATCATCGAAAACGACTGGCTCGAGGCCGTCGTCGCTCTCCCCGACCAGCTCTTCTACAACACGGGCATCTCCACCTACCTCTGGGTTCTCACGAACCGGAAGAGCGACGAGCGGCGCGGGAAGGTCCAGCTGGTCGACGCGCGCGAGTGTTGGGTGAAGATGCGCAAGAGCCTCGGCGAGAAGCGCAAGGCGATCTCGTCCGAGCAGATCGAGGAGATCACCCGTCTCTACGGCGCCTTCGAGAAGGGCGAGTGGGTGAAGATCTTCCCCAACGAGGCCTTCGGCTATCAGCGGATTACGGTCGAGCGACCGCTGCGCCTTCGCTACACGGGCGACGGCGCACTCGAGCGGCTAGAGAGGTCGAAGGCGTTCGCGAAGCTCGCTATCGAGCAGCGCGAGGTGCTCGCAAGCGTCGTCGGCAGCCTTGCAAGTCTGGACGACCGATCGGGCCGAGGCGCTTGCCGCTGCGACCGCCCTCAATGGGAAGCTTCCGAGAGTCGCGGAGAAGGTGCTGCTCGAGGTCATCGCCGTCCGGGATCCTGAAGCGCCGGCGCTTGACGAGCCCGACCCGGAGCTCCGCGACCAGGAGAACGTGCCGCTACCTGACGAATCGGTGACGTTCGAGCCGGACCCGTCCGCACGCCTCGCGAGCGAGCCGTACCGCCGAGCGGTGGAGAAGTACATGGCGGCCGAGGTGGTGCCCTATGTGCCGGACGCATGGGTCGATGACTCGAAGACGAAGCTCGGCTACGAGATCCCGCTTACGCGGCACTTCTACAAGTACGTGCCACCTCGTCCGCTCGAGGAGATCGACGCGGAGATCCGCGCCCTCGAGGAGGAGATTCAAGGGCTGCTCGGCGAGGTAACAGCGTGAGCCAGGCGCCTCCAGCATGGCAAAGGATTCGGGCGAAGCACCTCTACCGTGTCGTCGACGAGCGAGTCGGCGACGAATCGCTTCCTCTACTGGCCGTCTCGATTCATCACGGCGTCGTACCCCGCGAGAGGCTCACAGACGACGAGCCCCGTGCAGACAGTCTCAGCGGCTACAAGCGATGCGCGGCAGGTGATGTTGTCGTCAACCGGATGCGCGCGTTTCAGGGTGCTGTCGGAGTCGCGCCACAGGCTGGGATTGTCAGTCCCGATTACGTCGTGCTTCGCATGGTCGACGGAGTCGATGTCCCCTTCTTCCATCACCTGTTCCGTTCGACCTGGTTCGTTGGAGAGATGACCGCGCGCCTTCGAGGCATTGGCAGCTCCGATCAGGGGAATGTGCGTACGCCGCGAATCAACGTTGAAGACTTTGGGGAGATCGTTCTTCGGCTCCCGCCGCTTGACTCGCAGCGCGAGATCGCCGGTCTCCTCGATGCCGAGACGACGCGGATTGATGCACTGATCGAGAAGAAGCGGCGCATGACGGAGCTCCTCGAAGACCGGCGGGTTGCGATCACCGCCGCAGGAGTTGCGAATGCAGAGTGGCCCCGCGTGAAGCTGACATTGGTCGCCCGGCTTGGGAGCGGCCACACGCCGAGCCGCGACCGCCCCGACTGGTGGGAGAACCCGACGATCCCATGGATCACGACCGGTGATGTCGCACAGATGCGAGGCGATCGCATCGAGTTCATCGAAACCACCAAGCTCGCGATCAGCGAGCTCGGTCTAGCAAACTCGGCGGCTGAGCTGCACCCTGCCGGAACCGTCGTTCTTTCCCGGACAGCGTCGGTTGGCTTCTCGGCGATCATGGCCCGCCCGATGGCGACGAGCCAGGACTTCGCGACCTGGACGTGCCAAGCGCGCCTCCGCCCGCGCTTCCTCCTCCTCTGTCTTCGGGCCATGCGGACCGAGCTGCTTGGCCGGCTCGCGGTGGGCTCGACGCACAAGACGATCTACATGCCGGACATCGAGGCGATCCGCGTACCGCTGCCGACGGTCGAGGAGCAAGAGCGGATTGCGACCGAGGTGTGGGAGGGGCTTCGGCCGATTGACGCGGCCGTTGCAGCGATCGATCGGCACGTCGCCCTGCTGCGCGAGCACCGCCAAGCACTGATCACGGCGGCCGTAACCGGACAGCTCGACGTCGCGAAGGCTGCCGCATGACTATCGGCGCGACTGAGCGGAAGTTCGAGGGTGCCATCGAGGCGTGGCTGCTCGAACACGGCGGCTACGTGAAGGGCGATCCGCATGCGTTCGACGTTGCGCTCGGCCTCGATCCCGGCGAGCTGCTGGCGTTCATCCGAGCCACTCAGGAGCCCGCTTGGAGGAGCCTTGTCCCTCGGCACGGCGGCGAAGCGGCGGCAGAAACGAACTTCCTGCGTCGGCTCGCAAAGGAGCTGGACGAGCGCGGCACTGTCGACGTCCTCCGGCACGGGGTGAAGGACCTGGGCATCGAGATCCGGCTGGCGTACTTCAAGCCCGCGCACAGGCTCACGCCCGAGCTCGTCGCCGCCTACGAAGCGAACCGGCTCGTGCTCGTGCGCCAGTTCCTCTACGAGGACTCGGATAGGACGATCGACCTCGCCCTCTACGTCAACGGGATCCCAGTGGCGACGGCGGAGCTCAAGAACCCGCTGACCGGACAGAACGTCGAGGACGCAATCGTCCAGTACCGCCGCGACCGCGACCCGAAGAACCTCACGCTCGCCCGGCGCGCTGTCGTCCATTTCGCGGTCGACCCCGAGCTCGCCGCGATGACGACGAAGCTCGCCGGCGCCGCGACGCAGTTCCTTCCCTTCAACCGCGGCTCCGAAGACGGCGGCGCGGGCAACCGGTTCAACCCGGACGGCCACAAGACCGCCTACCTCTGGGAGCAGGTCTGGGAGCGGGACGGCTGGCTCGACCTCCTCGCCCGCTTCGTCCAGGTCGAGCGCCCCGAGAAGGGCTCGGCGGCCGAGCGGCGCGCGAAGACGAGGATCGTCTTCCCGCGCTTTCACCAGTGGGATGCGGTGCGCAAGCTTGAGGCGCACGCGCGCGAGCACGGGGCGGGCCAGACCTACCTCGTGCAGCACTCGGCTGGCTCGGGCAAGTCGAACTCGATCGCCTGGCTCGCCCACCGGCTCTCCAGCCTTCACGACGCGGCCGATCAGCCCGTCTACGACAAGGTCGTGGTCATCACCGATCGGCTCGTCCTCGACCGGCAGCTCCAGGACACGATCTACCAGTTCGAGCACGCCCACGGCGTCGTCGTGCGGATCGACAAGCACTCGGGCCAGCTCGCCGACGCGCTCGCGGGCGAGCAGGCGAGGGTCATCGTCACGACGCTCCAGAAGTTCCCGTTCGTGCTCGACAAGGTGGGTGAGCTCCCGGCCCGTCGGTACGCGGTGATCGTCGACGAGGCGCACTCCTCGCAGACCGGCGAGGCGGCCGCCGAGCTCCGGCGCATCCTCTCCGGTGGATCGGAGCAGGAGAGGCTGGAGCTCGCCGAGCAGGAGGACGCGGCCGAGGAGGCCGAGCGCGGCGACTCGCAGGATCTGCTCGCCCGCTCGCTCGAGGGGCGCGGTCGTCCGCAGAACCTTTCCTTCTTCGCCTTCACCGCAACCCCGAAGGCGAAGACGCTCGAGCTCTTCGGCACGCCAGTCGACACGTACGAAGGACGGCGCTACGTCCCCTTCCACCTCTACTCGATGCGGCAGGCGATCGAGGAGAGCTTCATCCTCGACGTGCTCTCCAACTACACGACCTACAAGACCTTCTTCCGCATCGAGAAAGCGATCAGGGATGATCCCGAGTACGATCCAGCGCGCGCGAAGCGGGCGATCGCCCGGTTCGTCACCTTGCACCCGTACAACCTCGCGCAGCGCGCGGAGATTGTCGTCGAGCATTTCCGCGAGCGCACTGCGAAGAAGATCGGCGGTCGGGCGAAGGCGATGGTGGTGACGAGCTCGCGCCTCCACGCGGTGCGGACGAAGCTCGCGATCGACGCCTACGTCGCCGAGAAGGGCTACCCGGACGTGCACGCGCTTGTCGCCTTCTCGGGCAAGGTGATCGACGAGGGGGACGAGTTCACCGAGCCGGGGATGAACGGCTTCCCCGAATCGCAGACCGCGGAGCGGTTCGGCTCGGACGACTACCAAGTGCTCGTCGTCGCGGAGAAGTTCCAGACCGGGTTCGACCAGCCGCTGCTGCACACGATGTACGTGGACAAGGTGCTGACCGGCCTCAACGCGGTGCAAACGCTCAGCCGCCTCAACCGGATCCACCCCCAGAAGTCCGACACCTTCGTGCTCGACTTCCGGAACGAGCTGGACGAGATCCAGGAGGCATTCCGTCCGTACTACGAGCGCACCGAGGCCGTTCCGACCGACCCGAACTTGCTCTACGACACGCACCGTGCGCTCTGGGACTTCGGTGTCCTGCGCGAGGAGGAGGTCGAGGCCGGTGTTCAGGCGCTACTGGCGGTGACGGAGACGAGCGGCCATGGCGCCGTTTACGCGGCGCTCGACCCCGCGCGCGATCGCTTCAGCGAGCTCGACGAGGAGGTGCAGGACGCCTTCCGGGACGTCCTCACCCGGTTCGTGAACATGTACGCCTTCGTCTCGCAGATCGTCTCGTACGTCGACCGCGAGCTCGAGCGCGACTACCTGTACGGGCGCGCGCTCCTCGCGTACCTGCCCGGCCAGGCGGCCGAGCGGCTCGACCTCGGCAGCGAAGTCGAGATGACGCACCTCAAGATCGCGCAAACGTTCGAGGGTTCGGGCTCACTCGAGGAGGGAGGAGGCGAAGTCGTCGCCATCTTCTCCGGTCGCGGGAAGGAGCACGAGCCGGAGACGGAGCACCTTTCACAAATTGTCGAAGTGATCAACGAGCGCTACGGGCTCGAGCTCGGAGACGCCGACCAGCTGCTTTTCGACCAGTTCGAGGAGACGTGGGCGGCCGACGAAAGCCTCGCCGCGCGGGCGCGCACGAACACCTTCGAGAACTTCCGCCTAGTCTTCGACCGGACGTTCATCGAGACCGTGGTGAAGCGGATGGATCAGAACGAGGACATCTTCAAACGCATCCTCGACGACGCGGAGTTCCAGACGACGGTCCTCGACTATTACGCTGAGCGGCTCTACGAGCGACTACGCGCCGAGGACGATCAGCTCGGGCTGTCGCCGGCGTAGCCCCGGACATCGGCTGCTACGCAGCGAGATCACGCTCGGCCCGCTCCACGAGGGCGTCCCATGCGACGTACTGAGCTCGGCTCGCACGGTCGTACTCGTCGAATGAGACTCCCTCCGACTCAAGCCGCTGGCGGCAAACCTCGGGATTCGGCACGTCCGAGTCGGTCGTCCTCCAGCCTTCCGGGATCTTGCCGCCGCTCTGCAGCACGCGGTGGGGGCTGGGGAAGTGCTGGAGCGTCGCGGCCGCGCGACCGACGGCGCGAGCGCCCTGAGTATCGCCGCGTACCGCGATCGAGATGTCGCCGTAGGTCGTCCACTCGCCTGCGCGGACGTTTCCCGCGACCGCCAGGTATGGATCTGCGGTTGCACGGTACTGAGGGGCGAGTCGCCAGTGAATGGGTCGCTTGCCGGGCACCTCTTCGATTACGCGTCGGGCCTGTAGCCCGCGGAGCGACATGTGCGCGTTGGCAGTGTCGTAGCCGTCTGCCATCCGCTGACAGATCTCTGCGGTCGTGAGGCCGTCATCGTCAGCAACCCGAAGCACCTCGACCATCTCTTGCTGCCGCTTGCCGAGACCGAGCGCATCTGCCGGGTCAGCGGTCGGTTCCAGGGTTAGTTCGGCGGCGCGGACGTCCTGCTGTCGGAGCTCCTGTGCGTAGGTGATGCACGCGTTTCCGATGGCCTCCACCAGCTCTGCGAGTGCGGTACTCATCTTATGGCCCCTATCGAGTCGTTGTGGACAGCGAGAGTATTCCACTTAATATGGCGTTTGTCAAGTTCATCTAGAGTGGCACCATAACTCAGGTTCGAAGCGACTAGGAGGTCTGCGATCTAGCTCATATTTGAGCTAGTTCGAAGTAATTTCTCCATGACCCGCTACGAAATAGCTCAAATATGAGCTAACATGCAGCAACAGTGGCCCGATACTCGACGATCCACCGGCTCGCTGACATCGCCCAGGACCAGTGGGGACTCGTCACGCGCCGTCAGGCCGAACGCACGGGCCTCTCTCCCGCCACCCTCCAGCGCCTCGCTTCCCAATCGGCGCTGGAGCGGGTTGCTCAGGGTGTGTACCACCTCGCCGGGGCACCGACGCCGGACCACATCGAGCTCCGTGCTGCCTGGCTGCAGCTCGCACCCGATGTCCTTGCCTGGAACCGGACTCCCGCCCAGGGCGTCGTCTCGCACCGGTCGGCCGCAACTCTCTACGGTCTTGGACACCTGCCCGCCGACCGTCACGAGTTCACGCTTCCGGGCCGGAGGCAATCGCGTCGCCTCGACGTGCGCCTCCATCACCGCCGCGTGGCGGATGACGAGTGGATCTCGCTTCGAGGCCTGCCCGTCACGCTGCCGTCCCGGATCGCAGCCGACCTCCTCCGTGACCGGGAGGACCCCGAGGCAGTGGCTCACGTCGTTGCCGACGCGATCCGCGGGGTCTACGACTACCCAGGCAGTTTCGCGAAGACGCTCGCTCCCCATGCAGCGAAGTTCGGGCTCCGGCGGAACGACGGTCTCGCTCTCCTGAGCTGGCTTCTCGATCTCGTTGGAGATCCAGAGACACGAGAGTGGACGGCCGAGGCTCGGGAGACTATCGATCGAGCAGCCGAACCGAAGGGGTCGAACTCGACGGCGACTCGGGTGCAGTCCGCCTGATGCCGGCAGGCCGCAGCTACGTGAGTCCAGCTGCGTTCCGCCAGGCGCTCACAGACAAGCTGCGGGCGAAGGCGGAGACGACCCAATGGACGCTGCAGCAGCTCCAGCGTCAGATGGCGTACGACCGGCTGCTCGAGCGCCTGTATCTGGTCGACGACGGGTGGGTGGTGAAAGGCGCGACGGCGCTGCTCGCGCGCGACATCGGTGTGCGGGCGACGGTCGATGTCGACGTCTACCGCGAGGCGGCTAGGGAAGTCGCCGAGGCCGACTTGCGTGCCGCGGCTGCGAGGGACATCGGTGATTGGTTTACCTTCGAGCTGAGCGCTGGTCGGCCGGTTGCCGCCGGTGCACCCGGTATTCGCACTCCGGTGACGGCGTTTATCGGCCCGACGGTCTGGGTTTCCTTCAATGTTGACCTTGTCGGCTCGGACCTGAGGATGACCGGCGACCCGGATCCTGTGCCTCCTCTTGCGCGCGTAGCGATGCCCGACGTCGAGCAGCACGGGTATCGGGCATACCCACTCGTCGATCACATTGCCGACAAGGTAGTGGCGATGTTCGAGTCGCACGGCGAGCGGGGCATGCCGTCAACAAGATTCAAGGACCTCGTCGACATGGTCGCGATCGTGCTCAGCGCCTCAGTGGCCGCGGAGCCACAGCTAAGGGCGCTGCGCTCCGAAGCCGACCGACGTGGCGTCACGCTGCCCGGACGTTTCGCCGTGCCCGACCGATCGCTGTGGGAGCGGGGCTATGCAGCGGAAGCCGGCCGATCCCTGCTGCCCATCGCCCATACGCTCGATGAAGCCCTGGCCACTGTCTCACCGTTTCTCGATCCGCTACTCGACGGAAGCGCCACTGGGACGTGGGATTCCGAGCACCGTCAGTGGTCGACGTGAGCGCGCGGGGACGACGCTGTCCGACGCATTGGGGATGACGTCCCTCAAACGTCGGACACAGCTGGACAAGGAGACGACCCCTGGGCTGGAATGACGCGGTGCGTCTGGTTGCTGCCATCTGGCGTCTCTTGCGGAGCCTTCTCCGCGACCTCGCTCCCCGCGCCTCCACGAGCCGGATGGTGGACGACGAACAAGCACAGCACGACGATGTTCTCGACGCCGCCCACGACGAGGACGGCATGGACGCCACTGGCTTGTGACTGTGGGTGAGGAGTGGCTGACCGAGTTGGCGAACCAGACGGTGCGGGAGCTCGGCCGTCGGGCGAGCAGCGACCGTCTTCGCCGAATCAACGAACGCGACCATCTCCAGCCGTGTTGCGCCGCGGTCGCGCGTGCCGTCGCCGCACGTTGGGTACCGCCTCCGACAGTCTCGACTTCGTTCCGTTTTCAGTCGCCACTGTGGCCGCGGCTCGGGGTGCCCGCGCTCACGCGAGACTCTCCAGGTGTGCTCATCGAAGTTCCCCAGGTGCGGGTTTCGGTTTGCCGCGTCGCTTCGTAGCTGAGCCGTAGGCGAAGCGGAGAAGCGGGGCGGCGGTCGCGCTGTCCGGGGTCCTCCTCAGCGTCGCGGTGGGTGCCGTCGACGCGAGGAGGACCGAGGGGATGCTGTCACGGGAGGATGTGGTGGAGATCGTTGCGTTGCATCGTCGGGGCTGGTCGATCAGTGCGATCGCGCGTCACACCGGCCGCGATCGGAAGACGATTCGCGCGTGGCTTGGTGAGGGCGAGCGGCGTCGGCGGGCGCGGGCGCCGAGCGTGCTCGAGCCCTTCCGCGCTTTCATCGAGCGTCGTCTCGGTGACGATCCGCATCTGGACGCGACGGTGTTGTTGCGGGAGCTGCGTCCGCTCGGCTTCGAGCGCTCCTATCAGACGTTGACGCGGGAGCTGCGCCGGCTTGGGCTGCGCCCGGAGTGTCCGGTGTGCAAGCGCGGCGGGCAGCGGCTGACGATCGAGCTCGTCCACGAGCCGGGCGAGGAGCTGCAGTTGGACTGGCTCGAGCTTCAGGAGACGCCCTGGGGCGCGCCCGCGTATCTGCTGGTGGGGACGCTGTCGCACTCCGGCCGCATCCGCGCCGTCTTGAGCGACGGGATGGACTTCGCGCACCTCGCCTGCGCGCTCGACGGGGTGTTGCGCAGGCTGGGCGGCACGACGCGTTCGTGGCGGACCGATCGGATGGCGACGATCGTCGAGCCGGGCAGCGATCGCTTGCGCCCGGAGGCGGCGGAGCTCGCCAAGCACTACGGGGTCAGCGTGGCGGTGTGTCCGCCGCGGCGGGCGCAGCGCAAGGGCGTGGTCGAGGCGAGCATCCGCTACATCGGCCGGTCTTGGTGGCGCACCGCTCGGGTCGTCTCGCCGGTGGAGGCGCAGCGCTCGCTGGATCGGTGGTGCGTCGAGGTCGCCGATCAGCGGCGCCGAGGCCCGCTCACGGTTGGCCTGAAGGCGGCGGCGGAGCCGCTGCTCGCGCTGCCGCCGGCCGCCTACCCGGCGGAGCTGCGCGTCGAGCGGGTCGTGGGCTCGAGCGCGCTCGTCTCGTTCGAGGGCAACCGCTACAGCGTGCCGCCCGCGCTCGCCGGCCAGACGGTGACGGTGCGTGTCCGGGTCGGCGAGCCGATCCTGCAGATTGTCTCCGCGGCCGGCGTCCTTGTCGCGAGCCATCGCCGAGTGCCGGCGGGCGCCGGCCAGCTCGTCCGCTCGTCGGCGCACCAGGCGGTCCTCGAGCGGGCGGTGCTCGCCGCCTTCACCACCAAACCCCGCTGCGCGCGCAAGCCGAACCGGCCGCCGACCGCCGGGGCGCTCGCGCTCGCCGCCGCACACGCCGCCGCAGTCGACGTCGAGATCCCCTCGCTCGAGAGCTACGCGAGACTGGTCGCGGCGTTGTGACCGAGCGGGGCGTCTACCAGCAGCTGCGCTCGCACCTCGCCTACCTGCGTCTCCCTGCGGCGGCCGAGCAGCTCGCCGTCGCGTTGGAGGACGCCGAGAAGCGCAAACCGTCGTACACGCGCTTCCTCGAACGGCTGCTCGCGGTCGAGGTCGAGGCGACCGAGCGGCGTCGGCTCGAAGGCCGGCTGCGTTTCGCCAGCTTCCCCAGCCCGAAGACGCTGGCCGAGATCGACTACGACGCCCAGCCCGCGCTCGACCGCTCACTCGTCGAGGAGCTCGCCACGCTGCGCTTCGTCGAAGACAAGGGCAACGTGTTGCTGATCGGGCCGCCCGGTGTCGGCAAAACGATGCTCGCCGTCGCCTTGGGCCGGCACGCCGCCGAGCACGGCTACCGCGTCTACTACACGACCGCCGCCGACCTCGTCGCCAAGACACAACGGGCCGCATTGGAGGGGCGCTGGCAGACGACGATGCGCTTCTGGAACGGGCCGGCGCTCTTGATCATCGACGAGCTCGGCTACCTGCCGCTGCCCGCGGAGGCCGCCTCGCATCTCTTCCAGGTCGTCTCGCGCCGCTACGAGCACGGCTCGATCATCCTCACCACCAACCGCGGCATCGCCAGCTGGGGCGAGATCTTCCAGGACACCACCGTCGCCGCCGCCATCCTCGACCGGCTCCTCCACCACGGCACCGTGCTCACGATCAACGGGCCCAGCTACCGCATGCGCCGCCACCACGACCGCGTCGAGCAGCTTCGCGCCGGCCTCCAAGCCGCCCCAGCCGGCAAGTAATCGGTCGCGCCCGCCGCTCGCAGGCCCGCACAACGGCTCTCAGCGCGTCAAGACCGAGCGATTCAACCTCGAAAACGGCCGAATCGGCCCGATGGGGCCGCTCACACGCCGGCAACCGCTCACCGCTCGACCGCGAGCGGCCCTCTCAGCGGCCCACAGGGTGGGGAATTTCCGTGAGCACATCTGGGGAATTCCGGCGAGCCTTGACAGGGGGAGTGGACCTCGCCCTCCTTGGCAGCGGCGAGCTGCCGATCGCGATCGAGTTGAAGTGTGGCGTTGGACGCGATGCGCTCGGGCCCTGCGCATGGGACGCCCTCAAGCTCGCTCTCGGGATCCACAGCGACGCCCTCTCAGCTGGCTACCTGCTCGCGGCGACGACGGTCGCAGACTGGGAGAGCGGACACCGCGGCAGCGAGCTCTTCGGGACGCGGGAGTTCGAAGCGCTCGAGCTGCGCGAGCGCTACCTCGACTGGTGGCGCCAGTGGGAGCGGCTCGGCGACCCTCTGCCGCTCGAGGTCCCGCGTAGCTTCACGACGCACGCTGTCTGCCGCGCGCCGTTCGAAGTGGAGGGCGCGAGCTGGCAGGTGCGGGTCGCGGCGATCTCGGTGACTGACGACAAGCGTGTCGCCTGGCCATCGACGCTCGAGGGCTAGAGTGTTGCTCGCTCGGCCAACTGAAGTGTTCGTTTCTGAACGGTTCAGTTGGCGGTGGAGACAACGAATTTTATACCCATCTTATACTAGGACTTTGTTACTCACGTGGGTGGAAGAGCTCGAGCTGGTTGAGGTCGATGGGCTGTTTGCAGGTTCGGCAGCGGCCGGCCCAGCAGCGCAGGACGGGCTGTAGGAGCAGCACCGTCTGTGGCAGCGTCAGGCCGGCCGCCGGGCTTTCGGGCGCAGGCGTTCCTCCGTCAGGAAGGCGTGCGCGCAGGTGACGAGGGCGCAGTGATGGTGGAAGCCGAGGTAGCTGCGGCCTTCGTAGTGGTCGAGCCCGAGTTCCCCTTTCAGCTGCCGGTAGTCGAGCTCGATCGTCCAGCGCAGGCGGGCGAGCCTGGCGAGCCGCTCGCGGCTCTCGTCCTCGGCGAGGTTCGACAGCCAGTAGTCGCTCGGCGTCTGCTCGCAGTCGGGCCACTCGATGATCAGCCACTCCCAGCGCGGTTGTTGATGCCGGTTTCTGACCGGGTTTGTCGCGACCACGCGGACGAACGCGAACCGGCTCGTGACCTCCGCGCCGCTTGGGGTTGTCCGGCAGGGCAGCGCCTGCCAGGCGTTGTCGGGCAGCCGCTCGGCGAGCAGATGCACCGACTCCGGCTCCCGGTCGGGGCGGGCGACGCTCGGCGGGCGGCCGCGCCCGCCGGCGCGTTCGGGAACCGCGAAGCTTGTCTCCGGCCCGTACACGCTCGTACCCGCCCGAATCGCGAGCACGTACTCGAGCTCCGCCTCGTGCAGTCCGGTGCGGAAGCCGGCATCGTCGCCATAAGCGGCGTCGCCGAGGATCGGCGCCCGCGGCACCTCCCAGCCGGCCGCCCGCTCGCAGACCGCAGCGGCCAGCTGCGGCTTTGTTCGGAATTCGACCTCGTCGGGGATCTTCGCCTTCCGCCGACGATCCACATCGTCGCACCACTCCTCCGGCAGATACAGCCGCCAACCAAGCGGCGACGTGCCCCGCTCGCCGACGGCGTGCACGCTGACGGTGATCTGGCAGTTGCCGACCTTGCCCAACGTGCCCGAGTACTGCCGCTTCACCCCCGGCGAGTGCTTGCCGTCCTTGACAATCCCCGTGTCATCGACGATCCAAGCCACAACCCCGATCTGCGGCGCCACCCGCTCCGCACAGCGACGGATCAAAAGCTCCGCATCCCAGGGCGAGTCGGCCAGAAACTGCTGCATCGACTCGTACCGGGCCGGCGTCTCCTCCAACCTGAACAGCGTCGGCTGCAAGCTCTTGCGGCCGCCCTGCTCGACCAACCCACGCACATACAGAAGCGCGTTCTCCCGCTGCCGACGCAGCGACAGCGGCGACGCTACCTCCGCCACAAACCCGGTAAGCCGCTCACGCACCTCGACCGCCGGCATCTCGACTACCACCGCTGCCCCCATCCGCTCCTCCCTCCAACGATGACCGCAACCGCGGACACCGTTCGACGCGAACGGAGAGGACCCTTCAACCAGCTAACAAAGTCCTAATACCCCACTCACCCGATTTCAGCCGCTCTGAGAGCACCGCAAACGGCTTGTTCAAGCCAAATCGCACCCCGCACCACCCCCATGAAGCGGGCTCATAACCCGGAGGTCGCAGGTTCAAATCCTGCCCCCGCTACTGCTACCGCTACGGAGTCGGTCGTTCCGATCAAAGGTCGGGCTCGACGGTGCGGTTGACGCGGATCGCCCAGTCGCGGTCGACACGGCCGCGCTTCGGACGCGCGGGATCGAGCAGGGTCGGCTCGCCGAGATCGATCCGCGCCGCCTGCCGGAGCGCCTCGTGTTTGCAGCGTGTTCGACGTATGAGGGAGAGATCCCTAGAACACTTTGACAAATACCGACCAGTCGGTATCGTATGGCCATGATGGCGACGCGGCAGGAACGGGGCGAGCGGACGAGGGGGCGCATCCTCGAGGCCGCAGCGGGAGCATTCGCAGAGGGTGGCTACGCGGCAACGTCGCTGAACGCGATCGTCGCGGCGAGCGGGCTGACGAAGGGCGCCTTCTACCACCATTTCGACTCCAAGGAGGAGCTCGCGCTGGCGGCCTTCCGGTACAAGCAGGAGCAGCTCGTGGCGCGCTCGGCCGCCGCGATCACCGACGCGCACGACGCGCCCGCCGCGTTGCGAGCGCTCTTGTGCGAGCGCGCGGCCGCCCTGCGCGAGGACCCCGCGTCCCGAGCCGTGCTCCGCCTCGGCGCCGAGTTCCGGGCGCTTGCCTCCCCCGACCCCGAGTTCGTCGGCTTCCAGGAGCTCGCGATCGAGATGTTCGCCGAGCTCCTCCGCCGCGGCCAGGACGAGGGGACGATCCGCCGCGGGCTCGATCCACGCGCGACGGCCGAGCTCCTGTTCGGGGCGATCGTCGGCATGGACGACGTCTGGCACTTCCTCGGCGGCGACGATCTGGAGCGGCGAAGCGAGGAGCTCGTCGACCTCCTCGTCGAGGGGCTCGCCGTAGACGCCGAGCAACGGAACGACACCCGAAAGGAGCGCCGATGAGCGCCTACCAGCTCTTCCTGTTCGTCCACGTGGCCGCCGCGATCGCCTGGGTCGGCGCAGCCTGCCTGCAGGTCGCCCTCGGCGTCCGCGTCGTGCGCGCGGGCGACCCGTCCCGCACGCTCGCTTTCGCGCGCGACGCGGCGTGGACGGGCTTGCGCCTCTACCTGCCGGCGAACCTGCTCGTGCTCGTCTCCGGGCTCCTGCTCGTCCACGAGGGCGGCTTTGGGTACGGCACGCTCTGGATCGACGTCGGACTCGTCGGCTGGGCGCTCAGCGTCGCCACCGGCGCCGCCGTCCTCGGGCCCGGCTGGGGCGCCGCCGTCCAGACCGACGATCCCGAGGGCGCCGGCGCAGCGCGCCTGACCCACGCCGTCCGCCGGCTCGTCCTCGTCACGAACGTCGACCTGGCGGTGCTGACCGGCGTCGTCTTCGCGATGGCCGTCAGGCCCACGGCGGACCAGGGCGCCGAGCTGGTAGCCGGGGCCGTCGCGGTGGTCGCGGTGCTCGGTCTCGCGGCGAGGCTGCTCGGCGGCGTGAAGGCCGCGACGCCGGCAGCCGGCCCGTCAGCCGCGCGCTGAGCGTCGCGACCGCCTCCGTGCTGCGTGCCGCGGCCGAGGTCGCGGTAGCTCCCGGGCCGCCGCGGCGGCCGGCCCAGGCCGGTTTCGCTCGTACGTAGTCGCAAGCAGCAGCCACGGGGACGATCACCGATGCGCGGGTCGCGCGGAACCGGTATTCCCACGACAGATGCTCCTGTTCCTGGGAGACCTCGCGATCCGCGCGCCGCGCCGCGTGCTCCTCGGGGCCGCCGTGTTCGCGGTCGTGGGCGTCGTCTTCGGTCTCGGCACGCCGGAGCTGCTCGGGCGCGGCTCGAACGACTTCGTCGCGCGCGAGAGCGAGAGCATCCGCGCCGAGCGCGCCGTCGAGGCCGCGTCCGGCCTCTCGGCCGTGCCGCAGGTGCTCGTGCTCGTCCGCCGTCCCACGGAGGAGCGGCTCGCTCGCGTCGCGGCAGCGATTCGCTCGGAGCCGACCTTCCCGGTGGTGGCGCCGGCGCTCCGCTCGCTCGACGGCACTGCGGCGCTCGTCTCCGCGTACGCGAGGGCCGGCGTCTCGCAGCGGGTCTGGCGGGAGGCGGCGGAGCGGGTCGAGGAACGGCTCACCGCGATCGACGGGGTCGCGATGGGCGGCGCGGCCCTCGCGACGACCCAGGTGAACCGGCAGGTGCAGGACGACCTCGCGTTCGCCGAGCGGATCGCCTTCCCGCTGCTCTTCCTCCTCTCGCTGTGGGTGTTCCGGAGCCTCGTGGCCGCGGCGCTGCCGATCGTCTGCGGCGCCCTGACGATCCTGGGCGGGCTGCTCCTGCTGCGCCTCGTCGACGCGGCGATGCCCGTGTCCTCGTACGCGCTCAACATCGTCACCGGGATCGGCCTCGGGCTGGGGATCGACTACAGCCTGCTGCTCGTCTCTCGCTACCGCGAGGAGCTCGCGCGGCACGGCCCGGGCGCGGAGGCGGTTCGCCGAACGATGGCGACGGCCGGCCGCACCGTCGCCTTCAGCTCGGTGACCGTCGCCGCCGCGGTCGCGACCCTCGCGATCTTCCCGCTCGGCTACCTGCGCTCGATGGGGATCGCCGGCGGCGCGGTCGCCCCGCTCGCCGGGCTGATCTCGCTGACGGTGCTGCCCGCGCTCTTCGTGCTGCTCGGCGAGCGGGTCAACGCTCTCTCCCCGCGCCGCTGGCGACGCGCCGCCGAGCGGGCCGCGAGCAGCGAGCGCGGCAGCTGGTACCGGCTCGCCCAGGCGCTGATGCGGCGGCCGATCCCGGTCGCGGTCGCGACGACGACATTCCTCGTCGTCCTCGCCGTGCCGTTCCTCGGCGTCCGCTTCACCGGCGTCGACGCCTCGGTCCTGCCGCCGAAGCTCTCGTCGCGCGTGGTCGACACGGCGATCGAGCGCGAGTTTCCCCCGACCGCGCTGTCGCCCGTGTTTGCGGTCGTCCCCGGCACCGAGCGCGACGCGCGCGCGTACGCCGCCGCGATCGGCGCACCGGTCGTCCAGGCCCCACGCCGGCTCGCGGAGGGAGTGTGGCTGGTCAGAGCCTCCTCCGGGCAGCCGTTCCTCGACGACGCATCGCAGCGCCTCGTGCGTGAGATGCGCTCCCTCCCGGGTGACGCGCTCGTCGGCGGCGCGACCGCGCAGTTCCTCGACCAGAAGCAGTCGCTGCGCTCGCTCCTGCCGGTCGCCGCAGCGATCCTCGCGGCGGTCACGTTCTTCCTGCTCTGGCTTGCGACCCGCTCGCTCGTGCTGCCGGCCAAGGCGCTCGTGATGAACGTGCTGACCCTGTCGGCGACGATGGGCGTGCTCGTCTTCGTCTTCCAGGACGGACGGCTGGAGGGACTACTCGACTACTCGAGCCAGGGCGCGCTCGAGCTGACGCAGCCGGTCGTGCTGTTCGCAATCGCCTTCGGTCTCGTCACCGACTACGGCGTCTTCCTCTTGACGCGGATCAAGGAAGCGTGGGACGCGGGCGCCCCGAACCGGGAGGCGGTCGCCGTAGGGCTGGAGCGCACCGGTCGCATCATCACCGCGGCGGCGCTCCTCTTCTGCGTCGCGATCGGCGCGTTCGCGACGTCGCAGATCGTCATCGTCAAGGAGATCGGGGTCGGGGTGGCGCTGGCCGTCCTGATCGACGCGACGATTGTGCGGGCGCTGCTGGTCCCGTCGCTGATGGCGATCCTCGGGCGCTGGAACTGGTGGCCGGCGAAGCGTGCGGGACGCCGGCACACGGCTCGAGACACTTGACACGAGCTTCGAGGAAGTTCTAGGTTGCTCGAGCCGCAGTGTGCAGGAGGCCTGGCGCCTCGCTCCACGATCCGCCAGGGACATCCGACGAGCGTGCGGATCGCGCTGTCGCCGTTTCCGCGCGCGCGCCGGGCATGCAAGTGCATCGTACTCCGTATGAAATGATAAAAGGGTAACCCTTCTCGAAGAAAGGACGTGGGAGAGGTGAAGCACGCATCTGTGCGTCTCGTCGCCGGCGTGGCCGGCACTCTGGCCCTCGTTGCGTCACTCGCCGTCGCAACCGCGGGCACGGCCGGCAACCAGGCGCAGCACGCAGCGAAGTACCCGGCGCCGAAGGTGCCCGGCGCCGCGGCGATCAAGGCGAAGTACGGCGGGGAATCGATCACGTTCATCGGCGACTCCGTCGGCGGCAGCCACGCGCGCGACCTCGCGCTCGCGAAGCAGTTCACGAAGGACACCGGCATCAAGGTGAAGGTCGTCCCGCACCCCGCGGCGTCCGACGCGTCGTACTCGCAGCTGGCGCGCGTCTTCTCGTCGAAGTCGTCGTCGTTCGACGTGGCGATGATCGACGTCGTGTGGCCGGGCGCCTTCGCGCCCTACCTCGTCGACCTGAAGCCGAAGCTCGGCAAGGCGGCGAAGCAGCACGCGCAGGGGATCGTCCAGAACGACACGGTCGACGGGAAGCTCGTCGCGATGCCGTGGTTCGGGGACTTCGGGATCCTCTACTACCGCACCGACCTGCTGAGGAAGTACGGCTACACGGCCCCGCCGAAGACCTGGACGCAGCTGTTCGCGATGGCGAAGAAGATCCAGGACGGCGAGCAGGCCGCGAACGACAAGTTCTACGGCTTCGTCTTCCAGGGCAACTCGTACGAGGGGCTGACCTGCGACGCGCTCGAGTGGTACGAGTCGGCCGGCGCCGGTGGGTTCATCGACAACGGCAAGGTGACGATCGACAACCCGAAGGGCGCCCGGATCCTCGACCAGTTCCGTGCCCAGATCGGGAAGATCACGCCTCGCGACGTGACGACGTACCAGGAGGGCGAGGCGCATACCGCGTTCGTCGAGGGCAACGCAGCGTTCATGCGCAACTGGCCGTACGCCTACTCGATCGGCCAGGATCCCAAGTCGTCGAAGATCGTCGGCAAGTTCAGCGTCACCGTGCTCCCGCACGCATCCGGCAAGTCGGTCGGCACGGTCGGCGGGTGGCAGCTCGCGGTGAACAGGTTCTCGAAGCACGTCGATGCATCGATCGAGTTCGTCCGCTACATGACGAGCGCGCCGGTGCAGAAGTTCAACGCCATCACCAACACGAACGTGCCGACGATCCCCGCGGTCGCGAGGGACAAGGCCGTCGTCAAGGCGAACCCGTACCTGAAGCCCGAGATCGCGTCCGTCATGCGCGTCACGCGTCCGGCGAACTCTCTCAAGGCGCACTACAACGAGGGCTCCAAGGCGATCTACCAGGGGATCAACCAGATCCTGAACGGCAGGCCCGCGTCGAGCGTGCTGCCGTCGATCGAGTCCAAGCTCGAGCGGATCCTCCGCTAGCGGGCGCTATCCGTTGCCAGGGGAGGATGGCCTCTGCCATCCTCCCCTCCACTCGATGTCGACTGCCGCGACCCCAGCAGAAGCTCCCCGACGCCGGCGCAAGTCGACGAAGCTCAAGCGCAGGCAGACGCGGCTCGCGTGGCTGCTCCTCGTGCCGTCGCTCGCGGTTGTCGCGTTCGTCGCGCTCTACCCGCTCGGCAAGACGGTCTTCCAGAGCTTCACCGACGAGGAGTTTCTCGGGCTCAACCCCGTGAGCTGGGTCGGGCTCGAGAACTACAAGGACCTCTGGCACGACACGACCTTCCGCGACTCGATCTGGACGACGATCAAGTTCACGGTCATCACCGTCGCGTTCGAGTTCGTGCTCGGGCTCGCAATCGCGCTCATCGTCAACTCGAGCTTCAAGGGCCGCGGGGTCATGCGCGCCGTGATGCTCATACCGTGGGCGATTCCCACCGTCGTCGCCGCGCAGATGTGGAAGTCGATGCTCCAGTCGAACGGCGTCATCTCGGACGCGGGCGTCCGGCTGCACATCCTCTCCGAGCCGCACGCGTGGATCGCCGACCCGAGCACCGCGCTCGCGGCCGTCGCCGCCGTGGACATCTGGAAGACGACGCCGTTCGTCGCTCTGCTCCTGCTCGCCGGGCTCCAGGTCATTCCGCACGATCTCTACGAGGCCGCCGAGGTCGACGGCGCCAACCCGCTGCAGCAGTTCTGGAGGATCACGCTGCCGCTGCTCTGGCCGGCGATCTTCGTCACGCTCATCTTCCGCACGCTCGACGCCCTGCGCGTGTTCGACGTCTTCTACGTGTTCTTCGGGAACCGGCTCGGCACACAGTCCATGGCGATCTACGCGCAGAGCACGATCGTCGGCGACGGCTACGTCGGCTACGGCGCCGCGATCAGCATGGCGATCTTCCTCATCATCGCCCTGTTCGTCGTCATCTACCTGACCTTCCAGCGGCTGGTCATGCGATGAGCACCGCGAGCGAGGCAGCAGGGCCGGTCGTCCGCCCTGTCAGCCGGAGCCGCGTCTTCTGGCGCAGCCCGCTCGGACGCAACGTCAAGCGCGTGCCGTTCTACCTGCTCGTGCTGATCGTCTTCGTCTACGCGCTGTTTCCGTTCGCCTGGGCGCTTAGGTGCGCGTTCACGCCGGAGAGCGATCTCTTCTCGAGCCCGCTCCAGTACATCCCGGACCATCCGACGCTCGACAACTTCAAGCAGGCGTTCGAGGCCGAGTTCTTCCGCAGGGCGCTTCTCAACTCCGCGCTCGTCGCGGGCGGCGTGACTCTCCTCTCGCTGGCCATCGGCTCGCTGGCGGCCTTCGCGCTCGGACGCTTCCGCTTCCGCGGGCGCTCGCTCGTCATGTACCTGATGCTGTCGATGACGATGTTCCCGTCGATCGCGATCCTGGGCGCGCTCTACACGATGATCAGCGGCTTCGGCGTCGGCTTCATCGAGTTCCCGCAGATCTACGACACCCTGTGGGCGCTCCTGTTCACGTACCTGATCTTCACGCTGCCCTTCACGATCTGGGTGCTGACGAGCTTCATGGAGGCGCTGCCCGGCGATCTCGAGGAGGCGGCGTACGTCGACGGCGCGACGCCGTTCCAGGTCTTCTACAAGGTGCTCCTGCCGCTGCTCCTGCCGGGCCTCGTCACGACGGGGCTGCTCGCGTTCATCGCCGCCTGGAACGAGTACCTCTTCGCCCTGTCCTTCATCCAGGACCCGGACAAGTACACCGTCCCGATCGCGATCACGTCGTTCGTCGGCGAGTCGGGGAGCGCGTTCCAGCAACCCTGGGGGACGATCATGGCGGCGACGATCATCATCACGGTGCCGCTCGTCGCGCTCGTGCTGGTCTTCCAGCGCTACATCCTGGCCGGTCTCACCGCCGGCGCCGTGAAGGGCTGATGGTACGGCCCTCCGGGCCGCACTAGCCGTAGATGCCGAGGCCGGTGTCGAGGTCGAAGAAGTGCAGCTGGCGCGTGTCCACCGCGACGTCGACCCGCTCGCCGGCTCGCACGCGCGAACGGGCGCCGAAGCGGCCGACGAGGATCGCGGAGCTCTTCTTCGCGTGGGCCTCGGCCCGCTCCGCGTCGCCGACGTCCTCGGCGAGCTCCCTGACGTCCGCCGTGAACGCGGGCGGCGCGTCCACGGAGAAGTGGATCAGGATCTCGGCGCCGAGCGCCTCGCGCAGGGTCACCTTGCCCTGGAGCGTCCCGCCGTGCGCCGTCTCGCCGGCGAGCTTCGAGTCCTCCAGATCCTCCGGCCGGATGCCGAGCACGACCTGCCGGTCCTCGTAGCCGCGAAGCGCCGGCCGCTGGCCCAGCGTCTCCTCGCTCAGCGGGATCTCCTGCGAGCCCGTCACGACCTTCAGCGTCCCGTCGTCGCGGTGCAGCGTCGCCTCCAGCATGTTCATCGCGGGGCTCCCGATGAAGCCGGCGACGAAGAGGTTGACCGGGCTGTCGTAGAGCTCCTGCGGCTCTGCCGCCTGCTGCAGCTCGCCCTTGCGCATCACGGCCACCCGGTCGCCCATCGTCAACGCCTCGACCTGATCGTGCGTCACGTACAGCGTCGTCACGCCGAGGCTGCGCTGGAGCTCCGAGATCTCGGCCCGCATCTGGACGCGCAGCTTGGCGTCGAGGTTCGAGAGCGGCTCGTCCATCAGGAACGCAGACGGCTGCCGCACGATCGCCCGGCCCATCGCTACCCGTTGCCGCTGGCCGCCCGAGAGCGCCTTCGGCTTGCGCTTGAGGAACGGCTCGAGGTCGAGGATGCGAGCCGCGTCCCGAACCCGCTTGTCGATCTCGGCCTTCGGCACCTTGTGCAGCTTCAGGCTGAACGCAATGTTGTCGTAGACCGAGAGATGCGGGTAGAGGGCGTAGCTCTGGAAGACCATGGCGATGTCGCGCTCGCGCGGCGTGAGGTCGTTGACGACGCGGTCAGCGATCCGGATCTGGCCTTCGCTGATCTCCTCGAGCCCTGCGAGCATCCGCAGCGCGGTCGTCTTGCCGCAGCCCGACGGGCCGACGAGGACCATGAACTCGCCGTCCGCGATCTCGAGATCGAAGTCCTCGACCGCCCGCGTACCGTCGTCGTAGACCTTCGAGACGTCCTCGAAGCTGATACGAGCCATCGGCGACCGAGTCTAGAGGCTCCTCCGTCGCGTGGGGAGCCGGGCAGGACGAGGCGCTACGACGGGCGGCGGCCGCGCTGCGCGCGCCGCAGGGCCTCGAGCCGGCGGCGATCGCGCTTCGTCGGCCGCGCCCCGAGGTCGGCGCCGAGCGGCCGGGCCAGCCGCCGCGCCTCCGCCAGCTGCTCCCGGCGGGCGACCGACGCGGGGGTCTCGTCGTAGAGCGTCGCCGCGACGGACGCCGGGCCGCGCTTCTCGGCCACGCCGCGCACGACGAGCTCGCGCCGGATCGCGCCGACCGTGACTTCGAGCCGGTCGCCGGGGCGGACCTCCTTCGCCGGCTTCACCCGCACCCC
The DNA here is from genome assembly GCA_027493885.1 of Gaiella sp. GTDB lineage: Bacteria > Actinomycetota > Thermoleophilia > Gaiellales > Gaiellaceae > Gaiella. Next base: position 3,240,441 of record JAOSJZ010000001.1, read on the forward strand.
GTTCACGTGAACGCGCCCACCGAGCACGGCCTCGGTCGCCGCGCCCCGGGTCTTGAAGAGTCGCGCCGCCCACAGCCAGCGGTCGATTCGCACGCTATCCACATACCGATCCTCGCAGGTCCTCTGCTACATTTGCTTGCGTATGCAATCAAATGCTTTCGAGCTCGGGATCTACACGTTTGCCGAGCTGACGCCCGACCCGGCGACGGGGCGGCTCGTGACCCCCGCGAGCGTCTGCGCGACCTGCTCGAGGAGATCGAGCTCGCCGACCGGGTGGGGCTCGACGTCTTCGGCGTCGGCGAGCACCACCGGTCCGATTTCGCCGTGTCCGCTCCCGCGGTCGCGCTCGCGGCGGCGGCGGAGCGAACGCGCCGGATCCGGCTCACGAGCGCCGTCTCGGTGCTCGGCTCGGACGACCCGATCCGTGTCTTCCAGGACTTCGCGACGCTCGATCTGCTCTCCGGCGGCCGCGCCGAGATCATGGCCGGACGGGGATCGTTCATCGAGTCGTTCCCGCTCTTCGGCCACGACCTGCGCGACTACGACGCCCTCTTCGCCGAGAAGCTCGACCTGCTCCTCGCCGTCCGCGAGCGCGAGCGGGTCACGTGGTCGGGCAGGTTCCGGGCGCCGCTCGACGACCGGGGCGTCTACCCGCGGCCGCTGCAGGAACCGCTCCCCGTGTGGATCGCGGTCGGGGGACGCCGGAGTCGGCCGTCCGCGCCGGCGCGCTCGGGCTGCCGCTGGCGCTCGGGATCATCGGCGGGCTACCGGAGCGGTTCGCGCCGCTCGCGGCGCTGCACCGCCGCGCGGCCCACGAGGCCGGGCACGAGTCCCCTCCACCGCTCAGCATCAACTCGCACGGCTTTCTCGCGGACACGGCCGAGGAGGCGGTCGAGATCTCCTACGGCCCGTTCGCCACGATGATGGACCGGATCGGGCGCGAGCGCGGCTGGCCGCCGATGACGCGCGAGTCGTTCGCGGCGGCGCGGTCGCTGCGGGGGGCGAACTTCGTCGGCACGCCGCAGGAGGTCGTCGAGAAGATCCTCTTCCAGCACGAGATCTTCGGCCACCGGCGCTTCCTGCTCCAGCTCTCGGTCGGGACGATCCCGCACGACCGGCTGCTGCGCGCGATCGAGCTCTTCGGGTCCGAGGTCGCCCCGGTGGTCCGCGAGGCGATCGCGCGACGCGCCTCGGGCGCCGTCGTCACTCACTCGTAGCGCAAGGCCTCGGCGGGCTGGATCCGGGACGCCCGGATCGCCGGTGCGAGCGTGGCGAGCAACGCGACGGCGTACACGACCACGAAGATCAGGGCGAGGTCGCCCCACGGCACCACCATCTCGAGGTTCGACCAGCTCGGCGCCTTCCGCGAGTCCTGGATGATGTTCCAGCCGAGGAGCAGCCCGAGTGCCGTGCCCACGACGATCGCCGTCAGCGCGACGAACGAGGACTCGAGCAGGAACACCGCCTGGATCATCGTGCGCCGGAACCCGATCGCCCGCATGACGCCGATCTGCTGGCGCCGCTCGACCACGGCGCGGGCGCTGATCACGCCGAGCGCGGCCACGCCGACGACGAGGCCGAGCGCCATGAAGCCCTGGATCAGCCGGTTGAACGTCCTGTTCGCGGCGATCGAGTCGTCGACCACCTTCCGGATCGACTCGGCCTCGAGCCCGTTCGAGAGGAACGCCGCCTCGAGCCGCGCAGCGGCCCGGTCCGGGTCGACCCCCGGCGCAACCGTGAAGTAGTGGATCGTCGGGTCGGTGCGCCCGGGGAACGCGGCGGAGAGCGTCGACTGCGAGGCGGAGATGCCGCTCATCTCGAAGGGGGCGGCGTCGGAGAGCACGCCGATGATCCGGAGCGTCGTCTTCTTGCCGCTCTGCTTGTCGAGCACCTCGATCGGAACGGGGTCGAACGGCTTCCCGTCGTCTGCATAGAAGCCCGTGACCTTGAACTCGGACGGCATCACCTCGAAGCCGAACTGGTCGCGGCGCTCTACGACGAGGCCGTCCACGACCGCGAGCCCGGGGTGCTCCTGCAGCGCCGCCCACACCTCCTGCGAATCCTCGTAGCCCCGTGCGAAGGCGCCCAGCTGGAAGTTCGTGTGGGAGAGGAACGAGCTGTCGAGCCCGCGGACGTGGTAGGCCTCGAACGGCCGTCCGGTGCCGAGCTGACGTGCATCGACGGCGAGCACGGACTGGCTCGCGACCACGGGGTAGTCCGACGCCCGCTTCTCGAGGCGGTAGTCGAGCTCTGCGCGCAGGTCCGGGATCGCTGCGCGCGCGCCCGTCCCCGCGCGGATGTCGAACCCGCCGCCGAAGGCGTCGATGTTGTTGAAGGCCGCCTGGAAGGAGCCGGTCGAGGTGGAGCCCGTGACCAGCGTGAAGACGACGAGCGTGAACATGGCGAGCGTCGTGCCGGTACGGAACCGGCTCCGGAGCGGGTAGGCCATCGCCATCCGCAGGAGCGGCGCGAGCGCCTTGACACGGCCGAGCAGAGCCATCGCCGCCCCGAGCAGGAGGTCGGCGTTGTAGACGATCACCCAGACCGCGCCGACGACGATCATCAGCCCGGACACGATCCAGGTCGAGAAGTTCATCGAAAGCTGCCCGAAGACCGACTCCCAGGCGCTCCACGGCAGCATCAGCAGGATGACGATCCCGAGCCCCGCGACGGTGTAGGCGACCCGGTCAGGGATCCCGACCAGGCGTGCGAACGGGACGAGGCTGACGATCGCGAGCGACACGCCGAGCATCAGGGGCGTCGCCGCGGTACCCGCGGTGACCATCAGCAGGGCCGCGACCGCGAGGCCGACGCCGCCGAGCACGACCCTGCGGCGCCGGCGCACGACCGGCGGCTCCGGCAGGTTCCTGATCGCCGTCGCGATCGTCATCGTGCTCACCCGCCACGCGGAGAACGCGACGACCACCAGGGTCAGCAGCACGCCGAGCCCGAACGCGACGAGGAGGCTCTGCCAGGTGAACGCGAACTCGACCTGGAGGCCGGCGTCCTCGTCCTCGGCGCCGAACGCGCGGGCCATCAGGAAGACCATCCCGTAGGCCACCATCGCGCCGAGGATCGCCCCGACGGCCGCGGCCACGAGATCGTACGCCGCGCCCTCGAACGTGAACATCTCGGTCAGGTGCCCGCGTCGCGTTCCGATCGCGCGGGCGATGCCGAGCTCGCCGCGCCGCTCGGCGGCGAGCATCACGAAGATGAGGAAGATCAGGAGGATTCCCGCGGCGATCGAGAACGAGCCGAACGTCGTGAAGAACGCCATGAAGGCGCTGCCCGCCTCGTCCGCAAGCTCGATCGCGTCCTGCTTCAGCGTCTGCACCTCGAGCTCGTGTGCGGCCAGCGTCGGCTGGAGCTTCTGCTCGACCGCGTCGGACAGGGCGACGGCGCCGTCACCCGAGCCCTTGTTGGAGATCATCACGCCGAGCACGTCGTCGAAGCGGCCGTAGAGGATCTGTGCCTCGGCGAGGGGGAGGAGGACGGCCGCGTCGGCGGTGGCAGCTCCGTTGAACTGCACGACGTCTCGTACCTTCAGGTACGCGGGATTGCCCGCCGGGAAGGCGATGACCGTGTCGCCCGGCCGCGCGCCGAGCTCCTCGGCGGCGTCGCGGTTCAGGTACGCCTCGCCCGAGGGCAGGTCGGCGAGCGAGCGCTCCTCGCCGTCGGAGCCGACGATCGGCGAGAACCCGTCCATCTCGGCCGGATCGGCCGCGAACAGCATCGCGCTCGGCTCACCCTGGCTGGTCCGCGGAGCCTGGAGCGCCGTCGAGTCGACGATGACGTTGACGACGCCGTCGACCAGGTCCGGTCCGAGAGCCGACTCGATCTCCCCGGCGACCGTCGCCGGGAACCACCGGATGCCGCTCGCGTCGCCGAGCTCGCCGGGGATGTCGTCCACCGCGCCTTTCGCCGTCACCGCCTCGTCCGACTCGCCGAGCGCCGCCGTGGCGGTGGTGCGGATCGTGTGGCTCATCGTGTCGCCCGTGACGAGCGCCGCCGCCACGATCGTCGTGCCGAGCATCAGGCCGAGCACGATCAGACCGGTGCGGGCGCGCCGGCGGCCGAAGTTCCTCACGCCGAGCCGAACGAGCACGGGATTGCGGATCGCGAGCAGCGCGAGGATCCCGAACGCGACGCCCAGCCCCGCGGCGAGCACGACGAGCAGGGTGTCGAGCGGGATGCCGAACAGCTCGTTCACGTCTCGACGGTCACCCTCGGCATCTCCGCGTAGGCGACCCGGTAGTGCTCACGCCCCGGGGGCGCGCGGTAGAGGGTCACGAACTCCTCGACGGCGCTCGCCGCCGGGCCGGCGCTCGCCTCCACGGCCTCCTCGCTCTCCCAGAAGCTGACGATCATGCCCTTGCCCTCGGGCGTCACCAGCACGGCGACGCCCTCGTAGCCGGGCATCTCGCGGACGCGGGGGAGGATCTCCGTCTCGAACCGCCGCAGCACGTCCTCCACCTCCACGCGCAGCGTGTCGATCTCAAGCAGCGTGACCCGCGAGTACATGCGGCACCTCCAGCTGGAGCTCCTCGACGACGACGCCGTCGAGCATGCGGATGATCCGGTCGGTCTTGCGCCCCACGGAGATGTCGTGGGTGACGATCAGGAAGCTCAGCCCCCGCGAGAGGTTGAGCTCGCGCATGAGGGACACGATCTCCTGCGCGTTCTCGGAGTCGAGATCGCCGGTCGGCTCGTCCGCCCAGACGATCGCGGGGTCGTTGACGAGCGACCGCGCGATGGTGACGCGCTGCCGCTCCCCGCCGGAGAGCGCGTCCGGGACGTGTTCCGCCCGGTCGGCCAGCCCGACCAGATCGAGGGCCTCGAGCGCCTTGCCTCGCGCAACTCGCGCGTTGACGCGGGCGACCAGTAGCGGCAGCTCGACGTTCTCGACCGCGCTCAGCACCGGCATCAGGTTGTAGAACTGGAAGACGAACCCCATGTGCCGCGCGCGGTAGTCGGTGCGCTCGCGGTCGGACATCTGGCCGAGCGACGTCCCCTCGATCACGACGTCTCCGTCGTCGATGGCGTCCAGGCCCGAGAGGCAGTTGAGCAGGGTCGTCTTGCCGCACCCGCTCGGCCCCATGATCGCCGCCATCTCACCGCGCACGAGGGTCAGGTCGACGCCCCGCAGCGCCTCGACGCGCACCGCCCCCGTGTCGTACGTCTTCACGATCGACCGTGCCTCGACGATCGGCGTGCTCGTGACCATGGCGGTCCTCCCGGGCTCGTGTCGTGTCCCTACGACGGTCCGGGATCGCCCGCGCCGGTTCATCGGCGCGGGCGCTGATTCTGCGTGTGGGGAACTACCGAACGCCTGCGGCCGTGATCACCCCACGGCTCAGCCGCGCTCGGCCATCGCCACGTACGGCCGCTCGCCCTCACCCGTGTACACCTGCCGTGGCCGCGAGATCTTCTGCTCGGGGTCGGACAGGTGCTCCTCCCACTGCGCGATCCAGCCGGGCAGCCGCCCGAGCGCGAACAGCACCGTAAAGTAGTCGGTCGGGTAGCCCATCGCCTGATAGATCAGTCCCGAGTAGAAGTCGACGTTCGGATAGAGCTTGCGCGAGACGAAGTACTCGTCCTCGAGCGCGATCCGCTCCAGCTCGAGCGCGATCTCGAGCTTCGGGTTGAGCCCGGTCTGCTCGAACACGTCGTCGGCGACGCGCTTGATCAGCTTCGCGCGCGGGTCGTAGCTCTTGTAGACACGATGGCCGAAGCCCATCAGCCGGCCGTGGCCTGCCTTCACCTGCTCGATGAACGCGGGGACGTTCTTCGTCTCGCCGATCTCGTCGAGCATCCGCAGGACGGCCTCGTTCGCGCCGCCGTGGAGCGGCCCGTAGAGCGCCGCGATCCCCGCGGAGACGGCCGAGAACGGGTCGACCTGCGAGGAGCCCACGCCGCGCACCGCGCTCGTCGAGCAGTTCTGCTCGTGGTCGGCGTGGAGGATCAGCAGGATCTCGAGCGATCGCTGCAGCACGGGGTTCGGCTCGTGGCGCCCGCCGATCTCGAACGTCATGTTGACGAAGTTGCCGATGTAGCCGAGGTCGTTGCGCGGCAGCACGTAGGGGAGCCCGCGGGAATGGCGGAACGCGAACGCCGCGATCGTCGGCATCTTGGCGACGAGCCGCACCCGCTGGAGTCGCCGGTTCTCGGGGTCGGCGATGTTCTTCGCGTCGGGATAGAACGTCGAGAGCGCGCCGATCGCACCGAGCAGCATGCCCATCGGGTGCGCGTCGTAGCGGAAGCCCTCGAGGAACTTCTGGACGTTGACGTGGACGTAAGTGTGGTAGCGCACGTCGTCCTCGAACCGGCGCAGCTCCTCCGCGGTCGGGAGCTCCCCCTCGAGCAGGAGGTAGGCGGTCTCGAGGAACGTCGCCTCTTCGGCGAGCTGCTCGATCGGGTAGCCGCGGTAACGGAGGATTCCCCGGTCGCCGTCGATGAACGTGATCGCGCTACGGCACGACGCCGTGTTGAGGTACGCGGGGTCGTAGGACATGAGCCCGCCGTCGCCCTCCTCGGCGCTCAGCTGCCGCAGGTCGGTGGCGTGGATCGTCCCGTCCGTGATGGGGAGCGTGTACTCGCGTCCGGTGCGGTTGTCGGTGACTGTGAGAGTGTCCTCGGCCAACGCTTGTCCCTTCCTCGATTTCCGTCCCGGGATCGTCTCAGATCCGCCGCGCGCCCGGCATCAGTGAAGATCCGTAGGGTTGCCCGATGCGCCGACTGCCCGCCGAGGCGATCCCACGGGTCCCCGAGCCGCTCCGCAAGATCGCGCGTACCGCCGTCTGGCGTTTCGGCCGTGTCACCGCGCGATGGCGACCGCTGCCCGGGTTCCTCGTGATCGGCGCGCAGAAGGCGGGCACGACCGCGCTCTACGCCTACCTCCGCTGGCACCCGGAGATCACCGGGCCCTCCTGGAAGGAGGTGAGCTTCTTCGACCGCCACTGGTGGCGCGGCGAGGCGTGGTACCGGGGGCAGTTCCCGCTGCGGGCGGGGGAGAGGCTCGTCGGCGAGGCGAGCCCGAGCTACCTCTTCCACCCGCTCGCGCCTGCGCGCGCGCGGTCGCTCCTGCCCGACGTGAGGCTCGTCGCGCTCCTGCGCAACCCCGTCGATCGCGCCTACTCGCACTATCAGCACGAGGTTGCCCTCGGCCGCGAGCCGCTCTCGTTCGAGGCTGCGCTCGCCGCCGAGGAGGAGCGGACGCGCGGTGAGGTCGAGCGGCTCGTCGCCGACCCACGGGCTTTCAGCCGGGCGTGGTGGGACCACACGTACGTCGCCCGTGGCCGCTACGCCGAGCAGCTCGAGCGCTGGCTGGCCGTCTTCCCGCGCGAGCAGCTGCTCGTCGTCGCGACCGAGGAGCTGGGGGAGAGGCCGGCCGAGACGTACGCGTCGATCTTGCGCTTTCTCGGCGCGGCGCCGTACGAGCTCGCCGAGTACCCGCGCGTCTTCGACCGCGACTACGCGCCGATGCGGCCGGAGACCCGCGCGATGTTGGAGGCGACGTTCGCGGAATCGAATCGCAGGCTGCAGGAGATCGGGGTCTGGCACCCGCAGGGTGCCTGACCCCAGCGGCGCACCGGGGTCAGGCACCTGCGGTGCCAGACCCCTGCCACTCCGCCGCGAGTGCCTCGAAGGGCCGCAGCGCGTCCGGGTCGGCGAGCGAGTCTCGGCTCAGCGCGCGGTCGGCGGGCTCGCCCGCGAGGATCCGCTTCACGGGGACCTCGAGCACCTTCCCCGACAGCGTCCGCGGCACGGCGGGCACCGCGCGCACCTCGTCGGGCACGTGCCGCGGCGAGCAGTCTTCCCGGATCCGCACGCGGATCCTGGCGACGAGCTCGTCGTCGAGGGCGGTACCGGGACGCAGCACGACGAAGAGGGGCATGTAGCCCTGCGTCCCCTCGCGCGGCAGGTCGACGACCAGCGCGTCGACGATCTCGTCCAGCGACAGCACGGCCCGGTAGATCTCGGCCGTTCCCATGCGGATGCCGCCGCGGTTGATCGTCGCGTCGGAGCGGCCGGTGATGATCGCCGTGCCGCGGTCCGTGATCTCGATCCAGTCGCCGTGGCGCCACACGCCCGGGAACGTGTCGAAGTAGCTCGCCCGGTACCGGGAGCCGTCGTCGTCGCCCCAGAAGCGGACCGGCATCGAGGGCATCGGCTCGGTGATCACGAGCTCGCCGACCTCGCCGACGACCGACACGCCGTCGGGGGCCCATGCCTCCACCCTGGCGCCGAGCGCCCGCGCCTGGAGCTCACCCCGGTAGACGGGGACGGTGGGCACCCCGCCGACGAAGGCCGTGCACAGGTCGGTGCCGCCCGAGGTCGAGAACAGCCAGACGTCCGGGCCGAGCTCTCGGTAGACCCAGTCGAAGCCCTCGGGCGAGAGCGGCGAGCCCGTCGAGCCGATCGCGGCGAGCCGCGAGAGGTCGCGACCTCGGCGGGGCGAGATCCCGTCCTTCATGCACGCGGCGACGTAGCTCGCGGACGTGCCGAAGCACGTGATGCCGGCCTCCTCGGCGAGGTCCCAGAGCGTCCCGAGCCCGGGGTGGCCGGGGTTGCCGTCGTAGAGCACGATCGACCCTTCGGTGAGGAGGCCTCCGTTGAGGAAGTTCCACATCATCCAGCCGGTCGTCGTGAACCAGAACAGCCGGTCCTCGGCCTGTGCATCGACGTGCAGGTGGAGCTTCTTCAGGAGCTCCAGCAGGATCCCTCCGTGCCCGTGCACGATCGCCTTCGGCAGCCCGGTCGTGCCCGAGCTGTAGAGGACCCAAAGCGGGTGGTCGAACGGAAGCTGGGCGAACGAGAGCGGCTCGTCGCCGGCCTCGGCGACGAAGTCCGCCCAGCTCGTCGCGCGGTCGAGGCCGTCGAGCCGAGGGTCGGGGTCGAGGTAGCCGAGCACGATCGTCCGCTCGAGCGTCGGCATCGCTCGCTGGAGCGAGCGGACGACGTCGAGCCGATCGTGGTCACGGCCCCCGTACCGGTACCCGTCGATCGTGAGCAGCAGGCGCGGCTCGATCTGCGCGAAGCGGTCGACGACGCTGCGCACCCCGAAATCCGGCGAGCAGCTCGACCAGGTCGCCCCGATGCTCGCGCACGCGTGAAACGCAACAGTCGCCTCGAGGATGTTGGGGAGATAGGCGACGACCCGGTCGCCCGGCACGATGCCCGCTGCGCGGAGTGCCGCGGCGCACCGCCGCGTCGCCTCCGACAGCTCACCCCAGCTCGTCTCGGTGAGCGGCCTGAGCTCCGACGCGTGCCTGAGCGCGACACGAGACGGATCGCGCCGGCGGAACACGTGCTCGGCGTAGTTGAGCCGTGTTCCCGGGAACCACTGCGCCCCCGGCATCGACCGCGAGCCGAGCACGCGCTCGAACGGCTCGGAGGCCTGGACGTCGAAGAAGTCCCAGAGCGAGGCCCAGAACGCCTCGAGCTCTGTCGTCGACCACTCCCAGAGCTCCTCGTAGGCGCCCGTCTCGAGGCCGCGGGTCTCGGCCAGCCAGCGGGCGTACCGCGTGATCGTCGCCCGCTCGATGCGCGCGGCGTCCGGCTGCCAGAGGATCGGCGGGACGGGCTTCACGCGGCGGAGCGTACGCGCGAACGTCGACGAGCAGCGCCGGTCACCGCCTGCTCGTCGCCGAGTCGGACGAGAGTTGGGTGCGGGTGCGCCCGGAGGCGCACCCGCAGCAAGCGCTCAGCCGGCGAGGACGACGTTCGTCGCCTGCGGGCCCTTCTGACCCTGCTCGGCCACGAACTCGACCTTCGCGCCTTCGGGAAGGGACTTGAAGCCCTCGCCCATGATGCCGCTGAAGTGGACGAAGAGGTCCTTGCCGCCGTCGTCAGGGGTGATGAACCCGTACCCCTTGGCGTCGTCGAACCACTTCACGGTTCCGGTTGCCATTCGCTTGAACACCTCCTTGCCATTTGACTCACGAACGGGCAGGAAGGTGCAGGGACAAGCACGACCGGACCACGCTCTGGTTGAACGCCCCGGAAGGTAGCAGCCGGGGCCCGCTGGCGGGCCCCGGCTTAACCGAATTCACTACGCGGACTCGGCGAGGTCGCGGCGGCTTCGCAGAGGCCGCGCGTCGTGGTCGAGGGCGTGCTGGAGGCGGGTCAGCGCCGACTTCTCGAGCTGGCGCACCCGCTCGCGGGTGAGCTCGAGCACGCGACCGATCTCCTCGAGCGTCAGGCTCTCCTGGCCGTCGAAGCCGAACCGCAGCTCGAGCACGCGCCGCTCCCCGCTCGGGCAGGCCCGAGAGGGCCGAGCGCACGCGCTCGCGCTGGAACGACTCGTCCGCCTCCTCGACCGGGTCGGCCGCCGTGCGGTCGGCGAACAGGTCGCCGAGCTCGCCGTCGCCGTCCGAGCCGACCGCCTGGTTCAGCGACACCGACGCCTCGACCGCGTCGAGTGCTTCCTCGACGTGGTGCAGCTTGAGGCCCGTCGCCTTCGCGAGCTCCTCCGTCGTCGGCTGCCGGCCGAGACTCACCTCGAGGCGCTGGCGGGCGCGGTTCAGCTTCTGCTGCCGCTCCTGCACGTGCACCGGGACGCGGATCGTGGCCGACTGGTTCGCGACCGAGCGCTGGCACGCCTGGCGGATCCACCAGGTGGCGTACGTCGAGAACTTGAACCCCTTGCGGTAGTCGAACTTCTCGACCGCGCGGTTCAAGCCGATGACGCCGTCCTGGATCAGGTCGAGGAACGGCACGCCGTGACCCCGGTAGCGCTTGGCGATCGAGACGACGAGGCGCAGGTTCGAGTTGATCATCCGCTCCTTCGCGGCCATGTCGCCGCGCTCGACACGCTTTGCGAGCGCGATCTCGTCCGCGGCGGTGAGCAGCTGGTAGCGGCCGATCTCGGACAGGAACATCCCGAGCGAGTCGGTCGTGACCGGGCCGCTGCCGGGCGAGAGGTCGAGCTCGAAGTCCTCTTCCTCCTCCGCGGCGGGCAGCTGGACGCCACGCTCGCTCAGGAGCGTCTTGAACGCGGTGAGAGCCTCCTCGTCGAGCTCGTGCTCGAGCACGAGCGCGTCGAGCTCGGCGGTCTCGACCTTGCCGCGCTCCTCCGCCTCGGCGGCGAACGCGTCCAGTGCGGGAATCTCGATGATGCTGGTCTCCAAGTGTCCTCGTTTCGCTTTCGTGCGCGCGGCGCCGATGGGCCCGCGCGGTGTGGTGTGTGTCGTGAGGTAGGCGCCGCAGCAGTGCTCCGCCTTCGCGGCGCGGCGTAACTCCTGCAAGTGTGAACGGTCGAGCCGCCCGTGTCATTCCCTGGGCGCGATTCCGAACGAATCCTTTACGTTTGGCCTGCTAATGCGCGGCCGCGCCGCGCATATGGAAACGGACGGCCGCTTCGCGGAGGAGGCCGCTTCGCGGCCTCGCGGCGCCTGGCACGGCCGGCGGCCCGCTCAATTGACCCGCGGATCCTCGGGGAGCAGCGCCAGGATCGCGAGTGGGCCGCCCTGGCGGCGAAGCACGTCGCTCCAGAGGTGGTCCGGCGTCGACGTGAACACGTCGGTGCCCCGGGCCGGGACGACGATCCAGGCACCTTCGGACAGCTCGGTCTCGAGCTGTCCCGGCCCCCCAGCCCGCGTAGCCTGCGAAGACGCGGACGCCGCGCAACTCCCCGAGCCCGGCGACGTCCTCGATCTCTCCCGGCAGAAAGCCGACGCTGTCCACGACGACCACCTCCGCCTGCTCGACGTCGGCGAAGTCGGCGAGGACGACGACCGCCTGCGGCTGGACGGGCCCGCCGAGGTAGACCGGCTCGTCCGGCCCCGTGAGGGCGGCGACGGGAGGGACAGCGTCGTCGACGAGCGTGCTCGAGACGCGGTTCAGGACGACTCCCATGGCGCCCTCGTCGCCGTGCTCGCCGAGCAGCACGACGGTGCGGCGGAAGTTCGGATCGACGAGCGCAGGCCCGGCGACCAGGAGGTGTCCGCGAAGCGAGCGCACGACGCCATTCTCGCCCGCCCGGGAGGGTTCCCGGGCGGGCGAGGCGTCCGACGGGCTACGCGCGGACTCGGATGACGAACGGCTTGCTGATCGGGGCACCGCTCTGCGAGAACGCGTACAGGTGCACACGGTAGGTGCCCTTCTCGAGGAGCGTTCCCGTGAGGCGGCCCGTCGTCTCGTCGAGATCGAGCCCGGGCGGGATGTCGCCGCTGATCGCGAACTGGGCGGTTCGGGCGTCCTTCCCCCGCACGGGGATCTTCGCGGAGTACGGCCGGTTGACCTTCCCCTGCGGCAGTGTCTTGCCCTTCGCGAAGTCGAGCAGCGGCAGGATCGTGAAGCGCCAGGGCACGGACGCCTTGGCCCCGGCCGCGTCGGTCACGGTGACCGTGGACTCGAAGCGTCCCGCAAACGTCCCCGCGCCCGCGATCGCGCCCGTGGCCGTGTTCAGGGTGATCCCGGGCGGCATCGCGCCCGCGAACGAGAACGTGTAGGGCGCCCGGCCCCCAACCGCCTTGACCCCCGTGAGGAGCGAGGCGTTGACCAGCTTTTTCGCCGTCCAGCCGGTCGTCGGCGCCTTCTTGCCCGTGAGCGACTGCAGCTCGAGCGGTGCGATCACGAAGATCGAGAGGCCTCTCGTGTCGCTCGTGCCGTTGCCGTTCGCCTGGACGGTGAAGCCGAAGGTGCCGCCCTGTGTGGGCGTGCCGGAGATGACGCCGTTCGAGGCGAGCGTCAGGCCGGGCGGAAGCGTGCCGCCGGCGAGCGTCCACGAGTTGACGGTGTCGCCCGATGCGGTGAGCCCCGGCGGGGCGTACGGCTGGTTGACGTTCGCGTCCGGAAGGCTCGGGGTCGTCACCGTCAGCTTGGGCTTCGGGGGAGCACCGGGATTGACGTTGATCGTGTACTGCTGGTCTGAGAAATACCCGGGACTCTTGCCGCCTGTCCCGCAGGTGTATGTCACCTTGATGTAGAAGGTGAAGCTGCCGGCCTGGGTCGGGGCGCCGCGCGTAGCGCCCTCGTCGCTCGCCAGCGTGAGCCCGGGAGGAAATGCGCCCGAGTCCACGGAGAACGTCGGACAGCCGTCGCCAGGCTCCTTGAGCGCGAACGTGATGGAGTACGGCTGGCCGACGGTCGCCGTCGGGCAGAGCTTCGTGGGCTCGCCGCTGCACGGGCTGTCGGCGAAGTCGCCGGCCGGCGCGCTCGAGGCGAGGGTGAGGACCGCGAGACACGCGAGTGAGGCAAGGATGAGAACGCGGAAACGACGCATTGAGCTCCCTTCGGTAGCAACGACCGGCGTCCTGCCGCGCGAGACGGTGTCAGGCCCCGGCCGGCACCTGGTCGACACACAAAGCCGCGCGGCAAGGTACCAGCGGTCTTGAAAGATTCCGTAAGGGTCGGACGGCGTAGGATCGTCCGGTGCCGACGCGCTCACGGGAGATCCGGCTTGCCGCGCGCCCGCCGGGGCGCGCCCGTACCTTCCGACTTCGAGCTCCGCGAGGTCGAGCTTCCGGATCCCGCCGGCGGGGAGGTGCTCGTGCGGAACGCGTTCGTCTCCGTCGACCCGTACATGCGCGGGCGGATGAACGACGCGAACTCGTACGTGCCGCCGTTCGCGCTCGGCGAGCCGCTGCGCGGCGGCGCGGTCGGCCGGGTCGTCGCGTCGCGGAACGAGCGCTGGCCCGAGGGCACGTGGGTCGTCCACGACCTCGGCTGGCGGGAGGCCGCGCTCTCGGACGGCCGCGGCCTGCGCGCGGTGGATACGGCCGTCACGCCCGTCTCCACGGTGCTCGGCGTGCTCGGGATGCCGGGGCTCACGGCGTTCGTCGGCATCGTGGACATCGGCGAGGTGAAGGACGGCGACACGGTCTTCGTCTCCGGCGCCGCGGGCGCGGTCGGCAGCCTCGCCGCCCAGCTCGCGCGGCTTCGGGGCGCGCGGGTGATCGGCAGCGCGGGGACGCAGGAAAAGGTCGCCTGGCTCGAGGAGCTCGGGCTCGACGGCGTGTTCGACTACCACGAGCAGCCGGCGCGGGAGGCGCTCGGCGTGCTCGCTCCCGACGGTATCGACGTCTATTTCGACAACGTGGGCGGCGAGACGCTCGAGGCCGCGATCGGCGCGATGCGCCCGCACGGGAGGATCGTCGCCTGCGGGTCGATCTCGCGCTACAACGCGACCGAGGCGCTCCCCGGGCCGCGCAACCTGTTCCTCGTCGTGACGAGGAGGCTGCGGATGCAGGGGTTCCTCGTCTTCGACCATTACGATCGCTACCCGGCGTTCCTCGCCGAGGTCGGACCGCTGGTCGCGACCGGCGAGGTCCGCTACCGGGAGACCGTCGTCGACGGGATCGAGCGCGCGCCCGAGGCGTTCATCGGCCTGCTCGAGGGGGTCAACGTGGGGAAGATGCTCGTGCGCGTGGGGCCCGAGCCGTGAGGCGCTACCTCTGCCGGGTGCTCGGCCACCGGGTGCCGGAGGCGCGACGGTTCTTCCTCACCCAGCGGCGCGCCCGCTGCACGCGATGCGGCAGACGGGTCCGGATCAACCGCTGAGCGCGGCGCTCCGCGGAGCGAGGCGAGGTGCTCGCCAAGGGCGTCCGGCCCGCTCTGCGAGCTGTGCCCGCCGAAGGTCTCGTCCACGGCGCTCACACGCGCGCGGCCTCCACGTACGCCCGCACCAGAGCGTGGTCCTTGACCCCCGGGGCCGTCTCGAGCGCAGAGGAGGCGTCAACCGCCCACGGCCGGACCGCCGCTATCGCCTCGGCGACGTTCTCGGGCCCGAGGCCGCCGGCGAGGACGATCCGGTTGGCCCCGCGCTCGGCCCCGGAACTGGGTGTCCGACCGAAGCCGGACACCAGCTGCGCCGCGCGTTGCCAATGAGTCGCATCCTCTTCTCCCCAGGGCAGGTCGAGGAGGCGCGCTACCGGCTCGCCGTGGCGGTAGACGGTCGCCTCGCGGCCGCGCACCTTGCCCTGCTCGACCGTGTGCACCTGGTCGAGATCGGCGTCGCTCGCGCCGGCCTTGCCGACCCAGACCGCGACGGACAGCGTCTCCTCCGGCACCGGGAGGACACGCCCGGCCGCGCGGGGGCTCTCGGGCGCGAGCACGAACCCGAGTAGGTCGGCCCCCGCGTCGGCGGCCACCGCGACGTCCTCCTCGCGCGTCAGTCCGCACACCTTGACGAGCGGCCGCGACAAGAGCTCGGCGAGCTTCGCCGCGGGATCGGCCGCGCGCATCAGCGCCGAGCCGACGAGGATCGCGTCCGCGCCGGCGAGCTCGGCGGCCGCGCCCTGCGCGCGCGAGGCGATTCCGGACTCGGCGACGACGACGCGGCCCGACGGGATGCTCGCCACGAGCTCGAGCTGGGAGGCACGGTCGACGGCGAACGTCGAGAGGTCGCGCGCGTTGACGCCGATCACGGGTGCGTCGAGCGCGACGGCACGCGCGAGCTCGGCCGCGTCGTGCGCCTCGACGAGCGCGTCCAGGCCGAGGCGTGCGGCCTCGCCCAGGAGTCGCCGCACGGTCTCGTCGTCGAGATCGCGGAGGAGCAGGAGCAGGGCGTCGGCGCCTGCCTCCTGCGCCGCGCGGAGGTGCTCGGACGTCGAGAAGAAGCCCTTCGCCAGGAGCGGCGCGTCGGTCGCGGCGCGCGCCGCCCGGAGATCGTCCCACGTGCCGCCGAAGCGCTCGTCGACGAGGACGGAGATCGCCGCCGCTCCGGCGGCCGCGTACGCCGGTGCGATCCGGGACGGGTCGGCCCCGGGGCGGAGCTCCCCCGCCGACGGCGAGCGGCGCTTGATCTCCGCGATCGCGCCGAGACCCGGTTGCCGGAGTGCGTCCTCGAAGCGCCCCATCAGGTCGCTCCCCGCGAAAAAGACGCAAGCTCGTCGAGCCGGGTGGCAGCCGCGCCGGAGTCGAGCGTCTCCCGCGCGATGCCGAGCCCCTCGCGCAGGTCGCGGGCGTGGCCGCCCGCGGCGATCCCTCCGGCGGCGTTCAGCAGCACTGCGTCGCGCTTCGGTCCCCTGCCTCGACCGGCGAGGATCTCCCGGATCTCGGCGGCGTTCTCGGCCGGGGTGCCGCCGGTCAACGACGCTGGGTCGGACGGCTCGATGCCGAGCTCGGCGGGATCGATCACCCGTTGACGGACGTCTCCCTCGACGACCTCGCAGACCTCGTTGGGGCCGCAGGGCGAGAGCTCGTCGATGCTCCCGAAGCCATGGACGACGAACGCGTGCCGTGTCTCGAGCTGCGCAAGCGCGTCTGCGACGATACGTACCAGGGGGGCGGCGTAGACGCCGAACACGCCCGCGCGCGCGCCGGCGGGATTCGTCAGCGGGCCGAGGACGTTGAAGATCGTCCGCGTGCCGAGCTCTCGGCGGACAGGGGCGGCATGGCGCATCGCCGGGTGGTGCGACGGCGCGAACATGAACCCGAACCCGTAGCGGTCGATCGACTCGGCGATCCGCTCGGGCTCCTGGTCGAGCTCGAAGCCAAGGGCCTCGAGCACGTCGGCAGAGCCCGAGGCCGAGCTGACCGCGCGGTTGCCGTGCTTTGCCACGGCGGCGCCCGCGGCGGCGGCGACGATCGCGGCCGCCGTCGAGATGTTGAGCGTGCGGCCGCCGTCGCCTCCCGTCCCGACGACGTCGACCACGTCCGACCGCTTCGGCTGGACCGGAAGAACGTGGTCGCGCATCGCCTCGGCACAGCCCGCGATCTCGTCGGCCGTCTCGCCCTTCGTCCGGAGCGCCATCAGGAAGCCGGCGATCTGTGCCTGCGTGGCATCGCCGGCCATGATCCCCGCCATCGCCTCGCGTGCCTCGGCGCGGGTGAGATCGCGCCCGTCGGCGACCTCGGCGATGGCGCGCGTGATCACGAGAGGAAGTTCCGCGCCATCGCGGGGCCGAGAGGGGTCAGGACGCTCTCGGGGTGGAACTGGACGCCCTCGATCGGGTACGTGGCATGCCGTACGCCCATGACCTCGCCGTCCGGTGTCCTCGACGTCACTGCGAGGGAGCCCGGGATGACGGCGGCGGCGAGCGAGTGGTAGCGACCGACCTCGACCTCTTCCGGCAGCCCCGCGTAGATGCCCTCGCCGTCGTGCGTGATCGTGCTCGCCTTCCCGTGGAGCAGCGCCCGGGCCTGGCTGATCTCGCCGCCGAAGGCCTCGACGATCGCCTGATGCCCGAGGCACACGCCGAGCGTCGGCGTCGTCGGGCCGAGCCGCCGGATCACCTCGATGGAGACGCCTGCAGCGGCCGGGCGACCGGGGCCGGGGGAGACGACGAGCCGGTCGGGCCCGAGCGCCGCCGCCTCGTCCGGCGTGATCGCGTCGTTGCGGACGGTCACGACGTCCGCCCCGAGCTCCTCGAACAGGTGGACGAGGTTGTAGGTGAACGAGTCGTAGTTGTCGATCATCAGGACTCTCATGAGACGGCTGCCTTCGCCGGTTGGTGTCCGACTGAAGTCGGACACAAATTCGCGCTGCACGCGCCCCACACCTGGTGTCCGACTTCAGTCGGACACCTGCGCCTGCCGTGTGCCTTCGCCCGGCTCATGTCCGTACCGCGCTCTCCCGCTCCGCGAGATCGATCGCCGCCTCCAGCGCGGCGAGCTTGCGCAGGCACTCCTCGTGCTCGGAGGCCGGGTCCGAGTCCGCGACGACACCCGCGCCCGCCTGCAGGTGGGCGACGCCGTCGCGCATGACGATGCTCCGAAGCGTGATACAGGCATCCATGGTGCCGTCCGGGAGGGAGTACAGCACGGCGCCGCCGTACGGCCCTCGCCGGAATCCCTCGAGCTCGGAGATCAGCTGCATGGCCCGGACCTTCGGCGCGCCGCTCACCGTGCCGGCGGGGAAGCACGCGCGCAGGACGTCGAACGACGTGACGCCCTCGCGGATCTCGCCCACCACCTCCGACACGAGATGGGACACGTGCGAGAACCGCTCCACCTCCATGCTGCGGGCAATATGCACCGTTCCGGCGCGGCAGACGCGCGAGAGGTCGTTGCGCCCGAGGTCGACGAGCATCACGTGCTCGGCCCGGTCCTTCTCGGAGGAGAGCAGGCGCTCGGCGTCTCCCTCCGTGGGGTCGGTCGTTCCTGCGATCGGGCAGAGGCTCGCGCGGCCGTCCTCGCACGCGACGAGTCGCTCCGGGGACGAACCGACGAGCGCGATGCCGTCGAGCTCGAGGAGAAAGAGGTACGGCGAGGGGTTGATGCGGCGGAGCGCGCGGTAGACGTCGAGCGGCGACGCGGAGGTCGGGCGCTCGGCGAGCTGCGACGGCACGCACTGGAAGACGTCGCCGGCGACGATATGACGCTTCACTGCACGCACCATCTCCTCGTAGCGCTCGCGCTCGGGGAAGCGCCGCAGCGGGCCGGCGGAGGCGCGGGGCTCGCGCTGCCACGGGATGCCCGCCTCGAGGCGTCCTTCGATCTCGTCGGGGTCGCCGGCGAGCACCTCGGCGGTACCGGCGCCGTGGTCGAACCGCACGAGCGTCTCGGCGACGACGAGGCGGCTCTCGGGAAACCCGGGCCCGTCGGCCGGCAGCTCTACTGTCGGCTCGAGCGCGTTCACATGGTCGTACGCCAGGTAGCCCACGACCGGTAGGCCGAGCGCCTCCGCCTCGTCGAACGTCACGAGCCGCGACCCGGCCCCCATCCAGGAGCTCCGGCCGAGCCGTCCGCGCTCCACCGACTCGAGCAGGAAGCTCGCGGTGCCCATGACGCGTAGCCGCAGGTACGCGCCGAGCGGCGTGAGCAGGTCGGTCGAGACGGTGGCGAGCGGACGCACGGGGGAGAACGAGATTACGCGCACGAGCCCGGTGCGGCGCGTGAATGAACGTCCTTGGCTAGGCTGATTGATATGTCAAGCGCGGTGATCGTCTCGGCCGTTCGGACGCCCTTTGGGCGGCTCGGCGGCGGGCTTGCGGGCGTGCCGGCGACGGAGCTCGGCGCGATCGCCATCCGCGCCGGGCTCGCGCGCGCCGGTGTCGACCCCGGGGAGGTCGGCTACGTCGTGATGGGGCAGGTGCTCCAGGCCGGCGCGGGGCAGGCTCCCGCGCGCCAGGCGGCGATCGCGGCGGGGATCCCCAAGGAGGTCCCCGCGGACACGGTCAACAAGGTGTGCGCCTCGTCCGTCCGGGCGCTCGAGCTCGCCGAGCTGATGATCGCCGCGGGCCGGCACCACGTCGTCGTGACGGGGGGCATGGAGTCGATGTCGTGTGCGCCGTATCTCCTACCGAAGGGCCGCTTCGGCTACCGGATGGGGAACGGCGAGGTGCTCGACCACATGGTCTTCGACGGGCTCGTCTCGAGCTTCGACGGGCTCCACATGATCCAGCAGGCGTCTGCGGTCTCGCGCGAGCTCGGCATCTCGCGGGAGGACCAGGACGCGTGGGCGGTACGGTCGCACGAGCGCGCCGCGGCGGCACAGGACGCAGGCAGGTTCGACGACGAGCTCGTCCCGGTCGGAGACGTCGTCGCCGACGAGAGCATCCGCCGCGACACAACGCTCGCGAAGCTCGCCGCGCTCGAGCCGGTCTTCGATCCGGAAGGCACGACCACCGCGGGGAATGCGCCGGGCGTCACCGACGGCGGCTCGTGTGTGGTCGTGTGCTCCGAGGAGTGGGCCGAGCGGCGCGGTATCGAGCCGCTCGCGCGGATCCTCGGCCACGCATACGTGGCAGAGGAGTTCGCGTACATCGCGCGGACGCCCGCGACCGCTGCCGAGCGCGTGCTCGAGGCGGCGGGCCGGTCGCTGGACGACGTCGCGCGGGTCGAGATCAACGAGGCCTTCGCCTCGGTCGCGAAGGCCTCGACGAGGATGCTCGGCGCAGACGAGGCGCTCGTCAACGTCAACGGCGGCGCCGTCGCGCTCGGCCACCCGATCGGCGCCTCCGGCGGCCGCATCGTCGGGACGCTCGTCCACGAGCTGCGCCGCTCCGGCGGCGGCCTCGGGCTCGCTGCGATCTGCTCGGGCGGCGGGCAGGGCGACGCCGTCCTGCTCGAGGTCTGAGCTGCTCCGCGCCGCGCTCGCCGCCGCCTCCGCCGCGCTTCTCCTCGCACCCGGCGCGCTCGCGCTCGCGTGCCCCAACGTCCCGCTCGACGAGCGCCTGGCGGAGGTGGACGCGGCGTTCGTCGGTCGCGTCACGGAGGAGCGCGCGGTGCGGGACGGGCTCGTCTACCGGTTCGTCGTCGACCAGAACGTCAAGGGGCCGGTCGGCCGCGAGGTCGAGGTGCGCTCGGCGGGGCGGCTCGTCGACGCGACCGACCGGCCGATCGTCCACGACGAGGCGCTCGGCGTCCTCGCGAACCTGCGCGGCGCGGAGCTGGTCACGACGTCCTGCCTCCTGAGCGACCCGGGGACGCTGCTCGCGACGAGCGACGAGCCGCGGGGCAACGCGATCAAGATCGTCGTCGGGCTCGTGATCCTCGCCGCCGCCGTCGCCTACTCGATTAGGCGGCTGCGGCACCGGCAGGCCGAGCTCGCGGCCCGCGGTAGGCTCGACCGGTGAGCTTCGAGCGAGTCCTCGTCGTCGGCGCCGGGCAGATGGGTGCCGGCATCGCGCAGGTCGTCGCGGCCTCCGGGAGGGAGGTCCTCCTGCACGATACGCTCGAGGGGGCGGTCGAGCGCGGTCTGCAGACGATCGAGCGCAGCCTCGGCAAGCTCCACGAGAAGGGCGGGCCCGAGCCCGAGCCCGTCCTCGCACGGATCACGCCGGTCGACGGCCTTGCCGAGGCGGAGCTGATGATCGAGGCGATCGTCGAGAACGTCGAGGCGAAGAAGGAGCTCTTCCGTCTGGCCGACCAGGCGCTTCCGGCCGGAGCGATCCTCGCCTCGAACACGTCCTCGATCCCGATCACCGAGCTGGCAGCCGCGACGTCGCGCCCGGGCCGGGTGATCGGTATGCACTTCTTCAATCCCGTGCCCGTGCTCGCGCTCGTCGAGGTGATCCGCGCCGACCAGACCTCCGACGAGACCGCGGAGGCGATCGTCGCTCTCGCTCGCGAGCTCGGCAAGACGCCCGCCGAGGCGAACGACTTCCCCGGCTTCGTCTCGAACCGGATCCTCATGCCCTTCATCAACGAGGCCGCCTATGCGGTGATGGAGAGCGTCGCGGAGCCCGAGGCGATCGACACCGTTGCGAAGCTCGGCTTCGCGCACCCCATGGGGCCGCTCGCTCTCGCCGATCTGATCGGGCTCGACACGTGCGTCGCGATCATGGACGTGCTCCACCACGGGCTCGGCGACCCGAAGTACGCGCCGTGCCCGCTCCTCCGCCGTCACGTCGCAGCCGGCAGGCTCGGGCGGAAGTCCGGCCGCGGCTTCTACGACTACGCCTGACCCCGTGGACTCGCTCGTCCGCGCCGGGCTCGGGGCGTACGAGACGCCGGACCGTGACTTCGTCGAGCAGGCCTTCCGGGACGTTCTCCGCCGGCCGCCCGAGGACGAGGCGCTCGAGCGGGCGCTCGCCAAGCTCGCGAACGGAACGCTCTCGCGGGCGACGTTTCTCCACGAGCTGACGACGGCGCCGGAAGCGGCGCGGATCCGCGAGCTCGACGACGCCGTCGCCCTCGGCCTCGCTGCCAGGGCACGCGGCGAGCGCCTCGCCTGGTTGCGGGCGCCTGCCGGCACCGACGAGCGGGTTGTCGAGATCCCGTGGGTGCTCTCGCGGCTCGTCTCTGCGGGGCGGGTGCTCGAGGTCGGCTACGCGTTCGCGGAGGCGCCGTACCTCGTGGCGCTGCTGCGCTCCGGGGTGGAGCTCGTGGGAGTCGACCTCGCCGAGCGCGACGTCGAGGGGATGGAGCGACTCGTCGGGGACGTGCGGGCGCTACCGCTGCCCGACCGGAGCATCGACCAGGCGCTGCTCGTCTCGACGCTCGAGCACGTCGGCGCCGACAACACGGGGTACGGCCTCGCCGCCGAGAGCGACCCGGCCTCGCGGGCCGGCGCGCTCCGCGAGCTCGCGCGGGTGCTCCGGCCGGGTGGAACGCTGCTCGTGACGGTGCCGCTCGGCGAGCCGGGCGACCAGGGCTGGTTCCGGCTCGACGACGTTCGCGGCTGGACCCGCCTCTTCGCCTCGGCGGGGCTCTTCGTGGAGGAGCAGGAGGCGTACGAGCTGGGCGCGGAAGGCTGGGCGGCAGCACCCGTCTTCCACGCGGACGGCGTCGGCTACGGCGATCGCGGCCCGGCCGCGTCGGCCGTCCTCTGCACAGAGCTCTCGGCCGGCCGCCTTCGCAGGCTCGCGACGCCGGACGGCCTCTCGCGGACCGTGAGGCGGCGGCTGCGACCGTTCCGCCACCGCCCCTAGACTGCCGCCGTGGACTTCGCCCTCACGAACGAGCAGCGCGAGATCCAGGCGCTTGCACGGGAGTTTGCGGAGTCGGAGATCGCGCCGCACGCGGGGGACTGGGACCGGGAGCACCGCTTTCCGCGGGAGGTGTTCGCGAAGCTGGGCGAGCTCGGGCTGATGGGCGTCTGCGTCCCCGAGGAGCTCGCCGGGGCCGGTGCGGACTTCGTCTCGTACGTCCTCGTGCTCGAGGAGCTCTCCCGCGCCGACGCGGGTGTCGGCGTGACGGTGGCCGTGCACACCAGCGCGGCGACGCTTCCGATCGTCACGTTCGGGACGGAGGAGCAGAAGCAGCTGTTCGTGCCGCCGCTCGCGCGCGGCGAGGTGCTGGGCGCCTTCGCGCTCACGGAGCCCGGCTCCGGGTCGGACGCCGGGTCGTTGCGGACGACGGCCGTCCGTGAGGGCGACGGCTGGCGAATCAGCGGGACGAAGCAGTGGTGCACCAACGGGAGCCACGCCTCGACGTTCGTCGTCTTCGCGCGCACGGACCCCGGGACGGAGGGCGCCCGCGGCGTGTCCGCGTTCCTGCTCGACGCCGATCACGTCGAGGTGACGCGCGAGGAGGAGAAGCTCGGGCTCCACTCGTCCTCGACCGCCGACCTCCGGCTCGACGGTGCCCTCGTCCCGTTCGACCGCCTGCTCCACGAGGAGCGGAAGGGGTTCGCGGTCGCGATGGCGACGCTCGACGGCGGCCGGATCGGGATCGCCGCCCAGGCGGTCGGAATCGCCCAGGCGGCGCTCGACACCGCGAGCGCCTACGCGGTCGAGCGCGAGCAGTTCGGCAGCCGGATCGCGGACTTCCAGGCGATCCGCTTCAAGCTCGCCGACATGGCGACCGAGATCGCCGCGGCACGGCAGCTCACGCTGCGGGCAGCATGGCTCAAGCAGGCGGGACTGCCCCATGGAGCGGAGGGCGCGATGGCGAAGCTCTTCGCCTCCCGGGTCGCGGTACGCACGAGCCAGGAGGCGATCCAGGTCCTGGGCGGCTACGGCTACACGCGGGAGTTCCCCGCCGAGCGCTTCTACCGCGACGCCAAGATCACCGAGATCTACGAAGGCACGAGCGAGATCCAGCGCATCGTCATCGCCCGCCAGCTGCTCAGGGGCCTGTAGGGGTCATAGGGGGTCTGCCATGGCGACATCGTCCGGGAATGCGTCCACCCGCGAGAGCGAGTGGCCCGTGACGTGATGGACGAGCCCTGCTCCCTCGATGCGCGGCCTGCGCGGCATGGGTCGAGCCTGGCAGCGCGCGCCGCATCCCGCTAGTCGCTCTTTCGGACATGGCCAAGGCGGGGTCTGGCACGGGGTCTGGCACCGCAGGTGCCTGACCCCGGTGGCGCTCGCGTCCCTGCGAAGCGTGGTAGCTGGGCGTGGGGACAGACACCTGCGGTGCCGGTCCCCGCACGTATCCTCAGGGGCATGCCGCGGGCGAGGGACGAGCCGGTCCGGCTGACGAAGATCTACACCCGCGGCGGTGACCGGGGAGAGACGTCGCTCGGCGACGGATCGCGCGTCTCGAAGCTCGACGGGCGGATCGAGGCGTACGGGACGGTCGACGAGCTGAACGCCGCGCTCGGCGTCGTCCTCGCAGGCCAGCTGCCGGACGAGCTCCGGCCCGTGCTCTCGAGGGTGCAGAACGAGCTCTTCGACCTCGGCGCCGATCTCGCCGTCCCCGTTGGCGCCGAGGGACGGCTCCGCGTCGAGCAGGCGACGATCGACCGGCTGGAGGAGGACTGCGATCGTCTCAACGCCGGCCTCGGCGAGCTCCGGAGCTTCGTGCTTCCCGGCGGAACCGTCGCCGCCGCCGGGCTCCACGTCGCCCGCACCATCTGCAGGCGGGCGGAGCGCGAGGCGCTCAGGGCAGGGCGGGAGCACGAGGTCGGGGGTGCTCGTCCCGGTCTACCTCAACCGGCTCTCCGACCTCCTCTTCATCCTCTCGCGGGCCGCGAACGCGCTTTCCGGGTACGACGAGCCGCTCTGGAAGCCCGGCGCGACACGCGACTGACGGGGGGCCGCAACCCCGCCGAGGTGCTCGCCGTCGCGCTGCGCCTCGGCGTGACGTCGTTCGGCGGGCCGGTCGCGCACATCGGCTACTTCCGCCACGAGTACGTCGAGCGCCGGGGCTGGATCGCCGAGCGCGAGTTCTCCGAGCTGGTGGCCGTCACGAGTCTCCTGCCGGGGCCGTCCTCGAGCCAGCTCGGCATGGCGATCGGCGCGCGGCGTGCGGGCGTGCCGGGCGCGCTGGCGGCGTGGGTTGGGTTCACGCTGCCCACGGCGGTCGCGATGACGGCGCTCGCCCTCGCCGTGGGCTCGGTCGACGTGAGCGGGGCGGGATGGGTGCACGGGCTCGAGCTGGTGGCCGTTCCGGTCGTCGCGCTTGCCGTGCTCGCGATGGGCCGCGCGCTCGCCCCGGACGTCGCCAGAGCGTCGCTCGCCGTCGTGGCCGCAGCGATCGCGATCCTGTGGCACGGTTTCGGCGGCCAGGCGGCCGCGATCCTGCTCGGCGCGGTGGTCGGCACCGCGGCGTTTCGCGGCCGCGCCCCGGTGCCCGGTCTCACGAGAGCCTTCGTCGGCCGCCGGTTCGTCGCTGCAGGCTGCCTCGTCGCCTTCGCGGCGCTCCTCTTCGGGCTCCGCCCGCTGGCGGACGCGACCGGTGGGCACGTCCTCGCCCTGGTCGACGCGATGTACCGATCCGGCGCGCTCGTCTTCGGGGGAGGGCACGTCGTCCTGCCGCTCCTCCACGACGCGGTCGTCTCGCCCGGCTGGGTAGGGGAACAGGAGTTCCTCGCGGGGTACGGCCTCGCGCAGGCGATGCCCGGCCCCCTGTTCGGCTTCTCCGCCTACCTCGGCGCGATCGAGGAGCCGACGCCGAACGGCATCGCGGGCGCCGCGATCGCGGTCTTCGCCATCTACCTCCCGTCGTTCCTGCTGCTCGGTGGCACGTTGCCGCTCTGGTCGTCGATTCGAGCGCACGCAGGGGTGCAGGCAGCACTCGCCGGCATCGGCGCGGCCGTGGTCGGCGTCCTCGCGGCCGCTCTCTGGGACCCCGTGCTGACGACGTCGGCCGGGAACGTGGGAGACGTGGCGTTCGCGCTCTCGCTGCTGCTGCTCCTCCGCGTCCTTCCCGTCTGGGCGGTCGTGCCGATCGCAGCCGCCGCCGGGGCGATCGTGTTCTGAGCCTCAGCTCGCCACGGCCATGACCGGCCACGTCCCGGACAGCCACTCGCCGAGCCTGTTCGCCGGCATCGGGTGCCCGAGGAAGTAGCCCTGCGCCCGGTCGCAGCCGAGGTTGAGGGCCGCTTCCCAGGCGAGCTTGCTCTCGACTCCCTCCGCGACCGTCTCGAGCCCGAGGCCGTTCGCGAGCCCGACGAGCGACCGGACGATCGCGTCGGCCGGGCCGCCCCGCCCGGCCTCGTGGAGGAACATCGAGTCGATCTTCACCTGATGGAGCGGGAGCGTCCGGATCGCCGCGACCGACGAGGCGCGGCCGAGGTCGTCGAGCGCGAGGCGGATGCCCGTCTCGCGCAGGTGCCGGACGACGGTGGTGTCGAGCTCGGAGCCGGCGCCCGGCCCCGACGGGACGACGTCGAGGGTGAGGCGCTCCGGGCCGATCCCGGCCCCGTCGAGAAGCTTGAGGAGCCCGGTGAGCAGCTCGCCGTCGTCGACCATCCGGTAGGGGATGTTGATCGCGGCGCCGAGCACGTGCCCCTTCGCTTCCCATTCGTGCAACCGGCGGAGCGCGTCGCGGGCGACCGCGAGCGTCAGCGTCCGGACGAGCGGCGTTCGCTCCACGTGGGGCACGAACTCGGCCGGCCCGATGAGGCTCTCGCCCCGTACGCGCCGCACGAGCGCCTCGACCGACGTCACGACCCCGGACGGCAGCTCGACGATCGGCTGGTAGTGCACGACGATCTCCCCCTGCTCGAGCGCGTGCTCGAGGTCGCGGACGACGCCGCCGTCGAGCGGTGGGCGCGGCACGACCGACTCCTCGCTCGTGTCGCGCTTCGTTGCGTACATCTGGCCGTCGGCGCGCGCGACGAGCTGGCTCGGGGTGACGCCGTCCTGCGGGAAGAGTGCCCAGCCGATCGACGCGTCGAGCTCGACGAGGCCGCCGTCGACCCGGTACGGCCTGCGAAGGGCCTGCCGCAGGCGCCCGGCCAGGGCCGCCGCCTCCTCGTCCTCGCGCGTCCCGAGGGAGAGGAGGACGAACTCGTCGCCTCCGGTGCGGGCGACCGTGTCCGACTCCCGCACGACCGACTCCAGACGGCGGGCGATCGCGCGCAAGACGATGTTCCCGGTCTCGTGGCCGCGGATGTCGTTCACGCCCTTGAACCCGTCCAGGTCGACGACGAGCAGCGCGAACGGCTCCCCCGTGCGGCGCGAGCGCGCGAGCGCCTGGCCGATGCGGTCGTCGAGCAGCTCGCGGTTCGGGAGCCCCGTGAGCGCGTCCCGGAGCGCAGCGCGCTGGGCGGCCAGGAGCCTCGTGACGAGCAGCGTGGTCGCTGCACCGGCGAGGGCGGTGATCGCCATGGCGAGGGCGAAGGCCGCCGTCGGGCGGCCGGCCAGGGTCAGGTCGAGCGCGGCGATGCCGCCGACGCCGATCAGGCAAACCGCGGCTGCCGGCCAGACCAGCCAGCGCCGCGCAGGCCTTCGAATGTGAGGCTCACGCACGACATCCCCAGTTTCTCGCGCCCTGACGCCAAGGAGCGGGCGCGTGCTCCGCAGTGGCCGGATCGTCGTCGGAACGACTTCTGTCGACCCTTCCCCGGGTGGGGGATTCACCCTCACTCGTCCGGGGGAGAGGAGTCACGCGGGGAGACGGTGAATCCGGATGCGTGCACCTGCGAGCAGCCGCCGCCGTCGTCTGGGTCGTGCTCGCGGCCTGCTGCGTCTGGGCGTTCGGGCTCACGCTCGTAGCGCTCGTGAACGCACTCGGGTGCGCGGTCATCGTCGCCGTGACGGTGACAGACCTGGAGCGGCGCATCGTCCCGAACCGCATCGTGGTGCCCGCGCTGGCCGTCGCGCTCGTCGTGCAGACCGTGCGCGATCCGGGCGTGGAGTGGGTGCTCTCCGCCTTCGGCGCAGGGGGGTTCTTCCTGCTGCTGGCGCTCGTCAACCCGACCGGGCTCGGCATGGGCGACGTCAAGCTCGCCGCGTTCCTCGGCGCCTGGCTCGGCTACGACGTCGCGGTTGCGCTGTTCGTCGGCTCGCTCCTCGGCATGCTGCCGGCCATCGTCGTGCTCGCGCGCCGCGGCTCGGCGGGACGGACGGCGACGCTCCCGTACGTCCCGGCGCTCGCGGCGGGTGCGGTCGTCGGGCTGTTCTTCGGCGACGCGCTCCTCGACGCGTGGCTCGGCTGAGTCGCCGGCTACTCGCGGGCGACGAGCTCGAGCACCGCGCAGCGGCGGTCGTCGCCGGGATACGGCGATGCCGTGACCCGGCTACAGGAAAAGGTTCCGTCGTCGAGCTCGACGAGCTCTCCGGGATCCGGTGGCGCACCCACGCGAACGAGCAGCCGGTAGCCGTCGGCGACGGCGAGCGCGACGTGCTCGTCCTCGCGGACCGGCCTGCCCCCGGAACCCAGGCTCTCGGCCAGCTCGTCGAGCTCCCGCGCGACGTCGGCGAGCTCGCGGGCCCGGTGCTCGAGCTCCCGCTCCCGGAGCTTGGCCGCCTCCTCGCGGCGCTCGACGGCCGCCGCACGAAGCTCGACCGCACCGAGCGCGCGGCGCCGTTCGTCGACCTTCGCCTCGGCCTGCCCCACCGCGGTCTCGCGGGCATCGAGCTCGGCGGAGCGGGCACTCAGCTCGGCCTGCCGCAGGTCGAGCTCGGCCGCGCCGTCCCGGAGGATCTGCTCGACCCTGAAATGGAGCTCGCGCGCGCGCTCCTCCCGGTGCTCGAGCTCCTGGACCGCAGCGCGGATCTGGACGGACCGTTCCTCGAGCTCGCGTCCGCGCTCCGCGATCAGGTCGGCGACAGCGTCTGCGGCGTCCGAGGGGGTGAACAGGCCGCGCAGCCGCCTGCGTGCCTTCTCGTCCGGCGCGCTACGGCCGGGCCACTGCTCCCACTCTCGGTCGTTGCGCGCGTTTCGTTGCATGGTGTGCGTCTCGGTGGCGCCGGCGACACATCCTCAGCCGTCGAGTTCGAATGGGCCGCCGGCGCTCGTCCCGCGTTCGCTCCGCGACGCACGTCTCCTCCCCAAAGGGGTAGTGCGACTCATACCGACGGGGGAGGACTCGACCGATGTCAGCACGTAGAACACGACCATGGATGCAATGGGTGCTCGTCTGCTCGCCGCGCGCATCGCGGCGGGTGTCCGAATCGGCAGCGTCATCGAGCTCGAGTCGGGATCGGATCCCGAGCTCCGGCCCGGCGACCGCGGCATCGTGCGCGAGATCGAGGCGGGGGGTACGGTCGTGGTCGAGTGGGAGCGCGGCTTCGACCGCGCGATCGACCCGCGTCAGTCGTCTTTCCGCGCGCTTCCGGCGGCCTAGGCACAGAGGGGACCGGCACCGTCAGGTGCCTGTCCCCGGCGACGCGCTGGCGAGTGCCGGCTCGCGAACGACGCCGACGGCCGTCGCACGCGTGTCTGCGTCACCGGGGTCGCGCACCTTCGGTGCCGGACCCTTCAGACCGCTGCGGGCCCCGGCTACCGCCGGCCGAAGTCGAGCGTGACGATCCAGGTCGACTGGCCGCCGAACACGCCGCCGGCGGCATCGTTGAACATGATGCCGATGCCTGCCTCGCGGAAGGTGCCGCGCAGGAGGTTGGCGCGGTGCGGGGGCGACGCCAGCCACGCGTCGACGATCGCGACCGGCGTCGGCGCCGCGCTGCCGAACATGGCGAGGTTCTCGCCGACCGTCCACGCGCCGGAGCGCGGGGCGTACGACCGGCGGATCCGCTCCGAGAACGACGCACCGTCTCGCGACGTGTGGGCGAAGTACCCGTACGTCGCCATCGAGCGGGAGTGCGCCGCCGCCGAGCGCGCGAGCGCGGGGGAGATGGTCAGCGTCCCGAGCCCGTGCGCGGCACGGACGTCGTTGATCTGGCGGAGAAGGAGGTCCTCGAGGGAGGGAGCGCGCGTGACCGCTGCGGTCTCGGCCGTCTGCCCCGCCGCCGACGTCGCGACTAGGGCTCCCGCCGAGAGGAGGCTTGCGGCGAGCACGACAACGGTTCGCACACGGTGCATCAAACACCGTATCGTCGATGCGCGTCGCAGCTACCTACCCCCTTTCGGGGGTCTGGGCTACGTGTCCTTCCCTGGGCCCTTGCCCTTGTCCTGGCCGTGGCCGTTACCGACGCCGCAGCCGGCGCCGTTGCCGGGCCCGGCGCCGCTGCCAGGGCAGCCCGTGCTCTCGCTCGAGCCGTCGCCGTCGCCGGGCTGCTCGCCGGGTGTTGCCGGCGCGGTCGGCGTCGTCGGCGGGGCGGCTGGCGTCGTGGGCGTCGTAGGCGTCGAGGTCGGAGGCCCGGAGCTCGGAGGCGCCTCCGGGGTCGTCACCGGCGGCACACCGGAACCTGCCGGCGGCGAGGTCAGCACGGGGGCCGGGGCCGGGGCCGGCGCCGCGGGGCGGGCTCGGGCTTCGGGACGGTCGGGGACGCCTTCGGGCCGGCGGGGCTGCTTCGGCGCCGGTGAGCGCGGGGGCCTCGGCGGGGCCTGCGGACCGGCGTTCGGGGCGGTCGGAGCGTGGCTCGGCGTCGTGCCGGCGGACGGGCTCGGGGATTGTGTCGCGGTCGGAACGCCGCCGGCGGCGGCGCCGTCCGCTCGCCGAGCGGGCTCCGGGGCCGTCGCGTCCGCTCCCGCGGCAGCGGCCGGCTTCGGCCCCCGGCCGGCGGAGGATGCCGCCTGCGGCGCGCCCGCCGTCGCGGTCCCTACCGCTGCGGCCGCCGTCTTCCCGGCGGCCTTCGCCCTCGGGGGGGCCTTCGCCGGCTTCACGGCGACGGACGGCGACGCATCGTCGCGCATCGCGTCGATTCCCTTGTACGCAACGCCCGTGACGACGGTTGCCGCGACGATGACGGCCGCGATCTTCGCTGCCGCTGCGACGAGCGATCCCCCGGCCGTAGCCCCCGTGGTGGCCGTTGCGCCGCCGGCGGCAGCACCCGTCCCGCCTGCCGTGCCTGCGGTCGTCGTCGTTCCCGAGCCGGTTGCTCCGACCCCGATGGTGGGCAGCCCCGTGGCCGCGGACGCGCTCGGAGCGCCCTTGAAGAGCGCGAGGCCGACCGGGACGGGGAGGACCGCGAGCCCCTTGAACGCCCGCCGCTGTCGCTTCTGCGCCTCGGCCAGCCGCGCGCAGTCCGGGCACTCGGCAAGATGCTCCTCGAGCCGCCGCCGCTCCTTGCGGCCGAGCCGGCCGTCGAGCTGCTTCGACATCGCGAGCTCGGCGCTCTGGCAGGTGACGAGGCTTTCGAGCTCCTCGGCGAGCGAGCGGCGGGCGCGGAAGAGCAGCGTCTCGAGCGCCGAGGTCGTGAGGCCGAGAAGCTCCGCGATCTCGCTGTACGACCGCCCCTCCAGCTCGCGGAGGACGAGCGCCTCGCGCTGTGTCGGCGGAATCCGCTGCAGCGCGCGGACGAGCTCGTCGAGCTCGACGTCCGGCTCCTCCGGCGCGTCCGGGACGTCCTGGACGAGCTCGACCTCCGCCGGCCGCGAAGCCGCGTGCCGCCAGCGCTGCCGGACGACGTTCTGCGCGATCGCGATCAACCAGCCCGACGCGTTGCGCGGGCTCTCGCCGCGCTCGAGCGCTCGGAACGCGTTCACGAACGTCGTCTGGGTGACGTCCTCGGCGTCCGCGTGGTTCCCGAGGACCGCGTACGTGTAGCGGTAGACCTCGCCGACGTGATGGCGGTAGAGGTCGTCGAGCGCGACCTTGGCGCGGGTGCTCGTCTCAGTCGCGGCCATGTTCGGGCCTCACGATCACGGATTCTGCGCGGTTGCGCATCCCCCTTACAGAGTCCTTACAAGTGAGCGCGCAAGTTTCGCGCCGCGTTCGCATCTTCGTCGGTGAAGGGCCAGAACGAATGACCAGAGCGCTTTCGCCCACGACCACGCTGTGCCTTCTCCTCGTCGTCCCGACGGCTCATGCGGCCGAGCCGTCGGCGGCGCCGGAGGCGGAGGCGCAGGGGTGCTGAACGTGGCGGCGGAAGCGCTGAACCGGCTCGATCGGTGTGTGTCGTTGACGGCAAGGACACTCGCTGCGGCGTTGGCGGCCGCCGCGGCGAGGCCGTCACTCGTCGCACGGTGCACGGCAGCTCTCGCCCGCGGGGGGTCGGTGCTCGGGAGCTCCGGCTCGTGCGTCTCGGACAGGGGGCGGCTCCTGCAGCTTTAGGGGGTCCCACGCAGACCTGTTCACCCCGGAGTGGGGGCCGGGGGGAACAGAGAGTTGGGGAGGGCGACCGGCGGCGGCGCCCTCCCCTTCTACGTTCCTAGCGGGGAACAGCCGGTGTCCGACTTCAGTCGGACACCAACGAACGGGCGCCCGCGCACGCCGTAGGTGTCGGACTGAAGTCCGACACCAGGAGGTGAGATCTATCTGGACGCCGACCGCTCGTCCGGCGTCACGCGCGGGAGGGCGAAGGTGAGCACCGTGGGCCCCCCCGGGGCGCTGTCGATCTCGAACGTTCCCCCGAGCATCCGCACGCGCTCGCCGATACCGACGATGCCGAGGCGGCCCCGCTGCGCGGCACGTGCCAGTGCGCGCCCGACCTCGAACCCGTGCCCGTCGTCGGTGATGCGAACCTCGATCGACGCCCGGCGCATCCGGAGCCGGATCTCGACCGTCGACGCGCCGGAGTGCTCGCGGATGTTCGAGAGCGACTCCTGGATCGCGCGGTACACCGCGATCCGCTGCGCCGAGGTGAGCGACTCCGGGTCGCCGCGGATCTCGAGCCGCGTCTCGATCCCCGTGCGCTCCACGAAGGCGTCGACGTCGCGGTGGAGGATCTCGCCGAGCGGGCGCGTGATGATGCTGCGCGACTCGAGCGACCGCGAGAGCTCGCGAAGCTGGCGGTCGAGCTCGGTGACGCGCGCGAGGATGTCGTCGAACCGCCCCGCCGCCCGCTCCCGATGGGAGTCGGCGACGAAGGGATAGACCTGGTCGCGGAGCAGCGCAACCTCGGCGCCCAGCGCGAGGACGTCCTGGATCGGCCCGTCGTGGAGGTCGAAGCCGATGCGCATCAGCCGCTGCTCGCCGGCGCGGACGAGCAGCCGCTCGCGCTCGGCGGAGCGCTCGAGCAGGAGCTCGCGCTCGTAGAGCGAGGACATCGCCCGAGCCGTGGTAGCGAGGTACGCGTCGGCGCGCGCGACCGGCTCGGCGACGCGCGCGACGATGGCCGCGCACGGTGTCCCGAAGCGCCGGACGAGCGCCGAGCGGAGCGTGCGAGGCCCGAGAAGGCTCAGGGAGCTGCCCCGCCGGAGCGCCGCCTTTGCGGTTGCACGCGCTCGCCTGCTCTCGGAGCCCTCGCCGATGGAGAGAAGAGGCTCGAGCGTGCCTTGCTCGGAACGCCAGAGCGACGCCTCGGTCGCGACGCCGAGGAGGAGGAGGAGCCGAAGCTGGATCTCGCAGGCGACCAGCGGCGGCATCTCGACGAGGATCGGGCTGGAGCAGGCCGTCCGATGTACGTCGAATCGGGCAGCCTCGAGCGGCTCGTCGCGCACCTCCGCGAGCGTCTCGACGGCAGCGGTCGTGCGGTGCCCGTCGAGCGTTCCCTCCGCAGCGAGCGAGACGAGCGCGGTCGCGACGTACGTCCCGGCGGCGAGCCGGTCGGCAGCCTCGCTTCGGCCCGCGCCTTCGAAGGTGACGAGGGCGGCACGGTGCGCCGCCTTGAGAAACGCCTGTGCGCGGGCCTCCGAGTCGGCCAGGAGCGCGCTGTGTGCAGCCTCCAGCCGAACGGGCGCGCCGGCTGTCGAGCGCGGCGTTGTGGGCCGCGTGTCCGCCGCGAGATCGCTTCCGCTCGCGGTCGAGCTGAACGACGTCACAGCGGCCTCACGGGCCGCCTGGGACGGTTCATGGAGCCTGCCGCACGTCGGGTTCGCCTCGTGTCATCTCGTGCCCGCTCCCCTCGTTCAGCGTCTCGGCCACGACCCCTGCACGAACCCTGAGACTACACGGCCCTCCGCTGGATGGCGTCCTCGATCGCGGTGACCACGCCGTCCGTGTCGTCCCACTTCTCGTACACCCGCATCCCCGCCGGCGCGTTGCCGCCCGCGTTCTCGCCGACGAGCACGACCGTCGCCTCTGGCCTCCGCGCGCGCGTGAAGCTCGCGAGGCGCAGCCCTCCGTCACCGCGCCGACGTCGATCAGCACGACGTCGGCCGACTCGCCGCCTGCCACTTCGGCGGCCCGCTGGGGCGGCACGCTCGCGACGACGTCGATGCCCTTGCCGTCGAGCAGGAAGCGGACGAGCTTCAGGTAGCGCTGATCGCTCGAGGCGAGCACGACGGCCCCGCGCCGGTCGCCCTCGAGCTGGACGGCGACGGGCTCGCCCTCGTCGGCGGCGCGTGCAGCCCACGCGACGCGGTCGCCGAGCGCGAGCCCGCGGCGTTCGCATTCGCCTGCCCGGAGCTCCACGACCTCGCGCGCGCCGCGGCACGACGCCGTGTGGAACGGCTGCAGGCTCGGCACGACCTTCACGACGATCTGGTCGGCGTCGAGGAAGACGACGTCGATCGGGAACCGCATGAACGCGGTGTGGATCGACCACGCGGGGCGCAGGAGGACGCCGTGGCCCGAGGGGAGGTCCTTCTTGCCGAGGAGCCCCCGGAGCCGGCGGCCGGTGGAGTCCGCGACCGTGACCGACTCGGCGACGACGCGACCGTCTTCTCGGCGAAGCGTGAGGTTCGGAACCTTGCGCACGGGTCGGGTCGGACCTCAGAGCACCTTCATGATGGTGATCATCACGGGCAGAAGCAGCACGATGAAGAGCGCCGGCATGATCAGGAAGAGAATCGGAAACAGGATCTTGACCGGCGCCTTCTGCGCGCGCTCCTCTGCGTAGGCTCGCTGGCGCTTCCGCAGCTCGACCGCGAGGTTCCGCATGATCTGCCCGGTCGAGACACCCATCGTCTCGCCCTGGGCGATCGAGCGGGCGAACATCCGCACGCCGGGCGTGTCGATTCGGCCGAGGAGGTTCTCGAGGGCCTCGACGAGCGTCAGGCCCATGTTCTGCTCCTGCAGGGTGAGCCGCACCTCGGAGGCGAGCGGCTCCCTGATCTTCGTCGCAGCCAGGCGGAGCGACTGCGGGAAGCTCAGCCCCGCCTCGAGCGTCACGACGAGAAGGTCGATGAGGTCGGGGAGGCCGCGCTCTACCTCTTCCCGGCGCTTACGGCCACGCAGGTCGACGATGTACGCGGGCATCACCCATCCGACCAGCCCTCCGCCGACCGTGACGAGCAGCAGGAGCAGGCTGCTCCCTCCGGCGAGAGCGCCGAGCGACACCGCGATGAACACACCCGCGAGCGCGCAGAGGAACTGCGTTCCGAGCAGGCGCTCGGGAGTCGTGCCGTACATGCCCGCGGAGATGAGGCGTGTTCGATAGTCCCTGCCGCGGAGGCGAGAGAAATGCTGTCCGATCCATCGGCCCGCGGCCGCAGTGAGGTCGTCGAGATGGGCGCGAAAACCGGGGCCGCCGGCATCGGGCATCGTGCCGGGAAGCGTCCCGGCGAACCCGTACGCACTGATCTGTTCGATTGTCTCGGTCGACGGCCCGGCTGGGGTCGTGAGCGCGCGCAGCACCATCGTGACCGCGATTGCGAGGAAGAACAGCCCGAGGATTGCGATGAGGATGGCCATCTGTCAGAGCTCGATCGCGATGATCCGGCGGATGACGTAGAAGCCGAGGAGCGTCATGAGGATCGCCATGATCCCCATCACCTGGCCCAGCGTCTCGTGGAACAGGGGATCGAGCTGGGACGGGTTCACGAGGACGAGAAAGACGAAGATCCCGATCGGGACGAGCGCGATGACCACGGACGAGAACTTCCCCTGTGCGGTGAGGACCGTCACCAACCGCCGGATATCCATACGTGCGCGGATGTTCGCCGTCACCTGATCGAGCACCTCCGCCGTGTTTCCGCCGGCCTCACGCTGGACGAGCGTGAGGACGGCTACCTGGTCGACGTCGCTGTTCTGCATACGCTTCGCGGTCACCTCGAGCGCCTCGTCGAGGGGGATGCCGAGCTGTTCGTCCGTGACGACCCGGCGGAACTCACGCTTCGAGGGCTCGGGCGCCTCGTCGGCGACGACGCCCATCGCGTTCGCGAGGCTGTGCCCCGCCCGCAGGGCGGACGCGAGCACGTCGAGGTTCTCCGGGAGCTGCTCGCCGAAGTCGTTGCGGACCTTGCGGGCCTGCATCCGCACCCAGAAGTTCAGCCCGAGCGGTGGGAGGATCCCCAGCACGAACCAGATCGGGCTGACGAGCACGCTCGCGAGCACTCCGAGGACCAGCCCCGCGAAGACGGAGATCCACACCATCTTCGTCGGGTCGCGGTCGATCTGGGCCACGTCGACGTCCTCGGAGAAGCCCTGAAGCCAGCGGAAGCTGCGCTGCTGCTTCTTCTTCGCGTTTGCCGCGGCGAGGAGATGGTCGACCTCCTTGCGTCTCGCGGCGGCCTGCTCCTCGGCCGGGAGCGTGACGAACTCACCGAGGCGCGCGACGAGTGCCTTGTTCGACCGCAGGCTCCAGACCGCGCGGATCGTGAACACTGCAAGAGCGAGCACGAGCGCGACGACGAGCGGGATGAGGAGCCAGGACTGCAACAGCCGGTCGCGCAGGGCGGGCTCGTACGGGGCCGCTGTCCCGGTCGAAGGGCTCGTGTACGAGAAGGACACCGGCTCCGCACCGACGACCGAGACCTCGACGCCCACCTCCTGGTCGGGCTGGGCCGTGGAGCGGTAGCGAAGCAGGTACTCGTTGCCGAGCTGGAAGCCGAGCTCGTCGTAGATCTTCGTGAGGGCCTCGGGTGACGTCGCCGCCGCGTACGTGCCGCCGGTCTCGTCCGCGATCTTCTCGAGGTCGTCGGGCATGAAGTCGGGCGAGGCGATGCCGACGGTGAACACGCGGATCTTCTGGCCGTCGAGCTGCGCGAGCGCCGAGTCGAGGCTCGTCGCGCTGCCCACGTCGTCGCCGTCCGTCAGGAGCACGACGCGTGCGGCGCCGAGCGCGGAGCCGCGAACCTGGGCGACGGCCGCGACGAGCGCGTCGTAGATGCGCGTGCCCTCGGCGAGCTTCGGTGCCTTCGCGAGCACGGCCTCGATCTGCTTGCGGTCGGTCGTGAGCGGGAGCGCGACCGTCGGCTTGACGTTGAAGAACACGACCGAGAGCGGCTGCCCGGGGTTCCGGGCTGCGAACGCCCGGGCCGCCTGCATGGCCGACTGAATCGAGCCCTTCATGCTGTTCGAGGCGTCGATCAGGAGCACCGTCCCGATGCCCTCCGCCGAGGCGGAGGAGAGCACGCTCAGGTTCTCCACCGGCTTGCCATTCTCGGTGACCTTCACGTCCGCCGTTGTGAGCGCGCTCTTCGGCTTCTCCGTGAGCGTCAGGATGTAGGAGCGGTCGGGAAACAGCGCCGCACCGGCCTCGACGACCTGCGGGCCCTGGCTCTCGGCCGTCCATGCGGGCAGGGCTGCGGTCGCCGCGACGAGCGCGACGGCCACAAGCGGGATCACCCTCGCGCCGCGGCTCACCGGCGGAGATCCGCGACGTTCGTGGTGACGGGGCGGTGCGAGAACAGGCCCGCCGGCAACTCGATCCCGCGCTTGGCGAACTTGTCGAGGAAGATCGGCCGCAGCCCGGTCGCGTGGAGCTTCCCGTTGATCGTTCCGTCGGGGGCGAAGGAGTCGATCTTGAACTCGAAGATGTCCTGCAGCGTGATGACGTCCGACTCCATCCGCTGCACCTCCGTGACCGCGGTGACGCGGCGCGAGCCGTCCTCCATCCGCTCGATGTGGCAGATCATGTCGAGCGCGGACGACACCTGCTGACGGATCGCCCGTACGGGCAGGTCGTACCCCGCCATCAGCACCATCGTCTCGACCCGGGACAGCGCATCGCGCGGCGCGTTTGCGTGGACGGTGGAGAGCGACCCGTCGTGACCGGTGTTCATCGCCTGGAGCATGTCGAGCGCCTCGGCGCCGCGAACCTCGCCGACGATGATGCGGTCGGGGCGCATGCGCAGCGAGTTCCGCACGAGATCGCGAATCGGGATCGCCCCTTCGCCCTCGATGTTCGGTGGGCGCGCCTCGAGCCGGAGCACGTGCCGCTGGTTGAGCTGGAGCTCGGCCGCGTCCTCGATCGTCACGATCCGCTCGTTGTCCGGGATCGCGGACGAGAGCGCGTTCAGGAGCGTCGTCTTCCCCGAGCCCGTACCGCCCGAGATGAGCACGTTGAGCTGCGCCTGGATGCAGCGCCGCAGGAAGTCGACGGACTCCTCCGAGAGCGAGCCGATGTTGACCATGTCCTGCAGCCCGAGACGCTTCCGCGAGAACTTGCGGATCGTGAGAAGCGGCCCCGAGAGGGAGAGGGGCGCGATGATCGCGTTGACGCGCGAGCCGTCGGGGAGGCGCGCGTCGACCATCGGAGAGGACTCGTCGATGCGGCGCCCGATCTGGGCGACCATCCGGTTGATGATGCGGCGCAGGTGCGAGTCGTCCGAGAAGCGCACGGTCGTCTCGTACAGCCGCCCCTGACGCTCGATCCAGATCTCGCCGGGGCCGTTGACCATGATCTCCGTGATCGAGTCGTCTGCGAGGAGGCGCTCGAGCGGCCCGTAGCCGAGGATGTCGTCGGCGATCTCCGAGGTCAGCCGCTCGCGGTCCTCGCGGGAGATGCCCGTCTCGCCCGAGAGGTGGCGGCGGATGTCGGCGACGACGCGGTCGCGCATGCCGACCGGGTCGAGCGCCTGGCCCGTCAGCTGCGGGCCGAGCTCGCCGATCACGAGCATGTGGATCGAGTTCTTGAGATCCGCGAACGGCTCCTTGACCGGAGCTGCGACCGCGGGCTTGGTCGTGACGAGTCGCTCGTGGAGCTCCATGCGGCTACTTCCTCCTGAGGCGGAACAGGGACCGGGACTGGCCACGCTCGGCCTGGCCGCTCGCCGCAGCGGCGATGGCCTCGCCGTTTGCCGTCGAGCGGCCGACGAGGATCCCGGCGAGGTCGTGGAAGGACGCGGCCGCGTAGGATTGCGGACGCGAGAGCGTGATCGGAACGCCCTCGTTCACCGAGCGGGGGATCTCGCGGTCGGAGGGGATGAAGACGTTCGGCTCGGCGCCGAGCACCATCACGACGTCGTGCTGGCTGATCCCGACGCGCGTGTCGGCGCGGTTCAGGACGAGCTGGATCTTCTGCGGGTCGTAGTCCATCAGCCCGAGCGTCTCGAGGCCGAGCTTCGTGTTCTTCAGCGAGAGCGAGTCGAGCGTGCCGACCATGACGAGGTCGGAGCTCGCGTCGATCGTCGCGATCACCTCGGCGGTGAAGCCGGGCGGCGTGTCGGCGATCACGAAGTCGTACGTCGCGCGCGCGACGACGAGGATGTCGCGGAGCAACTCGATCGTGATCGCGCTCGCCTGGTCCGGCCGCGCCGGAGCGAGGAGGACGTCGACCCCGGTGTCGTGGCTCATGACGTAGTCGTGGAGCTTGTCCGAGTCGAGCGAGCCGCCCGAGACCGCGAGGTCGTACATCGTCTTCTCGGGCGGGAGCCCGAGGCAGAGCGCGACGTCGCCGAACTGCAGGTCGAGGTCGATCACGAGCACCTTCTGCCCGGCGAGGGCGAGCGCGACCGAGAGATTGCACGAGGTGAGCGTCTTTCCGGTCCCGCCCTTCGGCCCGAGGACGCAGACGAGCCGCCCGTCGCTACGCGGGGCTGTCCGCGGTCGCGCCACGCCGCGGGGAGCGTGCGATCGCCTTGCTCATCGCAAAGCGGAGCTGTTCCTTGGTCTGCGGGAAGAGCGCCATGTCGGCCGCGCCCGCCTCGAACGCCCGCCGCAGGAACCCGTTCGGCGACGAGGTCGAGAGGACGATGATGGGCACGTCCGGCGTGGTGCGACGCGCGCCGTCGATGATCTGGAGCGAGCGGTCGTCCTCGCGGCCCTGGCACGCCACGAGGATCACGTCCACTTCACGGTTCTGCAGCGTGCGGACCGTCTCGTCGACCCCGTCGGTGACGCCGACGAGCTCGAAGGCCGGGTCGTCGGGCAGGGCCCGCTGGACGTCGAAGACGTCCAGCCCTTCGACTGCTACGAGTGCGCGGATGGGGCGTTCCATGGGCTGTTACCGCTGTCCGTTGATCTGCGCGAGGAGCTCGGCGCTGGTGATCGCTTTCTTCGGCGCGTTCTTCGCGTTGCCGGCCGGGCGGAGGAGGAACCACAGGGTTCCCGTATCCGAGGCCAGGGCGAGCTTCTGGGCGAGTGCCGCGTCGGCGCGGAGGATTGCCGGTTGGCCCTCGGCGGCCGGCGCGCGCATCACGAGGATGTTCGGTGCCAGCAGACCCAGGATGGCTCCACCGGTGGAGCCGGCGCCGTAGTAGATGTCGACGCGATCTCCGCTCGCGACGTAGCCGACGAGCCCACGCGCCCCCGAGACCGGGATTGCCACGGCGCGCTGCTTGCCGCTGAGCTGGGTCGGGATCGCGTCGGTCAGGCCGGCGCTCAGGTCGGCGGTCGTGATCTGCTGGCCGGGGAAGATGTCGGCCACGGCGACGCGACCGTTCAGGTAGGCGGGATCGGAGATCGCGCCGACCTTGAGGTCGTCCTTCGCGAGCGTCGCCGCCTGGAAGAGCTGCTTCTCGGCGATCACGGTGCCCGAGGTGCCCTTCGGGATGAGGTTCTTGGCCACCAGCACGGGTGTCGGCGCGGTCGAGTCGTTGACGCTCGACCGGTACTGGACGAGATATGCGATCAGCAGGATCGCGGCGAGCGCCGCCGCCGCGATGCCGAGCGCGAGCGTCCAGCCGCGGGACTGCTGGACCTTGGTGGTGAGTGAGGTGTTCGACACGGGGGAGTTCCTCCTGGTCCTTCTATCGGCAGATCATCGGACGAGCGTAGCCCTGCATGGCCTGAGCATTCCCTCCGTGCAGGTCGCGGTCTTGTCGACGGGCCCTGGCTCGTAGTCGACCGCCTCGACGAACACGCCGGTGATTGCGCCTTTCGGCGGATCGGGGACGCTCACGTTGCCCCACGTCGTGTCCGGGCAGGGATCGCTCTGGTTGTTGTTGGCGCCGGTCCAGTTCATGACGTAGAACGAAGCGAAGCCGAGCACGGGAATCGTGTCACCCGCGCCGGTCAGCCCCTTCGACCCCTGGTACGGGACGATGAAGAGGTTGACGACGCGTGGATAGGCCGAGCCGAGCTTCTCCGGGTTCGGCGGGTTGTTCCCGCCCTTGCCGCCGGTCGTGTTCCAGCCGGGCGTCGATCCTTTGCCGTCGTAGTTGCCGTCGTAGTTGCACGCGAACTGCTGGCACGAGTTGTTGTTGATGGTGTTGCAGTTGTCGGTCGCGACCGCGATGTCGTCCCCGACCTGCCCGACGGACATGCCGGGTGCCGTGAGCACGCATTGCCACGCGTTGGTGCGCCCGTTCTGGCCGAACGGCGCCGGCATCGTCGCGTAGGAGAACCACAGGCCCGGGTCGGGACATTGCTTGTTGACCCACCAGGGCGAGTTCCACGTGTTGGCGGCATACCACGGCTCGCATCCGTAACGGAAGGTCGAGAACTCCTGTCCCTGGGCGTAGTTGGGGTCGCATCGGAGCGTCTGGTTGGCCTGCGGATCGTCGAGGCGCAGCGTTGTGAGGACGCCGGCCGTGAGCACGCTCTCCGTCCCGACGGTCGGGTAGATCAGGCAGTCGTCTCCGTCGTTGCAGTCGAGCGGCGCCCCGCCCGACCGGTGGTTGTCGAACGGCGTGCCGGGAAGTCCGCCGCTGACCATGTTGGCGGAGGTGTTGACGAGCACGACGGCGCCGGAATTCGCCTTCGTGCCGACGAACGCCCGGTGGGCCGGCTGCGTGCCGCTGTACTTGCAGGGGTTCTGGTTGCCGTTCTTGCAAGCGCCGTTCCAGTTGTGCGTCGTGTCGTTGTCCACCCAGTCGAGGCCGATCGTGACCGTGTTGGCCCCCGCGGCATACGTGACGGCATTGGGGTTCGACGTCCAGACCCCGCTCGGGCTACCGGACGGCGGATTGAGCTGGACGCCGTTCGCCGTGACCTCGAAGTTCGACATGTCGTTGAGATCGCCGTCGTCTC
The DNA here is from genome assembly GCA_027493885.1 of Gaiella sp. Lineage (GTDB taxonomy): Bacteria > Actinomycetota > Thermoleophilia > Gaiellales > Gaiellaceae > Gaiella. Next base: position 3,281,962 of record JAOSJZ010000001.1, read on the forward strand.
GCGAGCCCCAGTTGACCTCGGCCGACACGGTGTATCGGCAGTTGCTCGCAAGGAAGGGAAGCCGGCCGAAGTAGCCGTCGGCAGGTGCGCCGCACCCGTCCATGACGCGGACGTTCGTCAGCCGCGGCTGCGAGTCGGCGTTGCCGTCGTTCCAGACGCGGATCTGCGACAGCCGATGGAAGCAGTCGGCATAGCGCGCTGCAGCCAGCTGTGCGCAGGACTGGTTGAGGTCGACATCGGCTTGACTCGCGAGGCGAACCTCCACGCCGACGGGCATGTAGTCGCCGCAGGACGGGTCGTACTGGGGCATCGGGAGGTTGAGGCCGATGCTCGCGTCGCCCTGCCCCTGCGCGTCTGCGATCGCCCACAGGGTTCCGCCTGCCGGGGCGGGAAGCGCCCCGAGCGGCCCGAGATCCGCCTTCGCGATCTCGGCCCCGGTGCACTCGTTGTAGTAGCGCACCTGAACCTTCTCGATCATGTTGTCCGGCACGGCGAGCGGGAGGAAGCGGTGTCCGCTGAGCGCGGGCCGGATCTCGACTCGGGCGCGCGCCCCGGTGCGGCTCAGCGGGAGCCCGACGGCGCCGAAGAGCGACGGGAGGTTGCGCTCCTTCACCCTGACGTCCGTCCACTGCCCGCCGCCCGGGGAGATGGGGTCAGCGGCGTCGGACGGATGGTTGTAGCAAGGATCCGCGACCACCGCGGCGGGGCCGTCCGTGAAGTCCGTGTCGTCGTTGTAGTCCGGATCGGACGAGTTGATGACGACGTCGAGGTTCGCCTGGTTTGCGATCTCCGT
>JAOSJZ010000002.1 GCA_027493885.1 Gaiella sp.
CCCGCCGTTTGCGACAGGAGCGAATTTCTCATTCCAGGCAGACGTAGGCGAGAGTACGTTTGAGAAAGAGCCAAGCATCATCGAACAGAAGGCTTATCGTGATACTTGGGGGCGCGGACTCGATAGTTACTTCCAATGGTTTTCCGAGGCAGTCCTGGTACTTCACGAATTACTCTCCGAATCTGGAAGCCTCTATGTTCATTGTGACTGGCGAGTAAATGCCGGAATCAGGCAGATACTTGACGAAGTGCTTTCGCCATCCAATTTCGTCAACGAGATTGTGTGGAAGAAGATTAGGGTTGTAAAGGCCCAGAGCAGAGGATATGGAAATGTTCATGATGTCATCTTCAAGTACGCCAAGAATGCCGATTTCAAATTCAATCAGCAGCGGATAGTCCAAGACCCGCAATATGAAAAGAAGTTCGACAAGGTCGAACCTGGCACCGGGCGAAGGTATCAGCTAGTGAGTTTGCTCCAAGCGGGGGGAGGACCTACACGCAGGTTTGGCGACAAAGTGCTTGACCCTGGACCGGGTCGCCATTGGATCTGGTCTCAAGAACGGATAGACCAAGCAATGCAACTTGGTTTGATAGAGTTTACTTCCGGCGGCATGCCGCGAAAGAAGCAGTATCTCGATGAGTCTGAAGGCAGACTCGTGGATGATCTATGGACAGACATCTATCCTGTCAATTCACAGGCGCTGGAAGACACAGGCTATGCCACTCAGAAACCTGAAGCCCTCCTTGAACGCATCATCCGAGCCTCGTCCGATGAGAACGATCTCGTTCTAGACTGCTTCTGCGGCAGTGGTACCACCCCCGCCATCGCCGAGAAGCTGGGCCGCCGCTGGATCGCCTGCGACCTGGGCCGCTTCGCCATCCACACCACGCGCAAGCGGCTGCTGGGCATCGAGGGCGTGCGCCCCTTTGTGGTGCAGAACCTGGGCAAGTACGAGCGCCAGGTCTGGCAGAAGGCCGAGTTCGGCGAGCGGGCCGAGGCCACCGTCCGCGCCTACCGCCGCTTCATCCTTGACCTCTACCACGCCGAGCCGGTCGAAGGGTACGCCTGGCTGCACGGCAAGAAGGGCGGGCGCATGGTGCACGTGGGCACGGTGGACACGCCCGTTGCGCTGGGCGACGTGAAGCAGATCGCCATCGAGTTCCGCCGGGCCATTGGCACGGGCAAGGGCGCACCCCAGCTAGCCGGCGTGGACGTGCTGGGCTGGGACTTCGCGCTAGACATGAACGAGACGGCCAAGCAGATCGCCCAGGAAGCCGGGCTGGACGTGCGCTTTGTGCGCATCCCCCGCGAAGTGCTGGAGAAGAAGGCCGTTGAGCAGGGCGACATTCGCTTCTTCGAGCTGGCCGCCCTGTCAGTGGACGTTCAGGTGAAGGGCCGTGAGCTGGCCGTCACCCTGACCGATTTCATGGTGCCGCCGGACGACGTGCCGGAAGACGTGATCAAGGCGGTCAAGCACTGGTCGGAGTGGATTGACTACTGGGCAGTGGACTTCAATTACCGCGACGACACGTTCCACAACGAGTGGCAGAGTTACCGCACGCGCAAAGACCGGGGCCTGACCCTGAGCGTGCGCAACAAGTACGAACAGCCGGGCACGTATACCGCGCTGGTCAAGGTGATTGACATTCTGGGGAACGATACGACGAAGGGGATTACGGTGGAGGTACATTAGCAAATGCTATTTCGCGGTAAGGCAATACAGGAAATCGATAAGAACGACCTTCTGGGTCTAATCGGCACAAGCGAGCAACAACAAGAAGTTGACTTCAAGAAATTCGCCTACCCCCCGCCCCCGGACTCTGAGCTGCCGTCAAATCAGAGCGAAAGAGACAAGGTAAGGAACAGGTGGAAAATTGACCTCTGTACAGATTTAACCGCTCTTGCCAACGCTCACGGCGGCTGGATCATTTGTGGCATGAAAGAAATGAACGGCACAGCCACAGAACTATGTGGGATAGGGCCAAGCGTCAACGCTGAGCGAGAGATAGCGCGACTTGAACAGTGCGCTGTGAGTGGAGTTGAGCCACCATTGCCTCGCATCAAGTTCCAGTCTGTAGACTTAGCAGATCCGGAGAAAGCGCAGGCAATCCTCATTCACGTTCCACGCAGCTTTCGTGCACCGCATCGGGTTCGTGAAACGGGCAAATTCCATATCCGGCGGTCGGGCAGGAATGACGAAATGAATATTGAAGAACTGCGGGCGGCATTCAACCTGTCGGCGAATCTGGTTGACCGTGTAAAGAACTTCCGGAAGGAACGTACTGATACCATAGCCGATCACAAGCAGGAAGAGATACCTGTACAACTAGAATATGGTCCAGGAATCGTTTTGCACATCGTCCCAATTCTCTTCTCTGAACCGGCTTCAGCTTTCGATTTGTCTGTTTTCCAATCCCGCAGCCCCGCTATGTGGGTTCATGAGAAGTATCTGAGCAATGGCCGGTTCAATCTCGAGGGTTACGTGAAACCGCACGGCGATCACGGCTACACTCAAGTATTCCGAAACGGGGCAGTGGAATGCGCCGAGATCAAGCGCGGATGGGGATCTAAACAAGAAAGGAGTATTGGCCTCTATGTATTGGAGGACTTGACCCTTTGCTACCTCGATCCCGCCTTGTATGCCCAGAAGAATCTCGGCGTTCAACTGCCCTCTGCTGTCTTGCTGAGTCTGATAGGTGTGAGGGGTTATGCTCTGGTTACCGGTGCCAATCATCCGTTTGAGCGTTCGGATCACCCACCCATCACCCTTAATCGCGACACAATATTGCTGCCGGATGTTCTCATTGAGGATTATGCTTGCGACCATAAAGCTGT
>JAOSJZ010000003.1 GCA_027493885.1 Gaiella sp.
AAGTGTCCTCAATACCAAAAAGGGCATTACATTCCTTTTTCGCTTCTTGGTTATGACCAACTTCCGAATTCGGCCACCATGTCCAAGCAGCAATACCTTCACTTTCAGAAAGGTATGTCTTTTTTCTTGGAACAGAATCACCATCTTTTCCGAACCAAATTCTACCTTCAGACAATAGCGTTTGGTAAACAGACTCAATATTACGCCAACAAGACCCGGGTCTTGGTTTATATTTTTTCCCATAAGGAGTAACAATTTCATACATCTGATTAGGTCTAAACCCTTTTGCCATAAAATCGGCTGATATCCATGGCCCCTTGGGGTCGTTATCCGGATTTTTGTACCTGCTGAGTTGGTCTTCAGTTTGTTCAAGAATATTCAATTTTTGTTTAAATAAAGATATGTTTTTTGAAAAAACGAGTATATGGTCATGCCCTGCGCCAATTGTTGCCCTCATATCTGGTTGAATTCTCTTTTGCCACACAACATTAGCAACAAAATTGCTCCTGCCAAATATCTCATCACAGAGCACCTTCAAATAATGGCATTCATTATCGTCAATTGTTATCCATAGAGTCCCGTCAGGGCGTAACAGCCTATGCAATATCTCAATTCTCGGCTTCATCAGGCTCAGCCATATTGAATGCTCAAGACCGTCATCGTAATGCTCAAAAGCGCTACCAGTGTTATAGGGCGGGTCAATACAAGCGCACTTTATCTCTTCTGCAAAATCCTGTTCAAGGGCTTTCAGCGCAAGGAGATTATCGCCGTGGATGAGCATATTACCCACCCCTGAATCCCCTCCCATGAGGGGACTTTTATACTTCCCTCTCGAGATGAGGTTGGGGGTATTTTTATTCCCCTCTTGAGAGAAGCGAGGGGTGTGTCCATAAGACTTCTCAGGGTCTTCAATTAATATGCGCGGCTCCAGCTTTGGCTGGTTTTCCTTGCCTATCCAGGTGAGTTCGAGTTTTTGGTTTTTGGTCATACCGAATGCCTTTGCAGTTTCACGCTAAATACTTACTCATTGACAAGCGTGATCTCGGACCCTGTAATTGAGTCTCTGAATAAATGTACCTGTTCCGTTTATTTCTTTCATTAATCCCAGAGTGAAGACTCTTTAGTATAGTTAGTTAATGAAGAGATGGATTCTTGATGCCCTTTATTATATTGCGCATTGTATGTATCTATTAAAACTTTGAGACTTAGCATCTCATAGATAACTCTTGCTACATCTGCAAAAGGCACCTCGACATTAAAATTACCTTTCTTGATTTTTGCAAAAGGAGTTTCAGTACTTAACTGTTCCGCTTTCGCTCTTAAACAAGTATCCACAATCACCCATCCGTCTTTTTCAAATATTTTTAATATTTCAGTAAGATTTATTGTGTAAGTTAAATAAATTCTTCCAATCATTAATGCAGTGATATCTTCTATTGAAAGTGGAAACACTGAGAAAGGGGCCAAGTTTGCAGAAAAACCACGGCGGTCTAAAGAATTGAAAGAGAAAACAACGTCATTATTTTGTTCCCAACGGTTTTTAACACTTTCATGTCTTGAGTCAAAATATTCTATGACCTTGTCCATGTCATCTAATTTCTCGAAATCAACGCACTCTAAAATCATATAGTTGCCAATCAATTCGCTAGAACAACACGTTTTTCTCGCTTTTGCAATAATGTTCTTGGCTATTGCTAAATAATTTTTCAGAGGAACATCACAAGGCAGAATTGTTAGCTTTGTGCCCTCATATTTCGTTATTCCAGTGTTAAAAAACTCTACTACCTCTTGCAACCTTTCCTTTTGTCTTGTTATCCTTCGTCCCCTTTTCTTTGACGACTTTACTTCTATAAGTTCAATGTCACCATTATCGTCTATTGTAGTTATATCCCCAGTTCTTAAAAAGTTGCTAATATCATTTATTATCGCCCTCTTTTTTTCATGAAGAATTTCTTTTGAAAAAACAGATAACTCTGTAATTAATCCCTCGTCAAGGCGAACAGGACCGCTATCCTCTTTGTTTGATAAAGCAGATAAAATCACCCTATTATAGTTTAAACACCTCCATGCTATTCCATCAATTATAGTCTTTAATGACTGATTGACTAGAAGGACAGCGCCTATCTGGTTCTGATATGTCCTTATTTGCTTCTCCCTATCTTCTTTATGTAAACTTGAATCAGCCGCAAGTTTCTCTAACATAATCTTCATGGCATCAATAGCCTTGGTATGTTGCAATAAGTCGCCTAATATGGATAATTGAAGCTTATAAATAGAGAATTTACTTTTACTCCTTTTTCGGCTTATGAACAAGTAATCCTCAATTATTTCCTTGTAATCTTCTTGTAATGGCATCCATATGGCATTAATCAGACGGGAATAATCTCGTTTTTTACTACCAGCGGTAACTATTTTTTGTTTAAATTCCATAATACTTATCAGTTTGTTGATTTATTCTGTAAATAGGCTCTGTCTTGCAAATATACATTCATCGCCGCAGCAAGCGATTCTGTCAGTTTGATCTCAGTCTGGCATTTCGGACAAGTAATCATTGGCTCTGTTATATATATCTCATAGAGAGTGTCGACAAACCGGCTTCCCGACGAGCAACGCAATCCGTAGCTGGTTCTCCTTACCTATCCATGTGAGTTCTAATCATTTGTTGT
>JAOSJZ010000004.1 GCA_027493885.1 Gaiella sp.
CCCTGGCAGCGGTTCCAGGAACAGCCAGAGATGACCGCCTCGGCGCGAGGTCTCAAGGTATGAGGGTATGCTCTGATTTGCCAGACGCGCGTGCAATGCGCACAGCCCGTACCACTCTAGCGCCCCGTCGGCGTCGAAGCATATCCACTTCGCCATGCTTTGAGCGTCCAGAGCATATGCGCCGATGGTCCGGGTGCCTCTGATGTGTGCCTCAACCATCGCCATGGTCAGCGGCTCGTCGACGGTCACGTAGCTGCCATCGCGCAATTGCAGGGGGTAGCGGTCAAAGCGCGGGATGAACGTGCGCGCGAGACCGACGACCAAATCCGGTTCTAGTTCATAATGATCTAGTCTCTCACTTGCACGACCCATTACCGCTATTGTACATGATGGGCACAAGCGGTGAACGATGTGGCCGCGCGCAGCCCAAAGCAAATCCATTCGGAGGGTAACGCATACTCCTTTTCCCCGTACAACTTACGGTAACAAGTTACCGTAGAAAATACCGTAACTACAGACTTTAGGTACTTGCGTGCATTCTGTACCTGGACTGCGTGATGTCTCGCTGAGCAATGCGCGTTGACGATGGCCCCGCCAGGCGCAGTTCGCGGGATCTAGGTTACGGAGTATACTGTCTGATAACTACAATCCGTTGCTCAAACACGAATCCTTCGGAGGTGGCTCTTTCTGTTGTTAGCACATGCTCAATAGCCTTTATCCCAGCGCCTATAGGTGGCTAGCCGTTGACTGTCAGCCAATGAACTAGCACGTCAAACTTCACTTGTGCGGACCAAATATGCGGCAGCCGGGCACAGTGCTCTTCGTCATTGCGCTTTGTGCGTCGTTCGGTGTTGTCTCGCCAGATTCGAACCCTGGCGGTTGTCCTTCGATTTCACCGGGGATCATTGACACTGCTTGAGTTGGGAGGAGTTCTGAATGTTATCCGTCTTTCGCGCCTGTGAACCTCGTGCAGAAGTATTGTCGGGAGATCTGCGGGAAGAGATTTTCGCCGCACGACTGCGGGATGTTATAGAAGACCATGCTGATGAGGTTTACTCGAATCCTGATCTATTCTTTGATAACACTTATCCTACAGCGGGTTTGAGATTATTGCTGAGCGAGGCTCTTGGCCGGCTCTCTGGGGCTAATCCAGCTAACAATGCCATCATCCGGCTAGAGACGTCTTTCGGTGGCGGAAAGACTCACAACCTGATCGCGCTTTTTCACGTAGCTTCCGGATACGTTCCTCCAACACACTTTCTCGATGTCGATCTCGTCCCATCTCCTGGAGCAATAAGGATCGCTGGTGTTGTCGGCTCAGACCTCGAACCCACTATAGGTCTCCAGCGTGACGAGGCAACAACCTACACTCTGTGGGGAGAGATCGCTTTTCAACTCGGCGGCGCGTCAGCATATGAGCTGGTCCAACAGAGCGAAATAGACAAGACCGCACCGGGGACAGGACTGCTAGAACAGTTGATCGGTGACTCTCCAACATTGATTATGCTCGATGAGGTTGCTCGCCACCTTCGTTCGGCGAAAACCGTTCCGACAGCAACAGGGCGGTCTGACCTGGCCGAACAGACCGTTGCCTTTCTCATGTCACTCTTCGAGTTTGCGGCCAGCAAGCAAAACGTGGTGGTCGTGCTAACTTTGGCTGACTCGTCGGATGCATTTGGCAGAGAGACTGACGAACTCCGCCAACAAATCGAACGCGAACTCGCAGAAGCTAAACGTTTGTCTGCGCGCCAGGAGCGGGTGATTACCCCTACCGCCGAAACCGAGATCGCGGCTATCGTGACGCACCGACTGTTCAAACGCATCGATGGCGCAGCGGCGTCAGAAGTTACTCGCGTTTACATGGACTACTACCATGAGTGCCTGGAATATGGTGCGGACCTTCCACAAAGGGCCTTACGCGCTGAGTACAGTCAGGAAATGGAAACTGATTATCCCTTCCACCCTGAACTGTTAACTGCTTTGAACCGCAAGGTCTCAACCATCCCCAATTTCCAGAAGACTCGCGGTGCGCTGCGCCTACTGGCGATGGTGATCCGGGAATTGTGGAACCATCCCCAGGACGACATCTTCCTGATTCATCCTTTTGATCTGAATCTGGCAAGTGAGGGTATTGCAAACGATCTAACCAGCCGCCTTGAGCGTCCACGCTTCAAACAGGTGATTGAAGCCGATAT
>JAOSJZ010000005.1 GCA_027493885.1 Gaiella sp.
CCAGCTCACGCCTTGTCCAGCCCTGATCCGCGTCGGCGATCACCGAAATAGGCGAGTGTTTCGCTTCTTCGCGTGCTTCGGCGATCCCCGCCGCCACGTGCCGAACCGCCGCGGCTGCGTTCAGCCTCTCGTGCTCGGCATGGAGAGGCTGCCGATACCCATCCTGAGCGCGGTGCGAAGCCACCCTCACCGGCGGGATGCGCGGAAGGCGCTCGGCGAGACGCCGTAGGCCGCGCGGAAGGCGCGGCTCGCGTGTGCCGAATCGTTGAAGCCCCAGCGCAGCGCGATCCCGGTGACCGACAGATGGGCGAAGCGCGGATCGGCGAGGTCGCGGCGCATGCGGGCGAGCCGACGCGCGCGGATGTGCACCGCGAGGGTCGCGCCGGATGCGGCGAACACCATGTGCAGGTAGCGCGGCGTGATGCCGAAGGCGGCCGCGACGCGCGACGGCGTCAGCTCCGAATCGTCGAGCCGATTCTCGACATGGGCGAGGATCCGCGCGAGCAGGTCGCCCGTGTGCCCTGGCGCGGCGGCCGGCGCGAGGAGCCGGCCCAGGAGGTCGACGACAAGGTCGGCGGCGAGCGGCGCATCGGTGACCGGAATGCCCGGAGCGAGGCGGGCGAGAGCCGCGAGCTGGTTGGCGAGCAGGGCGCCGAGCCCGGAATGGCCGTCGAGCCGGAAGGCGCCGGTGAGATCGCGGCCGGCGCCCGCGCCGGCGAGGTGCTTGCGCGGGATCAGGAGCGTGACCTTGTGCAGCGCCGTGTCCACCGCGAAATCGAGCGGACGCGTGCCGTCCCACACCAAGAGGTCCCCCGGGCCGAGCACGACCGAGGTGTCGCCCTGGCGCACCCGTTCCCGACCGGACAGCACGTGCAGAAGGCCGAAATAGTCGCCCTCCGTGCGCGCGATCTCGCGCCGCTCGCGAGAGCCGGCGAGCGGTGAGCTCGAACACGCGATCAGGCTGCAACCGCCGAGCGCTCGCCAGGCGAGCCGGCAGTCGTACGGCTCGCGGTCGCGCAGCCGCAGCGTCCAGGGCAGATGCACTTCGTTGAGCATCGCCCGTGCCGCCTCGGCGCGCACGCCCGCGGGCAGGCTCGCGGTCGTCCACGCGCCAGCGAGCATCGTTTCCTCCCTGCGCCGCCTTCGCCGAGGACGGCTTGCGGGAACGAGACTACCATATCGCCTTCCCTCTCGAACAAGCCGGCTTCCCTCTCGCGCAAGCGGACCGCCCGGAGCCGACCTAGCGTCGGCACGGACAACCGTTCGGGGAGGATCACCATGCGACGCGACATCGAGTTCAAGACCGAGGACGGCGTGACGCTGCGCGGCTGGCACTATCCGGCCAAGGGCGTCGGCGGGCGGGCCCCGACCGTGATCATGGCGCACGGCTTCACGGCGACGCGCGAGATTTTCCTCGACGATTTCGCCGCGGTGTTCGCGCAGGCCGGCCTCGGCGTGATCGTCTACGACCACCGCAATTTCGGCGTCAGCGACGGCGAGCCGCGCAGCCATGCCGACCCCTGGGCGCAGATCGACGGCTATCGCGACGCCATCACCTTCGCGCAGACGCGCCCCGACGTCGACCCGGACCGGATCGGGGTCTGGGGCTCGAGCTATTCGGGCGGGCACGTCCTGGTGGTCGCGGCGATCGACCGGCGGGTCAAGTGCGTGGTCGCGCAGGTGCCGCTGACCTGGGGCTTCGAGACTGCGCGCCGGCTGATCCGCGGCGACATGTGGGCGGGGCTCCGCGCCGCCTTCGATGCCGACCGGGCGGCGCGCGCACGCGGCGAGGCCGGCGCGCTGATGCCGGTGACGGCGCCCGAGGGCGAGCCCTGCGCCCTGCCGACGGCGGACACCTACGCGTTCTTCACGGAATTCGCCAGGAGCCGCGAGACGAACTGGAAAAACGAGGTGACGCTGCGCTCGATCGAGATGTTCACCGAGTACGAGCCGGCGAGCTATATCGGCCGCATCGCGCCGACGCCGCTCCTGCTGGTCGTCGCCCGCGGCGACCACCTCACGCCGTTCGACCTCACGGCGCGCGCCTACGAGGAGGCGCTGGAGCCGAAGAAGCTCCTGACCCTGCCGGGCGGCCATTTCGAAGCCTATACGGGCGAGCCCTTCCGGATCTCCTCGGCGGTCCAGCGCAACTGGTTC